>NZ_JAMZDE010000001.1 GCF_024159085.1 Idiomarina rhizosphaerae
ATAGCAGCAGTTAGTGTTGTTTTACCGTGGTCAACGTGACCGATGGTGCCGACGTTTACGTGCGGCTTCGAACGTTCAAATTTTTCTTTAGACATTGCAGCCTCTCTAACAAAATTCTTCGGTGTGTTACCTAAGCTAAAAAGCATGACCGAGGTTTATTAGGGGCCTAAATTGAAATGGTGCTGATAGGCGGATTCGAACCGCCGACCTCACCCTTACCAAGGGTGCGCTCTACCAACTGAGCTATATCAGCACTGACGGAATGTGGAGCGGGTGGCGGGAATCGAACCCGCGTCATCAGCTTGGAAGGCTGAGGTAATAGCCACTATACGACACCCGCAAATTCACAATTTTATGAGGCCACTTCAAAACCAAGGAAATTGCGTGGTGGAGGGGGCAGGATTCGAACCTGCGAAGGCTGAGCCGTCAGATTTACAGTCTGATCCCTTTGGCCACTCGGGAACCCCTCCCGTATCTTGCAATTTAAATTGGTGCCGGCACCAAGAGTCGAACTCGGGACCTACTGATTACAAGTCAGTTGCTCTACCAACTGAGCTATGCCGGCACCACCGGTTAGGTGGAGCGCATTCTATGGTACTAGATTTGATAGTGCAATAGGTGCGCGTAATTTTTTTAAGTTTTTTGTTCTGACTGGTCAGTTTTTATCTACATCGGATGAAAACTGACCGTCTTTTAGTAACATACACTACTTTTTCTTACTACCCAAACGGGTGCCGTAAGACAATGGTTTCTTTACGATCCGGACCGGTTGAAATAATATCTACCGGTACACCGGTTAACGCTTCGATACGGGCAATATAAGCTAAAGCTTCTGGCGGTAACTCTTTATGTTCAGTTATGCCAACCGTGCTTTGCTGCCAGCCCGGCATTGTTTCGTAAATGGGTTCTACCACTTCATAGTCTTCTGCAGACAGCGGAGGATGCTCTGTCACACTGCCATCGGAAAGCTGATAACCAATACAAATCTTTAATTCTTCAAGGCCGTCTAATACGTCTAGCTTAGTTAAGCAAAAGCCACTGATAGAATTGATTTGTACTGCCCGTCGCATTGCTACGGCGTCTATCCAGCCGGTACGACGTTTACGCCCGGTTGTTGCACCAAACTCATGACCTTTCTCACCTAAGTGCTGACCCACTTCACAGTCAAGTTCGGTCGGAAAGGGACCGCTGCCTACGCGAGTAGTGTAGGCTTTAACAATGCCCAGCACGTAATCAATATAACGAGGACCAAAGCCGGCTCCTGTCGCAACACCACCAGCCGTTGTATTGGAAGAGGTCACATAAGGGTATGTACCGTGATCGATATCCAGCAACGTGCCCTGCGCACCTTCAAACATGATTGACTCGCCGTTTTTACGTGCTTTATCAAGTAAAGCAGGTACATCAATCACCATAGGTTTCAATACTTCGGCGAACTCTTCACATTGCTTAAGTACGGTATCGAAATCAATTGCGTCGGCTTTGTAGTATTCAACTAAAGAAAAGTTGTGATAATCCACCAGCTCTTTTAGTTTTTCGCCAAAGCGCTTCATATCAAATAAGTCACCAACGCGTAGACCGCGACGGGCAACTTTGTCTTCATACGCAGGACCAATGCCACGCCCCGTTGTACCAATGGCTTCTTTACCGCGCGCACGTTCACGTGCCTGGTCAAGAGCTACATGGAATGGCAGAATTAATGGACAAGCTTTGCTGATACGCAAACGGTCAGTAACTGGAACATTTCGTGCTTCCAGCATTGCCATTTCTTCCATCAGTGCTTCGGGTGATAAAACCACGCCGTTGCCAATAACGCATTGAACATTTTTGCGTAGAATACCTGAAGGAATTAAATGCAGAACGGTTTTTTCACCGTCAATAACCAATGTGTGCCCAGCATTATGTCCGCCCTGATACCGCACAACCATAGTGGCTTTATCGGTTAACAGGTCAACAATTTTACCTTTGCCTTCGTCACCCCATTGGGTGCCTAGAATTACAACGTTCTGACTCATGATTGCCCCGCGTAAAAAAAATCGGAGCGATCTTACCTTTAATCGGAGGGTTTGTACATCGGAGGTGAGCGCCTGATGGAAACATCAGACGCTCATTCATGATTACTCTTCAGTTTTTCCCATCATATTTTGTAAATAACGGAAAAAGTCACTGTTTGCATCAAGCACTAACATGTCATTACCGGAACCGAATGATTCACCATAAGCTTCCATACTACGAATAAAGGCAAAGAACTCGGCGTCTTTCTGATAAGCATCAGCGTAGATTTTCGCTGCCTGTGCGTCACCTTCACCACGTAGTTCACGTGACTGACGTTTCGCATCTGCCAGCATTACCGTTACACGCGCGTCAACATCGGCACGGATAAACTCAGCCTGCTCACGACCTTCAGAACGGTGTTCTGTGGCAACAGCCTGACGTTCAGCACGCATACGCTGGTAAATAGACTGACTGACTTCATCCGGTAAATTAATTTGCATAACGCGGACATCCAGCACTTCAACACCTAAGTCGGAAGCACTTTCTGAACCTTGTATTAACGCTTCACGCATTAACTCATCACGCTCACCGGAAACAATATCAGAAATGGTACGGTTACCAAATTCACTACGCAAACCGCTGTTAATACGACGAGTTAGCAAGGCTTCAGCCTGAAGAATGTTACCGCCGTTAGTACTCAGATAAAAAGTAGAGAAGTCATTAATACGCCACATAACGTAGGTATCAACAATCAAATCCTTTTTCTCACTGGTGACAAAGCGGTCAGGATCTCCGTCTAATGTTTGCAGGCGGGCATCCAGTCTTTTCACTTGTTCGATAAAAGGAATTTTAAAGTGTAAACCAGGTTCGAAAACCATAGCTTCACCGGTTTCTGCGTTGCGCTCAACCTTACCGAACTGAATTAAGATGGCGCGTTCGCCTTCCTTAACCACGTAAACGGAGGAAAGACCCAGAACGACCAGGACCACAACAATTATTGCGATTAGGTTTTTCATTAGTTTCGACCTCCGCTGCGGTTACTGCTGCGCGTATTTTGTGTCTCTGTTCCAGTACTTGAGGAACCGCCTGAAACATCTTCAGGAATACGCGTCGGAGAGAATGAATTTGTATTACGACCTTGCTTCTCAAGAAGTTTCTCTAGTGGTAAGTACATCATGTTGTTACCACCTTCAACGTCAACCAGTACTTTAGGCGTTTTCGCATAAAGCTCCTGCAGAGTATCAAGGTAGATACGCTGACGTGTGACTTCAGGTGCGTTTTGGTATTGAGGCAGCAGCTCTTCAAAGCGAGCAACTTCACCCTGAGCTTCAAGAATAATTTGCTCACGATAAGCTTGCGCTTCCTGCAACATACGACGTACCTGGCCTCGTGCCAACGGTTCTACTTCGCGGGCATAAGCTTCAGCTTCACGAATGAAACGCTCTTCATCTTCCTGTGCTGAGATGGCGTCATCGAAAGCGTCTTTAACCGCTTCGGGTGGTCGCGCTGGCAGCAAGTTAAGATCAACAACCTGCAGACCAACAGAGTAAGGGTTCATCGTTTGTTCAAGCATTTCCAGCGTATTCGCTCTGACTTCTTCACGTCCACGAGTTAACACTTCATCCATGGTTGTGTGACCAACCACGTAGCGTAACGCGCTGTCTGTGGCACGTGAAAGTACACCGTCAGCGTTTTGTACATTGAATAAGTACGAGCGAGGATCAACAACGCGATACTGAACATCCAGCTCGACACGAACCACGTTCTCATCCTGAGTCAACATATAACCTTCGGTTCTGTCTGAACGAATATTGTTGACGTCGACATGTTCTACCGAATCAATAAACACGGGGCGCCAGTGAAGTCCTGACTCAACCAAGGTATGGAACTGACCAAAACGCAGTACAACACCACGATCAGCTTCTTTAACCGTATAAAAGCCAGCGATAAACCAAACAATTAACGCAATTATTGCGATAATGCCGACACCTTTTGCCGGGATCCCTGAACTACCGCCCGAGCCGCCGCCTTTCTTTCCACCAAAACCGAATTTGGAAAACAGTTTGCGAACTGCTTCGTCGAGATCAGGCGGCCCTTGATCTTTGCCACCTTGATTTTTCCATGGGTCACGGTCGTTGTTATTACCGTTCCCCGGTTGATTCCAAGCCATTGAGTGCTCCAAGTTTTTAAGAAAACTGTTGCTATAAAAAATTCTATTGCTGCACGACTAAGTCGTCCAGTTGATCGCCATAAGTCTTATGTAAACGCTGCCAGTCTACCGATGACATACGCACTTGCAACGCAAGTTCGCCGTTTTCGTTAACATCTTCCGATGTCACGCTATTCCAACGGTATAATGTACCACGTAATTTACCCATTGAGTGGGGGATTTTCAGAGTCAGCTCGACCATTTGCGGGCCAAGTATCTGGCGTAAAGCCTCCAGCACTTCTTCAATGCCAAGGTCTTGCTGCGCTGAAACCCAGACCCTTATTGGCTTTTGGTTATCATCGTAGTCAATTCGGGGTTCAGCACCCTCCACTTGATCTATTTTATTACAAATAATTAACTGTGGTACATCGCCAGCATCAATTTCTTCCAAAACTTCAGCAACCTGATCAATATTATTTTGCTGCTGTTCGTCGCTGACATCAACCACATGTAACAATAAATCGGCTTCCTGAGTTTCCTGAAGCGTCGCTTTAAAAGCTGCGACCAGGTCATGAGGTAAGTGACGAATAAAACCAACGGTATCGGCCAGAATCACTTCGCCAATATCTTCTACCGCAAGCTTTCGCAATGTAGGGTCCAGTGTCGCAAACAGCTGATCCGCCGCATAAACTCCAGCTTCAGTTAAACGATTGAATAAGGTCGATTTCCCGGCGTTGGTATAACCTACCAGCGACACTGTAGGAATGTCCGCTTTTTTACGAGCCCGGCGCCCCTGCTCCCGCTGCTTCTGGACTTTTTCCAGGCGCTTTAAGATATTTTTAATACGTCCGCGAATTAAGCGTCTGTCGGTCTCAAGCTGGGTTTCACCCGGGCCGCGTAAGCCAATACCGCCTTTTTGTCTTTCAAGGTGAGTCCAGCCGCGCACTAGTCGTGTCGATATATGACGCAGCTGTGCTAATTCAACCTGCAACTTACCTTCGTGGGTTCGTGCCCGCTGCGCAAAAATATCCAGAATAAGACCCGTACGGTCTAACACCCTGCACTTGCAAATGGCTTCCAGATTTCGCTCTTGCGTTGGTGATAACGCGTGATTAAAGATAACAATGTTAGCGTCCAGCAGTTTTACCTGCTCCGCAATTTCTTCTGCCTTACCACTACCAACAAAGTACCTGGGGGTTGGGGAGTTACGACTTGTAGTCATCACTCCCATAGTTTTCACGCCCGAAGAATCAGCTAAAAGTTGTAATTCGGAGAGATCTTCTCGGTCAACTTCTGCGGGTAAATCCACATGAACCAATATTGCGTAGTCGCCACCTTCATACCTATCGAACAAGTTGTTCAGACCTCTCTTTCATCATTAATCTTCTATTTCAGCCATATCTTCGCCAGCTTGTTGCGGCAAATAGTTTTGAGGAATACGCGCAGGTACAACTGTCGAAATTGCATGCTTATACACCATTTGGCTAACCGTATTCTTTAATAAGACAACAAATTGATCAAAAGACTCAATTTGTCCCTGCAATTTAATGCCATTAACTAAGTAAATAGATACTGGTATGCGCTCACGACGTAACGCATTTAAGAATGGGTCTTGTAAAGTTTGCCCCTTAGCCATCTTGGATTCCTTTTTATCGTTATTAATATCCAATGTGTAAATAGTAAGCTACAGCACTGCCAATTTGCAGTTCCCTGTAAAGACACACTAGACCAGTAAAGAATTTTTGCAATAAGAAAAACGTTAAGAATTACTCATTTAGTTCAGAATTGGATCTGCGGCCTTGGTCGTCTAATTTCAATCCTTAATACTAAAAATCTCTGCGGATTGCTGCATTGCCGTCATGACTTTCGCCTGCATATTGAGGTCACCGGTCTCCAGCCAGTGCACTCCCGGCCAGCCCCGCAGCCACGTCATTTGTCTTTTCGCCAGCTGTCGAGTGGCTATAATTCCGCGCTCCCGCATTTCATCGTAGCTTAACTCTCCGGCGAGGTGCTGCCACATTTGCCGATACCCTACACTGCGAATGGACGGAAGATCCGGATGCAAATCGGATCTGGCAAACAAGGTCTCAACTTCTTCTTTAAAAGGTTGTGCCAGCATTTGGTCAAAACGCTGCTCGATACGCTGGTGTAAAACGTCTCGTTCAACCGGCGCTACCGCAAACTGATAAATGGGCTTAGTTAACTGACCATGACGCTCTTTGGTGAGTTCCGTCAAAGGTTTGCCCGAAATTTCATAAACCTCCAAAGCTCGCAGAATTCGCTGAGGATCGTTAGGATGAATACGTTTAGCGCTTGTGGGGTCGACCTTTTGCAGCCGATTGTGCAATTCGGTTAAACCTTTCTCATGCAGTTCGGCGGTCAGTTTCTCACGCACACTGGTATCCGACTCGGGCAAATGGGAGAGCCCTTCAAGCAACGCCTTAAAGTACAACATGGTGCCGCCAACCAACAAAGGCACCTTGCCACGTTGCTGAATATCATCAATTAAAGCCAAAGCGTCTTTTTGGAAATCGGCCGCCGAATAAGTTTCGGCAGGGTCGCGAATATCCAGCAAGTGATGAGGAACTAAGTTTTGCTCTTCGGCGCTGGGTTTCGCAGTACCAATATCCATTCCCCGATAAATTAACGCGGAATCGACGGAAATAATCTCACAATCCAGTTGCTCACAAAGCGCCAGCGATAACGCGGTTTTCCCTGAAGCTGTAGGCCCATAAATGGCAATAACGGCATCCTTGCTACGCATTATTCTCTCCGGGTAACGGCAACCTCTGCAACGCATCGGTGCTTTCAGCCAATTGCGAACGCCACTGAATAAGCCAGTGCTCCGCCTGAGTCAGACTGTACGACTCAAGACCAGCAAATTGTGCTAACCAACGACCCAGTTGGTCAGGTTCGGCACCTTCACTCAGTAATGTTAATAAATCCGTAAAACCGCTCACCACATTGCCCTGACGTAACATTTCCGGCATTTGCTCAATAATTGCCTGCTCACGCTGAATTTTATACACCACACCGCACTGGTTTAATTGCTGCTGCGGCCACTGGCTTGCAGGCTCAGGCAGGTTCGCCAAACTGACTGCCACAGGAACCAGTAACGGCTGCCCGTTCAGTCCGTCCTGCAATTGCCGAGTAAGTTTTCTGCTAACACATTCAGTGTGAACTTTAGCCAGATTAAGCCAGGCCAGACTGTACTCATTGCGAATAAGAGCATAAACACCATTAAACACAGACAATACACGCCAGTTTTGTTCCACTTTTAACTTTGCCTCTGGCTCCGTGTTTAGCTTCGTGCCAGTATTACTATGATGAACCTGGGCGGCATTTGGCAACAACGACCCCGATGCTTTTCTCTCGCCTAGAAAGCTCCCACCTGACGCCCCCCGATAGAAGTCCGACGCGGCCCCAGGGGATCGTTCTTGAGAGCTGTAAGAATGCTGATGACTCATCGCAGGTTGTTCGTTTTCTGTGGCAACCAGCTGTTTTAAAGCCTGTTCAATGCGGGTCAGAATAAAGTCATGCACTTGTCGCTGGCGATGAAAACGAACTTCATGCTTTGCCGGATGCACATTCACATCGACTTCTTCTGCGGGAAGTTCAAAGTAAAGTACAAAAGTCGGTACCCGCTCGTTCGGCAAATATTTTTCGTAGGCCTGACGTACCGCATGCGATAACAATTTATCGCGCATCATTCGGCCGTTGACAAAAAAGTGCTGAATATCCCCCTGATGCCGGCAATGCTCCGGCGGGACTAACCAGCCACTTAAATGGAAGTCACCATCAACAGCGTCAATTGCTGAAGCCTGCTCAGCAAATCCACCGCCGCAAATTTTCGCCAACCGTTGTAACTGCTGTTTTTCAGTCTGAGCAGGAGGAAACGCTCTTACCGATTTGCCGTTATGATTAAGCTGGAATCCAACTTCAAAACGGCTAAGCGCAATCCGTTTTATCACTTCATCTATGTGGCTGAATTCAGTTTTTTCCGTGCGTAAAAACTTACGCCTGGCCGGCGTATTAAAGAAGAGATCCTGTATATCGACTGTTGTTCCGTCGGGATGCGCCGCCGGTTCAACGGTCACTTGCATATCCCGGCCTTCGGCCCATGCCTGCCAGGCTTCTTCCTGCTCTGGCGGCTTGGATATTAAGCGTAATCGCGACACTGAACTGATACTGGCCAGAGCTTCCCCCCGAAACCCCAGGCTACCAATATGCTCCAAATCGTCCAGACTCTGAATTTTACTGGTGGCGTGACGGCTCAATGCCAGTGTCAGTTCCTGCTTAACAATACCACCGCCGTTATCACGAATTCGGATACGCTTGCTACCGCCCTGCTCAATATCCAGAATTAATTGCGTTGCCCCAGCGTCTAAAGCGTTCTCGACCAGCTCTTTCACCACTGACGAAGGGCGCTCAACCACTTCGCCCGCGGCAATTTGGTTAGCGAGCTCTATCGGTAATTGTTGAATGGCCATTAGCGACTCGGAATTGTCAGTTTTTGACCAATTTTCAAGCTGCTGGTGGTCAGGTTATTCTCGGTTTTAATGGCTTTGACGGTAGTATTATACTTCTGTGCCAATACCGACAAGGAATCTCCGGACTTAACGGTATAAGTAAAACTACTTTGATTAGCTAAGTAGGTATTGTCTATTGGGTTACTAACAAAATAACGCCGAATTCCGTTATAAATTGCACGCGCCAACCTTTGTTGGTGCGCGTTACTGGTTAGCAGCTGCTCTTCTCTTGGATTTGATAAAAAGCCAGTTTCCACCAACAATGACGGTTTATCCGGTGATTTGAGCACAGCAAGGCTGGCTGCCTGTGGAGCATGCTTATGCATTTCTGTCACCGCAGACATCTCGTCGATAATATGTTTCGCGGCACTGTATGCTCCGGCAATGGAACTGTCCATCGACATATCCAACAGAGTCTCTGCCAAATAGGGTTCGTGCCCGTTCTTCCTCAAAATATCAGTAACGCCACCCAATAACTCAGATTGCTGCTCCCGATTTTCTAACCAGCGACCAACTTCCGATTCTGCCCGGCGTTTTGATAAAACCCAAACCGATCCACCGCTGGGCTGTGGTGTTCGAAAAGCGTCTGCATGAATCGAGACAAAAAAGTCGGCTTTAGCGTCCCAGGCTTTTTGCGGTCGCTCGTTAAGGCCAACATAGTAGTCCCCGGTCCGAATCAAATAAGCCTGCATGCCCGGATCATCATTAATGAGTTTGGCTAATGCACGCGCAATACGAATAACGACGTGTTTTTCGTAAGTTCCGCGCGGACCAATAGAGCCGGGGTCATCACCACCATGCCCGGCATCAATTGCTATGGTTACGCGCCTGTCTTTCAGCTCTGAAACCGATTTTGCCGGCCCGCTCAGCTCTTTGGATTTACCGGGTAAGTCGACCACCAGACGATCTTTATATGACTCATTAGCCGGCAAGGTAAAAAGGTTGGCGTCGCTTTTGGATTCCAGTTCAATAACAATACGGGTACTGTTAGCGTTTTTAGGTGAGCTTGTGCGAATTTTATCGACCAGCAGTGATTCTTCGCCCAAGTTCTCCAAACCAGTTTTTAACGAAGTATTGTTAAAATCAATAACCAGTCGGTAAGGTTTTTGCTGATATAGAGTAAAGTAAGAATAGTCGGGAGTGTCCGACAAGTCGAAAACCACCCGCGTTTTATCCGGAGATGGCCACACACGCACACTGTCTATACTGTTGTCGGCCCAGACCCACAAAGGAGCACAAGCAAACAAAAACACCCAAAATCGCTTCATCATAATGTTTTAATTATTTTTTGTCCGGCTTCAGTTAGCGCACTGAAAGTTAGTTTACGTCCCGTGCCAGCATACTCGATTCTTATCTCAATGTCCGCACCGGGAAGCCAACCATAGCCTTTGTCGGGCCACTCTATAAAGTTTAACGTATCTTCAGAAAAATAATCGCGAATTCCCATATATTCGAGCTCTTCCGGATCTGCCAGCCGATATAAATCGAAATGATGAATACGCCAGCCTTGCAACTGGTAGGGCTCGACAAGAGTGTAGGTCGGACTTTTCACCGCCCCTGAATGTCCCATAGCCTGAATAACACCACGACAAAACGCCGTTTTTCCGGCACCTAACTCGCCTCTCAGATAAACCACTAAAGGGGTCTGTAAAACTTGTGAAAATTTCTTCGCAAGCGCTAACGTTTCCTCTTCGTCAGCCAATTCACATTGGTGTACCTCAGTCATCATCCCTTCCATATCCATTCACCAATTGTCGTATATAAGGCAACAGATCCGAAGCTAAGGTTCCCCTCTCACCATCTTTTCCTGCCTCTTCACCCGCTATAGCATGCCATAGGCTCCCCGCAATAAGCGCATGTGCCGGGGCCATTCGTTGCGCTAATAAGCCCACGATTAACCCGGTTAACAGGTCACCCATACCACCGGAAGCCATTGCCGGTGAACCGCGATCAATCAAACATCTACCTCTGTCGGTTACCAGCAAAGACCCCGCGCCTTTCAATAATACCTGTGCACCATATTTTTCGCGCAGCTTTGTCGCCGCAGCAAAACGGTCCGACGCTATTTCATCGGTCGTAATTTGCAGTAGCCGTGCAGCTTCACCGGGGTGCGGCGTCATTAATAATTTAGGCGAATGAACGGGGTTACTCGCTAACAGGTTTAAACCATCGGCATCAATAACTTTCAGCACATCGGTTTCCATCACCTGCGAAAAAACCTCCTGACTCCAGGAGCTTTGCCCCAGCCCGGGCCCCAGAGCAACAGCAGAAGCTTCTCGCAGCAGGGGCTTAAGAGCATCGGTTTCTTTTATGCCATGCACCATAGCTTCCGGCTGCGCTGCTGCAACAATTGCCTGCACCTGCGGATGACAAGCCACTGAGACTTTGCCCGCTCCCGCACGGAGCGCCGACTGCATTGCCAGTATCACTGCTCCGGACATGCCCGGCTGGCCTCCCACAATTAGCACATGTCCCTGTTCACCTTTATGAGTGCAGCGTGAACGCGGTGCTAGCCAGCCGCCAACCCGGCCTGCATTAACTCTGAACCAATCGACTTCGTTTTGCTGTTTAAACGTGCTGCCAATACCTAAATCTTCAAGTTTTAACTCACCAGTGTGCTCTTGAGCCTTTCCGGTAAGCAAGCCTCGCTTTAAGGCCACCAGACAGACGGTAAGATGAGCACGAACCGCTGCACCGGGAACATGACCTGTATCAGCATTCAACCCTGACGGCACATCCACTGACACCACCGGCGTCGTGCTGCCATTCACTCGCTGAACCCAGCTTACCGGGTCGCCTTCAAGCGCACGATTCAAACCCACACCAAATAAGGCATCAACCAAAACATCAAACTGTTCAGGCGAGCAATCCAGCAAGGGCTTTTCACTCCCGCCTTGTTCACGCCACGCAGCGCGGGCTTTATGCGCGTCAGACTCCATTGGCTCCGGCAATTCAACGTTGGGTTTGAGCGCAAAAACTTGCACCTGGTAGCCCGCTTTCTGAGCCAACCGGGCGACAATATAGCCATCACCACCGTTATTCCCTTCGCCACAACAAACCGCAATGCGTGCCGGTGCCGGAAAGTAAGACTGTAGCTGATGAAAAACCGCTTTCCCGGCCGCCGACATCAGTTGCGTCATATTCATCGAGCAAGCTTCAGCCGCTTTCTGTTCGCCCTGCTGTACTTGCTCAACGCGATAAAGACAGTTGATAAAACGGCTGCCGTCGGTGTCTGTCATAATGGCTCCCTACAATTTGTTTAGTCTGGTTTAAATACCCCAATGACCTGATCAAACTGACGCTGGCTACCACCACCCTGCTCTTTAGGTTCACTAAACCGGTGCTTACATTGCACGCACTCAACTTGTTCGGTATCGTTTTCGATAAAGAGCATGAGCGTGTCCATGGCATCGCATTTGGGGCAAACGGCCCCGGCAATAAATCGCTTCTTTTCTCTAGCCACAACAGCTCCTGTGTTAGAATTGTGAGCAGAACACGTCTATGATACCGCAGCTGAACAGCTGTACAAAATGAAGAGTAGTTTATGATCCGTGCTGAAGCTATCACCTTACTGCGTGGCGGTGATGTTTTATTTGAAGACAGTGACTTACAAGTATTCCCGGGACATCGCGTTGGCTTAGTCGGTCGCAATGGCTGTGGCAAGTCGTCGCTGTTTGCCCTGTTACGTGGTGAACTCAGTGCCGACAGCGGTAATATTCACCTACCGGCAGACTGGCGCATTGCCAGCGTAGCACAGGATACTCCTGCCCTGGACAAGTCCGCTATCGACTACGTGATGGACGGTGACACCGAGTTTCGCCAACTGGAAGCGCAGCTCGCACAAGCAGAGAGCGATAACAATGGCGAAGCCATTGCGCACTGTCACGACAAGTTGGCTTCCATCGGGGCTTATGATATTCAACCCAGAACCGCCAGTTTAATGGCTGGCCTTGGTTTTACCCAAGAGCAACTGCAACAGCCGGTAAAAGCCTTTTCCGGTGGTTGGCGTATGCGACTTAACTTAGCACAGGTACTCATAGCCCGCGCCGATTTGATGCTGTTGGATGAGCCGACTAACCATCTGGATGTTGATGCCATTTTCTGGCTGGAAAGCTGGCTGAAACAGTACGACGGAACGCTTTTGTTGATATCGCACGATCGTGACTTTCTGGACTCAGTTACCACCGATATTACGCATATTGAGCATAAAAAACTGAACAGCTACCGCGGTAACTACTCGCAGTTCGAAAGACAGCGCGCAGAACACATGGCTCAGCAACAAAGTGAGTACGAAAAAGCTCAGGTTATGCGTCAGCACTTACAGGCTTACGTTGACCGTTTTCGCTATAAAGCCAGCAAAGCAAAACAGGCACAGAGCCGTTTAAAAGCTATTGAGAAGCTGCCTAACCAAGCGCCACTGCGCGCCGAAAGTGGTATCGACTTTCACTTTTTAACACCAGAAAAGCTCCCTAATCCGCTGCTGACGCTCCGTGACACCAAGGCCGGTTATGGTGACACCACTATTCTTGAACAGATTAAGCTGAATTTGGTGCCCGGTACCCGACTGGGCTTGCTGGGCCGTAACGGTGCCGGTAAATCAACCCTGATCAAGCTATTGGCAGGCGAACTTGAACCGATGGCGGGTGAAAGACTAGTTAATCCGGGCCTCAGCATTGGTTATTTTGCTCAGCACCAACTGGAAACCCTGGACTTAGCAGCCTCTGCGCTATTGCACTTGCAGCGTATTGATAAACAGGCGACTGAACAAAAGCTACGTGATTTTTTAGGTAACTTTGGTTTTTCCGGTGATCAGGCCACACGGTCGGTTGAACCCATGTCCGGTGGTGAAAAAGCGCGGCTGGCGTTAGCACTCATTATTTATCAGCGCCCTAACCTGTTACTGCTAGATGAGCCGACTAACCACCTGGATCTCGGCTTGCGCGATGCACTGGTTGCGGCTTTGCAGGAATATGAAGGCGCGTTGATTGTGGTTTCGCACGACAGACATTTGCTACGTACCACGGTAGATGAATTTTGCCTGGTTGCCGACGGCAAAGCAGAAACCTTTGACGGCGATTTAGATGCTTACCACGACTGGCTACAGCAACAAGCCGCCAATGACAAACGCAGCGAGCAACCCGCTACTCGTCAACGTGACGATCGCAAGCAGCAAAAACGTAAGGAAGCCGAGGCGCGACAAAAAACCAAGCCTTTACGCCAGCAAATTGAAAAGGCAGAAAAGAACATTCACACACTGGAACAGAAGTTAGCCGATATTCACGAGCAACTGAGTGACAGCAGTCTGTATGACGATGCCAATAAAGCCAAATTACAAAAACTTTTAGACCAGCAGGCGCAGGCGCAAAAAGACCTGCAACAACAAGAAAACCTCTGGATGACAGCAGAAGAAGAACTGGCAGAATTAACCGAAGAGTTGCAGCAAGTGGAGGATAAATGATTATTCCGTGGCAGGAAATTGATCAGGAAACACTGAACAATTTAATGGAATCTATTGTACTGCGCGAAGGGACCGATTACGGCAGTCAGGAGCTCAGCTTTGAAACGAAAGTCGAGCAACTGAAGCAACGTCTGAAGTCCGGCGAAGCCGTTATTGTTTACTCTGAACTGCACGAAAGTGTCGATGTGGTCAACAAAGACAGCGTTACCGGAAACGAGCCTGACGGGCAATAAAGACTTCTTCCCAGGGTACACTTTGGTCACCCAGAACTAAAAAGTTGGGGTTCAGCAAGCTAACCGTACGGTTGTAGGTAATGGGTTCAAAATTCTCATTCACTATACGACCGCCAGCTTCTCCAACAATGACTTGCGATGCGGCGGTATCCCATTCGCCGGTAGGTCCCAGCCGCAGAAAACAATCGGCTTTGCCTTCAGCAATAAAACAGGCTTTTAGCGAACAGCTACCCGTTGGTAATGGCTGAATATCACGTTTCGTCTGCAAACGATTAAACACAGGCTCTCGTGCCTGCTGGCGACTTATTGCAATAATAATAGGGTCAGCCTGAGGGTCACTAAACTTGCGCACGCTTATCGACTGCTTTTCGTTCTCTTTTTGTTTAAAGGCGCCCGCTCCTTTGCGTGCATAGTAAAGCGTTTCCCCGACCGGCCAGAAAATAACGCCAATGACAGGCTCGTTGTTTTCTACGTAAGCAATGTTGACTGCAAAGTCCCCGGAGCGGGAAATAAACTCCTGAGTACCATCTATCGGGTCGATAATAAAGTAGGCCTTCCATTGACGGCGCTCATTGTAGTCCTGATGCTCGCTTTCTTCAGAAATAACCGGAATATCAGGGAATGACTGCTTGAGTCGATCTTCTATTAGTTCGCTGGCAACAAGATCTGCGGTAGTCACTGGAGAGTCGTCTTTTTTCTCAGCCGTTTTATAGTCACGCCGGTCGTACATCGACAGAATAACACCACCTGCCTCGAATGCTATTTCCTTCAGTTTCTCCAGCATTGTTTCTGCCACTACTGTGCCTCACTCAGATTACGCAAAAGCATTAACAGCGCCGCAACACTGCGCGCTTCAGAAAAGTCGGGCTGGGCCAGCAGGTTGTCAATATCGTCTAATGGCCAGGTCACTTTTTCCAGCGGCTCAGGTTCGTCGCCCGGCAAGCTTTCGGGGTATAAGTCGCGAGCCACGAAAACACTCATTTTGGCAGAAAAAAACTGAGGAGCGAGAGACACTTCCATTAAGAATTCAAGTTGACGGCTGCCGTAACCAACTTCTTCTTTTAATTCACGCTGAGCGGCTTCTTCCGGGGTTTCACCCGGGTCAATCAGGCCTTTGGGAAAACCTAATTGATAATCATGAAGGCCTGCTGCGTATTCCCGAATCAGTAACAAGGTTTTTTCATCCAGGCAGGGAACAATCATAACCGCGCCACGACCACTGCCTTTCATGCGCTCAAACTGACGCTGCTCACCATTGCTAAATTTAAGATCGACGGCCTCAATACGTATTAAGCGGCTTTGCGCTACGACACGACGAGCCAGAATTTGCGGGACTTGTTTTTCTTTACTCATACAACGGTTCCAAGTCATTGTCTCTCTTTACTATAACGACTCTGCGCACAGAAAACAGTGTCAATTTACGCTTTTCTTATACAGTGCTACTATCTAAAGCCCGTACACCGGTAGTGAAGCGAGTAATATGACTGCAATAAAGCCCGAAACCGAAACTGAATACGATGTCGTCGTCATCGGTACTGGCCCGGGCGGCGAAGGCGCTGCCATGCAATTAGCCAAAAGCGGCTACAACGTTGCCATAGTAGAAAAGCATAAAGCCCTTGGCGGCGGTTGCACACATTGGGGAACCATTCCATCCAAAGCCTTGCGGCACTCCGTCAGCCGTCTAATTGAATACAATAATAATCCATTGTTTTCAGGGCCAGGCTGGCAGAGCGGTATGACTTTCAGCCACATTTTGCACTATGCAGAATCGGTTATTCGTAAACAGGTGAAATTACGCAGTTCGTTTTACGACCGTAACGACGTTACTGTGGTGCACGGTACGGCTTCTTTTTTAGACAAAAACCGTATTAGAGTCACTAAACTGGACGGCTCGGTCGATGACTTGATCACAAAACATGTGGTTATTGCCACCGGTTCTCGTCCATATAACCCAGAAGACGTCGACTTTTCGCATCCGCGAATTTATGACTCAGACAAAGTATTGTCCTTGTCTCACGAGCCCAAAACCATTCTGATATACGGTGCAGGTGTGGTAGGCAGTGAATACGCCAGTATCTTCCGGGGTATGGGCGTAAAAGTAGACTTGATAAACCAACGTGAACGGCTGCTTTCTTTTCTGGACGCTGAAATTTCAGATGCGTTGAGTTATCACTTACGCAACAGTGGCGTTGTCATTCGTCACAATGAAGAATACGAAAGCATTACCGGACATGACGACAAAGTGGTGCTGAAAACCAAGTCCGGTAAGACTATGGCTGCCGACTGTCTGCTTTTTGCTAATGGTCGTTCCGGCAACATTGAACAGCTAGACTGCCAGGCGGTGGGGCTGGAACCCAACTATCGCGGCCAGCTGGAGGTCAATGAAAACTACCAGACCAGTGTCGACAATATCTATGCGGTCGGCGACATTATCGGTTACCCCAGTTTAGCCAGCGCAGCATACGATCAGGGGCGGATCTGTGCTTCCGCTATTATTAACGGTAATTGCGACAAAGCACTTATCAGCGATATTCCTACCGGCATTTATACCATTCCGGAAATTAGCTCGGTTGGTAAAACCGAAGAAGAACTGACTGAAATGAAAGTGCCTTATGAGGTCGGTCGTGCGCAGTTTAAGCACCTTGCACGGGCACAAATTTCCGGTGCCGATGTGGGCTGCCTGAAGTTGTTATTCCACCGTGAAACGCGCGAACTGCTGGGGCTGCACTGTTTTGGCGAGCGAGCTTCAGAAATTATTCACATTGGTCAGGCTATTATGGAGCAGAAAAACGGTGGAAACACCATCGACTACTTCGTCAACACCACCTTTAACTACCCGACCATGGCGGAAGCCTACCGGGTTGCGGCACTTAACGGTATTAACCGCCTGTTGCTATAGTCAATATTACTGCCGTTGCTGATTCAGCGGCAGTTCAATACGTACGCACAAGCCGCCTTCCGGGCGGTTTTGCAGTTTTATACTGCCGTCGTGCCGGTCGACAATGCGCTTAATAATAGCCAGCCCCAGACCGGAACCAACGCCGCCACGCGCTTTATCGCCCTGAGTAAAAGGCTCAAATAATGTGGCCTGCTGCTCTTCGGGAATGCCCGGGCCGTCATCTGTTACTCTAAACCAAACACGTTTTTGCTTCTTATCGTGCCCGGAACTGACCACCACCTGATTTTTACCGTAACGTTCGGCGTTTTCCAGCAAATTAATAATAACTCGCTTCATAGACAAGGGGCGTAACCAGACTCTGGGCAACTTGCCTAAATCCAGCTCAAACTGCTTTTGCCAGTTATCCGGAACATTCGCTACCGTTTGCTCTATCAGCTCATTCAGCGACTCTCTGCTGCTGGACTCCTGCTGGTCAAGACGGACATAATCGATAAACTGATCAATAATGTCGTTCATGTCGTCTATATCTTCAATAATGCCCTGAGCCAGACAGTCTTCGCCCTGCGGCATCATTTCCGCAGCCAGACGAATGCGAGTCAGTGGGGTTCTTAAGTCGTGAGAAACACCGGCCATCAAAAGGTTACGGTCATTTTCCAGTTCGCGGATACCGCGCGACATTTGATTAAAAGCGCGAGTCACCGCCACTATTTCTGTGGCACCTTTTTCAGACAACTGCTCAGGGAATTCTCCCCGTCCAACTCTTCGGGCAGAGTCTTCCAGAGCTTTTAACGGCCTGTTTAACCAGTTGGCAAATAGCATACCGCCGAACACGCTCAGCAAACCAATGAGTACCAAGTACATCACCAATGGAGAAAAGCGTCCCTGCTGCATACTGTCCAGCGGCACGCGTATCCAGAAGTCAGGCGCGCGCGGAGGCTTAACCCACAAATAGAATTTATTGCCCTGAGCTACCCGTACTTGCGCTTCGCCGCCCAACATATCGCTCATGTCATCCGACAAATAACCATAATAGGTTGAGTTACCTAACCCCTGCTTCTCAGCGGCTTCATCATTAAAGACTTCAATGCCGGTAGCTTCAGTATAACTGGTCATGAGCTCGCGCTCGGTTTCAGCCAAATGCTGACGGGGGATAAACATGGTACGGATGTGTTTAGCAACCAGTTCATTAATTTGTTCTATGGAAGGTCTGACAACATAATTGCTTACCATCACGTAAGAAACGAGCTGGTTGATAAGCAACACCAGAGCCAGCAGCGCAACCGTGCGGGCAAACGCTGACTTAGGAAAAAGTTTCATCAGGACTTCAGTTGACCATCCGGCACAAACACGTAGCCCAGACCCCACACCGTCTGAATATATCGGGGTTTAGTCGGGTCGACTTCCAGCATACGTCTTAAACGCGACACCTGAACGTCAATAGAGCGCTCTAGCGCACTGTAGTCACGACCACGAGCCAGGTGCATTAACTTGTCGCGCGAAAGTGGCTGCCGTGCATTATTGACAAGAGCTTTGAGTACCGCAAATTCACCACTGGTTAGCGGCATAGGAGTGTCGCCACGGAACATTTCGCGAGTACCCAGGTTTAACCGGAATTCGCCGAAAGTTATTTCCTGATCTTCCTGCGAAGGAGCACCCGGAGCTTCGGTGCCCCGCCGACGCAGCACCGCTCTCACCCGCGCCAGCAGTTCTCGAGGGTTAAAAGGCTTAGCCAGATAGTCATCAGCACCGAGTTCCAGGCCAATAATGCGGTCAACTTCGTCGCCTTTTGCGGTCAGCATAATGACGGGCAGATTGTTTCCCTGGCTACGCAAACGCTTACAAATGGAGAGTCCGTCCTCGCCCGGCAGCATTAAATCCAGTACTAATAAATTAAAATTTTCCCGGGTCAGCAAGCGGTCCATTTGTTCAGAATCCTGCGCCACCCGTACCTGAAAATTTTGCTCAGTAAGATAACGCTCAAGCAAACTTCGAAGCCGCGCGTCATCATCTACCACTAAAATTTTTAATGTTTCCTGCATCATCAGTTTTGTTTTCCAAGCTGGTATGCCTCAGCCATAAAGATACACCGCCTGACAGCTTTATAGAAGCAGGCTTCTGTTAGCAAATGTTTCAGTTAACGGTGCCAGTAACGCTGCATTTCAACGTATAAAAACGAAGCCGTCCAGGTAATTAAAACTAACCCGGTTAAGCTCTCTACACCAGTTAAAAACCGGAGTGCTCCGGAAGGCTCTATATCGCCAAAACCAACCGTACTAAAAACCGTGAAAGAAAAGTATAAAGCATCCAAAAAACTTCCATCGAAATTACCGACTAAGGTGCCAAACCCCTCTTCGTGATGCATAAAGTAATAGGCAAGCGCAAAAATAGCGACTTCAACGGTATGCGCGATGATTGCTAGCATAACCCCAAACATCAGCCGAATTTGACTGAACATTCTCATGTGAGTGATCAGCCAGCCTATTCGGTTAAGCGCTTCGTAGTGGAAAATAACGGCTAAGCCGACAATAATCGAGTTACAGATAAAGGAAATTAGCATTGCTTAAACTCGCTCATCAGACATCCAAAAATGGCTAGGCTCTGGTCTGGCAAAATAATAACCCTGAAAACAAAAACACCCCATTTCCTGTAGTTTATGCAAGTGCTCCTCCGTTTCGACGCCTTCTGCGATAATGGCTAAATCAAGACTTTTGCCCAGTGCTATAACGGTTCTTACTATAGCTTCATCGCTGTTACCGTTTTTCATGTCTCGCACAAAAGATTGATCTATCTTTAACGAATTTAAGGGCAAACGCTTCAAATAACCCAAAGAGGCGTAACCGGTACCAAAGTCATCAAGTGCAAAGGTCACTCCCAAGCGCTTTAGCCTTTCCATATTCGCAGCCGTGTTTTCAATATCATCAATGAGTAAACTCTCGGTTACTTCCAGCTCAAGCAACTCTCCCGGAATACCGGCCGCCGTTAACCGGGCTTCAATATCTTCTACAAACCCGGGGTATTTAAACTGGCTGGCACTGACGTTTATTGCAATACGGGCACCTTTATCGCTTAAACCGTGTGGCAATTGGGGAATGGCTGCCAGTACCTGATTCAGCACCAACCGATGCAGGTCGGGCATGAGCCCCTGACTTTCGGCTAATGGAATAAACTCTGCAGGAGACACCCAGCCAAGTTCTTTGTCGTGCCAACGGAGTAAAGCTTCAAACCCCAAACAACGTTGGCTGGCTTCATCCGTTAGCTGTTGGTACTGAGGTTGTAAATAAACCTCCAGTGATTCCGTCGTTATTGCCTGTCGTAACCCGGCTATCATCTGTTGCCGATAATTAAATTCGCGTTGTATGCCCGTATTAAAAAATTGCAGCTTTGATGCATTGGTCTCTTTTGCCTGCAACAGTGCCAGGTCGGCTCCCTGAAGTAGATCTCCGGTGCTTTGCGCATCAGAAAACAAAGTGACGCCCATACTGACCGATACCGACTCCGTTTTTTCACCTAATTGATAGGGCTCACTTAAACGCTCTACCAGCACCTGAAGGCGCTGACGCAAATTCTTGTCTTCCAGCAAATTAGTACCGTTTTTACTCTTTAACAGCACCATAAATTCATCTGCACCCAGACGTCCGGCAATTTCAGACTGAAGCAGCTCAGACTCCAGCCTCTGGCCAAACAGCACCAGCAGCTCGTCTCCTGCGTCATGGCTTACACTGTCATTAACTTTCTTGAACTGGTCAATATCCAGCATTGCCAGCACACCATCGCCACCACCACTTTGGTAACGATAAAACTCATCATTTAGACGTTCCAGCATAAACCGGCGATTCGCCAGGCCGGTTAAAGGATCGAAGTACGCAAGAGACTGAATTTCCTCTTTCATACTCTGATATTCTGAAATATCTGTCGAAATTCCGCATAAACCAATAACCTTCCTATTGGCATCATATAACGGTACTTTTACAGACCAAAAATGAAGAGGCTGCTTTTCACCCGGTAGAGTATTAACTTCCCCCTGAGCCGCCCGTTTACCGCTTTTTATTACTTTGTTGTCACAAGCTTTAAGCGTATCGGCGGTGTTTTTATCAAATAAATCGTAGTCGGTTCTGCCAATGACACTATTAAGGCTTAACTTAAACAGTTTTAAAACCTGTTGGTTCGCGTACTGATATTTCAGGTCTTTATCTTTAATAAAAATATAAGCTTCAACACTGTCTAAAATAGTATTCAAACGGTACTTGCTTTCGGCCAGCGCTTTTGTTTTTTCAGCAACCTTGCGACGCAAAAGTAGATTAAACCCAATAACAGTCAAAAACAGCAAACCCAGTACCGCAATTAACAACCAAACGTAAACAGGAATTGTTAAGTGACTTTGGCCTGAACTCCAGCGTTCAATAATTTCGTAATAAGCAGAGTCTTCATCCGCTTTTAAACGTTTTAATTCTCTATCTAAAGTGGTTAGAACATCTTGATGAGAGCCTTTAGGAACAGCAAAGAAAACCTCATTCGGAAGAAACATGATGGGGGTCATTTCAATGTCATATTCTGCCACCTGCTTATCGCCAAAAAGCTGATCTGCCGAAGTGGCGTTGACCTTTCCCGCAACAACCGCGTCAAACCCCTCAGCAAGGCTTTGCACCGGATAAAGCGTACTGTTTAAATCAAAATTCTCAATTAATTGTTTTAGATACTCTTCCTGAACAGAACCTCGTAGCACCGCCACACGTTTGTTGTTCAAATCTAAAAGGTTGGTAATCTTCTCTTCTTTCGGCGCATAAAGCTGTGACCAACTCAATAAAGCAGGTTCATTATGAAAACTAGCCCAAGCCTCCCTTTCATCGTTCTTCACGACATCAGGGAAAATATCAATTCGCCCTTCGCGCAAAAGCTTTAAGCATTGATCCCAGTCGCATTCTACCGGAACCAGTTGCCAGTTGTGGCGCTGAGCAATAGCCATAAGAAGCTGGCCATGAATACCGCTTAACTGGCCGTATTCGTCGAACATGATTTTAGGCGGGTTGTCGTAAACCCCCACTTTCAATGTTACGTCCTGAGCCATTGCCCCCGAAGCAAGTAGCAACAAAGCAATAGCAAGAAGGTTTCGCAAGAGGGTGACCACCTGATGTTAGTGAGTTGTATAACCCTAGAATAGGCTCATTTGAGTCATGAGAAAAGACCTAAAATAAAAGGCCCTCCAACAGGAGGGCCTCACAAAATATGGAAGAGCTTCACTAAGAAGCGTTGCATCTTTTTATTTTTATCACTTACTTCTTACGGAGATCCTGCAGAGCTTCGTTCATTTTAAATAGAACAATAAGCAGCTCACACCAAATTCTGGCACCAAGTGCCCCACCAGCAGCAGCAAGTAACCCCATAATAAAGCTACCAAAGGTAAAACCTTCGTATCCGGCAAACATAGTACTTATGCCACCAATGACCGCGGCCAAAAGTAGAATCCAGTATACGAAGGTAATGATCTTCGGCGTCAGCATATTGTTAAAAAATAGAACGTCTTTCATTTTTATCTCCTTGTTATATAGGCGTAAACAGTTTTTATAGTAAGAAAAGAATAAGCCGACAGAGTTTACGCAATGCCTGATATCCCTTTCAGAACAACAACTATCTGATTGATGTTAATCGACTTAGTTACAGTTAACAATATCCGGCAACTACTGTTTACAAAAGAATGTGATAAATCTCACAGCGTTGACCTTTCATTAACCGACTGTAGTAACCATATAGATCTAAACGCAAACTAGTAAAGAGGGAACTCGATGACGACTTATAAAGCCATAAAACTGATTAAGCGCCCGGAGCCGGGCCCAGTCTCCGCAGACATTTTTGAAGTAACAGAAAAGGAGCTCCCGAAAGCAGGTTCCGGTGAAATATTAATAAAACAACGACAAATGTCGCTTGATCCTGCCATGTTTGGCTGGATGAGCCCCGATACCGAGAGCTACATACCGCCGGTTGAATTAAACACGGTAATGCGCAGCTCGGGTGTTGGCGAGGTTGTCGAGAGTAACCATCCTGACTTTGAAGTCGGCGACCGGGTTATGGGCATGATGGGCTGGCAGGAATATGCACTGAGCGATGGTAAGGGCATTAACAAGGTTCAGGCCGACGTACCTGACGAGACCGTACTCTCAGTATTCGCCTTACCGGGGTTAACCGCTACTCAAGGGCTACTTAATGTAGGCAAACCTAAAAATGGAGAGACCCTTGTAGTAACAGGCGCTGCAGGTTCGGTAGGCTCAATTGTTGGTCAGATAGCGAAAGCCGAAGGTCTTAAAGTGATAGGCGTTGTCGGCAGCGACGAAAAAGCCAACTGGATAGTCAACGAACTTGGCTTTGACGGCGCAATTAATTATAAAACCGATGACTTGCGCGACCAACTGACCAAACTGACTCCTGATGGTGTAGATTTATACTTTGAAAACACCGGCGGCCCCATTCAGAATCTGGTGGTTGAACGTATGAACGCGCATGGTCGTGTAGTGGTTTGCGGCATGATAGCCGACTACGATAAAGAAGTGCCGAGCCCAGGGCCAAGCTGGGTGCCGGTTATTAAAAAGCGTCTGACGATTCAGGGTTTTACCATGCCAGATCACTTCGACCAAATTCCAAGCTTGCTGCAACAACTAACGCCTTACGTCATGTCCGGCAAAATAAAACATCGTTCGCATATTCTTGAAGGGCTGGAATCAGCCATTGAAGGACTGAACATGTTCTTTACCGGCGACAATAAAGGTAAGTTGATTGTGAAGCTGTAAACCATTGAAAGAACACGTATAGCTGATTACAGCCAGCCTTTTTGATGAGCAATGCGAGCAGCCTCAGTCCGGTTGCTCGCATGCAGTTTATTGATTGCCTCAGAAAGGTAATTTCGAGCCGTACCTGGAGCAATGAATAACTGTTCTGCGATGGCTTGAGTGCTTAACCCCTGACTTGCCAGACGCAGTGCTTTACGCTCTTTTTCTGTCAACGGATCGCGCTCTCCAAGAGCCTGAAGAAGAAGCTCATTACTTATCACTTGCTCACCCAGACAAACCCGTTGCAACGACGCGATCAGTTCATTAATGGGCGCATCTTTTAGTAGAAAACCACGAACACCTGAGTCAATAGCTCGCTTAATATAACCGGCACGGTTAAAGGTGGTGATAATAACCGAACGAAGGTTTGGTTGTTGCTGCTGCGCCCACTGGACAAGCTCAAGACCGGAAAGGTTAGGCATTTCAATATCGCTCAACAACACATCGTAATCAGATTCTTGTAATTTTTTCTGAGCATCAACGCCATCCACGGCTTCATCGACGTGGTAATCAGACTCCAGTCGCAACAAACTTGCCAGCGCAGTTCTCACCATGGTTTGATCTTCAGCTAAAAGAATTTTCATGGCTGTTGTTCTGCGAGTTTTGGTAAGAAGAGAGCCACCTCGCACCCTTCGTTTGTTGAGATGGACATGGAGCCGCCAAGCTCTTGTATTCTCAGCTCGACGCCGCTCAAACCGTTGCCCACACTCACGTCATGACAACGACCATTATCCACAACTGTAATACAGTAGGTGTTTGCTGTTTCGTCAAAATGAATCAAGCATTGTTGACCATCGCTATGACGAATAATATTGGTTACCAATTCGGTTATCGCTAACACCAGTGCCGTTTCCCGTTGCTCGTCTATTATCGGTGGTGTACCGGTTATCTGAGTACTGAAGCCTCCGTCAGTCAAACGCTGCTCAAGTCGTCTCAGCTCAAGCGATAACCCGCCATGCTTATAACCCGAAACACTTTGCCGCACCTGCGAAAGTGTTTCGCGGGCAATCTCACTAAGCTCGGCTAACTGCTCAGAAGCTTCATCATAACGCCGCTTAGAAAGTTGTGCTTTAGCAAGATCAGACTTCAAAATAATACTGGAAAGTGTGTGTCCCAAAATATCATGCAAATCCCGCGCGATTCTCTCCCGTTCGACACTGGTTGCTAAACGCTCAATCTCTTCGGCATCGCGTTGTTGCTCTTCAGCATATTGCTGCCTCAGTCGTTCAACCCGGCCAAAAATAGAGACAGTAACGACAATGACGATGCCATAGGGCAAAAAGAGATCCCAACTGGTTCCAGGGCCAAAATGGAATGCGGCTAAGGTAAGAATAATGCCGATAACAGCTGCAAGCGCAACTCGCCAGCTATAGGCAAAGCCGACAAAAAAGCCCGCGTAACTAAAAAGAGCAATAGACCCCGGATTTAGCGGTGTCACTGCGCAAGCAATAATGTACATGCCAAGAATTGGCCACAGCATTTGCTCCCGCGGCACCGAATAACAACAGTAATAAAGGCCAATAAAAACCAGCATCGCCGCCACCATGACAGCAATTTCCCATATCTGATACGGAAAAAGCACCATCGGTAAAATGTAAAAACCGAGGTTAAAAAGGTAAATCCACGCCTGCTTTTGTTCGCGTGTCCGCTGCTTATCTGACATACCGCCGCTCTTTGCTGTTCCTCACTTTTATTATGGCCGCTACAAAGCAAGCACACCAGTGACAAATGTCATTCCTAATTGGTGACATACGCAACTACCGGCTCAAAGGCTGACTGGATAGACTGATCAACAACAGATAACTCACAAAGGTCGCCAATGAATCAGATAAACCTTAAAGTACAATCGCTTAGTAAACACTATGACGCAAAAGCGGCGCTTACTGATGTCAGCCTTACTGCTTATGCCGGAGAAGTCATTGCCGTACTTGGAAAAAACGGAGCCGGCAAAACAACCTTAATTAACAGCATACTTGGCATGCATAATTATGAGGCTCAGCATTTAGAGGTTCTGGGGACTCAGCTCAATAGTCAGCATAGGCCGTTAACCATCCGTCAGCGTGTTGGGGTTATGATGCAGCTTGGTACCTTAAACGCCAACTTGACCGTCGCCGAACAACTGGATTTATTTTGTAGCTATTATCCATCCGGCGCCACTCCGGAATTTTTACTGGAGGAGTTTGATTTAACCGGCATTGCTAAGCAACGCTTCGGAAAGTTATCAGGCGGCCAGCGCCAGCAAGTTCTGTTTGCAATCGCAGTGGCCGGAGATCCCGACCTACTTTTTCTTGATGAGCCTACTGTGGGTATGGATGTTGAAGCGCGCCACTTGCTCTGGCAGCAAATTAAGAAACGTCGGCAGCAGGGCTGCGCTTTAGTACTAACCACTCATTACATTGAAGAGGCAGAGCGACTTGCCGATCGTATTGCTGTCTTGCGGGACGGGCACATTATTGCACAGGGAACAGTCAACGAGGTTATTGCTGACCACGATTCTCTGGAGTCAGCCTATTTAAAACTTATTCGGAAACCCACTCATGCTTAATTCAACGCCGTATTTAAAAGAAAGCCACTACGACTTACTCAGCTTATGGCGCACACCCGCATTCTTTTTACCTGCCATGCTATTTCCACTCGTGTTTTACGTGTTCTTCGGTATTGTCTTTAACTTTAGTGCGGCACAAGGCGAGTACATGCTGGTTTCATACGCCTGTTTTGGCATGATGGGACCAGCGCTATTTAACTACGCAACCGCTGTTGCTAGTGACAGAACACAAGGCTGGCTTACGCTGAAACGCATTTCCCCCATGCCTCTTTCAGCGTATTTGGTCGCTAAGTTCTTTAGTAGTTTCGTTTTTGCCGCCTGCATTGCCTTGCTTTTGTTTGTTACAGCAGCACTTTTTGCCGACGTGCAATTATGGCTATGGCAGTGGAGTATACTGTTCATCGTTCTGTTATTAGGAACCCTGCCATTTGCCTTAATTGGGCTACTCATGGGTCTGTGCCTGTCTGACAAAGCGGCCCCAGCCGTCGTCAACTTAGTTTATTTACCCATGGCGTTTTTGTCCGGTCTGTGGGTGCCGATTCAGTTCTTACCAGACACCGTTCGCTACATCGCTTATGGACTTCCATCGTATCACTACTCTCAACTGGCACATGCCGTTATCGGTACAAATCAGGGCCATAACTTATGGCTACACGGGCTTTATCTTGTCGCTTTTTGTGGCGTATTAATCGCCGTAATTTATTGGCGTTATCAGCGACTCTCTCGTTAAAAGGTTTAGACAAATGAAGGTTAAAATTATCGTAGTACTCTCTATAGCCGTTATTGCTTTGACCATTCTTTCGCTGCCAACACCCCGGGAAGAAAGCACCAAAACCAGTAACAGTTTTCTTCTCGGTCCGGTTAAGATTTTTGACGGAGAAACCATATCAAAAGCTGCTTATGTTGAAGTAATCGATGGGTATATCAAAGGCTTGCACATGGAGCGACCGGACAATCAATTACGGAAAATAGATGGACAAAACCGTTGGCTGGTTCCCGGACTCATCGATGCACACGTGCATGCCTGGGGCGATGCGTTAGAACAAAGCCTGGAACGAGGCGTAACCACCGTTGTCGATATGTTTGGTCATCCAGATTTTCTTCAACAACATCGAGCCCGGAGAGCAACGACAGAGTTTAGCCGTAAGGCTGATATTTTTGGAGCCGGATTATTAATAACGGCACCGGATGGGCACGGGACACAGTATGGTATTGAGGTATCAACGCTTTCTGAACCACAAGAGGCCGAAAAGCTGATAGAGCAGCGTATTAATGCAGGTTCAGATTTCATCAAGATAGTGTATACCCGCAGCGGCGCAGAATACGCACATGCGCCATCTATCTCAGAGCAGGGTCTGCAGGCAACGATTAAGGCTGCACATGAACAGGACTATTTAGCCGTTGTTCATATTGCTGATCATGGTTCCGCGCTCGACGCCGTTAAGGCCGGAGCCGACGGTTTGGTACACAGCTTTTTTGACAAGCCTGTTTCTGACGAACTGCTCACCCTTCTAAAAATCAACGGTGTGTTTGTAATTCCAACAATGACAGTTTATGAGGGGATGCTGCGTGGCTCCATCAATGATGAAATTCTACTGAATAACGAGTCACTGGAAATAGGCGCCAGCGCAAAATCGACGCTCATCCGGAATTTCCCTAACAGCGGACGATTTCCCGCGCATTTCTATACCAACCTACTGACCAACACAAAACACATGCACGAAGCTGGTATTCCTATTTTGGCTGGTAGCGATGCTCCCAATCCTAATACTGCCCATGGCTGGTCATTATTAGTTGAACTGCTTCTTTTCCAGGAGACAGGCATGCCAACTGAAGCCATTTTAAAGTCGGCTACATCGATACCCGCGGATGCTTTTTCGCTAGCGGATCGTGGTCGCATTCGAGAAGGAATGAAAGCTGACTTTTTACTGCTTCAAGAATCGCCTTATAAGGATCTGAAAACCATATTAGCGCCACTAAAGGTCTGGAAGAATGGCTACCTAGTCGCTCAAGCCAATTAGCTATAGTACCTGAACTAGAATCTGAAAAGCATTAAATTAAAGCTCAACATCCAATTCAAAATCTACTGTTTCAGTTTCACCCTTATACCAGATTTCAAAGCTTTCGGGCTGCCCGTAAAAGTAATAGACATCTACTGGCTTGCCATCTTGTCGCGGTAAACTTAATGTACTTATTTCAGCTAGGTAACCTTGGGAATCTTTTACAAAAACATGATTACGACGCTGTACCCGCCGCGAGTCAGCGTCTTCAATTTCTCTCGGTGTAAACTCCGCGTAATCAATGGTCAGCTTATTCTCTTCAAGACTGACGCCTGCTGGCAGGTCATTTTTTGCGTAGTTGTCTTTAATGATATTGGGCGCGGTTAACACCGATATGTTTGCTCTCACGCGCGTTGGCGGCGCAGTGAAAAGCTCAGGATCATATTCCAGCCGACTAACGGTGAAGCGAAAGGCGCTGTTCTTGTCATCAATTACCGTTACCGGTTTACCGTCGGCATCAAAAAACTGAACGTCGCTACTGTCCGCTATATCGTAGCGATCAAAGATATGGATAAATAAGTCGCTTTGCACTGTCGGATAATGCAAAAACACTTGTTTCGGATGCTTTATTCCCGGGTCATGTGTAATATTGCGCTGACGAATTTCAATCTCGTTATGCATTGCTTCTGCGCTCAAATCCACATAGCTGGCATTCACCTCAGAACCACCGTTGTATATCGGCAATGTTGCCTTAACCGTCGGTAATGCATCGAAATCAATCTGCTTCGCTGGAGCTTTTTGTGCAAACGAATATACGGGTAATTCAAGTGCCTGCTTAACGTCTTTTCCTGACTCACCACCGGCTAATATCGTTACTTCGGCAGTCTCAAACGGACCATGAAATGCAAACGCACTATAAAGCGTCGAGCTTTCATCTTCGGCCATACGCTTATTTAAATCATTAAGAGCTTTCTGTGCCTCGGATTTATTGAGATTACCGTTTGCAGCCTTATTAATAAGCTTGCCTAACAGAGACTCCACGCGCTCATAATTTTTCACCGGAATTCTGTCGGTAATGCGGTTTCGGATATATCGTCCGTTCTTAGCTTTCGCTTCGCCGATAATATCCTGTTTACGCAAAGTCGTTTGAGGGGGCGTTTTAACGTCGACTTCAATGACATAAGAATAGTCATTCATTTCAACTAGGGTGATTCTGTAACCGTCTTTATCTTGAGTTTTTCCAACATCATCTGCGGTTAACTCAAACTGAATCAGCTTCTCCGGTAACTCAGTAGAGAACTCTCCCTTAATCGCTGTTGGCTGCGATGCACTCTTATTATCCAGAGCCGGCACACAATAGGCGTCACCCCGGCGGACAATGTCTCTAGTTTCCATTTCCCCTTTAGTAAAGTCCGGAATACGGAGCTTTTCGCCATTATCCAGTACCAGCGCATCAAACGTCAGTTCGTGAGCAAAAGGAAAGGAAAAGCCTTTACGCAAAGCAAAGCCGTGCCCATTGGAGTATCTCCTACACTCCATTAAATCCGTACGTTTCACTGCCAGGAGACTGCTCAGGAAGGCATCACTCATTGTCTGACTATCGTCGTAGTCGTTCAGACGCGCCAGCACAGAAGTCGAATATTCAATTTCGTAAGGCTTCATATCTAATGAGAGTGATTCCATCACTCCATAATAATTAGACTCTTCTTCCATCCATAAGAACTTAGCCAATGCTTTGTCATCAAGAGTACGGAGTTGCTTGTAGCGTGCGATATTGAGTTGTTTTCGCTGCTCTATCTGTTGCTGCATAGATACCTTTTCCTTTGGTTTCGCATCCATGTGCCACAGCAATGTTGCTAACACTACGGCGACACCGACTCCCTTCATGCCTATGCTTTTCATCCGCTTATTGCTCCCTAACCACCAACGTTTTTTCAAGTGTACCGAAATATATGAAGCCTCATCCATTTTTACTGAATTTTAACGCTGCCAAGCAAGTGACTTAACCTGCAAAAAACCGTAATACACTCATTAACGCGCTGTACGCAATAGAAGCTATGGATTTGGCGCGTCGGGGCCGGAGTAACTCAGAAATAACGACGTTTCCGCTTTGCTCTAACTTTGCGTGCCAAAAAATACAAGAAATCACCTTTAAAGAATATGTGCTGTTGGAAATAACTATATTTGAACGGATAACTGGCAACAGCAGCAGAGAGCGGCTGTATATCACATCGTTTCCATTAGAGATTTGAAACTGGCTGGTCAGGCGATCATAAGATACCAATATTTGCGTATCGCCCACCTGATGACTTTGCTGCTGGAGCCTATTAAACATGCTTTCCACTAAGTAATATTAACAAACTCACCGCTCACCAGTGTTTTTAGATCTTCAGGGTCTAATTCCATATCTACCCCCCTGCGCCCGGCGCTTATAAATACGGTGGAGTTACAAATTGCAGAGGCATCAATTATGGTTCTGAGCCGCTTTTTCTGGCCAAGCGGACTAACGCCTCCCAGAACATAACCCGTAGCACGTTCGACTTCGCTCTGAGTCGCCATTGCAGCCTTCTTTGCGCCCAAAGCTTTTGCTATCAACTTTAGGCTTAACCGTGACGAAACCGGAATAATGCCTACAGCCAATTCTTTACCATCAAGACTGACAACTAAGGTTTTGAATACTTGTTCCTGCGGAACGCCCAACTTCTCGGCAGCTTCGCCACCATAAGATTCACTGGCCGGGTCATGGGAATACTCGTGTACTTTAAAAGAAACCTTATTCTTTCTGGCTACATCAATTGCGGGAGTCATTGCATCCTCTTATTCCTCGCACTCCGACGATACCCAGGAAGCCTCGCGATAGGTCGTTACCGAGCTATCGTTAGTGGTTGTAACCTCACTGGAATAATGTTCGTTGCTGTGCACCGTAATCAGCGCATCGACGTCCGTTGTTCGTCCACCCGCTTCGCACGACGCCGCAACTTCAATTTTATCGCCATCCCGGGAGATATCCATATCCTGACATCCTATTTCATTCCAGCGTTTGCGCATTGTAGCGACCATGTCATTGCCCTCCTCGGCAGTAAGGCACTCCCGCGAATTTTTTTCTTGCGTAAGCTGCTTAGGAATTCCCTCTCCTTCCATGGAAGAAGTGACCTCCCATAAACCCGGTTTCAGATCATTAGCCAAAACCGAGGAAGAGCAGGCTAAAAGCAGCATGCCTGATAATAAAAGCCGTGACATAATTTTCTCCTTTAAGTGGGCGCACACGCCCGTTAGTCATTTTTTAGATAAAGCTTAGAATATTTAGACTAACTTGCATGCATCACACCAGCTTTAGACACAAAAATTACACTTATTTACATTTCTGGCAAAATATTGCCCAGGAAGCTCGGCCCGATCAGGCAACGAGCACTTTACTAAACATTGGGTTTAGCTTTTCGAACTTCTCTGCAAATGTCTTCGAACCTTTGTTCGTATTTCTCGGGCAGGAATTCTGTAGCCAAAGCAAAAAATTCTGACGTTTTAGTGAGCTCTAACTCGCGGGAGAAAAATAAAAGGTCTTTGCGGTAGTCTTCGTATAGGTCTTCTGCAGCGCCAAGATCACCGGCATTACGGATGCTATAGTCGGCTACCCATAAACAATAAACCAACCGCTCCCAGTCAGAGAGCCCACTGAGTCCACATTCCGCCTTTTTCTGAACGATTTCATCTCCGCAATCAATCAGCCAGCTCTCATTATCTGTCGATGCAATCATAATACCTCTGCTTAATGCGAGTACCGCGCGTTGGCGTACTCAGTCCTCTTAATCGGTATATGGTTTGGCTTACCCGCGTCTTAAAAACCAGCGGTTAAAATAGAAAAGTACAGCACCATGAACCCCGCCTACAACGGCACCGGTTGCACTCAAATAAGCTCCCATAAACAATAAGTAGATAGCGGTCTCAGCACTAAAGAAACTGGCGTTATCCAAAAGCCCTCCTGCCGCAAGAACTTGCGATGAAACACCCCAAATCAAAATTCCCAAGCCAGCAATCGCGCCCCATTTTGCACCATCTAAAACATGCCCCAGTAGCGAGGTTCTGTCTTCAACAAATAAACTCGCTAACACCGCCCCCCGCCACAACACCAAGGCAGAAGCCATGAGCAATAAAACCAAAACTACTGTTACAGCTTCCCCCCGTAATGACGGCTGGGCTAAACCAATCAAAGACCAAATAACGAAAAAGGCTATTCCATCAACCAGCCCTACAGTCCTTGGACTCATGAAGTTTCTCCAATAAACATCGTAAGGTGAACAAGCATATGTTCCAAACAGGGCTCAGCATAAGTCAAAAAAACAGAAAACATGCTACAAATATGACAATAAAGATACTTTATACTCTGGCTCCCGAACAGGAAACAAAGACATTATTGATTTCACGCGGGTTACGCTTACAGAGAAAAAACGCTAATATGAACAAAATCGCACCATCACTACATGCAAGGGAAGACACATGAAAAGCGCAACCCGAAACAGACCACAAAGTATCCACTCCTGGGTTGCTCAGGAACTGGGTTCTCGAATCGTGGGTGGCGTCTATTTGCCTGGTCAGTATATCCCTAATGAAAATGACATTGGTGCAGAGCTGGGCGTATCGCGCACGGCGCTGCGTGAAGCTTTTAAGCTGTTAACCGCTAAAGGGTTAATCGAATCCCGCCCGAAACTGGGCACAAGAGTCCGTCCGCGTAAAAACTGGAATATGTTTGACGCGGAAGTTTTGCGCTGGTGTTTTAGCAGCAACCCGGACACGAAGTTTTACATGTCGCTGTATGAAATGCGGGAAATTATTGAGCCTAATGCAGCCAGTCTGGCAGCTATGCACCGTACTGACGAGCAGTTAGCCGCATTAACTGAAGCTTATCAGGCAATGGAAGAAGCTCAAATTGGTACTGACGCTGTCTACAAAAGCGACTTGGAGTTTCACTTAGCTTTGCTGGAAGCGACCAATAACGAATTTATGGCGTCGTTAGGTGTAACCATTGAAACTGCTCTGGAAAATTCATTTCGTTTAAGCAGTGCTATAGCGGAAGAATATGTCGATTCACTACCCGGCCATAAAGCAGTGTTCATGGCCATTAAAGAACAGAATCCGGTAGCCGCCCGGGAAGAAATGCAGACGCTTTTAGTCAACGCCAGGCATGCTCTGGAGCATACGCTGGCGGAGCTACACAAAACACAGGTTTAAAGTTACAGCTTAGTAACCTTTTGAACCGGGCTTTCTTTTTCTATCTGCAATTTATTGCGCAACGGTTTACCAAAGGTATCCGCCGCAATTTCGAAAATATCACCCGCCTGAGTGCGAATGCCGTCACCAAAACTTAAGGTCGCCGTGCCATAAAAATGTATATGCGCGTCACCTGGCTGGCGGAAAATAGGATACTTAAAGTGGTGGTTCTCCAGGTTCTCAATAGTGTGAGACATATTCTCTTCACCACTTAAAAACTCTTTTTCCCACAATACTTCGTTGTCGCGGATAATGCGCGAATAGCCTTTGATATTCGCCGGTAAATCACCGACTAGAATTTCAGGGCCAATTGAACACTGTCGCAATTTAGAGTGGGCTAATAACAGGTAGTTTTCTTTTTCCGTAATATGGTCAGAAAATTCGTTACCTAATGCAAAACCAATGCGATGCGGCTGACCGTCTTTATCATTGATATATAAACCTGCAATTTCTGGTTCTTCGCCGGCGTCCAGAGCAAAATGCGGAGAGCTCAGAGCTTTTCCGGGTGCAACAACGATACTGCCATCGCCTTTATAGAACCATTCTGGCTGAGCGCCCTGCTCACCAGATTTCGGCTTGCCGTTTTGTACTCCGGCTTTAAACATTTTCATAGAGTCTGTCAGTTCGGCGTTTGAACTGTCCGAGCCTTGTGCATGCATATTTGCGCGCGTGTCAGCACTACCAAGATGCGTCAGACCTGTGCCAGTTACGAACAGATGCGCCGGGTCCTCATGACTAAACGGGCTGAGTAAGCGGTTCTCATTAATTAATTCAGCGTAAGAAATTTGCTCATCGCTTTGCAGCTTTTCTATTAACGACTCTAAACCGGTTTTCTCCTGCAGAGCTTTTTCCGCAAGCTCATAAACACTGACAACTTCCTTTAAAGGGTGAATATGCTCACCGTTAACGACACCGGCCTGTTGCTTGCCAGCCTCTGTGACGTATTGAATCAGACGCATTAGATAGGCTCCTGCTATGAATTTATACTATAAAATTTAAAAAGTAATACTATATTACCTTTTAAGCTTGGGCAATGATCGAGCCCGCTATAAATTTTTGTTAATCCTGTACAGAATTGAGTCAGCGATTGACATTCGCGGGAAGAATCGCGACCATAACGTAGTATTGTATTACTAATTAGCAGGTGTAGCCTTGAACAACGACGACAAAAATAAATCTAAACTGCGCTCCGCCCAGTGGTTTGGGACCGCAGACAAAAACGGTTTTATGTATCGTAGCTGGATGAAAAACCAGGGAATTCCTGATCATCACTTTGACAACAAACCGGTTATTGGAATTTGTAACACATGGTCGGAACTGACCCCTTGTAACGCTCATTTTCGCGACTTAGCCGATCGTGTTAAAAACGGCATTCGCGAAGCTGGTGGTATTCCGGTGGAATTCCCCGTGTTTTCTAACGGTGAGTCAAACCTACGACCAACGGCTATGTTAACCCGTAACCTGGCGGCCATGGACACAGAGGAAGCGATTCGCGGCAACCCCATTGACGGAGTGGTTCTAATGGTAGGCTGCGACAAAACAACACCAGCCTTGTTAATGGGTGCAGCGAGTTGCGACCTCCCAACGATCGTTGTCAGCGGCGGCCCAATGCTTAACGGTAAGCATCACGGTAAAGATGTCGGCTCCGGCACCCTTGTATGGAAAATGCACGAAGAATATAAAGCTGGCAATATTTCTCTACAGGAATTTATGGATGCAGAAGCCAGCATGTCTCGTTCGGCCGGTACCTGTAACACTATGGGCACGGCTTCTACCATGGCTTCTATGGCAGAATCACTGGGCGTGAGCCTGCCACATAACGCCGCTATTCCAGCGGTGGATTCGCGTCGATATGTCTTGGCTCATATGTCGGGCATGCGCGCTGTGGAAATGGTTCATGAAGATCTGAAACTGTCTAAAGTACTCACCCGTGACGCATTCTTAAATGCGATTAAAACCAATGCCGCAATCGGCGGTTCAACCAATGCGGTGATTCACCTTAAGGCCATTGCCGGCCGTATGGGCGTCGATCTGGATCTGGATGACTGGCTGGAAGGCAAAGAAGTTCCGACCATTGTTAACTTGCAGCCCTCGGGTCGCTACCTGATGGAGGATTTCTACTATTCTGGAGGATTGCCGGTTGTGCTGCGCCGTTTAGGCGAGCAAGGCATCCTCGCTAAAGACGCTTTAACAGTGAATGGGCAGACTATCGGGAAAAACGTGGAAGATGCGCCTTGCTACAACGATGATGTCATCCGCACCTTTGATGAGCCATTGTTAAAACATGGCGGAATATGCGTATTGCGCGGCAACCTGGCGCCACGCGGCGCGGTACTTAAGCCGTCAGCGGCCAGCCCTCATTTAATGAAACACCGGGGTCGAGCAGTGGTCTTTGAGAGCTTCGAAGACTATAAAGCACGTATTGCCGATCCAGATCTGGATATTGATGAAAACAGCGTCATGGTGCTCAAAAACTGTGGTCCGAAAGGTTACCCGGGAATGGCAGAAGTCGGCAATATGGGCTTACCTCCTAAAGTTCTGAAGAAAGGGGTAAAAGACATGGTTCGCATCTCTGATGCCCGCATGAGCGGCACAGCATTTGGTACCGTTGTCCTGCACGTTGCTCCCGAGGCGATGGAACTTGGTCCTCTGGCTGCGGTCGAGGAAGGCGATTACATTCAATTGGATGCCGACGCTGGAGTGCTTCAATTAGAGGTCAGCGACGAAGAGTTGAAAGCGCGTCTGGAGAAACTCAAAGCAACCCAGGTAATCGTAAAATCTGGTGGTTATTTAGAAATTTACCGGGAACGGGTTTTACAAGCCGATGAAGGCTGTGATCTGGACTTTCTGGTGGGTTGCCGCGGTGCCGCCGTACCAAAACATTCACATTAAGCAGGTGTTCAATGGCAGAGCAAAAGACATTAACGAACCAATATCCTAGCCTCAAAGGCCGTACGGTATTTATTACCGGCGGCGGCTCTGGTATTGGCGCGGCATTAGTAGAAGCCTTTGTCGCGCAGGGAAGCCAGGTGGCTTTCGTCGACATTCTGGAAGATGAATCAAAAGCGCTGGTCGAGAAAGTTAATGAACATTCTGGCTCAGGTCAGGCACATTTTTACCCTTGTAACCTGGTTGATATTGAGCACTTACGCAAAGTTGTTGAGCAAGTAAAAAGTGAACTTGGTGCCATTAGCGTACTGATAAACAACGCTGCCAGTGATACTCGTCACGACTTCCGTGATGTGACCCCGGAATATTGGGATGAGCGCATGCATATTAATCTGCGTCCTCAGTTCTTTGCAGCGCAGGCAGTGTATTCGCAAATGAAAGAGCTGGGTGGTGGTTCCATCATTAACTTTGGCTCAATGAGCTGGCACGAAAGCCAGGGCAATATGCCTGGGTATACCAGCGCAAAGTCGGCCGTACTAGGCCTGACTCGTGGCCTGGCTCGTGATATGGGCGAGGATAATATCCGGGTCAATACGCTAACCCCGGGGTGGGTTATGACGGAGCGTCAACTGTCCTTGTGGGTTACGGAAGAAACCAAAAAAGACATTGCTAAGAACCAATGCATTAACGCACCACTAATGCCCGAAAGCATCGCCGCAATGGCGTTATTTTTAGCGTCAGATGATAGCAGCATGTGTACTGCTCAAGACTTTATTGTCGATGCCGGGTGGGTGTAACAGGATATTTCGGGTCGCGCGACGCGCGGCAGAGTACCTCTAAGTAACAGGATTTATTATGACTATTACAGGTAAACAACTTATTCAAGGCGAATGGCAAGCAGGCAAAGGTGCCTCTTACCAGGCGGTTAACCCAGCTACAGGTGAAACGCTGGAGCCAACAATAAACCATGCTGACGGCAGCCAGGTTGACGCAGCGGTTGAAGGCGCAGCTAAAGCAGCTCCTGTTTATGCAGCAACGACACTGAAGCAACGCGGCGAGTTTTTACAAGCCTGTGCCGATGAAATTATGGCCTTAGGCGACGAATTACTCGACCGCTTAAAAGCTGAAACCGGCTACCCGCAGGCTCGTGTTGAAGGCGAGCGCGGTCGTACGTGCAACCAGTTAAAACTCTTCGCTAATACCATTCAAAGTGGTGAGTTCCTGGATGCACGTATTGATAAAGCAATGCCAGATCGTCAGCCTATGCCACGCGCAGACATTCGCTTTTACAAACAAGCGCTTGGTCCGGTTGTTGTATTTGGCGCTTCTAACTTTCCAATGGCGTTCTCTACCGCAGGCGGTGACACAGCTTCCGCTTTAGCAGCAGGTTGCCCGGTTATTGTTAAAGGTCACAACTCTCACGCTGGCTCGGCTGAGTTAGTTGCTCAGGCATTACAAAAAGCGGCAGACAAATGCCAAATGCCTAAAGGTACGTTCTCTTACGTAACCGGCCCTGGCAAAGATGTCGGCGCGGCATTAGTCAAAGCGGAACAAGTTAAAGCGGTTGGCTTTACCGGCTCTCACTCTGGCGGTATGGCACTATACAAACTGGCCAGCGAACGTAAAAACCCAATTCCGGTATTTGCCGAAATGGGCAGCATTAACCCCATTGTTGTCTTACCAGAAGCATTAAAAAACTCAGCACAAAGCATTGCTGAAGGCTTTGTCGGCTCTTTGACACTGGGTGTGGGTCAGTTCTGTGTAAACCCAGGCTTGGTATTAGGTATTGAAGGCGACGAGCTGGATACCTTTATTGATTCTACTGCCAAAGCATTAGCTGATGTAAACGCTGGCGTTATGCTGAATCAGGGCATTGCCGAAACTTACCAGTCAGGCCGTCAAAAACTGTCAGGCCAGCCAGGTGTTAAATCGGTTGCAACAGGCCAGCCAGTGAAAGAAGGTGAAAAAGGCTTCTGTGGGCAAGCTGAATTATTTACGGTTTCTGCATCTGACTTCGTCAAAAACCCGGAGCTTCAGGCAGAAAACTTCGGCCCCAGCTCTTTAGTCATTAAATGTAAAAATGCTGAAGAACTGAATACTGTTGTCAGCCATTTAGGCGGCCAGTTAACCGGCACGCTGCAGGCAACAGAAGGCGAACTGAAAAACTACTCTGAATTACTAAGCCTGTTACAGGATAAAGTGGGTCGTATGGTTGTTAATAACTTCCCTACTGGCGTAGAAGTTTGTGACGCGATGATGCACGGTGGTCCTTCTCCGGCATCAACAGACAGCCGCTTTACCTCTGTTGGTACCAAAGCAATTGACCGTTTTGTACGCCCTATTTGCTTCCAGAACTATCCGCATGACTTACTGCCGGACGCTCTGAAGAACGAAAACCCATGGGGCATCAGCCGTTGGATAAATGGCGAGCGCACTAACAAGGCTGTTGAGAACTAAGCCATGGCTTTGTTCATTACAGAAAGTAAAGAAGTGCACGCTGGCTTTAGCCAGCCTCTGCGCTTTTTTACGTTACATAACAGCCAGGGTATGCAAGTTACTCTGGCTAACTTTGGCGCCAGCGTCCGTTCATTAAAAGTCCCCTGTAACCAAGGCGTTCAGGAAGTTACCCTTAATTACCAGGATCCGACTCTGTGGTTGAAAAACCCTTACTACTTTGGCGTTATTGTTGGCCGTTGCGCTAACCGTATAGGCCAGAGTCAGTTTTCAGTCGATGATCAGAACATTCGTCTGGTCAATAATGAAGGCAAAAATCAACTGCACGGCGGCCCGGAAGGCTTGTCTTTTCGCTTCTGGGACACAGAGAGCAAGGAAACAGCTGACACAGTGAGTGTCACATTCCATATTTTTAGCGCAGATGGTGATCAGGGCTACCCTGGTAATTTCAAAGCCTCGGTAACTTATTCACTGAATGATGAAAACGAGCTACTTATCGACTACCAGGCCACCACAGATAAAGCATGTCCGGTCAATATGACCAGTCATATGTATTTTAATCTGGCAGGCACGGGGTCCATTCTCGATCATGAACTGACTCTTCACTCCGACCGCTACGTAGAAGTTGACGAAGAACTCATTCCTACCGGTCGCTTAATTGATACAGCAGATTCGCCTATGGATTTCCAACGGGCCAAAACCATAAGGCAGGATATTGCGAAAACCGAACAGGGCTATGACCATTTTTGGGTAGCGCGAGACGAGAAAAGCCGTACCTTGCAAAAACTGGCTAAATTACGAGATCCGGTTTCCGGACGTACACTGGAGCTGTTCAGCACAGAGCCAGGCGTTCAATTTTACAGTGGCAACTTTCTGGACTCTTCAATACCCGGAGCTTCTGGTAAACCGTTACCACAATATGGAGGACTTTGCCTCGAACCTCATATTCACCCCGATGCGGTAAATCAATCCTCATTCCCTTCGGTCATTCTGTCCCCGGGGCAGAGGTATCAACAAAGCAGTCTCTATAAGTTTTCCAGCAGCTAACCGGCTGCTGAAAACACAGCAACATGAATTTGCCCAAAAATAATAAGTAAACAATAAGATAAAGGCGAAAAACATGAACATAAAGACATTAGCAATGATGTCGTTACTCCTGCTCAGTCAGAACGCAATGGCTGAAATTGTGGTAGGTTTTGCTCAGGTTGGCTCAGAAAGCGGCTGGCGAACCAACTTTAGTAACGACATGCGAGAAGAAGCCAAACGACGCGGCATCACGCTGAAATTTGCAGACTCTCAACAGCAACAAGCGAATCAAATTCGGGCGGTACGTACCTTTATTGCCATGCGAGTAGACGCCATTGTCATCGCCCCGGTAGTGGAAACTGGCTGGACACCCATTCTTCGTCAGGCGCAACGCTCAGACATTCCTGTAATTATTCTCGATCGCAACATTCGGGCGGACGAAGACCTATACCTTACCCGCATTGCCTCGGACTTTGTTGAGGAGGGAGTGAAAGCGGCTCAATGGCTAGTTGAAAACGAGCAGGACGAATGCCGTGTGGTTGAGTTGCAGGGGACCGTTGGTTCCACAGCGGCTATTGACCGGGGAACGGGCTTCAACCGCGTTATCGATAAACACGACAACATTACCATAGTACGGAGTCAGACCGCGGAATTCACCCGCAACCGTGGTAAAGAAGTAATGGAAAGCTTTCTCAGAGCAGAAGACCCAAACAGCATCTGTGCCCTTTGGGCACATAACGATGAGATGGCGTTAGGCGCGATTCAGGCAATTAAAGAGTCCGGCCTTGCTCCCGGAGAAGATATCAAAGTGATTTCCGTAGACGGCATTCCCGACTACTTCCTGGCTATGGCGAATGGCCTGGCGAATGTCACCGTTGAGTTAGACCCTCACCTGGGAGCCCCCACTTACGATGTTATTCAACGCTATTTGAAGGGCGATACGGACATACCAAAACTGATCCGCACCACCGGCGATGTTTACACTCAGGCCACTGCGGCTGAGGAATATCAAAAACGAAGCCAATAGGCCGCCTTTGTCGTTGGGAGAAAATTATGCAACAAGAACAATCAGAAAAAGCACTGTTTGAACTCAGTAATATCAGTAAGCAATTTCCTGGAGTAAAAGCTCTGGATGCCGTTAATTTCCGATTATTCCCGGGCGAAGTTCACGCGCTGCTGGGGGAAAATGGCGCAGGTAAATCAACGTTGGTAAAAATAATGACCGGCGTATTACCAAAAGACAGCGGAAGCATTCAGCTGCAGCAACAAGAAATAAGCCCGTCCAATACCGCAGAAGCCCAGAAGCTGGGAATAGCGCCTGTGTATCAGGAAGTGAATTTACTGCCGAACTTAAGCGTTGCCCATAACTTGTTCCTTGGCCGCGAGCCTACGCGTTTTGGTTGCATTCGCTGGCAACAAATGGCGGAAGACGCCCGCCAGTTATTAAAGCGTTTCAAACTGAATATTGATGTCACAGAGTCTTTATCTCACTACTCCGTGGCCATACAACAATTAGTTGCTATTGCCCGTGGCGTTGCCATGAACGCTAAAGTTCTGGTACTGGACGAGCCCACCGCCAGCCTCGATAGCAGCGAAGTAGACACTCTTTTTGATATTCTGCGTCAGCTGAAAAGTGAAGGCATCGCCATTTTGTTTATTACTCACTTTCTGGAACAGGTCTATCAAATTTCTGATCGCATCACCGTTTTACGTTCCGGCAAGTTAATAGGTGAATACCCTATTACCGACCTGCCTCGCGGCAAATTAATTGAAGCCATGCTGGGTCAGGAACTACAGCAGGTTACCGGAGAACAAACAGAGGCCACCGAGCCGGCAAAACGTGAACCTTTACTGACGGTGTCAAACGCCACTGTGCCGCACTCGGTCGATGATGTATCACTGACAGTCAATAAAGGAGAGGCTGTGGGTATGGCAGGCTTACTGGGCTCGGGACGTACTGAAGTATGCCGCGCGTTATTTGGCATCGACACACTGAAAAGTGGAGAAATCAAAATACGCCAACAGCCCGTTACCCTGAACCAGCCGGCAGACGCTATGCAGCAAGGCATTGCACTCTGCCCTGAAGATCGTAAAACTGACGGTATTATTGGCCCGCTTTCCATCCGCGAGAATATCGCTCTGGCCCTTCAGGTGCAGGCTGGCTGGTGGCGCTATATATCGCCGGAAAAACAAAGAACTCTGGCCAATCAGTACATTGAATCTTTTCACATCGCCACGCCCGACTCAGAAAAGCCGATTGAAGAACTCAGCGGCGGAAACCAGCAAAAAGTCATTCTTGCCCGCTGGCTGGCTATTAGCCCGCAGCTATTGATTTTAGACGAACCCACTCGCGGTATCGATATTGGTGCACACGCCGAGATCATTAAGTTAATTAAATCTCTGTGCGATGAAGGCATGTCGTTATTAGTGGCGTCATCCGAACTGGAAGAGCTGGTCGCCTTTGCTAACCGTGTTGTCGTTATGCGTGACCACCGCAAAGTCGCGGAACTACAAGGCGCGGAATTAAGCTCTCAATCCATCATGCATTCGATAGCCGAGGTGTAAATCAATGAACACAGAAACATCACATTCTTTTGCAGAGCGGCTGCTTAAATCACGCTATATCTGGCCCCTGGCCGCCCTGCTGTTAATGTTAATATTTAATTTGCTGCTGGACGCCTCATTCTTAGACATTCATTTTGATAACGGTCGTTTCTACGGTAACCCCATTGATATTCTCCACCGCAGTGCCCCGGTCGCACTATTAGCCATTGGCATGACAGTTGTAATTGCCACCGGCGGAATTGACCTGTCGGTAGGTGCCGTCATGGCTATTGCCGGTGCAGTTTGTGCCAATTTACTGGTAGCTACCGATGTCAGTCTGTTCACGGTACTCGTAGCCGGTATCGCCAGCGGTCTGTTATGCGGTTTGATCAACGGCGCTCTGGTCAGTTATATGGGCATTCAGCCTATTATAGCGACTCTGCTGTTAATGGTGACTGGGCGTGGCATTGCTCAGCTCCTGAACGACGGTCAGATAGTTACCTTTCAGCATGCCGGCTTCAGCTGGTTGGGAAGCGGCACTCTGCTTGGCATTCCCGTCACTATATGGCTGGTGCTGCTGGTTTTTATCATCAGCCAGTTAATGCTGCGGCGCACCGCACTAGGGCTTTTCGTCGAAGCCGTTGGCTGCAATTCAAGCGCCAGCCGCTATCTAGGAATTAATGACCGCACCGTGAAGCTGATGGCCTACCTGTTAACTGGCTTTTGCGCAGCTTTAGCTGGAATTATCAGTGCCGCCGATATCAACGGCTCAGACGCTAACAATGTCGGTTTATGGCTTGAACTCGATGCCATCCTGGCGGTGGTGCTCGGTGGTGCCGCATTAAGTGGCGGGCGCTTTTCTATTCCCTTGTCGCTGCTTGGCGTACTCATTATTCAAACCCTGAACACAACCATTATGGTCAGCGGTATGCCCTCTAAACTTAATTTATTGATAAAAGCACTGGCAGTGGTACTGGTATTGCTACTGCAGTCCGATATTTTCCGCAAGCAAATTAGCGGACTGGCCGGCAAATGGAGACACTCATGATTGCACGTCGATTTGTTCCCCTGCTCGCCACATTCTCTTTATTGGTGGTCATGTTTATTATTGGCGGCTTTCAGTTTGAAGGTTTCGCCAGTTTTCAGGTCGTTACTAACTTACTGACTGATAATGCGTTTTTATTAGTCGTAGCCTTAGGCATGACGCTGGTTATTCTCTCCGGCGGCATTGATTTATCTGTTGGTGCGGTGGTCGCATTAAGTGGCGTGCTCTGTGCCGTGCTTATCAGCGAATACCAATGGCCTCCGCTGCTGGTGTTTCCTCTGGTGCTGGTAATCGGTACTCTGTTTGGAACCCTGATGGGTAGCCTCATTTACTTTTACAAGCTACAGCCTTTTATTGTGACTCTTGCAGGTATGTTTTTTGCGCGTGGTCTGGCAACCACCATTAGCGAAGAGTCCGTTGGCATTGAGCACCCTTTGTATTACGCCGTTGCTGACTCCGGCATTGCACTTCCCGGCAATGCCTGGCTGCCGAGTTACGCCATTATTGTTCTTGCGGTATTAGCCGGACTCTTTTTGCTCACCCATTACAGTCGCTTTGGCGGCTACGTTTATGCCATAGGCGGAAACAGTCAGTCGGCGGCACTAATGGGCGTTCCTATAGCGCGCAGTACTATTGGTATTTACGCCATGTCCAGTTTCCTGGCTGCTTTTGCCGGTATTCTTTATACCTTTTATACCTTCTCCGGTTATGCCTTAACCGGTATTGGCATGGAGCTCGACGCCATCGCCGCGGTGGTTATTGGTGGTACGCTGTTAACTGGCGGTAGTGGGTACATTTTAGGGACATTATTAGGGGTGATGCTTATGGGCATTATCCATACCTATATTATCTTTGAAGGCTCGTTAAATAGCTGGTGGGCGCGCATTGCTATAGGCTTACTATTGTTCGTTTTCATTGCCTTGCAGAAAGTTCTGAACCGGAGTTCTCAACGTGGATAATTGTGATTTTATAACCAGCATTGATGTGGCTAACCGACTTGGTGAAGGCATTGTCTGGCATTCATTAACCAATACCCTGTGGTGGACAGACATTCACGGTTGCCAGCTGCATTGTTATCACTGGCACAGCGAAAAGCTGGAAACCTGGAGCACACCGGAACGCCTGACTGCGTTTTCTATCATTGGCACAGAGCCAGTAAAAATGATGGTGAGCTTCGCTTCTGGTTTTGCCATTTACGAACCCGAAACGCAGCGGGTTGAATGGATAGCCCGACCAGAACAAGAGCTTAACGGGCACCGTTTTAACGACGGTCGTGCGGATCGCCAGGGCCGCTTCTGGTCAGCCACCATGGTGGAACAGGACGAAGGCAGAAAAGGCAGCCTCTACCGAGTAGATGCAACCGGCTGCCATGCGGTGCTTGGAGGTTTCCAAATTCCTAACGCACTGTGTTGGAACCCGGAGGGTACACGTATGTATCATGCGGATACGCCGACCGGAACTATTCGTCAGTATGACTTTGATCCATTAAACGGGGTTCCTTCAAACTCTCAAGTATTTGCTTCGGTTCCACAGGGCGAGCCCGATGGGGCAATTGTCGATGCGCAAGGCTGTCTGTGGGTTGCTCTTTGGGGTGGTAATGGCGTAGCGCGCTTCAGTTCAAACGGGAAACTCGATGGCATTCTCGAACTGCCCGTGTCCCAGCCGACTTGTGTTGCTCTCGGCGGTCCCAATATGGACATACTCTTTGTGACCTCTGCCACCGAAGGACTTACGCCAGAGCAAAAAACCAGAGAGCCTTTAGCCGGCTCTGTTCTTATCTACCAGACAGGTTCCCGCGGCCTGCCAGAACCTAAAGTAAATTATTATGACTAACTATCTGGCTTTACTCAGTTTGCTTTGCTTCCCTTTATTCGCTGCAGCCGACGCCTTAATTCCACAGCGTGCCGACCCCTGGGTGCTCAAAGTTGACAATAACTACTATTTTACCGCTTCAGTGCCAGAGTTTAACCGCATTGAATTGCGACGTGCCGAGTCGGTAGCAGGTTTAGCCGAAGCTGACGTTAAAACCATATGGCAGCAACACGAACAAGGGGATATGAGCGCCAATATCTGGGCTCCGGAAATACACCGCATTGATGGTGCCTGGTACATTTATTTTGCTGCAGGCCGAGCTGACGCTCCTTTCAATATAAGAACCTACGTTTTAGAAAACAAAAGTGAAGACCCACTAACTGGTGAATGGAAGGAACTTGGACAGTTACAGACAGCTTGGGACACATTCAATCTGGATGCGACACATTTTCGTCATAAAGGCACCAATTATCTTGTCTGGGCTCAGCATCATCCTAAGTATGATTATAACTCTGCCCTTTTCATAGCTGAATTGCTCAGTCCGACAAAAGTGGGCCCACAGATCAAAATTTCGGAGCCTGAATTTGAATGGGAAACGAAAGGATACTCGGTGAATGAAGGGGCTTCGGCGTTGATTCGAAATGGCCGTATCTTCCTGAGCTTTTCCGCCAGCGCAACCGACGAAAACTACGCTATCGGGTTATTATGGGCTGACGCCGATGCTGATTTACTGGATGCCGGTAACTGGCAAAAGTCAGAGGAGCCAGTATTTTATACTAACCCAGAACGAAAACGTTACGGACCCGGCCATAGCAGTTTCACCGTTGATGAAAAGGGTCGCGATTTGTTGATTTATCATGCACGAAATTACCGGGAAATTAAGGGTAACTCCTTACATGATCCAAATCGCAACACCCGGGTTCGGTTACTGCGCTGGAGCGACGACGGGTTCCCTGATTTTGCTCAACAGGAACCCGACCTGAAGCTCGAGTAAACTATGCGGGTTATTCTACGGCGTGGCGTAATAAACGAACGCCGTAGATACCGCCAGCAATGCTGCCTTCATGCGCTTCAAAACGTACTGTTAACGTACTTTCATCGTGCAACTCTTCAGGTAACTCGTACTCGCGGCTAAACAGCTTAGCCCCCTGCTCTCCCTTTAAATGAACGCTGGTCAATTGCTCACCGTTAACCAGAACATCGAATCGGCGATCGCTGTCGCCACCAAAGTAGGTCAGTCTTAATACTCTGGCCTGCCCTTCCGGGTTCTTCATTTCATAACTGAACCAGCCAGAGGCGTCACGCCAGTGGTCGCCATTGTTAACCCCGGCCCGGGTCTCTTCACCTTTGAAGTAATGATCCGCCTCAGGTTGCTGCTCGCCCGGTATTAAGCTGTCCACCGTCAACTCTTCTAACTGTTGGCGTTCTTCACTCAACGACGACTGAGCGGCGCGAAATTGCTCCACTTTCTCTTCCGGACTATAAGGCCAGTAGAGCATGTAGCGCGAATCGTGCAGTCTAAAGAATGGAATTAAACGCGTACTGCCATTCTGTGCTGGTTGCAGCAGGTCATTAACTTCAAAGGTCAGTGGTTCACCGGGTACCGGCTTTATTTTATCCAGGAAATCCGGGCTATCTGCAACAAACATAGGCACCGACTCCAGCGGACATTGTTCACCCTGAGCAATGTGTCCCATGCGGCTGTCGTCGGCGACAAAATTAAGCTGCTCGCCCGGCATTGGGTCGGTTTTCGCGGCCAGAACAATAGGCCCGAATAGCACCGCATAGTAGTCACTTTTATCGGGCATTTGCTCTAAAGAAAGTTGCATAGGCAGCTGTAATTGAACCTTATCGTCCGTCTGCCAGTCTCGCTGAAGCTCAATGTATTCTCCCGGAGAAGCCGTTACTTCCTGTGCTTCACCATTAATACTAAGGCTAATCTGGCCACCTTCTACCCACCGGGGATAACGCAGCTTCAGAGCAACATCGGTTTTCTGATTAAACGTGATAGTCACTGAGTCGTCGTCCGGAAAGCGGGTGTTCATAGTTAAATCCAGCCCCCGCTCCTGCCATTGCAGACGCGAAGGAATAAACAAATTCACATATAACGACTGCTCGTCACTAGCGTAAATCATGCGCCCGTACTTGGCATGACTCTCAATACCCGAACCAACACAGCACCACATGGCATCATGCACTGCGGAATAAACCCGGTAGTGGTTCGGCCGCATAGGCGTGAAGTAAACCAAACCGCCACTTTGCGGATGCTGCGAAGATAAAATATGGTTGTACAGAGTGCGCTCATAGTAATCAATATAACGGGTTTCAGCACCGCGCTGGTAAAGCAACCTGGACAGCTTCAACATGTTGTAACTGTTGCAGGTTTCCGGCCCTTCCACGTCTTCAATCATGTCACTGAAATCGTCGCTGTCATGAAAGTGCTCACGCACACTGTTGCCACCAATAGCAACGGTGCGTTTTTTCACAACATTTCGCCAGAAATACTCGGCGGCCTCACCATAAGCCTCATCACCCGCGACGCCATGTACACGCTCAAAGCCCACCACTTTTGGGATTTGGGTATTGGCATGCAAACCGTCCAGTTGGTCCTTATGCTGACTTAAAGGCTGTAAAATTTGCTGATGGGAAAACTGCCGTGCCAGATGTAGATACTTCTCTTCGCCGGTAATTTCATATAAATCAGCAAATACGATATTCAGTCCACCATGCTCACTCACCAGCATTTGCTGAATTTGTTCATCAGATAACTCGCTAACTAATTCAATTGTCCAGTCTGTCAGAGCCAGCAACATATCCAGCGCTTTCTCATTATCCGTATAGCGATAAACGTCACGCAGCCCGGCGTACACTTTATCCAGGTTATACCAGGGAACCCATTTATCGTTCAGCACAAAAAGATCGGCATCAATATTACCAGCCTGAATTTCTTCCCACATGGCTTCACCGCCTGGAATACCACCTAAATACCCATTACCATTCGCTTTCTGCACTTCTGCCAGTGAGTTCAGCATATACTGCAAACGCTGGTGTATTTCTTCATTGCCGGTTGCAGCATAAGTAAGTGCTAACCCACTTAGGTAGTGTCCGCCTATGTGTCCACCCAAACCGTCGCCTTCCCAGTTACCGTAGCTTGGCTCTGGGCTCTCAATACCTGCCTGCTGGCGATAAGGTGCGAGCAAACGATCAGCGTCCAGCTCCAGTAAGTAGTTTAGGTTGGTATCCTGAGCGTGTTTAAAAGGGCTGGGTAACAAACTAACCTTCTGTAAAGGCACAGTCTCTACCGACTGACTTTGGGCATGGGAAAGGAAAGAAAGGGCAAGCAATAATGGAATAAGGTATTTCATAGTCAACTCCAAAAAAGACCCCGCTTTGGCGGGGTCAAGGGACACTACTCGTTTTCGTTGTTACTCGTCTCTGGAGGCTTTACCAAAAACGGGCATACCATCTTCATCCCACCGCAAATGTTTCACATAAGTATGGCGGTTTGGATCCCACAATGGGTCACCTTCAATTTCAGTGTAAGTACGGGCATGGTAAACCAGCAATACAGACTCATCGTCTTCGGCGACAGTAAAACTGTTATGCCCTGGCCCGAAAACTTCGTCTTTGGGTTCGCTTACTAACACAGGCTTAGCCGACTTATGCCAGCTGGCCGGATCCATTAAATCGGCGTCTTGATCCGCCCAAAGTAGTCCCATGGCATAGTTTTCGTCGGTAGCACTGGCAGAGTAAGTCACGAATACTTTACCGTTACGCTGCAGCACTGCTGGTCCCTCATTCACCATAAAGCCACGGCACTCCCACTCAAATTCAGGGATGGTCAGGCGAACAGGCTCTGACGACAGAGTCCATGGGTTCTCCATAGTCGCAATTAAGAGGTTTGAATTGCCGGGAATGTCTTCCTCTTTCTGAGCCCACATGTAATAGAGCTGGCCCTTGTGAGTAAAAGTCGTTGCATCAAGACAAAAGGTATCAATACCCGTGTCTATCTGCCCCATAAACTCCCACTCTCCGGTTAACGGGTTGTCATCTTTGCAGCGAATGGCGTACATACGATGCTGGAACAAATCGTCTTTGATTTCCCGACTGGGGGCCGCGGCAAAATACACATACCAGGCGCCTTCATTGAAATGAATTTCAGGCGCCCAGATAAGCTCAGAATAAGGGCCGGTATCCGGTTTGTGCCAAACCGAAACCGTTTCAGCTGACGCCAGGCCGTCAATAGTGCGCGCTCTTCTTAACTCTATTCTGTCGTAGGCGGGCACCGACGCAGTAAAGTAATAGAATCCATCGCTATGCTTATAAATAAACGGATCAGCTCGTTGTTCTATTAAAGGTTTTAAAATTGACATATGCCCTCTATCGGTATTATTAATCTTTAATTCTTCTCAGACTTTAACGTGGGAATCACCACTTCTTCGCCTTCTAAACCATCAGCTTTCATGGCTTTAAAGTATTTATCCGTAATTTTGTATTTGAACATCAATAAGCCCATTAAGGTGTGGAACACACCTGGAATAACACTGAGCATAAGCGCTATGCCGAACAGGGCAAACTCAGTTTGCTCCTGATCGGGAACATAACCGAAAAAGGTTAAAAGCGAACCGACAATAAAGCCCGCCAGACCCATACCGGCTTTTTGTGCAAAGGAAATACCACCGAAAGCTAAGCCAGAAACTCGCTCGCCGGTTTTGTGGTGACCGTAGTCGACCGATTCAGATATCGCTGACCAGAATACCGGTGCGTGTAAGTCGACAACAAAAGAAACCAGAAAATACAAGATAAAGGCTGCGACAACGTCATTTGGTCCGACAAAGAAGAACAGCATCACACTCAATACACCGACTGCCACCTGGCTATAGCGGAACAATTTAACTTTACAAAAGCGCTTGGTTATCCAGGTAGAAGCAATCATTGCAAGCAATGCACCGATAACGCCGGTTGCAAGGAACATCGATAACAGAGTGCTGTCACCACCAAGATAGTATTTGGCATAATAGGCAGCTACCGAACCCCGTATAACGTAGCCAATGGTGCCAATTACGCAAACTCCGACCAGAACTTGCCATTGATCATTTTTTAACAGGACTTTGAACTGCTGCCACAAAGATTTCGGGTTTATTTCATGACGCACCCGCTCAGTTGTCGTGAAGAAACAGAACAGGAACAGTATTGTTGCCATTAAAGCCATTAGCCCCATAGCAAACTGATACCCCTGAGCTTCCTGTCCTTCGCCCCAGCGCGCCGCCAGAATAGGTACAATAATAGTGACCAGAAACGCCGCTATTTTCGCAAAAAACAGACGGTAACCGTTGGCTGACAAGCGATCTTTAGGGTCGTTGGTCAGCACTCCAATAAGCGAAATGTAAGGGATAGTGACCGCGGTCGTCATGATAGTCATGAAGATATAAGTGGAATATGCCCAGACCAGCTTGCTTGCGTACTCTAAGTCCGGAGTTGTAAATGTCAGAAAAACGGAGATGCCAAAGGGAACGGAGAAGAATAAAAAATAAGGACGATAACGTCCCCAGCGAGTATCAACTTTGTCCGTAATGACGCCCATCAACGGGTCGGTGAAAGCGTCTACAAACCGGACTAGAAGTAAAAGTAGCCCGACATCTTCAGGTCTTAGACCGAAAATATCGGTGTAGAAGAAAGTTATAATGAGCATCATGGAGGATATGACGACGTTTACAGCCATATCCCCAGAGCCAAAACCAACCTTCTCCAGCGTTGTTAATTTTTGTGTTTTCACACATCCCCCGTCCGGCACATCATTATAAATTTGTTATCGAATTTTTTGATTGGTCATATTGTATTACTTATAAGTGGGTGTCAAGATACCTGACAGTAGGTAATTCAGTTTACGTTAACGTAAATAATTTTTTTATAATTAAAACGTACATAGATAAATAAGGGGTTCCACCTATGCCTAAAAACAATTCAGTTAAGTGGCTTAGTGCACTGGCTATCTCAGCTTCTGTCAGTCTGAGTTCCGTCGCCAATGCAGAACAAGTGAGTATTCACGATCCGGTCATGGCTAAAGAAGGGGATACCTATTACCTCTTTTCAACCGGCCCTGGTATTACCTTTTATAGCTCAGACGATATGGAAAACTGGCAACATGAAGGACGCGTTTTTGCCGGCGAACCCGAGTGGGCTAAAGAGGTTGCACCAGAATTTGGTGGTCACTTGTGGGCTCCGGATGTTTTTCACCATAATGATCAGTACTACCTGTATTATTCTGTTTCACAATTTGGCGAAAATACTTCTGCTATTGGCGTAACAGTGAATAAAACCTTAGACCAGGACTCTTCTGAGTACGAATGGGAGGACAAAGGCATTGTCGTTCAGTCAGTACCTAACCGTGATCTCTGGAATGCTATTGATCCGAACATCATTATTGATGACGACGGTACACCCTGGATGAGTTTTGGTTCTTTCTGGGCTGGTATGAAACTGGTGAAGATGAAAGATAACCTGACGGAGATTGCCCAGCCCGAAGAGTGGTATACCCTGGCCAAGCTCGACCGCCCGGCGTTTACACCAGATGCTGAAGCCGGACCTGCTGAAATTGAAGCGCCCTTTATTTTCAAGCATAACGATTACTACTACTTATTCGTTTCCTATGGAAAATGCTGCCGGGGAGCAGACAGCACCTATCATATGGCGGTTGGTCGCTCAAAAGAGGTAAAAGGCCCTTACCTCGATAAAGACGGTGTCGACATGGCAAAAGGCGGCGGCTCTATCGTGCTCAAGGGTAATGACGAATGGTACGGTGTTGGCCATAACAGTATTTACAACTTTGGCGACACTGATTATCTGGTTTTTCATGCTTATGAAGCCGCTGATAATGGATTGCAAAAGTTAAAAATTGCCCCCGTTAACTGGTCGGATGGGTGGCCAGAAATCGATGAATCCATACTGAAAGAATATCAAAGCAAGCTCATTAAAAAGGATTAAAACCTGCCCAGGATCCTATAGAGGGAAGCGTTTTGAAGAGTTTATCGACTCCTAAAAAGCTTCCCTTATTTTTGCCCACAAAAAATCAGTTAACGTAAACGTTAACCAACATTTTTTTGCATTTAGGGTTGCAACGGTCAAATACTGGTCATACACTCAACCGTATTATAGTAATACAAATACAGTTAACGTGAACGTTAACCTCGTTGACCAAATGTTAATTAATGAATAAGAATAAGGCAGACGAGAATATGGTATTAGGTAAGTTTTCATCATTGAAGTTAAAAGCATTGGTCATCGCAGGCTTCCTGCTACCAGCTTTTGGCACTTACGCCGAAGAAAGTGCACCAGACACTTTTACAAACCCAATTTACGAAAACGGCGCAGACCCCTGGCTGGAGTACTTTGATGGTAATTATTACCTGACAACGACCACATGGACCTCGCAGCTGGTTATGCGTAAGTCCCCTACTCTAGCTGGTCTGGCCGACGCCGAGCCAGTTTACCTTTGGTCAGAAACAAGTGCTGAGCGTTGCTGTAACTTTTGGGCGTACGAGTTTCATCGGTTAAAAGGCCCCAATGGTTACCGTTGGTACATGATGTTTACGTCTGGCCGTCAGGAAGACCTTGGCGGGCAGCATCTAACCGTACTTGAAAGTGCCGGTGACGATCCTATGGGCCCTTATACGCTTAAAGGCTCTCCAATGCCGGACAGCTGGAACATTGACGGAAACTATCTACAGTACGACGACAAACTGTATTTACTATGGTCTGAATGGGTGAACGCCGGTCAGGAAGACGAAGCTCAGTTGAACTGGATTGCCGAAATGGAAAACCCATGGACAATAACCGGCGAGCGTAAAGTGTTAACCCGCCCCGAATACGATTGGGAGCGTTCTGGTCGCCCCGTAACTGAGGGAGCCGAAACTTTACAGAGAGACGGTAGAACTTTTGTTATTTATTCCGCCAGTTACTGCGACACACCTGACTATAAATTGGGACTTATCGAGCTAACCGGGAACGACCCTCTTAATCCAAACCATTGGGAGAAAAACCCAGAACCCGTTTTTGAACGCGGCAATGGTGTGTATGGTCCCGGACATAACGGCTTCTTTTCTTCTCCTGACGGTACCGAAGACTGGATCATTTATCACGGCAATAGCAAAGAAACGGATGGGTGCAGCGCGACTCGTTCATTGCGAGCCCAACCATTTACCTGGAACGACGATGGTACCCCGAACTTTGGTGAGCCTGTACCGGAAGGAGAACCCGTAAACGTACCTTCAGGCGAAGACGGTCCATTCAAGGTTACTCCTCAAGGCACCTCTTTTGTTATTCGTAACGCTGCAGATAACCAATGTTTGGCTGATGCCGATTCGACAGCTGAATGCACCGACGATAACCAATGGGTTATAGATCCAATTGGCCAAGGCGAGTTTCGCTTGGCTAATGCTGAAGGTGAGTTTCTGACGGCTGCTGACTGCGGCACTGATAATAGTGCCTGGGAAAATAAAAGTTGCCAGAAATGGCAAGTCAGCACCGGCGAAAATGGATACTTGTCCTTCACCAACCTTGAATCGGACGAGACATTGCAGGGCCAGTGGCAGTTAAGCACGAATGAGCCAGTGGTAATGCAGAGTCGTCAAAGCGGCAAAGTAGCCAGCCTGAAAAACAACACATTAGTACAGCAGAACTGGGTAAATGAGGCTTCACAGCACTGGTATATTCGCGGCGCAGAGCAAGGGTTTGTGAACTTCGTTAATGCAGCAAACGAAAAGTGTCTGGCTATCGAGAATAACTCACTGGCCGCCGGTGCAACTGTAACCACGGGCGAATGTGCGAGCGACGCAGGTCAGTGGCGATTACAGCTTCACAGCAGCGGCGCTATGGAAGTTATTTCACGTCATTCAGGCTTAACGCTCGATTTAGCAAGCTGCGGACTTAAGGAAGGGATGTCCATTAACCAGGCTCCCGCTAATGACACCTTATGTCAGCATTTTTTTATAAGACAAGTGCAGTAGAACAATAACTTATAGCAGTAAGGTTACCTTCGGGTTTTATTTATATTACAGACACCGCTATGACTAAAACAAAAAAAGTTAGCGGCAAGATAGGAAGGGAAATTTTCATGTTTAAGAAAAAATTACTAGCAACGTCAATTATGCTGGCATTAATGCCAGGAATGGCTTTAGCTCAGCAACAAGCTGAAGACGAAAATACGGCGCAGCAAGAGGAATCCTCTGAGGCGATGGAAGTGATTCAGGTATCCGGTATCCGCGGCAGTTTAAACAAGGCATTAGCTGAAAAGCGAGGCAGTGTGCAAATTGTCGATGCAATTATTGCTGAAGATATTGGTAAATTCCCTGACAACAACGTAGTTGAAGCATTGCAGCGCGTAACCGGTGTGCAGACTACGGGCCGCGGTGCAGGCGAAGTTAGCACTGTGTCAATCCGCGGTTTAACTGATGTGCATACGACTGTGAACGGACGTAATATTTTTACTGGTGCGGGGCGTGATGTATCACTACAAGATATTCCTGCCAGCTTACTATCGGGTGTTACCGTTTATAAAACGCGTTCAGCCGCTCACGTTGAGCGTGGTATTGCGGGCTCAATCAACATAGAAACTCACCGCCCATTCGATTTTGATGGCGAAAAAGTTGTGATAGCGGCTCGAGGTATTTATTCAGATCAGCCGGATGAAATCGATCCCAATATCAGTGCACTGGTAAGTGATCGCTGGGAGATTGATGGTGTAGGCGAGTTCGGGGCACTGCTTAATGTTTCTTACGCAGAAACCCACTACCGCGATGACACGATTACTGCAGGAGCAGCCTTTCCATTTTTTACAGATCAACCCGCAACAGGTTATTCACCATACTCACGTATTCCAAATAGAGATTCGCAAGGTAATCTCATTTGGCAAGGGGGACGAGAGGATGGACTGCCTACAGCACCAGGTTCAACACTCAATGTAGATGGCGTTCCGACAGAGTATCTACTCGCACGTGATGCCATATTTGGCACATCTTTTACAGGTCTACGAAAACGTCCGGCAGCTTCGGTTTCATTGCAATGGGCACTCGACGAAACACTAGAAATTACTGCCGAAGGTTTTTATACCGGATATGAAAATAACTCTCAAAATGCTTTATGGTTTTCAAACACTTTTGAAAACGGTAACGGCACCATTGATGCGCCAACCATTTTCGATGGCACTAACGTCGTAAAAGAAAAACAAGCAATTGGCACGGGAGGTTTTCAAAGTGGTGATTCTAACGCAGAAAAAACTGATAGCTACTTATATGCGTTAGGTGCCGAGTGGCTCCCCAACGATTATTTGACTATCAATACTGAAGTTGTGTACCAAGAAAGTGAATATGAAAGTGACTTTTTTGCTATGCGTTTTGACCGTGTAGCGCCGGGCCTAGACGTTGATTTCAATGATAATGATGGCATACCTGGCATCTCATTTTGGGATGACCCAAATACTGCTGTAAACGAAGCCGATATGGCGGCGATTGAAAACTGGAACGCGGGCACCCTTTATGATAACGGCGACGGTAACCGGGGTGACTCTCTAGCCTTTACCTTCGATGCCGAGTATTTAGTTGGTAATGCCTACATCAATAAAGTGACGTTTGGTGGACGTTATGAAGACCGCACAGCTGAAGCGTTTACTCGTACTCAAGAAAGTGGAATTGCAAATACATCGGTTGCCAGTTTAATTGAACAGCTGGAAGCGGGGGGCGCGTCGGGTGATGGTTCGGGCGTCGTGTATCAAGTTGATGACTACCTCGATGGTCGCGCCGATGTATTCGACAGCTTTATTACTTCGGATGGCGGCTACTTACTTGAGAATGCCAGTGTAATACGCGATATTTATGGGCTCGAAGCCGAAGATGTCTATAAAACCTTTGATATTCAAGAGGAATCTTATGCGTTATACGCTACGACAAATTTCTTCTTAACAGAGAATATCAGTGGTGAAGTTGGCGTCCGTTACGTTAAATATAAACAAGATATGGCGTTTACAGCTGAAACGGGCACAAATACTAATGTGTTTGAGTCAAGTTCAGCTAAAGCTGACGCAAGCAAAGTACTGCCTAGTTTAATGTTAAACTGGAATATTACTGACGATGTTGTTGGCCGTATTGCTTATACCGAAACTCTACGTATGCCGGCCTTTGCAGACTTAAACGCACTGCAGTACTGGACTGACCCGCTCACCGAAGGTGCTACTTATGGTGAAGGTACCGGCGGCAACCCTGATCTTGAACCAACTGAATCGAAAAACTACGATTTATCGTTGGAGTGGTATTTTGCAGATTCCAGTTCAATTTATGGTGCTTACTTTAAGCGGGAAATTGAAGGGCTAGTAGTGCCTGGCCGTAAAACTGTTGTTCGTGAAGGTAATGATGGCGTAACCCGCCCTTATGTCTTAAGTGCACCTGTGAACGCGTCTAACGGTGAGCTATCTGGCTTCGAATTAGGGGCGGTTTACTTCCCTGAGAACTTACCATCTATGCTCGACGGATTAGGTGTACAGGCCAGCTTCACTTTGCTTGATTCGTCACAAGATACTCCAGATTATGATGAAGAAGGTAATATCTCTAATTATATTGACTCAAACATGGCTGGTGTATCAGATGAATCCTACAGTATTGTCGGTATTTACGAGCGTGACTCGTTCGACATGCGTTTATCCTATGTATGGCGTTCAGAATTCTACACGGGTAATGAAGCAGCTATATTTGCTAACCCATTACAATTTTGGAATCGTCCAGAACAAAGTTTAGATTTCCAATTTAGCTACGACGTTACCGATGATTTTGTAGTTACATTTGACGCAACTAACATTCTTGATGACGTTTACCAGAGCTATTACGGCGAAGGTAACGATAATCTGTTCAACTTTAGTAACGCTATTTACTCACGTACATTTGCATTGGGCGTCCGTTACTCGTTCTAATTTAGATTACCGAATAAGCCAGCTAAAACAAAAAGCTACCAATTATTGGTAGCTTTTTTTGCTCAAGTGCTCAGGCTTTTAACTTTTTAAGAACGGATTTAACAAAGGGTGATTTGAGCTTGCCGTATGCGTCTTGTTCTTTGACGCCCTGCTCTAAAATCGCTTTTTTTGATAGCTCATACTCTTTTCGAGCCGAAGGGTTGGAGAGCAAATAATCTCTATAATCTTTTTGTCTAGCGTGTTCCTCAGAGCCTTTTTCAATAACATGGGCATGAACAAGGTACTTTTCGCCCTCAAAAATTACTGCTCCGTCTTTACGGGGGCGTTCAGGAGGAAAAGGCTTTGCTGCAATTTGATCCTGAAAGCCTAAAGACTTCAGTCGGTTTATCGCTAAATCAATTTTGCCTTTTTCGTAAAGCACCGACAAATCGATAATACCTTTTCCGCCAACCTTCGCAGACGTTGAGCCAAAGTGCATAACGTCGATATCTTCGGTTTGAATCAACTGAATAAGCTCGCGAGCCACTAATAAATAGATACACGTCCATGGTTTAAAACCGGCGGGGACTTTTTCATATTTTACTATTTTCATAAACTCAACCTCAGCGGTATACAGCTTATAGGTTCAAAGCCAGTTGGTAATAGTGTAACCCTGACGAATAAGCGTTTGTAATGGCGGAAACAGCGGATCCGGAAGTTTATTCCAGTCAAACCAGTCCCAACCCTCACACTTATTCGGCTCCAGAGTTTTAGCTTCGCCGCTCAAAGGCTCCGCCAGCGCAAAAATGGTTACGTAGTGCTTATTATCTGCCTGGAACACGTTATTGGTGAAAGGCCCGTTCCGAACATTTGTGAGTTCAAGCCCTGTTTCTTCCAAAACTTCGCGTCGTGCACAGTCTTCAATCGACTCGCCAAATTCAAGATGTCCGCCTGGCGCAGACCAGGTACCAGCACCGTGAGCACCTTTCCTTTTACCCAGAAGTACACGACCATTTCGAATGATAAGAACACCCACTCCAACCTGCGGTAAAGACATAAATAAAACCTCCTTGTGGTTAATGCGTTAGTTCATCTTTATTCTTTCCAGAATAAATCAGCAGCATCTTTCTCTCTGGCCATCGCCTGCATGTCCGGCATAACTTGCTTCCCAACAAATACGAATACATCCTCGTATACTGCGTTAACAACGTTCCAACTTAATTCCGATTCACCGGCCAAAGCATATGGATGAAAACAAACCACTCTATCAGTAATTTTATTCCCGACTATTTCTAAACCCGCAAAATTGCCGTTATCTTCTCGGCGAGCGAAAACATAAACTTTGCCAGTGCCGGCGCCTCCTCGCCCAACACCTTCGGTAATAAATTCGTATTGGGAATTCCGGCCCAACAGAGTCCAGGGAGCAAAGTTATGCAGGTTTTGGCTCAAAAACCATCGCAGAGAGTTGGGTAGATTTTCATCCATTTTGAAGTCTGTCATTACATTCCCTTGTGCGCCTAAGTAGATAGTTGAAGCTGTTTATATTATCGATACTTCAAACACTTTTTGAGAAGGTTTGCTTTATCTTTACAACTTATCAGAAACACAATTTGATGGGCAGAGGCAATACTGAAACAAGGAGGAAAACCTGCCGGTAGTGATTCCGACAGGCTTTTGAAAACATTATTTACTGGGGAGTTCAAACCGATATTCATGACGCGCCAGCGGCTTTTCAACGTCTACCTGGTAAGTTTCTACCAGCACCTGTCCGTCATCAAAAATACTGAATACACGAAACATTGGCGTGTGACGAGTTTCGTCCGGTATTTTTGTGCGTTCCAGTGCCGGTATATGTAAATAATGAACACCATCAATCTGCTTAGAGTGGTTAACCCGTTCCATATCCATATGCAAATCGCCCGATATCACTGCTGCTAAATTCGGTTGCGCAACAATGTCTTTAAACCCTTCATGCGTCACACCTTTATCTGCATTTTCAGGGTACACACCCGTTTGTGCACCGTGAACAATAAGCAGTACCGGTTTAGGAGCGAGACGCTTCACCTGCTTCCGCATCCAGGCAATGCCCTCGTCGCCAAAATCCCGACCGAAATCCGGAGAAGCGAACACCAAAGCAACAGAGTCGCGCTCCAGAACATAGCTTGGTTTCTCTATGGAAATTTTACCGTCATTCCACAAGTTCGCATATTTCAGGTAACGCTCTACCGTATCGCCGTGCTCTTCGTTGCCCATAATAGGATAAAACGGCAGGCTCAGGCGCTGCAGAACTGGCGTCACATTTTCGTATTGAATTACCGTGCCTTTATGCGCAATGTCACCCACACCAACTACAAAATCCATAGTGCCGTCTTCCGCCAATTTGTTTACATCGTCAACGGCAGCAGATACACCCGGGAATTCCGCTTTAGGCTTAGGCTCAGCATCACCCAATACAGCAAACTTCAATACCAGGATGTCGTCAGAATGAGAAGCCTCAGCGCCATTAGCAAAAGCGCTCGTTAAGCTCAGGCATACTAGCAGGGAAATAACAGATAAGACTCGGATCACGGACATATAGCGACGCTCTTTGTTGGTGTTGAATCACGGGAGCGGATGCTATCGAATGAATGTGTCAGTGGCATTACGATTTAATGACAACAAAAGCCGCTTCGCTACTTTGAAGCGGCATGCTGAGCAAAAACTTCTTCGCCGGTCAGGTTCTTCGTTTGCTCCGAAAAAGAATAAAACTTAGGTTTCTGCTCAATGAATATTTGTCCAGAGAACTCCCAATCGTCATGACCTTCAAACAATGCAAAAGGTACTGCGTAATATTCTTCACCCTTTAAGCGGTAAAACAAATGAGTACCACAGTTTTTGCAAAAACCACGCTCCGCCCATTCTGAAGAATCGAAAATTGATATGTTCTGCTCACCTTCAAAGTTTACTTCGTCACCACATTCCACTGCGAAAAATGGCCCGCCGCCCCACTTCTGACACGTTCCGCAGTGACACGCATCTACGCTTTTGCTTTTAATATGTGCGGATACACTGACTGATCCACAAAGACAGCTACCATGGTATTTTTCTTCAGTTTTCATGATTCTCTCCTCGATCATCTATGCAGTAAATTAAGGTGCCCATATCCCGAACCCGTCGTTTTATTCTACAGAGAGCAACGGGAGTGACCCTAATGTAGCTCGCTATGTCTCTGTCGGTTAAGCGCCCGGCAAGCTCCTCCCGGTCTTTAATAAATCGCACATAGCGTTCTTCCGGGGAAAGCGTCAGTAGCTCTTTCTCACGAGTTTCCTTTTTAAACCCGTAGATTTCGAATGCGCGTCTAAGGACTTTTTGCCACACAGGGTGGGAGTTTGCCAATTCAATGAGGACTTTATAGGGCAGTTGTTCAACGGTGGTATCGCAAACAGCATATGTTGAAAAGCTGGTTTTCCCGCCTGGCTCCAGAGCCATCAGGCTCGCAAAAAACTTCCCTTCCTCTGAAAAGGCTTTGATCCAGGCATTTCCATCCATGGTTTCATAAACCATTTTAATCATTCCGTTTCTTATAAAGTAAACATTGGGGTGCTGCTCTTCCGCCGAAAACAGACAGTCGCCCGCCTGTAAATGTTTAATGTGAACGGCCGTATCAAGTCTATGCTCGTCGGGCAGGGCCTCAGAGCACAACTCGCCTAGTACACGTTTCGCCATTAATGCAGTCGGATTTTTTATCACAATAAATTAACCCAGGTTAACGACAACACCCAAGACAGTGGACATATTGGTGCAACATCACTTACCCATTAAGAGATACTTATGCACACGTTACTGCTGCCACCTATTGTCATGTTGTTCACTATCATAATTATGCTGCTTCTCAATCAGTATATACCACTCGCTCGTTTCTGGGAGACCCATGCGTGCTGGGTCGGAATACCGATAATTATTCTGGGGCTGGTTATTGCTCAATGGCACGCACGTCTTTTCAAAAAACGGGGGACTAATATCAACACCTTTAAAGATCCCGACATTCTGGTAACCGATGGGATGTTCCGGTTCACCCGCAATCCGATGTATTTAGGCTTTGTTGTTAGTCTGTTCGGACTATGGGTAGCGCTGGGTTCAGCGACGCCTTTCCTTGCACTACTGGGATTCTTTCTACTGACAAACTATTGGTACATTCCTGTTGAAGAGCGGACAATGCTTAAGAAGTTCGGCACAAGTTATCAAGGCTATCAAAGCAGAGTTCGTCGCTGGCTTTAAAGCATTGAAGGGGGGGCATAGCCCCCTAACTTTGTTTAAATACCGTATTCACGCTCAACCTTTGCAATGCGCACACGGAAGTTTGAATACCACTGTTGATGACCAAGTCGCTGAGCTTCTCGGTGCTCTGCGTTATCCTTCCAATTTTTTATGGCTTCCAGACTTTCCCAATATGAAACCGTAATGCCCAGCTCGTCTTTAACAGACTCTATGCCCAAGAACCCGGGCTGTTGTTCCGCCAACTCCACCATTCGGTCAGCCATTTCACCATAGCCATTATCGCCTTCCGTACGGTGGCTACTGAATATAACAGCGTAATAAGGCGGTTTCGGTGTGTTTGCAATTTCGGACATAGAACCCTCCGAGTATTTAGCGGGCAACAAAACTGATTACTCACTTGGAATGATAGCCAGCAAATCGGTGACGCCAACATCGACACCGGCTTGTGAGAGTAACGTAGTGATTTGCCCTCGGTGGTGTGTCTGATGGTTAAAAACATGAACCAGTAAACTGAAGAGTACCTTCTTAAACTCAATGCCTTTGGTATTTTTGTAGGTGATTGTTTGTTGCAATTCGCTGTCCGTTACAACTTTTGATAAGGACAGAAATAGGCTATCGAGATGCTGCCTGTATTCAGCCAGATCTTTTAGTTTGGGGTGGAGAATGGTATTCAATGCCTGCGGCATAGATAGCCGGGAAAGTGCGTCCAGTTCCTGGTGGTGGCTTAAGTCGATAGACATACGCTTTAACCAAATGGTATCAGCAACTGCCAGATGATTCAGTGTGCCTATTATAGAACCAAAGAATGCTCCCCGGTCCTCGCTGAGTTCCTCGTCAGATAACTGAGAGCATGCATCGTAGAGTTTGAGATTCATCCATTGGTTGTATTCGGCCATGAGACAAACATAACTGTTTTGTAGCACAGGAGTTTCTCCTTAGGTTTATTTTCAGTAACCCAAACGAGCCCGCTTTTGCTAACTAACGAATTTAGACATCGCGCAGCTCTGCGGTTGCTCACTGCCTTCAAGACCCGCTTTAACTCCTGCTCTATTTCGTTCTGGCAAGTTCTGGCTCGCTTTCAATTTACCCGTCAGCGTTTCAATTTCTATCTCTATACCAACAATAGCCTTAACTAAGCGGCCGGTGAAGTCCTCAGGAGCATCATCTACCTGCCAGGGCTCGTTCATTCCTGACTCATGCTGGTCTGTTAGTTTCGTTAAATGCTGCTTTAGCCAAGTTGCATCTTCAACAACCCTAGCTTTACCTGCCGCATGCACAGCCAGATAATTCCAGGTTGGTACAACTCGCCCTGTTTCTGCTTTAGAGGGATACCACGAGGGAGAAACATAAGCGTCCGGCCCCTGAAAAACAGCTAACACGCGACCACCATTTTTAAGACGCTGCCATACCGAATTATTACGTGCCACGTGACACTGAAGCGTTCCAAGAGGTTCGCCTTCTTCACAACTTAAATGAAAAGGAAGGTGGTTTGCCTCAATGCCATCTTCATCGGCAATAATTAACACCCCAAAGCCATAATCGCGAATATACTGGTGCAACTTTGCGTTATCATCTTCATTGAAGTGCTTCGGTACGTACATTCTTAGGGTTCCAAATTAGTTTAAGCAATAACTTCTAAACCTCTTTTTTCGGCAATAGAAAGCATTTTAAGTGCCGCTCCGCGTGGCTTACTGTCGCCCTGCTCCCACTTCTTAACCAGTTTATCGCTGACATTCAGATATTGTGCGAATACGGGCTGTGATAACTTATATTTCAGCCTAAGAGCTCTAACCTGCTCAGCGGAAAATTCATGGACAGTGGTCAAGCATAACGCATCAAACTTGCGCATCGTTGTCTTATCTATCACACCCGAATTTTTCAGGCCCTTAGCCGTTTTATGAACAGACTTTAAAATATCACTCATAAATCACCTACCTCAATAAGCTCGCCCTCTTTGACAAGCTTACCTAACCGCTTTTTATCAAAGCTGATAAACATTCTAGCTAGCTCTTTTAAAGCAACCTTCTCTTTAGAACTGATATTGGTCTTTTTATTTTTCGCAAACACATAGAGAAAAAAGTACTTGTTACCTATAACAGCACCAACAATTGTTCTATATCCGCCGCGTTTTCCTTTATTGCTATAGGCAATACGCTTTTTATAAACATTACCGCCTAAGTCTGCATCAATAAGGCCTTTACTCATTTCCTTGCAAGCATCAATCAAATCTTCATCAGACATCGCTTCTTTTTTCATTAAAGAAACAAATTCCTTTGTCTTATAAATCAAAGTATACTCCAATAGGGTATGTTTTCAAGGCATGCAAATACTCTAAACTAAACATAGCGATCTAGACAGCATGGGGCGCGGAGTTTTCTGTCTGTGAAGAGAGTTTTTCTGTGTACGTAATGGCATTCTATTCTAAACAGGGGAAACGTGAGCTAAGTCGTATTACCAACAAATAGAGCAAACCATATAGTAAAAGCGCTCATCTTCGCTACTCACGCTAAAACCGGTACGCTGATATAACCGAACCGCGGGGCTATTTTTAAATACTTTCAACCGGAGTGTATTGACCTTCTCTTCCCTCGCAAGCTTTTCTGCCTGCGCGAGTGCCTGAGAACCAATTCCCCGCCCCTGATACCGCTCATCCACCTGCAAGTCTTGCAGTTGACAACCATCATCATCGAAAGACAGTCTGATAACGCCTACGGGTTCGCCCTCAAATAGAATGTCGAAATTAACCAGCTCACGCGTCATTTTCTCGATTTGCACACTGTCCCACTCAACCGAATACTGTTCGTAGTATGAACGCATATTGGCAAGGGTCAGCTCTGCAGCGCTAGCTAAGTTCTTAGCAGGTCTGAAGGTAATCATGATGATTCCCCATGTTTAAGTTACCTTGTATAACCATTCTTCCGTTAAATATTTTGTTTCTACCAGAGCCCTTGCCGCGGATAACTCTTTGGGTAAATAATCATCAACTTGGGTTTGATAAGCCTGAGAAAACTGATTCATAAACGCATCAATAATAGCGGTTCGGGTTAAGCCTGTCTGGCTACGCATAGGGTCAACTCGTTTATTTGCACTGGTAATGCCTTTATCCGAGAGCTTCTCACGCCCAGTACGTAATACCTGTAGCATTTTATTGGCGTCGATATCATAGGCGAGAGTCGCATGATGCACGACAACACCATTGGCAAAGCGCTTTTGTGCAGCCCCGCCTATTTTACCTTGCGCAGAAGCTATATCATTTAGTGGTTTATAGTAGGCTTTGATACCAACCTCAGCTAGTGCAGCCAGAACCCAGGCATCTAAAAACTCATAAGATTTTTCAATGCTCATGCCATCGACTAATGAGGTGGGTACCGTTAATGAATAAGTAATGCAATTACCGGGTTCCATGAACATAGCGCCACCACCTGTCGCCCGGCGCACAACTTGTATATTGGCCTCTTTCGCGGCGGCCATATCCACTTCATTTTTTTCTGACTGGAAAGAGCCAATCACCACCACAGAGTCGTCCCAGTCCCAAAATCTTAATGTTGGGCCTCGTAAACCTTTGGCAACTGAATCGGCTATCACTTCGTCTAAAGCGGCATGTTCTGCTGCGGGCAGTGTTACTGGTGGAATAAGAGTAAATTGATGATCTAACCAACTGCTCGCCTTACCTAAGGCTCGTCGTATAGCTGTAGCAATAGCTTCGGCGGAAAAACCAAACATCATTACATCGTCATCGAGCGCTTCATCAATTGCGGCAGCCAGCGTTTTATGGCTTGAGGTTTCGGGGAGTCCAGTTAAAGCCTCATTGATTATGTTTAGCGCAGAGTCAGGTTCTAAGAAAAAGTCGCCTGAAATACTGACCTCACTCAGACAGCCCTCTTCTAAATTAACATCAGCAACGACTAACTTACCGCCTGGTACTTTATATTCTCCGTGCATGACTTCCCCCAATTGGTTCATCTCAGAATACTAACCCGTCCAAACTCTAGCGGCACATAGCCACCTTTTAGGCGAGTTTATTTATGCTGGCCTGACCTTCTATAATACACACGATACAAGACCGCGAGCGCCAGACAAATAACGGCTGGCACTAATAACGCCTGGAACTGTAATAACGTGAATAGATAGGCGCCGGATGCCCCGCCGGTAACAAAGCCTGCAATGATTAATCCAAACAATATCGCTTTTCTTTTATCGAAGGCTTTGCCGCGCATAACCGACCCAAACATAATGCCTAAGTCAGTAAAAATACCAGTGAGGTGCGTGGTCCGTACAATGGCACCGCTGTACGTCGTTGCCAGGGCATTCTGCATTCCGCAGGCTAATGATGCGGTGAAATGACCGTAAAATGATCCTTCAGACAGTAAGTAAAAAGAAGCAAATATCAACAGCGACTCAGCCGCAAGAGCAATGTCATAGCGACGCCTTAACTTTAGCTGTGTGCCATGCAATAAATAGCCAGACAGGCCAGCACCAAGAAAAAACGAGAATAACACACCGGCCAAATGCAGCATGTCATCGAAAGAGCCAGACAACATACTGGTACCAAACAAGGTGGCGGTACCTGAAACATGAGAAACCGCCTGGTGCTCAAAACCAAGCAAGCCAATAGCGTTTATACAGCCGGCGACAAACGCCAGCACAAACGCTCCATACTCGATCCATTTAGGTAATTTAGATATCAATGCTGATTACACCTATTTAAGAAGTCATTCCCTCACCACACATCACGACCCTGTTTCTGCCATCGCGCTTACCTTCGTACAACATATTATCTGCGCGAGTGATGATGGAGTCTAGGTTATCATCTTCGCCATGCGCAGCTGCAATGCCTATGGTAACGCTCAGTCGCAACTCACTTAACTCATCGGCTAATACCAGTGCTTCAACATTCTTCTTCAAACGCTCGGCTGCGGCTTGAGCGTCGCTGGGACCGGTATGCGGCAAGGCTACAACGAACTCTTCACCGCCAAAGCGTCCAATAACATCCGTGGGGCGTAGCGATTGAGCACAAACTTCAGCAATTTTAGTCAGAATGAAATCTCCGCGTGTATGGCCCCAGGTATCATTAATGCGCTTAAAATGATCTACGTCGATCATGAAGAGGCAAAATGGCGTATTTTCCACTTGAGCTCGTTCCAATAGCGCCTCAGACCGCTTCATAAAATGATTCCGGCTATCAACCCCAGTTAATCCGTCCTTTTCAGCCACCATTCTTAACTGGGCTTCCAGAGACTTTCTACGCTTTATTTCTTCGAGCAAATCGTTATTTTGTTCACGTTCGTGCTGAAGCAGCGCAAATTGCTTGCGCTGCAGAAATTCTATGCGCAACAAACCAAAATAGCCCACGATATTTGCCATAAACAATAATAAAGATAAGCGTACTGTGTCGGCTAACGAAACTTCCGCAAACAACTCAACAGAAGTTACGAAACCGATGCTTAAGTACAAGCTAGTTATAGCCGCCATCGCAAGCGGAGCCGGAATTAAAAAGTAGAAGCCCATTATTGTGACCACTACTGCGGTTATTTGTGTTAGAAGGCTGTCAGGGCGTAATGGGACAATTAGCATAATTCCTGTTGCCAAAATACACAACGGCAGAGCATGCAGCCAAACATTACGTGAATAGCCTCCCCAACGCCCAACAGCAAAAGCCAGTGCTAGACAAGAAATCACCACGATTAGGCGCAGAGTAAGCAACAGATAGTATTCGCGAGTTAAACCCAGCAAGTTATAATCAGTAATGCCAAACATAGCAAAAACCAACGACACCAAAAGCAATACAAGACGAGACTCGAAACGTACCCGCGTTTTAATGGCGTCGCGATACAGCGACTCTTGGTTGGAATTTAGAAACTGTCCCGTCAGCCAATGTATGGCATATTGTCTTTGTTGTTGTGACAACGTTTATTCCTGTCTAAACGATAATTTTTGTACATCCGGTATCTTCTAATTCTGACCTTTTATTCATCGTTTTGCAGTACTTTTTTACGCTCTCCTACACCTCAAACCCAAAAAACAACTTCATGTACTGAAAGAACCCAGGGTTGGCGTAATCCAGCAAAGGTTCTCTGCTCACTTTTCTGCCGTGTAGGTAAATGTCCTCCACCTCAGTTGAAAGGCTTAAGTCTTCAAAAATGTGCTTGTCGTGCAAAGTAAAATGCGCGGGGCGCCCTTTTTCAATCCCCCAATCTACGCCAAGAAACTCGTAGGCCTTAAGAGTGGAGCCCAACACAATATCCCACGGCGACATGCCCATTTGCTGCAAAAAGTAAATTTCTCGGTGAAAGCCTACACCTTGAAATACAGCGAAATTCCCGCCGTCTGAGCCCACCAGTATATTAACTCCAGCGGCATCTAAACGCTTAATTGCATCGTTCCGGTTTTCGAGAGCGCCATCTGCCTTTAACCCTGCAACCCAGTCGAAATACAGTTTATTTTCTGCTGTTATCGGGTAGTCGCTCAACAGATCTTCCTCGACTAATGCGTCCGTCATTGGAACGGAAAGTACCGAGGCAGCGAGCTCAACGGAGCCTGAGTCGTGCAAATACAGCAGCTCGTTTATAACACTCACCGTAGGAATAATTACGGTTTCCTGTTTCACCAGTAACTCGGGAATATCATCGGGCATAGCGTGCCAGGGCAAGTGGGTAACAGCATCAGCGCCTAATTCTGACGCCGTACGAATATCATTCCAGGAACCGATATGCACCACCGACTTAATATTTAGACGCCTTGCTTCGTTCAAAAATGCCTTAAGCGTAGACTTATCAAGAGTAGGTTTACTGCCCGCGTTATCAAATACAATTTTCACAACATTGGGCTTTGAGTCGCTTAAGTCACGCAATTCCAAAACCGCCTCTTCTGGCGTTCTGATCAACCGAGTTTCACCAAAGTCACAGTGTCCGGTTGGGACGGTAAAGCAAGGCCCTGCGGCAAATACATAGGCTTCGTTGCGCTCCTCTGTAAATTGCTGATCGCGATACTCAAAAATATCATTCTCATCGCTATATAAATCGAGCCAGCCATGCACGCCTGCGTACAACATGGCGTTCGCGGTGCCGCGTATACCAATGTATTGATAGTCGCTACGGTCCAGCGATGAATTGCCCATGCTATGGGAGTGCATATCGATAAAGGCTGGCATTATCACTTGCCCTTTCCCGTCCCGCACATCGGAATGCGACAAGGACACTGAGCTATCCACAATTTGTTTGAATTTACCGTCCGCAACTTCAATGTTAACGGGCGTTAATTCGCGTGTCTGAAAGTCTGGCAACAACACATTGTTTATCACAAAGTCACTTGCCGAAGCCTGCGTGGTTATAAACAACGCGGCGAATAACCATAATCTTTTCATGTTGCTCTCCGGTTATAGGTTGAGATATTTTCTTAGCACTGCGGCGCCACGTCTGCTGGTCGTAATGGTGTCGTTTACACCCTCGAAACGAAGTAAAAGTGCACCGTTTTGCCACTTTTCTATTTGATGAATATGTTGGGTATTTACGATGCTGTTGCGGTGCACCCGCAAAAAGGAATCAGGCAACTGGTTCAACAGGGATTCCAGACTGTCATCCAAATGATGTTCGCGCTCAAGGCATTGCGCTACCACCAGTCCCTGTGAGGCTTTCACAAATCGAATATCGTATGATTGCAGTATGCGTATTTTATCGCCGACTTTAGCGGTGAATTGCACTGTGGCGGGTTCTGCAACCTGGGGCTGCGCTAATACCACGCGCTCTAAAGCATGACGCAATCGCGGCAAATCAAAGGGTTTCAGTAGATAATCTAACGCCTGTTTCTCGAATGCTTTCACTGCATATTGGCTATAAGCCGTGGTAAATATCACATGGCACGGGTGCTTTATTGCTTCCAGAACATCAAAGCCTGACAACTCACCCAGCTCAATGTCTAACAGAACCAAATCTGGCTTGAATGAGTCAATGTCGAGTATTGCCTGAGGGGCATCAGCGCATTCAGCAACAACCTCGACGCCTTCCACTTGCGCAAGCTGTGCGCCTAACTTCGAGCGCGCTGGCGCTTCGTCTTCGACAATAATTACGCGCAGGCGTGAATGGGTAAGGTGATTTCGCACACAGCACCTCCTTGCTCTGACGTCTCGTTATAAAGCGACAGCTCACCACCTGCAATATCAACACGTTGTTTTACAATATTGAGCCCCTGTCCCGCTCTCGATTGCTCATTCAACGAGGGCTCTGCAAAACCTTTACCGTTGTCTTTTACCTTGAATACCAACTTGCCCTGCCCCGCTTGCACGCTAATGAGCAACTCAATAGGTCGGCGCTTCACGTGCTTCATAACGTTTTCAATCAGCGGTTGCAGTAACAGCGGCGGCACCTTCAATTGCCGCGTATCGACCGAAGGCGCAACTTGCCAGCTAATGTTCAAGTTGTCGGTGAACCTCGCTTTCTCAACCGTTAAATAGGTTTCACAAACAGCAAGCTCCTGCTCCAGTGGCACCCACTTATTTTGCTGATCAACCGAGTAACGCAGCATGTCGGAGAGTTTATGCAACACATTATCGGCTTTGTCAGGTGATGAGTGGATAAGCGCGGAAATGGTGTTCAACGAGTTGAACAGAAAATGTGGATTTAAACGGCTGGTCAAATCAGCCAGCTGGGCTTCTTTACGCAACCGTTGCTCCTGAACAAAGCGCTGGTATAAAAGGTACATGTGCGTCATCGAGAAGATGAAGACACCCCACAGAAATGCCGATAACCCCTGCTCCTTTATCGGAAACTGGTACTGCGGAAACGCCAGCGAATGCAGCCTGCTTACAATGTTGGCGCCAGCAAACATCATCAGAACGTACAACACGCCCTGCGCCACCACGTGTAAGCGGGCAACATGCTTGTTCTGTTGAGCCCAGTAGAACAGCCAAAACGGACCGAGGTAAAAGAAGGCCAGCCAAATTGGCAGGCTTATCGCAATAACGTGTAAGTTTTCACTATCAAACTCTAACCACTCTAGCCCTGCAGGTATTAAGTAGAGAATAATCAGCAGTGCCGATATCGACAGTTTTTCTTTTTTATTGAAAGTCATACGTCAGTACCGTTAGGAAACTGACTGCTAAGCTAGCCCAGCCGCCCGGCAGATACAAACAAGGAATACGTGAGCGGTAGGAATTTAGGTGTGAGTGGTTCTGGATCGCAGGTTAGGTTATTTATCCGCTTGCCGCATTACATACTAACTTTTTAACGCCTGAATTGATTTTTTGGTGTCACGAAGGTTCTCAGCCAACGCGTCGAGTAGCTTCTGATACTCCGACGACTTTTCTCCCAGCCCCGTGCGTTTTACCACACTTGCCAGTTCTTCATCTTCCTGCAGACACTTATCCAAAATAGCGGTTTTAGAATCCGCAGAGAAAAATTGAGTGAGTTCCCCTTCAATTATTTGCATCAGTTCTTTATCGGGGTCAGGTTTAGCCGGCAGCTCGCCGAGGTCCTTAACGATATTTTCAAACGGTTCTATAAAGGAAGCTCTTTCACTGGCAATACTATCAAGCTCGTTAGCAAGGTTATCGTCCTCAACCACCTTCGCTATTTCACGGTAGTAATCTTTTGTCTCAATGACTAACTTCAGAATTTCCATGCTATCGGCCTGATTATCTGTGCGTAATATCGACATATTATTCCTTGTTTTTATTTGGCACTGGCATATCGCCAACAATAACTTCAATCGCCTTTGGGATCACTTCAAACTCAGCCGGAGTATCGGTTTTAAACTCGCCGTCGGCCTGAATCCGTTTGGGTCTGGAAGTTTTAATACTAATTTTCCGGGCTTTTTTACAGACCACGCGCTCTGCCTTTCCTAAATTACCGTGACGGAAATTTACCCCCAGCAATAGCAACCGCCACCACCGTATTGGCTTCAAACAAAATAAATTCAGTTGTTCATCCAGCAACGTGGAGTCATCATCAACAATATTTCCGCCACCATAAAAGCGGCCATTACCCACCGCCAGGTGAATAGCTCTTACTGAACCTTCCCAGTCATCGGATTTTATAGCGACTTTAAAACTTTTATTGCGTTTAATTACGCTGGTAAAAGCTCCCAGATAAGCAAACACACCGAAATACTTCTTCATTTCTGATGTCAGCTCGCGGGTTACCTCTACGCCTAAGCCAACATGAGCAACATTCACAAAGTAACTATCGTTCACCTTCGCCAAGTTTATGCGTTCCCGCTTGTCGTCAATAATAGCCTGAGCAGCAGCGACAACGTCCTGTGGAAGCCCTAACGAACGCGCGAAATCATTCGCCGTACCCATAGGTAAAATGGCTAAGGTTTGTTTGCTTTTATAAACCGGTTCCAACGCAGCACTGATAGTTCCATCGCCACCGGCAACAATAACTACACCTTCTTTCTCACGGTAATTTTCAATGCAGGAAGCCATGTGAGACGCACTTTCAGTGAGGCAAACCTCTACCTCAGTGCCTGAGTTTCTGAGCAAATCGATAGCTTCTGTTAGCACCTCAGAGTGACCATTCCGACTCTTCGGATTAACCACTAACAATGCATGTTGCAATGCCTTACCTCTTCCTATTAAACGCTGCTTCAAATATAAGCGGTTTGTTCAAAGGCTGCAAAGTACTGACAGAATATTTACGTTAGAAGCCTGGTGATGCACAAATTAACAACAAAAGACGCCATTCCTGTAACCATCTGACGAACAGGTATTATGTATGGCTTTCTGCATAAGTTGCTAAACCAATGATAGCTTCAGATATGAAAAGAATGCCGTACTGAATTACAACCACAAATCCTAGACCTATCGCTGCTTGAGGATCAGAATCAACACCAAACAATAAGCCTATTGTCAGAACTGAAACTAATAAACCAGCAACAGCTCGGAAGAAAGTTCTTAATTTAGTTTTATACAAATTCTTATTCGCTAAAACAAAAACTATTCCATATGGGAATAACATAATGGCCGTGCCTATAAAACCTATTCCCCAATATTCAAAAGTTATTGCCACAAAACATATTATGGATAAAGTCCGAATTAAATTATAAATTTTTAAATAGTTCACGAGCCTTCCTTTTTAGACGCCGTTGCGCAGCCTTCAATAACTTTGCAGGTAGGAGCTTGCATGGGATTCTCATGAAGTTCTAGTCGTAAATTTTCAGCCTCCACATTGTTTTCTTTACGCTGATTCATCAAAACTATCTTTCCGATCTGCCCAGCTCAGAAGCTCATCCAGAGCAGGGCACAAGGCCTGTCCCCATCTTGTCAGTCTGTATTCGACCTTAGGTGGCACCTCTGGATATACCGTACGATGCACAATCCCGTCAGCCTCAAGCCTTCTCAGCTGTTGCGCCAGCATTTTTTGAGATATGTCAGGAATCAGCTTCTCTAGGTCAGAATAGCGTTGCACTTTGCCGTCGAACAAATGAAACAAGATAATCAGCTTCCAGCGTCCTTCTAACAATTTAATGGCTTTAAGCGTATCAGCCGCAGCGGTAGAGGGCGTATAAATCTTTCTCATAGGTAAGTAACTTACTTTTTTGTGCGTTCTTGATTATTCGTAAGCCTAAGCAGAAACTACCTTTTCAGCAACTTTTCAATAAGGAAAATAAACATGACTATTCGGTTACCTGATGCCATAAAAAACTATTTTGAAATGAGCAACGGCTCAGTTCCTGCCCAAGCAAGTGAATGCTTTTCTCAAGATGCTGCGGTATTAGATGAAGGCGGCACTTATAAAGGTCATACCGCCATTAGTTCGTGGATTAAAGAAACACGAGAAAAGTATGAATTTAGTGCCAAACCAATCAACATAACGACCAAGGATCAGCACGAGATCGTCGAAGCAGAAGTCAGTGGTAACTTCCCGGGCAGCCCGGCCGTACTCACTTATTCTTTTTTACTAAACAATGACAAAATTCAGTCTCTGGAGATTTCATGATGGCTATCAACTAAGCAATAACAGATACCAATCGGGCAGTTGTTTCGGGACGGAGAAGCGGGTTTCATTATCACCAGATAGACTTAATTGCTGAATAATTTTTAAACGCGTTTCCGGGCTCGCCTATGCAAAAGCCTTTTATTCTCCAATTCCCGATACAGCATTTGAGTATCTTTAAACCATTTGAACTTATAAAATTCATTATTCCGAAAACTTACCTTCACCGAAGATGAGCCAAGAAAAGAACTGATTTCTACTGACTCAATCTCATTCCAAATCTTCTCAAATTTGTAGTCTGTTGAATGTTGGTGAAACATCATTTTCTCGTCGCCAACCGACAGTACTTCGCCTTTATGTAGATCCAATGCTTCCTCATAATGATCTTTAAACATACTAGATAGCTTTAATACAACTAAAAAAACTAGCAGTCCGAATGGTTTATTATCAATAATAAACAAAGAGTAATCGAAATAAAAAAGTGCTATACAAGTTAAGATGAAAAGATACGAAAACCATCTGAAGTAATTTACTCTAGACTTTAAAAGCTTTTCATCACACTTAAATTTGATCATAGTTTCTTGCTTGAATGAAGTTTTCGACAAGGAATCGCTTTAAAGACAACAGGGGCTTTAGCTTTAGTTGAAGCTATAAAGAACCGATGCTCCTTAGCGTAAGTTGTTGATGATACTAACAGCTTTCCAAGTATAGCTTGCTAATAAAGTCATCTAGCGACTCAGCAATAGGAATAAATTTAGTCCTCTTCAACTCAAAGAGACACTCTGCGGAAAGCCCCTCAACATTGCTGATAACTTCCTCAGAATCAAAATGACCTTTAGCTCTCAGGTACTCAATTTCAGCTACGTTGACCCCTTGCTTTTTTAGTATGCCTTCAATTTTTCGGTCATAATAACAATACCCATGAGATTCGAGTATGCGTTTTCGGCCAAAAAGCGTATACAAATAGTCATCGTGATAATAGTAGATTTTGCCAAAGTCCTCTTCGGCAACGGACATTGCGAAGAAGCTACCAGACGACTCATCTTCGTATGCAAACGACATCATTTGGTCTGGCAACACATTGAAATTCTCTTTAGAGTTCTGATTAGATGCAAATAACTCAGGCCATTCTGGATGAACCCCTGTCAGATTTTCATATTTGGGTTGCCAGACACCGAAAATGCCAGCCACACTCGCGAGTTGCATAAAGGGTAAGTTTAGCGCCAACGCAACAAAGTCATCTTCAGCATGGACCTCGAATAAACAGCCATTCGTTTTCCCAAGAAACGCTTTGTAATCTTCGGGTATTGCCGGGTATCCAAATTTATTTCTGAGGTTTTTCTCAATATCGATAATTTCTTCGGCGGTTAACGCCGGAAACTGACTTATCACCTCAATGTCATTGGTCATAAATACTACCTATTCGCGTCAGTTTCAGCGCTTATAAAGCCTATTTTAAATCGACTCATATGAGCCGTTTTCAGTTTCTTGTACAAGGATCATGAAATCAATGTACAGCGAGACCACTTCATCTTGCTCATTGACTCCCCAAAAAGCGGGGTAAGCGCCATCGCCAAAACCGCTGGTGCAAATAACGCAGTCATCTTGCCCGGTCATTGATAACAGTTCCGTTTTCCCCTCCAGGATCCATTCGTTAAAGAGCTTTTCTTTTCTCAAATGGCTTAGTTCCACAAGGTTCCCAACATCGAATATAGCCAGGTTCCCAGCGTCGACACCATAAACTCCGTTACCGCTCGGTGTATTCGCTGCATACCATTTTACTGCCTGTTCGCTTTCGCTTAGCTTTACCCGAATACCGGCAACCCGGTTATAGGCTGTAACTGTTTCAACGAGATAGTCGCCGGGCTTTACCTTGCGCTGTAGCGGTTCAAACCGATAAATATCATAGCCAAAATCTAAAATCCCGAGAATTCCTGAGCTAATTCGCAGCCTTCCAACCTCTTCCAGTTTTGCCTCTCCTTCATCTAAATGCGGGATTGTGACACGCCGATTTTGCTGAAAAAGAGTCTGTTCATTAAGGTCTAAATTCTCTTGTTTATTCATAAACGGAGCAGCGGAGCTCGACATAGCAAGAATATCAGCATGTTGTTCAGGGGCAATAACCGGGCTTTTTGGGGGATGAAAAAGAGTATGTATCCGCGTTATTTTCCAGTCTTTCTCTGCATCAAACTTGAGCTCGTAGGCATGATAATTTGAAGGCCTACCCTCATCTTGGCGCAGCTCGGTAAGCACTTGAGCAAAGTCGCCTTGAATATCACACTCAATGATTTTTTCGTTATTCGGGTCATAGTCAGCGGGCCCAAACGAGTTGTCAGACCCTGAACCACTACCGGCAAGGAAGTGAGCTTTATCGACAGCGGACATAAGATCACGCCAGTAGCCAAAATCAAACCCCTGACCGTTATCCTCTTCAGCCTTGCTTTTTGTCTCGGCTTTCAACCATTGTTCATACCAATGGGAAATAAACGACTTAACCCTCTCTTCAGGTGAATTCATTGGCTCGTCGTAACTACTCTGCTTCCCGACAACATTATTTGAATTTTGCATGTTTGATTTTGAACTCCAATTTCATCTGGCATCTTGCCTTAAGGCTATGCCTGCTATCCGTGGTGTACGTTGCGTGTGTTTTGACTCTATAAAAACAGGGTTGGCCGCGCAAGGTGCTAAAGTGCAAGGGAATTGTAAATACTCAACTGTCGGAGAGAGTGATACGAACCTTAACGCTTTCTTAACTTTTACTTTCAACTACGCTATGTGAATATACATACTTAAATTTTGTTTCGAAAGGATTTTGAAATGCCAACAAAGCTTTTTGGTCTTATTTTAATGAGTACGGTTTTAATCGGTTGCAACGACTCTGATTCAGAAACGGAAGTTAAAGAGACTCAAGTTCAGAGTAATGAAAGTACTATTGAAGAAGTTAATAACGAACCAGAAACCCGTACTATTCAAGTATCCGGCACGGTTGTATTTGAGGAGAGAGTCGGCAATGTGGAAGTCTGCGCCGATTTAAAAAGAACCCTCGCATGCAGCTCAAAAGATCCTAAAACTACAACCAACCCCGACGGCAGTTACGAGCTCAGTTGGGAATCCGAAGCTCCTCACCTAGGTTACAACTTAATCGCATCCTGGCCTAGAAAAGACCCTTTACCTAAAATTACAGAAACGCTGGCTCCGTATTGGGAAACCGTAGCCGTTGGAGCCCGCGACATCTACGACGGTGTTATCAACCCGCTGACCACAGCGGAACTTTCAGTAGAGCACGCGATGAGTATGCGAGATTACACCGATCAGGAACTGCAGGAAGGCCTCGACGAGTTACGTGAAATTTATGCGGACATCTATGATTTGCCAGCTAACGAAGTTTATACCAAGGTAGCTGAATCAGACCGGTACGCGGACACAATGGCGATACAAAGCAGACTTAGCAGTCACACTATCGGCATAGTCACAGACCCTTTAGCGCCAGCTCACGTAGCACGTAAGCTTAAAGACGAGATGCTGGATAAAGTCGACGCAGAAAACACCTCTGTTCAGCGGTACTTTATACGGAACTCCAAAGACATCAAAAAGCGAGTCCGCGAAACACTGATTGAACTTGGCTACTTGACTAAAAGTTAACGAAATGACGCTGCGCGGCTTTGCAGTGCATTCAAAGCCGCAACGAAGAACCACTCCGCCACTTATTTGTATTGCACATCAACCTACAGCGACGCCTCGGGCATTTCACCATGCCAACACTCAAGCGCAACAATCATCTGTTCATCACCATCACTGATATACAGCTGACCATCGCTTATCATTACGCCCCAGTGTGTTGAACGATGTAATTTTTCAGCAATTTCCGCTAGCTCATTTTGCGGTAAAACAAACACATTCACGTTGTTTAAATGGGCAAACTTCGGTAGCACTTTTTCTCGCCACAAACGCGCATTGCCATACACAACTACGGACATCTTCGGTGCACGTCGACTGGCTTTAATAACCCGCGCAGCATCCGGTAGGCCAACATCAATCCAATGCTGAATTTCACCGGTGAGATCTATTTCCCAGAGTGCCGCTTCATCGGTATCGGATAGCCCCCTGCCAAAGGAGAGTTGCGGATGATAGAACATCGCATAAGCCAGTACTCGTGAGGCTAGACGCAGCTCTGTCTCAGATGGATGGCGTGCAACAGTAAATTTCACACTCTCGTAAACATCGCGATCAGTATCTGATATATCCAGTGAGATTTTATAAGGAGTTGCCTGTAATGCCATTTGGGTACCTAAGTGTTTTCGTGTTCGTATTAACCATTTAAGCCATTGGTTATAAGAGTATAAGTGCACATAAACTGCTTATACTGAATACGATACCAACGGTTAAGCCAAAAATAAGATACCAGTACGGTATAACCAATGCTTCTGCCCCATTCTTCACTTCAGGTGACTTTGACACAAGATAAGAGCCGTACGCCCAGCCAAGAATATTATATGCTACGTAGAGAGAAGGAATTAATATCTGGAAGTGTGAGAACTCTAGCGTAAAAAAGGCAATGATAGAAACAATAACCCATAAAAACTCAATAGTGGTTGTGAACGACTGTATTTTGTTTGTCCAGCAAACGCCTTTGGCTTTATATAAAACAACACCATCAACAATTACCGCTATTCCTACAAAGACGCTAACTAAGAAGTACAGCTCTATCATTTTCTAAATTCTCCTAACGCCCGCTATGCCTGAGATTGTTAGCTGCTCGTTTATTCGAAACGAAAGTGCACAGAGTTTTCGCCTGCTTCAAGTAGGCGCCAGCTTTCAAATTTGATCCCGACGCCATGCTCAACTTCCCACTTAGCCCAAAACCCCATGCCGAAAGTTCCTAGATCCTTCCAGGAGGGAATAAATAAGCTCTGATAAAGCATAACTGGGGCTAAGTCTTCAGCAGAATTGACGAGAGGAGCATGCACATCGGGGTCTTCACCCCACTCTTGAAAAGCTCTCCGATATATGTCGACATTTGCCTGGTAGTCGATAGAGATTCGCTCGACGGCTTGCCGATGAATGGTATCAATTTGTTCAAGATAACCCAGCAGCGTCTTCTGCTGACTCTCCGTCACAGCTCTCTTCTGCCCCACAAAGCAGACTTCTATAGATTCTTTTTGTCGCAAGAAGGGCACGTGCAACTCACCAACTAGCAGGTCGTCTTCCTTTCGAAGTCCCTCAAGCCACTCAGCAAGGTTTTCTAACTGCACAGACACTCTCCTTTCAGCTCAGGTCTCAACCACTCGAACTTGCTAAGTTTTGTATTGCGCAGAACGGTAATCACCAAATGATTGTTTAAGAGCCCCATTAATAAAGTCGCAGACTTCCTCTAGACTTACCTCTTTTTCCAGAAACTCGCTCAATTCTTTTGCTATAGAGTTGATTTGCTCAATGCTTGCGTTTTCTATGTCATGCTTTTGAAATTCGTTGCCAAATGCATCGGTAAGTATTTCATAACCATCTTGGTTGCAAAGAAGCTCTATATTATTGGGTACGGCATCATTGACTCTGTTGATAAACCCATCACAGACCGAATGGACCATGTCATCGTGGTTATTAAATCCGTTTACCATATTCGTACTATCTCTCCGGGAAACTTGACGTCCGCGGCTCGCGCAGCTTTGGAATAGTAGCGAAGCCGCAACGGAAAAGCCATTGCCAAGCCTGCCTTTGCTAACTCTTTACAAGCCACTTAGCTAACTCAATTTCGTTGGCAATTGCTAACACTTGCTACAAGTTCACGATACTCAAGATTAGAAGCGACCCTTACCTGGCAGTTGTTAAAGTATTACCTACGGCTTCCAGAATAAATGAAACGCGCTTTTCAACAGAACTACGCGGCACTTCCAAGGTTTCGTAACCCCATTCCAGATACCACCTCTTCATACCTTCGTACACTGCAACAGCTTGTTCAAACGTTTGATCGCGCTCTGCATCAGTGACGTAAATATCCTTCCACGGAGGCAGAAGAAAAATAGTTCTATTGTAAGGAAAGTCATGAATATACTGTTCAGCTTGCTTTTGGGTCAGTGCGTTTTCCGCATTAAGCATATACAACGCGTCCAGCACACCTCTATCAAAGAATGTGTGGCAGCCGCTATCTGCCTTTCGATATTTATCGATATCTGCACTTAGTATTTCCTGAGCAAACAAGACCGGTTCCGGACGAGCCGACAACCCCGCCGCTAACCGCTCTTTGATTATCTTCCGGCCAGACTCTGGTGCGAAATTGTATCCACACTCGGCAAGAGCAGTAAGGATTGTTGTTTTGCCAGCACCGGGGCCGCCGGTAATTACGAATCGATTGTTCATCTCCCCCCTAACGCCATCTGCAATGCTCGGTTATGCGATATAATCAAACGTCTTCGGAAAAGTGACGACTGCAGTATCCATTTAGGTCAGCTCCTCCCTCTCTTGCCAGAACACAGTCAATCCATGCCTCCCGCTCGAAAGACAGCACCTTCAGTTCCCACACGCACGCACCGATTCCTGTGTGGGCCACGTCCGCAAATTCCGGGTTTTCGGTATCACGGGAGAAGTACACATGGTGTTGCAGCATATTTTCGCCCGTCCACCAATCAAGAAGCACAAAACATCCTTCGCGTGCTTCGTGTACGATCATGATACCCACACCATAACGGTCAAGAGAGTCGAACAGCACGTCACCGTCATCACTGACGGCGCTTCCGTCGAGTTGTACAGGAGGTGTTGGTAAAGCCTTGCTAGCAAGATCGATTGCGCTCTGCACGAGCGTCGAATTCGGAGTCTCGCCTTGTGCTGAAATGCCATAGATCTTGACGCGCCATCCATCGATAGTCGCGAGTTCGAGAAACCGGATTGGTCGTGTGGCATAAGAACCCGCAAAATCGAGGTCAACGTTTTTCATAAAATGGCTCCCATAGTATAGAGCTGTTAAATACAGGCGAATTCTTCAAGTGCTTTTCCAGCCAAACGATAGCCTATCCATTCATTTTGAGGTTCCGCACCTATTGAATTATAGAACTGTATCGCGGGTTCATTCCAATCAAGTACGCTCCACTCGAAGCGACCACAGTTTTTCGACAATGCAATTCTTGCAAGGTGCTTCAGAAGAGCTTTCCCAGCACCGACGCCCCTGTGCTCAGGAGAAACATACAAATCCTCAAGATATAACCCATGCTTACCGAGCCATGTTGAGAAATTGAAAAAATAAACCGCAAAACCAATGGGTTCGTTATTGAAGTGACAAACAATGGCATTAGTGGTCGTTTTGTCGCCAAATAAAGAATTTTCTATATCAGCGACTGTAGCCAATACTTCATTCTCTGCTTTCTCATAAGCCGCAAGCTCCGTAATAAAACGATGAATCAGAGCCGAGTCTTCAATTGTGGCTTGACGAATTTCTATACCTGACATTTTATACTCCTGTTTCTATCGATATTTAACGTCGCAATCAGGCGTCTGTCCCGTGTATTGCGGCGTTAGCAAGTTTTTTTCACGCTAGCACTTCCACTCTGGGTATCCAGAACAACTATTCCCTCAGACTCTTCATCTATCTGAGCAAGGAATTCCCCTCGAATGTTCCAGACTGCCGACTGACCGACGCTAAGAAAATCGTCGCTCGGCCCGACACAGTTAGCCATGATTACAAACATATTGTGGCTTCGAGCAACAATGGGATAATGCTTCATTGCTTTGGCTACTCCCCCAGCAGGTTTTGCGACACTGGCCAGATATATATCAGAAGATAAGGCGGCTGCATCGTTAGCATGATCCATTTGAAGTGATTCGTAACAAATGGCCGGCGTTAACTTGAAGCCCTGCCTCTCAAGCAAAAGCTGCCCATGACCCGGCACGAAGTAGGGATTCTCATCCGGGTGAAGTTGTTGTTTTGCGTATAGGCGCCGAACTTCACCAGGCGTAAACCAAACCATTCCGATATACACATCAGAACCAGCAATGATCGGCATACCGACACCTATAATCAGATTGTAGTTATTGCTGCACTCTTGAAAAAGATCAAGTCGCTGGTCGCCTACTTCGATAGCATGAGAGTCAGCGAGTCGTGGTTCAAACCCTGTGAGCGAAAGTTCAGGGAAGAATAACACATCTGCTCGTTCGGTAACCGCCAGTTCAATCAGCTCAAGATGCTTATCACAGTTAGCCTGGAAATCACCTGCTATTGGTCGAAATTGAGCGGCACACACCTTCATCATCGAACTCCTGCCCAATCTGGCTCTGTTTCAAAAACTTGCTGAAGCCTCTGGTTATTACATTTACAGCTCTCCATCATTTCGGAGCTTCCTGATATCGTTCGATATTGTTTTTTGAGAATACATTGTTTTTTCAGCTATTTGCGTTTGATTAAGACCTTCTTGCACCAGACTTTTTACTGTGGTACGCCTCTGTTGGGCAGGTAATTTCTGGATATGCTCAGTAGCGGTTTTTGTATAGCCGTCAATTGCTTTTTGTGTTTGTATGACCCTTGCTGCTCCGTCTGAGGAATCTGCCTTCACTGTGATAGAACCATCGCTAGTTTGGTTGATCTCGTACCGGCTTACAGTTCCGGCCTCAATTGCACTGGCAAGGGTCCGTAGGGTGTTCGCCACATTGGTTTTTGATTGAACCATTAGTTCATTCTGAGGCTTATCTGACATTGGTAAAGCTCCACTAGATTGAAATGGGTGTGGAGCATATCAGCACCTACTAGTAATTACTAGCATTTCTTATGAAGACACCAAAGGGTTCAGTCTAGGTCAAAACGCCGCTCAGCACGCGCGGTTACGGAATGGAGGCGCAGCCGCAATGCAGTAGCCGTCGCCGTGACTGGCATGGTTAGAAATCCCTGCCTCAAAGCTCTAATTCTGACTTCGGAACGAACTTCCCGGACATAGCCTCGGATACGTATTGTGTGCCCTTAGCGGAAGACTCTACAGAAATTACCAAAAGGTGATCGTCGGGCGTTTGTTTGGCTCGCTCTGAAAAACTATTTCGTATTCTCTCCGGTGCTGTCTTGAGGTAATTCTCGGCCCGCCTTGAGACCTGAAAATAGCTGCAATTGGAGCACTTAAAGTATTTAACATTCCCAGCATCGACACAGTAGAACTCAGCGGCGGATGAACAAAGTGGGCAGTCTTGATTCGCGGTGTCACGCATTTATTTCCGAGCTCCTCTGATTTCTAACGTAGCTATAAAAGGCGCGTGTTAGCGCGTCCAGTGAAGGTCGTTTTTGGCCGGAACGTTTTTTGATAGCTTTGTTAAATTTCATTTAGCACACCACTCTCAGTAAGGATTGGTTGTGCTGCCCATTGATAGAATTCTGATTTATCCTCGCTCCACGTCCACACGCCATCAGTTGTAGGCCAAACCATTTGTAGCACCTCAAACTCACCTCCGTCGTGCAGCCAAAACCCCCAACCGAAATACTCTTTGTAGTACTTCTTTGCTACTTGAACAAAGCATACGTCGAAATTTCCTAGAAAGTCAGGGTAGAACTTACCTGGTTCAAAGACCTCGCCAGAAAGAAGACGGTCTTTGTAATTATTTGCCATGGAATGAGCTAGCTCTGTTTTAAGGCCCATAATCACTACATCAGGTTTGTTTTGCTTCTTATTGATACCGATAGAGTAGGTAAATGAAGGCTCTCCTTCAGCTTCTGCGACGTTGAGTACATGGCATCCGTACTCTTCGATATCACTTAATACTTTTCTATCTCTATCGTCCAAATCGATACTTCCTCGAAATTTAACGCCTCGTTAAGAGGCAATAAAGTAGTTGGCTAAATTAGCGACGAAAGAGCAAAAGCCAACTGTTTTTGTCCTTTTAAACGACTCATTAGCAGTACATTTTGCCAACAAGATCGCCATAGCCCCAAATAACAGTACCTGAAGCTAACAATATGAACTCGACTCTATCGTAAAGGAGCCTATTATTGCTGCGCATGGTGTCCATTATATCGTGTAACTCTTCAGCTTTTTCACCAAATTTTTTATTTACTGCTGACTTTAAAAGAGTCAGGTCACTATCAATTTTACCTTTGTAGTCTAGCCACACAATGTAAACACCATAGACAACAATAATTGACCCGCTTCTTGAAAACCAAGACCAGTCACAGGTAAAAACACTAGGTAATACACCAAAGAAAACTACTATAAAAATAGCTTTGATTGGTATTTTCCAATGCTCATCAAGATCTTTGATTTTATCGATGATATTCATACTGCGATTTTGCCCGTACTGCTAACGCTAAGCTAAGCGGCGCGCTTCAGCGCGTCCTTGCTTGAGCGTTTTGTTATAACTCTTTAAACACTAATTTATTCAATTCTTTTGAATCAGAACACCATTTTTGAGTCCGTCCAAAAAGACATATTTGTTTTTTAGGAAAGTAATCACTTGGATTACCAAATTCAATATCAATAAACGATTTCGCTGGCAAGTATGCTACAGAAGTTGTTTTAAGTGTTTCTGTAGGTTTTAAATTTTCATAACCAACAGGGTGTGTTGTTCTAAACTGGTCATTCAAGTCTTTATCTGAATCAACAGAGAACGCAGTCATAACCCCCCCTACATCACCGCTATTAGTAACTGTAAATGTACATGATTTGTCACGGCACCAAATATCGACTAACTCTAATTTAAAATCTTTTTCAAACATTTTATTCCACGCATATTTAAATCCATCTACAACTGCGGTTCCAACACCTGCCGCAAAAATAACACCGAAAAACCATGCCATTTTTGTTGGTTTGTATTCTGACACCTAAACTCTCCTTGAGTTATAACATTTGTATATTGTGCGTTCATTGAATTGCTGTTTTTTTCTTTGCAACCCTTTAATAACCCGTTCTATTTTTCAAAAAAACCACCAAAAACAGACAAACTAATTCGAGCATGCTCATTTTTGATCTCACGAGTGCGCAATATCTAACTTTTTGTTTTTATTATGTAGTTGACATTAAACGAGTTAAATACCCAATACAACAATAAACTATGCAATATTACTGACAACAGAGCGTTTCAAGTTAACTTAAAAGTGCTGATTAAATTCGCCTACGCATTTACTATCAAAACTTACATACCCTTACCAATCTACCATTCCCCTCGCTGCAATAACCCAGTAAAATCCCCATCTATAATTCAACGCAGGCAATAACGAATCAGCGTATGAAAACCAATTTAATTACCCGTGGCGGTTATGAAAAGTTGCAGCAGGAGCTTGAACACCTTTGGCGTGTAGAACGTCGCGAAACGGTGGAGAAGGTTTCCTGGGCGGCGAGCCTCGGTGACCGGTCTGAGAACGCAGACTACAAATACAACAAACAAAAGCTACGCAAAATTGACGGCCGTATTCGCTACTTAACCAAGCGTCTGGAGCAGGTGAAGGTGGTGTATTATTCGCCTCAGCAGGACGGTAAGGTGTTTTTTGGTGCCTGGGTGGAAATTGAGGACGAGGACAAGAATGTTCGCGCCTTTCAAATTGTCGGGCCAGATGAAATTTATGATCGCAAAGACGCAGTGTCTATTGACTCACCCATGGCGCGAGCCCTGCTGAAAAAGCAGGTAGACGACGAAGCGGAAGTTAACACACCACAGGGTACTAAGACCTGGTTCATTAATAAGATAAGTTACCAACAGCCCGCGTAGCCAATTCGTGATAGTATTCGTCCCCATTATTTGTCGTAAAGTTTCAAAACTAAGAGATGTACTATGAGCCAGATACCGCAAATACTTGCTAATGAACTGAAGGTTGATGAACGCCAGATTTCGTATGTTATCCAGTTGCTGGATGAAGGCTCAACGGTGCCCTTTATTGCGCGCTACCGTAAGGAAGTGACCGGCGGCTTAGACGACACGCAATTGCGTCAGCTGCATCAGCGCCTGAACTACCTGCGCGAGCTGGATGACCGCCGCCAGGTGATACTCAAGTCCATTGACGAGCAAGGCAAGTTAACCGACGAACTGGCTCAGAGCATAAAAACTGCTGACTCTAAAACCGAGCTGGAAGATTTATACCTGCCCTACAAACCGAAGCGCCGCACTAAAGGACAAATTGCCATTGAAGCAGGGCTTGAGCCGCTGGCAGACTTGCTGTGGAAAGACCCAACACAAAACCCGGAACAGGCTGCAGCCGAATACATTGACGCTGACAAAGGTTTTGTTGATGCGAAAGCGGTACTCGACGGTGCCCGCGCTATTTTAATGGAGCGCTTTGCCGAGCAGGCAGAGTTACTAAAACGCTTACGCTCACACTTATGGCAGAACGCGCACTTAACCAGCACCGTGGCTGCCGGTAAAGAAAAAGAAGGCGCGAAATTCCGCGACTACTTTGAATTTTCTGAGTTGTTTAAAACCATCCCCTCGCACCGCACGCTGGCATTGTTACGTGGTCGTAACGAGGGCTTTTTGCAGCTTTCAATGGATGCCGACCCGGGCAGTGAAGACAAGACCGCTGGCTCACATTGCGAAGTGATTATCGCCGACTTCCTGAACTTTGAGCATAAAGGCCGCGCAGCCGATGACTGGCTACGTCAGGTTATTCAATGGACCTGGCGGGTGAAGCTGTCGCTGCACATGGAAACCGAGCTAATGGCTCGCGTACGCGAACGCGCTGAGGAAGCAGCGATTCAGGTATTTGCCAGCAACTTAAAAGACTTGCTGATGGCAGCGCCTGCCGGTGCTAAAACCACTATGGGCTTAGACCCGGGCGTGCGTACCGGTGTTAAGGTTGCGGTGGTCGACGAAACCGGTAAAGCGGTTGCCACTAACACCGTATTCCCGTTCCAGCCACAGAACCAAATGGATAAAGCCATGCGTACGCTTGCTACCTTGTGCAAGCAGTACAAAGTTGAGCTTATCAGCATTGGTAACGGCACCCACTCACGTGAAACCGACAAAATGGTCGGTGACATGCTCAAACAGCACAGCGACATTAAAGCCACTAAAGTCATTGTGAACGAAGCCGGTGCTTCGGTTTACTCAGCGTCTGAACTGGCTGCGCAAGAGTTCCCGAATATGGACGTGTCGCTACGTGGCGCGGTATCCATTGCCCGTCGCTTGCAGGATCCATTGGCGGAACTGGTTAAAATTGAACCAAAATCTATTGGTGTAGGTCAGTACCAGCACGATGTTAGTCAGTCGCAACTGGCGCAAAGTCTTGATGCGGTGGTTGAAGACTGCGTAAACGCCGTGGGTGTGGATGCCAACATGGCTTCTGCCGCGTTGCTTCAGCGCGTATCCGGTTTATCGAAAACTCTGGCGAAGAATCTGGTTGAACACCGCGATGCGCATGGTGCGTTCCGTAACCGCAAGCAATTGCTAGATGTTGCGCGCATGGGACCAAAAGCCTTTGAACAGGCGGCGGGTTTCTTACGCATTAGTAACGGCGAGCAGCCACTGGACGCCTCTTCGGTTCACCCCGAGGCCTATACTGTGGTTGAGCGCATTGCTAAAGAGAACTCGCTACCGGTACAGGAACTTATTGGTAATCAGCAACTGATTAAAAACCTAAACGCTAAAGACTACACCGACGAGCGCTTTGGCTTACCAACGGTTACCGATATTTTGTCCGAGCTGGAAAAACCCGGCCGCGACCCGCGTCCTGAATTCAAAATGGCAGAATTTAAAGAAGGGGTCGAGAAAGTCAGCGACTTAAAGCCCGGCATGTTACTGGAAGGTGTGGTAACTAACGTGGCGAACTTTGGTGCCTTTATTGATGTTGGCGTACATCAGGATGGTCTGGTGCACATTTCAGCACTGGCGGACAAGTTTGTCAGCGACCCGCGCGAAGTGGTTAAAGCCGGCGACATTGTAAAGGTAAAAGTGCTGGAAGTAGACATTGAACGTAAGCGTATTGGCTTAACTATGCGTTTAAGCGATGAAGCCCCAACCAATAATGCAGGCAGCGACAAGCCTAAAACGAAAACCGGAAGCGGGCCTAAGAAAAAGCCTTCAGGTAACGGTGGTCGTGCGCCACAGCCACAAAATTCCGCTATGGGCAGTGCACTGGCAGATGCCTTCGCAAAAGCGAAAAAAGATTAAACAGGAATAAAAAAGGGAGTTAAGCGGTAGCGCTAAATGAGTCCACGGAAGGACGAACGCGCTTATCGTAGAAAGAAGCTATCATCTCGCCTCGTTCAGGCGACGACAATGTTTTTTTACCCTGCTCTTCAGGCGCTACATCCGACGACGCTGACTGGCTCTCGCCTTCACCCTCTAAGCTTTTATTAAATGGCGCATTAATACTAATATCAGGACTGCGATTTTCGCCATCTTCTTCACCCGACTTTATCTGTTGCTGCGCCAGCTCTGCGCGCGCCTGAGTAGCTTTATTAGCCGCTTCGGCAGCAATTGAACGGTCGGCAGCAGAAGGTTGTGCTGGCGCTAATGCCGCACGACGCACTACCTGCATTTTTTGAATGGTCGCTTGAGGGTCGCCATTAACCGGGCTGACATCTATTTGAACTTCGCCGCCCACAGCATAAGACTTACCGTCAGGTCCACGTTCATATTCATAGGAAGGAGAACCAGCATACTGACCGCCAACCGCCGCGTGGGCTTGTTCATGTACACGCACTTCCTGATCGCGGCTTTTTAGTTCATCGACTTTTAAAACTTCTTCTTCACTGAGCTTCTGCTGATTCTTTTCAGCATTATCAGTAACTTCTTTACTAGCTTTGTCGGTGGCTTTTTTGTTGTCAGGCTTACCGTCTGCTTTCGCGTCAGGTTTTCTGTTGGCCTGGGTATCAGCTTTATTACTAGATTGATCAGATTTGGCAGGTTCATTCACCAGCGGCCGCTGCAAATTATCCCTGTTCATCGACTCCGCAGGTGGTGCCGACGTTACAGGAATAGGCGGTAACGCTGGTGAGATATTCATACTAGAACATTAAGCGCTGGTATCAATCATTGTGCCCAACATCTCGTCGGCAGTTTCTACCGTACGGGTGTTTGACTCAAAGTTGGTCTGCCCTTGGTTTAATGAAACTAAAGAATCAGTTGTGTTGGCAGCCGTAACGCTTTGGCTGGTTTCTGACGCGGTTTCAGTTGCGGCCTGGGCACCATTTGCAACGGCATTACTTTGCTGCTGAACATCATTACGACCCGATGTTGAAGCAGACGCAATTTCCTGACTCGCTTGTGATACCTGCTGGTTTGCACGTTGCATACCCTGCAGGCCTGAGTTCATTGCTGCACCAATTTCCATCGTTTCCTCCCACACACTAGGGCGTGTTACTACGAATGTATTTGCCAGTATCGGTCATATTTTAAACATTATCAAGTACCGACAAATACCATTCGTCGCAAATTTAGCTTCTTAGTAACAACTACGCATGCTGCTGAATTTGGTTTAACAGTGCTTTCCAGGAGCGCTTTTGCATTTCCAGCGAAGCTTTCATTTCATCAACCTGACGCTTCAAAGCATCAATATCAAGGTTCACATGCTCTTTCAGTGCTTTTGTTCTGGTATCCAGCAACTTCTTGCGCGCCTGATAATAAGCTTTCAGCTGCTGACCAAGCTTGTCGTAGTGCTCCTGAGCTCTTTCGAACAAAGATTCCGGCGCCGCCTGAGCTTTCAGCTGAGCTCGTTTTAACTGCATTTGCAGTTTTGCCCGTTCTACCTGATACGGCGAGCTACGCTTCAAGTTTTTCGCCAGACCCAGCCACTTACTGGCTACGATAAGCCATTTGGTTGGGTCGAACTGCCACCAGCGAATACCGTTACGATAATCCGCAGCAAAAATGTGGTGGTAATTATGGTAACCCTCGCCAAACGTCAGAAACGCCAGCACGCCATTGTCACGCGCAGTGTTTTTGTCGGTATAAGGCTGTTTACCCCAAATATGCGCCAGCGAGTTAATAAAGAACGTGGTGTGGTGGTTTAGCACCAGGCGCAACACGCCAATAACCAACAATCCTGCCCACACGTCGCCCAGCATGAAACCGGCGGCAATTGGCCAGCCAAAGTTCACAAACAGGGTTAGCGGCAGGTAATGCTTGTGCTGCCACATAACAATTGGGTCTTTCTGCAGGTCTTTAACGTTATCGTAGTCAGTATAACGGCTCGCCTGATATTCACGGATCATCCAGCCAATATGCGAGTACCAGAACCCGCGCTTAGCGGAATACGGGTCTTTGTCGTTGTCATCAACGTGCTTGTGGTGCTCACGGTGGTCAGAAGACCAGTGAAGCGCACTGTTCTGCAGCGCAACCGCACCGCCAATGGCAAAAATAAAACGAATTACCGGGTTTGCATCGTATGTACGATGCGCCCACAGGCGATGATAGCCCGCAGTAATAGATAAGCCGGCGAAACACGCCGTGCCCAACATAACCCACCAAAACGCGGCACCAATGCCAACGCTGTAAGCGTATAAAGGTACACCAACAATGGCGACAATAAAGGTAATAGAGAACACCAGGGTGTTTAACCAGATGATGGGGGGCTTTTCAGAAATCTTTTGCATGCATATAACCTAAAACATTCAAATAAAGGCAGGCGTCTAATAGCGTACACCTGTACGCTGAATGTACGTGTTTCGTGTTCAAATTACAAGCGGTAAAAGTGTAAAAAGCTGTGTTATCATTCTTAATATACACGCAAAGATGACTATACGACTATGGCCGGAATTCGCGCAAAGCAAAAAGAGAAAACCCGACAGGCGTTAATTAACGCGGCAATGAACCAATTAAGCGCCGAAAACGGTTTCTCCAGTTTAAGCCTGCGCGAGGTTGCCCGTGAAGCCGGTATTGCTCCTACTTCTTTTTATCGACATTTTCGCGACATGGATGAGTTAGGACTCACTTTGGTGGACGAATGCGGTCTGGCTTTACGCCAACTATTACGCCAGGCGCGTCAGCGCATTGAATCCGGCGGCTCAATTATTCGGGTATCCATTGAAACTTTTATGCAGTTTGTCGCAGACAATACCGCTACCTTCAGGCTGTTGTTGCAGGAGCGTTCAGGCCGTTCACGCAGTTTTCGTTTGGCGGTAGTGCGCGAAATAGACCATTTTAAGGCCGAACTGGAAGACTATTTAGTCAACGAACAGTCGTTTACCCGTGAGCTGGCTGAGTTACAGTCGGACACCATTGCCAAAATTGTATTTAGCGCCGGAGCCGACTGTTTCGACGTAGATGAAGAAGAGCGCGAAATTATTACCGAGAAAACGATTCTGCAAGTTCGCTTAGTTGCCCGAGGCGCCGAGGCGACTCGCCGGTTACTAAAACGAGAGTCATAAAAAAACAATTTTAATCAGAACAAGAAACTGGAGAACATTATGCTTTTACGTGCTGTAGGCGGTATGGCATTAGCAGTCTTGGCGGCAGATATTGATGCCCGTGAGATGACGCTAATGGAAACCGTAACCACCAAAGCCATTCGTTCGGCTCAATTGTCGCCGGATGGTCAATTTACAGCGGTTATCCGCTCAACACCCCGAACTCCGTACGAAGATGACGACGGCTCCAGCTACAGTGAGTTAGTGCTTATTAACACTGAAGGCGAAGAAACGTCTTACCTGAGCAAAGACAAAAAGTTCGGCCGAGTCAGCTTTGGTCCGCAAAGCGAATACCTGTACTTTACCGCAAAAGAAGAAGGCGATGAGTATCAGGAGCTGTATCGCATGCCTGTGAACGGCGGCGGCGTTCAGTCGGTGTTTGAATTTGACGGCAATATTGGCGGCTACGCTCTGAGCGATGACGGCCAGCAGCTGGTGTTTTTATCTTCAGGCGCGAAAGACAGCGATGAAGAAAAGCTCGAGAAGAAAGGCTTTAAAGCCGAAGTTTACGAAGAAGACTTAACCTATACTCAGGTTTACCATGTTTCATTGGGTGAGGAAGACGCAGAAGCCAAAGCGGTTACCGCCGAGGACCAACACGCGCTTTCGGTTAGCTTCCACCCGAATAACGAGCAGCTACTGGTTCGTACCGCACCAACTTCGCTTATTGATGACAATTACATGAGCAGCCAGTATCAACTTATTAGTCTGGATGGTGAAGTAGTCACTTCTTTTGAAAGTGAGGGTAAGCTTGGTCGTGCAGAATTTTCACCGGACGGTCGTTATTTGGCCATGACCCGCGCTGCTGACTACAACGACCCTTCTGCTGGTTCTTTATTTGTTTACGACACTCACGAGCAAGAGCACCGCAACGTGTTGCCTGACTACAAAGGCGCAGTCAAAGACTTTAGCTGGCGTACCGATGAAGAAATTATCTGGCTGGGTCATCGTGGCACCGAAACCGAAGTTCAGGCATTAACGCTTAAGTTTTTAGAAAGCCGCAGCCTGTTAGAGTTGGGTGAAGCCATTTTCACCAGCCTGGACGGCGAAGCCGGTAAGTCAGAATTTGTACTGACAGGTCACCGCCCAAGCCACCCGAGCGAAGCCTTTAAATACAGTAACGGTCGACTGGAGCGTTTAACCGATTCAAACCCCTGGCTGGCCGATATTGACATGCCACGCCAGGAAACCATGACATACGAAGCGCGCGACGGGCTTAAACTGGAAGGCATTGTGGTTTACCCAACCAACTACGAGGAAGGTAAAACCTACCCTCTAATGATGGTGATTCACGGTGGTCCTGAATCGCACTACAGCAACGGCTGGTTAGATCGCTACGCATCGCCGGTTAAACATGCTGCAGCTAAGGGCTATGCTCTGTTCTTCCCGAACTACCGTGGCAGTACCGGTCGTGGTGTCGAGTTCTCTAAGCTGGGTCAGAATGACTACGCTGGTAAAGAGTTCGACGACATTGTTGATGCGAAAAAACATCTGGTCGAAATTGGTTTAGCCGATGAATCAAGCGTGGGTATTACCGGCGGTTCATACGGTGGTTACGCATCGGCCTGGGGCGCAACGGCACAGACCGAGCACTTTGCTGCCAGTGTTATGTTTGTGGGTATCAGCAACAACTTATCTAAGTTTGGTACCACCGACATTGCCAAAGAAATGCACGCCGTGCATGCCCGCAGCTATCCGTGGGACAAGTGGGAATGGTACTTAGAGCGCAGCCCAATTTACCACGCAGAAAAGGCACGTACGCCAATTCTTATTATGCATGGTAAAGAAGACACTCGTGTACACCCTTCACAATCCATGGAGCTTTACCGTTACCTGAAAACTCACGGCAAGGTACCGGTTCGTCTGGTGTTATACCCCGACGAAGGCCATGGTAACCGCAAAGTGGCGGCACAGCTGGATTACAGCATGCGCTTAATGCGTTGGATGGATACTTTCCTGGTTGAAAAAGCCGAGGAAAAACCCTCGTTTGAACTGCCGCACGCTGAGCAGCTGAAGTAAAGCAGACTCTAATAAAAAGCCGGGATACTTCATTCGAAGCTCCCGGTTTTTTTGTCTCTGCAACTTTGTTATTTACCCGAAACGGCCTGCCAAATTTCCTTCCAGCCAGGTTCTTTTCCGTAATACTGAATACCCATGGCGAATAATCTGCCCGCCACGTTACGCATCCAGTATACAAAAGCCGCCAGTAAGACCAGACTCAGCATCCATTCCCACACCGCGACATCCGTTTGCAACAAACGCGCCGGCATCATGGCAAAGGAGCTAATAGGCAGAATGCTCATTACGGTAGCTAAGGTCGAGTCTGGCGCACTTACAACACTAAAGCTTAGAAATATTGGCAACATCGGTACCAGCATCACAGTACTGCGTGACGAGTGGTTAGGGTCATCAATGGTTGCGGAAAAACCCGCTAATAACGCATTAATTAAGACCGTGCCCAATAAAACAAAGATAATGCTCAACAGACCGGTACCAATTCCCCAGTCCAGACCGGAGCCGCTCTTATCGGAAAACGCGGCAATGACAAGGCTCACGCCCAAAATCATTAAACCAATAAAGAGCATTGACTTAATACTGTGCAAAGTAATACCGATAATTTTACCGTCCATCCACTGTGTGGGAGTCACAATGGTCAGCAATTGCTCGGTAACCCGTTGTTGCTTCTCGGCGGTTATGGACATCATCATCAAACCGAAGCCAGTAAAAACCCCGACCATTATGATCACCAGTAACATACTGGCTGAGCCGTCGTTAGCATCATCAATGGAAGCCTCTTCACTTTCTTCAATAGCAAAAGTAATGTCCGGCTTCTCGTTAATTACTGCTTTTTGTTCAGGCGCCAGAGGCAACTGCTGAATACGCAAGTCCTGCAATTGTTGCTGAAGTTCACTGCGCAGCTCCTGTTGCCAGGTCTGAGACTTCTTAACCCAGACTTTTGCGGTTAACTCAGGTGTTATGACAATTAGTGTGTCTAAGTCTTCCGGTAGCTGCGCTTTCCATCTTTCCACTTCCATAGTGCCAGCACTACGAAGGTTTAAGTCTTTTGGTGCCTCAAACTCCCAAGACTGTGGCTTGCCTTCTTCATAGAAAATAGCTCCGTGATATTCATCTGACAAAAGCTGGGCTATTGCGCCCCAGCCAGTGCTCACGGCAAAAATCCCGACCAAAATCACAAGTGATAAAAGCTCCTGCTTCCACTTAAAGAAGCGCTTAAACTCCCACCATGAAATGGCTTTCAACTGCTTAAAATAACCCGGATTCGTCTGTTTCATGACTGCGCCTCCTTGCTGTTTCTCTCACCACTCGCCTGCCGACGAATCGTATCCAGATATAAATCGTGTAATCCGGGCTGAATTGGCGCAAAAGCTTTAATCGATACCCGCTGCGCAAGTGTAGGCCACAACTGCTCTATACCGGCATCAGCATCAAAAGTTATCTCCACTTGTTCTTCACTCACCTTGCGCATGGACTCTATTTGCTCCACGCCCTGCCAGCTGTCCAAAGCAAGTTGAGCGTTGGTTGTTACCCGGTAAACCGGCTTGGGCAGCAAAGTATCGCGTATCTCCTGCAAGCTCCCCTGAGCTACCGCGCGTCCTTTATTCATGAGCAGCATAGTATCGGCTAAGCGTTCAACCAGCTCCATTTGATGCGCACTTAACACCACAGTTTTGCCTCGCTCGCGCAACTCGTTTAAAACCGTCAGCACGTGCTCCTGGTTTACCGGATCTAAACCCGAAAAGGGTTCATCCAGAATCACCAGTTGAGGGTCGTGCAGCAGCGTGGCAATAAGTTGTACTTTTTGCTGGTTTCCCTTAGACATCTGACGCAAGGGCTCATCTTTGCGATCAGTCAGCTCGAACCGCTCCAGCCAATTATCAATATCGCTGCGTATATCGCTCAGCTTCAACCCGCGCAAACTGGCAATATAACTCAGATTATCCAGTATGGTTCGATCCTGATACAAACCGCGGTCTTCAGGCAGGTAAGCAAAGTCGTGATAGGTCAGCTCAATACTCTCGCCGTTGTTCTCAACGAGGATTTCTCCTTCGTCGGGCTGGGTCAGGCCAACCAACATACGAACCAGCGACGATTTACCGGCACCGTTGGGGCCGAGCAGAGCCTGTATCTTGCCGGGCTGAATATCGAGGGAGATAGCGTCTACCGCCGTTACGGTGCGGTAACGCTTAGTGACATTATTAACTGAAAGGCGCATGTTATTTTTCTGTTATTTGCTTGAGAAGCGCCTATCTTAGAAAGACAAAGGGCCCGTAACAAGTGTTACGAGCCCTTTAATTTGTTTCAAACTATGAATTTACAGCTGAGGGCCTGCGGCAACCAGTGCTTTACCGTTATCGGTGTCAGTAAATTTCTCAAAGTTTGCGACAAAACGTTCGGCTAAGTCTTTCGCCCGAACGTCCCACTCACCGTCATCTTCGTATGTTTTACGCGGGTCAAGAATACTGCTGTCTTCAACGCCGGCCAGCTCAGTTGGCATAGCCAGGTTAAAGTGAGGCAACTGCACAAATTCAGCGTCTTCAATTGAACCATCTAAAATGGCGTCAATAATAGCGCGCGTCGCTTTAATAGAAATGCGCTTGCCAGTGCCGTTCCAACCGGTGTTAACCAGGTAAGCTTCTGCGCCAGCCGCTTCCATACGCTTAACTAAAACTTCCGCATACTGCGTTGGATGCAGACTTAAGAACGCCGCGCCAAAACAGCTCGAAAAAGTAGGTGTTGGTTCGGTTACACCACGCTCAGTACCGGCTAATTTAGCAGTAAAGCCGGACAAGAAATGATACTGCGCCTGTTCTTTAGTCAGCTTAGAAACTGGAGGCAATACGCCAAAGGCATCGGCTGTTAAGAAAATCACTTTCTTCGCATGACCCGCTTTAGACACCGGCTTAACAATGTTCTCAATGTGATAAATAGGGTAAGACACGCGAGTGTTTTCAGTTTTTGAGTTGTCGTCAAAATCAACGACTCCGTTGTCATCGACAGCAACGTTTTCTAAGAGCGCGTCACGGCGGATAGCGTTGTAAATATCGGGTTCCGCTTCTTTCGACAAGTTGATGGTTTTTGCGTAGCAACCACCTTCAAAGTTGAATACGCCGTCGTCATCCCAACCGTGTTCGTCGTCACCAATGAGTGCGCGTTTCGGGTCAGTTGACAGGGTCGTTTTACCTGTACCTGACAAACCGAAGAAAATAGCCACGTCGCCTTCTTTGCCAACGTTGGCAGAGCAATGCATAGAAGCAATGCCTTTAAGCGGCAGGAAGTAGTTCATCATTGAGAACATACCTTTTTTCATTTCGCCGCCGTACCAGGTGCCGCCAATTAACTGAATTTTTTCAGTTAAGTTAAAGGCCACAAAGTTTTCTGAATTCAGGTCCTGTTCCTGCCACTTAGGATTAATGCACTTGGCACCATTCATAACAACGAAGTCTGGCTCAAAGTTTTCCAGCTCTGCTTCGCTTGGGCGAATAAACATGTTTTTCACGAAGTGCGCCTGCCATGCCACTTCGGTAATGAAGCGAACTGCAAGACGAGTGTCTTCATTAGCACCGCAGTAGGTATCAACCACAAACAAACGTTTGTGCGACAACTGCTCAGTAACCAAACCTTTCAGTTCATTCCAGGTTTCGGTCGACAGTGGTTTGTTGTCGTTTTTGCCTTGATCAGCCCACCAGACGGTATCGCGAGTTGTGTCATCGCGGACAATGTATTTGTCTTTAGGGGAACGTCCGGTGAAAATTCCGGTATCGACAGCAACCGCACCCAGGTCCGTTACCGTTCCTTTTTCATAACCTTGCAGGTCGTCGCGAGTTTCCTCTTCGAATAGCAGGTCGTAGGACGGATTATGGACAATTTCTTCGACATCTGTGATGCCGTAGCGGCTCAGATCCAGATTAGGCATGACGTAAGGCTCCTGAGATTACGGTCGTTCGTTAACGTTAACAGCAGCAACACAGCGTAAAAAATCCTGTTTTACAGTTTGGTTACTGGCTAATTTTCAGGGCGCGAATATTAACCTGATTGTGTAAAAAAAGATAGGGCAAAATTTTGCCAGTTCGTTAGAATGCCCGCCTGACTTTTGTAAGCAGCAGCGGGTTTCTGATCATTTATGCGTGACTCCTTTCACAGCCGAATTGGCTTTATATTAGCAGCGGCGGGCTCTGCCGTTGGCCTGGGAAATATTTGGGGCTTTCCGACTCAGGTTGCCAACCACGGCGGCGGCGCGTTTCTGTTGGTGTATCTTTGCGTAATCTTTATACTTGCCATACCCGCTTTGTACAGCGAAATGCTGATAGGCCATAGTGCGCAGGCGAACCCCGTTCGCTCCTTAACGCAGCTGTCTGAAGGTCGCGCACGCCCTATTGGCCGCTTAATGGGTTACCTTAATGTGCTGGGCTCCTGCTTAATGCTCAGCTTTTATCATGTTGTTGCCGGCTGGATGCTAGTTCACGCTTTAGGCTTTCTGGCTCGTGGCTTTGGTATTGAAGTTGCTGCCGAATTTTTGCTGAACAGCTCACTAACCCGCGACTTAATTTTCACCGCTGTATTTTTATTAGCCACCGCTTACGTGGTATTTCAGGGCGTTGAAAAGGGTATAGAGCGCTGGTCAAAACGTCTGATGCCTACCTTAGTCGTTTTACTGGTGGCGCTAATTGCCTACATGCTGACCTTACCCGGCGCTGACGAAGGTCTGAAGAAATATCTTGTCCCGGACTTTAGCCTCATGACCGACACCAGCATTTTAGTGGCGGCTATGGGTCAGGCGTTCTTCTCGCTCTCTATTGGTTTGGGCGGCATGATGATATACGGCTCCTACCTGAAGCCCGGTGCTAACTTAGGTCGTTTAAGCTTGTCCGTAGCGGCACTGGACACCTTTATTGCGTTTTTAGCCGGGTTGCTCATTATTCCTGCTCTGTACGCGGGTATTCATCTCGGCGTTAATGTCGGCGAAGGCTCTAAACTGGTTGGCGAAGGCCAGCTCATTTTTGCGGTACTGCCAGAGCTATTTAACAGTATGGGCATTGCCGGACCTTTTGTGGCTTTTGCATTTTTTATGTTGCTGAGTATTGCCGCTCTAACCTCGACCATTGCTCAGGCCGAAGTACCGGTGTCTTACTGCATAGAAGAGCGCAAACTGAAACGGCCAGTGGCAACAGCTCTGTCACTGAGCGTTATTGCGGTGTTTTCGCTTTTGTTAATACTGTTCTTTGAACCGCTGTTTGGCTGGGTTGTTACTGCGGTCACACAGTTCCAGTTGCCGCTGTCAGGCCTATTCTACTTGCTGGTGGTGGGCTGGTTATGGCACCGCAGCAATCACCTGAAAGCTATTGCTGCGGGCAGTGTCGGCTTAACCTTATTACGCTGGCATATCCGTTATTTATGTCCGGTACTGATGAGCATCGTGTTTTATCACGTAGCCTTTGGTTAAGCCGGGTTAACTTTTGCCCGGACGCTTACCAGAAAACTTCTGTTCCAGTGCTGACGCCACCCGGGCGTCAGTAAAACCGGATACATCGCCGCCATGCAGCGCCACCTCTTTTACCAAAGAAGAAGAAATAAACGAGTTTTCCTCGGCCGGCGTCAGAAACACGCTTTCCAGATTGGGCGCCAAACGTCGGTTCATATTGGCTAGCTGAAATTCGTATTCAAAATCAGACACCGCACGTAACCCGCGAATAAGCACTGTTGCTTCGTACTCTTTGGCAAAGTTCACCAACAGCCCGGAAAAGCCAACAACAGTGACATTATCGAGGTTTTCAGTCACTTGCTGTGCCAGCAAAACCCGCTCTTCCAGACTAAACAGCGGCTTTTTACTGGGGCTTTCTGCAATACCTACAACAATTTCACTGAACAAGTTGGCGGCTCGTTCAATTAAGTCGGCGTGGCCATTTGTAATAGGATCAAAGGTTCCCGGATAAATTGCTCGACGGTGCATAGAGTCTCCTAAACCGTTATTTGTGCAAGCACTTTATTTGCACGCTTTTCATTTGGCCTAAAGAGTACACGCAAGTGCACACTAAACAAAAGCCCGATATTCAAATTAAGGATGCGAGTTGCGACTAACATCAGTAAACTAGAGGGTAACTTACGTTTTCAAATAGTGGAGTAAAAAATGAGCTCAGCCTTTTATCAGCAACTGGCCGACCAACTGGCCGAAACCAAAGCCGAAGGCCTGTACAAGAAAGAACGTATTATCAGTTCCGACCAAAGCTCTGAAATTACGGTGAATAACCGCAAGGTACTCAACTTCTGCGCGAACAACTATCTGGGTCTGGCCAACCACCCGGACCTAATTAAAGCCGCTAAACAAGGCCTGGACGAACACGGTTTTGGTACGGCTTCAGTGCGTTTTATTTGTGGCACTCAGGACATTCACAAAACGCTGGAGCAAAAACTGAGCGAGTTTTTAGGTACTGAAGACACCATTTTATATTCATCATGCTTTGACGCCAACGGCGGTTTGTTCGAAACCCTAATGGGCCCGGAAGACGCCATTATTAGTGACGAACTCAACCACGCCAGCATTATTGACGGTATTCGCTTAAGTAAAGCGAAACGCTACCGCTACAAAAACAACAATCTGGAAGACTTAGAAGCACAGCTGAAACAAGCTGACGCAGACGGCGCACGCCACAAGTTAATAGCAACCGACGGTGTGTTCTCAATGGACGGCGTTATTGCCAACTTAAAAGGCATTTGCGACCTGGCCGACAAATACGACGCGTTAGTCATGATGGACGACTGCCATGCCACCGGTTTCTTAGGTGAAAATGGTAAAGGTACACATGAATACTGCGATGTTATTGGCCGTGTTGATATTATCACCGGAACCTTAGGTAAAGCGCTGGGTGGTGCTTCTGGTGGCTATACTTCAGGAAAAAAAGAAGTCATTGATTGGTTACGCCAGCGTTCACGCCCTTACCTGTTCTCTAACTCAGTAGCACCGGCCATTGTGCAGGCGTCTATTCGTGTACTGGATATGCTGGCAGAAGGCGGCAAGTTGCGCAGTCAACTGTGGGAAAACGCCAGCTACTTCCGTGAGCAAATGACTAAAGCAGGCTTCACCTTAAGTGGCGCAGACCACGCCATTATTCCGGTGATGGTCGGCGACGCCAAACTGGCCTCTGAAATGTCAGACCGCCTGTTAGAAGAAGATATTTATGTGATCGGCTTTTCCTTCCCTGTCGTTCCTAAAGGCAAAGCTCGTATCCGCACGCAGATGTCTGCGGCACACACACGTGAACAACTGGATCGCACCATTGAAGCTTTTACCCGCATTGGTAAAGAGCTGGGTGTGATTTAAGGAGTAAAAAATGAAAGCTTTATCAAAACTGCACGCAAAACCCGGCATTTGGATGACGGACGTTGAAAAGCCGGAGTGCGGCTACAACGATTTGCTGATTAAAATTAAGAAAACCGCCATTTGCGGTACCGATGTTCACATTTATAAATGGGACGACTGGTCGCAGAAAACCATTCCTGTGCCTATGGTGGTAGGACACGAATACGTGGGTGAAGTTGCCGCTATGGGCGACGGTGTTCGCGGCTTTGAAATTGGTGACCGCGTATCTGGCGAAGGCCACATTACTTGTGGTCACTGTCGTAACTGCCGCGCCGGCCGTCGCCACTTGTGCCGCAATACCTACGGTGTGGGTGTGAATCGTCCGGGTGCTTTTGCAGAATACTTAGCACTGCCAGCTGAAAACGCCTTTAAACTGCCAGACGATGTCACAGACGAAATGGCAGCCGTATTTGACCCGTTTGGTAATGCGGTTCACACCGCGCTGGCTTTTGACCTGGTAGGCGAAGACGTGCTGATTACCGGTGCGGGCCCTATTGGTATTATGGCTGCAGCCGTTGCCCGTCATGTTGGCGCACGCCACGTGGTGATTACCGACGTAAACGAATACCGCCTCGACTTAGCTCGTAAAATGGGGGTGACCCGCGCGGTTGACGTTAGCAAAGAGAAACTGTCCGACGTAATGACTGAGCTCGGCATGAAAGAAGGCTTCGACGTGGGCCTGGAAATGTCCGGTGTTCCATCTGCGTTTTCACAAATGCTGGAAACTATGAACCATGGCGGCAAAATTGCCATGCTGGGCATTCCGCCAGAAAACATCGCTATAGACTGGAACCAGGTTATTTTCAAAGGCTTAGTCATTAAGGGCATTTACGGTCGTGAGATGTTCGAAACCTGGTACAAAATGGCCAGCTTGCTGCAGTCGGGGCTGGATATTTCGCCTATTTTAACGCACGAAATGCCTATTGATGATTTTGAGAAAGGCTTTGAAACCATGATTTCAGGCCAGTCCGGCAAAGTCATACTGAACTGGGATTAACGCGTAAATGAGCAATCATCAGCTAATGGAATTACCCATCGCCGTTGAGCATTGGCAAAATGGCGATGCGGTTTTTGTTGATATCCGTGACCCGCAGTCATTTGCTGCGGGTCACATTCCGGGCTCTCAACACCTGGATAACAGCAACCTGCCGCAGTTCCTGAGTTCGGTTGATAAAAACCAAAAAGTGATTGTGGTTTGCTACCATGGCATTAGCAGTCAGGGTGCTGCTGATTACATAGCAGGCAACGGCTTCACTGATGTACACAGCATGGATGGCGGTTACACGGCCTGGTCCATGTCTTTTCCTGAACATACCGAAAGGGAGTAAACCATGCGACGATTGCTCAGCAGCCGCGACTCAGACTGGATGCACAAGCTGTATCAGTATTTACGTCAGCAAGGCATGCCAGTCAGCGTTACCGAACGCGGTGAGCAATTGGAATTATGGTTACATCAGAGCAGTTATGAAGCTGCCGCTAAAACACTGATTCAACAGTTTAAAGATAACCCAGAGCTTGCCGCTGCGCCCGTTCAAGCAAAGCGGACTTCGGAAAGAGGCTCATCGTCCTTGTCTTTTAGTTTGCTGCAGCAAAGCGGCTGGCTAACCCGAATTGTCGCAGTTCTGGCGTTGCTGGTATTCGGAATGGTACAAATGTACCCCGAAACCGTACTGGAGACACTGAGGATCAGCCAATATTTTTCGGCGCTTCCCTATGATCAACCCTGGCGCTTTATTACCCCGGTACTGATGCACTTTACGCTCCTTCACCTGATATTTAATATTTTCTGGTGGTGGTATTTGGGCGGCCGTATTGAACGTTCTCTGGGTATATCCTGGTTACTGGCTCTGCTGTTATTCTGCGGTATTGCTGCAAACGTTATTCAGTACCTGTTCAATGGCCCTAACTTTGGCGGGTTGTCCGGTGTGGTCTATGGCTTGCTTGGTTTCTGCTGGATATACAGCTTCAATCGCCCAACGCCTTTGTACCTGCCACCAGGGCTCATTATCTTCATGCTGCTGTGGTTAGTAATTGGCTACACCGACATGCTTTGGATAAATGTTGCTAACGAGGCTCATCTGGCCGGGTTGCTTTCCGGCTGTTTCGCAGGTTTTGTAGTGCGTTGGTTAAACCCTAAAATGCGGCAGCTTCACTGATAAATGTACTTGGTAAAAAGCACGTCGCGGATAACCGGATTACCGGTTTCCTGCAGCATCAGTTCTTTTGCTCTTTCTATACATTTTAAGCGAAGTTGATCGCGTCCCGTCATGGTGCGAACCTGGCGTTCAGTCGCGGTACTTAAAATTGACACGAAGGCATTACGCAATAAAGGCGCATGGTGTTCTACCACACTAACGTAACTGGGGTCCGGCACCATCACTTCAATAGCAACCCGAATAAAGCCCAACCGGTAATCATTACCCTCTTTCAGGTAATTGGTGGTGATATCAGGCTCAAAGCCGTAGTACGAAACGTCGTCTGCCGACGCCACTGTTACACTGCTGAACCAAAGAAAAATACTGGCGAATACTGTTATCAGAAGTTTCATAGCCCTACCCGGCCCGATTGCTGTTCAATTAAGTTCTCTCTGCTATCATAGCGACAGAGCTTAATAACGCCAACACAAATGACAACAGAGTTTTATGCTACCCCGGCTTTTCCAGTTAGCAAAGCGCTGCAATGGACACCGCCCGAACAACTTGAATTAACCCCAACACAGGCCGACTGGCTGCTATACGAAGGTTCGCTTACAGAACGTCTGAAGCAGGTAGGTCAGCATTTCTCCGTTAAGTTACTCGGCCAGCAGTTGCTTGCCCCTAACACTGAAGAAAAACGAAGGTTAAAAGGTAAAGACCAGGCCGTTATCCGCGAAGTTCTACTATACTGTGATGAAAAGCCTTGGGTTTTTGCGCGCAGTCTATTTTCACCCAGCGCCGAAAACGCCAATACACTGAATTTACAAAAACTGGGAAATCAGTCACTGGGTGAGTCTTTATTTGCCCGTAGCGACTTACACTGCGGGCATATAGAAGTGGCAGAGGTTGTTTTAACGCACCCGGTAGCTCAGCTTAATCAGCAGTGGTTTGGGCAAAACCAGAGGCTGCTGGGCAGACGCAGAATGTTTTCAACGAGTGGTGAGCAACTGTTAGTCAGTGAAATTTTTCTGCAGCCGTCGTCACTTTACTCGTCGCCGAATAAAAGGAGTTAGTATGCAAAAGTTAATCGCTTTTTGGCAGTTAATGCGTGCAGACAGACCCATTGGTACCTATCTACTTGCCTGGCCGACCATCTGGGCACTCATGATAGCCGGAGCCGGCGAGCCGCCCCTGCGTATCGTTGTTATATTTCTGCTCGGTACTTTTGTCATGCGCTCTGCCGGTTGTGTTATTAACGACTTTGCCGACCGTAATTATGACGGTCACGTGCGCCGAACCCGCCAACGTCCTATTCCGGCGGGAAGAATATCGGCAACTGAGGCAATGATAGGTTTTATCGCTCTGTTAGCCATTGCCTTCGGGTTGGTTATGCAACTGAACACAGAAACTGTCATGCTCAGCTTTTTCGCGGCCGGCGTAGCTGCGCTTTACCCGTTTTGTAAACGCTGGACGCATTTGCCACAAATTGTATTGGGTATTGCCTTTAGTTTCGGCATTCTCATGGCCTTTACCGCACTAGAATCTGACCAATGGTTTATTGCTGGCTTGTTGTTCCTTGCCAATATTCTCTGGACGGTTGCCTACGATACTGAATACGCCATGGCAGACCGCGAGGACGACTTAAAAATAGGCCTGCAGAGCACGGCAATTTTGTTTGGTCGCTTCGATCGTCTGGCTATTGGCCTGATGCAGTTGGCTACTCTGGCCTTATTGGGCTGGGTATTGCACTTAATTACCGTCGAACTTTGGGTGTGGCTGGCATTAGCGGCTGTCTTTCTGTTGTTTGCTTACCAGCACTGGCTAATACGGCACAGAGAGCCCGGAAAGTGCTTCCAGGCTTTTCTGCATAACCATTATATTGGTATGGTATTCGCTATTGGCTTAGCCGTGCATTACTGGTTCTGATCACTCTCAGTCGGTTTTTGCTCTTCCCTCGGTTCACGTTCGGCCGGCTCTTTTAGCTGCTGAACGAACTGCTCCACCGACTGACGAATGGTTTGCAGCACGGGTCCGTCAATGAGCTCATCGACCTGGTCGCTGAGCTCGCCCACTGGCTCTGCAGCAATTTGCTGGCCTTCGTCATTAATTTCTACCAGACCTTGCTGTTTTAAACTGGCTATCAGCGTCGACATGACTTTCTTATCGTAAAATTCCGGCGCATCAATGCCGTGAATAGAACTTAAACGTTCGGCCAGGGTAATAGACTGCTTTTCGAGATCCGCGCGCATGATGGGCTGCGCCTGTTGCAGCAACTCAAGTACTATACAGTAACGCTGCAAGGTTTCACTGGCACTGTTGGCCAATAGCCGTAACCGATACCACTGCGCACTTTCCCGTTGTGCAATGGTGCAAACACCGTCTTCCAGAGTAATTAACTGCTGGCGTGCCAACTCTTCGGCAAGAGCTTCTGTCCAGAGCGGTAGGTCTTCAACATTATGACTCAAATAAAGTTCAGCTTTTAACGACGGATAAATTGCCTGTGTCCGCGCAGCAATTTCAGCCACGCTGACTGTTTTCTTCGCCATGATAATTGACGCAACAATGCCGGGAACCACCATCAAGTGAAGAATATTATTCCGATAGTAAGTCATGGCTATGGCTGTCATGTGCTCCAGCGAGACGACTTCACCCATGGTATCGCTATTGACAGTAAATTTGTCAGTACGCAATGCCTGCTGCCAAAGCTCTTCCGGTGTCTCGTCTGGCACGCTCATCATATTGCTGTATGGTACTTCGCGAAGCACGCCCAGATAAACCTCCAACTGAGCCAACAATTCCTCTTTCATCAGTGCGTGATGCTCTGAACTCAGTAACGCCAATGCGGTAAGGTTAACACTGTTTGCCGCGGCCGAATCGTTAATGCCCTGCATAACTTGCTCGGCTAAGCCACCTACCACCGGATTCAACCAGCCCGGACGTTCAGGTTCCTGTGCCCCACGGGTGACCGACTCATGCCAGTTAGGTGCCACTTTGTCCAAATGGTGCTTTAAATTAATAGGCTGACCGAAAGTGACAAAACCCTGACCAAAGTTTCGCAGCTTGGCAACGGTTTTCAGAATTTGAAAAACCGACTCTTTTTCTTTGTCCTTACCTTTAAGCTCTTTCAGGTAAGTAGCCACTTCCATAATATGCTCGTAACCAAGGTACACAGGCACCAGCGATACCGGTCGTTGCTGGTCGCGAAGCATGCCTTGTACAGTCATTGCCAGCATACCGGTTTTAGGCGGTAATAAGCGGCCGGTTCTGGAGCGGCCGCCTTCACTGAAGTATTCCACCGGGTAGCCTTTTTGGAACAACCAGCACAAGTATTCACGAAAAACCGCTGAATACAGTTTATTACCCCGGAAACTGCGGCGAATAAAGAACGCCCCACCACGGCGGAAAATGCCGCCGACTGGGAAAAAGTTAAGGTTCACGCCAGCCGCTATATGCGGCGGTACAAGGCCCTCTTTATAAATAACATAGCTGAGCAACAGATAATCCATGTGACTGCGGTGACAAGGCACATAGATAACTTCATGTCCTTGTTGCGCTAATCGGCGAATCGTATCCCCGCCTTTTACATGAATGCCGTTGTAAATCCGGTTCCACATCCAGGTCATAAAACGGTCTAACACCCGGATAAGCGTCGAGTTATAGTTGGCGGCGATTTCATCGATATAGGATAAAGCGCGCTTGCGGGCTGCTTCTTCACTAATCTTTTTGCCTCGGGCTTCATCCGATACCGCCTTTTTTAACGCCGGAGTGTTAATGAGTGCTGACATCAACTCTTTACGCTGACTCAGTTTAGGGCCGGCAACCGCATGGCGCATACGCACGAAGTGAACTCGCGCTACTCGCGCCAATTTGTGCGCGATACGCATATCTGTGCCATGGTCACGCGCCATCGTGCCCAGACTGACTGAGCGCGAAAAACGCAGCAACACTTGTCGACCGGAAAAAATTACCAGCCAGAATTTACGCCAATGCCCAGGATTATCTAAGTCACCGGTCATGGTGTTACCGGCATGTGCCTCTTCTCCGGCCTGGCGGCCCCAGAATACGCCCGCGGGTATCAGCTGCACATCCAGCTCCGGCTGGTCTTTATGCAGGGTTAATAGCTGATGAAACTCAGATACCGTTTGATCCGATACATCATTCGCCAGTTCTTCCAGGTACATGATTCGGTTGTAGGTTTTACCATTAACCACAAGAGGGTCGACAGGGTCTGGCAAGCCGCGCTTCTGCGCCGCCCGCTGTAAAATGGATAGATCCGCTTTAGAGGTTGAACGCATTACATAGACAATTGGCTTGCCAACAGTTGCTGAATGCTCTTCTTCAGTGCCATCCCAAATTTCCTGAAAGCGCGTTAACCAGCGTAACGGGTATTTAAAAATTGGGAAAAAGCGGCTTATTCCTTTCATATAGAGACCTCTGTTTTAAACAGAAATACAGGATACCAACTTCGTGTAAAAATGTCGTTCAAGAAATTACTTGCGAAATCAATTTACCTGTATATACTCACAGTATCACTGTACAAATAAACAGGTACATTATGCGCCCGTTAACACCAAGACAATCTGAAATTCTTGAGCTTATTAAGGATAATCTGCACGCAACCGGTATGCCGCCGACTCGTGCCGAAATTGCCCATAAGCTGGGTTTTCGCTCTGCTAACTCCGCAGAGGAGCACCTGAAAGCGCTGGCCCGTAAAGGCGTTATCGAAATACTGCCCGGCATGTCCCGCGGCATTCGCCTTGTCGGCGATGACTACGATATCGCCGATGGCCTGCCGTTAATAGGCCAGGTTGCAGCAGGCGAACCTTTATTGGCTGAACAACATGTTGAAGGTCATTACAAAATTGACGAATCACTGTTTCATCCTGCCGCCAGTTTCTTACTTAAAGTAAACGGTATGAGCATGAGAGACATTGGAATTTTAGACGGTGACTTGCTAGCTGTACATAAAACCGAACAAGCTCGTAACGGCCAAATAGTCGTTGCGCGAGTAGAAGACGAAGTCACTGTAAAGCGTTTTGAACAGCGCGGAAAAACTATTTTGCTTCATCCAGAAAATGAAGATTTCTCTACCATTACTGTCAACCTTGCCGAGCAAGTTTTTGCCATTGAAGGGCTTGCGGTAGGTGTGATCAGAAACGGAGCGACCTTATGAAAACTCAATATCAGCAAAAATTACACCACCCGGGTCTGTGGACTGCCGAAACTGCGGTGTCACCTTTCCCAGTGGATGCGAAAAGCAGTCAGGATTCATTTGACGTCGATAGTCTGTCCCCCGTTGTGCAGCGCGCGTTGCAGCAAAAACCTAGCCAGTGGATAACGGTTATTGGTGGCGATAAAAACGTTATTCAGCAACTGATAGCCTGTGGCGTAGCTGAATCTCAAATTCGCTGGTTACGCAGTCACTCCACCGAACGCTGTGAGTGGGCGCTGGAGCAGGCTTTACTGGCTGGTACCAGTAGTATGGTTATTGGTTATCTCGACTCTGTTTCCAGCCGTACCTGGCAGCGTGCAAAAATGGCCAGTAAATTAAGTGAAACACAATATTTTCTGTTTGATAAAAACACACTGACATCCCACCTGCACTAACCCCACCTTTGTTAGTGTGTTTTCTTCCCCAAGGCTGCTTTTGCAGCCTTTTTTTAACAGATCCGCTTATTTTTTGTTCGTTCGTGTGATTTGATCTGGATCTTTCGTTGTAAATTCGTTAATAAATGCAGTACCCGAATATAAAAATAATATAACAACGATAACTACAACAAAGAGTCAGTAGAGAAAGCGATTTCTGGGGAGAAGCTGTACCTTTTTCTGCTTACCTCTTTGTTCTTCTAATTCAGGCTAGCAAAACTTGCTTTGCTGTCTCATTGAAGAATAAGAGGAGAAGCCACGTGAAAATGAAGCCTTTGTGGGCACTATTGGCGCTAACGAGTCTACCGGCTGCTGCTCAGTCGCGTCTCAATATGACCCAAGGTGTCACTGAAGTGAGTAACCGGGTTTACGATCTCCACATGACGATTTTCTACATCTGCTGTGTGATTGGCGTGATTGTATTTGGTCTCATGTTTATTTCGATGATCCGACACCGGAAGTCGAAGAACCCAACCCCCTCCAATTTCCATGAAAACGTCAAAGTAGAAATAGCCTGGACTATAGTGCCGCTGCTGATACTTGCAGGTATGGCAGTGCCGGCGACCACGACACTAATAGCCATGGAAGACACTTCAGATGCAGATGTAACGGTGCAAGTCACCGGATCGCAATGGAAATGGCACTACAAATACTTTGAAAATGAGGTCGAATACTTCAGCCGTTTAGCCACTCAGCAAGAACAAATTGATAATGAGTTTGAGAAAGGCGAAAACTATCTATTGGAAGTGGACCGTCCGTTAGTTATTCCAACCAATAAGAAAGTGCGTTTTCTGGTTACCTCAGATGACGTTATTCACAGCTGGTGGGTTCCTGACTTCGCCATTAAAAAAGACGCGAACCCCGGTTTTATTAATGAAACCTGGACTAGGGTAGAAGAGCCCGGAATTTATCGTGGTCAATGTGCCGAGTTGTGTGGCAAAGACCATGGTTTCATGCCCATTGTTGTTATAGCTAAAGAGCCCGCTGAATACGAAAAATGGATTACCGAGAAAGAAGAAGAGCAACGCAAAGCACGGGAGCGTGAACAAGAACTGCTCGCTATGGAAATGTCAGAAGACGAACTCATGGATCTCGGTGAGAAAGTATACAACAGTACTTGTGCAGCTTGTCACCAGGCAAACGGTCAAGGCGTAAACGGCGTGTTCCCGGCACTTGCTGGTTCCGGCGTTGCGGCAGACCCTGAAGCCAAAAGCAAACACATAGACATTGTCGTTAACGGCGTTACCGGCACGGCTATGCAAGCGTTCGGAAGTCAGCTTTCAATGCGCGAGTTAGCCGCAGTTATCACCTACGAGCGTAATGCCTGGGGTAACGATACCGGAGACCTGATTCAGGCCGCCGATATTAACGAAGTCATGAATCAATAAGGAGACGGTGATGAGCACTGTAGTGGAAGAGACACATCACGATACACACCACGATCATAAGCCGTCTGGTATTGGTCGCTGGCTATTTACAACGAACCATAAAGATATTGGTTCGATGTATTTATGGTTTAGCTTCACCATGTTCCTGGTGGGCGGCGCTATGGCAATGATCATTCGCGCGGAACTGTTCCAACCCGGATTACAACTTGTTGAACCCCAGTTTTTTAACCAAATGACCACGGTGCATGGTCTGGTTATGATTTTTGGTGCCGTTATGCCTGCTTTTACGGGCTTGGCTAACTGGATGATCCCCATGATGATTGGCGCACCAGATATGGCGCTGCCCCGGATGAATAACTGGAGCTTCTGGATTTTACCTTTTGCTTTCATGATTTTGTTGGGCTCTTTGTTTATGGAAGGTGGCGGCCCGGCATTTGGCTGGACAGCTTACGCACCGCTTTCCACAACTTACAGCTCCGATTCAACGGCATTGTTCGTATTTTCAGTACACATTATGGGTATTTCATCCATTATGGGCGCTATCAACGTCATCGTGACTATTATGAACATGCGCGCACCGGGCATGAATTACATGAAAATGCCATTGTTCGTCTGGACCTGGTTTATTACGGCTTTTCTGCTTATTGCCGTAATGCCGGTACTGGCGGGCGCGGTTACCATGTTGCTGACCGACAAATACTTCGGTACCAGTTTCTTTGATGCGGCTGGCGGTGGTGACCCAGTTATGTACCAGCATATATTCTGGTTCTTCGGGCATCCGGAAGTTTACATCATGATTTTACCGTCCTTCGGTATCATTTCAGCAATTATTCCAGCCTTTGCCCGTAAGCGACTGTTTGGTTACTCCTCAATGGTTTACGCAACAGCGGCCATAGCATTATTGTCGTTCCTGGTCTGGGCGCACCACATGTTTACCACCGGTATGCCGGTGTTTGCTGAATTGTTCTTTATGTATTGCACTATGCTCATAGCCGTTCCCACCGGGGTTAAAATATTTAACTGGGTGGCCACTATGTGGCGTGGTTCTATGACGTTTGAAACGCCGATGCTTTTCGCCCTGGCGTTTGTGATCCTGTTTACCATAGGTGGTTTCTCCGGCTTAATGCTGGCTATAACTCCCGCAGACTTCCAGTATCACGACACGTACTTCGTCGTCGCCCACTTCCACTATGTTTTGGTCACAGGTGCCATTTTCTCAATTATGGCAGCGGCTTATTACTGGCTACCCAAGTGGACCGGGCATATGTACGACAGTACGCTGGCGAAAACTCACTTCTGGACATCGCTTATTTCCGTAAACGTGCTGTTCTTCCCTATGCACTTTGCAGGCCTTGCCGGTATGCCAAGACGTATTCCAGATTACGCCACGCAGTTTGCTGATATTAACCAGATAGCAAGTATCGGCGGTTTTGCCTTTGGGTTATCACAGCTTATTTTCCTTTGGGTGGCTATTAAGTGCGTTAAAGGCGGCGAAAAAGCAGCGGCTAAGCCATGGGAAGGCGCGGAAGGACTGGAGTGGACAGTTCCGTCACCAGCGCCTTATCACACCTTTGAAAAACCGCCCAAAGTGGAGTGATAAATCATGTCTGAACAGCGTCCCGACAACAGCATTCTGGTTAAGCGACTGTTACTGACAGTCGCCGGAATGTTCGCATTCGGCTTCGCGCTGGTGCCACTTTACGACGTATTTTGTGAAGTGACGGGCTTTAACGGTCGTACCAGTAACGAAGCGGCGGTTTATCAACAGGTTGAAGTAGATGAATCACGCACGGTCACGGTGCAATTCCTGACACGCAATGCCAAAGGTATTCCGTGGAAGTTTGAACCATCGATCAAGCAAGTCAAGATTCATCCGGGTGAAGTTAAAGTGGTCAATTTTTTAGCAGGAAACCCCACTTCCTCGAACATGATCGCTCAGGCTATTCCGTCTGTAGCGCCCGCTGAAGCTTCTCTTTACCTGAACAAAGTAGAGTGCTTTTGCTTCAACCAGCAACCGCTGGCCGCCGGCGCTGAAACAGAAATGCCAATGCAATTTTATCTGGACCCGGACATTCCCGATCATATTACGACATTTACCCTGTCATACACGCTGTACGATATGACAGCCAATACGTCGGCTGAAGCAATTGCTCAGCTGTTAAAAACAGAATAAGGAAACGACGTTATGGCAGAACAACAAAGTTATTATGTTCCTGCTTCCAGTCCCTGGCCAATTGTTGGTGCAGTTGGGTTAGGCTTAATTGCCTGGGGTGCAGGACACACTGTTATCGATATGAGCAAAGAGCAGGATGGTTATGGCAGTACTGTATTGACCATTGGCTTAATCGTTATAGCCGTCATGCTCTTTGGTTGGTTTCGTGACCAAATCAACGAATCCATGAGCGGTAAATACAGTAACCAACTAGGCGACTCCTACAAACAAGGCATGAGCTGGTTTATTTTTTCCGAAGTCATGTTCTTCGCTGCTTTTTTTGGTGCCCTTTTCTACGCCCGCGTTATTGCCGTTCAGTGGCTGGGGGGAGACAGTAACAATGCTATGACCAATGAAGTTCTGTGGCCAGAGTTTGTCGCCCAATGGCCGTTGGTAAAAACACCAGGTGGCACTGAAACCCAGGCTATGGGTTGGTATGGTCTGCCGGCTATCAACACGCTTATTTTGTTGGCCAGTTCAGTTACCTGTCACTTTGCTCACACAGGTCTGGAACAAAATAAACGTAAACAGCTAACCGCAATGCTTGGCATTACGATTATTCTGGGTTGCATCTTCCTCTATTTGCAAGGTGCCGAGTATGTGCATGCCTATCAGGACTTAAATTTAACGCTGGATTCCGGCATTTACGGCAACACCTTTTATATGCTCACCGGGTTCCACGGTATGCACGTAACCTTAGGAACAGTCATGCTTATCATCATGTTCCTGAGGGTTTTGAAGGGGCATTTTACACCAGATAATCACTTCGCTTTTCAAGCGACTAGCTGGTACTGGCACTTTGTTGATGTCGTTTGGTTGTGCCTGTTCGTCGTGGTTTACATACTCTAAAAAAACGCCCCGTCTAATAGGGGCGTGGGTTTAAAGGTAAAAAGCCACTAGCAGTCGCCGCTATCAGTATCACAAGGATAACGGCGGCCACTCCCACCCGTTTTCCCAAATAATGGGACATGGGTGGTTTATTCGGGTCGTTGCGCAGCATACTGAATAATGCGCGGAACAGATTCACCACCATATAACCAAGCAGCAGTACAATAATGATTTTAAAAAAGACCAACATACGTTTTCCTCTTATCGCTACGTTAGTTACTCTGCTGGCAATTGCGGTGTTGGTCAAGCTAGGTTTTTGGCAACTAGAGCGCGCAGAACAAAAGCGTAAGCTGTTTTCCGATTACGAACAGCAACAATCAAAAGGGGACGCAACTGCTCTGTCTCAGCTAGGAACAATATCTTCTGAGTCTGATCGCTTTCTTTTCGTCAAAATGAGTGGTGACTTTGCTCAACAACCGGTCTTTTTTCTCGATAATAAAATGACCGACGGCATTGTCGGCTATCAGGTTATTGCCTTGTTCCGCCCCGACGCCAAAGCCGATAATTATATACCTGTTAATATGGGCTGGTTACCTGCTCCTGCATCCCGGCAAGAACTGCCCGAAATAGATATTCCCGAGAGTAGACAGAATCTTACGGGCTACCTGTACTTTCCTTCGAACAATAAATTTGTCAGCAATACTTATGAAACCGAGTTAGCTGATGACCGAATACGAGTACAAGAGTTTCAGCCTAACGCCATTAGTAAGGAACTCGACATTCCGTTAACCGACTACACCTTTTTATTGAAATCACCAGACACCCTAGGTTGGCAGCGTAACTGGAAACCCCAGGTAATGTCGCCGCAAAAACATCAGGGGTACGCTGTTCAGTGGTTTTCGCTGGCCATTGCGTGCTTGGTGATTTTTGTATTTGCTGTTATAAAACTGAATAAACAACCAAAAAAAGAGGAGACCCGATGAGCTCCCTGAATCGCTCTCGCCGTTCCATGATTATTGTTTTCCTTGCTTTTATAGTCCCCGTTTTGGCCGCGTGGCTTTTTTTGTCTCAAAACTGGTATGAGGCGGGAACCAATAAAGGCATTTTATTGCAACCCACCATTACCTTAGAACAACAAGCCGAACAGCTACCAGTAGGTTGGCAAGTGGGATATATCGCCCCGCAGAACTGTGCAATCAGCTGCGAAAATGCTTTATACGTTATGAACCAAATCGATGTCGCTATTGGTAAAGACACCGATAGGCTAACCCCCGTAGTATTGCACCAAAGCGAGAGTCTGAAGGCCGAGTTCAACCATAGCGCCCCGCATATTACCCAGCTGGTAACGCCTGAACTGATCAAACAACTTTCAGCTCTGCCAGCGAACACCTTGTTTATTATCGACCCGATGCATAACGTCATGTTGTATTACCCCACTCATGAGGACAAAGAGCAAATGATAACGGAAGGTAAAAACGTGCTGGCGGATCTTCGTAAACTGCTTAAATTGTCCAGAATTGGGTAGGGAAATGACATGCGTTTACTGGTAAAAATTAGTGTCTTTTTTGCTTTTATCGTTATTGTTCTTGGCGCCTTTACCCGGCTCACTGAAGCAGGCCTGGGTTGTCCTGACTGGCCCGGCTGCTACGGTTTTTTGAAGGTACCATCGCAGGAGGAGCACATTCAGCAGGCGGAACTCAGGTTCCCGGATGCACCTGTGGAGCACGCCAAAGCCTGGAATGAAATGGTACACCGCTATTTTGCCGGCACTCTGGGGTTATTAATACTGACCATTGCCATCATTGCCTGGGTTAAAAGCCGTCGTTACAGTCATTACCCTACTCCGGTTAAGTTGCCCACTTTGCTTCTGGGCTTAGTGATATTTCAGGCGGCTCTGGGTATGTGGACAGTCACCATGAACCTGCAACCGCTCATAGTTATGGGGCATTTGCTGGGCGGCTTTTCGGTTATATCGCTGCTATACCTGCTATCGCTGAGGCTATCTTCATTCAGACTGGCTGGTGGTGACCCGGAACTCAGGCGTTATCGCAGCCTGGCATTTTTTACGCTACTGGTGGTTATTGGTCAAATAGCCTTAGGTGGCTGGGTTGCAGCAAACTATGCCGCCGTAGCCTGCACTGAACTTCCTTTTTGCGAAGGTAACTGGACGACGCAGCTGGACTTTGCCGGAGCCTTCAGCATTCCTGAGGCCGACACCTATCAATACGGAGCCCATGACTACAACGACCGTATGACCATGCACGTAATGCACAGAGTGGGCGCTATTATTACTTTTTTAGTGATTTGTGCTCTACTCTTTAAATGCTGGCGAAAAGCCAAGTCGCACTTTTTCCGGCGTTCATTAATTGTTATCGGCTTGTTATTATCTTTGCAAATTCTGCTGGGTATTAGTAACGTAGTCTTTCAATTACCGCTTTGGAATGCAGTGGCACATAATGCCGTAGGGGCTTTATTGTTACTGTCGCTGGTCGCGTTGAATTACAACCTGTCCAGAAAAGCGTAGAGGAGTTGAAACTATGCAATCCGTTGCCACAAATAATATAACAAAAACGCGCAACGCTCATTGGCGGGACTACCTTGAACTGACCAAGCCCCGTGTCGTAGCCTTACTGCTGCTAACTGCTGTAGTGGGCATGTGTCTGGCCACTGAGGAACTGGTTTCGCTGAAAGTACTGGTGCCGGCGCTTACCGGTATTGGACTCATGTCTGCCGCTGCGGCCGCCATTAACCACTTGGTTGATCGCCATATTGACGCGAAAATGGCGCGTACACTTCGCCGTCCGCTACCACAGGGGAATTTATCACCGGCAAAAGTCACTGCGTTCGCTGCATCTATAGGTGTCATTGGTTTTGTGACCCTGTATGCCTGGGTTAATCCTTTAACCGCCTGGTTAACCTTTGCCAGTATGGTGGGTTACGCTGTGGTTTATACCATGTTTTTAAAACGCGCTACGCCGCAGAACATTGTCATTGGTGGTTTAGCCGGTGCTGCGCCACCGTTACTGGGCTGGACCTCGGTGACCAACGAAATTAACGCGCCAGCGGTGCTGCTGGTGATGATCATATTCACCTGGACTCCGCCCCACTTTTGGGCGCTTGCGGTGCACCGCGCTAAAGACTATGCCCGTGCCAAGGTGCCAATGCTGCCGGTAACCCACGGTATTGAGTTCACCAAAACCTGTATTTTCCTGTACACCGTTTTGCTGACCGTGGTTTGCCTTATGCCGTTTTTAATTGGCATGACAGGCATGATTTATCTGGTCGGCGTCAGTGTACTGAACGCAATTTTCCTGGCTTACGCCTGGAAGTTGAAATACGCGCCCAGCAAGAAAACAGCCTTTAACATGTTTGCCTTCTCTATCTGGCACCTCATGCTGCTGTTTGTGATTTTACTGGTCGATCACTACGTATAACTGGAGTAAGAAATGAGTCGTATCGTTACGCTGCTGGCGGCGCTTATCGCCCTTGCAGCCGGGTTCGCGGTTTACAATTTTTGGCCGGAAGAGAAGCCCGAAGCTTTAGTTTATGAACCGCCGCGGGCGTTAAAATCGTTTAAGTTAAACAGCACAGCCGACGGCGCTATTGAAAACGAGGCGCTCAAAGGCCAGTGGACCTTACTCTTTACCGGTTATACCTTCTGTCCTGATATCTGCCCAACCACCATGTCGGATCTCAAAGGGGTGCTACCTGCATTACAGGAAGAAGTGTCCGAGCCAGTGAAAGTCTGGATGATTTCAGTTGACCCTCAACGCGATGACATTGAGCGTTTAACTCAATACGTTAACTATTTTGGCGACGACTTTGTCGGTGTGCGAGCCGAACACAAAGAGCTATTTCCCTTTGTGCGCGATTTAGGCTTAATGTATTCCATTCCCGATGAAGGCGAAGAAAATTATCTGGTTAACCACAGTGCCGCTATTATTCTGGTTAACCCCAACGGGCACCGTAAAGCCATTTTTAATGCCGACCACCAGCGAGGAGAAGTGCCGGTGGTCAGCATGGATCAGCTCAAAAAAGACTTTGCTATTGTCACCGATTAATCAGGCCAGCTACCTGTTTCGTCAGGACGAATAAGCGCGACGGAATACCAATAGTAACGAGACTCCGATGCGCTGGGTGACGTGCAATTGACGCGTGAGCGCCCAATGTTAACATCCTTTTCAAGCGTCACACTAAACTGAGTATCGCTTTCCCACTCAGGTTTTAAGACTGAACCACCAGCAAAACACTGCAGCGCATCGGTACGCATATCGTCTAGTGTTTCGCCTTCTTCCAGCGTTACGCTAATCGTCGGTCTTGTATTATCATTTGCGATTAAAGGCTCTTCCGGTTGGTAAGCACTTACCGGCATAGCCTTAGAGTTCAGCTTGGCCTTCAGGGTATTCAAATTCGCATAGATACCCGATGCCGGAAAGCGGGTAATAACAGTGTCTTCGCTCCATTTTGACCATGGCCCTGAGTGCTGAGCAAAGGCCAGAAAACCCCATTCATCCAGTAACGCCCGCAACTCGTTGTTGTACTCACCGTAAGGGTAGGCAAAATATTTCTGCTGTTCGCCTAAGTTTTCATCAATGACTTCTTGTGCGCTAATCACATCGTAATGCATACGTTCGCGCCACTCTTCATCGCTCTCATCTTCCTGCTTGCGAATAAGATGCGCGTGCGTCTGCCCGTGGTTAGCAATGGTAGCGCCGTTCTGCTGAATTTCTTTAAGCTCGTCCCAGCCCATGTAGTGGCCGCTGTGCTTACGTATAAGTTCAGGGTTAACGAACACCGTATAGGGCATTTCAAACTCTTCCAGAACCTCTACAGCGTTCTCATAGACGTTTTGATAGCCGTCGTCGAAGGTTATAACCACCGCTTTCTCAGGAAGCTCTTCGCCTTTTTCAATGGCATCACGAGCATCAGTAATATCAATGACATTAAAGTTGTGGTCCTGCAGGTATTGCAGATGCTCACGGAAAGTCGCCGGATCAATTGAGGTTACCGCCGGAGTTGAGTCACTGACGTGGTGATACTGCAGTACCACCACACTGTCGGCGCTGCCTGCCTGAGCTAATGGTGAGCACCCCAATAATAAGCCCGATGCAGCGCTCAGCGTCATTTTGTTCAACATCTTCATACTGACTCCTGATAAAGTATATAAGCCGTCATTAACCGAGTTTACTTAAGGAAAGTTATGCACAAGCTGTTTGGATTTTCATTGTCTGATCACAGCCGCGTTTTTGCGATTGCCCTGCCAATGATCATTTCCAATATTGCTGCGCCACTTCTCGGTTTAGTCGATACCGCCATCATAGGTCATTTGCCGAACGCTATCTACTTGTCGGCTGTTGCCATTGGCGCCATGGTAGTCAGTTTTATTTATCTGCTGGCGGTGTTTCTGCGCATGGCCACAACCGGTTATATAGCCCAGTCATACGGTGCCGATGACATACATGCTCAGCGCCAGCACTTCAATAACGGTATTGTTATTGCGTTGAGTTTGGGCGTCTTAATAGCGGTTGCCAGCCCTTTAATTAATGAATTAGCCATGTGGGTTATCGCCCCTTCAGCCGAGCTCGAAGGCTACGCCCGCGACTACATCGAAATACGCTTATGGTCGGCACCGGCTTCGTTGATTACGCTCGTCGCTCTGGGGGTATTATTAGGCCGACAAAATAGCCGCAAAGCCATGCTTCTGGTGATAATTACCAACGCCGTTAATGTGGTTATGGACGTTATACTGATACTGGGCTTTGGACTGAATGTAAAAGGCGCCGCCTGGGCGTCGCTTAGTGCTGAGTGGGTTACCGCTATTGTCGGCTTCTACTGGACCGCCCGTGCGCTGGGCTGGCATTTGCACCACTGGCAGCTGAAGTTTCAGCAGCTGCGTCAGTTTTTAGGCGTTAACGGTAATATTTTTATACGCAGTCTGATACTGCAACTGTGTATGGCAACCATGACCGGCTACGCCACTCGCTACGGCAGTACCATGGTGGCGGTTAACGCCGTACTAATGCAGTTCCTAATGCTAATCTCTTTGGGGTTAGATGGCATTGCTTATTCTGTAGAAGCTTTAGCCGGCGAAGCTAAAGGTCAGAAGCGTTACGATAAAATCCGTTATTGGTGCAAAATTACTTTGCTCTGGTCGTCACTCTTTGCTGTGGTTTATGCGTTAGTTTTCGCCCTGGCCGGCAGTGCAATTATTCGCCTTATTACCGATATTCCCGAAATTATCCGGGTTGCCGAAAACTACCTGCCATGGATAGTGGTGTTGCCACTTATCGCCCACTGGAGCTATTGGTTTGACGGTGTTTTCATTGGTTTATCGTTCAGCCGTGGTATGCGTAATACGATGATATTAAGCGCTTTAATTGGCTTTCTGCCTTTATGGTGGGCGGGATTGCCGCTGGAGAACCACGGGTTGTGGTTAGCTCTCAGCGGCTTTTTACTCATGCGTGGTATTACCCAGGCAATTTGGCTTAAATACTTTAGTTCGCCAGGTCATCCATCAGAATAAGCTGCGGAGGCAAGCCGCCACTGGTTGCATCAACGGCAACTGCCGTGTAGATACCACCGCCCTCTAAAGTCAGAACCGGCGTCTGGATAGCAATGTCCTGCGTACCTGTTGCGGTTACAGTAACCACGTAGTCACCCGGAGTTAACGGAACGTTGCCAGTGCTCACCAGGCCTTCTGCGTCAAACGCAATATCGGTAAAAGCAGCGTCTGCGCCACTAATATCATCGGTTTCAGTGACATAGATATCAACATTACCGGCACTTGGTGCTGCATGCACCAACTGTATTTTGGCTTCAGTCGCCACGCTGCGACGTTCTTCGGTCAACACTTGCAAACCAATAGTGCTCAGTTCACCGACAGCATAAACTGAATAACTCATTGCGTTTTCTACTTCCAGAGGCAGATCCTCAAGCACTACGGGAGAACCTCCGGCAGCGGCAACATCAACACTGTATTCAGCGGCTTCCAGATTTAAGTAGTCTGTTGCACTTAAAAATGCCAGGTCTGCAATTTGAGGATCCGCAGCATCGTTTAATGTCACATCAACATTCGGTGCATCAGCTACGGCGTGCACAACACGAACATCCGCACCAGCGTCTGCATCATTAATTAAGGTGGTTGCCTCACCGTCGCTCACTTGCAGAGTGACGGGCGAATTTGCAGAGTTGGCAGCAACATTATTGGTTGCGGCAATAATGTAGTCACCGCCGTCGGCCAGGTTCACGGTTCCTGAGTCGAAAATTACAGCATCGTCACCCGCACCGGTTAAACGAATACGGTAGTCACCGGTTTCAACATCAACCTGACCACTGTCTTCCCCGTAAGCAAGCGTTAAAGTTGCTGAAGCACTGCTTAACTCAGCGTCCGGGGCTGTCAGATACACATCGACAGTCGGCGCACCATACGCAACATGTACCACCTGAATACGGCTTTCACCGGCAGCCACTTCTGATACGGGATTGGATAAAATTAACGGTTCTAGTGATTCGTCAGCCAGCTGACCGGCGGCAAAAACTTCGTAGCGAGTATCTGCAGCAAAGGTTAAGGAAGCCGGACCAATAGCATTAACGGTACTGTCATCGGGTAAAATGCCCTGAACCGTAATGTCATAGTCACCAGCATCAACTTCCAGAACGCCGGAAGACGTGTGGTAAGGTACATTCTCTAATAATGCGGTCTCACCTGCTAAAACATTAACGTTGGGCGAATCGGCAGACGTGTGATGTACCCGTACAAAGCTTGATTCAGCTTCAGGAGGTGGTGTGTTAGTATCGTCATTGTCACTGTCGAACCAGTCACAACCTGTGATGAGAAAAAGCGATGTCGCTATGACACCCAGTTTTTTGATCCCTTGCATAATTTAAATCCTCGTATTGATTAGGCAAATATCGTTACGAGCATTATTTGTGCAAGGGATCACATATTTTTAACATCAAAAAATCGAAAGATACTAAGTTGTATAATCGAAAGGTCTAGTAGTAGGAGTGTTCTCCGGGCTCATGATCAGTGATATCACGCACGCCTTTCACTTCTTCCGGGAAACGCTCAAGCAACTCTTTTTCAATGCCGTTTTTCAGGGTTACGTCAATCATGCTGCAACCATTACAGCCACCGCCGAATTGCAAAATAGCAACGCCGTCATCCGTAATTTCTGACACCATCACCTGACCACCGTGGCTGGCCAGCTGGGGGTTAATCTCTGCCTGAATCACATATTCTACCCGCTCAATTAGCGGTGCGTCGTCAGCAACTTTACGCGCTTTGGCGTTCGGGGCTTTCAGAGTTAACTGAGATCCCATTTCCTGCTCTTCAAAATCAATAGCAGCGTCTTCTAAAAAAGGCGCACTGCCTGAATCCACTACGGCATCAAAGCCATTAAACGGCAGACGCTCGTCGTCCGGTTCGACCGAATCTGGCGGGCAATAAGAAACACCACACTCTGCATTCGCCATACCGGGGTTCACCACAAACACACGAATACACGTGCCGTCGGGCTGATCGGCTAATAGCTTCTGAAAGTGGGACTGCGCTGCTTCTGAAATACGAATCATAAATACTGACCTCACGGCTTATACCTGAGTAAATTACTAGGGTATAGTGTAACCGAAACGCCCTGCAGTTTCTAGTCGTGCTGGTTATAGACAACCGCCCACGCATCCACCGCTCTAGCCCCTTTTTTGTAGAGCGCATCGGCTGCTGCCATCATAGTGGCGCCGGTACTCAGCACGTCGTCCACAACCGCTACCGTACAGCCACTAAAATCCTGCAAAGCCAGTTGGCTGCCCCGACTGTTCTCCCAGCGTAACGACTTTGATGCCATGTGCTGCATGGGCACCGCTCGTATTTTACGTAACCCACCCGCAATATAAGGTAACTCAAGAGCCACTGACACATGCCGCGCCAGTAATGCAGTCTGGTGGAAGCCTCTTTTACGCCAAGCTTGTTGCGTCATAGGCACTGCAACAACGCAGTCCGGCATTGCCTGTTCGCGGTAACAAAGGCGTAAATGAGCCGCTAACTGGTTTGCCAATAAAGATGCCAGTTCAGCTTTATGACGAAATTTAAACTGAGTAATAAGCTGCTGTACCTGAGGCTCCCAGCGCAATGCACCGTACCAGTAGCGGCAAGTTTTTTGCCCGGTCACTAAATGCTGTTCAATATCGGACAAATGCTGACAACAGCGCGGATACCAACGCGGTAGAGCTTCTTCGCAATAAGAGCAAAGGCTTGCGGCGGCCACCTTAGAATAACCGCAACTCCAGCAGGTACCCAGTTCAAAAGCATTGGCGAAACACTGTAAAAACGATAGCATACCACCCCTTAGTTAATAACTCGGACAGGTAGTATAGTGAGCCTTTCGGTAACGTGCTGTGGCACAGGACCCCCTATTGTTGTACTCCATGGCTGGGGAATGAATTCAAGTATCTGGCAACCTGTGGTACCGGCATTAAGCGAGCACTTTCAGTTGTACTGCATCGACCTGCCCGGTTTTGGTGACTCTGTCTGGTCATCAGAAAATGACGTTTCACTGGAAAGTTTTGTAGAGCAAATTATGCCTGCCCTGCCGCCACGCTTTCATTTAATGGGATGGTCTTTAGGCGGGTTAATTGCCACACAAATTGCACTGACGCATTCTGACCGGGTTATGTCCCTAACCACCGTTGCATCGTCACCGCACTTTGTGGAAAGCAACGACTGGGTGGGTATTAAGCCAACCATTCTGGAACAGTTTCAACAGCAACTGGACAGCAACTTTAAAAAAACCATTGAGCGGTTTTTAGCGATTCAGGCCATGGGCAGCGAGGACGCACGCGAACAGGTTAAGCAGGTAAAACAGCTGATATTTACCAAGCCAATGCCAGACCAGGGTGTGCTGAAACAGTCCTTGGCCATATTACAAACTGCAGATTTGCGCCAGCAACTACCAAACATTGAAGTTCCCTTTAACCGTTTTTACGGACGGCTGGACAGCCTGGTTCCGGAGCGCGCTATCGACGATATTTCCGCACTGGCGCCGGAGTCAAAAGCTGTGGTATTCACCAAAAGCGCACACGCCCCGTTTATTTCGGAGCCGGAGCGCTTTGTCAGCGAATTACTGAAGCTTGTTGAGAACTAAGAGTTAAAAACCAAACTAGCGCTGGCATTGGGTGCAGTACACCGTGCTGCGCTGACCCAGACGAATTTCTTTCAACCGGTTACTGCACACCATGCAAAGCTTACCGCCACGCCCGTAAACCTGAAGTTTCTGAGCGAAATAGCCTGGGTTACCGTCCACCTGAGTAAAATCTTTTAAGGTAGTACCACCCAGTTCAATAGCACTTGCCAGAGTTTCTTTTATTATCGGCACCAGTTTCTGGTAGCGCACTTTACTGATTTTCCCGGCCGCCCGTTTCGGGTTGATACCCGCCTTAAACAAGGCTTCGTTCGCGTAAATATTGCCAACACCCACGACCACTTTATTATCCATAAGAAAGGTTTTCACCGACTGCGAACGCCCGCGTGAGCGTTCAAATAAATAGTCGATATTAAACGCGTCGGTTAACGGCTCAGGGCCAAGTTGGCTTAATAGTTCATGCCCGCTCACATCACCGTCACTGTAAAGCAAAGCACCAAAACGCCGCGGATCGTTCAAACGCAGGGTTTGGCCGTTATCGAACTCAATATCAATATGGTCATGTTTGTAGTGAGTTGTTTCGGCTGGAACCACGCGCAGCTTACCCGACATACCCAGGTGTAATATCAAACAGCCGTTATCCGTCTGTAACAACAAATATTTTGAGCGGCGGCTGACCGAACGCAGCACGTGCCCTTCGACCTGATGCACAGTTTCCGGAACCGGCCAGCGCAGGCGTTTATCGTGAACCTTAACCGACTTAATTGTGCGGCCTTCAATGTGTGGAGAAATGCCTAAACGGCTGACTTCAACTTCGGGTAACTCTGGCATAAATCGATAACTTCCTTAATGACCCAGTAATTGACTGGCAGTAAATTCTATTACGCGGTAATTCTGCTGCTGATTCGGCAAACGGATCATCAACTCTGGCTCTGCATAAAGCTCAATACGCGCCTCTTCGCCCCCGACAAAACCAAAATAAATTTCCGTTATTAAATTTTCAGCTGGCTGTTCGGTTGGCGTCATGGTTAATGCCAACCAATTTTCAGCGACGCTAGCGGCCGCTTTTTCCGATAAGCGACATGGAGCCTGACATTGCCATTGTCCATCATTTAACGCTAACTTCAGCTGGTCAATTTGTATTGCTCTCAAGTTTCCGTCATTCGGTATCAGGCCAATGACTTCGCCCGATTCAGCCTCTTGCGCAATACCGTCATCCGCTTCCTCTTTAACCGGTGGAGCGACGTACCAGAACACCACCATGATAATTAATATCACGTAAACCAGAACGTTGTTCCATGCTCTTCGGGTCATGGTCAGCCCAAATATTTTTCGCTTCTCATTCACTTTCATCGGCTTGCGCTCTTTGTGCTAAGGTTCGAATAGTTTTCTTGTTGCCGTACTCCTTGTTACTGGAGACAGAATACCCTATATTCTCGCGCGACAACAAAGTACGGAGCTTTATTGCATTATGGTGCTATCTGATATTATCGACAAAGTTGCTGACCACGGCTACTGCATTATCGATAATTTCCTGCAGCCGCAGCGTTCGCAGGCTCTGTATCAATACGCTCAGCAATTACCCGCGCAATACTGGAATCTGGCTGGTATCGGCCGCCAGCAAAACCAGACCATTAATACCATGGTTCGCAACGACCGTATTTACTGGTTAACTCCGGAAGAACCGCGTCATAAAGACTACCTCAGCATTATGGATGAATTACGCCACGAATTTAACCGCGAGCTCTTTCTTGGCCTGTTCGATTACGAATGCCACCTGGCGCATTATCCTAAAGGCGCGTTTTATAAGAAGCACCTGGATGCGTTTAAGGGCAGAAGCAACCGAGTGCTCACAACGGTGTTTTACCTGAACCCTGAATGGCAGGAAACCGACGGCGGGCAATTGGTTATTTATGGCGACAAGGGACAGGTGCTGGAAACCGTACTGCCTAAACAAGGGCGTTTAGTGGTGTTTTTAAGCGACCGCTTTGTGCATGAAGTACAACGCTCGGAACGTGACCGCTTCAGCATTACCGGCTGGTTCCGTATTAATGCCAGCATCTCGGGCATTATTGACCCACCTCGATAAATAGAGGATTCCCCAGCTTTACAGAATTTACTAGTAGCTATATTTAGCTTCGGCTTTCCCGCTTAGCTGGCTTTGCAAATTGCTTTGGTATTTGAAAATATCAAAGTTACCTTTGAAAATTTCACCACGATTCGTCGTATATGATTTATCTAAAATTTCTTTAATATCAATTATATCTTTGAAGTTCTCTTGAGTAACGTCGTATTTCCCCCAGTATTGCCCTTTTCCGTCGTAACCCCTGTCATATTCCTGCCCTTTAATGAAAATATCAGGAACTTCCTTCGCTAACTCCAGAATCTCAGTATTTGAATTGAGCTCAGATTCTAAGTACTCTTTTTCGTTTTCAGTTATATTGCCTGAAACCACAAGCTTATCGTCGCTATCAATAGAAAACCCCCAGTCTTTATTTGCTAATGAGGGATTGTCTTTCTGCAAGTTTGCCATAAAAATTTGGTATTCTTTCTGCATGCTTCTAAGTAGCTTGGGTAACTCACCGAAAGTAATGGTATTTGTCATTTTGTCAATTAAGGCTGATTCAGATTTATGAGCTTCGATAGTAAAAGGTCTGTCATAAGTTACCTGCTCATCTGACGAAATTTTCTGGTTTTTATGATAAACGTCCTTATCCAGCCCCTTTTCTGCCTGACTTATTGGCTGTTCACTCACAGCAACCTTTAACTTTTCGTTGGCTAACTGAGTCACTGTCTGAGTTAATGCATTTCTATTAATTTCCATAACAAAGCCTGCTTATAAGAAACTGCGATTTGATATATCAACTTGTTATCGGTGAAAGAGAAAAAACCTTGAGTTTTTAGTGATTTCTGAAGTTTCAAAGTTAAACGAAATTAGTCATGAGGCAAGCGAAATAAGGCTCTCGGACAACCGAAGGACATAAATTAACCAAGTTACTACAGTTAAGAGATAACCTGCCGATAATCATAGAGTACAGGTGCAAGAAAGGGAAATGATATGAAAGTCAGCGGCCAGGAAGCAGGTGTTCTGCCTCAAGTAGTATCGAATTCAACTGCAAAAGCCAGTCCATCAGAGAATGGTAAAGAGTCATTGCAAAATGCGACTCATCAACTAGCTCGGGATGTTTATCATAAAGAAAACTCACGGGAAATCTCTCCGGTTTACAGTAAACCGATAAACATATCGGGAGATATGGGAACCATAACGAACACGAAAACGTGGGAGGAACACTCCTATGAATCGGGGCTTGCATGGGCTAACCTGTATTTCCCCGGTGGTGATGTGCATAAAGCCGCTGAAAGCATGTTTTCCCCATACGAACAGTTTATGGCTGAGTTAAACCAAGAGCGGCCCGATTTAGCCGACAGCTACTGGGGCATCTCTATCAATAAATCTGGAGAACTGAAAGTTTCCGGCTCACTCAGTGATGCTGATAAGGAGTTTCTGGAGACCAGATTAAATGAAAATGAGGAGCTTGTGTCCTCTGCCCAGGACTTTAAGGATAACTTTTTAAAGTATATTTCTATGGAGTCTCTTGGTTGGGGGAAATACGACGCCAATGAAAGTAACTTTGATGATATTTTTGACCTAAAACAGATGCTCGAAAATTCTCGGGCAGATGAAGACTATAAGAGAATTTGGGGCAAAAGCTTGGAGAACCCCGAGCTAAGTTACTTGGAGCTAAATGATAGTATCTCGCGACAACTTCGAAGTAACGCTAGGAAATTTGAATAATTGTTGAGGACTCCCTCACGGGAGTCCTCAAACACATTATGTCGGATTACTTGATATTAATCTTTGATTACAAATATGACCAAAGGTTACAGTCTTGACGTTTTCCCCTCCAATGCCAATTCTATGAGGGTTGCCATTTTCATCGAGACCTTTATTAGTCGGTATTTCTAGCCTCCAGGCACCTACCTCTACTTCAGATTCCCATACATTTTCGTACCCGAAACTGTATTCCGTGTGCTGAACAGGGGGAATATTTGGGTTACAAGAGTTAAGATTTATTTGCTCTGATATTTCTCCGTTCTCATCAGACATAACCTCATAATTCGTTAGGGTGTTCCCGGTATCCGCTAGATTCTTAATAAAACGAAACGTTGCAACTGCCCCTTCAATAGGTTTGCCGGTTGAATCTCTAAGTACAAGGGACCAGCTCAATGTATTGTAGGCCTGCGTGGTAAGATAGGGATCGTTTTGCGCGGAGTATGGAATACGTGTCACATTACTTTCACCGGAAATGTCGTCGTCAAAAGAATCCACTATTGACGCTAACGTTAACGTGTAATTATTTTCCGGATTAGCGGGTAGTGCGTCATTTGGTCTGACTCGTAAATTCACTTTTTGACCGGGCTGAAGACCTGATAACAGTCGATAAGAATATGCCGGAATTGGTACCCATCCACTATTGTAAACCTCAAAGAAATACTCGTTAGTCAGGTCATCTTCTAATACGACGGATAAATTCTGCCCATTCACCGCCGTAAACTCAAAGTAATCAACATCGTTAATGCTGTCCATGTTGCCGACGATTTTATTCTGTCTGTCCGGTAATATTGTTGACGTTGCAACGGTATCATTAAATTCGTAAGCATCCAGGTTGGTAGCAACGGCCGCACCGAAGTTATAAGGTGAGCCATCCGATTCAATCACTTCCATAAACCAGTAATAATGGCCCGGCTCCGTCAGTGCAATAACCGCTTCATCCTGATTACCTGTATTTGCCGAGCTGCCAATGACGGTAAAGGTATCGTCGGGGTTATGCCTGAGTATGCTGAGGTTGACATTCGTATCGGTGGATTGACCAACCAATAATGCCGTCGTTTTACTTCGCTCCGTAATTTCAAAATGATAACAAACGTTTTCACCAGCTTGCGAGTTGCTAAGTGTATAAAGGCTTCCCGTAGCAAGCGTCGGGCAAATGGGGGTTATCGCACTGTCGGTAATAGTCTGTTTACTCACACTGGAAACAACCGCGTTTTGAGAAGGGAGCCCCTTAATCACAAACTTATCGACTTGTCCTGCAGACTCTAGCTCGTGTTCCACTGCAAAAATGTGCGCTGAAAATAATAGAGATAAAAGAGAGAGTGGCAATGTTAATTTTTTCACCGTAAACGTCCTTTTTTGTTTCGGAGATTAAAAATTATACTGAAAAGTTAAATCGATCAACAAACTATTATGATAAGTATCTTTAGCTTTTCTAAAAGTGACTTCTTGCGGCTAGCCGTTATTTAAAATGGGTAATGGTATCAATAAGTTATCGCACCTGGGGTTAAGGTATCTGCAGTTCGCGAATTAAGAAACTTTTTACTAACAAAATATTAAGTTAAAACACTGAGTGCCGATATTTATAGAATACAGGTGCAAGAAAGGGAAATGATATGAAAGTCAGCGGCCATGGAGCGGGTGTCCTGCCTCAAGTAGTATCGAATTCAACTGTAAAAGTCAGTCCATCGGACAACGGCAAAGAGTCATTACGAAATGCGACTCATCAACTAGCTCGGGATGTTTATCATAAAGAAAACTCACGGGAAACGTCTCCTGTTTACAGTAAACCGATAAACATATCGGGAGATATGGGAACGATAACGAGTACGAAAACGTTGGAAGAATACTCTTATGAATCAGGGCTGGCATTTGCTCATCTTTATACATCTGGTGGAGATGTACATAAAGCCGCTGAAAGCATGTTTTCCTCATACGAACAGTTTATGACCGAATTAAATCGAGAACGACCTGATTTAGCCGACAGCTACTGGGGGATTTCTATCAATAAATCTGGTGAACTGGAGGTATCCGGTTCGCTCAGTGATGACGATAAGGAATTTCTGGAAACCAGGTTAAACGAGAACGAAGAGCTAGTATCCGCAGCTGAAGACTTTAAAAATAACTTTCTAAAATATGTTTCCATGGAATCCGGGGGATGGGGTAATTACGAAGTAAACGATGATAACTTTGCTGAAATTTTTGACCTCAAACAGATGCTCGATAGCTCTGAAGGAACTGAAGAATTTAAGTATTATTGGGGAAAAGACTTTAGTTTCCTGGAGCTAAATGAAAATATATCCTCTCAGCTTCGAAGTAACGCTAGTAAATTTGAATAATTGTTGAGTTAGTACATTTTAAGAGTAAAAACACCAAGCATCACCCAATAAAAAACCCAGCCGAAGCTGGGTTTTTTGTAAGCTTTAAACCAATTACTTGATTTTAGCTTCTTTGAAGATCACATGCTTACGAACCACTGGATCGAATTTTTTGATCTCCATTTTTTCTGGCATGGTGCGTTTGTTTTTGTCTGTGGTATAGAAGTAACCTGTACCAGCAGATGACACTAAACGAATCTTATCGCGCATAATTTAGTTCCTTAAACCTTAACACCACGGCCGCGGAGATCCGCTAATACCGTATCGATACCGTTTTTATCAATGATACGCATACCTTTAGTAGAAATGCGTAACTTAACCCAACGCTTCTCGCTTTCTACCCAAAAGCGGTGCGATTGAAGGTTCGGCAGGAAGCGACGTCTAGTCGCATTGCGTGCGTGCGAGCGGTTGTTACCGACTACCGGACGCTTACCTGTAACTTGGCATACTTGTGACATGTCTTTACTCCAAAATTGCTGCAAGCTCGCCTGTCGCCCAACGTGACCTTGCCTATAAATCCGAGGGCGCATTTTATACAGCAAACTGCCCTTCTAATCAAGCTTATACGACGGAAATTTGATCGTCATCGATCGTTCGGTGCGGATTTTACGTGATTTTTAACCAAACCGCCAGTACAAAACTACAACAATCCGCGCTCTGCAAAAGAAATTGGATCGCCGGCACCCACCACGAAATGATCCAACAGCGCCACATCAATTAAAGTCAGGGCTTTTTTGACCCGCTCGGTGACTCGCTGGTCAGCCTGGCTGGGCTCTGCAACACCCGATGGATGATTATGTGCGAGGATAACCGCCGCCGCATTATACTGCATAACCAGCTTTATTACCTCACGTGGATACACCGGCGCGGCGTTAATGGTGCCCTGAAAGAGTTCTTCGTAACGTAACAGCCGGTGCTGGCTGTCCAGCAGTAAAATAGCAAAGACTTCGCGGCCTTGATGACGCAGCTGCGAGGTTAAATAGTCTTTGACCATGGTAGGTTCGGTAAAGCCGTCTGAACGCTCCAGCTGCCATTTCAGGTAGCGTCGTGACAATTCCAGCACAACCCGCAACTGATTCACACGGGCCGGGCCTATGCCGTTGCAAGCCAATAGCTGCTCAGGAGTGGCTGTTAACAAAGCGCCTACACCGCCGAAGTCACTTAGTAAACGACGCGCAAAACTGACAACGTCCTGCCCGCCACTGCCGCTACCAAGTAAAATGGCTAATAATTCTGCGTCACTCAGGTATTCTGCTCCCTGAGTCTGTAGTTTTTCTCTGGGTCGTTCCGAAACGGGCCATTCCTTGACGCTCATTCTTTTCTCCTTAATTCTTACCTTAATTCTTAAGAGAGAAGTATAACGACCATCTACCCAGTTACGGGGTCTCATGTTATCTTTACACGACTTAACACTAAGGGGTTCGCATGGCACAGCTGCAGAACAAACACATACTTTTAGGTATTACCGGTGGCATTGCCGCCTATAAGGCACCTGACCTGGTGCGCCGTTTGCGTGAGCAGGGCGCAGAAGTTCGTGTGGTGCTGACTGCCGGTGCTAAAGCCTTCGTAACCCTACTTAGCTTACAAGCTGTGTCCGGCTTTACGGTCAGCGACGACCTGCTGGATCCCACAGCAGAAGCCGCTATGGGCCATATTGAACTGGCACGCTGGGCTGACCAAATTCTTATTGCTCCGGCAACGGCTAACACTATTGCCCGTATTGCTCACGGCTTTGCCGATGACCTGTTGAGTACCCTGGTTTTAGCCAGTAAAGCACCGCTCGCCATTGCTCCGGCAATGAATCAACAAATGTGGGCGGCTACTGCGGTTCAGGAAAATATTGAAACGTTACTCAGCCGTGGTGTGCAAATGATAGGCCCGGAAAGTGGCGAACAGGCCTGTGGCGATGTCGGTTACGGCCGCATGAGTGACCCTACAGAAATTGTGCAGGCGTTAATAAAAAAAGCCCCTAAAGCCAAACAAGACTGGCAGGGGAAAACCTTTGTTATTACCGCAGGGCCAACCCGCGAAGCCATTGACCCGGTGCGCTACATCAGTAACCACAGTTCCGGAAAAATGGGGTATGCCCTGGCTGAAGCTGCTGCACATGCAGGGGCTGAAGTCATTTTAGTCTCGGGGCCGACACAACTGCCAACGCCCGCCGGTGTTCAGCGCGTTGACGTGGAAACCACCGAACAAATGCTAAACGCGGTACAGCAGCAACTGCCAAACTGCGATGTGTTTATTGGCTGTGCTGCCGTGTCAGACTATAGGGTTGCTGAGGTTGCCTCGCAGAAAATTAAAAAAGAACAGAACAACCAGCCGCCACAACTCAAGCTGGTGCAAAACCCGGACATTCTGCAGCAGGTAGCCAGCTCTGAAAAACCACCTTTTACTGTTGGATTTGCGGCCGAAACTGAAAACCTAAAAGCCAACGCGCTACGCAAACTGGAACGAAAACAACTGCAAATGATTGTCGCTAACGACGTCAGTCAGGTTGGGCTGGGTTTTAACAGCGACAGCAATAACGCCATTATTTTGAGTAAGGACAGTGAGCAGTCACTTCCAACAATGAGCAAGCATGATATGGCTATTGCAATTATCGACGCGATAGCCACACGTTATTTTAATACCACTGCCAATTAATAAGAAAGTGAGAACTCCATGACGCAAGTCGAAGTAAAGATTTTAGATGACCGCATTGGCCAGTCTATTCCGCTTCCTGAATACGCCACACAGGGCTCTGCCGGAATGGATCTGCGTGCCTGCCTGGACCAGCCGCTGACTATTGAACCGGGTCAAACCCAGTTAATAGGCACCGGTATTGCCATGTACATTGGCGACCCGAATTATGCGGCCACTATTTTACCGCGTTCAGGGCTGGGCCATAAGCACGGTCTGGTGCTGGGCAACCTGGTCGGCCTTATCGACTCGGACTACCAGGGCGAGCTTAAAGTGTCCTGCTGGAACCGCAGTAACCAGGCTTACACCATTGAGCCCGGCGACCGTATTGCGCAACTAGTGATTTTGCCAGTTGTGCAGGCGCAAATGTCGATTGTTGAAGAGTTCCACGAGACGGATCGTGGTGAAGGTGGTTTTGGTCATTCTGGTCGTTCGTAGTTACAGCAACTAATCATTCTGGCCTCTCAAATAAGGAAAGTTACTGTCATGGCAGAACAAAAACGTAACCGTCGTGAAGAAATTTTACAGGCTTTAGCGGCAATGCTGGAAACCAGCCCGGGTCAGCGCATTACTACAGCAAAACTGGCGGCTAATTTAGGCGTTTCAGAGGCGGCTTTATATCGTCACTTTCCGTCGAAAGCGCGGATGTTTGAAGGGCTTATCGAGTTTGTTGAAGACACCCTGCTAACCCGTATTAATATGATTATGGACGAGGAGAAAAACACCCTCTCCCGCTGTCACGCAATATTGCAACTGTTGCTGACGTTTGCCGAACGTAACCCCGGTATTACCCGTGTTATGACAGGTGATGCATTAATGGGGGAGCATGACCGTCTGCGGGGTCGTATGGAAGATTTGTTCAACCGTATAGAGAGTTCAATTAAGCAGATACTGCGCGAGAAAGCGATGCGCGAACAGCAGCGCTTTATTGTGGACGAAGCGGTATTAGCGAACTTATTGCTAAGCTATGCCGATGGCAAAATCAGCCAGTTTGTACGCTCTAACTTTAAGCGTTTACCGACTGAGCATTTCTCGGCTCAGTGGCAGGTAATGGAACAACAGTTGGTCAGTTCGTAGATACGTGTGTAAATAAAGGCGTAAAACAGGTCACTGTAAACAGATCACTCCGTTTTACGCTCACGGCTTAATAAATCAATAGCGGCCTGTTGCGGTTCTTTACCTTCATAAAGGACCGCATATATCTGCTCACAGATGGGCATTTCCACTTCGTTACGCGCAGCTAAAGCAACCACTTCACGGGTATTACGGTAGCCTTCAACCGATTGCCCGATACTCTTCAGCGCTTCTTCAACCCCTTTACCCTTGCCTAAAGCCATGCCAAAACGGCGGTTACGCGACTGATTGTCGGTACAGGTAAGAATTAAATCACCCAAACCCGCCATACCGGTAAAGGTTTCGCTTTTTGCGCCTAACTTCAGACCTAACCGGGTGAGTTCAGCCAACCCGCGGGTAATAAGCGCCGTGCGGGCGTTAGCACCAAAGCCAATACCGTCGGCCATACCAGCACCAATGGCTATGACATTTTTAACCACGCCCCCCAACTGCACACCAATAAAGTCGTTGTTGGTGTAAACCCGGAAAGAGCGGTCACAATGCAGAAGCCCGGAAAGCTCTTCGACAAAGGCCTGATCAGTTGACGACATCGAAATGGCAGTAGGTAAGCCTTTAGCCATTTCAATAGCAAAAGTGGGGCCGGATAACACCGCTAACGGATGCTCGTCGCCCAGAATATCTTCTGCGACTTCGTACAAAAGACGTCCACTGTCCGGCTCTAACCCTTTGGTTGCCCAGGCAACGCGGGCATGTTCCGCTAACAAAGGTTTTGCCTGCTTCAGCATAGACGAGAACGAGTGGCTGGGAACTACGACCACCACGTTTTTCACGTCTTTAAGGGCTTCGCCTAAGTCGGCAGTAACCTTTAATGATTCGGGAAACGGGCACGCAGGCAGATATTCTTCGTTTTCATGAGCCGTTTGCATAACGGCAACTTTATCGGCATCCCGCCCCCACAAGGTAGTAGGAATACCTTTGCGGGCAAAACAAATAGCAAGGGCGGTCCCGTAAGAGCCCGCCCCTAATACTGTCACCTGAGGTGTCTGCATTATTGTATCTGCTTACGCGTCTGCAGTTTGCTGACCCTGAGCCTGTTCAGCTTGCTGCTGCATATGACGCTGGAAAATCGCATCAAAGTTAACAGGAGCCAGGTTCAACTGTGGGAAAGTCGCACGGTTAACAAGGTTTGAAACGCACTCACGAGCATAAGGGAACAAAATGTTCGGGCAGAAAGAACCCAGCATGTGTGCCAGTTGGCCGTCCTGAACTTCTTCACCAATAGTGAAAATACCCGCCTGATGTACTTCACAAAGGAAAGCAACGTCGTCTTCAACTTTGTTAGTTGCTGTCAGAGTCAGTACCACTTCGTAAACACCGTCTTCAATTTTTTCGTGTTTAACGTTCAGGTCTAATTTAAGGTCAGGCTTCCATTCTTTACGGAAAATAGCCGGAGAGCTTGGAGTTTCGAAAGAGATGTCTTTAGCGTAGATACGCTGAATAGCGAATTGTACTTGCTGCTGTTGGTTTTCAGCTGCTGCGCCGTTTGCTTGCTGTTCTTCAGCCATGATTTTACTTCCTATTCTTTTTTAAGTATTAGACGAATTTTATTATTTTTTCTGCGAAACCGGCAATTTGGCGCTGCGCCATGTGTTCATACCACCTTGCAGCACAGCAACTTGAGTAAAGCCTTCAGCCGTTAGCTGGCTAACTGCCGATTTTGCCGTCATTCCTGTTGCACAGACTATCACAATGGGGGCTTCTTTGAACTTTTCAATAGAGGAAAGTTCTTTTTGTTTAATTTTTTCCATCGGTAATGACACCGATCCGTGAATGTGTCCTTTCTTAAATTCATCCGGACTACGAATATCAACAAAAACGCCATCACCGCGGTTTACCCATACCGTGGCCTCTTGCGGTTCTAAGTTTTTTGTCGGTGACATAGCCGAGCGAATCGTGGTCACAATCAGCGCGATTAACAGCACGACCCAGATACCACTCATCATCGGGTTGCTTTTGACAAATTCCATAATTTCTTGCATAAGACCTACCAGTATTCGTCGGTAACAGAAAAGAGTTGCGGGTCAAGAGTATACCTGTACAAATCGCAGTTTCCAGAAAAATCTTGGGTGGATGCGTAACCTCTGGAAATCGAGTAGAATGTTGGCTAATTTCATCTGTGAAAACACCGAGCAATGAGGCCCATTATGACTCCTACGATAAAACCTTTGGTATTGTTGATTCTGGACGGCTGGGGTTATCGTGAAGATGCCCCCGATAATGCAATAGCCAAAGCGAATACTCCGGTTATGGATCGTTTATGGGAAAAGTACCCGCATTGTTTGGTAGACGGCTCCGGCGGCGCGGTTGGTTTACCGGACGGCCAGATGGGTAATTCCGAAGTGGGTCATGTTAATTTAGGTGCCGGTCGCATCGTTTATCAGGACTTCACCCGCATTAGCAAAGCCATTTCTGATCGCAGTTTTTACAGTAACTCTGTACTTTGCGACGCCCTGAAAAAAACCAAAGCAGCTAAGGGTGCCGTCCATATTATGGGGTTACTCTCTGCCGGCGGTGTTCACAGCCATGAAGACCACCTTATTGCCATGATTGAAATGGCCGTGGAAGAAGGTGCAGAAGACGTTTACCTACATGCTTTCCTGGATGGTCGTGACACACCACCAAAATCGGCACTGGCTTCCATTGAGCGCTTAGAGGGTTTATTCGCACGCCTGGGTAAAGGCCGTTTCGCCACCTTAAGTGGTCGCTTCTACGCCATGGACAGAGACAAACGCTGGGAGCGCATTGAACAGTCTTACAAAGCTATTTATCACGGACTTTCCGGCAAAACCGCACCCAATGCAACAGACGCGCTGGAAGACGCTTACGAGCGCGGCGAAACCGATGAGTTTGTCACCCCAGTTATTATTGGGCAGCCAGCACCAGTTGCCGACGGTGATTCCGTATTTTTTATGAACTTCCGTGCTGACCGTGCCCGTGAAATGACTCAAGCCTTTGTCGACAACGACTTCGACGGTTTTGACCGTGGCTCGCGCGCTGATATCAGTGAATTCGTTATGCTGACCCAATATGCCGATACCTTAGAAGCGCCCAGCGCCTTCCCACCCGAGCCTTTGAATAATGTACTGGGTGAATGGCTTGCTAAGCATGATAAAACTCAGCTGCGTATTTCCGAGACAGAAAAATACGCACACGTTACTTTCTTTTTCAGCGGCGGACGCGAGCAGGAATTTGAGGGCGAGAAGCGTGTCCTTATTCCTTCGCCTAAAGTTAAAACCTACGACTTACAACCAGAAATGAGCTCAGAACAACTTACCGATGAGTTGGTTGCAGCCATTGAGTCGCAGGCCTTCGACGTTGTTATTTGCAACTACCCTAACGGTGACATGGTTGGACATACTGGTAATTTTGATGCCGCCGTTAAAGCTTGTGAAGCCGTTGACCACAGTGTCGGACGAGTGGTTTCGGCATTAGAAGCCGTTGGTGGTGAATGTCTGATAACGGCGGACCATGGCAACGCAGAACAAATGAGTGATGCCACGACCGGGCAGGCACATACCGCACATACGAACGAACTTGTACCTTTCATTTATGTGGGCCGACCGGCTAAAGCCCAAAATGGACGCTTATCTGACGTTGCCCCAACCATACTGCACTTAATTGGCATGGAGCAACCGGACGAAATGACCGGTACGTCGCTAATGACGTTAGAGCAGGATTAACTTATGCCAATAAGGCTGTTTTGGGCAATGGCGCTGGGGCTGGTTGTTATCAGCCCCGGTTTAGCGCAGGACTATAGCGAAGATGATAAAGCCTCAACTCAAGCCGAAATTGCAGCGGTTAAAGAGGAACTGGCTAAACGTTTGCGGGCTATAGAAAAGCGAAGCAGTGCGCTAAACTCAACTGAACGACAACTGCGTGATCTGGAAATAAAAACCTCAGAAATAGCCGGTTCTTTGCGCCAAACCGAAACCGAACTTAAAGAAGTTACTGCAGAAATAGCTGACTCAGAACAACGCCGCGAAGAGCTTAAGCAAAAACAAAAGCAGCAGATGACACAACTGGAAGATCAGCTGGTTTCCGCTTATATGAACGGTAAACACGACTTTCTGAAAATGCTGTTAAACCAACAAGACCCTGGCCAGTTTGAAAGAATGTTGAGCTATTACCAATACATGAATGCCGCCAGAGTTGAAGAGATTGAGGTTATTCGGCGCACTCAGGAAGAAATTGCCACGCTGACAGAACAACTTAAGCAACAACAAAACGAGTTAGCCAGCTTACAGGCAGAACAAGAAAAACAACGCGCACAACTGGAGCAGCAGCAACACCGGCAGGAAGAAAAGTTAGCAGAGCTGCAACAGCAGCAACGTAAAGACCGATCCCGGGTGAATCAACTGGAGCAAAGCCGGGAGCAATTAGAGCAGGTATTAAGTGCCATTGAAACCGCGCTGGCTCAGCAAAAAGACGTTCGCCTGGTTGGCCTGCAGGCAGTAAAGAATCAACTTCGCTGGCCAAGTGACGGAGACGTGAAACGCTTGTTTGGACAACGCCGCGAAGGTCCGGTTGAATGGAAAGGTGTGCTCATTGAAGGACAAAACGGCCAACCAGTTCGTTCTATTGCTAACGGCCGCGTGGTATATGCAGACTGGCTGCGAGGCTTTGGTTTAGTCATCGTTATTGACCACGGTGAGAGTTATATGAGCTTATATGGCCACAACCAGACATTAACAAAAGCGGTTGGCGATAAAGTCCGTAAGGACGAAGAAATTGCACTGATGGGTCAGTCTGGTTCACGTAATAGTGCGGCACTTTACTTTGAAATTCGCCATCAGGGGCGTCCACAAAACCCAAGTAACTGGATACGCTAATGTTAAGGCTTGTACTTTCTTTGGGTTTACTGGTTTGCCTGATGACGCCAGCTTATGCCTCTAAGATAGCCATTGTTATCGATGATATAGGCAATAATAAAAACGATTTAAAAGCAGCTCTGTTACCCGGCAATATCAGTTTCGCGGTGCTGCCCTATACTCCTTATGCACGCGCTTTCGCCTTACGCGCCCATCATCAGAAGAAACAAATATTACTGCATATGCCAATGGAAGCCGTTGAAAATAACCGCCCGGGTCCCGGAGTGGTCACCGCGGATATGAATAATGCGCAAATAAAACTGCAATTGGTTGATGCACTGGACTCTATACCTTACGTTACAGGCGTCAATAACCATATGGGGAGTAAATTGACCCAGCTACACGTGCCTATGCAGGCGGTGATGGAGACACTGGCGGCGCGTGAACTCTTTTTTCTTGATAGCCGGACATCTGAGTTCAGCGTTGCAGAACAAATGGCAGGAGAACTTGGTGTACGGACATCACACAGGCATGTGTTTCTTGATAACCAGGTTGATGAGCCGTATTTACAGCAGCAATTTGATCAATTGCTGAGTATAGCCAAACGTCAGGGACAAGCCATAGGCATTGGGCATCCGTACCCAGAAACCCTGAGCTTTCTGCAAAAGCAACTACCACAATTGCAAGAACAAGGTATTGAGTTGGTATTCGTATCTGAGTTAACCACTGTGGCTAACCGCAATGGGTATCTTCTTCCAGTGACGTCAGCAAAATAAGCGCCTGTTCGCGAGTTTCGCCACAGACGTAATCCTCTGCAGTGAACTCACCACACACTTTCGGCCGCTCTGGCTGCCCGAATAAACGACACAAATTATCATCATCGAGTTGAACACAACGCACACCCGCCGGTTTGCCGTTAGGCATACCGGGGATGGGAGAACTAATTGAGGGGGCTATGCAGCAAGCACCGCAACCAATGTGGCACTTCATTTAGCTCATTGCGAGACGAAGCTTCTTCATCGCATTTTGTTCAAGTTGGCGAACACGCTCTGCTGAAACTTCGTATTTTGCTGCCAAGTCATGCAGCGTCGTTTTGTCTTCCGATAACCAGCGAGACTGGACGATATCCTGACTACGTTCGTCTAAGTGACTCATTGCACCCAGCAGTTTCTGCTGAGTATGGCTTTCGTAGTCTTCGGCTTCAATTTCTGCGGCTAAGTCGGAACGCTTGTCTTCCAGATACATCGCCGGAGAATAGGCACTGCCCTCTTTCGAGTCATCGTCGTCTGAACTCAGTTCAAACGCCTGATCGTGGGCGCTCATGCGAGTTTCCATTTCCAGCACTTCTTTAGTACTGACACCAAGCTCGTTAGCTACCGTTTCAACTTCTTTCTGGCTAAACCAACCTAAACGCTTTTTCATTTTACGCAGGTTAAAGAACAACTTACGCTGTGCTTTAGTGGTTGCCACTTTAACAACGCGCCAGTTACGCAGCACGTATTCATGAATTTCTGCTTTTATCCAGTGAACAGCAAAAGACACCAGACGCACACCAACTGATGGGTCAAAGCGTTTCACGGCCTTCATTAGGCCAATATTGCCTTCCTGAATTAAATCGGCTTGCGGCAGACCATAACCCGAATAACTACGAGCTACGTGTACCACAAAACGGAGATGCGACATGATGAGTTCTTTCGCTGCATCAAGGTCACTGTTCTCGTATAATCTTGTTGCCAACGCCTTTTCTTTTTCGGCGGTGAGCATAGGAATACGGTTGACTGACTGAATATAGCCGTCGAGTCCTGCCCCTTGGGGAACCGATAATGCCATAGTGTTTAATTCAGTGCTCATTTAACAACCTCTACTTAAAATACCGACTTAATTACTGCTTTCAGTCAGCTTTTAAGACCCTTTTTGAGTCTAAAAGTTCCATTATGATCATTGCAGATCAGGTAATTCAGTATAACTAAGCCTATGGCTTTCGCAACCCCATTTTATTCAGGTTCTATGCTTTGTATATGACGTCTTACAGCTAAGTAAGAACCTGCTAAACCTAATCCTACAGCGACCAACCATATAATCAATAGCTCGCCTAACGTCAGACCATTTAATTGGAAAGGCGTTTCGTAAAGTTCAGTTAAATCTACTACGGCACTCTCGACCCACCAGATCAGTAAAGCGGTTGCCAACCAGGCAACCAGTCCGCCAATAATTCCGTACCAGACACCGGTGTATAAAAAAGGACGCTGAATAAACGCGTTAGTCGCGCCAACCAGTTTCATCACCATAATTTCGTCACGCTTGGACAGTATATTTAACCGAATCGTGTTCCCTACAATAAGCACCACCGACAAACACAGCACCACGGCCAGCGCTCCGAGAATATCTTCAATTAAATTAAGAATTCCCTGTAGTCGGTTAAGCCATTCCAGGTCCATTTTCGCGTAAGCGACTTCGCGTTGTTTTTCCAGCCGGTTGAGCAATTCCTCGGCTCGCTGCGGTGAGCGATGCGACTCAGCCGGAATAACGACCAACACGTCCGGCAGCGGGTTTGACGAGAGGTAATCCAGTGTTTCACCAAAGCCCGACTCTTTCTTGAACTCTTCCAATCCCTGCTCTTTGGGAATAAGACGCACTGACTCAACACCTTCGGAGAGCTCCGTTTGCGTCTTTAATGTGTCGACTTCAGATTGCTGCAGATCCTTCCTTAAAAACAAGGTAACTTCAGAGGCTTCCTGCCAGTTATCGGCAATACTGGTGGTATTTTTGACTAACACGTAAAGCGATGACGGTAACGTCAGGCTCAGCCCCAGTACCGCCATGGTCATAAAAGAAGCAAAAGGGTTACGCCACAATTCGCCTAAACTGGCAATGGCCTGCTGGGCATGATGCACAGGAACCATAATGAGTCGACGCCACCAGGGTAAGCGGCCGCGATTACTGGCACCTTTTTCAATGCTGCGGTTACGGAACAATAAACTCATAGTTCACTGTCCTCCAGCCCATCGTTAATCATACGCCCGTCTTTTAAAGTTAACGTACGGTAGCGTAAGCGCGCAATAAGACCTAAATCGTGGGTGGCAATGAGGACAGCAACACCGACTTTATTAAATTCTTCAAACAGCCGAATAATTTCCATCGACAGCTTAGGATCGAGGTTACCGGTGGGCTCATCGGCCAGTAGCAACGGTGGCTTGGTCACAATAGCGCGGGCAATACCCACTCGTTGCTGCTCACCACCGGATAACATTTTCGGATAGTGTTTTACTTTGTCGGCTATACCCACTTTCTCCAATGCAGCCACGACACGCTTGCGCGCTTCCTGAACACTGTAGCCTTCAATAATCAGCGGCAATGCGACGTTATCGAACACGGTTTTATCCATGAGCAGGCGGTGATCCTGAAAAATCATGCCAATATCGCGGCGCACATAAGGCACTTGCGAAGGCTTAATTTTTCGCAGGTCATGTCCGTTAATCAGCACCCGGCCTGCGGTTGGTCTTTCCATTAAACTGATGAGTTTGAGCAAGGTACTTTTACCCGCACCGGAATGACCCGTTAAAAAAGCCATTTCACCGGGCTCTACGTGGAAGTCGACATGGCTTAGCGCCTGATGGCCTCCACGATAGGTTTTACTGACTTGCTCAAAGCGGATCATGATTAACTCGCTGTTGTCTGTTCTGATTCGTCTACGTTACGGTCAAATAGCGCCGCGATAAAGTCTTTTGCCACAAAAGGCCGTAAATCTTCTAAGCTTTCGCCCACCCCAATATAGCGGATAGGAATAGCGAACTGGTCTGCGACCGCGAAAATCACCCCGCCTTTTGCGGTGCCGTCGAGCTTAGTCATCACAATACCCGAAACGCCCACAGCCTCGGTAAAGAGTTTTGCCTGACTAATAGCATTCTGTCCGGTACCAGCGTCAAGCGTCAGCATCACTTCGTGCGGCGCTTCCGGATCCAGCTTTTTCATTACCCGAACCAGCTTTTTCAGCTCTTCCATTAGATTGGCTTTATTTTGCAGGCGTCCTGCGGTGTCCGCAATAAGCACATCAACGTCACGTGCTTTAGCGGCCTGCAGCGCGTCATAAAGAACCGAGGCACTGTCGGCTCCGGTATGTTGAGCAATAACCGGAATGTCGTTACGCTCGCCCCAAACCTGCAGCTGTTCTACTGCCGCCGCACGGAAAGTATCTCCGGCAGCCAGCATTACCGACTTACCTTCGGCTTTAAATTGTTTAGCCAGCTTACCAATAGTGGTGGTTTTGCCCACACCGTTTACGCCGGTCATTAGAATCACATAAGGAGAATCAGATTCCGGTATTTCCAGGCGTTTATCGACTGGCTTTAAAATCTCAGCTAATTGCTCTTGTAACAAATCATACAAAGCTTCCGCGTCTTTTAACTGCTTGCGGTCGGCTTGTTTCGTCAGATTATCAATAATTTTGGTGGTGGTTGCTACACCCAGGTCTGCCATTAATAGCTGAGTTTCGAGTTCTTCAAACAGGTCGTCATCAATTTTCTTACCGCGGAATACACCAATAAGACCTGAACCGATAGAACCGGAAGTTCTGCGTAAACCTTGAGTCAGACGTGCCCAGAAACCTTTCTTTTCACCTTTCTCTTTCGGTGCGACTTCAGTTGGTTCTGGCTTATGTTCTGGCTGAGGCTGAGGCTGAGGCTCTGGTTCAACTACTGACTCAGGCTCGGTGATCACTTCCGGTTGAGCTGCTTCTTTCGCTTCCGGAGCAGTTTTTGCCGCATGCGATTCAGCAGTAACTTGCGCACAGTCCTCAACTGCACTGGGCAATTCTTCGCGTGTCTCGGTTCTTTCTGGTTTCGGCTCTTCCTGAGGCTTAGATTCAGGCTCAACTTCTGATTCAGGCTCTGGCTGCTCCTGTTCTTCGACTACCGTCTCTTCTTTCTTTTCTTCGGCCTCAGGCGCCTTTTCATTACGCTTTTTCTTAAACAGCGAAAACATCGACATATTGGTTTCCTTGGAACTGACACGCAGGAATCGTTAAACTATAGGCTTTAGTTTACCATGCTGTTAACAAACTGACGACGGTCTGAATAAAGGAAGCCACAGAGTGAAACAAAAACGCCAGACAAGCGCCAGCGGCGACTATCGGATTATTGGCGGACAATGGCGCGGTCGTCGCCTTCCCGTTGCCGACAGCCCGGGTTTACGTCCCACCACGGACCGCGTACGCGAAACTCTGTTTAACTGGCTGCAGTGGGACATTACCGACGCCCGGGTGCTGGACTTATATGCCGGCAGTGGAAGCTTAGGCTTCGAGGCTGCGTCGCGTGGAGCGGCTCAGGTGACTCTGATAGAGGCCGTAAAAGCGGTCAGCCAGCAGTTACAGAACAATATTAGCTTATTAAACAGCGAGCGCATTGAGGTTGTTACCCATAACGCACTCGACTGGCTGCAAACTCAAGCCGCTGAAGCCTACGACATTGTTTTTATTGACCCGCCGTTTCGCGAAGGTCTGGCTGATAAAACATTAAAGCTGCTGGATGAAAATAACTGGCTGACAGTCGACAATCAGGTATATCTGGAAACAGAAAAAGAGTGGCCATTGAAATTACCGGCCAACTGGCGTGTGACCAAAGAGAAAACTCACGGACAAGTTTGCTTTCGCTTACTGACTAAGGACATAGAATGAAAGTTATTATTATTGCGGGCAAAGTGGTTTTTGCCGTTATCTGGCTGGGTCTTTTTGCTTTGCTTGCAGGGACAAACGGCGAGCTCAGCACTCAGTCCATTGGTTTGCTGAGCTTGTTATTAGCCATTATGGTTATCACGCACTTGCTGCTGCTTGGTATTTTTGTTGCCACCATGAAAGAGGTTTTCCCCTGGCGCAAAGGCGACAGCTGGCAAATTCTGGCCTTTGGTATTTTCGCCTGGCTGTCTATTCTTCAGCGTCCAAAGCCAGACCAAGGTTCGACACCCCCTCGTCGTTAAGCATCATTTTTAACTGGCTTACCAAAGCTCTGTTTACCGCAGGCTGTTGTTCAAGAAAGTTGATCATGGCCTGCTGAATAGCCACTTCGTATTCCATTAGCTCATGTGTCTGAACGTGCTCTTTTAACTGCTCGGTGCCCACGTCTTCGGCGTCATTGAGTTCAATAAACTTCGCCACACTGGCTTGCGATATTTTTGCCACATCCAGAAAATTAGACGCGTTATCGTCCAGCAGCCCCTGCAACAACGTACTTAACGCTGTGCAGGCATCCATTGCCGGATACACACCCAACATGTCGTGCCCGTATTCACTGGGCGTTTGTTCGTCCACTTTTTCCTGCCAGCGGGCAAAGTTAACCTTGGTTTTCTTCGGGTTGGCTACCCAGTCCCAGCAGGCATTTAACGTGCCGTGCAAAGGTTTACTGTCGCCAAAGCCGGTTAACTGATGAAAGAAATCGTAATTAGGAACCATACGTTCGCACAGGTATAACGCCATAACAATTTGCTGTTCATGCGGTAGTTCGCGTATGCGCTGAAAGGTATCGAGTTGACTCACGTTCCGGCTCCAGACAGTGTATGCTTATCACTGTGTCGTTTTATTCGTTAAGGGCTCGTATTATGCCGAAGTTATCGCTCCCCTGCCATGCCGATGTCGTACAAGCGCAGCAAAGAATTAATAGCTATACCGTCAAGACCCCTGTGCTGACAAACCCTGCGTTAAATCAGCAATTGGGCTGCGAATTATTTTTCAAATGCGAGAATCTGCAACGTACCGGGGCCTTTAAGTTCCGGGGGGCCACTAACGCGTTACTTAAACTTAGCCCGAAACAGCGCCAGCAAGGGGTTATCACCGTGTCTTCCGGCAATCATGGTGCGGCATTAGCCCACGCAGGTAAAGCTTTGGGTGTAAGAGTAAAAGTCGGCGTACCCACTAATGCTCCCGCAATAAAACGGCAAAATATTGAAGCCGGTGGTGCGGAAATTACCAACATAGAACCGGGTATGGCCGCGCGTGAAGCCATTGTGGCCAAGTGGCAAAAGGAAGGTGAAAGTCACTTTATACCGCCTTATGATCATGCCGACATTATTGCCGGTCAGGGCACAGCAACACTTGAGTTACTGGAGCAAACTGACGCACTGGATGCGGTAATAACGCCACTGGGTGGTGGTGGCTTGCTTTCAGGTGCCTGTCTTGCCTGTGACGGTACCGAAATACAAGTGTTCGGCGCAGAACCCGAATTAGCGAATGATGCCTTTTTATCGTTAAAAGCCGGAGAGCGGCAACCGGCGTTACCCGCGAAAAGCCTGTGCGATGGTTTACTGACTCAAATCGGTGAATTGCCGTTTGCTATTATTCAGCAACGTATCGGCGATATCTTAGTCTTGAAGGATGAAGACACCCTAAGCGCCATGCAACTAGTTTGGCATCATCTGAAAATTATTGTGGAACCGTCGTCTGCTATCGCTTTAGCTGCGGTTATACAAAATAAAGCGCTGTTTGAAGGCAAACGAGTAGGCTTGGTGCTAAGTGGTGGTAACGTTGCAGCGCAGCCGGAAGAGGCAAAGCTGCGCCAGTAGTCAATCGGGTTTCAAAAAGCTCAGGTTGCGAATATTTGACTGTCGTCGTTAAAGGTTTTGAATTCTAACGCATTACCGCAGTAGTCGTAGAAGAACATAGTGCCCTGCTCGCCCGGCTTACCTTTGAAGCGAATGTAGGGTTCTATGACAAACTCAATATCCGCAGCTTTCACACGTTCTGCCAGTGCCTCCCAGTCATCACGTAATAAGACAACGCCAAAATGTGGAACGGGAACCGAATGGCCATCAACGCCGCTGTGATTTTTTAAACCGGCAACATTGGGTGCAACGTGAGTCACAAACTGGTGACCAAAGAAGTTCCAGTCTATCCATTCGTCACTGCTGCGTCCCTGTGACAGCCCAAGCACATCGCCATAAAACCCACGGGCATTATCGAGTGAGCTGACAGGAATGGCTAAATGAAAGGGTCGTACATTAGTTGTGTCTGACATACTGCTAAATTGCCTTGCTCTTTAGCCACTTAATGGCTGAGCTTTGCCGTTATGTTTTGTGGTGTGCTGGTTTGCGGCGAACGACGCCACATTCTGACACCAATAGCGAACACAAGAAGCGCCCAGTTTACCGGTGGAATGAAACCGGCGGTTAATACCGCTAACAAATTCCATAGTGGTTTTTTCTGATGCTGGCCCACTAAAGTATAAAACAATAGAGCGGCTACGAGTCCTTGGAGTACCATGAGGCTCAATAGCATAAGTCTTTCCTTTTCGTTATTTAAAAAACGTCTTTGCGTTTCTGTTTTTTGTTCTAAATCAGTTTTTACTCGCAAGTAATTACTGATAGATAAAGACTACTCAATTATGACTAAACTGTAAAACTTTGTATAAGTCTATGAAATCAAAAGTAAAAAACCGACCAAAAGGCCGGTTTTACATATTAAAAATTGAATTTTTAATCGTTAATAGCGATTAAAATGCGCTAAGCGCGTTGTCTAAGTCGGCTTTAAGATCATCCAGATCTTCAATACCAACAGACACCCGCACGAAGTTATCCAAAATGCCTAGCTTCTCACGATTCTCTTTTGGAACCGACGCGTGCGTCATAATGGCCGGATGTTCAATCAGCGATTCAACACCACCTAAGCTTTCGGCCAGTGCAAACACTTCTACTGATTCCAGGAATTTGCGCGCCGCTTCTAAGTCACCTTTCAGCAAAATAGAAATCATGCCGCCGAAACCCTGCATCTGCTTTTTCGCCAGCTCATGCTGAGGATGGCTTTCAAGCCCCGGGTAAATGACTTTTTCCACTTTCGGGTGTTGTTCAAGCCATTTAGCCAACTCCATTGCCGCTTCATTGTGATGGCGCATACGCAATGCCAGTGTCTTCACGCCGCGCAGTGCAAGGTATGAGTCAAACGGACCGGCAATAGCACCTGCAGAGTTCTGTAAAAACAACATGCGCTCAACCAAATCGTCATTATCGCCCACAACGGCAATACCGCCGACCATATCAGAGTGACCGTTGAGGTATTTGGTTGCTGAGTGCATAACCATGTCTGCGCCCATTTCCAGCGGGCGCTGGTTAAACGGCGTGGCAAAAGTGTTATCCACCACCACAATAATATCCGGGTTCTTTTTCTTAGCCAGTTTAACTATGGCTTCAATGTCGACCAGCTTCAGCATCGGGTTGCTTGGCGTTTCCACCCAGATCATGCGGGTGTTGTCCTGAATGCTGGCTTCCACTGCGCTTAAATCAGCTAAGTCGACATAAGAGAATTTCAGGCCAGCAGAGCGTCCGCGCACTTTGTCGAATAAACGGAAGCTACCGCCGTATAAGTCGTCCATAGCAACGATGTGGTCGCCGCTGTCCAGCAGCTCCAGAATGGTCGAGGTTGCTGCCATGCCAGACGCAAAAGCCAGCCCCTGCTTGCCACCTTCCAAAGAAGCAACAGAACGTTCCCAGGCAAAGCGCGTGGGGTTGTGTGAGCGTGAATACTCAAAACCTTTGTGTTGGCCCGGGCTTTCCTGAGCATAGGTAGAGCTGGTAAAAATAGGAGGCATTACCGCACCGGTAACAGGCTCCGGAGACTGCCCGCCATGAATGGCGCGCGTCGCGAATTTCATTGTCTTTTCATTTGCCATGATTCAGGTTCCTTAATTTACAACAAGTATTACAGCAGGTTTTGCTCACGCATCCAGTCGTCGTTGAACAGCTTGGACAGGTAGCGGTTACCCGTATCACAAGCTAGCGTTACAACGCGTTTTGGCTCGGTTTGTTGTTGGCAATAACGCAGCGCCGCTGCAATTAAAGTACCGCTTGATGAACCCACCATAACGCCTTCTTTTTCCAGTACTTTACGTGCGGTTTGCATGCCTTCTTTATCAGAAATGGCAAACGCAGTATTGGCTAATTTGATGTCACAAATGGTCGGGATAAAATCTTCACCAATGCCTTCGGCCAACCAGCTGCCCGCTTCCACTTCTTCGTTACGGTTAACCAGTGGTTCTAAAATAGAGCCTGCCGGATCAGCCAATACTAAGTCGATATCGCTTTTTTGTTCGCGTAAATAACGGCCAACACCGGTTAAGGTTCCGCCAGAGCCAACACCACAGACGAACGCATCCAGGTTACCTTCCATTTGCTCCCAAATTTCCGGACCTGTCGTCTTGTAATGAGCATCGACGTTTGCCGGATTCTCAAACTGGTTAACATAGTAGTAGCCGTTTTCTTCCGCCATGCGCGCTGCCATGTCCTGATAGTATTCAGGGTGGCCTTTTTGCACATCGGAACGCGTCTGTACCACTTCGGCACCCATAGCACGCAGGTTGTTTACTTTTTCCTGGCTCATTTTGTCCGGCATAACAATTTTCAGCGGATAGCCTTTACTCGCCGCCACTAACGCCAGACCCAGTCCGGTATTACCGGCAGTCGCTTCAATAATAGTATCGCCCGGCTTTAATTTGCCTTGCTTTTCGGCCTGTTCAACCATTTCCACCGCAATACGGTCTTTAATAGAGCCGCCCGGGTTTTGCAGCTCGAGTTTTAAATACAGCTCGCACGGGCCGGTGTCCATATTGGTAACGCGCACCATTGGCGTGTTGCCGACCATTTCCATTACATTATTAAAAACTTTCATATTGGCTCGCTTTGTTGTCGAGTGTCTGGTTCAATATCGGGTCATTATCCCTTGACTGAGCTCGCTAAACAACCTTGCGCTTAGAACCGGATGATAGTTGTTATAACTAACCCCAAAATGAGGCTGTTATGCTGGATTTACGCAGTGATACCGTAACCCTTCCCAGCGCTGCTATGCGCACTGCTATTGCCGAAGCGACCGTCGGTGATGATGTTTATGGTGAAGATCCGTCAATTAACGCGCTGGAAAAGCGGGTGGCAGAATTGCTCGGTAAGGAAGATGCTTTGCTTTGCAGCTCCGGCACACAAAGTAACTTGCTGGGGTTAATGAGCCACTGCCGTAACGGCGAAGAGTACATTGTCGGTCAGGAGTATCACACTTACCGCTACGAGGCCGGAGGCGCTGCAGTTTTAGGCAGCATCGTGCCACAGACCATTGAAGTAGAAGCCGATGGCACCTTGTCGCTTGCAACTATTGAAAAGCGTATAAAACCCAACGACCCGCACTTTCCTATCACCCGCTTGCTGGCCTTTGAAAATACCCACGGCGGGCAGTTAATAGACCAGGACTATTTTGATAAAGCCCGTATTCTGGCCGATCAAAATGGTTTGTCGATGCATTTAGACGGCGCGCGCCTGCCCAACGCCGCTATTGCCAGCGGCCGCAGCATGGCGGAACTCGCCGCCCCTTTCGACAGCGTGTCTTTGTGCTGTTCAAAAGGTCTGGGGGCGCCTATTGGTTCACTGCTGGCAGGCTCAAAAGAATTAATTGCTCGCGCTCGACGTTGGCGCAAAATGGTCGGCGGCGGTATGCGTCAGGCCGGGTTTGTTGCCGTAGCCATTGATTACGCGTTAACGAATCAGTTTGAGCGTATACAGCAGGACCACGACAACGCTGAATGGTTGTTTCAACAACTTTCTGAGTTGCTGGCAGGTACCGAAGCCAAAGTCCGCTATTCCGGTACCAACATGACCTTTGTCGAACTACCGGACAGTTTACCGGCGGACAGCTTGCGGGAACTAATGGCAGAACACGACATTAAACTGCCCGGCGGCCAAAAGCTGCGACTAGTGTGCCATCTGGATGTCAGCCGCGAACACCTGGAACGTTTTGTCGAATTGTTCAAACAATGGCTTAGTAGCGAGCGCTGAGGTTGCAGCCCGTAACCTGACGTTCACGTCAGGTGGGGTGTCGGGCTAACCACCAAAAGTGATTTTTACCTCTTGGTATAGACGGGCAGATCGCACCTGACGCAATAGCGTCAGGCTACCCTTCATTAGCTCTTTGATCTTCTGGGCCTTTGATTTCCATGACCTGAGCTCTTTGCTTCAGGACTTTCTTTTCCGATGCCACAAATCGCTTCAGGAGTTGCCTAATTAGCGGTTGGTATCCCAAGTTATAATGCTCTGCGATGGTCTTCAAATCGTCGATGAGCTCTTCCTCCATACGAATAGATATAGGCCGCAGTCGCACAGACTGATTGATTGCATCTTCAATTGCCTGGTCAAATCCCACACGTTCTACATAAGCTTCTTCTTGACCTAATTCACCACTATCCCATTTTTCATCTTGCTCAACCGCTTCTCTGATATCTTCTTTTTTCATACGACTCTCCAATTCATGCAGGGATACTGCTAGCTTCCATACTTTTCATAGATTCTTTGCTCTAACGAGTTAGCTTCTTAAACTGTAGCGTAATACATATGTATATACAAAATAGCCGTGGCGTAACCTGACGTTGTACGTCAGGTGAGATGTCGAGCTAACCACCCAAAGTGATTTTTACCTATTGGTATAGACGGGTAGATCGCACCTGACGCAATAGCGTCAGGCTACAAGCTTTGCACCTGATCAATGAGTCGATCTAGGGCTCGGTAATTGAGAGCTTCGGCTAAATGCTGCTGCTCAATGGCGTCACTCTCAGCTAAATCAGCAATGGTTCGGGCTAAACGCAGAGTCCGGTGATAAGCTCGGTGGGACAGCTTCATCTTTTCGGAGGCTTTTGCTAAAAATGCTTCTGTTTTGTCTGACAACTCGCATATTTGCTTCAGCGCTTTCGGCTTAACCTGACTGTTCAGACAGCCCTGTCGCTGTATTTGGCGCTGCCTGGTTTTCTCGACTAAGCTTTTTGCTTCTGCAGAAGTCATTTGGCTATTGCGTTTGGGTCCACCATTCAGACTCATTGATTCCGTTTCTCGTGGCACCATCACCTGGATGTCGATACGATCCAGCAAAGGACCTGAAAGCTTGTTTAAATACTTGAGAATTTGGTCAGGTGTGGACCGGCAGTTAGCTAAGGAGCCATCGAATTGACCGCAAGGAGAAGGGTTCAGCGCGCAAACCAGCTGAAAGTTAGCCGGGAATTTGACGTTGTATCCTGCACGACTAATGGTAATTTCACCGCTTCCGAGTGGTTCACGTAAGCAGTCCAATACATGTCGACTGAACTCGGGCATCTCATCTAAAAATAATAACCCGTTGTTTGCTAAGGATATTTCTCCTGGACGAACAGAATTACCCGTTCCACCTCCCACAAGCGCAGCGGCTGTACAGGTATGGTGCGGATTTCGCAGCTCGCGCCGTGTTAACGCCTCCGCATGATGGTAATCAAAAGACACCGACTTAACCGCCGCAATTTCCATAGCTTCCTGCTCAGTTAAGGCTGGCAATATCCCATTCAAACGTTGCGCCAGCATGGTTTTACCGGTTCCCGGTGGCCCGACGAACAACAAGTGGTGCTTACCTGCCGCAGATAACAACAAGGCGCGCTTAGCTTGCTCCTGCCCTACAACATCGGCTAAATCACCATCATCGTTCGATGATTCCTTTGCCCAATTTATCGACTTTGATTCCCTCAGTGGCTGGTGATCATGCAAATGTTCATAAACACTGACCAAGTCAGCCGCCAGCCAGCTCTTTTGTTCACGTACTAACCCGGCTTCCTGCTCGTTAGTAATAGGTACAAACGCCTGCCGCTTTTTATTACGACACGCCAACAAGGCTGGGATTAAGCCATTTACCGCACGCAACTCACCGGTTAACGCCAGCTCACCATAAAATTCCGCCTGCTCCAGAATAGCATCCGGTATCTGCCCCGAAGCCGCCAAAATGCCAACCGCTATGGCTAAATCATAACGCGCCCCGGTTTTAGGAATATCCGCCGGCGCTAAATTCACCGTAATACGCGTGGCCGGTGGATATTCAAACCCCGCGTTCATCAAGGCGGTTTTGACCCGATCCCGAGCCTCTTTTACTGTAGTTGCAGGCATGCCAACCATAGCAAATCCTGGCATTCCCCTTGCCAGATCCACTTCAACCCGAATTTCCGGCGCATGAATACCTATCAATGCCCGGGTATAAACTCGCGCTAACGCCATCTGTCTCTCCGTGACTAAACAACGACGTAACTATAAGCTGGGGATAAACCTTTGTATGTAAGCCAAGCACTTCAAGCAATGACCGATATTCTTAGTTCAATAGCCAACGTTTGGCACAAGTTTTGTATTAATGATTGCACTGCTAAATGACACATTCAGGAGCAATTATGCAGATTGATACCGTAAACCAGCCGACAGCAGTTCTAACAAGGAAACCCGACGGCACAGAGAAAAACGTTGGCCCAGATTCAGTAAGCAGTACGAAAAACAATACGGCTCCAACAAAACCGAATTTTGCTAATATGACACAATCCGATCTATTTAACTGGGCAAATGAAAAAGCCAAAGCCGGAGAGTTATCACCGAAAGAAATGTGGTCATTTTCCTACCTCGCGATGGATATTCCGGTTGGTAAAGAACTGTCAGCTGAAGACTTAAGACCCGACGATGCGAAACTCATCAATTTTTTCGATAAAGTTCAGGATGGGATACGTGGGGCGATCAGCAATGATGACTCAGAAACCAAACAACGCCTTGAATCCGTTTTGAGTATTATGAAGCGAGAACAGCAGGGACAAATTAATTTATCGGTTTAGAACTTAATGGCCAATAATTGGGAACACACTCTGATTCAATTTATATTAAATAATACGCAAAAGCCTCGCTTGCTTCAGGCGAGGCTTTTCAATATATTCACAATTGTCTGGTTAGTCTCTATACTTTCAGCCATATTTCGGTTTTTCGAAAACTCAAGCCTCTCAGTCCATCGCTCCATTTGATCAATCGGTTTATCCCGGTCAAGTTTTTTCCCCTCAGAAGACATTTGTGAAGGATCCAAGTGAAATGCCATTACAGCAGCCTCAGATGAACTAATCACTCCTTTTTCTTCAAGAAAAACTGCCAGATCCTCCATCTCATTAGGAGACATAGCACGGGCATTAAATTTCCCTTTAAGTTCGTCATACACTTCGCTCAATTTGGAGCCTTTAGAGCTTAATTCAACCTCATTATTAACGTCAGTAGCGGTATTACCCTGCGGGTTGTCTTTAGCAGGCAATTTATCCGAAGTTAATGAAGATAGAAAATGTTCAGTCCTTGATACAATCATAAATCCCCCAGCACTTTTGTTGTCAAAGTCACTATACTTTGTAAATTAATAAGCAACTTACGCGCCAAGTCTTATTCAAGCTTAATGAATTTCCTTATCCAGTACTGAATATTCAAATGGCAACTAACGAGCTTAAGAGGGAGAATGCAAAACACGTTCGTTTTTTCGAAATTTCAGGGGAAATTTAGTGATGCTGGCAATAAAAACAATCGGTGGTTTGCCGTTTTTGAGGCAACTGTTTGCCGCCCAAAACATCTTGAAAACGTTTCAAATATAACCATTACCAGTAATTTTCAGAGGTCACATTACCAGGCTTACGGCGGGTGTTTTTGGGAGCCCTAACTCAGCCAGCGCGGCGCGTGACTCTTTTATCATGTCGGGATGCGCTGCTGTTTAACGGGGTTTCAAACGCGTTGCTTAATTGTTCGGGATATTCTTGTTGCCACGGCTCTATTTGACTCTGATAGACCAGCTATCCTGCCGCAGGAACCTACTACTGGGCTGTTGAGAATGAAGGTGGCGGTGATGGTTCCGGTTCATTTGAATATGAGTACGGCTATACTCGCTAACTCTCAACTACCGATCTTATTCATAAATAGGCTCTTAAACGAGGAGCCTCTTTTCTATATAAATATTGTTTGGCACTATTATCTACACCCTTTCATCAATCATTTTTGCATTAATTCCTTTTAGATATTCCATCGCATCGCTTTGTAGATCTGATAGATAATCTAAATCTAACAGCTCTTTAGAAGCTTCCTTGTATCGTTCAGCAATACGCAGTGCTTCCGCTCCATATATAGGGTGCCCTTTAGATTTATCATTAACTGCATGGTCGAAAACCGAAACTACATTTTCTGAGCTATCCAATCCACCGAATCTTATTTTTAATTCGAGCTGAACTTTTGAACCACGCAACTCTTCATCGTCCTTATATCGATTATACCCTTCTATCGTCTCTTCTTTAAACGTCATCACACTCTCAGCCAGGGCAATATATTCTTCAACGGTTATGTCTTTGGCATTTTCGGGATCAACCGACAATAGTCCTTTGAACTTCTCGGCCTGCTCATCGGTAAGCTTTGAGGTGTCAATGGCGGGCTCCGGAGGCTTAGTCTCGTTTACTTCCGGCTTTTTTGCAGGCTCAGCTACCGCTGTCGATGGTGGCTTTTTTATGGTGAACGAGAAATCACTGATGGTTAAAGGTTTCATAAACACCTCCTGTGTTAACCCCTTATATCGTCGAATTACTAGTCAACTTTAGCGACCTTAAACGCTATTTATTGATATCCAAATCTCTAACACCTAAAAAATTCATAAAAAGAGTCACTGACTTCCTCTGAAATTCAATCAGCTATTGCTGAATTTACTTTAGAGCAGGAGCGTGAAGGAAAGATCCAACCTCAACTTATTTGCAGAACCGTTTATTCGGCTGGTTATACTCATACCGACGTTTCTGATGGTATCGATGTTATTGCGTCATTCACTGTATATCCGGAATGTGCGCGTGAATATCAAACATTTCAGATAACCGATAATGTTGCAGGAGCAACCTTCAGAGTCTATTTAATAAATAGTTCAAACAGCAACGTTGAGTCCAGCGGGCTATACGGAACCACAGATTACCCACCTGCAGGAACTTACTATTGGGCTGTTGAAAACCAAGGTGGAGGTGATGGTTCAGGGTCATTCGAATATGAATATGGCTATACCCGCTAATCCAACGTTTTAAATAGAAACCTTATACTAATAACAGAGGCTTTCACGAGCCTCTTTTATCTTTAGCAACATTAGCTACATCGATATTCAGGCTTTCTCGTCAACCAATTGCTCCCCATTGTCATTAAGATACGTTAACAGATCGCTTTGTAAACTAGACAAGTACTCCGTATCTAAGAGCTTTACAGCCTCATTCTCATTACGTTTTGCACTACTTAGCGCGGTTATAGGGTGCCAACTTTCAGCCTCCGTCAAAACAGCATTATTTTTAAACTCTGCGAATGCGGATAAAGCGTTTTCATTAGCGAAAGCTGGATCGAAATGCTCAACTTTCACCCTTAATTGATTTTGGGACTTTCGCAATGAATTGTCATAGCGATTATAGCCCTCAATAGTCTCTTCTTTAAACGTCATTACGCTCTCAGCCAGAGCAATATATTCTTCAACGGTTATGTCTTTGGCATTTTCGGGATCAACCGACAACAGTCCTTTGAACTTCTCGGCCTGCTCATCGGTAAGCTTTGAGGTGTCAATGGCGGGCTCCGGAGGCTTAGCTTCTTTTACTTCCGGCTTTTTTGCAGGCTCAGCTACCCCTGTCGATGGTGGCTTTTTTATGGTGAAAGAGAAATCGCTGATGGTTAAAGGTTTCATAAACACCTCCTGTGTTAACCCCTTATATCGGCGAATTATTGGGCAACTTTAATATTCGAAAGTAAAATTACCAGTAATTCTCAGAGGTCACATTACCGGGCTTACGGCGAGTATTTTTAGCAAGCCCTAATTCCGCAAGCGCAGCGCGTGACTCTTGTATCATATCGGGGTTACCGCAAAGCATGACTTGTGCGCTGGTGTCTAACGGCGTTTCAAGTGCGTCGCTTAACTGCCCGGAGCTAATCAGTTCTGGAATCCGTGCAGAGAAGGCGCCGGGAATGTTTTCACGAGTTATAACCGGCTGGTAGCCCAGTTGCCCGGGATATTCTTGTTGCCACTGCTCTATTTGCCCCTGATAAACCAAATCTTCTGCCACACGAACACCGTGCACCAGATTGATGCGTTTAAACCTTTCCCACGGCTTTTCGGTTCTTAGCATAGAAATAAACGGGCCAATGCCGGTTCCCGTAGAAAGCATCCACAAGCTGTCGCCGTCCGGCACTTCGTCCAGCGTGAAAAAACCACCAGCGGGCTGGGTAATATCCACGTTATCGCCGGGCTGCAGCTTGGCTAACTTAGTACTGACCTCGCCGTCTTCCACTTCAGCTATGACAAAATCCAGTATGGCTTCGCCGGGTTCGCTGGCCAGCGAGTAGGCGCGCAATAGTTGCTCGCCCCCCACATTCAGACCTAAACGGACGAATTGCCCGGCCTTAAAGTCAAAAGGCTCAGACACAACTCTCAAACTGAAAACGCCAGAACTCCAACGGTAATTCTCGACAACTTTTCCACTAATCCATTGGATCATACGGCTGACTTAGTCCTTGTTTTGGTTCTTGGTCGCTTGCAGCTCTTTTTCTAACAGTTCAACACGCTCACGTAAGCGCAGTAACATTTGCTGCTGTACGTCCAGCTCTTCGCGGGTGACTAAATCCAGTTTCGACAGCTGTGATTGCAGTGTCTGCTTAACCCGCTGCTCCATGTTTCCGGCCAGTTCTTTAACACCGGCTGGCATGCTGTCGTTAATTTGGCGAGCAATATTCTCTATTGTTTTGTTGTCCATAAGTCTCTCTTTGTGTAAATCGTTGCTTATGCGTTTAGCTTAGCAGGAGATTCAGGTAAAATCCGAGCTTCTTATCAGCTTTTTCACGAATCAGGAACTCCGCGGCGCCCATGCTGAACGATCGCCAGAACCAGGCTGTACATTACATCCAGGGCCCTTTATTGGTGCTTGCCGGCGCCGGTAGTGGCAAAACCCGGGTAATAACGGAGAAAATTGCCTACCTGATCCGTCAGCAAATTTACACCGCCCGGCAAATTGGTGCAGTGACTTTTACCAATAAAGCCGCCAAAGAGATGAAAGAGCGTATTGCACAAACCTTGCCGAAAGCTCAACTGCGCGGTTTAACCGTGTGCACCTTTCATACTTTGGGGCTGAATATTATTCGCCGCGAACTCAGTACCCTGGGGTTTAAGCCCGGTTTTTCATTGTTTGACGACCAGGACACCTACGCCCTGCTTAACGCCCTTACTGAAGATGTATTTGAGGGCGACAAAGCGCTGATTCAAGCCTGTCAGCACCAGATAGGCCACTGGAAGAACGCCATGCTGTCGCCGGAGCTGGCTCTACAAAAAGCCGGGAACGATCAGGAAAAGGCCTTTGCTCAGGTTTATCAGCAATACCAGAATAACCTGAGCGCCTGTAATGCCGTGGACTTTGATGACCTGATCCGCCTGCCGACCCAGTTGCTTGCGACCAACGAAAACGCCCGCGCACGCTGGCAGAAAAAGTTTCAGTATTTATTGGTGGACGAATATCAGGATACCAACACCAGTCAGTACCAACTGGTTAAATTATTAGTGGGCGAACGCGCTCGCTTTACCGTGGTAGGCGACGACGATCAGTCGATATATTCCTGGCGTGGTGCGCAGCCTAAAAACCTGGCCTTGTTGAAGCAGGACTTCCCACAGCTGGACGTGGTTAAGCTGGAACAAAACTATCGCTCGCACGGTCGTATTCTGAAAGCCGCAAATATTCTCATTGAGAACAACCCGCACGTATTTGAGAAAAAGCTGTTCTCGGAAATGCAGTACGGCGAGCCGATAAGCGTTATTTTTGGTCGTAACGAAGAGCATGAAGCGGAACGCGTGGTTGCCGAAATTGTAAAACAGCGGTTCCTGCGCAAAACGCCGTATCATCACTTTGCCATTTTATACCGTGGTAACCACCAGTCGCGTCTGTTTGAAAAAGCTCTGATGAACAACCGCATTCCCTACAAAATTACCGGTGGTCAGTCGTTCTTTGCTCGCGCGGAAGTCAAAGACATTATGGCTTACTTACGGTTACTGGTGAACCCAACCGACGATACCGCTTTTCTGCGCATTATTAATACTCCACGGCGCGGCATTGGCCCGCAGACCGTTGAGCGTATTGGCCGTTTGTCGCAGGAGTTAGGCTGTAGCTTATTTGAAGCCTGTCAGTCGCCCCATTTAAAAACGCAGCTTAGCACCGGTGTGTTTCAGCATGTGGACGTGTTCCGCAACATGATAGATACCCTGGCTCGCCGTGCCGATAATCAGGAAGACGCCAGTGACGCGGTAAAACAACTGCTGAGCGAAATTGGCTACGAAGACTGGTTGTTTGAACAAAGCCCCAGCGCGAAAGCCGCCGAAATGCGAATTAAAAACGTGTACGAACTCCACCGCTGGGTATCGGACATGCTAAAAGGCGACGCCGAACATGACCCCATGGAATTGAATCAGGTGGTCAGCCGCTTGTCGCTGCGCGATATGATGTCCCGTAACGAAGACGACGAGCAGTTTGAACAGGTGCAGCTAATGACCTTACACGCCTCTAAAGGTCTGGAGTTTCCACAAGTGTTTTTAGTGGGCATGGAAGAGGGTCTATTGCCGCACCAAAGCAGTATTGATGAAAATAACATTGAAGAGGAACGCCGTCTGGCTTACGTCGGCATTACCCGCGCCCAGCATAAGTTAGTCTTTACTATGGCCAAAGAACGTCGCCAGTTTGGAGAAAAAACGGAGCCACAACCCAGCCGCTTTTTACTGGAGTTACCGCAGGACGATTTAGAATGGGAGCATCGCAAGCAAAAATCTGACGAGGAACGTGAAGAGCAGAGAAGTCAGGGTCTGGAAATGTTGAAAAACGCACTGAAAAAGTAGTGCCAAACTAAGCTGATACGAAAGAGGTGTCGTCGTCTTTGGCTACAGTGCCTTCATAGTTTTCGTCAATGAAGCTGCCCTGCCCCATCATAACACCTTGCTTTTCCACATCATTTTTTTGCGTTTCAGTTTCCAGTCCATCGGCATAAACAGCAATATCGAGCTCATGACACAAGGTCACAATGTGCTTTAACATGGCCTGCGCCCGGTTATTACTGCTCAGCCGGGCAATGTAATGATGATCCAGCTTAAGTATGGTAAACGGAAAGTTATACAGGAACTGAAGCGGCCCGGAACCACTGCCAAAGTTGTCTATAACCAGCTTAAAGCCAAACTCGGAAAGCCGCCTTAAACTGGCCAGTACCCGACGGCCATCTCTGACCAGGTCGGTTTCATCAAATTCCAGTGCGATATTCTCTGGTTTAACACCGCTTTCCGTCACGATATTCACCAGCTCATTCAAGTGACTGGTTTTCAATAAATGGCGCACAGATAAATTCAGGTGCAGCATAGTGTCGGCACTGACGTTATTCTCAACAAGCCACTGGCTGGCTGCCCGTAAAGCAAAGCGGTCAAGTTTCACAATAAGACCGGTGCGCTCAGCCAGAGGCAACAACTCTTCACTGTTAAAGCTGTAGCGCGGGTCTTCCCACACCAATTTAGCTTCTACGGCTTTGACCTCGCCTGTTGTTAAATTCACTATTGGCTGAAAACTAACAGCGAAATCTTTCTCAACTTTAGCATGACGCAGCGCCGTTTCTTTACGAACACTGTCCACCAGATTTTCATGCATGCTGTCATCAAATAATACGTAGCGTCCACGCCCCATACCTTTAGCCTGGTACATGGCGGCATCTGCGTCGCGCAACAGTCGTTCAGCCGAATCGGTCTCTTCCAGACACTCGGCAATACCGATACTGGCGCCGGAGTAATGCTCCTGTCCGTTCAGGTGGAAAGGCTCACTCATTTGCTGGATCATGCGCTTGGCAACGTCTTTGGCGTCATCAATACTGGTAATGGTATCCAGCAGAATAACGAATTCATCACCACCTAAGCGCGCCACCATGTCGTTGTCACGCACGCAGTCACCAATACGCTTGCTGACTTCCAGCAAGAACTCATCGCCGGCAGAGTGCCCGAGCGTGTCGTTTATATTTTTAAAGCGGTCCAGGTCAACAAATAGCACCGCAAAATGGTGCTCAGGGTGCCGTCGTTTATGCGCCACGGCCTGCTGCAAACGTTCATTGAACAATATGCGGTTAGGTAAGCCGGTCAGGTTATCGTGATGCGCTGCATGGAATAAGCTGGATTCGGTTTTTTTCCGTCGTTCTATTTCGGACACCAGCTCTTCGGTACGCTCTGCCACTTTCTTTTCGAGGAACTGGTTCACCCGCTGAATTTCTTCCGCTGAGCGTTTTCTGTCAATGGCCACGGCAACGTGCTGCGAAACAAAGTTCAGCAGCTCTAAATCATCGCTATGGTATAAAAAATCGCCGTCGTAGGTCTGTACCGCAATAACCCCAAACACCTGCCCGTTCATCATTAAAGGGCTACCGAGCCATTGTTTAGCCAGTTTCATACCACCGTAGCCTAACTCTATTTCGTTTTTCTTCAGCAGTTTTTGACGTACAGGAGCATCGATAAAGGCCGGTTCACGCATTTTAATAACGTATTCTGTTAAACCTTTACCGGCTCGTCGTCGTTCGGCTTTAGCGCCTGTTTCATCAACATGGTAGGGAAAATGTATAAACTTTTTATCGTCTGATAAAAGCGCGACAAAGAAGTTGTCGGCATGAATCAATTTACCGATTTGCCTATGCAACTGCCGATAAAAAGCGTTCATATCGTCAGAGGTATTGGTCAGCTCGGAAATAGCAAAGAGCACCGAGGTTTGCTGCTCAGCCCTTTCGCGAATGGTAATTTCGCTCATTAAGCTTTCATTCGCGTGGCGCAATTCGGCTGTCTGGTGTTCTATTTCACTTTGCATTAAGTCGCGCTGCTTTAAACGCTCTAAAGCATTCACCACGTGTTGCGATACAAAGGTGAGCAAATCTTCATCTGAGGCGTCATAACGAACGTCGGCACTGTAGCTCTGCACCACCATAACACCTATGGTCACGTCACCACGTTTTAACGGAACACCTAGCCAGTCCTGATGCTCTGCCCCTAAACCTTCTATTTCGGCGTTATCAATTAAGCGCTGATACACTTCCGGAGGGCAAAGCAAAGACTGGCCTTTTCGCAAAACATAGCCTGTTAAACCTTTCTTTAATTGCTCTATAGGAATGCGCTCAAATAAGGTGTCCTGATCAATTTCGTCGACAAAATAAACAAAATCAACCAGCTCTTCCTGAGGTTCGTAAAGGCAAATATAAAAATTACGGGCGTACATCAGCTCGCCGATAATCTCGTGCAGAGACTGATAAAAGTTGTCCATTTCGCGCGCAGAAGCCGCCAGTTCCGATATTCGGAACAGCGCTTTTTGTACGACTTCAGCAGACCGATACTTTTGGGTCAACCCCTTTAGGCGGGCGATGACTTTGTGCAAGCGTTCATTTTCAGTTTTTATATTCTGAAGCTGTTCCTCGCTATGCGTACGGTCTGTCATTCAGGTTCAACCTTAGACACTGACACTCCTTGCCGCGAAATACATTTTGTTAACACTTGTTGCTTTTGGTAACAGTCGTACAGTATAGACCTGTGTCAAAAAATAGAAAAGATCTGGTTAAAAATTAATTAGTGAGGGAAGTTAAGAAAACGAATTAACGTCGATTGACACAAAAAAGACCACCGGGTGGTGGCCTTTTTTTGCTGAAGATGCATATGAAACTAAATTTCTTCGGTCATATAGTTAATTGCAGCTTGAATTTCTTCTTCTGAGCAGTCGCTACAGGTTCCTTTAGGCGGCATGGCATTAAAGCCTTCTACTGCGTGCTTCAATACCGTTTCCATGCCCTGGTCTAAACGTGGTTGCCAGTCGGCGGCGTTGTTCATTTTTGGAGCACCCATAACACCACTGGTATGGCAGGCTGTACAATACTTATCGTATACTTGCTGGCCTGACCGCGGTCCGCTGCTTTCTTCAGCGGCGCTGCTTTCACCAGCCACATAGTGCTTACCTAAAGGCTTAATACGCTCAGCGATCGCTTCACGTGACATATCATCCTGCACTGATGCCGCACTAATGCTTAGCGCAAACAGCATTGACATGGTGCCTAAAACGCTCTTAACAAAAAATGAATTCATAGCTTTCACTGGTTTCTCCTACAAATGGCTGGTGTTCTTGCACGCCCAGTTAGTGGATGCGATTATAACCACAAATGTGCAAAGGATAAACACTTGGCTGAAATTGCTCGCAAAATAGCTTTGCTGGATTTGGATGCGTTCTTTGCTTCGGCTGAAGAATTGCGCGACCCAAGCCTTAAAACACGCCCTTTTGCTGTCGGTGGCGGTGGTGAACGAGGCGTTGTTGCAACGGCAAATTATCTGGCTCGTCAGTTTGGCGTTAAAAGCGCGATGCCGGGTAGTCATGCCCGCCGTTTGTGCCCGCAATTAACCTTTATACGACCTGACGGCAACTACTACCGCGAACTGTCCAATAAGGTTCTGGATATTCTGCATGAACTCACACCCCGCATTGAACCGGCTTCTATCGACGAGTTTTATCTGGACTTAACCCATTTGGAAGGCTTTAAAGGCAGCGCGACTTTGGCCATGGACTTTGTTCGTGACCAAATTAAGACGCTGGGAATAACCGGCTCTGCCGGCATTTCAAACCAGAAAATGGTAGCCAAAATTGCCAGCGAAGAGCGCAAACCCGATGGTCAGTTTGTGGTTCGCCCGGCGGAAGTTATGGACTACATCGCGGCCTTAAACCTCAAACAAATTCCGGGTGTTGGACCTAAAAGTCAGCAAGTGCTCACTAACTATGGACTTATCACCGGCAAAGACATTCAGAATATTGAACTGCAGCAATTACAGGCCATTCTTGGCGATAAAGCCGGGTATGTACTCTTTGAACGCTGCCATGGGCGGGATCGCCGCGAAGTTGTTACAGAGCGCATTCGCAAAAGTGTCGGAGTTGAACAAACCTTAGCAACGGATATGCGACTGGAATCGACGGCTCAGGCTTATGTTCAGGACAATTTATTACCGAAACTGCGTCAACGAATGAAAATCACCCACTGGCGTGAGCAGCCTATTCGTAGCCAGACACTAAAGCTGAAATTCTCGGACTTCACACAAACAACAGTCTCCCGTAGTGCTCAGTTTATTTCACCCAGCCTGTTTTATCAGTTATTAGACGAAGCCTGGCAGCGTGGAAAAGGGAAGGGGGTAAGGCTGTTGGGGATCAGTGCAACATTGCCTGACCCCAACGAGCAATTACAACTCGAACTCGAGCTGGATTAGTCTTATTTCACTGTAATAGTGATTTTTTCTGATACCACGGCCGGGTTATGCGGTACGTGGTTCTTATCGCCTAAGATAATTTGTAGCGTATGTTCACCCGGCTCTAAGGTCACGGTAGTTTCTGTCTGGCCACCACCAAAGTGAGTCACGTCACCGCCCATAGGTTTGTCCATAGCTGGTAGTTCGTCTTTATCAACCAGCAAATGGTGATGTCCGGTATTCTTCACATCGACACCTGCCGGCGCTACGCCCATACCGCTTAAGCCAAACTTCACTTTAAAGGTTTTACCAACCACTTCCCCGTTTTGCGGAGAAATAATATAAGCCTGGGCTTGCTCTGATGCTTCTGTACGTTCTACTGCCTGAGCCGTTGTTGCCAGAACAGGTCCGCCAAGTAGTGCTATGGCGCCAATCATCCATGCTTTGTTCATAGGTTTGCTCCAATAGTTGATTTCGATCAATTCAGTTTAAACTGTGTTACCAATTGTTCCAAGCGTTCAAACGCCGTGTTCAGTTCACGGCAAGCTCGCTTGGTATTATTTAGATTGTCTACGCTCTGATCGTTCATACTGCTTATATCCATAATGTCACGATCGAGCGTTTGGATCACTGAAGTCTGCTGTTCTGTTGCCGATGCCACTGAGTGATTGACATCATCGATAGTAACAATGATAGCGTTAATTTCAGACATCTGCTCAGCAGACTCTTCCGCACTTAACACACAGGCACTGCTTATTTCCTGACTTTCCTGAATGACTTCCACCACACTACGAGTCCCCACTCTGACCCGTTCTATCATGGTTTCAATTTCACCCGCCGACGACGAGGTCCGTTGAGCCAGGCTACGCACTTCATCCGCTACTACCGCAAAACCACGGCCGGCTTCCCCTGCACGTGCCGCTTCAATAGCCGCATTCAGAGCCAGCAAGTTTGTCTGCTCAGTTATACCTTTAATAACCTCAATGATCTTACCAATGTTCTGGGTGTCTTCGTCCAGAGTATGAATTGCCTGGCTGGAGGCATCCATGCGCTCCGACAAGTGCTGAATTTGTTGTCGGTTGTGTTGCAATGAGCTTCTTGCAGATGACGCTTTTTCAGTACCAGAGCTTGCCTGTTCAGAGGCTTTTGCAGCATTCTCGGCAATTTCATTAGCACTCGCACCCAGTTCATTCACTGCCGTTGCAACAGAGCTGGCTTTTCCGGCCTGTTCGCTGCCAATGTCCATTGAATCGTCATTTGCCTTAACCATGCTGCGAATGTTGCCTTCCACTTGCTGTGCGGCCGCATTCACTTCCAGCAAGGCTTGCTGAATTTTCTCAATAAACTCATTCATGCGCCGTGAAACAAGGCCAAACTCATCGTCGGATTCAACCGGCAGCCGCTGCGTTAAATCGCCCTCGCCGCGGGCCATATCAGTTACAGCCTCATTTAAGCGGCGCAAAGGTTTAAGCAATAAGCGTAGTAACCAGGTTAATGACACCACTACCGCCACAATGCCAATAACCAAATAAATAATAGCAGTCCAGGCAAAGGAGGAAACGTTGCTGTAAGCCTGTTCTCGGTCAATAACCACTCCCAGATACCACTCAACTCCCTGAATACCTTTTATTTTATGGAATGACACGAGGCGATCCGCTCCATCAATACGGTATTCGGAGAAATCAGAACTTAAAGCAACTGGCTGCCCGGCATAATCGTTCACAGATTTTTCAATCCAGTCTTTGTTGGGGTGTGCCAGAATATTTCGATCACCGCTAACCAAAAAAGCATAACCCAGACCCATAAAATCGATGTCATTAACAATTTCAGAAATCTCATCCAGCATCATATCGCCGCCGGCAACTCCCACCAGACGACCATCACGACGCATGGGCACCACCGCGGTAATGGTCAATTCATTGGTGGTAACGTCAATATAAGGCGCGGTATAGGTTGGCTGCCCCTCATCAACCGCCAGCTGGTACCAGGGACGGCTGCGGGCATCGTAATCGTCCGGCAGGTCGATGCTGGGATCATCGAGCAGAAAAGTCCCGTCGAGCAAGCCATAATACACATTTTTAAACTTACCGGCGGCTTTGGACTGTTGAACCCGCTCTAAGGCTCGGTCTGTAGAATCATCAACATTGTAGGCATCGGCGGTTGCCTGAACAATGCTCATACGGTCATCAAACCACTGCGAAATATTGTTTGATACAGAGTCGGACAAAGCCTGCATTTGATGCTGCAAATTACTGCGGGTTTGATTCGACATCTGCAAAAAGTTGGTCAGCGTGAAGACACCCAGCACGAGTACCAGTATCAACGACGCAACAATAATAACCTTTTGCGTGAACTTTAATTTATTCAGCATCTTCGGAGCTTCTCTTGTTATTGTTTTTTGATCAGTCTCTTAAAGTTACTCTGTATTTAGCAAACTACCCCACCTGCACTTCTGTTTTCGGGTAACGCACTCTTTTTCGGTGTGGAGTTGTTAAAAAGTACACTAAAGTCAGCGGCCCTACCCGTCCGGCAAACATCAGAATAATGACTAAAATCTGGCTCACTTCAGTTAACTCGCCCGTTATTCCTCGTGACAGCCCTACCGTCGCCAATGCCGATAAAACTTCGAAGCTTACATCTATAAACGGCAGCGGATTCAAAATCATTAGAAAAAAGATACCGAGAAACGCCATTAACAGCGTAATCATTGAGACAGCCAGAGCTTTCATCACCATTTGCTGCTCAATACTACGCTGCATCAACGTCACGTGCTGTCTGCGTCGCAGAAACGCGTAAGTTGCCATCATCAGAACAATGAAAGTACCTAACTTAATACCGCCGCCAGTACTCATTGAGCCGCCACCAATAAACATCAACAACATAATGTACATTGAGGTTGGTTCGCGCAGTTGCCCAATATCTACAGTATTAAAGCCCGCTGTTCGCGGCGTTGTCGCCTGAAACCACGACGCAAGCGTTTGCTGCAGTGTCGATAAAGACCCCAGGGTGTCCGGATTATTATGCTCCATTAACCAAAATATAATGGCAGATACCAGATTAATGACTAAAGTGGCGATAAGGATACTGCGTGTATATACCGAGAATTGATGCCAGCGTCGCTTCTCGAATATGTTCATCAATACTGAAAAACCTAAGCCGCCGACAATAAACATGAACGTGACAACCAAGTTCACGGGAATACTGCCAACGTAGTCACTTAAGCTGTTTGCAGAAAGAGCGAACCCCGCGTTGTTAAAAGCTGATATTGAATAAAAAGCAGCCTCGCCTAACGCTCCCCAGAAACCAAACTCCCCCCACCAGGTTAACGTCAAAACTACGGTTCCCAGAAGCTCAACAATCAATGCCAGGTAGAAAACGGTTCTGGCAGTCTTAGCAATATTTTTTAAGCTGGTCTGCTGCATCGCCTCTCTTGCGACGAGCTGATAGCTAATGCCAATGTTTCCGCCCATAGACATAACCGCCAGAATGGCAAATGTCATAAAGCCAATGCCGCCAGTCTGAATCAAAATTGCAATAACGGTGAGTCCGAAAGGGGTGTAGGCCTGACCGGTATCGACTACCACCAGTCCGGTTACTGTCACCGCCGATGCCGCAGTAAACAGACTTTCTAGCCAGGTAATAGGTTCAACAGTCGCAAAAGGAAGTTTTAGTAATAAGGCGCCAAACAAAATTAAAACAAAAAAGCCGCCGGCAAGAACAACCGGCGGACCTACTTTAAGCTTTTTATGCTGGCTCCGTCTGGCTCTGGTGTACGCCATAAAAAAAGAGGGTAACCATTGCTTCATGACTCTTCGACCAGCTTCGGTGCGATTGATTTCAGCGCTTTTAAGCTACCCGCCATGACCAGCGTTTCATGGCCTTCTATGGTTGTTTCCGGGCCAGGAGTAACCGTCACTTCGTCCCGCTTTTTTAATAACAACAAATGAAAGTTATCGGTATTATCAGGCAAAATGTCGTTTAGTGTTTTGCCTTCAAGGTTTTCGCCTAACGCAATTTCGACGCAAAACCAGTTATGCCCAAGCGACATGTACTCATTAACCATAGGATAATTCAAAGCCTGAGCAACTCTTATGCCCATTTCTTCTTCCGGGTGAATAATGCGACTTACCCCAAGCTTCGATAAAATTTGGTGATGCGACTTAGACGTGGCTTTCGCCCATATGGTCTCAACACCAATAGTTTTTAAGTGCAGTACACACAACAAACTGGCCTGTAAATCCTCACCAATAGCAACCAGAACCACGTCGCAATTCGATAAGTCGAGCTCGTTTAGTGCTTTCTCGTCGGTAACATCGCAAATTGCCGAGTGCGTGAGCTGATCGGCAAGTTCTTCAACCAGCTTCTCGTCAGCATCAACGCCAATAACTTCATGGCCTAGCTCTAATAATTCCAGTGATGTCCGGGCGCCGAAGCGGCCCAGACCAATAACTCCAAACTGTGCCATGTCAGACTCCTATTGTGCTTTTGCCGGTGCCAGGAACAAGGCGTTTATCAGCAAGGTATTTAAGCCGTCCATATAGGCACGGTACGTGGGTTCCTGAGTAAAGCTGATAATCATGCCTTTGCCACTTGGCTGCCAAATTAATAGCGGCTTGTAAGGTAGTTGCTGAGCTATATCGTCCCACAAAAAGCCACTGGCTAACAGGCTATCCGCGCCAGCAAACCACGCAATGTTGCGGCCATGATCAATATCAATGGGGGTAAACACATCATTACCGTTATAAATACTTACTACCTGCGGTTTAACGCCGGCGCTTAACCAGTGGTTTGTATCCACTTTGGCATTTAATAACGCACCGGGCACCCAGTCGGGGTCAGCGCCGTGCGGTTTTATTTCCGTTAAGAACTGCTCGCGGCTTTCAATCACCTTACCGTCTACTTTAATTTCTTCGTCAGGCTCAGTAACGCCCTCTTCCGGCACTTTGCGTTCCAGTTGGGTATTCAGCAGACCGGTTTCAACAGCCCAGGCAGAAGCACTGCCTAAAGTCAGCAGCACACCGCCGTCTGAAACCCACTGCTGGATTTTCTCAACGGTTTTGTCGTTAAGCACGCCGGAGTATGCACCTTCCGGTAGTATCAGAACATCCAGCCCATTAAGGTCATTTTGCAATAACTGCATGGTACGAATAGCTGTTACCGGATAACCCATCTGGCGTTCAATCACAAAGCGGGTATGCCCTGCACTGTAAGGGCTAACCGGCTCATCCCAGGCAATAGCAATTTTCGGTGCTTCCAGTTTGCTTACGTTGTGCGAACCAAAGTTAGGCCCTTCAGTCATCCAGCTTGTATCAACGCCTTCAACGGTTGCGCCTGAAGCCTCAGCGAGCTTTTGCAATTTAGTCTGCAAACCATCAGGGTTGTCAGCACGGGTTAAAATCAATGAACCACTGGGGAATTCACCGGCGTTCTCGTGGGTAAAGGCTAATTCGCTTTGGCGAACCTCTAAACCTTCGCGCAACGCAGCAGTGAGGAAACGCCCTGCATTCATGTCACCCCAACGAACCAAAAAAGCCACTTTGGCGTCCGGGTTAGCCACTTTGCCAGGCTCAATACGACCTTCTTCTACAAAGGCTGTGGCGACGTCAGGTAAATCATCACAGGTGTGGCTGTCGACATTGAACATCAGCGGCAGTGACCAGCCGGTTACATCGTAAATTTGGTCCGGTAGATTATTGTTACGGCGCTGCTCCTGCTCTACCAGGAAGTCATCTGCCATATCCACCTGTTTATCCATTAAGGTACGTATCATGCGGTGTGCGGGCTGTGCCATATCAATGATATAAGCGCCCGCTTCATAATCAGTACCGCAGACGTCAAACGCCTTTTCCGCCAGCTTCACTTCTGCACCCTGTTCAACCAGTAAAGAGGCCAGTTTACGTGCGGCAGCCGGGTCATCCTTGGCAGGCAGAATAATAGAGCGGACATCACCGTCTTCGCCTGCTTCAACCGCTGACTTGCGGTATTCCCAGAACTTTTGCAATAAGGCTTCGCGGCGTTGGGAAACTGTCTGAATAGTCGAGATAGACGCTATAAAATGCTGCTGAACACCATCGGCGTAGGTCAGTACGTCGCCGTCTGCACGGTCAAATAAATGCCCACGTGCTGAAGCCATCTCATAGGTCATTGCAACTGAGCCCTGATACAGCGGCCAGCTGGCACCGTAGCCCGGGTAAAACGCGTCGAAAATTTCGCGGGTAAAATAATCAAAGCCCTTTTCGTCGAACCACTGGCTGTTATTTTTACCAATCCAGTTCAGCGTTTCGCGTTGTGACTCGGTAATCAGTGGATTATAAGGCCGAGCCTCTGGGGTGAAATAATAAGTGGAATCGCCACCCATTTCATGCAGGTCAACAAACACCAGCGGATAGTATTTTAGTAAGGCATCAATTTGCCCGCTAATTTCAGGCTGAGTCAGCGCTATCCAGTCGCGGTTCATATCAAACAGGTAGTGGTTAGTGCGCCCGTTAGGCCAGGGTTCGTTGTGCTCCGCACTGCGGCGGTCCCCCGAGTGCTCCAGCCCAACACTCATGTAGTAACGATCCACAAAGCGGGCTCGTCCGTCCGGGTTTTGCAGCGGATCTATGAACACCATGGTGTTATCTAACCAGCGTTGGGTCTGCTCACGCTGGTCATGCAGTAAATGATAGGCGGTTACCATAGCGGCTTCCGGTGACGAAATTTCATTGCCGTGAACGCCATAGGACAGCCAGATGCTACCGGGCAATTCGTCAATTAACTGCTCAGCCTTATCGCTGTCGGTTTTGCGCGGGTCGGCTAAGGCCTGCATGCCCTTCATAAAACCGTCAAAGTCAGCCATATTGTCTTCACTGGAAATAACCGCGTAATAAAGCGTACGCCCTTCCCAGCTTTTGCCGTACTCAAGCAATTTTACTTGTTTGGGGTAAGCCTGCTGCAGAGCTTCAAAATAACGGCTCATGTCGGCCGGGCTGGTAATTTTAGTGCCAAGCGGATAACCCAGAACCTGCTCAACAGTCACTTCTGAATTACTGTAGTTAGCTTCGGGGAGTAACGAACTCTCGCCCGAGAGTTGTTGTGCTTGAGTCGGCATGACCAACCATGAGGCGGCTATCAGCGCCGCAAATTTGAGACTGCGCATCTTCATTCCTGTTGTTTTATGCACTTTTAAACTGTGCTTAGGGTTTCTTTTTATGTCTCTCTAATGTAAAAGCTTGAACAAGGGAAGTGAAGCTCAATTTAGGTACTATGAATAAAAAGACTCAATTAACCACGCTGCTGGCGGCTATAGCCACAACGCTAATTTTGGCAGGATGCCAAATAACACCTAATAACGTAAAACGCGTGGTCAATTCAGGCGTGTTTAGCGGTAACGACCCAAGCGCAGTGGTGGAATCTATGGCGCGTGAGCGTTTGCACAGCTACCGCAGCAACCCGCAACAGCTTATTAGCGACATTGAGGACTTACGCAAGGCTTTGCGCGATCTGCGTGCCGTTGCTGAGGCCATATGGGGTGACGAGGAAAACACGGTTCCCAGCGCAAAGAAGTACGTTAAATACAGTGATAACTTTCATGCCAAAGCCGTTGTCGATTTTGAGCAGGGCCTGCTGACCGTTGCGACATTGCATGACAGCAATGATCCAGCCAAAACCCAGGAACAACTCAAAGCCGCTATTGTGCGTACGCTGTTAACGCCAACCGACCTCACTGCCGTTGATATTTTTACCGATAAAGAGCCAGGACGGACAGGAAAACCGTTTTTGCGCGGACAAGTTGTTGACCAGGACAATGTCGTAGTCGAATACGAATGGCGGGCAAACCGCTTTGCCGAGTACTTGGTGAAAAACCAACTGCACACCCGCCGCGCTAAGAACAACCAGGTGTATGAGGTTCAAATTGCCTTAGTTGATGAACACAAGGAGCTGCGCAAACACCAGTATGCCGACTACGTGATAGCCGCAGCGCGACGCTATAACCTGGAGCCTGAGCTTATTTATGCCATTATTGAAACAGAAAGCAGTTTTAACCCTTATGCGGTGAGCCACGCTAACGCTTACGGCTTAATGCAGGTAGTGGCATCGACCGCCGGACGTGACGTGTTTGAGCGCGTTCGTAAAATTCCCGGGCAGCCCACGTCTCAACAATTGTTTGACCCCGCACAGAACATTGATATTGGCAGTGCCTATTTGCACATTTTGAATACCCAGTACCTAAAAGGCGTGCAACACCCGCGCAGCCGCGAATACGCTATTGTTTCAGCATACAACGGTGGCGCCGGTAACGTGCTGAAAACCTTTTCTTCCAATCGTAGCAACGCGGTTCAAATTATAAACCGAAGTCAGCCCGGCATTGTTTACCGGGACTTAACTTCTAAGCATCCGTTGTCGGAGAGCCGCCGATATTTAGAAAAAGTGATGTATTTTAAGCAGGGTTACTGACACGAACCGCAACAAAAGTCTTTACCGTGCTCAGGTGCCGATGCTTTCTTTTCAACAAAAAGCAGGTTGTTTTCCAGGTGAATATGCTCGTGCAAATCATCCTGCAGCTCTTTTAAGCCTTTATAAAGAGTTGTCCAGGTACCACAGGCGCCTTCCGGCAGCGTTAAGTTATTGGTCAGTTCATCAATTCTGTTAAGTTCCCCCTCATGCTGAACGTGTTCGCTTTCCATTACTGAAATTGGCCCGCCCGGATAAACACCACGAGACAGCAAAGGAAACAGAATTTGTTCTTCTTTTGTCATGTGGCTTTCCAGCTCCTGCATCAGGTTATCCAGGTGTTCAGTCAGACCAACCGGGGCTTCGGGGTGATCACCATGAACAGCTTCAACGCGCATAGCCAATTGCTTTAACTCAGGAAGCTGTTCGCGATGGCGCTGATGAAAACGCAGATAAATGTGCTCTATCAAATGCTTGGGTGAAGCGTCCTGCCATTGTTGCTCGGCAGTCTGTAAACGGTCATTGAAAGTACTCATGGGTCACTCCTGTTTGCTAAATAAAGTTTCTACTCAGGTCTGGTTTGCAACAAACAGGCCAGCTCCTACCCCGTTAGGATTATTGACTCTCCGGGGTGCCGCGGTACTATCAACCCAACCAATAAGGGTATTTTTAACCTGGGCAGTCAATTTAACCATGTTGCAAGAAAGTCTATTAGCAGACCTGCTTACCGAGCAGCCTGCAGCCGTTCGTTTACAAAATTTGGTCAACACCTTGCGCAGCCACTTTAACTGCGGCGCAGTGGTTTTATTAAAGCTGGATAATGAAGTGCTGCAACCGGTTGCTATTCAGGGACTGGTACGCGAAGCCCTGGGCCGCCGCTTCGTTGTGGCGCAACATCCCCGGTTAGCAGCATTACTGGCTTCTCGTAACCCCGTGCGGTTTGAGCACGACTCGTCATTACCAGACCCCTACGACGGACTGCTCGCTGAGCAGCCAGGTAATGCGCTACCCGTTCACGACTGTATGGGTATTAGTTTGTATCTGGAGAATAAGTGCTGGGGTGTACTGACGTTAGACGCACTGCAACCCGGTACATTTACCGACAACTCAATGATTGAATTGCAAAAGTTTAGCTTGTTCGTTGAGACCGCCGTTCGCATTGGCCAGCTGGAGCAAAACGTCAGGGCTCTGCGACAAGGCCAGCAGCGCACCATGCCAAAATCCGGAACCACAGAAAGAAACGAATCGGAAATTATCGGGCACAGCAAAGCCATTGAAAGTGTACTCAAAGAACTGCGGGTAGTTGCCAGTGCCGATTTGCCCGTGTTGCTACTGGGCGAGACCGGTGTCGGTAAAGAGCTGTTTGCCCGTGAACTGCACTTGCTCTCACAGCGCAGCGACAAACCCCTTATTTATGTGAACTGCGCGGCTCTGCCGGAATCACTTGCAGAAAGCGAGCTTTTTGGTCATGTAAAAGGGGCGTTTTCCGGGGCAACCAACGATCGTTCAGGACGCTTTGAAGTCGCTCACGGCGGCACGCTGTTTCTGGATGAAGTTGGCGAGCTGCCATTATCCATACAGGCCAAATTATTGCGGGTACTGCAAAACGGTGAAATTCAGCGTTTAGGCTCTGACAAATACCGAAAAGTAGATGTTCGCCTCATAGCAGCCACCAACCGCAATCTGCGCCAGCAAGTCAGTAATGAAACTTTCCGTGCTGATTTATACCACCGCCTTTCGGTTTATCCTTTGCCAATTCCGCCATTACGCGAGCGCGGTGACGATGTGTCTATTCTGGCCGGACATTTTCTCGAGCTAAACCGGGCTCGTCTGGGGTTAAGGGCTTTGCGTTTATCGCCGGAGGCTGAGCTTGCCATACAGCAGTATCAGTGGCCGGGTAATGTGCGTGAACTGGAACATGTTATAAGCCGGGCCGCTATTAAGCTACTGAGCCACGGAGTGGAAAAAACCGATATTGCCACCATTGAACCCGACATGCTGGATCTGGATGTGCAACTACCTTTGTCAGCCACCACCGACTCTGGAAAAAACTCCGCAGGAACCAGCTTACCTCCGGCTAACGTGTCGATGAAAGAAGCGGTAAATTATACTCAGCGTAAGATGATAGAAGCGGCTTTGAGCCGTCACAACAACAGCTGGAGTCAGGCCGCTAAAGACCTGCAGCTGGATGCCAGTAACCTGCACAAAATGGCCAGCAGATTAGGAATGAAGTCGTGACGCGGGAGCTGTTAATTCGGTTATTGTGGCGCGCTCTGGCGCTATTTTTTGTATTGCTTGGACTTATTGGCATTGCCCTGCCGGTAATGCCCACAGTGCCTTTTCTCATTGCGGCATTGTGGGCTGCTAGTAAAGGCTGGCCCCGGCTTGAAGCCTGGCTGCTTAACCACCCTAAATACGGCCCGGACATAAAAGCCTGGCGCGAACACCGGGTCATTAAACGCCGCTCTAAGATAATCGCCTTAGTCATGATGGCAACCGGGTACCTGGTACTATGGTTATTTGTTCCGCAGGTTCCGGTGTGGTTAAAAGCAATTGTCGGGGTTGTTCTGGTTGTGGTCGGGTGCTGGCTGGCTACGCGCCCCGACCACTCTCCGGAAGAGACTTAACCCGGGTTACCGTCGGCGCGGGGTGTTGTCAGCACCTTAAAATAAACCACAACATAAATACCATAAGCCATTGTCCAGGCTATAGCGCTAAACATTAACCACTGGCTGGCTAAATCAGGAGCCAGCCACATTAAAAAGACCCGGGTTAATGCGGCTATTAATACCAGTAAAAATGCGCCGGTCATTATCAGTTTGGGTTGCAACGGGCGCCCACTATGGCCTAGCGAAACGCGCGCTATCATGCTGAGGATCATATTCCCCATAGCTCCCGCGGTTAAGGCATGTAACGCAACACTCTGAGTCAGGTCAAAGCCCGCGTAACGCAATGCAAATAAGGCCAGACCAACCGGAATAAACCAATAAGCTAAGTGCAGTGACCAGAGCAGCGGTACTCTCCAGGTTATCCAGATTTTCCAGCGCGCAACTCTTATACCGGTTGCCACCGCTGAAACACCAAATAGAACGACCATTATCTGGTTAGGCAACAGCGTGTGCAGATTCAGAAAGTGCACAGCAAAGATAAGCCACAAGCTGCCTAAGGCGATGCGATCAAGCCAGACAATTGGCGTTACTTTAGGCGTTTGCGTACCGTTGGCAGTAAACATTGGCAGCACTCGTCCGCCAATAATGGCCATTAACAAGGTCACCAGAAATACTGCGTTGTAAGCACCAAGCACCTGAATATGATAGTGACCAAAGTGTAAGCCGTAGTGCATAAGCAAGTTGCACACCGTCAGCAACAGCAAAATGGGCACAAAGAATAAATTTCGGGTCTGATTTACTTTTAGCACCATACGCCCGAACAGAAACGCGGCAACAGGTAAAAGACTGACATCCACGGCTGCAACTAACCACCATGGCAGTTCACCGCCCAACAGCAACATTAACCTGGCGGCTGCCCATAAAACGGTCAGAATAAGCAGAGTTTTGCCATGTGGTGCCCTAAGTCCGGTCCAGTTCTGCACCGCAGTTAATAAAAAACCCAGGACTATGGCAATAACAAAGCCAAATATCATTTCATGGCTGTGCCAGAACATGATGTTGCCATATACAGGCAAACTGAGCTTTCCACCAAGTGCTAACCCCCACAGCAGCATCGCTACGGCACTGAACCCTGCACCCAAAAGGAACAGAGGCCGAAACGCCTGCCGCAGAATAGGAGTTAACTGCTCTTCTTTTTGTCTGTCTGTGATTTGCATCACTGTCACCGCTTATTAATAAAAGATACATTTTTAATATACCTTTTATTTTGACGAAGATCGACGCTCTACCACTAAAAGTCAGTTAATACCTATTTAGAGATTCTAGCCTGTCGCTAGCCCCGCCAGTTGCAACCAGTAGCCATTGTTCTCTTTGCTCGTCAGGGTCACGGGGTGTTCCCCATTGATATTACTGCGGAAGCGTTGTAGCCAGTCGAAAGTCCCCTCGGGTTGCGGACTAATACGCACAATATCGACCAGGCCATTCATACCCGGCAGCTGGTTTATCAGGTTATAACGTGTACCCGATTGCGTCTGAATACCATTAAGCACAAACACCTGCTGACCTTCCTGACTTTTCACTTCCCGGCCTTCCGGGTACTTTATGCAACACAGCTCGCACTGATCTTTCGGGCGGTTCTCCGAGCGGGCAGTAAAGCAACGACCAGACCAGGCCAAAGGTATATGGCCAAAGGAGAAAACTTCCACTTCAAAGCAGTCCCTCACGGTGTCAATAAGGTTGTGCTGTAAGACGTCCTGCAGCCAGTCGCGGGAAAGTTCAAATGGAACCACCCAGCGAGTCATACCCATATCAATGAGACGGCGCAGGCTCTGGTGATTATAAATATTAATGGCCGGCCCGGCGGTAAAGTTCAGCCCCTGCTCCTGCAATAAGTTAATAGCGCTGACATCATTGGCTTCGACATCAAACTCGCCATTATCGCAATATTTACCCAGCTCTCTTAGTTCAGCCGGAGCCTCTAGTAGAGTCATTGTCGATAGTGTTACTTTTTTCCCGGCTTCTCTTAGCATGTGCGCTATCGCCAGATAGTCATCCAGCTTTAACTCACGACGCTTACTGCAAACGGTTTCGCCCAGATACACATGGTCAACATCTGACTCCGCGGCTTGCTGGTAAAAATCAAAAACCTGTTGTTTCGGCCAAAAATACAGAATAGGTCCTAGAGAAAACTTCATATTGGTTACTTCCATTTCCGGTGGTACGCGCCCAGCGTCGTTTGACTGCCTTCAGAAAGTGAGGCCAGAACCGAATTCCAGTTATCTTCCACTTCAAAGGCATCAGGGTCGGTCATAACGGCATCGATAGCCTGACGCCAGACTCTGGTAATTTGCGACACATAAGCCGGGCTGCGCTGCCGACCTTCAATTTTTAAGGAGGCAATGCCTTCTTTATAAAGCTGCGGCAACAAACTTAAGGTATTCAGGCTGGTCGGTTCTTCCAGTACATTGTAAATTTCGTCGTCAACCGAAAAACGCCCTTTGCATAAAGTGGGATAACCCGCCTTTTCATTTTCACCAAAGCGGTCTATAAGCACGCCGTTAAGCCGTGACTCCAGTTTGTTATCCTGTTCGTCCCACTCGACAAAAGCTGCGGGCGAACAGGCACCTGCTGTATTGGGCGACTCACCGGTCAGATAAGAACTTAAGTAGCAGCGCCCTTCTGCCATAATGCAGAGGCTGCCAAAAGCAAAAACCTCCAGCTCGACGTCAGTAGTGCGCGCCAGTGCTCTGACTTGCTGCATAGACAGCACTCGGGGCAAGACCACCCGTGACACGCCAAACTGCTGGTAAAAACGGATGGCTCCGGCATTGGTTGCAGAGGCCTGCACCGATAAGTGCCTTTCAACTTTGGGGTACCTTTCAGCGGCGTAAGCCAGAACCGCGAGATCTGCAATAATCAATACATCAGCACCGGCCAGAACAGCATCATCAACTGCCCGACGCCATTTCTCCCAACTGTTGGCATGTGCAAAGGTATTAATGGCAACGTGCAGTTTACGACCATGCTTGTGCACATAGTCCGCTGCTTCTGCTAGCTTCATCTGATTTAAATTCAGACCCGCGAAATGACGCGCATTGGTTTCATCCTTTAACCCCACATAGACCGCATCGGCACCATTTTCTATAGCCGCTTTTAATGCAGGGATACTTCCGGCCGGACACAGCAATTCCATTTAAAACCTCTATTTAATATTTTGTAGCACCCTAATTATTAATTCATTATAGTGCTCAAAACTTTTATTTTGTTGTTGCAAACGGAGCAAAATATGAATACCACCAACTGGGTATCTTCTATACCCAAAATAATTCGGCCAATAAATAAATTAATTCCGTCGAAATTTATTAATTTCGGATCTGAAAAGTTATTAAACCTTTTATTTAAGGAAGAAATTTCTTCAGGAGAGCTTAATTTTATTTCCGGGAACATAATAGAGATAAAGGTCAAAGACATTGATTTATCTCTATTTTTGACGTTAAAAGGAAGTCAACTGAAATCCCTTAAGGGCCCAGTAGAAGCAGACGTACAGCTATCATCAGACGGTGACGCACTGCTTTTGCTGATTTACGGAAAGGTTGACCCCGACACATTATTCTTTAATCGAAAACTAATGGTGAAAGGCAATACCGAATTAGGGTTACATTTAAAAAACTTCTTAGACACTATTGAGGTAAATCAAAAGCTACCAAGGGCCTTATATTTAATAGGAGATCGGTTTAGTGATTTTATTTATAAAGAAAAAGGTGAAACAATACAGACAAGTTAATTAAATAATTTTTGACTGGGGTCAAGGGGTGGTTATGAGTACAGTTACCTGGGATAAAGAGTTAATAGAAAAATACAACATTAATGGACCTCGTTATACGTCTTATCCCACAGCGTTAATGCTTTCCGAACAATTTTCAGAAAGCCGCATAGAAGCCGCGCTGAAAAATGCAAATGACGGACTGTGTCTGTATTTACACTTGCCTTTCTGCCACAAGCTTTGTTATTACTGTGGTTGCAATAAAGTAATTACCCGCCACCAGCATAAAGCCGATAAGTATCTGGATTACCTCGCCCGCGAAATGGCGATGTACCAACCTATGGTAAAGGACAAAAAGATCCGCCAGATTCATTTAGGCGGTGGTACCCCTACTTTCTTGACCGAGCAGCAACTGACCCGCCTAATGGAACTGGTTCATCAGCATTTTACTTTCGCGGACAACCCTGAAGTCAGCATAGAGATTGACCCGCGCAGCTGCAGCGACGAAAAGCTTCGCCATTTACGCGAGTTAGGTTTTAACCGTGTGAGCTACGGGGTGCAGGACTTCGACAAGAAAGTTCAAATTGCTATCAATCGCGTACAGGACATTGAGCTTATTGCGCATCAGCTAAAACTCAGTAAAGAGCTAGGCTTTGACTCAATTAACTTAGACCTTATTTACGGCCTGCCTTACCAGCGTCCGGAAACCTTTAAGAAGTCTATTGAGCAAGTCATTGAAATGGATCCCGATCGCATTTCAGTGTTTAGCTACGCCCATTTACCCCAGCGTTTCGCTGGTCAGAAGAAAATACCGGAAGAGTCCATTCCGCAGCCATCGGTTAAGCTGAGTCTGCTGGAACAAGCCATTACTCAGCTGAACGACGCCGGTTATCAATTTATCGGCATGGACCATTTTGCAAAAAAAGACGATGGCCTTGCCATAGCTCAGCGCGAAGGACGTTTGCAGCGTAACTTCCAGGGCTACACCACCGACGGTCAGGACGCACTGCTGGGCTTAGGTGTTTCATCCATTAGTCAGGTAAACGGTGTGCTATGGCAACACGAAAAAGAGCTACCGGCTTACTACAAAATGATAGATAACGGACAAAAACCCATAATAAAAAGCATGGCGTTAAACGACGAAGACAAGCTGCGAGCCGCATTAATTTCTCAGGTTATTTGCCATTTCGAGCTTGATATAGAAGCTTTTAAAGCAGAGTGGGATCTGGACGATTTCTGGGCTCATTTCGCCGAAGCCATACCACTACTAAAACCATTCATTGAAGACGGCTTAGTCGACGTTTCCGACAAGAAGCTCCGCGTCACCGACTTAGGTCGCCTCTGGGTTCGCAGCATCTGCGCCTGTTTCGACGAATACCTGGATCACGGCCAAAACCACTACTCCAAAGTCGTTTAGCTGGCTGGGGGCGGTAGCTTCCGAAAAGCGAGTGCGACGAAGCATCCAACGAGATCGAGGTAGAGCAACAGGGGAAGGTGTTGAGGGAAAGGGCTGTTGCGCTCAGAGAGTGTGTGGCGCCAAGGATGGCGCCACCCAAGCCCCCAGGGATAGGTTTACGGCGTCTCTCTGAGCGCAACAGCCCTTTTCCGAGAAAGCCTTTCCCTCTCCCTCCACTAACTCAGGAAAGTGGCTTGGTTTAGCCATAGGTGTAGCAGGATGCTGGCTGCGTAGCCTATTGCTATTACCGGTGTCCATTTTAGATGCGACATAAAGGTGTAGTAGCCTCTGGCTTGTCCCATTAAGGCAACGCCTGATGCGGAGCCAATAGAAAGCAGGCTGCCGCCGGTGCAACAGGCCAGGGTTATTAACAGCCAATGTCCGGTGGACATTTCAGGATCCATGGACAGTACCGCGAACATCACAGGAATGTTATCCACGAGAGCGGAGACCACGCCGAGAATAGTGTTTGCTATGGTTGGGTCTAAACCACCATAAAGAGACTCGGACAGTAAACCTAAGTAACCCATAAAGCCTAAACCACCGACACACAGCACAATGCCGTAGAAAAACAGCAAAGTGTCCCATTCGGCACGGGAAACCCGGCTAAACACGTCGAATGGCACTACACCACCGAGTTGTTGCAGGCGCTTTTGGTCGCCCTCGCGTTCAGCCATTGCACGTTTGCGCGCCAACGAACCCGGCAGGGTCATACGCAGGAAGTAGCCGAAAAACTGTAAATAACCCAAACCCATCATCATGCCAAGCACCGGCGGTAAATGCAGCCAAATATGACACGCGACCGCGGTCGCAACAGTTAATAAAAACAAAAACGTAATGCGCAGGGCTCCGCGCTTAAGCTCCACTTCGGTATGCAGCGTTGTCGGGCTTTTGTTCTCAATAAAGAAGCTCATGATAATTGCGGGTATTAAGTAGTTCACTAACGCCGGTAAAAACAACTGCAGGAACTCGGTAAACTCTACCTTGCCGGACTGCCAGACCATAAGCGTGGTTATGTCCCCAAACGGGCTGAATGCACCGGCGGCATTAACCGCTATAACAATGCTGGAACAGCATAGCGCGACAAACTTTTTATTGCCCTCGGCAACTTTCATGACCACAGCCGACATCAACAGAGCGGTGGTCAGGTTGTCCGCAATAGGCGAAATGAAAAACGCTAAAAAGCCGGTTATCCAGAAGAGCTTTCTATAGGTAAAGCCCTTTTTCATCAACCAGGCGCTGAGCGCATCGAACAAACGCCGTTCTTCCAACGCATTGATGTAGGTCATTGCCACCAGCAAAAACAACATCAACTCTGCGAACTTTAGTAAGTTTTCCCGGAAGGCTTCTTCCGCCAGAACAGCATTGTCGCCACTGTAAACAAACCCTATGAGTATCCATATAACCCCCGCCGCAACCAGCACAGGCTTGGATTTTCTCATGTGCAGTTTCTCTTCACCCATCACCAAAATGTACGCAAGGATAAAAATAACGATGGCAGCGTAACCAACGGTAGATGACGTGAGATCGATACGGTCAGCAGAGGGTTCTGCAGCCAGTACTGATACCGAAAACAGCAGCGAAATGACGGTAAACAGCAATCTTTTCATAGCGTTTTTTCAGTGCAGTTCAGAGCCAAAAGATAAACTGCACCAACTCTCCTTGTTGGTTGGTGGTTAAGAATAAAAGTGGTTGATTATTCCGGCTGGAATTTTCGCGCGGAGATTACCACAAAACTCGAATTCTGAGAGCTACAGAAAGAGGGAAAATTAATCCCTCTCTGTAAGCATTTTGTGCCACTTTAGCTTGCTCTGCGCAATACCCTATTGGATTGTGCCGCACCCACAGCAACCTCGGCTGGCTGCTTGCGATGATAATGACGCAAATGGTGTTCTTTTCGACGGCCTGCACTAAAAGCAGACACACGTTTTAAGTAACCAATAACCCGGGTTCCGTAGTCGATATCTTCAGAACCACAGCAGGAACATTCGCTTAAGGTGCGTTTATCAATGTGCTCGCAGGCGTTACAAATGGTAATTTTGACGTTAATGCAGAAGTAATTACAGCCCGTTTTCGCGGCAATATTGAGTAACGACAAATAGCCTGAGGTGTTGAGCTTTTCATCAAGGTTCAAATGCAATGCCGAACCGCCATCCAGGTATTCAATCAATTCTTTTCCGTGAAGAACCAGTTTATCCAGTGCATTGGCATCTTCGTCTTCTACGGCATAAAAGTAGGAGTTGTAGCAGTCACGGCTCACTTTATAACCGTCAGCTCTGTCCCACTTGGCGTTCTTCACACCCAGGTTTTCTGCTGGCACAAACTCAGTGTTAAACATATACCCATACTCTTTTTTCGCAGCTTTATTAGCGTCGTAAATCACTTTTAAATGGCTTTGCACAAAGTCTTTATAGGTCTGGTTGTTACCCGCGGTGATCCCCTGCGATTCCGCCGCTTCAACCATGCCGTTAATACCAATAGTCAAAAACTGCTTGTCCAGGGTAATAAAGCCGGCGTCATAGACCGTTAACAGACCCGCTTCCTTGTATTCTTCCATCAACTTCCTGTAAGCCACCTGATATTTGTGAATTTTGCTGACTTCTTCCTCTAAATCTCTGTCATCCTGCACCAAACGGTTCATGTTCATGGTAATGACATTAATAGAGCCCGTAGCGACACCACCGGCACCCAGGGTATAAGAAAAGGTATTGTCGCTAATTTCGCTACGTAGTCGGCAACATGAAGCTAACGAGTCGGCATTGTCAGATAAATAAACAAAGAAGGAATTACCATTTGCCATCTCACCGGCTACTTTTTCGGCAAATGCCTGATCTTTGCATTGTCCCTTGTCGGTTAACATGGCCACAGTCACCACCGGGAAGGTCAAAATCGTCTTTTCCCGTTCCTTATTAAACCAATCCAGGAAGAAGTCCTGCAACGCACTGACTGAGCTCCACTCCGGTTTCGTGAAGTCCGCAGGGAAAACAAACTCACCAAACATGCTGTCAAAGTAATGCTGGTCGTAAATGGAAATATTCCAGAACACGCTCTGGTAGCCCCGGGCAGCCGCAGGCTGATTCAGCGCATAAACCACGTGCTGCAGATGGTTTTCAATTTGGTGACGATGCGTATTCAAATAATCGTCGCCGTAGTCTTTGCGGGCAAAGTAATCGAAGTAGGTTAGAAACTCGACCGTAGCGACTGCCCCGGCAAACTGCGAGCTTACGGCAAAAACAAAGTTCACAAAAGTACCGCAGAAAGACTCCAGATGCTTAGGCGCCTGAGACTCGCCACCCAGCTTGGTTAAGCCATCACGTAAAAACGGGTACATAGTGACTGAAACACAGTAAGGTTTCAGGCTGGTTTCGTCGTGCACGTAAATTTCATGATCTTCAATTTGTCTAACGTACTCTTTTGCCAGGTCGTTACCAAAAAGCTCACTGATTTTATTACTGACTTGCTTGCGGTTAACCTGCACAAAAAAGTCTTTCATTAACTCAGCTTCAAGCGTTGCTATATTCTTTTGTGTGACGTTGGCGTTTGCATCCATTTTCGAGCCATCAGCCGCATTTTGAGCATGCAGATACTCGTGAATGAAATCGACTTTGCCAGTGACTTGTTCTTCGTTTAAGCGCAACATAATTATTCTCCTGTTTGAAACTTGCAGTTCAATAACTGCTGGGTTCGTAAATCATAAAAGCGTTGATTGGTGGTTGGGCTTTCCAGCCCGCCCCGGGCAGCAATCCACGGTCCGGTTTTTAAATAAGTCAGTTGTTCGCGAAGGGTCAGTGAGACATTCTCATACCCGGTATACAGACAGGTCTCCAGCCCTTCGTTTCGTACTTGCTTTAATAGTTTCAGTAGTGCTTCGGGCTGCCATTCGCCGCCCAGAAATAGAACGCAGCTAATTAACCCGTGGTATTTTTCCAACTGCTGCGTAAGATGCTCCGGCGTTAGCGGAGAACCACTTCCCACCGGCCAGCTATCCACACTGTGGCAGCCTTTACAGCCAACCGGGCAGCCGGTAATGGTGTAAGCTAAGGCAACTTCCCCCGGCACTTCTTGCCAGACAACTTGCTCCGCACTGTAATGTAGCCTTGTAGGGTAAACCGCCATAAAACACCATATATTGTTATTAATTTAAAAATAATCACTACATATTGTGCTTCAGCATAGTTAAGTCTGTTTCGGCCGCATTGATCCCGCTCAAGATTTAAGCAAGAAGGAAAAAATGACGGGATCCTTAAAGAGATACCCATTAAAGGGTAGAAATAACCTTTAGGGTACTTTTAACCACAAAAGTAAAAACAACCTAATAAACTTAAGTCATAAATACCCTTTTAAAATTAAATGCCTTATTTATCAATAAATTAAAATATGGCCTCAATATTGCACTTAGGTGAATGCATAGCGAATTAATAAAAATTCTCTGCTCATAAATCTATGGAGTAACAATATGAAGCTGTTCAGCATCAAGGAGGTCAATTATGGCCGGTTATCGTAAGCTTTGGTGGACGTTAATTGCGGTTCTCGCAATTACCTTTGGACTTTTAGGGTATTTTGGAACGGAAGTTTACCGGGAGGCTCCGCCTATTCCGGATAAGTTCATGAGTACCAATGGCAAAGTCATTGCAACCGAAGAGTCTGTTTTAGACGGGCAAACTGCCTGGCAGTCTGTTGGTGGCATGCAACTCGGTTCCATTTGGGGGCACGGTGCTTACCAGGCGCCCGACTGGACAGCTGACTGGTTACACCGCGAACTTCTTGCCTGGCTGGACATTCGCGCTAACGAAGTCTTTGGCAAACCCTACGAACAGCTTGAGGGTTCGCAGCAAAATCAACTTGAATACGAGCTGAAAGAAGAGTATCGGACTAATACTTACGATAAAGCTTCAGATACCGTTATTCTAAGTGAACGACGCATTCAGGCTATTGAGCAGACCGGCGAGTATTACTCAAAGCTGTTCAGCGATGACCCGGAGCTGCGCCCTACCCGCGTTAGCTACGCCATGAAAGAAAATACGCTTCCTTCAGAAGCACGTCGTGCGGTAATGAACGACTTTTTCTTCTGGACAGCCTGGGCCGCATCAACAGAGCGCCTTGACTCCGACATTACTTATACAAACAACTGGCCACATGAAACCTTGATAGATAACGTGCCTAGCGCGGAAAATATTATCTGGTCTATTGTCAGCGTTATTCTCTTAATTGCTGGTGTCGGTTTCTTAATCTGGGCATGGGCGTTTTTACGTCAACACGATGAAGAAGACCCTGTTGCCCCAGAGCATGATCCCATAGCCAAAATTAAGCTCACGCCCTCACAAAAAGCCTTAGGTAAATACCTGTTTATTGTGGTTGCGCTGTTCTCGCTACAAGTTTTACTGGGAGGCTTAACCGCACACTACACAGTCGAAGGACAGGAATTCTACGGCATTAATATTTCAGAGTGGTTCCCCTACTCACTAACCCGTACCTGGCACATTCAGGCTGCCATGTTCTGGATTGCCACTGGGTTCCTGGCTGCAGGCCTCTTTCTTGCGCCGATTATTAATGGCGGTAAAGATCCTAAGTATCAGAAACTGGGTGTTGATATCCTGTTCTGGGCATTGGTTCTGGTTGTTGCAGGTACCTTTATTGGGAACTGGTTAGCCATTGCGCAAATTATGCCTGAACACCTGAACTTCTGGTTAGGTCACCAGGGTTACGAATACGTCGACTTAGGTCGCCTATGGCAAATTGGTAAGTTCCTGGGTATCGTTTTCTGGCTGGTACTGATGATGCGTTGTGTTGTCGGAGCATTTAAAGTTAAAGGCGATAAGAACTTACTGGCGTTATTTACCGCTTCGGTTGTTGCCATTGGCCTGTTCTACGGTGCCGGCTTCTTCTACGGCGAGCGTACTCACATTTCTATTATGGAATACTGGCGCTGGTGGATTGTTCACCTGTGGGTAGAAGGCTTCTTCGAAGTGTTCGCAACGGCTTCACTGGCCTTTATTTTCCACAGCATGGGCTTGGTTTCCCGCCGCATGGCAACCGTCGCGGCATTAGCTTCCGCATCACTGTTTATGCTCGGTGGTGTACCAGGTACGTTCCACCACTTGTACTTTGCCGGTACAACCACTCCGGTCATGGCCGTGGGTGCAACGTTCTCAGCATTAGAAGTCGTGCCGCTGATTGTTCTTGGCTATGAAGCCTGGGAGAACTACAGCCTGCAAAAACGAGCAACCTGGATGCAACGCATTAAGTGGCCGTTACTTTGCTTCGTTGCGGTTGCCTTCTGGAACATGCTTGGCGCAGGTGTACTCGGCTTTATGATCAACCCACCTATTTCGCTGTACTACGTGCAAGGCTTGAACACTACGCCAACTCACGCACATGCAGCTTTATTTGGTGTGTACGGATTCCTGGCGCTTGGTTTCGTGCTATTGATTCTGCGCTACATTCGCCCGAACCTGCAGTTCGATGAAAAACTGATGAAAATGGCATTCTGGACCATGAACATTGGCTTAGCACTAATGCTTTTCACCAGCTTGTTGCCGGTCGGTTTCATTCAGTTCTACGCCGCTGCCAGCGAAGGCTTGTGGTATGCGCGCAGTGAAGCCTTTATGCAACAACCTCTATTACAGAACTTACGCTGGTTCCGTACCGTTGGCGACATGGTCTTCATCGTAGGTGCGTTAGGCATCAGCTGGCAAGTTGTAAAAGGCTTAAAGCATAAGTCTGATTAACCCTTAATAAACCAAGCTTCTGCAATTGTTGCGGAAGCTTGGTTTTTCTTTTGCGGGGAGTTTACTGGAGGATGTATGAGCCGCAAACCCGATACCAAAACCGCTATGTATCAGTTACTCGATGTCATTCGCGAGCACATCCCTTTTGGCTTAAAAGAAGCGGATATGTGCCAGGGTATTTGTCGTGGTTGCTCTAAAAAAATGATGGAAATGCTGGATGCTGAAGTCAGCCAATGGCAGGCCGACCTGGACAACGAACTGGCGGAGCCAACCTTAGCGGACCTAGTTTTTATGGAGAAGTTAGCGCGCCGAACCGAGAAAGTTCTTCACCGCAATAAACTGATGAATTAATCCGCACTTATTTGTTCCCTTCTTTCGAAATGCTATATCATGTACCGGAATTTTCACTCAGGACGTCGCCCGGAATGATACGCAACGCTTCTATAATTAATGTCTTCAGAGTATCGCTCGCGCTTATCGTAATCGTTGCCAGCGCCTCTTCTCTATCTGCATTCTGGCTTTTGGAAAAATCAGAGCAGGACGCTGAGTTGATTAACGTTGCGGGCTCACACCGGATGAAAGCCTATAAGTTCGCGCTGCAGCTATCGACAGGTAAGAATGTTCAGGCCCGCGAAACAGCGCAAGAAATAGAGACACTCTGGGAACAACCTTTGCTTCATCGCCACTTCGTCAAAGCTGGCGGCAGTATTCAACAGTTAGCCAAAGACGCCAAAGCCGAATGGCAACGGGTACACTCCGAGATAGCGGAGCAAGACTTTGTTCGCTTTTCCCAGCAGCAAAGTAACGCCATAGACAACTATGTGAATCAACTGGACACTCTGGTCGGCCAGCTGCAAGAGCACTCAGAAAAACGGATGGAGACGGTTCGCAGCTCCCTGGCTCTAGCCTCATTCTTTATCGTTGCCATATTTTTCTTTTTACTTACCGTGCTAAAACGAAAAATCAACCAACCGCTTCGGCACCTGCTGGCGGTTTCCAAACGTTTGGGTCAGGGCGACTTCACCGCTAAGTCAAAAATCGATAACGAAGATGAAATAGGCCAGCTGTCCCGCACAATGAACAAGATGTCGGAAACCGTCAGCTACTTTTACGGTGGTCTTGAACGCCGGGTAGAGCAGCAAACTCAGGAGCTGTCGCGCAAAAACAAGGTGTTGTCCTTTCTGTACGATACCGCCCGCTCCATTATCGTGCACAGTTATGACTACAATAATTACCAGCAAGTTATCGAAAAGCTGTACGAAATTGGCGAAGTGGATGACATTGAGTTATGTCTGTTAACGGAAGAAGGCAATCGCCCGTTTTTGCAACTGCAACCGCGTCCCAATTCACACGAACCCTGTGAGGCCGGTGACTGCGCTACCTGCCTTAAAGCAGGCCCTGGTGCTTCGGTAATAGAAGACAAACTGGTTTATCGCTTTGTGCTAAAACGGGAAGATCAAAACTACGGAGTATTAATTGTTCGCTGCGAGCAGGGACAGCCTCTGGCAACCTGGCAACAACAACTAATGAGTTCAACAGCGGACCAGCTGGCTCTATCACAAAGCCTGAAATCTGAGGAAGAGCAAGTACGCCGGCTGGCATTAATGCACGAGCGTACCGTTATAGCCCGCGAGCTTCACGACTCACTGGCACAGGCTTTGTCCTACTTAAAAATTCAGGTTACGAGACTACACAAAGGCATTGAGAAGAACGATCGCGCCACTATAGATGATGTCAGTAACGAGCTGAGAGAGGGCCTTAACTCAGCCTACCGGCAGTTGCGGGAATTGCTCACAACTTTCCGCTTAAAAGTAGATGGTTCAGGACTTTACAGCGCATTACAAACGACGGTTAAGCAGTTAACCGAACAAAGTAATATGGTTGTCCATCTGGACTATCGCCTTAATAATATTCCGCTGGTGCCCCATGAAGAGATCCATTTACTGCAAATTATTCGTGAAGCCAGTCAAAACGCGGTAAACCATAGTCAGGGGAGTGAAGTACACATTAGTCTGTCGCAGCCCAGTGGACAGGACGTGGAACTTAAAATTACGGATGATGGCATCGGTTTACCTGAAAATGCGGAGAAGGTTAACCATTACGGGTTAGCCATTATGCAGGAACGCAGTCGTAATCTTGGTGGTGAAATAAAAATCTCAAGACTGGAAAGCGGCGGAACCGAAGTTTGCTTCATCTTTACACCGGACTACTTGTTGCAATAGTAAAAGACACCGTCCGCGCTCTTAAGGGTTATAGAACTGACCATGCCGACGCAAATAGACAAAGCCATTTAACAAAAATCCGATAACATAAAAAACAATGAAGTCGATATAAACGGTATCCATATTTTGTGACTGCAAAGCCCAGGCAAAACGCAAGGGCAAATAAACCGCGCCCAGCATGGCGATAGTGCCCGCCCAAATTAAAACTCTGTGAGTATAAGTTCTGGGAAAAACTTTCGTCATGCTGACAACGACCGAGCCGTTTCCTAAAGCGCTGGTAAAAATCAGCCCCAACATGCTGATGAAGAAAGGCTCAAAGTAGAGTTCAGTGGCACCATGTTGAGCAAAATACATGTAGCGACCAGCCAGAGCCCCAAATATCATCATTAGTAACAGACTCACTTGCGTTATCAGGGCACCACCAAAAATAGTTGCCAGCCAACGCCCGAAAGGCCTGGCTAACAGAGCAATAAAAGGCCCCATCCACACCAGAATTAAGGTGCTGTAACCAAACACAAATTCCAGCATCAAAGGCAACGCCATAGTAAAGCCGATAAAACTGCCAAACGTCATGTTGTACAAAATACTGCAATACCAGACGTGCCCATTGTGAGTCAGCAGCTTTCTTAAGGTAACTTTGGGTAATGACTGTTTGTGGTTTGACCATAACGCAGCCGCCGCGCTCAGAATAGCTGTCAGACCAAAAAGAATCGCCCAGACAAAACTGAAATTGTTTAGCAGAATAGCCTGGCCTGCCTCAATGCGAGAAAAAAAGTGACCACTACTGCGTTCAAGTATAAGAGTGGAATCTACCGCAGCCAGCTGCCAGGTAGCCAGCAGAGGAACAACTAACTGAGCTAAAAACAGAGAGAATATCGTCATGCCAATAACCAGGCTCATGGACAACGGCAAGGGGGTCATGATTTTTGACTGACGAGTTAGGTCGAATGCGGACGCAAACATCATGCAGCCAATGCCTGACCCGGCGGCTAAAGCAACCAATATAGGATAGCTCAGCTGCACAGCTGAAAATTGCACAAAGCTGATAATACTAATTAGCAGCATAAGAGTGGCAATCACTGTAGGCATCCACCGTCCGAGGATGTTTGCCAGCAGAGTTCCTAACAGCTTGGACACTGCCCCGCTTGCACCAGCAATAGCAACTAATGACAACAACTGAACCGGGCTTAAGTGTAGGTTTGATTTTGCCAGCAATACAACGATAACGCTCCAGCTTGCCCAAAAGGTGACACCCAGTAATAACACACTCAGTGTTAACCCACGGGAAAGCGCGCGAGAACCGAGGTAATCACGAAAATCGCTCATTGTATTCGCTTGCGAAACTTTGCCCATAACATTGCAATTCGTTGTCATATTCACAGAGTAAGGACTGTGCAACTATGAGGGTTTGGATACAACTCACATCAAGAGTTAGTTTTGGGTTTATTATTGGGTAAACAGTTACCTCTTTCGGGGTAGAATTTTATTCAGAAGTGTAAGTAATGCTTGTCTCCGGTGAATTTGTGCGCAAGCTATGTCAAACTAACCAGGTTAAATTTATAAGGGAGAACACTATGACAACCGAAGCGGCCAGCATTATGCTAGTGGATGATCATCCGCTACTGCGCAAAGGATTAAAGCAGTTAATTGCGATGGAAGATGACATGACCGTTGTCGCAGAGGCCAGTAATGGCCCGGACGCCTTGCTGTTAGCAGCAGAGCATGACCCTGACTTAATCGTTCTGGATTTGAACATGCAGGGTATGGATGGCATAGAAACTCTGAAAAAACTCCGCGACTCAGGAGTCACCTCGCGGATTATCATGTTAACAGTGAGTGATGCTGATGATGACGTGGTTGCGGCAATTACCAATGGTGCAGACGGTTACCTGCTAAAAGACATGGAACCAGAACTGCTGCTGGAACAGATCCACCGCGCCGTTACCGGCAAAATGGTTTTAAGCGAAGCCATTACCGAAATACTGGCGACCGCACTGCGCCAACCAACGCAGTCAACCACTTCGCAATTGAGTAACTTAACCAATCGCGAGCACGAAATTTTAAGCTTAATTGCCAAAGGCATGAGTAATAAAGTCATTGCCCGCGAACTGGATATTTCAGATGGCACGGTGAAAGTGCACGTAAAACACTTACTGAAAAAACTGGGGCTACGCTCCCGGGTTGAGGCCGCCGTATGGATGGTCAACCTACAGGGTAATAAAGCGCCTCAATAAGGACTGACAATAATCGCCCGTAATCGCGAGGGTAATCTGCCAACACCTACCCTCGCTACCTCTCCTTGATTTGCGTCAACCTGCCAATTCCCTGATTCTGCTATTCTTCACCGTTAATTTGGTTATACAGGTGTTTTATGTCAGCCGCAGATTTCCGTCCAGAGTTACTTTGTCCTGCCGGTAGCCCCGAAGCTATGCGTATGGCTTTTGCTTACGGTGCAGATGCCGTTTATGCTGGCGAACCTCGCTATAGTCTTCGGGTACGCAATAACAGCTTTACCCTGGAAAACTTGGGCGAATGCATTAACGAAGCTCATCAGCAGGGAAAGCGTTTTTATGTTGTAGTCAATATTGCGCCGCACAACGCCAAGCTGGCCCGTTTTGTTGAACACATTTGCACCATTGTCGAGATGAAGCCCGATGCCTTAATTGTGTCTGACCCCGGCGTGGTTATGTTGCTGCAACAGTACTTTCCCGAACAACCTCTGCACTTATCGGTACAGGCCAACACGGTCAACTGGGCTGCACTTCAATTCTGGCAACAACAAGGTATTGAACGGGTAATTCTGTCTCGCGAGCTGGGCCTCAAAGAAATTGCTGAGATGCGCAAGCAAGTGCCTGACATGGAAGTTGAAGTATTCGTACACGGCGCGCTGTGCATGGCCTATTCCGGACGCTGCCTGCTGTCTGGCTATATGAACAAGCGCGACCCCAATCAGGGCGCCTGCACCAATGCCTGTCGCTGGGGGTATGAGGTGCACGAAGCAAAGGAAAACGCTGTGGGTCAATATGAACCGGTACTTCTCGGCGACCCGAAGCGTCCGCAGGACTTAATGTTGCTGGATGAGGACATACACGGCTCCTACATCATGAACTCGAAGGATTTACGCGCGGTTGAATATGTAAAGGACTTAGTTGAGATGGGTGTTCATTCCTTAAAAATTGAAGGTCGCACTAAGTCAGACTATTACATTGCCAGAACAGCTCAGGTTTATCGGCGCGCAATTGACGACGCCGTGGCCGGTAAACCTTTTAATAGCGAACTGCTTAGCGAACTGGAAGGTATGGCAAACCGTGGGTTTACCGCAGGTTTCTTACAACGCCATACACCACAAGACTTGCAGAATTATGAACGCTCGCACAGTGAAGGCGAGCATATTCTGGTCGGGCAACTGGCAGCAGCAACCGCCGACAACAGCTTGTATGAGGTTGAGGTGAAAAATGGCTTTTCTATTGGTGATGAACTGCTGCTGATGACACCCAAAGGCAACTATCCGTTTCAATTGGCACGTATGGAATCTCTTAAAGACGAGGCCGTGATCCGCGCGCCCGGTTCCGGTTATCAAGTGAAACTTCAGACACCGGTTAGCATAGAAAAAAACGATATTCCCTTTTGTTTTCTGATTAAAGAAGCAACCGTGAGGAAAGTAGCATGATTGTCATTAACGATGGCTGTATTAACTGCGATGTTTGCGAACCCGAATGCCCAACCGAAGCTATTTCAATGGGCGACAGCATTTACGAGATAAATCAGGATAAGTGCGTAGAGTGTGAAGGTTATTACGATACACCGAACTGCTACGCGGTATGTCCGGTAGAGGCTGTCGATATTCTACAAGATAAGGGGTAACTCTCATCTCTCTTTAGAGGTAGATAAATTTGCTGGAGGGTTTTGTATAGTGAACCAGATCAATAATTCAGCAGATGAGATGACTATGCGTACCCCAATTCAATGTAGCCAATGCAGCATGCAATCAATTTGCGTACCCGCCGGTTTAGTGCCAACCGATGTCGAAATTCTGGATAAATGTAGCCGCGAACCGCATCTTTTTAACAAGCGTAATATTGTCTTTAGTGAAGGACAAAAACTCAATTCAGTTTTCGCAATAAAAAGCGGCTCGGTGAAATGCTACACCATTGACAGCAATGGTAAACAGCAAATTACCAGCTTCCATATGGTTGGCGACATTGTCGGCCTTGAGAGCTTGGCCAGCGGTTCAGCAGCCACATATTGCGAGACCATGGAAACCTCTATGCTGTGCGAACTAAAACTGAGCAAACTTTTTGCACAGGAGCTTCCTAAGGTTGAGAGTAACCTTCTTCAGCTTATGAGCCGCCGTTTAGCAAATTGCAGCAAACATTACTTAAACATTGTGAATACCAGTGCGGAACAGAAAGTTGTGGCCTTTTTACTTTCAATAAGCACGCACATGCATCAACATGGATTGTCCCGTAGTGAGTACCGACTGCCAATGACGCGCACGGATATTGCCAATTATCTGGGCCTGGCCGTTGAAACTGTCAGCCGTATTTTCACCGCACTGAAAGAGCAGCAGCTGATTAACACCGAGCAGTCCATTCTCACTATTAATGATTTTACGGCTCTGGAAAGCCGAGTCGCTTAGTACTTTTTTCAGGAGGTTACATGTCATCCGCTGGTTTTAATTGGTCCGATCCGCTCAACTGGCAAAATGCTTTGTCAGATGAAGAAAAAATGATTCAGGAAAGTGCCCATCAGTACGCACAAGAAAAGCTCATGCCGCGCGTGCTGGAGGCCAACCGCAACGAAAACTTTGATCGCCAAATTATGAACGAGCTGGGTGAGATGGGGCTACTAGGCGCTACATTACCGGAAGAATACGGCGGTAGCGGTGTTAACCACGTAAGCTATGGCCTTATTGCACGCGAAATTGAGCGTGTCGACAGCGGTTACCGAAGTGCCATGAGCGTGCAATCATCTTTAGTAATGCACCCGATTTATACCTTTGGTACTGAAGCCCAGCGTAAAAAATACTTACCGAAGTTAGCCAGCGGCGAATGGGTTGGGTGTTTTGGTCTGACTGAACCCGATTCCGGCTCCGATCCGGCCAGCATGCGTACCACAGCTAAACGCACTGACAACGGTTACGTGTTGTCCGGCTCTAAAATGTGGATCACAAACTCTCCGATTGCCGACATTTTTGTCGTTTGGGCCAAACTCGACGGCGAAATTCGCGGTTTTGTGCTGGAAAAAGGCATGAAAGGCCTGAGCGCGCCCAAAATTGACGGTAAATTCTCGCTACGCGCCTCTATTACCGGCGAAATTGTGATGGATGGCGTTGAAGTGTCCGAAGACCACATTTTCCCGGAAGTTAAAGGTTTAAAAGGCCCATTTAGTTGTTTGAATAAAGCACGCTACGGCATTGCCTGGGGCTCGCTCGGCGCGGCTGAATTCTGTTGGCACGCAGCACGACAGTATACGCTGGACCGCAGCCAGTTTGGTCGCCCGTTGGCGGCAAATCAGCTGATACAGAAAAAGCTGGCCGACATGCAGACCGAAATCAGCCTGGGCTTATTAGGCTGCCTGCAAGCCGGGCGTGAGCTCGATAACGGCACACTGAATCCAACCGCTATTTCACTCATTAAGCGTAACAGCTGTGGTAAAGCACTGGATATTGCCCGCCAGGCGCGGGACATGCACGGCGGTAACGGTATTGCCGATGAATATCATGTTATTCGCCACGTTATGAACCTGGAAGCGGTGAATACCTACGAGGGTACACACGATATTCACGCGTTAATTTTAGGTCGTTCACAGACCGACATTCCTGCGTTTTAGTAGCGAGGCTTACCATGCGTTGCGATATTGAGGGCTGGCAACAGGACTTTATTGAGCGACTGGCGCAGGCAGACTTACCTGCGCCTCAATCGCAGTACACCAGCTTAAGTGATGCTGACTTATTTGCTCTGTTTCACAGTCAGGTTCTGAGCCGTTTCATTGATATCGAGTCGCGTCGCCTGCAGCGTCAGGGCAAGAGTTTCTATACCATTGGTAGCGCTGGACACGAAGGCAACGCCGCAGTTGCAGCAGCCTTACGGGTAACCGACCCGGCTTTTCTGCATTATCGCAGCGGCGCTTTTTTCTTACAGCGCGCCAAGCAGCTTGAGGGTTCGCACTCGGTATATGACTTAATGTTGTCGTTTTGTGCCTCCAGCGAAGACCCAATATCGGGGGGCCGTCACAAAGTGTTGGGCAGCCTCGCACTCAATATACCGCCGCAAACCTCGACCATTGCTTCGCACTTACCCAAAGCCATGGGTACAGCCTACGCCATTGGACTCAGTAAGCGACTGAAGTACGAAGGCCAGTGGCCGGACGATGCCATTGTGCTGTGTAACTTCGGCGATGCCTCAGCAAACCATTCCACGGCTGTAGGGGCACTTAACGCTACCGGCTGGAGTGCTTATCAGGGCATGCCGATGCCCATTCTCTATGTGTGTGAAGACAACGGTATTGGTATTTCTACCTCAACGCCCCGAGGATGGACTGCCCAGCAGCTTAAAAACTACCCGGCAATACGTTATTACTATGCAGACGGCGCTAATGTCAGTGAGACCTACGCCGTAGCAAGCCAGGCTGCCGAGTATATAAGGCGCACGCGGAAACCCGCTATTTTGCATTTAAAGACTCAGCGCTTCTTTGGTCATGCTGGTGCCGATGCAGAAGTTGCCTATCGCAGCAATGAATCGATAGAACAAAGTTTTGAAACCGACGTGCTTTTACAAAGTGCAGCGCAAGTCATTGAGCGGGGCTCTTGCACCGGTATTCAACTCTCAGAGAAAGCACAATGCTGGTTACAGCGCATTCAGCGGGTGGGAGCTGAAGCTTCTGCGCGGCCCAGGCTTGAGTGCGCAGAGTCGGTCATGGCTTCTATTGTGCCAAAAACACTGGCCGACGATACTCAGCCACTAACCAGCACTCAGCAACAGGCGGTATTTGCGTTTGATAAGCGCAACTTTAAAAAGCCACAGCCGTTAGGCAAAATGATCAACTGGGCGCTGCATGAAATATTGGCGCGTTACCAGAACACCGTTGTTTTTGGAGAAGATGTTGGCAAAAAAGGTGGGGTGTACCACGTAACCCACCACCTTTTTGATCATTTTGGCGCCAACCGTGTCGTAAATACCCTGTTGGATGAGCAAAGTATTCTTGGCTTAGCCATGGGCATGGCGCAACAAGGCTTTCTTCCCATACCAGAAATACAGTTCCTGGCTTACGTGCATAATGCCGAAGACCAGATTCGGGGCGAAGCGGCAACCCTGCCCTTTTTCTCTAATGGCCAATACCACAACGGTATGGTTATTCGTATTGCAGGCCTCGCTTACCAGAAAGGCTTTGGCGGCCATTTTCATAATGACAATTCCTTCGCCGTATTTCGTGATATTCCGGGCGTTATTGTGATGTGCCCGTCGAATGGGCACGACGCTGTATTAATGATGAGACAAGCGGTACAGCTTGCCCACTGCCAGAAACGCTTAGTTATTTTTCTGGAGCCTATTGCCCTTTATATGACCCGCGATTTGATGGAAGAAGGCGATCAAGGCTGGCTGCATGAATTTCCTTCAGCTACCGCGCCGCTACCTGCTCTCGGCGAACCCTCCAGTTATGGTGAAGGCAATGAGCTGGTTATCATCACCTATGGCAACGGTTACTACTTAAGTCGGCAGGCGTGTAGCGAGCTCAAGCTTGAACGGCGCATCCGCATTCTCGATTTACGCTACTTAGTCCCTCTGGATATTGAAAAGATTTTAGCCGCCGTTGGATCTGCTAACCACATTCTGATTGTGGATGAATGCCGTAACCGAGGCTCGTTAAGTGAGGAGCTGGTGACCGCTCTCTACGAACACCGCCGTGACTGGCAGTGTGTTGACCGTATTACCGCGAAAGACAGTTTTATTCCTCTGGGCTCTGCCGCTTATAAAGTTCTGCCTGGAAAAGAAGACATTATCCACTATTTACAGGAGCATTTAGGCCAATGAAACAAACTGCCGTTATCGTCTGCCCCGGTCGTGGTGGTTACAACAAACCAGAATTAGGCTCTATTACTGAACGCCATTTGCCAGAGCAAAGCGAGCTCATCAATCAATTAGATAAAACCCGCGAAAACGAAGGTTTCATCAGCGTTTCGGAACTCGACCAGAAAAGTAAGTTCGATCACCGTTTGCATTTAAAGCCGGAGAACTCTGCAGCCTTAATTTTCGCGGCCGGTTACGCCGACTTTAAAGCCGTTGACCCGGAGCAGTATGACATAGTGGCAGTGACCGGAAATTCTATGGGCTGGTATACTGCCCTCGCCTGTGCCGGTGTATGGAAGCCCGAGCAAGCAATGTCTATTGTCACCGATATGGCGAAGCGAACTGCCACGGCCGAAGGTGCACAACTTATTTACCCAGTTATGAACGAGCAATGGCAACCGGATAAAGCTCGTGAGCAGGCTGTTAGCCAGTTACTGGTTCAATACGCCGGTGAACTATTTTTGTCCATACGTTACGGCGGGTACGTTCTGCTGGCAGGAACTCAGAGTGCTGTTACCGCTGCCAGTAAAGTCCTGGAGCCGGTTGATAATCGCTTTCCTATGATTTTACCCGGCCATGCGGCATTTCATTCGCCATTAATGAAAGAGGCGTCTGATCAAGCTCTCGCTGTGTGGGACAGCAGCCATTTCAAACAACCCGAACTGCCACTCATAGACGGCCGTGGTGTTATTTGGGAGCCGCCCGGCTGCCATTTAGACGCTTTGCAACGTTACACCTTTGGGCATCAGGTAACCGAATATTACGACTACACTAAAGCCATTACCGTTGCCTTAAGGGAGTTTGCGCCGGATAAGCTATTGTTGCTGGGGCCGGGAAACAGCCTGGGGGGCGCCACCGGACAAAGCCTGGTGGCAACTAACTGGCGAAACCTTTCCAGTAAAGATGGCTTTACCCAACGGCAGGAAAGCGAAGAAGCCCCGGTTATTAGCCTGGGGCTGTAAATGGACTAGTGAATACCTTTGCTGTTCAGGTGTCCTTTGTACGCCATATCGCTCTTCATAATGTGATTCATTAGCCAGGCTTTAACAAAGTCCAGTAACTCATCAATCACATCTTCATGGTCATCAACCCGGTGCTTAAAGCGCATGACATCCTGCACTAAGTCGCGATGCTTAAGCTTGTGGTTTTCTAAGTCCGGATAGCCATTACGCTCCATTAACAATTCTTCGTAGTTAAAGTGCGTTGCCGTGTAGTTAATTAACGAGTCCACCAGGCGTTGCAGCGCATGCTGATCACCATCACGCAGCTTCAGTCGGTACAGCTCATTGGCAATGTAAATTAAGCGCTGGTGTTGACGGTTAATTTCTTCAATGCCGACATCCAGTTTCGGCGACCATTCAATGAGTACGTCCTGCTCTGAAAGACGCCGCTCTATAACGTCTTTTTCAATGTAATAGCGGTCACCCAGAGACTTAATCTCGCCGCCTAAAGTCGTTAGCTGGGCAGAGCTTTCTAAGGCTTCTTGCGAGCGTTCATCAACAATTCGTGCACTTTCAGAAAGTGAATTAATGTTTTCCTGAATATTTATGGTTACAGCAGACTGTTCTTCCGTTGCGGAGGCTATCTGAATATTTAAATCGTTAATGACACCAACATTTTCGACAATGTCGGATAATGAACTTGCAGCCCGGTTCGCTTGCTCGACATTTTCGCCCGCCAGGGTTTTATTGCGCTCCATGGTTTGCACTGCATTGTTCGTGTTGGTCTCCAGCCGACCGATGACACCTTGTATTTCGCCAGTGGAAGCCTGTACTCGCTGTGCTAATTGTCTGACTTCGTCAGCAACAACTGCAAAGCCCCGACCCGACTCACCGGCTCTGGCGGCTTCAATAGCAGCATTCAGCGCCAGCAAATTGGTCTGATCGGCAATGTCATTAATGGTCAATAATATTTTCGAGATAGACTGACTATCTTCAGATAAAGTTTTTATAACACGCTGAGATTCCGACACTTCTTGCTCGAGTCTCTGGATGGCAGTCACCATGGTATGAACAACCTGCTGCCCATTTTTGGCAGATATCAGGGTATTATCAGCTTCTGTTGCGGCCTTCTGAGTTGATTCTGACACTTCACTAATCGCTGACGTCATTTGCTCGACTGCCGCAGCCGCGCTTTGCATTTGCGAAGCCTGAGCTCTTGCCCGCTCGGCCAGCTCTTTAATTGCCTGATAATTCCCGTTACCCAGCCTGTCCATACCGTCGCTCGACTTACGTATAGCATCCACTGAGTAACTGGTCTCGATAGCGACCGAGTTCAGATAATGAGTTATTCTCGACAGCTCATCATGACCCTCTGTCGAACTCAAACTATTTAGGTCGCCATTTGCCAACTGTTTAGCCATTTTGATATTGGCAGATACAGCCCTGTAAATTCCCAAATATAAGCTGGTAAATAACAACAACTGCAATAACAACACACCGACAATCAAAGCCGCGTTGGTCCAAATCACCGTATCTAATTTTGTCAGGCGCTGTTCAAGTCTTGAGTGATAAGCCGGAATAACGCTGTCGTAAAAGGCAAATAACGCCCCTGTCGCGGCAGTTCCCTCACGAAAGAAATCACTGGCCGACATATTTCGTTCCATTAGCTTGTTCGAAGCGGTTTCGCTAAATAATCTTAACTGCTGTTCGGCTGCCTTAGCCTGCATTAACAAGCCCTGGTCGTTAACTTCTTCGGATAAACTCGCGACAACGTCCACAAAATCGGAAACCTGATTTTCCAGCACGTAGCTTAAAATGGTGACATCCTGTTGTAATTCGGGGCTTTCCTTTCCGCTTAACCACTGAGCTCCCAACCCCCTCAAGCGACCTCCCTGCTCAACTAACTGCGGCAGTTCCTCAACGGAAAGACGCGCTAAAAACAGGCTTGGTAAATCATTTTCCAGCAGTTGTTGGGAATTTTTGCCAAGCAGCTTCAACGCATTTTGAACCTTTTCCAAAAGCTCAGTGTGCTGATGAAATGTGTCCGTTGAACCGCTTAAGCTCTGCCAGTTACGGCGCAGCTCCAGCAATAATGACTCGGGCAGCAAATAACTTTCGCCTAGTTTACTTTGAAGATCATCCAGAGCACTAAAATGGCGGTTAATGGCTTGCACTGAACGGTTTATTTCACTGGAAAACTCACGTTTTTGAGCCTCGCTCCCGGTCATCCCCCGGTGCATAGCGATATGCTCTAAAAGCCCTCTTAATTCAGGCCAGTATTGAGCGGCTTCATGCTTTTGTTCAACCTGATGGCTTTTTTCCAGTGAGTCATTAACCATCAACGAACTCAGTACAATAACCGGAATAAAGAGTAAAAAACCAATTAAGCTAAACTTTCGTCTAAAACTCAGTAAATTAAATAACTTCTGGACAGGGCGAGTTAACCAATCGAGCCACTTCATAACCACTCCACTACAGGCAAAATCTACAACCACTAAAGGTCTGTTCTGCTATTCATCGGCATTAGTTGCACATAATACAGGGTTGTTGGTGGCCAAGTGGCTTTTGCTTGATCGTGATCAATAAACTAGTAAACTTTCTAATGTCATCTCGGTCATTTCGTTAAAAGCGGTCTGTCTTTCATTAGCCGACAATCCATTGCCCGTTCTTATTTCATCAGAAACCGTCATAACGGCTAAAGCCTGTTTCTTATGAATAGCCGCTACCGCATAAAGAGCAGCTGCTTCCATATCTAACGCCAGAACATTCATTGCCTCGAGCCGAGACTCCAGTTTTTTGTCTGGATGGTAGAAACTGTCAGTAGAAAATACATTGCCAACGGCTACACGCTGGTTCTTCTTCTGACAATAACCAACGAACTCACTTAACAGTTTGTAATCTGCAATTGCTGCAAAGTCATAACCGCCAAACAACTTTTGGTTCATTGACGAGTCAGTACAGGCTCCCTGAGCAACGACCAGATCACGCAAATTAAGGTTTGCTGATACGGCACCGCAACTGCCTACCCGCACTAAGCGCTCAACACCGAAATGCTGAAACAACTCTTGTGCGTAGAGTGCACAAGACGGCATCCCCATACCTGAACCCATCACCGACACGGGCGTACCGCGAAATTGCCCGGTAAATGCCAGCATATTTCGGGTATCGCTTATGAGTTCAGCACTGTCCAGGTGTGTTTCAGCAATATGTTTTGCCCTTAAAGGGTCGCCAGGAAACAAGCAAAGCTCGGCAAAATCACCGGCCTTAGCCGAAATATGAGGAGTGGTCATAGGATTCGCCTTGTTATTTTTTCATCAAGATAGATGACAACTCAGAAATAATCGACTATATTTCGTTTTATTCTAAATTAGATTATTATGAACAATCATGATCAATATCATTATGAAATTGGCGACAGGGTACCGCAGAAGCGTCTTCTGGATGTTGACGCTGATCACTATTGCTGTTGCTGCCTTCATCCCCTCTATTACCATTGATACCGATCCGGAGAACATGCTGCCGGACGATAACCCGCAGCGTGTTTTCCACAATGAGGTCAAAGAAACTTTTGCTATGTGGAAATTACCATCCAAATGGCACACCTCGAACCCTGAAATGGCACAGTAAAGGATTTTAAGGTGGAACACGAAAACCGTGAACGTGGAACAAGCACCCTCTGACAGAAAAAGCGATCTTCAGACCCGGTTATTGTCTATAATCTCTAAACAGCAATAGCAACCAGAGCCGGTGTTTATGCCTTACTGCCAAACTAACTTTCGAACTGTGCCGCTAGAGCGAGTTGAAGAGGTACTGTCTTCATTGACCAAAGAGAGCTTTGTTGGAGGACAATTCGCTTATCAGCTAGACGACGGCTCTTACTCCATTGATGCCGGGGAAAACGATATTCGGGCTATCTATGATGAAGAGAATGCAGCCATAAAATTCTTTTGTCGCTACCAACGGGATATGAACTTTTACGATAAGAAACTGATGGCTTTTGCCACCAAGCATGGTATTGACACGAAACCTTGCACCGTCTCATCTGAATATTGAACAGCTACGACTTGTCTTGATGTGGCCAAAAAAACAAAGCCCCGCGAAGATGGGGTCTTGGATTAAAATCAAAGCAATGTAGTGGCAAATAAAATGACTATGAATAAAGTCGAACTTTATTATCCCCCCATTACCGAATCACGTTTATCCGTGACTCTTTCTATAATCAAAAATTCCAGAGACAGCTAAAAATAAAGTATATACCCCTCCTAAAAAACCAAGTGTAAGGGTAGACCAATATAAAGGCTCATTTTCGAAGATTCTAATACCTCTGTAAGAAATATGGCCTGTATCCCAACTATGATAAGTAAGGGCTAAGAGTACAATGGCAACGATTAAATATAGCCAATTAAGTTTCTTAGATTTATTCAAGTCTATCTTCCTCTATTATTAATTTTACTGCATCTTCTGCCACACTAAATATTTTTTCTGCGCCTTTACTAAGTGCAGTCGCCGCTAAAATTTTTCCATTAAATAAATATTATATAGATACATACACATAGGCCAAAAAAGAATGAGAGGAACCTCACTTTATGATGCTTCCCTTCAGGATCATAACAAATCTTTCCGAGGTGATTATGCATATCTTTTTTCCAAATATAAGCGTATACCCAGTGTAATCCTATTAAATAAACTAGAGAACTAACCAGCCATTCGGACAGAGTATTTTTATTAGATAAATACCCACCGCACACAAAAAATGTAATGGCTAGGATAAAAAATGATAGTTTTATCCAAGTGCTTGAGCGAAGCATGACGTCAACTCTTATCCTTAACATAATCCACATAGCGGCAGTTGAATCAACAATTACTCCTGCCTGAGCCTTACTCATTTGCTTAGTTCCTTTAAATACAACTGTTGTTTGGTGCCACTATAATATGGTTAGCCTATTTCCTTGGAATGGAAATAGACTAGCTATATTTCCCTATTACAATAGGTATAATAAAAGATATAGTGAATAGAAATAATCCTGAGATCAAAAGAAACCTACAAATACCTGCATATTTATACAATTCCAAATCACTCGTTCTCTTATACTTGCCAAATATAATAAATTTCATAAATCTACTTGAACTAGAAATACTATTGTTTTTTACAAAGTTAATTTCCCCAAGACTTTTATAAAGTTCAGGGTGCCTCAAAGCTAGAATACTTGTAACTTTCTTGAACAAAATAAAATAAGCTATCGTAATAGGGATTAGCCCTAAAGAAACTACCACCCAGATTGATTTTATATTTTCTATTGTAAACATTACTTTTTACTCACTTTCAAAAACTCTCGTTTTGTCACCAGCAACTTTAGAGCTAACGCTCGCACCAGCAGCAATACCAGCGTGTACAGTTACTCCTATCGAAGGTGTCCATTGAATAGTAACACCTCCACCCAAACCAGCTCCGCCCATGACAGTAGTTGAACCTATAGGCCCAGAAGCGCTGGCATCTGGCTTAACAAGTACAAAATTTACTGTACCGCTAGCTCTAGTACCATAAGCTGTACCTGTTAAGGCTCCTGAAAGTTCAACACCTTCGCCATTAAATGTTCCTGAGTCTACGGTTACGCCTGCTTTTACACCTAAACCAACTCCCGCTGTTCCGTCTACTGAAACAGTCGTCCTACTCACTAGTTCTCGTCCCGTGGTTTCAATTCCATCGTTAACAGAATCGATGCCGTTATTAACAACTCGATTTCCTTCATCAACCCCATCCAGACCAAGCATATTTGCCACAACTTCACCCACGTCAGGTATCTCAATATCTACTTCTGGACTCATACCTGTAGGATCAGTAAATCGAAATGGATTGTTATTCGCATAAGCATACCGATTAAAGCTATGCACATCACGGAAACCAATTGGGTCGTTGCTGTAAAACCGCCCAATCACTGGATCGTAGTATCGTGCCTGCATATAAATTAGTACGATGTAGGAACCAGAATTTATATAGGACACCCCTCATAATCTGACCCGTCCTAAGGTATCTAGGCGGCAACTTCCCAGTGATCTTCTATTTCCTCTAGGCGAATTTCTTTTGCGGCTTCCTCTGCTTCTGTATCCGCCAATAGATCAAGAAAGTAGCTCACGGGATTATTTTTTTCTTGGCTTTCCATGTACAGTGTTCTTAAAGCCGCGTCTGTAGTTCGTGGAATTTTTGTCTTGCCTTTTTCATAACGGGCAATTGTCTGCTCATCCACACCAAAACGTGTGCCAAGCATTTTCTGAGAAATATTCATCTCAATACGCAAAAACTTAAATTCTTCATGCGTAAGTGGTTTTCTGCTGTCCACAACAGCCTGTCCTATCGCTCTATGCAGCCCATTCATATCATCAATGCTTGTATATTCTTCACCATCGATGTGTTCAACGGTAAAACCATTTTTGAGATATATATTTGATAAACCGCTTTCAATGTAATGGTACATACCAACCTCTTAATCGAGCCATACAGTTACCAGAACTGACATAGGACTGTCATGATGATTCTTAAGTGCAACAGTCAATTCAATAACCTTGCCTGCTGCTAACCCTTTCAAGTTAAATTTCCAGTCTCCGTTCACTTCTGGATACGGGCCTTCTCTGAATACTGAATGCTTACTCTTAAGTAAGGTGATTATTTGTCCAGCAGTAACCCCTCGCTCCCTCATGCGTTCCTTGACGTGATTGCTCCATCGAATCCTGTGAGTATAGTTCGTTGCCAGATCATTCATTATCTTTCTGGCTGTTTCCTCCGACAGAGGAAATTCGTTTACGCCTTTAGGGTTGTTTTTATTCATCAAAAACCTATCAACTTGATACCTATTATTTTGATAGGTAGAGTGCGCAATGTCAACTATTGTTTTAAATCATCAAAACAACCCGCTACCGCCTCGCGCTGAGGGATGAGTGTCCTGATAGATTTGTGAAAGTTTCTTACGGCTTACATGCGTGTACAATTGGGTTGTCAGAATACTTGCATGGCCAAGCATCTCTTGAATATGCCTTAAATCTGCACCATTATCCAGCATAGTTGTCGCTGTGTTATGGCGGTACAGGTGACAAGCTCCGGTGCGGTCAAACCCGGCAAGTTTCACATATTGAGAAGCCATGTCTGACAGCTTTCCCGGTATGTAGCGCTTCCCATTGTTCGCCAGAAATAACGCTTTCCCGGAGCCAATAAAAGCAAACATGGGGCGGATTTTTCCGATGTAGAACGCGACCCATTCACAGCCTCGCTGACTGATTGGCACTAGGCGCTCTTTCTTTCCCTTCCCATTAACACGAACGAGCTTTGCTGAGAAATCAATATCGTCAACATTGAGCTTAACAAGCTCACCGCGCCGTATGCCTGTCGCAAAAAAGGTTTCGAGTATTGCCCTGTCGCGCAGTCCTTTAACGCCGAACAGCAGCGGTTGCTCAAGTATGACTTCGACTTCCTCCTCGGTGTAGAGTGCTTTGGGGATCTGCTCACCTTTTGATGGAAGCTCAATATTCTGAAGGGGATTAGCCGATAGTAACCCTTTAATGTACAGGTACTTCACAAAGGTTTTCACGAACGTCAGAAGATTACGCTTCTGTGCTGCGCACAGGGGTTTATTGTCCAATGGCTTTCGATAAGCATTCAGATACGCCGCATAGCCATCCATCAGATCTAAATTGATTTGGTCTATGCGAGTAACGTTACGCTCCAAGCACCAGAGAAAAAACTTTTTAAGCCCGCTGCGCTTGCCTCTGATGGTATCTGAACTTTGCCCCTTGGCGAGACAAAGCTCAAAATAGTACTTGGCACAACGCCAGATACGCTTAGTGGAAGGCTTGACCATGAATAAGCTCTTTGGCAAGTGATAGCCCGACGTCCACAAAAGCGTTCGGCTCAGGCTGTCGCCAATAGACAACCAGTTTATCAGAGGTACGAATCCTTCCGACACGGTAACCAACCGCAGAAATGACACTTCCGTTTTCATGATACGTCGGAAACACAACACAGCCCCTGAACAGTTCGTGTCCCGTTGCGCGCACTAATCCAGCGCGTTGAAGGCTTCCTCTTATCGCGGCTCCCTCATAGGTTCTTGCCTTCGGGATATGCTTGCCCATGGTACGATCACAATATCCAATCGATAAATTTTCCTTCACATCGTTGTCGATAGCGCAGCTTTTAGCGACGAATTGCTGTGCCAGCTCGCTTTGCTGATAACGTTGGCGGTAATAATCGAATGCTTGCTGAATATTCAACTCGTCAAGATTGAGTTGACCCAGTACGTTCAAGTACGGGTTGGTAGATGACATATTCATTTCGCGCTCCCCCGAAGTCCCAATAACTTCCTGATCGACTCTCCTTTTAGAACAATCTTATGAGCACTATGGACAATCCGATCAAGCGTAGAATCTGCAACGGTTGCATCACCAAAGGCATCATGCCACTCAACAATTGCAAATTGCGATGTGATCAACAGGGACGAGTTTTGGTCACGCTTCTCAATCAACTCAAAAAGTGAATGGCGCTCGGTCACTGATAAAGGTGCGGTTCCCCAATCATCAATGATAAGAAGTGGTGCTTTCTCGACTTTCCTTCTGAACGTTGCGGCTCGCTTATCTGTGTCTGCGGCAGCAAGGTTAAGGATCAGCGTTTTAAAACGGCAGTGAATAGCAGCAATGCCACTTGATATAACAGCATTACCGAAAGCGCTTGCCAAGGACGTTTTACCTGTTCCTGTCGGCCCTGTGATAATGATATGACGGTGATTTTTCAGCCACTCAAGTTCAGCCAGCTCATTGACAACAGCAGGCTTTAGAGAAGGCATAAGGGAGTAGTCAATATCGCCGATGGAAGCAGCGGGAAAACGTATTGCGGCTTGCTTCATCATCCTTGCGGTACGCGCATTTGATGTGACATTAAGCTGCTCAACAACTAGCTCATCCAATCGCTGCAAAAAGCCTTTGTCCTCATAATTGTCGTTGCTGAACTGCTGCTTAAGAGCGCTGACCATACCGTGGAGCTTTAACTCTGACAGATTAGACGTTATCTTATTTTTAAGCATCATAGTTATCTCCGTAGTAGTCTCTACCGCGAATGTTGCCGTGCAATTCAACACGAGACGGAAGATTTTCGAAGCCACCCTCGGCCTTTTGAGCGCTAATAATCAATTCGATTTCACTGGGCTTATCCATGTCATGACGAAGCGCATATTTACACGCTTGGTTCACAAGGTTACTCCCTTGTTTTTGAACCAAATTCATTAATGCGCGACAGCGTTTAGCGATGGGCCGGGACTGCGGGTTCTTTGTCTGCGAGTACCAGCTCTCAACAATTGCCTGAACTTGTTCACCAGTGTCCTCAGCCCACTTAATATTGGACTCTTTGTCACACATACTGAAATCGGCCAGATGCTCGGCTGACATGTGCTCAGGAATGGTCGTAGCCCTGCCTTTGTTATTGCTGAGTTGGTGCTTGTAAACAAAACGGTTTTGGTGATAGATGTCGATTTCATTTTGAGTCACGACGATATCAACGGACTCTCCAGCAAGCGTATATGGTACGGAGTAGTCATGGTTCCGATATTCAAGATGGTAATCCGGTTTGACGCGTTTAACTTGGCGATCAGTTACCATACGGTAAGGGGTGGCTGGGCAAGGGCGCAACGCACCCCGCTCATTTTCCTCAAAGAGATCGTTGCGTGAAATATCAAACCCTTGGAAGCACTCATTATTGAGCTTCTCGACTTCTTTTAGAATGTACTGATTGATCTCATTTATGTCGAAAAACGTCATGTTCAACATCGGCACTAAAACACGCTGTGTAATAAACTTGACGCCATTTTCTACCAAGGACTTATCTTGGGGATGACCGACGCGACAGGTGTTGATCAAACAGCCGTAGTGCTCAGCCCAGAACATCACGTTATCAACGAGATTAGCTAAAAGACCCGGCTCGCTGACTAGGGCTTTTGCGTTATCCATTGTCACCGTCTCAGTACAACCGTCGAAGTAAGTGACGGCTTTTGTCATACCGTCAATCCAATGAACTGTCTTTTCTCCTTCTGTTGCGAAAGCAAATAATTTCTTTGACGCACCTAACGTGGCGACAAAGATTTTCACCCATACTTTCTCGCCACCGACCTTGTAAAATACCTTTGTGCCTGCATAGTCGATATACATATGTTCACCAGCCACATGATGCTGCTTCATAACTATCTTGACGCGCTTCATGACTTTATTGAGCATCCGAAAGTAGTGGGTCTTGCTCATAGCCGTTGCCGGGTCGATAGCCCGGTATTCAAGGTAAAGAACAGTTCTGCTTTTACGTTTGCCTCGCGCTTTGCTTAACTCGCGTAGCGCTTCGTTGTAGTCTGGCTCACGTTTACAAGATGTCCGATGGTCGGAGTACAAAAGCACTTCGACAACCTCTTTATTGCTTAGCTGCTCAAGTAACAGATGATCGATCTTGAGTTTTTGACAACGCTTGTTAAGACGGTGCGTTGCTGAAGGCGATGCCCCAGCGATAGCCGCCTGCTCTCTGACAGTGATGTCGGGCTTCACGAACTTAGCCCTCACGACGGCTCGGATAGTGCTGACATTCATCATTTTGATGTCCTCTAAATAGGTAAAAAGAGGCGCAGGCGACCAAAGCTTTCTTTTCAACAGCAGAAAACTTGACAAATGTCACATCAAGAACAATGATTCAGTATCGAGTTTCGATTCGATGCTCAACCAAAAAGCCCTTTAGAGTTGCCGCTCTGAGGGCTTTTGTTCTATTTACGCCAATAAAATCTTTTTAGTTAGCGAATTACATTGCTCAGTCCTCTCTCGCGCAGGCTTGGCTAGCCAAAAATTTACAGACATCTCTCACCAGCGCAAATCGTCCTCTTCTGTTAGGAAGCTCAAAAATATGCACGGGCAACGTCTGTCTTTGAATGGCTTGTTTCACCGCAGCCACGCTTCGGTAGTTCAAAGCTCGTTGTAATTGCTCAATGGTGAGAATTGGTGAGCCGTATAACTTCAACAAATCTTGCTCAAGCTGCATGGCCAAAAATTCTCGTTCTTCGTCACTCAATGTTTGTCATCCTCCATATCAAACTAACGGTGACAATTAGCCTATACTCAAAATTTGAAATAAACATTGTCGATTTATTAACCAGATTCGTCCTGATGACTCAATGAGCGGAGGTACTTAATATGCTGTATTCATTGAAAATTCGTTTAAGATTCTTCAAATAGAAAGGTCAGTGAATGAATAATACTTCATCTATTGAACTCAATAATTTCTGGAGTTGGGAGGCCTTTTACCCACTGACTGAGGACAGGCGCACGGAGATAAAAAGTCAATATTTAGCGTTGTCCCCAGTAATGCGATCGGTTGCAGGACAGATTGCTGTTCAGAGGCACCTCGAAGAAAATAACCATCCTTCAATGGCGCGTTTCATCGAATCATTGGACTACGATTCAATGGATACTACCCAACTGAAATGTCCAAACTTTTGGTACAAGTTATTTGCTGGCAGAGCAATGACACAGTCGAATACCATCGACTTATTCTTTGATGGTGTGAATTATCCAACCGCCAGTATCTTAATGCACCCCCTTTGGTCTTTGATCGACCATCGAGTTCCGATAGAGTCATCGCTGAAGCAGTTTGCAATTCAATTCGGGGGAAAATTATTTAGAAAGCTATGTAGCTGGCACTGCTTAGATGAAATACCGCTCAGCGCTTTAAAGCAATCGTACCCTAGTCAAAGGCAGAAACAGTTTGAGGCGAGATCATTCGACTCGCTCAACGCACTGATTTTTATCACTCTCAACCAAATCCGAGAGTGCAAACATTTAAGGCCAACGACAGCCGAGCGATACGCTTATGCACTTTTTCTATTTTTGTTTGGCTATAAATACCGAACCCGGAAAAAGCTGGATATGGGAATAATGCTCAACGAACTGCTGACACCATCTTCTTCGTCGGGTGATAGAGACCGATTCGAGCAAAGATTATCCTCAGATCAAGGGAGAATTATAGAGATCGGGCTTAGTTTACCCCCTACAGTTAGCGACGAAGCAGAAAGTATTGTTTGTACCAAAACACTTCATTGGATTTTGGCTAGTAACCATCCTTGCTTCAAATAAAGTTGTAAATTTCGACTGACAAATATTTCACTCACCCAAATAGTTTTTGTTCCACTTTGATGGTTTTCGTGTTCCATCAAAATGTCACCAAGCGTTTCCCCTAAAGGTGCTAACGTGTTCCTTTCCGTGGGAATATCTAGCTATGCATGACATGATTGTCGTTGGCGTAGTCAATGAGAACACCGTCTACAACCAAAAGACATTAACCGACCTGCACACCATTTCGAATTACGCGGAGTCTCTCGAAGGCGTTATCAGTGACGACCTGATGTCACTGGCGAATGTCGATAATATTACTCAAAAACAACCCGGCACCATTCGCTTTGAATGGATGATGAAGCAACCACCGGAAAATGATGCTGAAGCCCGCTACATTCAGCAGCAAGTTGAAGACCTGCCGCTGCTTTATAACACCATTGTTTCTGGCGATGGGAAGGCTGCAGCTATTTATGTACCCATTGAAAGCAAAGACGAGAGCTACGCACTGGCGGAGCAGCTGCGTAGCAAAATAAGTACGCTGGACGGCAGCGATGAATGGCATATTACCGGTTTGCCAGTTGCTGAAGACCAGTTTGGGTATGAAATGTTTGTGCAAATGGGCATTTCGGCTCCATTAGCAGCCGCGGTTATTTTCGCTCTGCTTTGGTTCTTCTTCCGCAATGTACGCTTCATAAGTGCAGCAATGATAGCCGCGATGTCTACTGTGCTTATTACCATGGGTGCATTAATTGCCCTGGGTTTCACCGTACACATTATGTCGTCGATGATCGCTATTTTCCTAATGCCGATTGCGGTGGTCGACTCGGTACATATTATGTCGGAGTTCTCCGACCGATACCGCGAAAAAGGCAATGCAAAGGACACGATAAAAGACGTGCTGGGGCACTTGTTTACGCCCATGCTATTTACCTCGGTTACATCGACCATTGGCTTTTACTCATTAATGCTAACACCGATTCCGCCGGTGCAGGTGTTCGGTGCCTTCGTTGGTTCAGGTATTTTACTGGCGTTTTTAATTACTGTGATTTTCGTGCCGGCCTACCTATGCGCATTAAAACCATCGACTCTGGAAAGCTTTGTTCAAATGACTCATGAGGAGCACAAAGATAGCTGGTTACAGAAAATCGGCACTCTGGCGGCCCGCCACGCCAAACTTTGGATAGCTTTTTTCCTCGCCGTTTTGACTTTTGCCTGGTTTGGTATCCAGCAAATTAACATTAACGACAACCCAGTGCGTTGGTTTAAGCCTGATCACGAAGTCCGTATTGCTGACGAAGTACTGAATGACCACTTTGCCGGCACATACAACGCTTACCTTGTATTTGAAAGCACCTTAGATGCCACTGAAAAAGCGCGCGCAGCGGTTCGTGACGCCCTGAATAACGACGCATTGTCAGCAGAATCGCGCGATGCTTTAAGCGCTCTACTTGAGCAAGAACAAGAGCAAATGAACTTTAACCAGTGGATTATCGCTATTGACGATCTGCTCTTCAGCGTAGGTTCCGACCAATTAGAGCCTTTAAAAGGCTTAATGACAAAGTTGGAACAGCTGAATAGCGCCAGCAAAGCGTTCCAGAGTCCGGAATTACTGGCTTACATGAGCGAGATGCAAGCGTACTTGCAAACCACCGGTTTGGTGGGCAAGTCAAACAGCCTGTCCGACGTGGTTAAGACGGTTAACCGTGAACTACGCTCCGGTGAAAAGAAAGATTACAAGCTGCCGGACAATGCCAACGGCGTTGCACAAATCCTGCTGCAGTATCAGTCGTCGCACCGTCCGCAGGATCTCTGGCACTTTGTTACGCCGGACTACAAACGCAGCCTAATGTGGTTGCAACTGACCAGCGGTGACAACCAGCACGTGACTAAGGTTGTGAACGCCGTTGATAGCTATATTCAGGATAACCCTCTGCCTGCAAACATTAAAATGGACTGGGCCGGCAAAGCTTACCTGAACGTCGTTTGGCAGGAAGCTATGGTCGAAGGCATGCTAGACAGCTTAATCAGCGCCTTTGTGGTGGTGTTTATTATGATGGTATTGCTGTTCCGCTCGGTGGTCTTCGGGGTGCTGGCTATGCTACCGCTGAGTCTGACCATTGCCTTTATTTATGGTCTTATTGGCTGGGTCGGTAAAGACTACGACATGCCTATTGCCGTGCTGTCATCGCTGACGCTTGGGCTATCGGTGGACTTTGCTATTCACTTCATTGAGCGCGCCCGCGCTACCTTCAAGCAAACCGGTAACTGGAAAGACACTCTGGTGGTTATGTTTGATGAGCCCGCCCGGGCCATTTCCCGCAATGCCATTGTTATTGCTATTGGATTTACGCCACTGCTGCTCGCACCTCTGGTGCCCTACATTACGGTCGGCGTGTTCTTAGCCAGTATAATGGCGATATCCGCCATTGTGACACTTATTATGCTCCCGGCGGTGATGACCCTATTTAGCCGTCTTATATTCCGTGGAGGTCAATCATGAAAACCTTATTGTTAACCACTTTATCCGCCGCAGTTTTATTCGTTAGCGGCCAGGCTATTGGTGCTGAAAAAAGCGCTCGTGACATCGTCGAACAGGCTGAATTAAACGCCTATTACTCTGGCGATGACGGCCGCAGCGCCGCGCGGATGATCATCACCGATAATCAGGGTCGTGAACAGATACGCCAGTTCACCATTCTGCGTAAAGACCAGGAAGACGGCGGCGTACAAGACATGATGGTGTTCTTCTCTCGCCCTGCAGATGTGCGTGACACTGTGTTTCGCGTCGTAAAACGAATCAACGACGACGATGACCGCTGGCTTTATTTGCCCGACCTGGATTTGGTTAAACGCATATCGGCAGGTGACAAGCGTACCTCTTTTGTCGGCTCACACTTTTTCTATGAGGATGTTTCCGGTCGCAATACCGCTTTAGACAGCTATGAAATTCTGTCGGAGGACGATGAAAAATACGTGTTAAAAGGCACACCTAAAGACCCTGGCAACGTTGAGTTCAGCTACTACGAAGTGGTCATCGATAAAGAGCATATGCTACCGATAGAAAGCACTTTCTATAACGACAGCGGCGAAGCCTATCGCAAAATGGAAGTACTGAAAATCGAAACGGTTCAAGGCTACCCAACAGTGACTCACTCGCGCATATCGGATCTGGAAAATGGCGGTAAAACCGAAATGCAGTTCCGCTTTATGAAATACAACCTTGGTTTGCCGGACAGCATTTTCAGCGAGCGCAGCTTACGTAACCCACCCGCAGAATGGTTACAACTGAGAGACTAACCATGCAAAACATAAAGGTTTTCCTCTTTACCGTCCTTTGCATTATTGCGCAAAGCAGCATTGCACAAGACTCCTGGAGCGACGAGCAATGGGATGATGGTTGGGGCGCGGAACAAAATCAGAGCGTCAATGTCTATGGTTATGTTGAGGCGGCAATAGGCGGACGATTTGAATCCTCCCCCTATCACAAGCGTCTGTCTATTGCTGAGCCTCGACTACAGCTGGGTTTTGACGAACGCTGGCAGAGCATTACCTGGACCGCAAAAGCCGACGGCTGGTACGACGGCTTTGATGAAACCTGGCACGGCCAAATTCGCGAGCTTAATGCCCAGTTCACGGTTTTCGGTAACACCGATATAAAAATTGGCCGTCAGATACTCACCTGGGGCACTGGCGACTACTTATTCCTCAACGATCTGTTCCCTAAAGACTGGCAGTCCTTCTTTGTCGGACGTGACCAGGAATACTTAAAAGCACCATCTGACGCACTGCGTGTAACCAGCTATTTCGACTGGTTCAATGTCGACTTTGTCTGGTCTCCTGAGTTTGACCACGATAATTACATTCGCGGTGAACGCATTTCTTATTTTAATCCGTTAACCCAGCAGTTGACCGGCGACGATCCGTCCATTCAGTTTGTGGAGCCTAAGCGCGATGAATACGCTTTACGTTTGTTCCGTAATTACAAAGGCGTGGAATACGCCGTCTATGGTTACGACGGTTTTACCAAAAGCCCGGAGGCAGTGACTGACAACTTCCAACCCACCTTCGGCCGCTTAACCGTGGTTGGCGCCTCCGTTCGAATGCCTCTGGGACCAGGACTGGTGAATACCGAAGTCGCCAATTACAACCGTCATGATGCAGAAGATCATTGGCGCGCACTGGTTGGCTACGAGCAAGAATTATGGACGCGCTTTACCGGTGGTTTTCAGGCATACATAGAGAAAGGTGCCACACAAACACGCACCGTATTCACTACCCGTCTAACCTGGCGCGACGAGCGTGATGACCTGAATCTGTCGCTGTTTGCTTTTGTATCACCCAATCAAAGCGACGGCTATTTACGGCCGACTTTTGACTACCGCATTGACGATAACTGGTCATTAAGCGGCGGCTTCAACCTATTTTTCCGCGAACGTCCAGAGACCTTTTTTGGCCAGTTCACCGAAAACAACAACGCGTATCTGCGTATGCGGTATGCGTTTTAATAGAAAAACTAAGGAGTTCGACAATGAGTGTAGAAAGAGCTATAACCGCATTTGCAGGCTTTATGGTATTGTTATCGGTAGCTTTGACTTATTGGGTGCACCCCAACTGGGTATGGCTGACCGTATTTATTGGCGCCAATCTATTTCAACAATCTTTCACGGGTTTTTGTCCGGCAGGCATTTTTATGAAAAAAGCGTTAGGATTAAAAACAGAGCGTGAGTTAGAAAAATCAGGAAAATAAAGACACCATGAGTGCAACTGAATCACAAGAGATGCTTCAGGAAGAGGCGCAGAATGCAGCAAGCTTTCTGCGCTCTTTAGGTAACCCCCACCGTTTACAAATTTTATGCCGACTGGCTTTAGGTGAACAAAGTGTGGGTCAACTTCATCAGTTTTTTGACTTAAGCCCGTCAGCTTTTTCACAACATCTTGCGGTATTGCGTCAGCAGCAATTGGTCAGCATTCGTAAAGAGTCGCAAACCGTGTACTACTCCATAAAAGACCCGGATACCGAAGCTTTTATGACGTTATTGAAAGATAAATTCTGCCCTTCGCTTTAAGTGGTACTACTAAAGGGATGCTACCTTTTGTCGCATCCTAACCACCTAAAAAATAGAGAATAATAGCGACATTACCTTATTAAAGGACAATGTCGTATGAAGTCTATTTATCCTCTGGCAACTTGCTTGCTCTTGCCAATTATCAGTTACGCTAACGAAACCACCGATATTCAGGAAAGAATTGTCATTATTGGCGAATCGATGCAGTCGCCCAGTGAATGGGTGGTCGATTCGAAACAACCTAGACAACCGCTGCCTGCTCACGATGCCGGTGATTTTTTAAAAAGCCTCGCAGGCTTTAGCGCAACCCGCAAAGGCGGCGCCTCTGCTGACCCATTATTCCGGGGCATGGGAGCTGGTAGACTGACCATAGTCAACGACGGACAAATGCTCCAGGGTGGTTGTAGTAGCCGCATGGACCCGCCAACGGCGTACATAACTCCACAGAGTTATGACAGCGTGACGATTGTTAAGGGCCCACAAACCGTATTATTCGCCGGTTCAGCAGCGTCTATCCATTTTGAGCGCGAAGCAACGTTTTTCGAAATGCCGGAGTTTACCGGTTACTTAAATGCCACCACAGCGCAGTACGGCCGGCTAAATACCACTGCAGATTTAACCTGGGGAGCACAACCCGGCTACGTGCGGGTAAACGCATCTGCCGCAACCGCCGATGACTACGAAGATGGCTCAGGTAATAGTATTAACAGCCAGTATGAGCGCTGGAGTGGCGATGTTGACCTGGCCTGGACACCGTCAAGGCAGCATCGTCTGATACTCAAGCTTGGCGTCAGCGATGGCGAGGCAGCCTACGCCGATCGCAGTATGGATGGGGTGCTCTTTGACCGTGAAAGCGTCGCACTGAATTACCAATGGCAACCTGACAACCGTTCGCTCGAAGAACTTTCTGTTAATGCCTATTTCAATACCATTGACCACGTTATGGACAACTATTCGTTGCGCGAGTTTACCCCGTCCATGATGATGCCCAACCCGACCGCCAGTAACCCGGATAGATATTCCCGTGGTTTTAAAATCGCTACCGAATGGCAGCTACTGACTTCCGGGCAACTCAAAACTGGGCTTGAGCATAATGAGTCAGCTCACCGTAACCGTTCCAGCAAAGATCAGTTAAACCGACCATTTGAAAGCCTTAGCCGGGTTGATGACGCCTTTATTGAGCAAAATGGAATTTATGCAGAATACCGCCACGCTATCGGCCAAAAATGGCAGTTGGTCAGCGGTTATCGGCTTGATCACTGGAAAATGACAGACAAGCGCACCACCATTCAGCCAATGTCAGTTCCGGCTCAACCCAACCCCACGGCCAACGAAACACGCAGTGAGAATCTTCATAGCGGATTTCTTCGAATAGAAAAACAGTTTAAGAACGGTTACTGGTATGCGGGTTGGGGTCAGGCAGAGCGGTTTCCGGACTACTGGGAGGCCATTGGTAATAACCGCCAGTCACCAACGTCCGCATCGGCCTTTTATACCGACGCGGAGACCAACCAGCAATGGGATATTGGTCTGGATATTAATGCCGACAAATGGCAACTGGATGCGTCAATTTTCTACAGTCAGGTCGATGACTTTATTCTGTTGCAGAAAGGCATGATGATGCAACCGGATACCGTCCGTAATATTGACGCCCGAACCTGGGGCGGAGAAACAACCTTAAGTTACCAACTGACCCAAGCCTGGTCTGTGTCATCAGCACTTGCCATAACCCGCGGAAGTAATAAAACCGATGATAACTATCTGCCGCAGCAACCCGCTGATGAACTGCGTATTGCCACTGATTACCGCCACAACGCACTGACTTACTCTTTGCTCTGGCGCCTGGTGGATAAACAAGAACGCACAGCAGTGAATCAGGGCAATGTCATTGGCTACGACATAGGTAACAGCCCGGGTTATGGTGTTTTATCGGCAAATATCGACTGGAAAATTGATCCAAAGTGGCAGCTAAGTTTAGGCGTCGATAATATACTGGATAAAACCTATGCAGAGCACTTGAGTCGCTCCGCCGCCAGCATTTCCGGATACCAGCAAATTGACAAAGTTAATGAGCCGGGTCGTACTGTCTGGCTGCAGACTAACTACCACTTTTAAGCCTGATGCTGACATTACTGACCTATAAATTCATTACTCATAAAGCCTGGCCATTGTGCTTAGCTTTATGTCTGGACATAGTACTGGGCAACCTCTGGGTTGCCTTTAATGGTGGTATCAGTAATCCGTTCACCTCGTTATTACTGATTTTTATTGTCGTAGCGTTTTTATTGTTACCGCCGACTTTTGCTTTGATTGTTGTGCTGACAAGCATTCTGGGGCAAGTTGCACAAATAGGTTTACCTTCCGTTTTGCCCGGACAACAAAGTCACACCGCCCATGCCTTAAGCGACGAGATGTTGAAACACGCCATGGGTATGGTCAGTGGTTTTGTGATTGCAGCGGCCATTATTTCTTTATCAATGTACTACCTAAAACGCCAGTGGTTTCAGTCAGAAAAAGCACTACAAAATGCACGTGAGCGCCAGCTGCGCGACGAACAGCTGCTGACCATAGGTGCAGCCGCAGCTCAGTTAACTCATGACGTTGCCACTCCGGTGCAGTCGTTACGATTACTCAACGAAGAGCTTCAGGAATGCGATATTGAGCTGTCACTAAAACGAGAATTCAGTGAACACCTGGGCAAAGTTGAAGCCAGCCTTGAACAATGGCGGGACGCTGCTGAAGACGTGCGTACCAGGCGCCAGCATAATTACACTGTCGGCGAAATCATTACTCAGTTACGCCAGCTTCTGCGAATAGCCCGCCCTGATGCTCAGGTCAACTGGCAATGCCCCGAACGCTTTAAAACCGTCATTATCAGCGCTGATCGCACCCTGTTCCCGGCTATCGCCAACCTGGTTATTAATGCTATTAGCGCCGGCGAGCGCAGTCACCAGTTGGCCGTGTCTGTGCAACTCAACCTGACGTTAGTTAATGCAGACCCTAAGCTCACCATCCACATCCTCGATAATGGTGATGGGTTAAGCCAGGCGCAACAACGCAAAATAGGCAAATCAATGACCTTAAGTGAAAATGGTATGGGTATTGGCGCGGTTATCAGCCATGCCACACTTGAACGGCTTGGTGGTCAGGTCAGCTGGCAATCCACTCCCGAGGGCACGCTCACGTTGCTTCTTTTACCGGTAACAGCCTATGAATAAATTCCGGCTGCTTATTATTGATGACGATGAGGGTTTCTGCGGCATTCTGCAGCGGCGTCTCGAACATCATGGTGTTTTGGTGCAAATGGCACACTCGGGTGATCAGGCACTAGCGCTAGAAGGTCATTTTGACGGTATTCTGCTGGATATGATGCTGGGCGACGACAATGGATTGGCACTTATTCAACCACTCAAAGAACGCTACTCTCCCTGTCACTTAGTGGTACTAACCGGCTACGCCAGTATTGCAACAACCGTAGAAGCAATGAAGCGCGGCGCAACGGACTACCTAACGAAACCCGTGGGTACCAATGAATTACTACGTCGCTTTACTAATGAGAAACTGGAGTTAGAAGACGCTTCGGTAAACCGTTTAACGCCAACTCAAATTGAGTGGGAGCATATTCAAAGAGTGCTTTCGGATAATCAGGGAAATGTTTCTAAGACAGCAAGAGAGCTGGGGATGCATCGGCGTACGTTACAGCGCAAATTGTCGAAACGCTCGCCACATTAAAAATGCGCCGCCCGGGGGCGAGCGGCGCAAAGGCTTTAGAAGTTATAGCGAACACCGGCCATAGCAACGTAAGGGTCGATATCAACATCAACACTTTCAATGGTATTACCGTTTACGCGAACATCACCTGTGGTATCGATATCCATGCGGCTGACCATGAAATGAAGACCCCAGTTTTCACTCAGATCGACATTTACACCCGCTTGCAGAGCATAGCCCCAGCTGTTTTTCAGCGCTAAAGAGACATCGTCACTGTCAGTAACAACACCCAAAGCTCCTAAAGTTGAGCGCAACTGTGGATCGACTTGCTCATCAAAGAAAGTCGTGTAGTTCACACCAACACCAACGAAAGGTTTAAACATCTCACTGTTAATATCGAAATGATACTGTGCCAGCAAGGTTGGTGGTAAATGCTTAGTTTTACCAATTTTCAGTCCCGCCAGCGAACCTGTTGCGGTAATATCATGACTGAATGGTGTTGCTGCAACCAGCTCAAGCGTCCAGTTTTCAGTTAGCTTATAATCAAAGGTTAAACCTAACTGGGTATTGGTATTAACACCAGCACCAGTACTGTTCTCTGGTAAACCAGCTACAGTTTCAACAACGTTCAAGTGACTACTGCTGTCATCAGGCATGACAGAGATGGCACCAACATTGATGGAAAAATCATTTGCTAATGCAGAAGTGCTTAGCAAGCCTAACAATACACCGCACGATAATGCTTTAAGCTTCATGGGGAACTCCTTGTTAATGAAGACCCCTGAAGTTTATAAGGTTTACTGAATAACCGAGTTGATCTGCATCAACCTAGTGTTCGGCATTATGGTAAATGTTTTGAACGTCATCCAAATCGTTCAGCATATCCATCAAACGTTCAAACATTGGTAAATCATCCTCAGCTATGCTGGTCGTTACCTGAGGTAAAAACTGAATTTCGTCAGCTTCAAAATCAATATCCGGGAACGCATTGGTCAGTGCCTGACGGGCTGCCGCGTACTCGGTATTTGGCGCAAAAACGGTAACCAGACCATCCTCGAATTCGACGTCGGTAACGTCAACATCAGCTTCCATCATGGCTTCCAGCACTTCGTCCTCATTGTCATGCTTGAAGGCGAAAATCGCACAGTGGTCAAATGAATGCGCAACGCTGCCCTGAGCGCCAATTTTTGATTTACTTTTGGTAAAGCAGTTACGGACATCGCCGAAGGTGCGGTTAGGGTTATCAGTTAGGCATTCGACAATAACCATACAGTTGCTGGGCCCATAGCCTTCGTAACGCGCTGGAGAAAAATCTTCTCCTGCTCCGCCCTGTGCCTTGTCTATTGCTTTTTCAATAACGTGAGCAGGAACCTGATCTTTTTTCGCCCGTTCTATTAAGCCTCGAAGCGCGAGATTGCCATCAGGATCTCCACCGCCTTGCTTGGCGCAAACGTAAATTTCACGGCCATAACGACTATAAACTTTGCTCTTTGCATTCGCCGTTTTAGCAATTGAATCTTTTCGGTTTTGATAGGCGCGACCCATTCTGAATTTCTCACTGTTTAATTAAAGACCCAAAGATTTTACACAGGCAGCTGTTACTGGTCGAGTACTAGCAGAAATAAGTACCGCCTTAATTGCAGATTATTGATATAGCCAAGCTATCTACCATAGAAGATTTTGATTCTTCAGTTAGTGCTACATGGCAACGTAAACTCAGCACCAGAAACAACCTGTTGAGTCAATTATGCAAAGCCCGATACCTGTATTATCCATGCGAAAACTTTATCTCAGTGCCTCTGACCGCCAGCAATTCATTGCTGACCTTGGTAAAGCTGCGCGCGATGTTGGCTTCTTCTACCTGGAAGACCACGGTATTTCACTGGCAGAACAAGTTAAGGTACTGGACACCGCTAAAACCTTTTTTGCACTCAGTGATGCAGAAAAGAAACAGGTGCAGATGATTCATTCACCGCATTTTCGTGGCTACTCAGCAAACTATTCAGAGTTAACAGCAGGCCGGCCGGACCGTCGTGAACAATTTGATATCATGGACGAACTGCCGGCTCAGGCTGCGTCCGCTATACGCCATGAGTGGCAAAAACTCATAGGACCCAACCAGTGGCCACGGCAATTGCCTGCCATGAAAACCCAGTTGTTGTCCTGGCAGGACAAGCTAACCGAAGTGTCTCTGCAGCTTTTAGAGGCGTTATGCGAAAGTCTCGAGCAACCGGCTAACACATTGGCTGAAACCATCAGCAACGGTCCTTACCGTCATACCAAGCTTATTAAATACCCCGGTAGCCCAGAAGCCTCTGGTCAGGGTGTTGGGGCCCATAAGGACCCGGGCTACCTCACCTTAGTTCTGCAGGACGAAAACAGCGGACTAGAAGTGGAGTACGAGCAACAGTGGTACAAAGTGGCTCCGCGCCCCGGCGCCTTTGTAGTAAATATTGGCGAATTACTGGAGCTGGCTTCTAATGGTTATTTAAAAGCGACTAACCATCGTGTTACCAGCCCTAAAACTGGGGTTACCCGTTATTCGTCGGCATTTTTCATGGCCGCTCAGCTGAATGCCTCAGTTCCCGTGTTAAAACTCCCTTCCCATTTAGCAAAACATGCTAAGGGGCCAAGCAGTGATCCGGGCAACCCTTTGCTGCATAACGTAGGCGAAAATGTGATGAAGGGCAGAAAGCGCTCCCACCCGGACGTATCAGCCCGTTTTTACGCGCCAGAAGAAAAATGCAGCTCCTGTTAATCATTTTTTACTATAAAAATATAACAAAACGATATAAGTAAAGTTGTGTAAATCACTCGTCATTTTTAAAAATGACGTCAACTTGCGTGAGCGCTGACTCTCAAGACGTTAACATGGGGTAACAAAAACCCGAGAAACATAATATTAGTTATATTTCCACACTGGTAGCAAGGTTTACTTTTCCGTCATCCTCTACAGAATCTACTTACGTAACATAACGTTACATATCTAGTGACGCTGTTTATCACTAAATTTAAACTCACAAAAAAACAACAAAGAGAATCTTATGATGACAAAAAATAAACAGCATAAGACGTTAATTGCTATCGCATTATCTGGCTTATTAGCCAGCACCGGCGTAGCAGCTGATACCTTATCGCAGAACGGAGCTGATAACGGCAATAATGGCGCAAAGCCATCTTTGAAAAACCCGGCAGCCGGGCCATCAACCAGCTTTATCGTTAAACTTAAAGATGGCTCTCAAGTTGTGCAGCAAATGCAACAACAATCAGCTCAGCATCCCTCCGCAAATGCTGCAGCCGTTGCCCAGCAGATGCGTGGATTTGCATCGGTACTTTCTAAACGCACCGGTAAAAGTGTCGCCTTTGAGCGTTCAATGGCTTTACAGCACCATTTCGTTGTAAAAGCTAATGGCAAACTGAGTCCGGAAGAAACCAAAGAATACCTTCAGTCATTAAAATCAGACAGCAGCGTTGAGTTTGTTGAAGAAAACAAAATGCTTCAACACTTTGCCACACCAAACGACCCTAACTATGACGACCAGTGGCATTATTACGAAAGCGTTGGTGGACTTAATGTCCCAACAGCGTGGGACTCAGTCGACGGCAGCGGCGTCGTTGTTGCTGTGCTCGATACCGGCTACCGCCCCCATTCGGACTTGGCAGGTAATATTCTTCCGGGCTACGACATGATTTCAGATAGCTTTATCGGCAACGACGGTGACGGCCGTGACAGCGACGCTCGTGACCCAGGCGATTGGGTAAGTGCTGGTGCCTGTGGTAACGGTCGCCCAGCTCAGGATCAAAACTCCAGTTGGCACGGCACTCACGTTGCCGGAACCATCGCAGCTGAAACCAACAACTCCAGTGGTGTAGCCGGTGTTGCGTACGGCGCGAAAATTGTTCCTGTCCGTGTTCTTGGCCGTTGCGGCGGAACATTGGCCGACATTGCAGATGGTATTGTCTGGGCGTCAGGCGGTTCAGTTCCGGGCACCAGCCCGAACGCTAACCCCGCAGATGTCTTGAACATGAGCCTGGGCGGCAGCGGTACTTGCTCAACTACAACGCAGAACGCGATCAACACCGCTCGCAACAACGGCGCGACAGTAGTCGTGGCTTCCGGTAACAGCAATGATAACTCAACCAACTACAACCCGGGCAACTGTAGCGGTGTTGTTAACGTAGCCTCTACTGATCGTAACGGCGATCGCGCTTACTACTCAAACTACGGTTCGAATGTAGATGTTGCGGCGCCAGGTGGTGCAATGCAAAGCGCTAACGACCCTAACGGTGTGCTATCTACTTACAACACAGGCACTTCAACACCAGGCTCTGATAGCTACGGCTACAGCCAGGGTACGTCAATGGCAGCCCCTCACGTAGCAGGCGCGGCCGCTTTAATTAAAGCAGCTGATCCTGCAGCGACACCAGATGATATTGAGCAGATTCTGCGTGATTCAGCCCGCTCGTTCCCAGGTAATTGCAGCGGCTGTGGTACTGGTATCGTCGATGCCGCTGCTGCTGTAGCACTGGCGTCCGGTGGCGGAAACGGCGGTGACAATGGTGGCGACGACGGCTCATCTGGCGGCGGTGGCACTGTTGATAACTTATCAGCATCAACTAATGAGTGGAATCGCTTCTATCTGGATGTTCCTGCTGGCATGTCAACATTAACAGTCACTATTACTGGTGGCAGCGGCGACGCGGATCTTTACCTGCGTCAAGGCAGTGAACCGACTCAGTCAAACTGGGACTGTCGTCCATATAATGCCGGGAATGAAGAAGTCTGCACTATCGACAACCCTCAGGAAGGCCGCTGGCACATTGGTGTCTTTGCCTACAGCGCATATTCAGGCGTCGATCTTGAAGCACGCTATGAACCTTAATTAACCGCTAGGTATAATTGAGCATAGAAAAGGGCACCAATTGGTGCCCTTTATACGTTAAAACGTCGGCTTAACTCAGCATTAGAAACTCGCTGTAGCTGATTGACATGCCTCAGTTCCGGTTTCACACAGCTCGTATACTACATCGCTTCCGTCAGACTCAAAGCGATCACGGTATCGACCTGAATTATCCAGGGTTTCGATAAACTCCCCATCACGATAAAGATCGACATCTCCAGAAGCTCCGCTCCAACGCAGGTCGACCAGCGTCGTACCATTACGCAAGTGAGTCGCACGATAAATACTCAGTTCAATATCGGTAATACTGACATTAACTGACCGGGTGACACTATCAGAAAGCTCAGTTTCATCCGTAACCGTTAGTGTTACATCATAAACGCCCGCTTCAGAGTAAGCATAGATCGGGCTAGCTTCTGTTGAAGTGTTACCGTCACCGAATTCCCAGAAGTAACTGGCAATGTCGCCATCGCTGTCTGACGAAGTATTCGTAAAGGTCACAGTTAAGTCATCAACACTGGTTTCAAATCCGGCAACCGGAGCATCCGGCAAACCATCATCCTCTTCCACGGCTGATAAAGTTAATGACCAGTGATTTAGTGTGCCTGTATCAGCACCTGCATTATCTGAAACGGTCAACGTCCAGTCACCAGTCATATCTTCACCATTAAAGGTATCAACAGACCAACTACGCACTAAATCTTCAGCGCTACCACCGGAACGGTCATGCAATACATGCTCAGTACCAGCGGGCGAGGTTAAGCTGACAATCAAGTCGCCCTGCCAGGTATGGGTAATATCCACACTCACGTCCGCACCGAAGACAACACCGGTTTCGGGTACATTAATGACTCGCGAAATACCCTCACTGTCATCATCAGGAATATCGGTATTTGCTGCGTCTTCGTAATAGAAGTCTGACAGACCTTGTGGCAGAACATACACAGCCGAACTTACTTCACGGGTAATTTCACCAGTTTCAGCATCGGAGCCACTGACGGTAATGCTGTACTCACCCCATTGTGTTTCATCGGTTGTATTCACCAGTACATCAACACTGTCACCTTCATTGGCTTGGCTTACAGATAAAGAAACATCCAGTTCAGGCTCAGCCGCAACACTTAAATCAACGGTGCCTGACCAATCTGCAATACTGTCAACATCAAGAGTAAAGGCAGCGTTCTCACCCGCTACAATTTCCTGTCTACCCGGAGATAAAGTTAACAGGTAAGTCGGCTCGGGATCGGCAGCTTCTAAAGCATTTAATGCGTTCAGACGCTTTCCTGAAGCCGTTTTACCCGATAATGCCGGAATACTCTCGCCTGAATCCATAAGAATTTGCTTTACTTCAGCAATGCTAAGACTCGGGTCAATGGACCAGACTAATGCGGCAACACCTGCAACATGTGGACTGGACATCGAGGTTCCGGTTGCAGTCGCGTAACCGCCATCTAAGTAGGTTGAAAGAATTTCCGTACCCGGAGCCCCTAAATCAACAGATTCCAGACCATAGGTTGAGTCCTCTTCCATATCATCAGTGCGCGTTGTATTGGCAACATTCACAATACCGTCGAGATCGTAACCACCAGGATAGCTTGCAGTGACGTCTGCATCGACCCCTGCGTTTCCGGCAGCCGAGACAAACATAATGCCCTGATCAATACTGTCGCTAATGGCTGTTTTTAAAGACTCTGAATAAGAACCACCACCCCAGGAGTTATTAGTCGCAACCAAATTAACACCATGGTTAACTTTTAAATTGGTCATGTAGTTAATACATTCAATAGCGCCATCGGTATAACCGTCACCAAACTCGTCGAGAAATTGACAGCCGATTATTTGCACGTCCCAGTTAATTCCGGTAACCCCCGCGCCATTATTTGATGTTGCACCAATGGTGCCTGCAACGTGTGTACCATGACCATTCTCATCCATAGGATCACCGGTGGACGTTATAGCCGAGTAACCATAGCAATCATCGACAACACCGTTGCCATCGTCATCTTCCCCGTTATCACAGACTTCACCCGGGTTGACCCACATGTTTCCAGCTAAATCAGGATGGGTGTAGTCAACACCACTGTCGATTACGCCAATAACAATATTACTGTCGCCGGTCGTAATATCCCAGGCTGGCCGGGCATCAATATCCGCACCCGGCGTACCGCCGCTCTGCCCGGTATTTTCCAGCGCCCACATATCGCCGAAGCCAGGATCATCCGGAGTAGCAAGAATATTGAACTTGGGATCTTTTGAATCGTTAATACTAATAACGTAATTAGGCTCAGCAACCTCAACCAGCGGATGCTGAGACAGACGCTTGATTAACGCATCACGCTGTTTTGCATTGCGTACGTTAACTTTAGCAATTCGGCCATCAGCAATATGACGCATTGCGATATCACGACCACTGTCATCGAGTGCGCGTAAACTGCCGCCCGCATTTTTGATTAAGTCTTGCCGTTGTTCTTTCGTCACTGACTGCTTAAACATCACCAGCAATGAATCATCATCAGCTTTCTTATCGGTTGCCGCTACAGCTGAACCTGCGGCCAACGCTATAGAAATACCAACGACTAACTTTTTAATATTAGCCATTTTGCTTCCTCTGTCTTGTTGTTTTATGAGTTATCGTCGTGCCTAAAACTTAAGCACTAGAAAATAACTAGCATATTTTTGACGTAAAGATATCTCGAAAGATATAGCTTTACAAAATCTGATCACAAATAGGAAAAAAGGGCTAGCCCGTTTGGGGCAGAGAGGTACAGATAAATCTTCAAGAGCATGAAAAATAATGATATTTCAATTCAAAAACATCATGAACGCGTCACATAAAATACCCCTTTCATACGATTGTTCAGCTCTCTGAACCACCTATTCTTGTTAACGGAATTATTAACAAGAGGTGTTCCGCTTTGACTTACAAAAAACAACTTTTAGCAGCATTGGTTTTGCTTTTTGTCTCACTCCCCGGAGTGGCAAAAGACATTCCTGTTGCGCTAGCAGGGTTACTGGAGCGGCAGGCCCTTGCAAACCATGCAGAAATTGCTCAACTCGGATCTTATAACCTCACTTCTGTTATTCAGTCGGGCGAGCAAAATTATGCGTATTTGGTTCAGTCGGGCTTTGAGAACACTCTGAGTCTGGAACAGCAAGGGTTCAATAATTCTGTCACTGCAGAACAATCAGGACGCGGTAATTCAGCGACCATCCTGCAATTGGGGAATAGCAATCTTATTCAGCTACAACAGCTGGGTAATGACAATGCTATCACTATCCAACAATCAGGCTCTGCCGCTGAAATGTCCATCACGCAGTTTTGATTACAACAATTACGGAGAACAATCATGTCGAAAATACTCATAAAGAAAAGTGCCATCGCTCTTGCTTTAGGCATTGCCTTTGCAGGTAGCGCTGTTGCCGAAAACCATGTTGCCGTCGTCAATCAGGAGTCGGCTGGCGCCGTTGAAATTGGCAACGAAGTCTATGTCGAACAAGCAGGTCTTGTACACTGGGCGTATGCCGACCAATACGGTGACGATAACGTTACATCGCTGCTTCAGTTTGACGAGTGGCAGGAAGCTTATGCCTACGTAACCGGTGACTTCAACTTAGCCGAAGGCGAGCAGTCTGGATTTTGGAACGTTTTTAATGCTGATGTCGTTGGTGATGACAACTGGTTATCTGCTTATCAGGAAGGTAGTTTGAACTCTGCCAGCATTTTCCTACAAGGTGACGGTAACACAGCAATTGCTGACCAGTCTGGTATTGCAAACGAGGCAACCATCGATCTAAGCGGTGACTATAACGCAGCAGAAATTTATCAGTCAGGCGATTCCAACTGGAGCAACTTCCAGATTTCAGGCAGTGATAACCTGTTCTTAAGTGAACAGTCTGGCTCACTGAATGAATCAGGCTATTTCAATGCTTCAGGCGACCGCAATACTTTTGAAGCATCACAAGAAGGTGACGGTAACGTTGCAGGTGTTGTTGGTGCAAATGGCGATGACAACGAAGTTTATGCTCAGCAATATGGTTCATCAAACGTTTTTATAGCCCGAGACTTAGAGGGTAACGAAAACTTTGTCGATGTGTTTCAGGACGGTTCAGCAAACGAATTCCTGATTCAGCCTATTCAGGGCGAAGCCAACTTTATTGTCGTTCAGCAGCAAGGTAGCTCAAACGTTGTTGAAGCCGCGAATGGCATGATTGGTAACGACAACTTAATTGATGCATACCAACGCGGAGACAATAACTACGCAGTATTTGCGACCGAAGGCGACATGCATAATGTTGAGCTTGAGCAGGTAGGCGATAACAACACTGCCGTCGGTGAATCTTACGGTGAGCAAAATGACATCATGGTCAGCAGCCGTGGTGATGACAACTTTAACGGAGTGGCTGTACAGGGCGTATCTAACGACATTCAGAGCCGTCAGCGCGGTGATACAAACACAGCCGAAGTTGTGTTTGTTGGTGACGATAACGATGTCATGTCTAACCAGGTTGGTAACGGTAACGTAACTCTTGCTTACTCTTACGACGCAGGCACAACGTCAGGCAACACGTTAGATTCCGAACAGCAAGGTGATATTAACTTAATCGATACCATTATTGGTGGCGATGAAAACCTAATCAGCTTCTATCAGGAAGGTAATAGCAACGTTATCGCCGGAGATGGCGGTTCGTTCATTGTTGGCGGTAGCCAAGGCAGTGTTGATATTCAGCAAGTAGGTGACTACAACGTTGTTACCGGCGGTCAGGCCAGTGACGGCAACACTATGAGCGTATATCAGCAAGGCGACTACAACGTCGCTACTGTTATTCAATACTAAAAAGTAAGGTTAGCGGCTGCCTCATTTTGACGCAGCCGCTTTCTTAATCTTTATGCTAAAGAAACTCATTCTACTCGTTCTGTTGTTTACTCCGGTTAGTCAGGCTGACGAAATAGAGCTTGGCGGCATGGTGCTGGATCGAACCATTTCACGTTTCGGTAAAGACTTCTTCTTTTACTACACCAGCTATTGGCGTGACATTCCCTCAACCAATGGTATTACCGTAGTTATTCACGAGCAGGTCTATCCTCAGGCTGGCACCTATTTGTGGGTGGAGATGGAGCAAACCAAGATATTCCAGACCTACTTCGGAAGACGGCAAAACGATGTCAAGAAAATGGCCGAACAAGCCATTTTGATCAGTATTAACGAAGTCGCGCGAGTGAAAGCGGACTCTGTATTTGATACGCCACAAGATAATAATTTTTAAAGGCGCAGATTATGAAATCACGTTGGCTCTTCATTGGTTTTTTGTTTACGGCAGTGAATGCCGCAGCAACTGAAATTGTCTATCAACCTATCAACCCGAGCTTTGGCGGAAACCCAATGAACGGGAGTTTTTTATTACAAAAAGCACAAAGTCAGAATGCTCATTCGGCTCCTGACACCGACCGCTCTTTTGTTGATCGTTTCCGTGAAGCGTTAGAGCGTAATATCATCAATTCACTTACCCGTCGTATTGCGGATGGCGAAATTGTTGAAGGCCTGTATGACACAGGTGAGTACACGGTTGAAGTTGTTGGTCAGCCAGACGGTAGCGTTATTGTCTACATCACTCATAACGGCAGTGGTGAACAGACTGTTATCACCATGCCTTCAATATAAGTGAGGATAATGATCATGCGTAAAGTTCTCCTCATTTTAGCTTCGCTTGTTATGAGCGGCTGCGCGTTAATGCCCAAGCCGACGGACATCAATATACAGCCCGCTGAAATTGACGCGCCCAGCTCAACAATGACAACTTTGAAACAAAGCCCATTACCCCAGACCCGTATTCCGGTATCGGTTTATGCCTTTAGGGATCAAACCGGGCAGTATAAACCACAAGCTAACGTTTCCAGCTTTTCTACCGCAGTGACTCAAGGTGCAACCTCTATGCTCACTCAAATGTTACTGGAATCAGGTTGGTTCTTACCTATGGAGCGAGAAAACCTGCAAAATTTGTTAACTGAGCGAAAAATTCATAACTCAGGCAAAAATAAAGAGCTCCCTCCGCTAAGTGAGGCCAGATTGTTGCTAGAGGGCGGAATTATAAGCTACGACACCAATGTCAGTACCGGAGGTATCGGCGCAGAGTATTTTGGTATTGGTGCATCGGAACTCTACCGGGAAGATCAGGTATCCGTCTATCTACGAGCGGTAGACGTTTATAGTGGGCAGGTACTGGTGTCGGTATCAGCTAATAAAAAAGTGTTCTCACAAGAGCTACGGGCGGGTCTGTTTCGCTACGTGTCTCTCAACCGGCTGGCCGAATTCGAGGGCGGCTATTCAACCAACGAACCGGTTCAATTGTCGGTAAAACAAGCCATGGAGAGAGCGCTGGTGGAATTAATAGAAAAAGGCCTGGAAATGGGTTATTGGCGTGCAGAAAGTTAACCAGCGTTAAACGGATGTCGCGTAACTGGACCACTTTAGTAATTCGACCCGGTTACGCGCGCCGGTCTTTCGAAAAATAGAAGATAAGTGTGTTTTCACAGTATGAGCACTAATATTTAAGTGCTCAGCAATTTCCTTATTGCGAGCACCAGTAGCAACCAGCTCTATAACTTTTAACTCTTGTGGTGTAAGAGAGTTAATTTGAGACACGGTAGTAAAAGAGTCATCCGCTTGCCGCCGCAGCATCATTTCTTCAATCTTATTTGAAAGCAATGAGCGCGGATAATAGAGTTCCCCCTGACTAATAACTTTTATCGCGGTCAGTACCCGGTCTAAATGGTCGTTTTCATAAATAATACCGCGGGCACCAAGGTTCAGGGCTTGAATAGGCCGAACATCGTCTTTTCTCGCATTAACCAGAAATAAAGGATAGGTTTTGGTTAACGCAGCAATTTCACTGGTGATGTGGGAACGGGATAACTGCTCCGTTCCCAGAGAATAGGCCACCATGGTTTCGGACTCTGGCGAATGACCAACCAGTTCAGAAAATGCACGATGGACGACTGATATCTCTAAGGATTCTGCGAGCAACCCTAAGTTCTGCGTACGTTTTTGGTGTTCGATTAAAGCTAACCGAGTGTAACGCCCCATAACAGCCCCCCTAAACCTAAAGACCTACTTTTTATCACTGTACTTCTCTTCTTATATTCCTCTTATATTACATTTTTCCAACGACTCATGTAGCTCTTTACAATATATGATTAAAATTTGTGCTGAAAGACATAGCACCTTAGAACATGTAACAAAATGTAACAAGCATTCTAATTTATCTCATGCCATTTAAAATAAAGAGCGACAGGCTTACCTTCCCCGGCGAAATAAGCGACAAAAAGGCTGTGATCCCGTATAATGTTGGTCAGCAGATAAAGTTGAGTGTTTTAGTCAGGTATTTTATACTGTCGGCCAGTAACGGGCGAAACTCCCATCCGCAGCTTTTAGAGTGGGTAAATCATGAGTGAACAGATTGATCAGGCGCTTGCGCGTAAATACGACGCAGGCTTCGTTTCAGAAATAGAGTCAGAAACTTTCCCAATTGGTTTGGACGAAGACGTCATTGCCCGTCTGTCCGCCATTAAGGGTGAACCTGAATGGATGCTGGAATGGCGTCTGAAGGCTTATCGCACCTGGTTAAAAATGGAAGAGCCTGACTGGGCACACGTCGATTATCCCAAAGTAGATTACCAGTCAATTTCATATTACTCCGCACCTAAGAGTATGAAAGACAAGCCTAAGTCTTTAGACGAGGTTGATCCGGAACTGCTACGCACATACGAAAAGCTGGGTATTCCTCTGCATGAGCAGGAAATGCTCGCAGGCGTAGCTGTTGATGCAGTCTTCGACTCAGTATCCGTGGTCACAACATTCCGCGAGAAGCTGGAAGAAGCAGGAGTTATCTTCTGCCCTATCTCCGAAGCCCTTCATAAGTACCCTGACTTAGTTAAAAAGTACTTAGGTACTGTAGTTCCTCGTGGCGATAACTTCTTTGCTGCGCTGAACAGTGCCGTATTCACCGATGGTTCATTTGTTTATATTCCAAAAGGCGTTCGCTGCCCTATGGAACTATCAACTTACTTCCGCATAAACGAACAGAACACCGGTCAGTTTGAACGTACGTTAATCGTTGCCGAAGAAGGCAGCCATGTCAGTTACCTCGAAGGTTGTACTGCACCCCAGCGCGACGAAAACCAATTACACGCAGCCGTAGTTGAGCTTGTTGCACTAGATGATGCCGAGATCAAATACTCGACGGTGCAAAACTGGTACCCGGGCGACGAAAACGGCAAAGGTGGTATCTACAACTTTGTCACTAAACGCGGCCTGTGTGAGAAAAACGCTAAAATCTCCTGGACTCAGGTAGAAACAGGCTCAGCCGTCACCTGGAAGTACCCAAGCTGTATTCTTAAAGGTGACAACAGCGTTGGTGAATTCTACTCGGTCGCATTAACTCGCGGAAAACAACAAGCCGATACCGGCACCAAAATGATTCACTTAGGTAAAAACACTAAGTCCACCATCATTTCCAAGGGTATTTCCGCTGGTCGCAGTAATAACGCTTACCGTGGTCTGGTGCGTATGGGCCCTGGTGCTGAAGGCGCGCGTAACTTTACCGAATGTGATTCGCTGCTTATTGGCGACCAGTGCGGCGCACACACATTCCCGTATATTGAAAGCAGCAATCCAACCGCGATTGTTGAGCACGAAGCCACCACCTCTAAGGTGAGTGACGATCAATTATTCTTATGTCGGCAACGAGGCCTGGACCCTGAAAAAGCAGTCTCAATGATTGTAAATGGCTTCTGTAAAGAGGTATTCCGCGAACTGCCAATGGAGTTTGCGGTGGAAGCCGGTAAGTTGCTTGAAATCAGTCTTGAAGGTTCAGTGGGGTAAAACATGCTATCGATTAAAGACCTGCACGCACGTGTGGAAGAAACAACAATTTTGAAAGGCCTGAATCTGGAAATAAAACCCGGCGAAGTACATGCCATTATGGGTCCTAACGGTGCCGGTAAAAGTACTTTAGGCTACGTTTTATCCGGCCGCGACGGCTACGAGGTAGAAAGCGGCAGCGTGGAAATGGACGGTAAAGATTTACTGGACATGGAAGTGGAAGAACGCGCTCAGGCCGGATTATTCCTGGCATTCCAATATCCGGTTGAAATTCCCGGCGTAAGCAACATGGAATTCATGAAGGAATCCGTGAATGCACTACGTGAAGCGCGTGGCGAAAAATCTTTAAGCTCTGCAGAGTTTTTGAAAAAAGCAAAAGAAGCCTGTAAGCAAGTTGAATTACCGCTGGATTTCTTAAAGCGTGGTGTCAATGAAGGCTTTTCCGGTGGTGAGAAAAAGCGTAACGAAATTATGCAGCTGATCATGCTGGAGCCTAAACTGGCCATTCTTGATGAGTCCGACTCAGGTCTGGACGTTGACGCATTGCAGGTTGTCGCCAATGGCGTTAACAGCCAGCGCGACGGCAAGCGCAGCTTTATCGTGGTTACCCACTATCAACGCCTTCTGGATTACATCCAGCCTGACTACGTTCACATTCTGTCAAAAGGCAAAATTGTGAAAAGTGGCGGCCCTGAGCTAGCTAAAGAAGTTGAAGCTTCAGGCTACGCCTGGTTAGCGGAAGCAGAAGGAGCAGATGCATGAGTCAATGGTTAAACCACGTTTTAGAGCGTGCCTCGACCGTTGACGATTGGCTATCTCCGGTCCGGGCACAAGCCTTGGACACTTTAAAGCAGCAGCAATGGCCGACACGCCGCACCGAAGCCTGGCGTTATACGTCGTTGCATCCGGTTGCTGACTTAGAGCTGAAATCCGGCACCGGTAATGTGACCGCCGAAGCACCAATCATTGAAGGCTTAAACAGTCTGGATTTGGTGTTTGTGGACGGTCAGCTTAGTACCGACATCAGCAAGCTTAAGTTACCTGAAGGCATCACTATTAGTGAGCTTTCAGCGCCCAGCGAACCCGCTGAAGCTATTTTTGCGCAAGTAAAACCCAGCCGCCATTTGTTTGGTCTGGTGAACGACGTATTGGCGCAGCAAGGCGTTGTTATCGACATTGCAGCTAACGCTAAAGTTGAACAGCCCATTCGCATTGTTAACTTTGCGTCTGCCGGTATTGAATCTCATCAGCGTACGCTGGTGCGTGTTGGTGAAAATGCGCAGGCAACCATTATTGAGCACGGCAGCGGCTCAGGTAATAGCCTGAATACCGTCTTTGCTGAGTATGATATTGCCGAGAAAGCGCGTTTAGAGCATTACCGCTTTGCACTGCATGAAGGCGAAGCGATTCATATTGGCGGCAGTCACTTTAAACTGCACGATCACGCCAGACTGAACAGCACCTTAATTGGCTACGGCAGTCAATTAACCCGTCTGGACGTTGATATTGAACACGCGGGCGAGCACGCCTTTGCTAAGTTTAATAACGTGTATTTACTGGCTCCACGCCAGCACTTCGATCTGCACAGCACCATTGAACATGCCTCACCCAACGGTACCACGGAAGAGAACGCCCGGGGCATTATCGGTGACCGGGCAAAAGCGGTCTTTAACGGTCGTATTCATATTCACCGGCATGCGCAAAAAACCCTGGCCGAACTGAATAATCGTAACCTGCTGCTGACTCGTGGTGCGCAAATTAATACTAAGCCCGAGCTGGAAATTTACGCAGACGATGTACAGTGTGCGCACGGTGCAACGGTTGCTGAAATTGACGAAGAGGCGTTGTATTACATGCTGACGCGTGGCATCGACAAACAACAGGCTTTGGTTATGCTCAACTTTGGCTTCGTACAGGAAATGGTGTTCCAAATGCCAAATAAAGCCCTGGCCGACTGGTTGCAGCCTATTTTGAAAACCCGCTTTGAAAGTATGATGGAGAAGCAATGAGCCTGAACGTTGCACAAATTCGTGAGCAGTTTCCGATACTGCAACGGCAGGTAAACGGTAAACCACTGGTTTATCTGGATAACGCTGCCACCACGCAAAAGCCACAAGCGGTCATCGATGCGCTGACGGATTACTATACTCAGTGCAACGCCAATGTTCATCGCGGGGCTCATTATCTTTCTGATGAAGCCACCCGTCGCTACGAAGCGGCACGTAAAACCGTCGCTGATTACATACATGCTAATCGTCAGGAAGAGGTTATCTGGACCAGCGGCACAACCGAGGGTATTAACCTGGTCGCTAATGGTGTCGCTCAGCGCTTAAAAGCCGGTGAAGAAGTGCTGGTGACCGAAATGGAACACCATGCGAACCTGGTCACCTGGCAACAGGCGTGTAAGCGTTCTGGCGCCACGTTAAAAGTCGTACCCATTAACGAAGACGGTTCCCTGAATACCGAGCAGTTTCACGCTCTATTGAGTGAGAACACGGCTTTCGTTTCAATGCCGCACATTTCAAATGCGCTGGGCACCATCAACCCAATTAAAGAACTCACCGCTGCCGCTAAAGCCAAAGACGCACTGGTCATGATAGACGGTGCTCAGGGTGTTGCACATGGCGCTATTGACGTGCAGGACATTGGTTGTGACTTTTACGCGTTTTCCGGTCATAAGCTGTTCGGTCCAACCGGCATTGGCGTACTCTGGGGTTGTTATGAGGTTTTAAAAGACTGGCCTATATGGTTAGTCGGCGGCGAAATGATAGCTACAGTCAGTTACCAGGACGCCACCTGGGGGGAATTACCCAACCGACTGGAAGCCGGTACGCCAAATATCGCTGGTGCCATTGGTCTGGCGGCAGCTATAAACTGGTTACAGCAATTTAATAAAGTCGACATTTTAGCTCACGAAACTGCCTTACTGGCACGCGCAACCGAGCTGGCCGAGCAAACCGATGGCTTAACCATTGTTGGTCACGCCGACAACAAAATTGGTGTGCTAAGCTTTATTTTAGAAGGCGCACACCCGGCTGATATTGGCTTTTTGCTGGACAAACAAGGCATTGCCATTCGTACTGGTGATCACTGCGCTCAACCGCTTATGAAACGCCTGAATGTACCGGGTACTGCGCGAGCGTCATTTACCATTTATAATACGTTAGACGAGGTTGATAAGCTTTTTGAAGGCATCAACAAAGCTCGTTTAATGCTAGCCTAATGGCAGGAGGAGACTCATGTCTGTAGAAACATTTGTACCATCGTCTTCGTTAATTTCGATGACAGAAAACGCTGTACGTTACTTTGAGTCACGCTTAAAAGATGAACCGGGCAAACTGATTCGCCTGTCGACTAAGCAAAGTGGCTGCACGGGCTATGCCTATGTACTTGATTCCGTCGAGGCGATGGAAGACGGCGATGAAGTGGTCGATATTAACGACAACATCAAAGTCGCTATTGCCTCTAATGCGCTGGAACTGGTGCGTAACACGGAAATTGATTACGTAAAAGAAGGCATTAACGGCGTGGTTAAATTCAACAACCCGAATGTTGTTAATGAGTGTGGTTGCGGCGAAAGCTTCAACGTGCAGTAACGGAAGTTTAAATTATGCAGCAAAAAATGGTGTCCACCACCCGTGAAGTAAAAGCGCGTCGCGTACCAACGGGTGAGCCTAAAGTTATTCCTAAAGGTGAGTTTGTTACTATTACTCAGGATTTAGGCGGTAACTATACGGTTACCTTTCAGGGTAACATGCTGCGTATAGACGGCACTGATGCGGATGCTATTGGGCGTAAGCCAGAAAAGCTCGACTTTGAACCGCCAGCAAACGGAGAAGTTTCGGAAGATCAGGTCTGGGAAGCGTTAGAAACCATTTATGACCCGGAAATTCCGATTAACTTAGTGTCGCTGGGGCTTATCTACAAAGTCGCTGTTGATAAAGACTCCGGCACCGTTACTATTGATATGACCTTAACCGCACCAGGCTGCGGTATGGGTCCGGTATTAGTTGGTGATGTTGAATATCGGGTTTCTCTGGTGCCACACGTTAAAAATGTGAAGGTTGAGCTGGTTTTTGACCCACCCTGGTCACGTGACATGATGAGCGAAGAAGCTCAGCTTGAAGCCGGTGTTTTCTTTTAACATGAGTCGTTCTTTTAACTTATAAGCGAAGGTTATTGGTCAGCATGAATTTACCCAGCACAGATGAAATCATTGATGACTTAGAGTTTTTAGATGACTGGGAGCAACGTTACCAGTACATCATTGATTTAGGTAAAGCTTTGCCCGGCCTACCGGAAAGCCAGCATAAAGACGAGTATCTGGTGCGCGGCTGTCAAAGTAACGTCTGGCTTATCAGTGAAGAAAAAGACGGCAAACTGTTGCTGCACGTTGATAGCGACGCAGTCATTGTTCAGGGGCTACTGACCTTAGTTATGGCCGCATATCACGACAAAACGCCGGAGCAAATTCTTGCCTTTGATATCGACAGCTACTTTGCTCAGCTGGACTTAGAAAACCACATTACACCAACTCGTGGAAATGGCTTACGTGCTATTGTTGGAAGAATTCAGCAGCTGGCGAAACGCAGCCAAACTTAAATGGTATTAAACAGTTCCTGCACTTTAGTCGACACGCTTTGATAGGTAGTTAACAGACGCGAGTCGACTTTATCCAGCCGCTCTTTCATTCGAACTACACGCTCCAGCTTAAGTGCAATACGTAAACATTGGCCCATAGGCCCGGCGCAGTCTTCAACCGCCTTTTTCGTTTGCTCAGATAGCGGCAGTTTTTCAAAGAAGCTGGCTTTATCCACGCCAAGCATAATATCAACACCCGAGAGTAAACCCACGAAATAGCACTGATCAGCATCTAAATCCGGAGAGTTTTTCCACTTAGCCAACTCATAGCACATTTGCGCTCTCACTAAGACCATTCGGGACGCTTCGGGGCTACTTGCGGTTACTGCGCCAATTAAGGCTATCCAGCGCCGAAGCTTTTCAATACCCAGACGCATAATGACGTCTTTCACGCGGGTTATCGGACTGGCTGTCGGGTATAGGGGGCTATTTACAATTTTAAGTAAACATACCGACAACTGAGGATCTTCAGAAATAACCCGGGAAAGTTCGGTCAAATCAGGTTCTTCCTCGAAACAAAGTGATAATACTTTTGCCAGTTGTAAGGATGATGGTTCGAGCCTTGTTCCGTACACAACCGCCGGTTTGGCAAAGTAGTATCCCTGAAACAACTCAAAACCTAACTCTTCATAAGCCTGCTTAGTCGCTTCGTCTTCGACTCGCTCAGCCAGCCATTTCCCTTTGAAGCCACTCAGTTTCTGCTTAAAAGCCCGCGCTTGAGCCAAGGTTAAAGTCGATACGTCCACTTTAATGTAAGACGCATACTGTAGCAGCGGCTCCCACGCCGGGTCGAACTCAAAGTCATCCAGCGCAAAGCGGAAGCCTTTCTCATACCAACGCGCAACCGCATTGACTACTGCCCTGCTCGGCTTAATACGCTCCACCAATTCAATAACTACTTTGTTTGGTTCAAGAGGTAAAAAGCTTTGTGACACTAAAAATTCGCTGGAAACATTGATAAAAGCGGTTGCGTCATAGTGCTCGGTTTGACTAGTGATTCCGGCGCAAAGGTTAAACACAACCTCGCTGGTTGCTGCCGTGTCTCCAACCGTTTCTGCTGTTAAATTCAAAGCACTACGATACAGCAGCTCAACCGCATAAAACCGATTTTTATTATCGTAAATTGGTTGAGCTGCCAACAGCGGAAAGGTTTCAGGCATCTTTTTTAGTGTCTTTGGCCGCTTCCATTGCGCTTAATATATCCGAGGATAAAGAATCCAGCTGACCTGTTGGTTGCGGCAACATAATCACTTTACTGGCAGCGGTATCGAAAGAACCCAATACATCGACATAGTTAGTGAATTTCAGCAAATCGATGACATCTTTAGAAGATATATCGTTTGCCTGATCGGTAACCATGGCAATAGAATCCCGCAAACCTTCAGCTATCGCTAAACGCTGACCGGCAATACCCTGACCCTGCAAAATTTTCGATTCTTTGTCGGCTTCAGCCTGCTTCACCAGCATAATTTTTTCAGCTTCCGCCTTATGTTCTGCTGCACGACGCTCTCTTTCTGCGGCGTTAATTTGGTTCATTGAATCTTTAACGGACTGATCCGGGTCAATATCTGTCACCAGCGACGCAATAATCTCAAAACCATATTCTTCCATGGTATCGCGCAACTGCTCTTTTACATCTTTAGAAATAGAGTCTTTATTGTCGAATACTGCGTCCAGATTCTGCTTAGGAATTTGTGCGCGCACCGTATCAAACACATAGGACTGCATTTGCCACTCGGGGTTTTCCAGCTGATAAAACGCATTATAAACTGAGGTTTCATTGCTCACGCGATACTGCACTGACACCCGGACAATAACAAACACGTTGTCGTTTGTTTTGGTCTCAACATCGACATCCAGCTGTCGCGTTCTCATTGACTGTTTATGAGCAACCTGCTCAATAAGCGGGATAATAAAGTTAAGCCCCGGCGTCAGCATGCGCCGATAACGCCCGAACAACTCAACCAAATACACGCTTTGCTGCGGCACAATGCGCACCGACGCTATCAGTAAAAGTAAAAAAACTACAGCGGCAACTACCCACATAATATTAAAATCATTGTTCATTGTTGAATCCTCATAGTACGAGAATGGGAGGGAAAAGAGATTAACGGGAAATGAGAAAAATATCGAAAGAATGATGCAAAGGCATCGCCGTCTATAGCGAAGCCTTTGCTGAACAGTAGTTACTCAGGAAGCTCTTCAAACCCCATGTGATACAAAGTAAAACCGAAGATATCGGAATACTGCTCAATGGTTTTTGAAACCGGTGTGCCAGCGCCGTGCCCAGCGTTGGTTTCAATACGAATAAGCTGAGGATTCTCACCGCCCGCTTTATCTTGCAGCTCCGCCGCAAACTTAAATGAGTGCGCAGGAACCACGCGATCATCATGGTCACCCGTAGTGATCAGCGTTGCCGGATAAGCCACGCCTTCTTCCACGTTGTGAACAGGCGAATAGCCTAACAAGTACTCGAACATTTCTTTACTGTCATTGGCTGTACCATAATCGTATGCCCAACCTGCGCCAGCGGTGAAGGTGTGATAACGAAGCATATCCAGAACACCGACAGCTGGTAATGCGACTGCAAATAACTCAGGGCGCTGGGTCATTACCGCGCCGACTAGCAAGCCACCATTAGAACCACCACGAATGGCTAAACGCTCCGGTGAAGTATAGTCTTTCTCAATTAAATACTCGGCCGCAGCGATAAAATCGTCAAACACATTCTGCTTCTGCATTTTGGTACCAGCTTTATGCCAGTCTTTACCGTATTCGCCGCCACCACGTAAGTTAGCAACAGCGTAAACGCCGCCCATTTCTAACCAGGCTGCATTAGCAATGCTGAACGAAGGGGTCAGACTGATATTGAAGCCGCCATAACCATACAAAATTGTCGGGTTTGAGCCATCCAGCTTGGTGCCCTTTTTGTAGGTAATGATCATAGGCACTTCAGTACCGTCTTTAGAGGTATAAAACACCTGCTTTGATTCATAGTTTGCAGAATCAAAATCAGCACCGGATTCGGCATAGACTTCTGAGCCACCCTGGTCTGGGTCAAACTTATAAATTGTTGACGGTGTGCTGTAGTTGGTAAAGGTGTAGTACAACTCGTCCGCTTCTTTCTTACCTGAGAAGCCACCTATACTGCCCACGCCCGGCAACTGCACTTCACGAACCATATCGCCGTTATAAGCGTATTGTTTCACCTTAGCTACGGCATCGACCATGTACTCGGCAAAGATATAACCCGCACCAGTTGATACGCTCAACACGTTTTCTGTTTCTGGAATAAAGTCTTCCCAGTTTTCAGGCGTTGGATTACTGGCATCAACGGTCACAACACGCTGGTTTGGCGCGTCTAAGTTCGTCACTAGATAGAGCTTTGAGCCGTCGTTATCTAATACACGAGTATCCGAATCGGTATGATCCAGAACGGTGACCAGCTCACTGTCTTCTTTTGTAAGATCTTTAATAAAGAGCTTATTGCCAGAGGTGGAGTTTGCCGCTGAAATCATCAGGTAACGGTCGTCATCGGTAACGTAACCGCCAACGTAACGGTGCTTCTCAGCATCCGTTCCACCAAACACCAGTTTGTCGTCAGACTGGTCTGTACCCAGCTCGTGGTAATACAGCTTGTGCTGGTCGGTTTTTGCAGAAAGCTCACTACCTTCTGGCTTATCATAACTGGAGTAGTAGAAACCTTCATTGCCTACCCAGGAAATACCGCTGAACTTCACATCCACTAACGGCTCTTCCAGCTGTTCTTTGGTTTCAGCGTCAATAACCCGAATTTTACGCCAGTCACTGCCGCCCTCAGAAATTGAATATGCCGCTAACGAACCGTCGTCAGAAAAGGTTAGCTGCGCCAGCGAGGTTGTTCCGTCTTCACTAAAGGTGTTCGGATCCAGGAATACTTCTGGTTCTTCGTCACCTTTCTGGCGGTACACCACGTACTGATTCTGCAAACCGTCGTTTTTGTAGAAATAGGTGTAATCGCCCTCTTTAAACGGCGCGCTGATTTTCTCGTAATTCCACAACTCGGTCAGACGCTTTTCTATCTTCTCGCGATATGGAATAGACTCTAAGTGTGCGAAAGTCACTTCATTCTGAGCTTTAACCCAGTTTTCGGTTTCTTCGCTACGGTCATCTTCTAACCAGCGATATGGGTCCGCCACTTCTGTACCAAAGTAGGTATCAACCACATCGCCTTTACGCGTTTCCGGATACGACATAGATTGCGTATTCGCCTCTTGTTCTGTTTCAGCATTTTGTGAACAGGCTGTCAGCAAACCGACTGCAACTGCTCCCAGTAGATATTTCATTGTTATTATCCTTATTTGAATTTAACCACTTCACCCTTCAAGGCAACGCCTGCCATTAAAAAGCCAGCACCACACTGAAACTCCTCGGCACTGCTGAACTCATTATGCTCATAATTCGATTTAATATTGATTACTGCATCGTAACCGTTATCACGCGCGTTGTCTTGCAGCACTTTAAGTGCCGAAAGCAGTACCCATTCACAAGCTTCACGGTCGGACTTATTCACCGCATTGGTTTTACGGCTGGTGGTAATAACCCCCATTGACTGCGCAACTTCAGGGTGCGATTGACCAGCAAAATAAACTGGGACATCAAGCAACGCCTCTTTCGCCTTACTACTTTCCATAACAGGCTTAAGCTCCAGAGTTACCAGGTCATTACGCGCTTCGGCCTGCAGCGACAACAACGAACTCAATAAAACCACAGTAGCAACAAACAGTTTTTTCATTTTCTATTTCCTTATATTAATTAGAGTTATTCCAGCGTTTAAAAATCAATGAAGTATTAATGCCGCCAAAGGCAAAATTATTTGTCATGACATAGTCTGTATCAAGTTCACGTGCCTGTTCAGTTATATAATCTAAGTCACCGCACTCCGGGTCAATATCAGTCAGGTTAAGCGTGGGCGCAAACCAATTCTCCTGCATCATATTGATACTGGCCCAGGCTTCAATTGTACCGCAGCCGCCCAGCGTATGGCCCAAGTAGCTTTTTAACGAACTGATGGGTACCGATCGTTTAAACACGCTGGCGGTGGCATTAGATTCAGCAACATCGCCCCTGTCAGTGGCTGTGCCATGCGCGTTCACATAGCCTACTTGCTCCGGTTCAAGTTGTGCCTGCTGTAACGCCAGCTTCATAGCAATGGCCATGGTATCGGCCGTAGGTTGAGTCACATGGGCGCCATCAGAATTCGTGCCAAAGCCTACCAGTTCGGCATAAATGTGTGCGCCACGTTCCAGAGCATGATCCAGCTCTTCCAGAATAAAGGTACCGGCACCTTCACCAATAACCAGCCCGTCACGGTTTTTATCAAAGGGTCTTGGCGTCAACTGCGGCGCGTCATTACGGGTGCTGGTTGCGAATAAAGTATCAAATACGACCGCTTCGGACGGACACAACGCCTCTGCACCACCAGCAATCATCACTTTCTGATGACCGTAACGAATGGCTTCATAGGCATAGCCCAGCCCCTGAGAAGCAGAGGTACAGGCAGAGCTCGTGGTATGAACCCGTCCTTTCACATTGTAAAAGACGCCCAGATTTACAGCGGTTGTATGACCCATGCTCTTTATATAAGTGGTGGCGTTCAGGCCGGTCATATCACCGCTTTCCAGCATGTTGCCGAATATTTTCATTTGCTCGGTATCGCCAGTTGAAGAGCCGTAAGCAACACCACAACTTCCATCGCTGATGCAAGGATGTTCCAACAACCCGGCATCGATTAGTGCCAGTTCCGTTGCCCGTGTTGCCATTAAGCTTACCGTGCTCATTGAACGGACCGCTTTGCGGGAGTAGTGCGAAGGTTTTTTAAACGCAGGTTGAATAGGCGCCGCCAGGCGTGTGTTCAGACCGTCAAAACGCTCCCACTCTGGCATACTAACCACGGCATTCTTGCCACTTTCCAGCTGACTACGAAAGCTCTGCCAGTTGTCACCGAAGGCCGTCAGGCACCCCATGCCGGTTACTACCACACGTTTCATTAAACTAACCCACCATTTACCGAAAAAACTTGTCGCGTAATGTATGCTGCTGACGGCTGAAATAAGTAACCAACCAAACCAGCAACTTCTTCCGGCTTACCGGCACGGCGCATCGGTATCATCGACAAAATTTCTTTCTCATGCTCTAGTTCGCCGGTCATGTCCGTTTCAATGAGTCCCGGCGCCACACAGTTGACAGTTATTTTGCGTTTGGCTAATTCCAGCGATAAAGCTTTAGTGGCCGCAATAACGCCACCTTTAGACGCACTGTAATTGACCTGCCCGCGATTACCGGCGATACCGGAAACTGAAGCAATAGTCACCACTCGGCCACCCCGGCGTTGCTGGATCATCGGCATAATTAACGGGTGCAGCACATTGTAAAAGCCACCCAGATTCGTCTGCAAAACGCTGTCCCAGTCATCTTCGGTTAACGATGGAAAGGCACCGTCCCGGGTAATTCCTGCGTTACAAACCGCACCGTAATAAGCGCCATTATCGGCAATATCTTGCTCAATTGCGTTGCGTGCAGCCTCCCGGTCACTGACATCAAACACCAGTAAAGACGCCTGTTGACCCAGTGACTTAACTTCATCCACAACTTGCTCTGCTGAGGCTTTGTCTGAGCGACAATGAATCGCCAGATCAAAACCATCTTTTGCCAGTTGCAGGGCTATTGCCCGACCAATTCCTTTGCCGGAACCGGTAACAAGAACACGTTCAGCCATACCTTCAACCATAGTTTTCCTCTATAAATGCTGTTTCGTCGGGCGGTTGATAAACATTTAGCCGAGCCTGCGCAACGATCTTGCCGTTGTGGCGAATATCGCATTCAAAAACACTCAGGCCAGAAGACTCAACATGCAGTTCTTCAACAAAAATATCGTATCTTTCTCCCAGCTTAAAACTGTCAATATCACATTGATATTTTCGACTTCCCAGCAAGAACCCCAGTTTTATTTCTCCACCAGCGGCTTTGCTTTGATAACCAGCTACAGCCGCTATCGTTTGGGCCATCAGTTCAATTCCAACATGCGCCGGCAGCCCCTGATGCTGCTCACTATAAAAAAGGTTGTCGCTATTCACGACGAGGCAACACTGCCCTTTCCCCTCTTCAGCCGAACACAGCTCATCAATCAACCGCATCGGCGGTTCGTGCTTGATAAGCTCAGCCAAATCGTGCCCCATGTTATTTTCCTCTACTAAAAACGAGAGAGACATTGTTGCCGCCAAACGCGAAAGAATTACTCAAACAATGCTCTATTGGATATTGCAGTGACCCACCTTGATACAAATGGATATCTGCCAAATCAGAATCTTTAACGCCATCCCATACGTGCTTTGGTAAGCCGTTCTGTTTCGCCAACGCCAGCCAGCAGAACACCGCTTCAATTGCTCCTGCCGCTCCCAGGGTATGGCCGGTCAGCGCTTTTGTTGAACTCGCTGGCACCGTTCCAGCGCCCAATGCATTGACCGCATAAGCTTCCATCAAATCGTTTAACGGCGTAGCAGTACCATGCAAGTTAATATAGCCGAGTTGCTGTGCAGTAATACCAGCATCGGTCAGTGCCCCCTGCATTGCCGCCAAAGCCCCTCGTCCCTGTGGGTGAGGAGCCGACATATGATGAGCGTCTGAAGTTGCACAGGCACCGGTTAAAGTCACCTGCGATGACTGTAGGTTGTCCTCTTCGCGAGTAGCAATAAAAAGCCCTGCGGCTTCTCCAATGGTAATGCCGTCGCGATTCGCACTAAACGGATTGCAGCGCCCTTCCGAGGTCGATTCCAGCGCTTTAAAGCCGTTTAAGGTAAGTTGACAAAGAGAATCAACACCGCCGACAACCACCGCGTCCACGACGCCTAAACGCAATAAAGAGCGAGCACTCATAAAAACTCGGGCACTGGACGAACAAGCCGTTGAAATACTGTAAACCGGTCCGGTAATGCCGGCTAACGCAGCGACGCACTCTGCCGGTGCCAGCATTTCCTGCATGGCATAATAGAAGGTATCGGGTAAACCACCTTCGAATTCGTCATGCGCTAACGCCGATTCACCAGAGGCAATACCGGACGTGCTAGTCCCCAGCACGACCGCAACCCGGTCAGAGCCCAATTTATCTATAAGCGCCAACAAGGGTTCTTCAATTTGTTTTAAGGCAGCCGCAACCAGTTGGTTATTACGGGTACGCATGGTTGCTGGCAGACTACCAATGTCGGGCAACTTATTGTCTGCAACTGAGCCGGCAAACAAAGAAGTACCGTCGTTGGTATTGAATGCTGCGGACTTCAGCCCGGTTTGATCGCCTGCCAGTGCAGCCTGCCATAGGCTTTCGCAATTATGGCCCAGCGCACAAATTGCGCCCGGTTCACTTAAGGTGATTTTCATTGGTTTCTAATAGCTCGTACTCGAGAGTGGTTATCGTCAATTGATAACCTAAAAATTTATTCTGAATCGTTCTCTGCAAATTTTCATTTTCATTCACTGATGACCATTGCAGCTGCTTGTTATGCCACAACTCGCGTCCGGTTTGGGTGGCCTGCAAACTCATACTGGTCAAATTGGCATTAATACTGTCAAGTGGCCACAACGCCATTTGTAAATCTGACCAGACCTGCATAGCCAGCCGCGAGTCGTCAAAAGCTTCGCTGCCTTTAAAGGTTACTCCGTTTGCACGACTGATTTCGCTCCGGAACAGTTCATTGCCAAAGGGAGATAATGCAACCAGCAGTAATCGTTCACTATCAAAAACCGCCGACACCATGAAAATGCGCTGCTGCTCGCCCTTCTTCCACTCCACTTTCTGCCATAACTGCACCGGCTCGCGCGGCCAGCTATGCTGCAACTGGTAACTGCCATCAGCAATAGCAACCTGAGCGGGCTGACCGCCTAATGACTGGCAACCGGCAACCATTAACACCAGCATTAAGCCACTCATTACTCTTAACGACTTTATCCACATAATTCCGCCAATACGTTCAAGCGGCGTTCGCTTTCGCGAACATAAGGGTTGTCTGTATCCCACGCATAACCTGCCAAAATAGAACAAATCATTTCTTTAACCTGTTGCTGCTGGTGTGGATAAAAAATCACATCCTGAAAGCGCGTATCATACCAACCCTTAACAAAAGTGCGAAAAGTGGTAATGCCCACACGTAGTGGGTCACTGTAAAGCTTCTGCCAGTTCTGAGGCTCATCATTCAGCTCTTTCAATACCAAAGGCACCGCCAGCGATGAAGACTGCATTGCAATGGTTACACCTGATGAGAAAACCGGATCTAAGAATTCACCGGCATTCCCTAATAAAGCAAAGCGGTCACCAAACAAGCCATTCACATTAGCTGAGTAGCCGGTAATACGTTGCTCAGCACGACTTACCTGGTATTCACCTAACACTTCAAGCAGGTAAGGCTCATCTGCCACCAGTTTCCACAACGCTTCTTTTTCACTGTCGCTTTCTGCAAAATACTCACTCGCACCAACGACACCAATACTGGCAGTACCATCCGCAAAAGGAATTAACCAGTACCAAATTTCAGGGTTCTGTGGATGCACGGTGATAAGAATTTTGCTGCGGTCAAAGTTACCGCCCGCCAGCTCAGACTTTACATGGCAAAAAACGGCCTGACGCACGGGAAAGTCAGACGGCGATTCCAACGACAGTAAGCGAGGCAGCACTCGACCGAAACCGCTGGCGTCGAGCACAAAACGTGCCTTTGCTTCACTTGTTCCGGCGGCGCTGGTTAAACTCAATTTAACCGCATCCGGGTCACTAAAATCTATAGCTTCTAACGCAACACCATGTCTGACTTCAGCGCCTTTCTCTGCCGCGCCCTGCGCCAATAGCTGATCAAAATGTTCGCGTTTAACCTGATAAGTCGTGCCCGGACCTTCGCTCGATTTTTTACGAAAATCAAAGTCCACTTTATTACCATTATGATAAAAAGCAGCGCCTTCTTTGTACTGAAACCCAAGGCGCTCTGCATTATCCAGTACCGCCTCTAATAACCCGGCTTCTTCAATAAAGGTCATACATTGAGGCAGTAAGCTTTCGCCAATAGAAAACCTTGGAAACTCTTGTTTCTCAACTACCAACACGCTTTTCCCGGCATTCGCCAACATCGCTGCTGCTGTCGAACCTGCCGGTCCAGCACCAATAATCACCACATCATAAATTGACTCTTCCATGACTCTTTTCCTTAGTTATCAGGTGACTCTATTATCAACGGACTGAACAGGGCACTCATAAAAACCCCAATCAAAACAATAATTCCAAAAGCCGCAATGGCTGGTGTCGAGCTGAAGCTTAAGGCACCAAAAGCCACCATTGTTGTAAAGGCTGACAGATAAATGGCTTGCAGCGCATGTTCACGCTTCAACCGCCCGACGCAAAAAACGCCGTAATCAATACTGAGCACCAGTACGAACATCGCGCCAATACAATGAAACAAGTTAAGTGGTTGTATTAACTGTGCCAACAGCAACGCTGTCGACACAGACAACGTCATCACACAGGTAACTTGCCATGCGGCTTGAATCCGCAGTTTATTGGTTTGCTGATTGCGCAAAAACATCGCCAGTATAGGCAACGACACAAGCAACAAGGCGATAAGCCACAACTGCATGGAGTGCCGGTACTCGGCTAGCGCGTCCGATGCATGCTCAATAGGGTTAAAATGTTCCAGTTTTCCGGGGCTTTCGTTGATATCACCCGGGTTAAAGGGCTGCTTTAGCCGAACAACACTCATCCAGCCGTCTTCCATTGGATATAAAAATTGATTCTGTAATGGGTGCTCTTGCGGCTCACTGGCGAATTCAGGCTGTCCAATGCCTAGCCATTGCAGATAATTCTTCCCTTCCGGGCTTTGGAACAACTTTTCCTGCTGTTGCAGCAGTTGCTGCTGTTCCGACACCGGCAGCAGATAGTCGTACAAGCTAACACTGCCATCAACGTCGCCAAGGTTACCTGTCCGTTCCAATGCTTGCTGCTGAGTTTCTCCCGACACTAACAGTACATCTGGCTGAAAATAAAAGTCCGTGGTCTTTCTCAGGTGGTTTTCCTGTTGCAGTAACGACTCGGGCGAACTAGCCAGCAAACGAACGTTATCATTGGCCGTAAAAGACCAAAGCAACAGACCCAGTGTTGCTAACGCCATAACACTCAACCATGCAGTAGTGCCTGGCTGGCGCATCTGTCGGTAAAGCTGCGCCATGCTATGGCAAAATCTCTGCCAGCCGGGGCGCGACGCCTCTGGCTGCGGTAACCAGGGTAAAGTAACAACCACCAGAACGATGGCAGTGAATAAAGCCACCGCCATAAAAATACCTAATTGCTGTAATAGCGGCAGCGGTAGCAACAGAAGCAAAATATAACCAAAAATGGTGGTTAACCCGCTCAGCCACAAAGCCGGCTTCAGTGCCGACCAGGCCTTAACGCCATGGCTTCGGGCGATAAAACCATGAATAACATAGTCAATGCACAGCCCAATAAAGCTGGTGGCAAACACCAACATCAGCACATGCGGCCGGGAGCTTAACAACAAAGTGACCAATAGCCCTGTCGCTGCCGACACACCCAGCAGTAGCAGCGTGTAAAGCAATTGCTGACCAGAGCGGAACACCCAGACTAATAAAGCTAACACCAGCAGAAGAGACAATCCGCCAAACCAGGTCATTTCCAGCTTCGCCTGCTTTGCCGCCGCATCGGAATGAAACAACAAGCCGCTTCGATAAACATTAATACCGGGTAGTTGCTCAGTTACTTTGGCAATAAAGTCATTTATAACCAGAACTGACTGTCCTGACTGAGTCACGCTTAACGCATCACCCGCAATACGCAGCGGCACTAAAACCTGATGAATGGAGTTCGAAGTGCGGGTATACAGTCCATTATGGCTCTTATATCCTGGCATTAAGTCCGGCAATTGCTGCACAAAACGCTGTGTCAGTAATAGTGGGTCCTGCTCTAAAGGCATTAATACCGGCGCAGGGCTTTGTAAGGTTTTTTGAGCATTGCCTATTATCGTTGCGTAGTCGCCGTTCCCGAGCGCTTGCATGTCGTTCTGTGTTGCTAAACGACCGGCCTGATTCTGGTAAAATGACAACACCGCTTTCGGGTTGGTCATTTCCGCCAGTTTAATGGTCGGCTCAGCTTCAGTCAGTAAGTTCAATTGTTCTTGCACAATAGGCAGTATTTCAGTGTCGGAATACTGCTGTGACTCAAAGCCCAGCAGCAGTTGTTGCGCATTAGGTTGCTGACTTTTTAAGTAACTGCGCTGTAACTCAGAGACTTCATTTGGCAGAGCATCGGCCAGACTGCTGCTCCACTGAGTATTCGACAGCTGAATCAAAAGCCCGGCTATCACCACAGCAATAAAAGCAAATAGCAGTACTAAACGGTTGGCGCCACCTCCCCTTCTCATCCGCAGTTACCTTTTGCTCAGCTCTATACGGGTGGTGTTACCGTTTTGCTCAAACAGCTCTACAAGCTCAACGCTATTAGTACCGCAACTGTGTATTTTTTCAATCACACTGGCTAAAGCTTCAGCTTCCGGAACCATCACTACGCAATTCTGCGCAAGTGAAAGCCTGAACTGCTGCTTCAATACGGCTTCATCCTGCTGCAGAATCGCCAATAACAACTGCGCAATGGTGTCACTGCCACTTACCGAGTCTTCACTACCTTGTTCAAAAATACCCTGACGGTTAATGGTCAATTGTTGCTGCTGTGGCCGCTCGGTTGTCCAGACTATTTCGTCTTTTCTAATATCCAACTGGCCTGTACTCACCAAAGGTCTCGGCAGCCCCGACAACTGTTTTTTCTGACTAAACTCCAGCGACAACGGCAAAGGCTCTGATTGCTTTTCAAGTGCCGACAGCGCCTTCAACGTCATATCGTCCCCGGCTAATACCATTGCTGAGGTAATCAATAAAGTCGTCGCTAAAAGTAAGCGGATCATGAGTGCTCAACTCCCAGCTTTTCAAACACAATACCAGGAGATTCAAACAGCATTTCCCGCGTCTCTTTGCACACGGCTACCTGCACACTGGTGGCTTTGGTCAGCAGTTCATTACTTTCAACACAGCGAATTTCATAATTCATTTTCAGTCGATGCTCCCACTCCACCAAAGTGGCAGTCACCCGAATGTGCTGTCCGTATGTAGCCGACGCAACGTACTTTAAGCGTAAATCGACAATAGGCCATATATGGCCGTTAGCTTCCATATCGGGGTAGTCATAATTGAAGGTACGCAATAACTCACTACGCGCCATTTCAATGTACTTTATGTAATGCCCGTGCCAGACAACGTGCATTGCGTCGACGTCAAAAAAAGGAACATCAATAATTAAACTGGCTTGTTTCATGCTGGCTCCTGATACAAATTCCATGCTTTTAACCGCAATTGGGTAAGCCAATAACGTAATTCAGGCTCTAACTGACGGTCCTCCGTCAGCAGTTCAAATTGCTCAGCCAGGCTTTCAGTCATTTTTAAGACACCGATCGAAGGGTTCACCGGTTTGTCTGTAATACGCTTACGCAGTTCAACACCTTGATAAGCTGCCAGCAAAGTTGCAACAACCACCTGTTCAGTCAGCTCCAGAATACGAATACAGTCACGGGCTGCAATAGTACCCATACTCACTTTGTCCTGGTTATGGCACTCGGTTGAGCGCGAAAAGACACTGGCTGGCATAGTCAGTTTTAATGCTTCCGCAGTCCAGGCTGAGCAACCAATCTGCACCGCTTTAAAGCCATGGTTAATAGACTTACGCTCACCTTCTGCCGCAGACAAGTTGGAGGGTAATCCATGGTTCATTTTCGTGTCCATCAACAGCGCCATTTGCCGATCATGCAGGTCCGCCAGATTCGCCACAGCTGTTTTCATGGAGTCCATCACCATAGCAATGTGACCGCCATAAAAGTGACCGCCGTGCAGAACGTGTTCTCCCAAACCATCAATAATCGGATTATCATTAGCACTGTTTAATTCGTTTTCTATGGTCTCTTTAAACCACGGTAAACTGTCCTTAAGTACGCCGATAACATGAGGCGCACAGCGAATGGAGTACCGATCCTGCAGACGCGATGAATTCCTCGGATGCTCCACATGATTCAGGTCTTGTTGGATCCAACTGGCGACTTGCTGCTGCCCTTTATGAGGTTTCACGGCAAAGAGCAGATCATCAAAATGGTTACTGTTGCCTTCCAGAGCTATGCTCGCCAAAGAAGTGATGCGGCTGGATAACCGGGTTAAGTACTCCGCTCGATCCCAGGCGAGGCAAGCCAAAGCGGTCATCACGGCGGTACCGTTCATAATAGCCAGGCCTTCTTTTGGTCGCAGTTTGTGAACCGACATACCAAGTAGTTCAAAGGCTTCTGCACTGTTCATCACTTTATTCCGAAAGCGCACATCGCGCTCACCAATAAGCGCACCGGCAATGTAAGACAAGGGGGTTAGATCGCCGCTGGCGCCAACGCTGCCCTCTTTTGGAATCAGCGGCAACATGTTTTCGTTCAGCATCACCACCAGACGTTCCAGCAGCTCCCAACTGACACCAGAATAGCCTTGTGCCAACGAGCTTAAGCGGGTTGCCAGAATGGCGCGGGTTTCCTGCTCATCAAAGGTATCGCCCAGGCCACAACCATGAAAACGCGTAAGATGAATGGGCAACTCGTTAACCAGGTTCTCCGGCACCGATACGGTGCAGCTGTCGCCATAGCCCGTTGTTACGCCGTAAATAACACCGTCCTGCTCAAGTAATTCATCCAGAAAACGGACACCAGCATCGACTTTTTCAACAAACTCCGGCGCATCACTTAATGCAACCTGCGCTTTGCCATTGGCTATTTCTACCACGTCTTTAATGGTTAACGGGCGGCCACCAAAGGCTATAATCGATGTCGTCATACTACTGACTGTCCTTCTTCCAGAAATCAAAAAAATTAAACCACTGATAAGGGTAGCGTATCGCCAGCTTCTCCAGTGTTTCACTATAAGCTTTCAGCACTGGCTGCAAAGCTTCCCGCCTGCTTTTCCGGGGGAGTTTGAGTTGGTCACACGCATGGTTCAGATATAAGTCGTAATGCCCGTCGTCGGGGTTCTTTAAGCAGAACAAAAAATACACCGGGCATTCTAACACACTGGCCAATATCCAAGGCCCTAAGGCGAATGCGGCTGGCTTACCTAAAAAATCCTGTTCAATGGTTTGTCCGGGCTGAGTCACCGAAGTGCGATCGCCGACAATGACCACAAACTCGCCTTGTTCGATGCGCTCTTTCAGCAATATAGTCAGCCCCATATCAATGTCGGTCACCTGAATCAGGTCAATATCAACTTTCGGGTTTACATCTTTCAGTGCACGGTTAAACGACTGCGCATGCTGAGTGAACACCAGTACATTCATGCGCCGGGTATACTTTTTTGAAGCCAGCGCCCGCGCAACCTCCAGATTACCCAGGTGGCTACCAATAAGAATGCCGCCCTGTGGCTGTTTTTCTAAATCATCAAAGTGGGTATCACCACAATTACGCACCTGATTCTTAGACACCTTGCCAACCCATGCATCAATTTTTGCCAAAGCGTGCAAACCAAATTGCCAAAAATGGTACCAACTTTGGCGCCAACCAGGCTCAGCGGCAAAGGGAGACTGTTCAGCAGCAAATGAATGCACGCGACGCAGGAAGTCCAGAGACGCCCTACGAGGATCGCCTCCGGTCAAAAAGAAGTAAGTGATCACTGGCGCTAGAATCAGCCGCATTAACCAGTGACCGCCATACTGATAGACTCGAAGAACAATAACGATGCCCCAGTAGCTGCCGCGCTCTTTCTTTTTCGCCCAGTGCTTCTCCACCATAGTTAACTTTTAAACCTGTGCAGTAATAAAAGCGGAATGCGCGGCAACATGCCGAAAAACAGGCGCGTATGCAGCCAGGAAATTTTCAGGTTGTCCTGCAGTGCGCGAAAATGTGACTGTCCGCCTTGTGGATAAATCACTTTGGTTGGAATAAAGAAAACCGGTGTACCCGCCCAGTATAAACGCACCATAATTTCAATATCGAAATCCATGCGTGTGCCAATATGACGACGCTTTGTTAGGCCGACTGTCGGGTACAAGGGATACACCCGAAAACCACACATTGTATCCTTTATCTGCATCGATAAGGTTTCGATATGCACCCAAAAATGGGTGATCTTGCGCCCAATGCGTCGGCTGGTCGGCATACTCTCATCGTATTGCGGGTATCCACTTATCAACGCACTGGGGTTCTGTTTCGACAAAGCTAAAAACTCCGGAATATCGTTACTGTCGTGCTGCCCGTCAGCATCTATTTGCAATGCATGAGTAAAGCCTTCTTCGGCGGCCAAATGAAACCCCGCCATAACCGCCCCACCTTTGCCGCTATTTTCGGGAAGCGTGTGCAGTAAGACAAGTGATTTATGCTCTTCCGCCAAAGTCGCCAAAACTGCCTTGGTGTGGTCATTTGAGCCATCATCAACAATAATAATTGGCAACTCGTAAGGCAGCAGTCGCTCAACCGTCGTAGTGATGGTCTTATCGTGATTATAAATAGGAATAAGAAAGCAATACTGAGACATATTAAGTAAACACCAGGCGTCCGGAAGACAGTGCTTTATCACCGTCAGAGTATTTAAACGTGATGCAGTCATCGCGCTTTCTTTCAATCAGCAAATCGACTGTCGCACCAGGCAAAATCATGTCGTTAAACTTTAGCACTTCAATACGCTGAATGGATGTTGGTGTCGACCAATGTTGCCCCGCTAGCTGAATGACCCAGTCCATTTGAGCAACCCCGGGAAGAATCGGGGTTGAAGGAAAATGCCCTTGCAAATAAATGCAGTCTGCCGCCAGCGTAAACCGACCGCAGAGTAGAGGCTTTTCTTTGTCGCTAAGCCCTTCGGAGAAACTTATAAAGTCAGGTAATTGAGTCTGCATGCTATTGTTACTTTTCCTCTTCGAACAATGCCTGTAAATCGGTTTGTGTCACTTTACCGGCACCGTTATATGGCAACTGCTGCACATAACGGAAACGTTTAGGTACAACCACTTTTTCAAATCGCTGCAGTAAGTGATGTCGCAACTCTTGTCGCGCTTTAAATCGCCCCTGAGTGCTAAGCTGATTAACGCCTTCAGGCGTCAATATTAAAACTAAGCCCAGTTCAACACGCGGGCTATGTAACACACAAGCTTTAGCTGACTCGACCCAGCCATGCCGTTGAATGAATTGTTCTACTTCGTTCAGAGCCACTCGTTTTTCGGCAATTTTTACAATTCGATCCTGCCGCCCCAACAACTGAAAATCTCCCTGCCCCTGAAGCCGGGCTTTATCTTCTGTTGTGTAAGGCTTTTGCGGATTATTCAGATACGGTGACTGAATAACCAGTAAACCGTTGTGATTACAGCTCACATCAACTCCCGCCAGAGGCTGGAAGTTCTCATTAGAGCCCGGGCTGCGCTGACGCCAGCCTATACCTCCGGTCTCCGTACTACCGTACACTTCAATTGGCGCATTTAACTCATGTTCAGCAAAATCCTCAGGAACAGAATCGGGTAGCGGACCGCCCGATGAGAAAACCATAACCAAAGAATGCTTGCACTTAGCAAGCTGAGGTAAGTTATCCAGCCGCTGCAAGTGCGCAGGGCTACTTATTAAAGCGTAACGCTGGCGGTTAGCTTTCGCCAATATTTGCTGCAACTGCTCAGGATAATCGACCAAAGGCAAAGTCACCGGACGGCGCGCAGCAAGTGGCCAGAGTACCGTGAATAACAATCCGTAAATGTGCTGATGTGTCACCGTTGACAGTATATTGGCCGGCCCCAATTGCTCCGCAAAGGTTTGTTCCAGCGTAATCACTTCTAACCATAACTGCCTGAGCGTTTTTCTGACGGCTTTAGGTTTGCCGCTGCTGCCAGAAGTGAAGAAGGTCAGTTGAGAATTTAAGCTGCCTTTCAGCGTTAAAGGCGGCGTTTCAGAGCTAAGGTGTTGAGGTAATTCAGCAGGGACTCTGAACGAATAGTGCGACGACAGCTCTGACAAAGTTGCCGGCTTATCATTTGCTGGTAAAACAATTCTCTTTTTACTATTGAGTAAAGCGAACAGCCAGACACTAAAATGATACCAGTCGCGATGATAAAGCAGCGCATCACCGGCTTGTTCACTTAGCCAGTGGGTTGCCGCCGCAATATCCTTTAGCCACACCGATGCGCTTATAGACTGCCCTTTCACTACGGCCAGCTCAGCATCTGCTTGCTGCCATTGCAGCTGCCATTGCTCAGTGTTTATGTCTAACAACACGTCGCACACTCCACTCAATCACAAAGAGTAACCCAATCAGAACGTAGGAGATAAAACCGTTGTATAGCGTCCAGAGTTTGAGGTCACCATGCACCGCAGTTACCAGCGAAATAGCGCCATTCACGAGGAAAAATACCGCCCAGACCAGCGTCACTTTTTCAGTGTAAGCAACCGCTTTATCTGACAATGAACCTTCCATAAGCATGGCAAGGCGAGTTATCACCGCTGGTTTGCGCCATAATGATGCAAGGAAAACCAGCAACAAGGCGCTGTTCATCCAAACGGGATAAAACAGCACGCCAGTCAACTGGTCTGCAAAAATAGCTGTCACTGAAACAACCAGAAGTACAGCCAGCGTAAGCCAGCTTCTGGGGTGACGAATGCCCTGGGAAACAATACTTAAACTCAGTAATGCCAGCAGAACCAGCAATAACCAGTTAGTTAGCCCGTTCTGCGCCAGCCACCAGACAAGTAGCGGGTAGGCAATCAGTAAGCCACTGATTAACAAGCGCAGACCGTTTTTCATTAGTCGCTGTGAACGAGTTTATAAACTTCTTCGACAACATCTTCGACTGTGCGCACAGCTTTAAACGCATCTGGACTGATTTTCTTGCCGGTAATTTCGCGTAATTTCACGACTAAATCCACCGCATCAATCGAATCAAGGTCAAGATCCTGATACAAGTTAGCGTCCAGAGAAATGTCGTCAGAGTCGATTTCAAAATCTTCTTCCAGAATTTGAGTCAACCGCGCATATACTTCATCTCTTGTCTTCATCGTTCCCTCGTTTACTCACCACGGTTATTAGCGACAAAATCCGCTAACGTATCGACATTGTAAAAATGCTTTTTTGTCTCTGCCGAATTAGCGTCCAGCTTCACGTCATATTTTTTCTTTATCGCAAGACCTAACTCCAGCGCATCAATAGAATCAAGATTCAAGCCATCGTCATCGTCTCCGAACAAGGCCGCCGAATCATTAATATCTGCTATCTCTACGTCTTCAAGATCCAGCGACTCGATAATCAAGGCTTTGATCTCTTGCTTCAGGTTTTCCGTCATCTTCTAACACCTTTTCATAGTAATTCTGTAAATCGCGAGTCAGTTGACGCGCAGCAATACTGAGTTTTTCAGCATCGCAATAAGAAGCTGAGTCGATTTCACCAAGATAACGCACCGATAAAGTCGGTTTCCGTTCAGGCGCGCAATACCAGGCTTCATTTTTAATCAATGTCACTGGCGAGCAGTCTACCCTCAATGCCGTGACTTTAGCGCCGGTACGTAATGCCAGATGAGCCGCTCCACGCTGGAACTTTATTCCTTTTCCCGGAGTGGTTCGTGTCCCCTCAGGAAAAATTATTAGGTTATTACCGCGCGCTAAAGAGCGCTCACAATCCTGAACCAAACCTTCCGGGTCATCATTGCTGATATAACCTGTTGAGCGGATTACACCGCGCATAAAGGGGTTTTTCCATAGGTGGGACTTAACAACGCAATCCGGATTCGGAACAAAAGAAATCAATGCCACCACATCAATCAAACATGGATGGTTAGCAATAATGACGTGGCCCCGAGTTCCTTTAAGCTGTTCAGTGGCGTTAAAGTCGAAGTTGAACACGCCAGTCCACTTCATTATTCCGATAAACCAGCGGAACGTCATTTGCACCAAACATCTGGCACGTGCTTCGCGCTGTCTCTCATTACCATTGGATAATAACGCCAGCGCCGGCAGTGCAGTAATAGACAGCAATAAACCGCCCAACCCAAAAACGGCAAAGCATAGCCCGGTCGCGAAACGCCGCCAGGTACGATTTATTATCTGCCAGAGATTAAGCAACATGCCAGCTCCACCGTACTCCGTTATAGTCTTTAACCACCTTGCCACTACAGGAATCCAGAATCTGTTGAACACTGTTGGCAACTAACCAGACGTCATCCTGTAACTGACTTTCTTTTTCAACAAGGCGATCCAAAATCAGTTTCTGTCCGTTTTCTCTATCGAGCAAAACCGCATGCGCAAAGTTTCTCACTGGCGAATGAACCTGGCCAGAATAAACAGCCGGTGGTACTTCATCGGCATAAACCAACAGTACCTGCTTAGTTTCGCTTTGTACTTGGCTTACAGCTTCCAGCCACCCCAGGGGGTAAGTTTGCTCACCAGCGGACAAAGTGGTCATAGCCTGTCGATTATCTGCCACCATGCTGTATTGCCCCAGCACAGCATTATTCACCGACAACGCAAACTGTGTTGGTGATAAGACCTCGCCACGAACCAACTCCCGTAGTAACTTTTCAGTACGGTGCAAGTCGCCATGCCGCGTTGCCAAAACCACTGGCGTCTCTCTTAACTGCGGATGTCGGTCGCTTAGCTCAAGTATGGCCGTCATTATGACTTTTGCATACGAACTCAGTCGCCGCCGGGTAGAAGCCGGTATTTGCTTCAGCCGCTCACGACATTCGGTTTCGACTAATGTACTATCAGCAACAAAAGCTCGCATAGGATTCTAAGCAGATACTCAAAAAAGAAGCGGAATAGTACAGAATCTCAGCGGACATTTCAAAAATATAACATCGCATATGGTTATCGGATATAGACTCTACAACGAAGCTGCATCAACAAAACAGGTATCGGCAGCCGCTAAAAATCTGCTTCTGCAGCTTGTCAAAAAATATTGGGCTGCTGAACCTCAGCGAATTTCTATTGAAAACAGCGATTCCGGTGCGCCGTTATTAAGTGTGAATGGCCACCCTGTTTACTGCTCTCTGTCTCATAAATCTGGATGTATCGCTGCGGCTTACTCAACGACAAGTAGTATCGGCATTGACCTCGAGAATGTGCATACGCGAAAAGATTACCACCGTATTCGCGACTATTATAAGGACGGTTTTCTGGCTGGGAGTGCTTTAACTAAAAGTGATTTTTTTCATCACTGGACCCTGGCTGAAGCTTTCGCGAAAGCCTCGGGAGTACATTTACTTAGCGTACTAGAGAGCCCACTTCACATACAAAAACACTCAGCAAAATATTTCCAGATAGAGCCTTTTTTACTCTGTGCTTATCAGAGCCCTGCATCTAAGGGAGAAGAGGCTGTGTCGATATATCAGTTAGATAACGATAACCAATGGCAGTAATCCCGGGCTATCGTCGGCAAATCATGCTCGGCTTTCCAGTTTAATTCCTGACGTGCTTTATCAGCCTCAGCGTAACAGCTTGCCACATCGCCCTGGCGACGCTCTGAAAACTTAACAGGAATAACGCGCCCGCTTGCTTGTTCGAACGCATGGATCACGCCCAGTACGGACTCGCCCTTGCCTGTTCCTAAGTTAAATATATGGTGTCCAGTGCGGGCAAACCCCGCCTCCAGCGCCGCAACATGACCTTTTGCTACGTCACAAACATGAATGTAGTCACGTATTGCTGTGCCATCGCAGGTGGAATAGTCACAACCATAGACCTGAACTGAGTCAGTTTTGCGGGTTATCACATTACCTATGGCTGGGATCAAATTAGCCGCAGGTTTAATGGGTTGCTCACCAATAATTCCCGACGGATGAGCTCCCGCCGGATTAAAATAGCGCAAACTTATAGCCGAAAAAGCGAGGTTTTTCTCACAAAACTCAGCCAAATCACATTCGGATCGGTATTTGGTCTCACCGTAGGGATTGGTTGTCGCTCCGGCCGGAGCCGATTCCGCAACAGGGACGCTCGACGGGTTGCCGTAAACAACGGCTGAAGAAGAAAAAATTAAGTGATTAACTGAACAGTCTTCCATTGCCACTAGCAGTCTTCTGGTTCCTTCCACATTGGTCAGGAAATACTTCTCTTTTAAGTGGTAACTTTCCTGAGGGTTTTTAAGTGCAGCAAAATGCATAACGGCATCGAAAGCGTATTGTTTAAATAGGCTAGTCAACACATCCCGATTGCAGATATCAATCTGGTGAAAGTCGGGTCGCTCGCCCGTAACGCTCTGAATCTTATCAATTACCGACGCATTACTGTTACTCAGGTCATCAACCACAATCACCTGGTAGCCGTTAAGTATCAACTCAACAACCGTGTGCGAACCAATGAATCCGCAGCCTCCGGTAACCAATATCTGTTTCTTCATAGGTGATGTGCCCAAAAACCGTAACGCCGTTAAAAATCAAAGGGGCGAAATAGTATCGGCTGACTTTTCCTAACGCAACTTAAACTCATGCGCCAGCCTCAAAGGCTTTTAGGTATTCTCACCGCACCGGCCAGTCTGCAGCATCGACGCTGTCTATGGGCTGTCCAGATAAGTCGCCGGCCCAACGCTTGATAAACTCATTATCAGGGTCATAGCGTTCCGTCTGCTTTTCCAGATTAAACTGACGATGTCCTCTGGGATCGGCTCCCACACCCGCCAGATACTGCCAGTTGCCCCAGTTCGAGGAAACATCGTAATCAATCAGCTGCTGTTCAAAATAGGCCGCGCCATAACGCCAGTCCAGACTCAGCTCGTGCACGAAACAACTGGCAACCAGTTGGCGCCCCCGGTTCGACATATAACCGGTAGCATTCAACTGCTTCATGCAGGCGTTAACTATAGGGTAAGGCGTGTTACCGGAGCACCATTTCTGAAACCTTTCGGAATAAAAGCTGGTTTTGGGTGACTTGCCGGAGAGGCCGGAAAAAGCGAACAGGCGCTTCCCGTGCTTCAGTGCATACCAGAAGAAGTACTCGCGCCACAATAGCTCAAAACTTATCCAGTAGCTGGATTCATTCTCGCCAAACTGCGCTTCGTACTCTCTTAACGCCGCCATAATTTGCCGGACAGAAAGACAGCCCTGCGCAAGCCAGGGCGAAAACTTGGTCGAGCTCGAAAAGTCGTCTAAAGCATTTCGTGTTTGTTTATAAGTACCGGCAGACTGACCAGAAAAATAGCTTGCTAGATGCTCTAAACCGGCCCTTTCTCCGCCTTCAAAGTCAGCCGACGCCAATTCATTCAGAGTTTCAGCCTTGAACCCCGGGTAACTGATGTTCTCCGGTAATGGAGGCAATGCGTCTACCAGTTGAACCGAAAAGTCACGGCTTAACGGCTCGACTTTTTTCCTGAATTGAGAAAAGGTTTCCGGCAAGTCCGCTAGCTCAAACGGAAGTTCCGGCTCCGAAAACAAGGTGTTGTTTGGTGTTTCATGAAAAGGCAGAAACGGAAACCGTTGCTGCAACAAACTCAGTTGAAGCCGTTCGTAATAGCCCTGATGCTGGCTCAGGAATACCGCATCCACCTGACGTTCGGAAATGAGTTCGGTTAAAATCCAATCAAATGTGCCGGTCAAAACAATGAGTTTTTGTCCACGCATTTCCAGCTCGGTTCGCAGTTGCTTTAAGCTCTGCTGCAAAAAGGTAAAACGATGCTTCCCCATTGCCGGAATGCCATAATGACCGTACTTATTCTGTGTCGGATTAAAACAAAAGCAGCAGATGAGTATTTCACTGCGCTGCGCGGCGTCATAAAGTGCCAGGTTGTCTTCAACCCTGAGATCATTCCGAAATACAAATAGGCCTAGCCGATAATCTGCCATAATGGATACGAGTTGTTGTTTAGTATTCATTACGTAAGTCATTTAGAATTGGACTAAACGTAAATTGAACAATGAGCGTAAAGTAATAATAACTGACTTCTGGTGGACTCGTTTTTTATGAACAAAGGTAAAAACTGGCTAATTTATACTCTGGGCTTTTTAGGGCTTATTCCCTTTCTGGCATCGTCGCTTGCGGCTTTAATGCATACCGGAACCTGGTGGGGAATTTCACCTTTAGAGTTTTTAATTACTTACGGCGCTGTGATTCTCAGTTTTCTGGGCGGCACTTTATGGGGCCGGGCACTGCACCGCGCAGAAAGCGAAAAAACCACAGGTTTACTGTTATTAAGCAATGCTTTCGCTTTGGCGGCCTGGTTCACCATTTTAATTAACGCGGCAGCCTGGTCATTAGGTATGCAGATGGTGGGCTTTGCCTTAGTTCTGTACTTTGAACAAAAGCTGGCACGCAGTTCGGCTATGACGTCTTATATGGGCTACTACCGTATACGCGTATTATTAACGACCATTGTTATCGTCTGCCAATTGCTGGTCTTTGGTAACCACATTTTGTAGCGCTAGTTGTAGCACTATTTTTTCTCGTGATACCGCGCCAGAGTTTCCGCATAAATATGGCGCACGTCATCACTGAATTTTTCCACTGAATAATCACGGGCAAAAGCCAGAGCATTTTCCGCCAGGCTCTGGCGCAACGCCTCGTCATCCAGTAACTGTTTTACCCGCTCACACCACAACGCCTGCTTAGCCGGAGTCTTGTAACCATTGTGCCCGTCTTCGACAACATCGTCGATACCGCTTGAGCGCACCGCAACCACGGGTAAGCCCGCTGCCATAGCTTCCAGAATAACCATGCCCTGAGTTTCTGACTGCGAGGCAAATAGGAAAGCGTCTCCTAACTGATACCAGGCGGCCATTTGCTCAGGCGGAACGGCGCCTACCAGAGTAATGTACTGCTGCAGTTTCATGTTATCAATGCGTTGCTGTAACCGATGGCGTTGATGACCGTCCCCAACAATGAGCAAGCGGAACGGTTTATCGGTTTGCTCTTTCAGTTGCGCCACCGCCTCTATCATAAAATCGATGTTCTTCTCATTCGACAATCGGGACACGCTAACAAACACCGTTTCATCGCCTAGTTTTTGTTGCTGACGCAGGTCTGCTATTTGCTTGTCGTCAACTTGCTGGAAACGCTCAAACTCAATACCCGTTGGCTGCACAAATGTCGGCTTCTTAACTCCTATCATGCGCAGGTACTCTTCCGTAGACTGAGTCGGCACAATTACGCCATCGCATTTGTTGGCAAAGCGACGCACCAAAAAGTGCGCAATAATATTACGGAACAACGAACCGGGTAAAAACACAAAGTGCGCATAATGTTCCAGCCGCGTGTGATAAGTATAAACCACTGGCACTTTCAGGCGACGCGCAATAAAAACCCCAAGCGAGCCTATCCAGAACGGATGATGAACATGAATAATGTCCGGTTTAAAGGCCTTAACCTTTTTACGCACTGCACCGGAGAAGATATTGGCAAACTGAAACTCACTCTTTTCGCCAAATGAAAACAACGAAGGCATACGCACCACATGCTCTTCTTTTTCGCTACTTTGCTGATAGCGCGGCGCAACAACCAATACCTTATCTTTAAGCTTAACTAACCCCAGGCGCAGGCGCTCGATAGAAATTGGCACACCACCGATAAAAGGCAGATAGTTATTAGTGAACATGGCCACGCGCAACGGCTTTTTGAACCAGGGCTGCGGGTCAATATCATAGTCCGGGTAGTAATCTTTACCGACAAATACCGCGTTGTACAGTTTGGTACTAATAACCAAAAACAGGCTCACCAGCAGAATAAAATTCAGATAGCCCACGTAAAATAACGAATGAATAAAGAACCACAGGCTTTCCAGTTGCTTCAAAATGGGGTGCTGACCAATTTCCAGCTCTTCAACAGAATGCTCAACCGAGCCATCGGCATTCACTGTTACTTTCACATAGTGATAAAAGCTTTCATCCTGATTCAGTACCAGACCACCCGCGCCACCAGTAGTAATATAGGGAATGCCGTTGTGCTCACGCTCTGAGTAAATAGAAATATTGGATGAAAAGACACGATCGACGCCGAAGTTACTGAGTGTTTGCAGTAACGCATGACGAAACTCCATGGGTTGCAAAAAGTCGTCCTCTTCGGCTAAAAAGAACTCTTCTTCCGGTTCCAAAGGTGGGTGACCAATAAAAACAAAGCGATGCTCTGAATCGTCGGCCTTAAGAATGTCAGTTAACCAGCGCAGCTGCCATTGCCATGGCGTTTTCCCGGTGCTGTCTAAAAAAATAAAACGGCTATCGTCGGCAGTAAAACTGAAAAAATGCGGACCGTAATGGTCATAAAAGCGGAAGCTGCCAAACTCTTCGTATTCATTGTTACCGAAGGTCAGTAAATACGGCATATCTAGTTGCGACAACGTACCTTTTATTGCTCGGTATTTGTCTTCTCCGCCACCGCTCACGGCATTCCCCGCAGACACTAAAAAATCAATATCGGTATCATTCAACATGGGAATAATGCGACGCTCGAAAATACCCACCGAATTATTGATATTGCCTACTACAGCAAAGCTGTAACTGTCCTGTCCTTCCAGTCGGGCACTTATTGATGCCAGCTGTTCCGTGTGCTCCGCCTCAAACTCAGAAGTCACCAGGTTCAAATAAATTTTATAGCCAATAAGCCCAACCACAACCGCAATGTTGAGGTAAAACAGGACTTTCAGTAACTTGGTTTTATTCATTGTATGCCCTGCACTTTAGCCGACTGAACTAAGTAGCGCTGTAAAATAAAGAGTCCCAGTAACATACCAAGATAAATGGTTAAAAAGCGCCAGCTAAAGGTGACTAACAGTAAATGGTTATTGGCTAGAATGTCACTAAAAAAGCTGCCAAATACGCCTTCGGAGATTCCCGAGGCACCAGGCGTTGGCGCGAAATACATGATAAAGGTGGTAACAACCAGCAGTCCCAGGCTGACAAGATAGTCAACGTCGTACCCTAATCCCCACATTAACAGCGCGGGGAAACTGAATAAGCTAAGTAGAAAAACGACGGTGAACAATACCGACAGCGCAATAGCCACCTTAGAGCCACGGAGGTACTCCGAAAAACTACGGGAAAAACGCAGCATTTCCCGGCGAGTTTTGTATTGCCAGCGCAGGTGACGTTCAGGACTGATCAGTTGCAGCTTGTGCACCGCTTTACATAAATAGCTTAGCGGCACAATTAACCAATGCGCCCGCAATAAAACCACCGCGAAAAAAAGCAGATAAAGCACAATGAAAACAGCAAGAGCCGTACCAATTTCACCAATAATGGCCTTGTCCTGCAGTGGTTCCAGCGTCAGCAAGAACACCGGCGTCAGCGAAAAAATGAAGAAAATAGCCAATACCGTACGGATAGTAGTGGCCGCTGTCGCCCGCCCCACAGGCACGCCGTGCTCGTGTAAAAACCAGACCTGCGCGAAACCACCACCCGTGGCCATAGGCGTAATATTGGAGAAAAAGATATTAATAAAGACCAGTTTAGCCATGGCTTTTTTGGGAATACGGTAACCCAGAGCACGCAAAGTGTAGTAAAGCCGCAGCCCGTCAGCGGCAAAATAAACCAGCAACAGCAAGACTGCGGCACTTAAAACTTCAGGGGCAAATAAACGAAAATCGAAGGTTAGGCTGCGACCGGAAAAGTGGTCATAAATGGCGTAAAACCCGGCCGCCGTGAGTAAAACAAATAACACACTAAAGAGTGTTAAGCGTTTCCATGAGGCTTTGTATTGTTTTTCTTCTTCCGCTGAAGCTGCCATCTTGCTGCCGTTTACTCCCCACAAAGCCTAAAGATTAAGGATTATGGAGTTGTGGGGAGGGGATGTCAAAAACCTTACATTAGGGCCTCAACTCACCCGACTGCCAGTCTATAGTGAAATTATCGTCAGGTTCACCTTCCTGCAGAGCGAGGAAGATATCCAACACTGGGCCAAACCGGTGCGCCAGAGCGGCGGCCAACGAGTGCTTGCTGTCGTTTTCTTGCGTTACATTTGCAGGCGCTTTAACCTCAGTCGCGAGCTCGCTTAGGCTAACGGCAAGTAACTGATACTGACGCAAACGGGACTCAGAAATGTCCTTAAGTGCTAACCGGCCAGCATTACGAATACGATAAAAATCGACAGCGAATTCAAACCCTGTCCATTGCGAAAAATCCGACATCTGAAAGCCTTTGCTGCGAGCTAAAGACTCACCCGCGGCTTTAGCCTCCGGCCAGGATCTCTGCTCTGTCAGCTGCGATAATGACAATAGCTGCTCGCCGTTTAACGAAAACACCCAGTCACGTAAATCAGCCGGCCAGTCATTGGGAAGGAAACGCTGGCGAGTCAATTCGCGAATGTGCCAGTCGGTAAATTCCCGGTAATTTTTAGCCGTTAACACTCTTTTATCCCAGAGTTTTTCCGCGTTGCTTGATAGCAGTTGATCGTACTCTTGCTGATAGTGCTCAAAAAGCTCATCAAAACGCGGAACCTCTTTAATAACAATGGTATCAACGGCAAGCGAACCAGGCTTTTCAGAGCTCAGCACTTTATAAGCTGGCACATAAGCAGCCAGTGAAGGCGCCTGTATGTTGACTAAAAATCGCTCGCCACTGCGGGTAACACCGGTGTCGTTCATATGCATGTGTCCGCCCACATGCACCTTTAGTCCGGTTTCGGCTAAAAATTTACTGACCGATTCCCCGGGCTTGCGCGCCAGCTGGAACGTACTTTCACCAAACAAATCGGCTATCGCGTCAGACTGTCCGTCGTAAAATTCCGACATAGGAAAGTGGCTAAAAGCGATTAAGGCTTTGCCCTGCTTTTCCGCCTGTTTAACCACATTTTTTATCCAGCCCAGCAAGTGCTTTTTATGGCTCAGCACGCGGTTATAGCCGGCATTACCTGAGCCCTGAAAGTCATTCGCTGACAATAATTCGCTGTCAGCCTCCGCTTTAGGAATGTAGACGTTGGCATCTATGCCCAGCAACCACAAACCTTCAACCGGCTCCACCAGATAACTGGCATCCGTTATTTCCGCACAGTTCCCCGCGTTTTCAGCCTTAAATTCACCACCGCTGCCGTTACTGCAAATTTCGTATTGTCTTGCGATGAGTTCAGCACTGGTTTTTGCCTTAGCTAAGTCATAATCCTCATAGGAGTAATCGCTGAACGGCGTTTCCCAGTAAATGTATTCTGGTTGAGGTGAAAACCCATGCTCGCCCAGAATCGATAGCACTCCGTTGTAACCCAACTCCTGCACTTCTTCGGTACAGATGGTGGGCAACGGGTGTTCGGTCTTAATAACCGCCTGCTTACCCTCATAGCCGGTGCATTCGGCGGCACCTTTGCTGAATATCCGCTGCGGATGCCCGTCAACGCCCAAATAATCCGGTTTACCGGCGGGACGACTGAAGGGACGAACCGGGTCATGGTTTCCTGGTGCTGCGAAAAAACTCATATCGTACTTTTGTTGATAATGCTTGAGTATCTTCTGCAACCCGCGCAAATGCACCTGTTGTCCGTCATCACTGAAGTCGCCGGGAAGCGCTATGAGTTTAATCCCTCTTTTCGCCGCGTCATCTAACGCCGCAAGCAGAGCAAAGTAATTCTCATTAAACAATCGGGTGGAATGCAGTTGAGACTGCATAGTGCGAATAGTGGCGTGGTCATGGCTCTGTGAATTTGGTAAGCCTTTAAAAGAGCCGTCGTTAAAATCAGCATAAACATCGTGAAAGTGGATGTCTGGCATAAAAGCAACGGGCGGAACATTATTATCTTCGGCTTTAACTTGCGCTGTCGCCACTGACAGCGCAAGTAGTATGGTACTTAAAATACACTTCATAGCTTAGATACTGCCGCGAATACCCAGGCTTACCCGACGCCCTGAAAACTCATACATAGTCGGGAATTTAGGATCCATCGTATAACCTTTGGTTACCTCGTCGGTCACGTTAATTCCTTCAACCACAACCTTAATGGAGTCAGTAATTTTATAACCTAAAGAGATATCGACCTGACCATAGTCGTCGCGGTAAACCGGGTACATATCACGCTCAATACGCTCAACGTACTCATCTTTGTAGTTGTATGAAACCCGCGCATCAAAGCTGCTATTTTCATAATAAGCGGTGAAGTTATAAGTGGTTTCAGCCAAACCCGGCGGCGGTGTCGGGATATCCAAATCCGATGATCCGGTTAAGGAGTTATCCAGTTTGGTGTAGTTTGAGTTAATACCAAAGCCTTCTAACGACGGGTGCAAAGCTTTCAGCGGGAACTGAGCAATTAACTCAATTCCGGACACGTCATAAGAACCTTCGTCGTTTATTTTCTGATAAACATCAAAGTCATAGACCCCGTCCAGCGTGCCATTGTCGTTGTATTTAGTAACGTCTTTTACCACGCCCGTTAACGATTCTCGGACAACACCTTCAATGGTCTTATCGAAATAAGACGCGGCCAGAATACCACCGTTATCTAAATACCATTCAACACCCAGTTCCCACTGGTCAGCATAGGTCGGTTTCAGATCCGGGTTACCATCACGATACTTAAATTCACTAACACTCACCGTACGTTTATAAGCAATATCACCAAGCGCCGGACGAATAAAGGTTTCCGAAGCAGCGGCACGCAGCAAAACGCTATCGCTCAGTTCAACCATCATATTCAGACTGGGTAAAACATCGGTGTAGCTGCCTTCTTTTGAAACCGGTTCATCGGTATAGCCCGTGCTGCCATCCGGCATTTGGACTTGATGATACCCAAAGGATAAAACAGAAGTATCAACAGCGCGTACACCTGCGTTCAAGGAAGCTGGAAACTGGCCTATATTGAATTCAAAGTCAGCCATTGCGTAAATACTCAGAACTTCCTCGTCCACACGGTAAAACTGGTTATCCTGGAAAGGTACGTTAAAGCCATCGTAGCGGAATTCATTACGCGCATAAGCGTTAGACACCTGACTCCAGCCACCTTTACCAGGAACTTCGGTTAAATAATTGCCGCCCGGAACCAAGTCAGAAATTTTGGTCAGTTCGCTATCTTCTAAGGTGCGGACACCACTCCATGAGCTATCGCCCGCGGTTGGGCCTTTCACTTGTACGTTGCCGAGATTTCGCTCTTTAGATTTATCTGTGTAACGGGCACCAAAATGAACCCGGGCTAAAGCTGGGAAGGCACTCCAGACAATACCGCGGCTGAAATCGAGCTGAGCCGCGTATTTGTCGTCTGTAATTTCTTCCAGATTCACATCATAGAAATCAAACAAATAAGAACCCGGTGACTGGTACATATCAATCGTATCGGGGTTGTCGCTTGGTATGGTTTCACCACCAGTGTCGGTATAGCGAGTTCTCGACGGTGCATAAGCAGTGTGCTTTAAGTTGGTGCGGTCAGACGTTTTTTCCGCTCCAGAATACCCCAATAACCCGGTCACAGCCCATTCACCCAGCTGCCAGTCCATGGACAAGCTCAGTTGGCTGTAGTCGGTTTCATGCACATTTTCTTTACTTAAGAACTCATGTTGCGTTGCGGCATAAGACACGTCAGAAAGTACCACCATGCCGTACTCAGAGAAAGTTGTGTCGTCGTATTCGTGAATGCGTTCTAAAGCACTGACGCTGGAGGCAGAATAAGCGGCAGCGTCGTATTCGTCTTCGGTATTGTCATAACCACCCAGCATGGCATCAAGCGTCAGGCTAAAGTCATTACTGGGCTTATATTGTATAGACGCCGTAGCGCCCCACTTTTCCTGCTCGTTTAAATAAGCACGATCACCGACCTTATTCATGAACACAACGCGGCTGGTTTCGTCACCATCCATAGGGTCGTCGATGACAATGCCGGTGTCTCTTTCAAGTACAGCAATGGTTTGATCCGACTGCCACTGAGAATCACCTGATTTTTCAGTCCAGCGTGACAGCGGGCGGAAGTCGATGCCGGAGTTTGAGTCAGTACGGTTGGTACGTTCGCTGTGTGAGAACGACACCAACGCGCCCCAGTCACCGTAGGTGTCACTGGCAAGAAAAGAAAACTTAGGGTCAATTTCTTCCGAAATAGAGTTGTGAGCCGCTTCTGCTGAAGCCACAAACTGACCGCCTTCATAGTCAAAAGGACGAGCCGTTGTAATTAATACCGAGCCGGCAATTCCGCCCTCTTCGTCAGCAGCAGTTGGAGACTTTTTCACAGTCACCGACTGGATGATCTCGGATGCGAAAATATCAAATTCAACATCACGTCCGCCGCTACCCGAAGCAGTCGCTAAGCCGTTAATAGATACGTGCGTAAATTCTGTTGGCAGACCGCGAACATTCACTTTTGAGCCCAGCCCTTTGTTACGCTCAATCGTGACACCCGGCATACGCTGTAAAGCTTCGGCGAGGTTCTGCTCGGGGAAGTCGGCAATGTCAGTCGCAACTATCGAATCAGAAAAGCTAATGTTAGAACGTTTTATATCAACCGCTTTTTCCAGACTTTTAACGTAGCTTCCGCTAACCGCAATCACCTCAATTTCGTCTTTCTCCGCGGTTTTACTTTCTTCCAGCTCCTGAGCCTGAAGAGCATAAGCGGACGAGCTTAAGGCCATGCCCAGCAGAATTTGTTGTACTGCCTGACTTAATTTTGTTTTTTTACCCAATGACTTCTGATTGCGATGATTGCCTGTCTTCATTCCCGAAACCCTATTGTTGCAAGCCACTACCGACAGCAGCTTATTAATCAAAGCGCGTATAATAGATGCGATAGTATTTCAATAGGATTTCGTTTAGCTGACAGTTTTATGAAAGCTCCTCTTTTAGCACATTAAGTATAAAACTAAGCCGCCGCCGACTCCCGGGCATCATGAGTCATTTTCACTAATTGCTTTCTGACCTCACCAGAGGTCACACAATCAGTCTCAAAAGGAATGAAAATACTGCGTTCATCAGCAATTAAGTGAAACCCGTCCGGGTAAATACTGCTCATTTTGACGGTGCCTGCATAATTTCTGAACTCCGCTTTCTGGTGGCGCAAAATAAGACCACAAGCATCGGCATGGTCATCATTCATATGCTGGATCATCTGCAATGCGTCTGCGGAATTCCATTGTGGTTCAAGCAGCAGCCATTCAGCTGGATTGATCCAGAAAATTTTGCCAAAGCCGCCAATATAGCGAATATGTTCAACGTCCATTTGCCAGAATTTAAAGTCATGAGCATTGAGATAACTTAAAGCGCCGGGAAAACGCTGGAAGTACAATTCCCCTAAAGATTCATCCACTAAAAACCGGGCATTACCCGTTAACGTTAGTCGCCCGTGAGTATTCTGGTCACCGCTTTCAGCCGCATCAAACACGGTAATACTTAAACGGTTATCTACTGATAAATTACGGGCATGCTGGGCAATGTCAGATACATAAAATACGACCTGACCTTCTGCGGAAAGCATAAACGGTGATACCGAGCCGAACGGATATCCCAGTAACTTCTTCGAGATAGTGGACAGCACTGCGGTATCGTTATTTTGTGCTAGTACTCGCGCTTCCCGCGCCGCTTTTATTCGTTCATTCATTATAAAATACTCCTTAATGTCTTGGCTCGGTGAAAATCATTGGCTTTAAAAAGCTCGGATGCGAGCTGACATGCACCGGTGTGCGATAGGTTCTTTCCAGAATGTCTTCCCGGAAAACACTCTCGGGTCTGTCGACATGCTGAATACAGTTATTGCCTAAAACAATGACTTGGTCGGCATACAAAGAGGCCAGGTTTAAATCGTGCATAACCGACAGAACCAGGTTGCCTTTTTGGCTGAATGACTTAATTTCATGCAACACCGCATGTTGATGATACACATCCAGTGCTGAGGTCGGTTCATCCAGCAGCAACAATTGTTCGCCCGGCAAGTCTTTATCTAGCTGACATAAACACCGGGCTAAATGTGCCCGCTGTTGTTCGCCACCAGACAAGGTTTCAATGCCACGCTCACCCATTGGGGCTAAGTCAAAGCGGCTTAACCATCGGGTTGCGCGTTGTTCCGCATCGGCATCAGACTCCTGTGACCAATATCGCCCCATGGCCACCAGTTCCTTAACCGATAACCCTTCAGGCGCGGCCTGATGTTGCTCCATAACAGCTCTTATCGGTGCCAGTTTCAAGGCATCCCACGAGTTCAGTTCTCTTCCATTTAAGTAAATAGAACCGTTATAAGGAAGCTCCCCCGCCAACATATTTAAAAAGGTGGACTTGCCCGCACCGTTTTCGCCGACAATAGCAACAAATTGGTGGGCTTCTAAACTTAGGTTCAGTGACGTTAACACTTGCTGCCGACCAATAGATAGATTCGACACATCGATATCAAGCATAAAACCTCCGTCGTTGCTTCATAAGCAAATAAATAAAAAATGGCGCGCCGATAGCCGCCGTAATAATGCCAATAGGTAATTCCGCCGGAGCAACCAGAGTTTTTGCCAACCAGTCAGTAAGCACTAAAATGGCCGCGCCAAACAACATGGATACCGGCATTAACCAGCGCACATTAGCGCCAACCAGCATTCGTGCAATGTGGGGAATAATCAGTCCGATAAAGCCAATCATGCCGGTTAAGGCAACAGCTCCGCCAACACCCAGTGCAACGAAAAAAATTATCCGACGCTTCAGAGTGCCCACATTAACGCCCAGATAACGCGCTTGTCGTTCACCTAAAAGCAGTGTGTTAATTGCCCGGCGTTGAATAAAAAGTGCAACGCAACTGACACCCATAAACAAAAAGCCAAGTGGTAACTGTTGCCAGTTGGCTCCGGCCAGAGACCCCATCTGCCAGAAACTCATAAGCCTCAGGGCGTCATCGTTAGCGTAGTAGCTGAGTAACCCAAGAATAGAACCGGCCAACGCATTAATGGCAACCCCTGCCAGCAGTAAGGTGGCAACATGAACTCCTGAGCGGCCGCCTGCCAAATGGTAAACCACAAAGGTGGTCAGCAGAGCGCCAATAAAAGCCGCGCCGGAAACCCAAAGCTGTCCCTGTAACCCGAACTCGGGACCTAAGGCAATAACTGCCAGTGCGAATACAGCCGCTCCCCCCGAAATACCAATGAGCCCGGGGTCAGCCAGCGGATTACGACACAAGGTTTGCATTGCAGTACCACTTTGCGCCAGCACCGCGCCCACCATCAGCCCCAAAACCAACCGGGGTAACCGAATATCAATTAAAACTGTTTTTTGAATATCGGTCGCGTCGGGCAAAACCCCGGGCAACCAGATAAAGGGCAACCGCCAGTCCGACATCACCGGCCCGCTTGAAAGCAACAGAATGCTGCTAACGGCAATACCCATAACCCCGGCGAGTAACCAATAGCGACGTTCAAGCGGCATGGTCTTACTCCCTGCCCGCCGCTATTTCATTGGCAAACTCAGCTACCACTCGTTGAGCCTCTGCAATGCGGGTTGTCATACCCAGCGCCAGCAACGAATCCATAACCAAAACCCGGCAATTCTTCCCGGCTTCCAGTAGCTTAAGTGCCTGCGCCTGACAAAACGCTTCTTTACTGCCGTGGCTTCGTACGACATGCTCAGGGGCCATTAAAAAATCGGGTTGCTCAACTAAAAGGTATTCAGCCGATACAGTTTTAAACCCGGAATGGGAAAATACATTAGCAATACTGGAAAAGCCGAACAGAAGATCTGGCACAGTATCTTTCCCGGCTGCCACCACGCCTCGCTCTGACGCCTGCAGAACAAACAGCGCCTTCAAAGGTTCTTTACGCGAGCTAGTAGTCGTCAAATCTGACTTTATACCGGCAATAACCTGCTTTCCTTCGGCTTTCGCACCAAAGCGATCCGCCATGTTTTCAATTAGCTCGTACAGCCCCTGAAGCGACGTTGGCTTATCAAATACAACCACAGAAACTCCGGCCCGCTCAATTTGCTGCAACACTCTATCGCTACCGCCGCCTTCCAGTACCCACAGGTGTTCAGGCTCAAAGCTCAGAACGCCCTCAGCCGATAAATTACGGTAGTAACCGACTTTTGGTAACCTGTTGACAGCAGCAGGCGAGGTACTGGAAGTATCTACGCCTATCAGTCTGTCGTTTTTATTCAGCGCAAACACGATGTCGGTTAAGGTTCCGCCTGCGGTTATTAACTGGTTAACGTCCGTAGCCAGCGTATCCTCAGCCTGTCCGAACCACGAAAACAACAATAGAAAAGCGGCGCCGGTATGAACCAGAAACTGTCGTCCTGTCATCACAATAAAACTCCTGAATTAGGTTTTCTTTTTTGTCCTAAATCAAAAATAGTAACTTTCACTTGCAAATGCAAATCATTTTCGTTTAGATCTTATTGGTTTTTTCATATGCGTGTTAGTTCAGGATTGGAGATGAAAAGTGACTAAAGGACATAAGACAACTCACAGTTTTGCAAAAAGCTTATTGGCGACAGCAATTTTCGCTACCTTACAAACCGCCGTTTACGCAGCTGATTTGGCCGAACCCAAGCTGGAAACCGATGAAATACTGGTAGTAACCGGCTCCCGCAGTAAAGAAAAATTGGAAGATGTAGCCGGTGCCGTCAGTGTTGTAACAGCCGAGGAAATTGATATTCAGGTTAGCAACAGTCTGTCAGATATTTTTCGTTATGACCCCAGCATTAGTTCAACCGGTAGTCAGGGTCAGGCACAAACCCTGTCAATACGTGGCATTGGCGGTAACCGGGTGGTCTACATTAAAGACGGCCGACGCTTAAACGATGCCTATGCCGGCGGTGGCGGATATCTGGTTGGCCGGGGTTACCTGGACGTCTCACAATTGAGTCAAGTGGAAGTCGCTAAAGCGGCAGCATCGCCACTTTACGGCTCCGACGGGTTGGGTGGGGTTATTGTTCTGACTACGCCTGACCCTGACGATATGCTACAGGGTGAATCAAACGCACTCTCCCTGCAGGCGGGTTTTGATAGCATTGCAGACGAACGTAGTTTAGGTGTGCAGGCGGCAAAACAGTTTTCCGGGTCACAGGCGTCCATTCAGCTCACCGCCCGCAAAGGAAACGAAACCCAGAACTATGAGGAATCGTTACCGGAGTTTGATTACGACAGTGTTGGTGTGCTGGCTAAGTGGGCTATCGCGCTTGAGAATAACAATGAACTTAAGTTTACTCTGGACCACTACCAGCAAAACAATGAGCAGTTGCAGGAGCCGCCGGAGCAAACCGAGGATGAAGACAAACAAACCGCCTTTTCCATCGACTATCTCAATAATAACAGCAACTGGCTGACCGATACTCAGCACTGGCAGTTGTATTTGAGTCACTACGAGCAAAACAGTGACCAGATAGTGCAAGGCGCAGATCAAAGCGGTCCTTATATCGACAATAACGATTACGGCTTTGAACAACGTATTATTGGTGCCCGCTGGCAGGGCGAAACCTTGTTGTCCGGCAACCAAGTGGAACAAGACCTGGTATTTGGATTCGATGTTGACTACTACGACACGGAACGACCACGCTTTAAAACCCGCACCGCAGCAGACGGCACCTTACTGCAGGACAACGAACCGCAAAAAGCCTTTCCCGGTGCAGAAACCTGGTTAGCAGGGTTATTCCTGCAGGACAATATCCAGCTGAAAAATATGCCGCTTAAATTCATTGCCGGTGTCCGTATCGACCATTACCGCATGACGCCTCAAGACAATGCACTCTACGACATGTCGCTATTAAGTGATATACGTGAAACGGCTCTGTCACCTAAACTGGCGGCTATATACACTTTTTCAAATGATATTCGTGGATACGTTCAATACGCCGAAGGCTTTAAAATTCCACCTCATGATCAGGCCTACCAGAACCATGGTATCGAACCTTTTTATGCCATATTGCCTAATCCCGACTTAGATCCTGAGAGCAGCCGCTCGCTGGAAACCGGCCTGAAATTTGCGGACAACAACACTCGCTGGAATCTGTCAGCTTTTTACAGCAAGTTTGACGACTTTATCGATACTCAGGTCGTCGGAACCAGTCCCACCTATATTCCGGGCGTGGATCGCGTCGAGTATCAGTATATTAATAAGGACGAAGTGACGATAAAAGGCGTTGAAGCCTCAGTGACTCACTGGCTGAATGACAATATTCAATTGGCTTCGTCAGTGGCCTACACAACCGGCAAGGATGAAACAACAGACGATTACCTGACCACTTTGTCACCGCTTTCCGGCAATGCCTCCGTGGGTTACCACGGCAATGACTGGTATGTGCGTGGCGTTGTTACCGCAGTAGATAGCATGAGTCGCGTTCCAACCGATGAATCTATTCAAACACCGGGCTACGCAACCGTTGATCTGCTGGCAGGTATCACACTGACAAACTGGCAAGTTAACCTTGCGGCGCGTAACTTAACAGATAAGTATTATGTGCCTTACCAGAGTGTGGCAGGCCTTCAGAACGAAGCCTCGACGGAACAGTACAGTCAGCCCGGACGTTCGTTTGGGGTGCAGGTGAAATACACTTTTTAGACTAAAGCAGCCAAAAAAAAGCCCCCAAATATTGGGGGCATAAAAACTTAACCAGGGAGTATAACCAAACAATGTTAAGTTGTGGTGCATGTTAAAGATTAAATATGACAGTTTTTAGACGACTTTACTCAATTTTGATGAAACCTGCCGTTTAAATAAAGCCATCACAAGAATCAAATACACCAATTGCGCACCTAAGGTCTCCCAGCTGGCGTAAATACCCAGCCAGTCGAAGGTTACATCCACTGGAAACGCCGTATGACTAAACCAGGCAGCTTCCTGCAGGGCGCTAATGCCTTTACCCAGCAAAACAAAGACCAGAGCCAGAATGATGTACGTTGTGAACTTGAAAAACGTATTCATTGGCAGTTTGACTGAGTATTTAATGACAGCCCAGGCCACTACCGCCAGAACCACCAGGCCAAAGGCAAAACCATAGGCAACACTGCTGCCATTGTCCTGCGCCTGCAGTAGTAAAGACTGATAGAACAATACGGTTTCAAACACTTCTCGATACACGGCTAAAAAAGCAAGACCGGCAAGACCCCATAAAGCGCCCTGCTTTAGCTGAGTCTGCACTTTTTCCTGAATAAAGCGTTGCCACTGCTGCGACTGGGTTTTGCTGTGCATCCAGTAACCTACGTAAAACAATATGACGGCGGCCAGCAGCGCGGCCCCACCTTCAATAATCTCGCGGCTGGCACCACTAATGCTGATAAAGTATTCCGCCACCAGCCAGGTACCGACACCCGCAATTAGTGCCGTGATCCATCCCGCGTGCACATAACGCAGGCCGTCTTTGCGTCCGGAGCGCGCCAGCACTGTGCCAATTGCCAGCACAATGAGTAAAGCTTCAAGCCCTTCGCGTAACAGAATAACGGCGCTTGCGGCAAACAATGCGGATTCTGACAGCTTATCTTCCGACAACGTATTCGCCGCAACGTCCAGTTCCTGTTGCAACTGCGCTGTCATTTGCTCTACCTGCTGCAGCTTGCCGGGTTTACTGATAACCCCACGCAACGCCATCATGTCACGTTCTATGGTTCGCATTAGCTCCGGAGCTTTGGCATTAAGGGAATTTTCAGCTAACTCAAAACCATCGAGATACGCCGAAATAGCCAACCGCTTAGCTTCGCTGTAATTGTCCTGTTGGTACGCCTTTAAAGCCTGACCAAGGGTTATACGGGCAATTGCAATAGGACTGTTGACCGATCTCTCAGAAAAGTAACTACGGGCGTGAGTACGCGAGTAATCAATAGCGTTAGACGAAATACCGCGCTGCAATAAGGTATTCGGGCTGTAATTAATGAGTTCGCTCAACGCCACTTTTTGCTCAGAGTCGGCACTGTCATTAAACGCCAGACTGCCCACGTAAAAGGTTAACGCCCAACGCTCTTCTTCACTTAAATGACTAAAAGACGCCATTGCCGTGCCGTCGATGCCGTCGGACACCGCGTCAAATAACCCAAGTAATGAACGGTTATTAGCGCGCTCACGATCGGTAAAGTTGGTAGGCGTAGGTTCCAGTCCGGCTGCACCAGGCCCATCGCCCTTGCCACTCGCACCATGACAGGCAGCACAGTTTTGTTGAAATAGCTGTTTAACCTGCGCTTCACTTGCCAATTTCGATGGCAGACTTAATTTTGGCAGAGCCGATAACAGGGTGTCTCTTAGCTCACTGGTTAACGCAACCACAGCTTCCGGGTCGGCTTTGTCATTAATCAACTGCTTAAGCTTGTCCACCAGCTGACGCATTTCTGGTTGCACCGCCTGCGGCGCCTGTTCAGTTTTTTCACCAATAAGGCCGGCGAACTCGGTCATTTCGCTGTATTCATCGGGATTAATGACTTCACCGTTGGCTACCGCTTCGGAATAGTCTACGCCAACGTATTCCGCCAGCTGCAATAACTGACGCATGTCAGAACTTTGAGTGTCCGCTGAAGAATTGGCCAAAACCTGGCCGGAGAAAAGTAATGTGCCTATTAAGGCAATAGGGAAAAAGAATCGGGAAAACACGAGTACTCCTCAAGGCTCATGTCATAATCAGGCTTAAAATTATACAGGAACCTTGAGGAATATTAAATGATAACGATTGTTGTTTATCTTTAATGTCTCTTAATCAGAGCTGAATCAATACGCCGGCATTAAGAACACTTCACGCACACAATTACGCGGATTCGCATTGATTGAATACAACACTGCATCGGCAACGTCTTCAGGGGCCAGCTTGTCCGGCTTAGGTTCGTCAAAGAATGGCGTATTGACCATACCCGGTGCTATGGTTGTGCAGCGGCCGTTCCACTCTTTCATTTCTTCGGCCAGGTTCTGAGCAAAACCATGAACGAACCACTTAGTTGCACCATAAACCGAACCTTTTAGCGTAATTCGCCCGGCGGCAGAGCCTGTCATTAAAAAGTGACCGGTAGTTTTACGTAAGTGCGGCAAGGTCAGTTTAGCCGTGTACAGAAGACCATTGATATTCACATCCACCATAGACTTCCACTCGTCCGGGTCGCCTTCTTCTGTTCCTGCGGTCGAAACCCCGGTTCCGGCGTTAGCGAATACCGCATCCAGCTGACCAAATTTATCAACGCCCTGCTTTACAGCCTCGGCTAACTCGTCATAATTTCCGGCATCGGCAGCCACGCCAATGGCATTATCCGCACCAAATTCCTCAACCAGCGCATCCAGTTTTTCTTTCCGACGCGCCGTTAATATCAGTTTTAATCCTTCTTTCGCCGCTTTTCTGGCAGTAGCTTCACCAATGCCGCTTGAGGCACCTGTTATCAATAATACTTTGGACATACTTCCTCCTTAAATTCGTGTTTCTAGCTCTATTGTACTCTTCTAGTTTGCTTAGCGATCAACAACGGATAATAACGCACCGTGCTTTATACCCTTTCGAAGAAAAAACCAACATGTTATTGATACTGATTCGCATTTACATTAAAGTGGCGTTCTTATTAAAGCTGACTCACAAGTGAAACCATGGAGAATAAAAAAGTGACCGGAAAAAATGAAAGAATAATAACAGGCTTATGTGCATTCATTTTTGTTGGAGCTGCTTTTACCCCTCCCTTTGTTTCAGCAGAAGACGCTATGGATCAGTCGCAAAAAGACGGCCTGGAAATTATTAAAGTTCAGGGTGAAAAACGCGAGCGCTCACTGTCAGAAACGACCAGTAGTGTCGCCGTAACAACGGCACAAAAAATTGATCAGGAAAACTTGCTCGACCTTGGCAATATCATAGACAACACCGCTAACGTATCCAAGATGTACGGCGGTTCAGGCTTCACCATTCGGGGCATTAGTGACGAAAGCAATTCAGCTAACCCCTTATCCACTGTCTATGTCGATGGAGTCGCCCTTCCCAGCGAAATTAACGACGCCGGTCCATCGGATTTATGGGACGTTTCTCAGGTTGAAATTCTCCGGGGCTCGCAATCAACGGTGCAGGGCGAAAACTCACTGGCCGGCGCGATTATTATCAGCACACAGGATCCGACCATGGACTGGAGCTGGAAAACCAGAGCTATTTGGTCAGATCCAAACGACAGACGCTTAGCTTTTGCCGGTGGTGGCCCATTGATCGCCGACGAACTGGCTTTTCGGGTTGCAGTAGAAAAGCGTGATTTTGATGGTTTTATCAAAAACACCACGCGTAACGATATGGAAGACTCTGTCGACTCCATGGCCAGCCGATTCAAGCTGCTCTGGAAGCCCAAAGCACTGAAAGACTTTACTGCAAAACTAACACTTATGCGCGACGACCGTGAAGACCCTTATCGCTTCACGTATAGCCGCACCGATATCGAAGACTATTTTGATAACCGCGAAAACACCTCTAACCGGGAAAATGTGACTGATATCACGACGGACATTTTGTCATTGGACTTAAGTTATCAATTGAACGAAAACTGGGCGTTATCGTCCGTCACGTCTCAATCTGATTCGGACTCGCTGCGCTTATACGATATTGATTTAATCGCAGAAGATAATCAGTACGGCAGAATGGATCATGACTATCAAAATCGTTCTCAGGAATTACGGTTACACTTTGACTACCCCGATTTTCATGGACTGCTCGGCTGGTACTGGTCTGATCGTCAGAAAGACAGCGTTGATAACCAACTGGGCGGTGTCGCAACACCAGTAGCAACTATTGTCAGCGCATTACAAAATATGGGATTAGACGAGGCCACCGCCACTCAGTTTGCTAACAGTTATTCACAGGCGCTGCCGTCTATTCCTGTTGATTACGGTAATGATGTTGCCGACCGTTCAACCAACCAAGCTTTATTTGCCGACGTTGAGTATGCTTTAGCCGACGAGGTAGCACTTATTGCCGGTTTTCGTTACGACACGGAACGTTATACTTACGAGTCGTTAACTGAGGCTGAATTTGCCGGAACCTTACCCGACCCAACAAATTACGGCGAGCCCGGCACCGCCCCTCATAGCATTATCAGCGGCATCAATCAGGAAGTACTGAACCTGGTTGATCGCGCAGGTAACAGTGTTCCCGAAAGTACCCGCGACTTTAATGCCTTTTTGCCGAAGCTGGCGGTGCGCTGGGACTACGATAACAACGATTCGCTGGCTTTAACGGTACAGCGGGCCTACCGTTCCGGTGGTAGCTCGTACAATATAGCGCGTGCCGAAGTCTTCGCTTACGACCCGGAATTCACCACCAACTACGAGCTTTCCTGGCGCAGTCAGCTGTTAGACAACAAGCTTTTTGTCAGCAGCAACCTCTATTATATTGACTGGGAAGATAAACAAGTCAGCGCTGAATTCGGCCTTAACAGTTTTGATAACCATACAGTGAATGCTGGCAAAGCTCACTTGTACGGGGTTGAGCTTGAAGCGCGCCAATACGTCAATTCATACCTGGATTGGTACGGCTCGTATTCATATTCCAGAACCCAGTACGATCAGTTTGAAGCCATTGCCGGGGCTCAGGTCCGAAACTATGCTGGTACTGAATTCATCTTCGCACCTAAGCATACAGCTGCACTCGGCGTGAACTTATATCCGGCACGCGACTGGACGGTGAATGTAAACGCTAACTATCGCGACTCCATGAACATGGCAACCCGCGAGACCAATAACCAAGTATCATCACGCACTTTATTTAATGCAAAAATCAGTTACGACAAGTTCGACTGGTCGGCCTATATTTTCGCCAACAATATTTTCGACAAAGGCTACATCGAATACACACGACCTGATCTCCCGTACGCGATATTCGGCGCACCAAGAGTGGTTGGTGTTGGTTTCGAGGCTGAATTTTAATAGGCTAAAAGCATACTCAGTAAAACTGAATCGGCTATAAAAAAAGGGGCGCTTAGTAGTAAGCGCCCCTTTTTATTAACCAGCTAATTCAGTATTAAGCTAAATCAAACCGGTCTGCGTTCATTACTTTCGTCCAGGCCTTCACAAAGTCTTTTACAAACTTCTCCTGGTTATCGTCCTGAGCGTAAAGCTCTGAATACGAGCGCAGAATAGAGTTTGAACCGAAGACCAAGTCAATGCGGCTTGCTGTCCACTTAAGCTCGTCAGTTTTGCGGTCACGAACTTCGTAGTGACCATCCGCCTTCTTCCAGACATTATTCATGTCAGTCAGGTTAACGAAAAAGTCATTGGTTAAGGTACCAACACGGTCAGTAAATACGCCGTGCTCAGACTCACCGTAGTTTGCACCTAAAGCGCGCATACCACCAACCAGCACTGTCATTTCCGGTGCTGTTAAGCCCATTAAATGCGTGCGATCCAGCATCAGTTCCTCCGCCGGTACCGCGTAATCTTTTTTCAGATAGTTACGGTAACCGTCATGCAAAGGTTCTAACGGCTCAAAGCTTTCCACATCGGTCTGTTCGTCGGTTGCATCACCGCGACCCGGCGCAAACGGAACCGTTACGTTGTAACCGGCATCTTTTGCGGCTTTCTCAACCGCTGCCGTACCACCTAAAACAATCAAGTCCGCTAAGCTGACTTTCTTGTCCAGCGTCGACTGCAGCTCTTCCAGTACACGAAGGACTTTATGCAGTTTTTCCGGCTCGTTACCGTGCCAGTCTTTTTGCGGCGCTAAGCGAATACGAGCACCATTTGCGCCGCCACGGAAATCCGAGCAACGAAAGTTACGTGCGCTGTCCCATGCGGTAGAAATCAGCTCGTAAGACGTTAACTCTGTGTTTAATAACTTTTCTTTTAAATCAGCAATTTCTTGTTCGCTTAAGCTGTAGTCCACTTTCGGAATAGGATCCTGCCAAATCAGGTCTTCTTCCGGCACATCCGCACCTAAGTAGCGGTCTTTTGGACCTAAATCGCGGTGTGTCAGTTTAAACCAGGCACGTGCGAACACCTCTGAGAAGTACTCAGGGTCGTTGTAAAACTTCTCCGCAATTTTGCGGTAGTCCGGGTCCATTTTCATCGCCATATCGGCGTCAGTCATAATTGGATTATGACGAATGGAGGGATCTTCCACGTCAACCGGCTTATCTTCCTCTTTAATGTCGATAGGCTCCCACTGCCACGCACCGGCCGGGCTTTTCTTAAGTTCCCACTCGTAAGTAAACAGCAAGTAAAAGTAACCGTTATCCCATTTGGTTGGTTCCGTAGTCCATGCACCTTCAATACCACTGGTAACGGTATCGCGACCAACGCCTTTACCACCGCTGTTACGCCAGCCCATGCCCTGCTCTTCAACATCTGCAGCTTCGGGTTCCGGACCTAAGTTTTCTTCTTTGCCATTACCGTGACACTTACCCACAGTATGCCCGCCCGCAGTTAACGCACAGGTTTCTTCATCGTTCATTGCCATGCGTTTAAAGGTTTCACGCACATCCTTTGCAGTGCGAAGCGGATCCGGGTTGCCGTCAACACCTTCTGGGTTCACATAAATTAAGCCCATTTGCACTGCTGCCAGTGGGTTCTCCAGTGAATCACGCTCTTCATCTGAGCTGTAACGGTTTTTCGTTTCCGCCAGCCATTCTTTCTCGCTACCCCAGTAAGTGTCTTCTTCCGGATGCCAAATATCTTCACGACCACCGGCAAATCCGAAGGTTTTAAGACCCATAGATTCATAGGCCATGTTACCGGCCAGAATGAATAAATCTGCCCATGACAATTTGTTGCCGTACTTTTTCTTAATTGGCCACAATAAGCGACGCGCTTTGTCTAAGCTTACGTTATCAGGCCAGCTGTTTAACGGCGCGAAGCGTTGGTTACCTGTACCGCCACCACCGCGACCATCGGCTAAGCGGTAAGAACCCGCCGAATGCCAGGCCATACGAATCATTAAGCCGCCATAATGACCCCAGTCTGCCGGCCACCACTCCTGGCTGTCAGTCATAAAGTTTTTCAGGTCTTGCTTGAGTTCTTCAAGATCAATTTTCTTGAACTCTTCTGCGTAGTTAAAATCTTCATCCATTGGATTAGCTTTGGTGTCGTGCTGACGCAGAATTTCCAGCTTCAACGAGTTTGGCCACCAATGGGTGTTTGTTTTCTTCTCAGAGGTCATGCTGCCGTGCATGATAGGGCATTTTCCGCCGCCACTTGATTTAGTCATTTAGCCTTCCTTATCTTCTGTGTTCAATTTGAATACTTGTTATGTAAGTTATAGCAACGCCCGGCTACTTACTCAAAGGCAAGATTTCGTTTGCTTTGATAGGTTTTATAGATACAGGAGAAATGGCGGGAAAGATCGGAATGCCGTTAATATTCAACTTGTCACTTTTTTGAATGCTTGCCAACGACCATAGGTAGCCAAACGCCATAGCCACTCAAAAGGCCCATAATTAAAGTACTGCAACCACCACTGGCTTAATTTTAACTGAAGCAGCCAAAAAACGAGAGCCAACAATATCATTTCAAGCCGTCCAAGGTCGCCATATAAACCAAATCCGTAACCATAGAATAAGGTGGTGAAACACAGGGATTGCAGTAAATAATTTGTCAAAGCCATACGGCCAGCCGGAGCCATATTCTTCAAAATACTATTCTGATTTTTACTACGACAAAGCATTAAAGCAATAAAAGCCATATAAGCTACACACAACCCTAAGGACGAAATTTGCATTAGCGAATAAAGCAAAGCCGCATTAACTGTCGGCAAAAGCATTTCAGTAGCCGGTAAAGCACTTGCGTAAAGTGCAGCAGAAATTCCCGGTATCCCTCCCCAAATGAGGAGCTTCTTATAAACTTTAGTCTGCGGTTCTGTACTTGCAAAAACCCCGCTTCGACTAAAAGCTGCACCCAGAAGGAACAGTCCCAGAAAGGTCGAAAGTGTGAAGACAATCTCACTGCTAAAAATTAAAGAAAATTCCTCAATTCGCGCTTCAGTTACTTTTTCATAAACGCCAGTGGCGTATGCCTCGTTGGCAAAACCTGCGACCTCAGATAAAGAGCTTTGTATTTCGTTAGCTTCTATCCGGTATTGTTGTATTTCTTCTGAGGTTTGGTTCGAAGAGTGAACTGAAACTGCAGATAACCATAAAAGCGCAACGGGCAAAGCGATAAAAAATAATCCCCATTTCCACAGCCTGCTCGCGGAAGTTCCCACAAAAAATAATAGAAACAGTCCGGCTATAGAATAGATGAATAAAATATCCCCCGCCCAGACGAAAACAGCATGGGCTACACCAATAAGACCAAGCACTATGATACGCCTGAAGAACAACCATTTCGGTAAATTGCTATTCTGCGTCGCTCTGTCATAAAAAATGACAAAACCAATACCGAATAATAAGGAAAACATGGTGTAGAATTTTCCTTCGGCAAAAACAAAAAGGCTCCAGGCTATCGCGTAATCAATGCCACTTTCGTTACCTTCAACGCCTAATGAGGTCGTTGTTAGAGGGCTTTGAAAAAACGCCATGTTCATCAACAAGATGCCCAGCAATGAGAAGCCTCTGAGAATGTCGAGTAATTCAATGCGCTGACTGGAATTTATAGAACACGCTGTCATATTTCTCTAGTCGGTTACCGTCATCAAAACTAGCTTACTCGAAATCTCTGAGGTAGCATACCCCCATGCAATGTACTCTATGTTCCTCAATATCCAAGCCTTTTTGTGCAGATAAAAAGCGTCAGTATTTTCGCTGCACGGAGTGCGACCTTATTTTCGCCGACCCTGACACCCTGCTGTCTCAAGCCGAAGAGAAGCTCATTTACGACTATCATGAAAATGGTCCAAACGATGTTGGCTACCGTGAGTTCTTAAACCATCTGGCAAGCCCCTTACTGGATAAACTGTCTCCGGGTATGGAAGGTCTTGATTTTGGTTCCGGCCCAGGCCCAACATTGAACCTGATGCTTGAAGAACAGGGGATGAAGATGTCTGTTTATGACATCTATTACGCGCCGGATATCGGTCAATTGAGTTGTCTGTATGACTTTGTCACCTGCACCGAAGTAGCGGAACACTTTAGGGAGCCCAATAAGAGCTGGCCGCAATTAATTGACCTGGTCAAACCCGGCGGCTGGCTGGGAGTTATGACCTGCATGTTCACAAAAGAAACGGCTGACGACTTTAATCTGTGGAGCTACAAAGGTGACCCCACCCATATCAGCTTTTACACACCAAAAACCATGCAGTGGATAGCCCGGCATTTCCGGTTAGAACTTGAAATAGTTAGCAACAGAGTCATTTTGTTTAAAGCTCTAATTTGAATTTCATTTGTGAATTAGTACTAATTGCATCGGGCAGTTCAGTGTAGGCACGAACTCAACTGCGTCTCCTTTTGGGTATTGGAGCGACTCGATTTATATAAACTAAAAAAATATGGGAAGGGTAGCTTACCCTTCCCTATTTTCTATTTATGCAGTATTCGCAAGATCTTTCAGTCTTTCCAGAATATCGAGAGCTCTTACCCTTAACTGTGCATCTTTACCTTGTGCTACCCCAAACGATTGATCGGATTCTACAGATTTTCTTGCTAACGCGACTGTGTCATATTTCTTGTCAGGGGCGAATCCATGGCTAGGAGGAGCCCTTAGAGCCAGCCCTTCTTGTGATGTGATTAATCCATTCGATTCTAAATTGGAAGACATTTTACACAACTCATGATAAGACATATTTTCAGGATCATATTGATCTGCTATTTCTTGCCATTTACTCTCTGCATTAAATCCTTCGTCACTGATGGTAATTTTATCTACTCCATTTTCACTTTTTATCGAAGTATCTGAATTAGTTACAGTAACAGAGCCTTTGTTTTGTGTTTGATAAATAAGGCTTGCTTGGGTGTTATTATTTACTAGCATTTTCATTCCTCCAATGAATATTGCTATATGAGCCGATAAAAACTAAGCAAGATTTGTTCCATTATTTAATAACAACACCGGCGTCTTTTAATTCTTGCCGCGCGCTCTCAGACAAAAGTCGCTTTCATGAATATCCTCCGCTTAAAACCTGGGCTAGCCCTCTTGTTTAAGGTGTTCGGTTATTTCTTTCTGGTAACTTGCTAACTTATCGCTTATCTCAACCGGATAATATTTCTCCTTGCTGCTTATTGAGGAGACATACTCAGGTAATTTATTTAACTGTTGCTGCGCGTACTGTCGAATTTCTTCAATGTCGCGCTGGTGAGAAGGCAACCTTTTGCCGCTTTGCATCACTTTTTTCAGCAATGGTTCGCCGGGTAACTGCTCTTCTGCACGAGCAATAGTGTCGCGACGGAAGCTGTCCCCATACTCGCGAAAAACTTGCTTTTCGCCCGGCAAAACAGGCTTGCCACTGGAAAGTTTCAAACGCCCCTTACCCGCGTATTCAACCAGTTTGTAGGCCATATCAAGTGCCGCTGCGTCGTCGGAGACACCCATGCCGGTGCCGACACCAAAACCATCGATAGGTGCTTTGTCAGCTATTAGCTGAGCAATTTCATGTTCGTCCAGACCACCGCTGGCTATAATCTCTAAATGGTTAAGGTTATGTTCGTTCAGCAGCTTTCTGGCTTTAACAGCAAGCTCACCTAAGTCACCGGAGTCCAACCGAATGCCTTTTACTTTAAAGTCATCGCCCAGCTCATTGGCCAACTGAATGACTTTTTCTACGCCTTTTAAGGTATCGATGGTATCTACCAGTAAGACCGTTTCTGGAAATACTTTGGTGAAGTTTTTTAATGCCTGATATTCGGAGTTATGAGCCTGAATATAGCTGTGCGCCATGGTACCGGCTACGGGTAAACCATAAGTTCGCGCAGCCAGCATATTTGAGGTGGCTGCAATACCACTTAAATACAGTGCCCGGCTGCCTTTTTTGCCGGCATCGATGCCATGTACCCTGCGTGCACCAAAGTCCAGAACCGGCCGCTGCTCTGCCGCGTGGGCAACTCGTGCTCCCTTTGATGCCAATAGGGTTTGCAGGTGTATCTGATTCATCACCAGTGTTTCAATAAGCTGCGCCTGTGGCAGCGGTGCTTTAACCTCAACAATGGGTTCGTTTTCAAAGAATACCGTACCCTCAGGAAGCGCTCTGACCTGCCCGGTAAACTCAAAATCGTGAAGATAATCGATAAGCTGTTGAGAAAAGTTTTGCTCTTTTAGGTAGCGCAAATCGTCATCGCTGAACGACAGGTTTTCTATGGTTTCAAGCAGGGGATCTAAGCCCGCAGCCAGAAGAAACTTTCGCTCATTCGGAAGCCGCCGGACAAACAACGTAAAAACCGCGTCCTCTTGCATGCCTTCCTGTAAATACGCATCGAGCATTGTGAGCTGATACAAATCTGTGAATAGTCCAAGATCTTGCCGCTCAGTACCTGTCATAGCTTTCCTCTATTTAGAGTCTTTGCACTAAGTCTAGACAATGCACTCGCTTTTATGTAGCCAGAAAGCAGCAACTTCAGGCAGTAAGAAAAAAGCCGCCCGGCAGCTTTAACTACCGGACGGCTTTGTCAGTAAGTGTGTGAGAAGTAACTACTTACTTAATGGTTTTCAGAATATTCTCTAACGGCACCAGTTTAAGGTTCTGACCCGCTTCCGGCATACGGTTACGTCCGTCCTGAACAATAAACGCGCCTTGCTCAAACCCTTTACCCAGAGACTGAGTTGTTACGTCAATGCCATCGGTTTCTGATGCGCCATCAATAGCTAACTCGGTATTGGTGCGAATACGGAAGTGCGAAAGCAACGACCAGGGCGCCTGCCCTTCAAAAACAATGTAACTGTCGTTGCCCTGACTGGAAAGAAACAACAAGTCCCGGCCATCAACACTGGCGAAGGTAACACCTTCAATATCCGCGACCAGCTCTTCGTGTTGGTCAACATTAATAATGGCCTCACCGGAGGTTGAGCCATCACCGGCGGCATCAAATAGCCATACTGCGACGTCCTCTTCACCAACGAATAAACGTTGTGTTTTATCATCTACAACACAACCTTCTGGCTGAGAAGGAACGCTCAATTCTCTTACTTTCTCCATCTTGCCGTCGTTGCTTATAACAAACTGCTGAATAACACCCGATTTGCCGTTTACATAAACAGAGGCCTGTTCTGTCGCTTCGTTATAACCCATGCAAAGACCGTAAATTTCTTCAATGTCAGTGAGGATATTAGTGCTAACCGAAAGCCCTCCGTCGGCGCTAATATCGAACAGTTGCAGGCTGTTGTTGTCACGCAAAGAAGCGACTGCCCAGGAGCCACGGACATCGACATTATTGAGGCGGCCTACAGGGAGTTCCTGAACAATGTTACCGGACATGTCATAAACATAGAGACCGGTGCGCTTGTCTGTAGCCAAAATGCGGCTTTTCCCGGGTGCTTCCGGGTGTACCCAAACAGCGGGATCATCAATTGCGTCACCGCGTAACGGTGAGGGTTCAGTCTGCAGAGTTGCCTCAACCTGAGAAACTGGCTTTTTAACCGGACGCTGCTTTGACTCCAGAGTATCAATGGTCAGCTTGCTCATTACCGTCATGTCTTCTTCTGTCAGCAATAGCTCGCCATTTCCTAAATCAGACACATCCGTTAATGCTTCAGCGCCATCAATCGCAAAAGCTTTATCAAACTTAAAACCCTGCTCATTCTGGCGATACACCAACAACCGCGGCGGCTCTTCTTCCAGCACCAGCAAACTGCCATCATCAAGCAGCTCCAGCGCTTTCACTTCGCCTTCAATAACACCAAAAGGTTTGGCTGCCGCAATTAAGTCGCGCCCCTGATCAACTTCCGGCTCTGCGTTATAAGCCCAGACCGCCTGATCCGCTTCGGCAACGTACAGCTTTTGTTCTGCGTTCGATACAGCACAAGCCGTGCTGTCAAAAGGTACGTTCATATTGCGAACAACCAGCGGCTCTTTTAACCACTGCTCGTCCTGCTTTAACAACCGCTGTTCTGCACCGCCACGACCGCCAAGCAGAAATACAGACAGTTGCTGGTTTTCGTTACTCTCGTAAAAGCAGATATCCTCTACCACGCGGCTGGTAATTTCGCCCTTCCACACCGGCTGTATAGCTTTGCCGCTGGCACGCCAGAGAACAAGCTCCTGAGTGTTGCCTTCCATTGCGCCAATCAGGATTTCACCATTACTTAACGGCAGAGTCCGCAGGTGGAAAAAATCGCCTTCGGCAACGCGTTTATCACCCAGACTGAGTCCGTCAGCAGTAACTTTCAGATAGTCATTATTTACTGCGACTTTATGACGAACATTGGTCTCTGACGCTGACGTACCGCAAGCGGCAAGTAACATCAAACTTGATGCTACTGCGCTTAAAATCATTTTATTTCTCATGGTTATCCTTTAAATACCGTTATTCCACGTTACCAGTTAATTAGCTGCACACCCAGAGTGAAGCTGCGACCATAGCTTTCGTACTGCGCGTTGTATCTCTTCTGGCCGGTGTAAACATAGTAGGGTTCATCGGTAATGTTGTTGGCCGCAAAGCTAAGGCTGACATGGTCGTTAATTAGCCATTTCGCGGAAAAGTCCAGAGTCAAATTGTCGTCTTCGTAAATGTCGTAACGGCTGTCTTCAACGTCACCAAGCTCAGCCAGATACTTTGACTTATAGTTCGCTGCCAAACGTAAGCTGACATCATAAACTTCGTAGCCAAGCGCAAAATTTGCCGTCGTATCAGACTGGCTCGGCAGCGTGATGTCGCGTGACACAAGCTGACCATCGTCAATCCAGTCAACCGTTGCTTCCGAGTCAGTGAAAGTCAGGTTGGTATTGATTAAGAAGTTATCCAGCCAGTTATTAAAACCAGACACCTGATGCACAAAGTTGATTTCTAAACCGTACACGTAAGCGTCATCACCGTTGATATAAGTGACGGCTTCATCGAAGTTTTCGTAACCCGTACGACCGGCAACATCGGCTTCATAGACAAAGTTTTTAATGTCTTTGTAAAAGGCCATGGCGGAAATAACGCCCAGAGTATCGTCGTAATGCTCAATACCAAAATCGAGGTTTTGCGTAGTTAATGGCTCAAGATCCGGGTTACCGAATTCAGCTTTCAGGTCGCCGTCGTCGTTTTCCAGGTAATAGCTGGATCTGACTTGTTCAAAATTGGGTCTGACAAGACCGGTGCTGTAGGCCGCTCGAATAATAGTGTCATTACTTAAGTCGTAGCGAGTGACCACACTGGGTAGCCAGTTTGCATCGCTGAACTTATCCGAAACCGGTGTAAAGGTTTCCAGTTCATCGTCATAACGGTTGCCGCGCCCGGTGCGTTCCTCATGTTCATAACGTGCGCCAGCAATAACCTGCCACTTGCCAAAGCCCATGTCGGCCATCAGGTAACCGGCGCTGATGTCTTCATCAATTTCGTAAGATGCAATTCTCGATTCAACCTCATCCCGGAAGTTTTGTAACTCGAAGGTATTAACCATATCCCAAAGTTTGTCAGCGGAAGCGCCGGGGCCAAATCTGTCCAGGCCATACTCAACATTTGACGAGGTTTCGTAGTCAGCAAGCGTTAATCCAGTAACACCCAGGTCAGCAAAGTCTTCCATAATAAAGATGTTTTCTTCTGCGGACTTTTCGCGCTGACTTAACTTAATACCGCCTTTAAAGGTGACCTGATAGCTGGGTTGTAACCAGTCATAAGCCACATCCAGCTTAACGTTCTTTTCAGTCTCTTCGGTGTAGGCGTCACTCACTTCGACTTCATCGAGTTCGTACTCTGACGCCTGATAAGCAGTATCTGGCGCGTTCAGTTGCAAGCGCTTCAGACCTGAGTAGCCCAGTCCGTCATCGAATTCCTGTGTGAATTTGGCTCCGCCAATAGCAAAAGGCTGATCTTCGCTGGCTTTACTGGTACCGGCCTCCAAAGTGACATGCCAGTCATCAAATTTCTGTTTAGTACCCAGCACAATCGCTGTAATTTCCTGGGTTTCTTTACGATCTTTAAGCTCACGAACAATTTCGCCGCCAGCACTAGCTTCTGCGCGAATTGGATCAGAAAATTCAGTCACAATACCCTGACGAATTTCGGTATCCGCAAACTCACTGTACAGCGAGCGCAGGTAGAATTCGGAATCATCCGAAGGACGATAGTCCAGGTTTAAGGCTAAACCGGTTCGTTCACGGGTAACCGAATAGGCACGTTGTTCAAATTCTTCCAGACCCGGTTCATCCAAATCCCAGTTACCGCCGGTTTCAACGTTGTCGGTAGTAAATGAGCGATCCTGATAACTACCAGCAAAAGCGATACCAAAACTGTCCGCTTTATCACCGACATCAAAGGTGTTGCTAACAACACCGGAAATTTTTGGGTTCGTTTCGCTGGCCTGCTCGTTATAACCAACATCAGCAGTAAAAGAGTAGAACGAGCCTTCACGATCAAAGGCCGTCATGCTTTGCAGTTCAATATTACCGCCAAGGCTGCCTGCTGAGATATCAGGCGTCAGGGTTTTATTAACCACAACCGATTCCAGCAAATCCGCAGGAATAACATCTAGCGCCACGGCTCGGCGTCCGGCTTCAGGAGCGGCCAGCGAGGTGCCATTGTATGAAACCGAGTTTAAATCGGGGGCTAAACCACGAATGCGAATAAAGCGTCCTTCACCCTGGTCGCGTTCTACAGATAGACCCGGAATTCGCTGCAACGCATCACTAACGCTGTCGTCCTGCAGCTTACCCATGTCATCTTTTTTCAGAACATTGATAATACCGCCAGACTCGCGCTGTTCTTGCACGGCACGTTTTATTGAGTCGCTGTAACCAATAGTCAGCACTTCTTCAATGCGCTTTTCTTCGGCAGTTTTATCCGTGCTGTCGTCCTGCGCTTCCTGAGCCATAAGCGGAGAGGAGGCACCACATGAAACAGCAATAAGCCAAGCTAAGTATGTCTTCTTCATAATCATTCAAACCCTGTCGTTTTTTGATTGATGCGGCATACCTTAAAAGTAAAAAGTGACAATATGAGGATGCATATCACCCATTTATGAGCTCTTTTGATGCGGGTCAGTTAAGCTCAGAAAGCGAAACCAGCGTCACCAAACTGTCACAACCTGAGGTTAGAGTGTCTTTGTTCTAAAGCCGAGATATGCAGAGACTTCAATGCGAATGATTAATTTACGCTATATCAGCAACTGGCGAGTTCTGCTCATTGCCGTAGTGGTTCTGGTTTGTTTGCTGCTTAGCAGTCAACTGGGTGTAGTTAAACCCTATGAAATCGTTGATCCGCTGGACATTCTTGGCGAGGGGTCAACCCTGTTCCTGACCATTTTAATTGTCATATTTACGGTTACTGACCGGCCACGGGGAAATGTAACCAACCTGTTTTACAGCGGTGGTCTACTGCTTATTTTTTCCATGACGCTGGACGTATTAGACGAATTTTTTCGTTATCCGGATGCCCTACGGTTACTAAGCTGGCTGGAGTCCTTTCCGCTTCCTGTGGGGCTGATTATAATTAGTTTTGCCGCAGCTGAATGGCGGCGTGAAAACAAAATGCTGTCACGACAACTTATGGTACGCGAAAAAAACCTGCGGTCTCATCAGTGGGTCGACCCTTTAACCTCACTGTACACCACTCCTTACTTTATCAAGCTGGTTGAACGGGAAATAGCGTTACAAAACAGTACTGATGCAGAGTCGACTGTACTGGTTAGCGTTAATTTCAAGAACTTCGCGCAGTATAATCATGAAATGGGTACAAAAGCCGGAGATGAACTTTTGCACCAGGCCAGCGAGTTAATGGTGTTACTGCTAAGGCCTCAGGACTGTCTGTGCCGGGAACACAGTGACCATTTCTTAATACTGCTTCCGCAAACTCGCTTGTCGCAAGCCGACAGATTGATGAAGGTTATAGCTCAGAATCTAAACTCCGAACTAGAGTTACCCAATTACATGAGTGTGGAAGTGCATACTCACCACGTTGAAGAACTCTCAGCTGTTGATGCAATTACCGCATTACACACGCAAGTTGAGGAGATGACTCACTATGCGCCCCTGGCCAACTAGCGACCAACGCCGTTTGCTTGGTAAACCTTTTATTCGGGCGCTGCTGCCACTTGCCGAGAGGCGGGGCATTTCCTCTTCGGAGCTTTTCAGGGGCACCTTATTATCTGAACAAAAACTGCAAATAAACAACTTTCGGCTCACCGATCATGAAATGCTGTCGTTACTGGCGTCCGCCGAAGAAAAAATTAACGATCCACACTTGTGGCAGCTGGTTGTAGAAACACTGTTCAGTGACAGACTGAACCCACTGATTGACCTGACCGTTCACGCGCAGACTCTAAAGCAGGCGCTTATTCATCTGTCGCGCTTTCAAAGCTTGATACAACCCTTTTTATTTGCCCCCACCCAACGCTTTGAAAATTACTTACAACTGGACTTTATTCCGGTTGAAGGGCTGTCAGGGAAAATGAATCAGCTCTGCTATTCTGCCAATTGCAAAATTGGCGTAGCAATACTTCTAATGCTGGGCAGAGCGCGTGGCTTAGCCGTTAACCAGTGGCATGTTTCTCTGCCTGAGGATATTTCGCCCTTACCCACCTGGAAAAAATGGGTAAAAGAGGTGAGCTCACGCCCTATTTGCGGACTCTCTATTCCGGCGGAACAACTTCAGGAACATTCGCCTGAGCGCAACTTAGCCCAATATCATCAGGCTCTTAGCTTTTGTCAGATGCAACATCAGACACAGACTCAAGCTTCTGCCATGCTAAGCGTTTTTAAGTGGCTGGATTATCAACTCGAAACGGGCCATGACGCCTCGCTAACCGAGTTGGCAACTGAAATTGGAATTAGCCTTTCCTCGTGCAAACGCTTACTGGCAAGTCATGGCTACAGCTTTCAGCAAATATATGACCTGGTGCGGCTACACAGACTGCTGAACCTGCTGCAAAAGTACCCCTACAGCAACGTCGAACTTGCGCAGAAGCTGGGCTACAGTAACCCCAACAACTTTCGACGCGCCTGCAAACGCTGGCTGGGCATTGTCCCGGAAGAGCTGCGCCAGCAGCAATCTGCGCTATTTATTTCCAATTCAGCTTTATGATCGGGTTATTTCCTCATTTGACAGATAGGTAAAGACAGCACCCGCAATATGCACAACCAGCAGAGCAGGCAGTACGTACAAGCCGGTAATTTTATGCACTTCTTCCGCCGGTTCGTGAACAATACTTAGAGCAGTGAGATCAAGATTAACGGTAAACCAGTCAAACACCGCCAGCCCTTCATTTTCAGTAAACAAATACAAGGGACCAGTAATAATCAATAGTGTCAGTCCAAGTAAAATCAAATAATGAACCACCCGGGCAAATTCGTGGCGCCTATCTTGTGTTTTATGTGCAGGAAAACCCATTTTTAAACGATAGATTGTGCGCCAGAGCAAAAACCAGAAGGCAAAAAAACCAACGCCAATATGGGCGGCTTCTGCATATGAGCCAGATGCTCTGTCATTTGCGAAAAACATCATATACCCCAAAGTCAGCATGACCACCACAAAGATCACGCTGAACCAGTGGTTTATTCGCGACAAACCCGAATATCGAATATCCATAACGACTCCGAAAGGTGTTTAATGGCCTGAGTATAGGCACACTACCTTAAGGAAATATTAAGCTTATGCGCTCAACGCCGGGAATACAGCCGCTTATTGATCCGTATCAAAAGTTACAATAAAACAGAACTCATCATCGATATGTCGAAAGTTAATCTGAACGCGGAGCTGCTCGGCTAGATTCTTCACAATACTCAGACCCAATCCTGAGCCCTCAACATCCAGCTGTTTCCCGCGATAAAACCGCTCGGTAATTCGGTCAATATCAATAACATGATCTGCGGCGACACGGTTACAAACAAAAATCTGGTTTTCGCTGACTTCGATTCCTATATGAGAGCCCGGAACCGCATATTTAATAGCGTTATCCAGTGCGTTGGCAAACAAAAGATAGAGATAACTTTCATCACTTGTTTGCTGAAACACAGTGGGAACTCGCGCATCGTAACTAAGCCCTTTTGATTCTGCAGTAGAGTACTGATCGGCAAGTACCTGCCTGAGTACACTGGCAACATTAATCTGCTTTAGCTGCTCAGGTGGCAGCTCAGCTTTTGACAACTGCAACAAGCTCTCAACCAATTTGACTAGCCGCTCGGTACTGTCTAGCAGCGGCTGCAGCTCATCCTGTTGCTCTGAGGTAGAGTTCCCAAGCCGACTTTGAAGCTGAGCCTTCAAACTTGCCAGTGGTGTTCGTAATTCATGCGCTGCATCGGCTGAGAATCGCTTCTCTCGCAAAAATGTCTGCTCAATGCGATTAAGATAGTGATTCAATGAGCGTTTCACCACTGCCACTTCTTCTCTGTCGTTACCTTCAACAAAAGCCGTGTAATCATCCGCAGATTTATGCCGTAACTCGGCAGCAAGGCGATTAAAACTAGAAAAATTTTGGTTGATGGTCCACCAGCCCAGCCACAACATAAAGGGTAAAATGAGCATTATCGGTATAACCGTATCTATGGTTAAATCCATGCGCAGCTCCGAGCGAAAGTCATCCTCCTGCAACATCAATACTCGCTGCTGTTTAGCCGTATTATCCAGACCAAAGGCATACCACAACTCGCCCCCCACCTGTTTTTCTGAAAACCCCGGAACAAATTCAAAATCAACGGCATCCGGAGCACCTTCAGTTTGTAAAATAACGTCGCCCGAGGAGTTCTCGAGCCGATAGGACAACTTGTCTTCATAAGTATGCGCGTCGAGTGAGGCAATCGTTGTGGTCGATTCAGGCATGAGCTCAGAGTTGACTGCCATCAGAGCGGACAGCGTTTTTGCCTGCTGCAGCATTTCCGCATCAAAAAGTTCATCAACCTCATGGCTCACTTCAAAATAGATCCATACTGCTGACAGGGCTGAACTCAAAAGATACAAAAGAGATACTGTGACGAGGATACGTCTGCGAATGGAATTTAATTTATGCCTTACCCGCTGAACTACTTGCATTGCAGTCGGTAACCAATGCCGCGAATGGTCTGGATCCACTCTTTATGACCCAGTTTCTTGCGTAAATTATGCACATGCACCTCCAGGGCATTACTTTCTACCTGAGTCTCGTTTTGGAAAACCACTTGTTCAAGCTTATCGCGGCTGTGTACACGCTCCGGTGCGATCATTAATGCTTTCAATAACTCAAATTCCCGGCGCGAAAGGTTAACGGCCTGCCCTTCAACAACAACGGTGTGGTTGGCATCATCCAGAACAATATCACCCACTTTTAACTCCGGCGAGGCATAGCCGCGCTGGCGACGAACCAGAGCCCGCAAACGGGCAGCCAGTTCGTTCATATCGAATGGTTTGATCATATAGTCGTCAGCACCGTTATCCAATTGCTTTACAATTTCAGTGGATTGGTCTCGCGCGGTCAGCACCAATACGGGCAAGGTCATACCCTTTTTGCGGAGGCTGGCCAACACCCGAGTTCCATCTAAATCCGGCAACCCCAAATCCAGCACAATGGCGTCGTAGTGAGTTCTGTTTAGTTCACTAATAGCCGCCGCCCCGGTGCGTACCCGCTGAACCAGAAACTGACGCTCGGACAGGCCAATCTCCACGGCCTGCCCTAACATGGCATCGTCTTCAACCAGTAACAATTCCATGCCGTCAATTACTCCTTAAGTTCATGGTTAATCTTTTTCAGTAACGCCTGAACCTCTTTGCGTCGCTCGGCATCAGCTAATGGCCGCTGCTCACGAACGTCAGCAGCCAGCGCATGCTCGGCGTATTTTTTAGCTTCTGAATACTTGTCCTGCTCATACAAATAGTCCGCGTAAAAGTAGTTAGGGTCAATACCGTCGGGGTTTATTTCCAACGCGCGTTGTAATAACTCACTGGCTTTGTCGTCGTCACCAAAACCAAACGGCCAACCTGGAACTTTGTAGTATAACGTGCCGAGGCTTGCATAAGCGGAGCCCTGCAAAGCTTGCGGGTCAAGCTGTAATGCTTTTTGCAGGGATTTTCTTGCGTCTTTTGCCAGACCCAGCGCGCCCAAACCACCTTCAGCACCCGCCTGAGTACTTTTAATAATACCCAGCCAGATATGCGCCTCGGCGTTGTCGGGCTCTTGCTCAACCCATTTTTCAGCTTGCGCCGACAAGTCTTCGAACGCTTTTAGTTGTTCATCTTCCTTAAGTTTGTAATTCACTTCAGCCCAGCGTTGCTGAACGCTCAGCAACTGACTGGCTTCTTCCGCAGCAGCTGGCGACAGGTAAAGCGTTACGGCTAACGCCATTGAGGTAAATAATACAGTTATCGGTTTCATAGCGATTTCTCCTTGATCAATTGATGTAATAAAGTTCGTGGCTTTTTCATACTGCTGCTAACCAGTTCAGGGAGCAGTCCGTTGAGTCGGACGAATAATTTTTCCGACCAACCCAGGGTTTTCAGTGGTTGTTGTTGCTCAATTTGATGAACAATTTGTTGCGCAACCCATTCCGGGGCATCAGCCGAGGCTTTCAACTGCTGATTTAAACGACTGATAACGCCATTATTAAGTTGCGTCTGTATTGCTCTGGGAGCGCAGTAAAGTACTCGTACGTCGTCAGACAGCAACTCACGCTGCAGCACTTCACTAACTCCCCGTAAACCAAACTTGCTGGCGCAATAAAGTGCCTGGCCCGGAAAGCCAATAGCGCCGAATACAGAGCCAATATTCATGACCCAACCATGGTTTGCTCTTAGTTGAGGCAGTAATCTCTGAATAAGGGCCACGGGCACGGTTAAATTGGTATCAATAACACGCTGAATGTCTTCCGTAGTTGCCTCTTCAAGCAGCCCTTCGTGTGTGGTTGCCGCATTGTTGATAAGGCCAGTAATACTCAGGCTCTGCTGCTCAATAAAATCATGCAACTGGACTGTTGCATTCGGCGCACGTAAATCCAGAACCAAATAGTCCTGATGCAAACGTTCGGCAAGTGCCGCAAGTTCCGGCTTAGAACGTCCTAATAAAAGAAGGCGGGCTCCTTTCGCGCTAATCTGCTCGGCAAGTTGTGTTCCTAGCCCACCGCAGGCGCCAGTCAGTACTATGCTTTGTGATTTCCAGTTTATTTTGCTCATACGCCTGGTTCCGGTTGTTCTCCCGCCAGCTCCGGCAGCGCTCTGAACATGTCGCCATAAAGACGATAAACGTGTTTAGCGGTTTGAATAATGGCGCGCTGCGCGTCGGCGTCTTCAACTCGGTTCATCAGTTGCTCAAAAAACTGAACATGTTCCTGATCCAGGTCGCCGTGGGACAGCAAGTAACTAAAAGCCGACTCAGGCAAGCCCAGTGAGGTCTGGATTTTTTGCGCCGCTGTCGTCGCCAGCTTCACACTGGTTCCTTCCAGCACGTGCGCCATGCCAAAGAACGCAGTGGGGTGCATATTGTCTATGGCGTTATAAACCAAAGACACCATGGCCTGTGTCGATGTATGTGGCTCTGAGTTCTGCACCACGTCCACATCACCACCGGCGCCTTTAAGGTCGTTGAGTATCCAGCGCTCATGACCATATTCTTCGTCAATGTATTCAATGACCGCTTTGCGCAGCCACTCATCCTTTAATGACAGGCGGCTGCCACAGCGCATCAGCAATGGAACCGTATGCTTTACATGGTGATAAGCCTGGCTTAAAAAAGCTTGATAGCGGGACATTGAAATATCGCCCTGCAATGCCTGTTGAATGGGTTTAGCGCTCAGCAAATACTGCTGCTCTGTCTGTGTTTGTTCACATAAGGTGTTAAAAAAAGACATAAAATACCTCTATATCGTTAATAGCCCGGAGTAGTCGTTGGCAATTTGCTGACGACGAAGCCGTCCGGTTCCGGTCAACTGTTGGTTGGCCTGAGAAAAAGGTTCTGAGATTAGAAAGAATCGTTCGATTTGCGCATAGTCAGGAAGCTGTCTATTAACCGCGTCAACTTGTGCGGCAACGGCGTCGGCGCTTTCGGAGGAAAATAGCAATGCCGTAATGGATAACTCTTCCGATCCCAAAATAGCGGCTTGCCGGATGTTGGGTTGCAGGCTCAACAAGGCTTCCGGCCACTCAGGGTCAACGTTGCGTCCAAACGCCGTAATAATGATGTTCTTACGACGCCCACCAATGCGCAGATTACCGTCAGCATCCCAAGTGCCAAGGTCGCCAGTTCTTATCCTTCTCGGATACCAGGAATCAGGCTCACCGAGATAACCCAGCATGCAGTTGCCGGAGACCACAACTTCTCCCTCATCAATAGTCACCTGTGCATGAGGTAGCGGTTTGCCAACAGAACCGGCAACCGGACGGTCGGGTAAATTGAGTGCAACAACAGAACAAAACTCTGACAATCCATAGCCATGAACCAGCGGCAGCCCTAATGCCAATGCTTTTGACTCCAGCGGCAGGGGTAATTTTGCTCCGCCTATCGCCAGCAGTTTGAATTGCCGGCTATTTAACAAACCTTGCTCAACACCCGATACAATAACGGCTAACAGTGCGGGCGTTAAAATCAGGCTGTCAGGTTGATAGCGCTGCAGCGCAGCAAAAAAAGACTCAGCACAGAGTGATGATGACCCTTTAAGACCCAGAGTTTCTGAACTAACCAGAACAACTTCATTACCTAACCAAAGCGATAAATACACTCCGGCAATATTTTCCAGCAATACCGCAAGCGGCATAAGTACCATGTGTCGCTTAACCTTCACCTTTCCCAGCCGCTCCGCCAGTGCTTTCACTGTTTCCATCTGAGACGCGGCGGCAAGACAGACTCCCTTAGGCTCGCCGGTTGTTCCCGAGGTGTAGGTGATTTTAGCGGTCATTGATGGCAACTGAGGCGAAGACAAGGTTTGCTGAACCAAATGCTGCTTCTGCTGTTCAGTAAAAAATGGTGGTACCGGGACACTGACTTTACCCGCCCACAGCAGCGCCAAATCTTCTATCACCCAGTCAATTGAGTTGGGTTTATCGATAAGAACAACAGGGTCTGGCTGTTGCAGGTAATCGTCGCGTCGGGCGGCCACCCGACTAAGTAAGGTGTGGTAAGTAATAGCCGTTTGCTCATCACTTAAAGCAAGCTGATTTGGATTACTTTTTGCGTGCGCTTTTAGTTGGTCAAAAAACTCAGTTACAGGCATGACGCAGCCCCTGCTGTCGACCTGAAAACAGACGCAGGGCGTTGCTTAGTGAATAACGCATGCCCCTGACTCAGCCAACCGCCCAGAACAAGCGGTGTGTGCTCATAGTAATTGCCCCATATATCACGGACAGACTCGGGCAAAGCGTTTTTCTTTGCTTCGGCTAACAGGGTTAATTCTATGCCTTGTCTCGAGAAATACTTTTGCAGAGCCCGGGTTGCAGTGAAGACAACCGCAGTTATTCCTCTGGACAAGAGAGAATCGATAACCGCCTGAAACAGCAAAGGTAAGTAAGCCGTTGCCAGAGCGGCCATTGAGCCCACTTCAGCTATATGGTCAAGCGCAGGCAGCGGTTTGTTGCCAACACAGTATTGTTGCAATGGCTTGTCGAGATAGAACTCTGAAAACAAAGGCTTTTGCTTGGCAAACTGAATACCACATGCCGCAACCAGAGTGTCTTTTTCATACAGAGCCAGCAGCACCTCTGGCAGTTGGTTCAGGCAAGCATTAAAGTTGAGCCAGTAGCGTTCACAAATAAACGCCTCAACCGACGATCGATTGGCATGTGTTGGTGTAACCCATTGATAACGCATGACGATTACTCCTTTTCCAGCGGACATCGCTGACAGAATCATTCATGCTGTTACTTTATGAAGAGTTACTTAAGAAAACCTTAACGGTTCTTCAGGAATAGTGGCGCGTTGACTTGTAGAAAGTTCCTAAAAATGCGTAATAAATTAAAAAAACAAAATACTAACCCAAACCACAATCATAAATAGTAGGGCAAAAAAGACCGCTGCCGAGGCTAAATCTTTCGACCTTCCACTAAGCTCATGAAACTCAGCCCCAACTCGGTCAACAACGGCTTCTACCGCCGAATTAAGAAGCTCAGTAATGAGCAGAATAAAAAGACTTGCAAGCAATAACAGGCGCTCCGCTAACGAAGCCTCAACGTAAAAAGCAACAGGTACCAAAATCAAACACATTAGTGCTTCCTGCCGAAAGGCCGCCTCATACTGCCACGCACTTTTCAGGCCTCGCAGCGAATTGAAGGTTGCGTACCAAATTCGTTCTAAGCCTTTCTTGCCCGGTTTCATTCGACCTCGTTTATAGCTCGTTAAAGAGCCAGAAAAATGTACTAAATATATCTCTTAAACTACTTTAAAAACTATCTACTTCGGAGTGCCGAACATAATTTTATCGGCATTGCCGGCTAACGCAATAATCATAGTTACAACCCAGGTTCCCAGTATCCACCAAAAGGTTGGCCAGGACATCCATGCAAGGTCAAGAAACAGCAAGTCGAAAATCCAGACAATAAATGCCGCGAATAAAATTGAAGGCAGAAATACAACAAAAAGAACGCAAAGGGCTAGAGGTATCGTGCCCAGAGTTTTCATCCAGTTTAATAAAGACGACATAGTGGCTTCAGTTTAGTGAGAATGGACTGAAGCTACCTTGAGTTGATAGAGATATCAACTCACTCCGTGTTTTTAGATTTTTTATTTCACCATTTCGCCTGTTATTCGCCAAAATTACGAAATCTTTACGCCTCTTCAATGTTCCGTTCTAGAGAATTTACGCTCCTCCACAATACATTGCCATTGTCTCAGTCATCAACAGAGGAAATTGACATGACTTGGCTATTACTACTCATTGGCTTATCGCTATTGGCATATCTTGCCGTAGCGATGTTTGCCCCTGAAAAGTTTTAAGGGGGCTTTATGTTTGAAATTATTCTTATTATGGCGATTGCGGTCGCACTGGCTTATCCTTTAGGTCGCTACATGACCGGTGTATTCTCTGGCCAGGCGCACTTCTCCGATCGACTTTTTAACCCTATCGAAAAAGTTATTTATCGCTGTATTGGTATTAACCCCGGCGTCTCTATGACCTGGAAAAGCTACGGCGTCGCTTTTCTGTTAAGTAATCTCGTACTGGGCATCATTGCTTTTTTAATTTTGAAGTTCCAGCACGTGTTACCGATGAACCCCGACGGAATTGGTCCGCTAAGCTGGGATTTGGCGCTTCACACAGCGGTTTCTTTCCTGACTAACACGAACCAACAGCACTACTCAGGTCAAGCACAACTGTCTTATCTGTCACAGGGCACCTTAATTGTTACCTTGCAGTTTGTAACTCCGGCTATGGGGCTGGCGGTCTGCGTGGCTATGCTCCGTGGTATGGTCGGCGGTCGCGACGAAAAATTTGCCAAAGACGGTCAGGAGCGCGATTTAGGCAACTACTATGTTGACGTCGTTCGCGGCTTGACTCGCGTGTTTATTCCTCTGGCAGCCGTTGTTGCGCTCATTCTGGCATCACAAGGTGTGCCCAGTACCTTTAAAGGAGCTCAGAATGTCGAAACCCTGGACTCTCAGAGTGAAGTAACCGAACAAACAATTCCTGTTGGCCCGGTCGCTTCAATGGTGGCAATTAAACAACTGGGCACTAACGGTGGAGGCTGGTACGGCCCCAACAGCAGCAACCCACTGGAAAATCCAACACCTGTATCGAATGCAGTCGAGACCATCGCGCTTGTACTTATACCTATGGGGGTTGTGTTTTTAGCTGGCGGCATGGTGCGGCGTAAAAAATTCGGAGTCATGTCATTTGTGGTGATGGCCGTATTCAGCGTCAGCTTCATCGGCCTGACGGTATACAGCGAACTACAACCTAATGCCGCATTCAATGAACTGGCAGCAGAAGGCTCCAACTGGGAAGGCAAGGAAACCCGGTTTGGCCCTGAACTGTCGGCACTCTGGGGTACCTTAACCACACAAACCTCTAACGGTTCGGTTAACGCCATGCACGATTCATTTAACCCCGTTGGCGGGCTTATGACTCGCTCGGGCATGCTTATTAACGGCATTTGGGGCGGCATAGGCTCAGGCTTTGTTAACTTTGTTATCTACGTCTGGATAGCCGTCTTCTTATCCGGGTTAATGATTGGTCGCACACCAGAGCTGTTTGGTAAAAAGGTGGAAACCCGCGAGATAACCCTGCTTGGCAGCCTTATTGTTTTGCCAACTATCGTTCTTCTTGGCTTTACTGCAATAACGGTTGCTCTGCCTGCACTCACGGGCAACAGCAACCCGGGTTTCCACGCCATTTCGCAGGTGTTTTATGAGTACACTTCTGCTTTTGCTAATAACGGTTCCGGCTTCGAAGGCTTAGGCGACGATACCGTATGGTGGAACATCAGTTGCGTCATTGTGCTGATTCTAGGTCGCTATTTGCCCTTAATTATTCCGTTAGCAATAGCCGGAATGATGGCGAAAAAACGCACCATACCAACCAGCAAAGCAAGCTTAAGCGTCGAAAGTGTGACTTTTGGTGTCACTTTAGTCGCGGTTATTCTCATTCTTAACTTTCTTTCATTTCTTCCTGCGGCGGTTATCGGTCCTATTGGTGAAGCACTGCAGCTGGCATCACTTGGGGTGGAGGGCTAATCATGACTACTCAAGCTAAAACATTGTCGTCCACAGCAGTAAAAGGCGCTTTGGTCGACGCACTGAAAAAAATGGCGCCCCGCTATATGGCGAAAAATCCGGTAATGTTTGTGGTTCTTATCGGAACCGTCATTTGTATCGCGACCACAGGCATAAAAATAGCCAGTGGTCTGAGCTTCGGGTTTGAGCTCATCACCTCTTTAATTTTGTTCGTAACACTGTGGTTTGCTAATTTCGCAGAGTCGGTTGCGGAAGCCCGCGGACGAGGCCAGGCGGCAAGTCTCCGCGCAACGAAACAAGCCTTGGTTGCGTTCAAAAAAGAAGGCAGTGAGTTCGTTAAAACCGAAGCCACAGATCTCCGAAAAAATGACGTTGTTCGGGTTCAACAGGACGAATACATTCCTGCCGACGGCGAAATTATTGAAGGTGTTGCTACGGTCAACGAATCGGCAGTAACCGGAGAATCGGCGGCGGTATTGCGCGAAGCAAACACAGACCATTCCGGCGTTATTGGTGGTACCAAGCTTTTGACTGGCGAAGTTCTCATTAAAGTGTCCGACGATCCCGGCAACAGTTTCCTCGACAAAATGATTGGTTTAGTCGAGGGCGCAGAACGCAAGAAAACGCCGAACGAAATAGCGCTGACGGTTCTGCTTGCAGCACTCACTGCGGTGTTTCTTATTGTCGTCATGACGCTGCCAGCGCTGGCCTCTTTTGTCGATGTCGAACTCAACTACATCATGCTTATCGCCTTGTTGGTTTGCTTAATACCAACCACCATCGGTGGTTTGCTTCCAGCTATTGGTATTGCCGGAATGAACCGTGCTTTGACCTCAAATATTATCGCTAAATCCGGTAAGGCTGTTGAGGTAGCGGGTGATATAGACATCTTGTTGCTGGATAAAACCGGAACCATTACCTACGGTGACCGTCAGGCAACTGATTTCATCCCGGCGCAAGGTGTGAGCAAAGACGAACTCATTCAGGCAGCTTATCTGGCGTCGGTTGACGACCCGACTCCTGAAGGCAAATCCATTGTTAAGCTTGCTAAACAAAACAAAGGGTTAGATGAAAGCTATCCGGAAGGCGCTGAGTTTATTCCTTTTTCGCCAACCACCCGGCTTTCGGGTCTAAAAATTAGCAACGATGAGTTTTTTGTCAAAGGTTCCGGTGACGCTATCCACACCTTCGAGGAAGAAAAGGGTGTGTCCTGGCCAAACAACCTTAATGCTGAAATCGGGAAAGTCGCCAAACAGGGGGCAACTCCGTTAATAGTCGCCGATCAGGATAGAATTCTGGGTGTTATTGCATTGTCCGATGTCATAAAGCCCGGCGTTGCAGAACGTTTTGCAAGACTGCGCAAACTTGGTGTAAAAACCGTCATGGTAACTGGTGACAACCATGTAACTGCCGGTGCAATTGCCGCGGAAGCCGGTGTTGATGACTTTATCGCCGAAGCAAAGCCGGAAGATAAGTTAAGCCTTATTCGCGAAGAACAGGCAAAGGGGCACTTGGTTGCCATGGTCGGTGACGGCACCAATGATGCCCCGGCACTGGCACAAGCGGACGTTGGCCTTGCTATGAATTCGGGAACCCAGGCGGCGAAAGAAGCCGGTAACATGGTCGATTTAGACTCCGACCCAACCAAACTGCTGCAAGTAGTTGAAGTGGGTAAACAACTACTGATTACTCGCGGCGCAATGACCACGTTCTCGCTGGCAAACGATGTTGCGAAGTATTTCGCTATCATTCCTGCGGTTTTCGCCAGTGCCCTGCCGTTAATGTCGACACTGGACATTATGAATTTAGGCAGTCCGCAGTCAGCCGTTATCTCAGCATTAATTTTTAACGCTTTGATTATTCCTGCTCTGGTTCCACTGGCTCTGCGCGGCGTTAAGCTGAAAAGTAACAGCGCTGAGAAAATCTTACGCAATAACATGCTGATATTCGGTCTTGGCGGTATTGTTCTGCCATTCATCGCTATCAAACTTATTGACCTAGTCGTCAGTCTGTTCATTTAAGGAGCGAGTCATGACTACATTAAATTCAAGCTCTGCAGGCAGCATCATTACAGGCATTCGCTTTAGCGCCACACTCATTATTGTGTGTGGTGTTATCTACACCGGTGCCACAACGCTGGTCGGCGAGCAGTTATTTTCGCATCAGGCCAGCGGCAGCATCATTGAAAAGGACGGCAAGGCTATTGGCTCTGAACTTATCGCACAGGACTTTCAGGCTCCGAATTATTTCTATGCCCGTCCCAGCGCCGCGGGATACGATCCAACAGGAACCGGCGGAAGTAACCTTGCACCTTCTAATCCTGAGTTGCGTGAACAGGTAAGAGCTCGCAGCCAGTCCATACAAGCTTTAGAAGGTGTGGACGCTAACAAAATACCTCCAGAGCTCCTGGCTGCCTCAGGCGCTGGGCTTGATCCACACATTAGCCCACAAGCAGCAGAGTTTCAGGCTCCGCGCATAGCAAATACTCGCGGTCTGCAACTTAATCAAGTAAAGGCGTTAATTGATGAACACACCGAAGGCAAGCAATTGGGCTTATTCGGTCAACCCCGGGTGAACGTTCTCAAGCTTAATATAGCGCTTGATAACGCATCCATGAAAAACGAAAACACAGAGGATTAGCAACGTGAAAATGATTAAAACCGCACTTTTTTCACTGGTTACCTGCGCGCTGGGCACAAGCTCAGCGTTAGCAAATGATTACAGCGTTTCTTCGAACCTGACATTAACCAGCGATTATGTGTTCCGCGGCGTGTCACAGACCAATGAAGATCCAGCTATTCAAGGTGGCTTTGACCTGGCACTCGAAAATGGTTGGTACGCTGGTGTCTGGGCATCTAATGTTGGCTTTGGTGAAGGCAGTACCGAAGCCGATATCTATGCCGGCTGGAGTCAGCCACTTAATGATAACTGGGCATTGGATTTTGGCGTTATTCGCTACCTTTATCCTAGCGGTAACGGCGCAGGAGCTGAGTTTAACTACAACGAAATTTACACCAACATCACGTTCCGGGACTTTAACTTAAACATAGTCTATTCAGACGACTACTTTGGAACCGGAGTCGACAGCTTTTACTACGTTGCTGGTGACTACGGTTATCAGTTTACGGAGAAATGGTCCGTGAATTTGCATGCCGGTCTGAATCAGTTTGATTCCGAAAATGAACTGACGCAGTTCTTGGGTGCTGCGCCGACAACAGACGATGCATACTGGGACTGGTCAGTGACGTTAAATTACAGCCTGACCGATAGCATCAACCTGGATTTAGGTTATATTGACACCGATATTGATAAACAGTCCTGCGTCGAGATTTGTGACGGTCGTATGGTCGTTAGCCTGTCATCGTCGTTTTAAATTTTTAAGAAGAGGCCAATAATGGACGACCTGAATCGCGAACAAAAGGCAGATGCTATTCTACAGCGTGTAGAGCAAGAAAATAGCGGACGCCTGACAGTATTTTTGGGTGCGGCACCCGGGGTAGGCAAAACCTATTCCATGCTAGCTGCAGCCAAAGAAAAACAGCAAAGCGGTCGGGACACCATTATTGGCCTGGTTGAAGCTCATGGGCGCTCAGACACCCAGCAAATGGCTGATGGTTTTGAGCAACAGCCGCTGACTAAAATTGAGTATCACGGAACTCAGTTGTCAGAATTTAATGTCGATGCCGCTTTGCAACGCAAACCCGACCTGATACTGGTTGACGAACTGGCCCATACCAATGTTCCCGGCAGCCGCAACAAGCGTCGTTATCAGGACATTGAAGAATTATTGAATGCCGGTATAGACGTTTACACCACCGTAAATATTCAGCATATGGCCAGCGTGAACGACCTGGTTTTGCAAATGACCGGCGTTAGAGTGAATGAAACGGTGCCCGACCATTTTGTCGATAGTGCCTATGAAATTCGATTTATTGATCTGCCACCGGCGACACTGATTGAACGCCTGCAACAAGGTAAAGTGTATTTACCAGAATACGCGCGTTCAGCTTTATCATCGTTTTTTTCATCGGCGAACTTAACCGCATTGCGAGAGCTGGCGATGAAAAAAGCGTTGGAACGGGTCGACGCCAGTATGTTAAGCGAGCTGGCCGTTAATCAGGAGTCAGGACTTGGCATTTATATGGATAAGTTGCTGGTGCTGGTTAGCGCAAACAGCGACCATCGTTACTTAATTCGGGTTGGCCGACAAATTGCCGAACGCAGACAAATTCCCTGGGCTGTCGCCTGGGTGGATACCGGCAAAACCCGAAGCCCGGAAAAATCCCAGACTATTGAGCTCAACCTTGCGCTGGCAAAAGAGCTGGGCGCACAAACAAAAGTACTAAAGGGAACAAGTACTATTAGCGCTGTCAGCGAATTTATAAAAGATAATGCGGTTTGTACCGTACTGGTAGGCGCCGGACGCAGAAACCGTTTTAACTGGTGGCGAAAACGTCTGTATCACCATTTAATCAATTTAGGACTCCCCATTGAGGTCACGGTATTCCGGGCCAGATCAACACCGGTTCAGAAGAAGAAAAAGCTAACACCACCAGCAGTTCAGAACTTCTTTGGCAAGCTGAGCGGTTATGTCCATGGCGTCATTGGAGTTGGAATAGCTTCGTTATTAGCCGTTATTCTCGAAAACTTTCTGAATGTCGGTAACCTGGTTTTAGTTTACACGCTGGCGGTTATCTTTGTTGGCCTTACCTCTGGCTCGCGGCCAGCAATGTTTACCGCGATACTCTCGTTTTTAAGCTTCAATTTCCTGCTTACCGAGCCTAAAAATACCTTGATGGTTTATAATCATGACGATGTAACCACGCTCATCTTTCTGACAGTAATAGGGCTTATCTGTGGTCCTGCAGCATCACGCATACGCAGTCAGTTTTTACTGCTAAAACAAGCCAATCATTATGCCGAAACCTTACGCGATTTAGCTCAGGAACTGGCAACTGTCAGCGACGAGACAGGCTTATGGAAACGTCTGAGTAAATTATTAAAGAAATCAACGGAAGTTGATTGCCTTATTGCAGTACCTGACGAAGATTCAGGCTTCAGGTTTGTAGAATCGCCTCCCGCCCCTCCTCATAAATTAACCGAGGCAGCTATTCGCTGGAGCTTCAAAAACAAAGCCAGTGCGGGGGTTACAACCGAAACACTGTCGGCAGCTAAAGTGACCACCTATCCGGTGATTGTTGATGACACCGTAGTTGCCGTCGCTGCGGTTCCTATAACGGAGCAAAGCAGTGACATTAACAGCGCCAGCACAAGTTTAGTCCTCGCTATGCTTAATCAGGCTTCCAACGCCTGGCGGCGTATTCATCTGTCTTCCGATTTAGAAAGTGCGCGGGTGAAAACCGAGGTTGAACAACTTCGTTCAGCACTGTTGTCTTCGGTGTCTCATGACCTGAAATCGCCGCTATCGGCTATGATGGGGGCAGCAGAAAGTTTAAAACTGCTACATGACCAACTTCCCGATAAGGACAGAATTGAGCTCATTGAAACCATCATTTCAGAAAGCCAGCGGCTTGATAGCTACATTCAGAACTTACTGGATATGACCCGCCTTGGTCACGGCACACTAAAAATTGAGCGCGACTGGGTTTCTGTAGACGACATTATTGGCAGTGCTATTAGGCGATTGAAGCGTTATTGGCCATCAACCAACGTACAAATTGAACGAATGAGTGAACCGCCTCTGCTTTACGTTCATGCAGCATTAGTTGAACAGGCAATTTTTAATATCCTCGAAAATGCGGCTAAATACAGTCCCGATGAATCCCCTATTTTTGTCGAATTGCGTAAAGGCCACGCGCAATGTTTGATTGCCATAGAGGACAGGGGCCCCGGCATTCCAGCGGACCAACGCGATAAAATTTTTGATATGTTTTACATTGTTGCTGACGGTGACAAGAAAAAACAAAATACGGGTATGGGACTGGCCATCTGTAAAGGTATGATCGGCGCACATGGCGGCAACGTTGTCGCAACCTCTGCCCGGGATGGTGTAGGTACTCGTTTCGAAATTACATTGCCGTTAGACTACGGAAATAACCAACAGGAAGAGTCGTAACGTGGCAACAAAGATTGTTGTGATTGATGACGAAAAACAAATTCGTCGCATGCTTAAAATCGCTTTGTCTAGCGCAGGCCATGAGGTCACCGAAGCGGAAAACGGTACTGACGGACTAAGTTGCGTTGCCCGCCAGCAACCCGACCTTGTCATTCTGGATTTAGGACTGCCCGATATCGACGGCAAACAAGTGTTAAAAGAAATTCGGGAATGGTCGCCAGTGCCAGTTATCGTTTTATCAGTACGCAATCAGGATCAGGAAAAAATCATCGCCCTAGACTATGGCGCTCAAGACTACGTGACGAAACCTTTTAGTGTCGAAGAGCTACTGGCCCGGGTTAGAGCTAATTTGCGAGATCACTTACAAGCAGACACCTCACCACTTCTTGAAATAGACGACTTGTCTTTTGATTTGTCGCGCCGCATTGTGACAAAGTCCGGACAACCCGTTGAGCTCACACCAAAAGAATATGCGGTGATCTCTCGCCTGGTGAAACAACCCAATTGTGTGGTTACCCAAAGCCAGCTGTTGAGTGAAATATGGGGACCAAGCCACAAAGAAGACACTCACTACCTTCGCATTGTTATTAGCCACCTACGGCAAAAGTTAGGCGACGACCCAACCGAACCCAAATACTTAAGAACCGAGGCCGGTATCGGCTACCGATTTTGTGTTGACGGCTAATTTAGGAAACCGGGCTGGGGCTGCATGGTTTATCGGCATTATTGCCGGGGCACTTGTCGCAGCATTTTTTGCGGGGTGGCTAACAGCCAGCTAGCTGCCACCCCTTTGCCCTTTATTTTTTAAATTGCTGACTGGCCGATTTCAGCGCCGTTGATAAAGACTCTGTCGCCGACTCAAGTCCCTTACTAACGTCAGACCATGCGTCCTTGCTGGATTTCTTAACCTCTTCCAGCTTGGTTTCCGCATCATCTTTTAACGCTTCGAGCTCATTAATTTTTTCTTCATACTTAATTTCAGATTCCGCCTCCGACTGCTTTGCTTTAGCTTTAAAGCGGTCAATCTCGGCTTTCATCTCTTCTATTTTTGCTTCCTGTTTTTTCTCAAATGCATCTTTGTCAGCCATTTAAACCTCCAAGTTTTAACTTTTGCTCAGTAACTTACCTAATATAAGCATGGTCAAAGAAGTCCTAGCTATCAAGCTGCGAAACGTTTGATTACTGTAAAGATCCTTGTCCGGTTTATAATTTTCGGGTTTCATATTCGTATTACCCAGTAGACAGGGATGTCATGGCAAAAAGTAAAAAGAGCACACCGGATCTCAGCGTAGCAACAGTCGTTGACCCCGTGCGCCTCACCACCGTTAAGCCGAGTTCCAGAGAGCTGGATTTTTCGTACTTTTATAACGGCAAGGTGGTTTACAGCTATTGTCACCAGTTCCCCTGGCACTTTCAGCGTTTTCCGGAACTGAACCCGGAAACGGTGCAGGCCACCAGTTGGGGCATTCGGGATGAAAACTACGCCGTTATTGGTCATCAGCTTATAAAAGTGAAGCCAAAACGTTGCCGTCGTATTGGTAAATACGCCCATTTTTATTTTTTAATTGATGAGCAGGTTTTTAGCCCTAATGAGGTTGATGGTGAACTGGCACTGGAGCTTGTCCCCGACGCTGATGCGCGTTCATTTAAAGTTCATGATGAGCTCTACGCTGAAGATGCAAACGCTTACTACAGGCTGGGCGGACGCCGAATTGGCAGCAAAACAGAGGACTTTCCCGGAGTCTCCAGCCCCGACGACTTAACGCCGCCGGCACCTAAACCCGCGCAACAGGCTAAGCCCGACACGTGGTTTCCGCAAATACCCGATGGCAGCGCTCTGGAGCGCTTTGAATGTATACAGCAATGGTTCGACAGGGATTTTTCATTAAAATGGCAGCGACATCGCAGTGCGCCCCGTTTGTATCAGTTACTGAATTTCGGCCTGCAACTGTGCTGTGAGATAAGCGAAGACACGAATATTACCATGGCGGATCGGGGCATCAGGCTTTATGAGCGCTTTAAAGATTATGCGTGGTTAATGCCTGAGCTGGTGCACAATGCCGCCTGCCTTTATGCCATTCAAAATAAAGCTGACCTTGTCGCTTCCTGTTGCGAAGAGGCACTGGGCTATCGCTACGAAAATTCAGACGCATTACTGGCTGAACCCGTTATCAAGGCGTGCCTCAGCGCACAGGTGCTGCAAAGCCTACAGCAGCGCGCCAAAGCGCTGCAACTACACACCCCTTATATTTCTCTTGAGCTTATAGAAGCCTACGAAAAGGTAGCTGAAGAAGCTAAAAACGACGCAGTATTCAGCAAAATGCTGGAGCGCCACATTCTTTACACCTGGCTGTATTACAGTGCCGATGAGCTGCATCGGTTAACTGCCCAGGAAAATGCTGATCAGACCTACTGGAAAAAGCTGGATGAAAAAATCTACTGGTACATGCAGAATCTGATGTTACTGGACTTCAAGTTTATGGTGATGCAGGACGTGCGCCAGCGTATTCAGTCTTTAATTGACGTCTATTATCAACATCCCTACCTGAATCCGGTAGCCATTGTCAGTGTGGCTCATGACTTATTTCGGATGTTTCACAGCGAGACAAACTGGCAGGAGACTTTCTTTTCCGAAGAAGGAAAAAGACTACCACCCAGTACGAGAATGCTACAAAGCGAAGCCTTAATTAAGCTGTTTGAAAAACAGTTAAGCAAGCTGCCGCAGGCGCAGCAGCAACGCTACAAAGCGCAGGCGGAAACCTATTTTGTCTATCTTTTGATGAGTTCAAGCTAATCAACTATCGGAATCATTTTTAGAAAATGGCTAAAAAAAGCAGTTCGACACGTCTAAAAGAAACACTCTACGCTGTCTTCTCACTTTCAGAGGATACTATTCGCGCGGCAGAAGAGCGTTTCGCCCAGTTAAATAAAGACGAAGTCAAAGCATTGGCGCAGCGCTGGTGTTTTGATGGGCTGACATCCGACGGTTATCAGCCGGTATTTTCCGATGAAAACAAAATCATGTTAATTAACGCCATGGTTCACGGCACTCTGTCCGAACGTAAAAAGATAGCGCAGGAATTTAACTATCAGTCGAGCTACCTTTGTGGCCGTTTGTATCAGCTTGGAATGTTCGAACTTTTTTACACATGGGCGAATCAGGTAAACAATAAGAAGCTGCTGGAACAACTCGGCCCGGCCATTCTTAAATATATGAATGATGAGCGCGCATGGCTGTATTACGAGGAACATCGCGACGACGAAGACTTCCACCTGCACGCCTTGGCCAGCCTGCATGGGCCCGCGTATCTCAACCTCTTCCGATACCGAGACAAGTACCTTGCCCTGTGGCAACACGTGGCGGATAGATTTCAAGCCGATGGATGGGGCTCTCATCTGCTGGTGGAAAAAAACCTGGGACTGCGCCCTCCTGAACCAGGCTACTTTTCCCTGCATTCGGTTGAAACCCCCTGGAATTATTCCGATGCGCCCATTCGTAAGCTGCAGCAACTGGGTATCGATATTCAACTGGACGGCGAGATTGGCGACCACTACCACCAGAGCAAAAGCGAAATGCTGGTGGGGCTTATTTTAAACGGAGAGAAGTTTGACCGGTTGTTCTGTGGCCCTTTTTTACCAAACCCGGAGAACACCCGCCTGTATTGCAGCTTGTCAGACCCCTACTTCGGTCTGATGCTGGTAGAAATTGATTTAAACACCAACGAGATTTTTTATATCGATTCCTCTCCGACAATAAATGTGCCCATGGCCTACGAACATGACGGAGAAAAACTGACAGCCTATGACTGCTGGAATAACCTTAATCTGGCTTTAAACAAGCAAAAGGCAAAGTACTATTACATTCCGGAACGGCTTAGAAGTGAACCGTTTAAAGCGCAATTTAAACAACTTACAGCAACACAAGCCCCGGGCTTTGAGTTTGAGAAAGGCGCAATGATTAGCGTACGGAACTGGCACCATGGCTTTCCCGACGACTATTATCTGAAGTTCATTCTGGGTACCTTTAGCCTGCCAAAAACCTACCCTCTTCGCATATGTTTGTGCGCTGAGTCGGGCGAGATTTTTGCACTTTATCACTGTGGCACCGAAAGGCAGTATTACCAGTTTGTGGTCAGTAAAAACCTCAATGACTTTATTGAGAGCATTAAGGGATACCAAAGCTTTATGACTGAAGAGGGCTTTGCGAGCAACCGGGACGCTGAGACGGCTCAACTTTCTGCGGATCAGGTGAGTAAATTGCGAAGTCGCTTGTCACCTTTCTTACCTCCAGAGCCGGTTGAACGTAACTTTTGGCTCTGGTTGTTAACCCGATAAAGCCAGTAAATTACCGACTAACGATTTTTTAGAGAACTTACTGCTCATTTTTCGCTCATGCTTTGTATTTTCCGCCCGATATAAGTAGACGACCTTTATATCGGATGCCTGGATACTTTTATGCAAACAGCGTCACTGCGTTTTAAACTTATATTTGGTGCCGCCTGCCTGCTTATACTAAGCATGGGCTCACTAACACTGTACAGCTGGTACTCAATGAACCAGGCCGGGCAAAATGCTATTGAGCAAATTAGTGAACCTCTGGAAGAACAAGTAACCGCATCTTTAAATGACACCGCGTTACGCTTTGCCGGCAATACTGAGGCTTTGCTAAACCGTAGCTTCGATATTCCGGCAGGACTTGCCTCTATCATGCGCCATACCGCCGTAGGCAGTGAGGGAGAACCCTACACCCGTGACGAAGTAAAGTTTCTGGCAAGAAACCTGCTGCTCGCGCACCCTTCTGTTTCTTCCATATATAACCAGTACGAACCCAACGGTTACGACGCCCTTGATGACGAGTACAGCTCCAGTGAGCCACATACCTCAAACCAGGGAACGCTGGAAATTTACTGGGTGTCGGAAGGCGCGGATCAGGCTCGATTTATCGAGACCGAAGACACGTCAGAGAAATACCTTACAAACTTAACCGAACAAGGCTTCCGCGAAGCCGAATGGTACCTTTGTAGCCGTGATAGCTTAAAACCCTGCCTCATAGAGCCTTACTTATATGAGATCAGCCCCGGCGAAGAAATGCTGTTAACCTCACTGGTGTATCCTGTTGTGGTTGATAATGAGTTTCGCGGTGTTGCGGGTGTAGATATTAACTTACCGGTATTACAAAACCGTATTCAGCAACAATCTAAGGAATTTTATCAGGGCAAGGCGAATATGTTTCTGGTCAGCAGTAACGGCTTCGTCGTCGCCAGTAACCAACACCCTGACCGTCTTGGTAAGTCGCTGGAATCCATTAATCCGGATTTAGCTGAGCTTCTCGACAGTCCTGGCCAGTCAGAATTTAATGTCGCCGACAATATAGTGGTTAAACAGCCAGTTTATACCGAAGCCTCGGATACCACCTGGTGGATCATTGTCTCCGTACCCCGCGAATTAGCTTTTGCAACTGTTACTGAGCTGTCAGAGAGCCTTGAAGAAGACACTGCATCGACAGTCTGGGGGCTATTAATGATTGCGGCATTACTATTAGCCGTGTTCGTCACTCTGGTCTTTTTCTGGGTCAGTGCATCCACTCGTCCACTGAATAACCTGAGTATGCTAATGAAAGAGTTAGCCGGTGCCGAAGGCGACCTTACCCGACAACTAGAGCGGACCTCGCACAGCGAATTAAACGATCTGGCCGACGGGTTTAACTTATTTACTGCCAAACTTCGCGATTTAGTCCGGGCTTTGAAAAAAGTGGCCGAAAACGTTGCACTGGAAAGTCGGCATATGCTGGAAAGCTCGAAACAGGCATCCAGTGCTACCGAGATACAAGCAGACCAGGTGCAACAAGTGGCTACCGCTATGAACGAAATGACCGCAACAGCGAATCAGGTTGCATCATTGGCCAGTGACACGGCACAGGGTGCAGAAGAATCCAGTAAGTCATTGAATAGAGCAAACAGTCTGGTCAATCAAACCCTGTTGGCATTCCAGCAAGTTGCTGAAGAGTTCGACCAGGCGCGCCATCAGTTTACCGAAGTTGCTGCCCGCAGTGACGAAGTGACCGGCATTACGCAGACCATTGATGGCATTGCCGAACAAACGAATTTGCTGGCACTAAATGCCGCCATTGAAGCCGCGCGTGCGGGCGACCAGGGCCGTGGATTTGCCGTGGTCGCCGATGAGGTGAGAACTCTGGCACAGCGTACCCGCCAGTCGACAGAAGAAATCAACGGCCTGATTCAGGGCCTTCAAAAGCAGGTTCAGGCAAGTGTTCAGCAAATGGAAAGCAGCGCAGTAAAAGTAACGCAGACACTTGAAGGCGCAAAACAAGCCTCCGAGCAGCTGAATTCAGCCACTGAGCAAGTACAGTCAATTAATGACAACGCGTTCCAGGTAGCCTCAGCCGCCGAAGAGCAGAACCAGGTAAGTGAAGAAATCAGTCGAAACATCAGCGCTATCAGTGATGCCACGCACGATTTAGAAAAATTGTCGGGACAGATTACTCAGATTAGCAGCGCGCTGGATAACGCCTCAGGCGAAATGGAGGAGCAACTCAATGCACTTAAAAGCGATTAATATAGCCCTGTTTGCCGGTTTCCTAATCAGTGGCACTGCGCAGGCGTCCTGGGACTTAACCGCGACGGCAACCAGTGACTACCTGTTTAACGGGGTAACTCAGACTGACGGTGACCCGGCGCTACAGTTTATTGCCAATAAAAACTTTGATAGCGGCTGGTACGCCGGAGGTTTTGCTTCCAATGTCGATTTTGGCGACGATACCTGGCTGGAGCTGGACGCGTTTGGCGGCCGCTACTGGCAGATTAATGATGAGATTGGCGTCGAGCTGGGCGCTTTATATTACAGCTATTATGGTGACGGCAGCGACATAAACTACGGCGAAACCACCGCGGCTGTCGATATCAGTGATTTTCGCTTTCAACTCTGGTACGCCTGGGATTACGCCGGCAGCGACGCCAAACATCTGGTTGCAGCAGTTTCTTATCAGGTGTATAGCGACGGTAAAAATGGCGTCAATGTAGGATTTAACCAGTCGCGCTCTTTGGACTCTGAAGATTTTCAGTGGGATACCCGAGACCACTACAACCATGCCTGGATAGCTTATGACAGAAACTGGCAGCAGTGGAACTTTATGGTTTCCTATAATCACACCACCTTAAGCAGTGACTGGGGTGGCGGTAATACCCTGGCAGCGAACGTCACTTACACGTTTTAGAGTTTTTCGTTGCCAACACTCAGGCTCTAACATAGGATTGCGCCACTAACATTAGTGGCCCTTTAAAATATGACTATTCTCAAACGTATGAGCTTATGGCTCAGCCTCAGTATCCTTTCTCTTACAGTCCTTGCAGTTATCGTTGCGGCCACTCAAACGAGTAATAAGATAAGAGCCGATCTTGATAATGAAACGGCACTAATTGCCAGCACCGTTCAAGATATGCTGACTATCACCGATCGCTTAATGCGTGATGAGGTAGATGCCAGCTTGTCGGTATTGAATCATTTAGTAAATACCCGCGGCGGACTCAGTGTGGGCGATACGACGCGAGTAGGCGAACAAACTGTACCAGACCTTTTATTAGACGGTAAACCACTGGCCAACAGTACCGAGCTGGTTGATCTCCAGAGTCGGCTTCAGGGTGGAACCGCAACGATATTTTCGCGTAACGGCGACGAGTTTATTCGTATTACCACCAATGTGCAGAACTCACAAGGTAATCGCGCTACGGGCACCCGCTTAGATAGTTCAACTCAGGCATACCAAACTGTTATGCGCGGCGAAACCTACCGGGGTCAGGTCAACATTCTCGGTCAATCGTACATTACGGCGTATCAACCCATTATAAACAGTGCAAACCGAGTAATTGGTATTTTATATGTTGGCTACCTAGCCAGTTTTGAAGAGTTAAAACACTACATTGCAGAGGAACGCGTTTTAGAGAATGGTTTCGTTGCCCTGAGGGACGATCGCGGCACTATTCGCTTGCACTCAACGCATCTGACCCCCGATGAAATTACCCGTATTGTCGACGGAAATACGTCTGACTGGCAAATTTCAGAGACTCCTTTCCCCAACTGGCGGTATGACGTTTTAGTTGGCGTGGATGAGGATGAAATACATGCTCTGGTGCTCGAGCAAGCCGTTAAGATGAGTGTCATTATTATCGTATCCGGCCTGCTCCTGCTGGGCTTGATTTTATGGCTGGTTCACAGCGTTGTACTTAAGCGTATAAACCGCATGAATTCGATGATACGCCGTATTGTTGAAGAAGAAGGTGACTTGCTTCAGCGCATGAACTCTGACTCTCCCGACGAGCTTGGGGATATGGCACGCCAGTTCGATGCTTTGCTTGAGCGTATGCGCTTAACCATAGCGTCGGTGGCTACTTTGAGTAAGCAGTCACACGACGAGTCGGCTAAATTGGCTCAGATAGCACGCCACTCCGATGAGCTTGCCGGCGAGCAGGCTATGGAAGTTGAAACCATTTCAGCGGCGGTACATGAACTTGCCACAACGGCACGTAACGTGGCCGACAACACCAGTTTAGCCGAAACATCGGCAGTAGAGATTAGCCAGCAGGTTCAATCAATGCAGGACATGATTAACCAGTTGCGCAAACAACAGGTTGGTTTAGCCAAGGAATCGGAACGAGCACAACAGGAGCTCGCTTCACTGACCAAAGCTTCTGATGATATCGCGCGTGTTATGGAAGTGATAAATGCGGTGGCAGAGCAAACTAATTTGCTGGCTCTGAACGCGGCTATAGAAGCGGCGCGGGCCGGAGAAGCCGGACGAGGCTTTGCCGTCGTTGCAGATGAAGTCAGAGCTTTGGCGTCGAGAACGCAGAAATCCACGGAAGACATCGCTCATTTATTACGTAGTCTGCACGATGGTGTCGAAGCCGTTGGCGGCGTCATTGTGGCTCAGGCCGAGCAGTCACAGCAAAGCCTTTCAGCTGTAGAAGAAGTGTCGGGAATGAGCAACACAGTGAGTCAGGCGGTTGAAAATATTACGAGCCAAAACGCTCAGGTGGCAAGTGCCGCCGAGGAACAAAACGCCGTATCCTCTGATGTCAGTGTACGCTTAGAGCGACTTAAAGAGCAAAGTACAAACGTCGCCGAACAGGCAGAAGAGACCGCCAGCTCCAGTAATACGCTCAGCGGCTTGATTCAGCAGGTTGATGACCAACTGAAACGATACAAAGTGTAACGAGTTAACCGATGTCACAAAAGCTTAAATGAACTGTCAACGGCGGTTCATTTAAGCAGAGGAGTATGGACGAAACCCACAGTGGGAGATCGTTATGCCTCAGGCTCGCTTGAACGCCCGAACTTTGTTTATTTCCGACGTACACCTTGGCTCCAGAGACTGCAAAGCCGAATTTCTGCTTCACTTACTCAAACGCGTTGATGTTGAACGGTTGTATCTGGTTGGCGACATTGTCGACTTTTGGGCAATGAAACGGCAGATATTTTGGCCGGATCGGCACCATCAGGTACTTCAGCAAATACTGGCTATGGCACGTAACGGTGTCGAAGTTATCTACATTCCAGGCAACCATGATGAAGTTATGCGTAAATATCGCCATCCGGATGTGGCCAGTATTCGTATTCAACGTCAGGCTATTCATACTACCGCGGACAACAAGCGGTTGTTGGTGATGCACGGTGACGCGTTTGATGCAGAAACCTGCCACAGTCGCTGGCTGTCTTTTGTCGGCGACCATCTTTATGACTTCTTACTGTGGCTTAACCGAACAACAAACCGCATTCGCAACCTGTTTGGCCACAATTACTGGTCATTGTCGGCCTACGTGAAAAGCCAAATTGGTAAAGCCGAAGAAGTCATTGGCCGCTATCGGGCAGCCTCATTCCGCGAAACTAAAAAGCGCGGTTTAGACGGTATTGTTTGTGGGCACATTCATCACCCGGAACTAGTCGAGTCAGACGGCTTACTGTACGCCAACACGGGTGACTGGGTGGAAAATTGCACCGCTCTGTTTGAAAACCACGACGGCGAGCTGTCGCTGATGAAGTACACATTATCGGATGCTCAGCCAGCTCGCTTAAGTCGCTTCCGTCGGCGTCGCCGCGCCTATAACAACGCGGCCTGAACGCTAGGTTAAGGTATCGACAATACCGCCTTCGACTCGCAACGCTGCGCCGGTAGTGGCGCTGGCCTGCGGCGATGCCACGTAAACACTCATATTAGCGACCTCTTCAGGTGTTGCTAAGCGCTGGATAATGGACGAGGGGCGGTTCTCCTGAACAAAGCGGGATTCTATTTTGTCCTGAGAGACGCCCTCTTCCTCGGCCATATCCTTAAGCATTTTAAGCACGCCTTCTGAGCGTGTAGGACCGGGCAGTATGGCGTTAACTGTCACTTGAGTGCCACTAAGTACTTTCGCCAACCCTCGAGAAATAGACAACAGCGCTGATTTTGTCATGCCGTAATGCACCATTTCACTCGGAATATTAATGCCCGATTCACTCGATATAAACTGAATACGACCCCAGTCTCGCTCCTTCATGCCTTTCGCATAATGGCGCGAGAGTCTCACCGCACTCATCACGTTCACATCGAAAAACTGCTGCCAGGTATCATCGTCCACCTCAAAGAAGTCCTCGGGCCCGAAAATACCGACATTATTAACCAAAATATCGGTGTCTGGTTGCTGCTCAGTCAGAGTTTTGCAACCTTCAGCGGTTCCAAGATCGGCTGCGACACCTTCAATACCAGCATCAGGAGCCACTTTTTTAATCTTGGCGATGGCTTCATCAACCCGTTGTTGAGTACGCCCGGTGATCACAACATTAGCACCAGCCTTGGCGAGCCCCTCGGCAATTGCAAAGCCAATACCTGCTGTAGAGCCAGTAATAATGGCGTGTTTTCCGTTCAGATCAATGTGCATAAGCTGCTCCTTTTTTCTGAATACCCGTGCGACATAGAAAAACTATAAACGCACGGCTTATTAAGGAAAACATGGGACTCTTTTTCTCATATTCAAGGTGCCGAGGCTCGGAAGGTCGCCGCCTCTTTTTCAATATCAGACGAAGCTTTACTAAGCTTCAGGCTACCTTCATGCAACACCAGATAGACCTCTGGCTTATCAACCAAATGATAAGAAGACCACTCACTATTGGCCAGGCCTTCAACCTGCTTAAAGGTCGCGTTGGCGATAAAACGGTCTGTGCCATCGTGCTTGCTCACGGTTAATTCGCCATTTTCCGAGACAAGGTAGAAGCCAGGTGACGCTTCAGGCTGGAACGAAACGGTATTCTTTTCACCGCGTAACGACTGCAGATGCCACAGCTGGCTATAGTTTTCTTTCTCACCAGCAACAACAACGTCACCTTCACCCTGATAAGTCAAAAACTCTTTATTTGAAAAGGCCTGCAACTGTTTCGCGTCGTAGTGAATACCCGACGCCGTTGGCGTGATTTTCAGGATGCTGCCGTCTTCATCATACTCAAGATGCTCTATCGAAACCGAACGGCGGTAGTTCCCACCCGTTGGCAGCGCGGCGGTGTGATAAACCAAATACCACTGTTCTTCAAACTCAAGCACTGCCTGATGGCTAGTTCCGCTATCGGGCAGCACATCCATTATCAGCCCCTGATATTCCCACGGTCCTTCAGGCGAATCACTGACCGCATACGCCAGCTCTTCAGGGTAGTTCATTGCAAATGTCAGGTAATATTTATCCTGGTATTTATGCAGCCACGGCGCCTCAGTGAAGGTACCCGGCATGTTATTGATATCAACTTTATGAATTTCACTGTCCAGTTCGATCATATTGTCTTTCAGACGTGCATAGTAGAGGTGGGTATTTCCCCAATACAAATACGCTTGTCCGTCGTCATCAATAAATACTGTCGGGTCGATATTGTCCCACGGCTCCGGTGCCATAAATTCAGGAGACTCGGTCATATCCGGCGTTATCAGTGGCCCGCCTATTGCGTCTTTCCAGCCATTAACCGGGTCATCCGACACCGCCACTCCTATCGCAAAACCTTGCTTTTTCGGATCGGGGTCATCGTTTAGTACAGTCACATACCAGTAAAACTTACCGTCTCGTTCAGTCGCCTGGGCCGCCCAGGCGGTATCGCCTTTTGCCCAGTCAAATTCAGTGCGGGGAAAGGCGCCTTCCAACGTCCAGTCCTTTAAGTTATCTGACGAATAGATAGACCACTCGCGAAGGACAAAAAAATCGCCGTCTTCTTTAGCTTCGTCATGGCCTACATACAGATAGACCACACCGTCATGAACTAGGGTTGCCGGGTCGGCGGTAAAATGTTCTTTAATAATAGGGTTTCCGGCCACAGCAGAGCCAATAGCTGAAGCAGCCAGCACAAAGCCCCCGAGCATAGTCATTAATTTATTCGGCATATAGCATGGTTCCTGGTTTTAGGTATTCGGGAAATAGCTTTAGAGACTACCCCGAACTTAATTCGCACAAAGTTAATTTGTATTACTATAATACATTAACTGATTTAACTACAAACCCTAAACTTTGTTTGTAAGCTGACTTTGCGTATCATTGAGACAAACGACACAGGAGCAACGCATGACAGACAATAACAGTAATAAAGCGCTCAGGCTGGATAACCAGCTTTGCTTTGCGTTGTACTCAACCTCTCTAGCAATGAATAAGCTCTACAAGCCTCTGCTCTCAAAGCTTGATTTGACCTATCCGCAATACCTTATTTTACTGCTTTTATGGGAGCGCGATGGCGTAACCATTACTGAAATAAGCCACAAGTTGTTTCAGGAAAAAGGGGCGTTAAGCCCGGTTATTAAGCGGCTGGAGCAACGCGGGCTAATAACCCGAAAGCGCAATACCGACGATGAGCGTCAACTGCATTTATACCTCACCGAACAAGGCCGTCAACTGGAACAGTCTGCCTGCGATGTTCCGGAGCAGGTTTTCTGTGCCACTCAGCTTGAGCCTAATGAAGCCCTTGCCTTAAAACAAACCCTTGAATCACTGCGGGCGCAGTTACAAGACAAGCCCAACCGCTAACCAAATCAAATGTATCGAAAATATCGATAATACTGTTCGGAAAATACTGTTATCGCGATAACTATTATTGCACTAACATTATGTGTGTTAGTTCCCAACACACCAACTAGTAAGGTAATCGTTATGGATATTCTGTACAAAGCTGTAGCAACATCAACCGGCGGACGCGATGGTCAGTCAGAGTCTGACGACGGCCAACTGAAAGTAAAACTGACAACGCCTAAAGAACTGGGTGGCGCAGGCGGCGACGGTACCAACCCGGAGCAATTGTTTGCGGCAGGTTATTCAGCCTGTTTTATCGGCGCACTGAAGTTCGCTGCGGGTCAGGAAAAAGTCAAACTGCCCAAAGACACTGAAGTTAAAGCCGAAGTAGGTATTGGTCAGATTGAAGGCGGGTTTGGCATTGATACCACTCTGAACATTCATTTGCCGGGCATGATCCAGGACGAAGCGGAATCTCTTGCTGAAAAAGCACACCAGGTGTGCCCTTACTCAAACGCGACGCGTAATAACATCGACGTACGCCTGAACGTGACGGTGTAACCGTTATTAAAACCAGCGGTGTTAATAGTGTCAGCCGATCAGCTTAACTGATCGGCTGGCTATTTCAGGCTCCTACTACCCCGCCGTCTTCACGAGTAATAATAACCGTGGCTGAGCGCGGACGCGCACCGTTACCGGCAGGCCAGCTACTGCTGAACTTACCCGGCGCCAGTCGGTCACCAGGGTGCTGAACATTCACGAACATGGTTTTGCCATCGGGCGTGGTAACCACCCCGGTAATTTCGCAATCCACAGGCCCCACCAAAAAGCGCTTCAACTCGCCAGATTCCGGGTTCGCAGCGTACATGCCGTTATTACCAAAACTACCCTGACTTAATAGCTCGCCACTCATGTCCGTTTGGATCCAGAGCGTGCCTCTATAATCAAACCACAGGCCGTCCGGGCAGGCGAACTGGTTGTCGGACGTTAAAGTCACATCATTTCCTTCGGCATTCGGGGTGTGAGTACCCGCTTCACCGCCCATTAAGAAAATGTCCCAGTGAAAGGACTCAGCACTTTGCTGCTTGTCTTCGCTCCAGCGCACAATATGACCGTAAGCGTTTTCTGCACGCGGGTTCATGGCATTTGTCTGCACTTCGGTGCGGCGGGTGTTATTGGTTAAGCTGAAGTAGACTTCTTTGGTCGTTGGGTGAACCGCTCCCCATTCCGGGCGATCCATTTTCGTAGCACCCATAACGTCGGCCGCAAGCCGAGTATTTAACAGCACATCGGCCTGAGAATGGAACTCAACGCCCGCTTCGCGAACCTTTGCCTGAAACTCTGAGTTTTCAATATCTAACGGCAGCCAGCGACCAGTTCCGTCATCATTAAAGTGCGCAACATACAGCGTACCTTCATTCAGCAAATCGCCTGAAGCAGTTGCTTTGTAATAAGGTTTCGCCGAAACAAACTTATAAATATATTCAAAGCGCGAATCGTCGCCGGAATAAGCCACAAGCGGCTCTCCTTCCACTGCCGGAGCAAACACAATACCTTCATGAGCAAAGCGACCGAGCATGCTTCGTTTAACCGGTGTGCTTTTAGCGTTGAAAGGGTCTATTTCAACAATCCAGCCAAAGTGGTTCGGTTCATTCCGGTAGTCTTCCGCGGCCGAAGCTCCGGTAGAAGAGGCATTAAAGCGCTCAGTTTCATCAAGACCCGGCGTTGCCGTTTCCCAGTAGTAACGGCTGTTCTCGCGGTTCACACCGTACCTTTCATGCTCACGAGGATGAGTCTCGTCATCGTTCATGAAACAGCCCGCCCAATTTTCTTCGCAGGTTAAATAAGTGCCCCAGGGCGTATGGCCATGCGAACAGTTATTAATGGTTCCGCGAGTCTTGGTGCCTTCAGGGCTAAAGCGGGTTATCAGCTTGTCATGACCGGCAACGGGACCGCTCATTTGCATTGGGGTACTAGCGGTAATTCGGCGGTTGTAGGGGCTGCCTTCAATCAGCTGCCATTCTCCATCCGGTTTACGAATAATATGAGCCACTGACACACCATGTGCCATCATCTCTTTCAGCACTTCCTGCTGCGGACGTGGTGCGTTAGGGGAAAAACTAGCGTGCAGAATTTGTGGATCAACGTATTCATGGTTCATCACCAGCAGCCCTTCTTTCGAGGAAGCGCCACCTTCTTTCACGTCTATGGGAAAAAAATGCATACCGTCGTGATGCGAGCCAACTTGCCGTGCCTGATCTAACGCCGAATTGCTAGCGTCAGTTTTAAACTCGCCGGCACCTGGTACAAGTGGCGTACCCCAGGGCAGAAAAGGCTGAGCACGATACCCAACGGGTACATCAACAACATCGGTTCGATTGCCGGCAACGGCCTGAAAACCAAGCCCCGCGGATGAACTGGCAGAGCCTTTAGAGGACGTACAACCCGCCATTAAAGGCGACAACATAAAGGAGCTGACGGCAACGCCAAGACCACCTTTAAGGAAAGAGCGCCGGCTTAACTGACGGTTCACCACATCGTAAAAGTCATCACCTTTTGACTTATTACAAATTGGATCAACACCTGAAATGTCAATCTTCAGCTTTTTCTCTTTCGTGGTCATGCCGTCTTCCCCGTTCTGAAACCTCTGGCTTAACAAGCTCAGCGTTATATTTTCGAACAGGCAATAGTACTGACTTTAAATGACAGTTTGATTACGTCGTTAACCAGCTTTAATGACGGCTATTTCCTACATTTTTTGAATATCAGCGCCCTGCTTTTCAAGTTGCTCAAGCACGCCTTGCTGGCCACCAAGGTGCCCCGCCCCAACGGCCACGAATACGGTATCAGACTCATTTACCTTAGCGAGCTTTGTTATCCATTCATTGTTACGTTTCGTGATCAGCTCGTCTAACGCCTTCGGAGGTAGGTTCTGGTTTAAGTAGCGGGTGAGTTTATCCAAATCGCCCTCGAGCCAGGTCTTCTGGATATCGGCAAAAACCTCTTCAATTTTTTCCACTTCCGCAAGCGTCTGCTCCAGCAATTCACCCTCACCAGATTCACTTTGAGCCGCCCGTAATGCATCAATTTGTCGCTCAACGGTTTCGAGTCCTTTAACTGGTATGTCCGAGCTTTTTGCCAACTCAAACAGCTTTCCTTCAGAGCCACCTTCGGCGGTGTAACCCGATTGCGCAATGGCTTGCGAAACAATGACAATTTGTGCAAACCAGGCATTGAGCGGTTCTAGCGCACTGGCGTTCATACCATACTTTTCTGCCAACGTAGTGAGCTGCTGCCAGGTATCACTGTCAACCGTGTCAGATAACTTACCCTCGGAGCGGCGGGCATGCTGCATAAACAAGGACTGAGCACTTCCTAACTTTTCAGGATGCACTTCAAACCATACCGTTTCGCTGTTTTTAAGCGCACTCTTTGCCGTTTCAGACAGGATTATGGCGTCTTTTTTGGCCGCATGCAGCGTGCCGTATACCCAAATGGTCTGGTCTTCTTTTGTCACCTTGTAGAGAATTTCAGCCTGCGCGGAGGTACTCAATAAACACAATACAAAACTGATGAGTATCGTTTTCAACTTCAGCATAGTTATCTCCGGTCTATTTTTGTAGCAGTAGTCTCATATTTGCCAGTATACGACAACTCTATAGCGCTCATCAGCCGGTTAACGGGTAAAACCCACCGCTAGCCTATGTTTTTACAAATCCTTAACTTAAAATTGTGCGCTTTAACAGGTACCCTTAGAGACCATGCTTTAAACGAGCAGAATTTTTAGCGCCAGCTGGTACAGCCATCAGTAAAACAGATTAGGTACTGTTATGAATAAAAAAGGAATTTTGTTGCTTATTGGTGCGCTTTCAGCGGGCGTTATTACGCTGAGCTGCAACAGTAACGGCAGTTATTCAGCAAGAGAGGTACTGAGTGTGGAGCAAAAAGAAGCGGCTTTGGCTGAGTTACAGCAAAAGAGAAAAGAGCGTAAGGAAAAAATCCAAACCATTGAAGATAAAGCTCTGTTTGAAGCTCTGGAAGGCGAGGAGTTTATAGCCCACCGGAACATTTACAGAACGATAAAATTCGATGAAAAACCTGCGCAGTACTTTTATGTTGAGCCTTTCAAGGCTTCTTATATTGGCCCTTTAGGTCGCCCCTACACCGCCGACCGCTTTAAACGACTAAAAGACTACGAGAGCCCACAAAAGCTTCTGGATATTTACCGTAACAATTTTGTGGCTTCCACCGCTTCACGCGAGGGTCAGTGGTTTCATGTCCGTGAACCTTTTGCTTTTCCCTTTAGAAGTCAGCTGCAGTTTACCCAGGTAGTTATGGATAACGGAGACGTTAAAGCCCTACCCGACCTATTAGACTGGGTTGCCCAAACCGATGAAATTCGTTACGACCCGGAACGCTTTTATTTTAAAGAGCCGCGTACCGAAGACGACCCACAACCCGTTAAACTGCTCGGCGACGTTGAAACTGAGTTACCAAAAGATGTGCTTCAGTTCGAGTTTAAAGCAAGCGAGGTAGGCAAAACTCTTGAGCAGCGCGGATACTCTGTCACTCTGGTTAAGGTCGGTGATTTTAACTACGACATAAAAATTGAAGTACCGGATGACCAGGCAATGCCGCTGCGAGACGAAGACATTATCGGCGAAGCCCTCTCTCCGACAGAGCGCGAACTTCAACTGCGAATGGATACGACACTGCAGTCTGATTATCACGAACGAATGGGTGAATGGCTTGACGAAATTATAGAGCGGGCCCTGCGAGGCGAAGTTGATGCAGAAACCGTGCGCACCGAGGGCAATAACTTACATGACAAACTTTCCGTAGGCGAAGGCCGCGTTCTGCATAAAGCCTTTTCTTTCATGGGGCCGGTGGCTACCGCACGAGTGACTTTGCTGCCGCGCAAGAAAACCCGCGATAAAGTAACCCACAAAATTGAAATTCCAATTCATTTCCTTGGTCAGCAAGGCAATAGTGATGAGATTGATTTAAGCACTTTGCCTGATATCGACCTGGAAGGCCCAGTTTATGATGAAAGGCCAAAACGACGAGTCGATTTAACCGAAGAACAAATGAAACAGCTTATTGATATTCGCTATGAAAAAAGTCGGCACCTTCCGGAATATCAACACACAGAACGGATCTATCTGAAATACCCGCCGGTACAAAGCCAGCTTTTTATCAGCAGTTCAGACCGCTACCACTTCAACTTAGAGCCAGAATTTAAGCGAGTGATACTGACCGAAATGGTGAAATTTTTCGATGATGCAGACGAAACCATTGAGTTAACACGCGACAAAGATGATGTATTCAGTTTCACCACATATGGCTTCGCGTATACCCCTGAGTATATGCCGGAGCCGCCCGCCCGTATCGAAGCCCGCATTCCGGTATTAACGGCACCGGATATTGTCAAAAAAAGCTACAGTGCCGACAATTTACCCGACGGTATGCGCTTAGACGGCAACCGACTTGTTGTTGACTACAGCGTGTTTACTCCCGAAGAAACCCTGGACGGCACTCGGTTGAACACAAAACTTCGCAACCGAATTTTCGCGAAGAACGCAGAGCAAAAATACCTGCAGCCCTTTGAAAACGTTATTCTACTTGAGCGCGAAGACGGCGAGCCGGTGCACGTGTTCTATTATTACGGACAGCCTGAAAGTATTGAGCTCTGGTATCGCGGTGCAACGAAAGTCGTCGACTTCAACCTGGATGTTGAGTCCCGGGAGCAGAAAGGTTAGTTCATATTGAAAATAATCGGTGCGGCTTGTGCCGGGCGAAGTTCGCCCGGCACTATCTATTTACAAATAGCTTATCGACGCCTTCTAAATGTCGATTAACTAATGGCTGGTAATGAGTGAGCTTCAGGTCATTAAGAAAAGAGTACTCGCCGTTGATAAAATCTTTATAAGTGGGTTTCAACGTTTTAAAGCCAATATCAACGTTAATCTCCGAAAACTCTTTTCGTAAACCATTCACGAGTCCACGAAGCGCCCCGTTTACTGCCATGGGCAAAGACGACAATGCACTAAATTCGTAAGACTCTTCATAGAGAAATTGAGTCACGCGGCATGATTTTTGTGACCTTAGTCTGTCTGCCAGTATTCGGTATATTTGCATGACAGAAACGATTTGCCGGGAAACCTGTTCGTCAATAATTCGTGAAGGAATAGCTTCAATGGCGCCAAACTTCAGGTCTCCCGGGAATAGCATCACTTCATCGAAAGAGCCAAATTCTAAAAAAGCCCTCTCAAATTCATAGTTCAGACTCCAGTCATCTTTGGGATCGCAGACACTAAAATACGGGTTCTTGTGACTCTTTCCCTCAGTAAGATATTCATCCGTAAAATTGAGCTCCCAAACTGCACTTTCCAGCGATGGGATCATTTTCATGAATTGTTTCGCTAAAAGCGTTTTGCTATTAATCAATAAATAATTATGCATTACTCTTCACCAGGAAATTGACTTTTGACGTGACGAAATTGCAGTTGAAATAACAGTCCGGGCTCCATTCTTTGAGCCGTTAATAGCCAATCATGGTTCAATGCTATTTCCCGACATATTGCTAAACCAAGCCCCGCACCGAGTTCTCGCCGATGTTCCCCCCGCCAAAAACGATTAAATAATTGGGACAACTGCGTTTCGTCGACTCCATCCCCCCAGTCACGCACGGTAATTCTATCCGGATAAATCACTATGCGTACTTCTTTGCCGGAACCGGCATGTTGAATTGCGTTTTCAATCAGATTCTTCAATAAGGTAAATAAAGCGCCTTTATCCGCTTGCAAACTTACTCCAGAGGCATGATTAATTAAATTCAGTTTAACCTTTTCAGCATCTGCTATACGCTGTAGATAAGATAATGCATCGATGGCTACCTCATACATATCGACGATACAGATTCGGTAATTCTGTTGCTCGCTGGCCTCGGCCAAAAGCAGCAGTTGCTGAACTTGACGCGACATATAGTTCACATCGCGAAGTAACCAGTTCCGCTCTTCTGTCTCGGGCGTCAGTTCGAGTTGGGCATGAATTAACGCTAGCGGTGTTTTCAATTCATGTGCGGCAGTGGCAAGAAATTCTTGTTGCACGCGATAACCATGCTCTAATCGTTCAAGTGCGTGATTAAAGCTATTTACTAAAGGAGCTATCTCTGACGGAACCTTTTTATTTTCAAGTCGGCTCTGCAAAGAGCGTGGGGATATTAAAGCCGCCGATTCAGATAATTCCCTTAGCGGTTTTAAGGTATGGCTCAGTATAAAATGAACACAGGCACTAAATACAAAAAATAGCACCAATGACAACAAGACTAGCCCTTTCTCTATGAAATTTAAGCCAAATGCGTGATGGGCAAAATACACAAACCGTCTGCTGACAGCTGCCTCAACAAACCATCTATTACCGTTATTCTCGATACTATGAATCGCCGCATCAACAACGATGCCATCTCGCTCAAACTGAAAAAAACCGTTCATCAATGAGTTTCGAGTATCAACAGAAGACCAGAACTCTTCCCCTGCTGGAGAATAAAACAAAACGTTTCCGGATTGATCCAACACCCGATAAGCAATCTCACTCCTAAAGCTCTCAAATACCCAGTTATATTTGTTCTCAAGAGTAATTTTTACTGGAACACCGTCGGCATTGAACACCAGCCTTTCAACTAACTCCTGAGCAAAATCATGAACCTCAACTTCAGAAAATATATTGTTTCTGAGTACCGATGCGGTCACAAATACGATAATAATCAGGCTGACGCTCAGTATCAGGCCAACAACAAAAGCCAATAAGACTTTTGCACTAATACTATTCAGCTGTCCCATCGTCCTGAAGCGCATAACCCACTCCTCTTAAATTGACAATTCGCTGCTGTGAACCGATAACCTGCAGCTTTCGGCGGATACGATGTAAAGCGACATCCAGTGCATTAGGAGTCACAGCTTCACTGAACCCCCAACCTGCCGCTTCAAGAACTCGGTGCCGCACAGGCTCTCCATGCTTGCGCATGAGTGACAACATAATTTGCATTTCCGCTTGAGCCAGAATCTCACATCTATCGTTACAACAGAGCAAACTACTGGACGGACGCAGCACTAAATCGCCACAGCGGGGTTCCAAAGAACGAGACTCAGAGGGGCGACGCAAGAGTGCTTTAACACGCGCCACCAGCTCTTCCATCGCAAAAGGTTTAGCAAGATAATCATCAGCGCCCGCATCCAATCCCTCGACACGGTCATTCAGGGCATTCCGCGCGGTCAGCACCAAACATGGCATAGCATTGCCATTCGCACGTAAAGTTTGCAGCAATGACAGCCCGTCACCATCAGGCACGCCCCGATCAATAATCATCGCCTGGTAAGGCATTTGACTAATAGCAACCATGGCGTGGTCAATGCGACAGAATACATCTACAACCACGCCAGCATTGGACAAACCCTCACCAATTAGCCTTGCTAAGCGTTCATGATCTTCAAGCAAAAGAACCCGGTTCATCAGAATCTGTAAATGTAGCCAAGAAGCACGTTATTTTCGGTTGAGCGGTCAACCAATGGACTGTCTTTTATTTCCTCTGCCAGACTTGTGACACTGGCATCCAGAAACATAAAATGCTTTTGGTTGATCATATAACCGACCCTCGCGCCGACTTCTATATTGATAGCAGCTTCCCCCTTATAGAGAGATCGATCAGCATTCACTTCGTTTGCCTGAACGCCATAGTAGTAATCAACATATTTATCGTCGTGCCATTTGACTTCAACACGCGGACTGAAAGTATAGTTCTCAGCAAAGTGCCAGGTTTTTTCAATACCCAGATTAAAGCGACTGCCTTCGCTGTCTCCGGCAACTTCACTCACAAATTCAGCGCTAACATCAACTAAACTGCTCTTCCACTCTACTCTCGCACCAGCCCAAAAGCCGCCATCTCTATCTTCCATACCCTCCAGAATTTGGGTATCACTCTCATCGTAGTCATTAATATCAAGCTTGCCGACGAGGCTGAAATCGAACCGGCCTAAATTACTGAGCTCATAACTCGGGAGCTTAAACGCCAGTTCTGGGCCTGTTAACCGAATGTATTGGTTTTCAAAGGTCAGAATAGGAACAACCCGGTTCTTACGGTCGACATCTATATAAGCTTTCTGCTCACTGTATACTCCTGCACCCAGTCCCCAAGATGATTCAGCCGTTTCTTTCCCTGTAACCCGCTCAGCTGAAACAGGGAAAGCCACCCAAAAAACCAGTAATGAAGCAGCTACTGTTGGCGCAGATAGATGGCTCCGAAACGGCAGACTGCAGGCCTTAGAAAATAAAGATTGCATAAATAAACTCCCTTCAAAAGACGCTAAAGAGTCTTCATCATCTATCCGCTTAACTTACATAGAACTTACCAACCTAGATTTTATTTCCACTTAACTGAATACCGCCGCCAAAGTTCCGGTAAATGTCGACTAAGCGAATAAAACTCTGTTGCTGTAATTGCGCCAGTTGGTCGCGACTGCTCAGCAACTCGCGTTCGGCATCAAGCAAATCCAGAAACTCGTTGCTACCCGCTTCATATCGCTGGCGGGCAATTTCCACGGCCTTTTTACTGGCCTGCCACTGTTGCTCTGTATTAAGTTGCTGCTCGCGGCTCAGGTTGTAACTGTTAAGCGATAGCTGCATTTCGTTAATGGCATCAAATACCTGCTGCTCGAACTGAGCCAACGCCATTTGTGCACTGGCTTCGGCTTGCTGAATGCGTGCTTTTACCGAACCTAAATCGGCAGCCTGCCAACTTAAACTTGGTGCCACAGACCAGCTTTGTGTTTCGCTACCCAGTGTTAGCCCGGGCCCGGATAAAAATCCCAGAAAACCGCGCACCGACAGGTTCGGATATAAGTCTGCCGTAGCCACGCCAATATTTGCCGTACGAGCAGCGAGTAACCGCTCACTACTTGCCACGTCCGCCCGGTGGCGCAAATAATTTTCACCGTTCACTACTGCTACCGGTCGCTTCAGCGCAGGCAACTGCGGCTCAGCACTCAACTCTAACTGGCCGGGTTCTAATGCCAACAATGCTGACAAGGTTGCATCCGCCGCCGATAGCGCTTCCCGGTATGCGGGCACTGACGCTTTCACCCGGTGCAATTGCACGTCAATTTGCGCTAGCTCCAGCTCAGAGGCCATGCCGACCTCTAATCTGGCCTGCACTATGGCACGACTTTGCTGCAGGTTTTCCAGGTTTTCCTCGGCAACTTTCAGACGCAGCTGCGCTCCACGGTATTCGCCGTAACTGGTTGCCACCTGACTAATCAGTCGCACTTGCGCGTCGCGCCATAAAATATCTGCTTGCTGCGCCTGAGCCTCTGCCGCCTCACTGGCACGACGTAACTTGCCAAACAAATCCAGATCCCAGCTTAAGTTGGCACCGCTGCTGTACCCGCGGGTAATAACGTCATCATCGTCTGCCGACAGAGTATTGTTTTCACTTGCCTGATAACCTGCTTCCAACGTCCCTTTCGGCCATGAATCGTTGTCGGCATCACGAAATACCGCATAGGCCCGGTCGACATTCGCCCTGGCTTGCGCCAGGGTACGGTTCTCCGCCAGAGCACGTTCAACCAACTGATTAAGCTCGGCGTCATCAAACGCCTGCCACCAGCTCAAAGCCTGCTCGGCCTGCTGATAGGGCTGACTTAGGTTAATGCTTTCTACCTTCTCCGGCTTTTGATAATCCGGTCCGGCAGAGCAGGCACTTAGCGACGCCACGAGCAGAGCCAGTGTTGATATTTTTGCTGCATTACGCATGGTTACTTTCCTCCGAAGAGCTTTCTGTTGGCTCTGATAGCGATTTTTTCTCGCCGCGTTTAGCCAACATGTAGTAAAACAGCGGCGTTAGAATCAGACCAAAAATGGTGACGCCTATCATGCCGGAGAATACGGCAACGCCCATAGCCTGACGCATTTCAGCACCGGCACCGGTGGAGAAGACCATAGGCACCACGCCCATAATAAAGGCAATAGACGTCATCAGTATCGGGCGCAACCGCAAACGACCCGCTTCCAGAATCGCGTCCATCGTACTCATACCGTGGTCTTGCAACTCTTTGGCGAACTCGACTATTAATATGGCATTCTTCGTCGCCAGCCCCACCAGCACAATCAAGCCTATCTGGGTAAGAATGTTGTTATCTCCGCCATAGATAAGCACACCGCTTAACGCCGATAACAGGGTCATCGGAATAATCAGGATGATGGCCAACGGCAAAGTTAAGCTCTCGTACTGCGCAGCCAGCACCATAAAGACCAGCAAGATAACCAGCGGATAAATGAACATGCCCGCATTACCGGCCAGAATTTGCTGGTAAGTCAGTTCTGTCCACTCGTAGGTCATGCCGTTCGGCAGCGTTTCAGCCAGAATCTTTTCAATGGCTGCCTGCGCCTCACCCGTACTATAGCCAGGTGCCGGACCTCCGTTGATTTCCGCTGTGGTAAATCCGTTATAGTGCATTACCCTATCCGGCCCTGCGGTGTTGGTGATGTTCATAAACGAGCCCAACGGAACCATTTCACCACTGCCGTTACGCACTTTCAGCTGACTGATCTGCTCAGGCGTCTGCCGAAACTGCTCATCCGCCTGCATATTCACCTGATAGGTGCGGCCGAAGCGGTTAAAGTCATTCACATACACTGAGCCCATGTAAGCCTGCAAAGTCTGAAATACCTCATCCAGGCTCACATCTTGTTGTTTAGCTTTAGTACGGTCGACATCGATATTCAACTGCGGCACATTTACCTGATAGCTGGAAAACACACCCGTCAGCTCAGGCGTCGCCCAGGCTTTTTGCATAACCTCCATGTTGACCTTATACAGCTCCTCGTAACCATGGTTGGCACGGTCTTGTATTTGCAGCCTAAAACCACCAATCGTACCTAACCCCTGCACCGGAGGCGGCGGGAATATCGCAATGTAAGCTTCATCAATAGCGGCGAACTTCTGGTTCAATGCACCCGCTATTGCATTAGCCGACATTGAAGAATCCGTTCGCTCATCAAAGTCAGTTAGCGATACAAACACTATTCCGGAGTTCGGGCTGTTAGTGAAACCGTTAATACTCAGACCCGGAAAAGCAATTGAGTTCGCCACACCCGGATGATCCAAGGCAATACTCGACATTTCTTTAATCACCGCAGCGGTGCGATCCAGCGAAGCAGCATCCGGCAATTGGGCAAAGGCCACCAGGTATTGCTTATCCTGACTCGGCACATAACCCGTGGGAGTCGTCGCAAACTGCAGACCGGTTAACCCTAATAAAGCCACATAAAGAACGCCTACAATGACACCATAGCGGATCACTTTTTTAACCAGCCAGCCGTAACCTTTAGACAAACGGGCAAAAAAGCGGTTAAAGGGGTCAAATAACCAACGGCCTAACAGCTTGTCCATGCCGCGGGTCAGTATGTCTTTTTTCTCGCCATGGCCTTTTAACAGAAGCGCCGCCAATGCCGGGCTTAGTGTTAATGAGTTAATAGCTGAAATAAAGGTAGAGATGGTAATGGTTAAAGCAAACTGTTTATAAAATTGCCCGGTTAAGCCCGACATGAAGGCGGTTGGAATAAACACTGCTGCCAGCACCAGTGTCGTCGCAACAATAGGACCGGTGACTTCTTTCATGGCTTTTTGTGTGGCAGCAATGGGGGATAAACCTTCGCTAATATTTCGCTCTACGTTTTCCACCACCACAATGGCGTCATCCACCACAATACCAATGGCCAGCACCAACCCAAACAGCGACAAGGCATTTAACGAAAAGCCAAGCATATGCATAAAGGCGAAAGTACCCACCAGCGACACCGGCACGGCGACCAAAGGAATAATTGAGGCGCGCCAGGTTTGCAGAAACAGCACCACAACCAGTACCACAAGCAATACGGCTTCAAGCAGAGTTTTCACTACCGCATCAATAGAGCCGCGTACAAAAACGGTTGGGTCATACACAATGTCGTAAGTTAAACCGTCAGGAAAACCTTTCGACAATTCCGCCATTTTGGCGCGAACATCGTCAGAAATTTGAATGGCATTGGAGCCGGACGCCTGGAAAATCGGAAGCGCTACCGCGTCTTTATTGTTCAGCAATGAGCGCAATGCATAAGTTGAAGCGCCAAGCTCAACACGGGCGACATCTTTTAAGCGACTGATTTCGCCGTTCTCGCCCACCTTGATAATAATATCTTCAAACTCTTCGACGTCTGTCAAACGGCCTTTCACGTTGATCAGCAATTGAAAATCGGCGTCACCGCTTGGCTGAGAACCCAAACTGCCAGCTGCCGCCTGCTGGTTTTGCTCACGAATTGCCTCGGTAATTTGCGCCGGAGACAAACCCAGCGCCGAGACTTTATTTGGATCCAGCCAAATTCGCATGCTGTATTCACCAGCACCAAATAACCTGACGGCCCCAACGCCTTCTATGCGCGCCAGTTCATCTTTGATATTTAAGTTCGCATAATTCGACAGGTACAGCATGTCGTAGCGATCATCCGGTGAAGTTAGATGCACCACCATGGTTAAATTCGGCGACGACTTCTCGGTCACCACACCTAAACGTTGCACCACTTGTGGCAGGCGCGGTTTAGCCCGCTCTACCCGGCTTTGCACCTGAGTTTGCGCTAAGTTGACGTCCGTACCTATAGCAAAGGTGACGGTTAATGTCATACGACCATCCGAGGTGGCCTGAGAGGACATATACAACATGTCCTCGACACCATTAATTTCCTGCTCCAGTGGCGAGGCCACAGTCTCAGCTATGACTTTGGGGTTAGCGCCCGGATAGTTAGCCGTTACTACAACCGTTGGCGGCACCACTTCGGGGTATTCGGTAATTGGCAACTGCCATACCGCTATCGCACCAGTAATAAAGAACAACAGCGAGATAACCGCGGCGAAAATGGGCCGTCGGATGAAAAATTGAGAAAACATTGAGTGCCCCTTAACCGTGATTATCTTCTGTCGATGTCTGCGCAGTCAGCTCGTTATTGGCTTCGTCCAGCAGCTGTTGTGCTTTACGTAACCTGACCAATTGCTCACTGCTTGCCATTGGTACAAGTTGAGGATCAACTTGCATATTGGCTCTAACTCGCTGCAAACCGTTCACTACAATTTTGTCCGTTGGCGTTAAGCCTTTACTCACTATGCGTAGCCCGTTAACTTTTTCACCCAGCTCAATCGCCCGATACTCCAGCTCGTTATTACTATTAACCACCAGCACAAACTTGTTATTCAAGTCGGTTCCAACGGCCTTTTCGTCAATCAAAATGCCTTCATAAGAGTCGCTGCCCACCAAACGAATTCGGGCAAATAGACCGGGTAACAAGTCGTTATCCTCGTTAGGGAAACTGGCTCGTATACGGATGGTGCCAGTTTGCGCATCAATGCGGTTATCGACAAAATCGACCCGGCCTACGTGCTGATAATTGCTGTCGTTAGCCAGTGCCATATAAACGGGGTTCGAGGTCGAGTCGCGAGTATCAGCCCGTTTCCCTGTTTCAGCCAGACGGGCGTACTTGAGGTAGCTCTGCTCGTCTACATCGAAGTATGCATACATCTTCTCGGTTGAAACCAGGCTGGTAATTTGACTTTGTCCCGCGCTCACAAAGTTACCAGCGGTAACCTGAGCATAAGATACCCGGCCGCTAATGGGCGCAGTAATGCGGGTGTAGCTTAAGTCGAGTTCAGCGCGTTCAAGTGCCGCTTCAACCGAAGCCACGGTTGCCGCAGTTTGTTGTTTACGGGCCAAGCGACTGTCCAGTAATTCAGCAGAAATTGCCCGCTGGCTACTGAGTTTTTCAGCCCGGCGATATTCCTTTTCCGCCTGAACCGCAGCGCTTTGCGCACTTTGCAACTCAGCTTTTAAGCGAGCAACTTCCGTGGCGAAGGGACGAGGGTCAATTTGCACCAGCAAATCCCCTTTATTGACCAAAGCACCTTCATTGAAGTGCACCTGTTCAATATAACCAGAAACTCGCGGTATCAACTGAACCGTCTGTGGCGCTTGCAAACGGCCGGTGAATTCATCCCATTCGGTGATCCGTTCATGAACCACCTGCGCTACGCTAACTTGCGGTGCAGCCGGCGCCGCAGTCTCTTCCGCAGCTTCCGGATTGCTGCACGCGGCTAATACCAGCGCAGCAATACCTCCTAAAAGAACTTTTACAGTGTTTGTCGTACTCATGGCCTTGCTCTCCAAACTATTGCCAGATGCTGCGAAACGAGCATCAAATAAAACTAGCTATTTATGTACCGTTCGGTAAGAATATAGAAATCGGAGTTGCTGTCAAATGAATTTTGTACTGATCGGTAAAATTGATGATTATTTTGAACTAAATACTGAAAAACAACGTAAGAACAACTGAAGCAACCAAAAACAGGCCGCCTTTAATACGAGGTAAAGTATAGTTAGCGCAGGTAGAAATTAGCGTGCCGAAAACTGCTGACTACTTGCCTATTTCTATAGAGTCGATACGAATACCCTGTTTTACATTGATGCCTGCGGCGTCTTTGCCGCAGCTGAATAAGACAGAGTATCGCTGGACAGTATTCGCCCGCCTGTTTACTATGTGAGCGTGTCAGCAAGGGCGCTAAAGTGTCGATGAGGAGTATAGCTATGACAACGAAAACTCAAACTGTTTGTCGCGGACGACCATGTGCTTTTAATAAAGAAGAAGCACTGGGCAAAGCGCTAGAACTGTTTTGGCGTAATGGCTACGAAGGCACCTCATTGAGCGACCTGACAAAAGTGATGGGTATTAATAAACCCAGCCTCTACTCGGCTTTTGGCAATAAAGAACAGCTGTTTTTGCAGGCTATCGACCTTTACGAAAAGCGCCCTGACGCCTTCTTTTATCCGGCAATGGAGCAGAAAACGGCTTACTTAGCGGTGCAAGCCATGCTACGCGGCGCTGCCGACAGAATGGCGAACGCTGATCACCCTCAAGGCTGTGTCATTGTCCAGGGTGCGTTATCTTGTAGCGAAGCTTCAGCAACCGTTAAAGATGCACTAGTTAAGCGCAGACTTGAAGGACAGCAAGCACTCGAGAAACGTTTTGAACAGGCACAACAGGATGGCGACTTGCCACAGCATGTCGATGCAGCTAACCTGGCTTCTTATATTGGTACCGTGCTACAGGGTATGTGCGTACAGGCTAATAACGGCGCCTCTACTGAGGACTTATATGCGGTTGCCGACATGGTGCTGCAGAACTTTCCGAAGGCGTAATCTTGCAGGATAAAACAAGCTAAGACATGTAAGATCCTCCGCAATACTTGCCTAATACTATAATCCTTGAGCCGTTCACTGGTCGAAACATAACACCCGCACCTATACTGATTAATCTCATTTAAAGGGTGAACTTAGCCACAGCTCGAGGATTACAATTATGTCTGATCAGTACCTTGCCCGGCGAATGGCAGACCTGACACAACGACTGCTTCCGTTACTTACAAAAGAAGACCTGACGCAAACCGCCATTGCTGACATTTCACTAATGCATCTCAGTAATCCGTCGCAGGCTCGCCCAATTATTTATCGCCCCGCTGTTTGCTTTATGCTGCAAGGAGCAAAAGAGCTGCTGGTCGGCAATACCAAAGTCACTTACGAGCAAATGAATTATCTTTTGATTCCGGTCATGTTGCCGGTTTCTGGTCGAGTGTCACAGGCATCTCCGGATAAACCCTACATCGGTTTAAGCTTTAATTTTGACACGGCCGAATTGCGTGAATTAATTCTGTTACTGGGCGACCGCATTCCAGCGACGGTAAAATCACAAAGTAGCCTATGTGTTGGCAAGGTCGACAGCGAAATGCTGCAGTTACTGGAGCGCGCAACTGAATTACTGGAAAAGCCCGATGACGCGGAAGTGCTGTTTCCCTTAATTAGGCGCGAATTGATGTATCGTTTGTTACTCGGAGAGCTGGGGGGTCTATTGCGAGATTTTAACCTCATAGACACCCAGGCAAGTCGTATTGCTCAAGCCATCGATATTATCAAACGCCGGTTACACGAGCCGCTGCGCGTTAAAGATCTAGCTGGTGCTGTACATTTAAGTGAATCCGCCTTTTATCAAGCATTTAAAAGTGTGACTGCAATGTCGCCCATTCAATTCCAGAAAAAGCTTCGACTAGATGAGGCACGGCGAATTATGTTGTTTGAAGGAAGCGATGTCAGCACCGCCTGCTATCAGGTAGGTTATGAAAGCCCATCTCAGTTTAGCCGTGAATACAGCCGTTTATTTGGACAGTCACCTAAAGCCGACATTAATGAATTCCGAGTGACGTCTGAAAGCAGTTACGCTCAGTTGGCGGGGTAACATTTCGTTTGATTCATTTTTTCGATGGTTGAGATAGATTATTTCTAATTATCTCAAACGAGTGCCCGAGCTAGTATAGGTGCTTCAAAATTGCTTTTACAGCAAGCGCAGTAATTAACAGGAGTACTTAAGGTGTCCGCACTATTTCAACCGTTCGAGTTAAAAGACGTACGTTTGCGTAACCGCATTGCCGTTCCCCCAATGTGCCAATATATGGCTGAAGAAGGTGTCGTTAACGACTGGCATTTAAGTCATTACACCAGCCTGGCGCGTGGCGGTGCCGGCTTAGTCATTGTCGAAGCTACCGCGGTTTCCCCTGAAGGGCGCATTACCCCTAACTGCACAGGCCTCTGGAACGACGAACAGGCACAAGCTTTTGCGCCTGTTGTGGAGAATATAAAAAAAGCAGGCGCCGTTGCCGGTATTCAAATTGGCCACGCCGGCCGCAAAGCCAGCGCAAACCGTCCGTGGGACGGTGACGACCACATAGCTGAAGATGATGCTAAAGGTTGGCAACCAATATCGCCTTCTCCTATCGCTTTTGGCGCAAACCTGCCTCGCGAACCTAAAGAAATGTCGCTGGATGACATAAAACGCGTGCAAAACGACTTTGTTTCCGCTGCGGAACGAGCTCGTGATTTAGGATTTGAATGGCTGGAACTGCACTTTGCTCACGGCTACTTAGGGCAGAGCTTTTTCTCCCCTCATGCGAACCAGCGTACCGACGAATACGGTGGTTCATTCGAGAACCGTGCCCGTTTTCTGGTGGAGACGGTTCGTGCAGTAAAAAAAGTGTGGTCAGATAACTTCCCGCTGACCGCGCGTTTTGGTGTGATTGAATTTGATGGCAATGACGAGCAGCAAATGCAGGAGTCCGTTAAGCTGACTCAGTTGCTAAAAGCTGAGGGGCTGGACTTTTTAAATGTCAGTATCAGTTTCTCAACACCAAACGCCAACATACCCTGGGGCCCAGGCTTTATGGCACCTATTGCGGAGCGCATTCGTAAAGAAGCAGATATTCCAGTGGCTTCCGCCTGGGGCATTGATTTACCTCAGCTGGCAGAACACACGGTTGCACAAGGGCAACTGGATTTAGTCATGGTGGGTCGTGCTCATTTATCGAATCCTCACTGGCCTTACGACGCAGCCAAAGCACTGCGTGTCGAGAAGCCCTCTTGGGTCTTACCAGCACCTTACGCGCACTGGCTTGAACGCTACTAGGCAATAAGTTTTTCGCACTTTAGCAAAGGCGGCCCCTTTACGGTGGCCGCTTTTGCTTATTAAGCGCCGAGATCCATTAAGTCGGTTTACGCGTATAAAAGAGTGATGAATAAATAACAGGAGGAATAATGAATACAAGTGATAAAACAGCTGAATTCACCGCCCCTGGGATTAAAAACGAATCTGCCCAAGACGCCATAGCGCTGCTCGATGACCGCCTGGTCGCACTACTTGACCTTCAACTGACTCTTAAGCATGTTCACTGGAACGTTGTTGGCCCTAACTTTATTAGCGTACATGAAATGCTGGATCCACAGGTTGATAGCGTTCGTGAAATGACCGACACCATCGCAGAACGTATTGCGACTTTGGGTGGCGTGCCAGCCGGTACCCCGCAGTCAATTGTTGATCGCCGTTCATGGCAGGACTATTCGATAGGCAGAGGCCTGGTAACTGAACACTTAGTTGCGCTCGATAAAGTGTATAACGGTGTTAATAAAGACCACAGAGACGCGCTCAATAAGCTCTCTGAATTAGACCCTGTTTCGGAAGACATGCTCACCGGTCAACTCGCCGAGCTTGAGCAATATCAGTGGTTTGTCCGCGCTCATATCGAATCAGCATCGGGTGAACTCAAAAGCTAATTAATTTTTACAATTAGCAAACCACTCTGGAAGCCCGGCAACAATGTTGTTGGGCTTTTTTGCCTTTTATAGTATTGCCATAACACTAGATAAATTGTTGCGTTTTTGTTTTTTGTTTGCTATTCGTAAACTGAAGGCTTTGCGGAGTTCGATAGTACAAAGGCTTCTTGTAGTTTTTAATCCATACATAATCAATAGGAAATAGATCCAATGGAAAACAACAAGAAACTGTTCGCATTTAAACTGGCGAAAAAGCAAGCTAATCAGGTCAAATCTAAGCCAGAACAATTTAAGGCTCGTGAAGGTGTCGCTATTGCAGGCTGCACCGATCCTTCAGGACGATTCCTTGTCCGATACAGCGATAATGGCATGTATTGCTAAAAACGCCTTTAAAAGCCCCAGTAATTTCTGGGGCTTTTTATACAATTTATAAAAATAATAATAAGAGCTTTTGATGAGTCAAAAACGAATACTTATTATCAGTCATTCTGATGACCTCCACGTTGACGTTCTAACCCCAATATTAGAACGAAAAGGGCATATCCCTTTTTTCTTGAAACTAGACGCCTTTCCTCGGGATTACGAAATTTTTCATCAGTTCAATGATGGTGACTGGACTGGTGAAATTAAAAATCTGATAACCGGAGATTCTGTTGCTATCTCGGAAATAGGCGCCGTCTGGTTAAGAAAAAGTGCCGAGTTTTCTTATCTCGACGAGCAACTAAGTGAACAAGAAAGAGCTTTTTCTCAGGAAGAAACTAATCATACACTGTTTGGCCTATTCTACGGCCTAGATTGTTACTGGATAAATCATCCACTAGCTAATCGCCATGCCTCATATAAAGGCGAACAAATGAAGCGTGCAGTTAATATGGGCTTTCTGATTCCACCATCAATTATTACTAATAGTCCTAATAGAGCAAAAGATTTTAAAAACAGTTCAACAAGTGAGATAGTTTTTAAAACATTATCCTCCCCTCTTCTAGGTGCGGAAAAAATCACCTCAGAAAACCGCGAAGTTGATGGCCTGAGAACTACAATTATAGACGGGGACTTAAGCGAACTTGATGCTGTAGCCCAACTACCTTGTTATTTTCAGTCGTACATCGACAAAGCTTTTGAAGTTCGCGTAACAGTAATTGAAGACAAGGTTTTCGCCGCACGAATTGACTCTCAAACGGATGCAAGAACACGAGTGGATTACCGCGACTTTAGCGTCAGTGTCCCGTATCAAGCAATGGACTTACCAAGCGAAGTCAAACACCGCTGTTTACAATTTTTAAAAAGTTACGGACTCGTTTTCGGCGCACTTGATTTTATAGTCACTCACGATAATGAGTACATCTTTCTGGAGAATAATCCGGGCGGCCAATTTTGGTTTGTTGAACAATTAGTGCCGGAATTAAACATGATGGAAACATTGGCAGGCAGCTTAATAAAAGGGTTGGAATGTTAAGCAACGAATCGATATTTGAGTTAGAGAAAACCCGCAATAGCCGAGTTCTGGTACTTGCTGCCAGTAATTTAGAGATTGAACTGTTGCCAGAACTTTATCGCGTATTACGCTCACTCGACAAAGTAAGAAGACTTGACGTTTTAATTTATAGCCGCGGAGGTATTGTTAATGGCGTACGCCGTTTAGCAATGATATTAAGAGAGTACTGTGAACATTTAACTTTTATAGTGCCTCATTACTGTGAATCATCAGCGACGTTACTATGCTTAGCGGGAGACGAAATTATTGCTAGTTCAACCGCCATTTTTTCACCTATAGATCCCCAACTCCAAAGCCAGGGTTCAGATGAGCACAGCACACCTGTAAGTATTTCTTCTCAGGATGTTCGTTTATTTCGCCAAGTTATGAGCGACTGGTTCGAATTAAATGACGCAGAGGCCAGCGTTCAGGCCGTACAACAGATAGGCCAAGGAATTTTCCCTACAACTTTGACATCATTTTACCGTGCGACAAAGGAGCTTGAGGAGATCGGAATGCAACTTCTAACTCTCTCATTACCCAAGAAAACCACTGATTTTCGTGCGTCAATCGTTAATAATTTAATTTATGGTTATCACTCGCATAGTTATGCCATATGCGGGGAAGAATTATTGCAGCTTGGTCTAAATGTATCGCGAGACTACACTGTTGAAGAGCTAGCTTGGCGTATAGTTGAGGGAATTCGTAGTATTTTAGGCCCAGGAAACGGCGATACGGCTAGTTGGTGCGATGCCATTATAGCTATTTCAGATTGCCAGATGAGTCGTTGGCGTAACCAGAACAACATATCTGCCGATTGGAAAGAGTCACACCAACAATGAGTTATATAGCACTGTTATCCAAGTATATTGTAACAATAATACTCTTAGTAGGCGCTATCGGAAAACTTAGCGACGTAAAACAGTTCCGTGAAACCTTAATCTCTTCAATTGACATGCCACACTCGTTAACTTTAATCCTTGCATTTAGCGTTATAGCAATAGAATTTGCTTTAGCTATATTTTTTCTAACTTTGCCAGAAAATTTTTTTATTATATCCATTGCCAATTTTTTTCTCTTTCTCGCATTCTCTTTTTTTCTCTTGTTTAACCTACTAAAAAATAGAGTTATACAATGTAACTGTTTCGGTAGAAGTGAAGATCCAGTTAATTGGTGGGACTTGGTTAGAAACACTATAATTTTGGGCTTATGTTTAGTTGTCACATTCTACTATAATCCAAGCCTAAGCATGCCTTACAACCTTAAACTACTCGTGATTGGCTGCTCGCTTATTTGGGCTCAACTTTTAATCAACCTCCCTTTAATAGCTTCTATCCTTCGTATAAATTCTAACAGGGTTAGCTAATGGATTATTTTTTATTAAACCTAATTTTATTCAGTTTAATTATATCTGTAATTCTAAATTTATCACTTACCTTATACCTATTTAAATATGTTAGATTACTAAACAAAAATAAACAAGATGCTCCTCCATTAACACTACCTCCAGGGTATATTATTGAAAACTTTAAAGCCCGGCTAATAAATGATAATAAGTTAATAACTCTAGGAGATAACTCTAGTGTTGTTATATTTTTATCTGAGAAATGCAGGTTATGTCGTAGCAAAGTTCCGCAGTTAGAGTTTTTGTTACCTGCAGTCGAAAAAGTCGATGTTTCTCTTTGGATCAATTTAATTGACAATGTTTCTGCGAAAGATAGCTTCCTTTCTGAAAGTCCTCTCATCAAAAAAACTATTTCAATAGATAAAGATCTAATTAGGACACTAAATCCAAGGACAGCGGCGCCATTCTATTTACTTATCGATCATGAAAAGGAACTTCAGGCTAGTGGAATGATTGGTGATGCCAATTGGAACAGCTTTATTGACCAGATGGAAAATATATTAAAACAGAACAGCGCTGAACATCATGAATGAAATATTCCGACGTTACGCAATAAAGCCTTTATCATTTTTAAAACCGTCTTTCGGACGATTGACTCTTGGTTTTATAATGATGATAGTAACGATTGCCATACAGTTAAGCATTCCCACCGCTATAGCTTACTTCATTGATAACTCTGTCAAAGCGAATGATAATAACTGGCTCACAATTGTAGCTATTATCATGATATTTGTTTTAGTTCTCCATGCAGTTGCAACAGCACTTCGTATATATTTATTTGAATCTGCAGGTACTGTTATTGTAACTTCAATTCGCCAACGCCTGTATCAAACTATCATTTCTCAAAATATAGCTTTTTTTGACCGTAATCGTATCGGCGACTTAAGTAACCGCTTGTCTGTTGACGTTGATATACTAAAAGACACCATGACTATGGGGTTAGCAATCGGTTTGCGTTCGCTTATAACCTGTATTGGCGGAGTTGCCTTTCTCTTTATTCTTTCACCTATACTAAGCTTATTAATGATTATTATAATTCCTTTGTCTTTTTTTGCTGCTCGCTTTACTGGTAAACACCTTAAAGAAAAATCAAGAGTAGTACAGGAAGAACTAGCCAATTGCAATCAATTGGCACAAGAGAACTTCTCTAATATTCGTCTAGTTCACACATTTAATCAGCAAGTAAACTCGATTAAACAGTACGAAGAAGCCACAGAGAGAGCGAAAAAAGTTTCTTTGTCTAGTTCTAAGCTGCTGTCTGGCTACCAAGGTATCACGACATTTATTCAATATATGGTGTTATTAATTACACTTTGGTTTGGAGGGCGTCTGGTTTTATCTGGAGATATGACGATTGGCGGATTAACAAGCTTCGTTTTGTACGGGGCAATGGTAGCCATGTCTGCGACCGGGGTTAGTTGGTTTTGGGGTGAGTGGATGAAAGCTGTCGGAGCAACAGAACGAGTATTTCAACTGTTGAGAGTCAACGTGAAGCAAGACAGGAGCCGCGGATTTGAGGATTCAATAGCTTTTCGGGGTGAAATAGAATTCAAAGATGTGTCATTTATGTATCCAGAACGACCCGATATAAAAGCGTTAGATTCATTTAGCTTACACATTAAAGAAGGTGAGCGCGTAGCTTTGGTTGGCGAGTCCGGAGCAGGAAAATCCACAATTTCTAACTTGCTGCTAGGATTTTATCACCCAAATTCAGGCGAATTATTATTTGACGGGGTTGCTGCCCAAAAGATAGATCTTGATAACATTCGAAAGAATATCGCCGTCGTTGAACAAGAGCCAAGCTTATTTTCAGGATCGATAGCCGATAATATTCGTTATGCAATACCCGACCGCTTAGTAAGTAATGAAGAGGTCATAGAAGCAGCTAAACAGGCAAACGCACATGACTTTATTTGCGCTTTACCTAAAGGCTATGAAACTGATCTTGGTGATCGAGGCATGCAGTTATCTGGCGGGCAAAAACAACGCATAGCCATTGCCAGAGCTTTATTGAAAAAAGCTAAAATTCTAATTCTGGATGAGGCAACAAGTGCCCTTGATGAGAATAATGAAAATATTATACAAACCGCACTAGACCATCTTATGGAGGGCTGTACAACAATAATAATTAGCCACCGTCCTTCTACAATTGAACGTGCAAATCGTATAATTAGATTAGATCGAGGTAAGATTTTAATACCATCCTCAGTTGGATCGCATGAAAACCAGGATCTTTAAGCGTTTAAAGAATACGGCTCTGGAATACAGTTTCTCCCAGGCCTACAGAAGAACAGATAGCTCAGTGTTATCTCTAGCATATAAGGCAACATTATGAATATTCGCGGCATTATAAGCAGTGCCCTACTTATGTCGGTTAGTCTGTTCACTCAGGCTGCCGACACCGGGCACACATCTTCGCACAGCCTAACCTTGTCCGAAGCGAATAAGCTAATCACCCTGCCACTGCATTGTGTTGAAACTCCTTATCCATACAAAACAGGAATAATATTAGGCAGTGCCGATGATTTAAAGGAACCGTCGGTTCTGCACCCGGTTTTTTACGGCTGCTTTGACTGGCACAGCGCCGCTCATGGTTATTGGTCAATGGTGACTTTGCTGCGCCAGTTTCCAGACTTAGAACAGGCTGACGAAGTCAAAGCCATCCTTAAACGTAATTTAACCGCCGAGAAAGTGGCTCGTGAAGTCGAATTTTTCAGTAAAGATATTAATGATTCGTTTGAGCGCACTTATGGTTGGGCCTGGCTGTTAAAGCTGTCTGACGAGCTCCATTCATGGCAGGATCCTATGGCTGAAGAGCTAGCGGCTAACTTACAGCCATTAGCCGATTTAATTGTTGATCGCTATATCAACTTCTTACCCCGGCTGGTCTATCCGGTGCGTGTGGGCGAGCATACCAACACGGCCTTTGGCTTAAGTTTTGCCTACGACTATGCCGTTAATCAGCAGCACACCGAACTACAGCAGTTAATTACCAAACGCGCGAAAGACTATTTTCTGGAAGATAAAAACTGCCCCATAGGCTGGGAACCAAGCGGCTACGATTTTCTTTCACCGTGTCTGGAAGAAATTGGTCTAATGCAGCGTGTTCTGCCGGAGCAGCAGTTTTTAACCTGGCTAGATGATTTTATGCCACAACTCTCCGATCCCGAATTCAGCTTGGCAGTAGGTGAAGTTGGCGACAGAACCGATGGCAAATTGGTTCATCTGGACGGATTAAACTTTAGCCGCGCCTGGAACCTTTATGCACTGGCAAACCAATACCCGCAGTACAGACATTTACGCAAAATAGCCGATAAGCATATGGCGCACTCCTACCCTAATCTAATCGGCGATAGCTACGAAGGGGGTCACTGGTTAGGCAGTTTTGCTATTCAAGCACTAAATCAGACCCAGCAGTAGTTGCTGTCAGAAGAGGTTAGTCCTCCATTTGTGGAGCCTTCCCTAGAACCAACTCAATGAGTTAAGCCGCGCAATAAAGCGCGGCTGTTTGTTTTCCTCATCTCATTAATTGCGAAACAACCGCCGTGTGTCACGGACAATTTCATAGGCCACAATGAGCGCAACAGTTACCAAAAGCACCTGAATACTGCGCTCAGCGATTGTAACACCCAGTCCGTCTCGCCATGCACCGTCGTTGATCTGCAAAACAGGTTCTGTCAGCAAGATAATTGACGCAATTAAGAACGCGGTATTGACGCCAATATTGAGCATGAGCATCGAGCGACTCCAAAACCTTGTGCGCAATTGCCATAAGTTATGTACGATGGCGATTACGATAACGGGCGTAAACCAAAGTAAAACGGTTAGTGTGTCGTCAGTAAAAATACTCTGCGCACCGCTATCGGGCTGCCACAATGGGTACCAAATCAACATCACTAAAGCTAACAGCGTAGCGAGCTCGGTGAAAATATCCTGTAAGCTAATATACTGCCAGCTCTTGCTGGCAGGAGGGAGCTTCTCAGGGCTCCATTTGCAGGTGCCTGCAACCTCTGCAGTTTTCTTCTTCCGAGAGCGGCTCATAACTGCAAAACCAATGGTAATTGCGGTGAACGCAAAATAAACGCTCTCCAGAAAATCGCTTGCTATGCATTTCATGAACAACAGCAAGCTCATTTCAGCACCACCAAGCCAGCGACTGGTAATTTCAATGGTCGAAATCACAAATAACACGCCGAGCACCATATACAACGTATGCAAATACAAAGGCATAAGTTGCGCAGTTACCAACGGAGTCGGTGGGCAGAACTGAAGTGCTACCCGGCGCGGATGCCCCATTGTTTTTAATAATGTAGCCACCTCAGCGTCAGATACGCTTCCGTGCTGCGCTTCCAATGCTTCTATTTGATCAAGAATATTAGCTTTTAACTCGCGACCGATATCATCGCGCTTATTGTCTGGCAGTTCTCGCTGCACGGCGGCAATATAACGTTCTAACATATCCATTAGTGTTGCTCCTCATTGAGGTTGCGCAACAGTAGGGGACCAATCGCGCTGTTGAGCGAGGTCCACTCTTGGGTTAGTTGCTCTAGTCGTTCTGTGCCAAGCGTTGATAACTGGTAGTAACGCCTTTCACGCCCTTCGCCCTGCTTCCACTCGCTATCAAGCAGACCTTGATCCGCCAGGCGTCTAATGAGCGGATACAAAGTGCCTTCATCAATATCTACGCCTGCATCCTTTAGTTGTTTGCGCAGTGAATAGCCATAATGAGGCTCGCGTAAAGAAGCAAGTACAGCTAAAACCAATACCCCACGGCGCAGTTCTAGCTTAAGTTTATCGATTGGTGTAGTAGTCATAGTAAGTCCTTATTTATACTGTATTGCACACACTGTGTGAAACACAGTAATTAACATACTAGGTGACATACAGTAAAAGTGCAAATAATAATCTGAATCACGATATTGCGAGGGCTTAATGGAGACATCCGTATCTAGCAAAGTAATTTTAATTAGAAAAGAGCAAGCTTCGGGTCGTCGTAGGGTAAACTGCTTTTTATGATTGGGGTCTAAGAGTTTGTAGAGAGTTTTCATGCAATGAAGCGAATTGCAAAACCGGAAGAAATAGCTCAATCAGCGTTATACTTAGCCTCTGACGCTTCCAGTTTTACCACCGGCTCCACCTTGTTGGTGGATGGTGGTGTATCAATTAATCGTGTCTAAAGGTATTGATTATGTCTGACTATATCCGCATTGAAAAAGCCATGACCTATATGTCAGAGCATGTATCGAGCCAGCCGACCCTGAAAGAAGTAGCTGCTCATGTTCATCTCAGTCCGTTCCATTTTCATCGGGTATTTTGTAAATGGGCAGGCACCACACCGAAACGCTTCCTGCAGGCCCTTACGCTGGAACGAAGCAAACGAATGCTGAAAGAAGAAGGGTCTCTCATGGATGTTTCCCTCAGCATGGGGTTAAGTGGTGGCTCCCGACTGTACGACCACTTTGTAAAACTAGAAGCCGTAACGCCGGGTGAATACAGGAATGGAGGCCAGGGAGTTACTATTCAATACGGCGTAAATGAAACTCCTTTTGGTAAGATATTTGTCGCAATTACGCCACGGGGCGTATGCCGCGTTGAGTTCTTAGGCTCCAGATCCGCTGACGAAGTACTTACGGATTTGCGCAAAGACTGGCCTAAAAGCTCACTCGTAAGCAATGACAACGCGACCAACTATGTTGCTAACGTACTGTTTAGCCGTTTAAAAGACGGGCAATCTACCCCCTTGTCATTGCACGTTATGGGCACTAATTTTCAAGTAGCGGTGTGGCGAGCTTTATTGAGGATACCACCGGGAAAGCTGGCGAGTTACTCCCAAATTGCCAATGCATTAGGTTACCCGAAAGCATCTCGGGCGGTTGGTAATGCTGTTGGTTCGAACCCTGTTGCCATGCTCATTCCGTGTCACCGCGTTATTCAGAAAAGTGGTGCTTTGGGCGGGTATCGCTGGGGTTCGACGAAGAAAGAGATGATTCAGGCATGGGAGCTCATGAGCGAAGAGCCCTTAGAGTAGTAACACTTGCTTACCGACCTGCCACCATATTATTGGGCTTGCTAGTTAACCGTTGAGACGGTCAAACGAGAATAATTTTGCCAACCGGTGCTCTTTCCCTTCAATTTGATCACGGAGCAGTTTTGCGCCTATCATGCTGTAGGTAATACCGTTACCGCCGTATGCCATAGCAAACAAAACTCGCGGGCCATACTGTCGGTTCGTGCCAAAAAAGGGTAAACCATCGGACGTTTCTGCAAAAGTGCCCGCCCAGGAAAAAGTAGGACGCAATTCAAAGCCCGGAAACAGCTCCGAAATACGCTTAATCATTTTATCGCACTTATCTTTTACCCGGCCGTCACGCCTTGAGGGAATATCAACATCGTCATCTTCACCACCAACCAATATGCGCCCTTCTCCCGTGGTACGAAAATACAAGTACGGGCGCGCCGACTCCCACATCATGGTGTTGGTTAACTCTCCCAGAGTGTCTGCATCCATAGGGTCAGTGATAAACACATAAGTGCTGCGGTTTTCAGAAACCTTTTGTTTCAGCCACCTTTGCGAGGCATAACCCGCCGCCATTACCACATGCTGACAACTTAGTTTTGCGCCTTCGGTAGTGCGCAAAGTAACGCCATTCTCTGATGGGGTTATTGACTCAATGGTGGTTCGGTCAAACACCTGACCACCGCGTAGCACAACCCGATCCAGCAGCCGGTAAGTCATTCGGTAGGGGTCGATGCGCGCAGCGTGATGAGTCAGAATAGCACCTGACGAGAAAAGACCGTAGCGCTCCTGTACTTCGTCAGCCTTGAGCCAGTCGACTTCAAAGCCATGTTTTTGGCGCAACGTAAACTCATTGTGCAGAGTCTCTTTATCTTCCGCCTGGCTGGCAAAATAAAGGCTTTTCTGACGAGCAAAGTCGACATCGCCGACTTCAGATGCAAGTTCAGAGAGACTATTAATGGCATCAGAGCAGCCCTGATAAGCCTTAACACCGTTATCCTCTCCGCACCACTTAAAGAGATCCAACAGGTGCGTGTCAATTTCATATTGCAGTAACGCGGTGCTGGCTGATGTGCTTCCCCAGGCGATATCTCGCTGCTCTACCACCGTGGTGTCAAAACCGTTGGCAACCAGCTCATCAGCAATTAAAGCGCCAGTAATACCGCCGCCAATGACGACAACATCACATTTGATATCAGACCGCACCGCCGGAAAGTTCGACATAAGACCATTCTTTATCGGCCAAAACGGGTACCCACTTTTCAGATCCACTGTCTCTCCCCAGCGCGAATGCAAGCCTATTCAACAAAAAAGCCCAGCATAAATCTCGCTGGGCTCGGGGTTGCGTAATTAACTACGCTTTTTTAGCAGGTGCTTGCTGAGGCTGCTTTTGGTCTTTTTGCTGACCAGGGTTCGCCTGCTTTTGTTCGCCTGATTTATTCGGCGTTTGTGAACCTTTATTTTCTTGCGTATTCATTGTCAACTCCTTAAAGAGTCTATTAGCATCACTCAATTATGACGCTATTTTAAAGTATAGACGGCTCTTAGAAATATGTATGTCCGTTACCGTAAATAACTCAGTATTTCTTTAGATGCATCTAACAATACTTGACGGATAGAAGCTCCACGTAAGCAGTCCTCCGAATAACTTCTTCTTTGAGCAAATAGGACACCTTGCTTTATTTTAAATGAATAATATAATCATTCTCATTTAGATTAATAAAAATAAAGGGGAATGATTTTGAATAAGTTTATCTTTACTGGAGCGGTGTTTTCGCTATTTAGCCCAGCCCTGTTTGCGCAGACAGCGGATGTTGAAAATGGCGATAAAGGTGAGAAACAAATAGAGCGAATTTCTGTCGTAGGCGCTGCGACAAACTTTAGCGTAACTGCAGACGATATTGAGCAGTTTCAGGCAAATGACCTTGCTGACATTTTTCGGGAGTCGCCCTCGGTAAGCGTAGGTGGCTCTGTTGGAGTAGCTCAAAAAATTTATATTCGCGGCCTTGAAGATGCGTACCTTAATGTGACCGTCGATGGCGCGCAGCAAACTTCCACCCTGTTTCACCATATTGGTCGTGTAACCCTGGACCCAGATTTACTGAAACAAATAGACGTACAGGCCGGCGCCGGTGAGGCGACCAGTGGTCCGGGCGCTATTGGAGGTTCCATACGCTTCAAGACAAAAGACGCTCAGGATTTATTACATAGTAACGAGCAGTTTGGTGGTCGTTTAAAAGCGAACTACTTCTCTAATGATGGTACGCGTTACAGCGGCACGTTATACGGTAGGCTTAATGACTCATTTGGTCTTTTAGGTTATTTCAGTACTGTTGATCGCAACACTATGGAAGACGGTGACGGCAATAAAATATACGGTACAGCAGCAGACCAGAATCTGACCTTTTTAAAAGCAAGTGGTGACATTGCCAATAATCATTATGTGTCATTAAGCTTTGAGCAACGCGACGAAGAAGGCGAATTCTCTGCCCGTCCGAACTGGGTTGTACCCGAAGGTTCACCACTTTATCCAAGCGCCGCTAAACGTGACACCTATGTCGCCAATTACCGGTTTGACCACAGTGATGCGGTGTACCTTAAAGCGACCGCTTATCAAACAAGCTCATCGTTTCGCGGTGGCCGTTTTGATTGGTTAGCTGAAATTGACACTCAGGGTTTTGATATTCGTAACACCAGCGAAACTCTGAACCACAGTTTTACTTACGGCGTCGATTATCGCAATGATGAGGTAGAAAGTGGTTCTGCTGCCGGCCCGAAAGAAAACTCAGAAGAAAGCAGTGTATTAGGCGTTTACGCGCAAGCACATAGTCATATTACAACCGATCTTTTGTTTAGCTACGGCGTACGCTATGACGATTATGATTTCCAACAACACATTCTGCTCGATGAGTATTCTGGCGAGCCTGTAACGGATACGGCGGCGAGCCTCGATGACAGTGAGTTTAGCTTTAACGCCGGTTTATCGTATCAGTTGTCGCAGGCATGGAAATTGGGCCTGAGTTACGCCGAAGCTGCCAGAGGTAAAGAAATAGGCGACGGCTTTACTCTGGACGAATACCTTTACGATGGAAACGACATTCCGGTTGTCGCCGGTGATGTCGTACCGGAAACGGTTGAGAACATCGAAACCTCGATTGAGTACAGTGCTAATAATCTGAATGCAAAATTCAGTGTTTATCAATCAACCATATATGACGTCATTTTCAGTGGTTTCGCAGGGAACTCTGTTTACAACAACATTGGTGACGTTGAGTCGACAGGTGTGGAATTTAACCTTGCGTATCGTTGGAATTCGCTGGATATGTACTTCGGCTTCTCCAGCGCAGATTCCGAACTTTCACCGCGCGACGACTTGTACACTGAAAGCTATGATTCAATTGATTTGAACGCCTATGAGTTTAATGGTTTAGGTAACAGCCGTGGTAACACCATTGTACTGGGTGCAGACTACTTTGTTACAAACAACCTGAGCTTTGGTTTTAATGTGACTCAAGTAGATGACATTAATATTAAGACCCTGCATCAGGCGCTGGAGAATGGCTGGACCGACTCGCTGTATACCTTAAACAAGCCAAGTTATACCGTCGTTGATCTCTATGGCGCGTGGGATATTACTAACAACTTTTCGGTGAATTTAGCGGTAACTAACCTTCTGGACGAGCAATATATCAACCATTCAAGTGTCGGTGACTACAGCGATGTGTTCCCTACCGTGATGGGGCCTTATGAGGCTGGCCGCGACATTCGCTTGTCTGCAACCTACGATTTTTGAAGCACTACGTACGTAAAGAGGTATTCGTCGGTTGATGCGTATAAAAGACTGATGAACGAACGACTCGTAAGCCCAGCAACGGTGTTGTTGGGCTTTTGTTCTTTTATTTAAGTCTATTTAAGAAGAATGCGAGCGCCAAATTCTAAAGCGCGTCACTATGTACCAGATAAGGCCGCCGATAAACATAATCAGAGGTATCACATTGATTTCGTTACTTTGCTGAGATTCCTCGGAGGTTAGAAAAAACCAAAGCACACCCACGATGAGAATAACGAGCGATAACACACCTTGTATTTGCAAACTTTTCGAGGTGTTCTCGGAGGTAATCGTGCTGTTTTCGCCCGGTTGATTCTCTTGTTCCGATTTTTCACTCTTCACAAAACCACAGGCCGGGCAGCTATAGTTATTATCCAGTACCTGATCTTCACACTTTGGACATTTTTCAAATGCCATTGAGGTACCTCTCTGTTTTATTTATGAGTGTTCATTATTTAGTGTAGTCAAAAACTTTTGTGTTTGTCATTTCCAGTACGCTGATGACATCCGTTCTAAGCTGTGCCACGTAATAGGGTTTTATGTATTTAAGTATATTCCTGACAGCCTTTCTGGCCGCCACAATACTGCCTGCTCAGTCTGAGTTTGTGGTAGTGGCAGCCCAGCGCATGGATTACGATGTCTGGATAATCTGGTGGCTGGCCTCAATCGGAAATACGCTGGGGTCAGTGGTTAACTATGTTCTGGGCCGTTTTTTGGTACGGTATCAGGATCGCCGCTGGTTCCCGTTCAAACCAAAATCTCTTGCCCGTGGTCATCGCTGGTTTGAACGCTTTGGTAAGTGGTCGCTGCTGATGGCCTGGGCCCCTTTCATTGGTGACCCTCTCACCTTTATAGCCGGTATGTTGCGGTTAACCTTCTGGCAATTTTTGATACTGGTTTTTATTAGTAAAGCTGGCCGCTACGCTATTTTGCTTGGTATTACGCAGTTGTTTTAATGTGCTGTAACGGCCTGCCTGGTCGAAACGCGCCGCCCCCTAAGCCAGTTGCTTTTTCTCGTGCTTAATACTCGAATGTATGAAAAACAGAGCTACGCCCAGGCAAAGCACGGCGCCAATTCGAGAGACCGAGAGAGTAACTTCGGAGTTATCAAACCAACCAAGGGTGTCAATTAAAACACTCATCGCGAGCTGACCAAAAATAACCGCCACAGTCGCGACCGCGGTTCCTATCTTCTGTACTGCAAGTACCATAATGACAATATAAGGAACGCCACATAAAGCACCGAGTAATTGCCATTTCGGCACATCTGCTAGCGTCATCGCGTAGCTGGGTTCGAAATAGAAAATGAGCAACCCGGTAATAATGGCGCCGAGTAGAAAAGTCAAAAAAGCACTTTTAAAAACACCAACTTTACTGCCAAGCTCACCGTTTACGGCAGCCTGAATACTCAGTGCAGCGCCGCCCACAATGGCGATAATAATCATGAATAATGTCATAATACTTCCTTAATCCAGCGCCATGAGAACGAGTGCGACAATAATAAAAAAAAGTGCAATGAAGCGCCTGCCGTCAACTCTACGAGGTGGCGTGCCAAACAAACCATAATGATCGATAATAAAGCTCTTGGTAATTTGCCCCACCAGGATTCCAATCATAGTCATAGCAATGCCAATGACCGGAACAGTTAGAGTCAGTGCAACGACATACACCGGACCTAGCAGCCCCCCTGTAAGGGTCCACGCGGGCTGTGATGAGAACGAAGGACTATTGCGAGGACTGAAAAACAGCATGAGAAGGAAGGTCAGCGCCGCGCCGACTCCAAAAATGCTTAACGTTGCCCAGAGCTTTCCAACCTGTGAGCCAAGCGGTCCAAGCAGCCCAGCCTCAACTGAAAGGCCCATGCCGGCAAGTACCGTTAATAAAACCATAATAATTTGCATAAGCTACCTCTTACTTTTCAAGAACAGCAGCCTACCCTAGACTCAGCAACCGAAAAATGGGAAGGTTCACTAAACTCTTTTGCGAATTTTGCACAAATGAACTCAATTAACGCAATAAATCTCAGAGCACTGCAGTTTTTTATCGACGTATATGACAGCAAAAGCTTTTCAGTCGTGGCTCGGCGGGAAGGTGTGTCACCCTCTATGGTTTCGCGTGTAATTCAGCAGTTAGAGGATGCGTTAGGCCAGCAGCTGTTTTATCGAAATACCCGGGCGATTATGCCAACCGAGTCAGCTCGCCTATTTATTGAGTTTGCTCGCGAAACCAGGGAGCAATTTCTTGATGTGAGCAATAGACTGCAAGATAGAAAGGATGAGCCGGAAGGTATAGTCAGAATAAATGCGCCGGTTTATTTTGGGCAACGGCATATTGCGCCCTGGTTACCAAAGCTATTTCTGCGTCATCCTAAACTTCGTGTTGAACTCACTCTAACCGACGACTACGTTGACCCGCACCTGGAACCTGCGGATGTTATTTTTCGAATTGATACTCTGAATGATTCGTCACTACATGCGCGAGTTTTAGGGAACCAGACTTATCATTTGGCAGCCAGTCCCGAATATGTGAAAACACACGGCGAACCTCACACTCCAGAAGATCTAACTCAGCATAATTGTTTGGTCTATAGCGGAACATCAGGACCAAACCGCTGGCTTTTCAAAGAACCGGATGGCAACTGGCGCCAACAGGCAATCACCCCTATTTTAGCTTCTAATAACGCAGATACTCTGCTCACCTCTGCATTAAATAGTACAGGTATCGTGCTTTTTCCCGACTGGCTAATTGGCGACTACCTGAAAAATGGCAGCCTAGTGAAACTACTTAAAAACCGCCCTACAGCCATAAGAACGACACCACAATATATTGCCGCTATTTATCCTGACTCCCGGCACCCACCTCTTAATGTGAGAGCTGTGATTGACTACTTCGTGGAAGTTTTTGGCTCACCACCGTATTGGCAATACGGTGAGTAGAGCTAATCAGTAATTTATTTAGCTTCTGAAATAGGTACTTTTCGGCTGTAGTATTTCATAGGCGCAATAACCATCTAGATTGAAAAAGCGTAAATATGCGCTTATGGTAAGCACGCTGGTTTGAAATTTTACATAGTTAAGTACTTATAGCACGAAAATATAAAACAATATAAACTAAAAACCAACGTGGTTTATAAATTAATCTAGAGAAGCACCATGAGTACCGAAATAACGTCAAAATTAAACAGACTACTGAGTACTCAACCTACCGGTGTGGTACTTTGCTCGTCCTGGCTTGCCGATAATGGTTACAGCGTTGACTTGCAGCAGCGGTATAAAAAAAGTCGGTGGTTTGAGTCTATCGGCACTGGCGCATTAATACGCCACGGGGATCAAGTTGATTACCTAGGTGCCGTATATGCAATGCAAACCCAGCTGGGACTATCGGTTCATCCATCCGGCAAGACGGCTTTGGCGTTGCAGGGCAAATCACACTACCTTGAGCTCTCCCCAAAACATGCTCAGCTGTTTGGCAACCAAGGCGAGCATTTGCCGCTTTGGTTTAAAAAGCGAGATTGGGGTCTTAACGTAAAGTCCACCCTCACCAACTTCTTACCCCCAGAGGGGGGCTTAACCGAAATATCGCATAAGCAGTTTAAGGTGAAAGTATCCGATCCGGCACGCGCGATAATGGAATGCTTATACCTGTCACCAAAATCACAACCATTAGTAGAAGTTTATGAACTAATGGAGGGGCTGAATAATCTACGCCCAGCGTCCGTGCAAAAACTTCTGGAGGCCTGCAAATCAATAAAGGTTAAGCGGCTATTTCTTTATCTGGCCAACAAAGCCGGCCATGACTGGATGCGTTACCTTAACTTAGACAATATAGACTTGGGCTCCGGCAAGCGCGCGATAGTAGCCCATGGAGTCTATGTGCCGAAGTACCAGATAACGGTACCGAAAGCATTGGAGGCAATGGTATAACAGAGTGAAATGCCTATTACTAAACATCGGGCAGCGAAGGCTGGCGTTAAACAAGGAAAGGAGTCTTGATGAAAAAAATAGAAGAAATCCTAAATTTCATAGTTGAGATAGAAAAGTTAAAAGGCGTACAGCGCAAAACGAAACCTGTGGGATTCGAACGATACGAAAACTCAGCGGAGCACAGTTGGCACGTTTGTCTCTCCGCTTTGATGCTAAAAGACTTTGCCAATGAGCCGGTAAATATCGACCGTGTTATCAAGATGCTCCTTATTCACGACCTTGGTGAAATAGACGCTGGTGATACCATTATCTATGCCAGCGAAACGAATGAGCTAAAAGGCAAAGAAGCAGCCGGTATTAAACGGATTCTGAGCATTTTGCCCGATGGAATGGAAGATGACTTCATGGAGCTATGGTATGAGTTCGAAGCGGGTGCAACTGCAGAAGCCCGGTTTGCGAAGGCGATAGATAGAGTACCACCCCTGCTTCATAATATTCATGGCGACGGACACAGCTGGAAAGCGCATGGAATTACGAAAGATAAGGTGTTTTCCGTAAACCAACGAATTGAGAACGGCAGCGAAGCACTTTGGTCTGTTATGCGCAGTAAACTTGAGAGCGCTGTTGATGAGGGCATACTTAAATAAACCAGTTAAACAGGGTTTGAAGGTTTCAAATGTCTGAAAAATTCATGCTGGACGCTTTAGAAGTTTCCAAACAGGCGCTTCCCCACTGTGAACCAAATCCTCCTGTCGGATGTGTACTGGTTAAAAACGGCCAGATAGTATCGAAAGGATTTACGCAAGCCATTGGCGGAAGTCATGCCGAAGTAGAGGCTTTAAATGCTCATTCAGGGGAGCTCAACGAGGTGACTGCCTACGTTACGCTCGAGCCTTGCTCTTTTGTCGGACGAACTGCAGCTTGCGCGAGCACACTTCTCGCTTCGGGTATAAAACATGTAGTTATCGCCATGCTTGACCCGGACGTAAGAAACAATGGTAAAGGAGCAGAAATACTGAGAGCGGGAGGCATAAAAGTTGAGGTCGGCCTGTGTGCTGAAATGGTGGCTCAGTTCCTTACGCCTTACTTAGGAAAATCGTAGAGACCTTGGGTACCATCAATAGCTTATATCAAAAAATTTAGGCTAAAAGTCAAAAACAGCACGCAGAAAATACCCGCTAAACTCGTGGCTAGTTTTACTTGGCCACTACAATTCGATGAGTAGGCGGCGTTTACGCTCTTGCATGCCATCAAAGATTGGTGTCGAAACCCTTGTCGGGAAATCATCCGGTAAATCGCCTTTTACTCGTTCAATAACGTCATCAACCTGATCACACAGGCCGATGATAATTTCACTCATTCTGGTCGGACTGAATTCAGCCTCTTTCGCTGCGTTTAAAAAATGACGCTTAAAAATTTGATAGATGTTCCACTTTTTCCCCCCCGTCCCTCGCAAGCTCATCGCAAGTTTCAAGTCGCGAATATTGATGCCTGTTCCACCCACAGCAGTATAAGCAGAAATAATGTCGTACAAAGGCGTTAAACGGAAAGCCCCATAAGGCTCAATATGCACAGAGAAATTCTTTGCGTGCCCATCAGTCGCGCCTAATAGAAAGAAAAGAACCTGTGCCCCCATAAAAGTCTCACGATCACCCGTGGAATCAGCAGACCCCTGAAGATGCTTCATAATACTGGCAATCGATGGACCGTCATCCGATTCGTATTTTCGTGCGGATGGCAGGCCAAGCACCTGGCAATAGTCTTCTTGAGGGAGTCGCATTAACCAGGAGTGATCACTTGAATATGTGCGATCAAAGCGCTCAATGGCGAGGGCTTTAACATTTGGTGTGATAATTACCTCACAATCCGGTGCTTCAAAACCGAATGCTCGTGCAATTTTTAAGCAGAGCATTTCATTTTCGACGCTGTCACTTAAATCAATTGTGTGATCGTGGCTGTGAATCTTCCCAATCGGAAGTTTAATGATATGAGTAGTCGGCGTGTTTCCATTTGGAATACACCATGCACCATCTATTTTTAACAGGGCTGTTTTCTCCTGAGCCCCAGCAATTGATATTCTAAAATCGTCCAACTCCCGAAGCATGCCCAAGGGCGCCTTGGACTGATAGCCTTTTAAAACACGTTCTAACTTCTCTTCGGTGAGTTTTTCATAACGCAGTTCACGAATATTCCCTGGTTTTTCTCCTGCCGGGACGAACTGCAACGCACCGACACTATCTTTTCCAGTAGCCTCCAGTAGATCAAATGCTTGATCGGAGTCGGCTTGATAACGGGCAACAATCCGGTCTCTAACTTCCTCATTGTCAGGCAGCAGGTTATCAAAAAAGTTAATAACCTCGTGCCCTGAATAAGCGTCATGACGTAAGGGCATAGATAAAGAGATTGGCCGTGCACCCTCTTTATCAATCCACATCTCATCATAACGAAATGTGTGAGCGCCGGAATCATTTCGACTCAGGTAACCTACGCAGTAGCCGTTCATATAGACGTCGAGCGTATTCATTACCACTCCTCAGTCCATTCATCACCAGGCGTTGACGAATCAACGTTCTTCTTCAGAACGGTGCCTTTAGGTTTCACTGCCAGCTCGAGCTCTAAAGCGGACAGCAAGCGAAACAACGTATCGAGCTGCATTTTCTCTGGCATTGATTCAAACTTAGAGACCGTCCCCTGCCTAAGTCCGACTAAATCACCAACCTTAGCTTGACTCAGGCCGCGACGTCTTCGTTCATCCCGTAGGTAGATCGATAATGCTTTGGGATCAGTAATTTTCATTACATCCTCTCTTATACGCAAATTCGTATGAAACTAGTATTATACGCAACTCCGTATAAGTCAAGATATATGCGCGAATGCGTATAATACTGAACCTATACGCACTCGCGTGTAAAAGAGGCGTTCTATTCATCTTACACATGAAAACTTCCCCGTACTTAGCTGTCCAAAATCGGATCTAAGGTCAACGAAAGTTTTCGGAGGTAACTCCGAACAAAAAGCACACGAAAAAGAATATAAAAACCGCGCCAAATTTGAAATAAAACTGAGTAAATGTGCTAGTTTAAGGCCGTAGGGCTTAAGGCAAGGGATACGGGGTAAAGTGGTTTGGGAAGAACACGGCGCACGTTATGAATTGAGTGCTTCTTCTAGTCTGTTATACGCTACTCGGTGTTTTTCTTCACTCATTTTTTCAGCTTCCACCGAACCGCCGGCAGCTACCCAAAAATATTAAACCCAAGTAAAGTTAGTCCAGTTTGCGTAGTTTAACGTCAAAAGAGACACCTTTTCCTCCTTCAGTCACTAGCAATTACGAACCAAATAGCTTACTCCTAATTAAACGCACCAAATTCAAACCAGAAAACAACATTAAACCTAAAGATGCAGCAAAGAGTATGAAAACCACTTCATCTAAGCCTTTTAACAAATATGCAGTTGAGTGTTTTTTCGGATCGAAATATACCCGTACTTTTTCACCTGCTTTATAGCGCTCGAGCAGCTTGTCCTTTTCAGATCGAGTTAGCATAGCGTTGAAGTTAGCAACTTTATCACTCTCATAAGTCTCCCCCTCAACTGTATACTTATAGCTAACTTCGAGGATATACCTTTCTTTATCGTGATTTATTCTTTTTTCACTAGAAGAAATTATGAAGCCGGTAACATTAGGCCAGTCATTTGTTTTTAATCCAGTAATGACTATTGATGCTAAATAGACACACCAAAGAAATGCGCCAATGAACATAAAAATGAAAAATAACTTACTATTTTTAAACATATTTAGCCGTGGAAAGCCATGCCAAGATGGCGCGCCCGACAGGAGTCGAACCTGTGACCTCCGCCTCCGGAGGGCGGCGCTCTATCCAGCTGAGCTACGGGCGCGTAGTTAGGAGTATTCAGAGCAGGCGTGGATTTTAGGGAATATCTGCCGCAATGTCCAGTGCAGCACGCCTTTCGCGTGTTACAAAAGCTTGAATAGGCTACGCCGACAACACTCTAACAATAACTCATAAGCTGCTCGGCGCGCCGCCGCAAGGCTTGTTTCAAACTGTCGGGGCTTATAATGGTGAAGTCGAAAGGCAAGCGAACCAGCCACCAGGCAAACCATTCTGTGCTGTCTACTACGGTTTCAATAAATATCGCGTTGTCTTCCTGGGTTAAAATACTGGCGCTTGTGCCTAGCTCGCGGGTCGCCGTATCCAGGTCGGTATGTAATAACACTCGCACCTTCAGGTTCCCTGGCATGGCACACAGGCTTTGTTTGAACTGCTCGGCGGCGTTGTAGTTTAAAGGCCTCTCAAAGGTCGCTTTAAGTAATGTCACCTCGGTTAAACGGTCTAATCGAAACGTGCGCAGTGCCTGTCGCAAATGGCAGAATCCGCCTATATACCAGTGCCCTAGCCTATAGAACATTCCGTATGGGTCTAGTTCGCGCTGCTGCCCGGGCTCAGCTTTGCCCACATACATAACTTGTACCCGCCGCTGGCTCTCTATGGCTTCCATTAATGGCATTAATAACGACTGCTCCTGCGGCAGCCCAGAGTCGGGCAATAACAGGTTTGTATGCTGAGTAATGGAACGAGCTCTTGCCTGAATATGCTCTGGCATAACGCGCTCAAGTTTCGCCTGAACGCTGGTCAACGCAGGCGAGGCATCGGTCAGCTGAAGAGTCTTCGCTGCCAACAAGCCTAACGAGAGCGCCAGCGTTTCTTCATGAGTAAACATCATCGGCGGCAGCTTAAAACCGGTAACTAGCATGTAGCCCCCATGAGGACCATGCTCTGTGGTAACCGGAATACCCAACTCCTCAAGCGCACTGATATAGCGCCTGACTGTGCGTTTATCCACGCCTAGCATTTCTGCAATTTCAGTGCCGTTCAAGCGCTTGTGGGACTGCAATAACTCCAGTAAGGCAAGTACTCGTGTTGTCGGACCGGTCATAATTTTCCTGAAAAAAGGCGGTGAAAATAAATTGAGATAAATATTTTTATATAGGACTAATTATGACCTATATAACCAATATAGTTCTTATCAGAAGTAAAACCCATAATAAAAAGGAGCTGAGCTATGAAAGAAAATATGTCTAAAAACACCAAAGAAATCGTTTTCTATACTAATCCTGAGTCTCGAGCACGCATTGTTCGTCGTATGCTGGAAGAGGTTGGCCAGCCGTATACGGTCAAAGTACTTAACTACAATGGCGAGATGAAAACACCCGAGTATCTGAAAGTTAATCCGTTAGGAAAGGTGCCAGCAATACAACACGGCGATTTGGTTGTTACGGAAACAGCGGCTATTTGTGCCTACCTGGCCGATCAATTTCCGGAAAAGAACTTAGCGCCACCGCTGGACAGCCCGGAACGCGGAACTTACTACCGTTGGTTATTCTTTGCGGCCGGTCCGGTGGAAATGGCCAACAGCGCCAAAGCCTGTGGCTGGAACCTTGAAGATAACCTGCAAATGGTTGGCTCTGGTAGTCACGATGATGTTCTGAAAGCTCTTGAATTAGCCGTTTCTAAAGGGCCTTATATTTGTGGCGAGCAGTTTACCGCGGCCGATGTATACGTTGGCAGCCATATTAGCTGGGGCATGCAGTTCAAAACGCTCGAGGAACGGGATTCATTCAAAAGCTACGTTAAGCGCATTGAAGAACGCCCCGCTTTCCAGCGGGCAACGAAACTGGATGACGAATTAAGCAAGAGCTAAAACGTCTGAAAATAAGCAGCCAGAAGGCCCTGGCTGCTGACTCTTTTAATCGGCGGTTTCCCGCTCAAACGACGGTGATGGAAATATATAAACCCTTTCCCTGTCGCAAGTAAGCATATTTAACGACACGCACGGTCAATCAATAGCATACGGTGTTTTCAAATCTTTTAATAACTTCTGTAAAAGTTTGTCACTGGTAATGCCCGCAGCTTGCCCTTGAAAATTGATGACCAGACGATGGCGTAATACAGGCATTGCAATAGCTTGAATATCCTCGACACTCACGGCATAGCGATTAGCCACTAAAGCCCGTACTTTTGCCGCCAGCAACAAGCCTTGAATGCCGCGAGGTGAAGCGCCTAATGCAACATAACGATTGATCTCATCATTGGCATAGTCGCTGTGAGGCTGAGTTCCCATGACTAAACGAATGGCATAGCTTTTAGCGATTTCGGGAACCGGTACTTGTCGCACGATTTGCTGCATCAGGCATAAGGTCGGTGCATCCGCGACGGTATCGATTTCAATACGCTGGTTACTGGTGGTGCGGTCTATGATGGTATGGTAGTCCTGCTCATTCGGGTATCCGACCACTAGTTTAAATAAGAAGCGGTCTAGTTGCGCCTCTGGCAAAGGATACGTACCTTCTTGATCAACCGGATTTTGTGTTGCCATAACGCAAAAAGGTTCCGGCATCTTAATGGTATTCCGCCCAGTAGAAATTTGTTTCTCTTGCATTACTTCAAGCAGAGCCGCTTGAGTTTTTGGCGTGGCGCGATTAATTTCGTCGGCGAGAACCAAATTTGCGACCACCGGTCCCTGTTGAAACTGTAACTGATGATCGCCCTTCGCATCAGAAGTCAGCATAGCCGAGCCGATAATATCAGCTGGCATCATGTCGGGGGTAAATTGGATGCGCGAGAAGTTCAAATTGACCGCATGACTTAAGGCATTGATTAATTGTGTCTTACCTAAACCGGGTACGCCTTCCAACAGCACATGGCCACCGGCAAATAAAGCAGTCAGGACACCATCAATCACATCGCGCTGACCGACCATCACACGCCCAACTTGCTCGCTTATACGCTGGTATAATTGTTTAAATAAGTCCGCATCCTGCTTTGCGCTATTATTCATGAACGGTGACTCCGCGTGTGACTATGATTATCAATATCCTGTCAGTTTCTCATAACAAGCTTGTCGTAAACTGACATTCAGTCAGGTTGTTTTGGTTTCTATCAAGCTATAACCAATCCCACGCACAGTCTGAATTTTTATTTTATCGGTGTATTCGCCCAAGTGCTTACGCAAGCGCGAAATTTGTGACTCCAGCGTATTTGAACTGACCAACTTGTCGTAGCCATAAACACGCGACTCCAGCGCTTCCCGTGTAATCAAGGTGCCTGGCCTCGACATAAGCGCTTCTAACACTAAGGCTTCAGTGCGGCGCAGACCTAGGGTGGCACCATTCACTTGAAAGCAGCGGCTCTCGACATCAAAGCTTAACGGTCCAAAGGTCTTAATTTCGTGATTAATGGGGAGCGGATGACGTAATACGTTACGGATTCGTGCTAGCAACTCCCGTGGTTCGAACGGCTTGGCAATATAGTCGTGTGCGCCAGATTCTAAACCAGTAACTTTATTATCAATATCGGCAAGCGCTGTTAATAAAATCACGCGTTGGGGTTTTTGTTGACTATCTAAAAAGTTGAGTAACGAAATACCATCTCCATCGGGAAGCAACCGATCTAGTAGAAGTAAATCAAATTCATTATCAAGTAATGCAGTTTTTGCCATACTCAAGCTGTCAGCCAAATCGACAACAAATCCCTGCTTTTCTATGTAAGCGATTAGTGTTTCTGCGATATTAACATCATCTTCGACTAATAAGATTCTCATACAAGACACCTCAACGAATAATACAGGTCGGGACACACAACCACAAAGACGCGGTTGTGTGTCAGACTTGCCAGGGAGACAAGCTAAAACTCATACTGCAATTCTAGCGCTAATGTACGGCCAGCAACATTGTAGCGAGCGGTGTCGTATGGACGACGCTGCACGACGACAAAAGGAGGTTCTTTGTCGAAAATGTTACGTCCGGCAAAATTAACCCGCAAATCATCCGTTAGTTGATACATCATAGTTAAATCGATGGTCGTGTACGAGCTCACTTTCTTTGCGTTTTCCGGGACATCGATGACACCACCGTACATATTTAATTCATAGTCGTTGATGTACTCTGGAGTGAAATAAGCAAGTAAGTTCACGGTCAAATCATCATAGTGATATCGAATCGTACCGTTGATTTTATAGTCATCTACCCCTAGCAGTTTGCCAATATCAGATATAGGCGCCTTATTCTCAAACGCAGTCATTTCTGCCTTAAGGTTATCAAGATACAATGCTTCAAAATCAAAATTACCAAACGATGTATTCAGCGCATAGCGCGCTTCGTATGTAATAGACGCATATTTTGAGCCGACGACATTAAATATCATGTTCTGTTGTCGCGTGATTTTGCCGTTTTCATCACGTGGAAAAAACTCCCCCAACTGATATATTTCATCAGTGGTGAGAAAACGGTTTAATGTTCCATTACTTGCAAATTCATCGCTAATGGTTGTTTCACTATAGTTAATATCTGCCGAAAACCCAGATATCATATTACTAGGACGCCACGATAAACCTAAAGATCTTTGAATGGAGGTTTCTGGCTTCAAATCTGGGTTAGGAGCCGTAAATTGTGGGACATTATAACCCTTGGTGCCATCATCATAGACGACATCACAGTCATTGGTACAATCATATAATGGATCATCATAAATGGTGACGTTGTAAACCCGCTCGCCAGTGGTGCTGAACATTTGTGTAAACGGGGGCGCTTTAAAACCCCTATTCCATTTTCCTCGAATTGCAAGATCATCATTAACCTCCCACAAGAAACCGAAGCTTGGTGTGGTTTTACTGTATTTGTTGGTACCGTAAATTATCTCCCCTCCTTGCTCAATTGGAACATCATCAATGGTACCGACAGCCCCTTCGGTTTCGTATGTATCGCGACGAGCAGCTATGTTGAAAGTTAATCCATCAATGAGAAAGGTGTTAAACTCGGCACCGAAAACTGGAATATTAAATTCAGCAAAGTAAGCGTAACGATCTCGACTTACTTTTTCGCCAGTGTAATTCCGTACCTCTCGGCTGGAAATCCCGTCGTCATGAAGCTCACCTCCAATAGCATAATAAACTTTGCCCGCAGGTAGCTCTGCCAACGTGCTAATGAAGCGCAATTCAAAATTTTTAGTTTGAGAACCACGAGTTTCATTTTCCTGGATATCACGATAATAAAAGGTATTAACGGCATCACCGGCGCCTCCTGATTTCCAGGGATTAAACGCAACATCAGGATCTTGGCTCATTAGTGCCGCACATTGGCGCTCAAAAAGGTCTTGATAATAGGTTAATTCTTCACCTTCAAAGCGGTTATTTTCAAGTTGGAAATTATAACAGCGATAACCATCAGGTGAACTTTCATCTCTGATAAACGTAGCCGTGGAACCCAAGAAAAACTGCTCACCTTCGGTTTTAGATGCCGATGTAGTGTAAACAAAGTCGAGTTTGCTATCTTTACTAAATTCATAGGTTAAACCTAGATTTAGATTCCAAACTTGGCTCTCATTCATAATAGCATCAGCGGGTAAAGTGCCCGACTGAATTTCAGCATCAGGAGAATAATTTACAGTTGTCGCGGGCTCCCAACTGCTAAAGCTATACGCTGGAAACGGATTATAATATTGTCCTGGAGCTAACTGTATTGTTAGTCCTGTTGCAAAAGTTTGTTCTTGGCGATTTTTACTGCGACTAAATAATCCGTTTCCTGAAAATATTAGATTTTCAGTAAGTTGTTGTTCAAGGTTTAAAGTCAAACTGGTGGTTTCTGTTTCAGGTCCGGCTAACTCAGGTACAAAATCGGGCTTATCTTCGCTGCCTAGTTCAATAAAATCACTTACACTAGGTCGACCGACAAACCCCTCTGGAACGCTTAAACCTCGCTCAACCGTCGTAGATTGGCCTGTATCGGGATTGTAAAAAGATTCGGTCTGATTAATAACCCCCGGCTGTAAACCCCGACTGAACGAGCGTTTATCGTAGTCTGGGTTATCGTTAAAATAGCCTGAATAGTCTTCGGTATAATATCCGGTCTTATAGTTGTTAACCGGTTTCCGTTCGCTATAATCCGCGGTGCCTGAAATACTCCCTGAGGTCCATGCATAGCCTGAGTATAAGCTCAAACGGGAATTGTCAGCACCATTATTCGAGTATTCTTTTTGCGCGCTAAAAGTGCTGCCAACATAATCTTTCTTTAAGATAAAGTTGATGACCCCGCCAAGCGCATCAGAACCATAAACTGCTGAGGCTCCGTCGGTATGAATTTCAACTCTCTCTATGGCACTAAGAGGGATACCATTAAGATTAACAAAGCCATCTTCGATACCGGCAGCTCCCGCCATACGTCGACCATTGATCAGTATTAGTGTGTTACCAGCCCCCATACCTCCGAGATTAGCAGCTGATACACCTAACGAACCGATGCCCGTAACCGATGCCGGTCCACGATCATTTAACGAGCCTTTTTGCCGCTCGTTGGTAATCGCACCAATGTTGGAAATATTCTGTGGCAAAGTACGCATTAATTCAGCTACGCTCGTGACACCGCGCGCACGAATTTCCTCGGCATTAATTGTGATACTACGTGCGGTGACATCGCCGAATTGCAAGCGACTGCCGGTAACCTGAATTCGTTCAATTTGCTCACGGCTGCTAGGTTCAAAGCCGGAGTCTTGCTGCTCTGTTGAATGGGGAGCCGTATTGCTTTTGGTTTCGCTTTCGATCAGATCCTGACTGGACCAGGTTGCTGCACTGGCTGAATGTGCGCCATATATCGCTAACGCGATAAGAGACAGCTTAAATGTCTGGGTACGCATGATATGTTGCCCTCTGCCCTGTTTCTTATGGTTGTTATTTTTATTTGCTATTATTAGATGCAGCACAGCGTTTATTTCGCTACATTAACAACCTTGTAACATGACAACCTTGCACCAACCTTGCGCCGATTAATTTTTCAACAACTATAATTACTCAACGGATAAACGTTGGCAGATGAACAGTTCATCGCTATGGTGTTGGCAGAACTATACCAATAACTGATCACAGCATGCGAAAAAGCTCTCCGTTTAAATGGTTTAAATCGATGTTTGGTCAGATGGCCATACTGACCGCATTTGTTACCTGCGTGGGCACATATTACCTGGTGATCCAACCGACGTTGGAGAATACTCAGTTTGTAGAAAGCTCTCCGATACAGGCGACGTTAAACCGCACTATTGTTGAATTTAATCAGTATATTTTTCAGCGTCGTGAAGGCTCAGACTTGCCTTTTAGAGAAAGTGACTATCTACATAAAGTCAGGCAGGCTAATCCGGATTTTCGCTACTATTTACGTTTCGAAAACGATGTTTTTGACAGCGGTGCAGGAAGCTTATTTTATGAACGTTTTGGTTTTCGTCAATTCAACCTGTTAAATAAGCAGTTCAGTACTTCAACACTGTGTAGCAGCGCCATTGATACTTTCCAACATAATGGTAGTAATGCCTATTACAAATATTACTCTTGTAATGGTTCTTTTGACTATTATGAGTTCAGTGGCTTGAACACGGCTATAGAGACGTCAACGACTAGCATGGTTATGTTTTATCTGTCTCGGATATGGGCATCAAGCCAATATTTAATCTTTTCTGCCGGTGCTGTATTTTTGGTTTTTGTGCTAATGATGGTCGGCAACCTCGTCATGATCCGCCGTGTGGCTCGTTTAGCACGATCGTTTGATCCAGAATCATTGGATCAACAATTACCGGAAGAGGGGCTACCCAACGAAGTTGTACCACTGGTACAAGCCGTCAATCAAATGATTGGTAAAGTTGATGAAACTCATCGACGGCATAAATTCTTTCTATCCACCGCAGCGCACGAAATGCGCACACCATTGACGGTTTTACGCAATCGTTTAGAAATGATGGAGGAAAGTGAACTAAAAGAGAAGTTAATCGGTGACGTGCGGCGCCTAGTAAACCTGGTCAATCAGTTGTTGACGTTAATGCGAGGCGGCCCCAAAGCCATCGATACCGAAATTGATATTGTGAAGTGCATTCAACGGGTTTGCAGCGAGCGTCAGTTAATTGCCGATGATAAAAATGTGGCGCTACGTTTGCAAACTGAAGTGCCGTATTTTGCGATGCTTGCAGATCGAGGTCTGATGGAGGTGGCGATTGCTAACTTAATCGATAATGCGCTGTCTTTCTCACCCGCGGGTAGTGAGGTATTAATCACCCTCAGCGCTGATGGTAAGTTGTCAGTACGTGACCATGGGCCGGGCATTCCGGCGCAGCATTTAACCGCTTTGTTCGAGCCTTTCGCTAAGTTTCCGCCGAACCGTAACGGTCACGGATTAGGACTAGCGATAGTGGAAGCCGCTGTCACTTTGCATGGTGCAAAAATTGAAGCGTGTAACGCTACGCCAAATGGCGCAATTTTCACCATTCATTTAAACCCAAGTCAGGCTCCGTTACCAAATAACGAAAAAAGCCCCCAATAATTATTTGGGGGCCAGTCGGGTCATCACTCACAACTCGGTTTAACGCAGTTTATTACCGTAGATATCCCACACTTCAATTTCGCCAAAGTTCAGCGCACGTATATCGTCTTCAATTTTGCTCAAGTCCCCCGCGATAACCCAAGTTAATTGCTCCGGCTTAAAAGTTTGTTTAGCCAGTTCCCGTGCTTGTTTCAGCTGTACTTGCTGATAGCGGCCTATTGTACCCTCAGCACGATCATAAGGAAGTCCGAATGTCGCCGAGCTGACAATCGACGATAAAAACGATGCGCCACTGCTAAAATGTGACGGGATAGCGCGAATTGAAGAAATACGATCCCGCTCTAGCTCTTCAGCTGTTAGCGGTTGGTCACCAATATAAAGGCTAATTTCCCGTTTAATCTCGCGCATGCTAGCGGCGGTTTTATCGGTTTGCACACTGCCATTGGCTGAGAATACGCGCTGCCCTTTCGGGGCGTTAGATATACTACTATAGAAACCGTACGCCCAACCTTTATCTTCACGCAGGTTCATATTCAGACGACCGTGAAAACTACCTCCCAAAGCATCATTTACCAGCGTCTCAGTGGCAACAATATCAGCTTTGAAGGGAGCTAATAACTGACCTGCGGTAATGCTGCTTTGCTGCGCACCAGGCACATCCAATAAAATAATTTTGGCTTGCTCTGGCTCCGCTACAGGTACGTTACCCAACGCTGAAGGCTGTACTTGTCGCCAATCACCAAAGTAGTTATTGGCCAGCTGAGTTGCGTGTTCCAATGTAATATCACCGATAAGATAAAGAGTGGCGTTGTTAGGGCCGATTTCATTATCGTGAAAATCGACCACGGCATCCCTAGAGATCTGCTTACTTTCGGAGCGTGTATCAATCTTACCATACGGGTGAGACTTGCCCCAAAGTGCGCGCTGATAAATAGCGTTGGAAGCTTGCATGGGGTTGCTTTCATAATTGTCATAAAAGGCATCAACATTACTGATGATCCTATCAATTTCTACTTGCGGGAAACTGGGTTCCCGGAGCATTTCTGCAACCAATCCAAATGAATCATCGACGTACTCGGTTAGGCTACCCCAACTAACACTACTAAAACGTTCGCCAGCGGCACTGCTGAAATTCATACCAATGGCATCGATACTGCGCGTTAATGCTTGTTTATCTGAGCGCTTGGTGCCCAAGCGCAGTAAACCGAAGGTGTGCGTTGCAACATCTGTGGCATAAGCTTTTTCAGCCAATGACCCAGTGTTGAACTGCAAAATCGCATCCACCACAGGCAAGTTATGGCGTTCAGCGACCACCAGTTTCATACCGTTGGTTAAGGTTGTTTCCGTGATCTCGGGGAATGTCACTTTACCGTCAAAAGCGTCTGGTTTTGGGATTTCGCTGCGATCCACCTCGACCTGTCCATCTTGAAATTTTGGTAAAGGTAATAACACCGATTCAAAATAAGGTTTAGATAACCAAGTCTTCGTCAATTGACGAATCTCGTCGGCAGATGCATTTCTAATCCAGTCGCGTTGTTTCAAGAAAAACAGCGGATCATTCTGAAGAATGTAACCGTTAACCAGATGATTACCAATAGCCGAATTGCTCTCTAACGAGCGAATTAACGAAACATTCGCGCCGGTTGCAATGGCCTCCAAACGATCCTCATCAGGGCCTTCAGTAAAATACTGCTGTAAAGCATCATTCAAAGCAGCATCCGCTTGTTCGGTTGTTACGCCAGGGCGCAGAGTCATGGTTAAACGAAAAATACTACTGATGGCGCTAGGACTCACACCGGCACTAACATTTAATGCAACTTGTTTTTCATCAACCAGGATACGTTGCAATGGTGTAGTATTGGAGCCCGTTAAGGTCAAACCAGCCAAATGCAGCAACGACGTTGCTTTGCTATCACCGTTGGGTAACGGCCAGGCACGTGAAATGGTCGCAGTGCCCACCTTATCATAAGCAATATCGCGCTTAACGCTATCAAGACTCGGCACCCACTGCTCCACCCGATCAATCGGCTTCCCGGCGGGAGCGTCACCAAAATAATAGCTAACTTTAGCTTTAGCAGTATCGACATCAACATCACCGGCTAAAACAAGCACAGCGTTAGATGCGCCATAGTAATCCTCAAACCATTGCTTGACGTCGTCTAAAGAAGCATTATTCAAATCATCCATTGAACCAATAATGCTATGTGCATAGGGATGCCCTTCTGGATAGAACATACGATCAAAGCGTTCGTGCACTTTTGCACCTGGTTTTAACTCTCCTTCTCGTTTTTCATTTTTCACCACCTCGCGCTGCTCATTTAGCATTTCCTGAGTAATACCGTCGGCCATGTGAGCCATACGGTCAGACTCCATCCACAAAGCCATATCCAGAGCATTGCTGGGAACAGTCGCGTAATAATTGGTGCGATCTTTATTAGTGGTACCATTCATACCAGTTGCACCCGCTTTATCGAACGGTAAAAAATACTCTTGCTGACGGTTTGGCGTCTGTTGAAACATAAGGTGTTCAAACAAATGTGCAAAACCGGTTTTTCCCTTTGGTTCATCTTTAGAACCGACACGATACCAGACACCAACAAAAACATTAGGAACGGTTGAATTGTTATAAACCAAGGTTGTTAGACCATTAGGCAGGGTAAACATCTCGTAGTCGATATCGACTTCGTGATTAATGGTCGAGTTACCAGAACTGGTCTCAGCGGCGGTTACTGCTAACGACAGCGTCAATAGGGCGCTGGTTAGCAATACCGAAAGCAGTGTTGTTTTTAATGTATTCACACGATTAATCCTCAAATTACGTAGAGAGTTACGATAGTGAATACGCATTTAGACATAGCAACCTTGCAGCGACCTTACGCTGTGTAACTCATTTTTCAATCAAGTTATAACGACTTTTTAACGGCGTAAGGTTGCTGCAAGACTGCTGCGCTTTAATGGCTCGACACCAACAGTAATGAAATACACGCAGGGTATACAGATGGCGCTTAACGATAGCTCACAAGTGCGACAGCAACTAGAGCGGCTAATTCAACAAGGCCGACGTCAGTTACGCCATGTCGCATTGCGTAGAGCAATACAACAGGCATGGCCGGCGCTGCTGCTGAGTACCCCGACGGTGCCGTTGGTAGCGTTACTCTATAGATTTTGGCAGCCACTACCTACCAGCCATTGGTTTGTTGTTGCCTTCGCTTTGCCTGTCATTATAGGTCTGTTAGTTGGGTGGCTAAATTACGACCGACAAGCTATCGACCGACGCTCAGTGCTGATGCAATATCAACGGCATTTGCAAGCGGCTGATGGTTTAACGACAGCAGATGAATTTTTGCAGCAGCGAGAGCCGTTGTCAGCTTTCCAGCAGGCGGCGATAAAGCAAACGCTACCGGTTATCGAAAAAGCATTAAGCAGCTCGATTGTTGGCACCCGAGTCAGTAGCAAACTGTTGTGCTGGCGTTATTGGCCCATGTTGCCGATTGCCTTACTAATCACCGCGCTAGCATGGTTGATGCCAATACGGCTTGCTCAACCCGCTCTAACCGATGCGGCTATGACTGCTAGCAAGCAGCATTCACAGCCGAGGGATACGGCTGCGAATGCGACCTCTAGTAAGACTGAGCGAATCAACAATAGTGCACCAAACAACCAAGATAGTGGAGCTTATAAGGCTGACAGCAGTCGGATACGACTACAACCCGGCGATACTGCGCAGCAACTATCACAGCCAACAGCCTCCACAAACAATTTTGCAGGACAATCCGAAAGTACAATGTTGACTCAACCTGTCGGCGATACTCAGGTGCAACAAATAGATACTAACAAGGAGCTTGCGTCAGTGTCGCAGTCATCCACTAGCAACAACGACAACGAAAATGTTGTGGAACAACAAACATCAGCAGCTTTAAAATCATCCAATAGTGCTCAAAACGGCGCACTACAACAGACAGGTAATCGCCAGCAACAGCCAACGACAAAACCAACCAGCGGAGCCAATAAATCACCTCAGCGATCACAGCAACAACGTCCGCAGAACCGTCAGTCAGAGCAACAAGGACAGCAGCAAGGTCGCGACCCGGGTAATTCAGGCGAGAAAGGTCAACGCACCGATAATAATGATGGCATGAAAAAAAGTCACGGTGTACACAGTTTATTATTGACGGTGCCTATGCTGGATCAGTTGTTAGGTCAGCAAAGCTCAGGCCCACAAACACAACAACAGCTACCGGCGTCATTATCTGCGCCACAGCAATCAGATAGCGCGACACAAACACGACCTGCCTACCGTGGAGATGTCGGTTTGGTGCCGCAGACGGCAAATTCGGCTCAAGAACAACAGTTGCTGCAACAGTTTTTTGACCGCACCCCCCAAGCTGGGGCAGACACAAATCAGCAGAATAACTAGAACCGCATTTTACAGAGGGTTAAACATGACAGTAGCTATAACAACATCAGACAGCATTACCGAATTTCAACAGCTATTTGACCGTATTCGCGACGAAGTTGGACAAGTTATGGTTGGTCAACAAGCGGTTATTGATAGCGTACTGACAGCCTTATTTGCAGGTGGTCACGTGCTACTGGAAGGTGTTCCCGGGCTGGGTAAAACCATGTTGATCAGTACCATCAGTCGCGCTGTCGATCTACCATTCTCACGAATCCAGTTCACGCCCGATATGATGCCGGCCGATATTCAAGGTTCATCGATGCTGACCGAAACCGCTGACGGAGGTCACGAACTCACCTTTCAACCGGGACCGATTGTTTCGAACTTAGTCTTGGCTGACGAAATCAACCGCGCTACACCCAAGACGCAGTCAGCGTTGCTGGAAGTGATGCAGGAGAAACAAGTAACCGTCGGGCAACGCACTATCAAGCTAGACGAACCTTTCTGCGTGATGGCTACACAAAATCCAGTTGATCAAGAAGGTACTTACCCGTTGCCAGAAGCACAATTAGATCGGTTCTTGTTTAAGTTGGTAGTGGGTTATCCCAGCGAACAGGACTATCACCGGATTATTGACCGCACTACAAGTACCAGCACAACCACCGTCAATGCTGTTGCCAATAGAGACATGCTCAACAAAATGCGATCCGTAGTCCGTAACGTCGCAGTCAGTGATAGCGCTAAACAGCACGCTATTCGTTTAGTCATGGCGACTCAACCCGGCAGCCCCTACGCGACAGATGAAGTCAATCAATATGTCGCTTTAGGCGCCTCTCCGCGAGGTGTTCAGGGGTTAATGCTGGCGGCTAAAGTACAAGCACTACTGGCTGGGCGGAACACGATTATTGATACCGATATAGACATAATTCTATTACCTGTATTGCGCCACCGTTTGGTGCTCAATTTTTCTGCTCAAGCTAAACGAGTAGACGTCGACCAACTGTTGACCAACGTCTTAGAAGGCTTGTCGGCATGAACGCACCGTTGCCATTCGATGAGTTGTTTAACGCCGACTTCTTGAGTCGTTTGCAACACTTATCTCTCCGTCTTAGTCGTGCTCAACGAGGCGGGCGTTTAGCCGAACAACGCACTACGGCTCGCGGTCAGGGACTAGAGTTTGCCGATTATAAACCCTATATCGCTGGCGACGACTTACGTGCCGTTGACTGGCATATTTATAAACGTTTAGGCCGCTTGTTTGTGCGTACTTTTGAAGAACAACAGGACTTGCCCGTTTATTTTTTACTAGACTTATCCGCTAGCATGTTTGTCGAGTCGCCACCACGTATCAACAGCGCGTTAAGAGCCATAATGGCGCTGGCGGCAATAGCCTTAGCCCAGCAGGATAATATTACCTTACTAACCGCTTCAGACTCATTAGAGGTCTCGCTAAAGTCGTTATCGGGCAAAAATAATACCATGCGCGTGGCAACAACCTTAAGTGAATATCAGGCACAAGGCCAGGGACAGTTAGGCGAAGTGTTGAAGCAAGTCAGTCAGTATCCATTACGTCGTGGGCTGCTAGTGGTAGTCTCAGACTTTTTCGACAGCGCAGGCAGTACTGCGGTAGCGCAGCAATTGCAGCAAATACCACATAAATTATTACTATTACAGCTCAGTAAAGATTACGACGCCGATCCGCGTCGATTAGCTGGGCTGAGCGGCGAAGTCAGTCTCGACGACGGCGAACAAGCGCCGCTCAATATCACCATCAATGCCAATTTAATGAACCGCTACCAGCAAGCTTATCAACAACACCAGGACATTCTAACCAAATTTGCCAGCGATTACGGCGCCGGCTTCTTAAAGTTGGACTGCGATACTGATGAACTCGACCAATTATCGGATTTATTGGGCTCGGGGGGGCCGCTATTATGAGTTTAACACTCATGTCTCCATTGGCTTGGTTGTTGGGAGCATTCCTATTAGCGGGCGGTTTGCTCTTGCTGCAGCGTTTGCGAGAGCGATATAAAGCGTTGCCAGTGGCCAACATGGTGTTATGGCAACAGGCACTACAATCAAGTCAAGTGAGGAGTTTATGGCACCGCTTTAGACACTGGTTAACTTATTTATTTATATTGGTTATTGCGCTACTGCTGTGGTTATTGGCAGCGGCTCCGCAATGGTCGGTGAATGATCAGCAAGCGCTAAAGCTTTATTATTTGGACGCATCTGCTTATATGACCGCTGGCAATCGTTTTGCCGAAGCAAAGCACCAGTTATTAGCAGATATCGAGCAGCAACCAGCAGCCAACAGACGTGTGTTGCTAGGTGATTTAGAAACTCGTCTGTTGCTCCGCGAGGATGAACAAAGCGCATTGTTACCGGCACGTTTAGAGACTGTACGGGCACAGCTGCAGCCGTCACGCTTTAGTGCTTGGTTAAGGCAAATTCAACAACAAAATCCGCAACGCCCCCTGCGTGTTTTCTATTACGGTTATCCTACTCAGGCACCGTTGTCAGTTCCGACGACAACATTATTACAAGTGGTAGTTGCGCACGCTAGCGCGCCATTAACAAACAATCAGGGGATCACCAGCTTCGGTAAACAAATAACCGCAGATGGCAAGCACATTCGCGTTTACTTAGAAGTCGCGCAGAGCGATCCAACGGTGACAGCACCAAGGCTGCAGTGGTTTCTTGATGAACGCCCATATCAACCACAGAGAATACAACAGTTAGCCACAACCGAGCCTGGACTGTTGCGCTATGAATTGGTTATACCGCGCAGCTTAGGTTCGCATTTACGGGTGCGTTTGATAACCAACGATAACTTTAGGGGCGACGACCATGCCAGCTTGACAATGACCGATAGCACACCGTTGCGCATAGTTTTGAGTGAACAAGCACCCAAATTATTTATGCGTGTCCTTGCTGCCGATCCAGGCTTACAACAGGTCTCTGATGCAGAACAAGCTGATGTTGCGGTGCGTAGGAGCGGGGAGGCCAAAAGCGACTTACCAACTTGGGTGATAGGGGCACCAACAACAACTCCTAGCCTAAGTTTTGCGAGTAACTCAGCACGAACATCAGTTTCCTCGCCAGAAACCATGTTACAACAAGTGTTCGGCTTTGATGTCGCGACTTTAACACAACGACTTGGCCAACCGCCGAGCTTATCCTGGCAGCCGCAGAATAAATCGTTATATGGTCAGAGACAGTTGTTAATGAGTCCCGACTGGTTACAGCAAAAAAGCGATATTGTCGATTCCGCCACCTTTCCATTACTGATTTCCAGGGGTCTGAATTGGCTGGCCAATAGACAGTCGTTGAGTTACGCAAAAATCGCTGAGCAACCGACGTTACCGGTCAACGCTCAAGGCGAACTTCAGTTAAAACCTTTTTTTACCAGAACTACCGGGCAAAAGTGGCAACAGCAGACGCTCAATCCGGCATTACTTGAGATGCCGTTAACCGCACTAAAAACGACGGCTACGGCCGAGGCGCTGGCAGCTGTTGCTAGCGATGTCGACAGCGTTAAGCCGCATCGACCACTGGCAAATTACTTATTGTTGTTGGTATTGCTGCTTTTGGCTGTCGAGTGGTTAGCCGTACAACGCGGCTGGATACCTTAGGAGTAACCGTTGTGAATATCACTTTTTCGCATCCATTGTATGGCTTATTATTGCTATTAATACCTCTGCTGTGGTGGTTCGCCGCGGCTACCACCGACTGGCGGAAAAAGCTATTACGTAGCGTTTTGCTAAGCTGCATCATCGTAGCCTTAATGGAGCCGGTTGGATTATTTGCGCAACTCCGATCAACACAAGTCTTTATTTGGGATAACAGTCCCAGCGTAACAACAGCACAACAACAGGAAGCGCGAGCGTCGATCGAGCAGAAATTAGCACAGTTGACAGATAGCGATAACGCTGTAGTGATTCAATTGCATCCGTCGCAGCAGGATTTCCCAGTCAGCACCCTGACAATAGCCAGCCAATCCTCAATCACAGACTCTTCGTCATCCTTATCTATGGCTCTCGAACTGGCATTACAACAAATACCTGTGGGTGAGATGGGGGCAATCACCCTGTACAGCGATGGACATGCTACCGATAGTCACTGGCAATCAGCGATCACACAACTTCAGGAGCGCAATATCCGTTTGCACACAGTGGCTTTGCAAAGTCGTTCTCAAACACCTTTCATCGCCGCCTTAAAGGTTAGTGACGCTCGAGTCACTCAACGCGTAAAGGTTGCGGCGAACCTTGCAGGTGATGTCAGCTTATTAAATGTGGATACAGTACAACTGTCGTTATATCAGCTTGCTGAAAGCAAGGCTACAACGCGCCATCCATTAAAGCTGCTGGCACGCAGTCCAGCCTATGACATCAATGATAGCGATTCTTTACCGGCATCCTTGACACTGTCATTCGTGGCGCCACAAGCCGATTTTATACCGGTATTGGCGCGGCTCGAAAATGCACAGGACGGCTCACCACTGACGTCTGACCCACAGCAACAATGGCACGATGTAATTGCTATTCAACCGCCCTTACCTCTACTACATATCGGCGATAGTTCAGCGCATGAGTCACTAGAACGGCTACTTGGCCCCGGGTTTCAGGTGACAACTCAACAGCCAGAGCAATTCCAGGGGGTCGCCGATAATGCTCTGGTACTGTTGAATAATGTTACCGCATCACGTTTTAGCAAGAACTCGCAACAACGGCTGTTACAGTCGATAGAGCAAGGTACTGGATTATTTGTTAGTGGCGGTCAGCGTGCTTTTGTCGACGACAACTTTGCCAGCAGTACGTTAGCGCCCGCACTACCAGTTCGCGTTCCACCCCAGCAAACACTGAATCAGGACAGCATTGCGCTAGCCATCGTCATCGACAGCTCTGGTTCAATGATGGGAGACCCTCTACGTCTGGCGAAACAAATGGCGCGTTTGGCAGTACAGAAGTTAAAACCATCCGATCAGGTTGGGGTAGTAGAGTTTTACGGTGCCCGGCAGTGGGCAGTACCCATGCAGTTAGCTGAGCATGCAGAACTTATCGAACGCAGTATCGGCAAAATGCAAGCACAAGGCGGTAGTACCTTATTTCCGGCAATTGAAGAAGCCTACTTTGGACTGAAGAATGTTACCGCCAGATATAAGCACTTATTAGTGATCAGCGATGCAGGCGTTGAAGAAAATAATTATCGTCAATTACTTAAGCACATCGTTAGTGAAAACATTACGGTGTCCACTGCATTAGTGGGCTCCAATCAGGAAGGCGAGCAGCGTATGGTCGATTTAGCACGCTGGGGACATGGTCGTTATTACAGCATAAACAATGACTTTGACATGGTGCAGCTAGACTTTAATGCGCCGCAGTTAACACCCGATGAGATCTATCAACAAGATCAATTCAATGTCTCTTTACATAGGAACGACTGGTGGCCGAAAGCGCTAACACCGCCGCCGTTGCGGGGCTTTATAAAAGCCGACAAGCGTCTTGCAGCGACTACCCTGGCCAGTGTTGCTCAACAACCGTTATTAAGTAGCTGGCAGTACGGTTCGGGCCGGGTCACTACTCTATTAACGGAAATACTGGGGACTGGCAGCGAGACTTGGTCGGACTGGCCGGACTATGGCAATTGGTTGGCACGAGCGTTACAACATACGGCGCAACAACAACAGCCTTATCAAATGACGCTGCAACGACAATTTTCTCAGTTACGAGTTGATATTACAGCTAACCAAGCGAATGCTTTGCCACCACAGCTCAGCCGCGTTAGCGCTGATGGCAGCCTGATTACCGAGCCTCTAACGCGACGAGCCCCACATCATTGGGTGGCAATACTTGAACAACCAAGCAGTGAGGCCGCGCGCTTAATTCTGCAGCAAGGTGGCTGGCAGCAGTTCGCAGCACAGCGAGCCGATGCTGACTTACACGCTGAATTACAGGTCGCCAATTGGCAAAAACTGTCCTTGCCAGCCTTAGCCGAGGCGGGCCAGGGGCAATATTGGTCGACAGTAAGTGACACGTTATTAGGGCAATCCTTACAACGTCAGCAGGGACAACGCGCGGTAGTCCTTTGGCCTTGGTTAGCGTCGTTAGCTCTGATCTTGTATTTGCTAGATATTTTATACCGTCGCTGGCCAGCATCCTGGACGCGTAATGGGCGTTGGAGAGTTAGAAAATGAGACTGAATCAGAGCAAGTTACTAATCACCTTAACCACTCTCTTTTTATGGAGCAGCTCGTTGAACGCAGCTACATCGACGGCTGGCGAAGTAGCTGTTGAAGAGCTATTACAACAAGCTCAGCAAACGTCATTAACATTAGCGACACTTGATAACTGGTATCGACAACAAGTCAGTCAGGGGACATCAGCAAAGAGGATACAACAGCGCTTACAAGATCATCGGCAGCATGCAAAAAATAAACCTGAACAAGCGATAATTTGGTTAGCAAGCGCAGTCATTCACTGGCAGCAGGGTGAGCTAACAGCAGCACAACAAAGCGTGGCGAAAGCTCTTGAGCAACACTCCAGCGCTGTAGGTTACCATTTATCAGCGCAGTTAGCCGAGGCCAAAGGCTTAAGTAAACAAGCGATAACAGCTTATCGACAGGCGTTAAAACTAGGTACTGAAGACACTCAGCAGCAACAGATTCAACAACGTTTAGCTTTACTTGAGGGCGGTGATCAGACATTGCTGGACTTGGCTAAGCGAACTACAGCTACAGGAGTATCTTCCCAATCGCAACGACAGCGCATTGCCGAGGTATTGGCTCTACAAGGAGAGACAGAGCGAGCGTTAAACTTAAGCGGGATCGAACAACAATTAGGCGTAAACGATCTGATGCAACGAGCCGATTGGGCATTAGCTGCTGATGCCAGTGAGCAGGCTAAAGAGTATGCCTGGCGCGCATACCAGCAGGCCAGCAGTAGCGACGACAAGCGCTACGCATTAGCACTTTTTAGCGAAGCTTATCGCATACAGGACGAGTTGGCTGCGGCATACGAGTTTCTGCATAGACAATCAACACAGGTTGACATTGAGCAGTTAAAAATCGATATCTTACTTGAATTACAGCGCTACCCGGAAGCAACCCAATTGGTACAACAGTCCGGTGACCCTAAGTTACGTCAGCAACTGTTGGGTATTCTTGAAATAGCCGGCGATAAAGAAGCAATGATAGCCGAATATCAGCGCTTGATTAAAGCTTATCCTGAACAGCCTCAATGGTCGATTGGTGTGGCTGATCTCTACCTGAATCGCGGTCAACAGGAAGCCGCTTTGGCGGTTTATCAACGACTTATTGAGGGCAATCCGGAAAACAGTGATATAATCACGGCTGCAGCACGCCAACTAGTAGCCGTATCTTTAGATAATGAGGCGTTAACGTTGGTTGAAAAAACTAAGAATCAACAGGCTATCATTGATGTTCATTTTGCTCTGTTAGAGCGCTTTTTAAGATCGGAACAGCGACAACAAGCGCTGTCACAGTTGAGGCTGCTGGATAAACTCTTGGCGGTCGACAATGACAGACGTTTTGATATAGCTGATGGTTATCAACGCTTAAATGAGTTAGATCTCGCTTTAACCATTCTGCAGAACTTGAAAACTCAACGCCGTTTTAGTTATGACCAACAGCTGTACCTTGCCAATATTGCCGCGCAAGCTGGGCACTATCAGTTAGCAATGGATAACTGGCGCGAGCTGTGGGCCAAGGAGAGTTTACCAGCGCGGAAAAACTATTTAACCCAACAGATGATTCAGCAGGCCAAGCAACGACAACAGCTTGACCAACTAATCCAACAGCAGCAACACCGTGTTGCGCAAAAACCGAATAACGAACAACAGATCGACTTACTCGTTGAAATGTACTTAGCGGCAGGAAACAAGGCTGCTGCAGAACGAAAGTTACGCGATTTTAGTCGATTACAGAAGGATTCCGAGACACAACGATTAGCACGCCTGGCCAAGCTCTATTTACGGATGCAGGCATACCCGCGCTATGAACAAACATTGCAGCGTCTGATGGAGCTCGAACCGGAAACTGCCACTGATTACTGGCGACAACTAGCACTAAGTCGTATCCATCATTCGTCGTCAGAAAACAGTACTGAGCAGGCCAAAGGGTTGGCAGAACTGATAGACAAGTATCCAGAACCGGATGAAAGGAGCATTGATGAGGAATTCATTGCTAACTTATATTTAATGGCAGGTTTGAACGAAAAGGCCGAGCATTATTATGAAAAAATGACCGCTAGCTCTGCTGATAACCTGGAACAATTACAGCAATGGCTAGAGCTTTTGAAGCAACGCGGAGAATTTGAGCGCGCGGCGGCTATACTGCAGTACATCGGCGTCAATAGTAACCGTCGGCAGAATTTTTATGCTGCAATGGATGGCATATTGAGCCTCACCTCCAGTTCATCGGCAACCGCTTCTGACCAATACCAACTGCGTCGCACACAACTGTTACGTTGGAGTAAGCGACAGTTACTTGTGCACATGCTTCAGCAAGATAATGATGCTTATGGCTTGTCACTATTGAGTGATATTGCCCAGCAATTAGGCGACTACGATTTGGTTTTCCGAGTCCAGAGGACACTGGTTGTTGATGCGGGTGAGCAGCGAGGCATGCAACTAAGACAGTTGATTAAGCTGGCATCTGAGCAGAAACAGAATGATGGATCACAAACAGCTCGTCTTGGGGATTTAGGAGAAAAAGTTCGTTACGGACGCCGTTTAATAGCCTTAAAACAAGCCTTTCCCGCCGAAGTCTATGCTGATATTGGACGCGCATTACTAGCTGTGGGGGATGCCCCGGGAGCCGAACGCGCCTTTGCGTTAATGAATAGCATTCAAGGCTTGGTTGATGTCGATCGCATTAAAGGTGACGCGTACGCCAAAGGCGATTACGTGAATAAAGCTCTAGCCAGCTATAGTCGCTCTCTATTGCGCCAGAAAGATGATTTAAAGTTACTCTCGCAAACTGCCATTTTGCATGAACGCCTAGGTCATCGTGAGCTAGCCCGCCATTGGTATCAACAAGGATTGGAGCTGTTGGTGCAACAACAACCGATAAAAGCGTCGACTTTGGCCGGAGGGCAAACCCTGAGCATGTTCCATTATAAAGATACGTTACTCGAAGGGTTATTACTTAATTGGCCAACCGACAACCAGCAGGCACAAGCTTTATTACAGCGCTGGCGGGATCTCGTTTTACATGCCGTTGATGACAGCCTGGCGACAGCTCCTGATAGTGACTATGCATCACTGTCACGATTACCACAGGCGCTACATATCTATCAGCAGATAGTGCCGCAAGCTGCAGATGCAGGGCATATCGAGCCGCTTATGACAGAACTACAAGACGCCTTCCCGTCGAGTCAGCTACTCGCTAAATCATGGCAAGAGTATCGTCGTCGATACGGATTAGCGAGTGTCTCTGATAACAAACGTTGGCCATTAAAACAGTTGTTGCAACAAGCAGAAGACCAACAACAGCTGGATTTGCGTTTTGCGTTGGCAATGCTGCTGGACGACGATAATCAATTACAAGCGCTGTTGGACGACGTTATTGTCCAATTTCAGCAGCGCTCCGGTAATTCTCGAAAAGCCGTAACAAAACTGTTAGATGTCATTGCTAATTGCGTGCAACAATTGCCGCAGCAACGTTTTAAAACATGGGTTTATCAACCCCTACAAGCGTTACCGGAAGCAGAAAAGTTGTGGTTCGCATTGTTATTACAGCATCCACAAATCTACAGCGACGTTGAAAACTTCTTGTCTCTGGAGCTGCTAAACCAGCAAAATTTACTGGCACAGTTAGCTCAACATGACGTTGACCAGGCACTTGTTACCTCTGACGCAAATACTGATGATATTGCCGATTATCTGCTCGAGCATATTGATGCGGCACAGCTGGTGACGTTTTATGTGACGTTATCGACGTTGCCACAAGACAGAACCTTGCAGGCCTACTTATCCGATAGCTTGTTGCCGCGCTTATTAACAATCCCTTTGACTGAACCTTCACAGCAGCAGTTGTTGGCAGCACTCAGTAACAGACTAGCAACCCCGGCAATGAATAGTAATCAACTTTATCACTTGATCAATGTAATGGTACAGCCACAGATACCATCTCAAAACCAACCATTAATAAGCGATTTAACCAATTTATTGGCTGCTCAACAGCCAGCGCTGCGGGCGTTGCCTGATTTTATTCAGGCGTTCTATCAACAGCGATATTCGGAAGCCTTTCAGCAATTGTTGGTGCTACAAGGACAAAACAGTACCAACAACCTGTGGAGACAAATTGCGCAACAGCATTTAGCTGCCCAACGCGAGCAATATATCGAGCAGTTTCTTGCGCAGAGCTCAGTTAATGAGGAACAGTTACAGCTGTTTGAACAGCTGATTTTAACTGAAACGAAAGCGCCGGGAGAAAGACTAAACTACTATCAGCACTTGTATAGACTACAGCCCGAACAGACACACTATTTAATAAAGCTGCTGGATCTTTATTGGCAACAGCAAACTTATGCTCCTTTTATCGCTTTAATGGAGGACTATGTTGATCAGCACGGTGAAGATAGCGATGCCAAAGCGGTGTTATTTTATGCCTACCAGGTCGCGCAGCAGGAACCAGAATCGCTAGAGCTAGCAGAGCGCAGTAGTATAGATTTTGTCGATAATAGCTGGCTAAAACAGCAGTTCAATAAAGTGTCTGCATCAAATAGTCAGCAGAGTGGTTTTATCTCTTTGTTCGTTAAAGTATTTTCTCGATTTTCTCTCGAGAACCCCCAGCATGCTGCTGTAGCTTATGTGCAAAGCTTGACTAATTCTCAACCGAGCACAGCACCTTATGCAGAAAATGTAAAAATGCAAAAATTAGCTAAGCGGCTAAAACAAAATGAGCAGCTGGGTTTGGGCCTATGGCGACAAATCTGGCGGGAAAGTGACAGCATGCCGCTAGCACGACAAATTTTACTCAATAGTTATTACAACGTGTCAGGCTCGGCACAACAACTCTATCCGCTCGCAGAGGCTAGTCAGCTCGTCGATTTATTTACACCGGTTGACCAATTCCCGCAGGATGATTTGATGACCATGATGGCCTCTACGCAGTCGGGTAGCGAAGAGTTACTAAACAATTTGAAACTCACCGATGTGATATTCCGTTCGACCGCGCAAAGCCTTTATGAACGGATAGTAATTGGCTTGCAACAACAGCAGCGAGCCGAAGCGACACAAGAACATTTACAGCAGCAACTGCAAACGGATGATATTAGCGCCCATCAATTACAGTTATTGGGTACCTTAGTAGTCAGACAACAACTAGCGCTTGATACGCAGACGTTAAACCACTGGTACCGTGCGCTTAAGCGTTTCCCTTATCAAGGTGCTGAACAACGTATACTTTATGCGCAGGTATTAGCTCTGGGGGGAGCTTATGACGACTCATCGGCTTTTTTGGAGGCAGCTTTACTGCAGTTAATTTATCCCGATACAACTCAACAGCGCTACCGTCAGCCTAAATACGGACAAGCTAGTGCTATCACTATCGCCGCAGCGTTAGCTCAGTGGGAGGATCGAGAGGCCGCGGCAACGACATTGAAACGACTGTATGAAATAATAGCGCAACAGCAACGTGACGATTTGGCGCGGGCTTTACTCGCACAATTCCGGTTACAAGTGGCACTACAACAGGGGGCTAACAATGCCGACGTTGAATGGTTACCAACGTCCGATGCCGGCGATCTACCTGGTCAGGGCGAAGCGCGTATCGTGGCGGCCTTAGTGAAAGCGCGACAAGCCTTGCCCGAGCAACAGACGAGGCAAGTATTGAAAGCGTGGCAGATTGCGATTAACGAAGCTACAGTACAAGCCGTTAAGTTATCAAACCGGGATTTCCATCCGATAAATGGCGACGCATTGCGGTTACAAGAATTATTATTTGGTAGCATCCAACGACTGAGTTTCGGCGATCCTTTTAGCGTATTAAATGGTACCTTTGCGCAGTTATTCCTAACCACTCCCTACGCCCCTGAAAAATCGCATTGGTCGGCACTGGCAAAAGCATTGAGCGCTGAAAAAACGCTATCAACAGTAGAGCGTGCCTACATGGAAATGTGGTTGGCATCAGCTTTTTGGCAAAGTGCTGATGAGAAACAAGGCCATAAGTGGAGCGATCTCGCAATGAAGACCCTGAAACAACAACCACAAAGTTTTATCCATGATATTAAGATGCAGTTTAATGCAGTGACAGAACATCTCCAGCGCAAGTCGTCTGACTCTACAACCGACAACTAAACTCTATGACGAGTTAAGAAAAGGCTGAAGATTCTGAAAATAGGCAGCCAGGGCTTTCTGGCTGCCTATTATTTTAATCGGCGGTTTCCGGCTTCTGTTTTTTCAAATTCAGGTTATGAAAATCAAAACTGAAATCAGTATAAGCCGCTACGGCCTCCAGCGTTGCACTGTGCACTTCATTATTGCGGTTCACGCTAAAGTCGATAAACGCATCAGCCTCCAGTAACGGCTCGTTCCAGCGCACGATAAAAGTGTCATCATTATAATGCTCTAGGGTGCCCTGCAGCATCGGGGTGTGAATAAAGTTAATGCGCAGTTTGTCCTGCTCGTAGCTAATTTCTACCTCGCCATACCAGGCGTCATTGTAAGTACCGGCGTAGCTTTGTAGCGGCAGCGCGGCTCTTATTTCTTCGGGCTCCTCTACAACAAACTCGGCTTTTCTTTTCATAAAGGCCTGATATTTTTGCTGCTCTTCCTCCACCCAGTCGCGGTCGGGTAAATTCAGCAAGTCTTCTAAAGCTTCTTCGGTAATTGCGCTTAAACCACCAAAGGCCTGCTGGTTACTCAGCACCACCATGCCAAAGTTCTTTTCAGGTATGAGAGTGGTCAGCGACAACATGCCCAGAATACCGCCGCTGTGATACACCCGCTTTACGCCCTGGTAGTCCTTTACGAACCAGCCCATGCCGTAGCCACCAAAATACGTGCCTTGTTCAGCAGCTTCAGGTGATGTACTCAACGGTGTCGTTAACTGCCACATAGCCTGTTGCGAGGCTTCTGAAAAGAGGCGCTCACCCGATGGACTCACGCCGCCCTGCAACTGAGTGATCAGCCAGTTACTCAAATCATCAACACTTGCTGCGGTCGCGCCTGCTGCACCAAAATCTTCAAGAAAGTCGAGCGGAAAGCGATGCAGCTCGCCGTTCATTTCAATGGTACCTACCGCGACGTTGTTATTGCTTTTTGGTATATGCGAAAACCCGACCACACTTTCATTCATATTCAGCGGTTCAAAAAAGGTTTTCTCAATGTAATCTCGGTACGGCATGCCAGTAACACGGTGAATAACCTCGCCGGCGGTCAAAAACATTAGGTTGTTGTAGGCAAAACCTTCGCGCAAACCATGTTCAATGGGCACATGCGCTAGCCCGGCAATAATGTCGCTGGTGGACTTGTCCGTATTAGGCCAAATCATTAAGTCACCCGCACCCAGACCAAGACCCGAACGATGACTCAAAATATCGCGTATTGTTAAAGATTGAGTTATAGCGGGGTCGGCCAGACGAAACTCAGGAATGTAGTCTATAACTTTGTCGTCCCAGTTTAGTTTCCCCTGCTCTACCAGCGTTGCCATAGCGGCTGCGGTAAAGGCTTTGGTGTTTGAGGCAATACCAAACAGTGTATTGGCGTTCACCAGCGCGCCGCTGTCTATATCACGCACGCCAAAGCCTTCAGCTAAAATCACTTCGCCGTCTTTAACCGCAACAACGGCCAGACCCGGAATGTTAAACGCCTCCAGAGTTTCCTCGGCGGTATTGCGAATGCTGTCTGCGCTTTGTGCCCAAACAGGTGCACTGGCCAGCAAAGTAATGCCAAGCGAAACTGAACTTAATACTTTAAATAACGGTTTCATTTATTGGTTCCTTATTATTATCAGTAGCCGTTAATCAGCGTAAGTCGCACGAATTTCCTCAACCTTCTTATCAATAGCTTCTCGACTCAGCCACTTCCCGCGCACCATAACCCCTTGGTTCTCGCGCAGGGTATCTGGATTCTCCAGAGGGTTATCCTTTAACAAAATAAAGTCAGCCCGGTGTCCGGCAGCAATGCGTCCAAAGGTATCCTGTTCGGCAAAGTAGTCGCCGGCCGCTACCGTGGCCGAACGCAAAATATCAACCATAGGTATACCCGCTTCTGACATCAGGCGTATTTCGTGGTGTATGGAGTAACCAGGAACACTAAACAACTGCGGCGCATCGGTTCCAAAAATGATTTCCGCGCCGCCTTCGTGCAGGGCATGCAATAGCTTTTGCCGATTTTCCTGCTGCACTTGCGCCTGTTCCTGATTAAAGTAACTGCTGGGGTTATCGTAATAGTTTAGCCAGCCTTCCCGGACGGCCTTGGGTACCAACTGAATTTCCGGGTACTCTTTCAATTTGTCGGGATCAGCCGCACCTATCAGGGTTTTCCATAAGGCCTGGGTGGGCACAACCGCAACGTCGTGTTCCAGCGTCATAGAAACCAGCAAATCGAGCTCGTCCTGCGTTATTTCTCTGTTCATAGCATTAGCGTAAGCGAGATAACCGTCCAGGTGGTCAATGGTTCTCTGCCCCGCTTCCATGGCGCGTTTTAATCCGACATCTGCCGGCACATGCCCGGCAAAATCCATACCCGCCTGCCGAGCCGTACTTGCCATGGCCTCATACTCTTCAAGGGTTAACCCGGGGTGCACTTTCAGTAAGTCCCACCCTTCATCGCGTTGTGATATAACCCGCTCAGTTACCTGTTCAACCGACTCTATGGTATTGCCACTGAAGCTGGGGCCGGCCAAATATAACGTTGGACCCTGTCGCTTACCAGATTCAATATCGGACTTAAGCTGCAACTGGTGCGGATAACCCAGCATGCCACGCACCGTTGTTACACCATTGGCAACGTACAAAAACAACATGTCGTCGGCGTAGCGTTTGGGGAAGTCACCAAAGTCTGTTGCCGGCGGCACATGACCGTGCATTTCTGCCATGCCTGGTAAAACGTATTGCCCTTCGGCATCAATGACCTGCGTGTTGTCGTCAAAAGCCGGGGCTTCAGCGTTCGAAAACACACCGCTGATGTATCCGTCATTAACCACCAGTGTTTGTTGGTCAATGACATTGGGCTCGCCCTTAAGCCAGTCAACAAGGGTGACGTTTTTAATCACGTAATCTGCGCTGCGAGTGCCATTACTCTGGGGCTCTGCGTTGTTGCAAGCGGATAAAAATAAGGCCGCAACGGATGCGGCCAGAAGGTGAGTCAATTTCATTTTGGTTGCCTCCGGCGTCAAGTCTGCCTTTAGCCTAGCGCAAGCTTAGAGTAAAGCCCAGCGGATAAGGCCACCCACTAAGGTGACCGCCAGTACACCCAGGCACCATAACCCCACAAACCACAGCCACTTTTTAAATACAGGCTTCATCAGTCGTGGTATCCGCTGTCAGGGTCAACCTTTCCGCGGAATACCCAGTAGGTATAACCGGTGTAAGCGAAGATCATCGGCAACAGGAACACAGCACCCACAAGTAAGAACTTCAGGCTGTTGTCCGGCGCTGCGGCTTCCCACAAGGTAATACTGCGGGGTACCAGGTACGGGAATATGCTGACCGCGAAGCCGGTGTAAGCCAGCAGGAACATACCCAGCCCCCATAGGTAGGGGCGTCCTTCCTGTTTTCTATGCAGCGAGCGCAGTAAACCAATGGTCATCACCGCCAGCAGTATTGGCAAAGCCCACAGGCCAACGGAGGCCGGGTAAGTGAACCAGCGCTCTGCAATAAATGGGTCGACATAAGGTAAGTAAAGGCTCACAAAGGCAATGCAGGCCACCAGCAATATCGTGGTGTACCAGCCGGCTCGGTAGCTTTGACGCTGCAGATCGCCGCTGGTTTTCATCACCAGCCAGGTCGCACCCAGCATCATGTAGCCGATAACCACCGCCACACCGCAGAAAATAGTAAATGGTGTCAGCCAGTCGAACCAGCCGCCGGAGTATTCCCGTCCGGTTACCTGAATGCCCTGCAGCATAGCACCCAGCATAATGCCCTGACTCATGGCCGCTATCAGCGAGCCGGTAATAAAGGATAAGTCCCAGATGCCTTTGGCGCGTTTGGTTTTAAAACGATACTCAAAAGCCACGCCGCGGAAAATAAGCCCCAGCAACATGGCAATAACCGGCATATAAAGTGCCGGCATCAGCACCGAGTAAGCCAGCGGGAAAACCGCCAGCAGACCACCACCGCCCAGCACCAGCCAGGTTTCGTTGCCATCCCAGACCGGCGCCACGGTGTTCATCATCACGTCACGGTCTTCTTCTTTTTTGAACCAGGGAAACAGCAGAGCTATCCCCAAGTCAAAGCCATCGAGTGCGACGTAAGCAAATACGGCGACCGAAATTAATATTGCCCAAATCAGTGCGTAATCCATAGCTTACACCTCCTCATCGTAGATGCGCTCAGCGGCCATGGTGGCTTTATGCTTCGCGTAGTCGGGAATAGTAACCTGCTCCGGGTTCCCCGCCATTTTGCGCAGAATGTAGAAGGTGCCCGCACCAAAAACGAGGAAATACACCACAATAAAGGCTATCAGGCTGCCTGCCACACCAGCTTTATCAATCGGCGATGCCGCATCGGCGGTGCGCAACAGGCCATAGATCACCCAGGGCTGACGCCCAACTTCGGTGACTATCCAGCCGGCAATAACGGCCACGAAGCCCATGGGTCCCATCAATAAACTGAAACGCAGCAGAAGTTTATTGTCGTACAGCTTGCCGCGCAGGCGCTGGAAGCCCGACCAGAGTCCCGCAAGTACCATCAGCATGCCCACGCCGACCATTATCCGGAAAGCCCAGAATACGGTTGCCACCGGCGGCCAGTCTTCCCGCGGGAACTGGTCAAGACCGGTTACTTCTGCATCTATGTCGTGCTTAAGAATAATACTGGCAAGACCGGGCACTTTCAGGGCGTAGTCTACTTCCGCGGTTTCCTGATTCGGCATCCCGAATAAATACAGCGGGGCCCGGGCTTCGGTATGGAAGTGCCCTTCCATCGCCGCCACTTTCGCCGGTTGATGCTCCTGCGTATTCAGTCCGTGGAAGTCTCCGACAAGAACCTGCAGCGGAGCCACAATGAGCGCCATCCACATGGCCATGGAGAACATTTTACGGGCTGCCGCGTTGGTTTTGTCTTTCAGCAAATGCCAGGCACCCACCGCACCGACCACAAAGGCTACTGTCAGGTAGGCTGCCAGCAGCATGTGCGCCAGCCGATAAGGGAAGGACGGGTTAAACACCACCTCAAACCAGTCGGTGACCACGAATTGCCCTACGTCATTCATGGCGTAACCGGCAGGCGTCTGCATCCAGCTGTTTACCGATAAAATCCAGAAGGCAGAAATTGCGGTGCCCACCGCCACCATCAGGGTAGCGAAGAAGTGCAACTTCTCGCCTACCTTATTCATGCCGAACAGCATGACGCCAAGGAAGCCGGCCTCAAGGAAGAAAGCCGTGAGTACTTCGTAACCCATTAGCGGGCCGATAACCGGACCGGCTTTATCGGAAAATACCGACCAGTTGGTGCCGAACTGGTAACTCATAACAATACCGGAGACCACGCCCATACCAAAGGCCACAGCGAAGATCTTCACCCAGTAACGGAACAGCTGCTGGTACACCGGGTTGCGGGTTTTGAGGTACAGGCCTTCGAGAACCGCCAGGTAACTGGCAACCCCGATGGTAAAGGCAGGAAAAATAATGTGAAACGCGATGGTAAACGCGAACTGGAAGCGCGCTAAAAACAGTGCGTCAAAACTTTCGAACATAGCAAGCACCCTTGATTAAGGTTTGTCTCAAGTATACGCTTTTGTTGACAAAGATCAGGGGTGCCGATGTAAAACTTGTAGGATAAATACTAATAAATGCCATACTTTTTGTATGGCTAATGAACGAAAACCCTATACAAGTACTCTGGGAACCCGGCCGCTAACGCCGGTCAGCAAGTGCCAGGAAATAGTATCAGCACGGGCGGCGACTTCTCGCACGTCAATATTAGGGCCCCAAAGCTCGACATCATCACCTAATTGCAGATTTTCAATACCGGTAACATCAATCGTCAGCATGTCCATAGACACACGTCCGGCCAAACCCACACGTTTTCCACGAACCATTGCCGGTGTGTCATTTTTCGCCTGCCTTGGATAACCGTCGGCGTAGCCCATAGCGACTGTCGCTATAACACTGGGTTTATCGGCACTCCAGGCACTGCCGTAACCTACCGACTCACCTTTTTCCAACTGGTGCAGTGCAATAACCGGGGCGACCAAACGCATTGCCGGCTTCAGTTCGGCTTGCACTTCAGTCACCGTAGACGGATTCACACCATAAAGCAGTAAACCGGCTCTGGCCCAGTCATTGTCCTGAAGTGACCACTGAGTATCCGGGTTTAAAAGTCCGGCTGAGTTATGGAAACTCCGTGCCTGATAATCGTTAAGGGTTTCCGACAACTGGCAGAATTGCTGTTTTTGATGGGCGTTTAAACGATGCTCTGCATCGGCGTTGGCTAAGTGCGACATTAAGGTTACACCGGCGACATTCTTGCTGGCACGCAGGCGCTTTAATGCTTGCGGTGCCTGCTCTTCAGACCAGCCTAGCCGGTGCATACCGGTATCCACTTTTAACCAGACCCACAAAGGGCTGGTCAACTGTGCTTGCTCAATGTACTCAAGTTGTTGTTCACAATGCACCACCGGGCTCAACTGATGTTCACAACACAGGTTCAGTTCAGTCGCTGAGAAGCACCCTTCCAATATTACCAAGGGCCCTTTGTAACCGGTTTCACGGACCGCCAACGCTTCTTCCATAAAACCCGCAGCCATGCCATCAACCAGCTCAGACAAGGCTTTAACCGCGGGAGCTACGCCGTGTCCATAACCGTCAGCTTTAACCACGCCCAAAAGTTTACCGCCCGCCATTTTACGACGTACCCACTTAGCGTTGTGCTGTATAGCGGCGGAAGAAATCTCAGCGCGAGTTTGACGGTAGTGCATGGGGTTTCCTTTTTAATTTTCGTCCGGCTTTTCGAAAAGGCCTTCAGTTTACCGTATTTTCCAACAACTTGAACGGAACTCTTTGCATCGCTCCGCAAGCTTGAGTAACGTAAAGCCATAACCCAAAAGGAGAATAACAATGTGGTTAAAGCAATCTGTCATTGCCGGTAGCTTAGCGCTACTTTTTACTTCCGTTCCAGCCTTATCACAAGAAACATTTCAGGCGGACGATATTTTCCAGCTTGAATACGCTAATCAGGTAAGTATTTCACCCGACGGCAAGTATATTGCGTACATCCGCAACAGCTTTGATGACATGAAAGACAATACCCGGCGCTCATTATGGCTAATTGATACCGAAACCGGTCAACATTTACCGCTTTTTGACGATCAGTTTAACTACGGCAGCCTCGCCTGGTCGAATGACGGTACTCGCCTTGCCTTTGCCTCTAACCGGTCTGAAAAAAACCAAATTCATGTACACTGGATTAAAGAGCAACGCACCGCCAAAGTCACTCACGTAAGCGAAAGCCCGGGCAGCATTAGTTGGTCTAACGACGACACCCAACTGGCTTTTACTATGTCGGTTAAAGCCGAAGCTACGCCTTTTGCTAAAAGTGTGAAAAAGCCAACAAAACCTGAAGGAGCTAAGTGGTCTGACTCTCCCATTATTGTTCAGGAAGCCTATTATCAGCGTGATGGTCGTGGCGTGCTAGAGCCCGCGCATACCCAAGTTTTTGTCGTACCGGCAGAAGGCGGCACAGCGCGCCAGCTAACCGACGGTCCTTACCGACATGGCGGTCCACTTACCTGGACAGCCGACGATAAGCATTTGATTTTTTCTGGCAACCGCTCTGAAGACTGGGCCTATCAGGTCAACGAAAGCGACTTGTACAGCGTTAGCTTAGATTCAAAAGAAGTGACCCAAGTGACCGACAAACCAGGTCGCGAGTCATCACCACAATTCTCACCAGACGGCGAACATTTAGCTTACTTGCACAGCTCGAACGAGCCGGTGCCTTACCATAAATCGCAATTGTGGATCATGGACTGGAGTGAGCGTTCAGAGACCGAACTTCAGGCGGACTTCGACCGTTCTTTCAGCTCGCCACAGTGGACAGGCGATGAGTCGCTTGCGGTTTCATACGCCGATCAGGGGAAAACCGTAGTTGCTGATGTCACCTTGAGCAATGAGCTGACGAATCGGGTGGATGATGTTTCCGGTGTTTACGTCAGCCGCCCTTATACCATGGGCTCATTCACTGCCTCACAAACCGGCGCTATTGCCTACACCAAAGGCTCTGAATACCGTCCGGCGGATGTCGGTTATCAGCCGCAAGGGGGTGAGGCGGTTCAGTTTACTCAGCTAAATGAAGACCTGCTGGGTCACCGTAAGCTGGGGAAAGTTCACGAAATTCGCTATGAATCACGCTACGACGGTCAGGAAATTCATGGCTGGTATATTACTCCGCCAAATTACGATGAAAGCAAAGAGTATCCTCTGCTATTAGAAGTGCATGGTGGCCCTCATCTGTCTTACGGTCCGCACTTTGCCGCAGAACACCAGCGTTACGCTGCCGAAGGCTATGTGGTTCTGTACGTGAACCACCGCGGCAGTACCTCTTACGGTAAAGATTTTGCCATGCTACTGGACGGTAACTACTCATCACCTTATGACTTTGCCGACCACATGAGTGGCATCGACTTGCTCATTGATAAGGGTATTGCTGACTCCAACAACCTCTTTATTGCTGGAGGTTCAGCCGGTGGCATTGCAACAGCCTATGCGGTAGGGCTAACCAACCGCTTTAATGCTGCAGCAGCCACTAATCCCGTGATTAACTGGGTGAGTAAAGTACTGACGGCTGACAGCTCAATTGGTCAAATTACTAACCAGTTCCCGGGTATGCCATGGGAAGAACTGGAGCATTACTGGCAACGCTCGCCACTGTCTATGGTGGGTGACGTAGAAACGCCGGTACTGCTGTTCACAGGAGAGAAGGATCGTCGTACGCCGATATCTGAAACCGAGCAGTTCTACCAGGCGTTGAAGCTACAAAAAGTCGATACCGCTATGGTACGTGTTCCGGGTGCTTTTCACGGTGTTACGGCTCGCCCTTCTAATATGATAGCCAAAATTGAACACGCGCTGGCGTGGTTTGAGCAGTATAAAAAATGAGAATAGCGACACTGGGCCCTGCCGGCACCTTTTCAGAGGTTGCGGCAGGGCTTTACCAACCCGAAAAACAGCACCAAATTCAGTTACTGGACAGCCTGGTAAGTTGTCTGGACTCTATTGGTAATGACTGCGACGCTGCGGTTGTGCCTATTGAAAACTTAACCGAGGGCTTTGTCTCTCCGGTGGTGGACTACCTGGTTCAGCGTCCGTTGCATATTCAGGCAGAAATTCGCATTCCGGTTGGTTTTCAGTGCCTGGCCAACAGTGCTGAGCCGCAGCAAATATGGGCACAGTTCGTCGCCGCCGGTCAATGCAATCAATACCTGAATGGACTGGGGCTTCCGGTTATCCATACCGCGAGTAATGCATTGTCGCTCGATGCGTTGCTCGCCACTGAAAAGCCATCTGCGGCGGTGGTTCCCAAGCACGTAAACTGCCCTGCTTCATTACAGATTCTGAACAGCAACATTGCTGACAACCCACGTAACGAAACGCGCTTCGTGGTATTATCCGCAACATCTGAAACGCCGGAATTTAATAAAAATACGCATTGGAAAAGCAGTTTGCTGCTCATTGATGACAACGATCACCCGGGCTTATTGGTCGACAGCTTACAGGTTTTTGCAAAACAGCAAATTAACTTAACCTCCATTGTTTCAAGACCGGCGGGCAGTCAGTTTGGTGACTATCATTTCTTTATTGATTTTGACGGGCACCTCAGCGAGCCAGGTGTAGCAGCCGCTTTGCAGGAGTTGGCTAAAATGAACAACATTCACTGGCTGGGTTCGTACCCGGCCGCAGCTATAGGGAATCAGTAATGTCTCTGGAAGTTATTAAACATGAGCCGGCAGGTAACGCCGATGCAGTCATTATTTGGCTTCACGGTTTAGGTGCGTCGGGTAACGACTTTTTACCCATGACAGAGCACATAAAAATTAATAATGCTCAGGTTCGCTTTTTATTTCCGCATGCCCCGCAAATGCCGGTCACCATAAACCAGGGCATGGTCATGCCAGCCTGGTACGACATTACCGACATGAGCATTGACCGCCAAATTGACAGCCAGCAGCTGCGTGAGTCTGCAGCCAAAGTGCACGCCATGATCGACGAACAAGTTGCTCAAGGCATAGACAGCAAGCGCATTATTATTGCCGGATTTTCACAGGGCGGCGCGGTCGGCTATGAAGCGGCGTTAACCTACCCTAAACCACTGGCCGGTTTAATGGCACATTCAACTTACTTTGCTACCGCCGGTGACATTGAGGTAAATGAAGCCAATGCGCAACTTCCTATTTTGGTTCAGCACGGTACGCAGGATCCGGTAGTGCCGGAAGTTCTGGGTCAAAAAGCCTGTGCGGTATTAAAAGAAAAAGGTTTTTCAGTAACGTATCAGACTTACCCCATGCCACATTCACTGTGTATGGAGCAGGTTCAGGATATGCAGAAATGGCTGAATGAGCGGTTTTAGCCGCTCATTCACAGAAACGTTACAGCTCTAAAAAGTTTAGCCAACCAGTAGTTGCAGCTTTTCAGCCCAGCTGCTGGCCAGGTTCTCGCCGCGTTCAAACGAGTCAATCATGATATTAACGTGACCCACTTTACGTCCGGGGCGTGCCTCTTTACCGTACCAGTGACAGTCCGCGGCGGCAGCTTCCCACAAGGCTTCAGGAATACCGGCAACACCAATGACATTAACCATTAGCGTTGGGGCTATCAGTAAGTCAGGCAAGGGTAAACCGGTAATAGCGCGAATGTGCAGGTTAAACTGATCACAATTAGCGCCACTCATGGTCCAGTGACCGGAATTATGAACTCGCGGGGCCACTTCGTTCACCAGCAAGTGTTGGTTGTCACCTTCACCGACAACGAAGAATTCAATGGCCAGTACACCCACATAATCCAGTGCATTGGTCAGTTTTTTATGATGCTCTTTTGCTAGCGCTTCCAGTTCTTTCGAAAAGTGCTCAGCGCCCGCCAGGCTGTAAGACAAAATACCCTGGGTATGCACATTCAACGTCAGCGGGAAGCAACGCTGCTCGCCTTTATGCGAACGCGCGCCAACAACCGACACTTCATCGGTAAAGTCGATCATATCTTCGACAATACCTGGGCGTTGTCCGGCATCTTCTGCAACGGCAGCAATGTCGTCACCCGGACGCCAGCGCCACTGACCTTTACCGTCATAGCCGCCTTTTGCTGATTTTATGACAACCGCGTGGTCGCAGGCGTTTAAAATGGCGCTTAACTCGGCAACATTTTCGTAAGCTTTCCAGGCAGAAGTGGGTATTTCCAGCTCATCGCACAAAGCTTTTTGGGTACGGCGATCAACCAGACGGTTAAAACGCTCGGGTTGAACCAGAAACTTGTCGGCGGTTTTAGCGACTAGCTCTTCACCTAAGTGCTCATGCTCCCAAGTCGTTACATCAGCCCATTCATTTGCTTCCGCTAAATTCATTGATAATGGCTGTTGGCTACCCAATGCCATGACCAGATCTAGTCTGTCGCTGTATAAAACGCATTCATGACCCTGCTGAATAACCGCTTTACCCAGCATTTGTCCTAACTGTCCGTTACCAAGGATCAGAATTTTCATTTTGGTAGTTCCAAATCTGAATTAGCCATCACTTTTTCTTTTTGCGCGCTGCGGAATTCGTGTACCCGTTTGCGCACGTCGCTGTCAAAGCTGCCAATAACCTGTGCCGCCAGTAAACCTGCGTTTGCAGCTCCAGCATCGCCAATAGCCAGAGTACCTACAGCGACACCTTTAGGCATTTGCACAATAGACAATAAGCTGTCTAAACCTTTTAACTGCTTGCTCGGAACCGGCACACCAAACACCGGAATGGCCGTATAAGCCGCCAGCATACCCGGTAAATGAGCAGCACCCCCGGCACCGGCGATAACCACAGGCACACCATCTTGTTCCGCTTGTTCCATGGTAGATTTAAGTAAGTCCGGCGTGCGGTGTGCAGAGACCACTTTCGCCTGCCATTTAATGCCCAGAGACTCGAGCATTTCTGCCGCTTTTTGCATTACCGGCCAATCGGACTGGGAACCCATTAGAATCAATACCGGAGCCATGGTGTCACCTTTTATTTACTGTTTGGATGTGCATCTGCATTTGGAAAGGCGGGGATTGTAGCCATTGACCGCCCTAACTGCAAATTTCACGCATAATTATTAACCAAATTTATTAACTCAGTTTAGACTTTTTGCTGATGGTAGTGTTAATCGGCTAGAGTTAGTATCTGTTATCACTTAGTACCAACAGGAATACATAATGCTACTTTCTGCGAAAGACTCTTTACTACTGATTGTTGATGCTCAGGAAAAGTTACTGCCTGCCATCCACCAACGCGATGTGGTTACTTCTCGTATGCGCTGGCTAGGTGAAATTGCCATGCAGCTGGATTTGCCTATTCTTATTACCGAACAGTATCCGAAAGGTTTAGGCTACACCGTCGATAGTCTGCAAGATATTATTGAAGCGGCGCGAGTGGTTGAAAAAACACACTTTAGCGCGCTACGCGACGACACGTTCCGCGATGTGCTCTCCGAGTACAATAAAAAGCATGTGGTTATTATGGGCATGGAAACCCACGTCTGTGTCTTACAAACCGCAATAGAGCTTCAGGCTTCGGGTTATCAGGTCTTCTTACCAGCTGACACCGTCGGCTCGCGCCGCCCCACAGATAAGGACAGTGCCATTGAACGAATGCGAAACGCCGGCGTTGAAATTATTACGTCTGAAATGGCGGCATTTGAATGGTTAGAAAAGTCCGGAACCGACACATTTCGGCATATCAGCCGTAACTGGTTAAAATAAAACAAGGTATTGTTGACTCGGCCCATATTAAGCGTATACTCGAAACCGCTGAGAAAATTTCGGCTATTGATTTGAGATTTTTTACGAAGTCCTTTTTGCTGTACCTCGTTTTGTAAGTCCAAGTAATACCTAAGTTTTTTGAGCAATACATTGATTTCAACATGCACTACGAGGAATATCAGCATGTCTACTACTACTGGTAAAGTAAAATTCTTTAACGAAGCTAAAGGCTTCGGTTTCATCGAACAAGAAAACGGCGCAGACGTTTTCGTACATTTCAGCGCTATTCAGTCTGACGGTTTCAAAACTCTGGCAGAAGGCCAGCAAGTTTCTTTCACCGTAGCTCAAGGTCCTAAAGGCCCACAAGCTGAAAACGTAGTTCCTATGTAAGGAACCTTCGTTGCCCTTTAGGGTACCGAACGTTTACACAAAGAATTTCAAAAACGTCGCTTTTAGCGGCGTTTTTTTATGCCTAAATGCCTACAAAAGTAAACTTTTTTTAGAAAATGACGATATGTAAATAATATATTGATATTAATCAAACAGAACAAAGGCGCTTATGAAAAATAATGGTCCGGTTACGGGGAATGAAAGTCGCTTCCCAGACCACTATCGGCTGATATCGTCAACCGACCTCAAAGGAGTCATCAGGCATTGCAACGAAGACTTTGTGAGTATCAGTGGTTACACAAGAGAAGAGTTAATCGGTTCCCCGCATAACCTTCTGCGCCACCCCGATATGCCCGCCAGCGTTTTCGAACATATGTGGAAAACCATTAAACGCGGCAAACCCTGGATGGGCTTAGTTAAAAACCGCTGTAAAAATGGCGACCATTATTGGGTCAGTGCTTATGTCACGCCAATAATGGAGAACGATAAGCCGGTGGGTTTCGAATCGGTGCGGGTTGCCACCTCAGATGAACTAAAAAGACGCGCACAGGACGTCTACAACAGAATTAACGCCGGTAAGCAAGCAATCTCATTCGGCAAACGGTTATGGCTAAGCTGTAAAGACTTAATTCCCGTGATTGTTCCGGGTCTAATTGCCAGTGGTGTTATCGCTTTATTGGGCGAACCACTGGCAGCACTTATCGCCTTAGCAAGTACCGCGGTAACAACTTTAGCTTATGGTGCCTATGTTGGTCGAATGCTGCAGGGATTATTAGCTTTGCGACCAGACGCTTTTGATTCCGAGTTAGTTGGCATGACCTATTTCGACAAAAAAGGTCGTGAAGCTCAACTCGCTATGCAGTTAGTAAGTGAGGGAGCTCGTAATCGCACAGCATTAAGTCGAATGAAAGACGCGGTCGGTGGTCTTCTGAAAGTCACCGAAGATACATACAATCAGGCGCAGCTGAGCAGTCAGTATGTCGATAAACAGACCGCCTCTACTCAGCAAACTGCAACCGCAATGAACCAGATGGCGACCGCCATTCAGGAGGTTGCCGACACAATAGAGCGTAATGCGGAGCAGGCCGAATCAGCCAAAACCAACATTGACGAAAGTGTCGGGCTGGCGAGAGAAGCCAGTGAAGTTATTATCAGGCTGCATGACGCGGTAAAAGAAATAGCCAAAACGGTTGAGGAGCTTGATCAATCTACCGGAGCTATCGGCGAAGCAGCTGATTTAATCTCATCTATTGCTGACCAGACCAACTTATTGGCATTGAACGCCGCCATTGAAGCCGCTCGTGCCGGTGAACATGGCCGTGGCTTTTCCGTGGTCGCTGACGAGGTTCGCTCGCTGGCCTCAAGAACCACTCAGTCCACCGAGGGTATTCACAAAGTTATTCAGCAACTGCGCGATCGCGCCCGTAATGCTGTAGAAGTATCGAAACAAGGCGAACAGGCAGCATCTGAAGGGGTGGAAAAAGTTCGTCTTGCGGACAGCGCTCTGGGTGAAATATCAGTGGCAATTCAGGAGATTTCTGACATGTCAGCGCAAATGGCGTCTGCTGTCGAAGAGCAAAGCGGGGTTGCAGACCATATCAGTGAACAGATTACTCAGATTGCTGATACCGCTCGCGATACCCAGAAGACGGCAGAGCAAACTCAGCACTCAAGCAATGAACTGCAAAATACCAGCAAAGAGCTGTATTCATTGATTGAGCGCTTTAACTTAAAAAGTTAATGGTTCTGCTCATCGGATGCAGAAGCATCATCTTTGTAAGCGCGTCGTTTAGCGGCGCGTTCGCTTTCTTCTAAAAACTCGACGTCATCCATATCAACTTCAGGGATCTCACTGCAGACATCGCCACCTAGTTTATTAACCGCCTGACATAGGTCAGACACCTTGTTATCCAGCATCTGCACATGATCCAGCATCCGGCCTATTGCTGTTGCCACCGGGTCAGGATTATCTGCCGAGATAGCATAAGCATCAAAACCGTACTCCTGAGCCATTTTCTTGCGTCGTTCAGTCGTTTCTTTATCAACACCAGACTGAGCCACACGAGCCGGAATGCCTACGACCGTTGTTAACTCTGGTACGTCGCGAACAACAACAGCGTTAGAACCAATACGGGCCGACTTTCCAACCGTAATCGGACCCAGTACTTTAGCGCCGGCACCAATGACCACACCGTCTTTTAATGTCGGGTGTCGCTTACCTTTATTCCAGCTTGTGCCACCAAGAGTGACACCATGGTAAAGAGTAACATCGTCACCAATTTCCGCAGTTTCACCAATAACCACTCCCATACCGTGATCGATAAAGAAGCGACGACCAATTTTAGCTCCGGGATGGATCTCAATACCGGTAAGCCAGCGTGAAATATTAGAGACAAAGCGAGCAAGCCAGTACAGTTTCCAGCCCCAAAGTTTATGGCTTATGCGATGAAACCAGGTGGCATGAAGCCCCGGATAGTGAAATAACACTTCCATGGTGTTGCGCGCGGCCGGGTCTCTTGCAAAAACGCTGGCTATATCTTCTTTTACACCTTTAAAAAACGCCATGCCGCCTCCTCAGGCCGCCGGAAATTGCTTTAATAGCTTATCAACGTCAGCAAGAATAATATCGCGCATAGACTTCTCATAGCCTTCTCGTTCGTCGTCCATTTCCTTCACTTTTTTCTTAGGAAACTTCTTACGCGACTCATGCGTCGGCATATGCTTAATTTTCTCATACATATCATGCATTGCCGGGTAATCAATAGAGTAATCGTAATCAACCGCTTCAGGCCGATGGTCAAGCAACACCACAATTCTCAGACATCCTTCAGACAGCGGGCATTGCTCCTGCTGCATTGCTTTGGCTATGGTAATAATGCTTTCATCAATACGGTCAACGCGTTTTTGCACCGCAGCTTCGCGAACTTGAGTCTGAGTGCGCAGGCGCAGCAGCAAAGTTGCAGCGTACCAACCCAGAGCGACAATAATCACTATGCCTACAATGGCGATAATCCAATAGAGTTCGCTGGACATTAGCTCTCCTCGTCGTCCCATTCTTCATCGAGTTCATAACCCAGTTTGGCAATCAGCTGCTCGTAACGCTCAGATTTTTCGTCAAGGTAGCTTTGCTCTTCTGCTGTCAGAGACTCATCGTTTTCAAAACGTTCAGCCAGTAGCTGCAGTTTGGTATCTTCCTGCAACTGCTTCAGCTCCTGTTCAGGTGTCATCACCAAAGCTATTTTACGGCGACTTCCGTGCCGGGGATCTTTCTCATCCCCTTTTGTTTTGCTTTGTTGCAGAACTTTAGCTGATGAATGTCGCTGACCCGGTGCTTGTCCTTTTCCTTTTTTCTTGCCCTTGGATGCCGCATCTGTTGTGCGTGCGTCTCTCGGAGTTTTAGGCTGTGCCAGTGGTCCGGCCTTGCGTGTCTTTTTGCGGCGAGTCATGGTCGCTCCTGAATAACAACTAATGTGGTCTATTGTAACGCAATAACATGGATTACGTCAGTGGGGAGCAACGAATTACAAGTCTGAGATGAATTTTAGGCAAGAAAAAAGGCGATGCTTTCACATCGCCTGATTCTCTCATAAAATTGGCAGCGCACTGCAACTATGAGAATGGTTGTCACTGTTTCCGAGTTTTTATTGCGGTTTTCCGTAACCTGTCTGCTTTTTATTATTGTTATTATTAAGTGGAGCAACCGCGAGCCTATTGGCTTTACTCCCTGGATTATCGAGAAATAAGATAACATCTGACTTTTCGATAACCTCTCGACCTCTTGTTATTTTTTTGTGTCGAGTCAGCTGTATTTTTACAGTCTTTTTATTATTTTCTCAAGGGCTTTTAACATCTTTTTTTTGTTTTTTTCTGTCTGGAAGCTCCCCGAGCGTTGTTAAGACTACTTGAACCAAATATTAATTCAATGATTTTATTGATCTAAAAAACCACTTTTTTATTACTTTTTGTTAACAAGGCACAAAAAAACACGTTACTCATAACATTTTTCATAGCCATAAAAAAAGCGACCGAAGTCGCTTTTCTATTCGCAAATACGAATTTAATACAAGCCACTCAAGAACTTAGACAGCAACTCTATTTCTTCATCTGTCATTTTCTCTGTAACGCCCTGCATCATTCCATTCGGGTCGTTTGCACGCTCACCACTACGGAACATTTCTAGCTGAGACTTGGTGTATGCAGCATGCTGACCTGAAATGTCAGGAAAAGCAGCTAACCCCATGCCGTTTCCACGAGGACCGTGGCAACCCGCACATGAAGGCATATTGGTTTCTGGGTTTCCGCGGCGGAACAAGTCTTCACCTTTGGCAATAAGATCTTTAGGCGTTTCGCCTTTCGGTGAGTCCTTCGCTGCATAAAACGCAGCAAGATCGGCCATGTCTTGTTCCGACAATGAAGCAACCTGCCCCATCATAATCGGGTTATTACGGCCTTCTTCGCCGCCAGTTTCGGAGGCCCGTTTGAAATCTTTCAGCTGTTTCAACAAATATTTTTCGTGCTGACCGGCCAAATGCGGATACATATCGGTCGGAGATTCACCATTGGGTCCATGGCAAGCCGCACAAACTTGCGATTTCTCTTTTCCGGCTTCAGCGTCGCCGCTTTGTGCTACTGCGATACCGGCGGTACCGAAGAAAAGTCCCAAAAAGATTGCGAATTTTTTCATGTTTGCTTCTCTTCTGTTCTGGATGGCGCCACGCGCCCCAATAAATCACCTTAAGCAGGTTGCTATTTTACACAAAACTTGTGTGGATTAAACGATTAAAACCGAATCAATTGCTAAATGATCATTGGAGATACTGTCCGGATACTTCATAATGCGCATAGATGTTCCGTTTTTTTAATAAAAGTGACCTTAATAGTGGCAGATCAGCAATTAGATTACGCATCGGCAAAATTTGTGACCAGTGCACCAGATATCAGTAAGCTGCCGCCGGACTCGGGCATTGAAGTTGCTTTCGCCGGCCGTTCTAACGCGGGTAAATCCAGCGCGTTAAACACTCTGACTCGTCAAAAAGCGTTGGCCCGCACCAGTAAAACGCCTGGACGAACTCAGTTAATTAACGTTTTTGAACTTACCACAGGTCAGCGACTGATAGATTTACCCGGCTACGGCTTCGCGAAGGTTCCATTAGCTGTCAAAGAAAAGTGGCAACGTTCTTTAAGCGAATATCTTCAGCAACGGGACAGTTTAAAGGGCATCGTGGTATTAATGGATATCCGCCACCCTTTCCGCGAAACCGATCAGGAATTAATATACTGGGCTGTCGACTGTGACCTGCCGGTACTGGCTTTATTGACTAAGGCAGACAAACTCAAGCAAGGCGCGCGCAAATCAACCGTTTTAAAAGCCAAACAGGCGGCAATTGCCTTCAACGGCGACGTCCAGGTTGAAGCCTTTTCCTCTTTAAAGCGCATAGGTGTCGAGCAAGTCGAAGAGAAACTCAACCAGTGGTATAGCAAAGAGTATGACGACGAATAACACGCCACCACTTAGCGCCTGGTTATTATTAGGGCTGCTCGCTTTAATCTGGGGTAGCTCTTTTTTGTTGATTAAAAAAGGGTTACTGGCTTTTGGTCCAATGGAAGTTGGCGCACTACGCATCAGCTCAGCAGGGCTTGTGCTTGCCCCTTTCATTGCCCGTCGACTGAATAAAATTACCCGCAAACATTGGTTAAAGCTTGCCAGTGTCGGTCTGGTTGGCAGTCTTATTCCGGCTTTTATGTTTGCCATTGCACAAACACAGCTGGCAAGCGGCGTTACCGGAGTTCTTAATGCGTTAACCCCTATCGCAACACTGGTTATTGGTGCGCTGTTCTTTCATCAGAAAACGCGCTTAGCGCAGGTTATTGGCGTAGCCATTGGCTTGTTTGGTACTTTGCTTCTGGTAACCGCCTCGGCTAATGGCAGCTGGGACTTTAATCTGTACGCCTTATTAGTCCTGGCCGCAACCGTTTGCTATGGCGTCAACCTGAACCTCATTAAGCATAAAATCAGCGACTTATCGCCGTTAACCATTACCGGCATATCTTTACTTATGGCTGCCGTTCCGGCAACCATCTACTTGTTTGCAGGAACGGAGTTTATGACTCAGGTTCAGCAGCCAGGCGCAATGTTGTCGCTGTTTTCTGTTCTGGCTTTGGGTATTGCCGGAACGGCAGGCGCTTTAGTTATTTTTAACCATGTTGTGCAGCTCACCAATACTGTTTTTACCAGTTCGGTCACCTACCTAATTCCCATTGTCGCTCTTATATTGGGGATACTTGATGGCGAAGACTTTTGGTTGCAGCAAGGGTTTGGAATGCTTGCCATTTTAGTTGGGGTTTGGTTCGCTAACCGCAGAGGCCGCTCCGGTCTGGCCGGCATACCGCAAAAATAGGCAGAAAAAAGCCCGACTAAAAAGCCGGGCGAAAAGTAATCCAGGGAGAACAATTTTTTGAGGGAGGATTAATGCCCTCACTTGTTGTGACTAGACCCTTTATAAAAAGTTCAGACAATTCTTAAAATTAATGGGCTTCGTCCCAGTTATTACCTTTACCAGCTTCCGCTATTAAAGGCACATCAAGGCTTGCAGCCTTTTCCATTACTTCAGTTAATTGTTCAATATAATCCGTTAATTTTGACTCTTTTATTTCAAACACCAGTTCATCGTGAACTTGCATTAGCATTCGCACATCATCCTGACAGTTATTACTGTCAATCCAGTCAGCAACTTTCAGCATGGCTTTCTTAATGATGTCGGCTGCAGTGCCCTGCATTGGCGCATTAATAGCAGCACGTTCCGCCCCTTTTCTACGGGCTCCATTACTGGCTTTTATATCCGGCAAGGGTAAACGACGTCCAAACAAGGTTTTAACGTAGCCCTGCTCTTTTGCCTGTTTGCGAGTGTCTTCCATGTAACGCAGAACTCCAGGGAAGCGTTCAAAGTACTTGTCCATATAGTGCTGAGCTTCATGACGAGCAATACCCAGTTGCCGCGCAAGCCCAAATGCTGACATACCGTAAATTAGCCCGAAGTTCACCGCTTTTGCCTGGCGGCGCTGGTCATTAGTGACTTCATCAGCCTTACAGCCAAACACTTCGGCCGCTGTCGCACGGTGAATATCCAGTCCTTCAGCAAAAGCTTTAAGTAAAGATGCATCTTGCGACAAGTGAGCCATAATACGCAGTTCAATCTGACTGTAGTCGATAGCGACAATCTTGTAGCCTTGTTCAGGAATAAAAGCCTGACGCACTCTGCGCCCTTCGGCGGTGCGGATTGGGATATTCTGCAGGTTCGGGTCTGTTGAGGACAAACGTCCGGTTGCGGTAACCGCCTGCTGATACGAGGTGTGTACTCGTCCCGTATCGGGGTTAATCATCTTCGGCAACTTATCGGTATAGGTTGATTTAAGCTTCGACAGGCCACGGTGCTGCAGGATCACATCCGGCAAAGGATAGTCATGAGCCAGTTCGTGCAAAACTTCCTCAGCCGTTGACGGCGCGCCTTTTGGTGTTTTCTTCACAATTGGCAACTCAAGCTTTTCAAAGAATATGCGTTGCAGTTGTTTCGGTGAGCCCAGGTTGAACTCCTCGCCGGCAATTTCAAAAGCTTTTTTCTCCAGAGCATCGAGCTTTTCAGCAATTTCTTGGCTTTGTTTGCCAAGCAAGTTTGCGTCAATGCGTACACCGTATTGTTCCATATCGCACAAGACTGGTACTAACGGCACTTCAATGTCGGTCAGAACACTTTGCAGCTCGCTGCCGGTTTCTTTTACTTTATTCCAGAGCACATCATGCAGTCGGTACGTTATGTCGGCATCTTCAGCCGCGTAGGGCCAGGCCTGTTCTAAAGCAATCTGATTAAACGTCAGTTGCTTCGCGCCTTTACCTGCAATGTCTTCAAAACTTATGGTTTTATGGTTCAGGTAATGAAGGCTTAAGGTATCCATATCGTGCCGTGAACCAACGCTGTTAAACACGTAGGAGGCAAGCATGGTGTCATTTAAAATTCCCGCCAGGCGAATTTTATAGCGACGCAGAATATGCGAGTCGTACTTCAGGTTTTGCCCGACTTTTTGCGGCTTTTCAGCTTCAAGCAAAGGCTTTAACTGCTCCAGTAGCCAGTCTCGCCCAACCTGCTCCGGCGCTTCCATATAATCATGCCCGACAGGTATATATACAGCTTCACCCGGGGCCATCGCTAATGACACACCGACCAATTCAGCTTCCATATAATTAAGGCTGGTAGTCTCGGTGTCAAAAGCAAAGTAATCACTTTTCTTTAGTTGCGTTATGTAATCGCTGACCTCTTTTTCAGTCATCAATACACGGTACGCATCTCTGTTTATATCACTGGTCGGCTTTTCACCATCGGTTTCACCCAAAGCCTGATCCGTTGCCGCACCAGTTTCCATCAGCTCACCAAGCCACCGGCGGAATTCACAACGACTGTAAAGCTCCTGCAGTTTTTCACTGTCTGCCGTCTGTATATTCAACTCTTCCGGTTGTAAGTCCATTGCCACATCGAGCTTTATCGTTGCCAGCTCGCGCGACATCAGCAGCTGTTCTTTATATTCATTAAGCTTAGCCGGCATAGACTTCGCGCCACGGAAAGAGAGCTCAGTTACCGCATCCACATTTTCGTAAATAGCGTCAATGCTGGGAATACTTTGCAGCAGCGCCTGTGCTGTTTTCTCGCCCACTTTGGGCAGCCCGGGAATATTGTCCGAACTGTCACCCATAAGCGCTAAATAATCGATAATTTGGTTTGGCTTAACCCCAAACTTTTTCTCAACCCCTTCAGGGTCCATTAAAGTATCGGTCATAGTGTTAATTAGCATGACATGTTCATTGACCAGCTGAGCCATGTCTTTATCGCCGGTACTAATCAGCGTAAAGCGACCTTTCTCGCCAGCCTGTCGCGCCAGCGTGCCAATCACATCATCGGCTTCAACATCGTCAATGCAAAGCAGCGGTAAACCCATAGCCCGGACAATGTCATGCAAAGGTTTAATCTGACTTCGCAAATCGTCTGGCATAGGCGGACGGTTTGCTTTGTAGTCCTGGTAAATGTCGCTACGAAAAGTTTTGCCTTTGGCATCAAAAACTACCGCCATATGGCTCGGTTTATAGCGCTTTAGCAGGCTTCGAAGCATATTAACGACGCCGTAAATAGCTCCGGTCGGTTCACCTTTAGAGTTCGTTAAATGCGGCGGCGCATGAAAAGCGCGGAACAAATAAGAAGAACCATCGACAAGGATAAAAGGATTTTCTGGAACAGATATGGCCATAGTTAAGAACCTAAATTAAGCGTTACCTATAGGATGCCACAGAACGGCAATTCAGGCCACTGAACAGAGTGTGCATAACCTGTTAATAACTCTGTTAACAACGACTCATGCCACAGCCGGAAATTTAAATTTCCCCGTGTCCAAAATTTACTTAAGTTATTGATAGTATGGGATTTAAAACGGCAGGTTTCCCGAAATACCTAGTACTTTTTATTATTATGTTTCACTGTGGAAACTATTCTGCTCTTGTCCTGAAATGGAAGGAAATGCCTCAAAAGCAGGTCAGACAGATTACCATAAAATCAGCAATGATCTACTGACAAATTCAGTTTTTTTATAACCTTTTGTTCCTCATTTTTCTTTACTTATAAAAAGCAAAGAAAACCCCTTTTCAATCAATCAACTAGGAGCTCGCATTTCAGCCATAACAAATGCAGTATCGGGACGTTCGCCTTCCATCCAAAGTTGGTAAGATGATGCGGCCTGCTCAATCAACATACCAAACCCATCGCTGACATTTTTACAGCCGGCCTGCGTCAGTTGATCCATAAATACCGTTGGTTGGTCTGCATACATTAAGTCATAGCCAGAGGCATTTTCGGATAGCACCGAGGGGAGCGTTAAACGCTGCCCATTCAAGCTGCTGCTGGTTGCATTAATTAGCAGATCTATGGGCTCGTCAATTTCAGTCGCAGACGAACGTACCTGAATTCGGTTCGCTGCAACCAGTCCCAAGGTCTCTAGCTGAGACTTAAGCATTTCAGCTTTCTCTGCTGTTCGATTAATCAAATACAGACACCGCGGCTTTTGCTCCAGCAGAAGAGGTATTATGCCACGTGCTGAACCTCCGGCACCAAAAACAACAAGTGAACGCTCACTTACCTTAAATCCTTTGTTTTTAAGGTCAATAATCAAACCTTCTCCGTCAGTATTATCACCTAACAATTGACCATTGCCGTAGGGAATTAAGGTGTTCACCGCCCCCGCTAACCGCGCACGATCGGACAATTTAGTAACCAGCGATGCGGCCTGTTGTTTAAATGGCAAGGTAACATTGGCACCCTGCCCGCCATGGCGAAAAAATTCAGCAACCCGGCGGGGAAAATGCGCAGGCGTGGATAAATAGCGTTGATAGTTAATTGAGTCCTGCCGAGTCTGCGCAAACAACGCATGAATACGCGGAGACAGGCTATGCGCTATGGGGTTCCCGAATACGCCCAGGCTGGTCACGGATTTCATACTGACAGCCAGTCTCTGGGTTTTAAATAATACTCGGTAAGCTGCTCTTCCGCAGAACCCGGCTGAGCCTGCCAGTCGTATTCCCAGCGCGCCAGCGGTGGCATCGACATTAAAATAGATTCGGTTCTGCCACCGGTTTGCAGACCAAACAAAGTTCCCCTATCCCAGACCAGGTTAAACTCCACATAACGCCCGCGGCGATATAGCTGGAAGTCTCTTTGTTGCTGAGTATAAGCTAGGTTTTTGCGGCGCTCGACGATAGGCAGATAAGCTTTGGTGAAAGCATCTCCCACCGCCTTTATAACCGAAAAGCACTCTTCAAATGAACGGTCATTAAGGTCGTCAAAGAATATACCACCCACACCACGCGCTTCATCTCGATGCTTAAGGAAAAAGTAGTCATCGCACCAGGCTTTGTATTCCGGATAAAGCTTCTCATCCACGCTATCGAGCGCGTTTTTCGCCTGTTGATGCCATTCGATTATGTCTTCGTCAAAAGGGTAAAACGGCGTTAAATCAAAGCCGCCTCCAAACCACCAGACCGGTTCTTCACCCTCTTTTTGCGCAATGAAAAAACGCACATTCATGTGCACCGTGGGTATCATAGGGTTTTCCGGGTGCATCACCAGAGAAACGCCACAGGCATTAAAGTCGCGGCCTTCCAGCTCTGGTCGGTGTGCCGTTGCCGAGGCGGGCATCTTCTCGCCGTACACATGAGAAAAACCCACACCACCCTGTTCAAAAACCGCACCGTTTTTTATGATCCTCGAGCGACCACCGCCGCCTCCCGGCCGATCCCAGCTATCTTCCTGAAAGCTCTGCTCACCGTCCGCCTGCGCCAACTGCTGACAAATAGCATCCTGCAACGACATCAGGTAGCTTTTTACCTGCTTCAAGTAATCATTATGCATCGTCTCTGAGAACCTGATTATTTAGTGGGTTTATGATTCGAGTAGGGTTCGCTGCTCCACCGGTGCTTTCATCCATTATCCAGTCGACGCTGTCACCAAATTGCTGACGAACTTCTGCTGCAGTCCGGGCAGGTTCCTGACCGGTTAAATTAGCGCTGGTAGAGACTAAAGCATGGCCCAGTTCGCGGCACAGCGCTCTGGCAGGTTCATGCGCAGTCACGCGCACAGCTATGGTATCGCGGCCGCCCGTCAATAAGGTGGATACGCCCTTTCTTACCGGCAGAATTAATGTAACCGGCCCCGGCCAATGTGACAAAACGCTGAAACGTTTATCTTGCGCAATAGCGGAGTCTTCAACATAGGGAAGTAACTGACTGTAATCGGCGGCAATTAATATAAGACCTTTCTCGGCGGGTCGCTGTTTCAGGCTTAACAACCTCTGCACAGCAACCTCATTGCGAGGGTCGCATCCCAGTCCAAATACCGCCTCGGTCGGATAGGCAATAATGCCCGTTTTTATAGCGCTGTGCGCTGCTTCCCATGTATCTGCCATAATCTCTCCTCAACTCAATGAGTCAGATTATAACGCGTCCGACTTATAGTCGCATTGCTTTTGCGGGCAGACTTTGCGAATTCCGGCAGCGGTTTTCTTTTTCACCAGCAGCGGGTACTGGCATTTGGGACAGGCTTCATCGACCGGCGGCTGATTCACGGTAAATTCACATTTCGGATATTGGTCGCAAGCGTAGAATACAGTACCGCGTCGCGATGTTTTTTGGTGTAACTGGCCTTTGCCGCATTCAGGGCAGCGAATAGTCTCTTCTTCCTCAACGTTCGGCTCAGTAACGAACTCGCATTCCGGAAAACCACTGCAGCCAACAAATAAGCCATAACGACCGCTCTTTAACTGCAATTCTTTACCACACTCAGGACAGGGAACGCCGAGATCTTCGGGCTCAATTTCAGATTGCTCCCGAAGGCCTCGTTTATAATCGCAGTCCGGGTAACCGGTACAGCCTAAAAAGCTGTTATGCCCAACATGTTTAATAACCAGTGGTCGCTCACAACGGGGGCAGCGCTCATCTGATGACATTAATGCAGGGGTCCTTCAGCTTCCTCAAACAGCAAACCTTCCATTTGGTCGTACGCGGCTTCCTGGCCCGGAACATTAAACAGCACCATAAGTACAACCCATTTCAGGTCATCAAGAGTAAAGTTCGGTGTTTCTAATTCCATCACACGATCAATAACCACTTCTCGTGTAGCAAAATCAAGCACACCCAAGTTTTCCAGGTACATCAGAAAACCCCGACTCTGGCTGTCCAAGCGAGTCATCTCTGCCGCGGTATAAATACGGGTAGACTGCTGCGGGGCAACATCCAGATAAGACTTGGTTTCCATTTGCTGCAAATCTGCCAGGCGTTCTAGCCACGCCAAAGCCTTCTGGATTTCCTGATGACGGAAACCAGCCCGGGTAAGTTCATTGGTTAACTCATCGTGATCAACTACAACTTCCATTTCCGAATGAATGTAGTTTTCAAACAAGTACATGAGGATATCAAACATACTTTAGCGCCTCCCCACTTTGATATAACCGCCTGGTACGGCTGCCACTAGCCCTTCTAATTCGAGTAACACTACTTTCTCCATGACTTCAGCAACCTCGAGTCCGGACAATTGTACCATGTCATCAATTGTTCGTGGCTCTGAACTCAGACTAGCGAACAATCGATTGTTTGCCAAGCTTTCATCGCGACATTCTGTATCACCTTCTATGGCAACCTCGGTATCGTCAACCGAGAACCAGTCGAGAATGTCCTGCGGCGTATTAATTAACTTAGCGCCCTGTTGGATTAACCAGTGGCAGCCCTGATGCTCCGGCAACAACACCGACCCCGGAACCGCGCCAACTTCACGCCCTTCGTTCAACGCGTGTATTGCCGTTGAAAGCGAACCGCTTTTGCGTGCTGCTTCAACCACTACCACGGCCTGACTGATACCACTAATAATACGGTTACGGCGGGGAAAATGATCGATTCGCGCGGTCTGCCCGGGTGGAAATTCCGAAATCAGCAGCCCCTGATGCGCAATAAAATCCTGTAAAGCTTTGTTTCTTCTTGGGTAGTATTGATCGATGCCGGTACCTAAAACCGCTATGGTTTTTCCTTTATCGGCTGCGGTTTTATGTGCCTGAGCGTCAATGCCCATAGCCAGACCGCTAACCACCACAATACCCGCCGCCACTAAGCGCTCGCTAAACCAGTCAGCAATTTGTAAACCACTGTGAGTGGCTTTGCGACTACCAACAATAGCCACACTAACACCCTGCAGCAGCTCTTTACGCCCCCGGTAATAAAGTAACCAGGGCGGATTAGCTATGGTTTTTAACGCAGCTGGGTAATCTTCACTAAAGTAAGAAATAACGCCCTGATAGTCACTACGGCACCAGTTTTCAGCGGCGTTTAACCAACGCACCTCTACCGATTTTAACGATTGCCCCCATCGCTCAAAAATAGCTTCCCAGTTCTCACATTCCCGGGCAGCTTTCTGCACCTTGTTTGATGCGCGTGTCATCCCCATTAATACACATAATTCCTGTGTGTTCACAGACTGTCCTTGACCTACCAATTTAAGGTAAACTAAGGGTAGATGAAGAATTGGAGGTTCTAATGGCAAAAATGACGGTTCTGCAATATCCGGACGAACGTTTGCGCAAAGTCGCACAGAAGATTGAAAAGGTAGATGACAATATCCGCTCGGTTATCGACGATATGTTCGAAACCATGTACGAAGAACAAGGTGTAGGCCTAGCGGCAACCCAGGTTGATGTGCACAGACGGCTATTTGTTGCTGATTGCAGCGAAGATCAAAACGAGCCGCTGGTGTTCATTAACCCGGAAATTACTGAAGCAGAAGGCCACTTTAAAAACGACGAAGGCTGTCTGTCGTTTCCCGGCGTTTACGCAAAAGTTGAACGTGCCGAGAAAATTACCGTTACAGCACTGGATAAAAACGGTGAGCGTTTCAGCCGTTCCGCCGAAGGGCTACTGGCCATTTGTATTCAGCATGAGATTGACCACTTAGATGGTAAACTTTTTGTTGATTATTTATCGCCGCTGAAACGCGAACGCATTCGCAAAAAGCTTGAGAAAGAGCAACGTTTAGCCGAGAAGCAAGCGGCGGAAGCACAATAATGCGAATTGTCTTTGCCGGGACTCCGGACTTTGCAGCACAACACTTACAGCAATTGCTTGATGAATCTCATCAGGTAGTGGGCGTTTATACACAGCCCGACAGACCTGCAGGGCGAGGCAAAAAGCCACAACCCAGTGCGGTTAAAAAGCTCGCGCTTGAGCACCAGCTTCCGGTTTATCAGCCCGAGTCTTTAAAGTCAGATGAGGATCAGGCCGCACTAGCCGAGCTGAAACCTGACGTCATGGTTGTGGTGGCTTATGGCTTACTGCTTCCGCAAGCGGTATTGGATATTCCCGCAAAAGGATGCCTGAACGTGCACGGTTCTTTGTTGCCCCGCTGGCGAGGTGCCGCTCCAATTCAACGCGCGATATGGGCTGGCGATTTAGAATCTGGTGTCTGCATTATGCAAATGGAAGCCGGGCTGGATACCGGTCCGGTGCTGCACGAAGAGCGCTGCGCCATCACTCCGGACGAAACCTCGGCTTCGCTTTATCACAAGCTTGAAAGCCTGGGACCTAAGGCGTTAATTAAAGTATTAAAAGATCTCGACGGCTATCAGAGCCAGGCTAAGCCGCAAAGTGACGCCAATGCCACTTATGCGAAAAAGCTGACCAAGCAGGAAGGTAAAATAGACTGGACACAACCGGCGGCCTTTATCGAACGCTGCGTACGAGCGTTTAACCCCTGGCCAATGAGCTGGTGCCAGTCAGAACATTTAAAAGCCGGACAGAACACACTAAAAATTCACGCCGCTGAACTCATTCAGGGTGCCAGCAGTAAAGGTCCGGGCACGATTATTAATAGCACCCACGAAGGCATCGACGTGGTGACCGGGGACGGTATTTTACGTATCACTCAAGCGCAGATGCCGGGGAAAAAGGCTCAGCCAGCCAGTACATTGGTTAACGGCTATAGCAATGTCTTTAGCCCGGGACTGGAATTACAATGAGCCAGCAGAAAAAGTCAGAAAACGGCGGTCAGGGAGCAACTAGCCGGGCCGCCGCTGCAACCGCCCTCTTTCATGTATTAGAGAAAGGCGAGTCGCTTTCCGCGGCCTTACCCCACGCCACCGGCAAGCTCTCCGATGCAGATAAACGTCTTGCCAGTGCAATTAGCTACGGTGTTTTAAGAGTTCTGCCCAGCCTTAACAAGCTGGTTGGGGCTAAACTGGATAAGCCACTTAAAGGTAAGCTTAAAGTATTGCACTACTTGCTACTGGTAGGTGCCTATCAGCTTTATTGTCTGCGCATTAAAGACCACGCTGCCGTCAGCGCCACAGTAGAAGCGGCGCGTATTCTGGGCAAACGTAATCACAAAGGCCTGGTAAACGGTATACTGCGTCAATTGCTGCGCGAAGCGCCAACCGCAGATGAGTCGCAACAGCGAGAACTGCCTGTTGACGCGATGCAAAATCATCCGCGCTGGTTGTTTGATGCAATTCAGGCAGACCACCCGCAACAAGCCAGCGACATTCTTTTAGAGAACAACGCTCACCCGCCCATGTGGTTACGCGTGAACCGTCGTTTTTTCAATCGCGATGACTATTTAAGACAACTGGAAGACAGTGGTATTGCTGCCGAAGCCGACACCCTGGCTGGTGATGCGATTCGGCTGCATTCGCCTGTTCCGGTTGAAAGGCTTCCGGGATTTGACCGGGGACACGCATCAGTTCAGGACCGCTCGGCGCAGTTGGCTTCGGATTACCTGAACGTAAAGGCTTCTCACCGCGTACTCGATTGTTGCGCCGCTCCGGGAGGCAAACTGCTGCATTTACTAGAGCGAAACGACTTTGAGCAACCGGTTCAGGCTATTGATATCGATGCTAAACGTCTTGAGCGAGTGGACGAAAACCTGGAGCGCGCCGGTTTAAGTGCCATAGTTCATTGCGCCGATGTTGCTGCAACTGGTGACTGGTGGGACGGCGAGCAGTTTGACCGCATACTTTTGGATGCCCCATGTTCTGCAACAGGCGTAATACGCCGCCACCCTGATATTAAATGGCTGCGTCGCGCTGAGGACATTAATGAGCTCGCACAATTGCAAAACCAGATACTAAATTCGCTTTGGCCTTTACTTAAAAACGGCGGAGAACTCCTTTACGCAACCTGCTCTATTCTAAGCCAGGAAAACCAAACTCAAATTGAGTCTTTTCTAAAACAGCAATCGAGTGCTAGTCTGATACCTATTGATGAAAAGCAGAAAACTCTGCAACTACTCCCGGGTGAACATAACGGGGATGGTTTCTTTTACGCGAGATTGAAAAAAGTCGAATGAAAATTATCATACTCGGTGTTGGCCAGGTTGGCGGCACATTAGCGGAAAACCTGGTTGGCGAACGCAACGATATCACCATAGTTGATACCAATAACGATTTACTGGACGATTTGCAGGATAAGTATGATCTGCGAGTCGTCGTTGGTAACGGAGCCCATCCTGATGTCTTACGTCGCGCGGGTGCCGACGATGCCGACTTGCTTATTGCAGTAACCAGCAGCGACGAAACAAATATGATTGCCTGTCAGGTTGCTTACTCGATATTTAACACTCCAAAGAAAATCGCCAGAATTCGCTCTGAAGAATACATCCGCTATAAAGATCAGCTGTTTCATAATCAGGATGCGCCAGTTGACCACATCATTTCACCGGAACAACTGGTAACCAGCTATATTCGTCGGCTTATCGACTACCCCGGCGCTCTGCAAGTTATGGAGTTTGCCAACGGACGAGCCAGTTTGGTCGCGGTAAAGGCCTACTACGGCGGAAAGCTGGTTGGTCATGCTATCTCGACACTGCGGGAGCATATTCCCAATATCGACACCCGGGTTGCGGCTATTTATCGTCAGGGTAAGCCTATACGCCCTACCGGAACCACAATCATCGAAGCCGATGATGAAGTCTTCTTCATTGCCGACACCCGCCACATTAGTACCGTAATGCAGGAACTGCAAAAGCTGGAAGACAAGTACCGCAGAATAATGATTGTCGGTGGCGGGAACATTGGTGCCGGTCTGGCCAAACAACTGGAAGTTGATCACCGGGTTAAGCTAATTGAGCGCTCAGAAACCCGCGCAGAAGAGCTTTCACAAAGCCTTGAGCATACCTTAATTTTCCGCGGTGACGCGTCCGACCAAAAGTTGCTGGAAGAAGAGCACGTTGAAGATATCGACGTATTTATTGCGGTTACCAACGACGACGAAGCGAACATTATGTCAGCCATGCTGGCTAAACGCATGGGCGCCCGTAAAACCATGGTGCTCATTCAGCGTAGCGCGTACGTCGATTTGGTGCAGGGGGGCGAAATTGATATTGCCATTTCACCACAACGCGCCACCGTTTCAGCTCTACTAACTCACGTACGCCGTGGCGATATTGTTAACGTTTACTCACTGCGAAAAGGTGCCGCCGAAGCTATTGAGGCAATTGCACATGGTGATGAAGACACGTCCCGAGTGGTGGGTAAAGCCATTAAAGATATAAAGCTTCCGCCGGGAACCACTATTGGTGCGGTTGTTCGCGGACAAGAAGTGCTTATGGCGCACAGTGAAACCATTATTCACTCCGACGACCACGTTATTCTTTTCTTGCTGGATAAAAAGTACATTGATCAGGTTGAAAAAGTCTTCCAGCCAAGTGCGATGTTCTTCTAATCCAGCTCTTTTAACTGCACCCGGCCACGGGTGGCAGCTTGTAGCTTCTTCTGCAACGCCCCAACATTCACGGGGCGTAGCAACACCTTAAGCCGAACACTCTCTTCATACTCCGAAGATTCCATTTCAGCATTGGCCTCAAGCAAAAGCGGTTCAACATCGCCCTGATCGGTATAAGCAAAATTTAATTGAAAACGTTGTTTAAAAACCCGTTGCTCTCTTTCAAGCTCAGCTAGTGCGGCGACTATCGCGTCGGTATAGGCTCGCTGAAGTCCGCCAGTTCCTAGCTTCACTCCACCAAAATATCGTACAACTATAGCGGAAACCTCGCCTACACCACTATTTTTTAGCGCCATAAGCATAGGTCGCCCCGCCGTTCCCGAAGGCTCACCGTCGTCGCTATACGCCATACTCTGGCTGTCTTTAGGCGCTGAAAATAGCGACGCTGAACAATAGTGAGAGGCTTTTGGCCAACGTTTTTTTATAACAGCCAGAAACTCAGCGGCGCTATCGGCGTTTGGCGTATGTGCCAGGCACGCAATAAAGCGGCTGCCTTTAACTTCTATTTCGACTTCCGTTTCCGAAGCAGGAATGTCGTAATCCTGATCATGCAAGACGGGTAACCTTTTTCACGTAAGCATCTAAAGCAGTTTGGCGTGTAAGGTTATCATTTCGCTCCCGGTAAACCACAATATTATCCTCAACTCGCACGCCACCAAAGGGTTTAAACTCATCCACTCGGCGCCAGTTAATTAAATGCTTATTGCGTGAATTCGCGAGTTTCTGTAGCAACGGCTCAATAAAGTAGATTCCGGGTTCAATGGTATAAACCTGTCGCGGCTCTACGGTACGAGTGGTTTTTAACGTAAGGTGACCACTGGGAGGCGCTATTGGTGTGCCTCTTTCGTCAGCCTGCGCCGCGCCAACGTCGTGCACCTGCAAGCCCAAGGGGTGCCCTAAGCCATGCGGAAGGAATACGGTGGTTATGCCGTCTTCAATCATTTGCTCCGGGCTACAACTAACAAAACCAAAAGCAAAAAGTACATTAGCAATTTGTTCATGAGCGAGCTGATGCAATGACGGGAATTCAACGCCCGGCTTCATTTTATCAATTAAAGCCAATGTAATTTGGTCAAGCGCGGCTATCAACTCTTCGTACTCATTGTGTTGCTTAGACCAGGTGCGACTAATGTCGGCAGCATAACCGCAAACCTCGGCGCCAGCATCAACCAGCATCGACTTGAGTGAGCCAGAAACTTTTTTATCGGGCATCCAGTGATGCAAAACACTGGCGTTTTCATTTTGCCCAATAATGTGATTATAAGGCACTTCATTCTGCCCTTGCCGAGTCGCCGCCATATATTTCAGCAGACAATCAAACTCCGACTCGCCGTTAAAAAAGGCGTCAGCGGCCGCAACATGGCCTTCAGCCGCTATATGGTTTGCCTGAGTTAAACAGGCAATTTCGTAGTCAGTTTTAAACAAGCGATGATAATGAAAAAAGTGAAGCACAGGATCTGGGTTTATATTCTCAAAACCCAAAGCCTTGGCGACCTCAATATGTTCACCAAGGTAAGCCGCATTTTTCTTATCGTACGGAAGCAGTTTTTCAATAGCCTCAGGCGAACTGATGTGTTCCACGTGGAACTCTTCTAGCCAGGGAGCACCCTCGAGGCTTGCCGTCGTATGCCAAAAGTCGGGAGAACTTAATAAAACTAAAGTTGGTCGGGTGTTTGGCTTTAAAATAACCCAGGCATTAGGCAACTGGGTTTCCGGACACCAAGCCTTAAAGTGAGGATTAGCACGAAAAGGATAATTCATATCATCCAAAAACCAGCGCTTTTGCTGGCCCGAATGAATGGCAAGTAGATCTAAGTTTTCTCGTTTAAAAAGTCGTTCAGCACGAGTCTGAAGCTGCTTTATATGGTCAGGAAACAACGGCCACAAATCTGCTGTCGCAGTCATATTGGATCGCCTTATTCAGTATCAACAATTGTCATATCAACAACTTGCTCAAACAAATTATCCTCGTTACCACCCAACATCCTATAAATTTGCTGATAACTCAATACTGCTTTTACATAATCTCTGGTTTCGTGGTACGGAATAGTTTCAACCCACACATCGGCAGCAACAGGCTCATCAGGTAACCACTCTTTAACTCTATAGTAGCCTGCATTATAGCTTGCCGTAGCTAATAACCAATTATTCTCAAAACGGTGTTTCAACCGGCTTAAATAGTCAGTACCCAGACGTACATTGACGGCAGGGTCGTTCAAGCGTCGCCAACTATTATTTTTAGTGTCCAGTTGCTTTGCGGTACCAGGTAGAATTTGCATTAGCCCTCTGGCGCCCGCACTGGAATACGCGTCGTGCCGAAAGTTACTTTCCCTGCGCGTAACAGCTAAAGCCCAGCTCTCATCTATTCCTGCGGCCTGTGACGCCCGTCCTAATATATCTTTGTAGGCTAAGGGGAAACGAATGCCCACAGCGTCAAAGTGCCCTATTTGCGCTAACGTCCATATAGCCTGATCGTGCCATCCCCACTCGCTGGCGAGATACGCCGCAACTTTTTGCTCTTCGCCATCGAGCTGTGTTAGTAAATGGTTCCATTCGCGCCGGGCGTCGACCCAACGCTCCAATTGAATCAGTTCGTAGGCACGTTGCACGCTAGGATGATTACGAATTTGCTCGAGCTGAACAACACTGACTTCAAGTTTCTCTTGTTCAAGACTCACCGGCTTTTGCAATCTCGCAGCCGCCAGAAAACCGTAGTAATGTCGCTCATCTGATAAATCTTCATACAGCTCTTGTGCAGCCAAAGCATTACCGGTTACCTCCTGTGAGCGAGCCAGCCAGTAACGCCATTGGTTGCCCTGTCGAATGGCAACAGGCAGGCTTTGAATTGCGTCTCTCAGGCCTTCATAATCATTATCCTTTAGATAACTCGCCAGGCGCCACTGTAAAACTCGTTCATTTAATGCGTTGACCGGAACCCTGTCGTGCCACACACGGGCTTCGGGGTGAGAATTTAAGCTTAATGCAACAGCGAACTCTTCCGCGATACGCCCCTCTTGCTGTTCGGTAAACGGCAGTTGCGAACTGAGTTCTTTATAACTTCGCAGAGCAATGTTTTCATCACGCCAAACTAGCTTTGTTAAAGCATAGGTCACAATTTGCGCCTCTTTTCCGGGGTAGCGCCCTTTGTACCAGGAGCCGTCTTCAATGGCAGCCGGTGAATACCTCACTTTATGATAAAACTCCCCCAGATATTGCTGTAACTCGGGTAATAAGCCGGTTAAATACGGAAGTAGAGTAGGGTTGCCGTGCTCAGCGGCCAATTCCAATCGTTCCCACACTTTTTCTTCGGTGCGCCCACCCAATTCCGTCCATTCGTCCAAAATCGGATCACAAGCCGACGGAAGCGAAAACCCGTGCTTCCAGATAGCATCCACCTGACGTTTAAAAGGTCCGTCTCCCAAACCCGTTTTACGTTGCGACTCTATAAATTGACAACGATGAGTCAGAGTTCCTGGATGCCGGAAATCCCGAATAAAGCGTGAATATTCATTTTGTCCCGCCAGATAGGTAAGCCAGGGTTGTCTTAATTGCCAATCCAGGGGTGTCTTTTCATACTTTTCAAGAAAAGCCAGCACGCGGTCTTCATTAGCCAGATATCCAACTTGCTCAAGCCGGGCCAACTCCAGATACGGCACTAAAGGATAACCCTTCAGCTTTTGAAGTAGTAACTGATACTCGGCCAGACGACCGCGTTTAGCCGCGTACTCTGCTTTTCTGAATAGCTCACGCTGCTGCTCCCGTTGTTTTGTATCAACAGGTTCAGACTGAACCACACCACTGCTTAACAGGAACAACACGAAAAACAATGACGCACTGTAACGTATGATAAACGACTGCTTTTTCATTAATTCAAACGCATGTTTAAATAACCGTTGAAAAATTGGCGTATTCGCGCCAAACTCTCTCTACCTTAACCCAAAGCTATAGCAGAATCAGTTTCTTTATAGCAACAAATTAATGGAAGTCGTGGGAGACCCAAGATGATCTATCAAGGTGAAAGCATTCGGGTCGATTTTATCGAACCAGGTTTCGCAGAATTACAATTTGATGCGAAAGGCTCGGTTAATAAATTCGACCAGGCAACATTAGAAGAATTCAGTGAAGCACTGACAAAATTACAAAACACTGACGATTTACGTGGCGTCATTGTTACCAGCAGCAAGTCGACCTTTATTGTCGGCGCTGACATTACTGAGTTCCTGACACTGTTCTCTGATCAGGAAAAAACCCGCAGCTGGGTAGCAAAAGCATCGCGCGTATTTGACCAGTTGGAAGACCTGCCAGTACCAACCGTTGGTGCGGTTAAAGGTTTCGCATTAGGTGGAGGCTGTGAAGCATTATTAGCCTGTGACTACCGCGTAGCGGATACCACAGCAACTATTGGCCTGCCAGAAGTTAAACTGGGCCTTATTCCGGGCTTTGGCGGCACCATGCGTTTACCTCGCGTAATTGGTCCGGACAACGCGCTTGAGTGGATCACTACGGGTAAAAACAACAAAGCGGAAGACGCGCTTAAAGTCGGTGCAATTGACGCCGTTGTTGAGCCAGAAAACCTGACAAAAGCAGCACTCAACTTAGCTAAAGCGGCAGCAGCCGGCCAGCAGGACTGGAAAGCCAAGCGCCAGCCTAAGTTAGAGCCGCTGAAAGCTAACGACACCGAGTTGATGATGACCCTGGTGACAGCTAAAGGCTTAATTGCAGCCAAAGCAGGCAAACACTACCCGGCTCCTCACAAAGCTTTAGAAGCGATTGAGAACGGCGCGCGCGAACATCGCGAAGGCGCACTGAAAGCAGAAAACAACGCGTTTTTCGACTTAACTCAAACCGACGCTTGTCAGGCACAAGTTGGTATCTTCCTGGCGGATCAGGCAGTTAAAAGTAAGTCTAAGAAGTACGCTAAAGCCGCAACCAAAGAGATTAAAACGGCAGGTGTTTTAGGTGCAGGCATTATGGGCGGCGGTATCGCTTACCAGTCAGCGCTTAAAGGCGTACCGGCTGTTATGAAAGACATTAAGCAAGACGCTTTAGACTTAGGCATGAAAGAAGCCGGCAAGATCCTGAAAAAAGGTGTTGAGCGCGGTAAGGTAAACAACGAGAAGATGATTAAAATCTTGTCTTCTATTACGCCTACGTTGCTAAATGAAGCCGTTAAAGACGTTGATATTGTCGTAGAAGCCGTTGTTGAAAACCCGAAAGTTAAAGGTTCGGTATTGGCTGAAATTGAAGGTGTGATTGGTGATGACGCTATTCTGACTTCAAATACCTCGACCATTTCTATTACGGAGCTGGCAAAGAACCTGAAGCGTCCTGAGAAATTCTGCGGCATGCACTTTTTCAACCCGGTACACAAAATGCCATTGGTTGAAATTATCCGTGGTGAGAAAACCTCAGATGACACCGTTAATGCAGTAGTCGCCTACGCGCTTAAGCTAGGAAAAACTCCTATCGTTGTTAACGACTGCCCGGGCTTCTTAGTCAACCGTGTATTGTTCCCTTACCTGGCAGGCTTTGCCGGCATGGTTGATGAAGGCGTTGATTTCGTCGGCATCGACAAGGTTATGGAGAAGCAATTCGGCTGGCCAATGGGCCCTGCTTATTTGAGCGATGTGGTCGGTATCGACACAGCTGACCATTGTACCGTTGTTATGGAAGCTGGCTTCCCGACCCGTATGAAACGCGATGAGTCCAGCGCTATTGCTAAGCTGGCAGCCGCTGAGCGTTACGGTCAGAAAAACGGCAAAGGCTTCTATGTTTACGGTACCGACAAAAAAGGTAAGCCGACCAAAGAAGCAGATCCAGCCACTTACGAGCTATTAGGCTGTGAGCAAGGTAAAAAACTGGATGCTGACGAAGTCATTGCCCGCTGCATGATCCCTATGGTGAACGAAGTGGTTCGTTGCCTGGAAGAAGACATTGTAGGCTCTGCTGCCGAAGCAGACATGGCATTGCTTTATGGCTTAGGCTTCCCTCCATTCCGCGGCGGTCCTTTCCGTTATCTGGAAACGCTGGGCATGGAAAACTTTATTCAACTGGCAGACAAGTACGCGCACCTGGGTGAAATCTATCAGGTCACTGACGGCATGCGCGAAATGGCTAAAGCCGGTAAATCTTACTTTGACACAACCAGCGCGAAGTAAGGCTTGAGGAGGTTATTAAAATGAAAGACATCGTCATTGTAGATTGTATTCGTACGCCAATGGGGCGTTCAAAAAATGGTGTTTTCCGCCATACTCGTGCCGAAGACCTCTCAGCTGCGCTGATGAAGGGCTTACTTGAGCGTAACCCGGAAGTTAACCCGGAAGAACTGGAAGACATTTACTGGGGTTGTGTACAACAAACCTTAGAGCAAGGCTTTAACATTGCGCGTAACTCGGCACTCATTGCTGGTATTCCGCATAAAGTGGCCGGTGTAACGGTTAACCGTTTGTGTGGTTCATCAATGCAGGCTCTGCACGACGCAGCGCGCGCTATTATGAACGGCGACGGCGACATCTTTATGGCCGGTGGTGTCGAGCACATGGGTCACGTACCAATGACTCATGGAATTGACTTTCACCCGGGAATGAACAAGTCGGTAGCGAAAGCTTCCGGCAGCATGGGTATGACCGCTGAGTTGTTGTCACGTAAGTTTGGTATTACTCGCGAGCAACAAGACGAATTCGGCGCACGCTCACATAAGAAAGCGCACGAAGCCACAGTTGAAGGTCGCTTCGCTAAAGAAATTCTGCCAATAAATGGCCATAACGCTGACGGCGAACTGGTTCGTGTCACAGAAGACGAAACAATACGTCCGGAAACCACTGCTGAAGGTCTGTCACAGCTTCGCCCGGTGTTTGACCCGGCCAACGGTACAGTGACAGCAGGCACCTCGTCAGCCTTGTCTGACGGCGCTGCTGCCATGTTAGTTATGTCCGCTGACAAAGCCAAAGAGCTTGGCCTGACGCCACGTGTTAAAATTCGTTCAATGGCGGTTGCGGGCTGCGATCCATCCATTATGGGCTACGGTCCGGTTCCGGCAACAGAAAAAGCGCTGAAACGTGCTGGCGTGTCTATGGACGACATCGATGTTGTTGAACTGAACGAAGCCTTTGCCGCACAGTCACTGCCTGTTCTTAAAGGCTTAAAACTGTTCGACAAGATGGAAGAGAAAGTGAACCTGAACGGCGGTGCTATCGCTTTAGGTCACCCACTAGGTTGTTCTGGCGCACGTATCTCAACCACGCTGATTAACCTGATGGAAGAAAAAGATGCGAAGCTTGGCCTAGCGACCATGTGTATCGGCTTAGGTCAGGGTATTGCGACTGTGTTCGAGCGCGTCTAGAAAGAAACGGGGGCAGCTGGGTAGTTTACCTTTCTGCCCTACGAAAAAGGGGCCGGGAAGGCTCGCCCCTTTTTATTGTCAGGAAAGACTCAGAAACACGCCGTAAACCCATCCCTGGGGGCTTGACTGCAGCCATCCATGGCTGCAGACAGTTTCTGAGTATTTCCCGCCAACAAGCAGCGGGTCAATTCTCCCCACTCCCCTGACTCTTACGCAAGCAAAGTGCTAAACTATCCAGTAATTACACTTAACGTCTTTAAAAAAATAATGACTCAAATTAACTGCGACAAAGAGCTGAACACCTTAGGCCTTAAATGCCCGGAGCCCGTTATGCTGGTGCGTGCGACTATTCGTAAAATGGATGTTGGTCAGGTTTTACTGATTATTGCGGATGATCCCGCAACAACCCGGGATATTCCGGGCTTTTGCGAATTTATGGAGCATGATTTGGTGGGCTCTGAAACAGAAGAAACGCCTTACCGTTACTGGGTTAGGAAGTCACATTAATAACCTGACGCGGGTGCGTCAGGCGTTTTCTTTATTCAGATACAACTCCCAAAATTCCGCTTTACCTACGTCACCTAATTCATAAGGTGCAAAGCCGAAGTTCTCATAGGCTTTTTTCGCCCGGTCATTGTTCTCAAGCACTTCCAGAGTCAATTTTACGCAGCCGCGAAATTCCGCCAGCGTTTTCACTTCTTCTAAAAGCTTTTTAGCAACGCCCTGCCCCCGGTATTCGGGAATAACGGCTATGTCATGAATATTCATTAACGGTTTTGCTGCGAAGGTTGAGAAGCCTTCTACACAGTTTGCAACGCCAACCGGAGTGTCACCATCGTAGGCCAGTAAAGAAAAGACATGGTCTCGTTTTGCCATTTCGTCTATTAAGCTTTCTTTGACGTCATCTGATATGCCCTCGCCACCACCCATTGGGTCTTTGGCATAAGCGTCCAGCATGGAAATAACGGCATTACGGTGTTTGGGGTTGCTGTAGTCCGCAAGAGTAATTTCTATCATTCTTCCTTCGCTCATTTTACAACGTAAACTGTTTCATTTGGTCAGCAACAGGCTGATAACAATGACAGCTAGTAACATGGTCGTTCACCATACCAACTGCTTCCATAAAAGCATAGCAAATGGTCGGACCGACAAACTTAAAGCCTTCCTTTTTTAACGCTTTTGCCATGCTTTGGGAAGCCTTGGTTTCTGTTGGGATCTCACTTTGCGTTGGGTACGCATTAATAATCGGTGAGCCACCTACAAACTCCCACAGCCACTGCTCAAATTTAACGCCCTTTTCTTCCATTCTTATATACGCTTCAGCGTTAGTAAAAATGGCATCAATTTTGGCCTTGCTGCGGATAATATCACGGTTGCTGTACAACAATTCACGATCAGCGTCACTCATTGCCACAATAGCTTGTGGGTCAAAACCTAAAAAGGCTTTCTCATAGCCGGCCTGTTTACGCAGAATGGTTAACCAGCTAAGCCCCGCCTGCTGCCCGTCCAGACACAATTTAGCAAAAAGTTCTATCGGGTCGCTTACCGGACGCCCCCACACATTGTCATGATAAGCGCGGTAGTCGTCAGTAGATTCACACCAGGAACACCGTTCTGGCTGATTATTTGTCATGCCTTCCCCTATAACCAAGGCGATTCAGAGGGTATAATCTACGCATATTTTTCGACCTTCGGTCAACCACAAATAACAAAGCAGAGAATGCGTATGTCGACGTACGATGTGAAAACCTTTCAGGGGCTTATTCTTGCTCTTCAGGATTACTGGGCTCAGCAAGGCTGTGCCGTGGTTCAACCACTAGATATGGAGGTTGGTGCGGGTACCTTTCATCCAATGACCTTTCTGCGCTCATTAGGCCCGGAGCCAGCCAGTTTTGCCTATGTGCAACCCTGCCGCCGCCCTACCGATGGCCGGTATGGTGAGAACCCAAACCGCCTGCAGCACTATTATCAGTTTCAGGTCATTATGAAACCATCGCCTAAGGACATTCAGGAGCTTTATCTGGGGTCTTTAGAAATGCTGGGATTTGACACACTAACTCACGACATACGCTTTGTAGAAGACAACTGGGAATCTCCTACTCTGGGTGCCTGGGGCCTGGGCTGGGAAGTTTGGCTTAACGGTATGGAAGTCACTCAGTTTACTTACTTCCAACAGGTAGGCGGTATCGAATGTCGCCCTGTGGCCGGAGAAATTACCTACGGCCTGGAGCGTTTGGCCATGTACATTCAGGGTGTGGACAGCATCTACGACCTGGTCTGGACCGACGGCCTTCGCGGTAAGATCTTGTATCGCGACGTTTTTCATCAGAATGAAGTTGAGCAATCGACTTACAACTTTGAATACGCTGACGTTGATGTACTTTTCCGTCGCTTCGACGACTGCGAAAAAGAATGTGAGCTGTTAATAGAGAAGTCCCTGGCTTTACCCGCGTACGAGCAGGTTATGCGCGCATCTCACGCCTTTAACTTACTGGATGCCCGACACGCTATCTCTGTGACCGAAAGGCAGCGCTACATACTGCGCGTCAGAACCATGGCAAAAGCCGTTGCCGAAGTCTATTACCAGACGCGTGAAGCTCTTGGCTTCCCTTTAGCCGACGATAAAAACAAACCAGCAGCGAACTAAGGAGAGCAGAGCGTGCAAAAAGAAAACTTATTAATTGAGTTAGGTACTGAAGAGCTTCCTCCAAAAGCCTTAAAGTCGCTGCGTGACAGCTTAAAGTCGGGTGTTGAGTCAGGCTTAAAAGGCGCAGAACTCAGTTTTGATAGCATCGAGGCGTATGCAACCCCTCGCCGACTAGCCGTTCTGGTGAAACAAGTTGAAACCGAACAGCAGGACAAAGAAGTCGAGAAGCGCGGGCCAGCAGTAAATGTGGCCTTTGACGATACCGGCAAGCCAACTAAAGCTGCCGAAGGCTGGGCACGTTCAAACGGTATTACTGTAGAGCAGGCTGACCGCCTTAAAACAGACAAAGGCGAATGGCTGCTGCATAAGGCCACCGTAAAAGGTCAGACGCTCTCTGACTTAGTTCAGGGTATTCTGGAAGCGGCAATCAAAACCCTACCTATTCCGAAGCCGATGCGTTGGGGCGATAGCACCGCACAGTTTATTCGCCCTGTGCACACGCTCACTGTCATGCTGGGAAGCGAACTTATTGAAGCTGAAATTCTGGAAACCAAGAGTGCTCGTTTTATCCAGGGCCACCGCTTTCATTCGCCCCAAGGTTTTGAGCTCGATCATGTCGACAATTATTTATCTAAGCTGCTTGAAGCGAAAGTGATCGCTAACTTCGAAGAGCGTATTGAAACCATTCAGTCAGAAGTATCACGTCTTGCCTCAGAACTCGGCGGCCAGGTTATTCAGGATGACGAGTTAGTTGAGGAAGTTGCAGCCTTGGTGGAATGGCCCGTTGCTTTAACGGCAAGTTTCGATCAAGGTTTCCTCGCGGTACCAAAAGAACCGCTTATCGTTACCATGAAAGATGACCAACGTTACTTTCCGGTGGAAGATGGCAAAGGTAACTTACTGCCACAGTTTATTTTCATTACCAATATTGAAAGCCGTGACCCTCAGCAGATCATTAAGGGTAACGAGAAAGTCGTTCGCCCTCGCCTGGCGGATGCACAGTTTTTCTTTGAGTCTGATAAGAAAACGACTTTAGAATCGCGAGTTGCTGCACTGGACTCTGTTCTGTTCCAAAAAGAACTGGGTAGTATTGGCGACAAAGCTCGTCGTATATCGGTGTTAGCAGGGAAAATTGCAAACCAGTTAACTGCCGACGTAAAAGCGTCAGAACGAGCCGGTCTGCTGTGCAAGGCCGATTTGGTTTCCGATATGGTTTCTGAGTTCCCTGAAACCCAGGGCGTCATGGGTAAACACTATGCGTTAAACGACGGCGAAAGCCCGGTAGTAGCCGAAGCAATAGAACAGCACTACTGGCCTCGTTTTTCCGGTGACGAACTGCCTTTAACTAAAGAGGCTTGTGCCGTCGCTTTAGCGGACAAACTGGATACGTTGGTTGGTATATTCGGTATTGGTCAGGTACCTAAAGGTGACCGTGACCCATTTGCTTTGCGCCGTGCCGCTCTAGGTTTGTTGCGTACTCTGGTAGAACGAGAGCTTTCATTAGACTTACATGAACTGTTAGCGTCATCCGTCGAAGGCTTTGGTGACAAGCTATCAAATAACACTGTCGCTACTGATGTTTTCGATTTTCTACTCGGTCGTTTTCGTCCCTGGTACCAGGATCAAGGCATTTCCGTCGATGTTATCCAGTCGGTACTTGCCCGTTCACCCTCTAAGCCAACGGACTTCGACCAAAGGGTAAAGGCTGTTCAGTCATTTAAGTCTATGGATTCTGCTGCCAGCCTTGCCGCAGCCAATAAGCGGGTGGGTAATATCCTGGCAAAATCAGACGAAGAGATATCCGGTAACGTGAATGAAGTTCTTTTGCAGGAGGAGCCTGAAACAGCACTTTACCGGTTAGTTAAACAAACGGAAGACGTTGTTAAGCCGCTTATTGCTGATGGTAAATACAGTGACGCCCTAACGCATTTATCAGAGCTTAAAGAGCCTGTGGATGCGTTTTTTGAGCATGTCATGGTTAACGCAGATGACGGCAAAGTCCGTATTAACCGCCTGAACTTGTTGTTCCGCTTGCGTCAGCTCTTCTTGGAAATAGCGGATATTTCTTTGCTTCAGTAACTAACACTTTGATTTTTAATAAATAAAAAGCCGGCTTCATTTTCATGAGCCGGCTTTTTTGTTGCCTATTACTTAATATCGCTGTTAAGCCTTAGACGTCCAGGTTAGCAACTTTAAGAGCGTTCGATTCAATAAAGGCTCTACGCGGTTCAACTTCATCACCCATTAACGTGGTGAACAGTTGATCAGCGCCGATAGCGTCTTCAATCGTTACCTGAAGCATACGACGAGTATCAGGATCCATCGTAGTTTCCCACAACTGGTCAGGGTTCATTTCGCCCAGACCTTTGTAACGCTGAACGTATAAACCTCGTTTAGATTCGCTAATTAGCCACTCAACCGCATCAACAAAGTGATTCACCGGTTGCTTCTTCTCACCACGGAGAACATAACCACCCGCTTCAACCAGAGAATCAATCTCTTCGCCAAGAGTCACTATTTGTTCGTAGTCTTTAGACATTAAGAACTCATAGTTCAGCGGGTAATCCGTGTCGACACCGTGTTGACGAATCGTCGTCGACGGTAACCACATCTTACGTTCGGTATCTTCATGCAAAGAAACGGTATAAGTTGCCGAGTTAATTTCACGGGCGGTTAGGTCATCATTTAACGTTTTAACCCACTTCTCCATGTAATCTTTATCTTTCAAACGATCATCCGTTAAACGAGGCGCATAGAACAGGCGCTGTAAGAAACGTTCAGGCATACGGCGGCTTAAGCGCTTAATATTTTCCTGTGCCATCTGATAGCCGTTAACCAAAGTTTCGAGCTTCTCACCAGAAATACCTGGAGCAGTTTCATTAACATGTAAAGACGCATTATCTAGGGCTAGACTGGTTAAGTAGCGAATCAACGCAGGGTCATCTTTAATATAAACTTCCTGCTTGCCCTTCTTCACTTTGTACAGTGGAGGCTGAGCAATATAGATATATCCGCGCTCAATAATTTCAGGCATTTGACGATAGAAGAACGTCAACAGCAAAGTACGAATGTGTGATCCATCAACGTCCGCATCCGTCATAATAATAATACGGTGATAACGTGTTTTATCCGGGTTGTACTCATCACGGCCAATACCACAGCCCATAGCAGTAATTAGTGTACCAACCTCGACGGAAGACAACATTTTGTCAAAACGCGCTTTCTCTACGTTAAGAATTTTACCTTTAAGTGGCAAAATCGCCTGGTTTTTACGGTTACGACCCTGTTTAGCGGAGCCGCCTGCAGAGTCACCCTCCACTATATAAAGTTCAGACAGTGCCGGGTCTTTTTCCTGACAATCTGCCAATTTACCGGGTAAGCCCGCAATATCCAGAGCACCTTTACGGCGTGTCATTTCACGTGCTTTACGAGCGGCTTCACGAGCTCTTGCTGCATCAATAATTTTATTGATGATAAGCTTCGCTTCGCCCGGGTTTTCTAATAAATAATCCGCTAACTGCTCGTTCATTGTCTGCTCAACAGCAGATTTCACTTCTGATGAAACCAGCTTGTCTTTTGTTTGAGACGAAAACTTAGGATCAGGAACTTTAACCGAAATAATAGCAGTCAGGCCTTCACGCGCGTCGTCACCTGTTGCAGAGGTTTTGGATTTTTTATTATAACCCTCTTTTTCCATGTAGGTGTTCAATGTACGCGTCAAAGCGGCACGGAAGCCGGCTAAGTGTGTACCACCGTCACGCTGAGGAATGTTATTGGTAAAACAATAGATGTTTTCCTGGAATGAGTCATTCCACTGCATACTGACTTCAACACCAATACCGTCTTCTCTTTGTATTGTGAAATAGAAAGCTTTTTGGTGAATTGGCGTTTTGTTCTTATTCAAGTAATTAACAAAGGCAGCAATACCGCCTTCGTATTTAAATATATCTTCACGGTCGTCACGCTCATCGCGCAACCGAATACCAACACCAGAGTTAAGGAACGAAAGTTCGCGTAGGCGCTTAGCCAAAATATCGTAGTGGAATTCAGTATTGGTAAAAGTTTCATGGCTAGGCCAAAAACGCAGTTCTGTACCTGTTGTATCGGTATCGCCAACAGGTTTTACATCACTATCAGGTTCACCCATGTGGTAGGTTTGCTCGTAAACTTTACCCTGTCTGCGAATTGTTAACTGCAGCTTCTCAGATAGTGCGTTTACAACAGAGATACCAACACCGTGTAAACCACCAGATACTTTATAAGAGTTGTCGTCGAATTTACCGCCGGCGTGCAGTACGGTCATAATAACCTGAGCCGCGGAAACACCCTCTTCTTCATGTATATCAACTGGAATTCCGCGACCATCATCCTTCACGCTGACAGAACCATCAGAGTGGATGATAACCATAATTTCTGAACAGTGACCCGCTAAGGCCTCGTCAATAGAGTTATCGACAACTTCAAAAACCATGTGGTGCAGACCAGTTCCATCATCCGTGTCACCAATGTACATACCCGGGCGTTTGCGAACCGCATCCAACCCTTTCAGAACCTTGATACTCGATGAACCGTAATTATTTTCTTCCATAGTATTATCTCGATATCATTCGTTTATTACCCCATGTTCCACGTGGAACATTCGGGGTGATTTTTGAAATTTATCCGACAACTGCTTTCCAGTAATTGCGGTGATAAACACTTGTGCGTCTAGATTTTCTAACTCACGACAGAGTAACGCCTGGTTTCTTGAATCAAGCTCTGACGTTAAATCATCGACTAAATAAATGCAGGGTTGCCTTTTTATTTTTTGGTAATGCTTCCCTTGCGCTAACTTTAAAGCGGTTATCGCGGTCTTTAATTGTCCGCGAGACAGGCGATGTTTTACTTCCACCCCGTCCGCTATCACTTTTATATCTGCCTTATGTGCCCCAACTGAGGTAAAGCCGTATTTCTTATCTTTCTCTGTATGGCTTTCTAAGGCGCCAAATAAGCTTTGGCTAGTATCCCAGCCCGATTTTAATCGAACCTCCATTGTAACATCGGAGAGAAAAGATTTCGCTAGTTCTTGTATATAATCATTCAGTTCTTCTAGGTATTTTTCGCGACTTTTACTAATGCGTTCACCATAATAAGCCAACTGCTCCTTCCAATATCTGTCTTCTCTTACAGGAAGCGAGCGTTGCTTGAGTAAACTGTTTCTTTGTTTGAGGAGTTGAGTGTACGCAACCCAGTCGGAATAAAAGGAGTGTTCCACGTGGAACACTCCCCAGTCTATAAACTGTCTTCTCTGCCCCGGACCTTCCAATAAAATATCGACGGACTCGGGCGTTAATAGTTGTACCGGTACCAAGCGGGCGACATCGGACATACGCTGAACATTGCCGCCATTCAACCTAAGCGACTGCTCACCGTCGGCGCTGCGTCTTACACCTATAGCGTAATCTTGGGAACGGCAAAATACAGTAAAGCCCTGGTTTCCTTCTTTAATCAACTGACGAAAACCACCCGGCCGAAAAGAACGCCCAAAGCCGAGCAAATAGATAGCTTCAAGCAAGCTCGTTTTACCGGAACCATTATCGCCGGTAATCACATTAATTTTTGGGCTGGGAGATAGAACCACTTCTGAAAAGTTTCGGAAGTGGCTTAAATTCAACGTCTCAATGAACATTTATGAGGCAGGGTTACAAACGCATCGGCATAATAACGTAACAGCAAGACTCATCGTGCTGAGGTTCAATTAAAGCACTGCTGTTTGAATCAGACAGAGTAAAAGAAACTTGTTCGTCATCAATATTATTTAAGACATCTAGTAAATAGCTAACGTTGAAGCCAATTTCCAGATCATCGCCTTGATAATCCACTTCTATCACTTCTTCCGCTTGTTCCTGCTCGGGGTTCGTCGCCGTAATGCAAAGTTCACCACTACTCAAGTTCAAACGCACACCGCGAAACTTCTCATTAGAAAGAATGGATGCCCGCCCAAAAGACTGACGCAAGGCATCACGATGGGCAACAATGACCTTGTCTCCACCGCTCGGTAAGACACGGCGGTAATCAGGGAAACGGCCATCTACCAGCTTACTTGTAAAAACAAGCTCTGGTGTTTCCACTCTAATATGGTTGTTTCCTATCGACACCGACACTTCCTGATCGTCATCACCTAGCAACCGAAGTAACTCGACCACACCTTTACGCGGAACAATCACCTGGCGTTGAGCCAAACCTGGCTGATCAATAGCACAAGTGCTCATGGCTAAACGGTGGCCATCGGTCGCTACGGAACGCAACATGCCGTTATCGGTTTCGAACAACATGCCGTTTAGATAATAACGCACGTCCTGATTCGCCATGGAGAAATGCGTTTTTAACATTAAATCTTTTAACACCGCCTGCTCTGTTACCAAATGAATGTCGCTTTTCCAGTCGTCGATATTTGGAAAGTCATCTGAAGACAGGGTACTCAATTTAAATTTGCTGCGACCAGATTTAACCGTGGCACTGTCTTCCTGCGAGGTAAACTCGATGGTCGAACCCTCAGGTAAGCTGCGCACAATATCCAGCAACTTCTTCGCTGGTACAGTAACAGCCGCATCCATATCGGCTGACTCGAGCGGTACAGCCGAAACCAGTTCAACCTCAAGGTCTGTTCCGGTTAGTTTAAGCTGACCGTTATCGACCTGGAGCAACAAATTCGAAAGAATAGGTAAGGTATGCCGCCGTTCAACAGCGCCACTTACAACCTGCAGCGGCTTTAAAAAAGCATCGCGGTTAATTGAAAATTTCATGACTGAGTCCCCTGTTTATAACGACATACTTTTATGACGACAATGTACGAATTAGATTTCGATAATCTTCTTTAATGTCGTGCTGCGCATCTTTTAATTCTTGTATCTTCCGACAAGCATGCAAAACCGTTGTGTGATCACGACCGCCGAACGCGTCGCCTATTTCCGGTAAGCTATGATTGGTCAATTCCTTAGCTAACGCCATTGCTAACTGGCGCGGGCGCGCTACCGAGCGGCTACGGCGTTTTGATAAAATATCGGCTAACTTAATATTATAGTATTCCGCTACCGTCTTCTGAATATTATCAATAGTAACTAATTTTTCCTGGGCGGCAATTAGGTCACGCAAAGCTTCACGCACAAAATCAATAGTTATAGGCCGGCCAGTGAGTTGCACGTTTGCGACAACCCGGTTCAATGCGCCTTCCAGCTCACGGACGTTTGAGCGCAAACGTTTAGCAATGAAAAAAGCCACTTCGTGGGGCATATGCAAACCACGCTCGTCCGCTTTACGCATTAAAATAGCCACCCGGGTTTCTAATTCCGGCGGCTCAATGGCTATAGTAAGGCCCCAGCCAAAACGAGACTTCAGTCGATCTTCCACTCCGTCTATTTCTTTCGGGTAAAGATCGCTGGTCATAATGATTTGCTGATTACCTTCCAACAACGCATTAAAGGTATGGAAAAACTCTTCCTGCGAGCCTTTTTTATTCGCAAAGAAGTGAATATCATCAATCAATAACGCATCGACAGAACGATAGTAGCGCTTAAACTCATTGGTTGAACTGTTACGTATGGAATTCACCATGTCCTGCACAAAACGTTCGGCCCGAATGTAAAACACCTTGGCGTCCTTTTTGTGCGCCATAATGCCATTACCAACCGCATGCAAAAGGTGAGTTTTACCTAAACCGGTACCACCATAAACAAACAGAGGGTTATAAACGCCACCAGGATTCTCTGCTACCTGAATAGCCGCCGCACGCGCAAGCTGGTTTGACTTACCCTCTACGAAATTATCAAAGGTGTATTCGGGGTGAATATTGCTTTCAAAAGGAACTTCCACATCGGTGTTACCTGACGAGAAATTAGGTGTTTTTCTACGGGTTGCTGCCGCGCGTTGCGGTGAGCCGCTATCACGTTGTGTTGGCGAAGCTTCCCCAACTTTTAAAACCACGTTAGGTACTTTGTCATCACACAAAGCTTCTAAATAGGTATTAATGGTTTTCAGGTATTTATCACGCACCCAGTCGACCGAATAAATATTCGGAGCAAACAAGGTTAATGTTTCGCCATTTAGTTTGGCTTGTAGGGGTCTGATCCACGTGTTGAACTGCTGTAACGGTAACTCCGATTGCAGTCGCTCTGCACATTGTTGCCAAAGCGAATTATTCACACTCTTCTCCTGGATCGTTTCTTTATAAACATAACCAAAGATTGTACTTCACTCAGCTAATATTCGCTAGCACAAACTGCCTGAAAACGGCGTGAATAAAGGAGTTAAAAAATAGCCATTCAAACCAAAACTGGCGCATAAATTGCTTAAAAGCTCACATTGCCACAAAATCGGAAAACAAAGCAAATAGTGAATAACTGTTATTTTATCCACATTATTAATGTTATAATCTCAACAGATTGTGGATGATATTATTTTAGGATTTATTGCCTAAAAAAGCCTCTGGTCATTGACTCAATGAGAAAAGATCGGTAAGATCCGCGCTCTAAAAAATTCCGTTCACGTTTGGTTTCAACTTATTCGGCCAGCGTGGGAAATAGCAAACTGACCGATGGAATATTAGTTATGAAAAGAACATTTCAACCAAGCGTATTAAAGCGCAAGCGTTCACACGGTTTCCGTGCTCGCATGGCAACAAAAAATGGCCGCAAAGTACTGGCTCGTCGCCGTGCACGTGGTCGTAAAGTACTGAGTGCATAAAAGTATCTCATACGGAAGGGAGTTACGTCTGTTAACTCCCTCTCATTTCCAGACTGTATTCTCAAACCCTCCTGTAAAAGCCGTTACTGCTCATGTCACTATGTTGGCAACCCCCAATGAGTTAGGCCATCCACGTATTGGTGTTACCGTCAGCAAAAAGCGGGCTAAGCGCGCCGTTGACCGAAACCGCATAAAACGACAAATACGTGAAACCTTCCGTTTAAGGCAACATAAAATTCCCGCTTTCGACATTGTAATTATTGCTAAGCAGGGTATTGTCGAGCAGGATAACGCCGCATTACGGGATACGTTGAATTATTTATGGCGAAAATTAGCAAAGCGTTGCGAACAATACCAATCGCATTCATAAAGGTTTATCAGTGGTTTATCAGTCCACTGCTGGGCCCGCGTTGTCGTTTTTATCCATCTTGCTCACATTATGCCTGTGAGGCCATACAAAAACACGGTACAATCCGTGGCATTGGCCTTGCTGCAGTGCGAATCAGTAAATGTCATCCCGCTCACGAGGGTGGCTATGACCCGGTTCCACTTGCTAAGCAAGACGCCAAGCCAGAAAATAACAGCGAATCCGAATCTTTACTAAATCAGCCAACAGAGACGAAATCACTATGAATTCGCCACGCACGATATTATTTATTGCCTTTTTAGTGGTGTCTTTCTTCCTATACCAGAATTGGATGGTGGAAACCGCACCCGGAACAAAAGCACCCGAAAACGTTACCTCAACACAATCGAGCAATAACGCTGAAAACAGCGATGTGCCCTCAGGCAGTTCAGCCGTTTCGGCAGACGTTCCGGAAAGTGATCAGCCCGTTATAAGCCAACAGTCTGAAACCACAATTCGTGTCCGCACCGACGTGCTAGATGTTGAGATAGATACCCGCGGTGGTGATGTTGTTTCTACTCACTTACTGAAGTTTGCCAAAACTCAGGGCTCCGAAGAACGCTTTCAGCTTCTGCAAAACAGTTCAAACAACGTCTACGTCGCTCAGTCAGGTCTAATTGGCCCAGACGGAATCGACGGCAAAGAAGGTCGCCCTTCTTATAACTACGAACAAGAAAGTTACGAGTCTACAACCGAGGTTATTGAGGTTCCTTTAACCTACACGGCAGAGAACGGCGCTGTTTATCGTAAAATATTCACTTTCACTCCGGGCAAATACACCGTCGATGTTCGTTTCGAAGTGGAAAATAACACCGACAAAACGCTTAACGCACAGTTCTACGGGCAGCTAAAACGTTCAGCGACATCGGGCGAAAGCGGCAACATGATGATGCCGACGTATTTTGGGGCAGCTTACTCATACGACGAAGATAAGTTCGAAAAATATGACTTCGACGAAATGCAGGACAAAAAACTTAACGTTACCTCGCAAACTGGTTGGGTCAGTATGCTTGAGCACTACTTTGTTTCTGCATGGGTGCCAAAACAAGGCCAGCAAAACCGCCTGTTTTCTCGTGTAGCCAATGGTAACCAGGCAATCATTGGCGTTATTTATCCAATGACTGAAGTTCAGGCAGGCAGTTCGGAAACCATTGAGTCACAGCTTTATTTAGGGCCAAAAGACCAAGATGCCATGGCACAAGTTGTTGAGCATTTGGACTTAACCGTCGACTATGGTTTTCTTTGGTGGTTAGCCCAACCTATATTCAAACTGCTGCAGTTCTTACAAAGCATCGTTATTAACTGGGGTCTGGCTATCATTCTGACCACCGTTATTGTTAAAGCGCTATTGTTCCCGCTAACTAAGGCACAATACGTTTCAATGGCTAAGATGCGCATGTTGCAGCCAAAAATGACGGCTCTGCGTGAGCGTTATGGCGACGACAGACAGAAAATGTCCGGCGCCATGATGAAGCTTTATAAAGAGGAGAAAGTGAATCCTCTGGGTGGTTGTCTGCCCATGCTTTTACAGCTTCCAATATTCCTGGCACTGTACTGGGTTCTGCTGGAAAGTGTTGAACTGCGCCATTCTGCTTTTGTGTTCTGGATACAGGATCTGTCAACCAAAGATCCATACTACATCCTGCCTATTTTAATGGGTGCCAGTATGTTCCTGATGCAGCGACTGCAGCCGACACCGACAGCTGACCCGATGCAGCAGAAACTGTTCCAGTATATGCCGGTTATCTTTACCGTCTTCTTCCTGTGGTTCCCATCGGGTCTGGTACTGTACTGGCTGGTCAGTAACTTGATTACCATTGCACAAATGCTGATCATTTACCGTGGGTTGGAAAAGAAAGGGATTAACGTTCGAAACAAGAAGTAATCCAGCATTAAGGCCCGGCTAATGCCGGGCTTTAGTCCGTTTGGGAGCAGCAAAAATGCAAACTGAAACAGATTTTGACGACACCATAGTAGCTCAGGCAACGCCTCCCGGACGCGGTGGTGTTGGTATTGTTCGCGTGAGCGGAAAAGCCTGTAAAGAGGTTGCAGAAAAGCTGTTAGGTCACTGCCCCAAGCCTCGTAAAGCAGAGTACCTGCCGTTTTACGATTTACAGAAACAACTGTTGGACGAAGGTATTGCCCTCTTTTTCCCGGGTCCGAATTCCTTTACCGGAGAAGATGTCCTGGAGCTGCAAGGCCACGGCGGGCCAGTTCTTATCGATATGATCATTAAGGCGATTCTGGAAATTCCCGGAATTCGCCCTGCTCGTCCCGGTGAATTTAGCGAACGTGCATTCTTAAACGACAAGCTCGATCTCACCCAGGCGGAAGCTATTGCCGATTTAATTGATACCAATTCAGAGCAAGCCGCAAAAGCCGCCTTACAAAGCCTAAAAGGCGAGTTCTCTCACAAAATTGATCAGTTGGTAGACGCCGTTATTCATCTGAGAATGTATGTTGAGGCGGCCATCGACTTCCCTGATGAAGAAATCGATTTTCTTACCGATGGTAAGGTCTCTGGCGACTTAGCTGAAATTATCGACCAACTGTTCCACATAGAACAGGAAGCCAAACAAGGCACGCTTATGCGCGAAGGCATGCGCATTGTTATTGCCGGACGCCCCAATGCGGGTAAATCCAGTTTGCTTAACGCGCTGGCGGGTCGTGAGTCTGCCATTGTGACGGAAATAGCAGGAACCACACGCGATGTTCTGCGTGAACACATTCAAATAGATGGCATGCCACTGCATATTATTGATACCGCTGGTTTACGCGAAAGCCCCGACCACGTTGAGAAAATAGGTATTGAACGCGCCTGGGATGAAATACGCCAGGCAGACCGCGTGCTGTTTATGGTTGATAGTCAGGAAACCTCCGCCATTCATCCCGACGATATTTGGCCAGAGTTTTTCACTCAGTTACCAGACGACATGCCCTACACCGTTATTCGCAATAAAGTCGATTTATCGGAAGAGCCTACAGGTATAGATGAACATAACGGCATTCCAGTTATTCATCTCTCCGCCAAAACCGGGCATGGCATTGAATTGCTTAGAGAGCACCTAAAACATTGTGTTGGTTACAGCGCAACCTCCGAAGGCAGTTTCATGGCAAGACGCCGCCATTTAGAGGCCCTGGCAAAAGCGAAACTCCACTTACTGCAAGGTCAGGAACAGTTAGAAGCCAATATGGCCGGCGAAATACTCGCCGAAGAACTGCGTCTGACGCAACAACACCTCAATGAAATCACCGGTGAATTCACTTCTGATGACCTCCTCGGCCAGATTTTTGGTTCGTTTTGTATTGGTAAATAGATCAGTACCTCAATACGAGTCTGAAAATACCGACGAGCACGCCGCAAAAGATCAATTGCCTACATCTGATTCTCCGCATTTGCACCGAGCCGGAAGTACTGTCTGCCGCACTTGAAACTAAAGGCGAGTTCCCAAACTGGTGTAACGCAAAAAATAGTCCATAACTATAAGAAACCCTGAGCTTATCTCATCCTGACTTTCAATTAGCGGTTCGTATAATTATTTTTTACATTTAACATTAAATACACTTGCTACTTTGATATCTATAATTACTCTTAGTCTATGTGAATCGATAAAGTTATGGGTACAAAGCACATGAACATTAGCCATTCAACCATGGATTTATTTTTCGCCTACAATCGTGAGGTGGGTAATGTATCGTCATTGGAAAAGGCGATAACGAAATTCGCTGACTACGCACAGAACGGTCAAACACCTGAAATGAGAGAACGATATGCTCAGGCAGTTAAGGATATTAAAGAACACCACCTCCCCAAAGCTAGGGAGCAATTGGATAGTTTAGGAAAAAGTCTAAAATTAGAAGATGGGAAATTAGGTCAGCCACTTTCTCTTGAAGAGCTTGAGGAAACTAAGAAAGATAAAACCCGCTTGAGTTATAGCCATTCTGGAGATATTCAATCTTATCTGGACGATCCCTCTGGTGAATACGTTTCAACAAAATCTTAAATATTTCACCACTGCACTTTCAGTTTTTACGTCTGATGTTTAGTGTTTCCTACCATTTCAGTGCTTCAATACCACCTTTTCAATGAATCGCTTAGCGGCATTACTATTGTAATTTTACGCTCACTTACTTTTGCAATAACATCAACCGTCAAATTCCGAGATATTACTGGCAAGTCATCCATAATCCGATCCATTATAATCAACGGCAATATAGTAAATAACCAAGTTTCCATAAGGTAAGGGACATCAGTGAAAGACAAGTTAGCGCAATGGGGGTTTGACTATGTTCGCCTGCGGTTTGGCTTTCGAACCGGCGTTGCTGCCTGCTTATCTCTTGTCATTGCCTGGGCTATGGGCTTAGAGCATCCTCAATGGTCTGCTATGACGGTTTGGGCCGTTTCCCAGCCAACTCGTGGTCTTCTTATAGAAAAAGCCGCATACCGGGCGTTAGGCACTCTTTTAGGGACTATGTTCGGAATGGTGCTGGTGGTTTCTGCCGGTAGCGAGGTCATTTGGCTGGTGGCAGGATTAACTCTGTGGGTATCGCTTTGTGTCTACACGGGTAATTTGCTGCACGGGCTTATTTCTTACGGCACCATACTTGCCGGATATTCAGCGTCCATGGTGGTTTTGCTAACACAAAGCTCAGACGCACTCATGCCCCTGGGGATTGACCGTTTACTCACGGTTTTTGTCGGCATTATGACATCACTCGTTATTGGCTGGGCTTTTACTTATAAAAGAGCGGAACAAAGCTTAATTAACCAACTTCGCCGACAAACCGCGGCTAATTTACAAGATATTAGCCGCTACTTCGCCGATCCGGACAATAACGATTTAAACCTTGCCGATAAGTTATCAAAACTGGCAGCACTGGAATCTAAATTACTCGATCACGGTACCGGCTCTGTTAGTGCTCACGAATCGGCTAAAACATTACGCGTGGTCATTAACAGCCAACTGGGTTTTCTGGCCGAACTGAATATTCAGGAGCCAGAAAAAAGCCAAGAAGTAAGCAATTACTTACTCGAAGCGTCAAATAAATTAAATGCATCCGCTAAACGAACTGAAATTGTAGAGCCTCTCAGAAATGCGCTACAAACCATTAAAAACGCTGCGTTGAAAAAGCGCTTTAATGAATTTGTTGAAGCGACCAATGACCGGTTATCTTTTCGTGATTCAGGCAAAACCGCCACTTCCACCTTACTCAGCAAAACCATTTTGCATCGTGACTGGTTGGGTGCACGCCAGGCGGCCATACGCACTTTAGTTATTATGGGGCTCATTGGCGCAAGCTGGTGGTATACCGGATTATTTCAGTTCGCTTATTTAATGCTGGGCGCATCGGTTATGTTGACGCTGTTTTCCACCGCAGACAACCCGGCATTAACCATGAGATATGTGTTTTTCGGGCAGTGCGCCGGCGCGCTGACAGCGGTGCTTATACAGGCAACAGTCTGGCAGTACCAGGACTCCATTTTATGGATGCTGGTTGCTTTAATGCCGGTTATTTTGCTGGCGGGTTTTCCTATGGCTCATCAAAAAACGGCGAACGGCAGTATGGACTTCAACCTGGTCTTTTTACTGTTAATGCAGCCCTCTATCGGTTATTCGTTCCACCTTGGTCATTCAGCGAGTATTGCTCTGGCCGTGATTGCTGCTCCCCTGCTTTCGTTAATTGCTTATCGCCTTATTTATCCAACCAATTTAAAAGCGCGTTATCAAAGCTTACTGCAAACTCTAACTGAAGAAATTGACCAGCTGAACAAAACAAAACTCACCGAAAGCCAGTACAAACGACGTAAAGCACGTTTCTACCATCGCGTTATAAAGCTCACGCAAATTAGCGACAAACTGGGAATTAAAGACAAAGACGCTATTCTCGGGCACCTTTTAACCGGTCAGAAACGATTAAATTCAACCGGCTAACTCAACCTTTTTAGCGCGCGGCCAACGCTTTATTTCATATTCCCGTTTGCATGCTTTCGCTCTGTTCGGATGTTTCTCACTCCAGACAAGCACCACAGGACGACGGGCTCGCGTGTACTTAGCGCCTTTTTTATCGTTCGTATTATGCTCAGTCACACGCCGTTCAATGTCCGTTGTGACACCGGTATAAAACGTATTGTCTGCACATTTAATTAGATAAACCGACCAGCTCACGGCTTGAACTCTCTCCTGCTAAACCCAATACATAGTGTAACAACAGTTACTCAATGAACCGACTAAGGATGACATTATGAGCAGACATTTTGATGAAGCCAAGGGTTTGTCTGAACAACACGACCCGGCAACACACGACTTTGTGTTTAACCAGACCATGTTTCGCATTAAAGACCCGGAACGCACCTTAAAGTTTTACAGTGAGGTTTTGGGTATGACTCTGGTTAAGCGTTTCGACTTTCCGGAAATGGAGTTCACGCTGTATTTCATGGCTGCCATGTCGCCGGAACAACGTAAAGACTGGTCAACCGATAACGACAAACGCATTGAACAAACCTTTGGTCGGCCGGCCATGCTGGAACTAACTCACAACTGGGGCGACGAGAACGACGACTCCGTGTCATACCACAGTGGCAATGAAGAGCCCAAAGGCTTTGGTCACATTGGCTTCGCCGTTCCGGATATAGATGCGGCCTGTGAGCGTTTCGAGAAAATGGGCGTAGAGTTTCAAAAACGTCCGAACGACGGGAAAATGAAGGGGATTGCCTTTATCAAAGACCCGGATGGCTACTGGATTGAAATATTCACGCCAGAACGTCAACCGGAATTGCTGAAAGAGCATTTAAAATAACGACGACAAAAGGCCAGTTCACCGCATGAGCTGGCCTTACTTTTTACTACTCTGAAAGCATCGACTTCACTTTACCTTCCAGAGACGTCATTCCATGCTCCCGCCCGACTTCTAACGCGTTTTCTACCGACATGCCATCTAACCAGCCAGCGCGCAATGCCATTAACGCACCAACACGGTTGCTGGAAGCACAATGAACCAGCACGGTTTTATCGCTGTTCTTTAATAAAATACGGTCAACCAGGCGTGCATTAGCAAGCGTTACTCCATCGGCTCCATTGACCGGAACATGGTAATACGCCATACCATTACGGGTAACCACCGCCGCTTCCTCACTGTCGGTCATTTCTTTCTGCGACAACAAATTAATCACCACATCACCACCTTCATCAGCAAAGTCAGCCAATTGCTCGTTTGATGGTGTGCCCATCACCCATAACTTATCCGACACTAGCTTAGGTGACTCAATACCAGCAAAAACATTCGTTGAAACTATTGCTACACTAAAAGCGACTAATACATTAACCAGAGCTTTTACCATTTGGGTTCTCCTGTATGATTCTTGTGTTTTTAATAGTAGCAAATGAGTTAGAAATTTTATGACTGTCTTACATCTTTTAGTGGGTACAACTTCCGGAAATACCGAGTTTTTAGCCGATACCGTCAGCGAAAAGTTAAATCAGCAGGGCATTGAAACCGAGCTGCATTACGAACCGGAGTTTGAGAAGTTACCCAGCGATCAACCCTGGTTAATTTTTCTTGCCAGCCATGGTGCGGGCGATTATGCCGACTCCATGCTCGATTTCTACGACGAAATAAACGATCCCCAAAGCCCAGATTTAGCCGGACTGAACTATGCCGTAGTGGCTGTTGGTGAATCCTGTTATGACACCTTCTGCGAAGCCGGTCGACATTGCGATAAACGCTTACAGGAATTAGGCGGGACACAAATGACCGATCGTTTAGAAATAGACATGCTGGAAGACGATCCAGAAGAGAAGGCATTAAATTGGTTGCCCGCGATCGCTGACGCTGTAAAGGCTCTGTGATCATACCCACAGGCTTGTGCACAAGGATTTCAGCTTGTGATTAAGGTTGGAATAAGATCACTTAAGCACTGTCAGTGAAGTGGGTATAACACTGGGGATAAACTGATCTGTGTATAACTACCCTACTTATCCACGATCTATGATCCCAGTTCAAGGCCACTTATCTACAAAGAGTGATCTTGCTCTAGAATACATAAAAAAAGGGCTTCAGCGATCTATTCACAGAAAACCGCTGACTAGTAGTAATAGTAATAAAAGATCTAAATAAGATCCTTTACTGATCTTCTTTAAGATCTTTAACAGCACTGAACGAAATTTAACCATTTAGATTTAAGTGAAATCGCGTTAAAATAATCGGCTAACTTCCTATTCTTCAAACAAAGGTCACTTTGCATGTCACAACAGAGCCAACAACACTTTGACGTTATTGTTGTCGGTGGAGGACACGCCGGAACAGAAGCTGCGTTAGCCGCCGCTCGTTTAGGTGTTAAAACCCTATTGCTTACGCATAATATTGATACTTTAGGGCAAATGTCCTGTAACCCAGCCATTGGGGGAATAGGAAAAGGTCATTTAGTAAAAGAGATCGATGCACTTGGCGGCGTTATGGCCAAAGCAGCTGACAAAGCCGGAATTCAATTCAGAACACTGAATTCATCCAAAGGCCCGGCAGTGCGTGCAACCAGAGCTCAGGCTGACCGACAGCTTTACAAACAAGCGATCCGCTACGCACTGGAAACCCAGCCGAATCTGTCAATATTTCAACAAGGTTGTGACGATCTGATCGTCGAGAACGATCGCGTTACCGGCGTTGTTACCCAAATGGGTCTTAAATTCACGGCAAAAACCGTGGTGCTAACCGTAGGAACATTCCTCGGCGGACAAATTCATATTGGTCTGGATAACTACCAGGGCGGACGCGCAGGCGATCCTCCATCAAACGCATTAGCTAAACGCTTACGTGCATTGCCATTACGAGTTGAACGCTTAAAAACCGGCACACCTCCGCGTATAGCTAGTCACAGTGTCGATTTTTCCGTTATGCAGGAACAACCGGGCGATAATCCGACTCCGGTATTTTCTTACATGGGTTCTCGTTCTGATCACCCACAGCAAATTCCGTGTTACATCACGCATACCAACGAAAATACCCACGAAATTATTCGTTCAGGGCTTGATCGTTCACCCATGTATTCTGGTGTGATTGAAGGCGTTGGACCACGTTATTGTCCGTCAATTGAAGACAAAATTGTCCGTTTTGCTGACAAAGGCTCGCATCAAATTTTTGTTGAACCAGAAGGCTTAGATACCTTCGAAATTTACCCTAACGGCATTTCAACCAGTTTGCCGTTTGATGTTCAGCAGCGTCTGGTTCAGTCAATTAAAGGGTTTGAAAACGCGCATATCACACGTCCTGGCTATGCGATCGAATACGATTATTTTGATCCACGAGATCTTAAACAGTCTCTGGAAACCAAAGTCATTAACGGTTTGTTCTTCGCCGGCCAGATTAACGGCACGACAGGCTATGAAGAAGCCGGTGCACAAGGGCTTATTGCTGGTTTGAATGCAGCATTGCAGGCGCAGGACAAAGAATCCTGGGCACCACGACGCGACCAGGCCTACATGGGCGTGTTGATCGATGACTTATCGACTCTGGGCACTCAGGAACCCTACCGTATGTTCACTTCGCGTGCCGAATATCGTCTGTTGCTGCGTGAAGATAACGCCGATATGCGATTAACTGAAATTGGCCGTAATTTGGGGTTAGTGGATGACGAACGCTGGGCTGCATTTAATAAGAAAATGGAATCAGTCGAGCAGGAAAAACAACGCTTAAAAACCACCTGGGTGCATAAAGATCATGCGTCTGTAAAGCAAATTAACGCGCTGGTAAAAAGCCCTGTCACCAAAGAAGTCAGTGGAGAAGAACTGTTACGCCGGCCAGAAATTCATTATAAAGATTTAGCCTTAACCGACTTTTTTGCGCCGGGGTTAGACGATCCTTTAGCGGCAGAACAGGTTGAGATCCAAATTAAATACGCGGGCTATATAACGCGTCAGCAGGAAGAAATCGCAAAACAACAGCGTCATGAAAATACCTTGCTGCCCTCGCCTTTCGATTACGCTAAAATTAAAGGCTTATCGAACGAAGTGGTTGCAAAATTAAATGATCATCAGCCTGAGACCGTTGGTAAAGCAGCGCGTATTTCCGGAATTACTCCGGCGGCTGTTTCAATGTTATTGGTTCACCTGAAAAAACAGGGTTTATTGCGTAAAAGTGCTTAAGGAAGAAATGTGAAAGAGCAGTTAAAGGGATTATTAGATCAGGCACAAATAAACCTGTCAGAAGCACAAATTGATCAACAACTGGCGTTAGTAGGCTTACTGGATAAGTGGAATAAAGCCTATAACCTGACCAGCGTGAGAAACCCGAAGGATATGCTGACCCGACATGTTATGGATAGCCTGGCTGTTCGTAAGTATTTAGACGGGCAGCGCTTCATCGATGTCGGTACAGGACCAGGGCTACCGGGTTTACCCTTAGCCATAGCCGAACCGGATAAAGAATTTGTTTTGTTGGATAGCTTAGGCAAGCGCATCCGTTTTATTCGTCAGGTTTGTCATGAGCTAAAACTAAGCAATGTCACGGCTGTGCAGGCGCGGGTGGAAGACTATCAGGATGAAAAGCAGTTTGATGGTGTAATCAGTAGAGCCTTTGCCTCGCTTAATGATATGCTTTCCTGGTGTAAACATTTACCGGCTGAAAACGGTCGGTTTTATGCGTTGAAAGGGCTGTATCCGCAAGACGAACTGGAACAGCTGCCCGGGCACTATAAAATTGAAAGTATTGAGCAAATTAACGTTCCCGGCATTGACGCGAGCCGGCATATCGTCATTATAAGCAAACGGTCATAAAACAACCGACAGTCGACTATCCGACAACAACAAGAGGTTATAAAACCCGTGGCTAGAACCATTGCTATTGCGAATCAAAAAGGCGGAGTAGGAAAAACAACGACAGCAGTTAACTTAGCTGCGTCCATGGCTGCTACCCGTCGCAAAGTGTTGTTGATTGACTTGGACCCTCAGGGTAACGCGACTATGGGTAGTGGCGTTGATAAGTACGATGTTGAAAATACCATTTACGAATTGCTGATTGAAGAAAAGCCAGTCAGCGACGTTGCAGTAAAAGACACCAACGGTAAATACCATTTAATTGCGGCTAATGCCGATGCTACCGCCGCAGAAATTAAGTTAATGGAAGTCTTTGCGCGCGAGCTGCGTTTGCGTAATGCGCTTAAAGCCGTTCAGGACAGCTACGATTATATTTTTATCGATTGTCCGCCATCGCTGAATATGCTGACCGTTAATGGCATGGCTGCCGCTGACTCAATTCTGGTGCCCATGCAGTGCGAGTATTATGCGCTGGAAGGTCTTACCGCATTAATGGAAACCATTCGCCAGCTGGCCGATGTGGTTAACCCCGGGTTGGAAATTGAAGGTATTTTGCGGACTATGTACGATCCGCGTAATCGTCTGGCTAACGATGTTTCAGAACAGCTTAAAAACCACTTTGGTGAGAAAGTTTACCGGACCGTTATTCCACGCAACGTCCGTTTAGCCGAAGCGCCTTCATTTGGTGCGCCGGCTATGTACTACGACAAGTCATCTACCGGGTCAAAAGCCTATTTAGCCTTAGCGGGTGAACTTATCCGACGTTCTGAAAATCGTAAAGAAGTAGCAAAAGAATCATAACAAGGGAATAAAGCGAATCATGTCGGCAAAAAAACGAGGTTTAGGTCGCGGTCTGGATGCCTTACTGACCAGTAATCAGCAAAACTCTGACCGTCAATCAGAGCAAGTGACGGAAGAAGTTAAAGGTGAGTTACAGAAGCTGCCGGTTGAGTTTTTAAAGCCCGGCCGTTACCAACCTCGTAAAGACATGTCACCCGAAGCCTTAGAAGACTTAGCCGCTTCGGTAAAAGCCCAGGGGATAATACAGCCCATTGTTGTACGCCCTGTTGGCAACGACGAATATGAGATTATTGCGGGTGAACGTCGCTGGCGTGCGGCGCAGCTGGCGAAACTTGAACTGGTTCCTTGTTTAATCAAAGACGTCCCCGACGAAGCCGCAGTAGCTATTGCGTTAATTGAGAACATTCAGCGTGAAGATTTAAACGCGATGGAAGAAGCAACCGCATTACAACGTTTGTTGGTCGAGTTTCAGATGACTCACCAGGACGTTGCGCAGGCGGTGGGTAAATCGCGGACTACGGTGACCAACTTATTGCGCCTGAATAACTTGCAGGACGGCGTTAAAGTGTTACTGGAGCGTGGTGATATTGAACTTGGCCACGCCAAGTTGTTATTGGCGCTGGAAGGCGAACAACAAGCCGACGTAGCACAACAGATTGTCGCAAAAGATATGACCGTACGTGACGCAGAAAAACTCGTCAGACGTACAATTGACCCTCCCAAAGAAACCGAAAAACCAGAGCCAGACGCCAATATTGAGCATTTAGAAACCAAGTTGTCTGAGACCCTGGGAGCCAAAGTTTCCATTAATCATGGTCGTAAAGGAAAAGGTAAACTGGTTATCAGTTACACCAACCTGGACGAACTGGATGGAATTCTGACTCACATCAAATAATAATTTCCAATGCATTGATTGTTGTAGAACTTTTGTTAAATGGCATAGAAACCGTCGCCTACAGGCAAATTTGTTTGCAATTACATGGCAGATCTTTATACTAGCGCGAGTTTCGTTGTGGCTGGTTGAAAGCCTCAAAAAAATAGCCGCCAGTTAAAAGGTTTTAGTCGTGACACAGGCACTTAATGCGGTAGGTAAAAAGCTGGCAGGAAAAGTTGTAGGTACACAATTTATAGTGGTTTTGATAGCCGCACTTGTCACGATAGCAGTTTCAAATACACAGTCGGCTTTGGGTATTCTGTGTGGCGGATTAACCGTCGTAATACCAAGCGCTCTATTTGCACTTATCGCTTTTAGACACGCAGGAGCGCGCGCTAATCAGAAAGTTGTACAAAGTTTCTTTTTAGGCGAAGGCGTTAAGCTACTGCTTACAGCAGTGTTGTTAACAATCGCATTGCTGGTAACAAATTTATATCCTGTGTGGTTATTGGTCGGTTTTGTCATCGCCGTCACCATGCAGTGGATAGCACCGGTTTTATTTTTAAAATCAACCTAACTGGGAAACAACATGATAAGTGGAGAACAAACTCCGACTCAGTATATCCAGCATCACCTCCAAAATTGGACGGTTGGTGAAGGGTTCTGGGCGGTGAACGTCGATACTATCTTCTGGTCCGTGTTACTGGGTGTGCTGTTTCTGTGGAGTTTCCGCAGAGTAGCTAAAAAATCCTCTGCTGGGGTACCTGGTAAATGGCAATGCTTTGTCGAAATGATTGTCGAGTTTGTCGACAACAGCGTCAAAGAATCCTTTCACGGTAAAGATAAACTGATAGCACCTCTGGCATTAACCATCTTTGTCTGGATATTCCTGATGAACCTGATGGACTTAATTCCGGTTGACTGGTTACCAACAGCTGCTATGTATGGTGGTTATTGGTTAGGCTTTGTTGACGACCCGCATGATGTGTACATGAAAGTGGTACCAACAACAGACCTGAATACAACCTTTGCATTGAGTTTAAGCGTATTTGCGCTAATTATTATCTACTCAATCAAATACAAAGGCGTGAAAGGTTTCGCTAAAGAAATGACTTTCACTCCGTTTAATCACTGGGCTTTAATACCAGTGAACTTTGTACTGGAAAGTATCACGTTATTAGCAAAACCAGCGTCACTGGCACTGCGTTTGTTCGGTAACCTGTATGCAGGTGAATTGATATTTATTCTTATTGCAATGATTGGATTCTGGCAGCTACCGGCGCACTTTGCGTGGGCAGTGTTCCATATTCTGGTTATTACATTGCAAGCGTTTATTTTCATGATGCTGACCATTGTTTACTTAAGCATGGCGTCATCTGAACACTAGTGTTCGAAACAAAAGTTTTTAGCTTTACTTTTAACTTTAATCTACTGAAAAACTGGAGAAATCAATGGAAACTGTAGTTGCTTTTACTGCTATCGCTGTATCAATCATGATCGGTCTGGCTGCACTGGGTACTGCCCTGGGCTTTGGTATTCTGGGTGGTAAATTCCTGGAAGCTGCTGCTCGTCAACCAGAACTGGCACCACAGCTGCAAGTTAAAATGTTCATCGTTGCAGGTCTTATCGATGCTATCGCGATGATCGGTGTTGCTGTTGCATTGCTGTTCACGTTTGCGAACCCATTCTTAACCCAGGTAGCAGGCTAATCGTTATTCGACGGTCACCAACTGAAGGAGGTCCGTTGTGAATATCAACGCTACTCTAATTGGACAAACGATCGCGTTTATCGTGTTCGTGTGGTTCTGCATGAAATTTGTATGGCCACCGATCATCAACGCTATTGAGGAACGTCAGAAGAAAATTGCTGACGGCCTTAATGCCGGTGAACGTGCTCAAAAAGATTTAGAGAAAGCCCAGCAAGAAATTGCCGAGCAGCTTAAAGAAGCGAAACAGCAAGCCGCTGAAATCATTGAACAGTCGAAAAAACGTGGTGCTAAAATTGTTGAGGAAGAAACTCAACGTGGCCACGAAGAACGTGAAAAAATCGTTGCGGCTGGACATGAAGAAGTAGCTGCTGAACGCAATCGCGTTCGCGAAGAGCTGCGTAAGCAAGTTGCCGTACTTGCGGTGTCTGGGGCTCAAAAAATCATTGAGCGTGAAATTGATAAAGACGCTCATAGTGACATTGTTGAAAAACTGGTCGCTGAACTTTAATAAAGGGGTTTGAGCTTATGTCAGAACTGACTACGGTCGCTCGCCCTTACGCAAAAGCAGCTTTTGATTTTGCTTTAGAACAGGGAGCGCTCGATAAGTGGGCAGAAATGCTTAGCTTCGCTGCTGCGGTAGCGCAAGACGAGACTATTGCCTCATTTTTGAGTAGCTCCTCGACTGTTGGGAAAACAACAGAGGTTTTCTTGGGTGTTTGCGGCGACGAGCTCGACGACAACGCTAAGAACTTCGTTAAAGTACTGGCTGAAAATGAACGTCTGCCAGTGTTACCAGCAGTTAGTGAGCTCTATCAGACGCTTCGTGCTGAACATGACAAAGAAGTCACTGTAGATGTGAAATCGGCAGTTAAACTGCTGAAAGCACAACAAACGGCTTTGATTAAAGCACTTGAGAAGCGCCTGCAACGCAAAATTAAGCTGAACTGCAGTGTCGACAAGTCCATTATTGGCGGACTTGTTATAGAAGCTGGTGATACCGTTATTGACGGCACCTTGCGCGGCAAGCTCGACAGACTTGCTTACGCACTGCAATCCTAATTGGGGACTTGAGCATGCAATTGAATTCAAATGAAATCGCAGAACTGATCAAACAGCGAATTGAGAAGTTCGAAGTCACCAGCGAAGCTCGCAACGAAGGTACCATCATGTCTGTTCAAGACGGTATCATTCGCATCCACGGACTTGCAGACTGTCTGCAAGGTGAAATGGTTGAGCTACCTGGTAATCGTTACGCTATCGCACTAAACCTTGAACGTGATTCTGTTGGTGCGGTTGTTATGGGCCCTTATGCAGACTTGCAGGAAGGCACCAAAGTAAAATCAACAGGTCGTATTCTGGAAGTTCCAGTTGGCGAAAAACTGTTGGGTCGTGTGGTTAACACACTGGGCCAGCCTATCGACGGTAAAGGTCCAATTGAAGCTGACGGCTATGAGCCAGTCGAGAAAATCGCACCGGGCGTTATCGAACGTCAGTCAGTTGATCAGCCAGTACAAACTGGTTACAAATCAATCGACTCGATGATTCCGGTTGGTCGTGGTCAGCGTGAGCTTATCATCGGTGACCGTCAGACAGGTAAAACGGCTTTAGCAGTAGACGCTATTATCAACCAGAAAGATTCTGGTATTAAGTGTGTTTACGTAGCTATTGGTCAGAAGAACTCAACCATTTCAGCGGTTGTACGTAAGTTAGAAGAGCACGGCGCAATGGAAAACACCATTGTAGTTGCAGCTTCTGCTTCTGAATCAGCAGCCCTGCAATATCTGGCAGCTTACTCTGGTTGTACCATGGGTGAGTACTTCCGTGACCGTGGTGAAGACGCTCTGATTGTATACGATGACCTGTCTAAACAGGCTGTTGCTTACCGTCAAATTTCACTGTTGTTGCGTCGTCCACCGGGTCGTGAAGCATTCCCTGGTGACGTTTTCTACCTTCACTCTCGTCTACTTGAGCGTGCTGCGCGTGTTAACGCTGACTACGTAGAAAAATTCACTGACGGTAAAGTGAAAGGCCAGACCGGCTCATTAACAGCCTTACCTATCATTGAAACTCAGGCAGGTGACGTATCGGCATTCGTACCGACTAACGTTATCTCTATCACCGATGGTCAGATCTTCCTTGAAACTGACTTATTTAACTCAGGTATTCGTCCTGCGGTTAACGCGGGTGTCTCGGTTTCACGTGTTGGTGGTTCAGCACAAACGAAAATCATCAAGAAGCTGGGTGGCGGTATTCGTCTTGCCCTGGCTCAGTACCGTGAATTGGCGGCGTTCGCTCAGTTCGCATCTGACCTTGATGAATCGACTCGTTCACAGTTAGAGCACGGTCAGCGTGTTACTGAACTGATGAAACAGAAACAGTACAAGCCTATGAGCGTGGCTCAAATGGCTGTATCAATTTATGCCGTTGAAAAAGGCTTCTTGAAAGACGTAGAAATCGACAAAATCATGGATTTTGAAGAATCACTGCAATCTTTCATGGCGAGCGAATACGCCGAGCTAATGGCTGAGATTGATAAGACTGGCAACTATAACGACGACATCGATGCGCAACTGAAAGCCGCGCTTGAGAAATTCAAGCAAACGCAATCATGGTAATCGCACCTGGCCGCAGTAGCGGCCATTTGTCGTTGAGTTAACAGGAGAATCGTCATGGCCAGCGGTAAAGAGATAAAAACTCAGATCTCGAGTATCGGTAATACTCAGAAGATCACCAGTGCTATGGAAATGGTCGCTGCGTCGAAAATGAAAAAGGCGCAGGAACGTATGGAGGCAAGTCGCCCCTATGCGGACACCATTCGCAAGGTGATTGGTCATGTGGCGCGCGGTAACCTCGAATATCGTCATCCATTTATGGAAGAACGTCAGGTTAAGCGTGTGGGTTACATCATTGTGTCTACCGATCGTGGTTTGTGTGGCGGCTTGAATGGTAATGAATTCAAGAAAGTCGTTAAGCACGCTAACGAATGGAAAGAGCAGGATGTTGAAGCAGATTTTGCCGCTATAGGCAGCAAAGGAACCAGTTTCTTCAAGCGTTTTGGTAAGTTGAAAGCGCAGGTTTCAGGTATGGGTGATAAGCCAGAACTGAAAGAAATCACTGGTTCAATCCAGGTTATGCTGGATGCTTTTGAAGAAGGCAAAATCGATCGCTTGTACGTTGTATTCAACAAATTTGTGAATACGATGACCCAGGAGCCGACCATTCATCAATTGTTGCCATTGCCGCAAGCAGGATCGGAAGAAGATGTGCAGACAGGTAGCTGGGATTACCTGTATGAGCCGAATCCGGAAAGTATTCTTGATACGCTAATTCGTCGCTTCGTAGAAATGCAAGTGTACCAAGGCGTAGTGGATAACTTTGCTAGTGAGCAAGCCGCTCGGATGATTGCTATGAAAGCTGCAACCGACAATGCCGAAGATATTATTGACCAATTACAATTGCGATATAACAAGGCTCGTCAGGCAGCAATTACGCAAGAAATTTCGGAAATCGTGTCCGGCGCCGAAGCGGTATAACGCGGCAACGGTTAACAGAATTGAAGAGTTAGAGGAAACGTCATGAGTCAAGGTAAGGTCGTACAAATTATCGGCGCCGTTGTGGATTTAGAATTTCCACAAGACGCTGTACCAAAAGTATACGACGCACTGAAAGTGACCGAAGGTGGCTTAGAAGGTTTGGTTCTTGAAGTTCAGCAGCAGCTGGGCGGCGGAATCGTACGTGCCATCGCAATGGGTACAACTGACGGTCTGCGTCGTGGTATCACCGCTAAAAATACCGGTGAATCAATCATGGTTCCAGTGGGTAAGAAAACCCTGGGCCGTATTATGGATGTATTGGGTAACCCAATTGATGAAGCGGGTCCTATCGGTGAAGAAGAGAAAATGTCTATTCACCGTGCGGCACCTAGCTACGAAGAACAGTCAAATACTAACGAACTGTTAGAAACCGGTATCAAAGTCATCGACTTGATTTGCCCGTTTGCTAAAGGTGGTAAAGTTGGTCTGTTCGGTGGTGCTGGTGTTGGTAAAACCGTTAACATGATGGAGCTTATCCGTAACATCGCTATCGAGCACAGCGGCTACTCAGTATTCGCCGGTGTTGGTGAGCGTACTCGTGAAGGTAACGACTTCTATCACGAGATGAACGATTCAAACGTTCTGGATAAAGTATCATTGGTTTATGGTCAGATGAACGAGCCACCGGGTAACCGTTTACGTGTGGCACTAACTGGTTTGACTATCGCTGAGAAATTCCGTGACGAAGGTCGCGATGTACTTTTCTTCGTTGATAACATCTACCGTTACACTCTGGCCGGTACTGAAGTATCAGCACTGTTAGGCCGTATGCCTTCAGCGGTTGGTTATCAGCCTACCCTGGCCGAAGAAATGGGTGTTCTGCAGGAACGTATCACCTCTACTAAGACAGGTTCAATCACGTCTGTACAGGCCGTTTACGTACCAGCGGATGACTTGACCGACCCATCTCCGGCAACAACCTTTGCTCACTTGGATGCAACCGTTGTACTTAACCGTGACATCGCGTCATTGGGTATCTACCCTGCGGTTGACCCGTTGGATTCAACGTCACGTCAGTTGGACCCACAGGTTATCGGTGACGAGCATTACGACACAGCAATGGGTGTTCAGGAAGTACTGCAACGCTATAAAGAGCTGAAAGACATCATTGCGATTCTGGGTATGGACGAGCTGTCTGAAGAAGACAAACTGTCAGTATCTCGTGCTCGTAAAATTCAGCGCTTCTTGTCGCAGCCTTTCTTCGTAGCCGAAGTATTCACTGGTGCTCCAGGTAAATATGTATCTTTGAAAGATACTATTGCCGGCTTTAAAGGCATTTTGGATGGCGAATACGACGATATGCCAGAGCAGGCCTTCTACATGGTTGGTACCATCGAAGAAGCGGTAGAAAAAGCCAAAAACCTGTAACCGACCGGGAGGTTTGAATGGCAACACAAACATTAAATCTGGACGTTGTCAGCGCTGAAGACAAATTGTTCTCAGGCGTTGTACAAACGGTTCAGGTCACTGGTAGCGAAGGTGAGCTGGGTATTTACCCAGGTCACGCGCCCCTACTGACTAAAATCAAACCAGGTATGGTTCGTTATGTCAGCGAAGCGGGTGACGAAGAGCTTCTTTATGTTGCCGGTGGTGTGTTAGAAGTACAGCCTGGTCACGTTATTGTTCTTGCGGACGTTGCTGTTCGTGGTGACGAGCTTGACTTGCAGGAAGCCGAAGCAGCGAAGAAACGCGCTGAAGAAGCCATTGCCGATTCAGGTTCTGATGTGACCTATGCAGAAGCTATTGCTGAGTTATCGCGTGCGTTAGCTCAAATCGATATTATTCGTAAGCTTAAGCGCTAAAACTTCTGCGTTAAAATACGTAAAAGGCCTTGTTGTTAGTGCAACAGGGCCTTTTTTGTCGTTACAATAAGCTAATGTCATAAGGCTTACGCCAGCGATACTGAATTAAGGATCCATTAATATGAAGTTACGCGTTGTTATTCTGGCCGCAGGAAAAGGAACCCGCATGCGATCGGAGCTACCTAAGGTGCTGCATAAAGTGGCGAATAAACCTATGGTAGAGCATGTTATCGATACAGCCAGATCACTGAAGCCAGATGCCATTAATTTAATTTATGGTCATGGTGGTGATCAGCTTAAACAGGCGATAGCAGGCGATGACTTAACCTGGGTTGAACAACGCGAACAATTGGGTACCGGTCACGCCGTTCAACAGGTTATCCCGCACCTGAAAAGCAGTGAAAAAGTCATTATTTTGTATGGTGACGTGCCGCTGCTGACAGAATCCACCTTAATTAAACTGGTAACAGCGAGCGCAAACACCTCGCTTGGTTTGCTGACGATGACGCTTGCTGAGCCTACAGGTTATGGCCGTATTGTGCGTAATGAACGTCGCAGCGTTACCGGCATTGTTGAGCAAAAAGACGCAAATGCGCAGCAATTAGCTATTAAAGAAGTGAATACCGGCATTATGATTGCCGACAGCGATAAACTTAAAAGCTGGCTTGAACAACTGAGTAACGATAATGCGCAAAAAGAATATTACCTGACCGATATTGTCGCAATGGCCGCACGGGAAGGCGTTAATATTGCCACTGCACAGCCTGACAACGCGCAGGAAGTGGAAGGTGCCAATAACCGTCAGCAATTAGCCTCTTTAGAGAGAGCACTGCAGCAGCGTCAGGCTGAAGAGCTCATGACTCAGGGCGTCACCTTAATTGACCCTGCTCGTTTTGATTGCCGCGGTAAACTAAGCGCCGGCAGCGATGTCACTATTGATATTAATGCGGTGTTTGAAGGCAATGTGGTTCTGGGTGACCGGGTTGTCATTGAACCAAACTGCGTCATAAGAAACTCCGTTATTGGTGATGACACCGTTATTCGCGCAAACTCACATATTGAAGACGCAAAAGTGGCGAAAGGCTGTAAAGTAGGTCCTTTTGCGCGTTTGCGACCCGGGGCGGAACTTGCGGATGAAGCGCAGGTCGGAAACTTTGTTGAGATGAAAAAAAGCCGCCTGGGTAAAGGCTCTAAAGCCAGCCATTTGACTTATTTAGGCGACACTCAGGTGGGAGAATACGCAAACATTGGTGCAGGTACCATTACCTGCAATTACGATGGTGTGAATAAAGCACTTACCGAAATTGGTGATGGCGCATTTATAGGCTCAAACAGCTCTCTGGTTGCGCCTGTCTCCATTGGTAAGAATGCAACCGTTGGCGCCGGCTCGGTTATTACCCGGGCGGTAGCGGACGAAGAACTGGCTGTTGCCCGCGGCAAGCAGCGTAATATCAGCGGATGGCAACGTCCACAGTCGAAAAAAGGAAGTTAATTTATGTGCGGTATTGTTGGTGCCACGTCGGAACGTCGGGTAACAGGTATTTTGCTGGAAGGTTTAAAACGACTGGAATACCGGGGTTATGACTCGGCTGGTGTGGCTGTTATCGACGCTGATAATCACCTTAAAAGCGTACGCCGTACCGGCAAGGTACAGGAATTAAAAGACGCCATAGACCAGAACCCCTTAGACGGCACTATTGGTATTGCGCATACACGTTGGGCAACGCATGGTGGGGTTACGGAAGCTAACGCTCACCCGCACCGTTCTGAAGACGAAATTGCCGTAGTGCATAATGGCATTATCGAAAACCACGAACGCCTGCGAGAAGAGCTGCAAGCGGAAGGTTATGTCTTTAATTCGCAGACTGACACCGAAGTAATCGCTCACTTAATTCATCATGAGCGTAAAACTCATGGCGACTTACTGGCTGCGGTTAAATCAGCAGTACGTCAGTTGGAAGGAGCTTACGGCACCGTGGTTATGGATACCAAATATCCTGAGCGTTTAGTGGTTGCCCGTTCAGGTAGCCCTCTGGTTATTGGTGTGGGTATTGGTGAGAACTTTGTTGCCTCTGATCAGCTCGCTTTATTGCCGGTTACCCGTCAGTTTATTTACCTGGAAGAAGGTGATGTTGCGGACATTAACCGCACAGAAATCGACATTTACGATTCTGAAGGTAACGCTGTAGAACGCGAAGTTGTTGAATCTGACGTAAGTTACGACGCCGGCGGTAAAGGCCAGTATCGCCACTTTATGCTGAAAGAAATTTACGAGCAGCCTATTGCAGTGCGTAATACATTGGAAGGCCGTTTGTCCGAAACTACGGTGTTGGATAACGCTTTTGGTGAAGATGCGGCGAGTATTTTAAAAGACATTGAACACGTTCAAATTGTTGCCTGCGGTACCAGTTACCATGCAGGTATGGTGGCGCGCTATTGGCTAGAGTCTATGGCAAACGTTTCATGCAACGTTGAAATTGCCTCAGAGTTTCGTTACCGCAAGTCCTATGTTCACCCGAACAGCTTACTTGTGACTATTTCACAAAGTGGTGAAACAGCAGATACCCTGGCCGCGCTGCGCTTGTCGAAAGAATTGGGCTATAAAGGCAGCCTGACCATTTGTAATGTGGGCTCCTCGTCTATGGTGCGCGAATCTGATCTGGCCTTTTTAACCCGCGCCGGTGCAGAAATTGGTGTGGCATCGACCAAAGCCTTTACCACCCAGTTAACGGGCTTGCTGATGCTGACATTGGGTATTGGCAAATACCGAGGCATGCCAGAGCAGCAACAACAAGCCGTTGTTCATGCGTTACAGGCATTGCCGGCGAAGCTGGAAGAAGCGGTATCATTAGCGGATGAAATTGAAGAGTTAGCGCAGGACTTTGCCAACAAAGAGCATAGTTTGTTCCTGGGGCGTGGTAACCAATACCCTATTGCTATGGAAGGCGCGTTAAAACTGAAAGAAATTTCCTACATTCATGCCGAAGCCTATGCCGCCGGTGAGTTAAAACACGGCCCACTGGCACTTATTGATGAAGAAATGCCGGTTATTGTCGTGGCTCCGAACAATGACTTACTGGAAAAACTGAAGTCCAACGTTGAAGAAGTGCGTGCCCGCGGCGGCCTGATGTACGTTTTTGCTGACAAAAACGCCCGTTTCAAAGGCGATGACTCGTTAACCGTACTTAACGTCTGCCATTGCGACGAAGTGATAGCGCCTATTGTCTACACCGTTCCTTTGCAGTTGCTTTCCTACTACGTAGCTCTGATAAAAGGTACCGATGTGGATCAGCCTCGTAATCTAGCAAAAAGCGTCACAGTCGAATAAGGAAGGGCCGAAAGGCCCTTTTTTGTTAAAATACCCTTGAGGGAACTAGCATTTTAACAAGGGAAGTTTATGAAAAATGAGACTCAGAGCAATGTTGTAACTTTAATGTCATTAATTCTTTCTGGGACAGCTATGCTTAATTTGTACTTTGAAGTTCCATTATGGATTCTGATGTTTGTTGTAAGTTTGGGCTTGTTCGTTTTTATATACGTATTCCTGAAATCGAAAGGCCAAGAAGATTAGTCTTCAAATTATTCAGGTATTTATGAAAAGTGATGTGAAGTCATTGATGCTACTTAAAAAGACAGGGTCTCCGCTGATAAAAGTATGATTAATTCCTTTGAGTGGCATTGGTCTTTATCTGATGCAATGCCTTGCTGGCCAGAATTTTGCTGCCTTTGCGTTGAGATTCGCCGCCAGCAATTTGAATAGCCAGGCTTTGTTCTTTATACCAGACGATCAGCATTGGCATTGTGCCTTTAATCCAGTATGCCTCATCACCAATGCCCAGAACGGACTCCCCTAAGCGACGAGCTTGGTTTATTGAGTATCCCCCCATGTTGTCATTTTCATGGTCGTGGTAGTTCCAAGTAACGGTTAATTGGAATGGTTCTTTAACGGCCAGGTTGGGGTCAAGATCGTTTCTTACCCAAACACAGGTTGAATATCCTGGCTCGGCAGTATCTTCTGCGATATGTACTCCTTCCCCGGTAGGGATGTGACCCAGAACTTCTTTCTCTGTCAGGAGCTCACAAGCGGGCGTATCTGATCCATTGGGAAGCATATCGGTTTTTGAGGAAACTGATTGGGCTTCTGCCGATGCCGATATCAACAGCACACTGGTGGCTAAAAAATGGATAGAAAAAATTCTAGCTAACATAATGTGTCCTTCCGAAAGTTCGCGTTCAGTTGTGCTCGTAATCAATTTGTAATTCAGTGTTTTTAATATAATAACAACGAGATTTGTTTGCGAGTTAAAATCCGTTGCACAGTACCGACTAAATTAAGTTCCTGGCAGAGTTGTGCGAATAGAGTTGCCGACCACCCAACAAAGCCTGATAATCCCCAAGGGATCACTTAAGGAATTACTCCAATGTTTAACCGAAACTGGACTGCTGTAAGTTTAATGGTTTTAGCCTGTTCGCAATTGACAGCCTGTAACTCCGATTCGTCGTCAGAAAGTACGGATAATGGGGAATCTGGCATATGGCAACCCAAACCAGGGACAAGCTGGCATTGGCAGCTCGAGAACTACGACAACCTGGATATAAACAAGGACGTCGAGGTGTTCGATATCGATTTATTTGAAGGTGCAGAGGGCGGTAACGCAAGCATCATTAGCTCATTAAAGTCCAACGGTAAGCGGGTTATTTGTTACTTCAGTGCAGGAACCCGAGAAGACTGGCGACCCGATGCGAGTGAGTTCTCGGACGACGCGGTTATTGCCGATGGTGAAATGGCAGACTGGCCGGGCGAGGTCTGGCTGGACATAAATAATGAGGTTGTCCTGAATGAAAACATCAAACCTATTATGGAAGCGCGTCTGGACTTAGCTCAATCTGCGGGCTGTGATGCGGTTGAACCCGACAATGTCGACGGCTATATCAACACTGACGAGACAAAAGGCATTATCACTTACGATGATCAGCTAAATTACAATAAATGGTTAGCAAATGCCGCACACTCGCGGGGATTAGGCATTGGTTTAAAGAACGATTTAGACCAACTGAATGAACTGGTTAATGATTTTGATTTTGCCGTAAACGAACAGTGTTATGCCTACGGGAATGAATGCGTCAGTTACGAAGACACTTTCCTGAAAAATAACAAAGCGGTGTTCGTACAAGAATACTATGAAGACGGCTCCGAAGGCGAAATCAGTCGGCAGGAATTCGAAAACAATGCCTGCCCTTATTTCCTTGAAGCTGGAATTTCCGCTTTATGGAAAGAGGGTTTTAACCTGGATGGGGAAAACGTTCTAAGTTGCGGCGAATAAAGCGTTAAAGAAAAGGTCAGTTTCATTTGAGGAAAGAAACGAAACTGGCCTGTGAGTCTTATACACTCCATTCGTGGGTGCACCAGCCGTTCTCTTTCGCAATTGAGCGCATTTGTTCGTTACCATTAATAACATGGCTGTTAAGCGCGTAATCCAGTAATGGTACGTCGTTAATTGAGTCACTATATATGCAGCCTAACGGTAAGTCTTCTAAGCCGTGCTGTTTTTGCCACAGCTTTAAAAGAGCCACCTTTCCATTACCAAAACTAAATGGCTCTATCACGTTCTGCGTGATTTTACTGTCAGAAACTTCAATATCGATTCCAATAACATGCTGGATACCAAAAAGAGCAGCAATGGGCTCTACTATAATGGTGGGACTGGCAGAAATGACCAGAAGAATGTCTCCTGCTTTCTGATGCTCCCGGACTTTACGCATACCTTGTGTATAAATGCGTGGTTTAATATATTGTTCAGCAAATTCGGTAGCCAGAGCTCTGATTTCAGTAACCCGCTTGCCTTTTATGGGTAAAACCCATGCCTGCATATAATCCTTCATATTCATTCGTCCACTACTGTAGTCCTGCATGATTTCGCTGCAAATCTCAGTTGCTTCCTTGCTGTAAGGCCATGAGTTTTTTCGTAAAAAGTACATCCAGTCCTGTGCACTGTCCGAATCAACCAGGGTGCCATCAAGGTCAAATACAATAAGTTTTGGTTTTGTCATTATTAAAGTACGTCCTTAAGTACACCTTTAACGATTCAGGCGGCCGGCAAATTGTCTAAGGAAAGAGTCAGATGAAGTGCTCGTCACAGAGACATCGTAGCGTTGATTACTGTTCGTAGGTATATGAACTACCTGTCCTTGAGGCAGTCTTTTTCTCGTATCAACGTCTTGACCAAGATAGTAGGTAAAGCCGTCACTACGAGCCAATAGACCGCAGTATTTGCCGTCACTGATAAAGCTAATATCTCTTTCGGGTTGTATTTCAGAATGTTTTCCCACTAAGCGGCGGTGAAACCCTTCTGGCCCCATAACCTGCAAGTCATAAGCATCTTCAATTAGCGTCCATTCTCTGCTCGTTTTATTTTTGGCTTCAACAGTATATCGATGCGGAATTGAGTCCAGATTCAGTCGGTTGTAAACATGGAATACAGCAGCGTGCTTGCCTTTATTAATGAAGGTCAGCTTCAATCTATTGGTTTCCGGCAGCTCATCCCACTCTAAATCCAGCTTATAGAGGCTAGGCCGGTGTGGACGCATACCCGGTTCCTGGGCAGGCATCGACTGTTGAATCGGAAGTTTAGGCGTTGTTCTTTTTGGCAGTGCTGCTGCCCTTTTTGCGTCAGCTGTGGGGTCAGGAAAAGCTAACGGCAAATCCCTGTTTGGATTTACGAAGTCAAAAGCATTTGTGAAATCACCACAAACAGCCCGTCGCCAGGGGCTAATATTGGGTTCTAAAACACCGAAACGTTGTTCTAGAAAACGAATAATCGAGGTGTGGTCGAGAACTTCCGAATTAATATACCCGCCCCGGCTCCATGGAGAAATGACATAGGCCGGAACACGCGGGCCTAAACCGTATGGCCTTCCCATGTAGTCTTGCACTTCCAACGACGAATCCGCCTCGGATCGATGGACATGGTATTCCCCGCGCGTGGAAACCTGAGAATGACCCGCATATTCGCCGAGTGATGCCGGATCTTCTGAAGGCGGCGTCGGTGGCGGAACGTGATCGAAAAATCCGTCGTTTTCATCAAACATGATGAATAATGCTGTTTTAGCCCAAACCTCAGGGTTAGCCGTCAGAGCGTCTAATACTTCTGAGGTGTATGCAGCCCCTTGTGCCGGGCTAGATGGTCCCGGGTGCTCTGAACCTTCCGCTGTCGCTATAATGTAAGATACGGAAGGCAATTTATTCTCTAAACTGTCTTTCCGGAGCTGGTCTAAAGCCTGAGTCGTTAAACCCCTTTTTGCGAGCTCTGGATTTGAACCGGGTTTACCTGCCAGTGACTCCTGAAACGCAGCGAATCCAACAAGCGGGTTGTCCGTAAAATTATCGGACATATCCTGATAAATACGCCAATTCACGCCTGCTTCCTGTAACCTTTCCACGTAAGTTGTCCAGGTGTATGGAATGGCTGCACCACCATTTTCAGGTAAACGGTCATGTGAGTTACCAATACTTGGGCCGCCAAATTGGGCTTGTCCATCGTTGGTTCCAGACCAGAGGAATAAACGGTTAGAGTTGGTTCCCGCATGCATAGAGCAATGGTAAGCATCGCAAAGTGTAAAAGCATCGGCTAAGGCGTACTGAAATGGCATATCCGCGCGTTCGAAATAACCCATAGAATGCAGGTTCTTTGCTTCTGGCCAGCGATCCATGTGCCCGTTATCCCAGGCTGCTTGCGCATCTGGCCAGGAATGAGGGGTGCCTTCTACGCGCATATGTTCGAATGCTTGGCGTGTATTTAACGCAAATGGGGTGACAAATTTAGGGCCGATTTCAGTTTGGTTTAATTGCGTGAATATCGTACGGTTTTTGGCTTGGTCAAACGATTTTGCTGGTGCAGGATAAGGATCGGAAAAACCTCGTGCTCCTGACAGGGTACCGAAGTAATGATCAAAAGAGCGGTTTTCCTGCATCAGAATAACCACGTGCTCAATATCCTTTATTGTGCCAGTACGTACCGCAGCGGGAATAGCCAAAGCTCTTGATATTGCCGGAAAAGAAGCCATTAGACCTGCGGCTCCTGCTCCTAAAAGAAATCGACGCCGACTAATATCGACCATAGAAGTAACTCCTTGAAGAGGCATTAGATTTCGAAACCTAATGCCTCTTACCTAACATCTGGTTAAAAATCAGCGCTAACAGAGAAAGTCACGGTTCTTGGTGAACCGGGATAAACACTGTTACTGCCAACAGCCGATATATACTCATCATCAAGCAGGTTATTAACGTTCAAACGCAGGCGAAGAGCGGATATGCTGGAAGAAAGCCCCTGGATATCAGTACCAATGTAGGCGTCTACCACTTCATACTCAGGCGCTGTGGCTGAGTTTTCGAAGTTGATAAATCTATCTCCAATATGGCGCAAAGAGATTCCACTCGTTATGTTGCTACCGACATAATCAGCTGCAATGGTGAAGAAAGTTTTTGGTCCGCCGTATACTTGATTCCCAGCCCGAATTTCTGCATCTTGGTCAAGACCGGTATCACCTGTACTAAGGTACTCAGCATCATTATAGGTATAAGACCCAGAAACTCTCAGGCCGCTGGTAACTTGATATGACGTGAGCAGTTCAGCGCCGCGACTCTTCTGACCACCGACGTTCACATAGCTGCCGTCGACTTCTTCTTTGTAATCGATACCATCCAATACACTAGTATCCAATTGTACAATTCGGTTATCGAATTTAATGTCGTATAAGGTAACCGCTGCGTTAAAGCCATTGTTGATATAACGGAAGCCTAGCTCAATGTTCTCAGCAGTTTCAGGGTCAATGCCACCCAGTTCTGAATTAGATAAACCGGAGTCAATGATACCAGGAACAATAGATTTATAGTTTTCAGAGTAGCCGGCAAATAACTCTAAACCATTAACCGGTGTTGTATAGGTTAACCCTGCGTAGAGTAACGGATCTGAAGTGGAGTCTAGTTGACCCGTTCTGTCATCGTTATAGAAGTGATCAACAGTAGTATCGACCTGATATTGTTTTACGCCAATACTTGCACTCAGCGGGCCTATAACGGCTTTTTCCTGAGCGTAGTACATTAGCTCTTTAGTATTTGCTTCGGTTTTATATTGAATCCAGTAAGGGGTCTCATTAAATTCCAGACTGATTGCCGAGTTCTCAACTAAATGCCATGAGCGCGTTACATCAGCATCGTAGTTTTCATACCAAAACCCGCTGCGTAAGGTATGCTGGATGTTGCCAGTTTCAAAATCGTAGGAAACATCACCCGTTATGCCATAACGATGATTGGCATAATTTGAAGTACGATATGAGCCCACTCCTTCGACATTGCCTTCATAACAATTGGGATCCTTTTCAGCGTCTAAACCATATCGACCAGTGCAAGAATCAATCATTGTGCCCGGTTGATTTGTACCAGCGTTAACGAAAAAGATATCGTCGCCAAGATAGTCGCCGTAGATTGTTTCTCCGGAGCGTTCGTTATCCAGGTTTCCATCTCCATCGACATCGGTAATGTAGGGAGGGATCCAGTCACCACGGCCTTTCATTCTGTGATAATAAACGGCCGTGTTGAATGAGAAGTCACCAAAATCTTTTTCGACCTGAAAACTATAAAATGAATTATCACGCAGTGCACGCCAGCCATCGCGATAGTTTTCATCAAGGCCGGGGATACCAGTCCAATTCATGTGCAAGCCGTCGTGACGAGGGTTTTCATAATAATCTTCTAAAGAAACATATTCATATTCGTTTTCATTAGCCGAATTGTAGGTAGCGAAGCCCGTAAGGTGGAACCCATCAATAATGGTTGTGATTTTACCCGTAAGATAATCTTTCTCCGTGATAGCCTCGTTATCCCAAACGTCCTTATTTTGCGAAGATGAGCCGCTGAGGTAGAAGTAGGTATCTGGACTAATTTCACCAGAGTCGTAACGGAAACGGTACTTACTCGCGTCCTGGTCGCCTGCCATATAGAGTAAGCTTAGGTTTTCTTCCATTAATGGGTCGGAAGTAATGAAATTCAGCGTTCCACCTAATGCCTCATTTGATCTCGAGCTGATATCCGCCGTTCCCTGACTGACTTCCACGGTTTCAAGATCGAGCACGTCAATAAATCTATTTGCCTTACTACCGCCGCCGTAGTTTGAGCCGCCGTTTGGCAAGCCATCAAGCGTTGTACCAATTTGACCATTATTGGTATTAAAGCCACGCATTCGGATGTTTGTCATCCAGTCAGATGAACCGAAGGTGTCAGCTTCCTGTACAATAACGCCAGGTAATTCCTGTACAACAGTGTTTACTGAAGCATTGGCTGGACGACGTGAAATCATGTCCATTGAAACCGTGTTTGAGGCGAAGGTCTGTCTCTTACCTACAACAATGATTTCTTCCATTTGCTCGTCTTTTTTATTCGTTTCTTCCTTATCCTGATCAGCTATCGCTGATGCTGAGGCTATTGCCAGTATTAATGGTGAAAGTGCAAATCGTTTGTAGCCGTTCATGTGTATCTCCCCAGGTATGCTAAACGTGGAAGTAATAGGGCCAAAATGACCTTTCACCCCCAGCTATGGTTTTGAGCGAGGCCAATATAGAATTAAAATGTGACAGTGATGTGATATTTTGTTGTATTAATTATTAATAATGTGAGTTTATGTGGTTTTTAATGTTGGAAGTGGATTAAGATTTACTTCTGCTCTAAAGTAGCAACTTGTTAACTCATTGAATTACATGCGCGCAACCAATAAACGTGTGGAGATGGATGTGAATATGTCTGAGCGTTTAATCACTATGTTGGAGTTGATTAGGCTTAATCGGTCAATGTCTATTGTCGATCTTTCACAGCGTTTTGAGGTGTCGGAAGAAACCATACGACGTGATATACGGCAGTTAGAAGCTACCGGCAGAGTGGTTAAAGTGCATGGTGGAGTCCGTCTTTCCTCTTCAACTCTAGAACCCCCATACCAAGGGCGTGTGAGTTTGAATTCTGCCGCTAAAAAAGAAGTTGGAGAGAAAGCTACCGAATTAGTCGAAGATGGGATGACGGTTTTCATTGATTGTGGTTCAACCAGTTATTGGTTTTCACGAATGTTGACCAAACCTAAAAAGTTACTGGTAGTGACAAATTCACTGGATGTAGCAAATGAAGTCATTGGTCGCGATGATTGGCGGTTAGCGTTCACTGGCGGGCAAATTGATCCAGACTACCGGGCCGCTTTCGGGCGAGAAGCGATTCTTCAGGCTCGGCAGTTCACCCCCGATCTATTATTTCTGTCTATCGGTGGTATTCATTCCGACATAGGGCTACTTGATTTTAGTATTGATGAGGCTAATTTTAAGCGTTCGCTACTTGATAGAGCTCGCCGAAAAGTAGTACTAACCGACTCTTCAAAGTTTAGTGGGGCAGGCTCCGTTCACCTGGCCGATTTTGACCAAATTGATACGTTAGTCTGTGATAAACCTCCTGAAGACCCTTTGAAATCTGCACTCGATAATGCCCAGGTGGAGGTTATTTGTAGCCGTTAACCCCCGCTATTAGGTTAGCGTCGGGTAGTAACATAAATTCTTCATATTCTGCGCGTAATATTTGCCGTTCTCACAATGGTAGGAATGGCACTTATGGTTTCTCTCACTAAGAATACAAGGCGTAGCAACACCTTCTGGTTTATCCTCTATGCCTCAAGTGCCGCTTTCTCGACCTACTTTTGTATGTATGCGTTTCGGAAACCTTTTGCAGTGGCAAGCTATGAACAGGCTCAGTTTGTCGCTGGGATAGATTTTAAAAGTGCATTAATTATTGCGCAGGTATTAGGTTACGCCCTATCCAAATTTGTCGGTATTAAAGTCGTATCGGAAATGACGGCGAATCATCGCAGCGTTGCGATTCTCACTCTGGTAATGGCAGCACAGTGCTCACTTATGGTTTTTGCTGTTGTTCCCGGGAACTGGAAGCTAGTCGCACTATTCTTTAACGGTTTACCGTTAGGCATAATCTGGGGCTTGGTCTTCAGTTACTTAGAGGGTAGAAGAACCACTGAAGTGTTGGGTGCTATTTTATCTATTAGTTTCATTGTGTCTTCTGGTGTCGTAAAAACCGTCGGTAAATACCTGATGCTGGACTTACAAATCAGCGAATACTGGATGCCGGCTGCTACCGGTGGTATTTTTACTATCCCATTATTCATTTCCGTATATTTTCTTTCCAGGATCCCCCCGCCGACACAGCAAGATAAAGCTGAACGGCATAAACGGGAGCCCATGACATCCGAAGATAGGATCCAATTAGTGAGGAAATACTCGATAGGCTTGGGCTGCATGGTCGTCAGTTATATGTTATTGACCGCTATGCGTGACTTCAGTGACAATTTTGCAGCAGAAATATGGATAGAACTAGGGTATGGCGACAGACCCGCAATATTTTCTTCCGTTGCGCTGTATACGTCATTGGCTGTTCTACTTTTGCTAAGCTCGATAATGTGGATTAAAAACAATTTTCGGGCATTTATGGTTAACCATTTGATGGTTATTGGGGGATTTTTACTCTTAGGTGTTAGCAGCTTATTCTATCAAAGCGGCGGAATTTCAGGTTCATCATGGATGATAGCGCTAACCATTGGGATCTATCTGGCTTATGTTCCTTTTAACTGTCTTATTTTCGATCGCATGTTATCGATGATAAACGACAAAGCTAATGCCGGGTTTCTTATTTATATCGCGGATGCTCTGGGTTATGCGGGAACCGTCGGTATACTGCTGTACCGTAACTTCTTTGAAATAAAGCTCAGTTGGCTAAACTTTCTATTAGAGAGCGCTTACTTTACGGCTCTTCTGGGTAGCGTGTTGATGGTATGTTCCGCTTGGTTTTTCCGCCAGCGCTTCTATAAAGAATACTCAAAGGCTTTTATTAAAAGCTCGGCTTAACCGGAAATGAAAAGAGGCTGTGGAACCCCTTTTCAACCAGGCCGATAGACTTAAAATGACGGATACCCGTTTGGCTTTCCTTCGTTTAAATTGTTCAAGAAGTTCCCGTCGGATACCGGTACGTTTGCTGAGCCATAGTTATAGGTATTAAAGTACTGACGTAGCTGCGAGTTACTAACGCCATCACCATACATTTCAAACCAGCTAATAATTGGCGGTGTAACAAATTGACCGTATTCATTTTCTGCGGGTTCGTTCGCTTTCGCAAACCGCAATACATGCGTCGTTATCCCATCTTTATGATAAACAAATTTTGCTTTCCCTCCCACGGCCGGAACTTGCTGATACGCTGCTGTAAAGATATCGCCATGAGAGCTATAGCTCACGTGAGTAGCAACGCCATCTTTTGTATAAACAATTGCAAATTCCCAATCGTGGCGGTGCCCGCTTTCGATAAGATTAAAGAGCTGATCTTTCTGGAAATACAAAGAATAGATGTGGCCACAGAAGCTGCCTTCTGTCGTACTTTTACATGTATAGCGGTGGACTGTATTTGAGGTTTCCAGAAAGTTCGCGTCTCTGCAATCTCCAGCCAAATCGCCTGAGGGTTTTAGTCCTCCATTTTTCTCTCCAGTCCGGCTGATGCCGGCGCTGGGCAAGCAACCATCAGTATCAAAATCAAATACAGGTGCAATTGATTCTGCATCGACAGATTTTGGAAGTGCTGGATCTAAGGCTAAAAAAGTATCGGCGTTAGCGATATTAGCTACTGTTATCGTACTCAATGCTAAGCAAATTCCGGTTAAATATTTCATGATCATCTCCTCATTTTAGCGCTCCCAAATGGCGCTATTGTTATAGAGACGTTCTCGAAATAAATGGGGACACCCTTAGGCTTTAAATCATAATAAATTCATCAGGATGAAATATTTAATCTGCATCTTTGTTTAAGTAAAACTCCGGATAACTCTCCGGTTTTCCCTTATTCAGATTCCTGACAAAGTTATCATCAGATACAGGCACGTTTCCTGCCTTAAAATCATGATTATTAAAGGCGTAACGCATTTCCTCGTTGCTGAGGTTTTCGCCGCGCATTTCAAACCAGCTAACGACAGCCGGAGTGACAAAACGGTTGTAAGGATTTTGCGCTTTTTCTCCTGGTTCAGCAAAGGAAAAGGCATGGGTTTTGTTACCGTCTTTGCGGTAAACGACTTTAACCTGCTTGCCCTGGGTTTCTATTTCGTTAATGGGGGCCGTAATAACTTTTCCGTGGGCGCTGTAACCGGCATGGGTTATATTCCCGTCTTTTGTATAAATAACGGCAAACTCCCAGTCGTGTGCATGGCCACTTCTCTCACCACTAATGGACTGGTCTTTAGTAAAGTACAGTGAATAGATATGACCGCAATAACGCGACTCGTCGGCATCGGTTGTCTTGTTCATACACAGCGTGCGGTGCAGAGTATTTGACTGCTTCAGGAATTGTTTATTACGACAATTCTCCCCCAGCCCGCCAACCGGCTCAATTCCGGGGTTCATCTGGCCATAACGGTCAACGCCGACATCAGGCAGGCAGCCATTATTATGAAAGTCGAACACCGGAGCTATTTCCAGAACAGCCTGGGAAGCGGCCGGGAATATGGGTCTGTATTCTTGCTGTGCCTGCACATTGAAGGTTGTGGAACAGGCTATGAGACCTAAGGCTATGGATAGTTTTTTTAACACGCTTAATTCCTGACTTTGATAACCAAACATTGCTAATAAAGAGTGTTATTTTCCGCAAGAGGGGACATTAAAATGGCTTTAGTAAAAGCGTAACAATTACCCGTTATGATGCGATGAACAAAAACTAAACGGAAACATAGCAAAGCATCGTCTTTGTTTATTAAACATGAAAGTGTTGCCTTCTCGTACGTTACAAAAACATCGCTATTTAGAGCTAATACCCAGTTTGCGCTCTTTTGTCGCAAGCCGTGTCTCTAAGCCCGATGTTATTGACGATGTTGTTCAGGAAACATTAGCCCGGACCTATAAAAGTGCGGACTTCAGTACAATGATTAAGCCACTTGCTTATCTTATTACGGTGGCTAACTCGGTATTGGCTGACTACTGGCGGCACGATAAAAATGAGTGTGGCGAATTACCTGAACAAGTTACGGAGCCTTATCAGTGCCTTGAAGCGCAATATATTGTTCAGGAAAAGCTGGTGGCGATATCCGGCGTGCTTGACTCTATGCCGCCGTTGCGACGAAAAGTGTTTATGCTAAGACGCTTTAAAGGCTTAACGCGCAGTGAAATAGCCTCTCAGCTGGATTTGAACGAAGAAGCCGTTAAAAAGCATATTACCCGCGCTATGCTTGATATTACGCTGGCATCGGAACAGCAAGGATGGCTGGATGACTGAGCACCATAGATTACTGCAGGCCGCAGACTGGCTCGATCGCCAGGAAGAACTCTCTCCCCAAGAGCGCAAGGAGTTTACTCTGTGGATGCGCGATAAGGACAACCGCAACGCTTATAAGCGAGTCAGTGGCGCTATGCAGGCTCCGGAAGTGGACTTTGCGATAGAACAGCAACAAAGCGAACCCAAAAATGCAGCCAATGACGACTTCTCGGCAGATACCCAATCGAAGAACGCTTTCTGGGGTCTGTGGGCGGTTGCGGCCAGTGTGGCTTGTTTTGTTTTGGTATTCCAACTGACCAAAACTCCACACCAGCCAATATCGCCGGAGCCTCAAGTTGCTCAGTCCGCTGGTTTTGTAAAAAATCAGCAACTTTCGGCTAATGTGGCGCAGCCACAGTCCGAGGTATTAGCCGACGGCACGCTTATTTATTTAAACGCAGACAGTCAGTTGGAAGTGATACCTGAACAAAATCAACGCTCCGTTGTACTGACTCGTGGCCAGGCTTATTTTGACGTTGCTCACAATAAGCAGGCGCCTTTTATTGTTAAGGTTGGGGAGGCTGAGGTTAAAGTGCTCGGTACGTCTTTTGATATTGAGCAATTACCGACGACCACAACAATTACTGTGTATTCCGGTAATGTTCAGGTAACTCAGGGCGCTCAGTACAGTTTACGGCGCGGGCAGCAGTTAAAACTGGATAGTTCTGGCCAGGGCGTGGTTACGGATGTGCGCACTGAGTCGCTCCCGGACTGGCGAACCGGCTGGCTTGAGGCCAACGCCATACCGCTTTCTCAGGTTGTGGCAAAGCTGCAACGCTATTCAGAACGGCCTATAAAGTTTGAATCCGAATCGGTTGCTGACCTTCTTATTGAAGGGCGCTTCCCTCTCAATAAGCCTGAACAAGCCATACAGCTTATTAGCGACGCTTATCAATTAAAGGTCGATAAACAGCCCGACGTACTTTATATGCGCCCTATGTAACTTTTCGTTGAACCTTTTTATGCGCTACGGCAAACCAAACGGTATAAAGAACAACAAGCTTTATACCGGTATTTTTCTTTTGCTTAGCCTGTTTTCATCAGGCGGGATTATCGCGGACGAAAAAGCGCGTTTTATTCAACTACCGGCGCAGGCGCTAGCGGAACAGTTGGCAGAAATTTCTAAAATTTTTGATTGTTCTTTTATTGCGCCAAGTGATCATTTAACGGCAAAAAAAGGCTCTGAGTTAAAAGGTCGCTACACCCTGCAACAAGCTCTTGATGAGCTGTTTTTAAATAATAATTTGACCGCTTATGTAACCGACAATGGTTTCGTTGTTCGTGTTGATGACGCCAACAAGCAACAAGCTGCTCTGGATGATATTGACGAAATTACCACAACCGGCTCTTACGAAGCGGCCAGCCAGTCATTGCAGTACAAACAAAACAGCAAACACATTAGTGATGTTATTGCGGGTCAGGATTTATCCAGCTACCCCGATGTGACTGTGGCTGAGTCGTTACAAAGGGTTCCGGGCATTACCATTACCCGGGCGCTGGGCGAAGGGCGTCAGGTGAGTTTGAGAGGCGTATACCCCGATTTCACTCTGGTGACCTTAAATGGCATGCCGGCGCTTTCTAATAATGACTTACCCATGGACAGTCGTTTGCAGAAAGAGCAGAACCGATCCTTTGATTTCAATATTTTCTCGCCCAAACTATTTGAAAGTGTTCAGGTACGTAAAAGCTACTCGTCCGAACAAACCTCAGGCGGGCTGGCCGGAACTATTGCGCTGCAAACCGATAAACCGTTCAAAAAACCGGGGGCAAGGTTTGAGTTAGACGCGGGGCTTGGGCGTAATCAGTTTCGTGACAACCCGGATAAGCGTCTGTCAGCTGTTCTCTCAAATACCTGGAATAACTGGGGCGCGCTGCTTTCGGTTAACTGGGGTGAAAGAAATGTGCAGGAGCAAGGCGCCAATACTTTTCGCTGGCGCCCTTTATCTCCCAATGCTGACTTAAGTGGCATTGATGAAGATCTTGCGGATAAATGGCGTTCTGGTGACATTGTTATGCCCCGCGGCAACCGTTATTCCGTATGGCAAATAGACCAAACCCGCTTTGGCGGGAACCTTGCGCTGCAATATCAACGAGAAGGTCTTGAGCTAAGCTTTGACTGGGTTTCAGCAACGCTTGAGGGCACCCGGCGGGAGAACCACCTTTATCCACGAGGTTCGGCAATGACGCCGATAATAGAAGGTATCACCAAAGTTACGACGGCAGAGATTAATGCCCGGAATGAGTTGGTTTATGCGCGTTATGAGAACGCCTCTATTGCCGCTGAAAGCCGTCAGCAACAGGTTAAAACCGACTATAATCAATGGATAACCCGTGGTCTTTTTGAGTTAAACCGGGTGCTGGATATTGGCTGGCAGCTGGGGCTTCAGCAGTCTGACTACAGTATTCCTTTTAGTGCAAAAGTCTTTACCCGCCAGCAAGGCGATGTAAGCATTGATTACCGAAAGGACAGGTACTTTGCCCACATCAATTACGCCAGTGACTTAACCCAACCGGAGCAATGGTTCTTCGATGAACTGGACCTTGAGCTGTACGACTCTTTCACTCAGCAAAAACAATTGAAATTCTTTTCTGAATATTCTCCCAATGCCGGGGCGAGTTATCAACTGGGTATTGAAGTGAATCAACAAGAGAGTCAGCGCATTTGGTCAACGCAGAATGATGTTCTGTCCGGGTATTTTAAAAACAGCGATGTGGTGTTGGAAAACGCGCTGAGTTACCGGTTCAGCCGTCACTCAAAAATACCCTGGACAGAGCTGGATGTTCCCGCGGTTCTTAACCATTTTTCAGTTAACGGAACGGAGCTAAGCAGTAACGCACCCCCTATTGAAACAACCCGGAACCTTATTCAGGAAACCAATTGGGAAGCTTTTTTTCAAACTGACTGGCTTTGGAAAAACTGGCAGTTGCTGGCTGGCGCCCGGGTGGTTGAAAGTCGTACCGACATTAATAGCAACGAGCCCATACTGCAACAAAAGTTGAGCTCCTCGAACGTGCTGCCAGCAATTAATGCCACCTATTTTTATTCGGACAGCTGGCAGCTAAGGGCGTCGCTAAGTCGAAGTATTGCCCGCCCTTTGTTCTCCGACTTAACGCCGCGATTAATTCAGCAAGGAACGTCTCAAACTTTAGTCAAAGCGAGTGATGAGTTATCTCCTTATGTCAGCAGTAATTTTGACCTGTCGGCAGCTTATTACGGCGATAACGCTCTGTTTTTCAGTGCAGCCTGGTTCTATAAAGACCTTGATGATTATATTGCCAGTGAGCGTCTTAATGCCGGCACCGATCAACCGGCTTTGAATATTATTGAGAGGAAGAACAGCGAATCGGCCTGGCTTAGCGGACTTGAAGCTCAGTTGCAGTGGCGCTGGTCTTTCTTGCCTGCGCCTTTTAATAACCTGGGTGTTAATTTACAGGGAACCTTGAATAAGGGCGAGGTGGCTTTTTATGATGAAAACACAGGCAATAAGCTGTTTAAAAAAGACTTTCCCTATTTGTCAGAGCACACTGCAGCTGTGGCGCTTTATTATGAGGACGCGAACTTTCTCGCGCGTATTTCAGCTACCCACAGGGACGACTACATTGCTCGCGTAGACAGTCAGACACTGTCAGATGAAGATGAGACGGGGTTTCATGCGTCTACCTATGTGGATGCGAGTGTGAGCTGGGCTTTTAATTCTTCCTGGGAGCTGGGTCTGGAATTCAGCAACCTTACCAATGAGCGCGAAGAGCAGTACAGCAATAGCACTCATCGCGCCTACAACTCAACCTCTTACGGAAGAAATGTCTTTCTCGGAATAACCTACCGGCACTAATTAAAAAGGCCTCCGGTTCAATACAGGAGGCCTTTGTCGTTTTTATAACAATGCGTTCTTAGAAGCTGTAATTAACCCCAACGTAGTAAGTACGCCCACTAACGGTGGTGTTGTATAAGCGGTCATCTGAGTCAGAATATTGTTCTTCGCGTTCGTTGCTTAAGTTTACCCCTTCAAAGGTCAGTTTGAGGTTTTCACTTAAGTTAACAAATGCAGAAAAGTCCCAGTAAGTGGTACCGTGAAAACCGGACTCGTCCTGATCGTTGCTCGCAACTTCCACTCCCTGCAGGTAATCACTTCTGTAGGACGCCGATACGCGGGCACCCCAGTTCTCTGTTTCGAAATACAGCGTGGCGTTAGCCGTTTTATCCGACAAGCCAAGGAACGGGCGGTAAACCGGAACCATTTCACCGTCAACCAATATGTTATGTAGTGAATCACCGTCTGCAATTGTATAGTTGACGACGGTTCCGAAGTTATTAAATGGCGCAGGTAAGAAGTCGAAGTCACGTTGTAAGGCAAACTCCCAGCCGGAGAAGTCACTGTCTTCAAGGTTTTGTGGTTGCGAGAAGCTATACAGTGTTTCCGGTGTTTGAGCATTACCCTGCTCATCTACCTCTCCCTCAATCCATTCCAGCGGATAGCCGGTTTCTCCGTAAGGCGTTTCGACCACTTTATTGCTAATGAAGTTATCAATATTTTTGCGGAAATATGAAACCGAAGCGTAGCCTACCTGATCAAAGTAATATTCGGCAGAAACCTCATAGTTAGTAGACTCAAAGGGCTCTAAAGCCGGGTTTCCCGCACCAATACTTAAACCACTTGAGCCGGCTAACGGGTCAGTATTGACCGTACCGGAAACGGACAGGCTGGCCAGTGTAGGGCGCGTTACGTTTTTGCCGGCGCTGGCGCGAAGAACAACCTTCTCTGCGACATCCCAGGCTAAATTAACCGCCGGAAGTATGCCGTCATAGGCGCTATCTAAAGTGACATAATTCTCGCCGTTAACAACGCCCGATGATGCGATTTCCGTATCGTAATAGCGTGCACCGGCGTTACCCCTCAGGTAGGTGTTACCCAACGGAATTTCGAAATCGTATTGCAGGTAGGCGGCGAAGGTCTCTTCTTCAACTTTGTTTGGTCGCTGCGGCTGAGACAGGTTTCGGTCAACGTTAAACTGGCGCAGTACGCCATCAACATCAACACTTAACCAGGACTGGCGCTCGTGGCTGGTATTCGTATAAGTTAAATCTGGGTCAATAATGTCCGATAACTCGCCGCTCTGCCATTCATCTTGCAGTAAGTTATTCTGGTTAACATTATTGTTTTCGTGAGAATATTTTTTGTAAGAGACACCCGAATTTAACGTACCGTACTGGCCAATAATAAAACTCGTGTTTAGCTCAGCAATATCAAAGCTGTTTTCAACTTCGGTTTCCGATAAATCGATTTCGTGGAAGCGAAACTCATCGATATTCGTTGGGTCATAGTCGTTGTAAAAACGGTTTGTTGCATAGAACTTATCCTTGCGGTAATCAATTTCCATGTCGGCGAAGGACTCAAGATAAACCTTTGCGCTACCTGAATTAAAGTCACTTGCCATGGTGCCCAGCTTAAGGTCAACTCCAAAGGCATCACTTAACTGCCAGTCCATAGTCAGAACCGCCTGATAGATGTCGGTTTCAGCGTATTGGTCGCGGCTTTCCGTGTGCAGCGAAGTGTCCTGCCACTTAGAGTAAATCACTTCATTGTTCGCGTTGTATTCAATGTCTGTTAATTTCGAGCATTTAGCGCGAGCACCACCGTTATAATCAGGCCCTGTACAGCCTAATGCGGTTAAGCTGGCGCCCCGGCTTTGCAGATGAAATTCTCCCCGGTCATTATCGAGTTTTCCGTATAACCCATCAAAACCGACATTAAAGCTGTCAGACGGACGATATTGTAAAGCCAGTGTAGTACCAAGACGGGTTTGGTCGCTGTTGAACTGGGTATAGCGACTGCCGCGGGAGAAACGTAATTCACCGCTGTTAACTTTCGCTTGCTGCTCCGGCGTTAATGCGGAAATATCTGAACCATTTGCGTCCAGCGGGCGCCAGCGATAGGTGTTATAGCCTTGCTCGACGGTATCTCTGTTGCTATAGGCAAAGGAAACCAGTGCGCCGAAATCGCCCCAGGTGTTTGACAGCAAGCCGGCAAAGCGGGGACTGGTGTCATCAGCCAATGAGTTTTTGCCCGCCTGCAGGTTAACCGCTCCTTTGAAACCATCATAGTCAAAAGGCTTGGCTGTACGTAAATTGACTGTGCCACCAATGCCGCCTTCATCCATATTGGCAGAATAAGATTTTTTAACGTCAATTTGATTAAAAAGCTCGGAAGCAAAAATATTAAAATCGAATGAGCGCGAAGAATTTACGCCACCGCGGCTGTCCATAGGTGATGACGAAGTGCCTAAAGCTTCCATGCCGTTAAGCTGAACCTGGGTAAAGTCGGCGTTAAGACCTCGCAAGGAAATTTGGCGTCCCTCGCCGGCCTCGCGAGTAATGGTAATGCCGGGAATACGTTGTAACGATTCAGCTAAGTTTAAGTCAGGAAAATCGGCAATATCTTCGGCTAGGATCGTATCCTGCGAGCCAACCGATTCACGCTTAATGTCTTTGGCTTTAATAAGGCTACCACGGTAGCCCTCGACCTGAATGCGTTCGATATCCGCGTTGTTAGCATCACTTGCGCCCTGCTCTTGAGCTAAAGTTTGCGCTGATACAGACGTCAGAGCAGCAGCCAGAGCAATGGCCAGCTTAGCTTTAGGAAATACAGCTTTCGACATAAAAAACTCCATGAGTAACGACCTTAATAAAAAGAATGAACACAGTTAGTTGTGTAAATAGTTTTCAGAACTACCCGTAATGACATGGATTGCTAACGAAAGGGGACACGCAAAAACGGCGGAAAGCCAAGGTTTAAAGAAAACGTCACGAGACTGTCACGAAACAAGGCGTTTTGATCAATTTTGGACAGGCTTAACGTAAGCTACTATTTTGAATGTAGTCATATTTTTATTTTAGTAGCCTGAATTCTAAAATAATTTAACCAGATCAAGGAGCCAGCATGGAGAACTTCTTATCACTATGGGGCGAGTCGGCCTACACCAGCCTGGGGTTTTTCTGGATGGCGTTATGGGCGTTTGTATTAGGTTATTTGATCAGTAGCTTAATCCAAGTGCTTATTACTAAACGTCGAATGCGCAAGGCTATGGGGGGCAATGACTTGAAGTCGGTGTCGCTTGGCACATTCTTTGGTTTTATTTCCAGTTCCTGCAGTTTTGCTGCGTTATCAACCACACGAGCTTTGTTTAACAAAGGCGCGGCGTTCAGTGCATCGATGGCGTTTATGCTGGCCTCGACTAACCTGGTTATTGAACTGGGTTTTGTTATTTCCATTTTTCTTGGCTGGCAATTTGTGGTTGGTGAATACGTTGGCGGGTTGTTGCTGATTTTATTCGTCTGGCTCTTTATTACGCTAACCAACCCTAAAAACCTAATTAAAAATGCGCGAAAAGAAGACGAAGAGGACGACGAACATCATCACGAAAGTACGTTGTCGGATTTACTCAACATAGACACCTGGCGTCAGGTCGGCCAAAAGTACGTAATGGAATGGCAGATGGTCTGGAAAGATGTACTTATTGGTTTTACGGTCGCTGGCGTTATTTCCGCCTTTGTACCTAGTGCGTTTTTTGAATGGTTATTTATTGGTGTGGGTACAGAGGGTGACCCTGGGTTTTGGTCGCTACTACAACAAGCCGTAGTGGGCCCTGTGGCTGCATTTTTCACTTTTATTGGCTCTATGGGCAACATTCCATTGGCTGCTGTTTTGTTTGGTGAAGGAGTCGCTTTTGCCGGTGTTATGGCGTTTATTTTCTCCGACTTAATTGTACTGCCGGTGGTGAAAATTAATGCGCGTTATTATGGCTGGAAAATGGCATTGTATATAACCTCTATGCTATTTATCTGCTTGGTTGCCGCGTCGTTAGCCATGCACTATGGCTTACTGGCGTTTGATTTACTGCCGGATGCGTCGCAGTGGTCATCACCGGCCGAACAGCAGCATTTCAAGCTGGACTACGGTTTTGTTCTGAACCTAATTTTCTTACTGCTGAGCGTGGTTATGGTTGTGCTTTGGCGGCAGAAGCAAAAAGAACACGAACATCACCATCATCATGACCACGGAGGCGGTTCGTCTTTAGGTGACAAGGTTATGAATGGACTGTGTGGTATCAGTGTTCTTTGGCTGCTAGGCGGAATGGGCTTTTATCTTACAAGTAGCGCCGGTTAGCTCTGACCGGCGCAATGCTCGAGTTTTAAGTGAAAAAAGTGACCACTAATTAAAGTCAGCGAGCCAATAACGGTGAGTAAGATTTCAACTGTGCCATGAAAAAACTGGGCAATAACTACTGCTAAACAACCAAGCGGTAGTAGTACCCGACTGAGCTTAGCTTGCGGGTTTCTCCAGGCATAATATCCCTGAAATATCGCCATTGTTAACACCGGCAGCAATAGTAACCGGTGAAACAAAGGCGTTTCCAGAGTGCTTACTAACGAGTTGGTTCCCAGAAAAATAAGCAGTATTGGCGTTGCCAGACAATGGACAAAACACAGGCCAGAGAAAAACATACCGAGGCGGTCACTCATTCCTTTCTCCTTAACCATCATAAATATTTCACCCAGGCTTTATTGCTGCGACGTTTGTATCGGTTAAACATCTGCGTGGGTTTGTACAGTAAAGCGGCCAGCACAATGGTGGTTAGCCACACCCAATAAATGTTAGGCAGGCTCATAAAGCCTTCCTCCGGCGCCCCTAAAATTGCGGTAGCCAGAGTATAAAGCAGCAATAAAACGTAAAGGTGGACTATGTAGAAAAACATGGGTGCGCCACCGAAAGCGGTTAAAACCTCAGTCCATTTTCCCTGTAAGCGCTCCATTAGGTACAACATGGCGAACATGCCAGCAAAGGTTATTTGCAGAAAATTCAGCGATGGCGGGTACTTGGTCACATTGAATATAGCCCGCACGGTGGCGGCTAAACTCTCTTGCTGAGACCAGACTTGTGTCTCGCCGTAGATATTAAAACCACGCAGTAGCAGAAAACCGGTGAGACAAAACGCTGTTAGCCCTAACAACCAATAGGCTCTGCGCTCAGACGAGAAGGATTTGGAATACAAAGGTCCGGCTGCGTAACCCAGCAAAATAACGCCTATCCACGGCAGTAACGGGTAGCTGGCTCGTATTGATAACGCGTCGGACTGCAGAATATAGCCGCGGTCATGAAGAAGTGTCCAGGCTGTATAACCCCACTCACCCGGGTTCAGCTGGATAAAGTTCAGCGCGTTATGCCCTGCGACAATAAGCAGGCCCAGCACCAACAGAAGCCGGTATGGTAAATTGACGCAGGCCCCCAGAATGAGCATGCACAGACCAATAACCCATATTACCTGCAGGTACAGTGTTTGGTGGGTTCCAAACCATAAAAAGTTGATGACCGTAAATTCTAATATCACCAGGAACAGTCCGCGCTTCCATAAAAACTCACGGGTGACACTGGGGGAACCGTCATGTTTTTGCTGATACAACCAGGCTGAAAGGCCGGTCAGAAACACGAATATTGGTGCACAAAAATGTGCCGCAAAACGGCTCCAGAATAAACCAGGCTCCGTAGTTTCCAGTATCATAGGGTCTGCAACCGGATGGTTATAAAAGAACCGTTCCCGTGCGTGGTCCAGCAACATTAATATAATGATCAGGCCACGCAATGCATCAATACTGTTAATTCTTTGCGTGATAGTTTTAGAATTCATAAGTCAGGCTCACTGAAAACTGTCTTGGGGCTCCTGGTGTTGTCCAAAGTGCTGAATAGGCGTTCGACATGTAATACTCGTCAAAAAGATTATCAACGTTTATCTGTAATTCGGTGTTGTCGGTTAACCGGTGTGTATAGAACAAATCGAAAACCTGATAACTGGGCAGACGATACGACTGATCGACCGTAGCGCCTAAACGGTCATCCACATAGCGAGCGGTAAGCCCTATATCCGCATTAATTTGCCAGTGTCTGAGGTCGTGTTTAACCATGGCGTTAAAGGTGTTTTTAGGGATATTTACCAGGTCACTGCCGGCAGGAACATTCACGCCCCAGTCGTAAACGGTAATGTCATTTTTCGTCTTACTATCGATATAGCTATAGGCAACCCGTAAGTCTGTGTAACTGCCCAGCGACATGCCCCCTTCTATTTCAAACCCGCTACTGGTTGCAGCGCCCAGCGTGGCCGGATAGCCAGGGTGAGCCGGGTCATCCGTAAGAATATTGGTTTTAGTGGCATCGAAAACAGCAGCATTTAAACGAAAACCATTGGCGGAATATTTCATCCCCAGTTCTACCGAGTCGCTCTCCTCCGGGTCAAAACCCTGACCTTCGAAGTCGGTGCCGCTAATAGGAACAAAGCCTTCTGAATAACTGGCGTACAAGGTTAGGTTATCAGTTGGCAGGTAGCTCAGTGCGACGCGCGGGCTAACCCGGCTTTCATCCTGTTCAGATTCCGTACCTGACACCAGCTCCAGGGTTTCTTGTGTGTACTGATCCAGTCTTAATCCCAGTAGTAGGTGCCACTGGTCATTAAGCTCAAGCTGATCCTGCACGTACAAACCGAAGCCTTTTTGATTCTCGTCGTTAATGTATTGGGTCTGAAGTTCGGGTTTAGCTGCACCATATTGAGGGTTAAAAATATCCAGCTCGTAAGTACCGGGTTCCGGACGAGCACGAGCCAGTAAGGTGTATAAGTCATAACGGTATGCGTCGGCTCCCATTAATAAGTGATGGGTCATGCCGAATAATTCCGCGTTACCGCTTAATTCCAGCCTTAATGATAGATCATCGGAATCGTAGTCACGACGGCGGTGCTGACGGGTCAGAGTGCGGCCGTCTTCAAACAGTTTCTGGCGCGAGCCAGACAGCTCGGCATCCGACGAGTAGCCGTCTAACTTTGTACTTCTGGCATTAATACCACCGGTTAAAAACCAGTCGTTTTGCAGGTAATGCTCAAAGGTTAGCTGGTGGCCTTGTGAACTGATTTTAGTCGGGTCATCGCTTGGTTCGCCCAGAAAGCGGTCTCTTGGAACGGTTCTAATGTTGTTATCTAAAACTACGATGCCGCGGTCAAAGAGCTGCTCCTGCTGCATGAATTCAAAGGCATAAAGTATGGAAGTGTCTTTGTCCAGTTGCCAACGCAGCGACGGGTTAATGACTTTTTTCTTGCTGCTGACATGATCCCGGAAACTGTCGTCGTCCTGTATTGCGCCGTTTATCCGCATGGAGACGCTATCGCTAAGACCGCTGGTGTAGTCACCTTCAAGACGATAACGGTCGTCGCTGCCAAAGGAGGTCTTTAAGTAACCTTCCGGCGCGTATTGTGGTTTACGGGTAACCACATTAATTACCCCTCCCGGGTCCGAGCGACCATACAAAGCAGAGCCTGGGCCTTTCAGTACTTCTACGTACTCAATATTAGAAACGTCCCGATGCCCGCCGAAACCGCGACCACTGGAGAAACCATTAACTAAGTAGCCGGTCGGTACGTTTTCGTTACCCGGGAATCCGCGCATAGAGTAGCTGTCCCATAAGTTACCGCCGTCGTTTTGCAAAGCAATTGACGGAGAAAACAACAAAACATCGCGAAAACGGGAGATATTAATATCATCTACCAGGCTGCGGTCCAGCGTAGTAATTGCCTGAGGAATTTCAGAAACAGGAACATCTCCGCGATACGCCTGACGATAATTGACTTCAACGTGTTCGAAAGACTCCTGTTCTTGCGCGAACGAGCCCGTACTCATTATAGAGAGTAAACTTAGGGTAATTGCTTGGTATTTCATGGGGCAACACAATTCAATTAAAATGTAATGTTATATTATAACAATAATTTTTTCGTGTCGAGACCCTATAAAGCTCTAAAGTGGTGTGAGGTATAAAGTTTCTAAAATTTAATGATAAGAAAACCGTAAAAGATCTTAACCATTGGGCTCTCATATGCCATGTTTAGATTATGAAAGTTCTTATTTGTGATGATTCGAAAGTTGCTCGTAAAAGTATCGAGCTTGCTCTACCGAAGGGTTGGAATATTGAGGTGCGCTTTGCTGAGAATGGGCAAGAGGCACTCGACGTAGTCGAACAAGGGTTGGCAGAACTGCTTTTCCTGGACTTAACCATGCCTGTAATGGATGGTTTTGAAGTATTGCGGAGGATTAAGGAAAAGCAGCTGGACTGTCTCACCATTGTTGTTTCCGGTGATATACAAGAAGCCTCCCAGCGAGAGGTTGAAAAATTAGGCGCCTTAGGTTTTATAAAAAAGCCGATAGTTATTGAGGAGTTGCACAGTTTGCTTGAGCGCTACGGGCTCATTAAAGAACTGTTACCCGAAAACCATCAACGCGAAGAAGCTAAAACCGGGCACATTGAACCTACCGATATTTTAAAAGAAATGAGCAATATTGCTCTTGGTGATGCAGCTAAGCTATTAGGCGATATGTTGGGATCTTTCATTCAGTTGCCTGTTCCTGATGTGGCTAAGCGCCCCTACGATAAACTTATTAATGAACTTCATGATGAAGATTACCGCATTAATATGGTGTCTGAAGGCTTCGTTGGTAATGCCATCGCGGGAGAAGCCATTTTATGCGTCGACAACCGCACGTTTAACGACTTGCCATCTAAACTCTCGGACTACCACGGTTATGAATTTCAGGATGATAGCCAAAGTGTCTTTTTGGATGTTGCTTCGACCCTTATAGCGGCTTTTCTGAAAAGCTTCTCTTCTCAACTCGATTTAGAGCTAAACATTAGTCAACCAGCTTTTCTGGGAATGAGCGAAACGATCAATAATGTCTTTAAAGAGGACGTTAAGGATAAGCAGGTTTTAATAATCACCATTGATTACGAGATCCCTGATTACAATCTTAATTGCGATCTCTTTGTTATTTTTACTGAATCTTCAATTGCCGCACTTGAAGAAAGAGCCGGGTACTTTATCGATGAGTAAAGATGAACTGGATATCAGCAATTTACATTGGGTATTACAAATTCTTCAGAATATCGAAGTGGGGTTGGTGGTTTTTGACAGGGATTATGAAGTTAAAGTATGGAATGGCTTTATGGAAAACCACAGTGGTATAAGCAGTGTCGCTGCCAAAGACAAAAACTTGTTCAAGTTACTACCAACTCTGCCTAAAAGTTGGTTTGAATACAAAGTAGAGTCGGTACTAAAGCTGGGTATTCAGGCGCACTGTAACTGGCAGCAGGAACCTCATATTCTGAACTTTGAAAATACCAGGCCTTTTACCGCAAAATCTGATCTAATGTTTCAGAACGTGACGCTATTCCCGCTGTTCTCCACAGATAAGAAGATTAACCACATTTGTGCGCTGGTTTACGATGTGAGTGATGAAGCCAATAACTTATTAAAGCTGAAAACAATCAGCCAAACCGACGCCTTAACTCAGTTGTTTAATCGCGGGCATTGGCAAAACATGTTCGAACAGGAGTTTCTTCGTTGTCAGCGTTATGACGACACCGCTTCGGTTGTCATGATGGATATTGACCACTTTAAGGCCGTTAATGATACCTATGGGCACCAATTGGGTGATAAAGCTATTCAGTTGATAGCGAAGATCATATTAGATAGTCAGCGGGAAACCGATATTTGTGGGCGTTACGGTGGCGAGGAGTTTGTCATACTCTTACCGCACACCTCAGTAAATGAAGGTGTCTTAGTGGCCGAGCGTTTGAGAGAGAAAGTAGAGAACACGTTACTGCCTCTGGGTAAAGAACATAACAACGAAAAATTACAGTTAACGATTAGCGCTGGGGTTGCGGAGTTTTCGGATGAATTTTCGACTGCCGAGAATTGGCTGGAAAAGGCAGACGCTGCATTGTATAAGTCTAAAGAGAATGGCCGAAACCAGGTGGCGAAATAAAACCTCCGGCAAAAGCCGGAGGTTCAGGAAGTTAGAAAGTGGCAATAATATTCAATTTATCTGTCACTTTACTTTTATCAGAGATATAGCCAATACCCTGAGGGTTGTTTAAAACATACTCAAGAACCGCGTCATCACCGTTTAATTCATTGAGTGGCGTTGCGCGACCGGTAAATTTTAACTTAGCCCAGTGACGCTTCAGTTGCTCGCCGCTTTGCCCCAAAAGCTTTTCTTCAAAGGCTTTACGAACAGCAGAATCTTCCGGCAGGTTCACACCATTTAATACACGAGACTGGCCAAGGTAAATACGAGGCACAGAGGCTTCGTCAATTTCAGTTTGCGAAACAACCACACCGTTTTGGGCGAAAGCTGGAGCGCTGAGTACTGATGCCGTTACCAAGATGAGAAATACGACTAATTTTTTCATCATAATTCCTTAAAATACAAATTGAACAGCGGCGGAAACCAATACGTCAGAAGCATCTGTGCGCTTGTCATCGGAGTGCGTGACGTCAAATTTAAATACCGCGCCAGGAGCGACGTTAAAGTTAACACCAACAGAACTATAAGTAGCTTCGTTCACAACGCCACCTAATACCTGGTTAACAATGCCCTGTAATTGTGGAGCAGGAACGGTGAAGCGTTGCTCTGCGTCAACTATCTCATCGTCGGTTTGGCCAAGGGTGGCGTGTAATGACCAGTTCTCAAAGCGTTTACCTGCCGTGATGTAGCTTGAACGTTGTTTGGGTATATAACTGTTCTCAACTTCAAGTTGTGTGTATTCAGCTCCAACGAACCAGTTGAAGTTGTCGTACATAAAACCGATGCCGGCAAATGAGCCTTTGTCTTCAGAAGCTTCGAGTTCGGAAGCAACATCACCCGCACCAATTTGTTCCAACGATGTTAATAAGGTATCAATCTCTTGAAGATGAATATTGGTATCGTTGGTTTGATAATACGCAATACGCATGGTCAGATTGTTGTAGATGGCACTGGCATTAAAACCAATTAGGTTGTTTAGTTCTGCTTGAGACAGTTCACTACCACCTGCTTCAACATCGTCTTTTACGGTACCGGCAATAACTTGCGTGTTGAAAATGAAGTCACCAACAAAAGCGTTGTGCTGGACACTGACTCCGGTGTAATTATCAAAGGCCACGCGATAAACGCTTTGCGGTGTGCGTAGCCAGTGGTAGCTGTAGCCTACATCCAGTGAATCTGAATAGATGTAAAGTGGTAAACGTAACTTACCCATATTGACGCTGGTAGAATCGGTTAACTGGTATTGCAGGTAAGCCCATTCAACGCCAAGATCGAAATCGTCGGAACCGCGGGACATAAGCTGAGTCGTAACGGTTAGTTTATCGGACAAACTTGCTTTTGCCTGGAGTGCAAAAAGCGTTTCTGGATTAAAATCCAGATCATTATCGTAGCCGAATAGCTGGTCATCGCTGCCGGTTGTCATACCCGCTGCAATATTACCAAAACCACTCCATTCAATTTTTTCTTGTGCTTGAGACGGGAGGCCAATAGTCAGTGCTGCTGCACCTATACAAGCCGCTAAAGAATACTTCATTTAAAGCTCCTGGAAAAGTTTACATCTTCGTAATTTAGAGGAATCTAAATTTGGCGGGATTCTGCACGTTTAAGTTTTTATAGGCAATAGTTCATTTGCCCTACGAAAAAGTGTTAAATTATAATCAAACTGTCATTTTTGCGTATTTTTCATTCTTCAAAAGCGCAATTAATAAACAATTAAGGGCGTTATGCACCATCACCATCATCACCACGAGAGCTCATCGGAGCGAATTGGTTGGGCGTTTTTCCTTAATCTGTGCTTTACCGTTATTGAATTTATCGGTGGAATATTAACCAATAGTACAGCCATTTTAGCGGACGCTGTGCACGATCTCGGCGACAGCATTTCTATTGGTATGGCCTGGTTGCTGGATAAATTCAGTCGTAAAGATGCCACGCAGACCTTTACCTATGGCTATCAACGCTTATCTCTGGTTGGCGCTTTTATTAACGCGGTTGTACTGACTGCAGGCTCTATCTGGATTTTATTTGAAGCCATTCCCCGTTTATGGAACCCGGTAATGCCAATGGCGGAAGGTATGGCGTTACTGGCGGTATTCGGCGTTATTGTGAATGGTTATGCGGCGTTTAAATTGTCTCATGGTAAATCGTTAAACGAACGCGTGCTTAACTGGCATTTACTAGAGGACGTTCTGGGCTGGGTTGCGGTTTTAATCGTGTCGATTATTTTAATGTTCGTCGACTGGCCTATTCTTGATCCTCTGTTATCTATTGGCTTCACTTTGTTCATTCTGGTTAACGTTATTCGTCACCTGGGCTCCACGGTGAAGCTCTTTGTGCAGGCCTCTCCGGACCCTGAAGTGTACCGGAAAATACGTGAGCAACTGACTTCGCTGGAACTGGTTGATGACGCCCATCATTTGCATTTTTGGTCTTTGGATGGCGAGCGTCATGTATTAACGGCGCATATTGTGGTATCAAAAGAACTGGAATGTTCAGAGCGCGCACTTTTAAAGCAGCAAATATCACAGCAGCTGGCAGCGTTTGAATTAGCTCATACCACCATTGAACTGGAATACCCTGACGAAGCTTGTCGAGACCATTAACAGGAGAAGATCATGGAATTGTTCGGAAGTTATACCTCGCCGTTCGTAAGACATTGCCGTATTGCTTTGCTTGAGACCAAGACAAAGTTTTCATTTACCGAAACGGATTTTGAAACCAGTGCCAAATTAAGCCCGGCGAAAAAGGTTCCCTTTCTTCACCACAATGACTTGCGCCTGCACGATTCTACCAGCATTCTCAAATACGTCCGGGAAAAAGCGGATGAGCGCTTCTTTGCCGATGTAAAAGATTTTGATCAGTATTGTCTGGTCAATACGGCAATGGATTCGGCAATTAACGTGTTTTTGCTTGAGAGAGAAGGCGTAACAGCGGACAGTGTTAAGTATGTTAAACGCCAGAAGCAGCGCATCGATGACATATTGCAGCTAATGGAAGATAAAGAGCACGCGGTGGCTTATGAAGGCCCGCACCCTTTTAGTGATGGTGAACTGAGGTTGGGTTGTTTCCTAAGCTGGGGACTTTTCCGTGAGCGTTTTAATTTGGATAAGTATCCGCGACTTCAGGCTTTTGTCGACAAGTTAAACGACTACCCTTATTTCGCGGATACTGATCCTAATCGCACTTAAATATCTTTAATGGCGCGGCTGCGTTCGGGGATTTCCTCGTTCAGCAGTCGGTCATTTTGTGAATAATCCACGGGTACATCAATCAGATGAACACCGGGTTTGTTCAGGCAGTCTTTTAATAGCGGTATCAAATTTTCGGTTTTATCTAAACGGTAACCGTTAGCGCCGTAAGACTCTGCATATTTCACAAAATCCGGGTTATCGAAATCTAAGCCGTAGTCGCTCAGTTTCATATGCTGCTGCTTCCACTTGATCATGCCATAGCCGCTGTCGTTTAAGATAACGACAACAATATCCAGCCCCATGCGCACAGCGGTTTCAAGCTCCTGAGAGTTCATCATAAAACCGCCGTCACCGCATATTGCCATGACTTTCTTTTCCGGATTAACCAGCTTCGCGGCCATGGCCGACGGTAAGCCTGCACCCATTGAGGCAAGGGCATTGTCCAGCAGTACCGTATTTGGCTGGCGAGCCGGGTAATTACGCGCAAACCAAATTTTGTAGATGCCGTTATCCAGCGCAATGACACCGTCATCCGGCATCGCTTCACGCACATCTTCGACCAGACGCTGCGGTAACATCGGAAAGCTGTCGTCATGAGCGCCTTCATCAGTATGGTCGCGCATGTGATCGCGAACTTTCAGCATGAAGTCGAAGTCCCAGTGGCTTTGTGGCTCAATCCCTTCTTTTAACTGCCAGATACTGTTGCCAATATCGCCGATCATGCTGGCATGAGGGAAGTAAACTGAGTCAACCTGGGCACCCTGAAAATTAATATGTATAACTTTACGATTATCGTTGTCGCCGGTTTTCATCATAAAGGGCGGCTTTTCCACCACGTCGTGGCCGACATTAAGAATCAGGTCAGATTTTTCGATGGCGCGGTGTGGGTAATCGCCATCGGAAACCGCCGCATTACCAAGCCAGCGTGGGTGGTCTTCGTTAATAACGCCCTTACCCATTTGTGTGGTAATAAAGGGAATACCGGTTTTATCGACAAATGCGCGCAGCATTTTGGCTGTAATTTTCCGGTTGGCAGCAGCCCCTATGAGCAGTACCGGGTGTTTTGCTTCGCGCAGCAGTTGCAGCACGTGGCGAACCGATTTATGCTCGGTAATGGGACGGCGCGAATGACTGGCTTCTATCGGAAGGCTGCTGACCTCTTCGCGGCTGATGTCATCCGAGAGCTCCAGGTGAGAAGCGCCAGGGCGTTCATCTTCAGCGCGACGGAAAGCTTCACGGATGTGCGCCGGAATACTGCTGGCGCTAATAATCGCCTGAGTGTATTTGGTAATAGGCGTCATCATATCCACTACATCAATGATCTGAAACTGACCTTGATGCCGTTCCTTTATGGGTTTTTGTCCGGTAACCACAACCATAGGCATAGCGCCGAGTTGTGCGTAGGCCACCGGTGTAACCAGATTGGTTGCACCCGGCCCTAAGGTAGAAAGGCATACCCCGGGTTTGCCGGTCAGACGACCATAAGTGGCGGCCATGAAACCTGCGCCCTGTTCGTGGCGGGTTAAAATTAGCTCAATGCTGGATTTTGAGAGGGACTCAAGTAAGTCCAGGTTTTCTTCGCCGGGAATGCCGAAAATGTACTTCACACCCTCGTTTTCAAGTGCTTTTACGAATAAATCGGATGCTTTCACTTCGCTTTCTCCTTGCGTTAAAGAATATTCTTCTAGTTAGGCCTACGTAAAGCATAGGAGAGATGATCAAAAAAGGCAGCCAAAAGGCTGCCTTCTTAAGCGACAATCGAATAAATCGATTAAGAGTTTTCGTCACCAGTCAGCTCTTCTAAGCGGCCACGAAGTTCTTCGTCGTTTTGCGCCTGCTGAATGATCATGTTGTACTCTTGTGGAGTCAGACCCGCGTTTTCAACTGCTGCAATCATTTCTTCCTGTGCAGACTGTTGAATCTCACGAGCTTCTTCCTGGTTTTCAGCTTGCTGGAACTGGTCGCGGTATTTTTCAGTAACGCCCTGAACATCTTCCATAGCGGTTACAAATTTTACCAGCATACCCTCAGAAATTTCCTGAGTTTGTTGCTGCTGCGCCATAGGCTCCTGAGCTTGTTGTTCCTGAGCTACTGCTACTGTGCTACCCAGTGCGAATACTGTTGCTAATGCGATAATTGTCTTTTGCATGATAATCTCCTAGATGAATTTATCGGTTTTACTTACGCTCTAACTAAAGCGAAGACTGTGCCAACTTTTCAATTGTCTGATTTTTATAGGTTTTTGTTCTTGCGAAGTCTGCGCCGAGAAAACCAATCAAAAAATGTGTATCCTTAGTACACAGTTAAAGGAGGTAGTGTGACAAAAAGATACAGTTGGCCACTATCCAGTCTGCAAAGACGGCTTCTGGTTTATGTCGTTATGCCGATGTTATTGATTTCTGGTGTAGCGATAAGTGTCGGGTTACAGGTTGCTTCTGATGAGGCCAATGAGCGGCTAAAAAGTGACTTAGAGCTTCTCGGGCGAGCCATTAGCTTGCCTATAAGCGACGCCTTGTTGAATAACGACTTGTCCACAGTACAGGCTAACCTGGATTCTGTGTTTAATATTGGTCGGGTTTATGGTGCATCAGTTTATAACGTGTATGGGCAGCAGGTGGCTGAAGCGGGCATTACTGAAACTGACTTAAGCAACAGTCAGCTGGCGCTGCAAACCGTTCAGACCGGAATAAAACAGGACGATTATCGTCGAGTGGAAGGCCGCGATGTCTTTTCTCAATTCCTGCCTATTGTTGATCGTGGTGGTCGCATTATTGGTTTATTGCAGATAAACCGGCGAGCCAGTGACTTTGATGAGTCTTTTGAAACCTTAAGCCAGTACGCCTGGCTGAGCTGGGCGGCGTTCGGCTTAATTACTATTGCGGTGCTGGTGTTTGGTCATTACCGAGGTGTTGGGCGGCATGTGGTGGCACTTAAGGACGCCATGTTACGGGTGGCTGAAGGGAACCGTAGTACGCGGGTTACACCGGCTGGTCCGTCAGAATTGAAGGAGGTTGCGCAGGGTTTCAACCGTATGCTCGATAGTATCACTGAGGCTGAGCAAGAGCTTGAGCAACGTCGAGAACACGAGGCCTCTCTGCAGCAGGCGCTACGAGAGCAGGAAAAAATGGCGGCTATTGGTAGCGTTGCTAGTGGTGTTGCGCATGAGTTGGGTGCTCCGCTTACTGTTATTGACGGACGCGCCAGCCGCTTATTGCGCAACCATAAAGATGAAGACAGTCAGCGCCAGCTAAAAGCGGTAAGAGGCCAGGTGCAGCGGTTAACCGGGCTGGTCAATCAGTTGCTGGCATTTTCCCGTACGCCTGTACAGCAGCGCGAGGCCATTTCTTTACGTGAGCTGATAGCAACAGCCATGACCAGCATAGAGTTTGAGCAGGATAAAGGGTCGGCGAAAGTGGTAATTAAGGAGCTTGTCGACGTTATTCTGAAAGTGGATATCAAGCGACTGGAACTGGCGTTGGTGAATGTTCTTCGCAATGGTTTGCAGGCGGCTGTATCGGAAGTTTCGGTGGCAGCTGAGTATGCCGGTGAAGGCATTATTATCACCATTGATGACGACGGTGAAGGTTTGCCCGAGTCTATGAAAGATAAAGCCTTGCAGCCTTTTGAAACCAATAAACCTCAGGGCAAAGGTACCGGGCTTGGTTTAACCATAGTTAAACACGTATTGAATGATCATAATGGGGAACTGTCGTTAACAAATAACCCCAATGGTGGTTGTCGAGTCACCTTGAGTTTACCCGCGCAATGCCTTCGGCAAACCGTTATTAAAGGAGGTAGCGAATGACCGCAGCAAAAGCCATGATAGGCGTTATTGAGGATGATCCGGCTCTGCAGGAACTGCTGGTTGAAGAGCTTGAGGCTGAAGGCTATAAAGTTACCGCTTGGGGAAGTATTGAAGCCTTTAAAAAGTCGGTAACGCCATTGGATTTAGTTATCAGCGATATCCGCTTACCGGGGCTGTCAGGTCTGTCTTTACTGGAAAGTTTAAAAAATGAAGATAACTCGCCTGCGCTGTTATTGATTACTGCTTTTGGTACGGTTGATCAGGCGGTTGATGCCCTAAAACAAGGAGCCGATGACTTTCTAACCAAGCCGCTGGATGTTGAGCATTTATTGCTTAGCGTCAAACGGATCTTAGAACATCGTTCATTGCAGCGGGAGCTTAAACGGTATCGCCAGCAACAAAAAGGCCCCGGGGGCTTAGTCGGACAAAGCCCGTCAATGCGTAAACTGTATGACCAGATAGAGCGCATTGCTCCGGCAGACGGCAGCGTGTTAATTACCGGTGAAAGCGGTACGGGTAAAGAGTTGGTGGCTAAGGCTTTGCATCAATTAAGTGACCGTGCTGAACAGAGCTTTCAGGCGGTGAACTGCGCAGGCATTCCTGCCGATTTAATGGAAAGTGAATTCTTTGGTCATGCAGCTGGCGCGTTTACCGGTGCTCAGAAAAAACGTCAGGGTCTGCTTAAGCAGGCCGACGGTGGTACTTTGTTGCTGGACGAAATTGGTGAAATGCCAATGGCGTTGCAGGCTAAACTGCTACGTGTATTGCAGGAAGGCACGATTCGCGCCGTGGGCAGCGACGAAGAAGAAACGGTGAATGTCCGGATCCTGGCTGCGACCCACCAGGACTTAGAGCAACAGGTAGAAGACGGACGTTTTCGGCAGGACTTATTTTACCGTCTGGAAACCTTTAGCTTACGGGTACCACCGCTGCGGGAACGGGGAGAAGATATTGAACGTTTAGCTAATTTCTTCCTGCAGCAGTTGCAGAATAACAGCGATAAGCCGGTTCGCAGCATTTCTCCGGCTGCACTGGAACAGCTTTATCGCTACCGCTTTCCGGGCAACGTACGTGAATTACAGAATGCTATTGAACGTGCCTTTACCTTTTCCAGAGACGATAAAATAGCGGTTGAAGATTTACCGCAAAGAATCCTGGATAGTGAGCATGAGCCCGACGTGGAGTATGGCACCGAGTGGCCGACTCTGGATGAATATCAGAATCAGTACATTCGTAAGGTACTGACGCATGCTGAAGGAAATAAATCTAAAGCGGCCGAAATTCTCGGAGTAACAAGGCGCACCTTATACCGTTGGCTGGAACAGCATGGCGAGTGATCAAACGCGCGTTTTATCGCGTAGTCTATACTAAGTTTTTGAATCATTTAACGGGAGTACTAAGTGAAAGTATTAATGGTATTAACCTCACACGACAAACTCGGTGACACAGACCATAAGACGGGTTTTTGGGTAGAAGAGTTTGCAGCTCCGTACTATGTCTTTACCGATTCTGGTGTGGAAGTCACTCTGGCGTCGCCTAAAGGTGGTAAGCCGCCGATTGATCCAAACAGCACGACCCCCGATGCGCAAACCGAAGCAACAGAACGCTTTGATAAAGACGAAACGGCGCAGCATAAATTGAAAACCACCTGCAAGCTGGATGAAGTCGATCCGGAAGGTTTCGATGCAATTTTCTATCCGGGTGGTCACGGTCCATTATGGGATTTAACCAATAACGAGCACTCCATTAAGCTGATTGAGCACTTCTGGAGTCAGGGTAAACCCGTTGCTGCGGTCTGTCATGCCCCAGCCGTGTTGTTAAATGCTAAATCACCAAGTGGTGACCCGATTGTCCAGGGACGCACGGTAACTGGCTTTAGTAACAGCGAAGAAGCTGCAGTTGAGCTTACCGAAGTGGTTCCTTTCCTACTTGAAGATGAACTGACCGCCAAAGGCGGCCATTATCGTAAAGTTGATGACTGGGAATCATACGCGGTACAGGACGGTATGCTGATTACAGGCCAGAACCCCGGCTCATCTGAGCAGACGGCACAGCGCCTGCTCGATGTGTTAAGAGCCAGCCTGTAATTTGGCTTAAAAGCGTCGGCGCCAACTAATGCCGACGCTTGCCTGCCGGCCTACTGCAGGTTCAAATGAACGTCCGCTGCCCTGATTAACCACAACAGCTCCTACGTAGTCTTTGTCGGTAATGTTATCAACCCGTACCCACACATCCAGCTGACTCCTAGACCATTGCCAATCACGACTTACTGCAATATCCCAGGTCGTATAAGACGGCGCAAAGGTATCGTTTCCATCATTTACCGGTGTCTCGTTACGGTACTGGCCGGCTAACTGAACCAGCCACTGTTCTGTGGGCTGCCAATTAAGACGTAAATACCCCTGACTTTTTGCTACGCCGGGCAACTGATTCCCCTGCAATGGACCCTTATCAAAGGTCGCATCTATATAGCTGTATGACAGTAGTAAATCTAACTGTTGCGTTAATGCGCCGTTAATACTCAGTTCAGCACCTTCACGCGAGGTTTCCGACGCATTGCGGTAGGTTGTGCGACCGTCGTTTGATTGATCCACCAGTATTTCGTCTTCACTTTTAATACCGAAGAACGCAAAATGCAGACGCCAGTCTTGTGGTAGTTGGTGTTTGATACCCCATTCCCACTGATCATTCGTGGACGGACCCAGTTCGCGGTTCAGACCCGAGCCCTGATTGCGGTATGCCAGCTCAGTCAGTGTCGGCGTTTCAAAACCCTGTCCGAGACTCAGGTAAGTCGCTGAGGTTGGTAAAAACTGCCAGGTAACTGAAACCGCTGCGGTGGTCTCACTAAAGTCGCTGCTGCCGCTGTCATCGGAATTATCCAGTTCGGTAAAATAGTCTTCTACCTCATAATTGATGTCGCTGTAACGAACCCCGCCTGTTGCTGAAAGCTCTTCTGACAACTGCCACTGAAAACGCAGATAAGCCGATGCATTTTCAATCCAGTTAAACTCGTTGCGGCGCAAGTCTCCTTTTTCACCGTTGTCATTCACATAACCAAAGCGGTGATCTTGCTGGCGTTCTAATTGCGCCCCCACGGTTGCTGACCAGTTAACTCCGCGTTGACGCCAGCGCGCATGAGCGCCTTCAAACTGACGAGAAACATCAATGACCGCGCCCGAGCTTGTTGTGTCGTCACCGGCGAACGGTAGAAACTGCTCAATATCGCGGTCACCCTGCCACAGCGAGAGTAACCCCTCACCGTTGGCGCGTTCGTGAAACCAGCTAAACGATCCCTGCCGGTGGTGAATATCTTTTCGCGTGTTGAAATCAATTGCCCGTTGTACTGTCTGAGTCGGATCTTCGCGCCAGTCTTCAGGCGTTAGTGCACTTGGGTCTTGTAGTAATGGCGCATCGTTATTGTCGTAACGAATAACAAAACGGTTCTGGTCATCCCACTGATGGTACCAACGTATTGCCTGTTGCTGGCGCTCAGCAGAGTTGTGTCGGCGAGGGCCGTCGGTCTGAAAATCTGAGGCTAAAATTTGCAGCTGATTAGTGTTGGTTGCCCATTGGGCATTAACATTGTACCGCTGAGTGTCATTTTCGCTGAACTGTCCGCCCCATTCCAACGCGGTTTCTGTTGGCTTGCGGCTGAACCACTCAACCACACCACCACCGGAGTTACCGTACAGCGTTGCTAATGGACCGCGCAATACCTCCAATGAATCAATGCTGTCGAGAAAAATACTGGAAGTTTGTGCCTGGCCGTCCGGCATAGATAATGGAATGCCGTCGACGTTTAACTGCAAACCTCGAACCCCAAATGCGGCTCGCGAGCCAAATCCTCGGACTACCAGGCGTGTATCCTGCGCGTAGTTGTAGCGGCTGTCCGCCTGAATACCTGCGACACCGGCTAAGGCATCGCCAGCATCAATCTTCATGGAAGGTAAAGTATTTTCCACGCTTACGCGGTCTATACTGGCCGCGGTGGTTAGCCATGGGGTTTCGCTTTGTGTCGCTGTAACAACAACGGTTTCATCTACGTCTGCGGAATGCGCAACGAAAGAGGCCGCCAATAAAGGCAGCCCCGTGTAAGTGAGTTTTTTTAATACAGCTGAATACAACATAATTAATCCGCCGGTTTTATTTGAATAATGGCGCCATCAGACTGGTCGGTTAATAAATAGAGGTAACCGTCAGGGCCCTGGTTAATGTCACGAATACGAGCTTCAACAGCATCTTCAAACAGTCGTTCTTCGTGCATCATGCGACCTTCATACAAGTCCAGGCGAGCAACCAGTGAACTTTTCAGAGCTGCGACAAAGAAATCGCCTTTCCACTCTGGAAACGCATCGCCGGTGTAGAATGTGGCGCCGGCCGTGGCAATAGAGGGTACCCAGTAATAGAAGGGTTGCTCCATACCTTCTTTGACGGCATCTTCGCTGATAATTGCACCACCATAATCAACGCCATAAGTAATTTCCGGCCAACCATAATTTTTTCCGGCTTCCGGAATGTTCACCTCGTCACCGCCCTGAGGGCCGTGTTCAACAGTCCATAGCTCGCCCGTTTCAGGATGAATATCGGCACCCTGAACATTGCGGTGACCGTACGACCAGATTTCATCCAGAGCGTTGTCATCGTTAACAAAAGGGTTGTCTTCCGGGATGCTGCCATCAGGCCATATGCGTACCACTTTACCGTGATGGTTATCCAGTGTCTGTGCGTCATCCATGCGTGAATAACGGTCACCTAAAGTAATGTATAAGTGCCCTTCAGGTGAAAAGACTAACCGAGAACCAAAGTGGTTATTGCTTTCGTATTTAGGTGCCTGACGGAAAATAACTTCCTGCTCAGTAAATTTTTTATCGTCAAGTTTCGCACGCATAACCGCAGTACTATTACCTTTCCCCCCGTCCTGTGCGGCTTCAGAGTAGCTAATATAAACCCAGTTATTCTCATCAAAGTCTGGGTCAATGGTAATATCCAGCATACCGCCCTGACCTTGTGCTACCACCTCTGGTGTCCCGCTTATCTTTTCGCGATAACTGCCGTCGGCAGATACCCAGTAGATGTCGCCGGAACGCTCAGTGACTAAAATACTTTTGTCAGGAAGAAAGGTCATACCCCAGGGGTTAGTGAAGCCATCAGCGAGTGTGCTGATACTCACTTTATGGCGTTCGGTGTCGACATCTTCGGCTGTGGCCGTCACGCTTACAGAAGCTGCTAACATTGCCGTTAAAACAAACTTTGGATTGAACATAGGTCTCTCCTTGTTATTGAATTATTTAGAGTATACGTCATTCTTCAGAATTTTGATGACACTGTGCTTGATCTGTTTGTCGCTTTAACCGTTAATACCCTTATCAATTATTGAAAATGTACCAGGTACCCATGAGTGGCAACGTTTTTAGCACGGATTCCTTACTTACTTTAGCGCAGTGGTTAGCCGCCATCTTCGTTTTGGCTATTATTACGTTGGTGATTTCTATTGGCGTTATGTATGTCGTCGATAAAACCCAAAACAAGCATACCATTCGCCATAACTACCCGGTCGTGGGGCGTTTCCGCTATTTATTCGAGCGCATGGGAGAATTCATGCGTCAGTATTTCTTTGCTATGGATCGCGAAGAAATGCCGTTTAACCGGGCACAACGAAGCTGGGTCTATCGTGCGGCAAAAAATGCCGACCGTAACGTGGCTTTCGGTTCCACCCGGGATTTAAGCCGCACCGGAACCATTATTTTCAGTAACGCTCCTTATCCCCCTATGGCTGAGCAGGCGACCTCTCCGGAGCCTGTTATTATCGGCCCTTACTGTCAGAAGCCTTATTCTCCGGTTTCCTACTTTCATGTGTCCGGAATGAGTTATGGCGCCTTGTCACCTGTTGCGGTTAAGTCATTGTCTCAGGGCGCGGCAAAGGCTGGCTGCTGGCTGAATACTGGTGAGGGCGGTTTATCGCCTTACCATTTAATGGGGCACTGCGATATTGTTTTCCAAATGGGAACCGCGAAGTTCGGGGTACGTGATAAAGAAGGGCGGCTGGATGAAGATCGTCTTGCTGAGCTGGGTCGCCACGACAGTGTGAAAATGTTTGAAATAAAGCTGAGTCAGGGGGCTAAGCCGGGTAAAGGCGGCATATTGCCGGGCATAAAAGTGAATAAGGAAATTGCGCAAATTCGTGGCCTTGTAGAAGGCGAAGATGCCATAAGCCCGAACCGGCACCCGGAAATCAGCAACAATGAAGAGTTGCTCGATTTTATCGAAAAGGTACGCAGAATTACCGGCAAACCCACTGGCTTTAAATTTGTTATGGGCGACCCGTCCTGGATTGACGAGTTGATCGACTGCATCCTGACTCGCGGAGAAGAATACGCTCCCGACTTTATTACACTGGACAGTGCCGATGGCGGAACCGGAGCAGCACCACAACCGTTAATGGACTACGTTGGCCTGAGAGTGACGGAAAGCTTACCTATGCTTATTGATAAGCTCACCGCAGCGGGACTGCATGGACGAGTTCGCGTGGTTGTCTCCGGTAAAATGATCACACCTGCTGATGTTGCCTGGGCTATTGCTATGGGAGCCGATTTCGTCACCTCAGCGCGAGGCTTCATGTTCTCGTTGGGTTGCATTCAGGCTATGCAGTGTAATAAAAATACTTGCCCAACAGGAGTCACTACTGACGACCCTAAGTTAATGAGAGGGCTTGATCCAGAAGATAAATCGGTACGTGTCGCTAACTACCACAAATACATGGAGTATGGCGTTAATATTATTGCGCACTCTTGTGGAGTGACTGACCCGCGTCAGTTGAACCGTCGTCACGCCAGGGTTATTAAACCCGACGGGGAAAGTATTAGTCTGGCCGATCGTTATCCGTTACCACCGGCCAGGCGTCGTTAGTTCAGGGTGTTAACCGGCAGCAGTCTGGCAATTTCTTCCGCAACTTTACGGAAAGTTTGTCGGCGGCTGGTGGTCGGGCGGTAAACCAGGCCGATATCGCGTGAGGCTTCCTGCCCTGTCGGCTTTAATGAAACAAGGTCGGTGTTATCCAGAATACCCTGATCAATGGCCATTTGCGGAATGAAAGTAGCACCTAAGCGGGCGTCCGCCATTTGTACCAGACTGTGCAGGCTGGTTGCTGTAAAAGGGTTCATCTTAATCGAGTCTGTTAGCTGGCAGGCTGCGACCGCATGGCCGGTCATGCAGTGTTCTTTTTCCAGCAGGAAAATACTGCGATCAGGCAATTTATCGTAGTCAACCGGTTCGCCGACGGTTTCTGCCAGTTCTTTATGCACTACTAACTTGAACGGGTCACGACCCAGTATCCACTTCTGATTCCCTTGAATATCCATCGGCAGCGCCAGCAAAAGAATATCCAGTTCGCCGTTACGCAGGCGGTGCAGCAAGTTTTGTGTGGTATCTTCAGAAAGTTGCAGCAGCAGTTTAGGGAACTTGTTCTGTAAGTTTTTACTGAGCTCACCAATCACAAAGGGGGCTATGGTCGGAATAATGCCGAGTCTTAACGGCCCTTCCATAATATTGCCCTGCCCCTGCGCGTAGTGAAGCAGCTCTTCTGAGGCGCTGATAATGTCCCGTGCTTTCTCCACAATTTCCTCGCCTAAGGCAGTAAAGAGGAAGGATTTATGGTCACGCTCAATAAGTTGGCAGTCGAGTTGTTCTTCCAAATTTTGAATGCCACTGCTTAGTGTCGACTGGCTGACATTGCATTCGGCCGCCGCACGATTAAAGTTTTGTTCCTGGTGCAGTGCCAGTAAGTAACTCAGGTTTTTCAGGCTCGGCAATTTACTCATAGATTATCCGTCGCGTTATCTGTTTAATTGGTATTTTCGATTATCATAATCCGTTTTATTCGTTTTATCCAATCTGTCTCCGTCCGTACACTAGCTCTCGACTCGTTAAGGAACGAATACATTTTAAATCCCAATCAAGGAGACATTTTATGTTAACAGTAGGCGATAAATTACCAGAATTCAGCGTAATTGCGGCAAAACCTAAGTTCAACATGCCGGAAGAAAACGGCGAAAGCGCTTTTGAAACTATCGACAACAATAGCTTTGAAGGTAAGTGGAAAATCATTTTCTTCTACCCGAAAGACTTCACCTTCGTTTGCCCAACTGAAATTGTTGAGTTCGCAAAACTGAACGAAGACTTCGCCGACCGCGACGCCGTTGTTATGGGTGGCAGTACTGATAATGAATTTGTAAAACTGGCATGGCGCCGTGAGCACCCTGACCTAGACCGTTTGAACCAGTATTCTTTTGCTGACGACGGTTCTTTGGTCGACGGATTAGGTGTTCGTGACAAAGCTGAGAATGTTGCTTTACGTGCGACCTTCATTGTTGACCCGCATAACGTTATCCAGCACGTATCGGTAAACAACCTGAACGTGGGTCGTAACCCGGCAGAAATCGTCCGTATTTTAGACGGCTTACAGACTGATGAACTGTGTCCTTGTAACCGTGCACTGGGCGGCGACACCCTTTAATCGGTGTTTATTTCCCAAAACTAAGCGCTGATGGCAATGCCATCGGCGCCTGTTCCGCACTTTCAAAGGATTTCAGGAGTAAAGTATGGCAATTGCAGACTACAAACAGTTACTGGGTGATCACAGTAAAGACACCAAACTTAACCTGTCGAGCTTGTTCTCAAACGTCGAGCAGTCAGGTTTAACCAACGACCAGTTCTACGGTACAGCACTTTCGCTGGTTTACACTTTGTCGGACGACGAGTTGACTCAGGCAGTGGAAGAAGAAGCCGAAGGCAAAATTGAAGAAAACGTTAAGACCGCCGCAAAAACGGCAGCGTCATTAATGGCAATGAACAACATCTACTATCGCTTCCTGCATTTATCGAGCGATAAACAATTTTCTAAGCTTCCTGCGGGACTCCGCATGAACGCAATGGCTAACCCGGGTGTGGATAAAGCCGACTTTGAGTTGTTCTCACTGGCGGTATCGGCACTGAATGGTTGTGGTATGTGCATTGACTCGCACGTACAAACCTTGCTGAAACACGAGGTTTCAGCGCAAGCGATTCAATCGTCAATTAAGTTGGCGGCGGTACTTAATGCAGCCTTAACTGCACGCAAACTGTCGTAAACCCTCTAGGGGCTCCCCTTTGCCCCGTGCAACCTTTGCCCGCGCCTTTTGGTGCGGGCTTTTTTTTGCGCTTTTGGTGCTCCTTAGTTTATGTCCTACGCTTAATAATAAAAGCAAAGGAGGTGACTATGCTGAGCATTAATGCTGACCGTTTAAAAAAATCCGTGCTGGAGCTGTCCAAAATTGGTTATAACGAAACCGACCATGGTATGTACCGTTGGGGTTTTACCGATGCCGATATGGAAGCCCGCCGCTGGATGATGGAGCAAGCTAAAGCCGAAGGTTTCAAGACCTTTATGGATGGTGCAGGTAATGTGTTTTTTGGTATTGGCGACTACAGCAAAAAACCGGCTGTTCTCACTGGCTCGCACCTCGATACCGTTCCCGCCGGGGGGATCTTCGATGGCGCACTCGGAGTGTTAGCGGGCTTCGAAGTTTTGCGCTCGATCAAAGAAAATGACGTGAAATTAGCGCATCCTGTATGGGTGGTTGGTACAGCCGAAGAAGAAGGTCGATTCGGTGGCATGATGGGTTCTCAGGCTATTGCTGGTGTGCTGAATCCGGACTGGCTTATGTCGGCTCACGATGCCGATAATGTGTACTTAAAGGACGCAATGGCCGCCCATGGCATGGACGTTATGGATGCACTAGACGCTGCCTGGCCTCCGGAGCGGCTAAAAGCCTTTTACGAGCTGCACATTGAACAAGGGCCGGTGCTGTTCCAGAAAGAGATAACCATTGGCGCAGTGGAAGGCATTTCCGGGGTGTTTAAATGGATAGTTCACTTAAAAGGTAAAGCCGACCACGCCGGTACTGCTCCTATGAATATGCGCAGTGACGCTTTTATGGGGCTGGCTGATTTTGCTCACGAAATTGAGCGCATTATTGCCGAAGATGGCACCGATAAAACGCGTATTACCGTGGGCAAGGTGGATTTGAAACCGGGTAGCCCGCATACCGTGCCGGGTGAAGCCGTGTTTACTATTGTCGGGCGTGACATGAGCAACGATGTGATGAAAGAGCTGGCAGACTCCTGCAACAAGGCGTTGTCAGCAATAGCTCGTAAGCATCGTTTGAAGTTTGAATACGAACAAGTGAGTTGGCTGAACCCTCAGGCCTGTTCAGAAAAGCTGACAAAACAAATAGAAGATAAAGCCAAAGCTAGAAATTATTCGTGTCTGAAAATGCCCAGTGGCGCAGGACACGATGCTCAATTTTTTACAGAGATTACGGAGTCCGGGCTAATATTTATCCCGTCTGTAAATGGGGTCAGTCACGCACCCGATGAGTGGTCGCACTGGCATGACGTGGAAGCTGGTTGTAACATACTTTTTGATTGCATCATTAATTCAGCCCAGTGAGCTGCGCAAACAGTTAAGATCCGTTATACTGTGCGCACCTCGCCGTGACACTATGTGGTATTGCTCATGGAACAAAAAATAACGGTTCAGTCTGCCGATAAAGTCAAAATTCAACGTCCAGACGGACAGAAACACAACGATAATTATTCCCCCCGCAGCCGAATTTACGTGCGTGATACCAAAGGTGCCATGGAGTATTTTAGACGTGGGTTTGGTTTTCTGCTGCTGGCCGTCTTTGCTCTCATTCCCTGGCTGACTTACCAGGGCGAACAAGCGGTTCTGCTCGATATTATGGATCAGCGCTTCCGTATTTACGGCTTAACTTTATGGCCGCAGGACTTCACTGTTGTTGCCTGGTTCGCCATTGTGGCCGCCGTTGCGTTATTTTTTGTGACAACCGTTTTTGGTCGGGTCTGGTGTGGGTTTATGTGCCCGCAAACCACCTGGACCTTTATTTTCATGTGGTTTGAGAAAAAGTTCGAAGGCCCGCGCAATAAACGTATAAAACTGGATGAACGCAAAATGGACTTTGACAAGTTCTGGCGCAAAACCGGTAAACAGACCGGCTGGATCCTGGTGTCTTTATTAACCGCAATGACCTTTGTTGGTTACTTTACTGACATACGCGAACTTTTCCTGAATTTCTTCACTCTGGATGCTGGTTTCTGGGCAACCTTCAGCGTGCTTTTCTTTGCCTTCTGCACCTATGGTAACGCAGGTTATATGCGAGAGATTATGTGTACGCATATGTGCCCTTACGCACGTTTCCAGTCGGCCATGTTCGATAAAGACACTTACACCGTGTCTTATGATGCTGAACGAGGCGAGCCCCGAGGCCCACGCTCGCGTAAGGCCGACCCTGCTGAAAAAGGCTTAGGTCACTGCATTGACTGCTATATGTGTGTGCAGGTATGCCCTACCGGTATCGATATCCGAAACGGTCTGCAATACGAGTGCATCGACTGTGGCGCCTGTATTGATGCCTGTAATGACGTTATGGATAAAATGAATTATCCAAAAGGACTTATCCGCTTTACCACCGAACGTAACTTAGCGGCGAAAAACAAAAAAGAGAAAACCAATCCGTGGCGGATGAAGAGCATCGGCTACTTTATTATGGTTCTGGTGGTGAGTAGTGTACTGGTATGGGACGTCGCAACTCGTGTGCCTCTGGAAGTCGATGTATTACGTGATCGCAACCAACTGTTCAGAGAAAACATTGAAGGGCAAATTGAAAACGTCTTTACCTTAAAGCTGGTCAATAAATCGCAACAGGACATGACTTACCGCGTGGAAGTTAAAGGCTTTGATGAGTTCGAGTTAATTGGCGATTCTACGAAACAGGTTTCTGCGGGTGAAGTCGGAACATTACCGGTAACGGTAGCAGTTCCACCATCATTATTAGAAGGTCAGGTCACAGAGTTTTACTTCGTGGTCACAGCGGTTGATAATGCGGATATAACTAATACGCATCAGAGCCGCTTTTTATATGAATGATTCTACAGAGAACGCGTCGGACTTTGCTTTTCAGGGACTGACGCCGGATCTGGTTGTTAATGCCTTAGAAAGTGTCGGTTTGTATCCTGCATCGGGCTTGCTGGCACTTAACAGCTACGAAAACCGGGTTTATCAGTTTGCTGACGATGACCGCAAACGTTACGTGGCAAAATTCTATCGGCCGCAGCGCTGGCGCACAGAGCAAATTAACGAAGAACTTGAGTTTGTTGAGGAACTGGCGCAAGCCGAGGTTCCGGCGGTTTCGGCTCTGGAGCTACAGGGAAAACGTCTGCACGAATTTGAAGGCTATCGCTTTTGTGTGTATTCAAGCATTGGCGGCAGAGCCTTTGAACCTAACGACCTGGACGAACTGGAGCGGCTGGGACGTCAAATAGGCCGTATGCACGCAGTGGCTCAGGCGGGCAAGTTCAAAGTCCGGGAAACCATTGATTACGAAGGTTTTGTGGAACAGTCCGTTGCCGAGTTACGGCGGTCAGCCTTATTACCCGTGGAATTAAAAGACGCCTTTTTTGCCATTCTTGATCCCTTAAGTGAGCGCTTACGTTCTACACCTTTGCAGGACTTTGAATATCAGCGTCTGCATGGTGACTGCCATATTGGTAATATTCTGCAGTATGAAGAGCAACTGACTTTTGTCGATTTTGATGATTGTCGCTCCGGGCCTGCGGTTCAGGACTTATGGATGATGCTAAACGGGCCGCATCAGGAGCAAACCTTACAGATGGATGCCCTCTTGACTGGTTACGAAGATTTCTGCGAATTCGATATGGCGCAATTGATATTAATTGAACCTTTGCGCAGTTTCAGAATCATTCAATATATGGCATGGTTATCACGCCGGTGGCAAGATAGTGCCTTTCAGCGAGCGTTTCCCTGGTTTGCAGAAAGCCGATATTGGGAACAGCAGATTCTGGCACTGAAAGAACAATTAGCGGGGCTGGATGAAGCGCCGCTGAACCTTGGTTTTAACGGATAACAGGAAATGACAATGAAAAAGTGGTTAATGGGTTTTGCGGCAGCTTTAATGGTAGCCGCCGGTTTCGCACAGGCACAGGATTTTGAAGAAGGTGTTCACTACGAAGTGATAGCCGACGAAGCAACCAGTAAGCCGGAAATTGCAGAGTTTTTCTCGTTTTACTGCGTGCACTGCTACCGCTTTGAACCTATTGCAAAAGAAATGAAATCTGAATACCCGGATGCTTTTAAGAAGGCTCACGTGTCGTTCCTGGGGCCTCGTAATATGGGTGAGACCATGACTCAGGCTTTTGTGGTTGCACAAAAGCTGAATAAGGAAGAAGAAATTGCTGCGGCTATTTTTGATTACAACTTTAATAAAAATAGCATGCTGACCAGCAAGCAGGACATTCGTAATGTGTTTATTGTTAACGGTGTTTCCGGTGATGAGTTTGATAAAGCTATGGCGAGCTTCACTGTCCGCGCGGGTGCTTCTAAAATGGATCGTCGGGCAAGCAACTTAGGAGTTAATGCTACGCCAACTTTTATTGTTAACGGTAAGTACAAAATGCTGCCACAGGGTTTCCGTGACAGCGACAACTTCCAGGAAGACTTTTCTGATTTAGCCGGTTACCTGTTAGAGAAATAACTCAGGATTCCGGCTTGTTCGGGTTATAAGCGCCTTCTTCGCTTTGTTGGGAGAAGGCCTGATTATTGTTCATATATTGATAATTTTTCAGTCCAAAGTCCGCCATAACACTGTATAAATACTCGAGAATAGAGCTTTGTATCGCCTCATATTTTGTCCATTCGGTTTCTTTAGCGAACGCATAAATTTCCAGTGGTATGCCGGCGGCGGTTGGTTGCATCAGGCGCGTCATGTGCAGAAGGTCTTCTCTTACCTGTTTGTGGTTTCTCAGGTAGTTATTAGCAAATACACGAAATACCGTTAAATTACTGACGGGCTTTTGCAGTTCGTTTTCGCTCAACCAGTCCTCTGCCGATTGATTAAAGTGTTTTTCGGCAACCTCTTCCAGTTCCTCATCAGACAGAATTCTGGAGCTGTCCAGGTCAATCATTAATGATCGACGCATGCGGCGTCCACCGGTATTAACCATGCCCTGCCAGTTTTTAAATGACTCGTGAATCAATATATAGGTTGGTAAGAAAACAATGGTTTTATCCCAGTTCTGAACTTTTACCGAAATCAGGCCAACTTCCTGCACAGTGCCATCAACGCCATGGTCGGATAGCTCTATCCAGTCGCCAATCGCGACCATACGGTTCGTTGCCAGTTGTACCCCGGCGACAAAGCCCATTAAGGTGTCCCTGAAAATCACCATTAAAATGGCGGTCATAGCACCAAAACCACTTAACAGATACATGGGTGATTTGTTCATAACAATGGCAACGGTAATGATAATAGCCATCAGCACCAAAACCAATTTTGCCACCTGTATTACACCGGTAATAGGCACTTCACGGGCTTTATAAGAGTAGCCATAGGCAATGGAAACGACGTTAGCTAAAGCCGTGAGAATACTCGTAATAACCCAGGTGAGGTAAACACCAACAACGGTGCGCAGCGGCGATTGCCAGCTCTCAAAGTCATCGATAAACAGAACCGGGATGAAATTGTGAATGACAATAATTGGAGCTAGATTAGCACAGCGCTTGAAGAATCCGCTGTTAACCAGGGAGTTGTACCACCGTTCCGGTGCTTTGCTTAGTACTCGGTCGATGGCGTGATTGATAAGCCAACGAGCGACAACATAGGAAATATAGCAGCCAATTAAAACCAGTAACGAACTAACAATCAGATCAAGCTCTGGTAGTTTGCCTTCAATGCCGAGCTTTGCCAGCCATTCTTTTACGAACTCAAAGTTCATTATAAAACTCCCTTAGCGGGTGCTGTGAATTTCCTTACGCATTTCGTCGATGGTTTGGTCTTTTTCCTGCCAGCGCTGATTCAGCCATTGCTGAAAATGAGCTCTGAAAGCTTCATCACTGGCGTAATCGCCGATTAAATCTTCCGTAATAGGCCGTGTCTTTATATCAACATAGACGTTTTTCAGCTGTCCGCTTAATAAATGCCAGACTACCGGGCGTTTATAGGTTCCCGGATAGACAATAGTAATGTCCAGAATGGCTTCAAACTGACCGCCCATAATTTGCAAAGAGAAAGCCGTACCGCCTGCCTTAGGTGGCAGCAGGTTGCGAAAAGGGCTCTGTTTTTTCGCGTGCTTTTCCGGGGTAAAGCGCGTGCCTTCACAAAAATTCACCACAGTTGTAGGAATGTGGCGGAATTTGGCACAGGAGCGCGTTGTTGTTGTAATGTCTTTGCCTTTTAAGTGCGGCTTTTTCTCCAGCAATTCTTTTGAGTAGCGTTTCATAAAAGGCATATCCAGTACCCAGCAACCCCAGCCAATAATGGGTATCCACATAAGCTGTGATTTTAAAAAGAAGCGAGGCATAGGCATGTGGCGACGAGTCAAATGCATTAACACCAGCACATCGACCCAACTGCGATGATTTGCCATAACCATGTACCAGCCTTTTTCGTGGATATCGAGGTCACCTTTAATGTGCCATTCCATACGCTGAGTCAGCTGAAACATCATTGACATACAGTATGCCCAGACTCTGAATAAAGCGTTACCCAAAAAAGAACAAATTCGCTGAGGTGTTTTAAAAGGCAGTAACACTTTAAAAATACCAATACTAATAATCGAAACACCAATAATAGCGGTGGTGATTAATCCCCATGAAAAGTTAATAACGACTCTGAAGGGAATGAGTATTGATGTCAGCATGCTGCCTATCCTAATTAGAAACAATGAGATAAATAATAACTGAAGCCAGTAATGATGTCTGTTGGTAACGAGTAAAAATTAATGATACTGTATATATGTACAGTATTTGGAGGTTTTATGCAGACAAAGCTTCAGACTCTTATTCAGCAAGGGCTTGTTTGGCATGGTCAGGTTACCGATAGTCAGGCAACAACTTTAAGCTCCGGTTTTTGGTCATTAGATACAGCGCTGGGCGGTGGCTGGCAATACCCGGGGTTGCATGAGTGGCAGTTGCAAACTCCGTTTTCGGAGCAGGCACTATTGCTGCCATTAATACAGCGAGCGGTACAACAAAAGCAGTCAGTTTTCTGGGTAAATCCTCCGGCCTGGTTGTCGGCTGCTGGCTTACACCATTATGGTCTTAATGAGTCTATGCAGGTGGTTATTCAGACCAATGCAGAGAAAGCTGCCTGGGCGTTTGAGCAGATATTGCAGACAAAAAATGCGCTGGCTTTAGGCTGGTTTGCGCAAAAAGAAACGACAGCTCAATCTGTTCGCCGTTGGTATAAAGCTGCCCAAACCGGGCAGATGGGCGTGGTATTGAGTGAGCCCGCTTTAAATGAAGAAGCGCGGGCTTATTCTAACCGCGTACGGTTAAAGCTTTGTGAAGCGGGTGTCACGCTCGACATACTAAAACGCAAAGTGGGCTGGCCACTGGAAAACGTTGTTCTGAACTAATGTGGTTATATTGTCATTTCCCCCAACTGCTACTGGATAACCGGGTGCGCTTACAGCCTGACAGCAATATCCTGCCGCTGGCACTTTACCAGCTACTGGGTAGTCAGTCGGTTATAGTGCAATGCAATACTCTGGCTCGGGAGGTTGGGGTTAAACCTTCTATCCAGACGGTTATGGCAATATCGCTTTGTGAGCAACTACAGCTTGTTGAATATATCCCGGAGCGTGAACAGCAGGTATTGCAGCAATTAGCCACCCGACTTTACCAGTGGGCAGCTAAGTTAGTTTTGTATCCACCCAAAGGTCTGGCAATTGAGTTGAGCAGCCTGGTGCAGTTGTATGGCGGGATGGATGCGGTATTGAATACTTTATCCCGCGAGGTTGATGCGCTGCCGATTAAGGCTCAGCTGGCAGTCGCAGACAACCCTTTAGCAGCTCAATTATTAGCAGAATATGACTGTCCGGTTTCATTAAACCTCCAAGAGTCTGCACAGCTGCTGGCTCAGCTACCTATTAGTGCTGCCGGTTTGGGAACCAAAATACAGAAGCATTGTAAAGCCGCAGGTTTTCGGCAGCTGGGAGAGCTCATACAGTTATCGGGAGATGAAGTCGGCCGGCAGTTGGGCCTGGAAACACAGTTATACCTGGAGCAAATTCAGGGGCGGCAGCAGCAAAGCTATCATTTTTTCACTCCACCGGAACGTTTCCGGCAAAGCCTGGATCTGGTCACAGAAATTCCTCACTGGCAAGGGTTGTTGTTCCCGCTAAAAAGGCTGTTCAGTGAGCTGGAAGATTTTCTCTACCAGCGGCAAAAAGTAACCCAGCAGGTTAGTATTGAACTGCATCATCGCAATGAACCTCCTTCTGTTGTTCCCGTAGCTTTAGCTGAGCCAGGCTGGCGGGGTCAGAGTTTTTTGTCGTTACTGCAGTTAAAAATGGAATCCATACCTTTGCCTGAAGCAGTTATGGAAATTACGCTGGTGGCTAACGAGCTATTGCAGTCTGAGCAGTACAATGCTCATTTTTTTGGCGTGCAGCAACACAGGCATGAAACACTGCAGCTTATTGGCCGGTTACAGGCAAAGCTCGGCAACAATGCAGTGTTCTCGCCGGCTATGAATGATGACCCTCGCCCCGGTTATAATGAATTTCGTCGCCCTGCAGGAGAAAAACCTCAGGTTTTATCTGCGGCACCTAAGCGGCCTCTTTGGCTGTTACAGCCTCCGCAGCTAACTTCAATTGATTTATGGCAGCTACGGCACGGGCCAGAGCGTAAAGTTTGTGGTTGGTGGGACGCCGGAAACATAGCCCGCGATTACTGGATTGCACGGGACAAGTTTCAGCGTGTGGGCTGGCTCTACTTTGAGTCCGGGCAATGGTATTTACATGGCTGGTTCAGCTGATATGTCCAAAGGTTTAAGTGCCTCCCTTTTTGCTGAGCTACACAGTTTAAGCCACTACAGTTTTTTGCGCTCAGCCGCTTCACCGGATGAGTTAGTGATGTGCGCCGATGAGCTGGGCTATAACGCCATAGCAATAACCGATGAATGTTCAGTGGCCGGTATTGTAAAAGCTTATCAGGAGTCAAAGACGCGGGATATTAAACTCATTGTGGGTAGTGAATTCAGGGTAAGTGAGGTAGGTACGCTGGTTGTGCTGGCGCCAACCCGGGAAGCCTATGCGGAGCTTTGTAAAAAAATCACTTTGTTCCGTAGTCGCAGCGAGAAAGGTCATTATCAGGCCAACATCGATGATTTTTTCGAAGGGTTCTCTCAGTGTCTTTTATTGTGGCAGCCAGACTTTTCTCAGGCTCAGCTTCTGGCCATTGGTGAAAAGTTGAAATCGGTATGGCAGCAGCGCTTTTGGTTACTATACGAGCGGCACTATCAGGCTGACGACGAAAGGGCTTTTCAGGCTATGGTTGAGCTGCAACAGGCTGTTAAAGTGAAAGTTACCTGCGCTGGTGGCGTTCGTATGGCAACCACGGAACAACAGCCGCTATATGACATTCTGAACGCGATTCAACATGGTGGCTCTTTAGCAAATCAGCCCGGCTTAGCCAGTAACAACGCAGAGCATCACCTGCGAAGCTTAAGTGAACTGCAACAGTGCTATCCGCAAAAGTGGCTAGCCGAAACGCTGGTTATTGCTCAGCAGTGTCAGTTTTGTCTATCTGAACTTCGTTACGAATATCCGGCCGAACTGGTTCCTGAAGGTATGAGTGCCTCCGGCTACTTAAAGCTGTTAACTGAGCAAGGCGCCCGCTGGCGTTATCCGCAAGGTGTGCCAGAGTCGGTAAAAGCACTTTACTTAAAAGAACTTAGCCTGATAAAAGAGCAAAGCTACGAGCCTTTCTTTTTAACCATTCATGACTTAGTTCGTTTTGCCCGTGAGCAGGGGATCTTATTTCAAGGACGCGGTTCAGCAGCAAACTCGGTGGTCTGCTATTGCCTGGGCATTACCGCGGTTAACCCGGCGCAAATTCAGGTGTTGTTTGAACGCTTTATTTCTAAAGAACGGAACGAACCTCCAGATATCGATGTGGATTTTGAGCACGAGCGCCGCGAAGAAGTCATTCAGTATATTTACCGCAAGTATGGTCGGCAGCGCGCGGCGTTGGCTGCAACGGTTATTACCTACCGTTTTAAAAGTGCATTTCGTGATGTTGGCAAAGCTCTGGGCTTTAGTGAGCAGCAACTGCAGTATTTTCGTCGCAATTTAGACCGGCGGGACAAAGAGCAAAACTGGCAGCAACAGCTAGCGCAACAGCACCCCGAAGTCACAAACTCAGTGCGGGGGCAGCACCTTTTGCAATTTACTGAGCAATTGATGGGCACTCCCCGGCATTTGTCGCAGCATGTCGGGGGTTTTGTTATTGCTGCCGATGATTTGTCACGGTTGGTTCCGGTAGAAAATGCCTCGATGACGGACAGAACCGTTATTCAGTGGGACAAAACCGATCTCGAAAGTCTGGGCTTATTAAAAGTGGACGTGCTGGCGCTGGGCATGCTGACGGCCTTGCGGAAAATGCTGGCACTTATCAATTCGCGTTATGACCAGCAACTGACCATGGCTACCATTCCGCAGGAAGACCGCCGGGTTTATCAGCAGCTGCAAACCGCCGATTCCATGGGGATTTTTCAGATAGAGTCGCGTGCGCAAATGAATATGTTGCCGCGATTAAAACCCAAAACTTTTTATGACTTGGTTATTCAAATTGCGATAGTCCGCCCCGGACCCATACAAGGCGACATGGTACATCCCTTTTTACGTCGTCGCGCAGGTCTGGAAGAGGTTGATTACCCTAGCGACGAAGTAAAGTCGGTATTAGAAAGAACGCTGGGCGTACCTATTTTTCAGGAGCAGGTTATTAAGCTGGCTATGGTCGCGGCTGGCTTTAGCGGTGGCGAGGCGGACCAGCTTCGTCGGGCAATGGCGTCGTGGGGGCAAAACGGGCATTTAACCCGCTTTGAAGACAAGCTTATTAACGGCATGCTGGAGCGGGGTTATAAGCAGGAGTTTGCTGAACGGTTGTTTCGGCAAATTTGTGGTTTTGGGCAATATGGCTTTCCTGAGTCGCATTCTGCCAGCTTTGCAAATTTAGCTTATGTGTCGTCCTGGTTTAAGACCTACCACCCGGCAGCTTTTTATGTGGGCTTATTGAATAGTTTACCTATGGGGTTTTATTCGGCATCGCAGTTGGTACAGGACGCACAACGCCACGGTGTAGCGTTCTTAGCCGCGGATATTAACACCTGCGACTGGGACTATTGTTGGTTGCCTAAAGAAGATACGAACTCTGATGAGACTGTACGCATGGGCTTAAGACAAATTCAGGGCATATCCGAAAGCAGAATAAAGCATACGTTGACGCAAAGGCCGGAGGACGGTTTCACTAGCATGCATGAATTGCGACAAAGCGGATTGCGGGACTCCGATATCAACGCCCTTGCCCGCGCCGATGCGTTAAAGAGTATTGCTGGACACCGGCATCAGGCACATTGGCAAAGCTTGTCTATAAGTGATCAGCAAATGCCGTTGTTTGAGCATGTTAAGGATCGCCCTGCCCGTCAATTGCCAGCGCCTGATGAGCCGGACAATATAAAAGCGGATTATGAATCGACCGGGTTAACCTTAGGCCGCCACCCATTAGCTTTGCTGAGGAATAACCCCGAATTAAAAAACTGTGTCATGGCCAGCGACCTGATAACCTGCCGCTCAGGGCAAGTACTGACTCTGGCCGGCTTAGTCACCTGCCGGCAAAGGCCCGGCACCCGTAGTGGTGTCACTTTTTTAACTTTGGAAGATGAAAGCGGAAACAGCAATGTGGTGGTCTGGGCGAATACTGCCCGCCAATTTCGACAATGCTTCCTGACCAGCAACCTACTTTGGGTAAAAGGCATTGTCGAAATTCACGACGGTGTGGTGCATGTTATTGCTGGCCGGTTAAAAGACTTATCCGGCCTATTAAGTTTCTCCCGACTGGAAAGTCGTCGTTTCCACTAAGCTTCCATTAACTTAAGAAACTGGACTCACCTGTAAAAGGTAGTCGTCTTTCAAATCAACGTAGTTTTGTGCCGATTGGCTTAAAAAGCTCGTTTCACCACTATTAAGGCGTCTTTTCTTTTCAACCGGGCTGCCGACATATAAGTAGCCACTTTCTAAGCGTTTGCCCGGAGGAACCAGACTACCTGCTCCAATAATGACATCATCTTCTATTACGACATCATCCATTATAACGGCTGACATGCCTACTAATATGCGGTTACCCAGTTTGCAGCCATGCAACATGCAGTGGTGCCCTACGGTAACTTCGTCCCCGATAACTAAGGGATGTCCATCAGGGTTGGCGTTGGATTTACGCGTAACATGAAGAACGGTTCCATCCTGAATGTTGCTGCGTTTACCAATAGTAATGCGGTTAACATCGCCTCTTGCTGCGACCATAGGCCATACGCTACTGTCATCGCCTATTGTAATATTACCGACAATGACCGAGCTGGGGTCCAGGTAAACGCGTTCACCGATAACTGGTTCATATTCACAGTAACTACGGATATCTGCCATAAGTGTGCTCCTGAGTTAAAAGCTGTTACAACCTTTATAGCAGATAGAGGTAAATAGGTCATGTCTGGCCTAAGTTTGGCGAGAAAAGCAGCGTGTTGCTGAAACTTTACGCAGTCAGTGAAAAAACAGTTAGAAAGGTGCTAAAAGCGCTTGACGGGACGAGTTAAATCTCTAAAATGCGCTCCACGTTCAAGGCAGGCAACGAAGCCGCCGAAAACCTAAGTTTTCTAAAAA
>NZ_JAMZDE010000002.1 GCF_024159085.1 Idiomarina rhizosphaerae
AGCAAAAACGCGTAATTCATTGAGTTGATTGAACTACTTTTAATTGAAGAGTTTGATCATGGCTCAGATTGAACGCTGGCGGCAGGCCTAACACATGCAAGTCGAGCGGTAACAGAGAGAAGCTTGCTTCTCTGCTGACGAGCGGCGGACGGGTGAGTAATACTTGGGAATTTGCCTTTAGGCGGGGGACAACCACGGGAAACTGTGGCTAATACCGCATAATGTCTACGGACCAAAGTGGGGGACCTTCGGGCCTCACACCTAAAGATGAGCCCAAGCGGGATTAGCTAGTTGGTGGGGTAAAGGCTCACCAAGGCGACGATCCCTAGCTGTTCTGAGAGGATGATCAGCCACACTGGGACTGAGACACGGCCCAGACTCCTACGGGAGGCAGCAGTGGGGAATATTGCACAATGGGGGAAACCCTGATGCAGCCATGCCGCGTGTGTGAAGAAGGCCTTCGGGTTGTAAAGCACTTTCAGCGACGAGGAAGGGTGTTGTGTTAATAGCGCAGCACATTGACGTTAGTCGCAGAAGAAGCACCGGCTAACTCCGTGCCAGCAGCCGCGGTAATACGGAGGGTGCAAGCGTTAATCGGAATTACTGGGCGTAAAGCGTACGTAGGCGGCGTGTTAAGCAAGATGTGAAAGCCCCGGGCTCAACCTGGGAATTGCATTTTGAACTGGCATGCTAGAGTCCTGAAGAGGGTGGTAGAATTTCCAGTGTAGCGGTGAAATGCGTAGATATTGGAAGGAATACCGGTGGCGAAGGCGGCCACCTGGTCAGAGACTGACGCTGAGGTACGAAAGCGTGGGGAGCAAACAGGATTAGATACCCTGGTAGTCCACGCCGTAAACGATGTCAACTAGTTGTTCGTGTCATTAAGACGTGAGTAACGCAGCTAACGCACTAAGTTGACCGCCTGGGGAGTACGGCCGCAAGGTTAAAACTCAAATGAATTGACGGGGGCCCGCACAAGCGGTGGAGCATGTGGTTTAATTCGATGCAACGCGAAGAACCTTACCATCCCTTGACATCCAGTGAATTTTCCAGAGATGGATTAGTGCCTTCGGGAACACTGAGACAGGTGCTGCATGGCTGTCGTCAGCTCGTGTTGTGAGATGTTGGGTTAAGTCCCGCAACGAGCGCAACCCTTATCCTTAGTTGCCAGCACGTAATGGTGGGAACTCTGGGGAGACTGCCGGTGATAAACCGGAGGAAGGTGGGGACGACGTCAAGTCATCATGGCCCTTACGGGATGGGCTACACACGTGCTACAATGGCGCATACAAAGGGCAGCAAGCCAGCGATGGCAAGCGAATCTCATAAAGTGCGTCGTAGTCCGGATTGGAGTCTGCAACTCGACTCCATGAAGTCGGAATCGCTAGTAATCGTGGATCAGAATGCCACGGTGAATACGTTCCCGGGCCTTGTACACACCGCCCGTCACACCATGGGAGTGGGCTGCACCAGAAGTGGTTAGTTTAACCTTCGGGAGAACGATCACCACGGTGTGGTTCATGACTGGGGTGAAGTCGTAACAAGGTAGCCGTAGGGGAACCTGCGGCTGGATCACCTCCTTACAAAACAGCTTACGGACGTAAGTGTCCACACAGTTTGCAGGCTTGATATAGAAAGAGAAGAAACTGGGTCTGTAGCTCAGCTGGTTAGAGCGCACCCCTGATAAGGGTGAGGTCGGCAGTTCAAGTCTGCCCAGACCCACCATTTCTGCGGTTATGCTGCGTTGTTCGGGTACTCGCATACTGATGTATGCTTCGCACCCTCTCGCCTTGCCTAACCTTGAAATCCCCTTGTCAGGGCTGCCGCGATGTTGAGAAGAGGGTTTTCCCCGATGTCAGCACGCGCAGCATGAAGCTTTGAGAGCAAGGCGCACGTTGAGTGATTGAAGGAGCATACCTCGATGGTATGTGACTGATTGAACGAATCGCGCAACGCCGCTATCGAAGCTTCAGGCAAGCATTCTGGGGCCATAGCTCAGCTGGGAGAGCGCCTGCCTTGCACGCAGGAGGTCAGCGGTTCGATCCCGCTTGGCTCCACCATTTCTTCTTCTCTTGATGCAGCCTGACGTTCACGTCAGGAGCGATGGTTAGCGTTAAGCACTCTTAAGAAAGAGTTTTTACCGGTAACTAAGCGTTACATGCTCTTTAACAACATGGAAAGCTGATTGTAATATTTATAAGTAAGAATGCCACTCTACTTGAACAAACTGATTTGGTAGAGGCGTATCGAACTTGTGTACAGCGAGAACAAACAATCTTGGTCACGTATGCCAGACACCTTCGGGTTGTATGGTTAAGTGACTAAGCGTACACGGTGGATGCCTAGGCAGTTGGAGGCGATGAAGGACGTACTAACTTGCGATAAGCCATGATAAGCCAGTAAGAGGCATTTGAGTCATGGATTTCCGAATGGGGAAACCCACTCTGTTTACAGAGTATCCGGCACTGAATCAATAGGTGCCAGGAAGCGAACCCGGAGAACTGAAACATCTAAGTACCCGGAGGAAAAGAAATCAACCGAGATTTCCCCAGTAGCGGCGAGCGAACGGGAAGCAGCCCTTAAGCTTAACTTGTGCTAGCAGAATCCGATGGGAAGCGGAGCCACAGACGGTGAGAGCCCGGTATGTGACGGTGCATGATAAGTGAAATCGAGTAGGTCGGGACACGTGATATCCTGACTGAATATGGGGGGACCATCCTCCAAGGCTAAATACTCCCAACTGACCGATAGTGAACCAGTACCGTGAGGGAAAGGCGAAAAGAACCCCGGCGAGGGGAGTGAAACAGAACCTGAAACCGTGTACGTACAAGCAGTAGGAGCGGACGTGTTCCGTGACTGCGTACCTTTTGTATAATGGGTCAGCGACTTATATTCTGTAGCAAGGTTAACCGTATAGGGAAGCCGTAGGGAAACCGAGTCTTAACTGGGCGTTGAGTTGCAGGGTATAGACCCGAAACCGGGCGATCTAACCATGAGCAGGTTGAAGATTGAGTAACATCAATTGGAGGACCGAACCCACTAATGTTGAAAAATTAGGGGATGACTTGTGGCTAGGAGTGAAAGGCTAATCAAGCCCGGAGATAGCTGGTTCTCCCCGAAATCTATTTAGGTAGAGCCTCGGACGAATACCATTGGGGGTAGAGCACTGTTTGGGCTAGGGGGTCATCCCGACTTACCAACCCCATGCAAACTCCGAATACCAATGAGTACTATCCGGGAGACACACGGCGGGTGCTAACGTCCGTCGTGAAGAGGGAAACAACCCAGACCGCCAGCTAAGGTCCCGAAGTTATGGCTCAGTGGGAAACGATGTGGGAAGGCAGAGACAGCTAGGAGGTTGGCTTAGAAGCAGCCATCCTTTAAAGAAAGCGTAATAGCTCACTAGTCGAGTCGGCCTGCGCGGAAGATGTAACGGGGCTAAGCCATACACCGAAGCTGCGGCTGCATACTTTGTATGCGGGGTAGGGGAGCGTTCTGTAAGTGGGTGAAGGTGGTTCGAGAGGACTGCTGGACATATCAGAAGTGCGAATGCTGACATGAGTAACGATAATGGGAGTGAAAAACTCCCACGCCGGAAGACCAAGGTTTCCTATCCCATGCTAATCAGGGTAGGGTAAGTCGGCCCCTAAGGCGAGGCGGAAACGCGTAGTCGATGGAAAACAGGTCAATATTCCTGTACCGATGTTCATTGCGATGGGGGGACGGAGAAGGCTAGGTGAGCCGGGCGTTGGTAGTCCCGGTGAAAGTGCGTAGGCTGAGGACTTAGGTAAATCCGGGTCCTTAAGGCCGAGACACGAGACGAGTACCCACGGGTGCGAAGTCATTGATGCCATGCTTCCGGGAAAAGCCTCTAAGCTTCAGATGAACATTGACCGTACCCCAAACCGACACAGGTGGTCAGGTAGAGAATACTAAGGCGCTTGAGAGAACTCGGGTGAAGGAACTAGGCAAAATAGTACCGTAACTTCGGGAGAAGGTACGCCACTGGTGGTGATTGACTTCGCGTCATGAGCTGCTGGTGGTCGCAGTGACCAGGTGGCTGGGACTGTTTATTAAAAACACAGCACTGTGCTAACACGAAAGTGGACGTATACGGTGTGACACCTGCCCGGTGCCGGAAGGTTAATTGATGGGGTTAGTTTTCGGACGAAGCTCTTGATCGAAGCCCCGGTAAACGGCGGCCGTAACTATAACGGTCCTAAGGTAGCGAAATTCCTTGTCGGGTAAGTTCCGACCTGCACGAATGGTGTAACCATGGCCACGCTGTCTCCACCCGAGACTCAGTGAAATTGAAATCGCAGTGAAGATGCTGTGTACCCGCGGCTAGACGGAAAGACCCCGTGAACCTTTACTACAGCTTGGCACTGAACATTGAACCTACATGTGTAGGATAGGTGGGAGGCTTAGAAGCGTTGGCGCTAGTTGACGTGGAGCCATCCTTGAAATACCACCCTTGTATGTTTGATGTTCTAACATTGGCCCCTTATCGGGGTTGTGGACAGTGCCTGGTGGGTAGTTTGACTGGGGCGGTCTCCTCCCAAAGAGTAACGGAGGAGCACGAAGGTTGGCTAAGTACGGTCGGACATCGTACGGTTAGTGCAATGGCAGAAGCCAGCTTAACTGCGAGACAGACACGTCGAGCAGATACGAAAGTAGGTCATAGTGATCCGGTGGTTCTGAATGGAAGGGCCATCGCTCAACGGATAAAAGGTACTCCGGGGATAACAGGCTGATACCGCCCAAGAGTTCATATCGACGGCGGTGTTTGGCACCTCGATGTCGGCTCATCACATCCTGGGGCTGAAGTCGGTCCCAAGGGTATGGCTGTTCGCCATTTAAAGTGGTACGCGAGCTGGGTTTAGAACGTCGTGAGACAGTTCGGTCCCTATCTGCCGTGGGCGTTTGAGAGTTGAGAGGAGCTGCTCCTAGTACGAGAGGACCGGAGTGGACGAACCTCTGGTGTTCGGGTTGTCACGCCAGTGGCATTGCCCGGTAGCTACGTTCGGAATCGATAACCGCTGAAAGCATCTAAGCGGGAAGCGAGCCTCAAGATAAGCTGTCACTAGCACTTAGAGTGCTCTGAAGGGTTGTTGGAGACTACAACGTTGATAGGCGGGGTGTGGAAGCGTAGTAATGCGTTGAGCTAACCCGTACTAATTGCCCGTGAGACTTAACCATACAACACCCAAGGTGTTTGGGACGTTACGCACAAGCGAGCGACTTTACCGAAT
>NZ_JAMZDE010000003.1 GCF_024159085.1 Idiomarina rhizosphaerae
TTCGAAGCAGGGAGGCGTATTCTACACGTCCCTCTCGTTTCGTCAACCCATTTTTTTCAGCTTTTTCAGCCCGGTTAAAACAAAACGCCGTTGTCAGAATTCCGTGCGGATAACTCATGACAACGGCGGCGAATTATAGTGATCTCCCTGAGCCTTGCAAGATCTTTTTAGAACCTTTTTGATTGTTTGCTCAGAACTTCACCAATTTGCTAATTTAATCTTCTTTCTCAGCTTTATCTGCTTCTTTTTTAGTCTCTTTATTGTCATTAAAGTCGGCGTCATCTTCGTCATCGTCACCAACAACGTGACCTAACTTCAATTTTTTCACATTCTTGATAGTTAATACCGGACCCGATAAGGCATATAAGAAGAATATTGAGAACAACACTAAAGATGGTTGCGTTGCAACAATAACGAAAACCAAAACAATAACCAGAATAACAAGGAATGAAACTTTGCCCTTCCAGTCAACGTCTTTAAAAGAGTGGTAACGGAAATTCGTGACCATTAGTAGGCCAGCACAAATAGTAATAACAGCAGCAAAGCCACCCATATCACTACCTTCAACACCATACTCAGCACCCACCCAAACTAAACCGGCAACAATAGCCGCCGCGCTGGGTATTGCCAGACCCTGAAAGAAGTTTTTATCGGAGGAGCCGAGGTTAGTATTAAACCGCGCCAGTCGTAATGCGCCACCGGCCACAAAAATAAAGGCTGCTAACCAACCTATTTTTCCGAGATCAGCCAAGGCATAGTTATACATAACCAAGGCAGGTGCCATACCAAAGGAGACGATATCGGCCATACTGTCGAATTCAGCGCCGAAGTCACTTTCGGTATTGGTCATTCTTGCAACCCGGCCGTCCAGCCCATCAAAAACCATTGCAATAAAAATTGCGACTGCCGCTTCAATAAAGCGATCGTTCATTGACGCGACTATGGCATAAAAGCCTGAAAACAAGCCTGCAGTCGTAAACAAGTTTGGCAGTAAATAGATACCGCGGCTCTTACCATTGGTATTTGAGCTGTCATTACTCATGTATAAAACACTCTTTAGTCACTAAATAGAAAGTAGTCAGGTTATCACATTAGGGCTTCGAACAGGAAATGCCCGAAGCCCTGTGTGGCTATTGCGTGATCACTAACCGCTCATTTTCAACACTTACTTTGATCGGTTTAGCAGGCTCAAGTTCCCCTGACAAGATTTTTTGCGCTAAAGGATTCTCCAGCTCATGCTGAATTGCACGTTTCAGAGGTCGCGCTCCGAAAACAGGATCGAATCCCGTTCTTGCCAGATGAGATAAAGCCTTATCATCCAATTCTAACTGATAGTCTTTGTCTTCCAGGCGTTTATAAAGAAGCTGTAACTGGAACTGAGCAATAGATCGAATTTCACTTTCCCCAAGAGGATGGAAAACAACGGTTTCATCCACACGGTTAATAAACTCAGGACGAAAATGATGCGCCAGCACTTCCATTACCTCGGCCTTCATCTGCTCATAAGTATGCTCTTTGGCATGCTCCTGAATTAAATCAGACCCCAGGTTAGAGGTCATAATAATAACGGTATTTTTGAAATCGACCGTACGTCCCTGACCATCAGTTAAACGGCCATCATCCAATACCTGTAATAAGATATTAAAGACATCGGGGTGAGCCTTCTCAATTTCATCAAGCAAAATCACCGAATACGGTTTACGCCGCACAGCTTCGGTTAAGTAACCGCCTTCTTCGTAGCCAACATAGCCAGGAGGCGCACCGACCAGACGGGCAACCGAATGCTTCTCCATAAACTCTGACATATCAATACGCACCATGGCATTGTCGGTATCGAACATGAAGTTCGCCAAAGCTTTAGAGAGCTCAGTTTTACCCACACCGGTTGGACCCAGGAATAAGAATGAGCCAATAGGACGATTCGGATCACCAAGTCCCGCACGTGAACGTCGAATAGCATTTGAGACCGCATCGACTGCCTCATTTTGTCCAACGACCCGGCTGTGGATCTGCTCTTCCATCTGTAGCAGCTTTTCACGTTCGCCTTCCAGCATTCTATTAACCGGAATACCTGTCCACCGTGACAGCACATCAGCAATTTCTTCTTCAGTAACACGGTTTTTCAGCAAGCTCATATCCTGCATTTCGGCTTGCAACGCTAAATCCAGCTGTCGCTCCAGCTCAGGAATACGGCCATACTGAAGTTCTGACATCCGGTTTAAGTCGCCGGCGCGGCGGGCAATATCCATATCCGTGCGAGCTTGTTCTAACTGCGCCTTAATATGCTGGGTGCCTTGTACTGCAGCTTTCTCAGTATTCCAGACTTCTTCCAGTTCTTCATATTTACGTTCTTGCTCATCCAGCTCGTCGTGCAGAATTTCCAAGCGTTTTTTGCTGGCATCATCCTTTTCTTTCTGCAACGCCTGACGTTCAAGTTTTAACTGAATAATTCGACGCTCCAGACGGTCCAGATCCTCTGGCTTAGAGTCAATTTGCATACGAATACTTGATGCTGCCTCGTCAATTAAGTCGATGGCTTTATCCGGCAGTTTACGATCACTGATATATCTATGCGATAAAGACGCCGCGGCCACAATAGCCGGATCGGTAATTTCTACCGAATGGTGCAGTTCGTATCGCTCTTTCAAACCACGCAAAATAGCAATGGTGTCTTCCACATTTGGCTCTTCCACCAGAACTTTCTGGAAGCGTCGTTCAAGTGCCGCATCTTTTTCAATATACTGACGATATTCATCCAGTGTAGTGGCGCCGACACAGTGCAGTTCGCCACGAGCCAGAGCCGGCTTAAGCATATTACCGGCATCCATTGCGCCATCGGCCTTGCCGGCACCGACCATGGTATGCATCTCATCAATAAACAAAATGATGCGGCCTTCTTCTTTAGAAAGCTCGGTCAATACGGCTTTGAGTCTCTCCTCAAACTCACCGCGGAATTTCGCCCCCGCTAATAAAGCCCCTAAATCCAGAGACAATACTCGTTTATGCTTTAAACCCTCAGGCACTTCGCCGTTAACAATACGCTGAGCTAACCCTTCAACAATGGCGGTTTTACCGACACCGGGGTCACCAATAAGTACCGGGTTGTTTTTAGTACGGCGCTGCAATACCTGAATAGTTCGGCGAATTTCTTCATCGCGGCCAATAACAGGATCCAGCTTGCCCTGCTCCGCACGTTCGGTTAAATCAATGGTGTACTTGTCCAGTGCCTGGCGTTTATCTTCGGCATTAGGGTCATCCACTTTTTCGCCATCGCGAATATCATTAATGGCTTTTTCCAGCGCATCACGTTTTATGCCCTGCTGGCGGAAAATATCACCTAGCTTGCCTTTGTCTTCTGCCGCAGCCAGCAAAAACAGTTCAGACGAGATATAAGAATCATTTCTTTTCTGCGCGTATTTATCACATAAATTCAGCAACTGAGCTGTGTTCTGCGATAACTGAACGTCACCGCCGGTACCCTCAACCTGAGGTAACGCATCCAGAGCTTTTGACAAATTAGCTCTGAACTGGGGGATGTCCACGCCCAGCATAGTAAATAAAGGCCGAACTGAGCCGCCGTTTTGATCCAACAGCGCCTGCATTAAATGGACGGGTTCTATGAATTGATGATCACGTCCCAGAGCAATTGACTGAGCATCAGCAATTGCCATCTGAAACTTACTGGTAAATTTATCGTGTCGCATTGGTACTTCCTCACTTAATTCTTTCGTTAAGTTAAATGTGGGTACTTTTTGCGCATTTTCAAGTGATTAAAATTAATTTCGCCAAATAATTGACGCAAATCTTGCTGCTGCTTTTTCTTTACGCCACGAGTACCAGTTTGTGTTATTGCCGACGGTGCATTCGTCGCTTTTGGTAATATTTTTTACTCCCGCGCGCAAACATTCGGCGGCGGCTATTGAAGCTAAATCGGCTAGCCATTTACCGGAGTGAAAAAGAAAATATTCTGCATTAGATGAATGACGTGCAACGAAAGCATCTCGTACGTCATCTCCCACTTCAAAAGCCGAAGCGCCGATAGACGGTCCTATCCAAATGCGAATGTTAGCCGCTGGCGTTTTAAAACTTGCCAACGCATTTTGTAATACTCCGTCGGCTAAACCACGCCAGCCGGCGTGTACCGCTGCAATTTCCTTTCCGTCGTCCGAACAACAAAGAATAGGCAGACAGTCTGCCGTTAAAACCGCACAAACACTCTGAGGTCGGTCACTGTATGCTGCATCACCAACAGCGGACTTAAAAGGCCAGCGCAAAACCCTATTAGTATGTTGTTGCTGCAACCAGGTAATCGCGGCCGGCAATTTGAGTGACCGCTGCAATTGTCGGCGACGCAAAAGAACCGCAGCAGGGTCGTCTCCGACGTGTACGGCCAGATTTCCAAAAGCTCTGGCGGTCACTGCAGCATGAACATTCGGCGGCAGCTCCCAGTCAGGAACTATAATGCCGTCATGCTGACTTGAAACGTTCATGATCAACACGCAGTTCTTCAATTAAATATTGAAAATCGGTTGGCCGTGGAACATTAAATTCCAACCAGTCGCCGGTAATTGGATGATGTAAGCCCAATGATGCCGCATGCAGCGCCTGGCGATTAAACCCTCGCAACGTTTGCAATAGACGATCCTCAGCCTGTTTCGGCGGACGCGGGCGACCACCATAAGTTAAGTCACCGACTAAGGGATGACGAATATGCGCCATATGCACGCGAATCTGGTGAGTTCGGCCGGACTCTAAACGCAGACGAAGTAATGTATGCGCACGGTAGCGATCTACCACTCGATAATGCGTCACTGCCGGTTTCCCCGACTGTACCACCGCCATATGCGTACGTTTTGTCGGATGACGACCGATAGGCTGCTCAACCATACCGCCGGCTGTCATCACACCATTACAAACCGCTTCATATTCACGAGTAATGTCGCGATCCTGCATCATTGATACTAACTGCGTCTGTGCAGGCACATTACGCGCAACAACCATCAGACCGGTTGTGTCTTTATCCAGGCGGTGAATAATGCCCGCCCGCGGCACTAAATCGAGCTGCGGATCGTAATGTAATAAACCATTCAGCAAGGTTCTGTCAGGCGCTCCTGCACCGGGGTGGACAACTAAGCCAGCAGGCTTGTTAATGACCAAAATATCGTCATCTTCATAAACGATATCCAGTTCCACCGGCTGTGCTTTGTGCCGCTCTTCGCCTTCAATTTCTGCGTCCACAGCAACTAAAGCACCGGCAACCACTTTTTCTCGCGGTTTTTCGATGACTTTGGTGTCAACGCTCACTTTTCCATCAGTTATCCAGTTTTTTAAACGTGACCTTGAGTAGTCAGGGAACAACTCTGCAAGTGCCTGGTCTAATCTTTTTCCAGCCAGAGACTCGGTAACAATGGCTTCTAATTCAATGCTTTTGTTCATATATTGGGTTTCGACTGTCAAAGCCTTTACGGCTGCGTTAGAATGCAAGAATATGCTAGTGTAACGGTTTGCCGGTGCAGCGCCAAAAAAATAAAGGGAATCCTTCATAATATGTTTAGTAATAAGTTAAGCCGAAGCCTCGTTTTATCATCGGTTCTGGGATTAATGTTAGCGGGTTGTTCAAGCCAGTCGGAAGAAGAACAAGTTGCAAAAACACAAGTCGAAGCCATGTATGAGCAGGCTCAGGAGAGTATGGCAAATGGTAATTTGAATTTGGCGCAGGAACAATTGTCCAGCCTGAACAAGCGTTACCCTTTTGGTCCTTTTGCTCATCAAATTCAGCTAGACCTTATTTATCTGCATTACAAACTCGATAATACAGACGAAGCCTTAGCCGCAATCGATCGCTTCATCAGCCTGAACCCAAATCATAAAGATGTCGATTACGCACTCTATATGCGCGGGTTGGTTAATCAGCGTGCTGAGCACAACGCCATACATAATCTGGCTGGTGTTGACCGCTCTGACCGTGACTCGTCTATGGCCGAGGCGGCGTTTAAAGACTTTGCTGAACTGGTTCGCAAGTACCCTAAAAGCGAATATGCAGCAGATGCGAAAAAACGTTTAATTGCATTGAAAAGTCGTTTGGCTAAAAAAGAACTGGCTATTGCCCAATATTACATGGAACGTCAGGCTTACTTAGCCGCAGCTAACCGTGGTCGGTATGTATTAGAGCATTTTTCAGACACACCGGAAGTCGAAAATGCCTTAGCTATAATGGTAGAAAGTTATGATCAACTGGAGCTGCCTGAACTACGTGAAGACGCAATGAAGGTGCTGAGAGCAAACTTTCCTGAGAATCAGTTAGTCTCAGCCCGCTAGGTTCTTACAAAAAATGACGCGGTAGCTTATACCGCGTCTTCGTTTTCCTCGCCTGTACGAATACGAATAACACGTTCAATTTCGGTGATAAAAATTTTCCCATCACCAATTTTCCCGGTTTGAGCGGTTTCCATAATCGCTTCAATACAACGCTCAACTTCGCTATCCGCAACCACAACTTCCAGTTTTACTTTTGGTAGAAAATCGACCATGTACTCCGCGCCACGATAAAGTTCGGTATGGCCTTTCTGACGACCAAAGCCTTTTACCTCTGACACGGTCATACCGGCAATGCCGACTTCAGACAGCGCTTCGCGCACATCGTCCAACTTAAACGGCTTAATAATGGCTTCAACTTTTTTCATCAGTATTTGTCCTATTGACCTTGTCGCTGTAATTCATGGCGATAGTGACTGGTAATAGGGTAACGACGATCTTTACCAAAGTTACGAGGTGTCACTTTAGGCCCGACAGCAGATTGGCGACGCTTATATTCATTTAGATCAACCAGGCGAACCACCCGGCGCACGTCTTCCTCTGCAAATCCGGCCGCGATAATATCGGTTACCGACCAGTCTCTCTCTACATACAATGCCAGAATGCGATCTAAATCGCTATAGTCTGGCAGGGAATCGGAATCCACTTGATCGGGTGCGAGTTCAGCAGAAGGCGGTCTGTCTATAACCCTTTGAGGTATGCAGGCACCCCGAGTATTGCGAAACTCAGCCAATTGATAAACCAGCAATTTAGGAATGTCTTTAATAGGCGCAAAACCGCCGCACATATCACCATATAAAGTCGCATAACCCACCGCCATTTCGCTTTTGTTGCCAGTAGCCAACACCAGCGAGCCGGTTTTATTCGATAAAGCCATAAGCAATACGCCTCGGCAGCGAGACTGCAGATTTTCTTCGGTGGTATCGGTTTCAGTCTCTCCGAATAACGGTCCCAACTGGGTCATAAACTCATTAAACATGGGTTCAATTGGTACCACGTCGTAGCGAACACCTAAGGTATCAGCTTGTTTCTCTGCATCTTCCAGGCTCATATCTGAAGTATAGCGGAACGGCATCATAACCGCGTGAACCTTATCGGCTCCCAGAGCGTCACTTGCTATTGCCAAAGTTAATGCCGAATCAATACCACCGGACAAACCTAAAGCAACACCGGAAAAGCCATTCTTGGTCACATAATCTCGCACCGCCAGTACCAAAGCGTCGTATACGTGAGCCAGATCATTTTGTTCAGCCTGCGCCTCAAAACCGGCACAACTGATACGCTTGTCTTCGTATGTTACGGTTGCCGTCGTCATTTCACAATGCGGTAATTCCGCAACCAACTCACCTTCTGCATCTAAAACCAAAGAATGACCATCAAACACCAGCTCATCCTGTGCACCACAATTATTCAAATACAAAATGGGTTTACCGGCTTCTGCCACACGCTGTTTCAACACACCTAAACGTTGTTCGTGTTTGTTTAACTCGTACGGGGAAGCATTAATTGAAAGCACCAGATCAATGTCGTCGTCCAGTAATTGTTGTAATGGTTGCGGGTGCCACAAGTCTTCACAAATTTGTAAACCAATGCGCACGCCCTGCCATTCAAACACCTGGCTCTGATGGCCAGGAATAAAGTAACGTTGTTCATCAAAAACACCGTAATTGGGCAGGCGCTGTTTAAAGTAGCGGTGCAGGCATTCTCCCCGGTGTAGCACGGACATAGCGTTGAACAACTCTCCGCCAACGGCTTGCGGATGGCCGACAATAACCACACAATCTGAAGCCGCTGCACTGATTTGTTCTACCGCATTATCCACTGCCTGATGTAGGTCATCGCGGAATAATAAGTCTTCCGGCGGATAACCGGTAATAGCCAGCTCAGGGAACACAATAATATCATGTTGCTCGCCCTGCTCACGCAGCGTCTTTAAAATTAGGGCGGTGTTGTTGTGAATGGCACCAACTGTAAAGTCCAGCTGTGCCAGGCACAAAGAAAGTTTAGCCATAACTGCTTAGTCCAAATTTGCCACTGCCGATATCGGCACGAATGGTGGCGAATGATATAGCAGCCCGTCTTAACGCGCAAATTATGCAAGTCGAATGACGTTGTAATCAGGCTGGTTAGTAACGTAAATCGTCCGGAATATCTTTATCCATAGGTGGTTTTTTCGGACGTTTTGCCTGCCCTTTCTTAAACATTCGCAATTGATATACGTAGGCAAGAATCTGTGCCACGGCCACGAACAGCCCTTTCGGAATTTCTTTTTCCAGCTCAGTGGTGTGATAAATTGAGCGAGCAAGCCCCGGCGAAGCAACCAGTGGAATTTCATATTCCAAAGCAATTTCACGAATTTTTGCAGCAGTTTCATCGGTTCCTTTTGCAAGAAGAACCGGAGCCTGTACGCCGCCGTCGTCATATTTTAAAGCGACAGCATAGTGGGTAGGGTTAGTTACAACAACGTCGGCCTTAGGCACTTCCTGCATCATTCGGCGGTTTGCCATTTCCATTTGCAAGCGACGGATACGGCCTTTAACTTCCGGGCTACCTTCAGTGTCTTTATGTTCGTCTTTAACTTCCTGCTTACTCATTTTTAAGTCTTTATTGTGTTTCCATACCTGGAAGGGAGCATCAATAACGACAATAAGAAACATGGAGCAACACAGCAGCAAAAACATCCATAGCAAGGTATCCAGCGCGTTTTCAATCATGGTTGGCATTTGCCCCATGGACATTTGCAGAATGTCGACAAATTGCCACTTAAGCAGAAAATACGCAGAAACGGCCACCACCATAAATTTAGCAATGGCTTTTAAAAGCTCCACTAAGGCCTGAACACCAAACATTCGCTTAAATCCATTAAGCGGATTCATTCGGTTAAATTTGGGCGCCATAGCCTGAGCGGAAAAATTAATGCCACCCAACCAACTATTTCCTAAAAAGGTAAACACAACAATAAAGGCAAAAATGGTCAGTATTGGCCAGAGAATTTCGCCAAACGCAATGGCAAAGGCTTCATATAGTTTAGTAGTATCAAAGGCCTGCTGACGGTCGATAGTAAACATAATTTCAAAAACGTTACGTACCCCCTGGTACAGCGCGCCGCCGAACCAGAAAAAAGAAACCGCAGCACTCACCAACACAAAGGCGGTTCCCATTTCCTTGGAGCGAGCAATTTGGCCTTTTTCGCGGGCCTGCTGTTTTCGTCGCTCCGTGGGGTCTTCTGTACGTTCCTGATCAGTCTCAGCCATGCTTATTGCCCTTTGTCAGAGAAAGTCTGTTTAAGCACATTGACTACCCAATATTTCACACATGGTTTGTACAACCCGCGCCCATTGGTTTTCGAAGTGGAAAATAAAGCCCCCCATGGTCAGCCACACGACCACTAGTCCACTGACCATGGTAATAGGAAAACCAATGGCAAAAATATTCAGCTGTGGAGCCGCCCGGGTCATAACGCCAAAACTTAAGTTAATTAACAGCAAAGCAATGACACCAGAAAGCATTGCGGTTAAGGCCGCCGAGAACATATAAACGCCCCACTCCGCAACCGCAAATAAAGCGTCGGCATCTAACCCTGTCATACCCACAGGTATTGCGTCAAAACTGGCAACAACCATATGAATCATTAATAAATGACCGTCAAACGCGAGAAAAACCAGACTGGCTAACATTAAAAAGAACTGCGCAATAACCGGCACTTGCTGGCCGTTGGTGGGGTCAACCATAGAAGCGAAACCCAAACCTATTTGCATGGCAATAATTTGGCCACCCAGAACAAAAGTTTGCAGAAATAAAATGGAGAGCAAACCTAAAGCGACACCAATAACGACTTGCTGAGCCGTGACCAAAAAACCGCCGACTGACATCATTTCAACGCCGGCGTTAATCTCGGGCAAAGCAGGTGAAACGGCCATAATAATGGCAAGGGAGAGAAAAATTTTGACACGGGAGTTGACTATGGTACCGGAAAATAGCGCCATGCTCATTATCATCGAAGACACCCGTGTTAGTGGCCACAGGTGTTGTTCCAACCACTCAATCAGAACCGAAGTCACCAGATCCATTAGCCGACCACTTCAGGTATCCGGTTAAACATCTCGATAGTAAAATCCATTACGGTTTCAGTCAGAAAGTGTCCACCAAGACCAATAACGGCAAGAGTGATTAATAAGCGAGGCAAAAAACTTAGGGTCTGTTCATTGATAGAGGTGGCCGCCTGGAAAACGGCAACGACCAGACCCACTAAAAGCCCGGGAACGATAATAAAAGCCACCATAATTACGATAACCTTAAGGGCTTCCTGAAAAATGTCGAGAAACATTTCCGGTGACATATTGCCTCCTAAACCCCGAAACTTCCGGCCAGGGTACTCATGGTTAAACTCCAGCCATCAACCAGCACAAACAACATGAGTTTAAACGGCAGCGATACAATCATGGGCGACAGCATCATCATACCCATGGCCATGAGAACGCTGGCGACCACCAAATCAATAATCAAAAACGGAATAAACAGCATGAAGCCTATTTGAAAGGCGGTTTTGAGCTCGGAAGTTATAAAGGACGGAATAAGCACCGACATAGGCACGTCCTCCGGCTCTTGCACACCCTCGGTTCCAGATATTTCGACAAAGGTTTCTAAATCGGTTAAGCGTGTTTGCGCCAGCATAAAGGCTTTTATCGGCGCTTTTGCTCTGTCGACCGCCTCCATCGACTGTATCTCTTCATTTAAGTACGGTTGTAACGCTTTGTCATTTATTTCGTTTAAAACCGGCGTCATGATGAAAAAGCTTAAAAACAGCGCAATGCCCAGTAACACCTGATTAGAAGGCGACTGTTGCAGACCAATAGCCTGACGCAGAATAGCTAAAACGATGATAATTCGGGTAAAGGAGGTCATCATAATGACCATAGCGGGAATGAAGGTCAGCGCCGTCATTATCGCCAGAATTTGCAGCGTTACAGAGTACTCTTCACTACCATCGGGGTTTGTTTTTACCGTAACCGCAGTAAGATCCTGCCAGGCGAAAGCCTGCTCAGGCAGCAAACACAAAACGGCTAAAATACAAAGCAGCAACCAGCGGTTCATTGTTCTTGTTTTCCTTCCAGGTTGATATCGCCTGGCAGCTCTTTCAGGCATTCTATGCGTTGCTGAGTGACACCAAGTAACAATTTCTGCCCCCCAACGTCAACAATGACCAGCCGCTCTTTGGGCCCTAAAGACACGCTACTCAGTACTTTCAGACCAGATGCGCCCTGAAACTTGAGGTTAAAACGTTTTAGCAGCGAGGCCAAAACCACAATCACCGCTAAAACGGCAAAAAGCGCCAAAACCATGGCGCCTATGTCATTGCCTGAAATAATGCCGGCTTTCTCTTCCGCCTTGGCAGCAGAGGGCAACAGCACCAAACTAGCGAAGCTTACGAATACGTTCAATCTGACTAATAACATCGGTTAAGCGTATCCCGAATTTATCATTAACAACAACCACCTCGCCGTGTGCTATCAAAGTGCCGTTAACCAGTACATCCAGTGGTTCACCGGCAACACGTTCCAGTTCCACCACAGAGCCCTGATTCAATTGCAGCAAATTACGAATGCTAATTTGGCTACGACCCACTTCCATAGAAATGGTAACCGGAATATCGAGAATGGCATCAAGCTTGCGTTTTTCTTCTTCAGTTACCGGCTTATCTTCACTCAGTTCTTCGAGTTCAGCGGTCTGCACGTTATCCATACCAGAGTGGCTGGACGATTTCCCTTTGCCTCCACCGGCTTCTGATTCGCCACTTTCTTCATCTTCCGCAGCTTCCTGTTCAGCCATTGCTGCTTCCCAGTCATCCATATCTTTATCATCGTTACTCATGTTGCAACCTCACTTTCTCAAGCAGCAATTATTATAAATCAATATCTTCTTCTAACTGTTGTAACTCGGCATCACCACCAATTCGGCGGCCTCCACGAGTCAACATATGAATATCCGACTTCACGGTTTCAGGGCGTTTAATTTTCTCTGAAATTTTCAAAGCGACATTGTCTCTTGAACGCCCCATTTTCGCATGGAAAGTCGGTAAATCTTCAATTAGCACGGTTAAGTCGTCTGGCAACTCAAGCGGAATAACATCACCTTCGCGCAAGTCCATCACTTCGCGTAACGACATTTCGGTTTGCGCCAGTTTGGCAATCATTTCCACCGGAACATCCATGATCTCGTCGCGCAGAGCTTTACTCCAGCGCATGTCGGTGTCTTCTTTATCCGACTGCACACCCGCATCCAGCAACTCGCGAATGGGCTCCAGCATGGAGTAAGGCAGAGCTATGTGAAAGTCCCCACCGCCACCATCTAACTCAATATGAAACGAACTAATAACGATAACTTCGGTTGGGCTAACAATGTTCGCCATGGCCGGGTTAACTTCGGAATCTAAATACTCAAAACCCACGTCCATGACCGGAGCCCAGGCTTCTTTGTAATCTTCAAATACCAGCTTCAGCAACATTTGAATAATGCGGCGCTCGGTCGGCGTAAATTCACGGCCTTCAATTTTTGCATGATAGCGCCCATCGCCACCGAAAAAGTTGTCGACCAGAATGAAGACTAAACGCGCCTCCATAGTAATCAATGCCGTTCCCTTAAGCGGACGAAAACGCACCATGTTTAAACTGGTTGGTACGAACAATGTATGCACGTACTCACCAAATTTAATCATCTGGACACCGTTAATAGACACTTCTGCTGTGCGCCGCATCATGTTGAATAAGCTGACCCGCATATGACGGGCAAAACGCTCATTAACAATTTCCAGCGTTGGCATACGCCCACGAACAATCCTATCTTGCGACGAAAAGTCATAGTCGAGCGCATCCGCAGAGGCGGATTCTTTCTCTGTGTCCTCTTCTTCAACGTCATCAACACCATGTAAAAGCGCGTCAATTTCGTCTTGAGATAGTAAGTCACTCACAGCCATAATAGCTCACTTATTGCATTACCAAGCTGGTAAATAAAACCTGTTCAACAACCGGTTTCCCGGTTACTTCTTCAAGCGCAGAACGAACTTCAGTCAAAGCCAGTTCACGTAATTGTCCTTTACCCTCGGCTGTTTTTAACCTGTCAGCCGTGGTAGAGGAAAACACCTCATGCAGCGTGCCTTCAATTAACGGAATATGTTTTTTCGCCAGTTCTTCACTCTCTTCGCCACGCACCATTAACTGCGCTTTAATTTGTACTGTTCGCTCACGTGAGTCACCCGGGACAATGAAAACGAAAGGCCGGGGCATACCAACATAAAGTGCATTGCCAATTTCCGGACGTGGCGATGATGACGGTGCCGCTGCGCTGCTCATATCATTTGCGGCAGCAGCTGATTCACCCTCAGACGAGCCACCGAATAGCCACAACACCAAGACTACGGTAATGATTAAAACAATACCGATACCACCGAAGATAATCAGTTTTTTCTTCTTACCACCGGCCTGCTCTTCAGTTTGTTCCGTATCGTTGTTGTCTTTATCTTCTGCCATGCTCAATTTCCTGTATTACCGTCCACCGACAGTTACTATAGCTTGATAGCCGCTTTAGATATACCGTTTCAGACATAGAAATCGACTTGTCCGTCGGCAAGCACGCGGCCTTCTTCTAAAGCTATTTCACCCTCAACAGCCCAGTCTTCCGCATCATGAGCTCCTCCGGCTTGGCCGCCAGCGGTGCGCCCGCCTTCTTTGCTTTGCTCTCCAACCTGGGTATCAGCTAAATTGATGCCTTGCTGTTCCAGCATTTCGCGTAATCGTGGCATGGTCGTCTCTAATGCATCACGAGCCTGTTGTGTCTGAGCCTGAAACTGCACTGACGCCTGCTCACCGCTCATGTTAACGCGAATGTGAACACTACCCAGTTCCGGCGGATCCAGACGGATATCCGCACGCTGGATATTCCTGCTCATCATAATATTGATGCGTTCCTGCAGTTTTTGCGACGCTTCAGTTTGCTGCAAATCTAACGGCCGTTGCAGTGCCTGCAAAGTATTAGCCTGACTGGATTCATTCGCAGCTACAGTTCCCTGCGCGGTTGACACCATTTGCCCCTGAATTGCCCGGGCCGCACTGGCGTCAACTAAAGCATCGGTGTTATTCCGAAAGACTTGTCCCTGCGGAACCGCATCAGCTACCTTTGTTTCTGCTTCACCAGCTGTATTCACAGAAGCGGCTTTAGTCGTTTGCTTGCCATCATCGCTTTTAACACCAATATCGCCAGAACCAGATTTTTCTTTACCTGCTTTGACATCTGTTGCTGTAATAACCGACTCTGGCGCCTTACCCTCTACCGACTTTTCACTCAGTCCTGTACGACCTTTTAATAATTGCCTTACTTCAGCCAATAACTGCTCCGCTTTAGCCGACTGTTCCTGAGTCAAAGCCTGAGATTTATCTCCACCACCATTTTGACTGGCTAAAATTTTGCGCAACTCGGCAGTAAACTGCTGCAGTTTCTTTTGCTCCGCTAAACTCAACTCACTACTTTCACCTTTCGCTTGTTGCGCAGAAACCTGCTGCTCCAGTTGCTTAAGCAAATTTGTTAATTCTTCAGCATTTTGCGGCTTACCTGAATTTTTGTCCTGAGGTTCAGACAATTGAGCCAGTACACGCTCTGCGGCTTCATTCAGAGCCTGAGTTAACGCTTTTTCATTACCTACTAATAACTTATCAGCATCGGCTTTGGGTAACAGCGGTTCAAGCAAATTAACTATGAACTTACCGGCATCCTCAACGGCGCTTTCAGTACCTTCGCCCTGCTCTGCGGCCTGGATCAGTTGTTGCAGCTTTGCCTGCAGTGCCTGTTTATCACTATCAGTCATGCCGGCCAGCAGCTCATCGGCAAACTTCTGCCGCTCGGCATCGGTCATAACGGCATCGCCCTCGCCTTCACCGGCAGAATCCAGCTTAGCCATTAAAGCTTCCAGCATTTCCGCCAGTTGCTCATCTGTCATTTTTAGTTCGCCATCGCCCGCAGCAAGATCAATCTCGTCACTAACCACGGTTTCGCCTTCAGAGCTAACCTCGGCACTTTCCTGCTTCATTTGCTGCAACAGTTCCCATAAATTTCGGGTTACCGGCTCGCCAACATTTTTGCGTTCAATGTCTTTGCCCTCAACCTCACCGTCATTACCGGCTTTCTGGTAAGCTTCAATTTTGGCGGCCAGTTGTTGCAGCTCTTTATCGCCACTATTTTGCTGTAGCATCAGCCGCGAGAACTCACCGCTATCGCCATCGGCGCTCTTTAATGATAGGTCGTTACCTTTACCAACACGGGCAAAGTTGTCGGCAGACTCGGTTAAATTAAGCAGCTGTTGCATAGTTTTATTCCTGAATTAAGTGCTTATTGACGCCTTGCTTAACAATACTTCGCAATGCGCTTGCGCTATTTTCAATAGCTGAGCAAACAATATCTAGTAAGTATCTAAGCAAATTTCGTTCCAACTATTTTCTGGCGCGAATAAAACGCTGACTGCTAAAATCGTCCAGATTATTCTGTTCTTTTCTGGCTTCTGCTATTTGCTCACGCTTGCGCTTTTCTTTTATTAAAAAGTCTATCGACTCGCGCTTGCGACGCTGCGCCAGCCAACGATCTTTGCGCTGTTGTAACACTTGCTGCAACTTAATAATATCGTGATGCAACTGTTCAACACCTTCATCTAACTTACCGACAAACGCGTGATACTGCCCTACCTGAATTGAGGCAATCCCGCTTTGACCACGATGCTGTAACTGATTTAAGTAGTCGAGTCGATATTTTGACATGCCATCCAGGCGCATCTGTTGCTCCTGAACCTGTTGCTGCACCTGAGAGAAATCCTGAGCGGCTTTATCTTCACGCCGTTGTTCCAGCTCCAGCAACATTTTCAACTGTGCCAACTCAGCCATAAATTACATGCCCGCTGACTGTTTTTGCTTCGGATTGACTAGCTGATTAAGCAGCAACAAGCTTTCATCATAGTTCACAACTTCCCGCATTTTCTGTTGCAAAAACATACTTACTCGCGGCTGCATTGCAATAGCCTGATCAATTGCCGGATCACTTCCGCGGGTGTATGCGCCAATCGAAATCAAGTCGCGATTGCGACGGTAACTTGAGTACCACTGTCTAACTTTAATCGCCTGTTGCATATGCTCTTCTGAAACAACCTGTGGCATAACCCGGCTAATAGAAGCTTCAATATCAATCGCCGGATAATGGCCACTGTCGGCCAGCTCCCGGTTCAGTACAATATGTCCGTCCAGTATGGCTCTCGCGGAGTCCGCAATAGGATCCTGCAAATCGTCGCCCTCGGTCAGAACCGTATAAAACGCGGTCACAGAACCTTGTCCGTCGCCACCATTCCCTGCTCTCTCGACCAATGCTGGTAACTTAGCGAAAACAGAAGGCGGATAACCTTTGGTTGCCGGTGGCTCGCCAACGGCCAGCGCTATCTCCCGCTGCGCCATGGCGTAACGAGTCAATGAATCCATTAACAGCAACACATTCAGACCCTGGTCACGAAAGTATTCAGCAACCTGAGAGGCCGTTTCACAACCTCGTAAACGAATAAGTGGAGACTGGTCGGCAGGCGCCGCGATTACAACCGCTTTTTCACGGCCTTCTTCACCGAGAATTTCTTCTATAAATTCTTTTACTTCGCGGCCACGTTCGCCTATCAGGCCAACAACGATGACATCCGCAGTGGTACCGCGAGTCATCATGCCTAAAAGCACACTTTTACCTACACCACTACCGGCAAACAGCCCCATTCGCTGCCCCTGCCCCACGGTTAAGCAGGCATTAATAGCCGTTACGCCAACATCCAGCGGCTGCTTCACCTGACGTCGGTTCAGTGGGTTCATCGGCTTGCTACGGTATGTTTTACCGTCAGAGAAAATAGGACCTTTATCATCAAGAGGTTCACCACGGGCATCAATAACACGCCCCAGCAGCTCCATACCCAGCGGTAGTTGGTTTTTGCGGTTTAGCGGACGTACTCTGGCTCCGGGGATAACGCCATGAGCGTCTTCGGTGGGCATTAAGTAACTGATGTTGCCTTCAAAACCCACCACTTCGGCTTCAATGTCACCACTGTCAGCCTCAACCGCTACGCTTGAACCCACTGGAGCCCGGCAGCCAACAGCCTCAAACATTAAACCAACGACGCGGGTAAGATAGCCCGACACAGCCACTGAGGGCTTTTGTATACGCTCACGTTTTTTGCGTAGTTGTTTCACTAACTGCTCAGAAACGCTCATGGGTTAACCTTTTAATTTGGAGAACACATCTTCCATACGGCTGGTCAGGGTGTAATCTATCGTGGAGCTTTCTGTAGTAACCCGGCAACCGCCGCGTTCCAGTAAATCGTCTTTATTTAGCAGCCAGCCTTTTTCTTTCAGCTCATCTTCGCTGAATGTGCTTTGCAAAATAGCTAAGTCTTCTTCATTCAGATGAATAATGACCCGCTGATCAGTAACCGGTAATACCGCAATAGCTTCGCGCACAGCTTTGACGATGAGTTCTTTCGAATTAGCAGCGACATCCAGACAGATGACCCGAGTCAGCTCAGTGACCATATCAATCAGCTCGTCCTGAACGGCTTCGGTAATACGTTCATTCGGGTGCGACAAACTCTGCAGCAAAACTCTTAACTGCTGCTGTTGCTCCTGCATGGCCTCTTTACCAGCTTCAACACCTTGCTGTTCACCGGCCTCAAAACCGTCTTTTTTTCCTGCCTCGTAACCTTCGTCGTAGCCTTTCTTAAGACCTTCATTGCGACCTTCGTCAAAACCTTCTTTATGGCCTTCTTCGCGTGCGGCCTGACGAATTTCTTCCAATTGTTCTGCGGTCAGAGGCTTAAGCTCTTCTTCCTGTTCATTGTCCGCTTCCGGCGGCTCATATTGCCAGCGCCGGGGTTTATTTAACGCATTTACCTGAGAGCCCTGCTTAAGCTCTTCCGAAGTCATGTCAGGTAAATCCCAAAGCTGGGTTGCGTCTTTATCGTCCGTCATTATGCGTTAAACCCTTATAGGAATTCGTCACCGCCACCGCCGCCAAGCATAATTTCACCTGCGTCAGCTAAACGGCGCGCCGCTGCCAGAATATCTTTCTGCGCTGCTTCTACATCGCTAATACGAATCGGTCCCATGGCTTCAAGGTCATCACGCAGCATATCGCCAGCACGTTTCGACATGTTCTTGAATATTTTTTCCTGAACCGCATCGTCCGCACCTTTCATCGCTTTCTGCAAGGTTTCACCTTCCACTTCACGCAGCAAGGCCTGTATACCACGGTCGTCGACTTCCACCAGGTTTTCGAACACAAACATTAAGTCCTGAATACTCTGACTCATCTCTTCGTCCTGCTCGCGGATAGAGTCCATTAACTGACCTTCGATGTTGGTATCCAGGTAGTTCATAATATTGGCTGCCGCTTTCAGGCCGCCCATCTTCGCCGCCTGAGCACCAGCCTGACCGGCGAATTGTTTTTCCATAATTTCGTTCAGTTCCTGCAAAGCTGCTGGCTGAACTTCTTCTAAGTTGGCTATTCGCATCATTAAGTCCAGACGTACTTTGTCCGGGAACTGCGCCATAATTTCCGCGCTTTGCTCAGGGTCAAGGTAAGACAGGACAATGGTCTGGATCTGCGGGTGTTCGTTACGAATAATAGTGGCTACCTGTTTAGAGTCCATCCACTTCAGTGAATCCAGACCTTTCGAGCCGCCGCCCATAACAATCTGTTCAATCAGGTTACCGGCTTTGTCCTCACCCAGAGCTGAGGTCAATGCCTTACGCACAAACTCTTCACTCTTGAAGCCAATATTGGTGAACTTCTGAATGTCTTCCAGGAACAAATGGTGCACAGCGTTCACTTTGTCCTGGTTAAAGTCCTCCAGGCTAGCCATTGCCATACCCACTTTCTGCACCTGTTTAGGTTCCAGGTGTTTCAGAATCTGAGCCGCATCTTCTTCCGATAAGCTAAGCAGTAAAATAGCCGCTTTCTCAACACCTTCTAAAGTGTCGACATCAAATTCAACCTTACCGCGCTTGGTTCTAGTATCTTGATCAGGCATCTTCGTTCAACCACGCTTTAACCACTTGTGAGGACAGTTCAGGCTCGTTGGCAACCAACGCGCGAACCGCTTTTAACAAGTCTTCATCTTTGTGCAGATCCGGTAGTTGCAAGCTGCCATCAGCCCCAAACCCAACTGCACTCTCATCAAACTGTGAGGATAACAGATCAATGGTTTCATCGCCCATCGATTCCTCATCGGAAAACGCATCGGCATCATCTTCCACACCCGATTCCGGATTCATCAGTTTCTTCAGCATTGGACGCACCACGGCCAGAATCAATACCATAATAACCAAAGCGCCCATCACCAGACGGAAAGCACGCCAGAACCAAGGCTCTTCCCATATTGGCGTTTCGCCAGCACCTAAGTCGGGCAGTTGCGCGAAGGGTACCGATACGACTTCAATGCTGTCACCACGATTAATATCAAAGCCTAAGCCACCTTGCAGCAAACGGCGAATATCCGCTATTTCTTCTGCGCTACGCGGTTGCATTTCGGTTTCACCCGCAGCGTTAGTTACCTTTTCGTAGTCAATAGCAACAGAAACACTCAGGCGTTCGACGGTACCAGTTTGGCTACGCGTATAACTTACCGAGTTATCAAGCTCATAATTTCGGGTTGCTTCACGATGAGTACTACCCGTAGCACCGCCGCCGGCAGTGCCATCTCCAGCTTCTTCAGGAATGTCTGAATCCAGTGGAGGTTGATTTGTCAACGCGCCCGGAATACCGCCAATTGCACTACCCATCGAGCGGTTTTCAACTGTCATTTCACTGCGAATGGCTGGCATATCAGGATTAAACTGCCGCTGTGTTTCTTCACGCTGAGTAAAGTCCATGGTCACATCAGCCTGAGCGGTATAATTGTCGTACCCCAATACGGGAATCAAAATACTGTCTATTTTCTGCAGATAGGCTTCTTCACGTTTTTGTTCAATTTGGTATTCGCGCGAACTTTTCGCCGCCAACGCACTTTGTGAACCAGAGTTGAGCAGGCGTCCGGCCTGGTCAGTTACGGTTACGTTCTCGGTATTCAGGCCGGTAACGGATGACGCGACCATATCCACAATTGACGCGACTTCTTCTTCACTGAGCGAGCTTCCACCTCGTACATTCAGCATAACAGACGCTTTAGGCTGTTTCTCGCGACGGGCAAAAACATTTTCTTTAGGTACGGCGAGTAACACTCTGGCAGCAGACACTTTTTTGATTTCTTCAATAGCTCGTGCCAGCTGAACTTCACGAGAATGAATGAGACGCTCACGCTCCAGTCGCTGACTAACGCCAAAGCCTGGTTCACTCATTAATATTTCTGAACCGTTATTGGTCGAATTACCGTAATCAACACCCGCGCGGGTTAGCTGCAACTTAATAGCGTCGTAATTTTCTTCCGGCACGGAAACGGTGTTGCCTTCCACTTGGTATTCAATCGCATTGGCATCCATATAATCGAGTGTGCTGATCAACTCCTGAGTTTCCAGCTGGCCCAAAGGCCGGTAGGTTGACTCCTGCGCCCACAACATAATGAACACTGCAATGGCCACACAAATAGCCAAAGCCAATACCACAATGACCTGACGCAGCATGTCAAAGTTGCCTAACATCGTCATGATGCCGGTTTTCTCACTGCCGTCATCGTTACCTGAACTGTTGTTATCAGGTAAGTCAGTATCTTGTACCATTAAATCTGTTGATTCAGCCACGACTTATATCTCCAATGATGCAGCGGTTATACCGGCATTGACATTATTTCTTTGTACGCTTCAACCACTTTGTTGCGCACCTGAACCGTTGCCTCAAACGCTATGCTCGACTTTTGACTGGCAATCATGGTTTGCTCCAGGGTGACATTCGGGTCACCAAGCTCCATGCGAGTTTTTAAATCACCGGAGGTTTGCTGCAGTTCGTTGACGTTATCCAATGCATTTTTCAGCATATTGGAAAAATCAGCTTGAGCGGTATTGCCTTGCAGGGCGTTCACATTCGTAGGCTGATCACGCTGAGAAGCCTGCGTAGCCATAGACTGTAACTGTTGGTAAAGTGCGTTTGCTTCCACTTTCATAATTAACCCCGTCAAAAATTCATCACTGACTTTATTTAAGGTTAGTTATGCAAACAAAGTGCCAACTTTTAATCGCGGCGGTGAGGTACAAAGAAAAGCCCTGAGAAACAGGGCTAATGGTAATGGAAGAGGTATTTCAAGACCGTATTATGAGCCGGTCAGAGTCAGCCCCTGTTCCCGAATTTTCGCAAGCTTGTAGCGCAACGTGCGTGGACTAATCCCAAGCTCATCGGCAACAGGCTGGCGTTTCCCCTGATGCCGTTGCAGCGCCTCTTTGATAATTTGGTATTCCTGATGGAAAAGTGACTCATCGAGGTTTTCTGACTTATCTTCTGGCGTCTGGACTTGCTCCGGAAACACGCTAACGGTTTCCGCAACGTCGTTCAGTTCCAGCATAAGATCCTGCGGCTGAATCTCTCCATCGCGATGCAGAACCAGAGCTCTTTGCACCACATTTTCCAGCTCGCGAACATTGCCCGGCCAGGAATAACGCATTAACTGCTGCTCTGCTGCAGCGGAAAAATTGACAGGCGTTTTAATACCAGAGCGCTGTTTATGTCGCTGCAGTAAGTTCTCTGCCAGAGGAACAATGTCCGCAGGCCGTTCACGTAAAGACTTCCAGTGCAGCGGAAACACGTTTAGCCGGTACATTAAGTCTTCACGTAATAGTCCTTCGCGCACCGCTTGCTGTAAATCCCGGTTAGAGGTAGCTATTAAACGGACATCCAACTGTATAGTTTTACGTGACCCCAAACGTTCGACCTGACGCTCCTGAATCACCCTTAACAGCTTAGCCTGTAAGTGCATGGCCATTTCAGTAACTTCATCCAACAACAGAGTACCGCCCTGCGCCAGCTCAAATTTACCAGGCGATGACTGATTCGCGCCGGTAAAGGCCCCTTTCTCATAACCAAACAACATCGATTCCAGCATGTTTTCCGGTATAGCAGCGCAGTTAATTGCAATAAAAGGCCCGTCTGAACGGTCAGAATGCTGGTGAATATAACGCGCCAGCACTTCTTTACCGGTGCCACTTGGTCCGGTGACCATAACGCTCGCTTCACTGGCAGCGACTTTTCGTGCCATAGCCAATACAGCCTGGCTGGAATCTTCTTCTGCTACCGGTTCAATGTCGTTAATAGCCCCATCCGGTAAATAACGTTGAACCAGTGTTTGTAGCTTTTCAATTGAGAATGGCTTAGTCAGATAATCGACAGCGCCTTCGCGCATAGCAACAACTGCATCATCCACCTTGGCAAAGGCCGTCATCATAATAACCGGAATATCGTATTGCTGATTATTCATGCTGCGCAAAAGTTGTAAGCCATCAATTCCCGGCATTTGCACATCACTGATAACCAGTGCCACCGATTCCTTTTTCAGAATAAGCAAGGCTTCTTCGCCGTTGGCTGCTTCAAGGCACTGACAGTCAGCCAGTTCCAGTGTATCGATAATTGCTTCACGCAGCGATACGTCATCTTCAACAACCAATACCTGTCGCTCAGCCATAACGTACCTCTTTCATTTTATTCTCTGACCATTCATATACCGGCAATGACAAGGTAAAACGGCAGCCTTTATCTGGCTGACTTTCCCAGTCAATTAAGCCGTTATGTGCTTTTATCACGGTTTGGACAACCGCCAGACCTAAGCCGGTTCCATTAGACTTTTCAGTAAAAAATGGGGTGAATACACTGTCTTGTTTTTCGGCCGGAATGCCGCAGCCGGAATCGATAACAGAAACTTTCCAGCTACCGCCATCAACATCGGTTTTCAGCAACACTTCCTGTCCAGGCTGGCTGGCATCAACTGCGTTGTTAACCAAATTCTGTATTGCCCCAACTAATGCGGTCTGATTGGCTCGCAACACCACACCCAAGTTTGGATCATTACAATGAATTTTCACCTGATGCTGCTCGGCATAACTCTCTGTATTCATTAACACCTGCTGGATCAAGCTATTGGTACTGAGTTCTTCCAGCATGGGTTGCTCACCACTTTTGGCAAACAACAGCATGTCATTGACCTGTTGTTCCAGCGAGTGCAGGCGGGAAAGTAATTTGTCAGAGAAACGCTGTTGTTTAGCCGCTGAAATCGTGCCCTGCTTTAGGTTTTGCGCATAAAGAATAGCGGCAGAGAGTGGCGTTCTTATCTGATGTGCCAGCGAAGCCACCATTTTTCCCATCGAAGACAAGCGCTGCAAATGACTAATACGATTCTGCAGACGCCTGGTCTCAGTTAAGTCTGTCAGGACAATAAGCTGTCCTGGTTTTTCGTTCACAACCGAAGTATCTAAACGAACCCGTCGCCCGTTACGCAGAGACACTTCGTGCCAGTCATCCGCTTTGGGAGCAAACAGTTCACTTACCAGTTCTCGCCATAGAAATTTTTTAAGAGGGTGTCCTAAAAGGCTGGTGGCATTGTCATTGCAATAATCCACGACCCCATGACTGTCCAATAAAATAACAGCGTTAGGCATGGCATCAATAATTTGATGGTAGGTGGCCATACTGACATCTCCAATTAACAACTATGGAGAAGCTAATGCAAAATAGATGCCAGTATAATTTTCTTTGTTTTCAATAAGCTAAGTTTAACAAAGCGCTGTCAAAAGACTGACGCTTTGAGTTTAATCTTTCTGGATACCGTACTTTTTCATTTTCTCAACTAAGGTTGTGCGGCGCATACTGAGTAAATCGGCCGCTTTAGCAACTACCCAGTCAGATTTATTCAGTGCCTGCGCTATCATCCCCGTTTCTATTTCGGTTAGCATATCTTTCAGATTAACGCCGTCATCGGGCAATTCAGAGTCAATAGCACTATTCGTCTCGTCATCAAGTTCTTCCTCTGACTCGCTGAAAATCGCACTCAGCGCCTCACGCTCCAGCATTTCCTCAGGGTAATCCGGGGTTGGCGCATCGTGTTCCACATGCTGATACTTAGGCGGTAAATCAGGCACATCAACCAGGCTATCGGGGTGCATAATGGTCAGACGTTCTATCAGGTTAGTTAACTCCCTTACATTCCCCGGCCAACGATGATAAGACAGTGACTCCAGTGCCCGCTCGGTAAAGCGTACACCAACACCACGTTCCTTCTTAAAACGCTGGGTCAGCTCCTGTAATAACAGAGGCACATCTTCCTGACGCTCACGCAATGCCGGCATTTCAATTGGAAACACGTTTAAACGGTAATACAAGTCTTCACGGAATTTACCGTCAATGATCATCTGTTCCAGCTCGCGGTGAGTAGCCGCAACCACCCGCACATCTGCAACAATACTTTTGTTGCCACCTACCCGTTCAAAGGTGCGTTCTTGTAGAACCCGTAACAGTTTGACTTGCATGGGCATAGGCATATCGCCAATTTCATCCAGAAACAAGGTGCCACCCTGAGCCAATTCAAAACGACCTTTGCGCGCACCTATAGCACCGGTAAAAGCACCTTTTTCATGCCCGAACAATTCACTTTCCAGCAAGTCTCCCGGAATTGCACCGCAATTTACCGGCACAAAGGGTCCATTGCTGCGACCGGATAAATCATGAATACCGCGGGCCACAACTTCTTTACCCGTTCCTGATTCACCCAGCACTAAGACATTAGCGTCTGATACTGCCACCTGCTCTATCAGCTGACGTACATGTTTCATTGTACGGCCGTTACCCACCAGGGTTTGTTCCAGCTTACCACCGCCCGGATGCCGCTTTCTTGCCGCTTTAGCCGGCATTTGCTGGTGATAGGCCTGACAGTAATGCAGCATATTCGACAAGCTGGAGTAATCGAAAGACTTTTCCAGAGGACCTATGACATTCGCTTTCTGTAAAGCGTTACTCTGGTCGTCAGTAGCACAGATAAAAGGTAGGTGTGGAGCATCGCCGGCTAATTTATGCAGATTCTCGATACCATTACCGGCAATCACACAGAGTGCATCGGCAGCACAAAGCTTTAGAGTGTCTGAGGGAGATATGACTTCAACGGTTTCACCAATAAAGGTTAATACCGTTTCAAAATGCTGACGACGCTCTGGTTGCTGTTCAACCAGGTAGACTATTCTTGTTTTTGTCATAGACGAGTTTACCGCAACGTCCTATTTCACATTTCCTAACACAAACGTTTCACCCGCACTGGACAGATACCACTGTTCTTGTCCATCGACAGTCCGCGACTCTGCGTGTGAAACCCACTGATAGAATACATTGCGATGTACTCTCGCTGTCAATCCTCGTTGCATCACAATGTAGGGCACACCGTTTTTCATTGTGAGCGAATGTTCAGAACTTAATACCAGAGTATCACCGATGTTGGTGGTTAACAGTAATAATTGCTGACCATTCTCTTCTAATTGACGCCAGTCAACGACAACAAAGGGCGTATCTTCAACCGTAATCTTAACTTTTTCGGCTGGTGTTATTAAAAAATACTCACCGTCTTCAACCACTAAAACAGACGCAAAGAGTTTTACCAATGCGGAACGCTTTATTTGGCTCCCCTGATAAAACCAGTCGCCATTTGAGGCAATATGAATAGGGATCTCACCACAATACGGGGGATCCCACAACTCGGTTGGTGCATGTTGGTGTTTTTCTAGTTCAGAAATTAATCGGTTAAGTGACATAAATCGAAACTTAGTCGACCAACTTCTTCTGTCTCAGTAGATACCAAAGCGTCGCTTCAGTACGATTCGATACTTTAATGGCTTTGAATATTGCCGATAAATGCACACGAATAGTGCCTTCGGTAATGCCCAGAATGTTTGCAATTTCTTTATTTGAAAGGCCCTGAGCCAGCAGTTGCATTATTTCCAGCTGTCGCGGTGACAAAAAGCTCTCGGCTCCACTGGACTTGTCTCTTGGTTCATTCAAATGAGGGTCATCAGGAATGTGGCGATCACCATTCAGCAAAGCCCGAATTGCCAGTTTAGCCTGTTCAGCCGAGCTGTCTTTTGGTAAGTAGCTGCGCACTCCGGCAGCCAGTACCTGGCGAACTTCCGAAATTGAGCGTGGGCGCGTAAACAACACGATGTGCGTACGTGGAGCCACTTTTTTCAGACGTTGCAGCGCAGGTCGAATTTCGGCATCCGGTAAATCCATTTCTAAAAAAATCAAATCATAATCATCGGCCGATAAATAACTCTCAGCAACTTCAAACGACTCGGCTTCGTATATCGAAGGCTGATTCGCATAGTTTGTGAGAATTTGTATAAGACCAGCGCGCATAAAAAACTGCGGGTCAATAATTAGAACTTTCATCTTGAGATCCAAAATAACGCTTATTCAATTAACTTTTAGCATACCGAAAATATAACAGACAGCAAGTTTTTTACGGACAATACCGACTTATAAAAAGCTAATGTTAACTTAGTTAACAAAAAAATCAGCCAACGCCTAGTCGCTTGTACAGTAAAAACGCTATAGTGTTGCCCAAGTTATTTTCTACGGAGTTTTATTGTTATGCGACGTATTACCTGCCTGTTTATCGGCCTTAGCTTATCGGCGTCGGCCATTGCCGACACCTTGTATACCAACATGAAAGGCTACACCCTTACCAGCCCCGCTGGCGAACAAGCGGTATTGCAGCAATTTTCAACCATGCTGGTTGAAAATGGAAAAATTCAGGCCATTGGCGGCAACGCACTTGCTGAGCGTTTTACTGACACTGAACAAACCGTTGATATGCAGGGAAAAACCGTTCTTCCGGGGTTAACCGATGCCCACGGACATATCCAGAGTCTGGGCACCAGCTTATTGCAGGTGGATTTACGCGACACCGACTCGGTTTCTGCAGCAGTCAAAAAAGTTCATACCTATGCCGCCAAGCAGCCCAAAATGGAATGGATAACCGGCCGAGGCTGGAATCAGGAGCAGTGGCAACAAAAGGTATTCCCCAGCGCAGAGCATCTAGATGAAGTGGTCAATGACCGTCCGGTTTGGTTAATGCGCGTAGATGCCCACGCGGGCTGGGCTAACAGCGAAGCCTTGCGCCGTGCAGGAATAGATAAAGACACTGTAGCCCCCGAAGGCGGTGAAATTGTTCGTGATGAGCAAGGCAACCCCACCGGTGTACTGGTCGATAATGCAATGCAGTTGGTAGAGGATATTATTCCTGAACCATCGCTTCAGCAGCAACGTGCAGCTTACGAACTCGCTTTTGAGCATTTAGTTAAGCTGGGCATTACCAGTGTCCATGACGCCGGTATTAATGCCGACGAAATTTCCGTTTACAAAGGGTTGCACAATCAGGGGCGTATGCCTCTTCGAGTCTATGGCATGATAGCCGCGACGGAACCTAAACTGGCGCAACTTCTGGCAGAAGGCCCATACGAAAGTGCCGACCAGAAACTGACAATTCGTAGCGTTAAAATATACGCAGACGGCGCTTTAGGCAGCCGCGGTGCGGCTTTGCTGGAAGACTACAGTGACGACCATGGAAACCATGGCCTGATGGTCACTTCAGAGGAAAAAATTCGCGATCTGTACGAGCTTATCATTCCTCATGGCTTCCAGATAAATACTCACGCCATTGGTGACCGGGCAAACCGCGTTGTACTGGATAACCTTGCGGAAGTTTATAATGAACTCGGTGGCCGTAACTTACGTAATCGCATAGAACATGCACAAATTGTGCATCCGGACGACCTGAAACGTTTTAACCAGCTCAATTTGGTAGCTTCCATGCAGCCGACGCACGCCACCAGTGACAAGAATATGGCAGAGGACCGTCTTGGCGCGGCACGTATGGAAGGAGCTTATGCCTGGCAAACACTGCTGGATCAGGGCACGGTCATTGCTGCCGGCTCGGACTTCCCGGTAGAACTGGCTAATCCGTTTTACGGGCTGCACGCAGCGGTTACCCGACAAGATCGTAATGATATGCCAGCCGGAGGTTGGTATGCTGAAGAAAAAATGAGTCTACAGCAAGCGCTGCGCTCCTTTACCATAGATGCCGCTTACAGCGCCTGGCAGGAAAAATCTCTGGGCTCACTGGAACCCGGTAAATGGGCTGATTTTATTGTCGTAGAGCAAGACCCATTTGCCGTCGATGCCAGTGATATCTGGCAAACTCAGGTTGAACAAACTTACGTTGCGGGCGAGCGAGTTTATTAATAGGGACGCATAAGTATGAACGATGACTTTCTGTTTTCTGATGACGAGCCTGATATAGCGGAAGAAGAAGTATCGGAACCGTATAATATTCTCATTGTCGATGACGACGAAGAGATACACACCATTACCAAAATGGCGTTAGGTGAATTTAAACTGGACGGTCGCCCGCTCAAGTTTCACTCGGTTTATTCCGGCAAAGACGCTATCGCGTTTTTACAGGACAACAACAATATCGCCATGATGCTGCTGGACGTAGTAATGGAAACCGATCACGCCGGGCTCGATGTTGCCCAATGGGTACGCGAAACCCGGAAAAACCGGCTAATACGCATTGTTCTGCGAACCGGCCAGCCAGGGCAGGCTCCCGAAGAAGATGTCATTGCCCGTTATGATATTGATGACTATAAAGAAAAAACCGAGCTGACGTACCGTAAGCTGGTTACTTTAATGTATTCCTGCTTGCGGGCTTATCGCGACTTAAACGCCATTGAGCGCAACAAACGCGGACTGGAGAAAGTCATTAATGCATCGGCAGAAGTGTTTTCTGCCCGCTCAATGCAAGCCTTATGTCAGGGCATACTGGAGCAGCTTGTCGCGTTAATTACTCTGTCTGACGACGCCATGTATTGCCGCATTGATGCGCTGACCGCCAGTTCGGATACTGACGACCCGTTTGAAATTATTGGCGGCACTGGCGAATATGAAAAAGCTGTAGGGCAACCCGTACACGGTGAAATTGACTGGAGTATTGTCCGCCCCATGCAGCAAAGCCCGCACAATGTCGATTTTCGTATTGTTGATAGTAATTACTACGGCCTGTACAAAACCAGCAGCTCGCGTCAGTACTTACTCTTTATTCGGGGTGTCCGTGATTTGTCTGAGCTGGATCAAAATCTGCTCGGGCTTTTTGTGAATAATAGCTCCATTGCTATAGATAACCTGCAAGCCACAGAAAACGAGCGGGAAGCGCAACGGGAACTGCTGTATAGCGTTGGTGAAGCCATTGAAAAACACTCCATTGATGAAATTAGCCACCATGTTAAACGTTCCGCTGAAATGGCTGGCCAGCTGGCGATATTCTCAGGCGCAACGCAAGAACAGGCCGAAGCGTTAAAACAAGCTGCATCCGTTTATGATATCGGTAAAGTCTCGGTGCAAATGGAGTTAGCTCAACGTGCGGACGTATTGAGTATCCACGAATATGAAGAAATTATGCAGAAAGTCATTCAGGGCCACGACTATTTACGCCAAACGGACTCAGCAGTAGCTAAAGTCGCGGCTCTTATTGCGCAGGATATTCATGAACGCTGGAATGGTTCCGGCTTTCCCAGTCAGAAATCGGCAAAGGCAATTGACCTTAACGCCCGAATACTGAGTATTACCAGTCACTTTGATGCACTGCGAACGCAGCGCAATTATCGTGATGCAAAAGAATCTGAAGATGCCGCAGATTATCTGTTACAGCACAGCGGCAAGTTCTTTGATCCAGAGCTGGTGGGACTTATGCTGGATAATTTGGATGCGATGGAAAAAATACGTCAGCGCTTCCTGGACAAAAAACAGGATACGCACCTTTAGTCCATTTAAGGAGAGGTCATGGATTTACAAGCAATGCGTCGGGAGTATGGGTTAGGTAGCCTGCACCGCGAGCAACTCGAAACCGACCCGGTGAAGCAATTTGAAAAGTGGATGCAGCAGGCAATAGACAGCAACTTATTGAGTGATCCTACCGCCATGACACTGGCTACAGTGGATGCACAACATATGCCCAGTCAGCGTATCGTGCTGCTTAAAGGTTACGACCATACTGGCTTTCGCTTCTATACCAACAAAAACAGCCACAAAGGCCAGGACATAAACGACAACCCTCAAGTTGCCCTGCACTTCGCCTGGCTGCCCTTAGAACGTCAAATTAGTATTATTGGCAGCGCAGTGCCACTTGGTGATGATGAAAATGACCGTTACTTTCACTCACGCCCGAAAGAGAGTCAGGTTGCGGCGCTCGCGTCACAACAAAGCCGCCCGGTAGAAAGCCGCGACGTGCTGGAAAGCCACTATCAGTCATTACTGAAAGACTATGAGAACACTGAAGTTCCGCGCCCTCAAAGCTGGGGCGGCTACAGTGTTCATCCGCAGCAATTTGAATTCTGGCAAGGCGGTCAGCACCGTTTGCACGACCGCTACCAGTACAGCAAAGACCGGGAAAACTGGCGTATTACCCGTTTACAGCCTTAGGCAAATCGACATCACAGAACTCGGCGCAGCGCTGCAACACTTTTAAAGTAGCGCTGCTGTAGGAAACCCCCTGTTGCAGCTGCTCGCGTTTGCGCTGCTGCGCCGCTTCTCCCGGAATACGCACCGGTTGCTCAGGAACCGCTGGGGCACTTTTACGGCTGTCGGCTAGTAAGTCATCAACCTGCTGTAAAAATTTCTGCTTTTCACCAAAGGCTTCAGGGTCAATCACTTGTACCCATATCGAGTTAGCATCACCGTCATCACTGCCCTGTCTGCGACCGTACTGGCTTAGTGCCATAGACCAAATTTCACTGAACAAAGTGAGCCCGTAGCCTTTATAGCCCAGCTGTTCGCCTCCCAGCGGCGCTATTGAACTGCCCGGTGACTCAAAGAAAGTCAGCGGATCATCCGTCCATTCACCATCAGGCTTTATCAACGCTTTATAAGGCAATCGGGTACCGTTAGCTTTGGCCTGACGCACCTTTCCGGCCGCCGTCATAGAAAAACTGATATCAAACAACAATGGATTATTCGAACTGGGTACACCAACTGCAAAGGGGTTAGGTGAAAACACGGCTTCTTTGCCCCCAAAAGGCGCTACCGCACGCTGTCCGGGAGTCGAGCACATTAAGCTCACGACCAAGCCCTGATCTGTAGCAATGCTTAAATAAGCCGCCAACGCCGCAACATGCTGGCTCCGGCGCACAACAACGGTACCGGTACCGGCTTGCTTCGCCATTTTGCAAGCCGCATCAATAGCCTGCGGTACCACGTAAGGTCCGGGCAAAAACTGTGCGTCCCAGTTAGCTACCGCAGCGCGCTCACGAAGTACCACCGGCTGGCCTTTTGCCAGACTTTTACCGTCGCGCAGCCACTGGCAGTTGTTTAACAGGCGAATTAACCCATGGGTACTAAACCCCAGCAAATCGCCTTCCAGCAGATAGTATCCAACGTTACGTGCCACCTCACCCGAAGCCCCTGCTTCAGTTAAACAGGCACGCGCCCAGTCCGATAATTCTGAATAATCAAAACGTACAACATCAGTGCTCATGAAATTTCCTCTTGGTCACGGCATGCAGGTCGTTTAAGCTACGCATAAGACATTATCAAGGAGTAGAGATTGTGTCATCTGTTAACACAATAAACCGCATAGCCATTATAACCAGTGGTGGCGATGCCCCCGGTATGAACGCTGCACTCCGTGCTGTGGTTCTCGCTGCTGAAAACTATGGAATTGAAGTCATGGGATTTCGCCATGGCTATGAAGGTCTGCTGAATAACGACTTTGTAAAACTGGATCGCGAAGACGTTGAACACATTTTACAATATTCCGGCACCATTATTAAAAGCGCCCGCAGCGAGCGTTTTAAAAGTGAAGAAGGTGGACGGGAAGCCGCGACAAATTTAGACGCACACCAAATTGACGCCTTTATCGTTATAGGCGGCGACGGCTCGTTCCGGGGCGCTGAGCATCTGGCTAATTTCTGGAAAGGGCCTATTGTAGGTATACCCGGCACCATCGATAATGATCTCTTTGGCACGGATAACACTATTGGCTATGACACAGCAGTGGAAACCGCCATGGATGCATTGGATAAAATCCGGGACACTGCTGAGGCCATGGATCGCGTTTTTATCGTTGAGGTTATGGGCCGCAATGCCGGTTATATCGGTATTAGCAGCGCTATGGCAAGCGGTGCCGAACGAATGATTTTACCTGAGTTACAAAAAGATAAGCCCTTAACCGTAGCGGCTTTGGTTAAGCACATTGAGTCAGTACAGCGTGTTCGTGGCAATTCCAGCTACGTTATGGTTTTGTGCGAAAACCAATGGCCCGGTGGTGCGGTTCGACTTGCGGAACAGTTAGAAGATCGTCTTAACTTACCTTGTCGTCCTTGTTTACTCGGCCACGTTCAACGCGGTGGTCGACCTACGGCTATGGATCGTATTTTAGGAACGCGCCTGGGTGTGCATGCGGTTGAACTCGTTCGCCAGGGAAAAACAGCGGTTATGGCCGGTGTTACCGCGAATGAGCTCAGCGAAACACCATTAACTGATACCTGGACAAAACGTAAAAAGCTCAGTGAAGAGCTCATCAACATTCAACAAAGTCTGTTTAATCCGATCAAGAAAGATCGCAATAAATCGACTCAGTAAGAGAGGTCTGTAACGATAATGCCCCTAACGCCACTACCTGTACCATTAAACGACCCGAGCCGCCCATTTTTCGGTTCGCAATACAGCACCGATATACACCCGGGACATACCCATATTCTGGGGTTTGGTTTTGATGGTACCGCCTGTTTCCGTAAAGGCACCCGCGAAGGGCCTGACGGTTTACGTGCCGTTTCTGAAGACATCGAGTCATACTCCCCTTACCTTGATGCCGACTTAGAAGACCAAACCTTCTACGACTTAGGCAACCTGCGCCTGGGCTTTGATGATGACGAAGAAAAGCAGTGGCACCATGCGGTTCACGACTTTAATGCTATTTTTGACTCGCTTGATTTAGCAAAAGAGCAGATTAAACTGCTGACCTTGGGTGGCGAGCATTCTATTTCCTATGCGCCTATCGTTAAGTACTTAAAACAATACCCAGATATGGTTTTACTGCATCTGGATGCTCACGCTGATTTACGTGATGGTTTCCTCGGTTACCATTATTCGCACGCTTCTATCATTCGTCGTTCTGTCGATCACTTTGGTCCGGGTCATGAGCTGATTCAGTATGGCATCCGATCAGGCACTCGCGATGAATATCAGTGGATGAAAGAACACAAAACCATTCGCAGTTCACGCAAAGACTTTCTCGACAGTGTCGAAGCCATTGCCAAAGACCGTCCGGTTTATCTGACGCTGGATTTGGACTACTTCGATCCTTCTTTTTTACCGGGCACCGGTACACCAGAGCCTGGCGGTGAAGACTTCCATTCCTTTGTCAGTTTGATGAAACTCTTACGCCAAAAGAACCTGGTAGGTGCGGACGTAGTCGAGTTGTCTCCACAAATAGACCCAACCGGCAATTCTGACGTATTCGCCGCTAAAATTGTGCGTGAATTGTTACTCGTTTTACAACAGTCGGGAGCCTGAGATGTCAGACTGGAATATTGATCAAGCAGAAGAGCTCTATGGCGTTAACCGCTGGGGCGCGGGATACTTTTCTATTGGCGAGAACGGCAACATTCAAATTCGCCCGAACCACCGCTTACCCGACGTAACCATTGATATGAAAGAAGTGGTGGATGAGATTATTTCGGAAGGTATCCAGTTCCCGGCCGTTATTCGCTTTCACGACATTCTGCGCTCGCAAGTTGAAATTATTAACGAAACCTTTGGTAAACAGATAGAAGAAGCCAACTACCAAGGGCAATATTGCGGCGTATTCCCGATAAAAGTTAACCAGATGCGGGAAGTAGTTGAAGAAATTATGGACGCGGGCGAACCCTACAACTACGGTCTGGAAGCCGGTTCTAAGCCTGAATTAATGGCGGTAATGGCCTACAACGATAACCCTGAAGCTCTGACCATTCTCAATGGCTACAAAGACAAAGATTATCTCACTCTGGCTCTGCTTGGGCGTCAGCTTAAGCGCAAAATGATCATCGTGATTGAGAAGTTCAGCGAACTAGAAATGTTAATTCCGCTAGCCAAACAAATGGGTGTTGAGCCCATGATAGGCCTGCGTTCAAAAATGATGGTGAAAAGTTCTGGCAAATGGGCGGGCTCCAGCGGTGACCGGGCTAAATTTGGCCTGAGCATTGCTGAAATTCTTAACGTTATTGAGCGCCTGCGTGAAGAAGACATGCTGCATTGCGCTAAGCTGCTGCATTTCCATATTGGCAGCCAACTGTCCGATATTCGTAAAATTAAAGAAGCGGTCAACGAAGGCGCTCGTCTGTATGCCAAGTTAGTACTGGCAGGCGTGCCTTTAGAGTACCTCGATATTGGGGGCGGTTTAGGCATTGATTACGACGGTACCAGTACCACTAACGACTCTTCACGTAACTACTCCACAGAAGAGTACGTGGCTGACGTTGTCTGGGGTGTGAAACAAATTTGTGATCTGGAAAAGGTTCCTCACCCTAATTTGGTCAGCGAAAGTGGCCGCGCTATGACCGCACATCATAGCTGTGTAGTCACTAACATTGTCGGCGAAATGAAACCTGCGGGCACGCAGTTCGATATTTCCGCCAGCGATGACGAACACATTTTAGTTAAAAATATGCGCGAACTGCACAGCTCGGGCGACCAGTTCCACCCGCAGGAGCGTTACAACGACGCCGCCGGTTATAAGCAAAATGCCTATGAAGCTTTTAAACTGGGTATTTTATCGCTGAATGAAATGGCCAAACTGGATACCATGTACTGGCAGATACTGGCAGATATCCATCATTCGCTGGATAAAGACACCTATGTAATGCAGGAGCTGGAAGAACTGGAGGACATGCTCGCCAGCCAATACTTATGTAACTTTTCGGTGTTCCAGTCAGCGGCAGATACCTGGGCCATTGGGCAGGTGCTTCCGGTCGTACCTATTTCACGGCTGAACGAACAGCCAGAAGTACGCTGCTCAATTGTCGATATTACCTGCGATAGTGACGGTAAACTCGGTAAGTACATTGAAGGCACAGAAATTAGCGACCACATTCCCATGCATAACCTGCGCAAAGGCGAAGACTACCATGTTGGTTTATTCCTGACCGGCGCATATCAGGACGTTATGGGCGATATGCATAACCTGTTTGGGCGCTTAACCGAAGTGCATGTGTACTGCCACGACGACGAGCCCGGCGATTTCTATATTGAAGAAGTGGTACCGGGCACATCGGCCGAAAAAGTACTACAAACCATGCAGTACAATACCGAATACATGGCCAAAACGGTGAAAAAACAAATTGACCGTCAGGTACGAAAAGGCTCATTAGCGCCACGTGAAGGTGTCCGCTGGACAAACTTCTACGAACACTGCTTAGCCGGGAGCACCTACTTACGCGTTGAATAATTCACCAAAACAGGCGTGTAGTGCGCAATTACTGAGCAAACAGTAGAAAAGGTACAAAAAGCGGTTGACTCGAAACTGAAAAAAACGTTTAATACGCCTCGTTGCCCGGATAGCTCAGTCGGTAGAGCAGAGGATTGAAAATCCTCGTGTCGGTGGTTCGATTCCGCCTCCGGGCACCACATATTGCAAGGCCTCGCTGGAAACAGCGGGGCTTTTTTGTTTCTGTAGCCTGATGTTCACATCAGGTGCGATATCTCACCTGACATAAATGTCAGGCTACATACCAGAAAACAATATTTGACCATAGAACCTGACGTGAAACGTCAGGCTACATGCTCGCAGATCACAGAAGGTTAAAAGGGTCATCCACTGAGCGAGATGGCTCAGTAAACCAAAAAACCCCCTCTTCGCTCATATAAAAGTGGTCTTCCAGGCGCACGCCAAACTTTTCCGGGTTAATTACCATAGGTTCATTACTAAAGCACATGCCCGGTGCTAGTTTAGTCTTATCACCACCGACTAAATACGGCCATTCATGCAAGTCCATACCTATACCATGGCCTGTTCTGTGCGGTACGCCGGGTAATTGATAGTCGGCTTTTAAGCCCAGTTCGTTCAATTTAACCCGAACTGCGTCATCAACGGATTCGCAGGTTTTACCGATATGAACCGCATCAAAAGCAGCCTGCTGTAAATCTCGTTCGTATTGCCAAAATGCCCGTTGCTCTTCAGTCGCGTTGCCAAAGGGGTAAGTACGGGTAATATCAGAGTGATACCCGTGCAGCTTGCAACCGGTATCTATAAGTACCCAGTCGTCTTTTCCTAATTTCTGCTCGTAATTAACGCCGTGCGGGTAGCTGGTTCCCTTGCCAAATAACACAATGCAGAAAAACGAGCCGGACGCACCAACCTTGCGGTGTGCTTCATTAATAAAAGCTCTGACTTCAGAAGCAGTTACCCCCTCGTGCAGCATGGCACCGGTGGCTCTGTGCACCGCCATGGTCATATCCATTGCCGCCTGAATTAACGCCAGTTCTGCGGGCGACTTATGCATACGGCAGGCAGCGGTAATGACTTTTGCGTCGCACATTGTTTTGGCTGGTTTACGCTCTTCCAGCTTTGCCACAACGCTGTATGGTGTGGACTCATCCAACGCCAGTTTATAGCCTTCAGAAAACTGCTCAGTTAAAAAGTCCAGCAACCCTTCATAAGGTGATTCATGCTCGTCCCACAAAAGCGTATCCATGGGCAGTACCATTGCCTGAGTTAACGAACCGACTTCAAACGCGGGTGCTATCAAGGTTACATTGCCCTCAACCGGGAGAATAGCTCCAACTAGGCGCTCACTGGGGTACCACTTTAAGCCGGTGAAATACTCCAGGTTAGTACCTGCGTTTAAATACATAGCGCTGATGCCTTGTTCCCGCATCAGTTTCTGCGCCTTAGTAACACGCTGTTGGTATTCTTCCAGTGCAATAGGTTGAACACCTTCGGTCATATCCTCCAACGCGCTGAGAGCTTCCTCAGCCCGCGCAATTCCCACGCCATGGGTCATAAATATTCCTCTTATTAGTTGGGCATCTCACCTGATGCGAAAGTATCAGGCTAAGTTTTGCTGTTTTGGGTATCGTTTTGCTGTTTTGAACATCTCACCTGATGCAATAGCATCAGGCTACATCAAATACGCCTTAACTTCCTTCAGCCGTGCAATGTAATCCGGACTAAAGACATTCTCTGCACGTTCAATATAAGCGCCTAAGTCAACGTACTTCAGCGCATTTTGAAAGTAGAATCTATCGGCAAAGGGCTGCATTTTTTCCGTTCCAAAAATAGCCTTTATCTGCCCGAAGTACCTTTCAATATCATTAACCATAGACACCATATGCCAGTCGCTACCGTACATCATTTTATCGGCAAGTTTAAAAGGTTTGTCGGTAGTCGCTTCACGCGTTAGCTCTATCTCAAGTCGTTTAGCCAGACTTGCCTGTGCTTTCTTGCTTCCAACAATTTCGTGCAGGTAGGACAAATCACAATAGACATGCTGGTAGCGCCGACACAGCTCAACAACTTTACGAGCGTAGTTATTGGGGTCATTCCATTCGTCTTCCGTATCCGACAGCCACCCTTTAACCCAGCGTCCGTTCATTTTTCGCTTTCCGCCACCAGCATGGCCAAAGCATAACCTCATGGTTTCTCTCTGCTTATTCTTTGTCAGCGCCTGTTCCCAATAATCCGGGTCTGAATTCAGACCCGAGCCTTTATAGGCTTGAAAGCCTTCTGGAGTGCAGTGAGTGAAAACTGGAATGGAATACTCCACACAAAAATCCAGAAAGTAATCAACAATTCGTTCCACGTTAGGTTCATTGCCTGCAGGCTTGTACCCCATAGGAGGATAAAACTTGAACCCTGCCTTACCATGTTCTAATGATCTTTCTATAGCATCACGAAGCACGCGGTCAGAGGGAGATTGAGAGACAAAACGTAAAGGGTCAAAAGCGGAGAAGCCAAGGACTATTCCATCCGAAAAATTCTCCAACGCCGTCATGCGTTCTAACTGCTGATCATAAAAATCGTACTTGGGGTTATCGTCGAACGGAGAAGCCATATCCATCATGTAATGAAAAAATACATAACGTTCTGAGAAGTTGTCGTAATAGCCTTTTAACCGCTTAAGTATCCCGACTTCGCTACGCAGCATATTCAGGACAAAATCTATTTTGTCCGCAGCGTCTTCCAGAAACTCCAGTGACTTACGCAGCATTCGCTCAATCATTTTGTGAATGCCTGAGAACCAGCCTGATATTTTATCTTGAGCGTGATTTTCTGCTTTGAAAGTCCATTTCGTTTTTATGTAATCTAATTCAAGTTCCTGAGCCGATTCACTGTCACCGTAATACTGGTGTATTTCCTTCAGAACTGAATACAGCTCGCTGTTTACGAATTGCTCCTGATAGACTTCGACTAACTCTGGCTTGCTACCACCGTCTGCCAATGACTCTTCTACCAAGTAATGCTCTATCTCAATACAAACCAGATTGGCAAACTCATTACAGATTTTTTCAGTGGCGCCTTTTTTCGATGCTACTGAAAACGATTCTAGCCGCTCTTTTAGCGTGGAACTAGCGGTTAGGGAATAGGCCAGTTTGCTAATCAGCTTTGCCGATAGTTTCCAAATCCCCCAACTCTCAAGAATCCCCTGCAAAGGCACATAACGAGCGTTAAAAAGGTGGGTATGGGCATCAACAACGAAAGGTAGTTTACTCATAGCCGTATCCGTTTGAAGTAACCTGATTTTTCTAGGTTTTAGTTAAGTTATTAGTAGTCGAGCAAAATCCAAGCTACGCCGCTTCCTCCTCAGAAGTTGCCTTCACTACTTTATCTTCATAATACTTATCCACAACAATTTCAAAATCTGTGTATAAGGCCACAGGTTTTGACATGTTATTTCCATGCTTTTCAATTTTTAAAAAGCCCTTTTCTGAGAGAGTGCTTAATGTTTTTGACAGATTGGACTTATGACGCCCGCTCAGCTCAGCTAATTCAGCCAAGCTTTGTGGTTGAGCTTTATCAATCAACCTTAATAATTCAATGTTTCGTTCATTCAAAATATGCGAAACCGCAGCCATAGAGGTATACCAAACTTTGGGCTCACTGGCATCTGATTCGTATTTTCCGGCAGCAATCGCAAGCATTCTTTTTCTGATAAGAGCTTCCGACATAATTCCTATTTTAGCTTTCATCATATTGCTCCTTATTTACTGCTTAACCGCTCAATAGTGTCATCAATACCAATAAAAAAGTCTTCTATAAGCTGAAATGCACTAGAAAACTCATAAGGTACACCTTTATCTGATAAATGCCGGTGTTTATGGTCATAAGCGTGCCTTTTACCATTCACTTTTGACGCTTTTGATGCCTTAATACCGTGCGCGTTATCCATCCCAAAAACACGTTTGTTGCTTCTATCGTGCAGAGTTAAGTTATACCTAATTCCATGGGGGATATGCTTTGAAGGCTTCACACGCCAAGCCTCGACTTTATACCAGTACCCATCACTTCTATGTACTTGAGTGCCATGCAGTTCCAATAAATAGTCAATTCCACTATCACTCATTAACTCATATTTCATCCATGAAAGAAGTTATGACATAAACATAACCCACTAAAAGCCTGAATGCCAAGTACCGAAAGAAGAAAAGCATGTAATCCAATTCTATTTAATTAACGGCAAGAATATTTGTTGAATAGCCAATTTCGCCATAATTTGGCTTTTTAACACGACGTAGTCGAATGAAAATTTTTTAACCGATTGATTTTATTTAATTTTATTTCTGGCCTAAGAATTGCTTTGTTGTCCATAATAAGAAGATAAGAACAACAAGGAAACATCATGAGTGTAAAATTTGAAGACCGTCCACTGGAAAAAGTCCGCGAAGAGACTATCGATCAGCTGGTCATGAACTACGGCCACGGTGAATTATCTGAAGAGGCTTTTGAACGTCGGCTTGATCAAGCTATGGACGCAACTGAACATAGCCAGCTGGCCGAATTGGTAGAAGACCTGGAGCTGACGCCAGATACCTCTTACGACAGCATGAAAGAGCAGAAATTCTCGCCACATTATGGCGAAGGACGCGTTCAACCAACGGAAAAGGTGATATCCATACTGTCTTCTAATGAGCGCTGCGGCGTGTGGACAGTGCCGCGTGAAATCACCATCTACTCTCTGCTAGGCTCTGTAGAGCTGGACTTTACTGATGCCGTATTTCAGCACCCGGACGTCACTATCAAAATTATTGGCGGGCTTTCAAGTCTTGAAGTTTTTGTGCCCGAAGAAATTACCATTAGCACCAACGTCTTTAGTGTTCTTGGCTCCACCGAAAATAAAGCGCCCTCAATGGGCAACCTAAAGCAAGCTCCGCATATACGAATTGAAGGCTTCCAGTTGCTTGGCTCGGTTGAAGTGAAAGTAAAACGCACCATAAAAGAGAAGTTCGTAGCCTTTGCTAATAGCTTAAAGGGCACCTTTCAATCTCGCTAAAGCAGGCATAGGTTAATTCAGCTGCGTGTCGACGACCGCTGGCCTAATCTAAAAGCCTGGTACGAACGTATGAAACAGCGCGACTCATCAAAGGTTTAAGGAATAAACATGATTGAACTCTACACATCAGCAACCCCCAATGGTTATAAAGCCACGGTCACCTTAGAAGAAATGGGGCTGGACTATAACCTGCACCATGTGCAGTTGCAGGAGAATGAGCAAAAACGCCCGGAGTTTCTAAAAATGAACCCTAACGGCCGTATTCCGGTGATTGTCGATAAAAATAACGATGATTTCGCGGTATTCGAGTCCGGCGCTATTATGTTGTACCTGGCGGAAACCTACGACAAGCTCAATCCTAAAGACCCGAAAGAACGTTCACGTATGATCCAGTGGCTGATGTTTCAGATGGGTGGCATTGGCCCCATGATGGGTCAGGCCAATGTCTTCTATCGGTATTTTCCGGAGAAGCTGCCTTCAGCCATTGAGCGCTACCAGAATGAAACCCGCCGATTGTTTGAAGTGCTGAACACACGTTTAGGTGAATCTGAATATTTAGCGGGTGATAACTTCTCGTTAGCGGATATTGCCAACTGGTGCTGGGTGCGTACCCATGACTGGTCCGGTGTGAGTCTGGATGGTCTGGAGAACTTAAAACGCTGGATGAACACCATTAGTGAGCGCCCAGCCTGCCAACGCGGCGTAACAAAGCCGGAGCGGATGGGCGACCCTGACGAACTGGTCAAGAGCGCCCAGAAAATGGTACAGCGTTAAGCCGCAGCGAGCTGCGCCAGATACTCATCGTAACTGCCGGCAAAGTCACGTAAGCCTTTGTCGGTAATTTCGATAATACGCGTGGCCAGTGACGACACGAACTCTCGGTCATGGCTAACAAACAGCAAAGTGCCTTCAAACTGTTCCAGTGCCAGGTTCAACGACTCTATCGACTCCATATCCAAATGGTTGGTCGGTTCGTCCATCACCAGAATGTTCGGGCGTTGCAATATCAGTTTACCGAAAATCATTCGCCCTTTTTCACCACCGGATAAAATCGATACCGGCTTTTGAATATCGTCTGAAGAGAACAACATACGACCCAGAACACCACGAATGGCCTGCTCGTCATCACCCGGCTTCTTCCACTGATACATCCACTCGTATACGGTCATTTCCTGCTTAAACCAGTGGGCGTGATCCTGCGCGTAATAACCTATAGCCGCGTTTTCAGACCATTTGATACTGCCTGAGTCCGGCGTGTATTCGCCCATCAGGCATTTCAACAACGTGGTTTTACCGATACCGTTGGCACCAATAATGGCGACTTTTTCACCCACTTCTATCGAGGTACTCAAGCCTTTTAAGACCGCTTCGTCTTCGAAGCTCTTACGCACGTTTTCGGTTTCAAGCGCTAACCGGTAGAGTTTCTTTTCCTGGGTAAAACGAATGTACGGATTAACACGACTGGAGGCTTTAACCTCGTCCAGCTGAATTTTCTCCATTTGTTTCTGGCGCGAGGTCGCCTGCTTAGCTTTCGAGGCATTCGCCGAGAAACGGCTGACAAAGCTCTGCAGCTCGGCAATTTTCTCTTTCTTCTTGGCGTTATCGCTCATTAACTGCTCGCGCGCCTGAGTCGCCGCGAACATGTATTCGTCGTAGTTGCCCGGGTACACACGCAGCTCGCCATAGTCAATGTCAGCCATGTGCGTACAAACCGTGTTCAGAAAGTGACGGTCGTGCGAGATAATGATCATGGTGCTTTGCTTTTCGGCTAATACGCCTTCCAGCCAACGAATGGTGTTAATGTCCAGGTTGTTGGTCGGTTCGTCCAGCAACATAATATCCGGCTCGGAAAACAGTACCTGCGCCAGTAACACCCGAATTTTTACACCCGGTGCCAGCGCCGACATCAGCCCAAAGTGCTGCTCTACCGGTATGCCCAGCCCCAGCAATAACTCACCGGCGCGTGACTCCGCAGTATAACCATCCATTTCAGCAAATTCGGTTTCCAGGTCGGCCACACGCATGCCGTCTTCTTCGCTCATTTCGCCGCTGCTGTAGATGCGGTCACGCTCTTCTTTTACCGCCCACAGCTCTTCGTGCCCCATAATAACGGCATCAACGACACTGTAGTCTTCGTAAGCAAATTGATCCTGACGCAACTTACCGATGCGAATATTAGGTTCCAGCGACACATTGCCAGCCGAAGGCTCCTGCTCACCACTTAATATGCGCATAAAGGTCGACTTACCGCAGCCATTAGCGCCTATCAGGCCATAACGGTTACCGTTGCCGAATTTAACAGAAATATTCTCAAAAAGAGGCTTTGCACCAAATTGCATGGTGATATTTGCAGCAGAAATCACGTAGTCAACATCCAGGATCATAGGGTAAAAATTGAGCGCGCAATGTACGTGTTTTTCGCGTAAATTACAAAGAAAGATTCACTATAATAGGTAAATAGATTATGCAAATGTCCTGGACAGACATCTCTTCTGGTTTAGATAGGATCTGGAATATCGAGCTGTGGAAAGCGGGAGACGCTCAGATATACCTCAGCCAGGTGATTATCGCTATTACGCTGATTGTTGTTGGCATCATTGTCATACGCTGGATAGGCTCCAGCCTGGTTAAACGTGCCTTAAAGTCCAGCCATGCGTCGCAGAACACCATTTACGCTTTTCGTAAGTTGTTCTCTTTTCTGGGCTACGTGCTTATTGTTCTTATTGCCCTACCGGTCGCTGGCATCCCTATTACTATATTCGCGGTTTTAGGTGGTGCATTAGCCATTGGTGTCGGTTTTGGTGCCCAGAACCTGCTCAACAACCTTATTTCCGGCATGATATTAATTGCCGAACGCCCTATTCGCATTGGCGATATTGTAGAGCTGGAAAACGAACGTGGCCGTATCGAAGAAATAGGTAACCGCTGCGTCCGCATCAAACGTTTCGACGGTGTGCATGTGCTGGTACCGAACAGTTACTTTCTGGAGCAACGCGTAGTAAACTGGACACTGGTTTCCACTGAAATACGCAGCACAGTGACTGTTGGCGTTGCCTATGGCTCTCCGATAGACAAGGTTCGCGAATTGATGATGGAAGCGGCCAGCCAACACGAAAAAATAGTTCAACGCTTACCCTTTGAGGTTTTCTTCGACGAGTTTGGCGACAACAGCCTGACCTTCAATTTGCTGTTCTGGACAGAAGTAGAAGCCCCTATGGATATTCGCCGGGTGCAGTCTGATATCCGCTTTAAACTGGATAAGCTTTTCGCCGAGAACGATATTGTTATCGCCTTCCCACAGCGCGACGTGCATTTGGATACCCTGAAGCCGTTAGAGATAAAGATGACGTAGCCTGATGTTCACATCAGGTGAGATATTGAACCTGACATAAATGTCAGGCTACCTCACTTTGTCAGGTGAGATATTGGATAGAGCATAAAAAACGCCAGGCTACGTCTATGTAGCCTGACGTTCACGTCAGGTGAGATATTGGACCTGACATAAATGTCAGGCTACAGCACCCATCAATCAGAACTCGTAGCTATAACTCAAGCTAAACACGGTTCCAACTTCTTTACTACGAACTAGAATATCCGACTGAGTCACTTCCTGATCTTCCCCAAGAATGTTCTTCACCTTGAAGCCGATTTTAGAATTAAAGCTCGGATAATAGCTGTAAACCAAATCCAGTGAATGGAAGGGTTGCTCGTAAGCATCCTCACGTCCACCGATACCGGCCGCTAAGATACGCTCACCAAACACGTTATACACCAGCGAAGTGGCATGTTCACCGTTAGCTGAGTCGTAGTTCAACTGGAAGTTGGCAACGTACTCAGAGTGTCCCGTCATACGCTTAGTCCGGTTGGTTAAGTTACCCGCCAATGCCGGATCAATCGACGCTTCAGAGTCACTCCAGGTTAAGTTACCAGAGGTAAAGAACCCGTTCGCCAGGTAACCTAAATCGTGCAGCCACTCAAGCTCAACACCATAGACTTCAGCTGATTCACCATTAACGTAACTTAAGGTGTAATCTTCATCGCCCACCTGAAGCACTGATTCAATGGGGTTCTTTATGTCCTTATAGAAAGCCGCAATAGTGTAATTGTCGCCATTATCGGCATAGTACTCAAAGCGTGCATCGTAGTTACGTAAATCACTGCTCTCTAAGCCAGCTCTTCCGAACGTACGAATGTCCGTAATTGGGTCGTAGTAAGCCACCGGCACTGTTTCACGTAAATCCGGACGCACAACGGTTTCGCCGTAACCAAAACGCAACTGATAATTATCACTGGCCATATAAGTCAGCGATAAAGCCGTGTAGAGGTCGTCTTCAGCAATGGTACTTTCAAGCACACGCTCAGGATTGAAATAATTATTTAAATCCTGCTCACTAAAAATTAAGCTCGATGTTGCCAGAGAAACCTGTTTAAAATCTTCATAACGAACACCACCACTTACACGCCAGGTATTATCGAATATTGCGTCGAATTCACCGTAATAGGCATCAATTTTCTGGGCTGCCAGATAGTCATCCGCATTTGGCGCACTGGGTTCACGGAAAGAAATACGGAAGTCGTTGTCATCTATAACATCATCCGTCAAATAACCTGTGACACCTAACACGTCATCTAAGTCGTCCAGCACTGACAAACGCGAACCCGATGCATTGTCCAGACTAAAGCGACTGGTACTGTAATAACGCGCTTTATCAACAAAGTCATAACCCGCTTTTAGCTCAAGCTCTATTCCGGAAAACGCAAGTGGTAATGAGAAATTACCGCCGTAAGATTTAACGTTATCTTCCATATCAACAAACTGGAAAATAGCACGGTTGTCATCGCCCGTTACTCGAGTTTCAGAGAAGTTACCCTCGGTGTCATAAATATCGTCAAAACGATACGAAACTTCGGTAGGAATATCCGTTTCCGCTTTTGATTCCGTATACTGCCAGTCGAAACCAATGCCCCAGTAGTCCATAAGAGTATGTTGGCCGCGGAACTGATCCACGTTTAAGACACGCTCTTCGTATTTGAATTCGTGCTCGCGGTTAGCAATACCGGTTCCGACTATAGTTTTCAGGTTACTGCCGTTCGGGCTTTGCTTGATACCAAACTCCGATTCATCTTCCGAGTCTTCAAGATAAATTTTGGTATAACTAACACTGTGTGTATCCAGTTCATAACCCGCAGTAAAGAAACCATTCAAGCGTTCCGTTTCTGTCGTTACTGTGGTTTCTTCAAAGGTGTTGTAACAAGACTTAGAGATGTCTTCGACCGTCGCCAGAGAAGTTGAACAATCAGCTGTTGCGTTGTTACTGATAACCGCATTTTTGCGTTCAGAAACATCCCAGTCATTATCGTAGGAAGCCGCGGCTAACACGCCTATGGTTCCACCGAAAAATGACTCGTCAAAGCTATTACCTAAGGTGGCTTTAAAGTCCATATTAGGATCTAAAGATTCTTTCTTCAGCACCATGTCTCGTGGTAACTGTTTAGCCAGCGACGCATTTATTACCCGAGCCTGATCCCCTGCACTATTTCCAGAACCGGTCAGACCGTCAGTATTAACAATATTACGTAGACTAAAGTCACCCTGATAGCGACCAATTGCGTCTTTTATGCCTGCCGGAATACCGCTGTCGTCCCGGTTATAGGTATAACCTTCGTCTGCGTTGCTGTTCATACCAACGCCCGCTTCAAGGCTAAAGACAAAGTCGTCAGGCAAAGAACGCGTACGAATATCAATATTACCGCCACCAAAAGCCGCTGGCATTGAAGGTGAAAACACCTTCTGCACTGCCATGCTTTCAATGATAGTTGATGGGATAATATCCAAAGGAATGACGTTACGGGTTAAATCCGGGCTGGGTATGCTGGCACCATTGATGCGGGCACTTGAATAACGCTCGCCTAAACCGCGCACATAAATAAATTTACCATCAACCAGGGTTAAACCGGTCACCCGGCGTAAAGCCGAGGCCGCGTCGCTGTCGCCAGAACGAGACAACTGCTCGGCACCCAGAATATCAGCCACAAAAGCCTGGTTTTTGCGTTCCTGAACAACAGCCGCGGCACTACCCTGCAAACGACTGCCAGTGGTAACCACTTCTTCAATCGTCGATTCGCGTTCAACGTCTGCTTCATCGGCTTGCTGAGCCAAAGCTGCCGGCGCAGAGGCAAACAACCCCAGTCCAACCGCTAAAGCAACAGGTTTGAGTTTGTATTGATTTTTCATAACCAACTCCTGCAATAAAATCGGAAAATAGGCGCAACACCGTTGCGCCTATTCATTCGCATTCCAACTCAAATTAGTCTGCGTCAGCAGCAGCTACAGCAGTTTCAACCCACTGGTACCACTCAGAGCTTGTATCGTCGTCAGACAATGCGCCGATGAAATCAACCGGAGTAAAGAAGTCATCGTTCAATGCAGTTAAGTCATTCGCTGCGATAGTGATAGATGAAGTCATATCTGTAGAGATACCGTCATCATTCAGGACAGTAGCGGAACCATCAAGAATTTCGTTTACGCCACCGTTCGGATACCAGGCTGAGTAAGTTTCGCCATCTGCGAAAGTGTTATCACCGGTATTTACGAAGTTGTTAGTACAGGCTAAAACTGAGCTGTAGAAGTCCAGTTCGCCGTTATCTACGCCAGCTTCACCGTCTGTCGTAAAGAAGATACAACCGTCGTCAGCAGTACCATTCTCTTTAACTTTCAGGACGTTATACATTTGACCCTGGAAGTTATCATCAAACTTAGTGGCAATAGATGGATCGTTGTCACGTACAGATTTACCATCAGTGGTGATAATAGTTACGTTAGCAATGGTCGGTGCTGATGTTGGCGCCTGGCTATAGTCTGGACCGTTATTTTTTTCACCGTCGGCTTCAAATCCGCCGTTACCCATGTAGTTAGTATTGCCATCTACAGTTACTGTACCGTGTTTAATAAACAGGAACTGTGCACGGCCTTGCCAGCCAGCATCGATGTCCATTGAGTCATCCTGAGTATCGGTGAAAACCACGTTTTTAACATCCGCTTTCCCCCCGAAGAACTCAATACCGTCATCAAAACCCTGATGAATGTGAATAAACTCATAAGATGAACCAGAACCGACAGCATTCAGAGTTAAAGAGTTTAAATCATCTCCGGGACCACCATCACGAGGGCCTGAACCGGCGTACCAAATTTTTGCATATTTAATTGAACCACTGTCGTCAGTGTTATCGTTGCCGCCGTAATAGCTCACGATACCTTCAGACTCTACGTTACACGTACCGCCATCGCGCTGCGCGTCAGTACACTGATTGGTAATACCGTTACCGTTGATGATGATACCGCCCCAGTCTGCATAACGTGGTGCATCACCAGAAACGTTCAGACGGTCAAATTCGTTGGCAGAAGTAAATTTAATTGGCTTGTCGAAAGTACCAACAGCATTTAGCTGCGCGCCGCGAGCAACCTGAATAATGGCTTCACCAGAGGTAAAGGCCAATGTAGCACCTGGCTCAACGGTCATAACCGGGCCATTCTGGTTAATTTCACAACTTGTCGTCGTGTCGCAATCGACACCAATTTGCAGCGCGCCTTCAAATACGTGCACACCGCCGTCAGGCAATTCTTCAAAAGTAATATCTTCATCAATTTCGATGGTCGCACTGGCGAAGTTTTCATCATAGGTACAGTCTTGACCGTCGTAGGTACCTTCCACATCACCGTAGCTTGCGCAGGCAACAGCATTACCACCGTCACCACCATTACCACCGTCAGCGCCGCCGCCATTATTGACCGTTGGTGTAACATTAATGTCGCCGCCGCAACCGGCTAAAAATAAAGCTGTAGTTACTGCAGAGATTTTGAATAAGGTATTAAATTTCATTGGGTTCTCCCGACTTGGATTTTATCCAGTTATGATTTAAGTCGGAAGAAGACTAAGACGCTTGCATGACAAGATTGTGACAACACAAAAGTGTCACAAAATATTCACCATTTCGTAACCTAACTCTTTGGTTTTGAGCTTTGCGATTGTTTAAGAAGTAACCTACCGCCAACATTAACACATTATCTTAAGCCGGGTGCCTCTGGCCACAGTGGTCAAACGCGCGATTGAACTGCTCAGTACAAGGTATATGGCATCCGTAAATTTCTTGCAACTGAAGGGCTCATTCGGCGTGGGCACAAGAAGCCTTGAGCCAATCATTACACTTCGATGCACCAGAACGCAGGCTGGTGCTGCCAGCTCTGTATCTTCTAGCCAACCATTGAATGGGCTTTAGAGGCAGGAATTCTAGTAAAACTCACGGAAATAATCGGGAGTTTAGCCAATGAAATGATAATAAATGTTTCATTCCACCGTCATACAACTAAGGAAAAATCTCAAGTGCTTCATATCGAGGTGATGTTATTACATTAATTTAAAAGGAACATAAGTTATGAATACAAAAAATATTTCGATTCTGACTCTTTGTACTGTTATGGGTTTAATGTCCTCATCTGCTGTAGCGGCAACATACTGCTCGGTATATGTCGATAATACTCAGAACCAACCTAATGGAGTCGTTGTAAGCACATCGAATATCAGCTCTTACTCAAAGAATGATCCATTTATCATTTCCTATCAAGACAACCGATTGGGGGAGTACTTGAACACTTTAACAAATGCGAAAAATAACAATACTCCTTTAAAAATATATATATTAGAAGAATTTAGAGGAGATGATGCAAAAGATTGTAGAGATGGAGTAACGGATTACATCGGTTCTATTCATTCAATCTAAAAATGCTGTTTTCGGTAATAATTAAGAACTTATGCACAAGGCCGTAAGTTGTTTATTACGGCCTTATTCCTCTGTTTTACCACCTTGAAAATAAGCGAAGTAGAAAAAGGTGAGTCGACCTACACGTGAGTGCAATCTAAATATAGAATACACGGACGAAGCACTATATTAAAATAAAGTCGCTTCATAAGCATGCCTGCTAAGATTAGCATCACCCGAAATTAACCCTTATGGCTATTACTTCAAACCCGACTCCAGGACAAAGGCTTAAAGAGCTAGAGCTTAACTTGAAGAGAAAGCAGTTCGTAACCTCTCAATGAAATAATCAATTGCATCGACACAGCACAGGGAACCCAACAGCAAAAAAGCTAGTTGCGAAGTGCAACTGGACTAGTTAAAGCCCCCAACCTAATTTAGGGCGAGTCAGTTTATCCTGCTCATTCCAGAAAACTAAAATAACAATATATTCACACTTTAGTCATTTGAGGTTGTATTTTTGATCTTTGCGCTTGTTGAATAAGTAACCTATATCAATAATGAAAAACCCAAAAAAGGAAACCCCATGCGTAAATTATTACTCAGTTGTGTACTGACGACTCTGTCTGTACTTGCTTTACCAGCCGCGGCCTATCAATCCGAAGAGGTTATCGTCGAGCATAACGAAGTGGCCGATAATATTTATATGCTGACGGGTGCCGGTGGCAACATGCTTATGTCATCTGGTGACGATGGCGTATTTCTGGTAGATGACCAGTATACTCAGGTGGCAGAAAAAATTGCCGCAAAAATTAAGGAGCTGAGTGGTGAAGAGGTGCGTTATATTCTGAACACTCACTTCCACGGCGACCACGTAGGTTCTAATAGTTGGTTTGCCAATAATCAGAACTCAACTATTTATGCTCATGACAATGTGCGAGAACGTTTGAGTCAGGATAGCGATTTCAACGCAGCCGGCCTTCCAGCCATTACCTTTGACTCAACCCTTACCTTCCACTTGAACAATGACGCTGTTCATGTGTTTTATTTGCCTGCAGGGCACACCGACGGTGACAGCGCCGTATGGTTTGAAGAAGCCAATGTGCTGCACCCGGGCGACTTATTCTTTAATGAACGCTTCCCTTTTATTGACCTGAAGAGCGGTGGTGACGTTGACGGCTACATTGCCAACGTTGAAGAATTATTAAATCGCATTAATGACGACACGGTGATCATTCCGGGTCACGGCCCTTTAGCCAATAAAGAAGATTATCAAGGCTTTCTGGACATGCTGAAAGAAACCAAAGCCGAAGTCGATGCCATGAAGCAACAGGGAATGACCCTTGATGAAGCAAAAACCAAGGGTCTGAGTGAACAATGGAAAGACTGGAGCTGGTCTTTTATAAACGAAGAGCGCTGGATCACAACGCTGTACTAAAGATTAACCGTTCGTCCGGTGGTTGCAGGTGAAAGTCCATGGCCAGCTCATCGCAGTTGGCCAACCTTGGACACAATTCGCAGTCCTTCATGACTTTTTCCGGCAAACTGTCTTTAGAACAATGACTAAAACCTTGTTGCTCAAAAAAGTCCGGCACCCGGGTCAGCACAATGACCCGGTTCAACTGCAGTAACCGTGCCTTTTTCAATAAATAAGACACCAGCATGCGGCCCTGCCCACGCACTTCCGTATGCGGGTGAACACCCAGCGAGCGAATTTCAGCAAGCCCAGTGGTATAAATATAAAGCGACGCACAGCCCATGACTTTACCGCCGACTTCGGTAACGGCAAACTCATTAATTGAGTGCACAATGTCGTCTTTTGCACGCGGTAAGTTCTCTCCTGCTCCGGCCCAGTGCTGAACTAAATCCAGAATCGCGCCAATATCACCGAGGTTAGCATCCCTAATACGAATTTTCTGCTGCTGTTGAGCGCTTTTTAAGGCTTCGTTCACACGCTGCGGCGAGGTACCGCCCAGTGCACAGCGCTTTTCCAGTAAAGCATCCAGCGTCAACCACTCATAAACATCCTGCTCAATTACCGGAACAACCGCCTGAAACGCCTCCAGCGGCATGTCTTCAAGTGGTTTTTGAGCCTGAATAGCCTGCTGAACCAGCTCTCCGACGTTATGATGTGCCTGCCTAAAAGGTACGCCTTTAGCGACCAGATAATCGGCCAGTTCGGTGGCGTTAGCGTAACCGCCCTGCGCGGCTTTGCGGCAAACCTCATGGTTCACGGTTAAGCCCTGCAGGCTGGAAGTCACCATCGCCAGCGAAGCCTGCCAGGTGGTAAAGGCGTCAAATAAACCTTCTTTGTCTTCCTGCATGTCTTTGTTGTAAGCCAGCGGCAAAGCTTTCAGTGTCATCATCAACCCGGTTAGCGAGCCCACCACCCGGCCGCTTTTGCCGCGCACCAGTTCCAGTGCATCGGGGTTTTTCTTTTGCGGCATTAACGACGAGCCTGAAGTCACATTGTCTGCCAGTTCAATAAAGCCCGCCTCACCGGAATTATAAAAGATAAGATCCTCGGCTAAGCGCGACAAATGCAGCATCGACAGTGACGCGGTGCTTAATAACTCCACCACAAAATCACGGTCGGAAACGGAATCTAGACTGTTGCGCGTCGCCTGGCTAAAGCCCAGCTCGCTGGCAATGGCTTCACGGTCCACCGGATACGCCGTACCCGCCAGCGCACCGCAACCCAGCGGACTTTTATTCAGGCGCGTTACGGCATCCTCTAAACGCTCGCTGTCGCGCTGCAGCATTTCTACATAAGCTAAACACCAGTGCGCCAGCAATACCGGCTGCGCTCGTTGCAAGTGGGTATAGCCGGGTATCACTGTGCCCTGCTCGCGCTCAGCTAAACCCAGCAATGCCTGCCGGATTTGCTGCAACGCCTGTTGCAAAACTTCTGACTGCTGACGACACCACAACCGCAAGTCGGTCGCGACCTGATCGTTACGGCTACGCCCGGTATGGAGTTTTTTAGCTAAGTCTCCAACCTTGGCTATTAGAGCCGCCTCAACAAAAGAGTGAATGTCCTCATCACCGCCGACAGCAACAGCCGCAGGATCAGAACGCACTTCACCTAAAAGTTCGTCCAGAGCCTGTTGTAACTGTTCACATTCTTCAGCACTGAGTACCCCGACCTTTCGCAACGCGTTGGCCCAGGCTTTAGAACCGGTAATATCCTGCTCTGCCAGCACATAGTCAAAGGGTAACGAGTCATTAAACTGCTGAAACGCGGCATCGGGTCCTGCCGCAAAACGTCCGCCCCATAACGCCATAACCTATCCCTTTTGCTGTTTTTGTAGCGCCGCAATCCGGCTCGGAAGAGAGAACAACCGGATAAAGCCTTCGGCATGCGCCTGGTTATAAACTTCATCGGCACCAAAGGTCGCAAAATCTTCGCTGTACAAGCTGTGCGGCGAGCGTTTCTGCACTGCGGTTACCGAACCTTTGTAGAGTTTCAGAACCACCTCCCCATTGGCAGTTGCGCATAACGACTGCGCCGCTGCCATAACCGATTGCTGCAAAGGAGTAAACCAACGTCCGTCGTACAATAATTGTGCAAACTGCTCGCTCAACTGAGTTTTCCAGCTACGGCTGACTTTGTCCAGCACCAGTTCATCAATGGCCTGCAACGCCGCCATCATTACAGTACCGCCCGGAGTTTCATAACAACCGCGGCTTTTCATTCCCACCAGACGGTTCTCCACAATATCCACACGGCCAACACCGTGTTTAGCAGCAACGTCATTTAAAACACTCAAACTTTCAAAAGGCGACAGCGCCTGGTTATTCACCGCCACAATTTCACCGTTTTCCACCGTCACAGAAAGGTACTCCGGTTTGTCCGGTGCATGCTCCGGCGATACCGTCATAGTCCAGACCTTTTCTGTGGGTTCGCACCAGGGGTCTTCAAGTTCGCCACCTTCGTGCGAAATATGCCAGGCGTTAGCGTCGCGGCTGTAGATTTTGGTCGCTGAAGCTGAACAGGGAATATTGCGTTCCGCCAGATAATCCAGCAAAGACTCGCGGCTGCTTAATTCCCATTCACGCCAGGGCGCAATCACCTGTAAGTCAGGTGCCAGAGCCGCATAACAGGACTCAAAACGCACCTGATCGTTACCTTTACCGGTGCAACCGTGAGACAGTGCGTCAGCGCCGACTTTACGCGCCACTTCAACCTGAGCTTTGGCAATTATCGGCCGCGCCATGGCGGTGCCCAGCAGGTAAGTGCCTTCGTAAATCGCTCCGGTTTTCAGGGTCGGGTACACATAGTTTTTAACGAATTCGTCTTTTAAGTCCACCACATGGCATTCAGAAGCACCCGAGGCTTTGGCTTTTTCCTCAACACCTTCCAGCTCTTCGGCTCCCTGCCCTACGTCAGCCACAAAGGCCACCACTTCACAGCCGTAGTTTTCTTTTAACCAGGGCACAATCGCCGATGTATCCAGGCCACCAGAATAGGCCAGTACCACTTTTTTTACATTGCTCATGAGGCTTTCTCCATAGATTCTGGCAGTACGGCTGCCGTCGGATTCAATAATAAAGTTAATAAGGCGTTTTGCGCATACAGACGGTTTTCGGCCTGCTGAAAACAGCGCGACAGCGGGCCATCCATCACATCGGAGGTTATTTCGTAACCCCGGTGCGCCGGCTGGCAGTGCAACACCGAAGTGGCACCGCTGTGCTCAACCAGCTGCGAATTGATTTGATAAGGCTGGAAAGTGTCGCGTACTTCACTCAGCGGTTTATCGTCGCCCATCGACACCCAAGTGTCGGTATAGAGCGCATCAGCTCCTGCAACAGCGGCAATATCATGGGTAACAACAATGTCGGCACCACTCTCTTCTGCTTGTTTTTTCGCTTTGCTGACAAGGTCGGCATCGGGTTCATACCCGGACGGGCAAATAATAGTACAGCTTGCACCCAGTGCGGCGGCAGTCAGCATCAGCGAGTGCGAGACATTGTTGCCATCGCCCAGATACACCAACTTCAGACCTTTCACCTTGCCGTAGTGCTCCTGTAGAGTTAAAAAATCCGCCAACGCCTGACACGGGTGAAACCGGTCGCACAAGCTGTTAACTACCGGCACCGAGGCGTACTGAGCCAGTTCTTGTAATGTATGGTGCGACATAACCCGTGCGACAATGGCATCGGCCCAGCAGGATAAATTGCGGGCATAATCGGCAACGCTTTCGCGTACGCCCATACCATTGCCCTGCTCATTCAGGTAAACCGCATGACCACCCAGCTTTTGCAGACCAATATCAAAAGACAAACGCGTACGCAGACTTGGCTTTTCAAACAAAGTGACGACGCTACGGCCTGCCAGAGTCTGGCAGTATTTTTCGGGGTGTGCTTTTTGCTCTTGCGCTAAAGCCAGTAGTTGCAATGTGTTAGCCGGAGTTAACTCCAGCCCGGATAAACAATGTTTCATCATACTTACTCACTAATCTGTGTGCCTGAATCGGGTTTATTGACTGCATTCCAACTGCCTATTCGCACAGATCGTCGCAAGTGTCTGGCCGCTTCCAGCGCGCCACGAACCTTAACCAGCATACCGTCCTGAATTACGCCGGCTTTTGTCAGCTCATCAATGCTCTGAGTGTTCAGTTGCTCTATCAATTGACCTTCACTGTCGAGCACACCGTCAACATCGGTCAAAAACAGTAAATCGGCATCGAGATTTGCAGCAACCGCAACAGCCGCGTCATCGGCATTAACATTGAACCACTCACCTTTTTTACCAAAGCCAATAGAGCTTATTAATGGCAGGTAGCCGCATTTGAGCAGGTTAGCAATTAACCCGGACTCAAACAGCTCGCACGTACCTACCTGTCCCAGCGCGGCAGACTGGCGCCGACAGGAAATACCTGCTTCGTGCAGAGTTAAGCCAATGGGCCGTATACCGGTGGCTATTGCCTGAGACATCAGCTGTTTATTTGCACAACCGGCTAAGGCTCCCACTATATATGGCATATGTTGTTCCGGGCTGACTCGCAGCCCTTCATGCTTTTCACTTTTTAAGCCAGCAGTAGACAGCCATTGCTGAGCCAAAGATCCACCACCGTGCACAATGACCGTCTTGTTCTTAGTGTCGACCAGAGACTCAAACAGCGCTTTCATCTCATCGGGCTGTTCAAGTAGGCTGCCGCCCAGCTTAATCACTCTCATAACAGCCCCTCTTCAAGAGCTAAACCAAGCTGCAGGTTCACACACTGAATGGCCTGGCTGGCGGCACCTTTTAGCAAGTTATCAATAGCCGACAGCGCAATTAACTGGTTGCCCTGCCGGTGCCAGCCAATATCCACAAAGGGTTGCTGCACCACATTTTTAATGGCTGGCCGCGCTTGTCTTTCACAACGTACGAGCGGCTGACCTGCATAGCATTGGTACGCTTTATCTAAATCCGTATCGCTTACATCATCGTTAAGCTCGGCATATACAGTCGCCAGAATACCGCGCGGAAATTGCGCCAAATGCGGAGTAAACAGCACGTCTTGCTGCAACTGCTGAGCAATTTCCGGAGTATGGCGATGCTCAAACAGTCCGTAAGCTTGTAAAGATAGCTCTGCCCCATGATTCGTCAATGACGCTTTTCGACCCGCACCGGTAACGCCGGAAACTGCATTAATAATAATTTTATTGTCGCTGAGTAAGCCTGCCTGTTTTACCGGAAGCAATGCCATTAAAGCGGCGGTTGGGTAACAGCCGGGCACAGCAACTAACTGCGCTGCGGCTATCTCTTGCGGGTACCATTCCGCCAGCCCATAAATCGCTTGTTCTAGCCACTGATTCTGCTCGTGCTCAAAGCCATAAAATGCCGGGTAATCTTCAACCCTGTTTAAGCGAAAGCCACCGGAGAGGTCTATCACTTTCAAACCCGCAGCCAGAAACTCAGGAGCCAGCTCCACACTCACGCCATGATCAGTACAGAGGAACACTGTGTCAGCTGAGCCCTTAATGAAGTCTTTTTCATGACTGGATAAGCCCTGCAAAGGCAGTTTCACTAAATGTGCATATTGAGGGTGTAAATCACTCAACAACGAGCCCGCATCACTGCTATGCTCAGAGACATAACAACCCAAAAGATTAAGCGCCGGATGTTGTTGCACCAAGCGGGTTAGTTCGACGCCGACGTAACCGCTGGCTCCAATTATTGCGACTGACTGAGACTGCGCTGCTGTATACTGCATGCGACAAAAACCTGTTGCTGTTTCTGAGTAAAAATGCAGAATAACCGAATAAACATACTTATGCAATAATAGTGAATAATTATATTAAGGATTAACTATCATGAACACCCCTGCCTTACCATCATTCTTCTCAATGTATCAGCAACTCATTGCACAACCTTCCATCAGCTCTATTGACCCTAAATGGGATCACAGCAACCAGAAGGTTGTGAATTTACTGGCTGAATGGTTGGAAGTATTAGGCTTCGAGTGCGAAATTAATGAGCTGCAAAGTCAGCCGGGAAAGTTCAATTTACTGGCTCGTCGGGGAGCCGGAAGTGGCGGATTACTGCTGTCCGGACATACCGACACCGTGCCTTACGATGCCAGCCGTTGGAACTTCGACCCTTTTAAGCTCACTGAACAGGACAACCGCTGGTACGGTCTTGGCAGCATTGATATGAAGGGCTTTTTTGCTTTTGTTATTCAGGCTCTGAGTGAGCTGGACGCAACTCAGCAAAGCAAACCGGTTATGATACTAGCCACCGCCGACGAAGAAACCACTATGGACGGTGCCCGTGAGGTCAGTCGTTTTGCCAACCTCAAACCCGACTACTGCGTAATAGGCGAACCCACAGATATGCGTCCGGTATATGCCCACAAAGGGCACATGAGCGAAGTAATACGTATTACCGGACGCTCCGGCCACAGCTCAGACCCAGCTCTGGGTATTAACGCCATAGAACTGATGCACGAAGTGATTTCAGCACTCATGAAATTAAAAGAAGAGTTTAAGCATAAATATTCAGATTCAAGCTTTTCGGTACCACACCCCACCATGAACTTTGGTCACATTCATGGCGGCGACAACGCCAACCGCATTTGTGGCTGTTGCGAGTTGCACCTGGACATTCGACCACTCCCAGGTTTGTCTGTTGACGAGCTTTACGCCCACCTGCACCAGGCAACGAAAAATATTCAGTCTCGCTATCCGGGGTCAATTGAGCTCATTTCACTGCACCACCCAATACCCGCTTTTCAGCAAAATACCGATTCCGCATTGGTACAATTAGCAGAAAAAATTTCGAAAACTCAGGCACAGGCGGTTAACTATTGCACTGAAGCGCCCTTTCTTCAGGAACTCGGCTGTGAAACACTAGTAATGGGGCCAGGCTCGATACGTCAGGCACATCAGCCCGATGAGTATCTATTAACTGAAACCATCAAACCAACTCAAGAAAAACTAAAAAACTTGTTAAAAAATTATTGTTTTTCGGGTTAGCTGCCGATAGCAGAAGGAGATGTCAGGTTTAGACGCTGACCAATTTACTACAGTTATATGACTGCATTGATTAAACAAAGGAACACGCCATGATACGACAGATTTCCATAGGTCTCCGTGCAAGTATCGCTTTCGGGCTGATCGGAATACTCATACTTATTCTGGGCATTTTTGCGTTAAATCGTATTGGAGTCATTGATAGTGAGATAACGATTATTACCGACAAGCAAATGCCAGCGCTGGACAATGTAAATGATATAAACCGTGATTTTCTTTTGGTACGAATTCATTCAGCCAACGTTTCCACCTATATAAATGACGCTGAGCGTTTAACAAACTATAAAGCAAAGCTTTCCGATGCAATTGATTCACTTAAGCGTAATCAGAGCGAATACGAAAGTGTTATAGAGGATTCTCAGGCGCGAGAATTATTTAATGAATACAAGGCGCTTGATAAAGAATATTGGCAGTTAAATGATCAATTCAATAAGCTGGTTGATGCGGGACTTGAAGATGCCATTGCTTCAATAAGAGAAAACAGCATACTTCCGCTGACTAACAAAATCACCGAAAAACTGGCCGAACTTCACAGTAGAGAAAGTGTTCTTATTGATGAAGCAGCAAGTGACGCACACGGAGTAGCGGCAAACGCTAATCTTGCGGTTATTATTGTACTCGTGGCTGCTATCGCATTGCTGGCTCTGTTCGCTATAGTGCTGACCCGCAGCATCGTCAGACCTATTAGCGCCGCCGTTGATTTTGCCGAAACTATTGCTAAGCGGGATCTGACACAACGTATTGAAATTGTGGGTAATGACGAGCCGGCACACCTACTTCGTCAATTAGAACGAACGCAAACAGAGCTGCGCAATTCCATTACCACAATATCGGAATCATCGGAGCAGCTAGCATCAACCTCTGAAGAACTAAGCTCAGTGACCGAAGAGTCTACCCGGACTATCCAGCAGCAGTCGGAAGAACTAGAGCAAGCAGCAACGGCCGTAAACGAGCTGACTACCGCCGTTGAAACCGTTGCTCAGGATGCCCAGAACGCTTCGGAAGCTTCTGACGAAGCAAATCAACAAGCACAACAAGGCAATGACCGCGTACGTCAAACGGTTCGTGCTATTGAAGAGTTGTCTCAGGAAATTGGCGACTCTTCCGGTAACGTCGCCGAACTTGCACAGAAGGTGAAAAGTATTACCAAGGTGCTTGAAGTTATTAGCGGTATTGCCGAACAAACTAACCTGCTAGCACTAAACGCAGCAATAGAAGCGGCTCGTGCTGGTGAATCAGGTCGCGGGTTTGCCGTTGTTGCTGATGAAGTTCGCTCGTTAGCTCACAAGACGCAGCAGTCCACCGTTGAAATTGAAGACATGGTTAAAGCTATTAATGAGTCCAGCGACCGCTCTGTCGCCACCATGGACAAGAGCTTAGAGCGTGCGACTAAGACTCTGGACGTAGCACGTGAAGCCGGTGAAGCATTGCAGCTGATTACCGCAGCTGTCAGTGAAATAAACAATCACAATACGTCTATAGCCAGTGCCGCGGAAGAACAGGCAAACGTGTCGCGCGATGTTGACAAAAACCTGGTCAGCATTCGTGACCTGTCTAATTCAACTGCCTCCGGTGCAGAGCAAACCAATGCCTCGAGTCGCGAACTCTCGCGCCTGGCCGTTGACCTTAATGAATTGGTTAAACGTTTTAGAATTTAAATATTGTGCCAGACGCTTTGTGGCCTGACATTTATGTCAGGTCCAATGCCAATCCTGACGTAAACGTCAAGCCACCATAATAACCTTACTGAATACCGCTAATTAACAGCATAAATTAGACTAATGGTGCGACCAGAGTCTAACCTTAATCCGTGTTAACAAATGAATAACAACGGATTCAAAAATGAACAATCTATTTAACTTCAGTCAACCGCTTGATGACAATGCAAAAGCATTGTTCAACGACGAGAACCAGTCTTTTCTCGCTGAGTTAGTCGATACCTTTCAACCACAGTTAGAGTCGCTGTTAAAGAAGCGCCAGCAACGTCAGGCGCAATTTGACGAAGGTCAGTTACCCGACTTTGACTCAGCCACGAAAGACATTCGTGAAGGAAACTGGCGCATTGCCGAACTGCCGGACGATTTGAAAAAACGCCGCTTAGAAATTACCGGACCGGTGGACCGAAAAATGGTCATCAACGCTCTGAATGCCAATGTCGACTGCTACATGGCCGACTTTGAGGATTCACAATCTCCCACCTGGGAAGGCATGGTTAACGGTCAAATTAACCTGCGTGACGCCAACATTGGCGGCATGACCTATACCGACCCAGACAGTGGCAAGCATTACCAGGTCGGCGCTAACCCGGCACTGCTCATTGCCCGGGTTCGCGGCCTGCACTTACCGGAAAAGCACGTGCAGCGTAATGGCCAAGCTATTCCCGGCGCGCTAATGGACTTTGCTTTGTACTTTTTACTGAATTACCAGCAGCGACTACAACAAGGTTCGGGTGTGTATTACTACCTGCCCAAGCTGGAGCACAGCGAAGAAGCCAAATGGTGGGCCGATGTTTTTCACTTCACCGAGGAAAAATTCAGCCTGAAAACCAGCACCATTCGCGCCACCATACTGATTGAAACCCTGCCGGCGGTGTTTCAAATGCATGAAATACTGCACGCCATGAAAGACCATATTGCCGCACTGAATTGCGGCCGCTGGGATTATATCTTCAGTTACATCAAAACTCTGAGAGAACACCCCGAGCGGGTTTTGCCTGACCGCCAGGTGGTCAGCATGGACAAGCCCTTTCTTAACGCCTATTCGCGCTTGTTAGTGAAAACCTGTCACCAGCGCGGGGCTTTAGCTATGGGCGGCATGGCAGCCTTTATACCCAGCAAAGATCCAGCCGAGAATGAGAAGATCCTCGCTAAAGTTCACGCCGACAAAACCATGGAGCGTGACAATGGCCACGACGGCACCTGGATTGCTCACCCGGGTTTAGCTGACACCGTACGCGAAATTTTTGTAGACGGTATTGAAGGCGACAATCAACTTCACGTACTGCGTGAAAACGACACCCCGATTGATCAGGCCTTACTGCTGCAACCCTGTGACGGAGAACGCACCGAAGCTGGCATGCGCACCAACATTCGGGTGTCGCTGCAATACATTGCGTCCTGGCTGAACGGCAAAGGCTGCGTTCCTATCTATGGGCTAATGGAAGACGCCGCTACCGCCGAGATTTCACGCACCTCCATCTGGCAGTGGATACGCCACGGCAAAACACTTTCCGACAACACCCCGGTCACCAAAGAGCTGTTCCGGCAGTATCTGCAGGAAGAAGCTGACGTGGTGAAAAAGGAAGTGGGTGAACGACGCTGGAACAACGAACCCTTTTCCCAGGCTCTGAGCCTGCTGGAAGAAATTACCACAGCCGACGAGCTGGTCGACTTTCTGACCCTGCCCGGCTACCAACAACTGAAATAATAACGATTAAGAGCAACAAGGAATTATTTATGACAACCCAGAATCTTTCATTCGCACAACAAGTTAAAGAATTACAAAAACAATGGGACACCGACCCGCGCTGGAAAGGCGTTGAACGCCCCTACAGCGCCGAAGATGTCGTGCGCCTGCGCGGTAGCGTGCAGCCAGAATACACCTACGCCCGCAACGGTGCCGATAAACTCTGGCAGCTCATTCACGGTAAGGCACAGGAAAAGTTTGGCAAAGACTATGTTAACGCGCTAGGAGCCTTAACCGGTGGTCAGGCGGTACAGCAGGTTAAAGCCGGTTTACAGGCCATTTACCTTTCCGGTTGGCAGGTAGCGGCCGATAACAACTCGGCCTGCAGCATGTACCCGGACCAGTCACTTTACCCAGTCGACTCAGTACCAACGGTAGTTGAGCGCATTAACAACTCCTTTGCCCGTGCCGACCAGATTCAGTGGTCAAAAGGCGTTACGCCGGAAGACGATAATTACATTGATTACTTTGCCCCCATTGTTGCTGACGCGGAAGCGGGTTTTGGTGGCGTACTCAATGCCTACGAGCTAATGAAGCGCATGATCCAGTCCGGTGCTGCCGGCGTACATTTTGAAGACCAGTTGGCATCAGTAAAAAAATGCGGCCACATGGGCGGTAAAGTACTGGTACCCACACAGGAAGCCGTACAGAAGCTTTCAGCCGCGCGTTTAGCCGCGGATGTTGCCGGTACCCCGACATTGATAGTCGCCCGTACCGATGCTAACGCGGCTGACCTGCTAACGTCAGACTTTGACCCGAACGACAAGCCTTTCATTACCGGTGAGCGCACCGCTGAAGGTTTCTACCGGGTTAAGCCGGGCATTGAACAGGCCATTTCGCGCGGCTTAGCTTATGCTCCGTTTGCCGACCTTATTTGGTGTGAAACCGCTAAGCCCGATTTAGACGAAGCCCGTCAGTTTGCTGAGGCGGTTCACGCCAAGTATCCGGGCAAATTGCTGGCCTACAACTGTTCGCCGTCGTTTAACTGGAAACGCAACCTGGACGACGACACCATAGCTAAGTTCCAGCGTGAGCTTGCCGCAATGGGTTACAAGTTCCAGTTTATTACTTTGGCCGGTGTGCACAATATGTGGTACCACATGTTTGAACTGGCGCATGACTATGCGCGCAACGACATGTCTGCTTACGTTAAGCTGCAGCAGCAGGAATTTGAAGCGGCAGACAAAGGCTACACCTTTGTGGCGCACCAGCAGGAAGTTGGTACCGGTTACTTCGACGAACTCACCAACGTGATTCAGGGCGGGCTATCCTCAGTCACGGCGCTGAAAGGCTCGACCGAGGAAGACCAGTTTAAAACCTCCGCGTAAAGCGCAAGTCAGCATCATAAGGAAAGACATCCGTAAGCTCACCCTTGCGGATGTTTTTTTGTACGCGGCACCAGTAAGCCGGGTCAATCAATTCAGGATGACGCTTCAATAGCTTGTCGCGGTATTTCGCCTGCGGGACCGCAAACTGCGCCAGCTGTTGCGGAAAAACATCGTCCGGTGCGTAGGAAACCTCCCAGTCGTTTTCCGGCAAACGTCTGAAACTCATATCTGTTAAATACCGCACTTCGTCGTAGTCATAAAACACCACGCGTTTATGACGGGTAACACCAAAGTTTTTCAGCAGCATGTCACCGGGGAAAATATTCGCCGCCATCATTTCTTTTAACGCCCGGCCGTAGTCATCCATCGCTGCATCTATTTCTTCGTCATTGGCGTATTCCAAGTACAAATTCAGCGGCGTCATTCGGCGCTCAACAAACAACTGGTGAATGACCAAAGTTTCACCCTCTATCGAAATAGAATTGCTAATGGTTTGCTTAAATTCATCCAGCAAGTCGGCAGATATGCGCTTAAGCGGCAACGCCACATCGACAAACTCCAGTGTATCGGCCATGCGCCCTACCCGGTCATGCCGCTTAACCATACGGTAACGGTCGATAACCGTCTGCCGGCCAAACTCCTTGGTACCGCCCAACCGGTCTTTAATGACTTTAAATACATAAGGAAAAGACGGCAACGTAAACACCGTCATAACCATGCCTTTAACACCGGGGGCGGCGGACAGCTGGTCGTCTGTACGACGCAAATGGTGCAAGAACTCTCGGTAGAACTCGGTTTTGCCCTGCTTATGGAAACCCACCGACGAGTATAGCTCCGCGAGGGTTTTATGCGGCATTAAATCTTTTAAAAACCGCACTAAAGCAGAAGGCGCCTCGGTTTCGACCATAAAATACGAACGTGCAAAGCCAAAAATGGTCGCCATGCGGTCAGAGCGAGTAATAAAAGCATCCACGTAGAGCTTACCCTGCGAATTAATTAGCACCGGTACAATAAAAGGGTAATGGTTATTTTCAGTCACCACACGTCCGACAATATACGCGGCTTTATTTCGGTAAAACGGGGACTTCAAAACATCTATGCGCAGGTTGTGCGCTTCGATATCGGTTTCTGTTGCGCGCTCAAAGAACTTATCTCGCAGCTGTTCTATATCATTTTCAAAGCTTTCAAATTCACCACCCAGGCCAATATCCTCAAACACCCGGGTCAGTGTTCCCTCCAGCCCGTCAACCACCGGAAAGTAAGAGTGGCATTCGTTTTCCACCGGCACCGGAATATGATTCGCCAGAACGGTTTCCACAAAAATGTAGTCGTTATTAAAGTAGGCCCTATCGAAAACCCGACAAAACACCGAGTTGTAAAAGGTCTCGGCCAACTCAGCCTGCGGATGAAACTTCAGTAAGTGTTGGTAACGCTGCCGGGTTGCCCGCCACAGATTTTCATCGAGCTCAGTCCCCACGCGGCGCTCAACTTTTTCCGCCGTTGTCCCCACCTGATGGTCGTAATAATGAATACGCTCTGAAGCTGCTGACACAACCGCCTTCCAGTCACGTTGCAAGAAACGCTCGCGCGCGCCACGGGTCAGCGCCTGAAAGCGTCGGTAGTGACTATGAAAGCCGTCCAGAATACTTTTGGCCAGGGTCTCGGGGCTAATTGTCATGGTCTTTCATCCGCTAAACCGGTCACAACGACTCTCTACCTGAATCAAGTTAATCATCAATAATGACAGAAACAAGACTGGTGTTATACATTCACCCTATTTATAATTCTGATAAATTTTTTATATTCCACTTATTCTGGATAGTTATGAACACCATCAAAGACATTGACCTAAACCTGCTGGTTTACTTAGATGTGCTGCTGCGGGAGAAGAACGTAACCCGTGCCGCAGCTCAGCTTAATATCACCCAGCCCGCCATGAGTAACGGTTTAAAGCGTTTACGCAACCTGCTGAATGACCCTATTCTAGTTCGCACCAGCGAAGGTATGGTACCGACCCAACGCGCGCTGGACATGCAGGAAGCTCTGCGCGGCGTATTGTATTCGGTTGAAGAAATGATTCAGCCGGTGCGTGAGTTTGATGCGCCAACCAGTGACCAGGTGTTTCGTATTATGGCATCCGACTATGCCGCCTCAACGCTCATGCCGAAACTATTGGAAAAACTCGACGAGCAGGCGCCGAATGTCTCACTGGATATTATGACCCCCAGCGACATCAGTTTTCACGATGTCGAAAACGGCAAAGTGGATCTGGCCATTAACCGCTTTGAGCAACTGCCGCAGTCGTTTCATCAAAAGAACTTATGGAGCGACGAGTTTTCTTGCTTGATCCGCAAAGATCACCCATTGCTGGAAGACTACACTCTGGATAATTACTTAAAAGCGCAGCACGTCTGGGTGAGTAAAACCGGTTTTGGTGTGGGGGTGGGAATGGACCCGCACGATGTGCAAAAGTTGGGCTGGGTTGACGACGCTTTAGATAAACTGGGCAAACGCCGGAAAATTAAGGTGTTTACCCGTAATTATCATGTGGCTATGTATTTGGCTCGTCAGGGGCTGGTTGCTACCTTGCCAACGCGCGCAGCGGAACTGTATTCACAAGACAGTCAGTTAGTTATGAAAGCTCCGCCATTTGAAATACCGGGGTTAACTCTGACCATGATCTGGTCACCGCTATTACAGCACGATGCAGGCCACCGCTGGTTCCGACAAGTGGTCGCCGAAACAGCGGCAGCTTCCTAGCTTCCTTAATAAGGGCTTATTCTTCCCAGAAAAAGTCCTTACGTTTGAGTGGCTCCGGCAATAAGCGATCCATAGTTGTGGCGTCATACAGTACGCCATTAACCATGGTATGAGTCACTTTATCGGTATCACGGATGTTCTCCAGCGGGTTGCCATCAATAACGATAATATCCGCCAGTTTACCTTCTTCCAGAGAACCCAAAGCATGGTCCATGCCAAAGACTTTGGCCGGATCCAGCGTAGCCGTACGTAAGGCTTCCAGTGGTTCCATGCCGCCCTGCGCCATCATCCATATTTCCCAGTGCTGCGCTAAACCTTCACGCTGACCGTGGGCACCGGCAAGTACTTCAACACCTAAGTCCTGAAGTTCGGTAGCCACTTCCGCATTGTTAAAGTGGTTGTAATGGTTATGCGGCGCCTTTTCACGGCGCATCGCCTTGCCCACTAAAAACTCCATGGGTACATACTGAGTCAGCTTGGGATGCTTCCACACATCGGTTTCCGCATACCAGTAGTTTTCACCCCAGATACCACCGTAAGCCACACCCAGCGTTGGTGTATAAGCCACGTCACTCTGCTGCCATAACTGACGAATGTCATCATAGATATTGGCAACCGGCAACGAATGCTCCACCGTGGTGTGGCCGTCCATAATCATAGTTAAGTTGTGCTGCAATAAAGAGCCACCTTCCGGCACCACCATCATTTCCAGTTCGCGCCCGGCTTCAACCACTTGTTGACGCTGGTTACGACGTGGCTGATTGTAGCTTTTCACCGAGAAGGCACCGACTTTCTTCAAACGCTCTAAATGAAACTTCGCATCTTCCAGGCTATCCACATGTGAGGTGTAACCTGGCCCATTGGCGCCGTATAAAATAGTACCGGTTGAAAACAGTCTTGGCGCGGCAATTCTTCCCGCTTTCTGCAGCTCCGACGCGGCAAAAAACTCGGTCGTGTCGTTAGACGGATCGTGAATGGAGGTCACACCAAATGCCAGGTTCGCGTACTGCCCCCAGTTCTGCTGCGGGATAATTTCCGCCTGCCCCTGACTACCGTGCGCGTGTGCATCAAATAAACCAGGCATAACAGTCTTACCGCTGGTATCAATCACTTCTGCACCGGGAGGCACTTCAACCTCGGCTTCGGGGCCAACCGCCACAATTTTGTTATTACGAACCACCACAGTACCCTGCTCGTGAACCGTGTCGCCGTTCATGGTAATGACCTGGCCACCAACAAAGGCAACGGTGGTATCCGGTATCATAGCGTCATGTTCAAAACCGATGTTCTGGCCATTTTCTACTTTCAGGGTTTCGCTTTCGGTTCCGGCATTAAAAGCTTCAGCTACCGATGTATGATAAAGCTCCGGCCCTAATGTCCAGTAAAGCTGGTCACTGTTTGCGGTCCAGGACAAGTTTTCACCGGCGCGAACAGACAACTGATGCACTGGCATTTGTTTATCACCCGGACCAACATTAATAACACTGCCGCGCTCGACTAAAGGCGTCACAAACACTTTAAAACGTTCCGCAAAAGCCAGTTGCTTGCCGTCCGGAGACACACGGAACTCAGTTGCTAGTTCCGACTGATACAAATCGCGCTGCTCCAGCGTGCGTAAATCAATAGCACTAAAGGTTGGTTTATCGCCCGGTGTCATCAAATAAACCCGGTCGTTACGTGCGCCGTACTGAGGTAAATGCCCACTTTCGGCAATTTGCTCCGGTTCTGCATTGGCAGACGCCGCTATGCGATAAATACCATTTTCCAGACCAAACTTATCGGAAATTAAATAACCACCGCGTACTTTTCGGTAAACCACATGCTTACCGTCCGGGGAAAATGTCGGCTCAACAAAGTTACCCTGTCCGGTATTCAACACCTGCTCATCACCAGAACTGATATCGCGAACAATAACCTTTGCCTGCGCTTCGTCGTTCCAACGAACGAATACGACTTTTTCGCCGTCGCGTGAATACTGCGGATAGAGTTCAAAATCTTCGCTATTGGTTAAACGCTGCGGCTCACCATCTGACAACGAACGTTGATACAAGCTGCCCAAAGCTTCGTAAATCACCGCATCACCCTGAGGAGATACTTGCGCCATACGCAACATTTTCACGTCAAACTGGTCAGCTTCAACGTTTTGTTTAAAGCGCAACGCATGCTGTACTTTCTTCTCGGTTTCAACTTTAAACGGAATAATACGGGCGCTGCCGTCATCAATGTTCAGCTTCTGAATATGACCACCGGCCCAGAACACTAATTGCTTCGAATCTGGTGTCCAGTCCATGGTCGGGTAAACCCCATGAATGGCCCAGGTTTCCTGCATATCGCGTTCCATTTTCCCGTAAACCCGCTTGTGTTCACCGGTTTTCAAATCCAGCACATACAGTACGCTGTCAAAGTCTTCACGCTTAATGTAAGCCAGATAACGTCCGTCGGGTGACGGTGTTGGGCGGATCGCACCACCGGCACCGCTTATCAGCGTTTCAATCTCACCAGTTTCACGCTCAAAACGTTTTATGTCGTAAATACCTTCCAGCGAATCTTTACTGTAGTGAAAGGTTTTGCCCGGCGTGTCATCCTGGGAAAAATAGATGTATTTGCCGTCCGGCGAAAACGCCGGCTCGCCTAAATCCTTCTGGTCATTGGGGCGTTCGGTCAGTTGCACACCCGAGCCGCCGCTGCGGTGGTACATCCACACTTCGCCGGCCCCCAGGGAACGGCTGGCGGTAAAGTGCTTACGCGCAACCAGAAATTCGCTGTCAGGGCTCCAGGCGGGGCTGTTCAGCAAACGAAAAGTCTCTTCAGTAACAGCTCGCACGTTACTGCCATCGGCATCCATTACCCAGATGTTATCGCCACCGCCCTGATCAGAGGTAAAAGCAATGTAGCGTCCATTTGGCGAATAGACCGGCTGCATGTGCCAGGCTATACCGCCTATCAGTTTTTCAGCTTCACCGCCGCCAAAGGGCATACGGTAAATGTCCCCCAGTAAATCAAACACAATGTATTCACCGTCCGGGCTGACATCCACATTCATCCAGGTGCCGGAATTCACCGATATATCAATGGTTTTAAACTCACCCTGAGGGTTACTGACATCCCAGCCCTGGGTTTGTTCTTCTGCCATGCTTAACGGCGCAAAGCTTAATAACGATGCCACCGCTAAGGTTAGTGTTGTTCTTTTCATGGTATAGCCTCATTAAAAATGTCTTACCTTTGTAAGGAGTTAAGATCCAAATGTCCAGTAGCTAACGTTAAATGGTGAGGAAAGGTCGATTAATGGACTTTAGAAGTCAGTAAGTTATAGTGAGAAAATATTCAGATAACCGGATTGAATATGAACGATGCCTTAGAGAACATCCTCCTCGACGTCTCTAAATCGCCCGATATTGACGGTGGTGACTTAGAGAAAGCGTCTGAGCTTATATTAGCATCTGCTCTGAAGGGGTTGGATATTACCAGGGTCAGTATCTGGTTATTGCAATCGGACAAGCAAGCTATGAGTGCGGCTAAACTCATTGACGAGAGATCGCCAAACGCTGAAGTCCCGACACTTTATAAAAGCCAGTTACCTTCTTACTTTCAGGCGTTAGAATCCGAACGCACCATTATTGCCAACGATGCCCGCTGTCATCCTGCAACTATAGAGCTAACTAACGGCTATCTGGAAAAAACCGGCGTTTACGGCTTACTTGACGTTCCCTTACGCCATAAAGGCGAGATGATAGGCGTTATGTGCTGTGAAAGTCGAAGGGAAAACCGTATCTGGACATCCGCCGAAGTCGCTTTTGTTGGTATGCTGGCCGATATTTACGGCCGCGCTGTTAGTGCCGCTGAACGAGAACGGTTTGAGGCCCTGCTCATTCAACAAAATGAGCAGTTGGAAAGCATGGTAGAAGAACGTACTCAATCTCTGACCAAAGCGCTGGATAACTTTAAGCAGGCTCAGGAAAGGTTAATTGAAACGGAGAAAATGGCAGCATTAGGTAAACTAGTGGCCGGCGTTGCTCACGAGGTGAATACCCCGCTGGGCGTTTCAGTAACCGCCGTAACTCATTGCGAACATCGTCTGAAAAAACTGAATCAGAGTTTTACTGATGGTTCCATTTCACGAAAACATCTGCAGACATTTATCGACAATACGTTTGAAGCTTACCAGCTACTAAGTAGCAACCTTGAACGCGCCGCAACACTGATTCAGAACTTTAAAAAAACCGCTGTCGACCAGTCCAGTTTTGAGCTAGTAAAATGCCAACTCAACGATTATTTACACGCATTAGTTTTAAGCCTGAAACCCATGGTGAAAAAGAAAAAAGTCACTATTACTATTCATTGCAATGAAGATATTGTCCTGAACACCTATCAGGGGGCGCTGGCACAAATTGTGACGAATTTAGTCAGTAACACTAATGACCACGCCTTTGCCGAGCCCAACGAAAATCATCAAATTGAAATTCTGGCTGCAGAAGAAGATAACGGCGTACACTTCTCTTTTCGTGACAATGGCAAAGGCATGGACAACGAGACCACGAAAAATATTTTTGAGCCCTTTTTTACCACATCTCGCCAGACTGGCGGCTCCGGACTGGGCTTATCTATTGTTTATAATTTAGTAACACGGAAACTCAAAGGTCAGATATCTGTCCAATCAACGCCTGGCGAAGGCACTGAATTTTCTTTTTTCTTACCGAATTTACCTAAATAGGATGTCGTATGCTTAAAGCTCTGCAAAACTTTTTTCAAAACAATACTGCCGCTGAACAAGCCAGCCTGGATAAGGCAGATGGTATGACAGACAATGCATTCCTTTCACTGGTATTAATGACTGAAATTAGTCTTGCCGACGGTAAGTTGTCAGACGAGGAACGCCAGCACCTGTTACATGAACTCGAGCACGAGTATGGCATTACGGATGAACAAGCAGAAAACGCTATTAGAAAAGCCGTAAAAACAGTAAAAGAAGCCGCTTCGCTGTACGAATTTACCGCTCAGCTAAAAGCTCTCGCTTACGAAAAGCGCGTTGAGCTATTGGAAAGCTTATGGGTAGTTGCCTACGCTGATGACGAGCTTGACCCTTATGAGGAAAGCATGTTGCGCAAACTGGCTGACTTACTCTACATTGGTCACGCTGACTATATTCGAACCAAATTAAAAGTCATGGATTCCTAAGGTCGACGATTAAAAAACCGGTCAGCGGCCATTTTAATGGCCGCTTTCTCTCGCCGCTTCCATTTCACTTTCCAGACGAGCCGCTTCATCTGCACGCGGTTTTGTAAAACGCGCTAACCACAGATAAAGCACCGGAGTCAGGTAAAGCGTAAACAGAGTTGCCAGGCCTAAGCCACCGAATACAACCCAGCCAATTGAGTTACGTGCTTCAGCGCCCGCACCAGAAGACAGAATAAGTGGCAGTCCACCCAGAACCGTGGATACCAGTGTCATCATAATAGGCCGTAAACGTATCAATGAAGCTTCTTCTATCGCCTCCCTAACCTCGAGTCCCCGGTCCCGCAACTGGTCAGCAAACTCAACCAGCAATACAGAGTTTTTCGCCAGCAAACCAATCAGCATCACCAATCCAATTTGAGAATATATGTTCATGGAAGTGCCCGTCAGGAATAAGGCGTAAATAGCTGCGGCAATACCAAAAGGCACAGTCAGCATAACAACCACAGCACTGTTAAATGACTCAAACTGAGCAGCGAGTACTAGCAAGACAATCAGGAACGCCAGAATATAAGTCATAGCAATTTCCTGCGAGGTGTCTTCAAATGTTGCGGCTTCCCCTAAAAAGACGAGTCCCATACTATCCGGCAAAACTTCTCCGGCTATAGTACGCAACTGGTCAACAACTTCTGACATAGTCTGATCGTTGGGCAACTGCACATCTACTTCTATCGCCCGCCGCTGTGCCTGACGCTCAAGCTCTGCTGACACGCCCTCTTCAACAATTTCGGAAACGCTTGAAATAGGAACCAGCTCACCGCTACTGGACGATACATAAAGGTTCTGCATGTCCTGCGGCGACTGAATTAAATTATTACGGGTGCGCAGCATCACTGGAATTTGCTGGTCTCCTACGTTTAAGTCGGCTACGTCATCGCCGTTAATGGCAGCACGTAAAGTTGCGGATATATCATTTAATGATACCCCCAGCTCCGCGGCACGACGACGGTCAATTTTAACCCTCAACTGCGGCTGCGTCGGTTGATAGGACACATTAATGTTACCCAAATCGGGCATACGTTCTTTAATAATGGCGGTAAATTCACGAGCAACCTTAAAGATCTCGTCATAATTTTCCCCGGTAATTGCCATCTCCAGGCCGCCCCCCTGACCTCGCAAGTTCAGGCTATTGTCACCAAAGGCCTGTCCGGGTGCACCCGGAACCTGGCTTAACGGCTCCCGGATATTATTAATAATCTCCTGTTGGCTAATATCTCGTTCTTCCCAGGGTTTGAGGTTTGCTGTAATAAAAACCAGGTTCGGGTCCCATTGGCCCACCACCGTATAAATTGATTCAATATCGCCGCTTTCTTTGTACTCCAGCAAAATTTCTTCCAGTTTTCGTGCCTGGCGATCCATAAACTTCAGACCCACACCGTCAGGTCCACGCGAAAATACCCGAACCGCACCACGGTCTTCATTGGGCATAAGCTCGCTGTCAATTTCATTGTAAAGCAGCGCACCGCCGCCAGCAGATAACAAAGACAAAACCACCACAACCCAGCTAAAATCCAGGGCTTTGTGCAACGTTCGTTTATAGAAGCGTTTAAAGGCATTGCCGATTCCTGCAAACCGATTATTCTGCCCGGCTGATTTAGGCAGACGAGCAGTAAAAGCTGGCACCAAAGACAAGGCAACAAAAGATGAAATAACCACAGCCGCGGCAAGCACCCCGCCAAACTCACGGAATAAACGCCCAGCGGTTGAAGGTAAAAACGCAATCGGCACAAACACTGCAACCAACACCGCCGTCGTTGCCACTACCGCAAAAAATACTTCGCGGGTGGCTAATACGGCAGCAGCACGGCTACCAAGCCCCATGCTACGGCGTCGTTGAATATTCTCGGTAACCACAATGGCATCATCAACTATCAGACCTGTTGCCAACACCAAAGCCAGCAAGGTCAGAATATTAATGGAAAAGCCCATCAACCAAATAGCAGCAATAGCGCCGAACAACGCAACAGGAATAGAGAATGCCGGAATAATAGTCGCACGGAATGAACCAATGAATACCCACAAGGTTGCGACAACCAAAACAATGGTAATGGCAAGGGTCGTCACCACTTCAGCTACTGACTTGCGAATAAATTGCGCATCGTCATTGGTAATACGCATTTCCATGTCAGGAAAACGCTCGCGCAGACGTTCAAGTACCGCTAATGCCTGATCAGAAATCTCAATAGTATTGGAACCAGCCTGGCGTATAACACCAAGACCAACAACCGGTTTGCCGTCCAGACGAACAAAGCTGTTCGCGTCTGCAGGCGCAAAATATGCTTGTGCAACATCTCCAATACGGGTGTCACCACTAACGATAATATTCTCAACCTGATCCTCGGTAATCGCAGTGGCATCAGCTCTTACAATGAGTCGTTGATCAGTTGAACGCAAACTACCGGCGGGCACATCAAAAGGCGCTAAACGCAGGGCGTCAGCTACGTCCGTTACAGATAAGCCAAAGCTCACCAATTTAAGAGGGTCAAGGTCAACGCGTAATACTCGTTCCCGGTCACCATTTAACCGGACATCCGCTACTCCGTTAATTGCCAGAAATTCAGGCGACAAATCGGTTTCCAGCCGGCGAGTCAGCTCTTCCTGAGTCAAACTGTCGCTGCTAACTGCAATATCCAGCACCGAGCGCGCATCGCTGTCAGCTTTTTGCACGTTAATTTGTTCGACGTCATCGGGTAATTCCCGACGTACCTGATTAACCGCCTCACGGACTTCCGCTGCCACCACGTCTAAGTCAACTCCGGGACGGAATTCAATTGAAATACGCGCGCTATTTTCTTCACTCGAAGACTGGATAGATTCCACACCGGAAACACGAGCTGCCGCACCTTCCAGAATACTGGTCACTTCTGCGTCCACCGTTTCCGGTGCGCCGCCCGGAAGCGTTGCACTAACGCCGACAACGGGCCGGTCGACATCCGGTAACTCCCGCACTTCTACGCCCATTAGCGCGGCCAAGCCTGCAATAGCGATAAGAACGTTTAATACGACAATCAGTACCGGACGGCGAATTGATACCGAAGGTAAATCGTTAGAATCCGGATGATTATTCAGTTGTTGATCTGACATTATTCAACGGCCTCTTGCGTATCGAGCGTTGCCCGATCAAAAGTCACAGGCTGACCCTCACGCAAACTTTGTACCCCTTCAACTATCAGTAAATCATCGCGTTGAATATCGCCTGAAACTAATACCCGTCCTGCTAAGCGCTGCTCTATCTGGACATCAATACGGTGTGCTTTACCTTCTTCAACAACCCAGACAAAAGGGTTATTAACGCCCCAGGATAAAGCCGCTTCAGGTACTGAAGCGAACTCTTCACCGGCAAGCTCTATAGCCGTTCTAAAACTCGTTCCCGGCAGGAAGTCGTCGCTGTCGTTACTAATTTTTGCACGAGCTCTGTACATACGACTGGTAGCGTTAATGCGTGAATCCAGCTCAACAATTTCAGCTGTCACCGGCGTACCAGAATAGCGCCAGGGCTCCACTTTTAGTTCTGCACCGTCCTGCAACAATGAGACCGCCGCTTCAGGAATACGAAAATCAATTAATAAAGTAGAGCGATCATCTAAGGTCGCAATTGCGGTTTCTTGATCAATGCGGTCACCAACTTCAACGTCAGTAATACCAATAATTCCGGTAAAAGGCGCACGGATAAAACGGTCTTCCAACTCAATTTTGGCGTTTTCCAGTTCAACCCGGGCTAAATCTCTTAATAAAATAGCGTTGTCCAGCTCCGACTGAGGAACAGCTCCCTGCTCACGGCTCGAACGTAAACGCTCTACCGTACGTTCTGCATCGCGCAGGTTAATTTGCGCTTGCTCTACGGCTACTTTCTGACGACGGGCATCTAATTCAACTAACAGTTCGCCTTTTTCAACTTTGTCGCCAGGCGTAAAGTTTACCGCAACCACTCTGTCACCAACGGCTGGGTAAATGGTAATGGAGCGCACAGCTTCAGCCGTACCAACTGCTTCTACCCGGTTACGTTCGCGTTCAAAGGTGACAGGCTCTGCAATCACCAGCGCTTCGCGTGATCCAAATTGTTGTGCCTGACTATCTGCACTTGGCAGTGACAACAAAAGAACAAAGGAAATGAGTAAAAACTTCATAACAGTCAAATGGCGCTCCAAAAAAACTGCAGCCACGGAGGCTGCAGTTATTACTAGTCAATTTGCGGTTAAGCAGTATCGCGAAAATTATTCTTTAATCGCAAAGCTACCTTGCATAATCGCTGAGTGGCCTGGGAAGGTGCAGAAGAATTTATAATCAGTGTCTGCACTCATACCTTCTGTTGAAAACGTCACTGACGTTTGTTCACCACCACCAACAACATCCGTTGCAGCAATTACGGCATCAGAATCTGGCACATAGTTGTTATCCATACCTGCTGACATACCTTGTTGTACAACAGACTGCATGTCGCCAGCTTCACTCAGTACCCAGTTATGACCCATAACTTTTTTATCCAGTTTACCTGTGTGATGCAGGGTTACTGTTACTTCGTCACAGCTAGCTGGTACGGACATCTCTTTTGTATCAAATCTCATGTTGTCATTGCTATCTATGGAGAGTTCACATTCGTTCGCCTGCGCGGCGTTTGCGACAAACAGCATAGAACCCAGTAGTGCGGAAATTATGTAACGCATTGCAATACCTCTTCGGTTAGTATGAAATGATTCCTTTCTTATATACGTGATATCTCGCATTGAGATTACTTTAACGAGAATTTATATGACGAAACTTCCTTTTTCGCCGCAATCACTCCTTGCTCAGGGTGGTAGTCACTCTGACAACGAAAGTGGAGTAATTATCCCTCCAGTATACACATCAACAACTTATCTGCGTGATGACGACAATCAATATCGTAGCGGTCGGGTGTATTCAAGGGCTGACAATCCCACTTATCGCCCCGCGGAAAAGCTGTTGGCAGAGTTAGAAAATGCGGCAGATGCACGGCTGTTCGCCTCGGGCATGGCCGCCGCTACCGCTGTTTTTCAGGCGTTAAAGCCCGGCGACTCGGTCATTGCTCCCAAAGTGATGTACTGGGCTTTGCGTAAATGGCTACAAACTTTCGGTGTCGATAGCGGACTGGATGTTCGGTTTGTGGATACCATAAATTTAAATGCATTACGCGACGCTATTGCTGAAAAAAAACCTACGCTTATTTGGCTGGAAACGCCGGGAAACCCTCTGTGGACAGTTACTGATATTGCCGCCGTAGCTGATATGGCTCGCAATTGCGGAGCTCTGCTCGCGGTAGACTCCACAGTAGCAACGCCCCTGCTGACCAAGCCGTTGGATCTTGGTGCCGATATTGTTATGCACTCCGCCACCAAATACCTAAACGGCCACTCCGATGTCATTTCAGGCGCACTGGCTGCTCGTGAGGATAACGCATTCTGGCAGCGCTTAGTCGCCATTCGTGCTCAGTCCGGAGCCGTTCCGGGGCCACAGGACGCAGCACAACTCTTGCGCGGCATGCGCACGTTATTTTTAAGAGTACGGGAAAGTTGTCAAAGTGCATTATATATTGCAGAGCAACTAGAGCAGCACCCGCAGGTTAGTGAAGTATTGTATCCCGGCCTGAAAAGCTTTGCCGATCATGAAGTAGCCGTTAAGCAAATGCAGGGTGGCTTCGGCGGTATGCTGTCTATTCGTTTAGCCGGTGGCGAGAAAGCAGCGATTGCGGTTGCGGCTAAAACTCAGCTCTGGCACCGCGCTACGTCATTAGGTGGCGTAGAAAGCCTGATTGAGCATCGCGCCAGCATTGAAGGGCCGGACACACCGGTGCCGCTGGATTTATTACGTTTATCGGTAGGTATTGAAAACGCCGACGACCTGCTGAGCGATTTACAGCAAGCCATCGACTTAGCTCATACTTAAATGCTAACCCGTTTATAGAAACGGTATTCCGGTTTCCAGAAGTTGTTGTCGATGCGCTCTCGCAGCGTATCGTCATCAATTTCCAGTGCCAAACCTTCCTTCTGAGCCACTTTACCAACCGCAAAAGCAATGTCTTTACTTAACTGAGTTAAGTCGTTAAAGGCCGGCAACAAGGCCTCACCTTTACCATTTGCGCTGGGCGACGCATTGGCCAGTGTCTTACTTGCCACACGCAGCATTTCATCACTAACCCGCTCAGATTTAACCGCCAGTACCCCAAGACCAATACCCGGGAAGATATAGCTGTTGTTGCACTGCGCTATTGGGTAAATACGGCCGTCATACTCTACTTCTCCAAACGGGCTGCCGGTTGCCACAATAGCCCGTCCCTCACTCCATTTAAGTACATCTGTAGGGTGCGCTTCTACATGTTTGGAAGGGTTGCTCAGTGGAAAAATAATGGGCCGTTCGACATTTTTTGCCATGGTCGAAACAACTTGCTCAGTAAAGAGCCCGGCCTGACCAGACACGCCAATTAAAATATCAGGCTCAGCACAATGCATAACGTCCAGCAGCGACGGATACTCACCACTGTATTCCCAGGCGCTTAAATCGCTGGTTTTCTGTGCCAGAGCCTCCTGGAAGTCACGCAAACCGCCCATGGTATCCATAACCAAACCAAAGCGATCTACCATGAAAATTTGTTTCTTCGCCTGTTCTTCGGTTAAGCCCTCGGCAGTCATCTGAATCATAATCTGTTCTGCAATACCACAGCCCGCAGAGCCGGCACCAACAAACACTACTTTTTGTTCGCTAAGCTTTTTACCTTTTTGACGGCAGGCTGCCAGCAAGGTGCCCACAGTCACAGACGCGGTACCTTGAATGTCGTCATTAAAGCAGCAAACTTCATCGCGATAACGACGCAACAACGGCATGGCATTAGGTTGAGCAAAGTCCTCAAACTGCAGCATCACGCCCGGCCAGCGTCTGGTCACCGCTTTTATAAATTTGTCGAGGAACTCATCATATTCGTCCTGTTCAATACGCTTATGGCGGGCTCCCATATACATGGGGTCTTTCAGGAGCTTTTCGTTATTGGTACCAACGTCCAGCATCACCGGCAGCGTATACGCCGGGCTAATGCCGCCGCAAGCGGTGTACAGCGACAGCTTCCCAATAGGAATACCCATGCCACCAATACCCTGATCACCTAAGCCCAGAATGCGTTCACCGTCGGTAACAACAATGACCTTAACCTTCTGCTTCGTCGCATTGCGCAGAATATCGTCTATCTGATCCCGTTCAGAATAGGAAATAAACAAACCGCGTGAGCTACGGTAAATGTCTGAGAACTTCTCACAGGCATCCCCCACAGTCGGGGTGTAGATAATCGGCATCATCTCTTCCAGATGATCCGTTAATAAACGATAGAACAGGGTTTCGTTGTTGTCCTGAATAGCGCGCAGGTAAATATGCTTGTTAATGGGCGTTTCAAAGCTCCGGTACTGCATGTAAGCCCGTTCGGCCTGCTCTTCAATGCTCTCATAACGAGGCGGCAACAAACCCGTCAGGTTAAACGCGGCACGCTCTTCCTTGCTGAAGGCACTGCCCTTGTTCAGTAACGGGGTTTCCAACAAATTAGGGCCAGAATACGGAATATAAAGCGGACGCTGCGTCTGCGGCATAACTACAAACTCCTGAAAGCAAAAGTAATACGAATATCATAACATCAACGCCACACCGGTTGCTATTGGGGTAGCCTGACATTTATGTCAGGTGGGGTGTCGAGGAAAACGCGAGTGCTGAGGTTAGCAGTGGGACTTTGGAAGACGCCCGTGAATACATCCCTGTAGGGCTTGAGCAGCGCCATCCATGGCGCTGCACACATACAAAGCCCCACCGCTAACCTTTTAGCGCACTCGCTATCCCACATTTTCATCTGGCACAAATACCTTAGATCGGAAGTTAATCCCAGGGACAGGCTTTGGTGGCAAAAGGCGATAAAGGAAAGAACTCGTGGCTTGAGGAGTGTCGAAGGCCATGGATGGCCTTCGTCAAGCGTTCATGGATGAACTTGTAGCGTCTCCTCAAGCCACGAGTTCTTTTCTCAGCCGAATTGCCGGCAAAGCGTGTTCCCGAGACTACAGCTTCAGGCCCCAGCGGGTGGCGGTGCGTTTAACGGCTTCGACGTTTTCGGTGGCTATGATGTGCAGTGGCGTGGTGTCAAACTGGGCGCTTAAGTCCAGGTGTTGTTTCAGCCAGGCCAGCATGGCTTCGCCGGAATGGATGGTTTTGGCACCGTTAAAATACGCAGAAATGCTCTCGGCAATCAATGGGAAATGGGTACAACCCAGCAGCACCACATCGGGCTTTTCAAGCTTGCTGAAATAATGCTTAAAGGTTTCCTGCAGTATCGGCCCGTCGTAGAGCTCTTCTTCGACAATAGGCACAAACAACGGCGTGGCCATAGCGTTTACCTGGTTGTAACCTAAAGCCTGTATCTGCTGCTGATAAGCACCGGAGTTTATCGTCGATCGGGTGGCTATAACTAACACCCGGGCGCTGGTATCAATGCCCTGCAGTTGTTCCAACGCCATGACACCGGGTTCCAGCACGCCGTACACCGGTTTATTAGAGAACTTCTGCATTTGCTCAAGTGCAGTCACACTCACAGTGTTACAGGCCACTACCAGACAATCCACATCGGCGCCGTTAAAAAACTCTACCGCTTCCAGCGCATAACGCGTAACAGTATTGCTGTCCTTGCTACCGTATGGCACGCGAGCGGTGTCTCCGTAATACAGCAGTTCGCTGAAACAACCACTTTGTTGCAGCGAGCGAGCCACGGTTAAACCACCGACACCGCTATCAAAAACTCCGACTTTCATGTCCGTTTATTCCTTGCAGTTTACTTTTCCAAATTTACAGTTTTAAGGCGCAGCGCGTTAGTTATCACGAAGACACTGGACAATGCCATGGCACCCGCTGCCAGCATGGGTGACAACAAAATACCGAAAAACGGATACAACACACCCGCTGCGACTGGTATCAGCGCGGTATTATAGGCAAAAGCCCAGAATAAATTCTGGCGAATGTTGCGCATGGTGGCTTCAGACAACGCAAAGGCCTGTTGCACAACAGTCAGGTTGTCCGACATTAGCACCACATCGGCGGACTCAATGGCCACATCCGTACCAGTGCCAATAGCAAAGCCAACATCTGCGGAGGCTAAAGCCGGCGCATCATTTATGCCGTCACCCACAAAAATCACCTGCCCCCACTCTTTTTTCAAACGCTTAACCGCGTCAACCTTGCCATCGGGTTTTACATTAGCAACCACTTCATCAATACCCAGTTCTTTTGCAATACGTTTTGCAGTAGACTCAGCGTCACCGGTTACCATGGCAGTTTTCAGACCGTCGGCGTGCAGGCGCTTAATCAATTCTTTGGCGCTGGGTTTTATCGGGTCATCCTGAGTAAATACTGCCGCCAGCTTGCCATCTATAGCTACGTAAATTGGCGTGCGACCGTTTTCTGCCCAGTTTTTAGCTTCATTAGGCTCGGTATGTAACTCAGTATTGTTGTCCCTCATCAGCTCGCTGGTACCAATATAAAGCGTTTTACCATCCACTTTCCCCGTAGCACCCAAACCTGAAATAGCCTCAAAGGTATCCGGTTCAGAGACTTTTAAGTCCTGATCTTTGGCGTAATTCACCAAGGCTTCGGCAGTAGGATGCTCGGACTTAGCTTCAACCGAAGCCGCCAATGTCAGCACCTCTTTTTCGTCAAATCCGCTTAGGGTAATCCACTCTGTAATAGTCGGCTTGCCTTCGGTCAGCGTACCTGTTTTATCAAAGATAACGCCTTTGGATTGTTGCAATGCTTGCAAGGCACTGCCCTGACGAAACAGCACTCCCATTTCCGCACCTCGCCCGGTGCCCACCATAATTGAGGTTGGCGTCGCCAGACCCATGGCACAAGGGCAGGCAATAATCAGAACCGCAACGGCATTAACCAATGCAAAAGTAAGCGCTGACTCACTAGCCGCAAAGTACCACACCACAAAGGTCAGTAAGGCCGCCAGCATCACCGCAGGTACAAACCACAAGGTAATACGGTTAACGGTGTCCTGAATCGGCAATTTACTGCCCTGCGCCTGCTCAACCATACGGATGATCTGCGCCAGCACGGTTCCCTCGCCGGTAGCCGTTACTTTAAAACGCAACGTGCCTTTTTCGTTCAGCGTTCCACCAACCACTTTGTCTTCTTTTTGCTTATGCACCGGTTCTGCTTCACCGGTTATCATAGCCTCATTGACATAACTGTCGCCGGAAGACACTTCGCCATCCAGGGCAATACGCTCACCCGGGCGTACTTCAATTTCGTCCCCCTTGCCCAGCTCGGCAATATCGACTTCCGTCACTTCGCCGTCACGCACCACTCGTGCGGTTTTGCTTTGTAGACTCATTAAACGCTGAATAGCATCGGAGGTGTGGCTTTTAGCCCGTGCTTCCATAAAGCGCCCGGCCAGAATCAAGGTGACAATAACCGCCGAGGCCTCAAAGTAAACATTCACTGACTCGCTCGGTAACCAGGCTGGAAAAGCCGTTGCCACCACCGAATAGCCCCAGGCCGCTGTAGCGCCCAATGCCACCAAAGAGTTCATGTCAGGGGCGCCCCGGAATAGCGCAGGAACACCCAGCTTATAAAAACGCGCGCCAGGAACCGCCAATACCAGGGTAGTAAGCACTAACTGTATCCACCAGCTGGTTTGTAAACCCAGTGAGTTATGTACCCACTCGGAAAACACCGGCACCATATGGTTACCCATGGCCAGTATAAACACCGGCAACGTCAGCAAAGTCGATAGCCATAACTGGCCTTTTAATGTCCGCATCTCCTTTGCCTGTTGCTCACGCTGTTCGCGCATTTGCTTATCACGGTCGAGCACTTCATGGGCATCGTAGCCAGCACTTTTCACGGCCTGAACTAAATCATCCACCGACAGCTTTTCAGAATAAGTCACTTCAGCACTGTCCGACGCCAGGTTTACCGAAGCATCTTCAACGCCGTCTAAGCCATTTAATGCCTTGTCGACACGACTGGCGCACGAGCCACAGCTCATGCCTTCCACACTTAAACGAACAGATTTACTCATTACTGCCTCCGTCGGCTTCTGCCGGTTTAAGCCACAATAGCAACCAGAACACCACCAGTTGTGCTATGCCAATGTAACGCTGTATCGCGCCGCGTACTTCTGCCAATTCGGGGTTAATCATTAACACAAAACCTAAGGCAATAATCACCGACAGAAGAACAAAAGCACAGCGCACCGGCCAGGTCGTTTTTGGAGTAAAGGTCAGTAAAAATGCACCCAGAGCAAAGCCAAAGTAACTGACCATACTAATAATATTGTGTAGTGCCTGAGAGCTGGAGCCATCCGTCGGGCAGCCTAAATCGCAAGGTGCCAGTGCCGCGCCGAGGTAAGCGACAGGATAGAAAAATAGTAGGCTCCAGCCAATATGGCTAATGCCTTTAACGCGTAAATGCGGGCGCGCAGTTAATAGCACACCGAAAGAAACCATCGCCAGCGGAATAAAGCCGACCCAGCCAAAAGCTCCAGCGGCGGTGCTGCCGGTCGCGTTAATTTCGCTTATATACTGACTTACATGAGAAAAGTCGTCTTTTACCCAAGTGGCTACCAATTGCAGACCAATCCAAAATAAGGTCAGAATAATTAACTGCGGCATAACGGGAGAGCTTTTCGTCGGTGTGTTTTCCATGTAGCCTCCTCGGCTGTATTAATGTGATAATCTTTCACTACAGTGTAAACCAAGATGGGAACAGATTGTGAATATTCAAGTGCTTGGCTGCAGCGGCGGACTCAGTGGCGACAATAAAGGCGGATCCACCTGCATTCAGCTCAATCATAACATTCTGATTGACGCCGGCACCGGTCTGAATCAACTCAGCCTGGCACAAATGCACCGGGTTCGGCATGTGTTTTTAACCCATTCGCATATGGACCATATTGCCGCTTTGCCCACCTTTTTAAGCAACCAATACGGAAGTGAGCACTTACCTGTTACGGTTTACGCACAGCCTCATACGCTGGAAAAGCTGCAAAACAATATTTTTAACGGCGATATCTGGCCTGAGCTGAGCAGCGTGACAGAAGGGCCTGAAGCACTATTGAAGTTTGAAGAGATTCATCCCGGTCAGAGCATAGAGCTTCAAGGCATGGAAATTAAAGCTTTTGCTGTAGAGCACAGCGTGCCCACAGTGGGTTACAGCGTAAAAAGCCAGGGCAGGCATTTTGTTTTTACCGCCGATACCATTGCTGGCAAGCAACTGACCGAACAGCTTAACCGCTTAGGCCATATAGACACCTTAATGCTGGAGTGCTCTTTTCCTGACGAATTACTCCCGGTTGCGGAAAAAACCAAACACATGACTCCAGGCTTGCTGCAAAGCGCTCTGAATAGTCTGGAACAACAACCCACTGAGCTTTGGATAACCCACCTGAAACCCAGCAACGAAAAAGCCCTCCGCGAGACCTTACAAGCCAACCCACCGCATAAAAACACGGTGGTGTTATAACCGGATATTTGTGGTTTCGTCACCTGATCTATGTGGTTTGTAGCCTGACATTTATGTCAGGTGGGGTATCGTTCCTGACGTAAACGTCAGGCTACAGAAACATTAAACACCTACACTACTTCACCTCCTTCGCCTACATCCCCACATTCGCTGCTTCTGCTAATTTACCCATCTTATTTGCTAAAGTGTATTTTAAAAACTACAATGAGCTTATCAGTATATGAATCAAATAAATTTCACCAATGGTTGTCAGGTATAAAAAATCAAACAATCAAAGGCCGAATTATTTCGCATATTAATAGGTTAATAGAAGGAAGTTCCTGCGACGTAAAGCCTATTGGACATGGCCTAAGCGAATTACGAATGCATTTTGGCTCCGGCTATAGAGTTTATTTCTATGAAGATCAGGGTGTACTCATTTTGTTACTCGCCGGAGGCGATAAGAAAAGCCAAAGAAGGGACATTAAAAAAGCACACTTACTTTACGAATATTGGAGCATTAACAATGGCAACAACTTTCAGCAAATTTGACGCAGCTTCCTATTTAGAGGATGCAGAATCTGTCGCGGCTTTCGTTGCCGATGCGCTGGAAACAGAAGACGCAGGCTACATTGCCAATGCTATTGGCATCGCGGCAAGAACAAAAGGTATGACAGAATTAGCACAAAAAACAGGGCTGTCCAGAGAACAGCTATACCGCTCATTCAGCGACAAAGGCAACCCAACCCTTAAAAGTGTACTGGCTGTTACTAAAGCACTAGGCATAAAAATAACAGCCAGCACGTAACCTGATGCATGTGGTTTGTAGCCTGACATTTATGTCAGGTGAGATATCGTTCCTGACGTAAACGTCAGGCTACATCCCGCAACCCAGCCGGTTAGCCGAATTGCGGTTTGCGCCGGGCGCGTTACCCGAGGTGCTTACGGGCGTTGCGGAACATGCGCATCCACGGGCTGTCTTCGCCCCATTCATCCGGGTGCCAGCTGTTGGCTACGGTGCGGAACACACGCTCAGGGTGTGGCATCATCGCGGTCACACGACCGTCGTCGCTGGTTACCGCGGTAATCCCTTTCGGTGAACCATTGGGGTTAGCCGGATACTGCTCAGCTACTTCGCCCCAGTTATCAATGTAACGCAGCGCTACCTGGCCACCTTGCTCCAACTGCGACTGTTGCTGAGGGTTAGCAAACTCAGCGCGGCCTTCACCATGAGACACCGCAATAGGCATACGAGAACCCGCCATGTCACCTAAGAAAATAGACTTAGACTCCTGCACTTCCACCAGACTAAAGCGCGCTTCAAAGCGCTCGCTGCGGTTGGTCACAAAACGCGGCCAGTGCTCGGTTCCCGGAATTAGCTGCTTCAGAGTAGACAACATCTGACAACCATTACACACACCCAGCGCCAGCGTATCGTTACGCTTAAAAAAGGCTTCAAACTGCTCGCGCGCACGGTCGTTAAATAAAATAGACTTAGCCCAGCCTTCACCGGCACCTAAAACGTCACCGTAAGAGAAGCCACCACAAGCTGCCAGTGCCTGCATGTCTTCCAGCGACACACGGCCCGCCAGAATGTCGCTCATGTGAACATCGACCGCTTCAAAACCGGCACGGTCAAAGGCTGCCGCCATTTCGTAATGCGAGTTCACGCCCTGCTCACGCAGAATTGCCACTTTCGGCGCAACACCTTTAGCAATGTACGGCGCTGCAATATCTTCAGAAGGATCGAAGGTTAAATCTGCCAGTAAGCCCGGGTTATCAGCGCGCTGTTTCAGACGGAATTCTTCGTCAGCACACACCGGGTTGTCACGCAGACGCTGCATGTGGTGCGTAGTTTCCGCCCACACGGTGCGCCAGTGCGTGCGGCTCTGCGCTAATACATTCTGTTCATCACGGGTAAAGACAATGGCATCGTCATGCGTCGGCTCACCAATGCGCTTAACGCAGTCACCTAAACCCGCCGCTTTGTAAGCGTCCATCACTTTTTGGTACTGTTCATCGCTCACCTGAATAACCGCACCCAGTTCTTCGTTAAACAAGGCGGCTAAATTGTCTTCGCCTAAATCGTCCAGTGCCACTTTCGCGCCACAGTTTCCGGCAAATGCCATTTCCGCTACAGTGGTGAATAACCCGCCGTCAGAACGGTCGTGGTAGGCCAATAAACGCCCTTCGGTTACCAACTGCTGAGTAGTATTAAAGAAGGCTTTAAAGGCTTCAGTGTCGTCTAAATCTGGCGTATGTTGCCCCAGTTGCTGATATACCTGCGCCAGTGCTGAACCACCTAAACGGTTCTGACCTTTACCTAAATCAATAAGTACCAGGTGCGACTGGCCTTTGTCGGTGCGCAATTGCGGCGTTAAAGTTGCACGAATGTCGTTCACCCGGCCAAACGCGGTAATCACCAGACTCATTGGCGCTGTCACGGCTTTGTCTTCACCGTCTTCCTGCCACTGAGTTTTCATCGACATGGAATCTTTACCCACCGGAATGGTAATACCCAGTTCCGGGCACAGCTCTTCACCAACGGCTTTAACGGCCTCATACAAACCGGCGTCTTCACCCGGATGGCCAGCTGCGCACATCCAGTTGGCCGATAGTTTAATACGTTTTAAATCGCCAATGTCAGCAGCGGCAATATTAGTCAGGGACTCTGCCACCGCCATGCGTGCCGAAGCGCCAAAGTTCAGTAGCGCCAGCGGCGTACGCTCACCCATAGCCATGGCTTCACCATGGTAGCTGTCATAACTGGACGCGGTTACCGCAACGTCAGCCACCGGTATCTGCCACGGACCAACCATTTGGTCACGGGCAACCAGACCGGTAACGCTGCGGTCACCAATGGTAATTAAGAAGGTTTTCTCGGCAATAGCCGGTAAGCGCAGTAAGCGATCAGCCGCGTCGTTCAAATCAGCGGCTTCCAAATGCAATGGTGTACCTTCCGCCTGCAATCGGGCCACGTCGCGATGCATTTTCGGCGGTTTGCCTAACAGCACGTCCAGCGACAAATCAATTGGCTGATTCGAGAACTTGGCGTCGTTCAGTAAAATAGTAAGCTCTTCAGTGGCTTCACCAATCACCGCGTATTCTGCACGCTCGCGCTCACACAAGGACTCAAAGCGCTCCATGTTTTCTGGTGCAATAGCAATAACGTAACGTTCCTGCGACTCGTTGCACCAAATTTCCAGCGGTGTCATGCCGGGCTCATCGTTCGGTATCTCGCGCAGCTCAAATCGACCACCACGACCACCGTCACTAACCAGTTCCGGCATCGCATTCGACAAACCGCCAGCGCCCACGTCGTGAATAAAGGCAATGGGGTTATCAGCACCAAGCTGCCAGCAACGGTCAATCACTTCCTGACAACGGCGTTCCATTTCTGGGTTTTCACGCTGAACCGAGGCAAAGTCTAAATCTTCGGTCGACTCGCCCGACGCCATAGACGATGCTGCGCCGCCACCTAAACCAATGTTCATTGCCGGACCGCCTAAAACGACGAGCTTAGCACCAACCGGAATATCACCTTTTTGCACATGGGCTTCACGAATGTTACCCAAACCGCCGGCAATCATAATTGGCTTATGGTAACCGCGGGTTTCGCGCCCATTGTGGCTGTCGACCGTTTGCTCGTAGGTACGAAAATAACCGGTCAGAGCCGGGCGACCAAATTCATTATTAAAGGCTGCGCCGCCTAATGGGCCTTCCAGCATAATATCCAGCGCAGAAACAATACGCGCAGGTTTGCCGTAGTTCTCTTCCCACGGCTGCTTAAAGCCGGGAATGTTCAGGTTAGAAACGCTGAAGCCCACCAGGCCGGCTTTGGGTTTAGAACCCACACCTGTAGCACCTTCATCGCGAATTTCACCGCCGGAGCCGGTTGCAGCCCCCGGGTATGGAGAAATTGCCGTTGGGTGGTTATGAGTTTCCACTTTCATCAGAATATGCACTGGCTCGTGGCTGTAGCCATAGCTCATGCTGTCCGGTTGCGGGTAGAAACGCCCGGCTTCATGGCCTTCCATAACAGCGGCATTGTCTTTATAAGCCGACAACACATAGTCAGGTGTGGTTTCAAAGGTGTTCTTAATCATTTTGAACAGCGACTTGGGCTGTTCCGCACCGTCTATGGTCCAGTCGGCGTTAAAAATCTTGTGACGACAGTGCTCAGAGTTTGCCTGGGCAAACATATAAAGCTCAATGTCGTTTGGGTTGCGATCCAGTTTACGGAAGTTTTCTACCAGGTAATCAATTTCGTCGTCAGCAAGCGCCAGACCCAGACTAATATTGGCCTGCGCCAGCGCTTCACGACCGCCAGCCAGAATGTCTACCGAAGACAATGGCTGCGGTTCCTGTGAGCGGAATAGCTGCTGCGCGTCGTTCATATCGTACAACACGCTTTCGGTCATACGGTCGTGCAATAAGGCTGCCGCCTGCTTCAGTTCTTCAGCCGACAAATCACCCTGCAGATAGAAAGCCACACCGCGCTCAACCCGGTGAATGCTTTTCAAGCCACAGTTATGCGCAATATCGGTGGCCTTCGAAGCCCAGGGGGAAATAGTACCAATGCGAGGGGTTACCAGTACCAGAGCACCTTGAGGCTCGTGTGCCGGCATTTCAGGGCCGTACTTCAGTAGTTGTACCAGCACTGAACGGTGTTCGTCGCTAAGTTCATTATGCAAATCAACAAAGTGCTGATACTCAGCATAAAGCTCTTTGACAGGAATTCCTGCCTGTTTCAGTTGTTCAAGTTGCTTCGTTGTTTTGAAGGCTGATAAGGCAGGTGCACCGCGGTAGATTTCCACAAGCAAGGTCTCCAAAGCTGGGCGATTTTTGCTGGCAGATTATACAGTAGCCTGACATTCATGTCAGGTACAATATCGAACCTGGCGTTTGTCGCCTGATGTTCACATCAGGTGAGAGAGCCGATGACGCATATGTAGCCTGACATTTATGTCAGGTGAGATATAGCTCCTGACGTAAACGTCAGGCTACTCGATTTTCGGAGTGCCTTCGCGATTCACTATGCGAAACCATTTTTCACGACGCTCAATAATACGTTGTTTACGTTTACGAATAACGGCGCGGCGGCGGGCGGTGTTTTCACGTCTTAGGCGGTTGGCTTGCATAGACTTTGGCCTTTATTGCGTTGAAATGCCTAATCAGCTTACCGTGTCATACCCATTTATTGCAACGACTTTATACTAGCTTAACAGCCTAATTTGCGTAACTTAGGCTAATGTGGAAAGATCGGCCGCCGACGCACAAAAGGACCTGTTATGAATGAGCTCGAATCTGACGTTTGGTACATAGTACGAACCAAGCCTAAGCAGGAAGAACGCGCCATACTGAATCTGGAGAATCAGGGGTTCGGTGTTTTCGCGCCCGAGTTAACCGTAAAAAAGGTTCGCCGAGGTGTGCGTACCTCAGTAGTGGAGCCCATGTTCCCGGGCTATGTGTTCGTTAAACCCGATGACATTATTGAGCAGTTCTACAAGCTCCGCAGCACTTATGGTGTAGCTGGTGTGCTGCGTTTTGGCGACAACATACCGAAGGTTCCGCAAAGCTGGATTGACCAAATGCGAGGGGTTGACCAACTGACCGATGAACAGGCACCTCAAATAGGAGATACAGTGGAAATTCAGCAAGGCCCTTTCCGTGGTTTCCTTGCTAAAATTGTCAAACTGGACGGTGAATCACGCTGCTTCGTTATGCTGGAATGGATGCAAAAAAAAGTCAAAGCCAACTTCAGCTACAAAGAACTGCAATTTCAGTAGCCTGACGTTTACGTCAGGAGCGGTACCTCACCTGACATGAATGTCAGGCTACGCCGCGGTCAGGCGCCTGCGCAAGCCTAAAGCGGCTAAACCAAGCACCAACAACCAACCTCCATGGCCGCCGCTACTGCCTGAGTCAGCGGCCGCAACGGTAAAACGAGCTGTCGCCGATTCCGTATTCCCCTCGGTGTCACTTACACTTAACCGATACTGATAAGTTCCCGCCGCAAGTTGCCCCAATGAGGCACTGAATGCGCCATCGTTGAAGCTAAAGCCGGTTACTTCCTCTTCGCTACTCTCCATTACCCTGAATAACCGCAGGCTATCCGGGGCAAGGTTCAAATCAGCATCACTGACAATAGCTGCCAGACGAACAGTTTCCCCTACCGTGGTACCTGTTGCCGTAAAACCAACTATGGTCGGGGCTATAGCTCGAGGCTCAACCGTTAACGCAACTCTCAGGCTGTCACTGCCGTCGCTGAAGTCTACTCTCAGTACCGCGGTCTGCCCGGAATCAACAATACCGGCAACTCCTTCTATAACGAAGCGTCGCTCACCATCAACAGCACCGCTCACTTCGTTAAAGCTAAAGTCGCGGACAAGGTCATCGTTTAAGTTAACCACTGAAACTGCCACGTCGTTACTGACATTAAACAGGCTCAGCTGAGTATCCAGCACTTCCAGTTCACCAACCGTATCACCCGAACTTAAAAAAGCCTGCGGACGCGAGCCAACCAAATCGGAAGGGTCATTCCACAAGCCGCTGGAAATATTGAAATCATTAAAGTCGGTATTCACCACTTTTAAGTGCCAGTGGAATGGATTAAAAATATTGTCTTTATCCAAACTTGCTGCAATCTCTTCAATATCGGTCTTTAAGGTTACCGTTATCATACGAGTGCTGCCGCTGCCACTCACAATCCAGTCAAACCACTGTTTGGCAGCTGCTATACCCACTTCCTGACTCACCGAAGTGCCACTAGCCGTTGTCGGAACAGCCACCTGTAATGACTGGTTACTGGTATCGGTATCCGATAGCTCAATGGTAAAACTGGCCTGGTCCCCGGCTTCCACCAAGCCCATCACATTGCTATTCAGTAAGAGGTAATTTGCATTAGTATTCGAGAAGTTACCACTAAAGCTGCTATTGCTGACAAAACGCCAGCGAACAGCACCGTTGGTCAGTTCCTCTATCGCGATAATGCAGATATCGGTTGAGCCGTTAGGTATTCCGCCTAAAGCAACCGAGTTCACATTAAAGCTTTGTAAGTTCAAAAGAGCTTCACGACTGGCAGACTGATATTGCTCACAGCGGCCACCAGCCAACGCATAACGATCGGCATTGGCAACCGCCGGCCAGCTTAAAGTTAGCTCCGAATTTCCGGTGTGGCTGGCTGCCATGGCATTCACATTAGTACGTGACGCGTTATTGGCCCACACCACCGTACTGCGCTGAGCCGCCGTACTGGCATCAGCCGCGTCAATTTGGGACTCCGCTTTACCCATTGGCAGTCCAGAGTCACTATCTACTATATCGGGACTGGAGTAGACGGCTTCATCCCGACAGGCGGCACCGCTACCAAATTCGCTCCGACAGACACCGCCGTATGACATGGTCGTGTAAAAAAGTCCGCTATCTTCTATAAAGCCGTAAGGAATATGGTAATCCTCCTGATCACCACCGCCGCCGCTTGCATTGTTCGCCAATGTATAACGGTCATGATTGAGCCCGAAATTATGCCCAACCTCGTGAGCAACCGTTCCCGACCCCGTGCAGGACAAGCTGGTATAACCTGCACCTGCGGCGCCGCTAACCCTGTTTACTAAGTTATCGCTAACGTTAAAGTCAGTGGCAACAAAAGCCAAGCCGCAAACACTGGGGTTTTCCGCGCCAATAAAGTGAACCACATCGGCCTGATAGCGATCCACCAATCGACGAACCCGCTGATCATCCACCAGTTCATCTATGATCGCATTAGGGTCTTCTGTCGGAAAGTTAGTGGTAGATTCCGGATTGAAAAAACTCACACCGGCAACAGACATTTCAACGGGCAGTTGGGAACGCTCAAAAATGGCGTTGCTTGTAATTACCGCCGCATCAATGCTTAAAGCTAAGTCGTAACCTTCGTCTTCGGCATAGCCGAGTAAACGTTCGTCGTACAGAAATAACACATCAATGCTGTTGTCGAACTGAGTCACCAGAGAGGTTATTTGAGCATTGTTGGCTTTCGTCAGTGCCGCTTTACGCGGAGCTGGAGCTAACTGAAACTGCTTTTCCAGCTTAAGTGGTTCTGTGCGGCTCTTAGGTTTTAACGGTTCCGATGGTGTCCGGTTTCTCTGATTAATATAGGTTTTACCGTCTACGCGGCGAATTTCCACTTCACCAACATCGGGGTGCGTAATTGATATAAGCTGGTTATTACCACGCTTATGCAAAAAGCCTAAATGCTGAGTGTCGCCATAGCGGTCTTCAAAAGTGAGTCGATAACTGTTTTCCGACGACAAAGACTCAGCCAGAGTCGCTTCAATAATCTGATTGTTTACGGACAATTGAATTTTGTCGCCAAGGCTTTGTGCTAAGGCAAATACCGGAGCTAAAGCTATTAGCACTGCGGCGACTGTCTTTTTCATTTTAAACACCTAATTTTATGATCCACGTAGCCTGACGTTTACGTCAGGAACGATACCTCACCTGACATAAATGTCAGGCTACATTCACGGAACCCTTACCAGACATCGTAGCCTGACGTTTACGTCAGGAACGATACCTCACCTGACATAAATGTCAGGCTACGTCGCGGGACGGCTACAGCCGCCCTTGCTCATCTAAATATTTCAATGTGTCGTAAAAGCGGCGGATGTTGCCGACATAGGTCACTGGCTCATCGCCTCGAGCAAAACCATAGCGGGTATGTCGATAAAACTGCTTTTGTCTCAACAGCGGCAAGCGTTTCTTCACATCCACCCAACGGTCCGGGTTACCACCCTGACGCTCCGTTATTATTCGCGCGTCCTCTAAATGACCGAATCCTATATTATATGCAGCTAACGCAAACCAGGTTCTGTCGGGTTGCGGAATTCTTGCCGGCACCCTATTCAGCATGCGCTCCAGATAGCGAGCTCCACCACGAATACTCTGCTCCGCATTCAAGCGGCTTTTAACACCCATTGCTTTCGCTGTAGGCAAAGTTAGCATCATCATGCCGCGCACACCCGTAGGAGACACCGCTCGCGGATTCCACAACGACTCCTGATAGGAAATAGCAGCCAGTAACCGCCAGTCAAGCGAGCCCGAGTGTTTTTTAAAGGTCTCGATATAACCGGGTAAAACTTGCTCCACAGCTTCAATAAATAAGCTGGTAGTGACATAGTTAAACTGTTTTACATGACCAAAGTGCTGCTCTTTAATATGAGCTAAGCGCCCACTGGAACGAATCTCACCAAAATACTCAATAACAGCGGCAAACAAAGAGTCATCCGTACCCTGCGGTAAAGCCCAGGCAATGTCTTGATCATGCTTTACCGTAAAAGCCACACTTAAATCAGGATGAAAGCGACGCTGAATATCCAGCGCAGTACTGTCGGTAATGGTGTAATCGACCTCGCCGCTAATCACCATCTGTAGCAATTCAACCGCATCATGGTCCCGGGTCGCGCGCCACTTTAAAGTAGGAATACTATCGCCCAGGCTTTTCAAAAACTCATGGTGAGAACTGCCTTGCACCACCACAATTTCACCATCGGTAATTTGCTGCAAGTCTCGCGGGCGTTGACGTGAACCCTGTTTAAAAACAACCTTCTGGCTAATAATGTCGTAAGGCGGACTGAAACGGAACAACTGAGCACGCGTCGAGGTCCGGTCAAGTCCGGCCGCGACAATGTCAACTTCACCGCGACGCAACATGGTAAACAAATCGTTCACGTCAAAGCGCGGAACCATTTCCAGTTCAACTCCCAGACGAGCGGCAAAACGTTTCGCCAGATCGTATTCGAAGCCTTGCTCACGGTCATGATCAAAATAATAGCTGGTTGGGTTTATCAGTGTTCCCACCCGCAATACCTGACGTTCCTGAACTACGGACATGGCATCGGGGCGGGTTTGAGGACTGCAGGCCGTTAGTACACTAGCGGCCAGCAGTAAAATAGCAAACAGCGATACTGCAGACTTCGGCATATTAGAGAGATTCCAGAGCCCAATTCACATAAAGTTCCGTACCGGTTTTCAGTGCGTCTTCATCAGCATAAAAATACGGCGAATGGTTGCTTGGTTCATTTGCCATATCACGCTCTGGTGGAGTGACTCCCAAAAATACAAACATACCCGGCACTTCCAGCGCGTAATACGAGAAGTCTTCAGCACCAGTTACTAATGGTACTTCCTGCACTTTATCAGCTCCCGCTACCGCTTTAGTTATCGGTAACATCTGCTCAACCAGGTCCGCATCATTACTCGTTACCGGATAGCCTAAATCGACATGAACGTGAGCTTCGGCTCCGTTTGCTTCAGCCGTTTTTTTTGCCGTTAGCTTTAATTTCTCGTGAATATCCGAGCGAATGTCCATGTCAAAGTTGCGGATAGTACCAATTAAGGTCACTTCGTCCGGAATAATGTTATTACGCACACCACCTTCCACAATGCCGAAAGATAAAACTGCCGGAGCTTTGGTGATATTCGTCTGACGACTGATAATAGTCTGTGCGTTATTAATAATTTGTGCCGAAGTCACAATAGGATCAACGCCAGCCCATGGGGTAGAACCGTGCGCTTGTTTACCCTTCACCTTAATTTCAAACCGATCGGAAGACGCCATCAACGGACCTTTACGATAGCCAACATGACCTGTAGGAAAACCTGCCCAGACATGAATGCCAAAGACTTTTTCTGGTTTGTTATCAGCAAAAAGCCCCTCTTCCAGCATCAATGCTGCGCCGCCCTCTTCGCCTTCAGGCGCGCCTTCTTCAGCTGGCTGGAAAATAAACATCACGTTACCGGCCAGCTCGTCTTTCATTTCGGCTAACTTTTCTGCTGCCCCCATTAACATAGCAACATGAGTATCATGCCCGCAGGCGTGCATCACACCCACTTCATTGCCGCGATACTCTGATTTCACCGTTGACTTAAAAGGGACATCGGTCTGCTCTATAACAGGTAAAGCGTCCATATCCGCGCGCAACGCTATAGTTGGGCCTGGCTTACCGCCTTTTAGCATGCCAACGACACCCGTGTGCGCAACACCCGTTTCAACTTCCATGCCCAGAGAGCGCAAATGCTCAGCCACCATTTTGGCGGTTTCAAACTCGCGGTTACTCAGTTCCGGATTGGCGTGAATATGGCGACGCCATTCAATGACCTGAGCTTCTAAGTCACTGCTGACTTTTACCGGCGATTGCTGAGCAGCAGCCTGAGCGCTATAGCCAAAGCTACTGGCCAGCATTAAGCTAATAATGAGCTTTTTCATTGTTCTCTCCTGCATAAGTGCGGATTGTTATTCTGGTACTGGGTAATATCCTGCGCTAAAATCGCCCTCATGACAACCGATGAAATCTACATGCAGCGAGCCTTAGAACTTGCTGAACAGGCGCAAAACGCAGACGAAGTGCCCGTTGGCGCGGTATTGGTCATGGACGATAAAATTGTTGGCGAAGGTTACAATCAGGTTATTTCTTTGTCCGACCCGTCCGCTCATGCCGAAGCACAAGCCATTCGGTCTGCAGGTCAGGCTATCGATAATTATCGGTTGGTCAACGCCACCCTGTACGTCACCCTCGAGCCCTGCGCCATGTGTGCGGGTTTAATTACCCATGCCCGAGTCAAACGCCTGGTGTTCGGTGCAACCGACCCGCGTACCGGAGCCACAGGCACTGCCATTGAGGTTATTAACCACGCCTCTATGAACCACAAAGTGGAAGTGCACAGCGGCGTACTGGCAGAAGAATGCGGCGATATTTTGCGGCGTTTTTTTCGAGCCCGCCGCAAATCAGCCAGCGTTAAATAAGCATCCCCGTTATAGCGTAAGCCACCGTCGCTGCAAGCCCGGCTACTAACGCATAGGGCAACTGAGTTCGCACATGGTCAATGTGCTCCACCCCCGACGCCATCGAGGCAATAATAGTGGTATCGGAAATGGGCGATGCATGGTCTCCAAATATACCACCGGAAATAGCTGCAGCAATAAATGGAGCTGGCGGCAAACCTAAAGTCATTGCCAGCGGTATCGCCAGTGGCAGCATAATAGCAAAGGTTCCCCAACTGGAGCCAATAGAAAAGCCCGTAATAGCCGACAACACAAATATCAGCGGTAGCAGCATCCACAGCGCCACCGAACCATCCAGAGCCGCCGCCAGGAATTCGCCAGTACCTAGGTCACGAGTTAGCCCACCCAGCGCAATAGACAGCCACAAAATGACCGCCAGTGGCAGAATGTTCCAGGCGCCTTTTAGCAGGTACTTGCCAACATCGACTAGACCAACCGGCTGTGTCATCAGAGTACCTGCTACGGCAATGCCCAATGCCACATAAATGGCAATAAACACACTTAAAGTGCCGTTACCGTCAACCAGCACACCATTGCCGGTTACCAGCAACATAACAGGAACCATCACCACCAGTGCAATCAGGCTGGTCATGACCACCGCCATACCCTTGCCAAAACTGGTCTCTTCATCCGGGCCATCGCCCCAGGTGTTTTGCGATACCTGATCCGGTACCGCGTTCTTCTCAAACGCTTTCATTGGCCCAATGTTCCAGTCGAACAGCGCTACAAACAACGCCAGCAATACCGCAAAAATGGCATAAAAGTTAAAGGCAATAGACTGAATAAACACAAGCAATGGCTGCTCAACACCCTGATTACTAATGAGCGTTAAATTAAACGCTCCCCAGGCATTCAACGGAATTAAAATACAAATGGCAGCACAGGTAGAATCAACAATATAAGCGAGTTTCTCGCGGGCAATGCCCAGACGGTCGTATATAGGTCGTGAGGTAGTGCCGGAAATCATAATAGTCACGTTCGATTCGATAAAAACCACAACGCCCAGTATCCAGGTCATCAAACGCGCGCGCCGTTTACTCTCTATCCACTGCTTTTTTTCCAGCTTCAGCACAAACTGTTTAAACGTACCGCCGTTTTCCAGCACGCCAAACAACGCCCCAATACCCAGAGTAAAAAACCAGACCAGCATATTGCTCGGGTCAATAAGGGTGTCCCAGGTGCTCTCTAAAGTGCCGTAGGCAATGTTTGCAGGAGCCGGCCAGAACAGCAGAATATTGGCCAGAATAATGCCGCCAATAAGCGCCAGCAGAACTTTTCGGGTAACTATGGCAAATACAATTGCCAATAAGGAAGGTAAAAGACTGGTCCAGCTCAGTTCCATTTGGGTGCATTTATAAGTGTCTGATACTGGGAGGTTAAAACAATAAACCGCCGCGGGCAATACCAGCGGCGGTTTATTCATAACGCTGACGCGTCATCCCGTAGCCTGACATTTATGTCAGGTGGGATATCAATCCTGACGTAAACGTCAGGCTACATCCGTTAGAACTTGTATTCGATACCGATACGAGCCTGCCAAAGTGACGCATTAGTAATACGGCTCTGTGGATTTGGCTGCGAGAAGCTATCAAAAACATAGCGGCCTTGAGAATCACGGTAAGCATCTACTACTGTCGCTGTACCATAAATTGATTCGTTCAACACACCCCAATCATCATTTAACAGGTTAGTTAAGTTATCAATGGTAAAGAACAAGCTAGCTTTATGTCCATCCATTAAACCAGGTAACTCTTGCTCTACACGCAAATCAACTTTAGTCCACCAGTCGCTGTTAAATGCGTTACGCCCTGCGGAACCACCTGCGTATTTGCCAGCGCCAGATCCTTCAAGCCATGAGAAAAACGCATCCTGGTCAAAGTTTGGACCAAACACGACATTTGGATCATTACGACCATCTGGAACGTAAAGTAACTGACGACCATCTTCAGCTACATCAACGCCCTGAACTTTCGGGTAAGTGATCGTATCATCACCATCTTTGTAAGTCGCATTACCCATAACATAGCTGTATGGGCGGCCTTTGTTAGCTGACGCGAACAAGCCAATTGTAGTTGCATACCCATCAAAGAACTCATTGCTGTACGTAGCTCTGAAAGTAAAGCGATGTGGGATCTCATAGTTCGATGTTGCCGGTGACGGGTTATTAAAGTTATCTGTCGCGAAATACTGGAAATTCGACTGCGCAACGGAGCTTGTCATCGGGTTTCCATCTTCAGAATCAACGTAAGCGTACGCCAATGCTAAATCAAGGCCAAAATCATAAGACTTACTGATTGAAGTAGAGATTGAAGCTACCTTTGAGTCCTGATTTAAATTAGACAACATTAAATCCGTATCACGACCTTCGTTAATAACATCGTAAATAGGACGGCCATCAGCCATTTCGCCAACAGGCTCAACCGCAATATTCTTAATGTAAGCTTCATCTTTACGGACGCTGTACATCAAATCCGTCATCCAAATGTAGTCGCCTGGGAGTGTATAAGTTGCTCCTAATGCATACTTCCATTCACTTGGAATATCAAAATTTGGATCCAGTACGTTTAATGTGGTTGCTCTACCAGCGACGACATCATCATACAAAGCTTGAGGTACATCATAACCAGGACGACCTTCACCAATCAAACCGCCGCTTTCAGCAAGTTCAAAGAGATTGAAGTTCCCCATTCTCGTTTGCGTTTGGCTAATACCGTCCTGCTGGTAGTTATTCGCTAGCCAGACATTAGGATTACCACCTGAATATAAACCAATGCCACCACGAAGCTCTAAATCAGGCGAGACATTCCAGTTAACACCTAAACGAGGCTGCAGTAAACCTTTACCATCAAGGTTCGAACTATTAGTAAAGCCATATATATCTTCAAATTCTTGGTTAGCTTGTGGGTAATCGCTACTTTCATACCAGTCGTAACGCAAACCAAAAGTGACCGTCATATCTAAAGGTGAATAGTAATATTCGTCCTGTAAATACGCGGTATTTGTCGCGTAGCTAAACTCACCAGCGGCATTACGCGGGTTCTGCTCAGTGCCAGTTGCGTTGCCGTAATAATATGTTTCAACATTTCCATCAATGAAATCTTGCAGCGAAGCAAAATCAATTTCACCACCACGAGAATGCTGTACGAACATGTTAAACACGTCGTACTCTTCACGCTCTATGCCACCACTAATTACATGGTCGCCTAAGAAATAAGTCCCAGCTAACTTATAAAACATGGTTTCATAATCTAAATCGTTAGCCTGACGTGAATCATCTGCACCAAAGTAGACAGTTGCATCGCTTGGTGTACCGTCACCGTCATGGTCATTTTTTGTATCGATCTGGAAGTCAGCAATATTTTGAGGACCAACAGTAATCTGAGAGTTGTCTAACTTTGAGTACCCAACACGAACTTCTGTTGAGAAACGGTCTGTCCAGTCTGAGTAAACTTGACCAATGTATGACGTAAATTCGTTACCGATCGTATAGTAATGATTAGAAAACTCGTACTCGTAACCACTCTGATCTGATGTATTTAACTGTGAATCTTCAGTTTTGTTGTAGGTTAATGAAGCACGATGTGCGTCACTGATGTTCCAGTCTAATTTAAGCAATAACTTTTCATCTTCAACAGGTGATGAAGTTACTGGACTACCAACATCATAACCATAAACGTCTTGAGCGATTTGGCGAATTTGATCTAGCTGAGCCTGGTTAACACCATTAACTCGAGTTCCAGCATTTGAGTCTGCTGCACCATAACTAAACGCAGATTCACCTTCCAGCTTCTCATAAGCAGCAAAAAAGAATAACTTGTCTTCAATGATGGCACCGCCAACGTTGAAACCAAAACGGTCTTCTGAGAAATCACCAATCGTTATATCTTCACCTTCAAGCTTGTCGCCTTGTAGCGAATCGCTTGCGTAGTCATAGAAGAAGCCGCCAAATAATTCATTTTGGCCTGACTTAGTTACGGCATTAATGTTACATGCTGTAAAACCACCGTATTGGACATCGAACGGTGCAAATTCTACTGCAACCTGTTCAATGGCATCGTAAGAAAATGGCATGCTACGCGTTGGGTAACCACCTGAATTCAGGCCAAAGTTATCGTTCATACGTGCGCCGTCAACTGTTAGGCTGTTAAACCGGGGATGCGCTCCCATACACTGAATGCTATCACCAGCGCTAACATAAACACGAGGGTCAACCCGAACAATGTCTTTCAAGTCACGGTTAATTGCAGGGCTATTCTGTAAGTCAGACAGATTGAAATTTGCTGCAGGACTATTACTGCCATAAAGGCTATTTGTGCTCGGTGCGCCAGTAACCTGAATTTTTTCCATTTCAGATTTCAGAACAATTCGAACTGATTCTGAATCGCCCAGTGTCAGGTAAATGTCTTCAATTACTTCAGTGCGGCCTTCCGGACCTTCAGCAACGATAGTGTAAGGACCACCGACACTCAATCCGCGCGCTGCAAATGCGCCTTGTTCATTTGTTGTATAAGTCTGTACTGTCCCTGTTCTCTCATTGCGTAACTGAATCTTGGTATTTGGTAAGAACTCACCTGATTGAGTGGTAACAGAGCCACGTAAGTTAGATGAAGTATCCTGAGCCATAGCAGCGCCGCTAAGGCCCATAGCAATAGCAGCTGCAACAGCCGTACGCTTAAAAGTAGAGTTAAACATAGTTTTGTTCTTCCCGGTTTTGGTTTTGGGTATTTATGCGAAAGTGAGGGTAAAGCTTATTTATGACAATTTCGTGAAAGTTGAAAAAAATATGAGAAGCAATGGAACTTTTTTGCGAACGCAGAAGAGGAAGTTGGATCGTTCGCTTAGTATTAGATGAGGAGCCACGACATAACAACTGATTCATTACCGGAAAGCTAATAACCTGAAAGGCATTGAGCGCGCGGCAAGAGGTCGGAGTTGTATGGGATCGGGCTGATTTCATTACACTTCTAAGACATTTTTGTGTCAGATATGTGACATATTTTAATCAAATTATTAGCTCTTGCCTAGTCATCCGGGAACCTTTATTCTCACCCACTGTCTTAGGCTGCTCTCAAACGGTTATCCCATGGGCTTTATACGGTTTTTATTAATTTTAACATTCGTTGTTCTTATGATTCCTACCTCTTTTAATGCAACCGCCGGTTCCGGCAAAGGCGAACCAGAAACCATACGGGTTGCGACTTTTAATGTCAGTATGGACGCATCTAATTACCTGAGCGACAGCGAGCTCCCGCAATTAGACAAATCGCCTGTACCAGAGGTGTTACAGCAGGATCATGAACAAATTCGTGGTATTGCCGAAATACTGCAACGTGTGCGACCTGATATCGTTTTACTGAACGAATTTGACTACGTTGATAAAGAAATTGGCGTCAATGTCTTTCAGGAAAAGTACCTGTCGGTTTCGCAAAACGGGCAGAAAGCAATTGAGTACCCCTACGCGTATATTGCTCCGGTAAATACAGGAGTGCCCTCGCCTTTTGACTTAAACCGCGACGGTAAAGCACAAGGCACCGGCATCGACGCATGGGGTTTTGGCTGGTATCCGGGTCAGTACGGTATGGTTATCTTATCGAAATATCCGTTACTAACGGATAAAGCCCGAACCTTTCAGCACTTCTTGTGGAAAGACATGCCCGGCCGCCACATTCCTTACGTGATGAACAAACAGGAACAGCCTACCGACGAGCCGTGGTACTCAGACGAGATAATGGCGCAGTATCCCTTAAGCTCAAAGTCGCATTGGGACATTCCGGTGCAAGTGGGTGACAAAGTCATTCATTTATTAGCTGCACACCCAGTACCGCCAGCGTTCGACGGCCCGGAAAACAGCAACGGCATGCGTAACTATGATGAAATTCGCTTATTTGCTGACTACTTAACGCCAGGTAAAGATAATTATATTTATGATGATGAAGGCACACGCGGCGGGCTTGAGCAAAATGAAAGCTTTATCGTTATGGGTGACATGAACGCTGAAGCTGGCTCTGGCGGTGTTGATGGCGCGATAGAACAATTACTGCAACACCCGCGGGTAAATGACGTTAAGCCCCAAAGCCGCGGTGGCGAACAGCATTCGCCTGACAAACAAGGCTCGCAGTATCATACCGCGGCCTGGCGCAAGCGCGTAGACTACGTGTTGCCGTCTAACGATTTAATCGTTAAAGACGCCGGCGTCTTCTGGCCTGTAGGCGATGAAGCCGGCAGCAGGCTAATGCAAAAGCGCAGCGCCTCTTCCGACCATCGCATGGTCTGGCTGGATATCGTTAAATAGTCTGGCATGGCGGGATACGTAGCCTGACGTTTACGTCAGGAACGATATCTAACCTGACATAAATGTCAGGCTACAACGACATACATCACCTCTGCAGCCCTTTATTTTACTGAACCTTTACAGTTGAAGGGCTGCTATTTCGCCTCCTGGGTGCCATAATACAAATGTCATATCCAAGGAGGCAAACTATGAAAAAACTTATACTAACAACAGCTCTACTCGCAAGCGGCTCGCTTATGTTTTCAGCAGCCAGCAAAGCTGATGATTTAAACTATGTTAGCGGCGGTTTCTCTGATTTCTACGATTCCGATTTCTACGTAGAAGGCTCCAAAACTATCGCCCCAAACTGGGTTGGTGAAATACAGCTACAAGATATGGGTGACTACTCACTTCGTGCTGGTGCTAAATACTTCATGGACATGGGCGCAGGCAAGCAATTCAATACTTTCCTGAAAGCCGGTGTTAGCCATTATGACTTTGGCAACTACGACGACACCAGCGCTTACGCCGGTATCGGTGCTATGACTAAGTTAAGCCAGCAAACCACAGCTATTGTGGACGCAGGTTATGACTGGGGCTTAGACGGCTTTGCATCAGTTGGAGCTCGCTTACGCTACGCCTTCACTGAGCAATTCTCCGCTGACGCCGGTTTCCGCGGAAACTTCAACAGCATCGACAACGAAGTACATTTAGGCGTGACTTACCACTTCTAAAGGTTGGTACACGTATTCGGGTACCTCACCTGATGTGAACTATCAGGCTACAAGGATTTCGTAGCCTGACATTTATGTCAGGTGAGATCGTGACTCTACGTATATTTACGTTTTTTATGGTGTCGGTAACCAATCATTGTGGGGTCCGACACCATTATTGAACTCAAGTGCGCCTCCAGTGAGGGTTTCAGTTCAGGAAAAACATCCCATTGATTAAATCTTTCCATAAATGTCACTAACCTTTCAGCGAAACAAGAGATCACCGATTGGGGCTCAGCAATGCCGAAGTCTTCACCCAATTTACGTAAGTAACGTTGTGTCGGAAACTCTTTGCTGCCAAACAGCTTTAACGCCATATTATTATCAATTGTTGGATAAATAATGGTGTGGGTTACATCATAGATTGGTGTCACCGTTATACGCTCAGGTGCTTCTGCACTATATAAAACTGAGAAGTTCTTTAAATGCGCGTCACCGTTACCAATAAGTACGTTAAAAACAATATATTCATACACTTTCTGAAGCTGCTCAGCACTTCGAGTAAATAACTGCACCACTTTCATTACTTGTTCATAACTGGAACGGTATTTATCAGCTGAATCGCGCTTGGTTAAAACACAAAAGTCTTCCACGGCATATTTCTTGTCACCATCAATATCAAAACGCTTCATAACAAAGTGTTCTCGATTATCCGATAACCAAAACTCCGGTGTTTCCAAACCACAATAGCCCGCTGCAGATAAACAGATAAACTCGTTAGCCGTTAAATTAGGAAACTCTTCGTCCGCCGCCTTTACAATCAGGTCTGGATAAACAAGCGTAGCTTTTTCTGAAGGAACAACAACTTTCGGTTGGACTCCGGAAATTGCGGTTTGCAGATAAAAACGTTCCAGCAACTGCGGAAACAAGGCCTCATTAGGGTTATTCCAGGACAGAATGTCATTCAGCGCAACAGCTTCGGTTTTGCCTTCAGGTAGCTCATTGGAATGATAATTTAATGCACCAATTCCTTTATCTCTTTGTAGAGCCAAAAGGTACATCTCATCAACTTTTGCATAACGCCTCAGCCGCTCTTCAATGTAACGCCGGACAAAGCCTTCAGGTAAGTTCATGGTGAAAATTGGAGGCAACTTACCTGATACGTATGGATCAAGCCTGTTAGGCATAGACAAAGAAACCGGTTGAGCTTCTCTCTCGTAGCTAAAACTGTACTGAGAGCCATGTACCAGCCGACCAACCGACTGACTGTTAAGCTTTATTCCTAATTCTCTGATACGTGACGGGTATTGCGATAAACTCTCTGACATATCAATCCTCCAGCGGAAACAAGTCATCAAGTTCTTCAAATGTCGGCATCTTAGTTTTAGTTATTGCTAATGAATAACCAAACAACATTAAATACCGTTCAAAAGTCGCAATTGAACCTAAATAAACACCACGCTCAATAGCTGAAATGGTTTGCCGGTTACTTTTTATTTTCGCGGCAGCTTCGGACTGAGACAATCGCTGAGCCTTTCGCTCCAGCTGTAATTGCTTGCCAATATTTTTCCTGGGTGTCATAAGCTAATCTAATTTGACGGTTATATGCGTCATAATAGACTAAATCTACGAAATGACAAATATATGCGTCAAAAAGCGTAGTGTAGCCTGACATTTATGTCAGGTGGGATATCTAACCTGATGTGAACATCAGGCTACGTGCCTCCCTCTTCAATATCTCACCTGACGTAGAACATCAGGCTACAAGGATTTCGTAGCCTGACATTTATGTCAGGTGGGGTCTTTATTCCCACTCGATGGTAGCAGGTGGTTTACCTGAAATATCGTAGGTGACACGGGAAATTCCGTTCACTTCATTGATAATCCGGTTCGATACCTTTTCTAATAACTCGTACGGCAGGTGTGCCCAGCGTGCGGTCATAAAGTCGATAGTCTCTACCGCGCGTATAGCAATAACCCAGTCGTATTTACGCTGATCACCCATAACACCCACCGAACGTACCGGTAGGAATACCGCAAAAGCCTGGCTGACTTTGTTATACCAGTCCGCGTTATGCAGCTCTTCAATGAAAATCGCATCGGCACGGCGCAGTAAGTCACAGTACTCTTTCTTTATTTCACCCAGAACTCGAACACCCAAGCCAGGGCCCGGGAACGGATGACGATACAGCATGTTATAAGGCAGGCCTAACTCAAGCCCTATTTTACGCACTTCGTCTTTAAACAACTCACGTAGCGGCTCAACCAAACCTAACTTCATGTCTTCTGGCAAACCGCCTACGTTGTGGTGTGATTTAATCACGTGCGCTTTACCGGTTTTAGAACCCGCAGACTCAATTACGTCAGGGTAAATGGTGCCCTGTGCCAGCCAGTCTACTTCGGTCAGCTTACCGGCTTCTTCATCAAAAATTTCAATGAAGGTATTACCAATAATTTTACGCTTTTTCTCCGGGTCATTCTCACCCGCCAAAGCATCTAAGAAGCGGTCTTCTGCACGTATTGGCAAAATGTTCAGACCATAGTGGTCGCCGAACATTTCCATTACCTGCTCTGCTTCGTTCAGACGCAACAAACCGTTGTCGACAAATACGCAGGTCAGCTGCTCGCCAATAGCACGGTGCAGCAACATAGCGGTTACCGACGAATCAACACCGCCAGACAAACCAAGAATAACTTTGTCACTGCCCACTTGTTCACGGATGCGCTCAATAGCGTCATCGATGATTTTCGCTGGCGTCCACTGCTTCTCACAACCGCAGATATCGCTGACAAAATGTTCCAGCATACGCATACCCTGACGCGTATGAGTCACTTCCGGGTGGAACTGAACACCATAAAACTGGCGTTCTTCGTCAGCCATTGCAGCATATGGGCAGTAAGAGGTTTTCGCTACAGTGTGGAAACCTTCAGGAATCATTTCCACTTTGTCACCGTGGCTCATCCATACATCCAGTAACGGCGCGCCAGACTCAGACACAGCATCTTCAATGGCTTTAAACAGCGGACTTTGCTCTACCAGCTCAATTTGCGCGTAACCAAATTCGCGCTCCAGCGAGCATTGCACCGAACCACCCAACTGGTGCGCCATGGTCTGCATACCGTAGCAAATACCAAATACCGGAACGCCTGCGTTAAAGACATATTCCGGCGCACGCGGTGAACCTTCTTCAGCCACGCTTTCCGGGCCACCCGATAAAATAATGCCTTTAGGTGCGAACTCGCGGATGTCAGCTTCATCAACATCCCAGGCCCAAAGTTCACAGTAAACGCCTATTTCGCGAATACGGCGGGCAATCAACTGAGTGTACTGAGAGCCGAAATCTAAAATCAATATTCGGTGGTCGTGGATATCTCTAGTCATTAGTCATCCTGTTAGTAGCCTGACATTTATGTCAGGTGCTATATCGATATTTCAAACATACGCAGCTATTTGTGCATCTCACCTGATGTGAACATCAGGCTACGATATTTCGGGTAGCCTGACGTTTACGCCAGGTCATAAATCGTCGTCATTTATGAACTACGGTAATTCGGTGCTTCTTTGGTAATGTGCACATCGTGTACGTGTGATTCGCCCATGCCGGCGGCAGTCACTTTTACAAACTGCGGCTTAGTGCGCATGTCATCAATTGTCGGACAACCAGTTAAGCCCATAGCTGAACGCAGGCCGCCCATTTGCTGATGAATAATCGCAGAAATTGGTCCTTTGTAAGCTATACGCCCTTCAATACCCTCAGGTACCAACTTATCGGCTTCATCACTTTTCTGGAAATAACGGTCAGACGAACCATTGCGCTGGTTCATCGCTCCCAGGCTACCCATACCGCGGTATGATTTGTAATAACGCCCCTGGTACAGCTCAACTTCTCCCGGCGACTCTTCAGTACCGGCCAGCATGCTGCCCACCATCACACAATGCGCGCCAGCAGCCAGAGCTTTCGCAATATCGCCTGAGAAGCGAATACCGCCGTCAGCAATAATCGGAACACCCGAGCCTTTAATGGCATCTACGGCATCACTAATGGCGCTAATTTGCGGCACACCACAACCCGTAACAATACGCGTAGTACAAATAGAGCCCGGACCAATACCAACTTTCACGGCATCAACGCCAGCTTCAACCAGTGCCTTAGCGCCAGCCGCCGTTGCTACGTTACCGGCAATAATTTGTAATTCCGGGTAGTCTTTACGAGTCTTCTTAACGCGGTCTAATACGCCCTGAGAGTGCCCGTGCGAAGTATCAATAAGCAATACATCAACGCCCGCCTCAACCAGTAATTGAATACGTTCTTCTGTACCCGCACCAACACCTACAGCAGCGCCAACACGCAATGAGCCTAGCTCATCTTTACAAGCGTTCGGTTTATTTTCCGCTTTTTCAAAGTCTTTCAGGGTGATCATACCCTTCAACTTGTGCGCGTCATCCACAACCAGGATTTTTTCAATACGGTGTTTGTGCATAAGCTGAAGAATTTCTTCACTTTCTGCCGTTTCGTGCACAGTTACCAGGCGATCATTGCCGGTCATTACGTGGCGGATTTCTTTGCTGTCGTCGTCTTCAAAACGCGTATCGCGACCGGTAACAATACCAACCAAATCGCCATTACCTTCAACCACAGGAAAACCCTGAAAGCCGTGTTCGGCAGTCAGTTTTTTAATTTCACCAATAGTGGTAGTGGGTTTTACGGTAACCGGGTCAGAGACCATGCCACTTTCGTATTTTTTAACTTTACGAACGTGCGCGGCTTGTTGCTCTGCGGTCATATTTTTGTGGATAAATCCGAGCCCGCCTTCCTGCGCCAGCGCAATTGCCAGTGCCGATTCAGTAACGGTGTCCATCGCAGCTGAAACCAAAGGGATATTTAAGGAAATTCCACGCGTTAATTGCGTGCGTAAATCAGCGGTATGGGGGAGAACTTCGGAATGACCGGGAACGAGCAGAACGTCGTCAAAGGTCAAGGCTTCTTGGGCAATTCGCAGCATGTGCAACACTCCGTGACTGGATTCATGTTGCGGGTGGATTTTACCCGTTTAGTGCACGGAATGCAAGCGACAAAACATCGATTCCGTTCCTGACACATTCGTAGCCTGACATTTATGTCAGGTGGGGTGTTGAACCGTACTGAGGTATCGAACCTGACAGTTGGGATATCGAACCTGACATAAATGTCAGGTTACGTTATCAGAGCACATCAGGGTATCCAGCAAACGCCGGCTTTTAACTGGGGTTCAGGCTCTGGAATAAACTGGCAGGTAGAATAGCCTGTTTGAGCATCTTTTTCGGCTTTCTCGTTATAACGATGCACCGCATTCAGCAATTTACTCTCATCGGTAATAGTTTCACTACTGTACACCACATAACTCTCTGGGCCACCGCAAGCTCTTTTGCCCACAGGCAGTACCTTACAGCTATCTATACCTTGCGCCTCTGGCTTACCAATAAGGTCTTTAATATCGGCCATAGTAACGGGAGTATCTGTTGCTGACTGAGCTGTGCTGCAACCCGCCAATAGCGCCATTGTTGCAAAAGCTAAAAGTAGTTTCATGTATTTCACCTATGTTGCCTGCATTCTTACCTAAGCAGTCTAGCATCCATTTGGAAAAATCGACATTTACTAGCATATAACTGCAAGTAGCCTGACATTCATGTCAGGTGAGGCATCGCTCCTGACGTAAACGTCAGGCTACAACACCAATCACCGGGCTATAAAATGCGGGTTGAGGTAGTCTTCTTTTTGGTTGTACAGCAGAGGTTCCCCGTTAAGGGTCAGTACGTCGCCACCGGCGGCGCTTAATACGGCATGGGCGGCGGCGGTATCCCACTCGCTGGTGGGGCCTAAGCGCGGATAAATGTCGGCCTTACCTTCTGCTACCAGGCAAAACTTTAGTGAACTGCCTACTGCCAGCATCTCGTAGGGTTTACCTAAAGCCTCTAACCAGTCGGTCGTTTCCTGCGAAGGGTGTGAACGCGAGCCAACCACGCGCAAGGTTTCAGGTTCCTGCGTGGCAACCGAAATCGCTTTGTCGTTTAAGAAGGCGCCGCGGTCACGCTCGCCGGTATACATGGCGTCTAACGCCGGAGCATACACCACACCTAAAATGGGCACGCCCTTTTCTATCAGGGCAATGTTTACGGTAAATTCGTCATTGCGCTTAATGAACTCTTTGGTGCCATCCAGTGGGTCAACCAGCCAGTAGCGACACCAGTGCTTGCGCTGCGCCCAGCTAATATCAGAAGACTCTTCTGAAATAACCGGGTACTGAGTTTCCAGCGCACGCAAACCGTCACAAATAATGTTGTGCGCGGCTAAGTCCGCTTTGGTCAGCGGACTGTCGTCGGCCTTTTTCTGCACATCAAAGTCATCGCTTCGGTAAATGTCCATAATGGCAGCACCAGCGTCGCGGGCTATGTCTTTTATTTCATTAAGCATGAATCAATTCCGTTAAGTCACGTCTGCAATGAAAACGGGTTGAGAAATTGGCGACCCCAGAATAGCTTCCGGTCAACTTCGCTCAATTCTGCCTCATCACACACATTCTGCCAATTTTGCTCTATAACTGACTTTTGATTCTCAAAAATAGCCAGAGCTTCGTCCTGTTTCAACAAAAAGTTGGGGGCAGCTTTCAAACAACTACTTATTTGACTGGCATTATTGTTACCGACTATAAGCATTGCCTGCCCCTGCTCATTTCCCGTACGCCCCTGTGGGCAAATATCATAAGCAGGGGTAAGATTTAAGCTATTGCCATCCCAAAAAGCCGCATGGTTTCTTGCGTGATCATCCGTGTTACCACATAAAATATTGAATACTAAGCGGGAAAACAGTTCTTTAAGCGTCTCCTTTGGTTTGCTGAAACGACGCCGAATAATTTCAGCGAGTGTTTCGTAACTCGCGTAACGCGCCATCATGTCGTCAAGCTCAAAGAGCGTTAAAGCAGATACCATTGGCTTACGCATCCAGCCGCTTTTATTCTGCTTACGGTCAAAACGTTCAATTAGAATAACATCTTTACCCGCCGCCTTAGCCATTTGTACCGGAGCCACATTTAACCCAGCCAGCGAAGCTAAACGCATAGCAATAAACTCTGCTTTTACAACGCTATAAAGATCATTATAAGCAGAAAATTTCGCAATGTATTTTATGCCACCTTGTTCAATAAGTGCTTTCGGACGAGCCCCTCCAATTGAACTACCGTAATACAGACCCTGATCTAACTCCGGCGTTAGCGGAATACCTTTTTCAACACGCTCAGCCGACTCTATTAACTCTTCCATCGTGGCGTTTCTGGCTGAGCGAGGCACATATTCAGTTGGTGATAACTGAAAGTCGAGAGCCCCAATTCTGTCTGAGCCAGACTCCAACAAGTAAGTCAGTTCATCAAGCACCGCCGTATCGACATTGTCTCCCCTATTACCCTGCAGCTTATTAATAACAACTCGACGTCCCCATGCATCCGGTGCCGCATCGCGAATACACCCAGGCATGCTTAAGCCTTGTAAATTGGGTATTACTCCCTGCTTTAATGGTAGCTCAGGCTCGTAGATTGGAATCGCGTCAGGCTCTTCATTAACACGTGCTAAATAATTCTTACCGTAGTTAAAAAACAGGTTCTCGCCATCGGCTTCGAGTTTTCCAGCCACTACCGGAGTTGTCTCTCCCGGTAGCCAGATCCAGACATAGGCTTCTTTATAAATAGACTCAGAAGTCATCATCAACGGCCTTTTGCGGTTTACGCGCTCTTTGCGGCAGCAGAGCAAGTTTCTCCTCGGTGCGCTTAATGTTATTCGCTAATTTTGGAGAAGACAGTTCTGCGTTGAATAGCGGCACACCGACAATACTGGCCACCTCGAATACGGCACCTATTTCACACTTAGGATCAGCCTTTTCAATACGCTGAAGCATACTTCTTGAAATACCTGCGCGCTCTGCGACTTCCTGAGTACTAAGCTTGCGCTCAATGCGCGCAGCACGAATAAGCCCGGACAGTAGAAGCAAGGCTTCTTTCGTGTATTGTGAGTAGGTACGCACTATAGATTTTGGCATAAAACTGATTTATATATAAACCCTTAAACTACTTAATGAGTTACTTATAAATCAATTTAGTTTACAGCCGCGAGTTTATCAAATGTTTTGCGGGCTTATCTCTTCGTAGTCAGGTGGGATATCGAACCTGACGTAAACGTCAGGGTACATCGAAAACAAAAAAACCGCATTCAGGCGAATGCCCGAATGCGGTTTTCAATAACAGCAACAAACTTAACGCTTAATAACGTGTAGTTCGTTGCGAGGTTCAATTACCTCAATACGCGCGGCGCGAACTAAATCGCTTGCCCGTAGTTGCTCTACTAAAGCAGTCAAGTCGGCTCCTTCAGGCGCTTTTAACAAGCCCATACCAACACGAGAATCTTCACTAACAATTGCTAGTCCAAACTCTTGTGCTACAGCAGCCAAACCTTGTTCACCAGCCAAAACCGTCAAGTTACCACTAATTGTAGCAACGTTACGTGTCACTTCGTTATACACCTGAACACCACCAGTAAGCTTAGCGTCCTTCGCCCCGCCCAAGTCTGATTTCATCATGCGATAAGTACCAAACGCACGTGTTTCAGACACCTCTTTTGGTGACTCTGCTTTTACTACACTCTTCTGACTATCATTGTTCAGACGGTCATCAACAGCCTGATCTTGCGCAAGCGCAGATCCTGTCATCAATAAACTTGATGCAGCTAAAGCCATCATTGTTAATTTCATAACGTTTTCTCCTTTGCCTTGTTATTAATGACCAAACAAACGGACATTAACCTGGTCAACAAGGCTGTTTTCCGTATTATTCAGGTACGTACCACGATCTTGACCATTCGTATCAACTACACGAACTGTCCAGGTTCCGGCAGATGATTCACCTAAAAATGCGTTTGTCAGCAACGGGCTACTAGGATGATAAATGTGATCCAAATTACCACCGAGTGAACCTATACCAAAGTATGCTCCTAAAGAAGTACGTGATGTTGCAATCACCGACTTAGTACCGGCAGGAGACGTCACTTCAATAGCAATATCTGACCCGGCGGTGGTGCCTGAAATCACACCATCATTAGCATCAGCCATTGCCTGGTTACGCACAGACAAACCAAATTGAACGCCTTCAATAGTTACGTCTTCTTCAACTGTAATCTCAATTGAAACACCTTCGGCATTGTTATCAGGCACTGCAACAGGTGCAGTCAAGACGGTTTCTAACCATTCGGTTTCGATTAGCTCTGGTAATTCGACCTCACCTGACATAGCAAGTTCAACCGCTGCGCCAGCATTAGGACGCCCAAAACCATATAAGTTGTTAAAACTGAAGCCTGCGGCGTTCTCTATCCACCCCTGATGAGCAACGAAAGTGCCATCGCCAACAGTTAGCTCAATTGGAGCATTATCAGGATCAACCTGAGTAGCCGTTTCGGCCAGAATATGACGAATTTCGCGCCAGTTTAAGTTCGGGTTTGCTTCAGCAATCAAGTTAACCACACCAGAAGTATTCGGAGCAGCAGACGAAGTACCGTTAAAGGTGTTGGTATAGTTACAGCTTAAGTTGCTGTCGTTATACTCACCCATAGGGTTATTAAATGGGTAAACACGCTCGTGAAAATTCTCAATACCCAGATTAGCTAAAAAGGCACCATTGGTGGCCATGAAGCTATCGTAAGAAGCCCAGCTAGCATAACCACGAGTACAAGTTGTCTGGTCAGTGGTTACCATTGCAGGTTCGGTATCGCCATATTCACCCGCAGGCGCAGCTACGAACAGGTTCGAGCCCGCAGTTGAATAGCTGGTGTGATTACCATCGGAGTTTACAGCACCAATTGAAATGGTATAGAAGCTTGCATTACTCGTATCCCAGTTGCCATCAAAACAACTGAATACGCGGCTTGCACCTTCAACCACGCCAGCTTGCTGTGCATTACACATTTCAGACGCTTCCGGCCAGTTACCAGAGCTGATAAAAGAATTACCGGCTGACTTTATGTTCAGTGCACCCAGACCGTGACGTAACTCTTGAGTCGGATAACTAACAATGGTTTCATCAATTTCGTCAGTCGCAAAAATAACAGGAGCCGTTGAACCGTAACTACGGTTAAAAGTGACCACGTTATCGTTTACGCCGATACCAGACCCAGCCATACCATGGGCCATCATCAAGTTACGGTCTGTCTGAGTATTAGGGCCACCAAGATAGTTGATACCAATTAGACTCGCGTTGGGGGAAACACCACGTCCACCCAAACCGTTCCAGCCTTTTGCTGCAATCAGGCCAGACACCGATGTTCCGTGGTCACCACCGTCGCCCAATACGGTTGGGTCGGTGCGGTCGCGGGCACCATCAACTAAGTTAAGAGAACGACCAGGCAATACGTTTCCTTGCAGGTCTTCATGGTCAATTGCTAACCCTTGATCGACCACAACAGAAATGGAACCTTCACCGGTAATACCTTTTTGGTACGCACCAACAACGTTCAAGTCTTCGCCCGGTACCAAAATACTTTCATCAAAAAAGAATGCAACTTCAGCTTCTTCTTCAGTCCAGCCCTGAGCAACACGCAGTTCGCGCCAAGCTTCAAATACTGAGTCAGCCATAGCAAAGCCAGTTTGGCCGGTATTACGTAAATGCCACTGCTGATCAGCAAGCGGATCACCCTTAACATTTTCAACAGTCACTTGCTGCGACGTTTCTAGCTCTCCGTCACTTACAGTAATATCGATTACCGCAGGCTCCGCACGCATCGGCGTATAGACGAAACTACCATCATCGCTAATTTCTACTGTGCCTGGAGGTGAATCTTCACCTTCAGGTGTTACGACGCTAGCAGAATAGGTGAGTGAATCTCCATTAGGATCAGTTGCAGTAACCTGACCCTGAACCCCCATCCATTGCATACCCTCGCCAGCAACTTCCGCCGAAACTGTTGGTGCATAATTATCATCACTGCCACCACAGGCCGCTAACCCCATGACAACAGCAGCTGATAATGCCGTTAGTTTAAATTGTTTAATTGGCATTTTTACCTCGTTATTATTGTTCCCCTTGAAGGAACAACACTATAACGAGACTGTTGATATTTTGTAAATAAAAAAATTAACAGATTTTTAACGGGAATTTAATTAAAAAACAACAATCAGAAAGGTAGTAGCCTGACATTCATGTCAGGTGAGATGCAGAACCTGACGTAAACGTCAGGCTACATCATCAAATCATCGCATGCGCTGAATAATGGCGTCGGTGCTTTGGTCAAAGCACTCGTCGCTTTCGCCGTCCAGTACGCGCAGTACGTCCATGGCAATTTTCTTGCCCTTTTCTACGCCGGGCTGGTCAAAGCTGTTCAAACCCCAAATAACGCCCTGGGTGAATACTTTGTGCTCGTAGGCGGCTATTAAGGCGCCAAAACTCTCGGGGGTCAGTTCGTCCATTATCAGCAGGTTGGACGGGTGTCCGCCCGGATAATGGTCACTGGGTGAATCGGTATTCTCGCTGCCGTCCCACATTAGGCGGCGGTGCGCGAGGCAGTTAGCTACGGCCAAACGCTGCTGCTCGGCCAGACCACTGCGGGTGGCATCAGAAAAGCCCGGCGCTTCACGTTTAAGCACCGTCACAAAGTCCGCGGTAAACTGGTCATAACCCTGGTGCAAATGCTGGAAAAACGCGTGCTGCCCGTTAGGTCCAAAACCACCCCAAATAATAGGGCCGGTAGGATAATCAATGGCTTTATTGTCCGCGGTGTACTGCTTACCGTTACTTTCCATATCTAACTGCTGCAGGTAGTTCGGCAACATACGCAAGCGACCGTCGTACGGCAAAATAGCTAAGTTATTAATGCCCAACTGCTCGCGGTTATACACACCATAAAGTGCCAACAAAACCGGTAGGTTTTCCGCTAAAGGCGCGTCTAAAAAGTGCTCGTCCATGGCTTTAGCACCTTCCAGCATACGCTCAAAGGGTCGAACCCCGGTGGTTAACGCTATGCTCAAACCTAACGCCGACCACAACGAAAAACGCCCGCCTACGCCGTCGCCAAAAGTAAACTGCTGCGCCGGTGGTATACCGTAATCCGTCATGCCCTGTGCATTAGCCGACACACCTATCACATGGTTTTCCAGCCACTGCTCCTGAGTTAAGTCAGGCTCTATCCATTTGCGTACCGTATCGACGTTGGCAAAGGTATCTACAGTGCCAAACGACTTAGACGAAATAATAAATAAGGTGGTTTCGGGGTCAACAATAGGCAACACGGCATACAGCTGACCGCCATCCATTGAAGACACAAAATGTACCTGCAAATTATGTAAAGCGGCATCGTTAGCAAATTCACGCAAGGCAAAAGCGCCCATCTGCGGCCCTAAATCAGAGCCGCCCACACCAATGTTCACTACGTCGGTAATGGGTTTTCCGGTACTACCCAGCCAGCGGCCTGAGCGTAGCTTTTGTACTGTGTCTACAAAGCGGGTTTTGCGGTTGCTTTGTTTAGCCACCGCGTGCACAGAACGGCTAAGTACGTGAGTTACCGGGCGATCTTCGCTTATGTTGCGGTATTCGCCGCGGCACAATTGTTGGCGGTAATCATCGAAGTGTTCGGGCAAGCGTTTGCCGGCAGTTTCGAGCAGTTCGTCCACTGAGAGCTTCTGGTAGCTGGTATCTAAAGCTAAGTAAGGTCCGTTTTTCATCATCCGATTATCCGTTTTCATTTTTCGTCTGGGGCATCGCCTGACATGCCTTCGTAGCCTGACATTTATGTCAGGAACAATATCTCACCTGACATAAATGTCAGGCTACATTCACCATGTCAGGCGACATCCGATTCATCATCGCTACAGGTGCGGTGTTTATTCCAAATTACATCACAAATATGGTCGTCCAGCGGGGCGTAGCCGGTTGGGGCGTCCAGCAATAACTGGCGCAGTTCGTCTATCGCAAACCGCTGGCAGGCGTCGTCTAACAACGCCAATAACTTATCCATTTCGTCCCAGCTTAGCGACTGCTCATTGGCGCGCAGTATACGCGGGTGATCACTGGCTTCTACATTGTCACCAATTAACAGTTCTTCGTATAACTTCTCGCCCGGCCGCAAGCCACTAAATTCTATAGCAATGTCACCGTGCGGGTTCTTCTCGGTTTTCTCTTCCAGCCCCGACAGGCGGATCATCTTGCGGGCTAAATCGACAATTTTAACCGAGTCGCCCATGTCCAGCACAAACACCGAGCCCGAATGCCCCATGGTGCCGGCCTGAATCACTAACTGAGCAGCCTCGGGTATGGTCATAAAAAAGCGGGTAATATCGGGGTGCGTTACGGTTACCGGCCCCCCGTGTTCAATCTGCTCTTTAAACAAAGGCACCACCGAACCGGAAGACCCCAGTACATTACCAAAACGCACCATTGAAAAACGCGTTCCGCGCTGCCGTTGCGCCAGTCCCTGCAGCACCAGCTCCGACAAGCGCTTAGTGGTACCCATAACATTGGTGGGCCGCACAGCTTTGTCGGTGGAAATTAACACAAACTGCTTAACACCCGCCGAAATGGCCGCTTCCGCGGTATGCCAGGTACCAAACACATTGTTGCGCACGCCCTCAACCATATTGTATTCAACTAAAGGCACATGCTTATAGGCGGCGGCGTGGTATACGGTATCAACCGCAAAGGTCTTCAGCACGGTTTCAATGCGATTGCGTCGCTGTACCGTACCTATTACCGGAATAATTTCCGCGCCAATACCCTGATGCTGACAAATTTGCGTTAATTCGCGTTCAATAGCGTACAAAGCAAACTCGGACAACTCATACAGCACCAGTACCTTGGGCCGTTGTTGCAGTATTTGGCGGCACAATTCAGAACCAATTGAGCCCCCTGCCCCGGTAACCAGTACGGTTTGTCCGGTAATGTGCTTTTCCATTAACTGCGGTGCCGGGGTCACAGGGTCACGCCCCAGCAAATCTTCTACACGCACATCCTGCAACTGGTCAATCGACATATCGCCATTAACCATGTCAGACATACCCGGTACGGTTTGTACTTTTACCGGCAATTTCTCCAGACTGTCCAGAATCTGGCGGCGACGTGAGCGCAGTGTACTGGGCAGAGCCAATAGAATACGATGAATGTCTAACTCACGAATCGCATATTCAATTTTCTCCGGAGATATGACTTTTAACCCCAGTACCGAGGTATTCTGCAAACCCGAGTCGTCATCAATAAACATCACCGGGTGAAATTCGTCGCCATTAGCCAGTGCCTGCGCCAACTGCCGTCCGGCAGAGCCTGCACCGTAAATCATTACCCGGTCTTTTTGGCGACTCATAGCACGCTGGTAGCCTTCGCGCACAATTAAACGGCTGCCCCCGGTTAATAAAAAGGCCACCAGCACATAGTTAACAACAGCGGTTACCGGCAGAGCAATGCCCATCCATAAAGCACCCAGCACCAGTAAAGCACCGCTTAATAATACGGTAAAAAAGACCAGGCTCAATACCTTAAAGCCAACGTAACGCACCACTGCGCGGTACAGCCCCATGCGAATAAACACCAACAAGGTTACGCACAGCACAATGGCTCCCAGCAATAACCACTGCGACACCCGCAACGGCATTACCGCTTCAAAACTCAACAAGTACGAAAACACCATGGCAATGGCTATCGAAACAATATCAACGCCCAAGCCAATACCGCGCTTAACATTACGCGGCAACTGCATTAGTACCTTAAAAAGATTCAAAGCTTTGTGTCCTTTTACTCAGTTAACGGCTGTAAAACGGCGCTCTGTCATCAGTATAGTCGTACAAGCGCGTGCGGCGCTGTAACTGTTGACCACCGTTACGAGACAGCGGCACCCAGCTAAAGCCAACTCGTTCCCGTGTCGGTCTTATGCTCATTAAATCAAACGGAATACTAATGAAAAAGCCTTTGGTAAAGCTTCCTTCGCCATATTCTTCCGACGAAACATCGGTAAAGGCCGCATAAGCACCCGCTATAACGCCGCTATCAAAACGTTTTTGCATGGTTACATTAACACCTTTGTCGCCCGCCAGAAACTGACCAAAGTCTAATTGCAATAACGAATCAGACAGCCACGGCATTTGATAATACACACTGGCAAAGCCGGTGGTCACTTCATAATCTAAGAAGCCACTGCCGCCATTAAAGTCACGCTGCCTTACCCGGTTAGCCCTAAGCCCGAAAGCCCAGTTGCTGTCTAGCGGCTTGTAAAGCACTTCGGCACCGACACCACCAAACATACGTTCTAAGTAACCGGCATAAGCCATAGCAAACCAGTCCTGTCCTAAACGTTTGTGGTAAGTGACCTGCGCAGAGTCTAGCCAAATGTCATTCTGCACATAACGTCGAATGTTCGTACGCACATCGGGCAGTGCATCTTCACCTCCACCTAAGAACAAGAAGTCGTCGTAGTTGGTGGCAATGTTAAAGCCCACTTCGCCAAATAACTCCACATTCTCGGTTAGCCATCTGCGCCCAAAAGCATAAACACCTAACTGATAAGTATAGAAGGTTTCCGGGTTACCAAAGCTCTGGTCAAGAAACGGCTTCAGGCCATAACGGTTGCTAAACTGGTTTCGCGGGTTCAGCATCCAGCTGTCATCGCCGTCTGCCGGCATGTCTGGTGAGTCCAGGCGTTCAAATAAGTCGTCGGTTTCATCCACCGCCTTACCCGGGTCTTTATTCAGCACTCGGTCTTTAAATTTGTCGGCATTCACCCGGGTATTCACGCCCGGATCAAACAGCGTCATATCCACCAGATTGTAGGTTTTCACACTGTCCGGCAATTCTGCCGCCATAATACGCGCCGCGCGGTCGTAAGCCTCGCTGCTGTCGCGGTACCGCAAATGGTAAGCAAACAGGGTGACTTCGTCGTCTTCTGCGGCAAAACGCGCGGCACTAAATGCCCCCTGCTCGCGCATAGCCAGGTTCATTGCCGACCAGTTTACCTCGTCTAACGACTCTTTACGTTTTTCCGGTGTGGGTACGGTTTTGTCCGGCGTTACCTTTATTTGGTTCAGCGTGCCGAAGTTAGTACGCAGGCTAAAGTTAAACATAAAGGTGTTGCCACGCTCATAACTCAACTGCACATCAAAATAGTCGGTTACCCGGTAATTGGCACCAAAGTTCCAGCGGCTGTCGGCTATAATGGGTGCACCGGCACGGTCGGTGGAGTAGTCGTTACTTTCATACTCAGCTTTTAAACTCAATGGCTCCCAAGGCGTATGGTATTCCACCCCACCAAACAAAGCTGCGGGTCCAGTGAACAAGCGACCAAGCTCAAATTGGCCTCCATTACCACTAAAACTACCTTGGCGATCACAATACTCGTCAGACAACTCACAAAAGGGGTTGGTTAAATCATCGTGCGTACCCAGGCGTCCAAACCCCAAACCTAAGCTCACATCAAAAGAACCAAAGCGTTTATTGGCCACAATATACTCGGCATCAAAAAGCCCGGTTCCAACAAAGTCGCGCAAACCCACGCTCACTTCAGGTACCCAGTAGCTCTCTTCCCACAAGCGGGCTTTTATATCAAAGCCTTTATCGGCCAGAATATTGTCTCCGCTAAAGTCAGGGACATTACTGTACTTACGGTTTGGGAACTCGGTATAAAAGGCAGTGGTTTCCAGCCAGGGCAGCAACTGTAAGTTCACGGTATAACGGCGGTACTCTTCCATATTGCTGTAGGTAATAGCTAAAGCCCCTTCTTCGGCCATACGGGCAGTGGGGGTTTGTAACAAACCAATAGAGCCGTAGTCGCCATAACTGGGAGACAAGTCCCGGCGCGACCAATGCCAGCTGGAAGTGGCATGGTTATTTTCAACTTCATGAATTGGCAGGTTTAAGCTATTACGCTCAGCTTCATTCGAAACATAGTGTGTGAGTAAGTTGCGAATGTCCGCATTTAAACCACGAAATTTAGGTGGTAACTGGTTAGGTTCAAAGCCTAACCAAAGAATGTCTCCGGGTAACAGTTCGGCGTCACTTTGCTTGTAATAAGCCCAGTCTGCTGGCTGCTGCTGGTTTTGTCTAATGCGCACAGCCTGGCTTTTATTATAGGCCGCCCCCAGTCCTTCGCTGTCGTCTATACTGTTCAGCCAGTCGGCTACAGTTTTACCACTGGCATAGCGGTAATCTCCGGGCGCGTTAACCACGCCATAAACATGTATAGAGTCCGGACGTTCAGGCACATAAAGCTTATATTCACCGGCGGGCAATAGCGGGTTACTGGCAAGCTCTACACGGGCATTTTCAATACTAATTTGCCCCCATAACTGCTTACCCAACTGCCAGCTTGTTACCTGGCTTTTCAGTAACGCGGCACTTTGAGCTTTTTCGGTTTCTCTGCGCGACTGCCAATACTGCTCAAGCTCTGTCAGTTGCGACAGTATTTGGTTACGCTGTTGTTCTATTTCTGCCTGATCGTCGGTTTTCACCAACCTCACTAAGGGCCAATAGGCGTCGGCCAGCAGGCCTTCGTTCTCGGCGTCATCCAGTACTTGCTGCAGCCGCACCGGGCCTTCAAATTGGTAAGTAGCCTGTTGCTCAGCCACGGCATTTAGCGAAAAAAAAGCACTAATAAGTAGCGTGTTCCGGAGCATAAATTTCATTGGTTTCATCATTGCGCTTCTTGCCCTTGTTGCTCTTGTCGCTCTTCGCGCGCATTGCGGCTTGCAGAATAATCGCGGCCTATCCAGGTAACCTGAGTCAGGGTTAACTTATCACCACCCGGAAATAACGTCTGCCGGCTTTTCACAACGTGCCCGTCGTCTTCCAGCCAAAACTCATTCTCAAACTCCTGACCACTAAGGGTAAACTCCCCTTTCTCAACCACATGGGTGGTGTTAACCGGGCCTATGGGTAAATCTAATAGTTGTTTGTTTTGTACAGAGAACTCAGAGGTGACTTCGCGGCTGACCACTTTATTAGTCATTTCAATATCGTACTGGCGCTGCCAGTGGGTTGGGCAGTTTGCCGGCTGGGTTACTATGCAGCGTAACGGGTCGTCTTTTAAATTAGATACCGCCAGCAGGTTCTTATTAAGGGCCTGGGTTCGTATCACCCGGCCATTACGCAGCACCAGGGTTTCTTTCTCAGCGGTAATAAAATGCCAGTCGTCGGGTTTGTTCACGAACCCCAGTACTATTAAGCTTCGGGGGCTACCGGACCATTGTGCGTAAAGTGAGGTGTAGGGAAAAGAGTCTATTTTTTCCTGGGAAAGCTCGGCGTCTTCGCTGCCTTCAAAAGCGTATTCTATAGTGGCGCGCACTTCATCTGTTACTGCCGTGCAAGCGCTTAACAGCAATAAAACAATGGGTATCAGCAACAAACGAGACATGTTATTCCTCAATAGCTGGACAAAAAAATACCGCCCTTCGGCGGTATTTTATCACAGTAAGCCAAGCAAAACGCAAAGAAGCGCTTCTTCACACTTAACTCAGCTTACTGGTCACGTATTCTTACTTCAGTAAAGCTTACTGAGCTGGAATAGTAATAGTATAGGTGTTAGTACCTGTACCAGTAACTGTAACGATTGGATCCGGGTCTGTCGGATCAGTCGGGTCAGTTGGGTCGATAGCTGAGTTTGAAGAGCTGTCAGAAACAACTGCTACAGTTGCTGCTGCTGCAACACCTGCAAATACCCAAGCTTCAGTTGATAAGCCGCCTAAGCCGCTTTCAGAAGCGTTTGCGCCTGCAGCGCCGTCTTGTGCCATTGCTGGTGCGGCAGCTAAGCCTAACGCAGCAACTACTGATAATGCTAATGTTTTCATAATGTTAACCTCACTCCAGAGATATAGATACATGTATCGCCGTTGCTAAAACTATTTTAACTAACAGCAACTTCCATAGTATGTTGCTATGCAACAAATTGCAAACTAGATTTTTCTATTTTTTTCAAGTAATTGTGCTTTTAACACTTCTTTACTATACCGCATTAAATACTACTGATAGCGGCTACGGTTACAGCCGAGTTATAAATAATATTAGTAATTTCTGACCACAACTCTAAGCTCTCAGTATAGGTAGTATCCAGCGGCACCACAATAGCGTCACCCGGGCCTAAGTCGGTACCGCCACCAAAACCAAACCAACTACTGCCACCTTTGTAGGGTTCAATAGCGCCGTTAGCTTTCACCACGTAAATACGGTCAGTATCGGCTTTTTCTTTCGTGCCGCCACTGCGGCTAATGTAGTCTTCTACTGTTAACTCGGGGTCAAACCGGTAAGAGGTAGCCATTTGCACTTCGCCCATAATGCTAATGGAGTCGCTGCGCGAAGGTACATGCAGTGTGTCCCCGTCTTTTAGCTGCACGTCGCGGCTACCGTTCATTGACAGCACTTTGGGTAAATCCATAATTAAACGGCCAACCGTGGGTGTCGACATTAAGTCTGCCAGCAGGGTACGCATTTGGTCGTAAGACTGATTAGCATCGCCGGTGCCGGTAATCATATTACTGGCAATTTCACGCTGCAGCTCCTGCGCCAGCATTTCTTTGCGTTTTTGTTCCTGCTCCTGCAACTCTTCGCGGGTAAACACGGCCCCTTCTAAAAAGGCGTGGTCGGTAAAGCCACCGGCGCGTTTAATGACGTCGCTAAGCGTTTCGCCGCGTTTAATAGCATAGGTACCCGGAAAGCGAATTTCGCCCCGCAGGGTCACTTCATAGGTATTCTGCCATTCAGGAATGCTTAATACATTTAAACGGTCACGTCCCTGCAAAGGTACCTTCACTTCACCGTGAATAACCTCCGCTAAATTAATTGTTAAATAGTCGGTATTAGCGGTGTCTTTACCAATAGCCCAGCGGGTAATTTCGGCCTGATCCAGGTAGGCGCCATTTTTCAGCCCCCCCGCTGCCGCAAGCAGTTTGTCTGCCGTCGCGTTTTCAACCAGAGGATAAACCCCCGGGTGCATTACCTCTCCCGCAACGGATACAAAAGGCGCTGTGCCCGTTGCGGTGCGTTGACGCTGCAACCGCTGCATAATAGGCTCTAATAAGTTCTGGCGCGAATACATAGCCAGCTCTTTTTTCACCGTAGGCTCTTCTTCCTGCTTTTCAGTAAACAGCTCACGTAAGGGGACAATTTTATCTTGGTTCTCGGCATCGGGGCTTTCAGACGAACCGGCCAGCTTCGTGTTAACAAAGTCGTTAAGGTAAGCATCACGGTAAGCATCTAACTGACGCTGACGCTTACGATATTCTCTTTCCTGTTCAGACAAAGTGTAACGCGACAAGTTATCGCGCTCTTCGGCTTTGGTTTCAAAGCGGCTGAAAACCACCAGTTGATCACGCTCATTCAGGCGCAGGTTTTCGCCTTCCACACCATGAATGGCGTCGGCCACATCAAACTGAAGAATTTTTACGTCACGACGCGGGCCTTCCTCTCGCACCACCAGGCCGTAACCCAAGTCAGCCTGCTCCAGCAGGTCGTGGCGAACGTCGCGCAATATATCGTTAATGCGCAGGCCTTTTTGCCATTCGTAATACCCCGGTCGGGTAACCGCACCAACCACCATTAAGCTGTTGTCCAGCTCCTCCGACACCTGACGAACCGTTATTGCGTCGCCACCATTAAGTTCACGGTTTAAGTCTTGTTCGGTGGTTAAATCTACCGTGCTGACCAGGCGCTTACCTTTTACAATTCGGAGCAGCTCCACAGAGCTTAAATAAGCAGAGTCAGTAGCGCCACCGGCAAATTCCAGGGCGTCCTCTAAGGTTTCATCACCCTTTAATTCGTATAACGCAGGGCGTTTTACTTCACCTTTTACCGCCACCATGTCGCCGCGTGCCGGAATAAAAATCACATCACCGCTTTTTAAGATCTTGTCGGCAGAGGCGTCGCCTTGTAACAGTAAGTCATATAAGTCGAATTCGGACGCGACTTTACCGCCACGCATTAAACGCACCGAACGTAGCGAGGCAATATCTGAAACGCCCCCCGCTACATACAAAGCCTGGCTTATAGTCGCCAACGAGCTTACCGTGTAGGCTCCCGGTTTGTAGGCTTCGCCCACAATAAACACCTGAATAGAACGCAGCTCACCCATGGTCACTGCTGCTTTATAACCAATTAAGCGCTCCTGAACTTCGTGGTGGATCATCTCCTGCATTAAGGAGTAGGTCATGCCCGCAACTTTCATTTCGCCTACGTCGGGCAATACAATACTGCCATCACGGTTTACGGTTAACTTAAAGCTCTCGTCCTGCTTGCCAAACATTTCAACGTGAATAACATCGCCCACGCTAATTAAGTAGTTTGCCGGAATAGGTGCGTGTGCTACCGGAGCAAAGGTGTTGGGTTCACCGGAAAAAATATCGTAACCAAAAGGCTTTAACTCTGAACGCCCACGGTTGAACTCTTTTTGTAGATCTTCCGACATAAAGGACGAGCCCCTTTGCCCGCTCTGGTCACCGTTACCGGAACGTTCACCAACAACATTCACTTCCTGCTTGGCGCTGGCATCGCCATCGCGCTGGGCGGCGTTAAATTCATCAATAGCAGAAGGGTCAATACCATACTGACGCGCCAGAGCCTCCTGCTGAGCACGCGGTAAGCTTTGTAGTTGCTCTAACTGTTGCTGGCTGGGCATAGCCTGCGCCGCCGCATTTACTGAAAACAAGCTTGTTACCAAAGCAAAAACAACAGCAAAAAGAACCGTAGAAACAGAAGTTTTCGTGGCGTTTAATGCGTTTTTATTCATAGTCAGCAAGGTATAACCCTCAATTATTTTTGTATTAAAACTCAGTATTAAAACGTGAGTGCATTAACAGGGAGAAGTGACAAGTAAGATACAGCAATTTGTTAACAGAGAAAAGTAACAGCTTAAGCCATACCGTAAAAGCTGCGATACCAGTCAACCGTGCGTTTCATGCCTTCGGTTACCGGCGTTGACGGCCTGTAGCCCATATCGTTTTCTAACTCAGATACATCGGCATAAGTGGCGACAACGTCGCCGGGCTGAATGGGCTGAAAGTCTTTTTGTATTTCAACGCCGGCGGCATTCTCAACCGCCTCTATAAAGGTCATAAGCTCAATAGGCTCGCTATTACCTATATTGTAAATTTTATAAGGTGCCGAGGAGATGGACGGATCCGGTTGCTTACCGTTCCATTCATTGTTGGCTTTGCATGGGTTCTCAATAACGCGCACCACACCTTCAACAATGTCGTCAATATAGGTGAAGTCACGCTTCATTTTTCCATTATTGAAAACTTTAATGGTGCCACCATTTAACGCAGCCTTGGTAAAAATAAAGGGCGCCATGTCGGGTCTGCCCCAGGGCCCATAAACGGTAAAAAAGCGCAGGCCGGTGCATTGTATGCCGTACAGGTGCGCGTAGGTGTGCGCCATAAGTTCGTTCGACTTTTTGGTGGCTGCGTATAAGCTTACCGGGTGGTTAACACCGTGCGAGGTTGAAAACGGCATTTGTTCGTTCAAACCATACACCGAAGAGCTGGACGCATAACTTAAGTTTTTAACACCGTTATGACGGCAAGCCTCCAACACATTCATAAAACCAACAATGTTGGAATCGATATAAGCATTGGGGTTTTCCAGCGAGTAACGAACTCCGGCCTGGGCAGCAAGGTTACAGACAGCTTCAAACTGCTCTTGTTCAAACAGGGCGTCTAATGCGGTCTTGTCTTCCAATTTAAGCTGTATAAAAGAATAACCAGAATGCAACTCAGACTGAACCGGTACGCCGTATTCAATGTTACTTTGCTGTATGCCACTTTCTTGTAGGCGGCCATATTTTAGGTTTACATCGTAGTAGTCGTTTATGCTGTCCAGCCCAACTACGGTATGGCCTTGTTTTAGCAGCTTTAAGGCCGTGTAAAAACCAATAAAACCCGCCGTGCCTGTTACTAAAACCTTCATTTTACTCTGTCCCCTGAGCCTTTGCCGGTAACCGTCATTAAAATATACTGAAAGTAGCTTTTTATGTTGAGTGTACTAATCATTTTTGCGTCAGTTTCTGCCAGTAACTGCGGCGTGGACATGTCTATTTTGTTTACCTGCGCCAACCCGGTTATACCAGGGCGAACGTTAAACACGCCTTTTGCCTCGCGCGCCTGGGTTAACTCTTCCTGATTAAAAAGCCCAGGCCGTGGGCCAACTAAGCTCATCTCGCCCTTTAGAACATTCCAAAGCTGCGGAAGTTCATCTAGCTTAGTGCGGCGCAAGAAATGTCCGAATTTGGTAATAGATGCACTACTGGCTAAATGGCTGGCTACTGAGGCGGTGTCCTTTTTCATGGTTCTGAACTTAACCAGAACAAAAGGTTTTTTGTTTTTGCCTACCCGCTCTTGTCGGAATATGGGGGAGCCCGTATCAAACAACCCTATAAGGGTAAGTAAAACAAGTATGGGGAAGCCAATTATCAAGCCAAAAAAAGAGAAAAGAAAATCAAGAACACGAATCATTGAATAGGTTATCACTATTGGTTGTCGGGTTTATTAGAGCTGTGCAGCTCATGGTTAACACAGGCTTGTATTGCCTGTTGAAAGCTAACTGGCGGCTCCCAATTTAACGTTTTTTTAGTGTGGGTTATATCAAGTTGTAAATTACCAAACAGCCTGTCCGCAATGGCTTTTTTACCTAATATTGTTGCACCAAAGCGCATTAACCCAACCGGACATGGCCACAATTTAGGCTTTTTACCATAAGCTCGGGTTAAGGTTTCAAATAGCTCTTTGGTTGAAACGTCGTGATCATCACTAACTAAAAATGTTTCATTAAGAGGTTGTGAGTGCTTAACACAAGTAATAATTAAGCTAACCAGGTTTTCTAACGAAACTAGGCTTCTTTTATTTCTTACGGCACCAAAAGGCAAAGGCACATTTTTCTTAGCTAACCCCATTAAAGCTTTAAAGTTACCCTTTACCCCGGGCCCATAAACCAGTGGAGGGCGAATAATAACAAGCTCAGTAGCAGAGCCTGAAAGCTCCTTTTTCAAGGCCAGTTCAGCATCGCGTTTTGACTCACCGTATAAGTCTTCGGGTGAATATTCACTTGTGTTTTTATAGGAGCTGCCGGGGATTGTTGACTCGCCCAAGGCTTTTACTGAACTCAAAAATATAAAGCGCTTTACGCCCTTCTCTTTCGCTTGTTTAGCCAGCCTTTGAGGAGCAAGAACATTCAGTTCTCTAACTTTCGCTATAAATGAATCATCACTGGAAACCGGTACATGCGCTAAGGCGGCGCAGTGTATTACCGTATTAACCCCATCTAACGCCGCGCTCCAGTCTTCCGTATTCAAGGGCACAGCCATAACTTCCGGGCGAGCTTTTCTTGCGGTACGTTTTACTGTGTAACCGCTGTCCGTCAGAGCATCACTTAACGAGCCGCCAATAAACCCCGTTGCCCCTGTTACGAGCACTCTGTTATTTTCCTCGGAACGACTAACCATTCGCCCTCCCTCTCGGATCAAATAGGTTAGCGACATGAGTTAGCAGCTTTCTTAGTGGTGTTGGCAACAAGGCTTTTACAACCGGGAAAGCAACGCCCATGCGAGCTTTGAAACCCAATCCTAGGGAGGACACACCTTTTAAACCAATTTTGTACTGGCTCCACGCCACAGAAAGGCTATTCCGGTTATGACTGTCGTCAGTTACCCGATATTTTATCAATGGCTCTTCTGTGTTCGCAAAACGGTAGCCCAGATCGGCACACCGAAACCATAATTCGTAATCCTGCCTTCTTTTTAGCTCTTCAGAGTAGCCTCCTGCAGCTAAAATTCGGTCTTTCTTAAACATAACGGAAGGGTGAATCAAAGGGCACGTCCACATAAGCTTGTATATTTCTTCATGCGACTTCGGCACTCCCCGCTTTCCAAGCCTTAAGCCTTCAGCATTAATATCAATAGCAGGAGAACCTAAAATATCCAGTGCTTTATCGCTCGTAAAACATTGTTGCTGAACCTTAAGCCTTTCCGGGTCACTAATGTCATCAGCATCCATCCTAGCAACCAGCTCGTAACGACAATGACGCAGCCCAACATTCAATGCATGAGCTAAGCCTTTGTTATTTTCAATTCGGATAACATCTAAAACGGCAGGAAATTTGCTTTTATATCTACTAATTACATTTTCCAAGCTCTCATAAATAGGACCATCTACGACAAGAACCAACTGAGCTGGCATCTGATTTATAAGAATGCTCTGCAAAGCTTCGTCAAACCAATTAGGTTTGTCCCCTTTGTATACCGACATTAAAACCGATACATTCAAATTACTTTTTTGTTCATTCATTGGATTATGCTTTAAGAGTGCTTTGGTAAAGAGACATGTATCTTGACGCCATTACATCAGCGCTTAGTTCCGAATCAATAATATTACTTAATGCGGCGGTATAACTATTGCGATTATTGCTAGTCATGTTCTTCAACTTCAGTGCGAGCTCATCAAGCTCATTTAAACGAAACTGATAGCCAACATTAGAGTTAAGTTCAAATATCTCTTTATGCGGTGGAATATCTGACAGTATGACAGGCAAGCCACTTGCCATAGCCTCCAGAGCTGCGTTAGGCATACCTTCGGCTAGAGACGCCGATACAAAACAATCGCTTGCAGCTAGATAGTCGGAAACATTTGTTACTCGTCCAGTAAAGTGAATATTGAGATCTTTAGCTAAAAGTTTGCACTCACTTTCAAGCTCCCCGCCACCAACTAGCACCAGAGATACTTCTTCACTCTCTCCAAAGGCTTCTTTAAACGCCTTAATTAAACGAGCTGGATTTTTACGCCCACTTAAGTGACCCGTGGATACAAACTGGTAGTCAGAAACGGGTAAATCGAGACGTTCTCGAAATTCTTTCTTAACCGCACTAGACACAGGGTTGTATCGTTCGGTATCAACGCCATTTAAAACACAAGTTACATTCTTCAAACCATAATACTGAATCAAATTTTGGGTTACTGCTTTTGATACACCGCAAACAGCGGACATTTCTCTTAATGCTTTTAACTGAGCCAGCTCCAACAGCTTTCCTTTGAAACTTCCATAGGTCATGGGTAGATCTAATTGAGGGAAGTTTCTGACTGTTGCTATGCAAGGAGTGGTAGAGGAAACTTTCACTGCCAAACTGTCTGAACGAACGCCTTGAGTGTGAATGATATCGGGCTTTTCGTCGGCAATTATTTTTTTTAAAGCTTTGGCAGAGAAAAACAAACCTGCCAACCTGGACAAGTTCAGCGTTCTAACTTGAATACCTTTTCCAACAAAGTCACTTTTAAGTGAGTCACTCTCTTCTGGCGAAAGCGTCACTACGACTACCTCATACTTCGAGTTAACTCGCGATACCAAGTTTAAAAGCTGATTAGTCGGCCCCGTTCGCTTTAGCGTGGAAACCAGATACATTATCTTCAAATCACTTACCTTAAAAGAGAATAGACTCGTATGGCGTAAAGCCCCGAATATGTAAAAGCATAATAAGGTTAAGAAGAGCGTATAAACATACGCTAACCCAACTTAGAACTTTCCACCTAAAAATAGTGAACATTAACATAGGGAACAAAATAACTTCTGTCAGTGTTAAAAAAGCTGACATCCGACCGATAATAAAGCCTAAATCGTGGAAGGCTAACCGCAAACACGTGCCTAAAACGAAGAAGATGGCGAGCCATTTAAAATGTTGGAATTTATTTTTACACTTACGCCAAAAGTAAAATATTAATAAACAGAGAAGTGCGTTTTTCAGGTTTACCATACCCAAAAAACCAAGAGAGTCCCCATACTGGCCACTATCCACATAATTTAATGCAGAGTCGGCTCTCGGCAGCCAGTCAGGAAGAATAAGTTTAACTATACTTCGACCTAGTCCCACTGCACCCATTATAAAAGACAAAAAGAAACCGAAAACCAAGGTTCTTTTACCCAAATTTAGGAGTTTATAGAGAAAGGGTGCAAAGAGGACGATCGATGCAGTGTGCATAGTCATTGCTAGAAAGGTATAAAAGAGAGCTTTTTTATGCCTACTCACAGAAAGTTGGTACAAAACATGAAGGCCAATAGAGGAAGCTATACCATACCTTACTGCCGTTAGTGCATGTGTAAAAAAAAGATAAGAGAAATAAACCAAAAAAGCAGTTAAAACTAGAGGAGTTAATCGTTTCGCCGCAAAATAAAATACAACACAATTTATTAAAGCAGTGAGAAAAAAGAAACCTTCAGAACTATTAAAAAAAGTTTTGAATAAAACGATATAAACAGCAAAACCTGGCTCAAAAAAATAGTTGAATGCTAATATTTTTTGGATACCATGTTCAGCAATCCCTGTAAAGTTATAAAAAATCTCTTCATATGAACTGTAATCGGCACCTACATTTACTGTTCTTAAGCCAGCCAACAGCGACATAAAAAAAACTGCACACAGCGGCAAGTAAAATTTTAAATATCGATCTTTTGTGGAAGCCTCAAGCAGACTTCCACAAGCTAACATAATTAGAATTACATAATAAATTAACATTTATAACAATTAATCACGCCAATAAAAAGCAACCAGCAATAATGAAAGAAAATAATAAAAGCGAGCAAAAGAAATTGACATAATCACTTTAGAAATCGGTTAGAGTTATACCAGCCTGACAAAAGGAAAAGTCTATAAATCATTTTACTAGCCATAATTGAACTCCAGTTATCCTTTCCAATATTATTCTTTAATCTATCTACTACAATGCCTTTTGTTTCACTCCATAGTGAACACTTATCTATTTCACATAACATAAAATCTAAATTCTTTTTGACGATCTTCGGAGAATTATATGTCCACCCCATCTTTCCAATAGCGTCGCTATCAAGACCTATACGTTTTTTTAAAACATTTCGCAAAGTCAATTTATTATTCAGCGTTACTCTATCAAAAAGATATTCCTCAGGAAGGTTTTGAAAGTATTCTGCAACACTTTGATTCATAAATGGCAATATCAAATTTCCAGAAATAGAACTTGAAAAATTTCGGGCTTTTCGAATATGTAGTTCAGATGCAACTATAGGAGTCAAAATACTGGTCTTGAAGTCGAATAACTCCATTTCCTTTCGTTCTTTGCTTATCGTTTCCCAATACCGTTGAACATTAATAGCGCCCTTTACGAGTCTTTTCGTATCCGCATAGCTCATTCCACCGGTCCCACACCATTCGGCAGGGGTCCTCAGTAAAGGAGATACTACGGATTCCGAGTTTACATAACTTCTCAATACGCGGAAGGGAGTCGTAAGCTTTGCGAAAGGAATAGCAATCTTTTCTCTTTTAGTCGGAGGTGTACACATATAGCTATCATTACCACCACCATCAATAATATTCGCACCTTTCAATTCTGGTAACTGATACGCGTACAATGGGTACGCCAATGTAACGTTATCCGTACAAGGAAAAGGCGCATTTATAAAGTAATCTTTAATTGCTTGTTTATGCTCGCCTTGCAAATAGTCAATTTCGTGCAAAATCTGATGTCTAAAGCCTAATTTTTTTGCGATTTTAGCACTGACCTCACTTTCATCTGCATTACCTTTAGACTTATGAGTTATTAAAGTTACTTTATCTTGCCATCCAGCTTCGGCCAGGGCTAAGGCTACACTGTTGCTATCTTTACCTGCACTGTGGAATAAAAAAATGGGTTTAGATTTATCAATTCGATTTATGGTCGCATCAGCAAGCATTTTTAAGATTAGACCTTCATCAGGTTGCATCTCATCTTCAGTTAAACGATTTGCATTCAAAAATGGAAATTCGTGACTGAATTTAATTTCTATTTTACCGCCTACACTGGATACTTTTGCCATATCACCAATACCAAGAACGTATATATCTCGATAAGCAGTCTTAGGTGGAGGAACTACCCCACTCTGTAATAAAAAGCAAATACCTTCATTACTTACCTTTAAAGGTTTCGGTACACGCGCATCATTTAGTAACTCAGTGATGGAATCGGTATATAGTAGAGTCGACTGGTCTTCTGGCCAGTACAAGTACAATGGAAACTCACCCGCTAAATCAGATGTGAGTTCCAGTCCTGCTTGGCTGGAGTTATACTGATTAATCATTTTTGTTGACTCGTTAATTCCAAAGTTATTTTTAAAGACTCTTTTTAAGACTGATCTGCCGCGGTAACTAGACAATAATACGAATAGACTTTAGCCACCAACTGAATGGAATTCATATTGAACGCGAGAATTAAAAAGTATATTTAAAACCTACAGACTGTCTGAAGAGATTATTTTTATATGAGAAACGACTCTTCGCACATCAAAGTCATTTTCTAACAGATTTTTATTCTAATTTTAAAGTGGTTATTTTATCAAAGCCTCTATTTGTAAATCAAAAATGAATGGGCAGAAACTTTCTTTATGACATAATCACTTTCGCTTCCTAGACTATTATCCAGACTGCATAGATTTTGAATGTTTCTCTTAACATCTGTCATATAAATAGGCGGGAACGTTGCTAAAGACTTATTCTCACTTTTATAAAATGAATCTAACCTGTTTTTAATTTTACTAGGTAGTTTTCCATGAATCCAAAAGGTTTTATGAATTAAATGGAATAACATTCTTTTAAACGAATACTTTACTCTCTCTTTGAAAGCTATGTGCTTTAAAAGGGGATTCGGTGCAGTATTAAAAGAGTTCATAACTTTGGCGATCGAATCAGTAGCGGTGCTATCAGACCAATTCGCAATATATTTTCTTGCAATATCAGTTACGTCCTCAAACTGCCAATTATTTCGATTATGCAAATGTTCTATTAGTGGTTTGCACTCTTGAAAGTTTGTGGAGAATTGATTAGCAAAACTGAGATAAGGACTTTTCAGTCCATCTGGTCTAAGACCAAAAACATGCTTACCCAGAGCTCTTGCCTCGATTGCAGTTGTGCAACCATCATGAATAACACAATCATTTTCACATATTTGTTGAGCCAGCTCCGTACTATAATCTACCGTTACATTTTTAAAGTCTCCGGCAAGCTCCCTATAAACGTCTATCTTCTCTGCGGGATGCGGACGTATAGTTATACGGAATCGGTCATTATTTGCTAATGATTTAATTAATTTAACAAACTCTAAAAATATTTTTTTGTCTGACTCAACAAACTCCTGAAATTCAACTTCTTCTCTAGGAGTCGTTATAAAATTTAGCCTTCTTAGGTTATCTATCTCTTTTTCTAAAGAATCACTCAGAGGATTCACATATGTAAACCTCGTATTGATTAGAACTTTTACTAATTCTGACTCATTGCTGGTTTCGTTAGTGCGATCCTTGAGTTTTCTATAAAGATCAAATTTCGGTGAACCCGTTAGATACTTATTATTACGCGCAGGGTTATTTTTCCGTATTGTTTCTAGTTGTTTATTGCCCCATAAAAAAACCGCATCCAAGCGTTCGAGAAGCTCTTTATCCCCTCGAGTCTGATTGTATAACTCATCAGATTTATATATCATGCCTTCTTCGTCAAAAGCCGTAACCAAGTATCCATTTTCTTGTATTTTTAATAGCCGCTCACGACTCCAAAGTCCGTGATCTTTATTCAGATAAACACCGGTTCCTTTTTTCTTCTGTGCGTAATTTTCAACTTTCCCAATTAGGATTTGAAAGTCATATTTTTTTGCAAGTTTTAATGCCAAATATAGTTTAGGAAGAAATTCTCTCTTGAATAGCTCTATATGTACTAATGCTAGAGGTTTATTAATACTCATAATGAGAATCCATCGTCTATAACAATATTCTGTCCAGTCACATATTTTGACTGCTCGGACAGTAAAAACAACACTGAGCCGATCACTTCCTCAACTTCCAGCATTCCGGCTCCATGAGTTTTTTCTTTATAAGCTTTCAAGAACGCTTCTGGTTGATGGTCAAAAATACCACCAGGGCTGACACAATTAATACGGAAACGACTATCCCCAACATAAGCCACCGCGTATTTACTTAGATGTTGAATCGCAGATTTAATCGCTGCATATTCCACGGGCATAGTCATCAGTGTGTTGTTGTAAATCTCAAATTTTGGAGCAATCACACCATAAATAGAAGAAATATTAACTAAAGAGAAGGGGCGCTGATTTTGCTTAAAGTAAGCTGCGCACTGTTTAGTAAACGAAAAGGCACTGCCAAGATGCAGCGATAGATTTTCGTTAAAACTCTCTAAGCTAACATCGAAAAAGTGCTTACCGTAAGTCTTATTACGTGGATAAGCCGAGTTTACGGCTCCATCAATCAAAATATCATGTTGTTCAAAAAACGTTTTTACACTCTCTTCTAAGGTTATATCCAGCTCACTACAGCTTAGCTTCCTATTATTCACGTCAACACCGAGTGCCACCATACGCTCAAGCATCGCTTTTAAATTAATATCTACCGCAATTACTTTTGCACCTTGCTTTAGCAAAGCAGGAACAAGCCGTGTACCTAGAAGGCCGCCAGCGCCAGCGACGAGAATAGTTTTATTGTCTAGGAGCTTTTCCATTATTGATGTTCCTGAATGATGGTTTCTGCTAATTTGAAGTCATAAATATCGTCAATATCGATCGCCCGCTCTTTTGGTACTTCGACACTGGTCACTTTGCCTGAAAAAATGCCGTAATGACTTAAAAGAAAATTGGGTGTAGTAACATAAACAACGGTTGTGATATCAAAAATAGTCGGTGCGTCTTGCCGGCGGACGATCTCCCCACGCGGCTTATTAACTAATTCAACCAAGCCTTCGCCTATCTGCTTAACCATATTGAAATATGGGCTGCGGCTGGCTGGCGTAATAGAAATACAGATATCTGCTCCCACGCTTTTACGCCTTGCAATCGCGCGTTCAACGTCGTCAATGCTTCTTAACGGACTTGTTGCAGGTAAACTAACAAAACCATCAAATTCGCCGTAATGCGTTTGAGCCCACTCAACTCCGTGACGCCATGATAGCCATTCAGGGCTAATATCACTCGCTAGTTTAGCTGGACGGTCAATTACAATGGCGCCGCCAGCGCGAGCCACCGCAGCTATCTCGATATCATCAGTTGAGACAAATACTTGGTCTATAGACGGAGAAGCAAATGCTGTATCGATGGAGTACTGTAACAGGGGTTTGCCCGCTAATGGTTTAATGTTTTTTCCCGGCAGTCCTTTTGAGCCGCCGCGAGCAAATATAAATGCAAAGTTTTTCATAGAGTGTTTAGCCTTTCAAATCGACAGGGACCGATTTAATAGGAGAGCCCTTCTTTATCTGTTCTATTAACTCGATGTTTTTTACTGCTTCCACCACAGGCATACACTGATTAGGTTGGTTATGGATACACGCAACGAAATCCATAATCATGGCAGTATACATTTGATTTTTATCCCATTGAGGTGCGCTATATAGCACTTGGTTTTCTTGAGCAGAGATAAAGCGGATTTCATTGTTCATTAAATCCCACTCCAAAGCTCCGTAGCTACCAACAAAACGGCACTGGCGATAGGCCGTACGCTGCAAGAAATCCAGATGAACATGCACTACTGCTTTTTCACGTGTGCTTAACATCAAATCGACACTGTCTTCGACATCTAAGCCTAATTCTTGCGTTTTTCGCAAAATCGCATGCTCTAGGGTAACATCTCCAAGAAGCCACCGCGTGTAATCCAGTTCGTGGCTCAATTCTAACAAAGCGCCACCGCCCAATTCTGCTCGCGCAGACACGCTTTCACGGTAATCTTTGTTTGGCCGCCAATCAGGTAGATACTGACCAATTTCAACACTAGAGTGGTATAATTGCCCTAGCTTGCCTGATGCAAGAATTGCTTTCATTTCTAGCACGGAAGATAGATAACGCAAACAGTAACCAACAGCCACAGGAGTTTGATAACGAGTTATGGCAGCTTGTAAAGCCTTAGCATCTTCTAATGTTGCTGTGACTGGCTTTTCGATAAGCACTGGTATGCCAGCTTCAATAAGAGGTATCGCATGGGCTGCATGAAAGGGCGCAGGAGAAGCAACAATAACTAGCTCAACTTGTTCTTCTATCAAAGCTTCAATTGAGCTAACCAATTGGTCTGCATTACTTATCACTTCCCTCGGAATACGGCCGCTAGCAGACATGCAATACAAGCACGCTTTGGGAAATAGCTGCTTTAAATTTCGTCGATGCCGATCGGATATATTCCCTAATCCCACAACAGCAACTTTGTTCATCAACCTAACCCTAACGTATAAATATCTTCTTGTGCACGATTAAACTCATCCATGCGACCAATATCTAACCAATACTCATGTATAGGAAACATCAGTACGTCTTCATTTTTATCGATATAGCTTTGCAACAGCGTTGGCATATCAATACGCAGGTTCTTTTCAACGCGACGAAACACTTTCGGCTCAATGACATAAATGCCCGCGTTGACAAAGAAGCGTTGAACCGGCTTTTCTTCCATACTGACGATACGTTCGCCATCACCAACTATAACTCCATAAGGCACCTGGTAGTCGTATTCCCGGACGCACATAGTTGCTAGTGCATTATTCGTCGTATGAAAATCTAAGACGCGTTCAAAATCTACTGTGGTTAGCACATCGCCGTTAACCATAATTAAGGGTAATTCGGGCGTACTATCAGGAAGCAAGCCAAGTGCTCCGCCGGTACCTAGCGGACTCTCTTCGTGTACGTAGGTAATATTAATATTCCATTGACTGCCGTCGCCAAAATAGTTTTTTATCACGTCGGGCAAATAATGAGTTGAAATATAAAAGTTGGAGAATCCAGATTTAATGAAGTTAAGTAGCAAGGTTTCCAGAATGGGTCGCTCACCCACTTTCAACATTGGCTTGGGTGTGTCATCAGTAAGGGGCCGTAAGCGAGTACCAAACCCACCTGCCATGATAAACACTGGGTTCTCATACTCTTGCGTGCTTTTTGCTTGCTGCAGAGTTTGTAAGCCAACCAGCTTCTCTTCATCGAGCACAGGTACCGCTAGAATGCTTTTACTTTGCATCAGCGCAATAGCGTCTTTTCGCGATAGGCTGTTTGCAACGGTTGTCGGTGATGTATTCATTATCGTCTCAACTTCATTTTCCAGACCGACACCTTTCAATAAAGCGCGGCGAATATCGCCATCTGTTACGATACCCAGCAGCTTCATTGAGTCATCACACACCAAAACTATGCGCAATCCTTCCTTATCGAGTCTTTGTAGCGCTTCTTTAACAGAAACCGATGGTGCGACAACGACATTGCGCCAATCATAACTCATTCTATTAGCTTCCCTCTTTAATAAACGACTTTGCAGGATAATGTACAGATGTAGCAGATAAATTTTGTTTAACTACTGAACCAGCTCCAACAATTGCTCCTTCAGCAATTGAAACGCCTTGAATTACAACGGCACCAGCGCCTACATGCACATTGTCACCAATGGACACATTTCCACAAATTATTGCGCCTGGAGCAATATGGCAATTTGAGCCTATAACCACATCGTGCTCTATAATAGCTCCAGTATTTACAATGGTATTAGCTCCCACCTCGCAAGCGTTTAAAGTTGCTCGAGGGAGCACTTGGCAACCTTCCGAAAGCTGTACATACTTCGATAATGTCGCCGTACTCGAAACGACGGTAGCAAATGAATAACCTGCACTCTTAAAACGCTTAAATAATTGCTCACGCAGTTTTGCATCATTTGGCAGCGACCCTACAGCGTTCACTAACTTTATACTATCGGGCTCATAAGCTTCTACATCATCGTCATGGTGTAGGTGTTTGACTCCTTGAAATTCAGGAACTTGCCTTAGTTCGGGTGCAACGATAGCCTCTATCATCCCCCCCTGACTACATAAGGTTTCAATTAAAACCCTCGCATGACCTCCGCCACCGAGAATCAAAAAAGACTTAGTCAAGTAGCAAGTCTCCTGCTTCGTAGTTGTGCCGACTTTGCTCACCTACTATTTGCCAATAATCATAAGGTGAACGACCACCACCCGGTCGTTTTATAGCAATATCTTCGGCCTTAATTACCTGACCTTTTTCTATTGACCGCGCTGCTACCAAACTTTTACGGGCAATATTTTTATTGTTTACTTCTGATACCGTCGGGCGTTTAACACCGTCGCCCATTGCTTTTTCCACATCACGAATAGCTGTAACCATTTCAGCAAGGTCGTCAGGCTCTAATGACGCTTTGTGATCAGGCCCTTCCAAGTTTTGGTCTAAGGTGAAGTGTTTTTCTATAACACTCGCGCCCTTAGCAACAGCGGCTATAGGTATCGTAATACCACGGCTATGATCGGAATAGCCAACTTTTAATTTGAACGTACTAGCTATAGTGTCCATAGCGTTCAAGTTAATCTCTTCCATAGGCGCAGGATATTCTGTCGTGCAATGCAAAACCGTCACTTTTTCACGCAGAATTTGCTGCCCACTTTCTGATGCATATGCCGTTTCAAAATCTGCTCGAGTAGCTTGATTAGCAGTCGGATTTAAATAACCATAAGCAATAACACCTAAAACCGATTCGATCTCGGCCATTGTTGCCATGCCTGTCGAAACAATTAAATCACACCCAGTTTGAGCATGCTTTAACACTAAGGGGGCATTAGTAATTTCGCCAGACGGTAATTTTAAACGTTTCAAACCTAAATCATTGACTAAAAAGTCCAGGCTTTCATCGTCGAATGCCGTTGAAAGAAACTCAATACCTAGTTCATTACAATATGCTACCAATTCATAATGGAGTTCGTGACTCAATTCCAAACGTTGTAGCATTGCTAACTGGCTTTCTTCTTTACCAAGATTCTTTTTCTGGTAATTAGCCTGAGTTGCCTTCTCTGTGACAATGTTCTTCGCTTTAAATGTTTGAAATTTTACAATATCTGCTCCAGCTTTATGAGCTGAACTTACTAAATCACGAGCCAGCTTTGCATCACCATTATGGTTAACTCCTGCTTCAGCGATTATCAATGTCATTATTCTTAACCTTGTTCTGAATCTAAATCGTGAAATGTCTTTATGGTTGTTAAGTCGGCTTTACGAATTAGATTAAGGATTTTTTCACTAGCATTACCTTTACCGTAAGGATTAACCACCGAGCTTAATGCATTAGACTTAAACATATCAATTGTTTGCTCTAACGCTTTCCTGATACCCACTTCACTTGGAGAACAGTTAACTACACTTTCGGCAGCAAGTCGTCCAAACTGGCGCGTCCCTATATTTATAGTAGGCACTTTGAAAGAAGGAACCTCGATGATACCGCTGGATGAGTTACCGATAACAACTGTTGCATGCTTAACTGCGCTCAAATAACGGCGTTGACCTAACGAAGGAACGACAATAACCCTCTCTTTATGCTTTGCAGCATAAGCTTCTATCAAAGGGATAATCTTTCGCCCACCCTCATCAGCGTTTGGATAAGTTATAATTACTTTAAGCCAAGGATAGGTGTCCAGAACCCTCGTAATATTTTCGAAAGCCTTTTCTGCAGGTTCATTTGCGAGTGTTACTGGATGATAAGTCACAATTGCAAAGTCGCCATCTAAAGAAAACTTTAAAGATTCGGATAGTTCCTGACGAGACATGAACTCAGAGCGCTTAAGATGATCGAGTCCTATAGCTCCTACATTGATAACCCTTTCAGGGGCTTCACCTAATTGTATGACTCGTTTGCGATAGCTTTCAGTGGAGGTTGCGTGTAACAAACTTAATTTACTTATCGCATGCCGAATAGCATCATCATAAGCGCCTTCGGTTATCTCGCCTCCGTGAATGTGCAGCACCGGCACACGCATTAGCATAGCGGCTTGCGTCACTCCCAGTGCTTCATAGCGGTCGCCCAAAACAACCAAAATATCCGGCTGTTGCCGCTCAAGGGCGTCAGCATACCCAATAATACCTAGTCCTAGGCTTTTTACAGTGCCTACCGCCGAATCTGATGAAAGTAACATTTCAATTTTTTCAGAAATTTCAAAACCATCAGCTTCTATCTGATCTGCGGTATGACCAAACTCTGGAGATAAATGGGAACCAGAAACCAGCAACTTCAGTTCTAAATCATCTGCACCTTGAATGTCTTTCAGCAACCAATACAAAAGTCCATATTCAGCTCGAGTTCCTGTGAATACTGCGACTTTTTTCATAGTAATTCCGTTATCTAAAAATTGGTGAACTAGGAACATTTACAAGACGCGCTTCTATATCTTCGGATACTTCCAAGTCGCCTCTTAAACACTGTGCAAACATAGGTAACTTATGCATAAGCTGCCATATGGGTCGGCACATTATGCCTGCACTGTTTTGCTCTTCGAGCAAAGCATTGCGTGCACTTTTATCTTCACAAAGTATTGCGTTGAGCCAAAAGTTGGAGTGACTATGGCTTGGTTCATCGACAAACTCGTAGTTCGAACCTTTAAAGAACTCTCTATACTGATTAGCCAGTTCACGTTTCTGTTCTAAGAATACAGGCAACCTTTGCATCTGAGCACAACCAAGTGCTGCGTTTAAGTTCGGCATCCGATAGTTAAAACCGGGTTCATCATGATAAAACTCATAAGGGTGAGGTACTTTAGCAGTAGTCGTAATATGTTTCGTGTGCCGGCCGTCAACATCATTAGCGCAAAGCACCATACCGCCACCGCCAGTTGTAATAATTTTATTACCGTTGAAACTTAAAGCGGCAAACTCACCAATTGTGCCTGTGTGTTTACCCTTATAATAAGAACCTAAGCTCTCTGCAGCGTCTTCCACTAGCGTAATATGCCACTTCTGACAAATACGTTGTATTTCATCCAAATGCACTGAGTGACCAAATGTATGCATTGGAACAGCCGCTTTTATTACCTGCCTGGATTCTTTATGGATACACCGTTCACCATCTAGTTTGGCGTTATGCTCAAGGAAAGACTCTAGCGCGATGGGGCAAAGCCCTAAGGTCTCACGTGATGCATCTACAAATACAGGGGCAGCACCCATATGGTGAATAGCATTACAGGTTGCAACAAAAGTTAATGCTTGAGTAATTACCAAATCGCCCTGTTTTACACCTGCCATATAAAGTGCAGTATGCAGTGCAGCGGTTCCATTAACTGTAGCTACTGCTTTTGGGCTTTCAGTAAAACGCTCAATTTCTCTTTCAAATTCGTCAACGTACTTACCAACGCTCGACACAAAGGTTGTTTCAATGGTGTCTAGCACATTGGATTTTTCCTGGTCGCCAAATGTTGGAGCATGAAGCGGAATGAAATCCTTCGTTTTATAAAGAGAACGAATAAACTCGCTTAAATGATGTGACATACTTTTCTCAAATTACATTTTACTGTCGAGATATTTACCCATCTCTTTATGACCGAATGCAGGTATCATTTCGTGAAATAGCTTTACTATGTCTTCTTTCGTCCAGGAGTGAGAGGTTCGTAGTTCATTAATTTCTTTACTGAAATGCTCTAACAGCTTTTCATCATAAATAGCGTCATTTTTAATCACCCCAATGTTGCTAAACCGATCCATATCCAGCACTTCATTTTCTGTGAAGAACTCTTCAAAGTCCTTTTCTCCGGTTGTGTCGCTGGAAGTAAACAAACAAGGCCATTTCCCCTGTTCCGGTAAGGTCTTAATAAACTCTCTGGCTTCGTCTTCAGAACTACAAGGATAAGGTTCATAACCGATACTTCTCAAATACTTCTCTGCAATTTCAGAAAATGTAATTAAATGAAGCGCTTCGCTTAATTTAGGGAAAAATATATCTCTATTTTCACCAAACAAGCACGACATTAAGCACAACTCGCCAGATTCTTGCGGAGTAACGAAGTAACGTTTAATGTCGTTCGGGGCAACTATAGGTTGTTTTTTCTGAATTCTTTGGTTAAACCCATGCAAAAGAGAGCCGTCTGAAAAAGCTACGTTAGCAAAGCGAGCAGTCGATATTTCGATTAACTCACTGCCCCGCATAAGAAACATTTCCATAATACGTTTTGAAGCTCCCATCATATTGACAGGATTTGCGGCTTTGTCAGTAGAGACACAAAAGTACTTTCGCGCCCCAGCCTCTTTCGACTGCTCTAGCGTCTTAACGGTATTAAAAATATTAGTTTCTATCATCCTCATAAGCGTATAAGGATCTTTTTCACTTCTCACATGCTTTAGCGCGGAAAGGTTCAGTACGTAATCATACTGCCCATCTTTTTTTATAAACGCAGTATATTCCAGAGAGCCAATATCTAAGGCGAATGTTTGAAAGTCACCCTCTATATAACCAATAGAACTTCTCAAGTCTCTGACAAGCTCAACCAAATTATTCTCACTAATATCAACTGCATGAAGTTTTTGGGGGTTTCTTTTAAATATTTCCTTGGTAACTGCTTGACCAATTGAACCAGCCGCACCAATAACCAAAAAAGACGAAGATTCAATTATCGCTCTTGTCGTTTTTTCACTAACACTAATATCTTTAATAAATAGTGGAGTTTCTCGCCCAACCAAACCTAAAATATCTTGCATACTTGCAGCCTTATATCGAATATTCTAATTAGTCAACCTTCAATACACTGAAAAGTTCAAAGCACTATTATTTGCATATTCAAGCATGCCGAGCCATTTCCTGAAACATGTCACTTCTGGAAACCAAATCCTCGTACTTACCTTTATCTATAACTTTCCCTTTATCTAGTAAATAAATACAGTCGCATTTCTTAACCGTAGCTAAACGGTGAGCAATCATAATTATTGTTTTTTTACCGGAAAAGTCATGAATTGCATCCATCACAAGTTTTTCAGTTATGCCGTCAAGTGCACTAGTAGCTTCATCTAAAACCAAAACTTCTGCATCGTCATATAGCGCACGAGCAATACCTATTCTTTGTCTTTGACCACCGGAAAGCTGTATACCGCGTTCACCAACTCTTGTATTTAAACCTTCTGGTAGACGCTCAAGCAGTTCATCCAAATGAGCCATTTGAGCGGCTCTAGTCACTCGGCTTTCATCAATCTCTTCTGGAGGTATTCCAAAAGCGATGTTTTCTCTAATACTTGAGTCAGCTAAAAATATAGCCTGAGGCACAAAGCCCACGTTGTTCTGCCAGGCTCTTTTTTTCTGCCCATCTATTTTTTCTCCATCAACAACTAAACAACCATTTTGAGGTTCAATTAGCCCCAATAAAATATCTATAGCTGTTGATTTACCAGAGCCTGAAGCACCAACCAGACCAATTACTTGATTTACCGGTATTTCCACCGTAAGTTCGCTTAGTGCTTTTTCTTCTTTATCCGGGTAATTAAAACTGACATTATCTAATTTAATTAATTTTTTAGGTGAGAGTTTACCAGCCTTACATGAAGGCTTAATATCTTCAAAACCTTGGCTTTCGACTAAATCTTTTTCAATACTATCGAAAGACGAAATATTACCTTTTACTTGCGCCAGGCAGGTGTACATTTGTTGGAAAGCAGGGAGTAACTTAAAACCCGCCAAAGCGTACACCGATAAAACAGGCAAGATATTCCCAAGGTTTCCATCGTAGGCTGATAATAAATACAGCACCAAGAATATTACTGCGCCAAAAGCTACAAGCTCCATAGCATACCGAGGAGCCTGAGCGAGAGCCCTTGTTACCCCTTGAGCGCGCCCTAACGTTTTACTTGATTTATCGAATAGTTGATTAAACTCTGCTTGTCGGCCTAACAATAAGGTGTCTTTAATACCACCAAAACCTTCATTCATTAATTTAAATCTTTGTTGATTCGCTTTAGAAATATGATCACCGTTGCTGCTTAAACGTTTTCGGACTGTTTTATACAACACCACATAAGCTAACCCAAAAACTAGCAGTCCTATCAACGCAACTAAGGGATTGAAAACGAAAATGGCTGCTGTCATTACTATTGCCAAGACTCCTTTAGCATTCATTTGCATTAAAGGTTGAATAACAAGGTTTGTTATTCGATTCGATTCTTGTGAAATTCTGTTAGTTAATTCACTACTACTACCGCTGGCATGAAAGAGCCATGACTGCTGCATATAGTGCTTATATAAACGAGTTGAAATTTCAGCTCCTACCTGAGCAGCATATAAGGACAGCCGCCAAGTTGTGAACATTGAAACCGCTGCCGCGCCGGACAGTGCTAAAAGTACGGCAATGCCTAACCAGAAAAGAAAATCTCTTGGACTTTCAAAACCACTTAGTGCGTAGAGTTGCGCTAATTTCCCGTCGCCTTGCAACAAACTGATGTCACCCACCAAGGCCATAAAAGGGCCTATTGCGGCAACACCAGCAACTTCAGCAAAAGCCATAAGCACCACCAGAAACTGGAGCCGAATTAAGCGTTTCCGTTGTTCAGAGGTTAGTAATTTAAATAGTGTTTTTAAGCGTTTGAACATGGTTATTGCTTATTGCCTTGTAGCACGTAGAGGAAGATAGCACCTGACGCAATAGCGTCAGGCTACATTAAGCGTCGGGTTGCTTACTTTTACTGGTTCTGACTAAGTGACGAATAAAAACAACAAATAACGATAAAAAGCCGCCTAAAAAGGTACCAATAATACAAATTAAGGCTCGAGAGGGAGCGTCTCTTTGCTCTGGTACTACCGCAGGGTCTAGCACTTGAAAAATATATTCAGGCCTAACATTTGCCAACATTATGGTTTGTATTTGCTTTTCAATAAGTTGGTAAAATACCTGCTGCATGCTGCTTAAGTTGGTTTCACCCAACTCTTTCTGCAGGTACTCCATACTGCTTTGCGCTTCTTTAATATCACGCTGACGCATATGGTTGTTAATGTCTTCAATTAGCCACTCAACCCACAGGTGAGCAATAACAGGAGACTGATGGTTAACTGAAATATTGATAAGACCCGGAGTTTCGGAGTCTTTTTCAACTAAAAGAATCTCATTTTGAAAAACATTCACGTATTCCCAGCTACTAGGCTCAGGTTGTTTCGGGGGTTCTACATCCCGTACCCACTCACTAGTCTTAGGGTTGTAAACTTCTTGGTTAAAAACCAACTCACCACTTGCTCTATGCCACTCTTTAACCGCCATTACTTCAGGCAAAATATTGTGCTTTTGTACAAAGTTTTTAATAAATTGACGCGACTGCAGTATTTCCATTGCCATGGTCACTTTATCAACCTGTTTGTTTCCAACACTCAGCCCCGCTAAGCTTGCTAAGCCTCCCATTTCTTCACCAAACCCTTGGCCTTGAGCTTCTTCGGTAGGTGCTAAGGTAGCTTCTGCTTTATAAATATTAGGCAAGCTTAATGAATAAATAACCGATGCCCCCGCAAACACAAAGGTAATGGCAATAATAATCCATTTGCCGTCCCAAATAATGCCGAACAGCTCGCGAAGGTCTATTTCGTCGTCTTGCGGGTAAGGGGCATTGTAATAGTTGGGTGGGTATTGCCCTGACCCGTATGGCGCAGGTGGCTGATTATTTGGGTTTTGCTGGTTTTCTTGTGTCATGGCTTTGTCTTATTGGGTTCTTTACTAAAAGTTAGTCGTTGTTATGGCTAATCGTTATTAAAAAGGTCGCGCGTATACACCTTCGCTTGCACGTCTTTTAAGTCATCGGCCAGCCGGTTACTGAGTATAATTTCCGACACGGCTTTAAATTCCGTCAGGTTATTAATAACCCGCGAGTTATAGAAGCGCTCGTCTTTTAACTCTGGTTCGTACACTACCACTTCTATGCCTTTGGCTTTAATGCGCTTCATAATGCCCTGAATGGCCGACGCCCGAAAGTTGTCTGAGCCCGACTTCATAACCAGGCGGTACACGCCAACCACTTGGGGTTGTCTTGCAATAATTTGGTCGGCAATAAAGTCTTTACGGGTACGGTTGGCGTCCACAATGGATTTAATCATGGTTTGTGGTACGTCGTCGTAATTGGCAAGAAGCTGCTTGGTGTCTTTGGGCAGGCAATAGCCGCCGTAACCAAAGCTGGGATTATTGTAATGCGAGCCTATGCGCGGGTCTAAGCACACGCCTTCAATAATTTGTTTGGTGTCTAAACCGTGCACTTCTGCGTAGGTGTCCAGCTCGTTAAAGTAGGCAACACGCATGGCTAAATAGGTATTGGCAAACAGTTTAATGGCTTCGGCTTCGGTGCTGTCGGTAAACAGGGTGTCTATATTTTGCTTTTCGGCACCCTGCTTTAGTAGGTTTGCAAAAGTTTCAGCGCGTTCTGAGCGTTCGCCGACAATAATACGCGACGGATGCAGGTTGTCGTACAAGGCTTTGCCTTCGCGCAGGAACTCTGGCGAAAACAGAATGTTATTGGTGCCGAACTTTTCTTTTAGCGACTGCGTATACCCCACAGGAATGGTTGATTTAATAACCATAACCGCATTTGGGTTGGCTTCTATTACCTGGCTTATAACGCTTTCAACGGTTTTGGTGTTGAAGTAATTGGTTTGCGGGTCGTAGTCGGTGGGGGTGGCAATAACCACAAAGTCGGCGTTTTTGTATGCTGCGTGCGCGTCGGTGGTGGCGCTGAGGTTCAGGGGCTTCTCCTGTAAAAAAAACTGAATTTCTTTATCGACTATAGGTGATTGTTTTTTATTTATTTTCTTGACTTTTTCTTGGTCTATGTCGACTGCGGTAACCTGATTATGTTGTGCAAAGAGAACCGCATTTGATAAACCTACGTATCCTGTACCTGCTACTGCAATTTTCATTCGTTTTAACCCTGGTTACAACGGTTGGGCACGCTACCGCCCATGGGGTGCGGCTCCCATAGACCGATGGTGCTGTTATTTTTTTGTATTTTGCGCGTTACTAAATTTAGATCAAGCGCGTATGATACCGCATGCAGCCCTTGCCCTACAAAGGCTTTTCACACCCTTTTCGACGATATTTTGAGCGGTTGGTTCCTTTACACTTTTCACCCTTTTGTCCTATGGCGGTTTTTATAAGGTTTGTGTAATCTCGATTTGTAGCCTGACATTCATGTCAGGAACACTATCTCACCTGACATGAATGTCAGGCTAAGGGCATCAAGTCAGAAGCACAAAGCGACACACAGGAAACCAACACATGGACGTAATACACCACGGCGCGTTTGAAGGGGTTACAGGCTCTTGCCACGAACTATTTTTAGACAGTGACCACTCACTTTTAGTTGACTGCGGACTGTTTCAGGGCGCAGAAACGTCCGGTTCCGGCGCGAATTCTGACACCCAAAAAATTGACTTCGATATTAGCAAAGTGCAGGCGGTGGTGGTGACTCACTGCCACATAGACCACGTAGGACGTTTGCCCTGGTTGCTTATTGCGGGCTTTGTCGGCCCCATATACTGCACTAAAGCTACGGCGATGTTGCTGCCACTGGTTATTGAAGACGCCCTGAAAATTGGCTTAACCCGTAACGGCGAGATTATAAACGCGGTTATTGCGCGCTTACAGCGCCAGCTGCGTCCAACAGCTTACGATAAATGGATGGAACTACCTGCCGACGTAGCCCCGGAACGATTTAAGCTGCGCTTTCGGCAGGCAGGGCATATTCTGGGTTCGGCCTACGTTGAGGTTGAGAATGTGAGTACCCACTACCGCGTGGTGTTCTCAGGTGACCTGGGCTGTAAAAACACACCACTACTGCCCGACCCGACGCCGTTAGAACGCGCTGACTTCTTGCTGCTGGAAAGTACCTACGGCGACAAAAACCATGAGTCCCGCGCCGACCGCTCTCAGCGGTTAAAGGCTGTGGTTGAGCGTTGCGTGGAAAACAAAGGTGTTATTTTAATTCCGGCTTTTAGTATTGGCCGCACGCAGGAACTGCTGTACGAACTGGAAGACATTATTCACACCGCGCGTGAGCAGGAAGCTGAAACCGGAGTAGCTGACGCGGTGTGGCATAAAATGACGGTTATTCTGGACTCCCCGCTGGCTGCGCAATTCACAAAACAATACCGGGCAATGAAAAATTTATGGGACGAAGAAGCCCGCGAACGTTTAAGTGAAGACCGTCACCCGCTGAATTTTGACCGCTTACTGACGGTGGATGAGCACAGCGAGCATGAACGTATTGTGAATTTCTTACAGAGCAGTGGTGACCCTTGTATTGTTATTGCTGCCAGCGGCATGTGTACCGGCGGGCGCATGCTTAATTACTTAAAAGCGTTGCTGCCCGACCCGCGTACCGACGTGCTGTTTGTCGGGTATCAGGCCGCGGGTACACCGGGGCGGGATATTCAGCAATATGGTCCGGACGGCGGTTATGTTGAGCTTGACCATGAGCGGGTCTGGATTAAAGCCGGTATTTATACTTTAGGTGGCTACTCCGCCCACGCCGACCAGCAAGAGCTGCTGGATTTTATTGACGCGACAGAAGAACCGGTTAAGCGCATACGACTAATTCATGGCGAAGCCGATGCGCGACAGGCGCTGGCGGCTAAGATCCGCGAGCGTTATGGGGTGGATGTATCATGACGTGGCGTGTGTAGCCTGACGTTCACGTCAGGGAAGGTGTCTCACAACGGTAGCATCACGGAATTATTTTAACGGTGGTTGAACCGGGTATACCGCACCTGATGCAATAGCATCAGGCTACAGCAGCGACGCCAAGAACGAGGTAAACGGCTTTATATCTTGTTTAACGCTAGCCGCTTCCAGTGCCTGCATATATTCGGTGCGCCGTTCTACGGGAACCACCGTCCAGGGATAGCCCCCCGAAGCCAGCATTAAATTCATAATAAAGCGACCCATTCTGCCGTTACCGTCGAAATAAGGGTGAATATAGACAAAAATAAAATGACCTAAAACAGCCCGAACGGCAGCGTTATCTTCTTCTAATAGCAATTCAAAAAGCGTTGGCATCATGTCGCGTACTGCTTCCCGGCTTGGTGGCGTGTACTTCGACTGACGAATATAGACAGGGCCTGTCCGGTAGCCGGCCAGGTCCGCCTGTTTAATAATACCGGCCGCCACACTCGGACTAAATAAAGCCAAATACCAATCGCTATGCACTTGCTCTAACAACTCACCCGGATTCTTGCCTTGTAATACTTCTCTAACAGCTTTTTTCACTTCCTGAAACGCATTCCAGTAACCTTTTGCAGCCATAGCATCCAAGTGCTTTTTGCTTTCATCTGAACCGTCAGCTTGCCAGTTTCCTGAGCGGACAAGTTCAATCAGTTCTCTTGTAACCCGATAACCCTCAATAGATAGTGAATGGTAAGCGTCAGTAACGTATTTTTCCTCTACCTCTGCCATGTAAATGTCAATATCCGGGGGCTGCTTTGGTTGTTCAGGAAATTGCTTTATTATGCTTTCACGCATTTGTGCCCACAGAAGCCTTAATCTATTAGCGTAAGGTGACAGGTCACGGCGACCGAAATTTACCGGAACTTTTTCTTCAAAAGGGTCTTCTTCCTGCACTTTTAAGTCGGCAGCTTGCATAACTTTTAAAATATTATCGGCAATGACATCCCGACCAATATTTCTAAAAGCCCCGACGAGTCGGCCGCCAATCACACTATGGCTTCCAGCCAACAAAACAGATAACACGTCTGAGGCATCGGTCACCATTGATAAGGCGGTTCGCATTTGAATGGGCGCATTCAAAAACTGATTAGCCGAACAATTCACTAACGCAGCAGGCAAACTGTAAACATTTAAGCCGTTCAAACTCTCAATTTGTTCAGCGTTAGGCATATTCAGTCTGACATCAAAAATAGACGTGTCATGTAAGAAAGAAGTTGGCTTGTTATTTCCCTTGGGAGACCGCACGAGCAACTGCTGAGGCACCGTTTTATCACCAATATGAAAGTTAATTGACTGCTCTGGTGATAAGCACCAGGCGTTGCCGAACCGCTCTGACAAGTAGGCACTACAGAAGTCCCAAAACGATGTATACCAAGAGGTGCTGTCACCAGGTTTTTCATCGGGCATAGCTGGTATGTACCAGCCTCGCATAACTTCCTTAATAAACCCGTGCTTTAACAATCGTTCACGATGTGTTCGACTAAGATGCTTTGATTGTATAGCGACAACGCCTGACTCCTGAAGCTGCTTTAACTGCTCAAGAGAGCTTGCCAGTTTTTGTGATACATCGTTCATGGGAGTTCCTAATATGGCTCAAAAGCTGTATTAAATTTCGAGTTTAACGCTTTATGTTTTATAGGTTTTAATGTTTTACCATTTACAGGTTTAGAAGTATATCTATTCATAGGTTTTAACGCGAAGTAATTCATCAACGTTAATCGAGAGCGCAGGCCTCCTGCATGTAGACTGACGTTTAGAATATCGACTTCTACTTTATCCTTGTTTCTAAAATGATAGAACTTCAGGTCCTCATCATACCAACCAGCATGTTTTCTAAGCTCCTGATAGATGAAAGTTTCCAGTAATTGTCCAAGTAACTCATTATCCTTCCAAAGCTCGTCTGATTGAAAATAGAAGTTCGTCTAATTGAAAGTAAGACATCGGCTAATTATAGATTCATGTGTGCAATATCACCCATTTATCCCATAGCGCTTTTCCGCTAGTTTTTGTAACCTTGTTGCTTTAAACAAGACGGAACCAACACATGGACGTAATACACCACGGCGCGTTTGAAGGAGTTACAGGCTCTTGCCACGAGCTGTTTTTAGACAGTGACCACTCACTTTTAGTTGACTGCGGGCTTTCGGCCTACGGCTTACGACAAATGGATTGAACTGCCTGAGGATGTAGCCTCTGAGCGCTTTAAGCTGCGCTTTCGTCAGGCCGGACATATTCTGGGCTCGGCCTATGTTGAAATTGAGAATATGAGTACCCACTACCGAGTGGTGTTTTCAGGTGACTTAGGTTGTAAAAATACTCCGCTATTGCCCGACCCTACGCCTTTAGAGCGTGCTGACTTTTTGCTGCTGGAAAGCACCTACGGCGACAAAAACCATGAGTCCCGCACTGACCGGTCTCAGCGGTTAAAGGCCGTAGTTGAGCGTTGCGTGAACAGGAAGCTGAAACCGGGCCATGAAGGAATTATGGGACGAAGAAGCCCGCGAGCGGTATGGGCTGAATGTATCATGACATGGCGTGCATGTCAGGCACATGGTGGGCATGTCCGGCGGCAAGGCGGGTGCGTCACCCCCACTCAACAACAACGGGTTGTTCGAGGTAGGGGTTGTGGTGGGCGCGGAGGCTTTCTTTGGCGGCTTCTTCGGAGTTTAGCCCGTGGTCGATGCTGCCGTCGTTGTAGCGCAGGGCGAAGGGCTGGTTATACGGCCGCGAGCGCACGCAGTCATAAAAGGCTTTCAGGGTATGGCAGGTTGTCGCTGTCATTTTGCTGTTACTGGTGTTGTCACTGGACATAGTTCACCTCGCGCGTTCAGTCGATGCAGATTGATCCACTGTTGTTCAAAGAGTTCGTTAAAAGTGACAGCCTTGGCCAGCGCTTGCTGAATGGTGGCTTCGTCGGCTTCGACAATAACCTGCAGGCGCATGGGCCGGTGCACAAAGTCGCTACCGTTATGCACTGACTGCCAGGCCAGCCCCTGGCGCAAGTCACCCCCGTTGCCTTCAAAAACACCGATGTCGTTGGCTACCCGGTTATGCAGCAGCTTATTACCGCTACCCAGTTGTTTGGGCTCGGTTACCGAGCAGTAGTACTGCCAGTTTATCCAGTTAGCAACGAGGCCCGGCGCGCTCATGAGCTGAGCCAGCAGTTCGCCATTTGGGTCGTTTTTACTGTTGTAGTCATGCAGAAAGTTACTGCCGATAGTTTCAGCAGAGGTTAACCGCTCAGACTGTCCGAAAAATAAGACATTGTTGTCAGCCAGCCCCCACTCCGGACGTAGTTCAGCCCAGTGGCCGGAGCGTGCTTTACGGTCTTTTTCTGACTCGCCGCTGGCCTGGGTTAGCTGTTCCGTTGCTGCGCGGAACACTTGTTTGACACTGTCCGGCACGGTATTGGACAGCCAAATAACCTTATCGGTGACGGTTTCGTGCATAGCAGAATGGAACTGAGTAGCGTCGGGAATAGCAACGCCCCGCTCACGCAAGTTCTCACGAATATCCTGGTTGTTAAGCAGCCGTACTAACACCCGGGCACTTAACGCACCGGTTTGGCCGCCGCAGGCGCCGCAGTTAAGACCGGCGCGCTGGGCGTTGTTACTGTGATGCGAGCCATGCCCGACCAGCACAATATGCTTGGCGAAGCGGGTAAACTGCATTCCCGTCAGAGCCTGCTGACATATATTTACCAGCGACTCCATTGACGCTTCGCCGTTGTGCTCACAAATACTGCCGTCGGCAATGTACGCATTATTAGCCGTAGCCAGTTGTCCGGGCACACCGGTGAGTAAAGACTTCAGTTTACTTAAGCCCAGCGCCTCAACGCCGCTGAACATGGATACCGGCGCATTGAACATATTGCTTAATAAGGAACCAACCGATTGCTTACGCGCCGGTGCTTTAATGTAAAACGCCGGTTGCAATAACCCCGGTACATGAGGAACATCGCGACCTTTACGCTGAATAGCCAGCGGCACACCAAAGAACCCGGCAAAGCCTTTGCTTTGTACGTAGCTGCCCAGGCTTTTTCCGGCCTGCTCAAGCGCACGACGGTAACGCTCTGAGCGCACATCGATACAGAACACCGCTTGTAAATGTGGCGTGTTGTTCTCTTCGGCCGTGTCGGGGTTAAACTGCAACCTGTTTAGCTGCGAGCGTTCGTAAGCCGCCTGCCATTGCCACAATAAGCTGTTGTGCTGCTCAATATGAGCCACCTGCCCTTCACAATTTTCAATTTGTGCGCTTAAAGCCTGCTGCAGCTGCTGATAAACCTTAGTATTGGTGCGCTCGGCCAGCTGCCACAAAATATATTCCCAGGCCAGCCGAATGCACAGCAACTCGAATACCCACTGGCTGTCCTGACGGGCATCCTGATAGGCAAATGCTGCAGCCCAACCCCATAAGTCACTGATAAGCGCCTGGCTGTAACAGCGCAGAGCGTAATCTGACGCGTCACTTAAAAAGTTGTCATGGCACACCTGAACAAGCGTGTGCGGGTCGTCCGGCAATTGCGCGAATAACTCGGTGAGTTCGGCCTCGTCCATTAAGGTTTCGATACCGCGATCGGCACGCGAAATAGTCAGCCAATGCTGATACAACGAACTGTCTTTGCCAGTCTGCTGAAAGCGGGTTGGAAACTGCATAAATAAGCCACAGGTTTGGCTAATTTGCAGCACCACTTCATCGTTCCAGCGCATTTTGCGGCGACGCCGCGTGTATTTGTCCACCAACTGACTGAGGTTACGCCATTGCGGCAGCTGCGCTTTTAGCAGGGAGCGCTGCTCCAGCTCGTTTACCATTTTGTTGGTGACCAGCGCTGCGTCTATTCGATTTTGCTGCCATTGTTGCCAGTAAAAGTCCGGGCTCATGAGCAAACGTGTACCGGCGCTGTAACGCCAATGCGCGGCAACCCCGGCTACCGGCTGCTGGCGGTAATGCCAGAAGGGGTTAACGGCTATCCACTGAGACAACGGCCATTGTGGCGCAATGGCTTTACTCACCTGTCCGGCAATAGTCGCTAAACGATTCGCTGTGCTCATGAGTGTTTCTCCCGCTGAATGCGACCCTGGCGCTGGTAATAGTGAATGGGATGGCTGGGCCAGAGCCACAGCACCAGCCGCGTTAACCATTCGTCGAGATACAACCCGGCGTTTAAGGTAATGAACCAGCGCTGGCTAAGCCGGTGAGACGGCGTGTGATGCACCAACCAGTAAGTAAAGGCGAAGGCGTTAAACATAAGGGTTACGACAGGCTCCAGCCAGACACTGCTGAACGGTGGTTGCGGCTCAATAACCTGATGCGCTAGCATGCCCAGAATAAGGTAAGCCACCACGGTTAATGCCGACACAGTAATTCGCAGCAGTTTCTGATGCAGGTTCATCCATAAGGTGGTGAGCGCCATAGCCAGTAACGCCGACGGAAGCCATTTAGGATTGCCCAGGAACCACCAGCAAGCGGCGGCAATAATGCCCTGAAACGCTATAAAGACAACGCCAATACGCCAGAGTGAACGGGCCTTTGGCTGCTTTATTATTGCCACTTCGCTTACCGACAAAAACGCATGGGCTTTATACACCGAGTGCGCCACCAGGTGCAGTAGGGCTAAGTCGTAATAACCCAGACCAATTTCCAGCAGCATAAGTCCCATTTGCGCGCTGGTAGACCAGGCTAAGCGCACTTTTATGCTAATGCGGGTGGCCATAATAAGCGCGGCAAAGCAGCACGACGCCGCCGACACCAGACATAGTAACCACACAGCCAGCGCGCTGTTGCTCCATAGCGGTACGGTTGCCAGCAACAAAAAGCCGCCCAGGTTAATAATACCGGCATGCAGTAAAGCAGAAACCGGGGTTGGTGCTTCAACCACCTGAATAAGCCAGCCGTGTAAGGGTAGCTGAGCGCATTTAATGAGTGCCGCCATAACCAGGCATAGTGCGGCAATGTGCTGGGAGAGGAGTGTGGAGCCGGTGCCGAACTGCTGTAACGCGGTATCCAGCTGCAGGCTGCCGGTGGTTAAGTACATAATAATAAAAGCCGTGCCCAGAAAAGTTTCTGAGCAACGTGCCAGAATGAATTTTTTGTGAGCTGCCAGTACGGCGCGGTCACGTTCAGGGTAGAACATGAGCAGGCTGTGCAGCTGCAGGCTTATTGCCATCCAGGCGGCGAAAAACACAATAAGGTTATTGCTGACAATAAGAATAAAGACCGCTATAAGGCAGCCAACCAGCTTGGTGACAAATGCGCGGCGGCGCGGGTCCAGCCGGAAGTTTCTGAAGGCGTAGCGCGTAACGACCCACGCTAATACTGCAACCAGCACCAGTAAAACCGGTCGTATACCCGATAGTGTCAACCATTCCGCCATGAATGCGCCTCGTGTGTCTTGTTTGGAGCAATTATGGAGGCAGGCTTGATGTTAAGTAAAATAGATATAAACTATAAATTCATTCGCTTTAAGTGAACGGTTGGTAAGCCCGATGAATTATAAACACCTTTATTACTTTTGGCACGTGGCAGAAAACGGGCATTTAACCCAAACCGCACAGAAGCTTCATGTGTCGCAGTCGGCGTTATCGGCACAGATAAAGCAGCTGGAAGAGTGGCTGGGTACGCCGCTGTTTGAGCGCACAGGGCGTAAGTTAGTGCTGACTCAGGCCGGGTACATTGCGCGCCAGTATGCCGACCGCATTTTTCACGAGGGTGAAAACCTGGTTAACCAGCTAAAGCAAGGCATGGACGGCAGTGATTTGGTTGTGCGTATTGGTCATGCATCGACCATGTCACGTAACTTTGTGGAAGCTTTTATTCACGAGTTGATACACCAGCATGATGTTCAGTACCGGCTACATTCAATGACGCCGGACCAGTTATTTAATGAGCTGGCGGATCATCAAATTGATATTGCTCTGGCCAATACCAGCGTGCGCGGCAGCGACAAGCAATTGTGGCAGAGCCGTTTACTGGCGCGGCAGCCGGTGTCAATTATTGGGCCACCGGGCCGTGACATTGAGCAGCTAACCGATGTAGCTTTACGCAATAATAACTGGGTGTTACCGCCGGAGAATATGCCGCTGCGTGCGGCGTTTGATATGCTGAGTGCGGAATACAACTGGCAGCCGCGGGTGCTGGCAGAAGCTGACGATATGGCGATGCTGCGCCTGTTGGCCAGGGATACCGGCGCGCTGGCGGTTATTCCGGACGTTGTGGTACGGGACGAGCTGACCAGCGGGCAGTTGAAGCGCTATTTAACTCTGCCCAATGTATTCGAGCATTTTTACGCCATAACCCTGAAGCGCCCGTTCGAACACCCCATGGTCGCCAAGCTGCTGCAGCGGTTTGTTTAATGCCGCCCCGACGTAACCGCTCCTGACCCGCGTAGCCTGACATTTATGTCAGGTGAGGTGCCGCTCCTAACCCGCGTAGCCTGACATAAATGTCAGGAGCGATGTTGAACACGCGGCATCGTCTAATTATTTGGGCGGTGTTTTAAACTGGGTGTATCTCACCTGACGTAAACGTCAGGCTACATCAGGAATGCCGTTACATCACACCCACCTTATCGGTTGGCGCCCGTGTTGCTGCAAATAATCGTTGGTTTTGCGGAAATGATTGGCGTCGAAGAACCCGCGATGCGCTGACAGCGGCGATGGGTGCGGTGCGGTCAGTATGCAATGCTTGTTGCCGTCAATAAGCGGTATTTTCTTCTGCGCGTGCGAACCCCAGAGCAAAAACACCACATGATCGGTTGCGTCCGACACCTTGCTGATAACCGTATCGGTAAAGGTTTCCCAGCCCCAGCTGGCATGACTGTGCGCATTGCCCTGCTCTACCGTAAGTACCGTGTTCAGCAACAACACTCCCTGCTCAGCCCAACAGGTTAAATCGCCATGCTGCGCCAATACAGTGTCGGGGTAGTCTATGGCTATGGCTTTAAACATGTTGCGCAGCGACGGCGGAAACTTGACGCCTTCGGGTACCGAAAAACTCAAACCATGCGCCTGACCGGGGCCGTGGTATGGGTCCTGCCCCAGAATAACCACTTTAATATTTTCCGGATCGGTGAGCTTAAGCGCGTTGAAGACGTCTTCTTTGGGTGGATACACCACGGTTTCCTGCCGCGCCTGCTCTACGCGCTGCCACAGCTGCTGAAAATAAGGCTTCTGCTTTTCTTCGGCTAAAAGAGTGCTCCAGGGCATGGTCTTATTCCTTTGTTTTGTGTCGTGCCGGGTTCCACGTACGTTGTTGCTGACGGCGTAGCCTGACATTTATTTCAGGTGAGATACCGTTCCTGACGTAAACGTCAGGCTACAATTCCTGATAGCTCAACTGTTTTACGTCGACTTCGCTTAATAATTTAGCCAGTGGCGCTGAAAAATGCTCGGGTGTTTTTTGCTCTAACTTCACGGCCATAACATTCTGTTTATTGCTCAACCAGCGGATAGTAAATAAGGTTGAGCTGACGTCACCAACATAAGTACAGGACTCGGGAAACTGCGGCAGCAGCAACTCAAACCCAACCCGGTTATCAATATGCACCAGCTCCGGATGCTTTTGTTTAAAGTGCTCAATATAGTTTGACCGCGGGTGAGCTTTTAACGCAATACGGCTTTTCTCTGTTTTGCGGCTGAAAATATCCACCATTCTGTCGAGGTGTTCATTCACATCTTTATAGAAAGAATCACCCGTTAATATAATAACGTAATCGACATTCTTTAACGGCTCTATGTCGATATCTGCCAACGCCAGCAAGTTCTTATTAAACTCATCGAACTCAGGCAGTTTAAACGCCGCTTTTGAAATAGGCTCAACTTTCTTGTTCCGCAAAACTGGGTGTATCAGCTCCGGAAACGTCGCATGAATGGTCGATATCCACTTAGACGCACCTATCATTTGCGGGCTGCTCCACCACATGCCGTAAGCCAACTTCTTCAATAAAGGGTCGACGTAGTTGTGCACAAAGCTGTGCATGTGCCGGTGACCCAGATAGGTTTGGGTTCCTTCATCCAGGTAATGGCCTTCAGCACTGTTTTTCCCGCGGTTCGCCAGGTGCATTGTGTACTGAAACTCAACGCTTCGGTCGGAGCCGGTATAAACCCGCGACGGCGGCGTTTCTGCAACCAGATCGGCCAGCCTCTTTAGTCGTGCTTTACGCTTACTGAGCTTACTTTTTACGTGCGCATCGCTAAAACTGATAACAGTTTCAAAAATAGAGCTGTTTTCCAGCGCCTGGGTAAATAACAGACGATTGCTTTCAAGGTAATAATCGACAATAGCCACGTTAATGTCGTCTTTATGACCCAAAGCCGTGGTTACGCTGAACAGCAGGTGCAGCGGCGATGAAATAAAATAGTAATTAACTTTTTTCACGTTTGTCCCAGTCTACAAAAACTTTTTGCTTGGATATTGCCCAGAAGGCTTCCGAGCGCAAGGTGCTGATAAAGCCCTCGGCGCTGTTGCCGTCACCAAATTCAGACGAAGGCTCAAAGCGTTTGGTTTTAAAGGTTTTTATGGCCTCTAAAATAGCCGGAGTCTGCTCTTCTACGTTTAAGATAGACTCGGCTGTAGCCCGGCTTTGTTGCCTGCTGCCCAGGTTAATGGTGGGTATGCCGTAAAACGGCGCTTCGCGAACGCCGGCGCTTGAATTACCGATGATCATATTGGCGTTTTTAAGCAGCACCAGAAAGTATTCAAAACGAATACTGGGGTAAATGCGAAAACGCGGATGGTTCTCGCAGCGCTTTAGCTCCGTCAGAATGGTGTCGGTGCCGTGGTCATTATTGGGGTACACCACCACAAAATTTTCGTCACTTTCCAGCATGGCATCGACGGTTGACTTAATATTCGATTCCAGCGACTCAAGCTCGGTAGTCACCGGATGGTACATAAACACCGAGTAGTCTTTAAACGCAATGTCGTACTTTTCTTTAACTGTATCCAGCGAAGGCAAATTCGGTGAATTCATGACATCAAGGTCGGGTGAGCCGATGGTGAAAATAGACGACTTTGCCTCGCCCAATTGCACCAGCCGCTCCTGCGCTTCGTTATTGGACACGAAGTGCGTATGCGCCATTTTGGATATGGAATGACGGATAAGCTCGTCAATGGTGCCCGACACCTCGCCGCCTTCAATATGGGCAACCAGAATGTTGTTCAGGCTACCCACAATGGCGCCAGCCATGGCCTCTACCCGGTCGCCGTGAACCACAATAACGTCCGGGTTATTCTCGTGAATGTAGTCCGACAAACCGGTTATGGTTTTCGCCAGAACCACGTCCATGGTGTCGTTTTTGGTCTGGTTAATGTACTTATAGCTGGAGGCTATTTTCAGGCGCTCGACTTCAATAGAAGTCATGCCGTAGCGGGACATCATGTGCATGCCGGTAATAAACAGCTGAACTTCAAATTCATCCGCTTTATCGGTGACTTCAATTAAACTTTTCAGTTTGCCAAAGTCGGCACGGGTACCGGTTACGAAAAGCACCTTCTTTTTCATTACTGAACATCCTCAGAACGCAATTGAACATCGTTTTCAATGTCTTTAGCGGCGGTTTTACCCATTAGGTTTTCGTAGTCGTCTGCCAGGAACTGACCGGTTCCCGGACGCTTAACCCATAAATTGTCCTGGCTAAAGGTTTCGCCTTTTTTAATGGGCTTAATGGTTACTACGCTGGCGTAGGCAAAGTCGATGGTCACCTGCTCTTCAGCTACCGCGCCTTTCTGGCCGCCACGCATGGCTTTCATCCGCTTGGACTCCTGAATTAACGAACGACATTCTTCGGTGTCCATAGAGCAGTTAATGTCCGGGCCGGTACGCTGTTTGTGGTCGGTAAAGTGACGCTCCAGAATAGAGGCACCAACGGCTACGGCACCAAGGCAGGCCAGGTTATCAATGCTGTGGTCAGACAAACCGACAACCGCGTCGTCAAATGCGTCCTGCAACTGGTTCATGGCACCTAAACGGATCAGGTTATCCGGTGTTGGGTACACGTTAGTGCAATGCAACAGGGCATACTGCACACCGTGCTTACGGAAAATATCAACGGCTTTAGCAATAGACGGAATGTCGTTCATGCCGGTGCTGAGAATAATGGGCTTTTTGTACGACGCCACAAGCTCCAATAACGGGTAGTTGTTACATTCGCCTGAGCCAATTTTATAGGCTTCAACACCCATTCTCTCTAAACGCTCGGCGGCGGCGCGGGAAAACGGCGTACTGATGAATATCGCGCCTTTGCTTTCGACGTATTCTTTCAGCTTGGTTTCGTCTTCTTCGTTCAGCGCACAACGTTCCATAATTTCGTAGATAGACACGTCGGCATTGCCCGGAATGACTTTCTTCGCGTCGGCGCTCATTTCGTCTTCAACCACGTGAGTCTGGTGCTTAATAATTTCAGCGCCCGCAGAGACTGCAGCGTCGACCATTTCATAAGCGGTTTCCAGGCTGCCTTCGTGGTTAATGCCTATTTCAGCGACCACAACCGGGTCGTGGTCGTAACCAATTTCGCGCGAACCAATTTTCATTACTGGGTGTTTTTCCGGGGTGTTAGCCATGTTGTGTTTTCTCCATAATCTGTTCGGCAAGTTGCAGGTCACTTGCTCTGTCAATGTCGACAGACGCCTCTTCGCTCATAATGTAAGGGTAGACATTTTGGCGCGGAATACCGCCGCCAGCTTCGAAGGCTGCTGTACTAAATATATAAATGGCACCGTTGGGATGAACGGTACGGGGAAGATCCTGACGGCGCATGTAAGGCGCGTCCAGGCTCAAAAGGCCCGATAAAGACCCGTCTGAATTCAGTTTGTATGCTTTTGCGGCAGAATGTGCCGGTTCAATAACACTTAAAACACAGCTGGCGTTACTGGCCGAAAAAATTCGGTAAGCTTCGTCAATATGCTGTGCCGATCTTAACGGCGACGTGGGTTGCAGCAGCGTTACGCTGTTAACCTTAAGCGACTGCTTTTTTAAGTAATTAATGGCGTGTGCAATAACCGGTTCGCTGCTGGTGTCGTCCTGTGCCAGCTCTGCCGGCCGCGGAATAACCTGAGCTCCGGCCTGTTGACTGATGTCGGCAATGGCCTGGTCTTCTGTCGACACATAAACAGCGTCAACCGACGCAGCCTTTTGTGCAGCCAGTATGGTCCAGACAATAAGCGGCTTACCGTTCAGTAACGCGATATTTTTCCCGGGTAGCCCTTTCGAGCCACCACGGGCGGTTATCAATGCAACATTCATTCGTTTTGTTGACCTGACGACTTAAAAAATATCGCGTAGTTTATCACGTTCTACGGTGACTTAGTCTACCTGAGTTATTCGTCCCGGTACTTTTCGAACCAATGCAGAATGTAAGCCACTTTGTTCATCAGGTTACTGGGCCGCGCGTAAATACCGTGGCCTGAGTCCTGAATACGCACCATAGCGGTGTCCACACCTTTAAGTTTCAGCGCCTGATAATACTGCTCGGTTTCTGACATAGGCGTACGATAGTCGTTTTCACCAGTTAACAGCATGGTTGGCGTAGTCACATTGCCGACATAGCTGATAGGCGAATACTTCATGTAATGTTCCATATTGTCCCACGGCAGACCCGGGAACCAGTATTGATAGAAGAAGTTGTACATATCGGCAGTGAGCACAAAGCTGTACCAGTTAATAACCGGCTTAGCCACAACCGCAGCTTTAAAACGGTCGGTATGGCCGACTATCCAGGCGGTTAGCACGCCGCCGCCACTACCACCGGTAACGTAAAGCTCGTCTTCTTCGATAAAGCCTTTGTTAATAACTGCGTCTACGCCGTCCATTAAGTCGTTGTAGTCGTGGCTTGGGTAGTTGTGATGAATTTCATTAGCAAAGTCAGAGCCGTAGCTGGTACTGCCGCGCGGGTTGGTGTAAAGCACCACATAGCCAGCTGCTGCAAACAACTGAATTTCAGCCGCAAAACGAGGACCATAGTTAGTGTGCGGACCACCGTGAATTTCCAGCATTAGCGGGTAATTTTTGTCTTTATCGAAACCCGGCGGATAGGCTATCCAGCCCTGCAGGTCGATGCCATCGACACTCGATTTGTAGTTAATTTCTTCTACTTTGGCTAACTGCTTATGTGCCAGCGCATCCTCGTTTAAACGAGTTAGCTGCTGTACGTCGCCGTCGTCCCATAATGCCAGCTCCGCCGGACGCATAGGATTAGAGATAGTAAAAGCTATACGGTCGTTTTTGGCTACGCTGAAGTCGCCACCTCCATAAGGCCGGGCATAAGACAGACCGCCGACTCTATTGGTCAGTTGGCGATGATCTCCGTCTAAGTCGGTGCGCGCCAGCTGTCCGACCCCGTTGTTGTCGTAGGTAAAGTAAACACCTTCGCTGTCACGGTCCCATTCAAACCCTGTAACGCTGCGGTCTAAATCTCCTGTCAGCAGTTCGACGCTTGAACCGTCTAAGTCCATTACGTACAAATTAGAGGCCTGAAAACTCATTTTGGTGTCGTCATAACCAGTAAAAGCAATTTTCTCCCCGTTTGGAGAGACTTTTGGCGAACCATCGGGGCCGTCACGTTCAGTAATTGCAGTAATTTCTTTGGAGCTTAGAGTTAGGCGATAAATTTCGCTGTTAACTGGTTGACGGAATGCGTCATCACGGCGGTTTGCCGAGAAGAAAATATGCTTACTGTCCGGCGACCACGAGACTTGCCCGCCGTGATTAAATTCTTCGTCTGTTAGCTGACGCGGAGAGCCACCGGTTGCCGGAATAACATAGATTTGCTGATGTCCATCTTTAGCATAACCACCGCCGTCGTAACGATAATTGTCTTTGTCGATATACTTAGGCGCAGCAGTCCAGTCGGCACCTTCGGGTTTGCCCGGTAAGCTGACCGGTGCTGGCTGTGACTTGGGCGTAAACATGGAAAACGCAATTTGGCTGCCGTCGGGTGACCAGCTTAAGCCAGACGGCGCTTGTGTTAGTTGAGTAATTGCCGCACTGTCACCGGAATCGACCCAGTAAATATGAACCTGTGGAGAGCCGGTTTCGGTTGATACATACGCCAGACGGTCGCCACTGGGTGACCATACCGGCTGGCTTTCACTGCCCTGGCTGCCCGTTAACGGCCGAATATCACCGTCTGGCAGGCTGGCCCATAAACGCCCGACTTTGCGGTCGTTGTTTATGTCCATAGACTGACGGACAAACACCGTCCACTCGCCGCTGGGGTGAATGGTAGGTGATGATGCGTATTCCAGCGTGAATATGTCTTCTAACTGGAGTTTTTCCTGGGCTGCTGCTGTGCCCGAAAGCATCAGCGCCGCCGCTGTTATTATCCATTTTTTCATTGTTGTTCTCCCGGAAATATTACATAAGCCTGAGGTTTATGTAGCCTGACGTTTACGTCAGGAGCGATATCTCACCTGACATAAATGTCAGGCTACAAAGTAAATCTGTTCCGTATCTCACCTGACATAAATGTCAGGCTACAAGGTAAATCCGTTCCGTATCTCACCTGACATAAATGTCAGGTTACGTCCCATATCACGTCGCGCAAATAAAAAAACCGCCTCAGTAGAGACGGTTTTATCGTGGTTAACACATTAATTCAATGAATTAGAACGCGTATGAGAAGCTGACTGACGCATAATCGCGATCAGCTAGCGGATCAAGTTCTTCATCAGAATACATGGTGTAGCCTAGACTAACTTTGTAAGTTGACAGGTAATCAGCCATCAAATTCAAGCCTAATGACTTACGACCTTCAATAAAGTTACTGTTAGTTGAGTAGCCATTTACGTCATGATTAAACTGAATAGTTGGGTTTAAACCCCAGCCCTGCCAAACATTTGAATATTCAAACTGGAAGCGGGTGCGATAACCCCATGAGGTAGATGTCGCAAAACCTTCGCAGTTGCCGACCCGGCTTTGCAAAGCGCCTGCTATATCATCCCGTCCAGCTTGTCCAGCCGCGCCAATTAAAGGATCCATATCAGCCTGAGTTAAACACTTGCCATACAATGGCAGGCGACCATAACGTTGCTCTTGTAATCCCGGCATGTCGTGAACGTTGTTCATAGCCACTTCACCCACGAAAGTCATGCGATCTGAGCCCCACAAACGGTCAACAAAACGCACAAAGCTTAATTGGGTCTGACTAACGTCTAAACGGTCATAACCATGAGCTAAACCATTACCGCCAAACGGTGTGTTATTAAAGCGGTTTGAAAAAGTACTTGGTACATTTGGACGTAGGCCAGTCGTTAAAATTTCGGTGGTGTTAATTTGCACAGGCACGCCATCGCGGTAGCTGTACTCGCCCGAAACAGACCATAGGCCTAAATTGGTACTAAAGCTAAAGCCATAAACTTCGGTGTCTTCAGGGTACTCGAGTACCAACCGAGGGCCATCAATAGGGTAGCCATTAGGAGAAGACCAGGTAAAACCAAGATCCAGAGGCGATACGCCTTCTTGGCTGGCTCGAGGATCATCTATCCAGTTATAAGCCGAAATAATAGGCGTGTTGTTATGCAGGTTAAGATAATAAACGCCAAACTCAGCACCAAGATCTAACGAGTAATAACGCAGGTTTGCACCCCACTGACCACTGTCAGAAGCTTCCAGGGTTGGATTACTGCCGATATAAGCACCTGCCTGTACCGATTCAAAGTCACTTAGGTAACTGTTAGGGTCACCCGGAACTAATTGCGGGTTAAGCGTAACTTTGCCACAGCCTGAACCACCAATAATATCAACACTCGAGAAGTACGTACCACAGCCGTCCAGCTTGGTGTTATCCCACTCGTACTGGTAAAACGCTTCTAAGTTGAGTGAGTTGGTTAAACCAATGCTGGTGCTGAACATACCAACTGGCAGCAAAGCTTCTTTAATTTCTGCACCAGGGCGACGTGCCGCGTTAACGTCTAACGGGTTAATGTCGTTAATGCCGTTAAAAATAAAGGTACTTTCACCCCAGCTTAACACCTGACGACCCAAACGTACGCTGGCTGGCATGCTGCCTAAATCGAAATTAGCGTAAACGAAAGCATCGAGTAACTCGATGCCTTTACCTTGTGAGTAATCGTCAAAGATATCGTCATTTAATTTGGTATCAGGATAATAATTGTTACCTGCGTGACCATGCGGCATATTTTCTTCTGAAACCACATGATCGTACCAATAGTTGAAACGAATAAAAGCACCATGACTGCCGCCATCAATGCTTAGATCGTGTACACCTTTGAATACCGATGACACTAAGTCACCTTTATCAAAGTTGAGGTTGCCGTCGTCGCCGACACTAGATTGAGCCGTACCACCAGCCATGTTACCGGGATGGATCAGGTGGTTAGCCTGATCTTCCATACGCCACGCTGCGCCGTAAGACAGAATAGAGTCGAATTTAATTTCATAATCGCCGACTTCAAAGTCAGCTGCCTGGCCTGATGCTGCAAAGCTCAGTGCAATGGCCGTAGCCAGAGGAAGTTTTTTTAGCATAGTTGTTCTTCTTTTCATTGTGAGCCACCTAATCTTTTTAACTTGTTTGGCGGTTATGTCTGAATCATGTCCGATGAGTTAAAAATATGCAAGTATATGAACACGAAAATATAACAAGTTGTTAGAAAAAGTGCGGGGAAATGTCGCTACTGACGGCTAAAACTGCCCGTCAGCAGCGATTTTTAACAGCTAATAGAAGTTAAATTTTGCTGTTTAATTCCGGTAGTACGTCGAATAAATCGGCGACTAAACCGTAGTCTGCAACCTGGAAGATAGGTGCTTCTTCGTCTTTGTTGATAGCAACAATGACTTTAGAGTCCTTCATACCGGCCAGGTGCTGGATAGCACCACTAATGCCCACGGCTATATAAAGCTGCGGTGCAACAATTTTACCGGTTTGGCCAACCTGCATGTCGTTTGGTACAAAACCAGCGTCGACCGCGGCACGAGATGCCCCCACGGCAGCGCCCAGTTTGTCAGCGATGTCTTCCAACATATGGAAGTTCTCGCCGTTTTGCATACCGCGACCACCAGAAATAACGATTTCTGCTGAGGTCAGGTCAGGACGCTCGGATTCGGCCAGTTGCTCTTCCACAAACTCAGATTTGTCGTTATTAAATACTGAGTCGATGCTTTCAACCTCACCGCTTCCGCCTTCTTCTGCGACGGCGTCAAAAGCTGTTGCACGTACGGTAATCACTTTGACTTTGTCTTCTGACTGCACCGTGGCAATAGCATTACCTGCGTAGATAGGACGCTTAAAAGTGTCGTCGCTTTCTACCGAGATAATGTCAGATACCTGCGCTACGTCTAATAATGCAGCAACGCGCGGCATGAAGTTTTTGCCGGTAGTTGTGGCTGGTGCCAGAATGTGGCTGTAATTTTTGCCTAAATCGGCAACCAGTTCACTGATGTTTTCCGCTAACTGATGCGCGTAAGCTTCGTTGTCTGCCAGAAAAACTTTTTTCACGCCGTTAGCTTTTGCTACGTTTTCGGCAACAGTTGAGCACCCTTTACCAGCAACCAGTACCTCGATGTCGCCACCGATTTTCTGTGCAGCGGCTAACGTTTTCAGGGTTGATGGATCAACCGCGTTATTGTCGTGTTCTGCTACCACTAAGATGCTCATAATACTTTCGCCTCGTTTTTCAGTTTGTCGACCAGCTCATCTACGTCAGCTACTTTCACGCCGGCACTACGTTCGGCAGGGGTTTCAACTTTCAGTAGCTTAATAGTGCGCTTAACTTCCACACCCAGTTCGTCCGGGGTTGTGGTTTCCAGCGGCTTACGCTTGGCTTTCATAATGTTTGGCAGCGACGCGTAACGCGGCTCGTTCAGGCGCAGGTCGGTGGTGACAACCGCTGGCAGGTTAAGCTTAACGGTTTGCAGACCGCCGTCGATTTCACGAGTGACGTTAACAAAACCGTCGCCCACTTCCACTTTAGACGCGAAAGTGCCCTGTGGCATACCGGTTAAAGCGCCCAGCATCTGGCCGGTCTGGTTGTTGTCTGAGTCGATAGACTGTTTGCCCAGAATAACCATGTCCGGGCCTTCTTTCTCTACTACGCCTTTTAAGATTTTGGCGGCGGATAAGGAGTCCGGCATGTCGTCGGTTTCAACCTGAATGGCACGGTCAGCGCCTAATGCTAGGGCTGTGCGAAGTTGTTCCTGCACCGCTTTAGGGCCAATAGAAACGACAACCACTTCGTCTGCGGTGCCCGCTTCTTTCAGGCGTACGGCTTCTTCTACCGCAATTTCACAGAATGGGTTAAGTGCCATTTTGACGTTTGCCAAATCGACATCGGACTGATCTGGTTTAACACGCACCTTGACGTTGTAGTCAATGACGCGCTTAACCGCGACAAGTATCTTCATGTTGTCTTCCTTTTTCTGGAATGTTCTGAATGTTGGTATTTATTATGTTGCCATTATCCTAGACTGGCGTCGATCTCACAAGTTATGGGAGAATAAAACTCTATTGCCGTAAGGGAGAGTTTACATGGCCAGCTGGGAACAGCTTTTTCGTCACTTAGTTCAACAAGCTAAAAGTCTACCAGAATACCCGGCGGAATGTCGTGATGACGATCATCTGGTGGGCGGCTGCGAGGCTAAAGTGTGGCTATGGCTGGATACCTCTGATGTGGAGGCAGTAGTGATTCGTTTTGATTCGGAGTCACGCATAGTGCGCGGCTTATTGGCGCTGCTGCAACAACGGCTGGACGGCTGTTCTGTTGCTGAGATTTCGACTTTTGATATTGACGCCTTTTACCGCGCCGAAGGCCTCGACAACGCGCTCAGCCCCTCGCGCAGCAACGGCCTGTATCAGGTAGCCAAAACCTTGAAGCTAAGGGTTGTAGCCTGACATTCATGTCAGGTGGGATATAACCACTTAAAATACTGCCCAAATAATTAGATGACGACGTTGTGTTCAACATCGTTCCTGACGTAAACGTCAGGCTACATCTGGGGCTGTCAGGCTACGGGCTCAATCGCTTCAATAACGTAGCAGTGGCTTGCATGGCGAAGCTGCAGGTGACCACCATGGCGGCGCCAAAGCCGGAACTGCAGTCCATGCGCATGGTGCCGGAGCCTGGTTTCTGCAGTGTGACGTTGCCTTCGTGCTCACCTGAAATTATTGGATAGCGCAGTTGCTCTTCGGAATAGACACAGTCGACGCCCCATTTACGTTTGGGGTTCTTGGAAAAGCCGTAGTCGCGGCGCAGTTGTGAGCGCACCTTGGCCAACAGAGGGTCTTGCTTGGCTTTGGCTAAATCAGCTACCCGGATCATGCTAGGGTCTATCTGCCCACCCGCTCCACCGCACACCACTATGCGTAATTTGCGACGTTTGCACCAGGCCACAAGTGCTGACTTAGTATTAACGCTGTCTATGGCATCGAGCACGGCATCGGCGCCGGTTAAGTATTCTTCAAAGTTTTCCGGCAGCAAATAGTCGTCAATTACCCGCACTTCGCAGTTAGGATTAATGCTTTTCACCCGCTGCGCCAATACTTCGCTTTTAAGCTGGCCTATGGTGTTATCCGTTGCCGGTAGCTGGCGGTTAATGTTAGTGACACAGACATCGTCCAGATCGATAAGCGTTAGCTTACCAATACCTGTACGCGCCAGAGCTTCCACTGCCCAGGAACCTACGCCGCCAAGCCCGGCGACCACAATATGTAACTGCTGAAAATGCGTTAACGTCGCTTGCCCGTAAACACGGCTTACGCCGCCAAAACGTTGATCAGGTACTTCTTCACTCATGGCTGGGTTGTTCACTCACATCGTAAATAATAATGCCCACCTGGTGCACTTCACCACGAGGGTTCTTCAGCGGAATTAGGGTGACGTTTTGATACATCCATTCACTCTGCCCACTTATTGGGCGGCTATGGCGAAAACGAAAGACGTAAGGACGCTGTTGCCAGGTAATAAACACCCGCGAACTTAACTGCCGCACCCGGTCAATTTTACGCTGAAACCAGGCCTCTTCGATACCCGGGCAGCAGCGAAATAAATTTTTGTCGCGTACTTCACTAGGGCGCAGGCCGCTGTGGTTCTGCATAAACTCGTTCCACATCTGAATGTTGTTGTCGTTATCGATAACCACAATGCCGACATCAATAGCACCCAGAATGCTCAGCTTGCTGTGCAGTTCGTCCATATCGTCTATCATTCGTCGTCTCCCTGGAGCCAATGGGCCAGCTGCTGGTCAAGAATTTTCACCGCGTCGGCAGGGAATAACAGCAGTAAATCGAAGGCCAGTTTGTGCTCCGGTAACTGATAACCAATTTCTATTGCCAGAATTTTCTGCCAGCGATGTTCGCCGTGTTTAATCAATTCCCGCATAGACTGATGTTCGCCTAACAGCACCGGCTGCGAAGCCGCAAACTCCACATGCAGTTGCTGGCCTAAACCGTTTAAACACGCTGAGGACAAAATGGACGCAACGTCCATTAACGACTCAATGCGTTGTTGCTTAACTGAGCCGCTCTCGCCAAGCTTAGCCCCCAGCAGTTTGCCAATATCGTCAATAGAGGCGTCGTTAAACAGTGTTAGTGCTTCACCCAGAATACCGCTGCCGGAGAACCCCTGACTTACCGCAGCTACCTGCTTGTTTGTGTCGATAGACTCTATTGCCATGTGCAGTTCGGAAGGGGCGATAAAATTCACATTAGGTACAGGCAGTTCAATAAAAGTATCCAACACCCGGGCTAAGTGATCACCGGCTTGCCCCATGGCAACGTTTGATACTTCCCGGTAGACATCCAGCGGATTCGCCGGAGCCTGTGGTGTTTCATCGGCCAGTTTAAGCTGACCCGCGGCCGGTTGGTACAGGCCAAACTGCTGCAACAGGGTTTGTATGTCCTCTGGCTTCATCGGCTTTTTAACGAAAGCCATAGCACCCAGAGCCTGCACTCGCTTTTGCGCCTCGGGCTGAATGTCACCGGACACGACAATAACCAGGGTTTCTAATTGCTCTTCTTTTATGGCCTGCAGGGTTTCATAGCCGTCTTTTACCGGCATATTTAAATCCAGAAACAGTACTTCGGCGCGACCTTCGCGCACGCAGGTGAGTGCCTGCTCTCCGTGCTCCGCCTGGTGAACCTCTGCATCCCAGTCATCTGGCAGCGTGCGTAATAGCTGCTTACGCGCCATTTTGGAGTCATCGCACAGAGTGACTTTTAACGTCATAGATTCAGGCTCCCGCCATTGTTGAATGCTTTTATTCTAGCGCAGGCCACAACCTGATGCCATGGATGTGAATATGCCCGCCGATGTAGCCTGACATTTATGTCAGGTGAGGTATCCCCGATGAAAATACCGCCCAAATAATTAAGCGATGCCTTGTGTTCGACATCCTTCCTGACGTAAACGTCAGGCTACGAACGGATAAATTGCAGCGGTGTTGTAGCCTGACATTTATGTCAGGTGAGATATCACCGATGAAAATACCGTCTAAATAATTAAGCGATGCCTTGTGTTCGACATCCTTCCTGACGTAAACGTCAGGCTACGAACGGATAAGTTGCAGCGGTGTTGTAGCCTGACATTGATGTCAGGTGAGATATCCGCGATGAAAATACCGTCTAAATAATTAAGCGATGCCTTGTGTTCAACATCGCTCCTGACGTAAACGTCAGGCTACATCAATGTCAGGCTGCATCAACCAATACGCCGTTTTCCTACAACACAATGGAATTGACCGTTTCTGGGTTATGACTATTAATTAGCTGCATGACTAGTGTACGCAGATACTACGAAGGTGGATGGTATTTTTTTACCGTTTGCACCTACAAAAGACAAAAGGTACTAACACGCCCCGATGTTCTGGCGGCGTTACGTAGTGCCGTGAAAGAGACCATAAAAACTCACCCGTTTGAAATAGAGGCGTGGGTTGTCATGCCTGATCACCTGCATTGCGTATTGAGAATAATGGACACGAATGTTCCGGTTCGATGGTCTAAAATTAAGGCCTTAACCTCTAAAGCTTTGCCAGAATTTTCACACAAAAATTACAACGCGCACTATAAGAATAAGAGCAGACAAAAACGTCAACTAAACAGCCTGTGGCAAAAAGGATATTGGGAGCACACAATTCGTAACGAAAAAGAACTTTATATGTACTTACTTTACTGCTGCTACAACCCGGTAAAACACCGTTACGTTTCAAACGCTACCGAATGGCCCTATTCAACTTTGAACCAATATCTACGCAACAGGCGCTACCCACCCGATTGGGCTTACATTAACGAATCTTGGGTAGACAGTAACCTCGCCGCGTACGACCCATGACGCAACCTGCGTTGGTGATGCCGTGTGTTCGACATCGATCCTGACGTAAACGTCAGGCTACGGGAGATAAACTGCGATATTACGGGCGTAGCCTGACATTTATGTCAGGTGAGATATCACCGATGAAAATACCGCCCAAATAATTAGGCGGTGCCTTGTGTTCGACATCCTTCCTGACGTAAACGTCAGGCTACACGGCGAAGGGATATTTAATGGGTTCGTGGCACTGGTAACCGCTGACGGTGAAATCGTCTTTGCTGACCCAGGTTTCAATGTCTTCCAGAGATTTAATGTCTGGGTTTATGTGCAGCTGCGGCGATGGGAAAGGCTCACGTTTCAACTGAACGTCGCGCATTAACTCTAACTGGTTTTCATAAATGTGAGCGTTCACTATCTTATGATATGCCTTGCCCGGCTTGTGACCGGTAATTTGTGCCACCAAAGCTAAAAGAACAAAGCACTGAATTTGATTAAAATTGAGTCCCAGCGGTACGTCGCAGCTGCGTTGGTACGATGTCAGATACAACGTGTCACCTAACAGTGAAAAGTTGTGGGTATGCATGCACGGACGCAAACAACCCAGTTCAAATTCGCCCGGGTTATAGAAGGTCACTATCTCTCCGCGGTCATCAATGCCTTTCGACAGGTTATTAATAACCTTTTTCAACTGATCTAAGTGGCTTCCGTCCGGTTTTTGCCATGAGCGCCCCTGCACGCCATAAACGCGTCCCATGTCGTCTTCGCCTTTGCGATTCGGGTTATTCAACCATGCCTGGTTTTCGTTGGCATTGGCGTCCCAGGTTTTGCAGCCAATATCACGGAATTGAGCGGCGCTGTCGTAGCCTCGCAAGTACCCTAGAAGCTCAGCAATAGCCGACTTGTAATAGCTTTTCCGAGTAGTAATTAGCGGGAATTGGTTGTTGGCAACGTCGTACTCTAAGTCAGCGTTTATGACCGTTAGGCAGTTAATGCCTGTACGTTCATTTTTAACCCAGACCCCTTCGTCGACAATGCGTTGGCACAGTTGTAAATATTGTTTCATTTTTTATGCAGAATCATCTTGTGCGTAATGTTTTATATCGTACCTGATGCTGTAGCCTGATGCTATTGCATCAGGTGAGATCTTATCCGTGGAAGGCCATCTGCAGTAGCCTGACATCTATGTCAGGAACGGTATCTCACATAACCTCTTCGTAGCCTGACATTTATGTCAGGGCTAATATCCCACCTGACATAAATGTCAGGCTACGTCCCGCATCCATCAGCCCGTAGGCGATTGTTTCTTTGCACGAACCATCAGGAAAACACCCAGAATGATCATTGGCAGGGTCAGCCATTGGCCCATGGACATGCCGAGTGATAATAAACCTAAGTGAGCATCGGGTTCGCGGAAGAACTCGACAATAAAGCGTGCAACGCCGTAGCCTAACAGAAACAGTCCGCTAACCGCACCAACGCCACGGGGTTTGCGCTGGAACCACAGAATAACGGCGAACAACAGCAAGCCCTCTAACAAGGCTTCGTATAACTGCGACGGATGGCGTGGCACCGGCCCGCCACTGGGGAAATACATAGCCCAGGGCACTTCTGCCGCACGCCCCCAAAGCTCGCCGTTAATAAAGTTACCAATGCGTCCGAAAAACAACCCCATTGGCACTAACGGAGCAACAAAGTCACCTACCTGCAAAAATGAGCGCTGTTTTTTGCGGGCATACAGATACATAGCGGCAATAACACCCAGCAAACCGCCGTGGAACGACATACCGCCTTCGTGTATATAGAACAGGTACAACGGGTTATCGATAAAGTAGTCGAAGTGATAGAACAGGGTATAACCGATGCGACCACCGAGAATAACGCCGATAAAACCCCAGAACATCAAGTCGCTGAACTCTTCCTTGCTCCAGTTGGGGTCTGTTTTGGTCTGGCGCATGCCCCAAAAATAAGCGAAGGCAAAAGCCGCTATATAGGCCAGGCCATACCAGCGAATGTCCAAAGGTCCCCAAATATGAAAAAGAACAGGATCAATGGCCGGAAATTGCCAATAGTCATTAGACGGCACTGCTTGTACTCCCTGCTTTATGGTTAATTAAAAATAAGTTGTATGGCGACCAGAATTAAAAACGCCGCAAAAACGCGCTGTAACTGTTTGACTGGTAATTTGTGCGCAAGTTTAGCACCCAGAGGGGCGAATAGCACCGATGCAACGGAAATCCCTAACCAGGCAGGCACATTAATTAAACCTAAAGCACCAGTTTCCCGACCCGACAACCAGCCATTTAAAATAAACATCACCACCGAGCTACAACCAATAACAAAGCTGCCGAGCGAGGAAATAGCGATAGCCTGGCGCACCGGCAAGCGCATGCGACTTAAAAATGGCACGGTCAGCGCGCCACCGCCAATACCAACCAGGCCCGATATAGTTCCGATAATATAACTGCCCAGCGCCACTAACCGTTTAGAAACTGACGTTAATGGTTCGCCAGTTTTCTGCGGAAGTACCATGCGGGCAGCCAGGGCTATTAACACAATTGAGAAAATGATTTTTAACCAGTCTGGATCAACAACAGTGACCAGAAAAGCGCCTGTCATTGCGCCAACCGATAACCCCGGCAATACCCGAATTAGCCAAAACTTTTCCATCAAACCATGTTTAGCATGCGCACGTGATGCACTGGCTGTGGTCATGCAAATGGTTGCCAGACTGGTGGCGATAGCGCTGGGGACAACCAATTCCGGCGATACGCCAATAATAGGCAATAAATAAATGAGCAGCGGCACAATAACCAGACCACCGCCAATACCCAGTAAGCCGGCTAATAAACCCGCCACTGCTCCGCCGCCAATACACCAAATCCAGGTGGTGAGTAACATGCTTATTTCCCTGCTCTGACAAAACCACCGAGTCCGATGCTTTCCATCTTCTCGGCAATCATTTTGCGAATTTGATCGGGGTTACGTGCCTGCAAGGCTTTCGCCAGCATTACGTTAAGCGTACTGGAGCGCACATTACGCAGTATCCAGCGTACCCGGTCGACGTTGTAACTGTTCATGCTGAGCTGTCGATACCCCATGGCAACCAATAATAGAGCACCGCCCGGGTCACCGGCTAACTCGCCACAGACACTAACGGGCTTACCAATTTCTTCGCAGCGCCGGGCTATTTCATCCAGGCTGGCTAATACTGCCGGGTGGTATGCATCATAAAGGCTGGCGACGCGACGGTTGTTGCGGTCAACGGCCAGCAAGTACTGTGTGAGGTCATTACTGCCGACTGAGAAAAAGTCGACCTTGCTGGCCATAGCGGGTAACTGATAAATGGCCGCAGGCACTTCTATCATCACGCCCAACTGCGGCTGAAACAGGTTAACGCCCACTTCACAGCCCTGCTCTTCGGCTACCTCAAAATATGCTTGCTTAATCAGTCGCGACGCTTCATCCACTTCGCTGGTGCTGGTTATCATGGGTAGCAAAATACGTAAATTGCTTTTACCAATACTGGCTCGCAACATAGCGCGAATTTGAATCAGAAAAATTTCCGGATGGTCCAGCGTTAACCGAATGCCTCGCCAGCCCAGAAAGGGGTTGTCTTCTTTTAAAGGAAAGTAAGGTAGGGGCTTGTCGCCGCCAACATCCAGCGTACGCATAACCACTGGCTGATCAGGAAACTGCTCCAGCACTTCCTGATACATTTCGGTTTGTTCGTCTTCTGTGGGCAATTGGTCGCGCATCATGAAAGGTATTTCTGAGCGATACAGACCCACGCCATCGATGTTCAGCGTTTTTAGGTAGTCGTGAGTAACATCCAGCCCGAGGTTCAGGTGCAGACTGATGCGCTGACCATCCTGCGTTTCTGCCGGCAAATGGCTGTGCTCAGTAACAATGTCACGCAGTTCTTGTTCTTCTTCGGCTAACTGATGGAACTGAGCTAATACTTGCGCTGGCGGGTCCACATAAATTTCGCCGGTGTAACCATCCACCGCCAGCAACCGGTCGGAGAAGAAATGCAGCTCGATGTCGTCGACACCCAGCACCGCCGGAATGTTCATGCTGCGCGCCATAATGGCCGCATGCGAGTTGCTGGAGCCGTTTAACGAAATAATACCGGCAATGCGTTCCCGCGGCAGTTCGGCCAACATGGAAGCCGTGACTTCGTCCGCTATAAGAATGAAGCTGTCCGGCAAAGGCTTGCGTTTACGCTGACGGTTTTGCAAGTGCAACAGAACCCGCTGGCCTATGTCGCGGACATCGGTGGCTCGTTCTTGCAGGTATGAGTCTTCCAGTGCTTCAAACTGAGCAACGAACTGTTCAACCACATATTTTAATGCCGTTTGCGCGCGCCAGCCTTCCTTAATCATATTTTCAACGGCGTCGCCCATACTCGCCGCGTCCAGCATCCCCTGGTACACATCGAAAATTGCCAGCGTATCGTCCGGCACCTGCCCCGCCATACGCCTGGACAGTTCTTTTAAGTCGGCCCGGGTACGTGCAACCGCCTGTCGGAACTTGCGAATTTCATGGATGGGTTTGTCGGAACGTCGTGGAGTGACTTCATCCAGGCGCGCTTCTGGTCGCGACACATAAGCCTCACCCACCGCCACACCGGGAGAACCGGGCAGACCTCTTAAACTGTGTATCCAGGGTGAGTGCTCACTGACCAGCAAGCCTTTGGCATCGGCATGTGCAATAACCGCCGCCAACTGCGCCGCCAGGGTAACAATAAAGGCTTCTTCTTCGCGGCTAAAGTGCCGCGCAACACTTTGATGCACCACCACAATACCCAACACTTTACGCCGATGGATAATAGGAGCGGCTAATAAGCCCTTATAAATATTCTCGTTGGTGTCGCTGAGCTTTTTGTTGGCGGGATGCATACTGGCATCGGCAATGTTTAAAGGCTCTTCTCGTTGTGCCGCTAAACTGATAATGCCTTCGCCGAAGTCGACCCGAACGGGTTTTCCGTCTTCGGCGCGCAGGCCATCGCTGGCCGCCATAACAAACTGACGCTGATCGTTGTCGGCTAAAAACACACTGCAACTGTCGGTTTCTAAGGCTTCGCGCACCTGACCCACCATGGTACTTAAAGCCATGTTGAAATCAGGCGCTTTATTGACGCCCTGGACTATCCTTTGCAATGTAACCAACATCATATTTAACGTTTGCGCCTGTGCTGACGCCCTCCCGAAGCTCGAAATGGCATCGCCTGCGTGGCAAACTCTTTCATCACCCGACGGTAAACATCGCGCTTGAAGGATACGACCTGCCGCACCGGGTACCAATAACTGACCCAGCGCCAGCCATCAAATTCAGGGTGGCCTGAATGTAAAACATCTACGTCTTCTTCACGACATTTTAGCCGTAACAAAAACCACTTTTGCTTTTGTCCAACACACATGGGCCGCTGTTCACGTCGAATTAAGCGCTTTGGCAAGCGATAACGCAACCACTGACGGCTGGTGTACAGAATTTCAACCTGCTCTGGCTTTAACCCGACCTCTTCGTAGAGTTCGCGGTACATTGCCTGCTCAGGGGTCTCGCCTTCGTGAATTCCTCCTTGCGGAAATTGCCAGCTTTGCTGGTTAATTCGACGAGCCCAAAATACCTGCCCATGCCCGTTACAGATGACGATTCCTACGTTTGCCCGGAACCCTTCTGCATCTATCACGCGAGCATCCTCAATTATTCTCTGTTACAGTGGATTCTTCCATAAAGCCCGGTTGCGGGCAAATGCTGATTCACTATTTACGAAGATTTAAGTCATGACCGACAAGCCACAACGCCCTCAGTCCATTGATGAATTGTTTCAACGCGCGGCGGCTTTAGCCGGCCGTACATTTGCTGACCTGGCCGCTGAAACCGGATTACAGGTACCCAAAGATTTGCGCCGCGATAAAGGCTGGGTAGGGCAACTACTGGAGCTGCAACTGGGTGCCACTGCGGGCTCTAAGCCGACGCAGGACTTCCCCGAGCTAGGTGTTGAGCTGAAAACTCTTCCGGTAACGCCTGAAGGTGAACCGCTGGAAACCACTTTTGTTTGTACCGCTCCTTTAGTGAATATTCAGGGAGTCCAATGGGCGACTTGTAACGTACGAAATAAATTACAACAGGTGTTGTGGCTGCCTATTGATGGCCGCCGTGAAGTGCCTTTGGCGGAACGAGTGGTTGGCAGTGCGTTTTTGTGGATCCCCAGCGAGCAGGAGGAAGCCTTGCTGCGCAGCGACTGGGAAGAACACATGGATCGCATTGCTTTGGGCCAGGTTGAGAGTATTACCGCGCGCCAGGGTGAAGCTATGCAAATTCGGCCTAAAGCCGCAGATGGCTCGGCGCTGACCGAGGCCATTGGTCCGGACGGTACTATAATTGAAGTGCGCCCACGGGGCTTTTATCTTAAGAAGGACTTCACCCGGCAGATATTGCAGCGAATGTTTATGTAATACGTGGTGTTGCCTGCTCAACCCATAATGTAGCCTGACATTTATGTCAGGTAAGGTATCGCTCCTGACGTAAACGTCAGGCTACGGAGCACAGAATCAGTATTACGGGCAATGTCGGCGGGTTATCCAGTACGTAGGAGAAACTATGCAATTTAATGTCAGTCCTCAAGCTAAGCGCAACGCGTTAACCTTTTGTGGGTTGGCGGTATTGTTGTTTGCACTACTGGTTTTCCTTCACCTGGTGCGGGACGACATTCCGGTTGGTGTTACTGTGGTGCTTGGCGCAACGTCCGGCATATTTTTGCTGTTAGGCGTTGGTAAAGTGATAGAGCCTCCGGTGTCGCTGGTGATCACCGAAGAAGGCATTCGTTATTTGCACCGCCGTGGACAATGGCAGATTCGCTGGGAGAATATTATCCGCTACGACGTTCCCCGCGTGAATCGGGTGCTGGAGCTTGAAGATGCCCCCTTTTTGGGGTTCCGACTGTATCAGGTTGAAGAAGTGCTGGATGACATTTCGCCGCGTTTAGCCTCTGCCCTGCTGTTTGAACAACGCCAGTTGCTGACCATGGCGTTGAGGCATCAGGCACCCGAGCGCGAGGATTATACACCTTATTTTGATATTCCGGACAGTTACATTAGCCCCAATGGTACTGTTTATAAGGGGCTAATTGGTGTGTTTGGTAAGCGCATGGAACAAATGCGGGAATTACTTGGCTACGACCTTTACGTAAGTTCCAATGCGCTGGACCGCGACATTTACGATTTTAAAGCCCATTTGCAGAAGTTGCAGACATCGCGTACGTAGCCTGACGTTTACGTCAGGAACGATACCTCACCTGACATAAATGTCAGGCTACGGAAAATTAATGTCCTGAAAGGCTTCCAGCATGGGTTTCTGGAAGAAGTAGCCTTGCATTAGGGTAATGCCACTGTCGCGCAGGTATTTGTATTCGTCTTCGGTTTCAATGCCCTCGGCTACAAGCTGAATCCCCAGCTCTTCGCCAATTTGCTGAATGGACCGAACCAGAGTTTGCTTCACCTTATTCTGGTTAATATCACGAATAAGCTTCATATCAATTTTCAGAATATCCGGCTGAAAGTCAGCCAGTAAATTCAACCCGGCGTATCCGGCACCAAAGTCATCGATGGCGGTTCTGAAACCCTCTTTACGATAAGCTTCAAACACTTCCACCAGAAACTCCTGACTCACAACCTGTTCCTGCTCAGTCACCTCAAAAATAATTTTATTCCGGTCGAATCCGGTTTTGCGGGCTGTCGATAGAGTGGTTGCCAGACAAGTTTCCGGTTCATATATGGCGTTAGGCATAAAGTTAATGCTCAAACTGCCCGGTAATTGAATACGAGAAGCGGTTTCTATTGCCTTAACCCGACAAGTTTGATCAAAAGTGTACTTGTTGTCTTCAGTCACTTGCCCCAATATTCGCCCAGCGCCCTCGCCGTTTTCTCCACGAACCAGAGCTTCGTGTGCGAATACGCTTTTCTTTGAAATGTCGACAATGGGCTGAAAGGCCATTTTAATGCCAAACCCCAAAGGTTTTCGACAATCACAAGATGGGCAAACAGACATAGGCTATCCTTAAGTTGAGTCTAATTACTAAGTATCTTATTAAACCTAGCAGTTTTCAAAACAAACGTAAAAATGAACAGTGTTGATCAATAAAAATTGCGTTTTACCAAAAATACTGTATTAAGCATTCAAGATTTACAACAAGGTAGCACAATGACAACAATTGGCTGGCAAGAGTGGGGAGCACTTCCTGAACTCAATATTAATCTCATTCATATGAAAGTCGATACTGGCGCGAAAACTTCATGTCTGCACGCGTTCAAACTTGAACCTTTTGAACGCGACGGGCAGGAATGGCTGCGTATTTTTATGCACCCGGAACAAGAATCTTTGCGCGAACAAGTTTGCGAAGCGCCAATATTTGATAAACGTGAGGTGACCGATTCCGGCGGTCATACCGAAATCCGTTATGTGATCCGAACCCGGTTACAACTGGGTAAGTTTGACCAGCCGGTCGAACTGACATTAACTAACAGAGACACCATGAAGTTCCGTATGTTATTGGGTCGACAAGCCATGCGCGGAAACTTTATCGTAGATCCACAAGCCTCTCACTTATTAGGAGAAGAGCAATGAGAATTGCGATTTTATCGCGTAACGCCTCACTTTATTCAACTCGCCGCTTAGTGGAAGCCGCTGAAGAACGTGGGCACGAAGTTGACGTACTGAATCCGCTAAGATGTTACATGAACATTAATGCCCGCGAGTCGTCCATTCATAAGCACGGCAAGGAACTGCCACACTACGACTGCGTTATTCCGCGTATTGGTGCGTCGATCACCTTTTACGGTACGGCTGTTTTACGCCAGTTCGAAATGATAGGCAGCTACCCGCTCAATGAGTCAGTCGCTATTTCACGTAGCCGCGACAAGTTGCGCTCGCTGCAATTGCTTTCGCGAAAAGGTATAGGCCTGCCTACCACCGGTTTTGCCAGTCAGCCGCAGGACATTCCTGACCTGATTGACATGGTTGGCGGCGCACCGTTGGTTATTAAATTGCTGGAAGGTACTCAGGGCATTGGTGTGGTATTAGCCGAAACCCGTCAGGCCGCTGAAAGTGTTATTGAAGCCTTTATGGGTCTGCACTCCAACTTTATGGTTCAGGAATACATTAAAGAAGCCGGTGGTGCGGACATTCGCTGTTTGGTTATTGGTGATAAAGTCATTGCGGCGATGAAGCGCCAGGCTAAGGCCGGAGAATTCCGTTCCAACCTTCATCGTGGTGGCAGCGCATCGTTAGTTAAGCTGACTCCGGCCGAGCGAGCCACGGCGGTTAAAGCCGCTAAAACCATGGGGCTTAATGTAGCGGGTGTGGATATCTTACGCTCTAACCATGGCCCATTAGTTATGGAGGTTAACTCCTCGCCGGGGCTGGAGGGTATTGAGCAGGCAACTGAAAAAGACGTGGCGTCACAAATAATCGCCTTCCTTGAGAAAAACGCCAAAGCGCATAAAACCCGTACCAAAGGGCAAGGATAAAATGAACGGTTTTGAACTGGCCGGGCAATGGGTAGAACCGGGGTCGCATCAGCATATTACTCTGCCCGCTTTGCGTTTGTATAACGACGCACCGCTGGACTTACGTATAGATGTGTTTCATGGCACCAAGCCCGGCCCGGTATTGCTGGTTTGTGCGGCTATTCATGGTGATGAGCTCAACGGCATTGAAGTTTGCCGTCGCTTAATTAATATCACCGATGCCCGCACGCTCAGCGGCACCCTAGTGGTTGTGCCTATTGTTAACTTATTTGGTTTTATTCAGCAGTCTCGCTATTTGCCCGACCGGCGTGATTTAAACCGTTGCTTTCCCGGCTCGGAACGCGGTGCTCTGGGAAGTCGTATGGCTTATTTGTTCAGTGAAGAGCTGGTCAAAAAATCGACCCATATTGTGGACTTGCACACGGGTGCTATTCATCGCAGTAACCTGCCGCAAATTCGGGTCGATGTTGAAAACGAAAAAGCACTGGCCATGGCGAAAGTTTTCAGTACGCCGGTTATTCTGCATTCTAAAGAGCGCGACGGTTCCTTACGGGCCTTAGCCAATGAATTAGGCATTCCCTTAATTTTGTATGAGGCGGGTGAAGGACTGCGCTTTGACGAGGCTTCGATAAGTGCCGGTGTTATTGGCGTACAGAATGTCATGAAGCATTTAAAAATGATGAAAGGCCGCCGTCGTGGTCGCCGTATTACACCGGTTATTGCCCGCCGTTCTACCTGGGTTCGCGCAGAACGCGACGGCCTTATTATTCCCAAAGTTGAGCTGGGACAAACTATTCAGAAGCAACAAGTATTAGCCTTAAGTGTTAACCCACATGGTGGCGAAGGCGATGCGGTTGAATCTCCGGTACGCGGCATTATTATAGGCTGCAGTAATATTCCGGTGGCCAACGAAGGCGAAGCCTTATTCAATGTTGCACAGTTTGATAAGGACGTCATGTCGGACGCTACCGAAAGCGTTGATTCTTTTACCGAGGTTTACGAGAACAAACCTTATGAGCAGTAATTCAGCACCGATTGATTTTAACCGCGGTCTGCGCCACTGTGATAATCAGCACAACCTTTACCGAGAGGTACTGAACTGTTATTTGGAGCAGTTCAGTCCTTTGCTGAATAAAGATGACTTGTTAGAAGATGTTGAAGCAGCCCGCTTACAGTTACATACGTTAAAAAGTTTAAGTGCTACTATTGGCGCCACTGAGCTGAGCCTTTTGGCTGCACAACTTTTCAAAAACTGGCAACAGAAGACTTATGAACAACGCCTTGCAGCACTTACACAAGTTAACACTAAATTAGCCGCAGTGAACAAAAAAATAGCAAGCTACTGTAATGAAGTTGTCCCGGACGATTAAAATTAATACAAAAAAGGGTAAACATTCGTTAAAATAGCCCGATAAAAATTATAACAACAGTTAGAGTACAGGCGCCCTATGTCCAGTCCGGTCAGTTTCCGGGTTTCTGAAAGAGATGTGTACATCAGCATTGATGCCGGCACCCCTCCCTCAGAGGTCAAAGCAGATAAACTACAGCAAGCGTGGCAAGCTTCTAAGTTTTCGGCTGCAAAATTACTTGATCCACAAATGCTGCTACAAACCGCAACAAAGTACGCCCAGCATTACAGTAAAGACTCTAACAGCAGCATTCCCTTTCAAGTCGCTATTGCCGAGATTTTTGATGCGGATTTAAGTTTGCAAGTAAGCGAAGATAATATGAAAGTCACTGCCAGCGGTATTGTCGGTTATGGCGGTAGCCCTCTGACGCAGGAAGTCATCATTGCCAAGCTAAGGGAAAAGAAAATTACCTCAGGTATTCAGCGCAAGGCTATTGACGCCTTGGTTGAACATACTAAAGAAGCTCCACCGGGCGCAGAACTGTCGGTTACAGTAGCAAAGGGCAAATACCCTATCAATGGCAGCAATGCCAAATTTAAACCCCTGACAGACGATGCCCGAAAACGCGTATTACGCCCTCAGTTGCGTGAAGACGGTACCGCAGACATGCGCGATTTAGGCGCTGAAGTCACGGTTGATCCTGGCCATCCGCTATTGCAGAAAATACCTCCCAGCAAAGGTCGTGTTGGTTTCACCGTTTTTGGACAGGAACTGGAAGCCCGCGACGGTGAGGACCGCGACTTTAAACCCGGAGAAGGGACACGCGTCAGCGATACTGATGCCAATTTAATTGTTTCTGACCGGACCGGCATGCCCAGTTTTAACGAAAACAGCGTGCAGGTTGATGACGTTATGCAGTTAAACAACGTCGATGTATCAACTGGTCACGTTAAGTTTAAGGGCAGCGTGATAGTCACCGGCAATGTCAGTGAAGGAATGAAGGTCACTTGTACAGGCGACATTACGGTTGGAGGCTATGTCGATTCTGCCGAGCTGCACGCCGATGGCAATATCACTGTGCGTAAAGGCTGTATTGGCCACCTAATTCACTCAGGCGAGAATACCGAGCACGACGAGGATGCCGATGAATGGATACCGGACGTGTCCACCAAACTAGTTGCAGGTGGTTCCATCTGGTGTGCTTATGCCCAGTATTCCTACTTTGAAGCTCAAACCGGTGTGAATACGGACAAACAGTTAACCCATTGCCATGTCATAACGAAAGGGCCACTGGCCATTGGTGGTGAAGGCCGTAATGCCCGCGGCAAGCTAATTGGTGGCACTATTGAAACCTGTGATCATGTCTATTGTGGCCAATTGGGCGCTCCGGCGGGTACTAAAACCCGTATTTACTGGTCGCTACCGCCCGCTGACCCTCAGTCGCTTGAGCACTTAAACAGTATGCGTGCTCTGCTGGCAAAAACTCTGGCCCGGGTAAAAGTGGTACAACAAGGGTTAAACCGTTGCGACAAGCTGGAAGATGGTGTGAAAAAGCTGGAATACCAGAAAAAACTAAAAATTGAGTTACGCAAACTTAAGGCTCGCATTGTTAATACCCGAACCAGCATAGATTCAATACTGGAAGCTTTCGAAAACCACCCGGTTTTGCGCACTATGGTCAGCAAAGAAGTCTTCCCTGGTATTTTGTTTATTTTTAAAGAGAAAAGTCTGCGCATAAAAGAACATCGAAATGGTACAATGTTCTTACTTCAGGACAAACAACTACGAGTAGATAGCTTGCTCTAAGCCGTTAAGTATCACTATGTCAGCTGCAATTTTATCTATGCTTGGACGCCAGTCCGAGCAACCCTGGGCTAATGGCTCATTATTGGTTATACATCCGGGTGGTGGCGAGTTAGCTGCCTTAACTAATGCCTCGGCCTGGAGCTTTCATGCAGGTCACGCGGCCTATTGGGAAGCTGCCGGGCGTCCGGTTTTTTGCCAAATTCAGCCCCCGAACCTTAATAGCTACGACGGTGTTTTATTTCTGGTAGCGAAGGAAAAAGAGCTGAATCAGTATTTACTGGAACAGTTAGCTTCATTGCCGGCCGGCACTCCGGTATGGTTTGCCGGCGAAAAACGCTCTGGTATTCAACCTTTAATGAGACACTTACCTGCCTGGTTAAGGCCGCCGCAGAAACTTGCTTCGGCAAACCATTGCCTGCTTTTTGCCAGTGAACGCAATGAGCATGATCATCAAAGCGCCTCAATAGACAGTTACGCTAAAACCATTACTTTCGAGTTAAACCAGCAACGGGAATCCTTTGTTACTTTGCCGGGCGTATTCAGCCGTGAGCATATTGACCCGGCGACCTTACTGTTACTGCAGCATATTAAGGATTTACCCAAAGGCCGGGGCATGGATTTTGCCTGCGGTGCGGGAGTTATTGCCAAGCAACTCGTACCACAGGCCACTGAACTTATGGCCTGTGATGTGAGTCCTATTGCCATTGCCGCCAGTGAGATAACACTGGCCAATGAACCAGTAACAACCGAGTTGCGTTTAGCCGATGGCATACCGGACAATGCCGGACAGTTTGATTTCATTGTCAGTAACCCTCCGTTTCATACTGGACAGAAAACCGACTATGAAATTGCTCGTAAATTTATTAGCAATGCCCGGCAACACCTTAATAAAAAAGGTGTTTTTAGAGTCGTTGCGAACCGTTTTCTGCCCTGGCCAGAAGCAATTGAATCGGTATTTGGTAACTGCAGTGTTATAGCCGATGATGGCCGTTATCGCGTTTACCATGCAACTTGTCGATAAATAAGCCGTTTTTTTGTTTAACTGATGCCTTTTTTGTTAACGCTTTGCTAACATTAGTAAACATACAATTTTTCAGAGACTGAGCCGTAGACTGAATGCATACCATTTCACTGAAGCGCATACTGATTTATATCGTGTTGTTGGTCACCAGCTTCGCGCTTCTCGTCGGTTTTACGGTTAATATTGTGAGTCAGGTCGCACAGTATCAGGAGTCATTGCGTGACCAGGCTTTGTCTTATTCCCGCATTGTGGCCGGCAACGCTGCCAGCAGCTTAGTTTTTAATGACAACGCTAACGAAAAACAGCGGCTGAGTTCGTTAGAGAACACCTCGTTTATTCAGCATGTTCATGTCTACAAAATGGATGAAACCAGTAACGAACTGACCTTTTTCTCAAGTTATAATAAAAAGGGTCTGCCCCCTATTCCGGCGCGGTTCGCTAAACTGGATAAACTGACAACACCGCAAACTAACGACAACTACATTGAAGTTTCTCAACCCGTAGTACTGGACGATGAAGTTATTGGCTACGTGTATTTGCGTGGTTCACTGGAACAGGCCCGCTTATTCATGTGGCGCTCAATTGCCATTGCCAGCGTGGTTTTTGTACTGACACTGTTACTTTGCTGGTTAATAACCCTGCGCTTGCGAAAGACCATTGTTACACCATTGGACAGCGTCGTTGATGTGATTTCTCAGGTTGCCCGGGACAAAAATTATTCATTGCGCCTGGCACCGTCAAAGCTGGTTGAATTTGATATGATGGCGCACGCATTTAACACCATGCTCGATCGCGTGCAGCAACACATTAGCCGCCAGCGCAGAGCCGAAGAAGAAGCCAGTCAATTAAATACCGAGCTGGAGCGCCAGGTTACCCAGCGCACTCAGGCACTAAAGGAATCCAACAGCGAGCTGCTTAAAACACTGGAACAATTGCACCAGTATCAGGGGCAACTGGTTGAGTCGGAAAAAATGGCGTCACTGGGTGACATGGTGGCCGGTATTGCTCACGAGGTTAATACACCGATAGGTCTGTCAGTTACCGCTTCCACCCTATTGCAAGACAAGCTAACGATAATGCAGGAGAAGTTCGACGAGAAACGAATTTCAACCTCAGAGTTCGAACGCTTTTTAAGTGATTGCGATGAAAACCTGCAAATTATTTACCGTAATTTGGGACGCGCGGCGGACCTGGTGACCAGCTTCAAGCAGGTGGCGGTTGATCAGTCATCCGAAATTGACCGGGATATTCATATTCCGTCGTTCATGAATGATGTTCTTATTTCGGTTAAGCCCCGACGTCTGGACCCGGAGAAGTTCCCTATCCGCATTTCATGCCCTGAGGGGCTGACGGTACGCGCTAAAGCCGGGCCTTTAAATCAGGTGCTGATTAACCTTATTGTCAATTCTATGATCCATGCTTTTGAGGGGTATAGCAGCGGACGAGTGGACATTAGTTTTACTATGGTAGGTGATGACAAGCTGGAAATGGTTTATACCGACAATGGTAAAGGTGTTCCCAGTGATATTAATCGCAAAATATTTGACCCCTTTGTGACCACCAAACGAGGTTCCGGCGGCAGTGGGCTGGGCCTGCATTTGGTGTATAATCTGGTGACTCAGGTACTGGGCGGGAACATTCACTTTTTCAGTGAAGAAAAGAACGGCGTGGAGTTTATTGTCCGTTTTCCTGTCACTTTGGTCAGCAATGCTTGAAAAATCTCAAACAAAAGTCATAATGTAACGTCATAACTTTTATAAATATAAGTTCAACACCGTACGCACAGCGACGAACTTTCCGGGAAAATCAACGCTTATGAATGCCAGAATACTGATTGTTGAAGACGAAGTTGTTACGCGCCAGACCCTCACACGTCTATTCCAACAAGAAGGCTACGAAGTTTTTGATGCTGCTGATGGCCTGCAAATGGAAAACATCATGCGTCAGGAACGTGTTGACGTCGTAATTATGGACGTCAATTTGCCAGGTAAAAATGGTCTGGAACTTGCGGAATCATTACGTGAAAGCGACAACATTGGGTTAATTTTCTTAACCGGTCGTGACAGCGAAGATGACCGCCTGTTGGCACTGGAATTAGGGGCAGATGACTATCTCATCAAACCTTATAACCCAAAAGAGCTAACAATTCGTGTACGCAACCTGTGCCGCCGCATTGAAGCATCGCGCTCAGGCAGCCCGGTTGAAAATAACAGCGTTGAATTCCAGTTCCATGGCTGGCGCCTGAACAGTGACAGCCGCTGCCTGTACTCACCGGAAAACCAAATGTTTCGTTTGCCGAAAAGTGAGTATCGTGCGTTGGAGTTATTTTTATCTAACCCGGGTCGCATACTTGATCGTGAAACTCTGGTTAAACGCATGCTCGATCGCGAACTGCGTCCGAATGACCGTACCGTTGACGTTGCCATTCGCCGCATTCGTCGGCATTTCGAGTCTCACCCGGAAACGCCGAACTTAATAACCACCATCCATGGTGAAGGCTATCGCTTTATCGGCGAGGTTGATCAGCAAGCTCAGTGATGCTCAGCTAACCAGGCATCAATTTGGCGTCGGTGCGGGATGACCGCATCGGCCCATTCAATTAATAAACGCTCAGCTACCGGCCACTCCCACTCGTCTTTCTCAACTTTTTCCATTAGCTCAGATAACGCAGTTAAACCGACTGAACCGCAAGCTCCTTTGACTTTGTGCGCCTGTTTGCGCAGCTCGTCTTCGTTACGACTTTTAGCAGCCTGATGCAGTAATTGCGCATAGCTTTGAATAATACCGTCAAAAGTCGCCAGCGTTGAATTCACGCCTTCAACACCTAAGGTATCGACGTATTGTTGTAATAGCTCGGTATCTATCGCCGATTTTTCTGCCATCTTTGTGTGCTCCATCAATCCAAAACCCTATCCTCGGCGTATTCCTGTTTTGAGTCAACCACTGTGCAGACAGAATCGATTAGGGCAATCGGTGTCACCTGGTGAAATTCTGCGATATAATGCCCACCTTTAGACTGAGCCTCATTGATCAAGATCAAACAGGCCGGACAATATTCACGACACTTGGAGTTCACAACGAATGCCAACAGTTATGCCCGACGTAGCCAACCAAACCCAGGCCCAGACAGAGGGAGCTCTCGATTGGGTTGGCATGAGCAATATTGAAGTTCCCTTGATGGTGGCAGCAGCCGGCGTACCAGAACGCCCGGTAGCAGCTAAAGTGGAAGCTTTTGTCAATCTGAAAAACCCGAAAACCAAGGGTATTCACATGTCTCGCTTGTATTTGTTGCTGGACAAAATGTCGACCGAAGGCGAGCTCAGTCACGATACTTTGAAGCAACTGCTGAATGACTTTATTGAAAGTCATAAAGACATCAGTGATCAGGCCTTTATTAAGTTTGATTTTGACTATCACCTGCGCCGCAAATCGTTGATTAGCAAAAAGCAGGGCTGGAAAGCTTACCCAGTCAGTTTAACCGGCCGCTACGATGCGGGTCAGTTAAAACTGGAGTTGTCTGTCGATGTCCCTTATTCATCGACTTGCCCTTGCTCTGCGGCTTTAGCGCGCCAGTTAATTCAGGACGCCTTTAGTGAGAAGTTTGCCGGTCAGGAACAGGTGGATGCCAGCATCATGCATGAATGGCTAGGTTCCACCGAAGGTATTGTTGCAACACCGCACAGCCAGCGTTCAGTTGCTGAGGTTAAAGTTGCCTTAAGTGACAGTGTTAATGACTTTCCCATTGTGGAACTCATTGATGCCATTGAAGGGGCTCTTAAAACACCAGTACAAGCCGCCGTTAAACGTGAAGACGAGCAAGAGTTTGCGCGCTTAAATGGCCAGAACCTGATGTTCTGTGAAGACGCATCGCGTCGCTTGCAACACCAGTTAAACCAGATGTCGAATTTCCGTGATTTCTGGTTGCGGGTTAACCACTATGAGTCACTGCACGCGCACGACGCAGTGAGTGTCACGACCAAAGGCGTTCCCGGTGGTTACTCGGCATAACCGGGTTAAGTAAATTCCATAAGCAGCCATAGCTGGCACAGCTTTTGCTTCACACCTCACAGAGCGTCAATTTTCTGATGAGGTGTGAAAAATGGAAATTATCCTGTTGTTGTTTGTTGTGGTGTTAATTGCGGTGGCTATTATTGCCAGCCGAATGTCTGAAAACTATGTGCCCTACCCTTATAAGCTAAAAGACGTTTCCTTGTGCACTGCACAGGAAGATCAGTTTTTAACGCTATTGGAAAAGTCGGTAGGCGACAACTTCCGCATATTCACTAAAGTTCGTTTAAGCGACATTGTTACCGTGCGCTCAGGGTTATCTTCAACCGCACGCAAAGATGCCCACAACAAAGCCAGCCAGCGTATTCTTGACTATGTGTTGTGTGATATTCACACCATGCAGGTTAAAGCGGCTATCGAGCTGGAACCAGGTCAGTCGTCAATGAACCAGCAGAAACGTAACTTATTCCTGAAAAACACCTTAGCCGCAGCCGGACTGCCGTTCCTGCGCTTTAAAGCAAAACCCGGCTATCGCGTGGCTGAGCTGCACGACTACATTCACGGTAAAATCCGTCAGGCTGAACATGTACGCGCCGCGGTACCAACGAATAAAGATAAGAATAACCAGCCGATTGCCGCTTAACTTGCTCCGTGGCAGTATAGCTGCATGAACACGGAACTTTTAACCGACATTTTATTATCACCTGTTGCTCTGGCTCTGCTGGCTTTGCTGGCAGAGCGCTGGTTTCCCTGGCCAGAGCAGTGGCACCCCTTTGCCGTTTTGCGGCTAATGGCCGCCTACATGAGCGGCAAGGTTAACAAACCCAGGCGCCCGGTCGGCCAGCAGCGCCTTGCAGGTTTTTTGGCCTGGCTAACCATGTCACTGCTGGTATTACTGCCTGCAGCCATTGTATTTGCCGGTGCTGAGGTTTCTTTGGCTATTGGCTGGTTAATTTTACTGGTTAGCCTGCGTCAACAACCCGTCAGCCATGCCATCAAACTGGCCGATAGCCATTTGCAACGTGGCCGTAAGAACGCGGCCCGCGCCTGGCTAAGCCGCATAACCTGGCGTGACTGCGATTTACTGAGTGAACACGGCATTGCCAAGACCAGCATCGAACTGCGCGCAACCAGCATTCTGGAGCATCGCTTTACGCCTTTGCTCTTCTGGTTTGTTGGTGGGCCACTGGCGGCACTTGGGATACGAACGCTTTCTGAACTGACTCAGGTTTGGCCGGTTGCACAGGCGCGGTACCGACATTTTGGTCTGGCAACACACTGGCTTCACACCATAACTCATTTCTTACCTTCATTTTTACTGGCCCTGGCAGCCCGGTTTATGGCGCTATTTCAGCGTAATAAATTCAGGCTGCAGCCGTTAAAGCGTAATCCTTTGTTCTCTACTATTTTGCTCAGCTGGCTGCAAAGCTTCAGCTATTGCCACCGAGTAAGTTTGGGCGGGCCTATACAAGTGCAGGGAATTCGTATCGCGAGACAGCGTTTTGAAGGACGCCCCGCCGAGTTGTTAATACCTAGAGCGCCCCGCTGGCAAAGGCAATGGCAGGTTTTTTTCGTTGCTTGTCTGGTTATTGCACTTTTTGCCTTGTTCATTTATCGACCCTGAGTGACTCATCGGGTATACTACGCGCCCTAATAAGCAACCGTTTAATATTATGAAAACCATTGATGTAGTCGGCATTGGCAATGCGCTGGTGGATCAGGAGTTTGAAGTCTCTGAAGACTTCCTGCAGAAGCACGATTTAAAAAAAGGCATGATGGAGCTGATTGATGAAGACGCTCAAAACACTCTGATTGCAGAACTTAGCCAACTGGGCGAATTGAAAAAGCAAAGCGGCGGTGGCTCAGCAGCTAACTCGTTGGTAGCTTTCGCTCAATTCGGCGGCAAAGCCTACTACTGCTGTAAAGTTGCTGACGACGAAGCCGGCATGTTTTACCGTCAGGATTTAGAAAAAATAGGCATAGAAACCAGCCTTCACCAACAGAAGAACCCGGGTACTACTGGGCGCTGTCTGGTTATGGTGACTCCTGACGCCGAACGCACCATGCGTACTCATTTGGGCATAACGGCCGATTTATCTAGCGCGGAAATTGACGACCATGCCATTGCCGCGGCGGACTACCTTTATATTGAGGGTTATTTAATTACCTCGGAAATTGCGCGTGGCGCGATTCAGCATGCAAAAAAAGTGGCACGGGAAAACAATACAAAGCTGGTTATGACTTGCTCTGACCCTGCCATGGTTAAGTTTTTCCGCAGCGGCATTGATGAAATTCTGGATGGTGGTGTCGATTTAATGTTCTGCAACCGTGAAGAAGCAGAATTATTAACAGGTCAAGACGATCCTCAGGCGGCTTTATCCGTATTACTAAAGCAGGCCGACACGGTTGCTATTACCTTAGGTAAAGACGGTGCTGTAATTGCTAACCGTGAACGTCAGGTACATATTCCGGGCGTGCCGGTTAAAGCAATTGATACCAATGGTGCTGGCGATATGTTTGCAGGTGCTATGCTTTATGGTTTAACGCGTAATATGTCGCTGGAAGACGCTGGCCGTTTGGCCAGCCATGCGGCGGCAGAGTTGGTCACCGAATTTGGTCCCCGACTGGATAAAGACAGACAGCAGCAATTAATTGAGCGTGTTATGGACGCTCAAACTGCTTGAATTTAGTTAAAAATTCACTGACAGAAATCACTGAAAAAGAGAGTCGTTATGAGTGCAGAAAATTCGCAAGACTACAAAGTAGCAGATATTAGCTTAGCCGAATGGGGCCGCAAGGAAATTGCGATTGCTGAATCTGAAATGCCGGCGTTGATGACTATCCGCCGTAAATACGCTGACAGCAAGCCGCTGGCTGGTGCCCGCATTATTGGCTGTATTCACATGACTATTCAAACAGCGGTGTTGATTGAAACCTTGCTTGAACTGGGCGCCGAAGTGCGTTGGTCTTCGTGCAATATTTTCTCTACTCAGGATCACGCTGCTGCCGCTATGGCTGCTGCCGGTGTCCCGGTATTTGCCTGGAAAGGTGAAACCGAAGAAGAGTACGACTGGTGCTTAAAGCAAACTTGTCATAAAGATGGCGAGTTGTGGGATGCCAACATGATTCTGGACGACGGCGGTGATTTAACCCTGATGATCCACGATGAATTCCCGCAGATGCTGGAAAAAGTTCACGGCATCACTGAAGAGACCACCACGGGTGTTCACCGTTTGCTGGACATGCTGGAAAAAGGCACTCTGAAAGTACCGGCCATTAACGTGAACGATGCTGTAACTAAGTCAAAAAATGACAACAAGTACGGCTGCCGTCATTCACTAAACGATGCCATTAAGCGTTCTACTGACCACTTATTGTCAGGTAAGAAAGCTCTGGTAGTTGGTTACGGTGATGTGGGTAAAGGTTCTGCCGCCAGCCTGCGTCAGGAAGGCATGATTGTTAAGATCAGCGAAATTGATCCAATTTGCGCTATGCAGGCTTGCATGGATGGCTTTGAAGTAGTTTCTCCTTACCTTGAAGGTAAAAATACCGGTAACGGCGAGAACATTAACAAAGCCTTGCTAGAAAATACCGACCTGATTGTGACCACAACCGGTAATATGGACGTGTGTGACCGTTACATGCTGGCTGCGCTTAAGCCTACTGCCCTGGTTTGTAACATTGGCCACTTTGACAACGAAATTGATACGGCCTTTATGCGCAAAAACTGGCGCTGGGAAGAAATTAAGCCACAGGTTCATAAAATTTACCGTTCAGACGACGACAACGACTACCTGATTCTGTTAGCCGAAGGCCGTCTGGTGAACTTAGGTAACGCAACCGGTCACCCCAGCCGTATTATGGATGGCTCTTTTGCTAACCAGGTACTTGCTCAAATTCACTTGTTCGAGCAGAAATTTGCCGACATGGAAATTAAACAGCAGGAAGAGTACCTGCGTGTAGAGGTTCTGCCCAAGCAACTGGACGAAGAAGTTGCACGTTACATGGTGCAGGGCTTTGGCGGTGTTATCACTAAACTGACAGCGGATCAGGCTAACTACATTCACGTTGATGTGGAAGGTCCGTTTAAGACAGACGAGTACCGCTACTAATGAGCGATATTATTTATCGTGAGATAACGGCTGCCGATATGGCGGCCGTTATTGATCTGGCCAATGAAGTTCATGGTAACAACTACCTGAACGAAGACAGTTTTCAGCAGTATCTGGCCGGCGGAACCCTTGGTGATGTGCAGTTGAACTGGATAGCTCTGCGCGGCGAGACCCCGTTGGGCGTGCGCATTACCCTGGCGCCCGGACAATGGCCAATTGATGATTTTTGCACCCCTGACGCCTGGCCAATTCCAGCCGAGAAGCTGTGCTACTTTAAGTGCGCAGCCGTGTCGGAAAAAGCGCGCGGCCTGGGTATAGGCAAGGAACTGTTGTTCCGTAGTATTGAAGCCGCCAAAGAGCTGGGCTGCCGCGGTGGTTTAGCGCATATTTGGATGCAAAGCCCTAATAACAGCGCCTATGAATATTTCACCCGCTGCGGCGGTGAAATGATTAAGCAACATGAAAAGCGCTGGTACAAAGCCTCAGTAGAAGACGGCTACTACTGCCCAGTATGCGACGGCACCTGCTACTGCGACGCCGGCGAAATGCTGCTCCGATTTGATTTGTAGCCTGACATTTATGTCAGGTGAGACATTGCTCCTGATGTAAACATCAGGCTACGTGCACCCTGTAGCCTGACATTTATGTCAGGTGAGACATTGCTCCTGATGTAAACATCAGGCTACTGGTGGGATGATTATGTATGATCCTTTGGTTAATGCGCCTCCGGGGCCTCATGATGCTCCTGAGCCTAGTTATTGGCAGCAGCATACGCAGGCCGATTTTCCGGAGTGTGTTGATGCGCCGGAGGAAATCGAATTTGCTGTTATTGGTGCAGGTTACACGGGTTTAAACGCGGCTCGGGTTCTGGCTGAAAACGGGCACTCTGTTGCGGTGTTTGAAGCCAACCAGCTGGCCTGGGGGTGTTCGTCGCGTAATGCCGGTTTTGTGATGAAAAGTACTGGCCGACTGGGCTTGTCTGCCTGGGCTGAACGTCTGGGCACTGACATTGCGCAAGGCATTGCCGGTGAACATGAAAAAGCACTGCAACTGGTTGAAGAAACCATAAAAGAATGTCCTCAGCAATGTCAGCGCCAAAATGGCGGTTACCTGAAAATAGCGCACCGTAACAGCGCCGTTGCACCATTGAAACAACAATATGCGCAGCTTAAAAAGTTTAACCAACCCGTTGAATGGCTGACCCAAAATCAACTTTCAGGACTTATTTCAAGCCCACAGGCCCATGCAGCATTACACTTCACCGACTGCTTTGCTCTAAACCCTATGTTACTGGCTGCCGCCACGGCCCGACGGGCTTCTGCCGCTGGTGCGCAATTAGTTGAACACTGCCCGGTAACGCAGGCTGTGTCGCTTGGCGGCAAAGGCGTGTACCTGAAAACCGCGAAAGGCGCTGTACGCGCTCGTAAGCTGTTGGTTTGCTCTAATGGCTATACCTCAGGGCATTTGTTGCCGGAGCTTGCCAGCCGCTCGCTGCCTGTACTTTCTAGCATTATTACCACCCCACCTCTGAGTAAAGAACAAGTTGCGAGCATTAAGCTATCTCCTCAATACGCCATAATGGATACACGTATTCTGAAGTATTACTTCCGCTTACTGCCGGATAACCGGTTGTTGTTTGGTGGTCGTGGTGCCATTCAGGGGAAAAATGCCGCCGACCCGGTTTATGCTAAACGCTTATTGCAGGCCTTGCACCAAACCTTTCCGCAACTGCGGGGAGTGAACAAGTGGGAGCATTTCTGGAGTGGCTGGGTCAGTGTGTCACTGGACGATTACCCGCGAGTAGGCAAAGTGAAAGATAATATCTACGCCAGCATGGGCTACTGCGGGGCCGGTGTCAGCTTTACCGCCCTAGCCGGTCAACGACTGGCAGAAGCCGCCATGGATCAGCCCCTGCCAGAACTGCCTTACTACCAGTCTCAACTCAAACCCTTCCCACTACCCCGCTTCCGGCGCCTGGGTCAATGGCTATACTACCACTACGGCCGCCTGCGCGACTGATCGCGTAGCCTGACATTTATGTCAGGTTAGATATACGACCTGATGTAAACATCAGGCTACGTGCACCCTGTAGCCTGACATTTATGTCAGGTGAGATATTGCGCCTGATGTAAACATCAGGCTACAGGCCGAAAACGATTTTTTCGCTTTTGAGCATTCGGGCTATGTATTTCATGAGTAGCAGTGCGGCAGCCAGAGTGGCTACTGCGCTGATGACCGTTCCCATGACGTTTACGTTCTCACCGCGTATCAGTGACAGAAATGCCTGATGCTGCCCGGTTAATGGCAAGTAGTAGAGAATTGGATTTTTAAGTCGCGCAAATTCGACTCCGAATGACGCTGCCATTGGAATGATCAGCAAGAAGCTGATGTAGGTCTGTGCTTCTTTGAAGTTTTTCGCCCGGAAGGACACGAACAATTGCAGCGCAGTTGCAAACAATGCCAACGGCACCAGCAAAATAAACATCAGCACCATCATGCCGACGCTAAAGTTCACGTTCATGCCAATTTCGTGTAACGGAACGTAGGCAAATATAATGGGTATGAGTACCAGTGACAATATTGCGCCGAACAATGAAAAGGTTGTTGCTGTCAGTGCTTTACCGGTAACAATGTCCCAGGTACTTAGCGGCTGACTCAGCAAAAACTCCAGTGAGTTGCGCTCGCGTTCGCCAGCACTGATATCAATAGCAACGTTCATACCAGACCAGAATACAGACAAGATAATAAATACCAGTACACTGCCCATAATCAAGGCCGCTTTTGAACCCCGGGTTGCTAAGTCTTGCTTTTGCAATTGTATTGGTTGCACGACACGCGGATCCACGCCCCGCAATGTCAGACGATAAGCGGATATTTGGCTCGAATAAGCCTGTATCGCCTGCTCTACTCGTTTTATGTCGGTCTGCTGCTTTTGTGCTGACCAGTCGGCACGTAAAATGACTTCTACCGGTTCTGCTTTACTAACGCTTTCCTGCCATTTTTCCGGCAAAGTTAATACGATAGGTGTCTGTGTTTTGGCCCAGTCATCCTGTTTAGCCACTACACCTTGTTCATTTAAGAACTCGACTAGCTGAGGGGCGTTCTCCTGACCTTTAATCGTTATTTCAACGTCGGCTTTATCGGTCAGCTGTGTTATCAGGAAAAAGAACGCCACAGCCATTAATAAGGGGCCGAAAAACGCATAGGACATTGCCGCTAAAACAGAACGTTTATCACGGATAGCGTCCCGGAACTCTTTTTTCCATACAGAAGTTAATGCACTCATTAGGCTGCTATCCCCTCGTCGGTACCGATAATTTTAACGAAGGCGTCTTCCAGCTGTTGCTCGCCGGTCATATCGCACAGCTCCTGTGGTGTTCCCTCAGCTGCAACTTTGCCTTTTGCCATCACCACCACTCGGTCACATAGAGCGGCAACTTCCTGCATAACGTGGCTGGAAAACAAGATACAGGTGCCCTGAGCGCGTTGTTCGCGCAGCACATCTCTTAAAATTCGGGTACTCATAACGTCCAGCCCGCGGCTGGGTTCATCCAGAATCAAGTGTTTCGGGCTGTGTACTAAAGCCTGAGCCAACGCTACTTTCATCCGCTGCCCTTGTGAAAACCCGGCAGTACGACGGTCTGCAAGCTCTTTAATATCCAGCGTCTCTATCACCTTCTCTACTGCCTGCCTTTGCTCTGTGCTTTTTAGCCCGTGCAGTCCGGCGAAATAAGCTACTTGCTCGCGTACGGTCAGGCGTTCGTATAAGCCAAACTTATCAGGGAATATACCAAGGTTACGGCGTGCACCAATCGGGTTCTGGTTGGCATCAACACCTTCAATCTCAGCTTTGCCGGTATCAGCCTGCAACAACCCGTAAATAATACGCAGACAAGTCGTTTTCCCGGCTCCGTTTGGCCCAAGAAGCCCGGTAATTTCACCATCTTTTGCCTGAAATGAGAGAGAGTCCAGCGCTTGCACATTTTTGAATGTTTTTGTCAGTGCATCTACGTTTATCATTATTTATAGCCCCGCTGCATTCTGGTTCAGCACAAATGGCTTAAGTCTTTGTTCTTTTAAGCAGCTGCCGTCAATATTTTCGATAGAACCTTGCTCGATAAAATCTGCAATAAGCTTATTAGCGCAGGTATGGCTGGCTATGGTATGCCCTGCGTTAGGTGCAACCAGATGTTTACTGTTAGGTAAGGTTCTGTGCGCAATTTCGCCCCATTCCGGAGGCGTCACCGGGTCCAGCTCTCCCGATAACAGCAAAATCGGCTTATCACTAACGACCGGATCGGACCAATAAGATGGCACACTCGATGATTGCCAACCCGCACACATGTCGACAAAGGCATCACCGGTACGGCTGCCAATAAACTCATTGTTGCCGTCCTGCGCGAAAAGCTCAGGAGTCGCCCTTGGCAAATCTTCACCACACACAACCGAGAGCATAAGCCCCAGGTAAATACTGTTTTGTGACATAGTACCGCCCATCAACCCCAGTATTGCATGGTAGTTTCCTTCCGCTGCGGAATGAATAGCGTAAGGCAATAGCTGACGAGTACTGGGGTGATATAAAGCAACACGAATAATTGAACTAAAACGCCCGGGAGTCAGTTTTATTTCCAGCGGCTCAAAAGAGAGAGGGTCACGAGTTTCCAGCAATATATTCTCAGCTTCAAGCTCACTCATCACCTCATAGTATTCTTGATCCAGGTTAGGGAACTTCTCATGACACGGGCTTTGTTCGGAACAGTCTTTGAGCATTTCTTCAAATGCATTGGCTCCGTGTTGACCGAAAGGCCCGATGATTACCTGAGGCGGAGCTACGGCATCGAGGGTAGCCGTACGAACTGAGCTCGGTGCTTCACGTAAATAGGTTAGTCCAACGCGCGTTCCATAAGAGCCGCCATAAAGGTTCAGTTGCTCTATACCTAAATGTTCACGTACTCGTTCAAAGTCTTTAACGGCGTTAACCGTATGATATTGCGTTGTATCTGTATCAGGGTACTGTTCCTGACATTCACGGCTCAAGGCTCTAAGATCCTGCTCATCGTCAGCACGTATCAATTCGTCCGGGCGTTTAATATCACATTCAAGCGGATGACTTTTACCCGTTCCACGCTGATCAATTAGAAGGATATCGCGCTTTTGACGCACCGCTTCGAACATGCGCGCTATCATTGGGGTTAATTCGGTGGCGGCCTGCCCCGGCCCTCCGGCCAGAATGAGCATAGGATCGGCTTGCGCTCCTTCCTGAATAGCGGGAAGAATTGCGTAGTAAATACCAATATGCTTGCCGTCGGGTTGTTCGTAATTTTCAGGAACTGAAACCGTGCCACAGTGCAGTTTCTCCTGCACGCCGGGTAAATAACAGCTCGAAGCTTCATTTATTTTTGTCTGTGCCTGACCGCTATGCGGTATCAGTCCCAGTAACAGTAGCGATAATGCCATCCATTGTTTCATAGCGGTTCCGTTTATATATGCAACGGATCTATTGTCGTAGAGAACAGGGGAGAATTACAAGGTAAGTCACTGATTGATTTGTTAGAAGATGTAAAAAAGCCCGCAAATTTGCAGGCTTTTAGAAAATAGCGTTGTCGGTGCTTAACTTACAGGCCAGCGCGATCTTTAATTGCTACTGCAATTGCACTGCTGCCGTGGCCGTTAGACTGCGCCCATTCGTAGTCGCCTGAAGCTTTTAATTCATCTACTGACAAACGGCCAACAATGAACTCACCAATGTCTTGTGAACCATTTGACATGGCAAATTGCAATAAGCTCTGACCATTACACTGAATACCACTGTAAATATCGCGCACGCGTACACGAGCATCACGTAATTTTTTACGCATACGCATGGTGTCATCACCCTGTACGTATGTGCACAAGCTTAAAGCCAATTCATTTGCCTCTGCGCTCTTTGAAAACGTTACGCCAGTTGCCGCAACGGCAGCCATCATGGTGCCTAATACAATTGCTTTCATCTAAAACCCCATCACAAGATTGTTCAAAAATTCATCAGGATGATACTACGAACTCAAGCTTGCTGCAATGGCTTAAAATGCATGTAAGTTACTGAATTTATAACTTCTTATTAACTTACTCTGTCGAAAATAAGAGTACTAAAGTTATGAGAATTGCGCTCATCAGCGGCAAAGTTTTGCCGCTCTACCTCTTGCCAGTCGGCGACTTGATGATAATCAGGAAAGTAAGTATCACCCTCAACATTTAGTTCTATTTTAGTAACATATAGTCGGTCTGCGAGGGGTAAAAATTTTTCATAAATTTTTCCTCCGCCAATCACCATCAGCTCATCAACCGGACCTGCAGCAGCTATTGCCTGTTGTACCCCGGACACCCAAACCACCTGACTGTCCTGATTTTCCGAACGATCCGTTCGACGACTTAGAACGATATTTTTGCGCCCAGGCAAAGGACGACCAATTGACTCGAAAGTCCGGCGCCCCATAACAATTGGCTTACCTAAGGTAATTTTTTTGAAATATTGCAACTCGTCCGGCAGGTGCCACGGCATTTTGTTATCTTTTCCGATAACCCGATTATCGGCCATAGCAACCACGAGTGATATTTTCATTCGACGATACCCTTAATGCGTAGCCTGACGTTTACGTCAGGACCAATATCTCACCTGACATGAATGTCAGGCTACTTTTGATAAATGACTTCGACGTCGTGATCATCATCATCGTCGTCGTCATCTTCGTCATCCATCTCTTCTTCAAGAACTTCTTCGTGGTATGTGTCCCACATAAACTCGACCGGATCGGCTTCTTCATGCTGCTCGGTGTCAGGTGCTGGCAATGTTTCAAGGTAAGACATCACCTCACGACAAAGTGCATCACTGCCACGCCCTTCCAGCGCTGCAATTTGGAACACCGGGCCGTCCCAGTTCAGAGATTTAACCAGCTCATCTACTTTTTCCTGAACCTCTTCGTCCAGCAGCAAGTCAACTTTATTGATGACCAGCCAGCGTGGCTTTTCTGCCAGTTTCGGGCTGTATTTTTCCAGCTCGTTGATAATAATACGCGCCTGCTCGGCAGGGTCGGTTTCATCAAACGGCGCTAAATCAACCAGGTGCAGCAATAAGCGGCAACGCTCTAAATGTTTCAGGAATTGTATACCCAACCCTGCACCTTCAGCCGCGCCTTCAATAAGCCCCGGAATATCGGCAATAACAAAACTCTGATGCGGAGCGGGACGCACAACACCCAAATTAGGTATTAACGTGGTAAAGGGGTAGTCGGCCACTTTAGGTCGTGCTGCAGAAACTGAACGAATAAAAGTAGATTTACCGGCATTTGGCATACCCAGCAAGCCGACGTCGGCCAGCAGCATCAGTTCCAGCTTTAGCGGACGTACTTCACCGGGAGTGCCATCGGTTTTTTGTCGTGGCGCACGGTTTATACTGCTTTTAAACCGCGTATTACCCAGACCATGGAAACCGCCTTTGGCTACCATTAAACGCTGACCGTGTTTCGTCAAATCGCCAAGAACTTCGCCGGTATCCATATCGGTAGCTCGGGTACCCGGAGGAACTGGCAACACAATATCGTTACCGCGTCTGCCCGTGCAGTTTTTACCCATGCCGTTTTTACCGCGCTCGGCTTTGTGAAAACGTTCAAACCGGTAGTCGATAAGGGTATTCAGGTTCTCATCTGCTTCTAGATAAACATCACCGCCGTCGCCACCATCGCCGCCGTCAGGGCCGCCTTTGGGGATATATTTTTCGCGACGGAAACTGATACAACCATTACCACCGTCACCCGCGTCTACGCGGATTTCTACTTCATCAACGAATTTCATCGCAATCTGCTACTTATCACTTATAGAATACTGTGCAAAATTCTAGCACATATGAAAAAGCCCCGCCGTAAGGCAGGGCTTTCAGAACCGAAACTTTTCAGTTTATGTTCACATTATTAGTCAGTAATAACGCTCACAAATTTACGGTTTTTGCTGCCCTTCACATCAAAAGACACTTTGCCTTCTGAGGTTGCAAATAATGTGTGGTCTTTACCAATACCGACGTTCGCACCAGCGTGGAACTTAGTACCACGTTGACGAACCAGGATGTTGCCTGCTAATACAGACTCACCACCGAAGCGCTTAACACCGAGACGTTTACTCTCTGAGTCGCGACCGTTTTTAGTAGAACCACCAGCCTTTTTATGTGCCATGTCGTTACCCCTTAATTAGCTGTTGATACCAGTGATTTTCACTTCCGTGAACCACTGACGATGGCCTTGTTGACGGCGAGAATGCTTACGACGACGGAACTTGACGATTTTAATTTTATCGCCACGACCGTGATCAATCACTTCCGCTTTCACTTTACCACCGGACACGAACGGAGCACCGATGTTTACATCGCTGCCGTCTGAAACCATCAAAACCTGGTCGAATTCAACTACATCACCGGTAGCTGCTTCCAGTTTTTCCAGGCGGACGATTTGGCCTTCAGACACACGGTGCTGCTTACCGCCACTTTGGAATACTGCGTACATATTATTCTCCACAACCCTATTGGGCATCCAAATTCAAATCAGGGCGCGAATTGTACGTAATCCCGCCAGCGATCGCAACCCTTAATTTGAACTTAAAAGCAGCGCCGCTTACCGCGGATTGAGTTTCCGCTCCGCTATAAATAGTGTACCATCTGTTTTCCGTTAAATTTTGTAAATAAACAGATATCTATGATGGATATGCAGTCCATTAACGCATTAGCCAGAGACGACATGCTTGGTGTTAATGCATTAATAGGTGAACAACTTCAATCGGATGTTGCCTTAATTAACCAGTTAGGCCTTTATATTGTCAACAGTGGCGGTAAACGCTTACGCCCACTGCTTGCCATATTAGCTTGTCGGGCCCTGGGTTATGAAGGTAACGATCACCGCAAACTTGCTACGATTATCGAGTTTATTCATACCGCGACTCTGCTTCATGACGACGTCGTTGATGAATCTGAACTGCGCCGCGGACGCAAAACCGCCAACGCGGTGTTTGGTAATGAAGCCAGCGTATTGGTTGGCGACTTCCTTTATACCCGCGCTTTTCAGTTAATGGTTGATTTAGACTCCCTGCGGATACTGCGCATTTTAGCGGACGCCACCAACGTCATATCTGAAGGTGAGGTGTTGCAGTTAATGAACTGTAACGACCCGGATACCTCAGAAGCCAGCTACTTTAATGTTATTTACGGTAAAACCGCCAAGCTGTTTGAGGCCGCTACGGAATTAGCCGGTGTACTAACCGAACAGGATGCGAAGGTGACTCAGCAACTGGCTGATTACGGTCGTTACTTGGGCACCGCGTTTCAGCTAGTAGATGATTTAATGGATTACACCGCTGATAGCGAATCTATGGGCAAGAATGCCGGTGACGACCTGGCGGAAGGCAAGCCAACGCTGCCGTTGTTATACGCTATGTGGCACGGCAACGAAGTAGAACAAAAGCTGATTCGCGAAGCCATTGAACAAGGCGACGGGCGTGAGCACTTACAAACCGTGCTGACCGCTATGGAACGAACGGGAGCATTACAGTATACCCGCGATAAAGCCTTAGAAGCGGCCGAACAAGCGCGCCAGTCCCTAAGCGAACTCCCCGACTCCGACTACAAACAAGCCCTGCTCACCCTAACCCACCTGGCAGTCGACCGAGTGGCTTAGGCAGGCTTGGAGAAAAGAAATGCCTTGGGGGAGCGGGCTCTGTTTCGGAGGACGCCCGTGAATACATCCCTGTAGGGCTTGGGTAGCGCCATCCATGGCGCTACACACCTCCGAAACAGAACCCTTCCCGCTTTAGGCATTTCCAATTAGCATCGCCATCCATGGCCTTCGACACTCTGCCAGAGAAACCTTCAACACTCGTAACGCTTGAAAGTGAGCAACCTGCCCTTCAACCGCTTTCGTAGCCTGATGTTCACATCAGGTGAGATATTTAAACATTGGACCTGACGTGAACGTCAGGCTACATACCTTTCAGCAAGTAGCTCGGAAATATTGGGGTGTGTCAGTATTGGCGAAAAGTCATTGCTGGAGGTAGCCTGATGTTCACATCAGGTGGGATATTTGCACATTGGGCCTGACGTGAACGTCAGGCTACATGACTTTCAGCAAGTAGCGTGGAAATGTTGGGGCGGCTATTACGGGAGTCGAAGATCTGTAGCCTGATGTTTACATCAGGTGAAATATCCGAACATCGCACCTGACGTGAACGTCAGGCTACGCGTCTCCTGTAATAGCCGCCCCAATGTTTCAGCTTAGCTGGCGAAGTCGATGCCAGTTTTGATGTCGCCTTTCAGGCCGTCTAGCATGTCGTCCATGCATTTTTGTTCGAATGCACTTAGCTTGCCGTAAGACAGGATTTCTTCTGCGCCGTTTTTGCCTAAGCGTACTGGCTGCGCGAAGAACTTAGCGTTGTCGCCAGGGCCTTCTACGTAGGTGCACTCAATAGTGTCCTGACCTTGCAGGCCTTTCAGCAGTGACAATGCAAAACGTGCTGCAGCCTGACCCATAGAAAGGGTTGCTGAACCGCCGCCGGCTTTGGCTTCAACTACTTCGGTACCTGCGTTCTGGATACGGTGAGTTAAGTCTTTGATTTCTTGCTCTGTAAACTCAACACCTTCAACCTGAGACAGCAATGGCAGAATAGTCGTACCACTGTGACCGCCAATTACCGGAACTTGTACGTTTTCTGGGTTCAGACCACGCAGTTCACCTACAAAGGCTTCTGAACGAATAACGTCCAGTGTAGTGACACCGAACAGTTTACGCTTGTCGTAACAACCAGCTTGCTTCAGTACTTCTGCTGCAATTGGAACGGTAGTGTTTACTGGGTTAGTAATAATGCCCACACAAGCGTTAGGACAGTTGTCTGCAACGCCTTGCACTAAGTTTTTAACGATGCCTGCGTTCATGTTGAACAGGTCAGAGCGATCCATACCCGGCTTACGCGGCACGCCGGCAGGAATTAATACGATATCGCTGCCAACTAATGCTGATGCTAAGTCGTCTTTACCGAAGCCTGTTACTTTCACGTCGGTAGGGATATGACTTAAGTCAACCGCCACACCTGGAACTACTGGCGCAACGTCATACAACGATAATTCTGAACCTGCTGGTAATTGGGTTTTCAGAAGTAATGACAATGCCTGGCCGATACCACCGGCCGCACCTAATACGGCTACTTTCATCTCAGACTCCGTTTTTGTTGGTCAATTTAAACTGCTTAAAAATGCAGAATTTGGGGCAAAACTGTACTCCTATATCAATAAAAATACAACTTTGCGCGATCCACATTCAGCACTCGAATAGCGCATCTTTATGCAGTACACTGTTCATAATTATAGCACGTAAACAGCATAGGAATTTGACACTCACATGGTGCAGGACACGTTACTCGAAGCTTTTAAAACTTTGCTCCGCGAAGAGCGTTATGGCTCTCAAGGGGAAATTGTTAACGCCTTAAAAGCCGAGGGCTTTGATAACATTAGCCAGTCTAAAGTGTCGCGCATGCTGAGTAAGCAGGGAGCGGTTCGTACCCGCAATGCAAAACAGGAAATGGTTTACTGTTTACCGCCTGATTTAGCAGTACCTTCCACCCGGGCACCATTAAGCCAGCTTGTACTGGATATTCAGCATAATGATGTGATGGTCATTATTCGCACAAGCCCGGGCGCCGCTCAGTTAATTGCGCGACTGCTGGATTCGGTCGGTAAAAAAGAAGGCGTACTTGGTACTATTGCCGGTGACGACACTATTTTTATTGCACCGCTTAAAGTTGCTGATATTGAATTCACTTTGCGAAAAGTACGCGAGCTGTTTGCGAATCAGGCGGTACTGCCCTCTTCATAGTCCGCTATGTCGTCGGCGACTTCTTTGTTGGCTTCCATAAAGCGCATTGAAGGAACAAAGAAACCGGCGCTGGAAACGGCTTGTGAGTAATCGAGTAAGGGGTCGTAAGCTCCCTGTTCATCGGCGTAATAACGGTTCTTTAGCCACTGGACAACCATTTTCGGCGAATGGCTAAAGTACATGGCCAGTAGCCCCTGTTCACGCAAGTCGCCCCAGGGCATATTCTGCCGTAATAGCGGAATAGGCTGTTCGTTACTGTCAATTAAGCGACTTTTCGCGGCGTGAGTGATACCTTCTATTTTAGCTTCCGATAAACGTTCACCGGATACTTTCTCGCGTCCCATTAGCAGTTCCTGCTTTTCAGGGCCCAGGTAGTCCCAACGACGCAAGTCATGCCGAAACTTCTGTACGAATAAGTAGCTGCCGTCAACAAAGTCCGCATCGTCCTGCGCCTCAACTAATGCGACTTTACGCTTACGCATACCCCGCGGATTATCCGGAGCATCGATAAAGCCGGTTAAATCGCGGCCGTCCAGGTAACGGAAGGAACGGATTTGCTCAGCCACTTCAATGTCGTAGCCAAACCATTCCATTAACGTGCGTCCCGCCAGATAATTGGCGTCAAAACGGTCACAACGAATCTGTATAACAAGATCATAGGGGTGTCTTGGCGCTTCACGGTCACCATCGCTGAGCTCGGGAAAAGCCTGCAAGTGCAGTGGTCGCTTATGCGGATAGAGAATATCCCAGTAGTCAGCGCCAATACCCACAAAGCCTGTTAACATGCCTTCAGAGAAACGGGCGTCAAGATCGCGTAAAATTGCTGGAAAACGAGCTAACTTGCGACGTAAACTTTCAACGTCGTCGCTCATGACGTGACAAAACAACGTCAGACCATGCAGATTAGGTTCCGCGTAGACTCCTGACTGAGCTTTATCCACCCTATTCTCCCATTTAACTGTTATTTTTGTGGGTTCGTTCTATTCGCTTTTACATTAATTAGCGTAAGAGGCATTATAGAATGCCTGTATTCGTTATGACACCGCAAGGAAAAATCATGCGTAATCTGATACTTATTTTTGGTTTGCTGGGCGTTACAGCCTGCACCACCACAGCTGATAACCAAACCCAGCGTAGCAGCACACAGCAACAGAGCCCCGCTGCCGAGTTTCATCAGCTTGCTGACACCATCTGGGAAGAACTGAATAAGTCCAGCGATACTGAGCTGACCGATATGTCACCAGAGGCGTTAGAAGAACGCTATCAACAACGCTCAGAGTGGCTCGAACAGCTTAACGCCGTTAACCTTAACGCGCTTAGCCGGGATGACCAAATTAATCATGCGATGATCCATTATACGTTAAAAAATAAAGTGGATGAGTATCGTTTTAAAGCACACTACATGCCATTGACAGCAGAGGGTAGTTTCCATAGTTCTCTTGCTTTTATGCCATCGTACACCTCGTTCTCTTCGGCTGAAGATTATCAGAATTACATTGCGAAACTGCGTTCCATTCCTCGTTACATGGAACAACAAACGCATTGGTTGCGTAAGGCGATAGAAGAAGGTTATACCCAGCCAGCTGCCGCCATGGCGGGCTTTGAAGAGAGCATACTGGCCTACATTGTGCAGGACGCTGATCAAAGCGTTTATTTCTCGCCGTTTTCCAAACAACCGGGCTTTATTAATGACGAGCAATGGAAGCAACTAAAAGAAGATGCCTTAACAGCCATTGACCAGCAAGTCATGCCGGCGTATGACGACTATTTTAACTTTATGGTCACCGAATATCTTCCAAATGCGCGTGAAACCATTGGTGCCAGCGAGCTGCCTAATGGCGACGCTTTTTATCAAAATCGTATTAAACATTACACGACGTTAGATTTAACCGCGGATGAAATTCACCAAATTGGTCTCCAGGAAGTGGCGCGTATTCGTGGTGAAATGCTGGAAGCTATTGAAGCAAGCGGGTTTGATGGCAGCTTTGATGAGTTCGTCGAATTTCTACGTACTGACGACCAGTTTTACCCTGAAACGGCAGAAGAGCTCCTGCAATATGCTGCCTGGATAGCAAAAAAAATGGATGGCGAATTACCCAAGCTGTTCAAAACCCTACCGCGTAAGCCATACGGCATTGCCCCAGTTCCTGAGGAGATAGCTCCAAAATACACCACGGGCCGCTATTCGGGAACGAATCGCGACGACCGCGCCGGTTTTTATTGGGTAAATACCTACGCTCTGGATCGCCGTCCGTTGTATCAGATGGAAGCGTTGACATTGCACGAAGCTGTGCCTGGTCACCATTTGCAAAACGCTCTGGCGGGCGAGTTAGAAAACTTACCGGAGTACCGTCAGCAAACTTATATTTCAGCTTTTGGTGAAGGTTGGGGCTTGTACTCTGAGTACTTAGGGCTGGAAGCCGGTTTCTATGAAGACCCTTACAGCAACTTTGGTCGTTTAAGCTACGAAATGTGGCGTGCGGCGCGCTTAGTGGTTGATACCGGTATGCATGCGAAAGGCTGGAGTCGTGAACGTGCGATGGACTTTATGGCGAGTAATACCGCGTTGTCACTGCATAATGTGAAAACCGAAATTGACCGTTACATTACCTGGCCTGCACAGGCACTTTCGTACAAGCTGGGCGAACTGACCATTAAGCGTTTGCGAACCGAGGCAGAACAACAGTTAGGTGATAAGTTCGATATTCGTGAGTTCCACGATGCGGTACTGGAAAACGGCAGCGTGCCACTGAAAGTACTCGAGCAACACATCAACGACTGGATAGCCGAGCAGAAATAGAACAGCTCCCACCGCGTAGCCTGACGTTCACGTCAGGTTCGATGGGTAGGTTACTCACTTATTTCGCTTGAGCATTGAGTACTTCTGTGACGGAGACGCTACGAGCTCATCCATGAGGGCTTGACGAAGGCCTTCCATGGCCTTCGACACTCCGCCACAGAAGTACTCAACACTCACAACGCTCACAACGCTCACAAGTGAAGAACCTTCCCCTTTCTTTTGCTTAATGTGACTGATAGTTTTTATCTGCATAATTAGCTCCTGCCTGAACAACTTACGTATAGCCCATTAAGAAACGACCCGAAAATTAGGCACAAAAAAACCGCCGAAGCGGTTTTAGGGAGACTTATTTGGGAATGAAAACACATTATGGCCGGTAGCAAGAAGTAGCCTGACGTTTACGTCAGGTGAGATATCCCACCTGACATGAATGTCAGGCTACATACGTCCTTGCAACCTAAGCACTCATTAAGCCACGTTGATGGTTGGGATGATGTTTTCCTTGGCCGCTTTTTCTGCGTCGCGGAAGGCATCCATCTGATCGAAGTTCAGGTACTTATAAACTTCGCCAGCCATTGAGTTGATGTCCTGTGCGTACTCCAGATACTCTTCCGGAGTTGGCAGTCGACCAACGATAGCACCGACAGCTGCGAGCTCTGCAGAAGTCAGGTAAACGTTTGCGCCGTCACCCAAGCGGTTCGGGAAGTTACGCGTTGAGGTAGACAGTACCGTTGCGCCTGGTTCTACCCGTGCCTGGTTACCCATACACAGTGAACAACCCGGCATTTCAGTACGAACACCGTTACGCTCGTAAATGTCGTAGTAGCCTTCAACTTCCAGCTGAGCTTTGTCCATTTTCGTTGGTGGTGCAATCCACAAACGGGTATTTAATGGGTCAGAGTTTTTCTCTAACAATTTGCCTGCAGCGCGGAAGTGACCAATGTTCGTCATGCACGAACCAATGAAAACTTCATCCACGTTGTTGCCTGCAACTTCGCTCAGGAACTTCGCGTCGTCCGGGTCGTTCGGACAACAAACGATAGGCTCTTTAATGTCGTTCAGGTCAATTTCGATAACCGTTGCGTAGTCGGCGTCTTTGTCCGCACGAGTCAGCTCTGGGTTTTCTAACCACTCTTCCATCTTACGGGCACGACGTTCCAGCGTACGCGCGTCGCCGTAGCCTTCGTTGATCATCCAGCGCAGCATGGTGATGTTAGAACGCAGGTACTCGGCAACCGACTCTTCTGACAGGTCGATAGTACAACCGGCAGCTGAACGCTCAGCAGAAGCATCCGACAATTCAAACGCCTGCTCTACGGTTAAGTGGTCAAGACCTTCAATTTCCAGGATACGGCCCGAGAAGATGTTTTTCTTGCCGCGCTTATCAACGGTCAGGTGACCTTCTTTGATAGCGAAAGCCGGAATGGCGTGAACCAGGTCACGTAAAGTAATACCCGGCTGCATTTCACCTTTGAAACGCACCAATACAGATTCAGGCATATCCAGTGGCATAACACCGGTAGCTGCAGCGAAGGCAACCAGACCAGAGCCTGCCGGGAATGAAATACCCAGAGGGAAGCGAGTATGTGAGTCACCACCGGTACCAACAGTGTCTGGCAACAACATACGGTTTAACCAGCTGTGGATGATACCGTCGCCAGGACGTAAACTTACACCGCCACGGTTCATGATGAAGTCAGGCAAGGTGTGCTGAGTTTCAACGTCAACCGGCTTAGGATAAGCGGCGGTGTGGCAGAACGACTGCATAACTAAGTCTGAGTTAAAGCCAAGGCATGCCAGGTCTTTTAGCTCGTCACGAGTCATAGGGCCAGTGGTATCCTGAGAGCCTACAGTGGTCATCTTAGGTTCGCAGTAAGCGCCTGGACGAACACCTTCCATACCACAAGCTTTGCCGACCAATTTTTGCGCCAGCGAGAAACCTTTGCCGCTGTCGGCTGGTTGCTCTGGCTTGCGGAACAAGTCTGACGGCCCCATGCCCAGAGATTCGCGTGCTTTTTCTGTCAGGCCACGACCAATGATCAGGTTAATACGGCCACCGGCGCGTACTTCATCTAAAATGACGCGAGACGCATAATCGTACTCGGCAATAATTTCGCCAGCTTCGTTTTCGATTTTTCCTTCGTATGGGTAGATAGTGATGACATCACCCATGTTCATTTTTTCAACGTCGGCTTCAAACACCAACGCGCCTGCGTCTTTCATAGTGTTGAAGAAAATAGGCGCGACTTTAGAACCAATGCAGATACCACCGGCGCGTTTATTCGGTGTGCCAGGCATGTCTTCGCCAATGTTCCACAATACTGAGTTAGTTGCCGACTTACGTGAAGAACCGGTACCCACTACGTCGCCAACGAAAGCAACCGGGTGACCTTTTTCTTTCAATTCTTCAATTTGCTTGCCTGCATCGGTAATGCCTTCACGTGGCATTTTATACATAGCTTTAGCATGCAAAGGAATGTCCGGGCGAGACCAGGCATCTGGTGCCGGAGACAGGTCATCGGTATTGGTTTCGCCAGTCACTTTAAAGACGGTCGCTTTAATTGACTTAGCCAGCTCGTCGCTGTTGGTGAACCATTCAGCATTGGCCCAGGATTCAATTACTTCTTTAGCCAGCGCATTACCAGCTTTCATTTTCTCTTCCACGTCGTGGAAGGCGTCGAACATTAAGATGGTTTCTTTCAGCTCTTTAGCGGCCAGTTCAGCCAGCTGAGAGTCGTCCAGTAATTCCACCAAAGTAACGATATTGTAACCGCCGTGCATATTGCCCAACAGTTTCACTGCGTATTCTTTACTCACAACCGGGCTTTCAATTTCGCCCTTAACAACGGCGCTTAAGAAGCCTGCTTTAACATAAGCCGCTTCATCCACACCAGGTGGTACACGCTCTGCTAAAAGCTCGACCAGAAAGTCTTCCTCGCCTGCTGGAGGATTTTTCAGTAACTCCACTAAATCGGCTACTTGCTCGGCGTTTAATGGCTTCGGAGGGATGCCTTCTACGGCGCGCTCTTCTACGTGCTGACGATATTCTTTAAGCACTTATAGTACCTCTCATTTGCTTGCATGAATTCTAGACGGTTCACTAGTGCGGCGCATTATACGGATTTTACTGTTAAATTCCCATGACACGGGGCTATAAAACAGATAATTCAGGGTATAAACGGGGTGAATGCGCCCGGGTTACGGGCGCGGTACTCGTTGCACTATGGCATACATAACAGGCACAACAAACAAGGTCAGCAAAGTGGCAAAACCAAGACCAAACATAATGACCGTTGCCATGCTGGCAAAGAAGTCGTCAAACAGCAGCGGTATCATGCCCAAAATGGTGGTGGCTGCCGCCATTCCTACCGGACGAACACGGCTAACCGCAGCATCGCTTAACGCCTGAGCCGCCTCTTTACCCGCGTCCAGCTCAGCATTAACCTGCTCCAGCAACACTACACCGTTTTTAATCAGCATGCCGGAAAGGCTGAGGAAGCCGAGTAACGCCATAAAGCCAAAGGGTTTATCCAGTAGTAAGAGTCCAACAGTGACTCCAATAATGGAAAGTGGCACTGTCGTCCAAAGCACAGCGGCCTGACGAATGCTGTTAAACAGCAGCACGGTAATAATAAACATGACCAGGAAGCCCAGAGGCAAGGCGCCAAACAACGCTTTTTCGGCTTTGCCGGCGGCTTCGTGCTCGCCGCCCCAGGTTAATTCGTAGCCTAGCGGTAAGTCGATAGCCTCAAGCTTAGGCCGGACACGTTCAAATACTTGTGCAGCAGTTTCCTCGCCCAGCAAGTCGTGGTCGGCCATAACGGTGAGTGTTCGCTTACGGTCACGGCGGAGTATTAAAGGGTCTTCCCAAACGACGTCAATTGAACGCGCAACTTGAGCCAAAGGTACAAAACGGTCGAACGCCGGACTGTAAATTTGCAGTTCCTGCCAATTATCCAAATCGACCCGCTCAGCTGCCGGCGCACGCTGCACTATCGGTAATAAATCGGTGCCATCGCGGTAGATACCAATTTGTCGACCCACAAAGTTGGCCAATAGCAGATTATTCACGTCTTCTTTCGTAATACCTGCACGTCGGCCTGCCGCTTCGTCGTATTCTGGGCGCAACAGTTTGGTTGGCGTGCGCCAGTCAGAGCGAATATTTACCGCACCCGAATCTTCGGCAAGAATGGCCTGGGCCTTTTTACTTAGCTGACGGAGGGTATCAATATCCGGGCCGGAAAAACGTGCTTCAATTTTTGCCGGAGTAGCCGGGCCAATTTCAACCCGAATCAGTTTGTCCTCAACGTCCGGGTGCTCTTCGCGAATTCGCTGACGAATGTCGCGCATTAACGCATCCATTACGTCTTTATCTTCGACTCGCACCAGCAACTGCGCATAACTCTCGTAACTTTTCTCCACCAGATAAGTTAGGGTGAACCTCGGTGCTCCCTGGCCTATGGTCGTGGCCACCGAGATCACTTCACTTTTCTCCAGCAGGTAGTCTTCCAGCCGTTTAGAATCTTGTTCGGTATGACGAATATCCGTACCCTGTGGATACCAGAGATCGACATAAAATAACGGCGTTGTCGATGGTGGGAAAAATGCCTGTTTCACCTGACCAAACCCAACAACCGCAGATACCAACATCACTAGCATTACGAGCATACTGATAATACGATGGCGCAGACACACCGATAGCATTGTCTTATAACCACGGTACACCGGGTGAGAGAAAACATCGTCCTGCTCATCACCACTACCAATGTCCTTCGCGGAATATAGGCGGTCAGCCAGAAACGGTATAAGCGTCAACGCAGTCACCCAGCTCAGCAGCAAGGAGATGAGCAACACCCAGAACAAACTTCCGGCAAATTCACCGGTGGCGTCTGACGACAAGCCAATTGGAGCGAAGGCAATAATGCCGATAACAGTCGCTCCCAGTAGTGGCCACTGGTTTTGCTTGACCACACTAACCGCGGCATCCACTTTACTCATACCGCGTCGCATACCGACCATAATACCGTCGGCAATAACTATCGCGTTATCCACCAGCATGCCCAGCGCAATAATCAACGCACCGAGGGAAACTCGTTGCAGGTTAATATCTCCTAGGCGCATAAAAATGAAGGTGCCCAACACGGTTAGCAACAAAACCGTGCCAATAAGCAAGCCACTGCGGAACCCCATGGTGAGCAGTAGCGCAATAATAACGATGGCCACAGCCTCTACCAAGTTCAGCAGAAAATCATTAACTGAGTTTTCGACCTGATGCGGTTGATCGTAAATGCGGTCAACCGACATTCCTACCGGTTTGGCATACTCCAGCTCATCCATTCGCTGTTGCAGACGCTCACCCACTTCCACAACATTCACGTTATCCGCAAACGACAGTGCCAACCACAAGGAAGCCTTTCCGTTATAGCGCACCACATGATCCGGAATGTCTTTGGTTTCGCGGTAAATGGTCGCTACATCACGTAGATAGATTCTTTCAGCGGCTCCGGGATTACTGATAACCAGTTCTTCCATGTCTTCAACATCGGCAAATTCACCACTGGTGGCAATGCGCAAGGCTTCCTGGTCAACGGTTACTCGTCCGGCGTTTGCTACAGCATTCTGAGTTTGCAGCAGCCCGGCAATACGACTGGGAGGGATACCAAAATTTGCCAGACGTGAGCGCGATACTTCCACCACCACCTGCTCTTGCTGCTCTCCTGCAAGAGTCACTTTGCCTACACCATCAACTAAAACCAGTTCACGACGCAAAAAGTCAGCATAATGCTCAATATCTTTATAGGAATAATCCGGCCCGGTAATGGCCATCATAACGCCATACACATCGGCAAAATCATCGCGAATAATGGGTTCACTGGTGCCCGGAGGAAGCTGCCCTTTGGTGTCGTTAATTTTACGCCGCAATTCGTCCCATATTTGGTGCAAGTGCTCTTCACGGTAAATGCTTTTCATCTCAACCGTTATTTGCGACAACCCGGGCTTGGAAATCGATTTTACGTGGTCGACGTAACTTAACTCCTGAATGGCATTTTCCAGCTTATAGGTTACCTCTTCTTCTACCTGTTGAGCTGATGCTCCCGGGTATGGCGTAATGACCATGGCCTGCTTAATGGTGAACTTGGGATCTTCCAGGCGGCCAAGCTGAGTCAGGGCAACCAAACCACCAATCAGCAGGATAAGGAATAACATCCAACTCGTGGTTTTTCGCTCCATGCTGTATTGAGCTATATTCATTACAGACCCCGTTCACGTTGCCATTCACGAACCTGCTGATTCTCTTTCAGCTGATGAACGCCGGCTATAACTATAGTTTCGCCCTCTTTCAGTCCGTCGAGTACCGTTAAGCCATCGTTGGTCATTGGCCCGACATTCACTTTACGTTTTTGCACGCGCATATCGTCGTTAACAACCCAGACATAGGAAGCATCGTTTGTTTCACTAAACACCGCTTTTGCCGGTACCACCATGCCTATTTGAGAGGAGCGCAGCACTTCATTAATGTCGACAATGACCGTTGCCGTCATACCCGGCAGAACGTTGATATTCTGCGGTTTCGGTAAAGTGAACACGACTTCATAAGTATTCGTCGCGCCGTCCGATTGTGAGTCCCACTCTTTTAAGTGAGCCGGATAAGTGAATTCCGGTGCGGCATCAAAGCGTACTTCTGGCTGGTAATCGATTTGTTTTTTGACCTTGGCAAACAGTTTTTCCGGTACATTAATGCTGACATCAATAGCGTTGCTGATTTGTAAGGTAACAATAGGCTGCTTAGCCTGAACGTTTTCATAAGCTTCCACGGCCAGGTTCGCCACAACGCCGTCGAAAGGCGCAGTGAGCTTGGTATAGCCTAAATTCGCTTTGGCGGTTTCGTAGTTTGATTTTGCCACCGCAAGCTCTGACTCTATCTGATCAAACTGCCCTTCCGACATGACTCCTTCATTAACCAAAACTTTGTTTCGGTCGTATTGAGATGATGCCAGCTCATATTGTGCTTTTGCCTGATCAGCAGCCAGTTGGTAGTCGGTTGGATCCAACTGCGCGATGAGATCGCCCTGCTTTACTTCGGTACCCGGGCGAGCTGGTAACTCAGTAATCTCACCTGCGACACGAAACGTCAGTTGAGCCACTTTGGCCGCCTCTACCACAGCAGGGAATTCACGTAACCGTGGCCCGTCGGCTTCAGTCACTTGCATAAGCCGCGCCGGGCGCGCCTGTTGAGTATCATTAACTTTTGTTTGTTCGCTGCATGCCGCTATAACAACAGCAGCCAGAGCGATAGAAAGAGGTTTCAGCCAGCGCATGAATTCAGTTCCGATATTTTCAGGGAAATTTAATTAGAATAAGTTTACCGCAAGTATAGTTACAGTTATATTGAATTAAAATTAAAAAGACCATCAGTTAAACTTAATGAATTTATCTCACCTTCACATGATGATCACCGTTGCCAAGCTTGGTAGTCTGCAGAAAACGGCTGAGCAACTCGGTCGCACTCAGTCAGCTGTTAGTATGGCGTTAAAAAAGCTGGAAGAGAACGCAGGTTTCGCCCTATTTAACCGTGACGGTTACCGCTTAGAACTTACCGAACAAGGCCAGCACTTTCTGCGGCAAGCAGAAGAGGTCGTGCGCCAGCAACAACGTCTGCAGTCACTGGCTAACCAACTGAAACATGGAGCAGAGCCTCTGCTGACGCTATGTTATGACCATACCTGTGACAGCAAACTCTGGGTACCCAGCATCCAGCACGTACAGCAACAATACCCGGCAACCGAACTGCACGTAGACGGTGAATCACAGTTGCGCGCGCTAAAACGCATAGATAAAGGCACTGCCGACCTGGCGCTCTGCCCCTGGCTGCCTTTATTTCGTCAATACGGCGACTTTGAAACCCTGCCGGTGGCGCCGTTTGAATTAACGGTTGTGATGTCAGCTGCGCTGATGAAAGAGTTTGGGCGTATGCCACAAAGCCGCCAGGATTTATTAGAACTGCCAATGTTGGTACCGCAAAACCTGGAAGTTGGTATTAATCTGGATGCAGTATTACGCCTGCCCAGTCAGCAACGTATAAGAGTGAATGAAGTTAACACTCAGTTTGAATTGCTGATGGCTGGTTTTGGCTGGGGCATTATTCCCAAACACATTGCCCTGGACGCCCTTGAGCAGGGCAAGCTGGTTGAAATCAACATTCCGGGATTCGTCCAGCAAGTGCGTTTGGAGATTCACTTAGTACGCTCAGCAAACCGTACCTTAGGCCCGGCCGCCAATGCCATCTGGGAAAGCTTCGCCTGACATTAATTTTGGGGGAATTGCGCGCGTGACGATCACAGCACGTAGCCTGACATTTATGTCAGGTCGTAGCCTGATGTTCACATCAGGTGGGGTGCTTGGCGGGAAGCGAAATGCAAAATTGCGTCAGGTGCGGTGGCAGATAGTGGGCGCGCCTGACGGTTGCGGCGAACCATTGAGGAGGTGTGCAGCCCCATGGATGGCGCTGCCCAAGCCCTACAGGGATGTATTCACGGGCATCCTCCTCAATGGTTCCTGCAACCTCCAGCGCTCGCTATATTCCACCTCACCTGACATAAATGTCAGGCTACGTGCTCCTTTTTCGCCAGCTCACCTGACGTGAACGTCAGGCTACGCGTTATTTCCGGGCGAGGTAGAACACGGCGGGGATAACCAGCATAGAGATCAGCGGAGCTAATACCATGCCGCCAACCATGGGGGCGGCGATGCGCTGCATGACTTCGTTACCGACACCGCCACCTAGCATTATCGGCAACAAGCCAACGATAATGGTCAGCACGGTCATGGCCTTGGGTCTTACCCGCAGCAACGCGCCTTCTTCTACTGCTGCTTTTAGCTGATTTTTGTCGTATGCCACGGCTTTCCAGGCGTTGTTCAGGTACAACAACATAACCACGCCGAATTCTGCAGCGACACCAGCCAGGGCTATAATGCCGACAATAACGGCCAATGACAGGTTGTAGTCCAGCAGATAAATCAGCCATAAGCTACCGGTTAATGCCAGCGGCAAGGTACCTATCACCAGTAAAGCCTGCGGTAGAGAACGGAAGGTCATGTACAGCAACAATAAAATAACCAACAGCGTCAGCGGAATGATCTCTTTCAAGTCACTTTCCACCTGTTGCATGGCTTTATATTGCCCAGTCCAGCTCCAGTTGTAACCTACCGGTATTTCCAACTTATCCATAACGCCACTAACCTGGGTAATATAGTCACCAACCGTGACGCCTTTAGCCGGTTCAATAAAGACCCAGCTGCTTAAACGGGCATCTTCGCTTTTCAGCATGGCCGGCCCCTGAGTTACCCTTATATCGGCGACATCGGACAGAGTCAGCCACTGCCCGGAAGCCGATTTAACTGGCAGGGTTTTCAGCTTCTCGATATGGTCGCGCTGCTCTCGCGGATAACGCAGGTTAATAGGAAAACGCTCATTGCCCTGTACCGATGTCGCAATATTCGCTCCACCAATGGCGTACTGAATATGCTCGTGGATATCTGCCTGGGTCAGGCCGTAACGAGCCGCTTGTCGCAATTTCGGCTCTATCTCAATATAACGACCTCCGCCGGAACGCTCTGCAATGACCGAACCCGTTGCATCCTGCTCAGAAAGCGTATCTTCAATACGGGTGGCCAGTTTTTCTATTTCACGAAAGTCACTACCGCTCACTTTAATGGCTAACGGAGTTTTAACACCGGTCGCGAGCATTTCAATGCGGGTGCGAATGGGCTGTACCCAGGCATTAGTCACGCCGGGTATCTGCACCCGCTCGTCCAGCTCAGCAATGATGTCATCTACCGTTATCTCTTCACGCCATTCACTTTCATGCTTGAGGGTAATGCTGGTTTCTATCATCGTCATTGGTGCTGGATCGGTGGCGGTGTCAGCACGACCGACTTTACCAAACACGCGCTCAACCTCGGGCTGTGCAGCAATGAGCTTATCGGTTTGCTGTAGCAACTCACCGGCACTTTCAACACTGATACCCGGCAGTGTGGTGGGCATGTACATTAGGTCACCCTCATGTAGCGGCGGCATCAGCTCGTAATTAAGCTGCTTATACGGGTGCCAGGCAGATGCAGTGATCAGAAGAGCCAGCACAATAATGGTTTTAGGAAACTTAAGTGTGAAAGCCAGCAGTGGCCGGTAAAGCGCAATTAAGCCGCGCGACAGCCAGTTCTTTTCTTCGGCAGGTATTTTTCCGCGCACCAATAACGCAATAAGTACCGGTATCAGCGTTACTGCAATAATTGCGGCGGCGGCCATGGCCAAAGTTTTGGTATAGGCTAAGGGTTCAAACAGACGCCCTTGCTGGCCTTGCAGCACAAACACCGGAACAAAGCTGACGGTAATGACCAACAACGAGAAGAACAGGGACGGGCCCACCTCGCGACAGGCTTCGTTGACGATTTTCAGCCTTGCAGCGCCCTTAGCCACTACCTGATGCTGCTCCTGATAGTTCTGCAGATGCTTATGGGTATTCTCAATCATGACAATGGCGGCATCTACCAGCGCGCCAATAGCAATGGCGATTCCTCCCAGGCTCATAATGTTGGCGCTGATACCCAGCATGTTCATTATCCACACCGCGAACAGCACCGACAGCGGTAAACTGATAATAGCCACTACCGCCGAACGCGCGTGCCATAGAAACAAGATACACACCACTGCAACAAAGAACATTTCTTCTATGAGCTTGGTGGTGAGGTTATCTGTCGATGCCTGGATTAGGCTTGAGCGGTCATAGGTCGGAACTACCTTAACGCCCTCAGGCAAGCCCTGCTTCAACTCTTCCAATTTGTCTTTAACGGCGGCAATAGTTTGTAGGGCGTTCTCACCATGGCGCATGACCACAATGCCGCCCACCACTTCGCCGTCGCCGTTCAGCTCGGTAATGCCGCGGCGTACCTGCGGTCCAATGCGCACATCAGCGACTTCTTGCAAAAGCACCGTGCCCTGTTGTTCTGACAATAGCGGCAAAGGAATTTGCCGAATGTCTTCGATACTTTTCAAATACCCAAGTCCGCGCACCATGTATTCAGCTTCGCCCATTTCAACCACAGAACCACCTACCTCGTTATTGGCCTGCTGAATGCTCTGCTTTACCTGATTCAGAGTCAGGTTATAACGGTGCAAAGCTTCCGGCTGAACCACCACCTGGTAGGTTTCAACCATGCCGCCAACCGTGGCAATTTCTGCTACCCCCTGCACACTTTGCAGTTCCTGTTTTAAAAACCAGTTCTGCAGACGAGTCAGTTCCCCTAAATTGAGCCGATTGGTTTCGTCAACCAATGCGTATTGATACACCCAGCCAATGCCGGATGCATCGGGGCCTAACTCCGGACGAACTTGCTCAGGTAGCTGGCTTTGCGCCTGATCCAGGTATTCGTTCACCCGGCTACGGGCCCAGTAAGGGTCGGTGCCATCTTCAAAAATAACGTAAACGTAAGAGTCGCCAAAAAACGAAAACCCACGTACTGAGGTGGCTTTAGGTACGGACAGCATCACGCTGGAAAGCGGATAGGTCACCTGCTCTTCGACTACCGCCGGCGCTTGTCCCTGGTAACTGGTTTTGACGATAACCTGTACTTCCGATAAGTCCGGTATTGCATCCAGTTTGGTCTGCTGCAGCGACTGCCAGGCCCAGAAAGCCAGACCTAAGAATAGCAGTAACACCATCCACGAATTACGTATGGAGGTTTCGATAATACGAGCTAACATAAAACCTCCTAGTGGTTGTGTTGTGGCGCAGCAGCGTTGTCATTGCTGCTATCTAAGCCCAAGCCTTGCAAGCTGGCCTCGGAATCCAGCAGAAACTGGCCCGAAGTGACCACTAACTCACCTTCCTCCAGCCCCTCTGCAATGGCTATTTCGTTACCTACACGCAACCCGGTAGTTACTTCGCGAACTTCAAACTTGCGCTCACCGGATTTAACCACCACACGGTTATTCATGCCCGTAACAATTAAGCTGGCAACCGGCACAACCACAGCATCATTTACTGGCTCCAGTTCAATATGCGCTGTTGCCCATAGGCCTTCGCGCAACCGATCAATAGAGTCGTTAACCGGAATACGGACTTTGATGGTCTGGGTTACCGGGTCAACTTGCGGATAAATATAGTCAATGGTGTTCATCCAGTGGCCGCCTGGGAAATGCGACGAGGAAATATGTGCCATTTGCCCGGTCTTTAACTGTTTACTGTAACGCGCCGGAACATCAGCAAAGAACCACAGCTGATTGTCCTGTGTCAGAGTCAGTAATTTAAGCCCGGGAGACACGTACATGCCTTCCTGAATATCCAGGCTGGTAATATAACCGGACTCAGGTGCGTAATAGTCCACCACATATTCGGTTTCGCCGCCTTGTTCCAGAGCTTTAATCTGCGCTTCGGTCATACCTAGCAACCTCAGACGCTGCTGCCCGCGACGTTTAAAACTTTGCTGACTGTCACCGTTTCGGATATCGGAGAGTGAATCAAGTAACTGCAGGTAGTCGTCCTGAGCCACAACTAAGTCTGGCGCATACAGGCTGTAGAGTTTGTCGCCCTTCTCCACCCACTGACCTTCAACGTCTGCGTGTAGTTCTTCTACCCAGCCTTCTGCACGGCTATGGATATGCCGCTGAGCTGACTCCTGCCAACGAACTTGTGCCTGTGCTATAAGCTGCGGCTGAAGATTTTTGCGAACCGCTTTTGCGGTGGTTACCCGAATGGCCTGCTGACTGGACTCTGGCACGGTGAAACTTTTCTCAGCTCCAGGCTCAGAATAGTCCTGTTTAGGCTCTTTCTTAACCAGATCCATACCACAAATTGGGCAAGTTCCCGGCTCGTTCCGAACCACCTGACTATGCATAGGGCACACGTATTCCGTGCTCTGCCCGAACGGGTTTTGATCTTCTGAATGATTGTGTTCCTGAGCCAAAGTTAAAAATGGGATCAGGATGAATATAGCTATCCAATAACGCATGATATTTCCTCGAAAACAAAGGTTTAAGACGTAAAAACTGAGCTTAAACTGCGTGTTTCGGCGGACGTATCAGCGTTTCAGTAATAACCGGAAGGTTTGAATAAAGGGGATGAACAGCGTGCGTGGATGCTGCTGGCGAAAGTTGTTTGAATGGGTTCAACAGCGCCAGTTGACCGGCACAATGTTGTTCACACTGCTGGCAAAAGGAGCTTTCACTGTCGCAGTTTGATTGTTCCATTGATATGTCGGACTCATCACAACAGTCATGCTGTGTCATATCGTGAGATGACGAAGCACTAACGGTGTCTGACATCGGCATAGCATGCACTGCTGGTGAGGAGAAACTCCCCACCAGCAGTGCTGTAACCAATATCCAGACAACCGTTAATGTTTTCATATCGTAGCCTGACATCTATGTCAGGTCCCATATTGCTCCTGATGTAAACATCAGGCTACTTGCCTCATATCGGCATCTTACCAGATAGTAACGCGGTTTTCAGGTGCAACGTACAATTCGTCACCTTCTTCAACATTAAAGGCTTCGTAGAATGCAGGAACGTTAACAACAGTACCGTTTACTCGATACTCCGCCGGCGAATGCGGGTCACTCATAACCTGCTCACGAATCGCGTCTTCACGATACTTACCGCGCCATACCTGAGCCCAGCCAATGAATACTCGCTGTTCGCCAGTAAAACCATCAAGCACAGGGGCTTCTTCGCCGTCTAATGACATTTTATAGGCTTCGTACGCTATCGTCAGGCCGGCTAAGTCGCCAATATTTTCGCCCAGAGTCAGGTCGCCGTTAACATTCAGACCTTCAATTGGCTCGTACTGGCTATATTGTTCAGACAGTTGCTGAGTACGTTCCTCGAATGCCTTTTTATCAGCATCGGTCCACCAGCTTTGCAGGTTGCCGTCACCATCATATTTAGCGCCCTGGTCGTCAAAACCGTGCCCCATTTCGTGGCCGATTACCGCACCGATACCACCATAGTTCACCGCCATTTCAGCGTCCATATCAAAGAATGGAGGCTGCAGAATACCGGCCGGGAAAACGATTTCGTTACGTACCGGGCTGTAGTACGCGTTGACTGTTTGCGGAGTCATACCCCAGTCTTCTTCATCAACAGGACCACCAATTTTGGCAATTTCTTCCTGATAGTTGAACTCAGCGTAAGCTTTGTAGTTAGCAACTAAGTCAGTTGACGAAATTTCCAGTTCGCTGTAGTCACGCCATTTGCTTGGATAACCTACTTTAGGGTCAAATTTCTTCAGTTTTTCCAAAGCTTTTTCTTTGGTTTCGTCCGTCATCCATTCCAGGTTACGAATAGACTGACCATAAGCGTCACGAAGGTTTTCAATCAAACCTTCCATTTTTTCTTTAGCTTCTGGCGGGAAGTACTCTTTTACGTAGACCTGACCCAGCACTTCACCTAACACGCTGTTTGTTGCATCAACCGCTCGCTTCCAGCGAGGTTCCTGCTCAGGTGTACCACGTAAGGTTGTGCCGTAAAAATCAAAGCGACGCTGGCTTATGTCTTCACTCAATGCAGAAGCGTATTCGTTAACCAGACGGAAGCTCAAGTAGTCTTTCCACGCCTGTAAGTCCACTTCGTTAAACAGTTCACCAAATTCTTCAAAGTAAGATGGCTGACGAATAACCATTTCTTTTACATCAGATAACTCAGAAGTCTCGATAAACTTTTTGAAATCGAAGTTGTTAAGCATATCAGCAACTTCGTCGGCTGATTTTTTATTGTAGGTTTTATTCGCATCGCGGCTTTCTACGCGGCTCCACTGAATTTCTGCCAGTTGAGTTTCTAATTTCAGAATACGCTCTGCAGCGCCTGCTGCGTCTTCGACCCCAACCATACCCAGAATGTCTTCCGCGTACTCGACGTAAGCGTTACGGAACTCTTCGAACTTTTCGTCGTCTTTCAGGTAGTAGTCACGATCAGGCAGACCTAAACCCGACTGAGAAATATACATTGCGTTAATTTGCGGGTCTTTCGCATCAGGGTACACATAAAAACCAAATGGAATTGAAACGCCACCACGGAACATACGAGCCATATGTTCAGCAACTGAGTCGTAATCTTCCAGTGCCTGAATAGCGTCTAAGTCACTCGCAATTGGTTTTGCACCTAGCTCATTCAACGTTTCAACGTCCATAAAGGCATTGAAGAAGTCGCCAATTTTACGCTCGTTTGTGCCTGGTTCAGGGTTAGAAGAGGCTGCTGATTCAATGATATCGCGTAAACGCTTTTGGTTTTGTTCACGTAAATCGAAAAACGAACCTACCGATGAACGGTCAGAAGGGATTTCTGTTTTATCAATCCAGGTACCGTTTACATAACGGAATAAGTCGTTCTGCGGTTTAACACTGTGATCAAAGTTCTCAAGTACAACACCCGAGCTCAGTTCTTGTTTTGCTTCTTCGGCCTGCTGGGTTTGTTGTTTTGATTCTTCCTGCTGCGGAGAACAGGCGCCCAGAGTTAAAGCCATAGATACGCCAAACGCTACAGCGGTTAATTTTTTCATCGGTTGTTACCTTTTCTTTAGTGTTCATTATTTTAACCCCACTAAACTAGCGCATTGTTAAATTCAGCGCAAAAAAAACGGCTGCATTCGCGATGAATGCAGCCGTTTTACCGATGATTTATCGTAACAAAATGTTACTTCTTCTTTTTCGCCTTAGGATTCGGCATATCGGTAATAGAGCCTTCCTGAATTTCAGCAGCTAAACCAACTGATTCATGCAAGGTTGGGTGTGCATGAACAGTCAGAGCGATGTCTTCTGCATCACAGCCCATTTCAATGGCAAGGCAAACTTCGCCCAGCAACTCACCGGCGTTAGTACCACACATGGCACCACCGATAATACGGTTGCTCTTATCAAAGATAAGCTTCGTCATGCCTTGCTGTGCGTTTGAAGCAATAGCACGGCCTGAAGCTGACCAGGGGAAAGTCACTGCATCGTATTCGATGCCCTGTTCTTTCGCTTCTTTCTCAGTAACACCTGCCCATGCAACTTCCGGGTTGGTATACATGATAGAAGGAATCACTTTAGGTTCGAAGAAGTGCTTCTTACCGGCAATAACCTCTGCCGCAACGTGCGATTCATGTACCGCTTTGTGCGCCAGCATAGGTTGACCAACGATATCACCGATAGCGAAAATGTGGTCTACGTTAGTGCGCATCTGGCTATCAACTTTGATAAAGCCACGGTCGTCAACGTTCACGCCAGCTTTGTCGGCGTCAATTTTGTTACCATTTGGTGCACGACCAACAGCAACCAGAACCACGTCGTATTTAACCGGTTTTTCAGGCGCGTTCTTGCCTTCAAAAGTAACGTAAATACCGTCTTTTTTCGCTTCAACGTTGGTTGCTTTGGTGCTTAGCATAACGTTTTCGAAGCGACCTTTAATTTGCTTGTTGAAGCTCTTAATGATGTCAGCGTCTGCTGGAGGCACTAATTGGTCGGTCATTTCAACCACATCAACTTTAGAACCTAATGAGCCGTATACCTGACCCATTTCCAGAGCGATGATACCACCACCTAACAACAACATTTTCTTAGGAATTTCTTTCAGTTCCAGCGCGTCGGTGGAATCCCATACGCGGTCGTCGTCATGTGGAATGAACGGCAATTTAATGGCTTGAGAACCTGCAGCAATAATGGCGTTATCGAATTTAACTTCAGTTTCGCCGTCGTCACCTTCAACTTTAATGGTGTTGCTGCCGGTAAATTTGCCGTAACCGTTAACGATTTTTACCTTGCGCATTTTTGACATCTGGCCAAGGCCACCGGTTAACTGTCCAACCACTTTTTCTTTGTGTTTACGCAGTTTATCCAGGTCAATTTTCGGTTCGCCAAACTCAATACCTTCTTCTGCCAGGTGCTGAGCTTCTTCAATGTGCTTGGTCATGTGCAGCAATGCTTTTGACGGGATACAGCCAACGTTCAGGCAAACACCGCCTAAGGTGCTGTAACGCTCAATCAAAACAACATCCAGACCCAAGTCAGCTGCACGGAAAGCTGCTGAATATCCGCCCGGGCCCGAACCTAACACCACTACCTGTGTTGTAATTTTGTCGCTCATGTTAACCCCTTTTTTGTCACAGCCAGTTGAGCCACCGGCTGCGCTCAGTCAACGCTAAATGTGGCGCTATTGTAGCGCGAATTTTTTCGTATTTCCTACCCCAATTGGTGCTTAAAGCACCAATTTGCGGATATCTCCCAGTACACCGCTTAAATAGGCAGTGAAACGCGCGGCTTCAGCACCATCAATAACACGGTGATCGTAGGACAGCGATAATGGCAGAGTCAGACGTGGTTCAAACTCTTTGCCGTTCCATTTCGGTTTCATCTCGTTACGAGAAACCCCAAGAATGGCCACGTCAGGAGCATTCACGATAGGCGTAAAGGCTGTACCACCAATACCGCCCAGACTGGAAATTGAGAAACACCCGCCTTGCATATCGGTTGCTTTCAACTTACCGTCACGCGCTTTCGAGCTAATTTCCACCAGCTCTTCCGAGAGCTCGTAAATGCCTTTTTTGTCGACATCACGAATAACCGGAACCACCAGACCATTTGGCGTATCAACCGCAACACCAATGTTCACGTACTTTTTCATGTACAGTGATTCACCGGATTCTGACAAGGACGAATTGAAAGTTGGAAACTCACGCAGGCCTTTGGCACACGCTTTCAAAATAAACACTAACGGCGTTATCTTGAAGCCCAAATCTTTCTTCTTAGCCACTTCGTTTTCAGACTTGCGGAAGTTTTCCAGCTCAGTAATGTCAGCCTCATCGAACTGTGTTACGTGAGGGATAGTCACCCAGTTACGGTGCAGGTTCGGTCCAGATTTACGCTGAATGCGCGACAACTGGACTTCTTCCACTTCACCGAACTTGCTGAAATCAACCTTAGGTGGGTCAATCACCTGCAGTCCACCGCCGCCCTGGCCGGTTGCACCAGCAACTGCTTTTGGACGGGACAGTTCGTATTTAACAAACTCCTGAACGTCTTCTTTCAGTATACGGTCTTTAGGGCCCGAGCCTTTCACTTGCGATAAGTCGACACCAAATTCACGAGCCACACGGCGTACCGCAGGCGACGCATGCAGAATGCCTTCTTTACGATCGCTACGTTGGCTTGGGTGATCAGGAACTGGCGGCTGGCGTTCGCTACTTGGCTTAACGCTACTGCCGCTGTCTTTATCTTTCTTCTGATCTTTGTCTTCGGACTTCTTATCAGATTCTTTATTAGATTCTGATTTCTCTTCTTTCGCTGAGTCTTTCTCTTCAGCTTCAGAGTCATCAGCGCCGCCGGAAACTTTCAGCTTGGCAATAACTGAGCCCTGCGACACCTTGTCGCCGACCTTCACCAGCATTTCTTCAATTTCGCCGTCTTGCGGGCAAGGCACGTCCATAGTCGCCTTATCCGTTTCCAGCGTAATTAAGCCGTCTTCAGCAGAGACTGAATCACCTTTAGACACCAGGATTTCGATGATTTCAACATCTTCTTCGTCACCAATATCCGGTACTTCTACGTCGATAACTTTGCTGCCACCACCAGAAGATTTTTTCTCAGGCTCAGAATCTTCGTCTTTCTCCTCTTCCTGTTTATCTTCCGATTCTTCAGCTTTGTCATCGGCTTCTTTATCGTCGCTTTCTTCTTCGTCCACTTTGTCATCGGTTTTGTCTTCAGCTTCTTCCTCGCTGTCAGACTCATCCGATTCGTCGGCTCCTCCGGAAGCTTCGATCATAGCCAGCACGTCGCCTTCGCTAATGGTATCGCCAACTTTTACTTTCAGCTCGGTAATTTTACCGCCTGAAGATGCCGGAATATCCATGGAAGCTTTGTCGCTTTCGACAGTAACGATACCGTCTTCCTGCTCAACGGTATCGCCTTCACTGACCAAAATTTCAATGACTTCTACTTCTTCGCCGCCCACGTCGGGGACTTTGAGTTCGATTTGATCGGCCATCTCAGTACCTCCTTATGCTAAACGCGGGTTCAGCTTGTCAGTGTCGATATCGTAGTCTTTGATAGCTTTAGCTACCACTTTCTTATCGATATCACCTTGGTCTGCCAGCTCTTTCAGTGCTGCAACCACAATATAATGCGGATTCACTTCAAAGTGCTTACGCAAGTTAGCGCGGCTGTCTGAGCGTCCAAAGCCGTCGGTACCTAATACCCGGTAAGAGGTTGGTACCCAGGCGCGAACCTGATCAGCGTACAGCTTGATATAGTCAGTTGCCGCTACCGCCGGTCCTTTCGCCTTTTTCATTACTTGCGTAATATAAGCTTCTTTTTCTTTCTTCTCAGGGTTCAGCATGTTCCAACGGTCAGTATCCAGACCATCGCGCGCCAGCTCATTGAATGAAGTTACGCTGTAAACTGTTGAGTTCACGTCGTACTCTTCAGACAAGATTGTCGCTGCTTCACGTACTTGCTGCAAAATGGTACCACTGCCTAACAACTGAACATCGCCTTTAGCTTTGTTCTTGGCCTTCACTTTATCCAGTTCGTAAATACCTTTGATGATGCCTTCTTCGACACCTTCCGGCATTTCTGGTTGATGGTAGTTTTCGTTCATTACGGTGAGGTAATAGAAAACATTTTCCTGATCGCCAAACATGCGCTTCAGACCATCGTGCACGATAACTGCAATTTCATAACCGTAAGTCGGGTCATAGCTAATGCAGTTTGGCACCGTGCCAAAGTGAACCATGCTGTGTCCGTCCTGGTGCTGCAGACCTTCACCGTTAAGCGTTGTACGACCGGCAGTACCACCGACCAGGAAGCCTCGGGTCTGGCTGTCGCCTGCTGCCCAGACTAAGTCACCGACACGCTGGAAGCCGAACATAGAGTAGTAAATGTAGAACGGAATCATCGGCTCGTTGTTTAACGAGTAACTGGTACCCGCGGCAACCCAGGATGCCATAGCACCCAGCTCGTTGATGCCTTCCTGAATAACCTGGCCTTTTTTATCTTCGCGATAATAAGCCACCTGGTCTTTATCCTGCGGCGTGTATTTCTGGCCATGGTGCGAGTAAATACCCACCTGACGGAACAAGCCTTCCATACCAAAGGTACGAGCTTCATCCGGAATAATTGGCACAATACGTTTACCAATTTTCTTGTCTTTCAGCAGCGCTGTCAGTACACGAACAAAGGCCATGGTTGACGAAATTTCACGATCTCCTGAACCTTTCAGAACCGCATCAAAGGCTTTCAATGCAGGTAATTCCAGTTCTACATCGCTTTCCGGACGACGTACCGGCATATAGCCACCGAGCTTCTCGCGACGCTCGTTCAGGTACTTCATTTCATCGCTGTCGTCATCAAATTTGTAGTACGGCAGGTCTTCCAGCTCTTTGTCTTCAAACGGAATATTGAAACGGTCGCGCATGTGCTTAACCGCGTCTAAATCCATTTTCTTAACCTGGTGGGCAATGTTTTTGCCTTCACCCGCGGCGCCCATGCCATAACCTTTAACGGTTTTCGCTAAAATAACCTGCGGGCGACGTTTCGTATTTACCGCTTTGTGGTAAGCCGAGTACACTTTTACCGGATCGTGACCACCACGGTTTAAGCGCCAGATGTCTTCGTCAGACAAGTTGGCGACCATTTCTTCGGTTTCAGGGTACTTACCAAAGAAGTTTTCACGGGTGAACTTACCGCCCTTGGCTTTAAAGTTCTGGTAATCACCGTCAACGGTTTCTTCCATTAACTGTTGTAATTTACCTTCGGTATCGCGGTACAACAACGGATCCCAGTAGCGACCCCAGATAACTTTAATCACTTCCCAGCCAGCACCGTGGAAGTTACCTTCCAGTTCCTGGATGATTTTACCGTTACCACGTACCGGACCGTCTAAGCGCTGCAGGTTACAGTTAATAACAAAGGTCAGGTTGTCCAGCTCTTCGCGAGCGGCAAGGCCAATAGCACCTAAGCTTTCTGGCTCATCGGTTTCACCGTCACCTAAGAAGCAGTAAACGCGTTGTTTCGAGCAGTCTTTAATGCCGCGATCCGTCAGATACTTAAGGAAACGGGCTAAATAGATAGCCTGAATTGGACCTAAGCCCATAGAGACTGTCGGGAACTGCCAGAAGTCCGGCATTAAGTTCGGGTGCGGATAAGAAGGCAAGCCTTTACCGTCGACTTCCTGACGGAAGTTATTCAGTTGCTCTTCAGTCAAGCGCCCTTCAATGAAAGCGCGACCATAAATACCGGGTGACACATGGCCCTGAATAAACAGGAAGTCACCACCGTCACCTTCACTTGGTGCGCGGAAGAAATGGTTAAAGCCTACATCGTACAACATGGCTGAAGAGGCAAAACTGGCAAGGTGTCCGCCCAGCTCTTCGCCTTTTTTCGATGCCCGCAACACCATCATGGCGGCATTCCAGCGAATAGCTGAACGAATGCGCGACTCCAGCGTCTGGTTACCCGGCATGGTGGGTTCCTGGCTGGCAGGAATGGTATTCAGATATGCGGTGGTTGGCTTATAGGGTAAATAAGCGCCATTGCGACGAGCTTTGTCGACCAGTTGTTCTAACAGGTAGTGTGCTCTTTCCGGGCCTTCGGCCTCAAGCACACCCTCAAGAGCGTCTAACCACTCCTGAGTTTCCTGCTGATCGACATCTTTGTTTAATTCTTCACTCATAGCTATTCCTTACCTTTTTATCAATTCAGGAACGTCGTAGCGAACGTTGAATGCGTGACTGTTCTTTGCCTAAGTCTAACAATGTCTGTTCAATATAGGCCAAATGTTGGTGACACGCATCCCGCGCTTGCTCCGGTTTACCGGCAACAATGGCACTAACCAGCTGCTGACGGTGTTGATTCAGTTTTCCCAGCAAGTCGTCACGACCCGCCAGTATTTCCAGGTTCTGCCTAATATTTTCGGCCAGTAATTCCTGCATGCCATGAATGACATGCAACAAAATAACGTTGTGCGAGGCCTCTGCAATACGGTGGTAGAATTCCACTATTGCATTGACCTGATCATCAATGCTGTTAGCCCGGCTATTCTCTAAGTCTTTTATACTCTCGGAAATCCGATCCAGATCGGCCTCGGTGCCTCGTAATGCCGCATAAAAGGACGAGATGCCTTCCAGTGCATGACGGAACTCGAGCAAATCAAATTGCGACTCTGGGTGTTTGGCCAGTAATTCAAATAAAGGTTCGGTCAGTTGCTCATTCATGCTGTTAATAACATAAGTGCCACCGCCCTGCCGACGCTCTAAAACACCCTTTGCTTCCAATTTTTGAATGGCCTCACGCAACGACGGGCGTGACACATTGAACTGCTGAGCCAACTGTCGTTCTGACGGAAGTTTTTGCCCGGCACCAAGCCGTCCGTCCACGATCATCTGCTCAAGATGAGCGACGATAGTGTCAGATAACTTCGTTTGTTTTATGGGTAAATCCGGCATAACGGTAAATTGGTCAGACCAAATGATGCGGTTATTCTAAATCATTTACCCGCTGAGCCCAAATTTTTCTCAGCTGGTACAACCTCTTTTCAATGGCTCAAATTAATGATTACGCTCATGAAAACGTTCACCTGAACTCTTCAAATGTTCCGGTGAGACTCATTAGCGTGTTCCGTCTCGCTCACAGAATGTTCCAAAAGCTCCGCATACCCACCGAGCAATATTTCCTTCTGCTATACTCAAGCATAAGTACTAAAAGAGACCTGAGTCATGCCTTATTGCCGCACCGAATTTAAGCTTGTGAAGCCAGAGCAGGTTGAAAACGTGCTGTCTACTTTCACGAGAGAATGCTTTGTCGGAGGGCAGGTTGCTTATCGGCTAGACGATGTCACTTTCTCGATTGATGCCGGGGAAAACGATATTCGGGCTATCTATGATGAAGAGAATGCAGTCATGAAATTCTTTTGCCGCTACCAACGGGATATGAACTTTTACGATAAGAAACTGATGGCTTTTGCCACCAAGCATGGCATTGACACGAAACCTTGCACCGCCTCATCTGAATATTGAACAGCGACGACTTGTCTTGATGTGATCAAAGAAAAAAGCCCCGCAAATGAGAGGCTTTGGATTCAAATCGATCAAGTTAGAGTTAATTTTCCTTTTCTAACTTACAATTGCAAAAATAGCATTCAGCTTTTGGAAGTCGATAACTTAGAAATGAGCGGATTACTTGGTTTTTCTGACAGTTAGGACAAACATAATTTATTGACTTAACAATCAGTGTTATTGCGAATACAAAGCTCAATATATAAAAGGGATTGAAAAAAAACTCTCCCCCGATTTTTACAAAGTTAAAACCAATAATACAGATTATTAAAGCTATCAAAATCGCTTTAAATTGATTGTGTCTTGCCATAGTATCACCTAATTAATTCTTCTATTTTTGACTTTACTTCCTGAGCCGCCTGTTTGACATCATTTCCTGTTAATGTAAAAGATTTACTGACGGTGGCGTCAGCGCCTAGTGAGGGGCCAATTTCTACTGTGGCGCTAGATTCTGAGCTAGATGCATCCCCAATACTGACTGTCCCTACACCAACTCCCACATCAAGAGAAGCTGACGGATCATCAAAGTTCTGATCGGTATTACTTCCAGCTCCCTTGCCAAATGTCAATCCAGCAATCGCTCCTTTCTGCTTTATAACGCCTTTGGTGACATCTGAATCAACATTTGAAGCACTCGTGCTAAATCGCACGAACAACCCAGAAGTAGTATTCCCTTGGCCGCTAGCATTAGGTTTAAAGCCTACAGTTCCAACATCTACAGCTCCTACGAACGGTACTTTTAGCGACAAGAAGGTTTCTTCATAGTCTCTTCCATCTGGGTCAACATATTTATAAGGATTGTTAGCCGCGTATGCATATCTATTGAACCCTTGAATTTTACCTTCAGAAAGGAAAGATGCTGTACCCTTAGGATCATTCGAATAAAACCGCCCAATCACGGGATCATAATATCGTGCCTGCATATACATTAATCGACACTACGAGCCATAGTACATTGTCAATAAAATATAACTGATACAGTAACTTAAAAGTATAGCTGAGTCTTTGGAGTCCGCACGGTTGATGTCAAAAAATAAAGCCCCGCGAGGGCGAGGCTTTGGATTCAAATCGACACGCTAGAATTAATTTTCCTTTTCTAACTTACAGTTGCAAGAGTAGCATTCCGCCTTTGGAAGTCGATAACTAAGAAATGAGCGAATTACTTGGTTTTTCTGACAGCTAGGACAAACATAATTTATTGACTTAACGATCAGTGTTATTGCAAATACAAAGCTCAATATGTAGAAGGGATTGAAATAGAACTGCCCCCCGATTTTTACAAAGTTAAAGCCAATAATACAGATTATTAAAGCTATCAAAGTCGCTTTAAATTGATTGTGTCTTGCCATGGTATCACCTAATTAGATCTTCTATTTTTGACTTTACTTCCTGAGCCGCCTGTTTGACATCATTTCCTGTTAAAGTAAAAGATTTACTGACGGTGGCATCAGCACCTAGTGAGGGGCCAATTTCTACAGTAGCACTAGATTCTGAACTAGACGCATCCCCAATACTGACTGTCCCTACGCCAACTCCCACATCAATAGAAGCTGACGGATCATCGAAGTTCTGATCGGTATGACTTCCGGCTCCCTTGCCAAATGTCAATCCAACAATCGCCCCTTTCTGCTTTATAGCGCCTTTAGTGACATCTGAATCGACATTTGAAGCACTAGTGCTAAATCGCACAAACACCCCAGAAGTAGTATTTCCTTGGCCGCTAGCATTAGGTTTAAAACTTACAGTTCCACATCTACTGCTCCCACGAACGGCACCTTTAGCGACAAGAAAGTTTCTTCGTAGTCTCTTCCATCTGGATCAACATATTTATAAGGATTGTTAGCCCCACCATTTGGTGGTACTGGATGCAAATGCAGGCTCTGCTGGCCGATACTGACCTATTCTACTGTAAGTCACTGATCCGCCCGCTCCCGTTTCTCGTTACTTCAGGTAGCAGAGATAGATGTACGCCCTCGGATTTCATGTTTCGTCTATCTCATCCTGACTTTAGGAGTCATTTTTAGATAAGAACTTATCCCTCGATCCAAAAGTACCTAGCCACAAAAATAAAAACGCAAATGCGAATTTTTTGAAAAGATAAGCATAATACCCCCAGTCCTCCCCTCGTTCAGCGATATATCTTCCAGAGTCAGCTACATCAGTAGCTAAAACGGTGTAGATATCATGCAAGAAAGGAAGAGAAATAAAAATCATTGTTATCCTGAATGCTAATAGATATCTTTTCTCAATAAAAACTATTAAAGGCCCACGCATACTAAATCATTATAAAAGTATCAGGAAGTTTCACGGCTTACCAGAATTGTCAAAATTGTACTTTTCACAGTGATTTTTTAAAGTTTTTTCATCGAGGTCGTTAGAACGATATAATAAGAAACACCTCAAATAGTCCTTTTCGACATTTTTTAAAACTTTATAAGAATCATTACTAATATCATATAGGTACTCACTATTAGCTATAATTTTCCTATCAACGTCATGTTCATCCAATTGGACCAACATCAAAAATATTATATCTTTTGGCTTTTCCATATTCGGACTTTTTTTATAATCTTTCAGTAAATAGTTCACCGCTTTATTAGTAAGGCTATCAAGCGGAACACTTATCAACTTTAGCTTTGCGCTTTCAATTAATTTGTGTTCACTTTGGTAAACTCTATGCTTTGTCCAAAAACCATCATAATATATAGAAACCTTAGGGGAGGTCGCGCATCCAAAAACAAAGCATAACGTAATGATAAATAAAGTATATTTAACCACAAATTTCACCTTCTTTGGTAGGTCTACATGTAGGGCCACTTACTTTTTCAACTTTTCCATCGAAATGATCTTCCCTTTTCCCTTCACCTGTTTCAGAGTTAATAATATTTTCTTTCATTATCGTAACTTGGTCTTGATCAGAACTCGCGACGCCATCTTGGTTAACTAATACATGAATGATTTCATGTATTAGTCCAGTAGCTGGACTTTGAGAGCCTTCGTTTGTAACTAATCCTTCTTGGGGATTCCATTCTATTTGATCTCCGTATACAGGGTCGCCTATTTTGGCATTTGAACCACCACTAGTTTTATTAATTGTAACTGTGGGTGAGCCTTTTCTCTCAATTCTACTGAAGTAAGCTTTTGCTAAACGGGATCTAGAGGTTAAATAGTTTTTAGCTGAGTTATAATTCTTCCGAAGGCTTTCCGCTAAAATTACCTCCTTTCCGTCGGGATCAACATACTTGTACGGATTATTATTTGCGTAAGAATACCGATTAAAGCTATGGACACCTTTAAAACCAACAGGATCATTTGAATAAAACCGTCCAATCACCGGATCATAATATCGTGCCTGCATATAAACTAAACCGGTATCGGCATCAAAACGGTGACCCGTGTACCCGACATCATCAACCGCACCTTCGATACTCTCACCAAAAGGCTGGTAATGCTGCGTACCGCTGTCTTCTGGAATATAACCGTCTTTGGCAATGAGTTTATCGCCTAGGTAGACGTAATTGATACTACCAGCCTCGGTTTCCCGATACACCAGCGTGCCGTCTAACCGGTAAAAGCTGTAACGGTGGCTGCCGTTACGGGTTTCCATCACCCGCCGGTTATGCCCGTCATAGCGGTAACGGATGTCGCCGGACTGCACCAATTGGTTGGCGCGGTTATAAGTGAATGACCGTGTGCCGTTGTCGGTTACATTACCGCGCGCGTCGTAAGTAAACGCATCATAAGCCGAGCCAGCCCCATCAACAGCGCTTAATCGGTTGGTTGAGTCACTGTAATGATAATTCAGCTCCCGGTCTGACAGCGACTGATGGTATGAGCGAATATTGCCTAGCCCGTCATAGGTTAACTCCGAGGTGCCGACTCCGGCTCCGCCATTCACAAACAATAGCCGATCCAGGCCATCATAAGCCAGCTGGGTTAACGTATAGTCGCTATTCACAAGGTTATGCTGATAAACAATATTAAGGTTGTCATCGTAGCCGAACTGGTAATCTAACGCCGTGGCATTATCACCTGAGTCATTCAGTCGTGTGGGAACTTGCCTGGCGGTATCAAGTGTCATCTCATGAACTAAACCATTGCCATAGGTAAAGCCGCTCAGCATCCCGTTCGGATAGTAACTCGCTTCATCCGCAAAAATGTAGTCCGGCTCGCCCGATTTAACGCGCCGCGACCCGGTCGGCTCACCAAAACCGTTGGGCCCGAAGTGCACCTGATAACCATCCGGGTACGTGAAATAGGAGGTATCACCCTGACGATTATAGCCGTACTGCACCGTATAATGACGACTGTTAACGGCGAGGCTTTCGGCTGTGGGCTGACCTAAGCTATTGAAGGAATACGTCTGAACCACCGAGCCTGTTTCAAGGCGCTGCAAATTGCCGTTGTTGTCGCGTTTATAGACTTTATCCGGTGAAGGAAAAGCTCCTTCTTCCGGGTAGTCTACCTGCCAAACGTCACCCACATTATCGGCGACTTGCTGTATGCGCTTGTCGTCCGCCCCACTACTGATGCAACTATTAACCGATGCACTGGCTACCCCTTCTGCCCGCGAAGTGGCCTCTCCCAGTGCATTATGAGTATAAACGCTGACGCCGACGTCCGGCCGGGAGACTTTACAGAGGTTATGGCTCTCATCGTAGGCCCGGTATTCAGTCTGAGAAGCGGTTAACGGACCACTTTGAGTAATGGCTGTAATATCACCAAAAATATTGACAGAGAGCTCTGTGCGTACGTTTTCCGGCGAATCGATGACTACTGCCTGCTCATAAGAGGGTGAGCCAAAAGCCCGGTAACGTGTCCGTGTGACATTGCCTTCCCCGTCCGTACGGCGCATTGTATTGTCTGACAAATAGTCAATAAATTTGCCATCCAGACCGCTTTGTTTTTCCTTTATCATCCGATTCAAGCCATCGTATTCGAATGACAAACCATTTTTTTCCATACGGTAGTCAGACCAATGAGAAACAAAGGTTTCCTGATTATACGCATCGAACATTTTGCGCTGATACCGTTGATTATTTGTCGTACGATCCGTCTTAATAGTCAGAATATTGCGCATCAATGCGTCAAACCGTAACTCACTTGAGCTGGTAACGCTTCCTCCACACCCTGTCCGGGCAGAATTTAGCTCACACCGCATCGCAGTTCGCGTGGTGGCAAAGCCCGGCTCATCACTCCACTGAAAGTAGGTGTCGAGCCATTGATTCGCATCGTTTGGCAAATCAATAAACAGAAGCCGCCCAAGCACGTCGTAACCGTATCCATACGAGTTTCCGTTAAAGTCGGTCACATTCGTTACCCACCCATTATCATCAACCACCCGGCTTGCACTCATCGTGTCTGAGCTACTGTAACGGGAAGGAACCGTGATATGCTGCGGTTGACCGCGGTGGTAGGCACTGAGAACTTTATAACGAAACTCTGACGAGAATGTCTGTCCATCACTTTTAATTAAGGGCTGATTGTATTCAATTTCTTTCACATTTCCATTGGAGTGATACGAAGAATAACGCGAGCGCCAGGTCCCATAAACCTTATTCTGATGAGGAACAAGCACATCATAACTAACCCCCTCATTACTCTGAGAGAGGCTCTTGTATGTTTTTTCTCTTATCGGGCTATATGAACTGCCGTTTGCGCTAATTGAAACTTTGGTCGGTAAGTTCAGTGTCCAGTTCGCGCGGTCATTAATAAACTCGTACTTTGTATACTTGGTTCCTGACGGGCCCGACTCTTTTTTAAGTCCGGGTTTCCCATAAAGGTTATAATCCGAGTACTCTGTCAGATAATGAGTCTCGCCGTCCGAATGGGTTGTCACTATATTTTCACTGACTAAATCGAGCCGGTACCTGTGTGGCCTGCTGTTTGTTTTAGAAGAGTTCATATGAGTCGACCCAATAGAGGGACTCTTCTGATAATCGAGGATTTTGCTTTTTAAGAGCGAAAAACCATCGGTATCAAAATTCTGTACCGCTGTTAACGAGCCTTCTGATGCTGAAGACCAGTCACGATTATAAAAGTACCGGGATTTACTTCCGTCCGGTGCGGTAATCGTTGTGGTTTTGTTATTAACCGCATCAACACCGTAAGGTAAATTATCATGTTTGAGGCGGGCTTCACTCGAAGCCGTTGTGTCCGTACTGAATGTTCCTATGTTTTGTGAATAGTCATAATGCCAGGTAAGTTCCGTATCCAGTCCGTCACCTGATAAGCTTTTACTGACCAGAGACATCGTAGAAAAACACTCAGGAATATTGCCCCACTGATTAGGGTAATGCAGAACGTTGGTTTCACCATGAATGACTTCCTGAACATAAAATTCACCTGTCATACCATTTGGGTGAATAATCGTTCCTTTATACTGACTGCTGTCGGGCGTTCGTCCACAAAAAAGCAGGCTTTCATTACCGGGGTTTGGTTCATGCTTTGAAATTGGAGCCAGCGTATAGGTCCACGATTGCCCATTAGGCAAAATAACATTCCGCAATTGCCGGTCGGAGTATTCGTTTACGTAATTATATTCCCATTCACGGTTATTAGCTGTTACTGCTGTAACTAAATGAGGATAACTGGGGTCATTGTATTCTAGCGTTATGGTACGTCCATCGTTTGCCGTAATGCGGGTTAAATAACCGTCATCATAATGATAGCGTACCCAATTTCCAAAACGGTCGACAACCTTTGAGACCAGCATAAACGCATTATACTTAACCACTCCGCCCCATCTTTTATTGCCTGATGGCTTTGCTTCAACCAGACGAAGCTGATCAAACGTGTAAATATCTCCATTGGGAGCTTCGGCCCTAAACCCTTCGCCCACAACAACATTATTTTCATCGTATCGATCAAAACAAGAAATTCGCCAATTGCTCTTTGTTACCCGTCGGTAAATTCCTACTTCACTACTAGTGAGCAGATGGGATGATGGTGTAAGTAACTTTTCATTTATTTGTCCCGGCACATTCAGCGAGTCACCATTCCAATACTGATAACTCTCCAGCATTGTCCCCCCTGCATAAAACGGTCCTGGGTTTAACGACCCGCTACATTCCTGACCTTGTCCCCATGCACCGGAAATATAACCAGGCCCTGTCATTAACGTGGTGCTGATATTAGGAATGCTGAGTTTCCAGTCACCAAACTCAGCTGAGTTTTGAAACTGCCAGTAATTGCCCCGATAAACGCGGCGAATGGCAACTTCTAGCGCTGAATTTCCTGGAAGGCGAATATCGGTTTGATGAAAGCTGACAGAGCCTGTGTTTAAATCAATTTTTTCACCAAGTAAGTCCGTAGTGTCCGGAGTGACCGACTCGTTAACCTTCAGTTTTGGGATAATACTTTTCGCCTGGTACGGCTCTAAATTCGAGTTTGTCCCACCGGGAGAATCAATATTCGCTGCTGAAGTTGTGACATTTTGTGCTGATGAATCAGCCGTATTCTGGTTGTGGCTAAAATGAATAGCACGACTCAGCATATGTGTTTCCACTACGGCAGGCGATCGAAGTGTTTCTTGATCATCACTCGCATGACCGGCAAGAGGTAATAACACTAATAATGCCAGACTAAACTTTTTGTGGTAATAATGACTCATTGACAAATCCTTTGCTTGCGACCGGTTAGTGAACATTGCCGTTTTCATCCGACTCGGCTGCCACAGAGCCTTGTAAATCGGTATGGATAAAAACAACCCGACGCTCCGTTGTATCTAATTTAAAAGTCACATTGACTAAGCAATCAGAATTTATTTCACTCGTTGTAAAAACGTTGCCACTAAGCTCCCCCTTGCAACCATTTGCGGACAAAATGCTATAACCTAAGGCCGGTACTATTGTGAGAGAGGCTTTACCACCAGAATCGACGATTCTCTTTAGTGGCATAACACTTCCTCCTACACTTGTATTTGTTTTAACTTGGTAAGTTTTTTGAAACGTTGATGTAACGCTGCAATCCTCGGTAATAGCTCCGGTTTCAAATAAGTTGCCTTCATGTAAAGAACCATGGCAACCATGGGTTGACAAAACTCGGTAGCCGCTATTTGCAATTATATGAAAGGTCTGTTTTTCACCATAATTTAATATAGCTTGGGACGGGCTAACAATGCCTCCTGAGCCCTCGACAATCGTACTTATTTCGTAATCTATTTTCTCAAATGTAGCATTAACTGTGCAGTCGACCGTCATCTCTGTGGTGGTATAAGCTGTTCCATTAAATGTCACGCCACACCCATTAACCTCCGAAATTTTGTAGCCAATATCGGGGGAAATAGTGAGTGATAATCTATCTCCGGCATCAACCACTGCATGCTCAGGTCTAACTTTTCCACCAGTGCCGATATTAGTATTAACATCATAGGTCTTTTTCACAAACTTAGCCTTAACTGTGCATGCACTACTAACGGGCGTTGTTGTATAAACGGGTTTGCTATACTCGCCAAAACATCCCGATACACTTTGGGTTTCATATCCCAAATCGGGAATGATAGTGAACTCAGCTTCCATCCCTGAATCGACCACCCTTGAGACTGGATCTATTCTCCCCCCAGCGCTGGCTTCAGTAGTAACATTAAATACTTTGACAAACTGCGGATTTAAATAACATGACGCCGTCATAGGAGCCGTTGTAAAAGTATTGCCATTGAGCTGACCAGGGCACCCGATTACGGAGGAGCTGCGATAGCCAGAATCGGGAGTCAGAGTGAATTTTCCAGTTTTTTGGTATTCTATTGTTCTTGCAAGAGGACTGATGTCGCCATTCTCAACCTTGATTATGGAAGTTGCAGAAAAGGTTTTCTTTTTAAAACGTGCGGTAACCGAACAATTGGATGTGATCTTGCCTGTTGTATAAGTTCCGCCACTCAGACTACCATTACATCCTGTAATAGAATGGATCTCATAACCTGTACTTTTGCTAACGTTAATGGTTGTTCTTTTACCTTTCTGAATTGACTGCGTAGCAGGTGAAACAGAACCGCCTCCCCCATCTACTCTGGCAGACACGGTATACTTTGGCAGCGTGACGGTGACATTATTGCTGTAGGTATGACTACAATAGTATCGATTAGAACTGTTACAGGCCGTTACGCGAAACCGATACGTTCCTGCTCCGTAATTATTGACAGAATAGCTTGAATACCCAGATCCTAAAGTCTGGATTTTACCATAGCTCGAACCACCATTTGGACTCATATAAATTTCATAGGACTGCGCCCCAACGTTACTCCATGAAATAGTAAAGTCGCCGTCGCTCGTTGACGGCACAGTGACAGGTCTTACTGATGGAGGGACTGTCGGGTTTCCCCCTGGCAAATCTATCGCAAACGGCTTTACCTTTTCATCGGCTTCAGTTGTCTCCTGAGCAAAAACCGGGAGACTAGAAAAAATAGCAATAGTTATACCTAAAATAACGATAGGTTTCCGAGAGTAAAAAATCATAAATCGCCCTTATTATATATAACACTTTTTATACATCATAATAATCCAGAAGTGAATAGTGTGATCTGCGAAATTATTATTGGAAGACTCTGATGAAGTATTAGAAGAGGGAGGAAGGGCAATCAGAGAGAGTTTTTTGATTATTCAAGGGACTAAATTTACGTAACTTTTGGGTTTATGTGGATTATTCTTTTATCATTATTTCTCTTTTAGCTCATTTTTGAGCCAATCAAAGATTGGCTCATTCCGCTATCGTAAGAACCTTTATCAAGAAACTTTATTTTACTATTTAATTAACCGTCCCCCACAACGTAAGAGCCGCAATAACACACACCCAGAAAATCTGCTGGCGGCGCATTAAGCGCAACTGACAAGCAACATGCTCGGTTCTGTCATCCGGATGTTGAGGGCTGTCTTCTGCTTTGCTGGCGACATTAAAAAGCAGTTTATCCGGGTCGACCTGCGGATTCAGACTGCGCTTGACCCAAACCGGAAACGCCCGCGAAAAATGCCCCACAATTAATAAGCCAAACCCGGCTAAGCGAGCCGGAACCCAATCTGCAAACCACATAAATTGCTGCCAGGGTTTAGCCGACTCCTGTTCACTTAATTGCTTCTCGGCGTAACGCAGACTGGCATATACCAGAGCGCCGAAACTGCCAAACAGCACAAAATAGAACATCACCGCAATATATTGCCGATAATTGATCCAGATTAACGAGTCACTTAACTGCTTTGGCTGATGATGCCCGGCAAATTCAGTTAATGCCTGTTGATGTTCATTTACCTGTTGTTCATCGCCCCGGTTTGCCGCTTTTAAATACGCTTTATAGCTTTTGCGGGCCGGCTCGCAGTTCATCGCCAGCAGTAAAGACAAGATACTGACAATAAAAGTCACCATAAGGTTGTCCAGCAACACCACCAAAAAGCCGACAGCCAAAGCAGGAACCAACAGGCGAACCAGTTGCAGTGGCTCGCTTTCCCACTTTTCGTTTGTAAGCCGTGCCGCACTCCAGTGTTGCCAGCGTTCCAGAAAAAACGACCAGTGCAAAAAGGCCGGGCTGTGATACAAACGCTCAACGCTTAATGCAATCAGCAACGCAATGAGGACCATTCATGACTCCTTATAAGGCATTTAAATAGGTTTGCCAGTCAAATTCACTGCCCGGGTCCGTTTTACGACCCGGGGCGATATCCTGATGGCCGACAATACGTCGACGGTTTAACTTGGGATATGTGCTGATTAGCGCCTTAGTGACTGCAATTAATTGTTCGTATTGTTGTTGAGTATAGGCACTGTGGTCGGTTCCTTCGAGCTCAATGCCTATACTGAAATCGTTACATCTCCTGCGCCCGCAGTAACGGGACATACCGGCGTGCCAGGCTCGTTTATCAAAAGGCACGTATTGCTCCAGCGTACCATCGCGGTGGATCACACAATGTGCCGACACCCTCAGCCCTCTCAGGATAGCAAAGTCCGGGTGTGCATCGGTTTCCAGTTCGCCCATAAACAACTGGCGAATATAAGGTGTACCATATTGTCCTTCGGGCAGGCTAATACAATGAATGACCAGCAGACTGACTTCGGCGCTTTGTGGGCGTTCATCGTAATGCGGGGACGGATGCTGCACCGCAGTCGTTATTTTATGATTTTTTATCGGGTCGCTTTTCACAGGCTCAACAAAACGGTAAAGTTTGCCCCCTAGTATCCGTATTGTCTGTTAAAAGGTAAAGCCATCTATGAGTCAGCCCGAGCTGCAACTTGCTATTCAGGACGGTGTGCGCGCCGCATTGAAAGAAGATTTATTCGGCGAAGATGCCCGTTTAGATATTACTGCGCAACTGATTCCGGAACAAAGCCAGTCCCGTGCCAGCATTATTACCCGCGAAGACGCTGTCATTTGTGGTTGTGCCTGGGTTGATCAGGTGTTTCGCCAAATGGGAAATCAGGTGGAAATTGAATGGCTGGTAAAAGACGGCGATAAGGTGAAAGCAAATACGGAGCTGTGCCACTTAAAGGGCCCCAGCCGTATTTTGCTGACCGGTGAACGCGCGGCACTTAACTTTTTACAAACGCTATCTGCTACCGCGACCACCACTTATCACTACAGCAAATTGCTCGACGGTTATAAAACGCAACTACTGGATACCCGGAAAACTCTGCCTGGTATGCGTTTAGCGCAGAAATACGCGGTGCGTTGCGGTGGCGGTGTGAATCACCGCATTGGTTTATTTGATGCCTACCTGATTAAAGAGAATCACATTTTTGCCTGTGGTGGTATTGCTCAGGCTGTAGCTACGGCAAAACGTCTGAATCCGGGTAAAACGGTGGAAGTTGAAGTTGAGAATTTGGATGAATTCGCACAGGCTCTGAAGGCCGAAGCCGACGTGATTATGCTGGATAACTTCAGTATTGAAGACATTAAGCAGGCGGTACAGCAAAATCATGACAATGCCGGGCACAGCGCGCAACTGGAAGTTTCGGGTAATATTACCGATGAGCGTTTACCGGAACTGGCTGCCACCGGGGTTGATTTTATCTCCTCCGGCGCTTTGACAAAGAACGTCCAGGCAATTGATTTATCAATGAGAATTTCAGAAGATAGCTAGAAAATTGCCATAGATAGCCAATAGATTACAGGAAAATAGAATTTACTAATTCGCCCGGGTGAACCACAGTTCTGCTGTTTTTAAACAGGGAGCTGAATTATGCAGGAAGCACATTTTCACCATTTACCCGTTCTTCGTTTTCCAGGTAAGGGTTTTAGTCTTATCGAGATGATGGTCGTGGTGGCCATCATTGCCATCCTCTCGGCTATTGCCGTTCCGTCGTACACCTATTACACCCAGCAGGCCAAAGTTAGTAAAGCTTTAGCCCATGCCCAGCCGTTACAGTTGGGTATCGCTTTATGCTGGCAAATTGAAGGGCAGTTAAACCAGTGCAATCAGGCCGGAAATAAAGGCATCCCCGGTTTACCATCACCTCTACCCGATGAACTCAGCGAGCTCAGTCTGACCGAATCAGCCGCGGTGCGCTTAACTCTTAACTCGGTCAATATTAACAATCAGCCACTGCAGATTGAACTGACACCCAACGCCACGAATACTTATTTAGACTGGAATATTGCCTGTTCCGATTACAACGAAATGCGCTCAGTGGTGCAAAACTGTGAACGACAGGTAAGCTACTGATGACCAGCGTCGCCTCTTGTTCACTTCGCCACCTGTCCGGGCCGACGAGTTCGTCGGAAAATGAGCACGATCCTTTTTTGCAACAACATGGTTTGCTGTTTTTTGCTCAGGGAGAAACGTGGCTCATGTTAGTACAACAACCCGGGTTTGCGCCGGTCGACGGGGTATTACTGAGCTTTTACAGCGATAAAAAAGTATTGCTCATTCGTGGCAAAGGCAGGCTACCCGGTATTCAACTGCCTAAAGACTCAGCTATAGAGTACGTTGACCAGCTACTGTTGTACTGCGCAGAAAAAGGGCTCTCCGATCTGCATCTGCAACCTCTGAACCAAGGTGTTATTGTCAGAGGCAGGGAAGCTGGCCAGCTGCGCCGTTTAGATTTTATAGCGCGAGAGTTTGCTCAACAGGTTTATTCGCGTATTAAAGTACAGGCCAACCTTGATTTAACCGAGCAACGCCAACCGCAGGACGGCCGCTTGTCGATGCAGTCTGGTAATAACACGCAACTGGAATTCAGGTTAAACTGCTGTCCGGTTATCGGTGGAGAAAAGTTGGTGCTGCGATGTTTACAGCCAACTCACAACATTACCCCCTTACAGCAAACCGGCCTGCTGGAAGAACAGTACGGTTGGTTTGCCCGCTGTTTAAGTCAGACGCAGGGGTTAATTCTGGTGACAGGCCCTACAGGTAGCGGCAAAACTTCAACTTTGTACAGTGCAATGAGCCAGCTGGATACTGAGCGCAGCAATGTTTGCAGTGTCGAAGACCCGGTTGAGGTCCCGCTGCAGGGTTGCAGTCAGGTGATGGTCAATACGCGCCAGGGGCTGACCTTCGCATCAATTCTTCGCGCCCTCCTCCGACAAGACCCCGATGTTATCCTTATCGGCGAAATCCGCGATGCAGAGACCGCCAAAATTGCAGTGCAGGCAGCGCAAACGGGTCATTTAGTTCTGAGCTCATTGCATACCAACAACTGCCTGGACAGTTTAAAACGCTTGCAATCTCTGGGCGTTAACCCGCTGGATATTCGCAGCTCATTAAAGCTTATTGTCAGCCAACGTTTGCTGCCAGTAGCCGAGAAGAGCTACCACCAGACAGAGAAAAACCGTCAGGCGGTGTTTGAGGTTGTGCCCTGGCTGGATGACTCTGAAGAGCTAGTTGAGAAATTAATCAACTCCCAAGCCTCCATTAAAGATTTGCGTAACTACCTGAACCAACTCAAGCTTCCGGATTTTTCACAGGCGCTACAGCATTATATCGATAGCGGTTTGATTAGCCGTGCAGAGAGGGAGCGTTTCAGTTATGAAGACGCTTAATTACTGCTGGCAGTGGCAGGCTGATAATACGTCCGGGCTGGTTCATGCAGACTCACTTTTGCAGGCTAAACAATTGCTATCGCAACATCATATCCGTTGTACAAAAATAAAACGCCTATCGAAGCGTCAAAGAAAGCTTAATAAACCTAAATTATCGCTCTGGTATATTCTACTGCAACAAACCGCCAGTCTACTGGAGAGTGGCCTGCCGCTTTCAGAAGCTCTGCGACACAGTATTTGTGAAACTAAGTCCAGAAGCCTGCGCTGGTTAATTGAAGATTGTATTCGCAGCATTGAGCACGGCTTCTCTTTTAGTCGAGCACTAACTTATTATGAAAGCTGGTTACCCAAAGCTGACATTAACGCCATAGCCTGGGCGGAACAAAACGGACAGCTCGCCGATGCGTTACAGCAGTTACAAGAACTGGAAAAACGCCAGCTTCAACTGAAAAAGAAATTAACCAAAGCGCTGCGTTATCCCGTCATTGTATTAATAGTGGCTGCAAGTGTTTGCTTCATAATGATGGGCTGGGTTTTGCCGGCTTTTGCTCAGCTTTTTGGCGAAGGTGAGCTACCCTGGCTGACTGCCGTTTTACTGAACTCATCAGCATTTTTGAAAGAGCAGGCATTTGTCATTTTAAGTGCGATATTAGCTGCGACAGTTATTCTTTTTGCCGTTAAAAACAAAGCTCCCTTGTTCTTCCAACGAACACTCGCGCAATTACCCGTTATTGGCCAGTTGCTACAGGATATTAAGCTACAGCAGCTGTTTCACCGGCTGGCGGTAGCTTTGCGGGCTGGTATTGAAACCCGACAAGCTATTCTCAGCACCGAATCGTCCCTGAACTGGTTGCCCCATAAAGCAGCCTTACATCAAATTCATCAGCAACTCGAGTCTGGTAACGGTTGGGTAGACAGCTTCCGCTCCAGTACGCTAAATGAACCTCGCACTCTCAGTTTTCTTAAAGTTGGCGAACAAAATGGTAAAATTGATAACGCCTTTGCCGCACTTGCCAATTTCAGGCAACAACGATTTGAACAAAACTGTGAACGCCTGATTGCTCTGGCAGAGCCCTTGCTGATGGTCGTTTTAGGCGGCATTATAGGCACTCTTTTGGTCGCTATGTATTTACCGCTGTTTTCTATGGGGCAGCAGTTTCAATAACTAAGGAATAGAAGTATGGAATACTTGCTTGCTGCCGGGTCAGTACCGACATTGGTGGTCGCGCTAGTGCTGGGCGCCGTTATCGGTAGCTTCCTGAACGTAGTGATCACCCGACTGCCAATACAGCTGGAACGCCAATGGCAGCGTGAATGTGCCGAAATGAACGGCACTCCAGTAACCGAACAGGACCGTTTTTCCATCGCGTTTCCGGGTTCACATTGCCCTGAATGCAAGGCCTCTATTGCATGGTACGATAATATTCCGCTGTTGAGCTATCTGGTTTTGCGCGCTCGCTGCCGCCATTGTCAAACTCACATTCCGGTTACTTACTGGCTAGTTGAAATTATCAGTTGCCTGGTGTTCGGCATAATAAGCTGGCATTTCGGCTTCACCCTACCGGCGTTGGTGTATGTTACGGCCTTTTCGTTATTAATTTGCCTGTTCGTTATCGACTGGCGTCATCAGTTACTGCCCGATCAGCTCACTTACCCTTTACTCTGGGTGGCTTTGCTCTGGTCCATCTCTGACTTAAGTGACATGACTCCGGCCTCCGCAATTATTGGCGCCACAGCGGGTTATCTTAGCCTTTGGAGCGTGTTTTGGGCCTATAAGCTTATCACCGGCAAAGAAGGTATGGGCTATGGTGACTTTAAACTGCTGGCAGCTATCACAGCTTTTACCGGCGCGACTCTGTTGCCGGTCACAATTCTTGCCAGCTCGGTTTGCGGAGCCGTAATAGGCCTGATTATGTTACGCCGGCAAAGCCGCTCGCAACCCATACCTTTTGGGCCTTTTCTAATCGGCGGAGGCCTGCTTAGCTACTTCTATGGCATGGAGCTGTTGTTCAGCTACTGGCATTGGCTAGGAGGCGTTTGAAAATGACCTATGTAGTTGGCGTAACCGGCGGTATCGGTAGCGGAAAGTCAGCAGCCACAGCTGAGTTTGAAAAACTGGGCATAACCGTGGTCGATGCCGATATTGTGGCCCGCCAGGTTGTTATGCCGGGCACCCCCTGCCTGCGAGCAATTGCAGAGCATTTTGGTAGGGACCTGTTAACAGACAAAGGGGAGCTTGACCGCAAAGCTCTACGCCAAAAAATATTCTCTGACCCCGCAGAAAAAGACTGGTTGAACAGCTTGTTGCACCCGGCCATACGCGAGGAAATTCTGGCTCAACTGGAACAGGCCTGTTCGCCCTATGTGATTTTATCAGCGCCGTTATTGCTGGAAAATAATTTGGATAAGTACTGCCAGCGCGTATTGGTGGTGGATGTTTCAGAAGAATTACAATTACAAAGAACGATTCGGCGAGACGAGAGTCCAAAAGAGGAAGTTGAGGCTATTATGAAAGCTCAGTTGAGTCGTGATGCACGACTTCTCAAAGCGGACGATATTCTGAATAACGAGGGCAGTATCGGCGAATTACGTCAGCAGGTTAACCAACTGCATCAGCGCTATCTTTCGGCAACCGTTGCACAGGAAGAGTAATCCGCTATCATAGAAACAGAGTTCAACAATCGGCAATCGCATGACATCTACTGATAACGACAACATTCTCTATGAATATCCGCTTCAGGAGCGTATGCGAACTTATTTGCGGTTAGAGCATGGTTTTGAGCAGCTAAAAGCCAGCCAAACCTGTTTTGACAAGCAGGCTGAACCCTTTTTTAACGCCCTGTTTGCCGTTACTGAGTTGCTTGAACGCTGTGACATCCGCACCGAACTGACGAAAGATTTAGAACTCGACAAACAACGTTTACAAAAATGGGAAGAACATCCCGACGTAGACCGCGATGCATTGCGAAGAACCATTAATGAAATTGCGCATTGTCTCAACACGCTACAGGATATTCCAAAGTACTTACGCCAGCTCAAAGATGATGCCCTGCTGACGAGTATACGCCAACGGTTCAGCCAGCCTGGCATGAGCGGCTTATTTGAATTACCGCAACTACATTTATGGTTAAGCCAGTCTGCTGAAGAAAAGCAACAACAATGTGAACGCTGGAGTCAGACACTGGCTTTTGTCGAACTGGCAATTACCTTAAAACTGACATTATTACGCGAGCAATCCGTTTTCGCGCCAATACAATTGCAAAATGGATTCCTGCAGGAAAGTTCAGAGCAGTTACTAGCTATGCTGCGAATTAAAGTCCCCCGCTCGGCCAAGATTTATCCGGTCATCAGTGGGCATCGGCAACGATTTACGGTACGATTCATGCCCTTACCCGGGGAGAGCAAAGAGGCATCCCTGCACGATATTGAATTTGAACTCGCAAGGTGTAGTCCATGAGTATAAGTGTTAACTGCCCAACCTGTCAGGCTAAAGTAGAATGGTCAGATAAATCCCCTGCCAGACCTTTTTGCAGTGAACGGTGTAAACTGATTGATTTAGGTGAGTGGGCAAACGAAGAAAAAAGCATCCCGGGCGAGCCCGTTGTCATAGCTAACGACGACTATAACAACGACGAACAGGACTATTAGTTCAGGTAGTAGCCTTTAGAGTCTGAGTTGCTGCATTAATAAGCGTTCAATGACTGCATAATGCATTCGACAATGGGTTGATTAGCTTCCGGAAACTGGAATGCATCCAGTTGGTTTTTATCAACCCAACACCAATCCTGACCTTCTAACTGACGCGCTTCACCGCTGTAAGCAAGCACCCACCAGACATCGAGTAAAACGCGTTTATCTTTGTACTGATGCTCTATGACGGTTAACGGCGCCATATCGGTCACATCAATACCGCACTCTTCTTTTAGCTCGCGCTGCAATGCTTGTTGAACATTCTCGCCAGCTTCGACTTTACCACCGGGGAATTCCCACTTACCACCCTGATGTTGTTCAGGATGACGTTGGGCGATAAAAATTTCGCCCTTCTCATTTTCAATCACGCCGACTGCCACATGGACAGCAGGCGATTTTTGGGTTTCCATAAAAACCTATAGTTTACCGTGACAATGTTTGTATTTTTTACCTGACCCACAAGGACATGGTTCGTTACGACCCACTTTTGCACCTTTACGAACCGGTTGCCCCTGAGCATTATCAGAGCTTTTCTGAGGCTCTTCAGCCGCCGGGCCACTTTGTTCATGACGGAACTCACGAGGTGCGCTATCGGCAGCTTTACGTTGCTCGTCTACTGCATCGACATCTTCCTGAGCACGTACTTTCACCTTGCTCAGAATAGTCACAACGTCTAGCTTCAGGGCTTCCAGCATCTCGGTAAAGAGCTCAAAGGCCTCTTTTTTGTACTCTTGTTTCGGGTTCTTCTGAGCATAACCACGCAGGTGAATACCCTGACGCAGATGATCCATTGCCGCTAAGTGTTCTTTCCAGTGCTGATCAAGGCTTTGCAACATGATGGATTTTTCGAAGCGGCGCAGTACTTCTGGCCCCACCATCTCTTCTTTTTCCTGATAAGCTTTAACCAGCTCTTCCAGTACTCGCTCCCGCAACACTTCCTCATGGAAATGATCTTCTTCGTCCAGCCATTGCTGTAATGGCAGCTCGATGTGGAAATCGCCACGCAGACGCTCTTCCAAACCCTTTAAGTCCCAGAGCTCAGCCAGAGACTGCGGCGGAACGTACTCGCTGATCACTGAATTGATCACGTCTTCACGTATCGCAACGATGGTTTCAGAGATATCACCTTCGTCCAGCAATTCATTACGCTGGTCATAGACAACACTACGCTGATCGTTGGCTACATCGTCATACTCAAGCAATTGTTTACGTACGTCGAAGTTACGTCCTTCCACCTTACGTTGCGCATTTTCAATAGCTCGCGTTACCCAGGGGTGTTCAATGGCTTCGCCTTCTTTCATCCCCAGACGCTTCATCATAGTGCCAATACGGTCTGAAGCGAAAATCCGCATAAGTGGATCTTCCAGCGACAGATAGAAACGCGATGAACCAGGGTCACCCTGACGACCGGCACGACCCCGTAACTGGTTGTCAATACGGCGCGACTCATGGCGTTCTGTACCAATAATGTGCAATCCGCCGGCTTCAATCACGGCGTCATGCAGTTTTCGCCAGTCTTGCTTTATTTTCTCAATTTTGTCGTTAGATGGCTCTTCCAGCTTTTCAACTTCTGCCATCCAGCTTCCGCCCAGAACAATATCGGTACCACGACCGGCCATGTTGGTCGCAATGGTCACAGTTCCCGGACGGCCTGCCTGAGCAATAATGTCGGCTTCGTGTTCGTGGAATTTAGCGTTCAGTACCGCATGAGGAATTTTCTTTTTCTTCAGCAGCTGTGACAAAAGCTCAGAGTTTTCAATAGAGACCGTACCCACCAACACCGGACGCTTCTGCTTACGACACTCTTCAATGTCCTCAGCTATAGCTTCATATTTTTCCAGTGTGGTCAGATAAATCAGGTCGGCTCTGTCATCACGAACCATTGGTTTATTGGTTGGCAGTACAATGGTCTCCAGACCATAAATAGACTGGAACTCGAAGGCTTCAGTATCGGCTGTACCGGTCATACCGGCTAGCTTGTTGTATAGACGGAAATAATTCTGGAAGGTAATAGATGCCAGAGTTTGGTTTTCATTCTGAATTGGCACACCTTCTTTGGCTTCTACCGCCTGATGCAGACCTTCAGACCAACGACGGCCTTCCATTGTACGTCCGGTGTGTTCATCAACAATGACAACTTTGTCGTCTTTGATGATGTAATCGACATCTTTTTGAAACAGATGATGAGCACGTAAAGCAGCATTGATATGGTGCAGTAAACTGATATTAGCGGCTGAGTATAGCGAATCATCCGCGTCCAGCATGCCTTTCTCTTTCAGTAGCTCTTCAATGTGTTCCTGACCGTGTTCAGTAAGATGCAGCTGCTTGGCTTTTTCATCAATGGTAAAATCACCGTCGCCTAGTTCTTCTTCAGTGTCTTCTTTTTCCTGACGAACCAAATGTGGAACCAGCTCATTCATTTTACGGTACATTTCTGAACTGTCTTCGGCCGGACCGGAAATAATAAGAGGTGTACGGGCTTCATCAATCAGAATTGAGTCGACTTCATCGACCAGAGCGTAGTTTAATTCGCGCTGAACTCTGTCCTGTGGCGCAAAAGCCATATTATCGCGCAGGTAATCAAAACCAAACTCGTTATTGGTACCGTAAGTAATGTCGGCCTGATAAGCCGCTTTTTTGTCTTCAGGCGCCATACCCGGAATGTTGAACGCGACGGTCAACCCAAGGAAATCGAATAATGGTTGGTTGAATTCAGCGTCACGTTTGGCCAGATAATCGTTCACCGTAATAATATGAACGCCTTTACCCGGTAACGCATTCAAATAAGCAGGCAAGGTCGCTGTCAGCGTTTTACCTTCCCCCGTTTTCATTTCTGCAATGCGGTTATCGTTCAGTACCATACCGCCAATCAGCTGTACGTCGAAGTGGCGCATCCCAAAAACACGTTTGCTGGCTTCACGAACAGTAGCAAAGGCTTCGGGTAAAATTTTCTCTATACGCTCACCATCGTTTAGACGCTTGCGAAATTCAGTGGTTTTCTCTTTTAGCTCGGCATCACTTAACGCTTCAAACTCGGGTTCCAGCAAATTAATTCGCTCAACGTCTTTCTTCATAGTTTTGAGAATGCGATCGTTGCGACTACCAAATACTTTTCGAAACAGACTGCCTAGCATGAGATTGATTTATCCTGTGTTACTTTCCTGAACAACAAAAGCGGTACCTAAAGTACCGCCTACGTTCTAATTAATTACCGAGTTATTTTGAGTCAGCTTTACGATACACAAACTGATTAGGGTCAATTTGACGGCCATTACGCAAAACTTCGTAATGAACATGTGGTCCAGTCGACCGGCCACTGCTGCCCATTTTCGCAATTTGCTGACCGCGGGTAACAACATCCCCTACTGAAACTGTTAACTCGTCGTTATGACCATAACGGGTTTTTAAGCCACCACCGTGGTCAATTTCGACTAAGGTGCCGTAACCGTATCTGTCGCCGGCCCAGGTGACAACACCGGCTCCGGTAGCAATAACCTTAACGTCTTCGTTATAACTGGCAAAATCTAACCCTTTATGCATAGCGGGTGTGCCATTGAAAGGGTCCTTACGAACTCCATATTGCGAAGACAACCAACCATCTGAAATTGGACGGCCTGCAATATACGCGTCATTATTAAGTTGGTGATTCATCATCACAGATTCAAGTAGCGATAGCTGTTTTTGTTTGTCAGAGATCTGCGACAACATATCTTCAATTTCAGTGAGGACATCCGTACCAGAGCTGTGAGGAAGTTCAGCAACTTCTAGTTCCGGCCCACCAATGGGAAGTTCCTGATTAAAGTTAAACTCACCATTGTCGAGATTAGCGACACCAGCTAAACGCTCACCTAAGGCGTCCAGACGACGCATTTGAGCTCTTAACTCGCCCAGATAAATGGTCATAGCACCCAGACGCTTTTGAGTATCTTCTTTTAACTCTTTTAGTGCCTGCTCTTGTAACACAAGCTTTTTCTGCTCTTCCGTGATTTTATTCTGCGCCACCGCAGGGTCGATACCCTGATACTGCCATGGCTGCCAGGTAGCAAGGCCAATAAAGGCTGCAATACCGACAAAGGAAAAAAATCGACGTCGACTTAACCGAATACGAAAACGTATTTTGGAGCCTCGATAAAAGACTGATAAACTCATTCGAACTCTCTTAATATTTGCCTACTACGCAACTATGTCACGACATCCGAAAACACCATCAGAATGGCTTCGTTCAGGTCAAAAAACCTTGTCGTCAACATTACGACATTATGCACAGTTTGCCGCCCAACTTTCGCATTGGCAACAATTGTTTCAACAATGCGTTGATAAAAATACCAGTCAACACTGCCAATTGCTGAATATCCGCGATGGTCAAATGATCATTCAGGTGGATAACGGTAGCTGGGCAACCAGGCTAAAACTTCAGCAAGCGGCCATTATAACGCATTTTCGCCACAATGCGACGGTCCCGGTACAGAGCCTTTCAATTAAGGTGTCTCCGTCAATGAACAGTTTTGAGAAAAGTATTAAAAATCAGAAAGGTTCGAGCAGCGCAGAGCGCCTGCTGACAATGGCTGAGGGGTGCGATGAGCCGTTGAAGTCGGAATTAAAAGCGTTGGCGGCAAAGTTTACCGCCAACGATAAAGATTAAGCTGTCGTTGTTGCTGGTGACCAGAAAGCGATAGGCGCAGTAGCCTGCTCTTCGTCAAAGGTCACAAACTCCCATGCTGACTGTTGCGCTAACAATGCCTGTAATAGCTGATTATTCAGCGCATGCCCTGACTTGTAAGCACGCAGATGGCCTAAAATACTGTGGCCACCCATGTACAAATCACCAATAGCGTCCAACATTTTGTGTTTTACGAATTCGTCATCGTAACGTAAGCCGTCACTATTCAGAATGCGGAATTCGTCCAGCACCACGGCGTTATCAAAACTGCCGCCTAATGCCAGATTGTTTTCCCGTAAATACTCAATGTCTTTCATAAAGCCAAAGGTACGGGCACGACTAATTTCTTTGATAAAAGCATTCGCGCTAAAATCGATACTAACGGTCTGCCCTGTGTCTGCGATAGCCGGGTGTTCAAAGTCGATAGCAAAGTCGATACGGAAACCATCGTGGGGTAGCAGTTCCGCCCACTTATCACCGTCTTCGACACGTACCGGCTGTTTGATCCGGATGAACTTCTTCGCTGCTGACTGCTCTTCAATGCCCGCGCTTTGTAGCAGGTAAACAAACGGGTGCGAGCTGCCGTCCATAATTGGAATTTCATGCGAATCGACTTCGATAATCGCATTATCAATTCCAACGCCGGCCAGCGCAGCGAGCAAATGCTCGACGGTAGAAACGCGAACGTTTTCCTCATTGATAAGACAGGTACACAGCTGCGTATCACGCACCCAGTCGGCCCGTGCTGGAATATCCACCACAGGATCAAGGTCCACACGACGGAATATCAAACCGGTATTAGCCGGCGCAGGGCGTAAAGTAAGGTTTACTTTATTGCCTTTGTGCAGCCCAACACCAGTGGTTGATATCGCTTGCTGTAATGTACGTTGCTTAATCATGGTACTTGTTCACCTACCTTTTATATTCGGTTCGCCAAGGCAAAAGCCAAAGCGGCCGCATATTATACGACATTTGTCATGGTTCGATCAAATTTTACGCATACTTATCAAGCGTTACGTCAATTTAGTCGACCTGTTTTCGCAAAAACGCCGGAATATCCAGGTAATCGAGTTCTTTATCCTGTTTAGCTTTGGCAGCGGGCTGACGTTTTGGTTCCGCTTTTGCTTCCGGTTGCAGCTCTTCCTGCTCCTCATAACGAGGTGCTGCACCGCCGCGGTCTATATCATTACTACGGTAAGCCGGTTGCGGTTCACGCTTGGCCGTTGTCTGGTTAGTATTATTCACCAAAGAGATATCGGGCTTACGTTCCGCGCCAATACCTGTCGCGACAACAGTTACGCGCAACTCATCAGACATTTCAGTATCGATAACCGTACCCACGATCACCGTTGCGTTATCTGAAGCAAAGGCTTTAACCGTATTACCGACGGTGTCCAGTTCTTCAATGCTCATGTCCATGCCGGCAGTCACGTTAATCAGAACGCCACGAGCACCAGACAAGTCGATGTCTTCCAGTAATGGGCTGTTAATGGCCATTTCCGCGGCTTCCTGCGCACGGTCTTCACCGCTGGCAACACCGGTGCCCATCATGGCAGTACCCATTTCTTTCATTACCGCGCGAACGTCAGCAAAGTCGACGTTGATAAGACCCGGGCGAGTAATCAGCTCGGCAATGCCCTGAACCGCACCCAACAATACGTTGTTTGCAGCACTAAAGGCGTCCAGCAAGCTGGTTCCACGACCCATAACCTTGAGCAACTTCTCGTTTGGTATAGTAATTAACGAGTCGACACTTTGTGCCAGTGCGTTAATGCCTTCGTCGGCTACGGCCATACGCTTTTTCCCTTCAAACGGGAAAGGCTTGGTCACAACCGCAACGGTCAGAATACCCAGTTCTTTAGCAACTTCAGCAACCACAGGTGCTGCACCGGTTCCGGTACCGCCGCCCATGCCAGCTGCAATAAAGACCATGTCGGCACCTTCTAAGTGGACTCGGATATTCTCGCGGTCCTCTTCTGCCGACTGACGACCCACTTCCGGGTTGGCGCCAGCGCCAAGACCTTTCGTGATGTCCTGCCCTAATTGAATGGTGACATCCGCCGTATGATTACGCAGAGCCTGCGCATCGGTATTGGCTGCAATAAACTGCACACCTTCAATTGATTCTTTTACCATGTGCTGGACAGCGTTTCCGCCACCACCACCGACGCCAATCACCTTAATGACGGCTTCGCTTTCATAATTGTCCATCAGTTCGAACATAATAATTCTCCCTACCTGCTTTTAACGTGCTACCCCAAGTTAAAACTCACCTTTGAACCAACTCTGCACTTTTTGCCAGAGTCCGATCACGTCAGTTTTAGAGCTTTCTTTTTGTGACACAGCGGCATCTTCCTGCCCATACCGTAACAGTCCCACCGCCGTGGCATAAACCGGATCTTCGACGTAATCCCGCAGGCCTTTCATGCCCAGAGGAACGCCGATACGAACCGGCATTTGAAAAATTTCTTCGGCAAAATCAACGCAGCCTTCCATTTTCGCGCTACCACCGGTAATCACTACACCGGCTGCTATTTGCTCATCTAACCCGCTTTGCTGGATTTCGTCCCTGACCAGCTCAAACAATTCCTGATAACGCGGCTCAACGACTTCAGCCAGCGTATGACGCGACATAACCCGCGACGGACGACCACCAACCGAAGGCACTTCAATGGTGTCTTCCATGCTGACCATTTGCCGTAACGCGCAAGCGTGCTTGGTCTTAATTTCTTCCGCGTGGTTAGTCGGCGTACGGAATATCTTGGCAATGTCACTGGTGACCTGATTGCCTGCCGCCGGAATCACCGCGGTATGGCGCAGTACACCGCCCGCATAAATACAGATATCAATGGTGCCGCCGCCTAAATCGACCAGAGCCACACCCAAATCTTTTTCATCGTCTGTCAGTACCGAGATACTGGACGCCAGAGCTGAGAAAATCAGTTTATCCACCGACAGTCCGCAACGCTCAACCGCTTTTATAATATTTTTCGCCATATCGTTGGCACAGGTAATAATGTGCACTTTCGACTCCATGCGAACACCGGACATGCCAATGGGGCTGCGAATGCTCTCTTGCGAATCAATGACATACTCCTGCGGCAGTACATGCAAAATACGACGTTCTTTTGCAATAGGCACTGACTGCGCTGCGTGAATCACGCTGTCGACATCGTCCTGAGTCACTTCAGCTTCGTTAATCGGTACCATGCCACTTTCGTTCTGACAGGAAATATGACGTCCGGAAATGTTCAGATACACCGATGCCACACGGCAGTCAGCCATAAGCTCAGCCTCATCAACAGCGCGCTGAACCGATTGCACGACCAGATTAAGGTCATTCACACCGCCTTTATCCATTCCCCGCGATGTAGCCGTGCCAACGCCAACAACACTGATCTCATTATCAGGCAATAGCTCGCCTATAAGTGCAGTCACTTTGCTGGTGCCTATATCCAGACCTACAACCATATTGTGTTCCGATGTTTTCGACATAACCGTCTAACTCTCACTTTTTGCTTCACGCCAGGCCACTGCAGCCCCGGTGTCATATCGTAAATCCACAGTATCGATTTCGTTGTTTTTACTTTTTTCGTGCTCAACGATGCTGGGAAACACATCGATAAACCGCTTAATTCTCTCTAATGTGGCTTCCCGCCCCAATTTAATTTCAATTCCCTGTGCCAGAACCACGTTGACAGCAAAGCGTTCGGTTAATCTCAACGCTCTAATCTGAAAGCCATTAACCTCCAGCATTTGCTGTACCCGGTTAAACTCCTCCCAGGTTTCCTTCACCGCGTTCTCCGGGCCGAACAACTGTGGCAAACTGCTGTCAGCTCTCGTTATATCAGCCCGGAAAACTTCCTGATGCTGATTAATGAGCCGATCACCGTTCCACATAGCAACAGGTTTGTGCTCTGTCACATAAACCGACAACTTATCCGGCCAAACCTTGCGAATAGAGACCTTTTGCACCCACGGCAACTGCTCTACCCGACGCCTTAAATCATCCACATCGGCCGTAAAAAAGCTTCCTAACGGCTCTGCTGTCAATGCCTGTCTAACCTCTTCGCTGGCGGTATAATGCAACTCGCCTTGCACACTTAGTTCAGCCAGCGGCACTTGTTGTTCGTCTGTCAGCACTTCGTTTAACTGATAGATACCAACTAATGCCCCCGCAATTGTCAGGCATAACACCACCACACCTGACCAAAAATTAACTGAGCGCAGGCGCTGTTCAGCAGCCATCGTTAGCGCTCCAGCGTTTGCGCTAAAATGCGCTCCACTAAGTCATTAAACTGTAAACCTGCAACTTTTGCGGCCATAGGTACCAGGCTTTTTTCTGTCATTCCCGGTACGGTGTTAGCCTCTAACAAAAACCACTCACCTGCGTTATTGCGCATCACATCAATGCGTCCCCAGCCACTGCCTCCTATGGCCACGAAAGCGCGTTCAGCCAACGTTCGCAAACTTGCTTCGTCATCGTCACTTAGTCCTGCAGGACAATGATACTGGGTATCATTTGCCTGATACTTGGCTTCAAAATCGTAAAACTCGTGTGGCGTTTGCAGTCGAATAACCGGTAATGCCTTACCTTCTAATATGCCAATAGTATATTCCGCACCTTCAACCCACTGTTCGACCAACAGGTCGTCGTCAAACTGTGCCGCATGCTGCAACGCTAAAGCCAGGCTTCGCCCGTTATCGGCAATGCTCATACCTATAGACGAGCCTTCACGTGCAGGTTTTACAATCACCCGGCCACCGAGCTCCTGCAACATAGCTTCCACGTTCACTTGCTCTATTTCAGCTTGCGTTACCACCCGCCAATTGGCGGTTGGCAGACCCAGTGAATGCCAAATTTGTTTACAACGCACTTTATCCATACCCAGCGCACAGCCCAGAACATCACTGCCGGTGTATGGCATTTCCAGTATTTGCAATGCACCCTGCATGCTGCCATCTTCACCGCCGCGGCCATGCAAAGCGATAAAAACGCGGTCAAACTTTTGCTCCACAAGCTCCTGCAAACTATGCGCCGCTGGATCAAATGCGTGTGCATCGATGCCTTTTGCAACCAGGCCTTTTAATACCGCCATTCCGGATTTCAAAGAAACATCGCGCTCAGCCGACGTACCGCCCAGCATGACGGCCACTTTACCAAAGGCATTAGCTTTCATGACTCAACACCTCAGTTGCAATTCGCTTGGCCAAGGCGCCAATATTTCCAGCGCCCTGCGTTAACAGCAAGTCTCCCGGAGCAAGCACCGATTCAAGAACTTCCGGCATATCATCCACGGTTGCCACATAAACAGGATCTATCTGTCCGCGCTGGCGTATGGAACGACATAATGAACGGCTATCTGCACCGCTTACCGGCGTCTCCCCGGCACTGTAAACTTCCAACATCAGTAATACGTCAACTTGTGACAGTACATTGACGAAATCTTCATATAAATCCCGGGTGCGCGAATAACGATGCGGCTGAAATGCCATTACCAAACGACGCTCAGGCCAACCTTCCCGCGCGGCCTGAATAGTGGCAGCAACTTCTGAAGGATGGTGACCATAGTCATCTACCAGCATGACCTCGCCCGGTTCTTTATTCGAGCCTTTATCTGAGATGACAAAGTTCCCGTAATGCTGAAAACGACGGCCGATACCTTCAAATTTATTCAATGCTGACTTAATGGCTTCGTCGTTAATTCCTTCATCTGTTGCTACAGCTACTGCGGCTAAAGCATTCAATACATTATGCTTGCCCGGCAGGTTCAGGCACACGTCAAGCGGTTTCAACCCTTTACGTAAAATGGTAAAGCAGCTCTCACTGGCGGTCTGTTTATAATCTATCGCTCTTACATCAGCGGCTTCACTAAAGCCGTAGGTCATTGTCTGACGCCCGAGTCGCGGTATTAAATCAGCTACGACCGGGTCATCGACACACATAACAGCTAAACCGTAAAACGGCAGGTTATGCAAAAATTCAACGTAGGTGTCCAGCAGCTTATTGAAGTCACCTTCATAGGTGTCCATATGGTCTGCTTCGATATTTGTCACTATCGCGACCATCGGTTGTAAATGCAGAAACGATGCATCGCTTTCATCGGCTTCAGCAATGAGGTACTTACTGTTACCTAAGCGAGCATTTGAACCAGCACTATTGAGCAAGCCACCAATAACAAAAGTAGGATCACGATCAGCTTCGGCAAAAATACTCGCAACCAATGACGTGGTCGTCGTTTTACCGTGTGTACCGGCTACCGCAATGCCATGGCGAAAACGCATAAGCTCGGCCAGCATCTCAGCACGACGTACCACAGGCACCCGCAGCTGGTGTGCAGCTACCAGTTCAGCGTTATCGGCTTTTATTGCACTGGATACCACAACCACACTGGCGCCGTCGATATTGTTAGCCATATGCCCCAGAACCACAGTGGCTCCGAGACAGCGCAACCGTTCGGTATTGGCGTTTTCGGCAATATCTGAGCCCGAAATCTGATAACCCTGATTTAACAGAACTTCTGCAATACCGGCCATACCCGCACCGCCGATACCAACGAAGTGTATTCGCTGTACCCGGCGCATTTCCGGGACGTTCACAATTGTAAATGGCTGTGCGTTGGTTGCGGTCATGCTAGTCATCGCTCTTTTTAAATTCCATACATTCATTCACCAGTCGTTGCGTTGCCTCTGGCATCGCACACTGGCGAGCGAAACGCGCCATTGTCCACAGTTGTTGTCTGTCATGCAATAAACGTTTTAACTGTTGTTTCAATGCGCCTTCCATTACTTCAGTTTGCGGCAATAAAACTGCCGCACCACGGCTTTCTAAAACTTTCGCATTGGCGCTTTGGTGGTCATCTACAGCATGTGGCAATGGCACCAGAATGGACGCTACGCCCATCACCGCCAACTCAGATATGGTTAATGCGCCAGCGCGACAAATGACCAAGTCAGCGTAGCTAAAAGCATCGCCCATATCTTCAATAAACTCAGTTACTTTCAGCGTTTTAAGCACTGACGCACCTAAATAAGCCTTTTCAGTTGTTGCCTCACGCTCAGCACCACATTGGTGTAAGACATTAAGCTCAACACCTTCTAATGCTTTGACGGCTTCCGGCACGGCTTCGTTCAATACCTGCGCACCTAAACTTCCACCAACCACCAATATATTCAAGACACCGTCTGCATTTGAGTTTTCTGTCTGTTCAGCCGCTTGTGCCAATAACCCCTTGCGCAGTGGATTGCCAACAACCGGATACTGCTGCCACTGCGGGAGGGCAACCGGCAGCCCCAACATAACTTTGTTTGCTCTGGGAGCTAACAACCGGGTGGTCATGCCCGGTATGGCATTTTGTTCGTGCACCACTAAGGGGATGCCCAGCAGTTTGGCGGCTAACCCCATTGGTGCGCAGACATAACCGCCAAAAGTTGCCACTACCTGTGGCTGTAGTGTTTTCAGTAAGCGTCGACACTGCAGTACGGCTTTCGCCAAAGTCAGTGGCATAAACAGCTTTCTCTTCAGCCCATGACCGCGAACCCCGGTCATGCTAATACTGTGTAAAGGGAAATTAGCTGCCGGAATAACCCGACTCTCTAATCGGCCTTCTTGCGTACCCAGCCAGTCAACTTGCCAGCCATTCTCGCGCAATTGCTCTGCTACGGCTAAAGCTGGAAAAATATGACCGCCGGTGCCGGCTGCTGCTATCAAAACTCTATTCATTCGGCACCTCCGCGCGGTGCCACTTTGCGACCCAGCATCCGACGTTCGTGGTCTATGCGTAACAACAGCCCAACGGCCAGAGCCGAGATGATCAGGCTGTTACCGCCGTAGCTCACCAGAGGCAAAGTCAGCCCCTTAGTTGGTAATGCACCGGACGCAACACCGATATTCACGAAGGCCTGGATACTGAACCAAATACCAATACCGTAAGCCAGATAACCGCCGTAACGTTGTTCCTGCATTAAACAGCGGCGCCCAATAATTAAGGCTCGCGACACCAACATTAATACGGTTGCAATAACGGCCAGCACACCGAGAAAACCCAATTCCTCGGCGACAACGGCCATAATAAAGTCGGTGTGAGCTTCTGGCAGATACTGTAATTTTTGAATGCTATTACCCAAACCGGCACCACTGAATTGCCCCTGACCAAAAGCAATAAGTGACTGCATTAACTGGTAACCGGCACCGAACGGATCTTTCTCCGGCTCCAGGAAGGTTAGCAACCGTTGCATTCGGTATGGTTCAACGATGATCAGTAAAATTAAAGCCAGTACGCAGGTAATAAACACTGCAAAAAACTGCCACAACCTCGCGCCAGCTAAAAACAGCATGGCCACAGTTGTTGCCGACAAGACAACCACCGTTCCGAAGTCCGGTTGCATTAATAAAAGCACAGCGGCGATAAACAATAGCGCCAGAGGTTTTATAAAGCCTTTAGTCGCTTCTCTAACTTCGTCTTCCCGACGGGACAAATAACTGGCCATATAAATACAGAAGAAAAGTTTAGCGACCTCTGCCGCCTGAAAAGTAATGGGTCCGACTTTTATCCAGCGTTGCGCACCGTTAACTTCATGCCCCACAACTAAAACCATCAGCAGCATAATCAACCCGAGCAATAGCAACTTGCCACTCTGTTGATTCCAGCTATTCGTAGGTACTCTTAAAGTCGCCAACATAACAGCTAAGCTAATAACAATATAAATACCGTGACGAATGGCAAAATAGAACGGATTACCCGTCAACCGTTCTGCCGTAGGTAGAGATGCGGACGTGACCATAACAAAACCAAAGGCCAGCAACGCCATTGCAACGGTAAACAGCATACGGTCGTAGAGTGGCTGACTCGCTTTTGGTTGAAACCAGTTAATCAGTTTCTGCCAGCGACTACTGACGTCAGAGGCCGGTATCTCAAGATTTAATTGTTCTTCACGCACTGTCGACATAAAGCGCCTCCACTGCATGACGGAAACTGTCGCCCCGATGCTCAAAGTTCTGAAACTGATCAAAGCTTGCACACGCAGGCGACAACAACACCATGTCGCCGGTTTGCACTAAAGATGCAGCCAGCTCCACAGCCTGCTGTAAACTTTTTACCTGCCGTGAACCGTTAAACAATTGACCAATGCGGGGGCCGTCTTCACCTATAGTTAATAGAATATCGACCCGCTCCAAAGTCGATTGCAGCTCACGAAAGTCTGCGCCTTTCCCGACTCCACCAGCTATTAGCAGTAAACGCCCGTTGATCATTGGCCTCAGGCCCTCAACCGCGGCGGCAGTAGCACCGATATTTGTGGCTTTTGAATCATTAACCCAGAGCACACCCTTGTTGTCACTGACTAACTCACAGCGATGCGCCAGGCCTTTAAACTCTTTTACCGCGCTAACCGCTGCTTCAATATCAATATCTATTGCCTGACACAAAGCCAGAGCTGCCTGCACATTCACCAGATTATGAATACCCTGAAGCTGCAATTGATCTGCCCGCAGTACGACACTGCCATCGAAAGTCACGGCAACCGGTCCACTGACACGGTCGATATTTCCAGACAGCAAGCCAAAGTGTTTGGGGTGCGAGTCGTTACCGAAAGTCATTAACTTTCCGGTAACCGGATGTGGCCAGGTATCCTGCTGCTGGCGATTCAATATCCATGTTTTGGCATGAGTAAAAATACGTTGTTTGGCTTTTACATATTCTTCCAGAGTGCAGTAGCGATCCATATGGTCGGCGCTAATATTCATAAGCGCCGCGGCTTTAAGTTTTAAGCTGGAAATTGACTCCAGCTGAAAACTGGAAAGCTCCAGTATTACAGCATCGGGCTGTTGCTCTTGCAGCAGCAACTCTAGTACTGGTACGCCGATATTTCCGGCAGCGGCCACATTCTTGCCGCATCGCTCAGCAACAAACTCGACCATGCGAGTTACTGTCGATTTTCCATTAGAACCGGTTACGGCCACTATCGGTAATTTTGATTCTTGGGCAAACAGCTCAACGTCACCAACAATCGGAATATCTGCATCACGCGCCAGAACTATTGAGTCTTCACGTAAATCGATGCCCGGACTTGCAATGATTAAGTCGGCCGCCAGGGTGTCTTCTAATTCCCAATGCCGATTAAGCAGTTCGGTATCGCCCAATATTTGTTTCGCTTCTTCCAGACCCGGAGGGTTTTCACGCGAATCAAAAACCTGAATTTGAACCTCGGCGAACTTCTTATCCTGCTGCCGTTTATGTTGCAAATAGCGCAGCACAGACACCCCGGTCTTTCCGAGACCAAGGACAACAATGTGTTTTGTGTTCTGCCAGGCTATTTTAGTCATTATTTTTTAACGCAACTTCAAAGTTGCGAGTCCTATCAGTACAAAAATTAGCGACAATATCCAGAAGCGAACAATTACCCGCGGCTCCGGCCACCCTTTTAACTCATAATGATGATGAATAGGCGCCATACGGAAAATACGCTTACCCCTCAACTTATAGGAACCCACCTGCAACATTACCGATACTGTTTCCATAACAAACACACCGCCCATAATGAACAGCACCAGTTCCTGCCGGACCAATATAGCGATAATGCCAAGCGCGGCTCCCAGCGCCAACGAGCCAACGTCGCCCATAAAGACAAGAGCCGGATAAGTATTGAACCAGAGGAAGCCAAGACCGGCGCCAACAATAGCGGTGCACACCACCAACAATTCGGCGGTCAAAGGTAAATACGGAATTTGCAGGTACTCAGCAAAATTCACGTTGCCGGATACGTAGGCGAAAATTCCCAAAGCCGCAGCTACCATAATGGTTGGCATAATGGCCAGGCCGTCCAGACCGTCGGTTAAATTAACCGCATTACTGGTACCGACAATGACAAAATAGGCCATGAGCATATAAAGCATGCCCAACTGCGGCATCACATCTTTGAAGAATGGAACGAGAAGAGCGGTTTCAGCGCCCTGAGTGCTGCTCCAATAAAGGTAAACGGCGGCGACGCTGGCAATGACTGACTGCCAGAAATACTTCCACTTAGCGATTAAACCTTTCGGGTCTTTGCGTACAACTTTGCGGTAATCATCGACAAAGCCTACGATACCAAAGCCAGTAGTAACCAATAAAACGACCCAAACGTAGCGGTTATCGAGATCGGCCCACAATAGTGAAGAACCCAAAACCGCTGCCAGTATCAATACACCTCCCATAGTCGGCGTACCACTTTTTACTAAATGACTTTCCGGGCCGTCATCCCGCACCGTTTGCCCTATCTGTAAACGCTGCAAACGGCGAATTAATGTTGGTCCTAACCACAACGACAAAACCAGTGCGGTCAAAACACTGAGTATTGCCCGCAAGGTTAAGTAGGAAAACACGTTAAACGCGCTTTCAAACTGGGTTAGGTACTCCGCCAACCAAACTAACATGCGTGCTTATCCTCTACGCTGTCACTGACCGTGACAGCCTGCTGTATTGCTGCAACAACGCGCTCCATATGTGCGGAGCGTGAGCCTTTAACCAGCACTGTGACAGGTTGCTTGCCGGTCTGTTCTGTAAGTCTTTGTAAAACAGACTCAACCAGCGACTGTAAGCTACCGAAGTGTTTGCCTCCGTGGCCGTTAAAGACCTCGCTGGCACTTTGACTAAGCACGCCCAGGCTGTATAAGTTATCAATACCGGTGCCTATAGCATGTTCACCAATGTCCTCGTGGTAAGCTCGCGCATCGGCGCCCAACTCACCCATATCGCCCAATACAAAAATGCGATAGCCCTGATAACTTCCCAGTAAATCCAGGGCAGCTTTAGTTGAGGCAACGCTAGCGTTGTAGGTGTCATCAATAATGCGTAAGTGATCACTCACTTTTATGGTGGTTAGTCGCCCCTGGGCAGGTTGAACCTGCTGCAGACCGGTAACGATATCATTCAGCGATATACCCAGTTCATTTGCCGCAGCAGCTGCAGAAAGAGCATTAAGCACGTTGTGCCGACCACTTAGTTTAAGCTCCAGCTGTTTTGTTTCTCCGCCTAAATGCAGAGTAAACGACGGATGCCCTTCTCCGTTCAGTGTTACGTCGCTGGCGTAAACGTCGGCGCTATCGCTCAAGCCAAAAGTCTTCCACTTCATATCGCTGCAAGCTCGTTGCCAGCAGGGATAAAATTCGGAGTCGCGAGGGGTAATGGCCGTTCCCTGGCCACCCACTCCACGGAAAATCTCAGTTTTAGCACGGGCAACCCCGTGTAAACTTCCGAAACCTTCAACATGGGCAGCGCTCACATTATTCAATATGGCGACATCGGGCTTGACCAAATCTGTGGTGTAAGCAATTTCACCCGGATGATTCGCACCCAGTTCAACCACTGCGTATTTGTGTTTTTCCTGCAGGCGCAACAATGTAAGCGGCACACCAATATCGTTATTAAAGTTACCCTGCGTGGCCAATACCGGATGACGAATAGATAAAATGGCTGCCAGCATTTCTTTTACTGTGGTTTTACCGTTGCTGCCGGTGACAGCCACGGTTTTCGGCGCTACCTTCGCCTTAATAGCCGCACCTAAGCGCCCCAGCGCATGACGACTGTTCTCGACAATAATCTGGCGGCACTCGCTATCCACTTGCTTTTCGCAAATAACGGCCGATGCGCCTTTAGCTATAGCCTGTTCGACAAAGTCGTGGGCATCAAAATTCTTGCCTTTTAAGGCTATGAACAACGCGTCGGTTAAATCTGCTCTAGTGTCCGTGGACACTGCATCAATTGTACAATCAGAGCCAATCAGGCGGCCTTCCACCTGCTCCGCAATCCATTTCAGTGATACTGAGATCATGCGCAGTCTCCTTGCAGCCATTCGCTGACTACCGCTCGTTCGTTATAGTCAATGCGTTGAGTACCAATAACCTGATAGTCTTCATGCCCTTTACCAGCTAGTAGTACAACGTCATCTTTTCCGGCTTCCCGCATTGCGCGTATAACAGCCTCCCGGCGACCCGGCCAAACCTTAACCTGAGTTTTATCCGCAATACCGGTCAAAATATCTTCAATAATTTGTTCCGCGGGTTCTGTCCGCGGGTTGTCATCGGTAACCACAACAACATCAGCGTAATCTGCCGCTACTTTACCCATTTGCGGACGCTTACCACGGTCACGGTCACCGCCGCAGCCAAATACACACCATAAACGCCCCTTACAATGCAGACGCAGCGCGCTCAGTACCTGGTGCAAAGCATCCGGTGTATGCGCGTAGTCAACCACCACCAGCGGCGACTGATTATTATGGAAGGCTTCCATTCGCCCGGGAACAGGCTGCAAACTGCCACAGGCTTTGCCGATATCCGCAAGTGGTTTATTCAGTTTCAACAGTACCGCAACCGCGCAAAGTAAGTTATAAACGTTGAAACGCCCCAACAATGGAGTTTCAACGACGCAGGATTCACCCTGCCAATTTAAGCTGAACACAGAGCCTTGCTCATGAAACTGAACTCCGGTCGCTTGTAGGCAGGGTTCATTGGGGCTGGCATTAAGGCTAACCCATAAGTCCGTTAAATCATCCTGCTGCCACTGGCTTAACGTGTCGTCATCGGCGTTAACCACTCGGTTTCGCACGCCAAAATCAGCAAATAAACGTTGTTTTGCGGCCACGTAATTTTCCATGGTGCCGTGATAGTCGAGATGATCCCGACTGATATTGGTAATGGCGGCCGCCGCAAAGTGTAAAGCCTCGACACGACGCTGTATAAGTGCGTGTGAAGACACTTCCATAGCAACCAGTTCTGCGCCTTCAGCCAATAGCGTGGCCAGGCGTTGCTGGACGGTAACGGCATCTGGTGTGGTATGACGCTCAGGTAATAAGCGACCAATAAGTCCGCTTCCGGTTGTACCAATAACAGCCGCTTCCATACCCAGTGCTTTTGCCAACTGCGCCATAATGTGGGTAACCGACGTTTTACCATTGGTTCCAGTCACACCAACCAGCTTCATTTTTTCTGATGGATGCCCAAAAAAGTTACCGGCAATACGAGAAAGGTGCTCACGAACGCCACTAAAACCGATGACGACCACACCCCGGCGCTGTTCAACCGCCATTCCCGGGGCTTCAGCAATAACTGCCGCTGCACCAGCATCAATAGCCGCATCGATATAAGCCCGGCCGTCGGTTTCATAGCCAGGAATAGCGACAAAAACATCGCCATTAGCAACTTGCCGGCTATCGAGTTTTATACCACTAACGGTAACATCCGGAATGGAAAACGACGTCGGCAGCATAGTTAGCAACTCTGCAAGCTTCATCATTTATCTCCTCCAAAGCCCGCAGCATGTACCTGCGTATCATCCAGGTTATCCGGCGGTATATTCAGTAGCCGCATAGTTTGCGATACGATTTTTGAGAACACCGGAGCCGCGGCTGTGCCGCCATAATAGTCATCGGTACCCGGTTCGTTTATTGTCACCACCACAACCACTTTCGGATCACTAACCGGAGCTATCCCCGCAAACAAAGCGACGTATTCATCACCGTACCCGCCTGTTGCTTTGGTTTTACGCGTAGTTCCTGTTTTTCCTGCAATACGATATCCGGGAACTTGTGCTGCTGTGGCGGTTCCATCGCGAACCACCTCTTCGAGCATATGCATGACGGCTCGGGTGTTATCCGGGTTGAAAACTTGCTCTGCAGGTAAAGGCGATTCCTGCCTGAAAATCGTCAGCGGTCTTTTTTTCCCGCCATTAGCGATAATGTTATAAGCGTTAGCCAGTTGCAGTGTCGTTGCCGACAAACCGTAGCCATAAGCCAATGTCGCAGTTTCAAAATCCGACCAGCGCCGTCTGCCACTTAGCAAACCAATACTCTCGCCTAGCAAAGCTATCCCGGTGTCGCTGCCTAAGCCTGCGTCGGCGTAGGTTTGCAATAAAGAGTCAACGCCAAGATCCAAAGCTATTTTAGTTACACCCACGTTAGATGAATGTTCAAGCACCTCGCTCAATGTCAATTCGCCATAGTCACGAGGATCACTCACCCGGCGTCCACCGATTCTTAACCAGCCGGGGCTTGTATCAATGGTATCGCCGGCTTTATGCCGGCCTTTTTCTAGCGCACCAAGAACCACAAGAGGTTTCATCGTTGAACCTGGTTCGTAGCTGTCGGTAATCGCCCGGTTTCGCATTCTGAAAGACTGCAGATCGGCGCGATTGTTAGGGTTATAGGACGGGCTATTGACCATAGCCAGCACTTCACCTGTCTCGACATCCAGCACTACTGCCGAGCCTGAAGTTGCCTGATTGTAGCGCACGGCTTTTTTCAGCTCGGTATAAGCAGTTGCCTGTATACGTTGGTCGATACTCAGTGTTAGCTGTTTTGGTTGTTGTGCATCTGTCTGGCTAATTTCTTCAACAACCCGCCCTTGTGCGTCCTTGCGGTAAACTCGCTTACCCGGTTTGCCGGTTAAATGTTCGTCATACAACAGCTCCAGACCTTCTTGTCCGACGCCGTCTATATTGGTTAAACCAATTAGGTGCGCACTGATTTCTCCGGTAGGGTAATAACGACGAGATTCTGTTTTTAAATACACACCCGGAATTTTCAGCTGCTTCACATAGTCGGCTTCAGATGGCGTAACTTTGCGTTGCAGATAAACAAAACGTTTTGATGGGTCATCCACTTTACTGACCAGCTCTTTGCGATTCATACGGAAGGTTTCCGCCAAAGCCTGCCAGCGCATTTCATCCGCTAAAGCATCTTTGTCAGCAATTCGTTTAGGATCGGCCCACACAGTTTCTACGGGGACGCTAACCGCCAGTTCGCGTCCGTTACGATCAACAATAGTACCTCGCTGAACCGCAACACTGGACGCCCGTAAACTGCGCATATCACCTTGCAGTGAAAAGGCATCGGGGCTTATCACCTGAATATAGGCTGCGCGTGCAATTAACACAGAAAATACACCGAACAGCAGGGATACTGCGGTGTAAAAGCGCCAACGAGTACCCGCTGGTTCTGTGTGCTTCTTGCGACGAGTCACTGCCATGAAACCAACACCTCCTGCTCTGGTTCAACGTCCCGCATGCCGAGTTGTTCCTGCGCAATACGTTCAACCCGACTGTGTTCAGTCAGTGCGTTTTGTTCCACCACAAGGTGCCGCCACTCACGATCCAGAGTGTCCCGGTGCGACAATAAATCATCACGCTCGCCGGTTAACTGCCGATTCAAATGAGCGGTATAGACAATACTTAACGCATTCCCGATAACCACCACACTGAGAAGCAAAATCCATTTGTGCTGCAATAAATCTTGTAGCAACATTTTCATCAGACTGGGATAACGCTGCTTAGTCATTGTGAACCCTCCTTGCTATGCGCAACACAGAGCTGCGCGAACGAGGATTAACCTGCACTTCAGCTTTACCCGGCTTAATCGCTTTGCCGACTTTCTCCAGCGCTTTATCTTTATTGCGCTCAGCTTCAGTTACCGGCAAGCCCGGAGGTAACTGCTTTCCTTCGCTGTGCTTACGAATAAAGCGTTTTACTAAACGATCTTCCAGACTATGAAAACTAATAACCACCAGTCGGCCGTCTTCTTTCAGACCCGACAGAGATGCTTCCAGCGCTTGCTCTATTTGCTCCAGTTCGCGGTTAATGTGAATGCGAATGGCCTGAAAGGTTCGTGTTGCCGGGTGTTTATGCTTTTCTTTTACCGGACTGACGCGGGCAATCATTTCCGCAAGCTGCTTCGTGCGGGTAAAGGGCTTTTTCTCGCGATCCATCACAATAGCGCTGGCTATACGGCGGGCAAAGCGCTCTTCTCCGTATTCTTTAAGAACCCAGCTAATATCATCCTTTTCTGCACGATTAAGCCATTCGGCGGCGGTTTCTCCGCTGGTGGTGTTCATCCGCATATCCAAAGGGCCATCTCGCATAAAACTAAAACCGCGCTCAGCGTCATCTAATTGTGGGGAAGATACGCCAAGGTCAAATAGAATCCCGGTCACTTGCCGGTTCAACTGCAGATCGTCAAGCACCTGTTGCAGGTTTGAGAAAGGGGTGTGGATAATTTGAAAACGGGGGTCGTCAGCAAATGCAGCCGCAGCAGCAATAGCTTCAGGGTCCTGATCCAGGGCAATAACGCGGGCGTCGTCACCTAACTGGTTAAGCAGCGCACGCGTGTGTCCGCCGCGACCAAATGTGGCGTCGATGTATGTGCCTTGCGGATCAGTCGCTAATGCTTCTATCGACTCTTCCAGTAGCACCGAAACGTGTTGCGGTGACGTTGTAATCATTATAATGAAAAGTCTTCTAGTCGTTCGTTGAGAGTAAAGTCACCTTCGCGTTCAACATCCATGTCCTGCGCCACTTGTTCGTGCCAGGCGTCTTCATTCCAAACTTCAAATTTATTCAGCTGCCCGACAAGCATCAGTTTTTTCTCTAAACCGGCGTGTTGTCTTAACGGAGCTGACAGGAGCAGACGACCATTTTTATCCATTTCACAGTCGTCGGCGTGGCCTAAAAGAAGTCGCTGTAGGCGACGTTCTGCAGGGTTCATACTGGATAATCGAGTCAGCTTTTGCTCAATGATTTGCCACTCGGGAAGCGGGTACAGCAACAGGCACGGTTGCTTAATATCAATCGTGCAGACCATTTTGCCTTCACAGTCTAATGACAACGCATGGCGATATTTAGCCGGTATGGCTAACCGCCCTTTGCTATCCAGACTTAATGTTGTTGCACCTCGGAACATGATCCCACCTGATCATTGCGATCCACTATTATCCACAAATCCCCACAATGTTACAGTCTAGGTGTCTCTCTTTCCCACTGTCAAGAAAAAACCTCTCTATTTGTCAGGCCTTGACGGTAAATTTACATTAAGCGGTTGATGCAACGCGTAAAATTATTTTTCCGTTAGAGCTCGTATAATTTTTGTGCGATACTCATTTCAGTTTTGATGAGCAACGGTAATTAATGAAACGCTACTTATTCGTTATTTTTGTCAGCTTCTGCATCCTGGTAACCGGCGTTATCTGGTTTGCTGAGAATCAGCACTCGCAGGTAGTAGAGTCACGCAAACGAGTAGCTACCGAACGCTTAGGTAAACTCCGTGCCGCGCTGGAAGGTCAGATCAATTCCTCGTTAGCCACGGCTCGTGCGCTACAGGCCGAAATTAAGCTCTCACCAGACATTTCCCCGGAACGTTATCGACTACTAATGCAGGAATTGATTAGCGGTGATGCACCAATACGCCATGTAGCGTTAGCGCCTAACTTGATAATTGAGTTTGTATACCCGTTGGCTCCTAATAAAGCCGCACTGGGTTTTGATTACCGCACCTCACCGGCACAGTTCGAAAGCGTTCAGGAAGCCATTCAGAAAAAGCGAATTATTATTGATGGCCCGGTCAATTTAATACAAGGAGGCTGGGCGCTAATTGCCAGGGCTCCGGTTTTTATCAATGACAATAAGCTGTGGGGGATGATTGCTGTGGTCATTGATATAGGAGACTTGCTTGCCAGCAGTGGTCTGGACTCCGTAGACGATTACCTTTTCGCGTTAAAGAAAGAAAACGGCAATGGCGACCACCTGTTTGACTTCGGCGACGCTTCACTCTGGGACGAAGATTACGTCGCCATTGAAGTGGCAGTTTCAACCGGCAAGTGGATACTGGCTCTGGCTCCAAAAAATTCAGTTTGGGCCGGTCGCGGTAGCATTTATTGGATCATTATTGTCGCCGGACTGCTGTTGTCCTTTTTAATGACCGCCTTTATGTACAATTTGGTGACGACGCAAAGCCGCCTGCGTTCGGCGCTTGTTACTATTGACCATCAGGCGCATTTTGATTCGATTACTGATTTACCGAATCGTCGGGCTTTTGTCGACTACCTTGATCAACTTACCCAGAAAGGCCGGGAACAACACTTTGCCATTCTATTCATCGACCTTGACCACTTTAAAGAAGTTAACGATAACCTTGGCCATGATGCTGGCGACGAACTATTAGTTTCAGTTTCTGACCGTTTACGAAACCAACTACGGGGTTCAGACTTCATTGCCCGTATTGGTGGTGATGAATTTGTTGTCGTTATTAACCGTTTTACCTCGCATCAAATAATTAATGACCTTGCCAGCCAAATTAACCGGCAGTTAAGTGAGCCTTTCAACTTACGCCAGAACCAAATTCAAACCACCTGCAGCATAGGTATTGCGCTTTACCCTGATGACGGCATCAAAGCCTCTGAACTATTAAAAAATGCCGATCTTGCGATGTACGCAGCAAAAACGGCAGGGCGACGCACGCATTACTTTTTTAACGACGAATTAAGAGAGCAAACTGAACGCCAAAATGCCATTCATAAACGGATGCGTGAAGGCCTTAAGCGGCATGAGTTTTCTTTGGTTTATCAACCCATCATCGACTTCAGCACCGGTAAAATCAGTAAATGCGAAGCGCTGTTGCGCTGGCAGGATGAAGATGGAAACATGATTTCGCCCGCTGAATTCATTCCAGTTGCTGAACGTACAGGGCTTATTCATGAATTAGGGCAGTTTGTTCTGGAGCAAGCTTGCGTTGACTGGGCTGTCGTACACAAGTCTGGTTACCCCATTGAGGTCTCAATTAACCGCTCCGAACGTGAACTTAACGATATGGAGTCAGCCAAACGATGGCTGTCCTGCATCAGTCAGCATGGAATACCTAATACCAGCATAACCTTTGAAATTACCGAGTCACTGTTAATGAGCAATAAACAGCGGCAATTACAAATTTTACATTATTTGCGGTCTCAGGGAGTGCAGTTGGCAATCGACGATTTTGGGACCGGCTATTCCAGTATTAACTACCTGCAGCGGTATCCTGTGGATTATATAAAAATAGACCGTAGCTTTTTAAATCAGGCACCTCAAAACAAGGTGCAGGTAGCACTGCTGGATGCGTTGTTGCAGGTAGCCAGAGCTTTGGATATTAACGTTATTGCCGAGGGTGTTGAAACCCGGCAACAGTGGGAGTTACTGCAGCAACAACGATGCGATTTTGCACAGGGCTACTTTATTAGTGAGCCATTGCCGCTTAATGAATTATTAAAATTTCTAAAAGACTGGCAGTTTTAAAACCCTAAGAAGGTGGAGAGCCGGCCGATAAGCCGGGTTCTGTCGTGGACAATCATTCATCTAGTGATCAGGTTGCCCTGACCCTCAAGCAGTCTACCCGGGTTCAACGCGGGCCGCGCCAAAGAACCCCTATTTGACCTTGCTCCGGGTGGAGTTTACCGTGCCACAAACTGTTACCAGTTGCGCGGTGCGCTCTTACCGCACCCTTTCACCCTTACCTGTGCTGCAAGCAGCCATCGGCGGTTTACTCTCTGCTGCACTAGTCGTCGGCTTACACCGCCCAGGCGTTACCTGGCACCCTGCCCTATGGAGCCCGGACTTTCCTCCCCCTGTAAACAGGCGGCGATTGTCTGGCCAGCTCTCCGCGGGGGATTCTACGCTGCAGCAGGCATTAACTCAATCTTTGTTTCACTCATTATTTTTATTCTCAAGCGCCCACTGGTAGAGTTCATTTTTTCGTTCATCGTGAATTTTTGCGGTCATAGCTGCCGCCTTTTTTAACGGCAACTCTTCTAGTAACAGTAGTAACGTGCGCTTAGCCGCTTCTCCCGGACCGTCACGAACATCGGCTTCCGACTGCGCAGGTGCTATTAGCAAAACCATTTCGCCGCGCTGTTGGTTCGTATCGTCGGTTAAAACCTGCAACAATTCAGCCGCAGTGCCATTTAAGTAAGTTTCAAACTGCTTAGTCAGCTCGCGCGCAAGCACTATCTGCCGGCCACTGCCTAAAACCACATTCATGTCAGCCAGCGTATGCAAAATTCGATGAGGGCTTTCATACACCACAACAGTTCGGGGTTCGATTTTCAGAGCCTCCAGCTTTGCACGACGTTGCTGCGGCTTTGATGGCAAAAAGCCTTCAAAAGCAAAGCGGTCTGTTGGTAACCCGGCTGCAGACAGAGCAACCGTAACAGCACAGGCACCGGGTAACGCAATAACCTTCAACCCACGCTCCCGACAACGATGCACCAAAACATAACCAGGGTCATTGATAAGTGGCGTACCTGCGTCACTGACTAACGCCAGCGAATCACCTTGCAGCAAACGTTCGATAACCGCGTCCACACGCTGTGTCTCATTATGTTCATGCAGCGCGAATACATCATTTTGTATACCATAATGCTGCATTAGCTTGCGTGTGTGTCTAGTATCTTCCGCTGCAATGGCTGCAACTTCAGCCAAGGTTTTAACTGCTCTTTCCGTTATATCGCCTAAATTACCGATAGGTGTCGGTACAATATAAAGAATGCCCTGCTCTGTCATAATCAGTCTCTGTTTGTTTCCAACGTCAATGCCGTTTATAGTATCACCGAACAGGCACCAAAGCGGAACCTTACAGTGTTTAGAACTCATTCATTTGTACTTTTAGCTCTAATGGCATTACTGGTATTAACCCAGTGTACCTCGGCACCTGACCGTTCAACGAAGGGCCCGGCAGAGGCTGTCGATGTCGCTGATCAGGAATTAAGCTTAACAGAAGAAAAGTCAGCCAGGGACTGGTTACAGGAAGCCGATGCAGCAGCAAATGAAGTTGAGCAACACTCGGCTTTAATAAGAGCCGCTAATGCTTTTCAAAATGAACAACAGTGGCAACAGGCGGCCACTATTCTTGCGCAGTTAGCTCCGCAAAAAATTACTCATCACAGTCAGAAATATTACCGCCTGGCAAAAGCCCGTTGGGCCGCAGAACAGAAAATCTGGGCAAAGGTAATAGAAGAGCTAGAAGATGTAGCCACTCAGTTTAATCAACGAGAATTTCGCGTTCTTAGTTTGCAATTACTTTCACAGGCAGCTTATCAGCAACAAGACTACTGGCAGTCGCTAGTCTGGCAAGTTGATGCCCAGCGCTTTGCCGAACAGCGGAATACCGATACAGTCTGGTCCATTGCACGCCGGATTAAACAATCAGAGCTGCCGCAGCAGCGGCCTAACGATTTAGCCCTGGCGGGTTGGTGGCGATTGGTCGATTATCATCATCAGGCAATGACTCGCCCTGATAATCTGACATCATACTTAAATCAGTGGCAACAAAGCTTCCCAAACCATGAAGCCGCTACTCTGGTCGAAGCCTGGCTTGAGCCATCATTAAAGCCATCAGAACTTGAACCGGAAGCCGAACAGGCATCCCCGGAACCCACCCTCGCGGTATTATTGCCATTATCCGGCCGCTATAAGCAACAAGGCCAGGCTGTGCGTGACGGTGTTATCGCCCGCACCGGCGAAATGAAAAACCTAAGAGTTGTCTTTATAGACAGCGAAGCGGGCGACATTGAGTCTCAGCAAAAGCGAATAGAGGAACTGAGCCCCGTAGGAATTATTGGCCCACTCTTAAAAGACAAGGTAGCCGCGTGGTCAGCACAACCTATTACGGGTATTCCTCAAGTTTATCTTAATCAGATTGACGATGAAGCAACACAAAATTCATTAACCAATATTTTTTTCGCACTAAGCCCTGAGAGTGAAGCTGAGCAAGCTGCGCAGAAAATTAACAAGCAATTCCCCGGTTCAAAAAGTGCACTGGTAATTACTGCGGATGGCTCCAGCGGCCGCAGAATGGTTGATGCCTTCACCTCCAGTTGGGAAAATGAGCAGGCTGAACAGCCCACTATCTCCTATTTTTCTGAACGCGAAGATATGAAGGCTACGGTCGAACGGTCACTGGGGTTAACGGACAGTCAGCAGCGTATTCGCGCAGTTAAAATTGCCGCGGGAAAAATTATTGTCGATGCACAGGAACGCAGCCGAAGAGACATTAGTGCTATTTACCTGCCTGGCAATCTACAACAGACACGTCTGTTAAAACCCTTTATTGATGTCAGCGTTTCGCCATTTGCAGAACCTATTCCTGTTTATGCCAGCTCGGCTACCCATGAACTCAAAAATCGTTTAGGTGACTCAGATCTTAATGGCATTATTTTTTCAGATATTCCCTGGTTAATAGAGAATTCAGGTAAAAACATACTTCTAAGTCAATGGCTTGAATTGCGAAATGGGTGGGGGCTGTCGCTAGCGCGCTTAACCGCTATGGGATACGACAGCGTATCCTTGATTCAACGACTTGAGATGATGAACCGCATGCCCGGATTGGTTTGGTCGGGTTTAAGTGGTGAACTGCACATTGATAATTCAGTTGTTCAGCGGAAGCTTATTTGGGCTACCTTTAGTGAAGGAGAAATCACCTTAGCTAAGGAAGCAGACAATGCAGGAAGTCGTTACCGGTAAGCGCGCTGAATTACTTTCAGCCGAGTTTCTGAAGAAAAATAACCTTACAATTATTTGCAAAAATTACCGTATTGACGGTGGTGAAATTGATATCATAGCCCGAGACGGTCATTACTGGGTGTTTTGCGAGGTTAAGTTCCGGGACGATGAGAATTTTGCAGCGGTTATCGAACAAATTCGCCCGCAGCAATGTCGCCGAATTCGATACACCGCTCGCCACTACTTACTCAGTAATAATATCGATGAACATACTGCAGCTATGCGTTTCGACGTAATTGCAATAGTAGGTCAGCCAACAAAAATTGAATGGTTTAAGGACGCATTCTGATTATGAATGACGAATTGATTAAGGCGCTTTTTACAGAAAGCATACAGACACAAATTTCAGCGGTGGAAAGCCTGACCGATGAGATGGCCGCAACGGTTGAACTGTTGGTGGCTAATTTGTTGAATGGCCAGCGTGTCTTTTGCTGCGGCGACCGTACGACAGGAATCGTTGCACAGCACTTTGCAAACCTCATGACCGAAGGCATGAAATTAGAACGTCCTCCCTTTCCAGTACTGGCATTGGCTCTTGGCAAGCAAAAGCAACTTGCGGCACTCGGTCAAGCCGGTGATATTCTACTGGTCATAGCTGACAACCAGGAGAATGAGGAGTTGGCATCGGTTATGGAAACAGCTATTAGCCGCGATATGCTTATTATTGCTTTAACCGGCGAGGGCAACGATTCTGTTTCCGGGTTACTAGGTGCTAATGATATCGAATTAAGGGCGCCCAGTTTAAATCCAGCTCGTATATTAGAAACTCAGCTGTTTATTGTCCACGGCTTATGTGAACAAATTGAAAACACGATCTTTCCGCAGGAGCACTGAAGCGTATGACTTTATCTAGAACTTTTTTACCCGTCATTTTTATCAGTTTGTTAAGTTTACAGGGCTGCGCCGCAGTTGCTGTCGGAGCTGCCGCAGTAGGAATATCTTCAGCTACTGATCCGCGGACAATTGGAACACAAGTGGATGATCAGACTATCGAATTGAAAGCTAACGCTAAATTGGGAAATGACGAACAACTTGAAGATGCCCGCGTGGTCGCTATCAGCTACGATACTAATGTTCTTTTGGTTGGCCAGGTTCCAAGCGAAGCTCTGAAAAGAAGAGCTGAAGAGATCATCAAAGACACTAACGGTATCAATAAAATTTTCAATCAGCTGCGTATTGGCTCTAAGGCATCGGCAGCCGTGCGCGCCGGGGATAGCTGGATAACCAGCAAAATTAAGCTCAAGTTTGCTAATAATAAATCTATAGATGCAACTAATATCAAAGTAGTGACAGAGAACGCTGAGGTATTTTTACTAGGTCATGTAAGCGCGATTGAGGCAGATGCTGCGGTAGAAGTTGCCAGAAACGTAGATGGCGTTGAGCGGGTAATTAAAGCACTAACCATTAAGCGTTAGTGCTTTGTATTGTTACTTAACTACTTTTAGGTTGGGCTTTTTCTTTGCTGATTTTTGCTCAGCATCGTCACTACCCTTATCTTCTTCATCAAGCTCAGGCATTTTATCCAGCTCGGGTTCGGCCTCAAACATCGCTCCAGCACCGTTCTCACGAGCATAGATTGCTAAAGCCGCCGTCATAGGCACAATCACCTGCATTGGCTGTCCACCAAAGCGCGCGTTAAAGCGAACTTCATGGTCAGCCAGTTGCAGCCCCTGAACCGCCGTCGGAGAAATATTGAGTACAATTTGCCCCTCACTAACAAAATTCTGGGGCACAACGGTTCCCACAATAGTTGCATCAACCACCAAGTGTGGAGTCAGATCGTTATCAACTATCCACTCGTACAATGCACGCAGCAGATAAGGTCTTTTCGGCGTCATAGTAAAACTCCTCGACGTCGATGAAATTAATTACGCGCGAGTTCTTTCTCTTCTTCTGTTAAAGAGTCCTGGAACGTTTTGCGTTCAAACAGGCGTACCATATATTGCTTTATTTCTTTTGCGCCCTGACCTTCTAAATCGATACCGTAGGCTGGCAAACGCCAAAGCAGAGGAGCCAAATAACAATCAACCAGACTAAATTCTTCGCTCATAAAATACGGTGTATCTGCAAAAATAGGAGCCAGAGAAAGAATACCTTCTTTCAGTTCCTGCCTTGCCTGAGCGTCATTTTTTTGGATCTTTTCAGCCAGGCTATACCAGTCGCGCTCAATTCGGTACATCATTAAACGGCTCGTTCCACGAGCAACTGGGTAAACAGGCATTAAAGGAGGATGCGGGAAACGCTCGTCCAAGTATTCCATAATAATTTGAGCGTTATAAAGCACAAGCTCACGGTCAACCAGAGTGGGTTTAGCCTCTGGGTACGGATTAAGCTGTAACAAATCCTCCGGCGTACTTTCGTCGGTCACATAGGTAATTTCGACCCCAACACCTTTCTCAGCTAACACCAGACGTACCTGATGACTCTTTAAGTCATCCTTTCCTGAATATAACGTCATTACTGAGCGTTTATTTGCTGCAACAGCCATTCCTTTCTCCAGATAATATCAACGGCAAAAGGGTGGCAAGCCACCCTTTGTTAAGTCGTTGTCTAACAGACTGATAAGCCCCGATTATTTCAGGTCTTTCCAAAACTCTTTTTTCAGTAACCATGCCAAAATGGTGAATACCAGCAGGAAACCAAAAACAAACCAACCAATGCGACGTTGTTCTAACAACATAGGTTCTCCGGTATAAACCAGAAACGCGGTTAAGTCCAACATAGCTTGATCATATTCACTTTCGGATAAACGCCCGCTGCCATCGGTTTCAATCCCGACGTACACGTCTTCCATTTCACCGTCTATCAGGCGTTCTTCATAAGTCTTCTCAGGAAGCCCCTGAAGCTCTTGCAATACATGGGGCATTCCGACATTTGGGAAGACCGCATTATTGACACCGAAAGGACGGCTGTCATCTTTATAGAATGAACGTAAATAAGTATAAATCCAGTCGGCTCCGCGTACACGGGCTACGTTAGTCAGATCGGGTACCGCGGTACCAAACCAGTTCGCTGCTGACTCAGGATTCATATTGTTGGTGATCCTGTCACCGGCTTTGTTGCCGGTAAACTGCAAGTTCTCTTCGCCTAACTCCTGCGGAATACCAAGATCCTCAAAAGTGCGGTTATAACGATGGTACTGCAGTTGGTGGCAACCCAGACAGTAGTTCATGTATAACTGCGCGCCGCGCTGCAGTGAGGCTTTATCGTGTAAATCGACTTCGGCCTTATCCAAGGGAACTTCAGGGCCCGCCGCAAATACAAGCGACGGAACCAAAGTTACAAGAGCGATTAACAATTTTTTCATTTCGACGTCACCCTTTCTGGTACCGGTTTAGTCTTCTCGCGCTTACTGTAGAACCAAAGCAGCCCGAAGAATGCAAAGTACAGGAACGTAAATATCTGTGCGAATATTGTTGCAACAGGAGTTGCAGGTTGCGTTCCCAGATAACCCAGCACAACGAAACTGATGGCAAATACGCCGAGGTTTAGCTTATGCAACAGGCTACGATAGCGAATAGAACGTACTCGTCCACGGTCTAGCCAAGGCAACAGAGCCAGGAAGACAATAGCAGCGAACATCAAAATAACACCAAACAGCTTGTCAGGCACCGCACGTAAAATTGCATAGAACGGTGTGAAATACCATACAGGAGCAATGTGTTCCGGTGTCTTCAAGGGGTTCGCCGGCTCAAAGTTAGGCGGCTCAAGGAAAAAGCCTCCCATTTCCGGGTTGAAGAAAATAACGTAACAGAACAAGAACAAGAACACGCCGAACCCGAATAAATCCTTAATAATGTAGTAAGGGAAAAACGGAATAGAATCGACAATGTCTTTCTTGTTAGTAAAGCGCTCGTGGAACTTAAACTTCGGCTTTTCTTCGTCTGGCACAGAGCCTTTAGGCTTCTTAGTATCGATACCGTCAGGGTTGTTCGAACCAACCTCATGTAAAGCGACAATGTGCAGGAACACCAGAATAACCAGTACTAGCGGCAGAGCAATAACGTGCAGCGCAAAGAAACGGTTCAGTGTAGCCCCTGAAATAACGTAGTCACCACGTATCCATAAGGTTAAATCATCACCAATAACTGGTATGGCACCGAATAGCGAAATAATAACCTGTGCGCCCCAGTAAGACATTTGTCCCCAAGGCAGCAAATAGCCCATAAAGGCTTCGGCCATAAGCACCAGGAAGATGAACATACCAAACAGCCAAATAAGTTCACGAGGCTTCTGGTAAGAACCGTACATCATACCGCGGAACATATGCAGATAAACGACAACGAAGAACGCAGAAGCACCGGTGGAGTGCATATAACGCAACAACCAGCCGTATTCGACATCACGCATGATGTATTCAACCGAGGCAAAGGCACCCTCGGCACTTGGCACATAGTTCATGGTTAACCAGACACCAGTCAGTATTTGGTTAATTAATACGATGGTTGCCAAAAAGCCAAAAACATACCACATGTTAAAGTTTTTTGGAGCCGGATACTGCGCCAGGTGGATGTTCCAGGTTTTGGTCATGGGGATGCGGGCATCCATCCACTCTACAAATCGCTTAAACATTATGCTTGCCCCTTATCTTCACCCACCAAAATGGTGTTATCGTCGATAAAATAATGTGGCGGCACGACCAGGTTCAGTGGTGCAGGAACACCTTGGAATACGCGCCCTGCTACATCAAATTTAGAACCGTGGCATGGGCAGAAAAAGCCAGACTCAACGCCCTCAACGTGCTCCCCCATTCCACTAGCAAGATAAGACGGAGAGCAGCCAAGGTGGGTACAAATACCAACCGCAACGAAGAATTCTTCTTTAATTGAGCGATATTGATTTGCTGCATAAGGTGGCTGCTGCGGCTCTTGAGAATTCGGATCGCGAAGCTTGTCTTCGATATCACCTAATTCTTCAAGCATGTCCGGTGTACGGCGAACCACCCATACAGGCTTACCACGCCATTTAACACGGACTAGCTGGCCAGGCTCAGCTTTGCGTATATTTACTTCTACGGGCGCTCCCGCGTTTTTTGCTTTCGCACTTGGGTTCCACGATGCTATGAAAGGAACGGCTACTGCTACCGCTCCGGCACCACCTACCACTGAGGTTGCGACAGTCAAAAAACGACGGCGGCCTTTATCTACAGGCGCATTGCTCATCCATCTATTCTCCAGTTTTGGACGCTCCACGATGCGTTGTCGCGAAGTCGGGAATTAGCTGCTGCTTTGTCCGCTTATGCGGATTACAGAAAATGCTTTGAGATGATAATGAAAAGACACACTTTTTACAAGCTTAATAGCCGCCCTTATTGGTCTATTTCCATTTATTTTTGACATAAAAAAACCCAGCCGAAGCTGGGTTTTGCCACAAAAAACAAAGACGAATTAACGCTTTGAGAACTGTGGGCGTTTACGTGCTTTATGCAAGCCGATTTTCTTACGTTCAACTTGACGAGCGTCACGAGTAACGTAACCTTCTTTACGTAATGGACCACGTAAAGCTTCGTCGTATTGCATTAATGCACGAGTAATACCGTGACGAATTGCACCCGCCTGACCTGTAGTACCACCACCACTTACAGTGATGTACATGTCAAACTTTTCAGTCATTTCAACTAACTCTAATGGTTGACGAACAACCATTTGAGCCGTTTCACGACCAAAGTATTCGTTCAGTTCACGGTTGTTAATTTTGATGTTGCCGCTACCAGGACGCAAAAATACGCGAGCCGTGGAGTTTTTGCGACGACCAGTACCGTAGTATTGATTATCTGCCATAGTGTTCTTGCTCCGTATTATATATCCAGTTGTTTAGGTTGTTGAGCAATATGGTTATGCTCAGTACCTGCGTACACTTTCAGTTTACGGAACATGGCACGACCCAATGGACCACGGGGTAACATACCTTTCACCGCTTTCTGAATGACCATCTCTGGTTTCTTAGCAATCAGTTTTTCAAAACTGATTGATTTGATACCACCCGGAAATCCAGTGTGCGAGTAGTACATCTTGCCCTGAGCTTTATTACCGGTAACAGTAATTTTCTCAGCGTTAATTACAACGATGTAATCGCCGGTATCAACGTGAGGAGTATACTCAGGCTTATGCTTGCCGCGTAAACGACGAGCGATTTCAGTAGCTAAACGACCTAAAGTTTTGCCTTCAGCGTCTACTACGTACCAGTCGCGTTTTACCGTTTCTGGCTTGGCTACAAATGTTTTCATTGTATAAAACCTACATTTTAAAAGTTCACGGACAGTAATTCCGGGCTTCCCCGCGAATCACAACAATAAAAAAATGATAAAAATCATTTAGTTATCTGCTGCGACCGCTGCATTACGTTATGTAACACAACGGACTGTAACGTGGGCTGCGCGGATTATAGGAAAAATGCGGTTAAAGATCACGCATTTTCTGAAATTTATGCTTTATGAGCCATTGCCAGATATTCCTGACTTTGCATTTCCTGCAATCGGCTAACACAACGGCGAAATTCAAAAGTTAACTGGCCTTCCGTATAGAGTGCTTCAATACCCACATCAGCTGACAAAATCAGTTTCACCCGGCGCTCATAAAATTCATCGACTAACGCGATAAAGCGGCGGGCCGTATCATCTTTCCCTGCGCCCATTTGCTCAACATTACTAATCAATACCGCATGGTAAAGTCGGGCTATTTCCATATAGTCGTTTTGGCTACGGGCTGTCTTGCAAATGGAGGTAAAATCAAAAAACACTACATCGTCACACTCTGCCCGAACGTCAATATCCCGTCCTTCAATTTCAATACAGTCTGATTCGTACCGCTCTTTACATTCCGGCGCTAGCTCTTTGAAGTATTTCCATAAATTCTTATCGGCCTTTTCATCCAGTGGCGAATGAAAAATTTCAGCGCGCGTTAACGTCCTTAGTCGATAATCAATACCACTATCCACATTAACCACTTCGCAGTGCTGATTGATGAGTTTAATAGCAGGAATAAAGCGCGCCCGTTGCAGTCCGTTTTTATAGAGTTCGTCAGGAACAATGTTTGACGTGGCTACCAGCACCACCCCTTTCTCAAATAAGTACTCAAACAGCCTACCCAGTAACATCGCATCGGTAATATCCTGCACAAAGAACTCGTCAAAGCAGACAACTCGTGCTTCAGCGGCAATGTTATCAGCCACAATGCGTAACGGATCACTCTGCTTATCCAGTTGTTTAAGTTCATTATGAACCCGGTGCATAAATCGGTGAAAATGGATTCGCCATTTACGCTCAATTGGCAGACTTTCAAAGAATGTATCAACCAGATAGGTTTTCCCACGGCCAACACCACCCCAAAAGTAGATGCCCTGAGGCTGATCTGGCTCTTTGTTAAACCACTTTTTCCAGCGCGACAGGTTCTGATATTGATGCCACTCAATAAGCTCATCATGCAATCTTTGCAAATGTTTAACGGCGTTGAGCTGCGCAGCATCTTTCGAGAAATCATTGTGTTCGATATCATACTGATAACGTTCTAGTGGAGACATTTGCTGTTTGGACACTACCACTTCACCTCAGTTGGGATTATCCTATAAGTTAATATGTTACCATGAAGGTGAAGCGCAGCAATCATTCGCCGCTGCGACAGCTTGTTCAGGAGTTAATTATGAGTTGGATTATTGGAGTTCTGTTGGTCGTTGCTGGTGCTATCATTGGCTTTTTTGCGGCTCGTTACAGCCAGTCGAAAGGCCAGTCAGGCGATCTCGAAGAGCAAGTACAGCAAAGTCAGCAGCGTTTAACCGACTACCAAAGAGAAGTTGCCGAACACTTCGCCACTGCAAACGCTATGGTCGAACAACTGGCAGATACGCAGCAGCGTTTACAAAGCTACTTGAACCAAAGTGCTGAGCTGCTGGAGAAAAGCGATGTACAAAGTGACCTGCCTTTTTTCGCAGAAGACACAATTAAGCAACTGCGCGTAGCAAATTCATTAAATAAAGACCACCGTTCTGGCCGTGATAGCTATAGCGCCAATGATATTCCCCGCGATTACACCGAGGGTTCCAGCGGCTTATTTTCAAACAACTATGAACAAGACCCAGAAAAAGCGCCGTCAAAAAAAACATCTTGAAACATTTTTAGAGTGAACTCATATAGCCAACAGGCGGTCATAACTGGCGACCGCTTGTTAGTGCTTGATTAAGGAGTTACTCGAATCATGAAAAGAGTCTTAGCATTATTCAGTTTAATCTGTGTTGTTAGCTTCACCTCTATACCTTCTGCCCAGGCTGGCATTCCTTTTTTTGGCAATGACGACGAACAGCCGACTTTAGCGCCGATGCTTGAGGAAGTCACACCCGCCGTCGTCAACATATCAGTAAAAGGCAAGCGAGAAGTGCGACAGCGCCTGCCGGAAGCGCTTCGTTTCTTTTTTGGCCCCAACTCTCCACATGAACAAGTCCGCGAGCGTCCGTTTAGAGGCTTAGGTTCCGGCGTGATTATTGATGCCGAAAAAGGCTACGTAGTAACCAATAACCATGTTGTTGACGACGCAACAGAAATTCTCGTCACTCTAAAAAATGGCCGTGAGTTTGATGCCAAAGTTATAGGCACTGATGAGCGTAGCGACGTGGCTTTGCTAAAAATAGAGAACGGCGAAGACCTCACCGAAATAGAGCTTGGCAAGTCATCCGAGCTTCGAGTTGGTGATTTCGTGGTCGCTATTGGTAACCCTTTCGGACTTGGTCAGACAGTCACCTCCGGTATCGTTAGCGCTCTAGGCCGAGCAGGTCTTGGCATTGAGGAGTTGGAAAACTTCATTCAGACCGATGCCGCTATTAACAGCGGTAATTCGGGCGGAGCTCTGGTTACCTTAGACGGCGAACTCATTGGAATTAACACCGCGATACTCGGCCCTAACGGCGGCAATATCGGTATCGGTTTCGCTATTCCATCGGACATGATGAATAACTTAGTACAACAACTGATTGAATTTGGCGAAGTTCGCCGCGGAGTACTGGGAGTCCGGGGTAACGATTTAACTCATGATGTTGCTCAGGCATTGAATATTCCGGTCAACCGGGGGGCTTTTGTTTCACAAGTTGTACCGGGTAGTTCAGCAGCTGAAGCTGGTATTGAATCCGGCGATGTCATTATCTCAGTCGATGGGCAGACAATCCGCTCATTTTCGGAGCTTGGTGCAATGGTCGGCTCTATAGGTTCGGGGAACTCATTAAAACTTGGGGTGATTCGCGACGGTGAAGAGCAATCGATTAACGTCACCCTTGGTGCACAGGACATGTCTGTTACAGCTGAGTCAATTCACCCGGCTTTACAGGGCGCTACTCTTGCTGCAACGGATGGAAATGGAGTTGAAGTAGAGGAGCTTGAAGAACGTTCCCCTGCTGCGCGAATTGGCCTCGAGGAAGGCGATATTATTCAGGGCGTTAACAGAAAGGCAGTGAGCTCACTATCGGAGTTGCGGGCAGCAATTGAAGATAAAAGCGGCGTTATAGCCCTTAATATCAAACGAGGCGACAGTTCACTCTTTATTGTGTTGCGTAACGCAAACTGACATTGTGACAGGCAGGTGGTATCAGTGCTATGCTGATATCACCTGATTTAACCGGAAGCTGGTATGCAACAACTTTCTTCAACTCTACGATTCTTACTTCAGTCAGTTGGCTTAGGCCTAGTTGTTGCGGCTATTGTTATTATCGCTAAGCCTTTCTGGGCACAATCGGAATCATTAAGACAAAACAGCAACGAAATTACTTCCTTTAATCAGGCCGTCCGAAAAGCCGCCCCTGCCGTTGTGAATATTTATAGTATGGGGGAAATTCAGGGGTCTTATTATCAACCTCAATCATCACGTGTATGGCGTTTAGGTTCAGGTGTTATTATGGACTCTCAGGGCTATATTCTGACCGCCCATCACGTTGTCGATAACGTTGATAAAATTGAAGTCGCGCTGCAAGACGGCAGACGCTATGCCGCTCAGTTAATTGGTAGTGACCGTTACACCGATTTAGCTGTACTGAAAATTGATGCGGAGAACCTACCGGTAATTCCCGTGCAGTCAACACGCCGCGTGCGGGTTGGTGACATTGTCCTTGCTATAGGTAATCCATACAATATTGGCCAGACAATTACACAGGGTATTGTCAGTGCCAGTGGCGGCCGGGTTGGCGTCAGCAATTCCTATTCCGATTTGATTCAAATGGACGCAGTGATAAACCAGGGCGCCTCAGGCGGTGCTTTGGTTAATAGCGCCGGAGAGCTTATCGGAATCAATAACGCCCGCTATAATTCGGCTTTTGGAGATGGCGGCGAAGGCATTTATTTTGCCGTACCCTATGAAAACGCTCGCAAGGTAATGAAAACCCTTATTCAGGAAGGTAAAGTGGTACGCGGATACATTGGTATTAGCGTTAATCCAAACTTTAGTGAAGAGCAATCACTATCGGGTATATTAATAACTGGAGTTGAACGGAATAGTCCGGCAGCAAAAGCAGGATTACAACCAAACGACTTTCTGGTAGCTATTGGCGGTGACCCTGTTCGCTCTGCGCCGGAGGGCCTTGACCTGGTTGCGGGTAGTGAACCCGGCACTAAATTAGAAGTTGAATTTTACCGTAATGAAAAACGAATGACGACCACCGTAACAGTGGCCGAATTACCCAGATAACGAGTGAGAACGGCAGCTATGCCGTTACTCGTTCAATATCAGCACCTAAGCCCTGAAGTTTTTTCTCAATCCCTTCATAGCCCCGGTCAATATGATAGATACGCTCGACAACAGTTTCGCCGGTCGCAACCAGACCCGCTATAACAAGAGAGGCTGAAGCTCGTAAGTCGGTACACATAACCTCTGCGCCGGTCAGTTCATCAACCCCGTGACATAATGCAGTATTACCCTCTGACTCGACATTTGCGCCCATGCGTCGTAACTCGGGAATGTGCATAAAGCGGTTTTCAAATATCGTTTCACGAATACCAGCAGTACCTTCTGCAATAGCATTTAGCGCACAAAATTGAGCTTGCATATCCGTTGGAAAGGCCGGGTGAGGAGCGGTAATAATATTAACAGCTTTAGGTCGCCCATGACTTTGTATCGCTATCCAGTCATCACCTTTATCAATTGTCGCGCCAGCTTCTTCCAGCTTTTTCAACACCGCATCAAGGCTTGCCGGGTCAGTTTTCTCACAACGCACCGAGCCTCCAGTTGCCAAAGCTGCGACTAAAAAAGTCCCTGTTTCGATACGGTCAGGCATGACACTGTATTCGCCACCATGCAGCTTATTAACACCAGTAATATGAATGGTGTCGCTGCCAGCGTCACGGACGTTCGCGCCCAGGCTGTTAAGAAAGTTTGCTAAATCAATGACTTCAGGCTCTCGAGCGGCATTCTCTATAACCGTTTCACCCTCAGCCAGTACCGCTGCCATCATTAAGTTTTCAGTGCCGGTCACGCTTACCGTATCCAGCAAAATCTCTGCGCCCTGCAGGCGCCCCTCTACTGACGCTTTGATGTAACCATTCTCAACGTCAATATGTGCGCCCATTTTGCGCAAACCTTCAATATGAAGATTTACTGGTCGCGCACCTATAGCACAACCACCCGGCAGGGACACTTCCGCTTTACCGGTTTTAGCTAATAGCGGACCTAAAACCAGAATTGAAGCGCGCATAGTTTTAACTAGATCATAAGGTGCTTTAAAGTGATTAAGCGTGGTCGGGTCAATACAAACGCTATTATTATTCAGGTTGCTGTGACTAATGCCCAGGCAGTCTAATAATTCCAGTGTCGTGTCGACATCATGAAGGTCGGGGACATTAGACAGGGTGATTTTTTCAGACGGCAACAGCGAAGCCATTAAAATAGGTAGCGCCGCATTTTTTGCCCCTGAAATAGTGACCGAACCCGACAAAGGTTGGCCACCACGTATTTTAAATTTATCCATCAACTAACCAACAACCTTATGGCATCATTAATTTTTTATCACGCGCCCAGTCTTCAGGCGTGTATGCTTTTATCGATACGGCATGGATTGAACCGTCGGCAATCAACGGGTTTAGAGGACCATACACGGCTTGCTGACGCTTAACACGACTCATATCTTTAAAGTCTTCACTGACAGCAATAATTTCTACATTAGCGCCTTCAGCTTTAACCAGTAGCTCTTCCAGAGAAAGCGCATCGTTCAGCAAAGTTTTTAGTTCTTCAGTATTCATTGTTATCTGCCGTTGGCTTAAAAGTGAATAAGACCGCCTAGCTTAACGAAAGCAATGACTCAACGCCACTAACGCGGGCAATTTGTTTTAGCTGCTCAGATGCGCCTATACAGGTTAACGGCCCTTTGCCATCGCCAATTAACTTGAGAATTTCAAGCAAAAAGGCAACACCGGCAGTGTCGATAACCTCGACATCGGTTAAATCAACCCGGGTTTCGCTTCCCACCGACCAGCTTTTGCGCTGTGACCACAGTTTAGCAACACTGTGACGAGTCAATGAACCGCTGAAAACCAACGTCTGATCATCGCTCACTTTAACGGATGTTAATTCTGCCTGTTGAGCACTCATCAGAGTCCCTCTGCCGGGCTTTCTGCTTCGTCATCCGCCTTAATAGGCTCAGAAGCTTTCTTTTCAATCAGCTCGATAGTTTTATCAATACCATTGGCACGAATAACCGAAGAAATTTCACTTTGCTTACTGTTCAGCAAACTGACGCCTTCAACGACTAAATCGTAGGCCTTCCAGATTTCTTCATCAGAGTCGTAACGTATACGAAAATCGAGACGAATTTCCGGGCGCCCTTCTTCTTTTATTCGCGCCTTCACGACGGCCGAACGTGCATCATCAGAAATTTCCTGACTAGGTTCAAAAGTGACCTTATGCTTGTCCTCGTCATACTGAGTAAAGGCACGCGCGTAAGTTGCGACTAAGTAGTCATAAAATGCTTGGTAAAAACGCTCACGCTGTTCTTTTGTCGTGTCGCGCAAGTAACGGCCCAATACTTTCTTCGACGCATACATGTTATCCACATAAGGCATCATCTCGTCTTCAACGACTTCCTTTAGATAATTAGGATCTGCGTCAATTTTGTCTCTGTCCGATGCGATGCGATCAAAAGTTTTCTCTGCAACTTCTTTTAATAACTCTTGCGGATCATCGTTACGAATTAAATCGGCTGACGCGGATGCAACCAGTACTATGGTTACAAAAACAGCCGCTATCCATTGTTTTACTGCCATGGTGCTCTCCTTACCACTTATTCATTGCCCTGACTGAACAGAAACTGGCCTATCAGGTTTTCTAAAACCAATGCTGACTTGGTATCAGTAATAGTATCGCCGTCTTCCAACGTACCTACGCTATCGTCAATAAAGCCGGGTTCAAGTCCAAGATATTGCTCACCCAGGAGTCCTGACGTTAGCACCGACAGTGTACTGGCTTCAGAAAACTTGTCGTAATCTTTGCTAATACTCATTGTCACACGCGGCTCATAGTAGTCACCCGACAATGAAATATCAGTAACACGACCCACAACTACACCACCTACTTTCACCGGCGAGCGGACTTTCAGGCTACCAACATTATCGAACTTAGCGTACAGGGTGTAACTGTCTCCCGATGTTGTCATAGTCCCGCTGGCTGCTCTTAATGCGATAAAGAACAAAGCCAAAATACCGACGACAACAAAAACGCCTACCCATAACTGTGTTTTTCTTGATTCCATGGTTATCCACCAAACATGATAGCTGTAAGAATAAAATCGAGTCCTAGAATTGCCAACGACGCAGTCACAACTGTTGACGTTGTCGCAGCACTGATTCCCGCAGAGGTTGGAACCGAACGATAACCTTTATACAAAGCTATCCAGGTAACAACAAAGGCAAATACAATAGACTTAATAATGCCGTTCAGAAGATCATCCTGCCAATCGACTGCCGATTGCATAACTGACCAAAAAGCGCCTTCATCGACACCCAGCCAGCCAGAGCCAACCAGGTAACCGCCGTAAATTCCAACGGCTGAGAACATCAATGCCAGCAGCGGCATACTGACCACCCCAGCCCAGAACCGGGGTGCAATCACACGACGTAAAGGATCAACCGCCATCATCTCCAGGCTAGAGAGTTGCTCAGTGGCTTTCATGAGGCCAATTTCAGCAGTTAATGCGGAACCCGCTCGCCCGGCAAATAAAAGTCCTGTAACTACAGGCCCTAACTCACGCAGTAACGACAGCGCAACCATAGGACCCAGACTTTGCTCGGCGCCATAATCCACTAAAATAGTGTAGCCCTGTAAGCCCAGCACCATACCGATAAATAAGCCACTGACGATAACGATGAGCATCGACAATACGCCGACGACATACATTTGTTTAATAAAGAGCGGCCAGGACTTAGCTGGTTGAGGTTTGCCAATAATGGCGCCCATTAACATAGCCAGGGCGTATCCAATACCCGCCAGGCTGTCCAGTACCTGGCGACCGACAGACTGTATAAACTGGATCATCCCTCGCCCCTTAATAAGTCCGTTGTAAAATCGTCATCTGAATAATGAAATGCTACAGGTCCATCTGGCGCACCGTTCAAAAACTGCTTAATAATTGCCGTGTCATTATTACGGAGTTCATCCGGAGTTCCCTTGCCGACCACTTTTTTGTCAGCAATGACATAAGCGTAATCCGCAATAGATAACACTTCTTTTACGTCGTGCGATACAACAATAGATGTCAAACCCAGCGATTCATTCAAAGATTTAATAAGCTTTACGATTACCGCCATAGAAATGGGATCCTGACCAGCAAAAGGCTCATCGTACAGGATTAAGTCGGGATCCAGAGCTATTGCCCTTGCCAGAGCTGCTCTGCGAGCCATGCCACCAGACAGTTCTGAAGGCATAAGGTGACGCGCGCCACGCAGTCCCACCGCTTCCAGCTTCATTAAAACCACGCTACGAATAATTTCCTCGGGTAAGTCAGTGTGTTCGCGCAGTGGAAAGGCGACGTTCTCGTATACCGACATGTCAGTGAACAGCGCACCACTTTGAAACAGCATGCTCATGCGCTTTCGTAACTGATACAAAGCGTCGCGTTTTAACTGCGGGACTTCCTCTCCGGCCACTTTGATACTGCCGCTGTCAGGCTTAAGCTGGCCACCGATAAGGCGCAGCAGCGTCGTTTTGCCAATGCCACTAGGCCCCATGACAGCAACCATTTTGCCTTTCGGAACATCTAACGACAGGCCGTCATAGACCCGATGGCTTCCATGCGCAAAAGTCAGATCTTTAAGTTCTACCAAGTTTGTCACGACAGTTTCCTGTTACGAGTTTATCAGCCTTTATTTTAAGGGCTGTCGGTATTATCTGATACCGAAAAAGTGTTGCAAATCTTATCAGCGAATTGATTCTATTTCTGTCAATTCATCGACAAGCTTCAGTAAATATTGTGCAAAATCTTCACGTTCATGCACGCAGGCGTCACACAAGTTGAGTTGCTCAAACAACCGCGCACCATGAACGGCGTAAAACAGAGTTTTCCCAACTTTGCTTCCGGCAATACGCTCCAACCGCTGCAAAGTCAGTGCTATATGTTCTTTTAACGGGCCTAACAACTCCGGATTAGTCGCAGCGGCAGCCAGCATGCCACTGCCGAGCCGGGAACATTCAGCGTCCGTATCAAGCGCTGCTAGTAAAATACTTTTTAATTCGCCTTTTGGGTCATTGGCAAACTCGTGATGATATTGCTCACGAAGTGCTTCATAACGTTCAACGCGGCGTTTTAACATAGCCTGCAGCAAACAATCTTTGCTCTTGAAATGATAAAGCAAACCACCTTTGCTGATGCCCGTTGTCTGGCTCAAGGCGTCAAATGTAAGGTGCCCTGCACCCTCGGCAGCGACCAATTGATCTGCGGCATCCAGAATGACGTCTCTGTTGCTGGGTCGCCCTGCGCCTTTTTTCTCTACCATGGTGTATTCACTTTACCTGCACTTACTTTATCAACCGTCTGGTTGGTATAGTAATTATTTTTGTAATAAAATACAAGATTTACCTGTGTACGGTAGGCAGAGTTGTACCGAATGACGTATTATACAGGGCAAAAGCACAACGCCAGAGGCATGACAATGAAACAAGTCACCCAGAACTTTCGGCTACTGGGCGAACAAGTACTGGATATCGAAAAGAAGGCTATTGAAGGCCTGTATCAATATTTAGATGATAATTTCGATGCCGCCTGCCAAACCCTGTTTAACTGCAAAGGCCGCGTTATTGTCACCGGCATGGGTAAATCCGGCCATATTGGCGGGAAAATAGCAGCCACGCTTGCCTCAACCGGCACACCGGCGTTTTTTGTGCATCCGGGCGAAGCCAGCCACGGAGACTTAGGCATGGTTGCAGCTCAGGATGTGGTCATTGCGATATCTAACAGTGGTGAAACGGCCGAAGTGCTGAATATTATTCCGGTCATTAAACGTCTGGGCGTGCCCTTAATTTCAATGACCGGTAAACCTGGCTCCACTCTTGCCCGACTGGCTGATACTCATGTTTGTATCGCGGTTGAACAAGAGGCCTGCCCACTCGGGTTAGCACCTACAGCTTCTACAACAGCAACGCTGGTTATGGGTGATGCAATGGCGGTTGCCCTGCTCAATGCCCGCGGCTTCACCGCCGACGACTTTGCGCTATCACACCCTGGCGGTTCGCTGGGTAAACGCCTGCTATTACGGTTGCATGACGTGATGCACACTGGCGAGCGTGTCCCGGTTATTCCTGCCGACGCTATTATTAGTGATGCCTTACTGGAAATGTCGCGTAAAGGGCTGGGTATGACCGCGATAGTTGATGAAAACCAACGTCTTGCCGGCATTTTTACAGACGGTGACTTACGTCGCATTCTGGATAACCGAATTGATGTTCATAAGACTCCGATAGCAGAAGTTATGACCCGCTCCTGTATTACTGCGAACGAGGATATGCTGGCCGCTGAGGCATTAAAACTCATGCAGGACCGAAAAATAAATGGGCTGATAATTACCAACGACGATGGACAGCCTTGTGGCGCAATGAACATGCATGATTTACTACAGGCGGGAGTGCTCTGATGGAATGTATTAACACCTGGTACGGCGACATTGAAAAAAGCCTGTTTAAACGCTTTTCCGAGATAAAGCTGCTGGTGCTGGACGTGGACGGAGTGTTCTCCGACGGCCGCATTTATTTAGGTAACGATGGTGAAGAACTAAAAGCGTTTCACACCCGGGATGGCTTCGGCATGAAAGCACTGAAAAAATCAGGAGTCGAAACAGCAGTAATTACCGGACGAACCTCACGCATTGTTGAACATCGCATGGAACACTTAGATGTCGGCTTTATTTATCAGGGACAAAACGATAAAACGGCTGCTTTCGATGAGCTTCTGACAAAGTTAGGCCTTAGCGCAGAACAAGTTGCTTATGTTGGCGACGACACCCCGGATTTAGCTTTAATTAAAGCCGCAGGCCTGGGGATTGCAGTCCAGGACGCTCACGCATCGGTACAACAACAGGCCGATTATATTTCACGCTGCCATGGTGGACATGGTGCGGTGCGGGAAATCTGTGATTTAATCATGCTCAGTCAAGGGCAACTTCACCTGGCTACAGGAGCCAGTGTGTGAGTCGACGCGTTACTGTCATTCTAATTTTATTATTCGGTGCCGGGCTATTGCTTGTCTGGCGCCCTTTTAGTGATGATGCTGATGGTAACAACGCGGCTACAACACGCACTATGCAGCCCGATTTTACCGCTTTTGGGCTGGAGACGCGTATTTTCGAAAGTGACGGTTTACTGGCTCACAAGATAAAATCTGAGAAAATGTCTCACTATAACCAAATTGGTCTAACTGAACTTAAGGGTCCGGTTTACACGGTATTTTCTGAGCAAGGTGAAGAGCTTTGGGAAGTCAGTGCCGCGCAAGGAACTTTCTATGACGATCAAACCCTGATTTTGGAGCACGATGTTGAAATCCTTGCTTTAGAGCCGGATACTCACATTGAGCAAGTGTTAACCGAGTACCTGATTGTTGATTTAAAAAATGAGTCAATGAGCACCGAATATCCGGTAAGCATTCACGGACCACGACTATTAATTCGGGGGAACGGTATGACGGCGGATCTCAAAGCTGAACGAATGGAGCTAAAAAGACATGTTAAAACGATTTTCCAGCCTGCTGAGTAAACTCATTCTGGTTGCCTTAGTGCCGTCAGCAGTTATGGCTCAGGGTAAGTCTGACTTTAGTAAGCCAATGGAAGTTGAGTCTAGTAAAGAAGAGCTTGATATTAAAAATAACCGTCTGGTTTTAACGGACAACGTTATTATTCGTCAGGGCACCTTATTAATCCGTGCAGATCGACTAGAAGCGTCCGCCAGTGAAAGTGCTGAGCAAGCAGACATTTTTATTGCAGAAGGCTCTCCTGCTACTTACAGCCAGACGCTGGACGACGGCAATGAAATTAACGCTGAAGCAAAGAAAATCACCTACTTTCAGTCGGAACAGCGACTGGAACTTAGTGGAGACGCTCGCATATCTCAAGGTAGTAGCAGCTCAAGCGGCAGTTTGATTACCTATGATTTGGATAAACAAACGGTAACGGCAAGCAGTTCAGGTGAAGAAGACAGCCGTGTTATCACTATTTTCACGCCTAAACCAAAAACCGATACCGACGAAAAAAATAACGAGAATCCTTAATATGGCAACCTTACGAGTCAAACATTTAGCCAAAAGCTACAAAAACCGACAAGTCGTTAAAGACGTTAGCCTGGAAGTTAGTCAGGGGCAGGTTATTGGTTTACTAGGCCCCAACGGTGCAGGTAAAACCACAACTTTCTATATGATTGTTGGTTTGGTTAATAGCGATAAAGGCCAAATTCTGCTGGATGACAATGACCTTACCTTACTGCCAATGCATGAACGGGCACGCAGAGGTATTGGCTATTTGCCGCAGGAAGCTTCCATATTTCGCAAATTAACCGTGCGCGATAACCTAATGGCTATTCTGGAAACTCGTAAAGAACTTTCAACCAATGAGCGTGAAGAGCAGCTTGATGCCTTGCTCGAAGAATTTCATATTGGCCACATAGCGAATAGTCAGGGCATGAGTCTTTCAGGCGGTGAGCGCCGTCGGGTTGAAATTGCCCGCGCCCTGGCAGCGGAACCTACGTTTATTTTGCTGGATGAGCCTTTTGCCGGAGTTGACCCTATTTCGGTTATTGATATTAAAAAGATTGTTGAACATTTGAAACAACGTGGTATTGGTGTACTTATTACCGACCACAATGTTCGCGAAACATTGTCTGTTTGTGAACATGCTTATATTGTGAGTCATGGCGAGCTTATTGCCAGCGGGGATGCAGAAAGTATATTATCGAATCAACAGGTTAGAGACGTTTACCTCGGTGAGCAGTTCACCCTATAACGTGATACCGGGATAGTCATTATGAAGCAAAGTCTGCAGCTAAAAATTGGTCAGCACCTGACCATGACGCCACAACTCCAACAGGCTATCCGCCTGCTGCAGCTTTCCTCGCTCGATCTTCAGTCAGAAATTCAGGATGCATTAGACAGCAACCCATTGCTCGAGGTTGAAGGTGAAACGAATAACGACGCAGATCAGCCGGAAAACCGCAATATTGAAGAAAGAGACGACAGTCAGCGGGAAACATCCGACGTTATAAAAACGCAGGAAATGCCTGACGAGCTACCGGTCGACAGTAGCTGGGACGACACCTACTCCAGTCATACGCCAACTAACGGTGCAGCCTCTTCCGGTAAATCTTTTGACGGCGACTTTGAAGTCTATCAAGGCTCTACCAGCGAATCTCTGCAGGATCACCTGCTTTGGCAAATGCAACTTTCTCATTTTTCGGAAGAAGACACCGCCATAGCTGAAGCCATTATTGAAGCCATAGACGACAACGGCTATCTAATGGTCGATGTTAATGAAATTATTGAAGCCGTGCGCCTGCCCGAAGTTGAAGCAGAAGAAGTCTGCATGGTGCTTAAGCGCATTCAGCATTTCGACCCCATTGGTGTCGGCGCACGCAGCGTCAGCGAGTGCCTTGCCATTCAATTACGCCAACTGAGCGAAGACACAGAATACAGAGATATTGCCCTATGTCTGGTTACAGAGCATATGGATTTACTAGGCAGTCGCGATTTTCGCACCATTCAGCGTAAACTGAAGCTATCGGAAGACGATTTACGCCAGACTATGCGATTAATTCAACAGTTGCACCCGCACCCGGGCGAACAAGTTGCGCAGCAACCGGTTGAATATGTTATTCCTGATGTGGCTGTTACAAAAAAAAATGGTCGTTGGATGGTCGAATTAAACCCGGACAGCGTACCTAAATTAAAAGTGAACGAAGAATACGCGGCCTTGAGTAAAGCAGCAAAGTCAGTAGCCGACAGCCAGTACATAAAGAACCATACACAGGAAGCTCGCTGGTTCATAAAGAGCCTTGAAAGTCGCAATGACACTTTGCTAAAAGTTGCCAATTGCATAGTACAGCGCCAACAGGGCTTTTTTGAGCATGGTGAAGAAGCTATGAAGCCCATGGTTCTGAACGATGTTGCTGAAGCCGTGGATATGCATGAAAGTACGATTTCACGCGTAACAACGCAAAAATACTTACACTGTCCAAGTGGCGTATTTGAGTTGAAATATTTTTTCTCAAGTCATGTCAGTACAGAAGGCGGTGGCGAGTGTTCAAGCACGGCAATACGTGCTTTAATTAAGAAGATGGTCGCTGCTGAGAATCGCAGTAAACCGTTAAGTGACAGTAAGATTGCTGAACTGATAGCCGAACAAGGTATCCAAGTAGCAAGAAGGACAATTGCGAAGTATCGGGAATCGTTAAACATTCCATCATCGAGCCAACGCAAAAGTCTTTTGTAACTTTGTTAACTGCAGAAGGAAGACGTTATGCAAATTAATTTGACCGGTCATCACATCGATATTACCGAAGCTCTGCGTGACTACGTGGACACAAAATTTGCCAAGCTGGAAAGACATTTTGACCATATAACTAATGTTCACGTCATCCTAAATGTTGAAAAAACGATTCAAAAAGCGGAAGCTACGCTGCACGTGAATGGCGGTGAGCTTTTCGCCGATGCAAAACACGAAGATATGTACGCGGCCATCGACGGTTTAATTAATAAACTGGACCGTCAGGTGATTAAACACAAAGAGAAAATGAAACAACATTAATCCATGCAACTGAGTGAATTGTTAAGCCCCGACTGCACCAAGTGTGCAGTCGAGGGCGCAAGTAAAAAGCGACTACTTGAAACCATTAGTCAAATCGTAGCCCCTAAGCTGTCTGGCATTACCCGTCATGACATTTTTGAGAGCCTGTTAAACCGTGAGCGTTTAGGCAGTACGGGAATTGGCTTGGGTATCGCAATTCCTCATGGCCGCTTACCTAATGCGAATCATCCGGTAGCGGTATTACTGACCTTAGACGAACCTATCGAATTCGATTCTATTGACAACCAGCCTGTCGATATTATCTTCGCGCTTCTGGTTCCGGAATCAGAGCACGAAAACCATCTACAAACATTGGCCACAGTGGCCAGAAGAATGAACGACAAAGACTGTACTCGCGCACTGCGCCACGCAGATTCTGATAAAGCGTTATATCAATTATTTGTGGGCGAAGGTGAGCAGTCGCCATGCAACTGATCATTGTTAGTGGTCGTTCCGGTTCAGGTAAGACAATTGCTCTGCGCGTACTGGAGGACTTAGGCTTTTATTGCGTTGATAATTTACCAATAAGCCTGCTGCCAACTCTGGTGCATGCGGTCATAGAACAGTATCAAAAAATAGCCATTAGCATTGATGTCCGCAACTTACCGGAGCACTCCGAAGAACTACTGGACTCTCTGAGCTTTTTACCAAAAGGCGTTGAACCGGAAATTCTGTTTATTGACTCTGACGACAACACCTTACTAAAGCGTTTTGGCGAGACTCGTCGCCTGCATCCGTTATCGCAAAAAGAACTGCCTCTGCTGGAAGCGCTTCAGGCCGAACATAAAATGCTTGAACCTATTATGGAGAGAGCAACCTGGCGCCTCGACAGCAGCGATTTATCTCTGCATCAATTAAGTGAGCAGGTCACTGAGCGGGTGCTGGGGCGGGCTGATAAAAAACTGATTATTGTGTTTCAGTCTTTTGGCTTTAAATATGGTTTGCCCAAAGACGCTGACTTTGTCTTTGATGCGCGCATTTTACCTAATCCGCACTGGCAACCCGAGCTTAAGCTGCTTACCGGTCTGGATACCGACGTTCAGATTTTCTTTCGTCAGGAACCTTTGGTGACTAAGTTTATTTATCAGCTAGAAAACTTTCTTGATACCTGGTTGCCGCACTTCCAGCGCAGCAATCGCAGCTACCTGACAATAGCTACCGGCTGTACCGGTGGCCAGCACCGTTCGGTTTATATTTCTCAGCAGTTAGCCGAGCGTTTTGAACAGAAAGCTGTAAAAGTTCAGGTAAGACACCGGGAACTAAAAACCCATGGATAAAGTTTGCAGAAAGCTAATTATTCGCAATAAACTAGGCTTGCATGCACGCGCGGCAACAAAGTTAGCGCAGTTAACGCAGGAATTTGAGTCAGACATTACAGTCACTCAAGGTGAGCAATGCGTTAATGCTGCCAGCGTTATGTGCCTGATGCTACTGGCCAGTCAACAGGGAAAAACTGTTGAAGTCTGTGCCGAAGGAAAAGACGCCCAAGCGGCACTGGATGCCGTGAGTACTTTGTTTGAAGATCGCTTCGAGGAAGACGAGTAAGCATGATTGCAGAGCTTTCCGACAAAGAATATGCCATGCAGCGCATTCAGGAGGTTAACTCCGCGCTGTCCGATGGGATGTTCGTTGCTGCCCGCCGAATGCTGCATAATATGCCGGCATGCGATGTGGCATTGCTGTTGGAATCCTCGCCGCCCAAAAGCCGTTCCATTGTCTGGAAACTGGTTGACGTAGAAGAACATGGTGAAATTCTTGAAGAACTGAACGAAGAGGTTCAGAAAGACATTATTCGTCAAATGGCGCCGGAGAACCTTGCGGCGGCCACCGAAGGTATGGACACCGATGACTTAGCCTACGTTTTGCGTGGCTTACCTGAACCTGTCTATCAGCAAGTTCTGAAGTCCATGGACGAAAGCGACCGGGAACGTGCGGAAACCGCGCTCTCATACGCCGAAGACAGCGCCGGTGGTATCATGAACACCGATACCATCACCTTGCGCTCGGACGTCACTATCGATGTGGTACTGCGTTATTTGCGTCTTAAAGGTGAACTCCCCGAAGCCACCGATAAACTCTACGTAGTCGATCGTCACGAGAAGCTCATTGGCGAAATTACCTTAACCCAGTTGTTAACGATTGACCCCAGCCATCGCATTGACGAGATTATGTCGACCGACATTACCACCATCCCCGTGACTATGGATGAAACGGAAGTCGCAAAACTGTTCGAGCGCCATGATTGGGTATCCGCTCCAGTAGTAGACAATGAGCAGCAGTTGGTGGGTCGTATAACCATCGATGACGTGGTCGATATTATCCGCGAAGAAGCCCAGCATTCCATGTTGAGCATGGCCGGTCTGGAAGATGACGAAGATACCTTCGCTCCGGTATTAAAAAGTACCCGACGCCGTACTGTATGGTTGGCGGTAAACCTGGTTACTGCCTTACTGGCCGCTATGGTCAGCTCATTATTTGAAGACATACTGGCACAAATGGCGGTATTGGCTATTTTAAATACCATTGTGCCCAGTATGGGTGGCATAGCCGGTAGCCAGACATTAACTCTGGTAATACGAGGAATGGCACTGGGTCACATAGGCACCAGTAACTCCCGATGGCTTATCGGTAAAGAATTGGCTATTGGTTTCTTAAACGGCATTATCTGGTCGGTACTGATTGCGGCTGTCGTCGCGCTGTGGAAACAAGACTGGCTGGTTGGCGGTATTATTGCCTTTGCCATGATGATGAACTTAGTCGCTGCCGCTTTAGCCGGTGCTACCATACCGCTCGTTCTGAAGCGCTTTAATATCGACCCCGCACTGGCTGGCGGAGTCATTCTGACCACAGTAACTGACGTTGTCGGTATCTTTGCCTTCCTTGGCTCGGCAACCTTGTTACTGTCTTAATTCCCTGTCTTTTTAATTGCCGGCAATACTCATTTGCTCTAATAACACCGAGCCGGTATGTAGCGCATGGCGCTCATCGGTGTCATTACCTATAGCAACAATATTCGCCAGCATGTCTTTTAAGTTACCGGCTATGGTCACTTCTTCTACCGGATACTGAATTTCACCGTTTTCAACCCAGAAGCCGGCCGCACCACGCGAATAGTCACCATTAACCATATTCACGCCCTGCCCCATCAATTCGGTTACCAACAAGCCTGTCCCCATTTTTTTGCACAACTGCGCTAACGAGTTGTCCTGCTGTGTCACCCGCCAGTTGTGGATACCACCAGCGTGACCCGTAGGCTGCATATCCAGTTTACGTGCGGCATAGCTGGTTAACAGGTAAGTCTGCAAAACGCCGTCGGTAATAATTTCTCTATCTTTTGTTGCCAGACCTTCTGCATCGAAAGGTGAACTCGCCAGGCCGCCGATAATATGTGGTTTTTCCTGAATGCTCAGCCATTCTGGCAGCACCGGCTTGCCTAAATGATCGAGCAGGAAACTGGACTTACGATACAAATTACCACCGCTTATTGCACTGACCATATGACCAAACAAACTTCCTGCCACGTCAGCCCGGAAAATAACCGGTACTTTAGCGGTTGGTACTTTGCGCGCTCCTAAGCGCGACAAGGTTTCTGCGGCGGCTTCTTCGGCAACACTCTCGGCAGATTTTAATTCGTGCATTTTGCGGGCGACCGAGTAGCTCATGTCGCGCTGCATTTTGTCGCCCTCTTTAGCTATTAAAACGCAACTGAGGTTATGCCGCGACTGTAAGTAACCACCGATAAAACCATGACTATTACCATAAACGCGAAAGCCTGTGTGGCTGCCGTAATGCGCGCCGTCAGAGTTAACAATGCGCTCGTCCAGATTCAACGCGTGTTTCTCGCAGGCCAGTGCCTGCTTTATGGCATACTCTGCGCTCTGGTCACCCGGATGGCACAAGTCTAAATCTGGTACATCGGTCGCCATTAACTCTGCCGGAGCCAAACCATTGTATGGGTCCGGAGAGGTGAATCGGGCAATGTCACAAGCCTTATCAACCGCAGCGCTAATGGCCTGTTCCGACAAGTCCGTAGTTGACGCCGAACCTTTCTGGTTACCACGGTAGACACTGATGCCCAGCGCTCCGTCCTGATTAAACTCTACGGTTTCGACTTCGCCCAGGCGAGTTCCCACCGAAATACCGGAGCTGTGACTGATTGAGCATTCAGCAGAACTGACGCCTTTTGCTTCAGCCAGTCGCAGTGCTTCTTTAACAGCACTCTCTACCTGCTTCATTTGAACCTGTAAGTCACTCAGTTGTACTATCAAAAAACTCTCCTCACTGCTAAACTGACGGCTTTGTAGCGCTAATGAATCGAACTTATGCCGAAACGCCCAGCCGAAAATCCTGAACAACCTGACGACTTCGTCAGCAAGTCCCAAAAAAAACGCGAAATGGCTGAACGCCAGGAGCTCGGGACTCAACTTGTCAATTTGACCGACAGCCAGTTAGCAAAAATGCCACTGGATGATGAGCTGCGCGATGCCGTTTTACTTGCCCGTAAAATTCGTAACAAGCACGAAGGCTACCGACGTCAGCTTCAATTTATTGGCAAGCTCATGCGCTTACGTGATATCGCGCCTATCGAGCAAGCCTTGAATAACTTAAAAAATGCACATCAGCAGCAAACATCCATTTTCCACGAGATTGAAACAACTCGCGATAAACTGCTGCATGAAGGCGACGACGCTCTGCAAGAATTCATTGAAGAGCATCCTCAGGCTGATCGCCAAAAATTGCGTCAGCTTATTCGTCTTGCCGAAAAACAGCAGACCGAACAAAAACCACCGGTTGCTGCCCGTCAGCTGTTTGTTTATTTACGTGAGCTGCTCGGTTAATACCGGGCAACTCGCTTATTCGGTACCGCCAACCGTCATTGAATCTAATTTTAGCGTCGGTTGCCCAACGCCTACGGGTAAACTCTGCCCGTCTTTACCGCACACACCCACACCTTCGTCCAGCGACAGGTCATTACCCACCATAGACACCTGGGCCATAGCTTCTGGTCCGTTACCAATAAGTGTCGCACCCTTTATCGGTGTGGTAATTTTACCGTCTTCAATTAAATAAGCTTCAGATGCTGAGAACACAAACTGTCCGGAAGTAATATCGACCTGACCGCCAGCAAATTGCGGTGCGTAAATACCCTTTTTCACGCTGCCAATGATGTCTTCCGGACTACTTTCTCCGGCGAGCATATACGTATTGGTCATTCGCGGCATAGGTAAGTGAGCGAAACTTTCACGGCGGCCGTTTCCGGTCGTTGCCTGACCCATTAAACGCGCATTCATTTTATCCTGCATGTAACCACGCAATATGCCGTTTTCTATCAACACGTTGTAGCCACTGGGTGTGCCTTCGTCATCAATACTCATTGAACCACGACGATCACTCAGCGTACCGTCATCGACAATAGTACAAAGCGGTGACGCCACTTGCTCGCCAATTTTACCGGAATAGGCAGACGAGCCTTTACGGTTAAAGTCGCCCTCCAGGCCGTGTCCGACCGCCTCGTGCAGCAGCACACCCGGCCAACCGGAGCCCAGTACCACAGGCATATTGCCTGCAGGTGCAGGTTTTGCTTCTAAATTCACGAGCCCCTGACGTACGGCTTCTTCTGCAAAACGCTGCCAGCGGGCATTACCAGAGTCTTCATCAAGGAAAAACTCATATCCTACACGAGCTCCACCACCGGCACTGCCGCGCTCGCGGCGACCGTTTTGCTCGGTAATAACAGAACAGTTCAGACGAATTAGGGGGCGTTTATCGGTAGCCAAAGTGCCGTCTGTCGCGGCGACTAAAACTTCGTCATAACTGCCGCTCAAACTCACCACCACCTGGCTTACACGTGAGTCCTGCGCCCGTGCGTGCGCATCGACTTTCTTCAGCAATTCAATTTTTTCGTCTTCAGATAAAGTATCCAGCGGATTAAGCGCTTCATAGCGCGACTTAGCCTGCACCGACTTCAACGCCTCGACTTTTTTACTTTGCCCCTGACGAGCTATACCGCGAGCCGCCTCGCTGGTACGCTGCAACGCTTTTAACGTAATTTCATCGGCATAAGCAAAGCCCGTTTTTTCACCCTGTACGGCGCGCACACCCATACCCGTTTCAATATGAAACGCGCCGTCTTTAATGATGCCATCTTCCAGCACCCACGACTCGTTGACACTGTGTTGTAAATAGATATCGGCAAAATCAATATCACCGCTGTATAGCGTGGATAAAGCTTTGCTTATGTCGTCTTGCGACAATTCGTAGTCAGTTAGTGTCATGTCTTTTGTACAACCTCAAATTGATTTTGTTGCGCCACTGGCATTTGTTTTCGTATGGGTTCAATATCCGCTACATCAACGCTGACAGAAACAACACCTTCATCCAGTTCCTGTTCTGCCAGTATTTCACCCCAGGGGCTGACAATAATTGAATGGCCGAACGTTTCACGACCATTTGCATGTTCCCCTACCTGGCCCGGCGCCACGATAAAAACCTGTTGCTCAATGGCGCGGGCGCGAACCAGCGCATGCCAGTGAGCTTTTCCGGTAACCTGAGTAAAAGCAGAGGGTAAAACAATGATTTGGGAGCCAGCCTGACGCAATGCTCTGAATAACTCTGGAAAGCGCAGATCATAACACACTGCCATGCCAACCACACCAAAGTCCGTTTCTGTGGTTACCACTTTACTGCCCGGCTGAGTCCACTTTGACTCGCGGTATTCCTTAGTATTATCAGCCACATCAACATCAAACAAATGAATTTTGTCATAGCGATTGAGAATGGCGCCATCGGGCCCGAAAAGAATAGATGCGGCGGAAAATCGCTCACCGGCCTCTACTGGCAGGGTGCCGCCAACCAGATAGACCCCATGCTTTTTTGCTAAGGCGGCCAGTCGTTTCTGCACCTCGCCATCCTTGTAGGTTTCAGCCATTGCCAACTGAGCGCGGTCACCTGCTCCGAAGCAGCTAAAGGCTTCAGGCAATACTACCAGTTGCGGACGTGCGGCAGGGAGTTGTTCCAGCAGTTTAGCAACAATGGCTAAATTATCTTGCGGATCCGGACGACTGCTCATTTGCAGCGCCGTCAGTTGCACTTGTGTCATCGTCTGCCTCTGAATCGGTTGAGTTCTCTTCCAATTCTGGCAAATCAACCGGGCGGCTGTCACGTTCTATTTCTTCAACCACCGGTTCCTCAATAGTACCGGTGACCTGATAACGCAGACGCGAAATCACTTTCGCATCGTGCAGTACTTTGTCGATGAACAGCGCAGCCAAGCCGCTGGGAGGATTCACCATCCAGGCAAGAATAATTGGAAGACTGGAGGTAACTTTTGGCGCATAGGTCAAATTATAATTTAGCTCACCGGTTTGCATATCGGTCCAGCCACGAATATCCATATCCCCTGCGGATCCCAGTAATCTTGCATCTTTGGTGCGCGCGACACCATTTTCAATCTGAACACTGCCGGTTAAATCAGTAAAAAACATTCCTTGGGAAAAAATATCACGAAAATCTAAAGTCAGCTTTCGGAGAATACTGTCCAGGCTCAATAATGAAAAAATACGCGCGCCGCCGTCACTCACTTCGGCCAGATAGCCTTTTTCTAAATCCCAGACTACCTCTCCGTTCAACGAACTCCAGTCTGGTTGATACAAATGATCGCGCCAGCTTAAGTTAAAATCAATAACGGCAGCACTATCTCTTACCGCCGTTTCCAGACCATAGTCACGTAATAAGTCACCAAGATCTCCTGCCTCCAGCCGTCCGGACAGCGCACTTCGAGCCTGTTCATCTTTATACCGCCAGTACCCCGTTAAGGCGAGCTCATCACTTCCTTTTTTAAGAGCCATCTTTTCTATACTGAAGCCATCCTCAAGCGGAGCTAGCACCAATTCAACTTCGCCTAACTCATGCTCGTCAATACGACAACTGCGACAGAGAAAGTTAATTGCCGGTACTTTTTCAAGCCAGCTCCAGTCGGTCTTCTCAGTGGTTTCCGGCAGTTCAACCTTGCTGCTTAACGCCAGATAATCGGCTCTAACTTTTATGCCCTGCTGTACAAATTTCTCCGGAATAATCACGTTCAGCACTGCATTCTCAGCATCTACCCGCACTTGCCAGCCTAAATCATCCGGCCACACCTGAATATCTGCCTGAGCAAATTTCTGCTGTCCCCACTGTAACTGAGGCGTCTCAATGCGAATGGAATCGGGCAGCCACCCTTCGCCACTATCACCTTCAGTATCAACATTTGAATCTCCGGCCAGCGCATAAAGTAATGAGTACCACTGCCCGATATCGGCATGCGGTAACTGCGCGTTTACCGCAAAGCCATTAACCAGTTCGTTCGCAGAGCTGACCTCTCCAATATCCAGTCTTGCCTTTTGCCAACCTCCGCTGCCCGGCTTCCAGCGGCTATCCCAGTAAAGGCGCTGGTCGATATTAGCCCGTAAACGCAGCTCTTCTCCAGTCCCATTGAGCTGAACCGACAGTTGCCAGTTATCTCCAAAATCTTTTTGCAACGGCACTGGCAGCGATGTTTCAAGACCGGTCAAATCAAACCGCGACTCTAACGCGACGCCAACAGTGTCGGCGTTAAAAGTTAACTGAAGATTAGCTTCACCGTTTACCGCTCCGTAGAAAAACGGTTTCCACTGTGGATAAGGCAATTGCTTAAATAAAGGTTCGCTTTGCCAGTCCAGAGTTGTATTCACATTCAGTAAGTAATCCGCCCCGTTTAGCTCTCCGGATACTTTAGTTGGTATAGGCATACCGTACCAGTTAAGGCGCAGCCCTTCGGTACTTACCTTGCTGTTGTCAATTTTCAGAAGACCTTCAGAAACCGTAAAATCTTGTTGTATGGCGTCAATGTTAAGAGAAAGACCGGCTAACGGAGCCTCAACAGCAACATCAACATCTCGCGAGCTGTTTAACGGTATATCCAGCTGGAAAGAACCAGAAACCTCTCCGCCAGGGTTAATTTGAGTGAGCGTCTCGGTTACGCTGTCCAGCGGCGACTGTTCAAACACAGGTAACAGCGATTCCCCCTTTGCACTAACACTAGCCTGAACCTGCAAGCCCTGCGAAGCATCTGCTAAATCCTTAATTTGCGCGTCAACCCGGGTTACCTGCACATCTTCTATATGCCCAGCATCCGCCGACATGAATAAGCTCCTGTTATAAAAATCGAGCTTTACCGGAGCATCGGCTAACGGAAGCCAGTCTGGCTGAAACCGGTAGGTTAAATCATCGAACTCCACCCGCGCATTGAAGACGCCTTGATTGTCCGCACCCGGAAACTGAGTGACGGGACCGCGCCACAGTAATTCCATGCCACGAGCCCGACCGGATACTAAGGCTGCGGAAAGATAGTCTTTTACTCCCTGCCCCATAATTGATGGCAGCAACTTGCGGGCGGTGTCGACAGAAAAGCCCTGTGCGGTAGAAAGCAATAAGTCAATTTGTGGCGTTGTCTCGCTGTCGCCGGACAGACCGCCACTACCGGTAAGCTGAAAGTCGTCTCGCCGAAGTTGGAGCTGCTCTAAATTTACCCGCCAGCCATCAGCTTGTAACAACCAGGAGCCGGACAAATTAAAAGTATCAATATCCCACGCTTGCTTACCGGAAAGGCTGTTCCCCGTGAGACTAACGTTATCACCTTCTACTTGCCACAAACCGTGATTCGATAAGCTGCTTATACTGACATCCAGGCCATTAAAGCCAGGCCAACGCTCATTCCCGTCTGCCGACAGGCTGTGGCTTTTTATAGACCATTGCTGGCCAGAGACAGGGTGCAGACGATAGCGCACACTGGCTTTACCCTTTAAGCCCAGGCTCATGACCGATTCCGCCGATATCTTAAAAGGCAGCAGAGGTAGTAATCCGGTAACCTCATCAATTGCGATATTATCTACACTGATATCGTGGATCTCATCCAGTTGCTGCCAGGCTATACGCGGTAATTCAAGATGACCTACTGAGGTATTTACTGTCATTGGCAAACTGTTGAGTAGCCAGCCATTTTCTTCCGGCCGCAGCACAATTTCACCCTCGGGTAATTGCAACCAGTTGAGTTCTTCAGAATTATTGTCCAACCAGGTAATACGGTTGTCTCTTAACTTAACTAGCCCTTCAAATAGTTGACCATTACGAACATCCAGCCAACCGGTAAAGTTTACGTTTGAAGCTTGTACGTCAATGTCGCCCAGTTGCTCTTCAAGCCAGGGGCTGATATCAACGTTCTGCGAATTGACGTAAAACTGACCATTAAATTCCGACCAGCGATCACCGCGCAAATCAATAATAAAATCGAGGCTATTAGTCGCAAAGTCTTCCATCCGGAATTGACCAATCCCCTGGTGCTTCTTGCCTTCATTAGTCCAGGACAGCCGGTCAATATCAATTTCTCGTGTTACGCCCCGCAAGTTTGTCAGTAACAACTCACCATTATTCAGTGAAAACTTCTCTAATTGCTGCAGGAATAAGCGGTTAACGTAATCTAAATCTAATTTCTCAGCTTCGTTAGCGGCCGAGAATTTACGTATATCTACTGCTATGCGGGCGTCATTAAGAATAAACTGCTGCGCAATGAGCTGTTGATCCAGTAAAGTCTTCCAGAAGTCGAGTACCACATGAACCTTGCCAACACGAACCTGCACAGGCGACTGCTCGCGTTCCAGCAAAACGAGATTATCCAGAACAATGGAAGGCCCTTCCCGGGTCCAGGCCATAGATAAGTCGCTAATGCTAACGGGTTGCTGGAAACGGGCTTCCAGTTGCTCTTCAAGTGGTTCGGTCAAATCGGGCAGGTATGGCAGGCTGTAACGCAATAAACTCAGGCCGACAGCAACCAGCACCAGCACAATAGCCAGCGTTAGCCAGAGTTTGTTCAAAATCCACGACAGTGTCCGCATGCGCCTTACATCATTACTACGTCGAATTGTTCCTGATTATACAGAGGTTCGGTTTGTATTTTTATTTGACGCGAAACAAACAGCTCAAGTTCAGCCAGCGCATGAGATTCTTCGTTAAGTAAGGCTTCACTTACCTGTGCAGAGGCATAAACAACGAACTTATCGGCTTCATAAGCTTTATGAACCCGGACAATTTCACGCATAATTTCATAGCAGACGGTTTCAACCGTCTTCATGCTCCCGCGCCCAAGACAAACCGGGCATTCTGAGCACAAAACATGCTCCAGGCTTTCTCTGGTCCGCTTCCGGGTCATTTCCACTAACCCAAGCGAGGTAAAACCATTGATGGTTGTTTTTGCGCGGTCTTTACCTAACGCCTGTTCAAGGCTATGCAATACCCGTCGCTTATGCTCCTCGTCCTGCATATCAATAAAGTCGATAATGATAATGCCGCCAAGATTCCGTAACCGCAATTGACGGGCTATCGACTGCGTGGCTTCGATATTGGTATTAAATATGGTTTCTTCCAGATTACGGTGACCAACAAACGCACCTGTGTTGATATCGACCGTGGTCATCGCTTCGGTTTGGTCAATAATCAGAGAGCCACCGGATTTCAAGTCAACCCGACGGTCGAGCGCGCGCTGCATTTCATTTTCGACATCAAATAAGTCAAAAATAGGCCGGTCACCGGTGTAATACTCAAGGACTTTGGTTAGTTCGGGAATAAAGTCCTGAGTAAATACTTTGAGCGTGTCGAAGGTGACTTTGGAATCAACCCGAATACGTTCTATTTCTTCGCCAACAAAGTCGCGCAGTACACGACAGGAAAGATTCAAGTCTTCGTACAACATGCCCACTTTGCGTTGAGATTTTTTCCGCGCTTTTATTTTCTCCCACAGCCGGAAAAGAAAGTCAGCATCGCCCCGCAGCGACTGATCTGAAGCACCTTCTGCCGCTGTGCGAACAATGAATTTTCCGTCGCTTTTACTGACTTCTTCTGCCAACTGCCGCAAACGTTCGCGCTCCTCGCCTTCTTCAATACGCTGAGAGACGCCTACATGGTCGCTCTTAGGCATAAAGACCAGGTACCGCGACGGTAGGGTGATGTCAGTGGTTAAACGCGCTCCTTTGGTTCCCAGAGGGTCCTTAACCACCTGCACCATAATATGCTGTCCCTGATGCACCAATTCGGTAATGCTTTGTTGTGGCTTTTCGTCAGGTCGAGGTAAATCATCACCATCCACCTGAACGACAATATCCGAGGCATGCAAAAAAGCCGCCTTGTCGAGACCAATATCAATAAACGCCGCCTGCATTCCCGGCAACACCCGCGATACCTTACCCATGTAAATGTTGCCAACTAAGCCGCGCTTTGCCTGACGTTCAATGTGGACTTCCTGCAGGATGCCATTTTCAACAAGCACTACACGAGTCTCTGTGGGGGTCACATTCATTAGGACTTCAACGCTCATCGACTTCACCTGTCATTTCAAACATCCGCAACAACTGTTCAGTTTCATATAAAGGTAAGCCAACAACAGCAAAGTAGCTACCTTCAATACGTTTTACAAATTTCCCGCCATAGCCCTGAATACCGTAGCCAGCCGCTTTATCATGAGGTTCACCGGTTTCCCAGTAGGCGTCTATTTCTTCCTGGCTCAGGGCGGCAAACTCCACCTGCGTTGTTACTAAAGCTGTTTCGCTGGCAACCACGCTGTGGCCATTCCAGTAGCAAACACTAACTGATGTCAGAACCTGATGTGTCTGACCGGAAAGTTGCTTCATCATTTGACTGAAATGTTCATAACTCTCTGGTTTTTCCAGCACTTGTCCCTGAAAGCTTATCAGGGTATCAGAACCAATCACCAAGCAGGGAGCTTGTTGGCGTTGTGCCACAGCCTGGGCTTTCTCTTCAGCCAGACGAGTCACATAGTCATCGGCATTCTCATGAGCCCCTCGTAGCTCCTCAATTTCCGGAACTTCGCAATCAAAGGGGCGATGCAAAAGCGTCAGCAGCTCTCGCCGACGGGGAGAAGAAGAAGCGAGCAGCAGGCGCATTAAACCACTCCGAATTGACGACGAACTTTTCGCAGTAACGGAAACACCCACAACCAGAAAACAGCTGAGGTGAGCACTGGCCAGAAGTAAGAGAAAGTAAATTCAGCGTCGTGCAAAAACACATTGGCTTCAAACACAACAAAGCGCTTAATAAAAATCAGCACGGCAATAACCAGTGCTTGCTGTATTAAAGCAAAATTGCGAATACGCTGAAAATGACGCGCCGCAAAATAAGTAACAACGACCATACCTAAAGCATGAACACCGACAATAGAACCCAGCAATATATCGCTCAGCACACCGAGCACCAAAGCGGTTCCCATGTTTACCCGGTGCGGCAAGGCTATTATCCAGTAGAGCATAACCAAAGTTGGCCAGTCAGGCCGAAAGGTATCGAACGCGGCAGGCATTGGCATGACCATAAGAGTCAGCGCAATGACATAGGTAATCAACAACGTAATGAAGCCGGGTTTAATCACTATCATTCCTCGTCCTCATCAAAAATAGGTTGCTGTTCACCGTCGCTTGGCCACAACAATAAAACATTACGCACGCGGTCAAGCGCACTGACCGGATCCGCTATCACTTTAGCAAAAGGCAGAGACTCATCTCTGACAATCTGTCGAATTGTTGCCACCGGATAACCTTCAGGAAATATGCCTCCTAACCCCGAAGACATTAGAAGATCCCCTTCTTTTAGCTCAGTGCTGTGGGGGATAAACATCAACTCCAGCCGTCCTATATCGCCGGTTCCCTGCGCCAGTACACGAATATCATTGCGCTCAGAGCGCAATGATATCGCATGACTCTGATCAGAGAGTAGCAGTACGCGCGCGGTATTACCGCCTACATCCTGCACTTGTCCAATAATGCCATGACTGTCGAGTACGGGCTGGCCTTCGTAGACTCCGCTAAGTGTGCCTTTATTAATGACCAACTGCTGTGAAAACGGTTCAGAGGCAACAGCGATGACCTCAGCAACCATACGCCGGACTGAATCGCGGGCGTCTGAACCGAGAAGTTCACGTAGCCGTTTATTCTCGTTCTGAAGAAAGCGAAGCTGCTGTTGCTCACCCTGTAATTCCAGAATAGCCTGCTTTAACCGCTTATTTTCATTGCTTAACTGCGACGTGGTTTTTAATGATTCGGAGACACCATCCAGCAGCTGTTCTGGCAAAATAGCCAAATATTGAACCGGGGCAACCAGGGAATTCAAAAATAACCGAACCGGCTTCATTGCCTGAAGCCGGTGGTCAATAAAGATCAGCAGAAACGAACAGGCTAGTGCGAGCACTAGCCTGGAGAGTAACGATGGACCGCGAGCAAACAGCGTCTTCATGAATTACTCATAACTGAATAAATCACCACCATGCATATCAATCATTTCCAGAGCTTTACCGCCGCCTCGAGCGACACAAGTTAGCGGATCATCAGCAATAATGACCGGAATGCCTGTTTCTTCCAGAAGCAAACGGTCGATGTCTTTCAGTAACGCACCACCACCAGTTAACACCATGCCGCGCTCGGATATGTCCGATGCAAGCTCTGGTGGAGACTGCTCCAACGCAACCATAACGGCACTGACAATACCCATTAAAGGTTCCTGCAAAGCTTCCAGAATTTCATTACTGTTAAGAGTAAATGAACGCGGAACACCTTCAGCAAGATTACGTCCACGAACTTCAATTTCTTTCAGTTCTTCGCCCGGGAATGCAGAACCAATTTCGTGCTTAATACGTTCAGCAGTTGCGTCACCAATAAGTGCACCAAAGTTACGACGAACATAGTTAATAATGGCTTCGTCAAATTTATCACCACCAATACGAACCGATGATGAATAAACCACACCATTTAATGAAATAATGGCGACTTCCGTTGTACCACCACCAATATCAACCACCATCGAACCCGTAGCTTCAGACACTGGCAAACCAGCACCGATAGCAGCGGCCATTGGTTCATCAATTAAGTAAACCTCGCGTGCACCTGCACCCAATGCAGATTCGCGAATAGCACGGCGTTCTACTTGAGTTGATCCGCATGGAACACATACCAGAACACGAGGGCTAGGCCGGAAATAGTGGCTGTCGTGCACTTGTTTGATGAAAAACTGGAGCATTTTCTCGCACACATAGAAGTCTGCGATAACACCGTCTTTCATAGGACGAATGGCACGAATGTTTCCTGGTGTACGACCCAGCATTTGTTTTGCTGCTGCACCAACGGCGGCGATAGATTTTGGCCCGCCTGAGCGTTCCTGACGAATGGCAACAACGGACGGCTCGTTCAGAACGATCCCCTCATCTTTGACATAGATAAGCGTATTCGCTGTTCCCAGGTCAATAGAAAGGTCGTTTGAAAAAAGGCCGCGAATTTTTTTAAACATGAAGCGGTATATCCCTACTTATAAGCTAACAGAGTGACAGCAAAGAGCGCAGCAAGTACTTACTGAGCTCTTACAACACGGAATCCAATGTAGTTGGAGTTAAAATCTGACGGAAGTTCCATTCTAGTCGAAACTCGAGCCAAACTTGGTGTAAAGTTCCAGGCTCCGCCCTTAACTACAACACCCTCATCGGTTTCAGCCCACTCCCAGACATTACCGACAGTATCGTATAATCCCCAGGGGTTACGATGAAAACTAGCTACCGGAGCTGGACGTGTATTTGACCAATCTGTTCCACAGTTACGGCAGTTTGCTTTGCCATAACCAACATCATTTCCCCACCAGAAATCGGTTTCCGACCCGGCGCGGGCAGCGTATTCCCATTCCGCTTCAGTGGGAATGCTGTATTTAAAGCCACTCTTTTGAGTTAACCACTCAGCATAAGCTTGTGCGTCGTTATAACTTACGCAAACAACCGGAGAACTCTCAGACTGTTTAAACCCAGGGTTTTTCCAGCTGAGTTTTTCATTAAACTGCGGACGCCCATCGCTCAGACTTGCGCAAGTACCACTTTTTTCAGCCTCGGTGACATAAGCCGTGTCTTCGACAAAGTTCCCAAATTGCTCAACCGTAATTTCGGTATCAGAGATGCCCAGGGCAGTTGGAATTTCACGCGTCTCTGCCGGACGTTCATTTGGTAAACCATTGCCGACCAGGTCACCCATCTTAAATTTACCCGCAGGAACGACAACCAGTTCAGGGCCACGAACATCACGATACAGAATATCCTGAATTTTTTCGCCACGAGTAAAGGAATAATCAGACTTCTCTAATTCAGCCCGAATAGCGGTAGCGTCTTTCAGTAAGATTTTCTCCGCATAGGCAGAGTAACCATACTTAAGAATTTCAATCTGATGTTCACCACCCGGCAGCATAACTTCCAGCGGGGTAGAACCATAGCTAACACCATCGATAACAACTTCATCGTCATACACGTTAGAGCGTATGGTTAACGGGTGCATGACGGAGCTATCAACCGTTTCCTCATCACCCGCTTGCAGCTCCCCCGGCCGTTGCTCCGACGCGCAATAGCGCATGTCAACGTTCAATAACGTACAAGCCTGGCTTTGAGGTAACTGTCCACGCAGCTCAACCGCCAATTTAACCCCATAGTTACCCGCGCCACTAAAACCGTTACTGATTGTTTTAGAGCCCAGAATTTGCACATTCGGGCTGGCTTTTTCAATATTTTCACGAGCGAGTGAAGCCTCACTTAAACCATCTAAAATGGTATTAAGGTACTGCTTAGACGCTTTTTGTTTAGCCATGAGTTTGCCACGATTTTCACACTGTCCCAGTGTTTCCTGGCGGTCACAGCTAATTGACTGACTCACTTCGAGTTCGCCAGTACGATTAAATTCATTTTCTAAGCGATCGACACGAGCTAAATTACGTTGCTCTTTTAGCGTCTCAATTTCATTAATCAGGCTGTGTTTGCTCACCCGCGCTTCTTCTACTTCGCGCGCCTTCTCATTAACCAAGCTCACTTGCTGCTTAATGTCTGCTTTATTCTGTTGGTGAGCCATAACGGCTTGCTTGTACGCTTCTTGAGCGCCAGCAATATCAATTGTTGGGTCTTCCACCAAACGTTGGTAGCGGTCATTCATTTCCGCCAGTGCTGATTCGCGTTTCGTTTCCAGTTCGCTATTGCGCTCACGCAAGTTTTGTAGCTTTTCCCGCAGGTCCCGCTCTTCTTGCTGAAGCGTGTTTACGGTGCCAGAAAAGTTTTCAAAATCGCTCTCTAGAGTCGAAATTTGGTTAGCAATTTCTTCGACAGTCATCTCCTGCTGAGCAAGAGCCGTCGAGGCGAATGTCAATGTAGAGGCCATTACCAGGGCCAGTCGAGCCAATCGCATCATGTTTCCATTCCAAGCTTGAAAAAATAACAAAGCGGCGTAAAAGCCAAAGCTGTAGTCGCACTATCGTTATTGTAATAATTATGAACGTTCGTCAACGTCCGCATTTTTCGTTTAAACTCTGCTTTATGCTATTTGCTTGTTAACAAAAGAGCAAGAGGCATTGTCATCGAATTGTCGATTAATCGTTATAATTCGTTCTACCAACCCACTTCCTGCCAGTAAATTTGCCTGTCGCGGCCCCTGTAAATACCGAATGTACCTTCGGCTGTGGGGTTATCCTGGTAGTTACTGTCGCCGTCCCAATCGTATTGCAAAAATGAAGGAACAGTCAGCTCGAAAGTAAATTCGGCTGCAGAACCATAAGCTCGCCAGCGCAACAAGTCTTCCATTGGACTATATTCTTCCTGCAATGCACCTTCAGCCAAACTGACCGAGTCCGGCGTATCTGTCGGCTCAATAGATTCAATGTCTAAGCTTGTAACCGGCTCCGTTGTAGGATCGATAGCCGATAGGACGTCGAGTTTGGATACTGAGACAGTAAAGCAGTTATCATTAGTATTTTTGACGAAATTATCACCGTTCCAAAACTGGGCTCGACCAGACAGCGGAAGGTCATCAACTTCGGCGCCGAAGATATTATCTAAAACAAAGCGCCCGTAAAGTAACTTTACACTATCATACAGTTTGAATGCTGGTGCCTGGGCAGCCGCCGGAAGGTTAGACTCTGTTATTATCGAATAATAATTGCCGCCTTCGCTATCATTAAACTGAATTCCCAATTTATAGTCTTCATAAGGGCCTTCTTCTGCACCGTTTCGACGGTAAGTAACTGACGGGGTAAGCGACTTGAACGAAGCCGTTCCCGCACTCTCTTCATCTTGCCCCCATTCAAGTTCAACGTCTGTTGCAAAAAGCTGGCTTGGGTTCAAAGGTTCAGGATTACCATTTACCTCATTAAACGGATAGAACTCCAACTCACCCTCGACAACTTCTGTCGGGTAATTCTTAGTCGTTTCACCATTTTTATTAACCGCTGTTAAGGTAAAGCTTGCTCCTAATAGCTGCGCCTCCCCTATATAATAAAATTCGTCGCCCTGGCTTTCATTATTCCTGTTACAGACACCGCTGAAACCACCGAAGGTTTCCATTTGAAATTCGTAAGGGATAAACCTTCCTACTTCACTCTCCGTTGTCAACATAATTGGAGACGCGTGGTAGCCAGGCAAATAATTCTGGCTTCTTATATATGCAGTTACCCGAGTTGAGCCGACTTCAGTGTAGGTAAGCCCCGAGTTTGTAAAGACACTGGCTCCATCCTTAGTAAATCCATCAGCATTCGTTATTTCACCGTTATAAGATTCAACCGCCTCAGTCTGAGCCATAAGCTGTAATGTTTCAGGAGCAGCTTCATTACCGAAGTTTGGTGTGACGTCACCTTCATCATTAATCGCGATAAGCTGTGCGGAAAAAACTTCTCCAGCTTTTGCTAAAATAGTTCCGTCGTAATTGCTTGAGGTGTCCTGACTGGCTTCGACATCAATACTTGCGGGGCGCCATACAAAAGCTTCCGACGTTCCCCTTAACGTCTTCCCATTCGGTAAAGTGGCTTCCGCTGTTAAATTGATAGCACCAGCGTCTTTATAGTTGATTTCCAGAGGCGCTTTTCCGTCAGTAAAGCTAACATTGATATTACTGGTGCTATTTTCTGTCACCTCTGTTTCATTAACAGACGCCCCCATCAAACATTGGTCAGGGTCAACACAGTTCATACTCATAGATACCGAGTTCAAAGGCTGCGTCACAGCCTGACAAGCCAATGTCTGACTGTTCGTTTCCACTGCACGCAATTGCAGATTATTAAAAGGCACAGCTGACACCTGTGACGGAATATCAGTATCCTCAAAGTTATCACCACTAGTGAAAATGAATCCGGTATCGGTAAACTCAATATTGCAGTTCTCCGACAAGTTCCCATTAACTAAACAACGCATCGGATTCTGCGGTTGCGGTAAAGTCCCTGTTGTTTCAATGGCGAGAGGATAAGTGCCGGCATTAATCTGTTCCAGGCTAGTGTTACCCACCGGAGAAGCCGAAACAGGGTTAGTTGACCAACCTCCTGCTGTAGAATTTAACTGAATGGTGCTGCTACCCGCATACAATTCCGAGCAGCTGGCGTTGGCACAGGCGGTAACCTCAATGTCAGCAGCAGAGCAGGTCAATGCCGGGCTGTTATAAGACAGCTGGTAATGATGCACTGGCGACACAGGTGGCGCCGTATCGGACGCTCTACAGAAGTTACCTCCGGCAATGGGTTCTGCAGGCGCCTGATAATTCACTTCGGGATCAAAAAAACCGAAGTTACCTGTGGCAAAGCTTCGCCCACCAACACTCACTCCGCCGGTTACTTCTGATGTCTGCCAAAAGAAGAAACTACGCTCAAAAAGAAAATTACCAGCAACGTATATGTACCCATTAAACTGGACATCCTGCTCTAACGTTAAATCGCCCGTTACAATCAGCATCATTTCATTGGCATTACCGCCAACGTTAATACGGCGTCCGGATTGAATAGTCACATCACCATCTATATAGACACGAGAGGTTTGCCCATTGGTGGTGTAATTAAAGCCGGTGTTACTGAAATTTCCGGTACGTAAGTAATCAATTGGCTGCAACTGCGCGGGAAGCTGCGTATTGTAGGAGCGATCCGGTAAATCAAAAGGTTTAGGTACGTTATTCGGCACTTCAAAAGCAACAGGCCAGACATCTTCACAAAGTGGTCGCTGGTCATTACAAGGTCGCGTAATGCTTTTTAATGTTGCCACGTCACTTTCGGTGAGAACCTTGTCATCAATAAAAACCTCATCAATTTCACCGTAGAAGCTGTTTTCCCCAGTTCCTTGTCCGCCAATATACAAACGGGGGACAACAGGGTTCAAGTTGGATGACCCATTAAATGAGGTTTGATCAGCCCGTTGCCCGTCAATATAAAGAGTTAAACGTCGTGCATTACTGTCATAAGAAGCCGCCAGATGATGCCAGTTATCATCCAGCAAGTTGGCCTGGCCTTGTTGCGTATTGCCTGCTTCGACATTAACAATTTGACCGTTATTGCGGCGTATTTCAAAATAGAGTCCGCCACCATCGCGGGTGTCCTGCCGGTAAACTTCGAAACGTCCGGAAGCCCCTTCAGTAGGTCCGTTACCTATCACTAAAAGACTCTGGTAACGATCCGACTGATTTTGCTCAGTGGCACTGCCTTTAAACCAAAATGCAACACTTACCGATTCAGCATTAGCAATTGACTGAGCGTTATCTACACGCACTGCGTTATCGCCATTAAATTTTCCATAACGGCAGGTGCCGGGGCTGCCTGCAATTGCCGGATTAAACCCTGAAGTATTAGCCCCTCTTAATGCTTGCCCGTGCAGACCGTTGCCGGAAATATCCAGAACCTCACCAAACTGCCCGCGCCACTCGGGTTGATCAAAAGTCCAGTAACCAAGCCCATCTAACGGCTGGTCCGGAGGCTCACTTCCGCAAGGCCCTTCGTTATTGTTGATGTCACAGGTTTCACCCTGAACATTACTTTCGTCAATAATCTGCGGAGCATTCACATAGCCTGTTACCGTGCTTGAGTTAGGAATGGTGACCCTGTCAGTAGCGTTAATATTTCCATCAACAAGATTCGCCCCATCCAGCGTTACGCTGCCATCTGCATCAATATCACCATTTACATCGGAGCCGTATCTAAGTGTTACGTCGTCGCCTGCAATAATATTACCATTAACGGTGTTCTCTCCTTCTAAAACAACTCGCCCGTCACTAGTAATTGCCCCTTCAACGTCTGAACGAAAACGTAAAATGGTGTCACCGCCACTGAAAATAACACCGGAAACATCGTTTTGTCCTTCCAGAATAACGTTGCCGTTTGTCGCGTTAAGGTTGCCATTGACCTCCGTTAAGAAGCGCACAATGACATTATCTCGGGCATCGACATTACCCGTAATACTGTTTTCACCCTGTAAAATAACGCTGCCATTGGTCGACCGGATAGAACCATCAATATTTGTTCGAAAACCGACGGAGACATCGTTTGCCGCAACTAAAGAACCGGAAAAGATATTCTCATTGGCCAGGGTGATGTTTTGCTGGCTGCTAATATTCGCGTTAATAACGCTTCGGAAGCCGCCGTTATATGAGCCTGTGGTAGTAATTGTTAACTGCTGAGCGCTGCCATTCTCGTTAATGCGCATTTCAGAGCCGAGATTAAAATTTCCATTCACATTAATCACAACCGAATTATTGCCGGAAATTTGGATTCGGTCGCGGAAGTTCAGGTTTAACCCGTTAGGACACGTATAGGTATTACCAGATTTAGAACACCCGGGAAGATTATTATTGGGCAGATTGTAATTGGCGGCCATAGCGGGAAGCGACGCAAAAGCGACTACAATGGTTAAGACGAACTGAAATCCCTTCAATATGCTCATCAGTTCTCCACCCTTACACGTGTTTCAATTGCGAGTTTCCGCGAGGTTTCTTCTTTGCCGCCAGTGCATGAGCCAACCGACTCTAGCCTAAGATGAACCTCAACTTCTTTTGACTCTAGCTCATATTCGTGTGGTTCTCGGCAAGTCACCGTTGCCTTACAGTTAGTATCTAAATCCAGAACATTGCCACTTTCATTATCAAGAGAAAAATTCCTGCAGATTTCTACAGGATTTTGATTCGGAGAATATAGTTTAACCATTCCGCGTTCTAAACCTGACTGTGCAGCCATAAAGCTGCGCGCGCCTAAAACTTCAACCACCACACTTTCCGAAGTCGTTCTTACTAAGCTCGACAGGCCAGCAACCAGCGCGCCCAATACCACGATCACGAAAATCGCGGCCACTAAGGTGCTGCCTTGCTGTTTCTTTATAGGGTGATACTTTGAACTGTTAAGGTGCATTGGGAATATGAATCTTTTGGTTAAAGAACAGCGGCTCCGCGTTCGGCGATTGGTACTCTAAGAATATATGCACAACGTTGTTTCGCATTAACTCCGCGTTAATAACTCTAAATGATATTGCGCCACTCGAAGAATTCATCAAGTGTTCACTAATCACAACCCCGTCATCCCCATCGGGAGGGTTTTCCCAGCCGTAATTGCTGTAGCGTATTAACTGCGTTCCTTCCACGCAAAAGCGTACCGGGGGCTTCCCCACATACATTCTACGAAGGGGAGATTTCTGCGCAAAGTAACTGTCCGGCTCAAGCTCCAAATCGGTTAAGGCGCTCTCACGCGTGGTGTCGTCTTCAACTTTTGCCCAGCGTCTGGGAAAGGAGGATTCATCCTGGTAAATATAAATAGCCTGGGTGGCATAAATAAACAAACGGTCATACAGCGGGTATACTAAAGAAGCTGTCGACGTCTCGTCATCAACAATCTCATCCCATCCGGTCGATAGCGATACAAAATCCAGCGATGCCGAAGAAGACGAAGAAAAAGGCGCATCGTAATAGGTACCGGCAGCTTTAACAGGAACGAACTCCAGACACTGGTTACCATTCGTAACTCTTGCACTATTAGGGACGGAATTCCTGAGCTCACGCGTTATACGCTCTACCGCAAAACGACTTTGCTCTAATAGTTGAAGACGGGAGGCTCCTGTTGCATACATTTCGGCGCCAATACCGACGAAGCGGAAGGTGAAAGTTGAGATAACAGCCAGTAACACAATGACGATAATGAGCTCAACTAAGGTAAAGCCTTTTACTTTCATTACCAATTGCCCCGCTGCGCTGAAAACTTTATACGCTCGTCCTGCGGGGTGATGATAACAACATCGATTTGTTTGAGTTTATCATCAGTAACATTGAAAACTCGAACCTCCGCACTAAAACCCCGATAGAAATCCAGCTCAATGTTGTTACCAAAAACATTATTCAACCCTGTGAGGGTAATACCTAAACAATTAAAATCATCGACATCATCAAACTCACTGCGAGTTTCCAGAATAGTTGGAGTATCTGGGTCGATTGGATCAACGTTAGGTAAATCTTCACCCACTGCAGGGCAACTCGCTTCAGACGGAGGGAGGGGATTAGTACAGGGTTCAGAATCCATGGAGCAGCGTAAAGTAGATGTATTCATCTCATCAAACTTTCGCGACATAATCTCATTCATCAAACTTTGACCTAACTCAGCCGCGCGAACTTGTTGCCATGGATCCTCCGTTTGACGAAACACTGAGCCCATCCCAACCGTAATGACCAAAGTAACTATGGCAATAACGACTAAGCCGACAACCACCTCTATAAGTGTAAAGCCCTTAGAAATATTAGCGCGCATCAATAAAGCCCTCTTTATTAATGCCAATTACCCGTTCCACACCCGAACGTTCTTTAATCGTGATAGTGCAAGCGCTAGCACAACCGCTGACTTCTTTTCCTGACCCGTTAAAAACAATTGGTCTGCCTAGCGCATCAAATGCAATAGTGGCGGGCAAAACGTCTGAGCCTGAATATGAGAATGAAAAGTTTACGCCTTCAATGTTGCTAATTTGAAGGTTGTTTTCATTGTTGTATGGAGGAACACCCAGTGTGTTTTGTGTTACCTCAAGACGGACCTCTAGTTGGAGGCTTTTGTCTATATTTTGCATCGCTTGTTGCTGAATGCTGCGCAAAATACTTATTGCTCGCTGTCTTAAAACGAGACTTTGCGTACCGGAGCTATCAAAAAAAACGGGGCTGACCGATACGGCGAGGATACCGATGATCACCAGTATGATGATAAGCTCTATAAGTGTGAAGCCTTTGGACTTCATATGCGGCCTTAGTTTGAAAGCCCGCAGAGGGAGCTGCGGGCTTCGTTGTTTTTAACAGCCGTCGGCTGTAACTGTAACACTTGCGGGTGAAATTACAGGAGGTGTAGCCGTTGTTGCTGAGGCTGCGGTATAGGTTAGATAACATTGTGAACTAACAATATCACCAGAGCTATAGGCTCCATCTGTACCTGAGCCATTAACTGACGAAGACTGAGCTATAAATATTTCACCTGTTGATTCCGTGCCACCAGAACCATCGTCTTGGCTACCTGCTTCATAGACCCAGTCACTGCTAAGGTCAGACGCAAAGCCCCCGTCAAGAACGCTTATGATACCGGCTTCAGAAGCGGCCGGATAACCAAACGTCAATGCTACGTTGGAATTACCTTTAACTTGAATCGAAGCTGACGGTTGAGTTTCCACTCCTTTAATCGCAGCTTTTGAATAAGCAAGCTGTGTAGCTCCTTTAACCGAACCTTCCATACCTTTTAAGGCACTGGCACGAGCATCACTAGAAAAATTAATAAACTGAGGCGCAGCCGTTACTGCTAAAATCCCCAAAACTACAATAACGATGATCAGTTCGATCAGGGTAAAACCTTTTTGATTGCGCATAATTAAAACTCTCAATTGTTGTAAAAAAACTTACTGGTTGTTGCTGTGAATACTCACGCCGCCGTTGCGTGGATTATAAACGAAAGCATTACCCACTGTCAGATAATCATCACCCGACGGAGCTTCTGTTTCATTTTTTATGGTGTTCGCTAAATAGTAAACACACATATCGTTACCTGCAGCGCTATCTTGTGTCACGTAAGTAAAATAGCGTGTTTCGTTCAGGTTATTAAAATTGGTTGTGACCGTTGGTGCGCCCTGCAAAATAGACTGCATAACACTGACGCAGTCTGTTGCCGCTAAATTTTCGTCGTGCGCCTGATTGTTATCACCGCTTACCGGATAACCCGTGCTGCCGTCTACGTAAAGCTGAATTTGATCCATAGACACTTCAGCACCTGCACCGGTGTCACTGGCGCCTTTCGGACGACCACTCAGTTCCCATTCGCCGCGAACAATACCAACCGCACTGGCAAAGCCACCGGCAACACCTTCTAGGGCGGCGTCTTCAGCATCCGATGACACATCGGTGAAGCGCGGAATGGCGGCGGCTGCCAACAAGCCGAGAATGACTACGACAATAATCAGCTCGATGATGGTAAAACCCTGCTGTTTTTTACTCATTTTAGCTCTCATACTAAAACTCCAATAGAATCCATTTTATTACATTTCCTTAACACTTAACACCGAGTTCCCGGGTTATTTCCGAACAACCTGACCCCGGTCACTTTTATAGGTAAACCAAGGGCTTTGGTTAATTCTGTAATGGCAATTCCCGTTCTCTAATTCCGTATCTAAAGCACTGCCCGGCACGTTACTGCCCAGCTGCTGCCACAACTGCAAACACCCCGCCTTAACCGACGGCCACCCTTGCTCATTCATTACTACAGTGGTTTGCTGCGCTTTATTTTCATAAAGCAAAGCAACTTCTTTTGGCTTACCGCGGCGCATCCACTCAGTTCTGGCCAGCCAAAGCGAGTCAATAAAACGCGAAACCGCAATATCCAACTCGGTCTGACGCCATTTTTGCGGCTCTTCCACCAAAACCATTCTGGCCGCCACGGCAGCCAAGACCAACAACAGCAATACCACCAGAATATTCTGCAGCCGCTGAATACCCTTGCGCTCATCCGTTTCGGCTCTGGTCATTACCGTCCCTGATACGCGCTCATCATGTCCCACATTGGGGTGAATATGCCCAGCGCGAGAATCAATACCATAACGGCAACAACAGCTATCATTAATGGCTCAATACGAGCGGTTAAAGTTTTGAGATCGTAGTCGGTTTCACGTTCGTAATATTCAGCGACCTCTAACAGCAAAACATCAACCCGGCCGGTTTCTTCACCAACGGATATCATTTGCAAAATTAATGGCGTAAACAGGCCTGACTGACGGGCAACTCGCGACAAGTTCTCACCTCGTTCAATGCCGCGCCGCATTTCAATAATACGTTTTTCCATCCAGGCGTTATCAACCGCTTCAGCAACCAAAGATAAAGCCTGTGTCAGCGGAACCCCGGCTCCTATCATGACCGAGAAACTGCGGGCAAAACGACCTAACATGGAACGCATTAAAATGGAGCCAATAATAGGTGTTTTTAACTTCAGACTGTCCCAGTTCAGTCTTCCGCTGTCGGTCGCTATGTAATACCTGAGGCCGAAAAAAGTACCGACCATTGCAATCAACAACACATGCCAATAGGCAACGAAAAACTCAGACGAGCCCAACAAGGCGCGGGTTGCCCATGGCAGTTCAACATTAAACCGGCTGAACATTGACGCGAAAGTTGGGATCACGAAAATATTCAGTACAAACATGGCTATTACAAGCGCAATAAGAACAAAGCTTGGGTAGCGGGTGGCGGCTTTTATCCGCTTTCTGGTGTCTTGTTCTTTTTCTAAATAAACCGAAAGCTGTTGGAAGGACTCTTCCAGCTGACCGGTATTTTCACCCACATGCACAATAGCAATAACCAGCCGCGGAAAAACGCCCCGGTGATTCGACATGGCTGACGACAAGTTTCGCCCCCGCTCCAGTTGCTCATGCACATCCTGTAAGGTTTTACGTAAGCGCTTGTTCTGGGTTGTATCTGCCAGCCCTTCAATAGCCCGCAGCATAGGGATACCGGCTTGCGTCAGCGAATACATTTGTCGACAAAATATAATCAACTCGTCCAGTGACACTTTTTGCTGAAACGCAGACTTTAAACTTTCCCCAAAGCCACTGTTTAAGAAGGAAAAGCTCTGACTTTTTACGGAATTAACCGACAACGGAACCAGGCCGCGACGCATCAGCATATCGGCGGCATTGCGCTCATCACTGGCATCCAGCGAGCCCTGCTGTAACTGACCGGCTTTATCCCGTGCGCGATACCGAAACTGCATCAGATACTGTCCTCAACACTTTCAGCCAGAAATAAGACTTCATCGACGCTGGTAATACCTTCACGGGCATAGTCCAGTGCAACCGTGGCCATAGACTGATAACCCGGGTGCGCTTTCGCTGCTATTGCAAACTCTCGTGTATTACCATCACGCAGGGCGTCCATCATTGGCGTATTCATTTCCAGCAGTTCAAACACACCAATACGCCCACGGTAGCCGGTATGGTTGCATGTCTGGCAGCCCACACCCCGTTTAAACGAATAGTCAGAGCTGCCCTCACGTAAGTGCTCCAGCCACTGGCTTTCGGCTTCATCCGGCTGATAACTCTCGGCACATTTATCGCAAACCCGGCGTACCAAACGTTGTGCCAAAATGCCTCGTAGCGCAGCAGCGACCAAATAGGACGGCGCGCCCATATCAATTAAACGCATAGCACTGGTAATGGCGTCATTGGTATGCAGAGTAGATAAAACCAGGTGACCGGTAATAGAGCCGCGCAAACCAATTTCAACGGTTTCATGGTCGCGCATCTCACCAACCATAATAATGTCGGGATCCTGACGTAAGGTGGTGCGCAGAACCCGTGAGAAATCCAGCCCAATTTTACTGTTCACCTGCACTTGCGAAATACGCGGCAAACGGTACTCAACCGGGTCTTCAACCGTAATCACCTTTTTGCCTTCGGTATTCAGCTCGCTAAGTGCACCATAAAGCGTCGTGGTTTTACCCGAGCCGGTAGGCCCGGTTACCAGCAACATGCCATGCGGACGTTTAATTAACGCCCGTATACGCTTAACAATAGAAGCAGGCATACCGGTTTGCTCCAGCGACAATAGTCCGGCAGACTGGTCCAACAGACGCAATACACAGGACTCGCCATATTGCACCGGCATGGTTGATACCCGCACATCGATACTGTGTTTGCGAATTTTAATATTAAACCGGCCGTCCTGCGGCAGGCGTCGTTCAGAAATATCCAGCCCGGCCATAAGCTTCAAACGCAGAACCAGTGCGTTGGCGATGTTGGTTTCTTCCAGCACATTTTCCTGCAGGACGCCGTCAACACGTTGGCGAATCCGTAGTTTACGATCGTCCGGCTCTATGTGAATGTCCGAAGCTCGGACTTGCACCGCATCCTCAAAAATGGACTGCAGTAACTTAGCCACCGTGGCTTCATCGGTATCTTCGTCGAGGCTTAACTGCCCCAGTTCAAACTCACTGGTATCTTCGTATTCGTCCTGCAGCTGGCTGGCAAAGGTTTCAATTTCTTTGGTGCGTCGATAAAGGTTATCAAACGCCTGCATCAACTCGCCTTCAGGAACCACTGCCAACTCTACCTGACGCGGAGCAAGCAACTGGTTTATCGCATCAATTGAGGACAAGTCGGCCGGGTCACTCATGCCAACTAAGGCCTGCTCCTCGCTGGCTTCTATAACCAATGCCCGATGCCGACGCGCCTGAACTTCGGGCAGCAATTTAAAGGCTTCAGCCGGAATTTTACGTTCAGAAATACTGATAAGCGGCAGTTTAAGTTGCTGCGCCAGGAATTCGAGTAACTGTTGTTCGGAAATATAACCGAGATCGGTTAAGGTCGCGCCCAGCTTACGCCCGCTAATGCGCTGTTGCTCTAGCGCTTTTTGCAGCTGCTCTTCACTGATGATTTGCTCGTGAACAAGCAAATCGCCTAATCGCATTTTAAGACGAGGACGCTTCATTGCTCACCTGCTTCAGTTACCTGTAAAGACGTAATTTGCTGCTCAATAAAGTCCAGAGTCGGCTGATGCTTTATCCGTTTAAACGCTTTCTGGTAAGAGGCAACAGCGGCTTCCGGCGCGAACTCCTGTTGCGCAACGGCTTTACCTAAATACCAGCGGCCTTGTGCAGGTTCGGACTCAATAAGGCGCTGATACGCGTCAGCCGCTGCCTGGTAGTCACCCTGAGCCTGAGCTAACAGCGCCTGCTTCTGCACATACTCTGGATAGAGGCCGGCATCCGGCGTCGCTTGCTTCAACAAACTTAGTGCCGCGGCAGGTCGCGCTTCTTTCTCCAGGATTCGGGCACTTAGCAGGCGAAACTCAAAGTCATCTGGGTTCAGTTTAAAACCGGCCTCCAGCGTTGTTAATGCCTGCGAAACCTTATTCCGGCCAAACTGCAAAGCCGCCAGTTTTTTTCTCACTTCTTTGTTTTCCGGTGTAACAGCCAGCGCCTTACGCCAGTGATCTTCTGCCGAAGTTAAACGCCCCTGTTGCTGAGCTTTTTGTGCTTTCTCAATATGTTGCGCGGAAATTTCTGCTGGCGAGAGCTGCACGGGCTGCTTGCTAAATTCACCACCTTTTTCCGCTTCACTTTCGGTCTCTTTAGCAGCCAGCGCTGGCTCTTCTGGTTCAGATTCTGCTTTTTCGGGGAAGTCCTGCTCCACTTCCGGAACCGTAATCGAAGCTAAATCTTTTGTTACTATTTCACTAGATTGTTGCAAAGCTCTTTCTGAAATAGGGGTTCGCTCGGCTGGTACTTTTATTACCGCAGCATCAATTAAGGGTTCAACCCGCTCTTGCAGTTTTGGCATTTCAGCCGGCCCGCTTTCCGTTACCGTCATCGTATTTTCTGAACGCGACTGCCACCAGAAAACCACTAAAGCCAGAACAATCACCAGCATCAGCGCCAGCAACCATAACCCTAAACGATGACTACTGCGGCGCTCTACGGCGCTACTCGCAGCTCTTTTTGAAAAAGGCTGTTGCCCCCGACGGTCTAAATCTTTTAAAACTTTATTAATAACGCTCATAGCGAACCACCCATTTGCCAATAACTGAGCGCGGCTGCCGCCAGAAAAAATACACACACAGACACAGTTACGGGAAGCCATACGGAACGAGTCAATTCCGCGTCTTCGGTGTCATTAACCGCTAACCTTAAGTCATGTGTCGACAGCTGATGACGCCCCTCTCCGTATGCCAGCAGCAGCATTTTATGACACAGCATGTTAATTAAACGGGGCACGCCACGGCTGCAACGGTGTAATCGCCGAACTAACTTCCAGTCAAATATCGGAGTGCCTTGGTAACCGGCAACATCCATACGGTGCGCTATATACTCCGCCGTCTCATCCGCATTCATGGCGGTTAATTTATGTGAAAAACTGATTCGCTGACGAAGTTGCCTAAAGGCTTTTTGTGACAAACGCTCATCCAGTTCCGGCTGACCCAGTAAAACAATATGCACCAATTTACGCCGCTCAGTTTCTAAGTTGGACAACAAACGCAAAGCTTCGAGACTTTCTTCCGGAAGCGCCTGTGCCTCATCAATGAGTATCACCACGGCCTGCCCATTTTTATTTATGTCCAGCAAGCGTTGTTGCAATGCGCGCGCTAACTGTTGCTGATTGGTTATTTCCTCAGTTTCCAAACCCAGTTCCTGAGCAATAGCCAGCCTTAGCTCAGCCGGATCAAGATATGAATCCGGAATGTAAGCGGTTTTAAAAAAATCAGGAATATCGTTTAACAAACGTCGGCACAGCAAGGTCTTACCGGTTCCGACTTCTCCGGTAATTTTAATAAAGCCTTCACCGGTTTTCAGCGCAGTCAAAACCACCTCGAAAGCCTCGTGGTGGCTTTTCAAGTCATAGTAGAACTGCGTGTTCGGCGTTATGGTAAAAGGCAGTTCGCGTAAGCCGTAATGGTATAAATACATACTAGCTTAACTATTTCTCAATATCCGGGAACCATTCTTGCAACAGCTCGCGTGATCGTTTCAATTCATCGCGCCAGGTATCAACACCCACCACAGTCGGTTTCAGTAATATGACCAGTTCTTTCTTTTCCTTACGGTTGCGGCGGTTAGTAAATAACTCGCCCAACAAAGGAATGTCACCTAATAGCGGCACTTTACTGACTTCTTCCGAGTTAGTCGTTTGCATTAAACCACCGAGAACCACTATTTCTCCGTTGCGAGCTTTAACTATAGTGTCTGACTCACGGATATTACTTCGCGCCAGCGGCAACACCAGTTCACCTTCTGTTAAGGTAATGACTTTTTGTTGCTCTTCGGTTTCTACTACCGATGGATGTACATGCAAGATGACTTCGCCATCATCACTAATCTGTGGCGTTACATCTAATGAAATACCCGAGAAGAATGGCGTTAAATCTATGTCTGAATTCGAAACAGCCGAGCTGCCATTGGTACCTAAGTTAGTCGTTGAGTTAACGTCAGTAACATAGTACTCATCTTCGCCAATTTTTATCACGGCTTTTTGATTATTCGAGGCGCTGACACGAGGGTTCGAAAGAACCTGAACAGTACCTTGTGTCTGCAACATTTTTATTGCGCTTTCAAAGCCATTATTCGAATCACGATAAGTTAGCCCAAACAAGCCTCCAATAGTGGCTGACGTCGAGTTACTGGGTGTAACAGAGCTAAAGTCGACATCAAAACCTACATTTCCAGATGCCAGACTCTCCCACTCGATGCCTTGCTGGTAACCATCATTCAAGGTTACTTCTATGATACGCGCTTCCAAAATGACTTGTCTTTGCAGGCGTGTTTCCAGAGTATTAATAAAGTCGTCCACAGCCCGCAATTTTCCCGGGGACGCTGTTACACTAACAATGCCAGCCTGCGGCGATAGCACCACATTTCCTTCACCAATAATGCCCTCAATCACTTCTTTCAGGCTACCCCATAAATCGGTTTCTGACTGGGTGTTAATGCTGGAGCCGTTGCCCTGCAATTGGCTTTGCTGGTTGTTTCCGCTGTACTCACCACTATTATTACCCAGCAGGGAGCTCCCTTCGGAACGAGTATTACTATTTCTGCTTCCGAAGTTATTCCGTGAGCCTTGATTGCGCTCCTCGCTCACCCCACCACCTGAAATTTCAGTCTGGGACATGCCAAAACGGCGGAGTGACAGGTAATCCAGCGAGAAAGTCTGAGTTCTTACCCCGGCTGGGTATATTTGAATAGTACGCCCGGAACGGCGAACTTCAAAACCGTACATATCCTGCACCGCATCCAGCGTTTCATCTAAGGTCACGTCTTTCAGGCTTAACGAAATTTCACCACTGACATTGGGGTGTACCAGAATATTATAAGGAGAATCTGCCGCTAACCCATAAAAAAAGGCTTGCGCGTCGACATCATCGGCCTGCAGCACAAAACGAGGTTCCTCGAGTAAGGCGAGTCCATCTTCTTGTTCTTTATTTGCCGTCTGATTTAAGAAGTTACTGACTTCTGCTGGCAGCTCTTTCTTTGCCTCTGTTTCTTTCTTCTCAGAAGCTTCCGGTTTCATCGCTTTATTGGCTTCATCTGGAGAGTAGCTCGGTTGATAGGCACAGCCGCTCAGTGCCAACAATAACGCTCCTGCTGCAACTCTTTTCATTGTACCGCCCCCGGATTGCCTTTCTCGTTCTGCTTTATCGGCTTAAACAAAGTAATCTCTACTCTTTCGTTGTTCTTCTCTAAAATAACGCTGTTTGGATTAACTGAGTTAACCCGAAACCCATCTATATTCTCGCCAGGCCTAACCCATTCACCGTTAATACGCGCTGACTGGCTCTGTTCTGAATAAAAAATTTGAGACAGTTTTATATTCTGCACCCAACTACCCATTTCCACTGCGGGCTGACTTACGGTGAACGGAGGTTGGGTCGGATCCCGCTCTTGCGCAAAAACCGAGACCGGAACCATGAGCAGTAAAAACACAATGCCTCTAAGCACTGATAAACTCCTTATCTGTACTTAGCAGATACCAGACTATCGTTACCTTCGCTGTCGGATAGTCACCTACCTGATAATCAAAGCGAGCCCACTGGACATTTGGGTATTCGCTTTGCAGTGTATCGACAAAGTCGGATATAGCGAAAAAGTGCCCGGTAAACTCCGCCTGTACGGCGTGCTGATAGAGTTTAATAGACCCAGTTTCAAATACGACGGCCGGCTCTTTAGCTTCCAGGCTAGTCATTGCCAGTTCTGAAGCATGACGCAAAACGCCATTTAGAAACTGTTTTCGTTGTTGTGCGGGCAACAAAACCTGGCTTTCCGAAAAATCACCTTTTGCTTGAGCTAAGCGCTGCTTTAACTGCTTAATTTCAGCCCTGATCGGAGCATCAATATCCTTAGCTAGCTGCGCCTGCAAGTCCTGCTCTAATTGCTCAGATTGCTCTATTTGAGAGGCAATACGGTGGTTATCCGCTGAAAGAGTTTTGTTCTGCTCCAGCGTTGGGAAAATAACGTAGCTCATAAGCGGCAGGGTAATAATTAAAAAACCGGCCAGCAACAACAGCGCTCGCTGTCGCCCGGGCATAGAGTTAAAGGTTTCTTGTGCGCGTAACCACCAGTTATTCATCGTTTAATTCGTCCTCGCTGCCTCTGACGCTTTGCAGCAAAAACTGCTGATAGCCTTGCTCACTGCGCTTAAGCTCGACAACCGCAAAACGCTTATCTGACAGAACCCTCGATTGACCAAACTTATCCATCCATAACACTAAGGCTTCACTGTTTAGCGCCTGCCCGTGTAAACGGATATTTTCGCCAGACATTGAAAAATCGGTTAACCAGATGTCTTCCGGGGTTATCTCTGCAAGTTCATGTAAAAATTCACTAACAGATGAAGACCGGCTTTGACGAAACTCTGCAATTTGCTGACTGAAGCTTCTGGCGTCCTGCAATTCTTGCTGTAATTGTTCTTTTTCTGCCTGAAGTTGCGGACTTGGCTGCCGCAAGGAAATTCTCTCGCGATTACTGGCCAAGTCATTATTGAGTTTTTCCAATGTAGCCGATAACTGCTCATTCTTTTGAATAACCGTTGCCGTTTGCCACTGAGTAACAGCCACCACAACCAACAGCAGCGCCAGCCAAAGGCCCAAAACAGAACTGACCTTTGTCAGTGTGAGTCTCTGCTTTATAGGCTTCAGCTCGTTGCGGTACAGATTTACCCATTGCTTCATAAATCGCCCTCAACTAACGCACCTAAACCAGCAAGATCGGAGTAGTCACCCTCGCGCAAGTCAGCAGACCATTGCGGATATTGATACATAGTGCACTCTACCGCTAACAGCTCAGCCAGGCTCTTCTCAAGGGAGGCAGGCTTCATGTGCTCTACGGCGAGAATAATTCGGCTAATGGGGGCTTGTCGCAAATGACTTTCGAAATAATCGACCGAACGCTGTAACTCGGTTGCCAAAGGTTCTAAAGCACCAGCTTCTATTTCGCTCTCTGTGTATTTAGAAACGTCGGTCACGCCACGCAGCAGACGAGTAAACATAAGCCCTTTAGGGGTATTAATTTGTGCAAGGTAATTGCCCGCAGGGTTTTGATATAAAGTAAGTTCAGCGTGGTTCTGAGTTTCGACTAAGCTGGGTAACGTCAGTTCGGTAATGGCGATATCCGTTAAGCTCAGGTCATGTTCACCGAATAACTCAACCCAGGGCATTAAATCATTTTTGTTGGCCGCAACCGCAATCACTTTATCCTGACCGGATGGTTGTTCCGGAAACTCATAATAGTCGGCAATGATTTCGTCAGCCGCAAAGGACACTAAGTCGCTTAAACTGTACTTTAAGCTTTCCGAAATTTCTTCCGGTTCCAGCATAGGCCTATCCACCTGAACCGACTCGTATAAATCAGTTCCCAACACCAGCGTGACTTGCGCATTTTTTAGGGACAAACGGGAATATTTATCCAAAAGAGTGCCCGCGTGCTTAAGTAACGAACCTCGACGCACAGGTTCATAGTCATTAACTATCAACTCGGGGGCTTTAGCAGAGCCTTTGACAACAAGAAGACGGACGCTGTTTTGCGTTATTTGAAAGCAAATACGGTGATCATTTTGTTTTTGCTTTGAAAATTCTAGCACTCAACAACATCCTTTATTTTATTTTCAACCATGTTAACAGAAACTTTGCAAAGCTCATTATAAAAAGCGCTGGTTCGCTACAGTTTATGATCTTCGTCATAACCCATTTGTCGCAGTACAACTGCGACGACTAGCTACGCAGTTTCCATTGCAAATCAGCCCCTGCCCAATAAGGCACCATAGGCCCTGTTGCAGTGTCTACCGTTTCAGCGACAGTCCATGGTTGCTGAACCAGTTCTATAGTCTCAGTATTACGGGGCAACTGATAAAAGTCAGCACCAAAAACACTGGCAAAGTTCGCCAGTTTATCCAACGCATTATGCTGACTAAAAAACTCGGCATACAGCTCGATTGCAGCTGGAGCTGAATAACAACCAGCGCAACCACAAGCGGTTTCTTTATTTGCCTGCACATGCGGGGCTGAGTCAGTGCCGAGGAAAAACTTAGGGTTACCGGACAAGGCCGCCTGCTGTAATACCTGTTGGTGTGAGCGGCGCTTTAAAATTGGCAGGCAGTAATTATGTGGACGAATACCGCCGACCAGCAAGTCGTTGCGGTTCATCAGCAAATGTTGCGGGGTCATTGTTGCTGCGACATTACTGTTGGCATTTTCGACAAACTTAACCGCGTCGGCGGTGGTAATGTGCTCCAGCACCAGCTTTAACTGCGGGAAGCGCTCGGTTATCGGAATTAAATGCCGCTCAATAAAAACTCTTTCGCGGTCAAAGATATCAATGTCGCTGTCGGTGACTTCACCATGCACCAGCAAAGGCACCTGATGCTCCTGCATAGCTGCCAGCACCGGAGCCAGAGCTTCTACCGACTTCACACCGGCAGCGGAATTGGTGGTCGCTCCTGATGGATATAGCTTGAAGCCAATAACATACTCGTTTGCAGCAGCTTCAGCAATTTCTGCTGGGGTCGTGTCTGCCGTGAGATACAAAGCCATGAGCGGATTAAAACTCATGCCAGCGGGGATCTCGGCCAGAATTCTCTCACGATACTCCATAGCGGCCGCTACGGTTGTTACCGGAGGTACAAGGTTTGGCATAACCACAGCACGATGAAACACTGCCGCAGTTGCAGGTACGGTTGTTTGTAACATTGCACCATCGCGTAAATGCAGGTGCCAGTCATCAGGTCTTGGAATTGTTAAGCTTTGCATAGTCACTTCTGGCTAAAAAATGAGAAACTCAGTATACCATCAAGTGCTTTGGCTAAAACCCATATTCCGTACTCTATTTGACCGTTTTAGCGCAGCCCCATGGCTTCTTTCCAGTGTTTACGACAACAGGAAACGTAACGATCATTGCCACCAATAGCTATTTGCTGCCCCATACGTATTGCATTGCCCTGCTCGTCAACCCGCAATGACATGGTTGCTTTGCGCCCGCAGTGGCAGATGGTTTTCATTTCCACTAGCTTGTCGGCTATAGCCAACAACACCGCACTACCCGGAAAGGCGTTACCGAAAGCGTCGGTGCGTATGCCGTAACACATTACCGGAATATTGTCGGCGTCAGCCAGGCTGGACAGTTGCCACACTTGCTCTTCACTTAAAAACTGTGCTTCATCAATTAACACGCAGTCAATTGCCTGTTGCATATAGCGAGCCCGGACTACGGCAGCTAAATCCGTCCGGTGTGTGAAAGACACTGCATCGCGACCAATACCTAACCGGGAAGCAATACGTCCTTTACCTGCCCGGTCATCTAAAGCCGGCGTCATCAGCAAGACATGTTGTTGGCGCTCTTCGTAGTTGTGCGCCACTTGCAATAACGAGGTGCTTTTGCCTGCGTTCATTGCCGAGTAAGTGAAATATAGAGAAGCCATTTTGTTCTATTTTTTTAAGTTAATGTGGTCAGATCCTGGCAGAGATTAGCACGATTTTATGGCATTATGGGACAAAGCAACCTTAAGGCAGGAGTTCTCTATGCAATATTCCCCCGAGTTTATCAAAGCCATTCCTAAAGCTGACTTGCATTTGCACCTTGATGGCAGCCTTCGTGCCAGCAGCTTAATTGATATGGCTAAACGCGCTGATATCGAACTTCCAAGCTATACCGAAGAAGGCTTGTTTGATCTGGTGTTTAAATCGCATTACAACAATTTGGGTGAATACCTTAACGGTTTTCAATACACCTGCGCCGCTTTGCGTGATTTAGAAAACCTGGAGCAAGCCTCTTATGAATTAGCCGTCGATAATCAAAACGAAGGGGTAAATTACATAGAGGTACGCTTTGCTCCTCAGCTACTCATGGATCCGGGTAAAGGTGTTACTTTTGACACCATAATGCACGTAGTAAACGACGGTCTTTTGCGCGCAAAGAAAGAGTACAACAACCGTGCCGACGTTAAGAACGGCGATAAACCGCCATTTGACTACGGCATTATCAACTGCGCCATGCGGATGTTCGGTAAAAAAGGATTTTCCCCTTATTACACACAAATGTTCCAGTTAATGCGCGACTTCGAACCTATGCAGGTTATTAAAACGGCCGCAATGGATTTGGTTCGCGCCAGCGTTCGTATGCGTGATGAAGAAGCTATGCCAATTGTCGGACTGGATATTGCCGGCCAGGAAATTGGTTACCCGGCGGGTGAGTTCAAAGAAGTATACGAATACGCGCACGAGAACTTTCTGCTGAAAACCGTACATGCCGGAGAAGCTTACGGTGCTGAGAGCATTTTTGAAGCCTTAACCAAATGCCATGCCGACCGCCTGGGTCACGGTTATTCCTTATTCTCTCCTGAAATGACTCAGGATCCGTCTATTGAAGACCCTAAAGCTTATGGTGAAAGCCTGGCCTCTTATATTGCTGATCGCCGTATTGCCGTTGAAGTTTGCCTGACCAGCAACCTGCAAACTAACCCGGATATTGGCGACATTAAAAACCACAACTTCCAGCACATGCTGGATAACCGCTTAGCCACCATTATTTGTACTGATAACCGTCTGGTTTCTCGTACCACGGTCAGCAACGAATATCAGTTAGCTGTGGATAATTTTGATATTTCGCTGAAGCGCCTGAAAGACATTGTCGCCTACGGCTTCAAGAAAAACTTCTTCCCGGGTCGCTATGTAGAAAAGCGTGATTACGCCAAGCAAAACCTGGAATATTTTGACAAAGTGGTTAAGCAGTTTGGGCTAAACGACGCCAGCTAAGTAAAGAACCGTTCGAGTTTAGATATTTTAGACAAGCATGCAGCTGATTAAGTGGCTGCATGCTCTTTCAGCCCCTGCAAGTGTTAGTTATTATGCCGCGCCAAATCGCGTTCCCGCGAACTGATTCAAAAGTTTGTGCACCAAATAGCACACCATCATAGCGGCGATAATTGCCACAAAAGTACTGCTCAGACGATAAAGCCCGGAATAAATCAAATCTTGCGCTGGTGACAAATACTGACCGAACAGAATGCCCATGGTGGTCATTGCCCCAAACCCCACTCCGGCTCCCGAAGCTTCAAGTACATGAATGCGGGCAAATAACATCACCCCAAGCCAGAACAGAGGCACAATCAACCACAGTATGTCATACCAACCGTACAGCAGAACCTGCACACCAAGACCAAACATAACACCAATAAGTGTGCCTGCCGCTCGCTTGCGCGCGTAAGTTAATGCCCCGTTCCAATTCATGGGAAATAGCACCAAAATGGTCGTGGCCTGCGCAGAAATGGAATCCTGTAAATCAAACAGCTGAAACACCAAAAACGACAGGGTTGTCACCGTAGCGCCCAAAATCGCTTCATGGCGCACGCGGCTAGGTGACTTATCCGGCAAAGGTGGTGGTGCCGCATTGTGTTTCTTATTGGGTATAATCGCATGCATAACAAAGGCAATGACTATTGCCAGTATCGACGCAAAAAAGTTACTGGCTATTAGGTTATTAACGTCGGTGCCTGGGTAACTGGCGTAATGCAGCATAATGCTCAGCATCAGCACACCGTTCGCTCCGAACAGAAAGGCCGTGCCCCGCGCCATAAAAGCAAACCGATACAGAAATAAGACAAAGGCGACCATTGTCATTAATACTGAATGCCCGCCCAGTATCTGCGCCAGAATACCGACTTCCAGTCCGCACATAACCGACGCCGCAAGTATTTGCCGGGCGACCTGCCGGTTTATCATTGGCACTAAACCCAATAGTAGCATTGGTAAAACGGTAAAAAACACGCCATAAGACAAGTCAAACAGTGCCGTTGCCAGAAAGCCAATGGAGCCACCAAAGGCTATTCGTAAGCATTGCCTTAGGCCGTTTTCGCTCAGTGCTGAAGTTGCCATAGTCTCTTCCTGATCAATAAATGTAGTGCAACCAGCCCAGCAACCGGATTTGAGCTTTCGCGATCGCAGCTTTGACGCTTCCTTCAGGAACTATCTGTACCGTGGCCTTCGCTCCGGCCGGGCGCTCTGAATCCGGTTGTTCGGTTAAACGCAAATGAACCCGAAGTCGCTGCGCGTCACGTATCCAACGGTTTGAATTAACCGGTGCTGCTAAGGCTCCGTCGGCACTTAACTGACCCGCGTTAACACCGGCATCAATGCTCTCCACTTTTACCTCATAAAGCGTGCCGGGTTCGGCATCAAATACCACCAGAGCCTGCTGCCCGGACTTTATGTTCCGTAAGTTCTTCTCGCGAAAATCGGCAACAATATCGGCATTGGGGGAAACTAGCGCCATTAGCGGAGATCCTTGACGAGCATAAGCGCCTTCGCTGAGCTTTAAATTGCCGACACGTCCGGCATGTTTCGCACGCACGGTGGTGTAGCTTAAGTTAAGCTTCGCTGTTTCTATTGCATTTTCGGCTTGTTGAATAAGTAAGTTGCTTGCATCGTCCTCAGCACCTCGTTGCACTTTTAGGCTTTTTAGTTGTGACTGGGCGGCTTCAACATTTGCCATGGCCTCCAGCTTGCTACTCTGCGCGCGGTCATATTCCTGCTGCGACGAACTGCCGTCTTCCATCAGATTTTTAATGCGCCGAGCCTCACGGCTAAGCTCTTGAGCTGTTGCCTGTACTGATTTTAACTTTGCCTGGGCAGTTCGAATTTGGGCATCAAACTGCTGGTTTGACTGCTGCGCCTGAGCCAGTGCAAGCTCTGCTTGCTGTAATTGAAGTTGATAAGGCCGCGGGTCGATTTTAAATAATGGATCGCCCTCTTCAACATACTGGTTATTATTAACCAAGACTTTTTCTACCGTACCATTCACCTGTGGCGCAACCTGAGTCACCACCCGGGTTACCATTGCCTGCGGGGTCAACGGCAGGCTTAAATCAGCCCACAGGAAGTAGGCAAATACGAGTACAAATAATACCAGTGCCCGCTTAACCCAGCGGGCAAACTTTTCGTCCGCAGTCATACTTCGTCCTCGTTATTTCGGTCAGCCTGCTGAGCTTCAGACATGTGATTCGCATTGTATGAAATCATGGCCAATACCTTTTTAACCGTTTCAAGCTCTTCGTCTTCGATATTGGCCAGCAGCGCCCTTCTAACTTTTAGAATTTTCGCTTCCATTTTTCTAACCAGGGCATGACCTGAATTTGTTAAAAACACTTGCTTAGCACGACCATCGTCCGGGCTTGCTTTGCGCGTAACCAGCTCTTGCTCCTCCAGCTGCGCCAGCGTGCGCATAAGTGAACCAAGTTCTAGTTCAAGCGCTTCCGCAAGCTGCTTCTGACTGACTCCATCACCAATACGTGCCAATTTCCACATAGCACTCCAGCGTGGGTAGGTTAACCCCAGCGGTGCCAGTTCCTTATCCGCAATAGCCTGCCACTGACGCGCAACGCGACCGAGTCGTTCAGGTACAGATAATTGTCTGAGCTGTTCTTGTGTTAATGTCATATCAATCTCTTTAGTTAGCACGCTAAGTATAATAACAAACTTAGCGTGCTAACTAAAATGAAAATAGCGATAGGTTTGAGCTAAAAATTAGATACAAAAAAGCCCCTGAAAAAGGGGCTTTTATCAAATAATACAGATATCCAGCGGGTAAATCCTACACTTGGCAATCTAGAAGGGAATATCGTCATCAAAATCGTTGTCAGGTGAAAACGGCGCGGGTTCTGCCGGTTTTTGTTGTGACTGTTGATTTTGCTGCTGCGCTGGCTGAGGCGCAGGACGCTGTTGTTGCTGTGACGGCTGTTGTGGTTGACCACCACCGTAACCACCGCCTTGCTGCTGACCGCCACCAAAACCCTGGCCTTGTTGTGGAGCACCACCCTGAGGGCCGCCACGAGAATCCAGCATTTGCATTTCGTTAATGACCACTTCTGTCGTGTAACGCTCTACGTTGTCCTGGCCTGTCCATTTACGCGTTTGCAAACGCCCTTCAACATAAACTTTAGAGCCCTTTTTCAGGTACTCGCCGGCAATTTCTGCTAAGCGACGATAAGCCACACAACGGTGCCATTCGGTTTGTTCGCGCGGTTCGCCTGTTTGCTTATCTTTCCAGGTTTCACTGGTCGCAATCGACAGGTTGGCTATCGCTGTGCTGTTTTGGGTATAACGAACCTCTGGGTCAGCGCCCAAATTACCAATTAAAATTACTTTATTTACACCGCGACTGGCCATTAGATTCTCCTGTTCCTTGTACGCGTTACAACTGCTTTAAATTATTAAGCGACCGATGCTTCTTTAAGCAACTGATTAACCGCCTTTTCATCGTAATGTTTTTTATCAACTTTTAAGTAAGTGGCCTGATCTTCTTCAACCCATCTTGCTTCCGTAACGCCGGTTACGGTAAGTAACTGCTCACTTAGCTTGATAGCCTTGCTTTCAGTTAACCCCGGCAATGATAACGAGACGCTGGTGACACCTGCGGGGTTAACCATGACGAAACTGATTAGCAACCAACATACTAGCAAGATCAGGCAGAAAACAACAACGCCAGATAGCCCAAAAAATTGTAAGACGGAGCCGCCTACGACCCCACCGACAAAAGAGCCTAGAAACTGACCTGTTGAATAAATCCCACTGGCACTGCCTTTGCTCCCCGCCGGAGCAACTCGGGTCAGTAACGAAGGTAAACTGGCTTCAATAAAATTAAAGCCGGTGAAAAATATCACCAAAGCAGCAACCAGCAGCCAGGCGTTTTGCCCCGCTATGGCAATAATTAACAGCGCGACAATTAAGGTAATAATAGAAAACCGCAGCCACTGCACAGAATTATTATTGCGCGAACTGCTGATAATCATTGGTACCATGAACAAAATAGAAGCCGCCAGCGTAGGTAAGTAAAACCAGGCGTGAGTCTGACTTTCAAAACCCGCATTTTGCAGCTGCATGGGTAAAGTCACAAACCAGGCCGTTAAAATAGCGTGTAACACAAAAATACCGCTGTTCAGGCACCACAGTTGTTTGTGTTTAAGCAAGTGGCCCAGTTCAGACAATACGGGTAAGGATTCACGCCTGGCAGAGGTTGTCACCACTTTGGGTACACTCAGCAACAACACCAGAATGCCCAGAACACCACTGGCAGCAGTAAACCAGAACAAACCCGAAAGACCAATAATATCGCCCAATAAAGGCCCGGCTACCAGCGAAATAGCAAACGCCAGGCCAATGCACATACCAATAGTGGCCATCACTTTCGGTCGTTGTTCGTCACGCGATAAGTCAGCTGCCAGCGCCAGAATAGCAGCCGCAATAGCGCCTAGCCCCTGTAGCGCCCGACCAATGGATACACCGAATAGAGTATCGGCCTGAGCGGCCACCACACTACCAAGAATAAAGACCAGCAAGCCACCGACAATAACCGGTTTTCGGCCAAGGCGGTCAGACAGCATGCCTAACGGAATTTGCAACAATGCCTGTGTCAGGCCATAGGCACCCAGAGCAATACCAACCCACAGCGGCGAGTAGTCAGGGTAGTCTTGTGCATAAACCGCTAAAACTGGCATGATCAAAAACAGCCCTAACATCCGTATACCAAACACGGAAGCTAGTGCTAAAGCGGCTTTTTTCTCTGTTTTATTTAATTTTTGCGGCGTCATTTCACTGCTTTTATATCAGTAACATGATAAATGATGCCGTTATTGTACCAGATGCCTAACACTGTGCGATAATAGCGTTTTGTCGTCAGTCATTTACTGAACAACAGACGGGAATTATGGATACTATTGAAGTACGCGGTGCGCGCACCCACAATTTAAAAAATTTCAATCTGACGATACCCCGCAATAAGCTTATTGTGATTACCGGCTTATCCGGTTCGGGTAAGTCATCACTTGCCTTCGACACCTTGTATGCCGAGGGGCAGAGACGCTATGTAGAGTCGCTGTCTGCCTATGCACGTCAGTTCTTATCGCTGATGGAAAAGCCTGATGTTGACAGTATTGAGGGTTTGTCTCCGGCTATATCAATAGAACAGAAGTCAACATCGCATAATCCGCGTTCGACGGTCGGTACCATTACGGAAATTTACGACTATTTACGTCTGATGTTTGCCCGGGTGGGCGAGCCCCGTTGCCCGACTCACGACGTGCCGCTGGCGGCGCAAACCGTATCGCAAATGGTCGATAACGTGCTGGCGGCTCCTGAAGGCGAAAAGCGTATGTTGCTTGCGCCAATTATTCAAAACCGTAAAGGCGAGCACTTAAAAGTGCTAGAAAATCTCGCCTTGCAGGGTTATATCCGCGCTCGTATAGACGGTGAGATATGCGATTTAAGCGATCCTCCGACGTTAGAGTTGCAGAAAAAGCACACCATTGAAGTGGTCGTTGACCGCTTTAAAGTTCGCGAAGGCATGGAGCAGCGTCTGGCGGAATCTTTTGAAACCGCGCTGGAACTTAGTGGCGGAACAGCTTTAGTCGTGCCTATGGACGGCGACGGTGATGCAGAAGTGTACTCGGCGAACTTTGCCTGCCCGCATTGTGGTTACAGCATGCAGGAACTGGAGCCACGGTTGTTCTCGTTCAACAATCCGGCTGGCGCCTGTACTACCTGTGACGGTCTGGGTGTTGAGCAGTTTTTTGATCCGGCCAAAGTTGTTGTTAATGCAGAGCTGTCGCTAACCGGCGGCGCAATTCGCGGCTGGGACAAACGCAACTTCTATTATTACCAAATGCTGCAGTCCCTGGCGAAGCATTACGACTTTAAATTGTCGCAGCCTTTTAACGAATTACCCGATGATATTCGCGAAAAGATTCTGTTTGGCAGCGGTAAGGAAGAAATAAAATTCACTTACATGAACGACCGCGGCGACAAGGTGGTCAGAGCGCATCCGTTTGAGGGAATTATTCCTAACATGCAGCGTCGTTACCGCGAGACTGAGTCACAGGCTGTGCGTGACGAGTTGTCCAAATACGTAGCAACGCAACCCTGTAAAAGCTGCGATGGTACGCGCTTACGTACTGAAGCACGTCATGTGTTTATTCAGGGCACGACCCTGCCGGAAGTGGTTGAGCAGTCCATTGGCGACGCACTTGAGTTCTTCCAGCAACTGAGTCTGGAAGGTCAGCGCGCGCAAATTGCAGAAAAAATTCTGAAAGAAATTAATGACCGTCTGCGCTTTTTAGTTAACGTGGGGCTTAACTATTTAAGTTTGTCTCGTAGCGCGGAAACTTTGTCTGGTGGTGAGGCGCAGCGTATTCGTCTGGCCAGCCAAATTGGTGCAGGTCTGGTTGGTGTTATGTACGTACTGGATGAGCCCAGTATTGGCTTGCACCAGCGCGACAACGAACGGCTGTTAAACACTCTGACTCACCTGCGTGACCTGGGTAACACCGTAATTGTGGTTGAACACGATGAAGACGCTATTCGTCAGGCCGACCACGTTATTGATATTGGACCTGGTGCCGGCGTACATGGTGGTGAAATCATTGCTCAGGGTCAGGTTGAAGATATTGTCGGAAGTGAAGGTTCACTAACCGGTGACTACCTGTCCGGCAGAAAAGAAATAGAAGTTCCCAAACAACGCCACAAACCTGATAAACGCCGGTTAACCATTCACGGAGCTAGCGGTAACAACCTGAAGGATGTCGATTTCAATTTACCATTGGGTATTATGACCTGTGTGACCGGAGTATCAGGTTCAGGTAAGTCGACGCTGGTCAACAATACGCTTTTCCATATTGCGCACCGCGAACTTAACGGCGCGACAACGGGCGAACCGGCTCCTTACAAAAGTGTCGATGGCATGCAACTGCTGGATAAGGTCGTAGATATTGACCAGAGCCCAATAGGCCGCACGCCTCGCTCTAACCCGGCAACGTACACCGGTATTTTCACGCCCATTCGCGAACTGTTCGCAGGTGTTCCGGAATCACGAGCTAGGGGTTACAAACCCGGTCGCTTCAGCTTTAACGTACGCGGCGGTCGTTGTGAAGCTTGTCAGGGCGATGGGGTTATTAAGGTTGAAATGCACTTCTTGCCGGACGTGTATGTTCCTTGCGATATTTGTAAAGGTCAGCGCTATAATCGCGAAACGCTGGAAGTACAGTATAAAGGTAAAAATATTCACGAAGTGCTGGATATGACCATTGAAGATGCTCGTGAATTCTTCGATCCGGTTCCGGCTATTGCGCGCAAGTTGCAAACCTTAATGGATGTAGGCTTGTCTTACGTCCGGTTAGGCCAGTCAGCGACAACACTCTCCGGTGGTGAAGCGCAACGGGTGAAATTGTCACGTGAGTTGTCCAAGCGTGATACCGGCAAAACCTTATACATTCTGGACGAGCCTACAACCGGTCTGCACTTCCACGATATTAAGCAACTGCTGGCGGTTATTCACCGTTTGCGTGACCACGGCAACACGGTAGTGGTTATTGAGCACAACTTAGACGTAATAAAAACCGCTGACTGGATCATCGACTTAGGCCCTGAAGGTGGTTCTGGCGGTGGTGAAATCCTCTGCGAAGGTACACCAGAAGATATCTGTGAAAATGAGCGCTCACACACGGCCCGTTTCTTAAAACCTATGCTTAAGCTGTCATAAAAAGGACGCAATATGTTAACGGAAGACTTTAAAATAAGATTTTATGAAACCGACGCCCTTGGGCACGTCAATAACACGGTGATACCGGGGTGGATAGAAACCGGGCGTTTGCCTATTTTTGAGTTCTTTGGAGAAATGTCTCCGAAAACACAAAGCTTGATTGTTGCGCGACTGGAAGTCGATTACCTCTTACCCATTTATTTTGGCGGGCATGTCACAGTGAATACTTACGTCAGCCGTTTAGGTGGCAGCTCATTTGATATCATTACCGAAATTTGGCAGAAAGATAAACTGTGCGCTAAAGGTAAAACAGTATTAGTGTACTTTGATTTTCAGCAGGAGCGCTCTGTGAAGCTATCTGACGAATTAAAAGAACGCCTGTCTACCATCACGCATCCGGAGCATCCTCTTGACGCGTGATCTTGTCAGTGGCGGGCAGCAGATACATGCCCCGGATGATCTCAAAAGCTTACTGGAGGAGATTCACCAGCAGGCAATGAAGATCACCGAAGGGCATGTTGCTAACTACATCCCCGCGTTAGCAGAGGTCGACCCCGAGCTCTGCGGACTTACTCTGGCCACTCTCGACGGAGAGGTGTTTAACGTCGGTGATACCCAGGAGCAATTCTCTATCCAGTCGATCTCGAAGATTTTTGGTCTTATGCTGGCAATGGAACGCCTTGGAGAGGACTTGTGGGACAGAGTTAAAATGGAGCCTTCAGGCCAGGCATTTAACTCTATAGTGCAGCTAGAGTGGGAAAAAGGCATACCCCGTAATCCGATGATAAATGCCGGGGCTATTGTGGTCAGCGATGTATTGGTTAGTCGCTACTCAGCCAGTAAGAACGCAGTTTTAAGCTTGGTTCGCAGCCTTTGTGGCAATGACAATGTTTACGCCGATAACATTGTTCACCAGTCAGAAAAAGAGCATGGCCACCGCAATGCGGCTCTTGCTCACCTAATGAAAAGCTTTGGTAATATTGACGCAGAAGTTGATGAACTACTGGATCATTACTTTTGGCAGTGTGCGTTGACCATGTCATGCGAAAATCTGGCTCGCTCTTTTACTTTTCTTGCCAATGACGGAATTTGTCCTTTTTCCAAAAAGAAAATTATGTCAAAACGAGACTCTCAACGCATTAATGCATTGCTATCAACCAGCGGCATGTACGACCAAAGCGGTGAGTTTGCTTTTACCGTAGGTGTTCCCGCTAAAAGTGGTGTTGGTGGTGGGATGATTGCTGTCGTTCCTGACTTTGGCGTTATTTGCTCATGGAGCCCAAGATTAAACAGCTACGGTAACAGTGCCCGTGGAATGTACATGGTACGCGAGCTAGCAAACCGCTTGGGGCTTAGTGTTTACTAGCGCGTTATTGTCGGCCGATATATCTGAAACCGCTCCATATTAAATCGTCTAAATAGTATTTCAAACTCTCCCTGTCGGCCAAGCTCTCGCAGCAACCTCTGTAACGTATCTGCGCTGATACTCTTATTATCGCCAACGAGTAAGTGCAGCTTGTATTCCAGACTAACCTTTTCGGACAACAATAGACTGTCCACATTAATTTGATTTGAGCCTTTTAAAGCAGCCAGAAGTTCATCATTGATAATAGTAAGATCTATGCGACCTCCTAATACCATCTGCAAATTTATAATTCTGGAGTCTGCCAAATACGTCGTATACTTTTCCTCGACTTCATCTGAAGCCAATAGCTCGCCTCCTAACAGATAATGATACCCCTTAACCCCACCTAAGGTTTTGCCATCAAATGTATCGAAAAACGACTGATCTCTACCCTCTTTTTTCAAGGCGACCAGCCTCTCATTTCCTTTGACTAAAGGAATTGTTTCCTGAAAGGTTACTCCGCTTTTCTTCCAACCCCAGAGGGGTGACTCGAAAAATATAACATCACAGCACCCTTTCGCACTCAAGGCTTTATGGCGACTTGCTGGAGGGATTACCTGAATACGGAACTCATAGCTGTCCTGATGCTCGTTCAACAAGGTTATCAGTTCACGGGTGAGATCAGTTTGCAGTACATCGGAAAAATAGGGAGGGTAATCGTAGGCAGCAACATAGACGGGCACTTGTGCTCTAGCAGAACAGCTTAGTCCCATAAAAACGAACACAGAAAAGTATCTGAGTAATTTCAATTGATCGGCTGACTATAAGTTAAGTATCTTTCTCAATAGTTCATTTTTTGGACTTAAATGTCAATACTTGAGCGAGCCTTCGCTTACTTTTGATAAGGCTCTTTTAATAAAACTTATTAGTAGGCATAAAAAAGCCCGGCCAAAGCCGGGCTCCTAAAATCAAACGGACTGCTTAGTCCATGATTTTTGATACAACGCCTGCACCTACGGTACGGCCACCCTCACGGATAGCGAAACGCAGACCTTCGTCCATTGCAATTGGAGCTATCAGCTCTACAACAAACTTCAGGTTGTCGCCAGGCATTACCATTTCTACGCCTTCTGGCAATTCTACTGCACCAGTTACGTCCGTTGTACGGAAGTAGAACTGTGGACGGTAGCCTTTGAAGAATGGCGTATGACGGCCACCTTCGTCTTTGCTCAGTACGTAAACTTCCGCTTCGAACTTAGTATGCGGAGTGATTGTACCTGGCTTAGCCAGTACCTGGCCACGCTCTACGTCGTCACGCTTAGTACCACGCAACAAGGCACCGATGTTCTCGCCTGCACGACCTTCGTCAAGCAGCTTACGGAACATTTCAACACCAGTAACAGTGGTCTTAGTCGTGTCTTTCATACCAACGATTTCACACTCGTCGCCTGT
>NZ_JAMZDE010000004.1 GCF_024159085.1 Idiomarina rhizosphaerae
ATAGCAGCAGTTAGTGTTGTTTTACCGTGGTCAACGTGACCGATGGTGCCGACGTTTACGTGCGGCTTCGAACGTTCAAATTTTTCTTTAGACATGATATATCCTCAAACTTAAGTTAAAAGCCCGGCCTCGAAAGAACCGGACCAGACCTTACTTATTTAGCGTTACGCTCAGCCATTACTTTTTCAGCAATGTTGTTTGGTGCTTCAGCGTACTTCAGGAACTCCATAGAGTACGATGCACGACCCTGCGTTTGTGAACGCAAGTCTGTCGCATAACCGAACATCTCAGACAGTGGTACCTGAGCATTAACTGCTTTCAAGCCACCCGGAGCTTCTTCCATACCTTCGATAAGACCGCGACGACGGTTTAAGTCACCCACGACATCACCCATAGATTCTTCAGGAGTGATAACTTCAACTTTCATCATTGGCTCTAACAGCGCTGGGTTAGCTTTTAATGCACCTTTTTTGAAGGCCATGCTACCAGCGATTTTAAATGCCATTTCAGAAGAGTCGACATCGTGATATGAACCATCATACAGAGTCGCTTTAACACCCAATACAGGATAGCCAGCCAAGACACCTTGTTGCATCTGTTCTTGGATACCCTTGTCTACTGCCGGGATGTACTCTTTCGGTACAACACCACCAACAATTTCGTTTACAAATTTGTAAGTAATGTCATCGCCATTCGCGTCTTCTTCAATCGTCATAGGCTCAAGTTTCAGCCATACATGACCGAACTGACCACGACCACCTGATTGACGTACGAATTTGCCTTCGATTTCTACCGCGTCGCGAATAGCTTCACGATAAGCAACCTGAGGCTGACCTACGTTACATTCAACCTTGAATTCACGCTTCATACGGTCAACGATGATATCCAGATGAAGCTCACCCATACCAGAGATGATTGTCTGGCCAGATTCTTCGTCAGTCTTAACACGGAACGATGGATCTTCTGCAGCCAGTTTACCTAAAGCAATACCCATTTTTTCCTGGTCAGCTTTAGTTTTCGGCTCTACTGCAACCGAGATAACCGGCTCAGGGAATTCCATACGCTCAAGTGTGATTTTATGAGCTGGATCACACAGCGTGTCACCTGTAGTAACGTCTTTAAGACCAATCAGTGCCGCGATGTCACCAGCGCGAACTTCTTTGATCTCTTCACGGCTGTTTGAGTGCATTTGTACCATACGGCCAACGCGTTCTTTTTTGTTCTTAACTGGGTTAACAACACCGTCGCCCTGGTTCAATACACCAGAGTAAACGCGAACGAACGTCAAGGTACCAACAAATGGGTCAGTCGCAATTTTAAATGCCAGAGCTGAGAATGGTTCTTCGTCAGACGACTTACGTACGCCTTCAGATTCATCATCCAAAATACCAGTGATAGGCTTAACTTCTGTTGGTGATGGCAAGTATTCAATAACAGCGTCAAGCACAGCCTGAACACCTTTGTTTTTGAACGCAGAACCACAAGCAACCAAGCAGATGTCGTTAGCCAGAGTACGGATACGCAAGCCTTGCTTGATTTCCGCTTCTGTTAACTCACCTTCCTCAAGGTATTTGTTCATCAACTCTTCGTTAGCTTCAGCCGCAGCTTCTACCAACTCACCATGATATTTTTCACAGTCATCAACCATGTCAGCAGGGATATCTTCATAAGTGAATGAAGTACCCATGTCTTCTTCGCTCCAGTTGATGAACTTCATTTTAACTAAGTCCACAACGCCGCGGAAGTTGTCTTCTGCGCCTACTGGTAGCTGCATTGGAACAGCCTGAGCTGCCAAACGCGTTTTCATTTGGTGTACAACAGATAAGAAGTCTGCGCCTGCACGGTCCATCTTGTTGACGAATACCATGCGAGGAACTTCATATTTGTTTGCCTGACGCCAAACGGTTTCAGTCTGAGGCTGGACACCAGATGATGCACAAAGTACAACAACAGCGCCGTCAAGAACACGCAAAGAACGTTCAACTTCGATGGTGAAGTCAACGTGTCCAGGAGTATCGATGATGTTTACACGATGCTCAGGGAACTGCTTGTCCATACCCTGCCAGAAACAGGTGGTAGCTGCCGACGTGATAGTGATACCACGCTCTTGTTCTTGTTCCATCCAGTCCATGGTGGCTGCACCATCGTGCACCTCACCAATTTTGTGAGACAAACCAGTATAAAACAACACACGTTCAGTTGTGGTTGTTTTACCGGCGTCTACGTGAGCACAAATACCGATATTACGATAGCGCTCTATGGAAGTTTTACGAGCCACAATAAACTCCTTCTAGGTTAACTGCGAATTACCAGCGATAGTGAGCAAACGCTTTGTTTGCTTCAGCCATGCGGTGAACGTCTTCACGTTTCTTCACAGCAGACCCTTTGTTCTCTGATGCATCTAGCATTTCAGCTGCCAGACGCTGCGACATTGATTTTTCACCACGGGTGCGCGCTGCATCAACTAACCAGCGCATAGCCAGTGCGTTACGGCGTACCGGACGAACTTCAACCGGAACCTGATACGTTGAACCACCAACACGACGAGATTTAACCTCAACCATTGGGCGGATGTTATCTAGTATTGTATCAAAGACTTCCAGGCGATCTTTACCTGACTTCTCTGCCAGGATGTCCAATGCACCGTAAATAATTTTTTCAGCGACTGCTTTTTTGCCGTCAACCATGACGACATTGATAAATTTGGCCAACAATTCTGATCCGAACTTAGGATCTGGAAGGATTTTACGTTGACCTATGACGCGTCTTCTTGGCATCTCAATATTCTCCGATTAATTCAGGGTTTTACCCAAAACGTACGACAGTTTGGCCTTACTAACGGAGAACCGTTAAGATTTAGGCCGCTTCGCGCCGTACTTAGAACGACCTTGTCTACGGTCATTAACACCTGAGCAGTCAAGTGCTCCGCGTACTGTGTGATAACGCACACCTGGCAAGTCTTTTACACGACCGCCACGAATTAGTACGACTGAGTGTTCTTGTAAGTTGTGACCTTCGCCACCGATGTACGAAGAAACTTCGTAACCGTTAGTTAAACGAACACGGCAAACTTTACGCATTGCAGAGTTCGGTTTCTTTGGCGTAGTTGTGTAAACACGGGTACATACACCGCGTTTTTGAGGGCACGCTTCAAGAGCCGGAACGTTGCTTTTCACAACGGGCTTTTGACGGCCTTTACGCACCAGCTGATTAACTGTTGCCATTCATTACTCCTAGTTTAGTTGATGTCGCTTTTTACCACGTGTATAGAGCGTGAAAAATCGCTTTTTTCTGACCACTGAAAGTCAGATCCCGAAATTCGGGAGCGGAAATTCTAATGGTCATATTTTCGCCTGTCAAGGCTATACAAAAGAAGCCGGCACTTTTACAGTACCGGCTTCTGTACACGAACGTTAAAAACGTTCGCTAATTATTCTGCAGAATCATCACCTGCAGAACTATTTCCAGCATTTAAGGCATCCGCAAGTTGTTGCTCAGCCTGCTCTGCAGTCATACTTGGCTCGATATCAACATTCAGTTCATCCAGTCGACGCTGCATGCGCTCTTTGTGATATGAGTAACCTGTACCTGCAGGAATCAGACGTCCAACAATTACGTTTTCTTTCAGTCCACGTAAGCTGTCTTTCTTACCGCCAACTGCTGCTTCGGTAAGAACTCGCGTTGTTTCCTGGAACGAAGCCGCTGAAATAAAGGATTCAGTCGACAACGATGCCTTAGTAATACCCAGCAACTGACGTTCAAATATTGCTGGTTTCTTACCATCTGCTTCCGCTTTTGCGTTAGCTGCTAACACTTCTGACATTTCAACCATCTCGCCTTCCAGCAAGTTTGTATCGCCAGCACGTAAAATAAGTGCTTTACGTAGCATTTGACGAACAATGGTTTCAATGTGTTTATCGTTAATTTTTACACCCTGCAGGCGGTAAACTTCCTGCACTTCGTTAACGATGTAGTTAGCAACAGCACTAACGCCACGTAAGCGTAAAATATCGTGCGGTGCTTCCGGACCATCGGCAATAACTTCACCTTTAGTCACTTGCTCACCTTCAAACACGTTCAGCTGACGCCACTTCGGAATCATCTCTTCGTGCTGATCACCACCATCGGTTGGGGTAATCAATAGGCGACGTTTACCTTTGGTTTCTTTACCGAAGGAAACCGTACCGGTTTTCTCTGCAAGAATCGCTGGTTCTTTTGGCTTACGCGCTTCGAACAAGTCAGCAACACGTGGCAGACCACCGGTAATATCACGAGTCTTAGAGCCTTCCTGAGGAATACGCGCTAAGGTGTCACCAATTTTAACCTCAGAATTATCTTCCAGGTTAATGATTGCGTTACCTGGCAAGAAGTATTGCGCAGGGATATCAGTACCGGCGATATTAACGTCGTTACCTTTACCATCAACCAATTTCACCATTGGACGCATGTCTTTACCGGCACTGGTACGCTGACCCGTTTCCAGTACAACGATGCTTGAAAGGCCTGTCAGTTCATCGGTTTGACGAGTCATAGTGACGCCATCAATTAAATCAACAAACTTGATACGACCTTCTACCTCGGTAATGATTGGGTGAGTGTGCGGGTCCCAGTTAGCAACGGTTTCGCCGCCATCTACTGAGTCGCCTTCGCCTTTTTTCAAGACCGCACCATAAGGTACTTTGTAACGCTCGCGCTCACGACCGTATTCATCAGTCAGAGTTAACTCTGTAGAACGTGACGTAATAACGTGAGCTTTATCGCTGTTCACAACCCATTTAGCGTTGTGCAGCTTGATTGTACCCGGGTTTTTCACCTGGATATTGTTTTCAGCTGTTGCACGCGATGCCGCACCACCGATGTGGAAGGTACGCATGGTTAACTGTGTACCCGGCTCACCAATTGATTGTGCTGCAATAACACCAACGGCTTCACCCTGGTTAACCATATGTCCGCGAGCCAGGTCACGACCATAACAGTGTGCACAAACACCAAAGTCTGTATCACAGGTAATAACCGAGCGAACTTTAACTTCGTCGATAGAGTTTTCTTCCAATACGTCACACATTTTTTCATCAAGCAATGTGTTACGCGGAAGTAGCTCTTCTTCGCTACCAGGCTTCATTACCGGCTCACAAAGAACACGACCCAGTACACGTTCACGCAACGGCTCTACAACGTCACCACCTTCAATCAGCGGTTTCATGTAAAGACCTTCGTATGTGCCACAGTCTTCTTCCATGATCACAACGTCTTGTGAAACGTCTACCAAACGACGAGTCAGGTAACCTGAGTTCGCTGTTTTCAATGCGGTATCGGCCAAACCTTTACGGGCACCGTGCGTCGAGATGAAGTACTGAAGTACGTTCAGACCTTCACGGAAGTTAGCCACGATTGGCGTTTCGATGATAGAGCCATCTGGCTTAGCCATCAAACCACGCATACCAGCCAACTGACGAATCTGCGCAGGGCTACCACGAGCGCCTGAGTCGGCCATCATAAAGACTGAGTTAAATGACGCTTGCTCTTCGTCTTCTCCGTCTTTATTTTTAACGATTTCTTTCGACAAGTTATCCATCATCGCTTTCGAGACTTTCTCGTTAGCGGTTGACCAAATATCGATAACTTTGTTGTATTTCTCACCAGCAGTTACCAAACCTGATTCGAACTGTTCCTGAATTTCAGCAACTTCTTCCTCTGCTGCAGAAACAATCTCTTTCTTAGCTTCAGGGATAACCATGTCGTTTATACCAACCGACGCGCCCGATACCATTGCGTAATGGAAACCGGTGTACATGATTTGGTCAGCAAAAACGACGGTATCTTTCAAACCAAGGTCACGATAAGCCTTATTCAGCATACGACCAATCGGTTTTTTGCCCATGGCCTGGTTAATCAGTTCAAAAGGCAGACCTTCCGGCATAATCAGTGACAAAATTGCACGACCACAAGTGGTATCACGCAATTCGGTTTTCGTTGTGCGATTGCCGTCGTCATCGATGGTGGTATCGGTGATACGTACCCGGACGCGACTATGCAACTCGACCTGACCCGTGCGGTAAGCCTTTTCGGCTTCGTTCGGATCTTTGAAAACCATGCCTTCGCCTTTGCCGTTGATTTTCTCTTTAGTCATGTAATACAGACCAAGTACAACGTCCTGCGAAGGAACGATAATAGGATCACCACTGGCCGGCGACAGTACGTTGTTGGTAGACATCATCAACGCACGTGCTTCCAACTGAGCTTCTAAAGTCAGTGGTAAGTGCACGGCCATTTGGTCACCATCAAAGTCGGCGTTATAAGCCGCACAGACCAATGGATGCAGTTGAATCGCTTTACCTTCAATCAGTACCGGTTCAAACGCCTGGATACCCAAACGGTGAAGTGTCGGTGCACGGTTAAGCAGTACTGGGTGCTCTTTGATGACTTCATCAAGTACGTCCCAAACTTCTGCGGTTTCGCGCTCAACCATTTTCTTCGCTGCTTTAATGGTTGTTGCTAAACCACGACGCTCTAATTTGCCATAGATAAATGGTTTGAATAATTCCAACGCCATTTTCTTAGGCAGACCACACTGGTGCAGGCGCAATTTAGGACCAACGGTAATAACCGAACGGCCTGAATAGTCAACACGTTTACCCAGCAGGTTCTGACGGAAACGCCCCTGTTTACCTTTGATCATATCAGCCAAAGATTTCAGAGGACGTTTGTTAGAGCCCGTAATAGCACGACCACGACGACCGTTATCTAACAACGCATCAACCGCTTCCTGCAGCATACGTTTTTCGTTGCGCACGATAATATCTGGTGCAGCAAGGTCCAACAGACGTTTCAGACGGTTGTTACGGTTGATTACGCGGCGATACAAGTCGTTCAGATCTGATGTTGCAAAACGACCGCCATCAAGCGGTACCAACGGACGTAAGTCTGGTGGCAAAATTGGAAGTACTTTTAAGATCATCCACTCAGGCTTGTTGTTTGATACCTGGAATGCTTCAAGTAACTTCAGTCGTTTGCTAATTTTCTTACGTTTGGTTTCTGAGTTTGTCTCAGGTAACTCTTCACGTAATTTTTGAACATCACCGTCGATATCAACAGCGCGTAACAGATCCAGAACCGCTTCTGCACCCATTTTCGCGTCGAATTCGTCGCCGTGCTCTTCAAGTGCGTCTAAGTATTCGTCTTCAGTCAGGATTTGACCCTGCTCAAGAGAGGTTAAACCACCCTCTGTAACAACGTAAGATTCGAAATACAGTACACGTTCGATATCACGCAGAGTCATATCCAGCATTAAACCAATGCGCGACGGCAATGATTTAAGGAACCAGATGTGTGCAACCGGGCTTGCCAGTTCAATGTGACCCATACGCTCACGGCGCACTTTAGTCAGTGTAACTTCAACGCCACACTTCTCACAGATGACACCACGGTGCTTCAGGCGCTTGTATTTACCACACAAGCACTCATAGTCTTTTACCGGACCAAAAATACGGGCACAGAACAAACCATCACGTTCTGGCTTAAAGGTACGATAATTAATAGTTTCAGGTTTTTTCACCTCACCATATGACCAACTACGGATCATATCTGGAGACGAAAGAGCGATGCGAATACCATCAAACTCTTCTGCCTGATTCGTCGGCTTTAAAAGCTTCAGCAAGTCTTTCACGATTTATCTCCTGTCGGAGTTCAACCTACGGGGAGCGCAAGCACTCCCCCAATTTATTCCAGCAACAGCGTCTTAGTTCTGTTCTAGCTCGATATTGATGCCCAGCGAGCGGATTTCTTTCAACAATACGTTGAAGGATTCCGGCATACCCGCTTCCATCTGCAAGTTGTTGTCGACAATGTTTTTGTACATCTTCGTACGACCGTTCACGTCGTCCGACTTCACTGTCAACATTTCTTGCAAGGTATAAGCCGCACCATATGCTTCCAATGCCCAGACTTCCATCTCACCGAAGCGCTGACCACCAAACTGAGCTTTACCACCCAGTGGTTGTTGAGTAACCAAGCTGTACGAGCCAGTTGAACGTGCGTGCATTTTATCGTCGACCAAGTGGTTCAGTTTGAGCATGTACATGTAACCAACGGTTACGTCACGTTCAAACTTATCACCCGTACGGCCGTCAAATAACCGAATCTGACCAGATTCAGGTAAATCTGCAAGCTTCAACAGTGCCTTAATTTCTTCTTCAACTGCACCATCAAATACAGGCGTAGCTGTTGGCAGACCGGCTTTCAAGTTACCGGCTAAGCGCATGACTTCATCATCAGTAAACTCAGTAATGTCTACTTTCTGACGACTTTCGCCCAAGTCGTACACCTGCTGTAAAAAGTCGCGTAATTCAGAGATAGCACGTTGCTGTTTCAGCATTTTTTCGATCTTGCTACCAATACCGCGAGCCGCCATACCTAAGTGTGTTTCCAGAATCTGACCGATGTTCATCCGCGAAGGTACACCCAGCGGGTTCAATACGATATCAACCGGGTTCCCTTCATCATCGTGTGGCATATCTTCCACAGGAATGATAGTTGAGATAACACCTTTGTTACCGTGACGGCCAGCCAGTTTATCACCAGGCTGAATGCTACGACGTACTGCTAAATATACTTTAACGATTTTCAGGACACCCGGCGCTAAATCATCGCCTTGCGTGATCTTGCGACGCTTAGTCTCAAACTTAGTATCGAAGTCGTCACGTATTTGCTGGTACTGCTCAGCAATTTGCTCTAACTGAGCTTGCGCGTCTTCGTTACCTAAGTCCTGAGTTAACCAGCTTGAGCGATCGACGCTCGCCAGCTTCGCTTCGTCAAAGCCATTGCTTAACAACAGGTTACGAGCCCGGTTGTAAATACCTTCTTCAAGAATCTTGAATTCTTCTGTCAGGTCTTTCTTAACCTTAGCCAGTTGCATTTCTTCAATCGCTACCGCGCGCTTATCTTTTTCAACGCCATCACGAGTGAATACCTGTACGTCAATAACCGTACCGTTAACACCATTTGGTACACGCAGAGAGCTGTCTTTTACATCAGACGCTTTCTCACCGAAGATAGCTCGCAAGAGTTTCTCTTCCGGCGTTAACTGCGTTTCACCTTTAGGGGTGACTTTACCGACCAGAATATCGCCGCCGTTAACTTCCGCACCAACATAAACAACGCCGGATTCATCCAGCTTGCCTAGTGCAGACTCACCGACGTTTGGAATATCAGAGGTAATTTCCTCAGCACCCAATTTGGTATCACGAGCAACACAGTTTAATTCTTGAATATGGATGGTTGTCATCCGATCTTCTTGCGCTACGCGCTCAGAAATCAGAATCGAATCCTCGAAGTTATAACCATTCCACGGCATGAAGGCCACGCGCATGTTCTGACCCAGTGCTAATTCACCTAAGTCAGTTGACGGACCATCAGCTAAAACGTCACCGCGCGTTACAGGTTCACCTGGGTTCACGGTTGGTTTTTGGTTAATACAAGTGTTCTGGTTAGAACGCGTGTATTTGGTCAGGTTATAAATATCGATGCCGGCTTCACCCGGAACCATCTCTTCTTCGTTAACCTTAACCACGATACGGCTGGCGTCTACGTAATCGACCACACCACCACGCTTAGCAACAACGGTAACACCGGAGTCAACTGCGATAGTGCGTTCGATACCTGTACCTACCAGCGGCTTATCAGCACGCAATGTTGGTACGGCCTGACGTTGCATGTTAGAGCCCATCAAGGCCCGGTTAGCATCATCGTGTTCAAGGAACGGGATCATGCTTGCTGCGATAGAAACGATTTGCTGAGGTGCAACGTCCATGTACTGGACCTGCTCTTTACTCATCAGCGTAAATTCGTTTTTATGGCGGCAAGGTACTAAGTCTTCTGTCAATTCGCCTTTATCGTTCAGACCTACGTTCGCCTGAGCGATAACATAGTTGCCTTCTTCGATTGCCGACAAATAATCAACGTCGTCTGTAACCGAGCCATTCTCAATACGACGATAAGGCGTTTCTAAGAAGCCATATTCGTTTGTACGCGAGAAAGTCGACAGCGAGTTGATTAGACCGATGTTCGGGCCCTCGGGCGTTTCGATTGGACACAAACGCCCATAGTGCGTTGGATGTACGTCACGAACTTCGAAACCGGCACGTTCACGAGTCAAACCACCCGGACCTAAAGCAGAGATACGACGCTTGTGCGTCACTTCTGACAATGGGTTGTTCTGGTCCATAAATTGCGACAGCTGGCTTGAACCAAAGAACTCTTTAACCGCAGCACTAATTGGCTTCGCGTTAATCAGGTCTTGTGGCATGGTGTTGTCTAAGTCACCCAGCGACAAGCGTTCTTTTACTGCGCGCTCTACACGTACCAAACCGACACGGAATTGGTTTTCTGCCATTTCGCCGACTGAACGTATACGACGGTTACCCAGGTGGTCAATGTCATCAACTTCATCCAAACCGTTACGGATTTCGATAAGTTTCTTCATGACTTCGACGATGTCTTCTCTGGACAACGTGTTATCACCGCTTAAGTCTTCACGACCCAAACGACGATTAAACTTCATGCGACCAACGGTTGATAAGTCATAACGTTCTTCGCTGAAGAACAGGTTATCAAATAAGGTTTCAGCAGCTTCGCGTGTTGGCGGCTCGCCCGGACGCATCATACGATAGATTTCAACCAAAGCTTCTAAGCGGTTGTTGCTTGAATCAACGCGTAAGGTTTCGCTCATGTATGGACCGTGGTCCAAATCGTTAACGAACAGAGTTTCAATTTTCTTGATACCTGCTTCGCTAAGCTCGGCGATAAGCTCAAGTGTCAGCACGTCATTCGCGTGACCAACCACTTCACCAGTTTTCTTATTTGCGTAATCTTTCGCTAATACTTTTCCGACCATGTATTCTGCCGGCACTTCCATCTCTTTAATGTCCAGTTGTTCCAACTGGCGGATGTGACGTGCAGTGATACGACGGCCTTTTTCAACCAATACTTCGCCTTCAGCACCTTTGATGTCAAACTTGGCGGTTTCGCCACGCAGACGTTCAGGCACCAACTGCATTTTCACCTTAGTTTTAAGGATTTCAAAGTAGGTTGTGTCGAAGAACATATCGAGAATTTCTTCGGTGCTGTATTCCAGAGCACGAAGAATTATTGACGCCGGTAATTTACGACGACGGTCGATACGTACAAAAACGTTGTCTTTAGGATCAAATTCAAAATCCAACCAAGAGCCACGGTAAGGAATAACACGCGCGTTATACAGGACTTTACCTGACGAGTGTGATTTACCTTTGTCGTGATCAAAGAACACACCAGGTGAACGGTGGAGCTGAGAAACGATAACTCGCTCTGTGCCATTGATAACGAAGGTTCCGTTTTCTGTCATTAACGGAATTTCGCCCATGTACACTTCTTGTTCTTTAATGTCTTTAACTGTACCGGCAGCTGCTTCTTTATCAAACAGCACCAGACGCAGTTTCACACGCAATGGTGCTGAGTAGGTAATGCCCCGGATCTGACATTCTTCAACGTCAAACGCCGGCTCACCCATGTGATAACTGACGTACTGTAGTTCCGCAGTACCAGAATAACTGGCAATAGGAAAGACCGAACGAAAAGCCGCTTCCAGACCATTATTGGCTTCTGGATCGACTTCAATAAATTTCTTAAATGAATCAAGCTGCATAGACAGCAAATAAGGAACTTCTAAGACCTGAGGTCGTTTACCGAAATCCTTACGAATACGTTTTTTTTCAGAGTAGGAGTACGCCATGGGGTTCCTCAGCTAGCTGATTGATGACCCTAACCAACGAGTGGTTCGATGGTTAAAAACAGATTAATCTTTTATCTGTCGATCCCGTTGTTATTTTTTCGCTTATCTGTATCCAACCTCGGGCAAAATGATACAAGCGATACAGCGCAAAAGGGCTGGTGGTTAATTAACCACCAGCCCAAGGCCTAAAAGGCCATATGTCGTACAAAAGTTAAATTACTTAACTTCAACTTCCGCACCAGCTTCTTCAAGCTGCTTTTTCAGCTCTTCAGCTTCGTCTTTGCTTACACCTTCTTTGACTGCTACTGGTGCAGACTCAACCATAGCTTTAGCTTCTTTCAAGCCAAGGCCAGTTGCGCCGCGAACAGCTTTGATAGCGGAAACTTTGTTTGCGCCAGCTGCTTTCAGGATTACGTCAAATTCAGTTTTTTCTTCAGCTGCTGCTTCGCCGCCTGCTGCTGGAGCAGCTACTGCTACTGCTGCAGATGCGTCAACGCCGAATTTTTCTTCAGCTGCTTCGATCAGTTCAACCAGTTCCATTACTGGCATTTCAGCGATCGCGTTTAAGATGTCGTCTTTAGTCAGAGCCATTACTCTAAACTCCTGGGTTTATAATTACAAAAAAATGGTTAAAAAACCAACGTATTATTTAGCGTCTTTAATTGCTGCCAACGTTCTAACGAACTTGCTAGGTACTTCGTTAACTGTTTTAACGAATTTGCTAACCGGTTCTTTGAAGGTGGCGAGCAATTTAGCCAATGCTTCGTCACGAGTCGGAAGTGAAGCAACTGCGTCCAATTTTTCTGGACCCATGATGCCATTACCGATTGACAGAGCTGTCACTTGCAAGTTCTTGTTTTCTTTTGCGAAGTCTTTGAACAAACGAGCTGAAGCGCCCGGTGCGTCCATAGAAAACCCATAAACAAGAGGTCCTTTAAGTGCATCGCCCATGTCGTCAAACTGTGTGCCTTCAAAAGCGCGTTTTGCCAGCGTATTTCGTACAACTTTAACGAAAATACCCTGCTCGCGAGCTTTCTTACGCAGCGCAGTCATATCGGCTACTTCGATGCCTCGATATTCAGCAACGGTGACGGCTAGCGCATTTGAAGCAACGTCGTTAACTTCTTTAACGATGGCTTTCTTTCCGGCTAAACCAATTGCCACTGATATCACCTCGTTTTCAATTTGGGACCGAAGTCCCTCGTTACAATTAGGTGGGATAAAACCCACCGCGTTGTCACGGTGATTCTCTACCCAGAGAGCCTGAGTCGGATATCACCATCTGCGTAGGAAATTAAGTGCCACTACTCGATATTCTGAGATTCTCGCGGTACACCTACGGTCTTGGACGGGAGCCTTGCTTTGTTGCGCCTTAGCAACGCCACGGCAGCTCCAACCCATAAACCATTACACTAACCTAACTGAAGCGAATTAAACCGCTGCTACAGTTGCCTGGTCAATGCTCACACCAGCACCCATTGTCGTAGACAGGCTGATGCGTTTTACATAGACACCTTTAGCTGAAGAAGGCTTAGCTTTCTTAAGAGCCGCCAACAAAGCTTCAAGGTTTTCTTTCAATTTGTCGTTATCGAAATCAACACGGCCGATTGTTGCGTGAACAATACCGTTTTTATCGTTACGATAACGAACCTGACCAGCTTTAGCATTTTTAACTGCTGTCGCTACGTCTGGTGTTACAGTACCAGTTTTCGGGTTAGGCATCAGGCCGCGTGGACCTAAGATTTGACCTAATTGACCAACAACACGCATTGCGTCAGGCGATGCAACGACTACGTCGAAGTTCATTTCACCTTTCTTAACTTGTGCTGCTAAATCTTCCATACCAACGATGTCTGCACCAGCTGCTTTCGCTTTTTCTGCATTGTCACCTGAAGTGAATACAGCAACGCGAACGTCACGGCCAGTACCGTTTGGCAGTACAGTAGCACCACGAACGTTTTGGTCAGATTTACGAGCATCGATGCCTAAGTTTACTGCGACATCAACACTTTCAGTGAATTTTGCTGTTGCTAACTCTTTTAAAAGAGTAATCGCTTCATTCACATCGTAATCACGGGCTTCAACTTTCTCTGCGATCATACGAGCGCGTTTTGTTAATTTAGCCATTGATTAGCCCTCCACGTTCAAGCCCATCGCGCGAGCAGAGCCGGCGATAGTGCGTACAGCTGCGTCCATGTCGGCAGCAGTCAGGTCTGGTTCTTTAGTTTTAGCAATTTCTTCTAATTGCGCGCGAGTTACCGTACCAACTTTTTTGGTGTTCGGCTCGCCTGAACCACTCTTGATACCAGCCGCTTTCTTCAATAAGAAAGACGCAGGAGGCGTTTTGGTAATAAATGTGAATGAACGGTCTTCGAACACTGTAATTTCAACAGGAACCGGTGCGCCTTTTTCCAGGCTGTCGGTTTGTGCGTTGAACGCTTTACAGAATTCCATGATGTTCACACCGTGCTGACCCAATGCAGGACCAACTGGCGGTGACGGGTTAGCTGAACCAGCAGCTACCTGTAATTTGATAATGGCCGATACTTTCTTCGCCATGGTAATTACCTCTGTTGTGGGTTTAACGCCTCGTAACTTTTCAGAGGAAAGTTACTCCAACGGCTTCCCGTTAAAAAAGGACGCGAATTATAAGTGACTTCGCGCCATAGATCAATCTTTGTCTTGCTGCTTTTTTGATCAGGCTTTTTCTATCTGACCAAACTCAAGCTCTACAGGTGTCGCCCGACCGAAGATAGAAACCGAGACCGTAACACGGCTCTTCTCGTAATCAACTTCTTCAACCGTACCATTGAAGTCAGCGAAAGGTCCGTCATTAACACGTACAACTTCACCAGGTTCAAACAAGGTTTTAGGCTTAGGCTTGTCTGCAGAATCTTGTAAGCGATCGAGGATAGCATCCGCTTCTTTCTTTGAAATAGGGGTAGGACGATCGCTACTACCACCGATAAAGCCAAGTACGCGAGGCACGCTCTTAATTAAGTGCCAGGCATCTTCGTCCATATCCATTTCGACTAAAACATAGCCCGGAAAGAATTTGCGTTCACTTTTACGACGAACGCCGCCGCGCATTTCTACAACTTCTTCTTTAGGTACCAGAATCTCACCGAATTTATCTTCCATACCGTGCATTTTGATATGTTCTTTCAGAGATTCGGCAACACGCGCTTCATAACCGGAAAAAGCTTGCACTACGTACCAACGTTTCTTATCGCTCATGGTTAAATCTCCAATCCGGTTAAGAAGCCAACGACACGTACCAGGATGCCATCAAGGCCCCAGAGAATAAGTGCTACTACAACGGTCGCAACAACAACGATAAGCGTTGTTTGAGTCGCTTCCTGACGCGATGGCCAGACAACCTTCCGAACTTCGGTACGACTTTCTTTTGCGAACGACAAAAAGGTTCTTCCCTTCGTAGTCGTGCTGGCAAAGAAACCTGCTAAGGCAACTAAAACAACAACAGCTATAGCTCGGTATAAAACCGACACTTCTTCTGTGTAATAATGATTACCGCCAATAGCAACAACTAAAAGGGCGATTGCGATTATCCATTTCAAACTGTTCAACGAACTGCTCTGCGTCTCGTTATTTGCGCTCATTCTTTAATCCTAGTTGCGACCGGTCTTCGCTTTGAATCAATAAAATCTGGCAGGGGCGGAGGGATTCGAACCCCCAACCGTCGGTTTTGGAGACCGCTGTTCTACCAATTGGAACTACGCCCCTAAATTTTCCTACCCTACAATTGGTGCAGGATTGGACGCGGTATTATACCTATTATGGTTTTTGACGCAAGCCCAGCCGCGCCCTTCTCCGCCCTATCAGGCATAAAAAAGCCCGGCCAAAGCCGGGCTCCTAAAATCAAACGGACTGCTTAGTCCATGATTTTTGATACAACGCCTGCACCTACGGTACGGCCACCCTCACGGATAGCGAAACGCAGACCTTCGTCCATTGCAATTGGAGCTATCAGCTCTACAACAAACTTCAGGTTGTCGCCAGGCATTACCATTTCTACGCCTTCTGGCAATTCTACTGCACCAGTTACGTCCGTTGTACGGAAGTAGAACTGTGGACGGTAGCCTTTGAAGAATGGCGTATGACGGCCACCTTCGTCTTTGCTCAGTACGTAAACTTCCGCTTCGAACTTAGTATGCGGAGTGATTGTACCTGGCTTAGCCAGTACCTGGCCACGCTCTACGTCGTCACGCTTAGTACCACGCAACAAGGCACCGATGTTCTCGCCTGCACGACCTTCGTCAAGCAGCTTACGGAACATTTCAACACCAGTAACAGTGGTCTTAGTCGTGTCTTTCATACCAACGATTTCACACTCGTCGCCTGT
>NZ_JAMZDE010000005.1 GCF_024159085.1 Idiomarina rhizosphaerae
TTTTTAGAAAACTTAGGTTTTCGGCGGCTTCGTTGCCTGCCTTGAACGTGGAGCGCATTTTAGAGATTTAACTCGTCCCGTCAAGCGCTTTTAGCGCCTTTCTAACTGTTTTTTTACTGACTGCGTAAAGTTTCAGCAAATGTGATCAAATCCAACATAAATAAAGGGCGTTGGCACATAAAGGCATTGATGCGTAAAATAGAAGCCAGACTAATTACTGGCAAATATGGCGTAACTTCATAATGACTTACAAACGAATCGATACATCTGAATACCCACAACAACTCGCACAGAAGGCAGACCGGGTTAGAGAGATGTTTCGTCCTTTTCACATTAATGAGGTGGAAGTGTTTGAATCGCCCGCCAGTCACTACCGGATGCGCGCTGAGTTTCGGGTTTGGCACGAAGGCGACGACTTGTACTACATTATGTTTAACCCTGAGACACGTGAAAAAATCCGCATGGATAAATTCATGCCAGGGAGCCTGCTTATTAATAAACTAATGAAAGAGCTTATTAGTTTATTAAAGCCGAATGAGGTTTTACGTCGCAAACTGTTCCAAGTGGATTTCCTGACCACCACCACCGGTGAAGCCATTATCTCTTTACTCTACCATCGCTCTTTAGATGACCAATGGGAACAGGAAGCCATTCAGCTTCGCGAGGCCCTGATCTCTATAGCTAAGGTTGAGCTTATAGGAAGAGCTCGTAAACAAAAACGCGTGTTATATAAAGAAAGCGTCACTGAAGAAGTTAAGGTTGATAGAAAAAGCTATCTGTCTCTACAAACCGAGAACAGCTTCACTCAGCCAAATGCCATTATTAATCAGCAAATGATCAGTTGGGCTAAACGCCACGCTGGCAACAATTCGCATGACTTACTAGAGCTTTATTGCGGCAACGGCAATTTTACCTTACCGCTGGCTGAGAATTTTAATCGCGTTTTAGCTACTGAAATTAGCAAAAGTTCTGTTGCGGCGGCTCGCGAGAACGCAGAATTGAACAACATTCAAAATGTCACCGTTGTTCGTATGTCTGCCGAGGAGTTTAGCGCAGCTTTAAGCGGTGAACTGGAATCTAAACGGGCGGCTGATGCCGAGATTCACAGTTTTGATTGTAAAACCGTATTGGTTGATCCACCCAGAGCCGGGTTAGATAAAGACACATTGAAGTTGGTGTCTCAGTACCAAAGGATAATTTATATTTCCTGTAACCCGGAAACTTTGACAGAGAACATTCATGATTTATCCAGTAGTCATAAAGTGACTGCAGCTGCAATGTTCGATCAGTTTCCCTACACAGACCACATTGAAACGGGCGTTGTTCTGGAAAGGAAGAGTTAGCCTTGAACAGGCTCTTCAGCCACCGGGCCAAAATTAAGTTTGCGGCTTAAGCGGAGATTCGAGACGTGAGCATAAATAATAAGGCCGGCACCGAATAGAATAATAACAGGTTCACCCCAGTGTCCCAGAATATCGCGTTGGGAGTAGATAAATGCGCCTAACAGCAATAATGACAACAGGTGCCATTTACCATGCTTTCGAGCTCCGCTAATAAGAGATAAAAGCCCGATAACAACACTGAAGCCTAAAATGGTGTTTTCTAGTAAATCTTCACCGATAAAAGCCAGACCAGCCATAGCTAATAACGGCAGAATAACAGGCAGCAATAAGCAATGAATCGCACACAAAGTGGTGACCCAAATTCCTGCTTTATCCAAATTTTTGGATGCTGTTGCTGACATACTCGAAACTACCTTCTACGTAAACCTAAGCTGTAATATTATAACATACGAAAAGAATAGCCAAGGGAGATCAGAAAAAATTGTTTTCTCAGGCGATTCTGATCAAGCAGTTTGAATAGAAAAAGGCAGCACTTCGGTTATTGATTTCGCCCTACAGGCAATCATCAGCAGCCGATCGAAACCCAATGCAACGCCTGAGCACGCAGGGAATCCCGATTCTAACGCCGCCAATAAACGAGTATCTTCGGGTTGTGTGGGCAAATTCAACTGTTTACGTTGTTGGTTATCCTGGTCAAAACGCAGGCGTTGTTCGGCTGGATCCGCAAGCTCATTATAACCATTGGCCAATTCCACGCCCTGATAATAAAACTCAAACCGCCTGGAGACACGCGGATTGTGCAAGTCAATTTTTGCCAAAGCAGCTTGCGACTTCGGAAACTCGGTGACGCAAACCGGTACCTCCGCAGGAAACTTGCCTTCTATTAATTCCGAAAAGGCGACTTGAAGAATGGTACTTTCATCGGCTTCTTTGGACATCCAGTCCGTTAAAGCAGGTTGTTCAACAAGCTGTTGTCTGATGTTTTCAACACCGGAAGTCGTCAAAGGGTCTTCGCCAAGGTGATCAATAAAACACTGCTGATAAGTGATGACTTTCGTTTCCGGTGCGCCACACATTTCAACCAGTAGTTCTGAAACTTCTGCAATTAGCTGAATATCGTCGTACCCAACCCGATACCACTCAAGTAAAGTAAATTCAGGATTATGAAAGCGTCCTATTTCGTCGTCGCGAACCACATGGCTTAATTGATAAATGTCTTTTCCATAAGCCGCAAGAATTCTCTTCATTGCGTATTCTGGAGAGGTTTGCAAATAGAGCGTTCTATTTCCTGAAGCCAGCGGGTACTTGAATTCCGTGGTGAGATTATTCAGATGGCAATCGGTTACCCCAAACTGAGACAACAAATGCGTATCGACTTCGGTTACCTTCCTTTCATAAAAAAACTGGCGGACTTGCCGCATGAAATCAGCGCGTTTAACAAGCACTGACCAATCTGCTGCTGGCCGCCAGTCGGTCGTCATATCTATTTACTTTTGAACGCGGGAAACGTATTCGCCCGAGCGAGTATCAACTTTGATCACTTCGCCAATTTGTACAAATAACGGAACACGAACAACAGCGCCTGTACTCAGCGTGGCAGGTTTACCACCAGTGCCGGCAGTATCACCTTTAAGCCCAGGGTCAGTTTCAGTAATTTCCAATTCAACAAAGTTTGGCGGCTGAACATTAATCGGCTTCCCTTCCCATAGGGTCAGAGTACAAACATCCTGCTCGACTAACCATTTCTCAGCATCGGCAACAGCTTTGGCGTCTGCCGGAACTTGCTCAAAGGTTTCGTTATTCATAAAATGCCAGAACTCACCATCGTTATAAAGATAAGACAGTTCCAACTCAATAACATCAGCGCCTTCAACAGACTCACCCGACTTAAAGGTTTTCTCAACCACTTTACCGCTGATTAATTTGCGAATTTTAACGCGGTTAAAGGCCTGACCTTTACCGGGCTTAACCATTTCATTTTCAACGATCGAGCATGGCTCGCCGTCCTGCATGATTTTTAAACCACCTTTAAATTCACTCGTACTATAATTCGCCATAACAAGACTTTCCTTTGTAAATGCCTGATCATTTGCGCGCAATAATAAAACAAATAGCGACTTTTTTCAGGTAAAATATAGAGTATTTGCAGCAGTCGCGGAGGCGTAGTGCCTGAGCCAGCGTATCCTATCTCTATAAATGATCGTCCTGACTGGCAGTTCGAGCTGAAACAAGCCTATACCCAGCCAGAAGAACTGCTACGTGCACTCAAACTCGATCCCGCATTATTTAGTGAGGATATCAAAGCCCGTAAGCTCTTTGCTATGCGCGTGCCAAAGCCTTTTGTTGCACAAATGAAAGAACAGGACAGTAACGATCCATTATTACGTCAGGTTCTTCCTTTACACAATGAATTTAATTCGGCTCCCGGTTACAGCACCGACCCCCTGCAAGAGCAGCAAGGCCCCGTAAACGGACTTCTGCACAAGTATAAAAGCCGGGTATTGTTGATACTGCAAGGCGGCTGTGCAGTCAATTGCCGTTATTGCTTCCGGCGTCACTTTCCATACGACGAATTAATCTTCAGTAAACGCCAACTAGCGGAGACACTGGAGTACATCCGACAACATCCGGAAATTAATGAGGTGATTCTGAGCGGCGGCGACCCTCTGATGGCGAAGGACGAGCGGCTTAAAGGTTTAATTAACGAATTTGAATTATTGCCCCAACTCACCCGTTTACGTATTCATAGCCGGTTGCCAGTCGTGATACCCTCCCGCCTGACGCATAAGCTTAAAGAAGTGCTCAGCAACAGCCGCTTGCAAAGTGTTCTGGTGCTTCACGCGAATCATGCAAATGAGATTTCTCCTGAGTTAGCCGAGGCACTCGATGACTGGCACCACGCGGGTATTCATTTACTGAACCAGAGCGTCTTACTTAGCGGAGTAAATGATAATTTAGCCGCGCTTACCGAGCTTAGTGAAAAGTTATTTAATGCCCGGGTTATGCCCTACTACTTGCACCAGTTGGACAAAGTTGAAGGCGCGAGCCATTTCGCGGTTAGTGACGAGAAGGCACAAGCCTTGTGGCAAAAAATGACTCATGAATTACCTGGGTTTCTGGTTCCTCGTCTGGTCAGAGAGGAAGCTGGCGAGCTCAGTAAAACAGCTATCATGCCGGACGGCACTAATACATTAACAGAGGAAAAACTATGAGCGATAACCTGGAAAGTGTAGAAAATAAACTACAGGAGCATCTTCAGCAACTGTATCGTCAAGTAATTGATGCAGACCAGTACCTTGATGACCTGCGTCAACAAGGCAAAGCCAAGTTCCAGGGCGTTTTCGCTGAGCAAACTGTATTTGAAAGCACGGGTAACCGTTTTCAGCCCTACCTTAATGAAATTGCCGGAAACTTTGAAAAATGGCAGCAGGACAAAGAAAACGAGCAGCAGTTGCAGTTACTGGTACAACAATTACAGTTAATGACTGAAACTCTCGCTCGTCTTAAAGCTATTCGTCAGGCTGGTTAACAAAGGTTTCTTCGAACCACTGAGTCAGCATCTGCTTTTCAAAATATAAGTCATCCCGTCTCATTCGTGATGCCAGGCTGTCGTAGTTAAACCCCATATTTTTTACGTGAGCCTGGCCTTCCTTTATAGCGTCGCCCGATTTATCGACTAAGCGATAATCAAATTCCATTCGCGGGAAATCAATTTCCCGAACAATGCGCACGTAATTTGAACTCGAGCGTCCAAATGTCGGTTCAACCCGGCCAGTTAAATCGACGTCCGTTACGGTAATTTCCAGTTTCTGATCTTCCGGAAGCTTTGCCGCCAACCCCTGAAAATGCTCAGTAAGCTGATCCATGACCTTTTTCTGGTAACGATCACGTAAACCATCCGCCGGTCGAATATCTGTGTAACTATCAACATCTTTCCAGGAAACTTCAGCCGTACCAGCATATGCTGTAAAACTACAGGCTAATAAAGCCGCTCCCAATATACCTTGAACACGCATGCTATCTTCCTCCCATACAATCGCCAAGGGTGTCATCTTTCTGTTAGAACACGAATAACGAAAAAAATTCCATAAAAAAAGGGAGCCATCAAGGCTCCCCTTTTCAAAAGTGGGTTGGGAGGCCTACATCATGCCGCCCATACCGCCCATTCCACCCATGTCGCCGCCAGGCATGCCGCCTGCGTTGTCATCCTGAGGAATGTCAGCAATCATCGCTTCGGTGGTGATCATCAGTGCGCCAACAGATGCTGCGAACTGAAGTGCTGAACGGGTTACTTTGGTTGGATCCAGAATACCCATTTCCAGCATATCGCCGTAGGTATCGTTACCCGCGTTGTAACCGTAGTTACCTTCGCCGCCACGAACATTGTTAGCAACCACTGAACCTTCAGCGCCAGCGTTCATTGCGATTTGACGCAACGGCGCTTCCATCGCACGCAGGGCTAAACGAATACCAACGTTCTGTTCTTCGTTGTCACCACGCAGTTCTGCCAGTTTGCTCGCAGCGCGAACCAGAGCAACACCACCACCAGGCACCACGCCTTCTTCAACAGCTGCACGAGTTGCATGCAACGCATCTTCCACGCGTGCTTTTTTCTCTTTCATTTCCATTTCAGTAGCAGCGCCGACTTTAATCACCGCAACACCGCCAGCCAATTTTGCCAGACGCTCCTGCAGTTTTTCACGGTCGTAGTCAGACGTAGTGTCTTCCATCTGCTGCTTGATTTGGTTAACGCGACCGTCGATAGCGGTATCGTCGCCATTACCGTCAACAACAGTAGTATTGTCTTTAGTAATCACAACGCGCTTCGCTGTACCTAAGTCTTCCAGCTGAGTTTTTTCCAGCTCCATACCAATTTCTTCAGAAACCACAGTACCGCCGGTCAGAACAGCAATGTCCTGCAGCATCGCTTTACGACGGTCGCCAAAGCCTGGTGCTTTAACCGCAGCAACTTTAACGATGCCACGCATGTTGTTCACAACCAGAGTTGCCAGCGCTTCGCCTTCAACGTCTTCAGCAATAATCAGCAGAGGTTTACCAGCTTTAGAAACACCTTCTAATACCGGCAGTAACTCGCGGATATTAGAGATTTTCTTATCAATCAGAAGAATGAACGGGTTGTCTAATTCAACCGAACCGCTTTCCTGATTGTTAATGAAATAAGGAGACAAGTAACCGCGGTCGAACTGCATACCTTCAACAACGTCCAGCTCGTCAGTCAGTGCCTGGCCTTCTTCAACGGTGATAACACCTTCCTGGCCTACTTTGTCCATTGCCTGAGCGATGATTTCGCCAATAGTGTGATCAGCGTTTGCAGAAATAGTCGCTACCTGAGCAATGGCTTTGCTGTCGGCACAAGGTTGAGAAATTTTCTTCAGCTCTTCAACTGCAGCGATAACCGCTTTGTCGATACCGCGCTTAAGATCCATTGGGTTCATGCCCGCAGCTACTGACTTCAGACCTTCGTTAACAATGGCTTGAGCCAGAACGGTAGCGGTTGTTGTACCGTCACCCGCTTCGTCGTTTGCTTTAGACGCGACTTCTTTAACCATCTGCGCGCCCATGTTCTCGAACTTGTCTTCCAGCTCGATTTCTTTCGCGACAGAAACACCGTCTTTGGTAATAACAGGAGAACCATAAGATTTATCTAATACAACGTTACGACCTTTTGGACCCAGCGTCACCTTTACTGAATCAGCAAGAATGTTAACGCCTTTCAGCATTTTTTGACGTGCTGTGTTACCAAATTTGACTTCTTTAGCTGCCATTTTTGCTTTTCCTCTTAAATTCGTTTATTCGGTTGTGCTAGTAAGCGTTTCTGACGTCTTATTCTTCAACAGCCAGAATGTCGCTTTCACTCATGATTAAGTACTCTTCACCGTCAATTTTCTCGGTTTTAACACCGTAGCCTTCATTGAACAGCACTTTGTCGCCAGCTTTTACGTCTAGTGCACGTACCTCACCGTTATCCAGAATGCGGCCTTTGCCTACTGCTACGATTTCACCGCGAGTAGATTTTTCTGCCGCAGAACCAGTCAGAACAATGCCGCCAGCCGATTTCGCTTCGACTTCGGTGCGCTTAATAATGACTCGATCGTGTAAAGGACGAAGTTTCATTGTTGATAACTCCTCAACCTATTGTTGTTAGTGGTTAATACCCCTAAGGGGCGGATAAATATGTGTGTGCACATTAAATGGGGGAGGAATTTTTGTTATCAAGGGGGAAGCACAAAAATTTTTATGCTAATTTGCAAAACGGACAGGCGCTATAGGGAGGTTCTATGACTCAGCAACCACAATTAATTTTATGCACCACAGACAGTTCTGACTCAGCTAAACAACTGGCTCGTTCTCTGCTCGAAAAAAAGCTCGTGGCCTGCGTCAATATAGTGCCTAATATGACCTCTATTTACTCCTGGCAGGGTGAATTGCATGAAGACCAGGAGTGGCTTTTGCTGATAAAATCGACTGCGGAACGTTTCAGTGACATAAAAAGTGCCATCAGTGCTATTCACCCTTACGATTCTCCAGAATTAATCAGCATCAATATTGAAGATGGTTTACCCGATTATCTGACGTGGATACAGGACTCAGTTAAATGATACAAAGATTCATCACATGTCTCGCAGCCTTAACCCTGGTTTTTGCAGTCGTTGCGCCAGCACATAGTGTGCAGTCGAATCCATTCCAGCAGGACAATCAGTTTTTGTCGGTAGATCAGGCTTTTGATTTCGACAGCGAAGTTAACGGCAACAAAGTGACCGTCAGTTGGGTTGTTGCCCCCGAGTACTATTTGTATCAACACCGCTTTAAGGTGGTTCCGGAAAATGCGTTAGCCGCAGAACCCGAACTCCCGCAAGGCGAGTCTCATAACGATGAGTTTTTTGGCGAATCAATTGTGTACCGGGACTACGTTGAGTGGTCTTTTACACTTAACCCGAAGTTTTCCAGCAACACCATTACCGTTCAGTATCAGGGCTGCGCTGATGCGGGGCTCTGTTACCCGCCCACAGAAAAGCAGATTAAACTCTCCAGTATTAGTGAGATTAGCTCCACCACCGCACCGCCAAACACAGACAGCAGCCTGTTCGGTATAGGTGAACAACATTTAATTATTACATTGTTACTCTTTTTTGCTTTGGGTATTGGCTTAGCTTTTACCCCCTGCGTGTTTCCTATGTACCCCATTTTATCCGGCGTTGTGCTGGGCAACCGTGAACGTAACTGGAAAAACACACTTTGGCTTTCCTTTATATACGTTCAGGGTATGGCCATTACCTATTCTTTATTAGGTCTGGTTGTGGCGTCGGCGGGTATGCAGTATCAGGCTTATTTTCAGCATCCGGTGGTGTTAATTGTTCTGGCTGTATTGTTCGCCCTTTTTGCTTTAAGTATGTTCGGGGCTTATACGCTGCAGCTTCCTATTAGCTGGCAGTCGAAACTGCAAAGCTTTAGCGGCCAGCAAAGTGGTGGAAATGTCATTGGCGTCTTTATTATCGGCGCTATTTCCGGCCTGGTTGCATCGCCCTGCACCACGGCTCCGTTGTCAGGAGCCTTACTCTTTATTGCGCAATCGGGCGATATGGTAAGCGGCGCCGCTATTCTTTACGCATTAAGTCTGGGTATGGGCGTGCCGCTTATTTTATTCGGCTTAAGTGGCGGCAAGCTTCTGCCCAAAGCCGGCGCATGGATGAACGTAGTTAAGCAGTTCTTCGGTTGGCTGTTATTGGCAGTTACCTTATTCTTAATTGAGCGCCTTATTCCGACCAGTATCAGTATGTGGCTATGGATTTTCTACTTTATTCTTGCCGCCGTATCTCTGGCTGTTTCGATAAGTCAGCCGCTTCGCACCACCACAAAAGTTATCACTATTGTATTTCTGGCAGCGGCAGCTACTACAGGCAGTTACTGGCAGGTGAATAAAGCGCAGCTGGAACAAAAAAGTCACGGCCTTTTTACTGTCGTTAGTAATGTTAGCGACATACAGCAACAAATAGCTGAGAGTGACCGTTGGGTAATGCTAGACCTTTACGCTGACTGGTGCGTGGCCTGCAAAGAATTCGAGCAGTACACCTTTTCTGATGAACAGGTTCAGACGCAATTTCAGAAATTTAAACTTATTCAGGCCGATGTTACCCGCAATAATGCGCAAGACGTGGAAATTCTGAGTCGCTACAAGGTGCTGGGTCTGCCCACTATTCTGTTCTTTGACCCGGAAGGCAAAGAACGCTCTGAATACCGGGTGACCGGTTATATGAACGCTGAAGATTTCGAAAAGCATCTGGAAAAGATAGTTTCCGAGTAAACTTGTGCCTAAATGCGCTGATAAGACCAGTAAAGTGCTGCAATCTTGCTTTTTTTCCCTATAATACTGTTGTTATAGGAACCCAAACTGAAAGTTGTGGTCACTTTAAATAGTTTTCGTAACTTCACAGCAAATGGCGGCACAATGGCAGAACGTTTTAAAATATTAGTGCTCAATGGCCCAAATCTAAATTTACTGGGGCAGCGTGAACCAGAGCTTTATGGCAAGCAAAGCCTGGATGATATCGCTGATTCGCTGGGAGCCATTGCTAAACAACACGCAACAGCACTAGATTTCCGTCAGTCCAATGCTGAACACCAGTTAATTGACTGGATTCAGCAAGCCGCCAAAGACTCTGTCGATTATATTGTTATTAATCCGGCAGCCTACGCACACACCAGTGTGGCCTTACGCGATGCGTTATTGGCTGTGAAAATCCCTTTTATTGAAGTACACCTTTCTAATATTTATCGCCGTGAGAGCTTCCGCCACCATTCGTATTTAGCGGACGTGGCCGACGGCGTTATCTGCGGGCTTGGTGCCCGTGGTTATGAATACGCTTTACAAGCAGCTTTAACTACATTGAACAACACAGATAACTAAAGGTAGACGTTAGCATGGATATCCGAAAAATTAAGAAACTGATCGAGCTCGTTGAAGAATCTGGCGTAGCGGAACTGGAAATTACCGAGGGCGAAGAGTCAGTTCGGATTAATCGTTACAGTGCGCAGCCTGCGCCTATGCAATACGCGCCGCAGCCGCAACACGCCCCTCAGCAAGCGCCACAATCGGCTCCGGCAAGCCAACCGGCAGTTGAACCAGCCAGTGAAGAAATTAGCGGTCACGTTGTTCGCTCGCCTATGGTTGGAACCTTCTACGAAGCTCCATCACCTGATGCAAAGCCTTTCGTTACTGTTGGCTCTCGCGTTAACGCTGGTGAAACACTGTGCATTATTGAAGCAATGAAAATGATGAACCAGATTGAAGCAGACAAATCCGGTGTCGTTAAACAGATTTTAGTAGATAACGAAGAGCCGGTTGAATTTGATCAGCCACTGTTTATCATCGAATAAAGTAACCGCAGGTATTTGTCATGTTAGATAAAGTGGTCATTGCCAACCGTGGCGAAATTGCACTGCGCATACTGCGAGCCTGTAAAGAGCTCGGCATTAAAACAGTGGCAGTTCATTCAACGGTTGATAGAAACCTTAAACACGTTTTACTTGCAGACGAAGCAATTTGCATAGGTAAAGCGCCAGCGAACGAGAGCTACCTGAACATTCCCCGTATTATCAGTGCAGCTGAAATTACGGATGCAGCAGCTATTCACCCGGGTTACGGCTTTCTGGCCGAAAACGCCGATTTTGCTGAACAAGTTGAACAATCTGGCTTCATTTTTGTCGGACCAACGCCGGATCTTATTCGTCTTATGGGCGACAAAGTATCAGCCATTAAGGCAATGAAGAAAACCGGCGTTCCTTGCGTTCCGGGGTCAGATGGCCCTCTGGATGACGACGACGAGCGTAATAAGAAGCTTGCTAAGCGCATTGGTTACCCTATTATTATTAAAGCAGCAGGCGGCGGCGGCGGTCGTGGTATGCGGGTTGTACGCGAAGAGAGCGAATTACTCAGCTCTATCACTATGACTCAGAACGAAGCTCGTGCAGCCTTCGGCAACCCTGTTGTTTATATGGAAAAATTCCTTGAAAATCCTCGCCATGTGGAAATTCAGGTTCTGGCCGATGGACAAGGCAATGCCATTCATTTAGGTGAACGTGACTGCTCGATGCAGCGCCGTCACCAGAAGGTTGTGGAAGAAGCACCTGCGCCGGGCATTACGCCAGAAATGCGCAAATTTATTGGTGAGCGTTGTGCCAAAGCCTGTGTAGAGCTGGGCTACCGTGGTGCCGGTACATTTGAATTCTTGTACGAAAATGGTGAATTCTACTTCATTGAAATGAACACCCGTATTCAGGTTGAGCATCCGGTTACCGAGATGGTCACAGGTATCGACTTGATTAAAGAGCAGCTGCGCATTGCGGCCGGTCGTCAGCTTTCGGTCAGCCAGGAAGATGTTGTCATTCGTGGTCATGCAATTGAATGCCGGATTAACGCCGAAGACCCTGAAACCTTTACACCGTCGCCAGGCACTATTACCCGTTTCCACTCTCCGGGTGGCTTTGGTGTGCGTTGGGACTCACACGTTTACGCGGATTACAAAGTACCGCCGAACTATGACTCAATGATAGGTAAGCTCATTACTTACGGCGAAAACCGTGATATTGCGATTGCCCGCATGCGTAATGCTTTAAGTGAATTGATCATCGAAGACATTAAAACCAATATCCCTTTGCAAAAATCGATTATGGCAGATGAAAACTTCCAGCACGGTGGAACCAATATTCACTACCTTGAGAAAAAACTTGGTATAGGCGGGCATTAATTAATGCCCTGGATACAACTCACCCTCTCCTGTAGTGAAGAGCATGCGCCCCAGGTGGGTGACATGCTCATGGCTAACGGCGCTCAGGCGGTAACTTACCGCGACGGCGCCGACACACCCATTTTTGAGCCCCGCCCCGGCGACGTTATATTGTGGGAGCACACTCTAGCCACAGGCTTATTTGACGCCGACGCAGATGTCAAAGCCATTATTGCCAACCTGAAACAGTCCAACATTTTCGGTAGTGACTTGCAGTACAAAGTCGATGCACTGGAAGACAAAGACTGGGAACGCGAATGGATGGATAATTTTCATCCGATTCAGTTTGGCGAGAATTTATGGATTTGCCCCAGCTGGCGGGAGATACCAAAACCTGAAGCCGTTAATATTTTGCTCGACCCCGGCATGGCTTTTGGTACCGGAACACACCCAACAACCGCTATGTGTCTGCGCTGGATAGATGCCAACCCGCCAACAGGAAAAACCGTTGTCGACTTTGGTTGTGGCTCGGGAATACTCGGCATTGCCGCGTTATTATTTAACGCTGAGCACGTAGTTGGCATTGATATTGACCAACAGGCGCTGATTGCGACGAAAGATAACGCTGAGCGTAATAAAGTGGGCGATAAATTTAGCCTTTACCTGCCCAGCCAACAGCCTGAAACACAGGTTGAGCTTGTGCTTGCCAATGTCCTTGCCGGACCTTTGCGAGAGCTTGCTGATACCATACTCGGCTTTGTTGCCCCCGGAGGACAACTGGTTTTATCCGGTATTCTGGAACGGCAAATAGAAGGGGTTATTGAGGCTTATGAACCTCAGATCAAATTCGACACTCCGACTATAGACGGCGACTGGGCAATGCTCAGCGGCACCCGCGTTGGTTAACAAGCGTACGCTTTGTCAATAGTAAAAAATGAAAAAAAGACTCAAATTGCGTAATAAATAGCCTTTTCTTTATCGCGCAAATTCCCTAAAATTCCTCACCCTTTCGCTGAGTAGTTTTTAACCGATGCGGATTGGTCCATATCAACTCGACAATCAGGTCATATTAGCTCCCATGGCTGGAGTTACTGATCAGCCGTTCCGTCAGCTGTGTTACAGCACGGGGGCTGGACTTACAGTATCAGAGATGCTGTCCAGTAACCCGAAGGTATGGCAGACCGATAAATCCAGGCAACGCATGGATCATTCGGGAGAGCTGGGCATTCGTGCTGTGCAGATAGCAGGCTCTGAGCCGGCATTAATGGCCGAAGCAGCGCGCGTGAATGTGAGTATGGGTGCGCAGATTATTGACATAAATATGGGCTGCCCGGCGAAAAAGGTAAACAAGAAGATGGCTGGCTCGGCGCTTATGCAGCATCCCGAGTTAGTAGAAGAGATATTAACAGCTGTGGTTGCAGCTGTTGACGTTCCGGTAACACTGAAAACCAGAACCGGTTGGGATCCTGAACACAGAAACGGTATTGATATAGCGCAGCTGGCAGAACGTTGCGGTATTCAGTCTCTTGCCATTCATGGTCGTACTCGTGCCTGCATGTACAAAGGCATTGCCGAATACGACACCATAAAGGCAATTAAGAAGGCTGTTTCTATCCCGGTAGTGGCTAACGGCGATATCCGTACACCACTGCAGGCTCAACAGGTTTTAGAGTACACCGGAGCCGACGCCATTATGATTGGTCGCGGCGCGCAGGGTAACCCCTGGCTGTTTCGGGAAATTGCTCATTTTCTTGAAACAGGACAGGAGCTAAGCCCGCCGTCCTTAACCGAAGTGGCTGAGACCGTTATTCATCACGTTGGCAAACTGCACGAATTTTACGGCAGTTACCAGGGTGTCAGAATCGCCCGGAAACACGTTGGTTGGTATTTAAAAGAAAAAGCCAGCAATGATGAATTCAGGCAAACATTTAATCGTCTTGAGGATGCCTGCGAGCAACTTAAGGCACTTGAAGATTATTTTGTCACTGTAGAGAAGAGATAAGCGCATTATGTTTGATCAAAACCCTAGTCGTGAGAACGTATCTCCCCTAACCACTATCGGCAATAACGCACAGCCAAAGCCACTGCGTGATTCCGTAAAACAAGCATTGAACAGTTTTCTGCGTCAGCTTGATGGTCAGGATCCTGAAGAACTTTACGAGTTAGTGCTATCTGAAGTAGAAGCACCGTTACTTGAAGAAGTCATGACTTACACCCGGGGTAATCAAACCCGCGCCGCAACCATGTTAGGCATTAACCGCGGCACCTTACGCAAGAAGCTGAAAAAATACGGCATGAATTAAGAAGTTTTTTGGGCGCCTTTTGGCGCCCTTTTTTTATTAACCTCCCCGTAAGTTAACTCAGTATAGAAAGGCAAAACAATGGAAACCCGTCCAATCCAACGCGCTTTAATCAGTGTTTCTGATAAAACCGGTATTGTTGAATTCGCTCAAGCTTTGGCTAAAAAGAACATTGAAATTCTCTCTACAGGCGGTACAGCCAAACTGCTTCGTGACTCAGGCATTGCCGTTATTGATGTTTCTGAACATACCGGTCAGGAAGAGATTATGGGCGGACGGGTAAAGACACTGCACCCTAAGGTTCATGGCGGTATTCTAGGTCGCCGCGATGTCGACCAGAATGTTATGCAGGAGCAAAATATTGCTCCTATCGATATGGTTGTAGTGAACCTGTACCCCTTCGCTGAAACGGTTGCTAAAGAAGGCTGTTCTCTCGAAGACGCTATTGAGAATATCGATATTGGCGGTCCGACTATGGTTCGTGCGGCTGCTAAAAACCACAAAGACGTGACCATTGTTGTGAATGCCAGTGACTACCAGCGCGTGCTTGCTGAACTTGAGGAACAGGGTGGAGTCAGCCACAGCACCCGTTTTGACTTAGCTGTCGCGGCATTCGAACACACCGCTCAGTACGACGGTATGATTGCCAACTACCTTGGTAAACAACTGAGTGAGAATAACTTTGCGCGCACTTTGAATCTGCAGGTATCGAAAAAGCAGGACTTACGCTACGGCGAAAACTCGCATCAGTCGGCGGCATTCTATACTGAGCGCAATGCACCAAAAGGTACCGTTTCCAGCGCGACTCAAATTCAGGGCAAAGCGTTGTCCTTTAACAATATTGCCGACACAGACGCGGCACTTGAGTGCGTAAAAAGCTTTGTTGAACCAGCCTGCGTTATTGTTAAGCACGCAAACCCTTGCGGTGTTGCAATAGGTGAATCTATTACCGACGCGTATGACCGCGCCTTTAAAACCGACCCTACCTCCGCATTTGGTGGCATTATTGCTTTTAACCGCGAGCTAGATGAAGCAACCGCAACCGCTATTGTTGAGCGTCAGTTTGTGGAAGTTATTATCGCTCCGAGTGTCAGTGAAAGCGCTAAGGCTGCTGTTGCCGGCAAAAAGAACGTTCGCTTACTGGAATGTGGTGAGTGGTCGGACTCTGTTGAGCAACTGGACTACAAGCGCGTCAACGGCGGTTTACTGGTACAGGACACGGATAACCAGGACTTCATTCAGGACGACCTGAAAGTCGTCACCGAGAAACGGCCAACTGAAGCACAGATGACCGACTTACTGTTCTGCTGGAAAGTCGCTAAGTTTGTTAAGTCTAATGCCATTGTTTATGCCAAAGACGGTATGACCATAGGTGTTGGTGCAGGCCAGATGAGCCGGGTTTACAGTGCCAAAATTGCGGGTATTAAAGCCGCTGATGAAAACCTCAGCGTACCGGGTTCGGTCATGGCGTCGGATGCTTTCTTTCCGTTCCGCGATGGCATTGACGCCGCAGCTGAAGCCGGTATAACCGCTATTATTCAGCCGGGCGGTTCTATCCGCGACGAAGAGATCATTGCTGCTGCCAATGAACACGGTATTGCGATGGTCTTTACCGGCATGAGACATTTCCGTCACTAAGCACCTTTGCTGATAACTGCAGCATTGCGTCAGTAACGTTTGGGGGCTAGTCTTATAGGCTAGTTCTCAACTCTACAGGTGATAGTATGAAAAAAATAATAACTTCTGTTTCCGCCCTTGCACTCGCAAGCATCCTTGGTGCCTGTTCGCCAGCTCCTGAAGCCGACTCTTTGCAAGCCGCTATTGACCATGAATCACGTACTGACAAGTATCAGGCTCGTGACGAATTCCGTCATCCCAAAGAAACCTTAGAGTTCTTTGAATTAGAGCCAAGCATGACGGTCGTTGAAATTTGGCCGGGCGGCGGTTGGTACACTGAAATACTGGCACCTTACCTTGCCGACGAAGGACAGCTTTACGCTGCGCACTTTCCTGAAGATTCAGGCAGCGATTATTACCAACGCTCTCTGGAAAAATTCAAAGAAAAATTAACCACCAACCCGGTTTATGGGAATGTAAATTTAACTGAATTTGCCCCGGGCTCTGATAGCGAAATTGCACCGGCAAGAAGTGCCGATAGAGTTCTGACTTTCCGCAACCTTCATAACTGGTACATGCAGGAAGGTGAAGAAGGCGTAGTACAGGCATTCCGTCAGTTTTATCAAACACTAAAGCCTAACGGCATGCTGGGTATCGTTGACCACCGTCTGCCTGAGTCGAAAGAGGCTGAAGCATTCAAAGATTCGGGTTATGTAAAAGAAAGCTGGGTCATCGATTTAGCCGAGCAAGCAGGCTTTGAGTTTGTCGCCAGTGCCGAAATCAACGCAAACCCGAAAGATACAGCCGACCACCCTAAAGGCGTATGGACTTTACCTCCGACTCTAACTCTGGGTGATGAGGATAAAGACAAATATGAAGCCATTGGTGAAAGTGATCGTTTCACCTTGAAGTTTCGCAAACCCGTTACAGACTAACAGGACAAAGCTAACCTTATGAAAGTATTGGTCGTTGGCGGCGGAGGCCGTGAACACGCTCTGGCGTGGAAAGCAGCACAATCAAACCAAGTTGACTGTGTTTATGTTGCACCCGGTAATGCAGGTACAGAGCGTGAGCCAAACCTGACAAATGTTGCCATTGGTGCCGAAGACATCGAAGGCTTACTTAACTTTGCCAAAAAGGAAGGTATAGAGCTGACTATCGTCGGGCCGGAAGCGCCATTAGTTGCAGGTATCGTTGACCGCTTCAGCGAAGCAGGATTAGCGGCTTTCGGCCCAACGGCTAAAGCATCACAGTTGGAAGGTTCTAAAGCTTTCAGCAAGGACTTTCTGCAACGTCACAGCATACCCACAGCCGACTACCAGAACTTTACTGAGGTTGAGCCAGCGAAAGCTTATGTCGCTGAAAAGGGTCTTCCTATTGTCATTAAGGCCGACGGACTGGCCGCTGGCAAAGGCGTTATTATTGCCGAAAGTCAGGAACAGGCTGATGCCGCTATCGACGACATGCTGGCCGGTAACCGTTTCGGCGATGCCGGGCATCGCGTTGTTATCGAAGAGTTTTTACGCGGTGAAGAAGCGTCTTTCATTGTTATGGTTGACGGTAAACATGCCATACCTTTTGCCTCAAGCCAGGATCATAAAGCCCGCGATAATGGCGACAAAGGACCTAACACCGGCGGTATGGGCGCGTATTCGCCCGCTCCGGTGGTTTCTCCGGCGATCCATGACTGGGTCATGCAGCATGTGATTAAACCCACTGTCGAAGGAATGGCAGCAGAGGGGGCACCTTACAAGGGCTTTCTGTACGCTGGTTTGATGATTGCTGAAGACGGCACCGCCAAAGTACTGGAATACAACTGTCGCTTTGGTGACCCGGAAACTCAGCCAATTATGATGCGGTTGAAATCCGATCTGGTCGAACTTTGCCTTCAGGCAATTGAGGGCAAGCTCAACCAGGCACCTATCGACTTTGATGAGCGTGCCGCAGTTGGCGTGGTTATGGCCGCGGGTGGGTACCCTGAAAGCTATGCAAAAGGTGACGTCATTCACGGTTTGCCGGATCACGCACCTGAGAACCAGAAGGTATTCCACGCCGGGACTAAAATGGACAATGGCAAAGTGGTCACTAGTGGTGGTCGAGTTTTGTGTTGTACGGCTTTGGGTGACACTGTTACAGAAGCACAAAAACTGGCGTATCAACTGGTCGATCAAGTGAGCTGGAACAACGCCTATTACCGTACGGATATCGCTCACCGCGCAATAAAACGCGAGAGCTAAATACTTACCTCCTGTCATAGCACTGTCATAAAATAAAACTAAGCTTTTATGTCGTGCTGTAACAGGAGGTTCCATGTCAGGGTCTGATTTAACTCAAGAGCTGTTAAGCCTTATTCAGGAAAAACAGCTTTATCCTCTATTCCAGCCTGTTATGGACACTTCCCGCGGAATTGTTATTGGCCACGAAGCTCTTATTCGTGGACCCAAAGGCCACCCTCTTGAATTCCCGGATCGCCTGTTTTCTCTCGCCAGCCAGGTACAGTTACTCTCTGAACTAGAGCTTGCCTGCCGCTCGGCAGCAATGGAAGCGTTTCAAAAAAACGCAATGCAGGGAAAGCTATTTCTTAACGTTAACCCTAACGTTTTGCAGGACGACAGCCACCCTCATGGCTCAACATTACGCTTGTCTCAGCAATTCGGCATAGCGCCGGAACAAATCGTTATCGAAATTTCAGAGCGTTACCCAATTGAAGATACCGAGAACTTAAAACACGCTATTATTCATTATCAGAAACTGGGGTTTATGATAGCAATTGATGATTTAGGAGCCGGTTACTCAGGGCTGAAACTCTGGTCAGAATTACGTCCTGACTATGTGAAAATTGATCGATACTTTATTCATTCTATTGAAACGTCCTCTGTAAAAAGAGAATTTGTACAAAGTATTTTATCGCTGGCCACCAGTCTGCGCACAAAAGTTGTTGTGGAAGGCATTGAAACCCCAGATGAGCTTGAGCAATTGCAGGCCATGGGAGTTAATTATTGTCAGGGGTTCCTGCTTGGCAGACCCGCGCCTTATCCGGTGTTGGAGGTTCCGTCCTCGCTGCTGCTGCCGCATCATCATGTTGCATTAAACTACCAAAGCACTATCGCCAGTGTGGTCGATACCATTCATTGCGTATCAGCTCATACGCGCTCATCTGAAGTACTTGATACCTTTACACAGGACAAAACCTTATCTTCCCTGCCCGTTATTCATGAGAAGAGAGTCGCCGGAATTATTCGCAGAGAAAAGATTATGGAATTCTTTTCCGGTTCCTACGGTCATGCACTTTATGCCAACAAACCGGTTTCTTACATAATGGACGAACACCCTCTTTCCGTTGACTGGCAAACGTCGCTGGAAGAAGTAAGCCAACTTATTACCGATAACGACGAAGTCGATATTTATCAGCACATTATTGTGACTAAAAGCGATGTTTACTACGGTGTGGCATCCATTAAAAACCTACTACGCAGGATAACTGAATTAAAGGTTAACAATGCACGCCATGCTAACCCTCTAACTCAACTGCCGGGCAACGTGGCCATTAACCAAATTATCGAAGACCAACTTTCCCGGGCACGGTCATTTCACGTAGCCTACTTTGATTTGAACCATTTTAAGCCCTACAACGACATTTATGGGTACGAACAGGGCGACCAAATTATTAAATGGCTGGCACAGATACTGCAAAAGCAATTATTCAGACACGGTCATTTCATTGGTCACATTGGCGGAGACGACTTTGTGGCCATTTTCAAAGACACAGATAAAGAACAAACCGAACAACAATGTAATAAAATTATCAGAGATTTCGAGCAGGATATTACCCGTTTTTATCATCAGGAACACATTGATTTAGGGGGAATAAAAGCGCTATCCCGAAACGGCACACCGGTTTTCTATCCTTTACTGGGCCTCGCTATAGGAGTTGTTCAGCCTGACCCTTCCGAGTGTTTATCGCATCACGATGTCGCACTGCTGGCCAGTGAAGCCAAAAAAGAAGCCAAACAATCTGACGGCAGCCATTGCTACATGTGCCACCGTCAAAAACCCAGACGTTTACGCCAAATCAGTCCTCAACAATAAGATCGTCTTCCGTATCCGAGGCTGAACTGAAGGTGTCATCAGCAAATTTCCCCCGACCATACATACTGGCAACCTTAGGCCGGTGAATTCGCGCCTGATACTTGGCCCAAACTTTTTCTACAGTACTTACCGGAGCTTGCTCACCTTTGCACGCAGCCAGTAATTGGATGTCTTCTTTTAAAGTCGGCTTAAACTCACCGTTCAGCATAGCTGTAATCAAACAACCATAATGAGTCAATGCGTCGCTTTCCCGAATTGAAAAGTCGCCGGAGCGTGAAAAGCCATAAGGATAGTTGCGGAAATCGTTAAACGGTTTCTTTAACAGTGATTCACGGGTCATCTTGGTCATGTGTAAGCCCTTCCTACAGACTAAAAACCGAACAAAAGTCTGTCGTTGTATACGACAAAGACGATATAGAGCTAACTCAGAACTTTGTCAATGAAAATTTTTGTAAAATGCCTTTTAACAAATTCTTACCGCATCTATAAATTAGCCTCACGTAATCAAATATGCCATTTTTTCCCCTATTATTTTACAGCTGAAAGGAAGAGCACTATGAATAAGTTAATGTTAACAACTCTGGCTACCGCTACGTTAAGTCTGGCTGCATGCGGAGGCTCAGATAGTAATGACACTAACGATGTCGCTCAGTTCTCATTAGGTATCAGTGACGCCCCTGTCGACAATGCAGAATCCGTTGTCGCCTGCTTTAACGCAATTGAGCTTACGGGAAATGGCGACTCTCCCCGCACTTTCACTGTTGGTGAAGACATAGAGGCCCCTGAAGAAAATGATCTTTGCACTAACGAGGAAGGTCAGCCCATAGCTAACACCATAGGTATTAATTTATTAGAATTCACCGGTAACGATTCTATGATGTTTCTGGAAGATGCTGAAATAGAAGCAGGGCAATACGGTCAATTGAGGCTGGTTATGGCCGATGGCTCATACATTATGGCCGACACAAATAGTGATGGGGAAGCAGAGAAGGTGAGTGTTCAGGTTCCTTCTAATGAACTTAAACTGGACGGCTTTATTGCCGATGCCGGTGGCAACCTTAACTTTACGGTGGAATTTGACTTACGCAACTCAATGACCAACCCAGTAGGACAAAGCCACTATATTCTTAAACCCAGAGGCGTTCGTTTAGTCGATAATTCTACGGTTGGCCACCTGAAAGGAACCGTAGCTGAAGGCGCACTGCTGTTTAATAACACTTGCACCGTGGCACCGGAAAACACGGAGGAGCCAGTTGCTTATGTCTATCTATACGAAGGTAGTGATCTTGACGAAGCAACTCTGGCGGATAACGGTGGTGCAGAAGAAAATACGCCGTACGCCAGCACAGCGGTTTACTTTGATGGCGTTAATACCTACGACTTTTCGCTTGGGTTTATTGCCGCAGGGGACTACACCGCCGCGCTAACCTGCAATGGTAACGACGATCCTGAAGCCGACGATGACATTAACTTCTTCTTAACGGAGGATGTCAGTATTGAAGCGTCCAGCGAACCACAAGAACTTGAGTTTATTGGTGCCGCCAGCGAGTAACCTCAAATTAAAATAAGGCTACAGGGACGTAGCTTTTACCTACCAAAACCCAAAAGCGGAACCAAGACTTCTACCACTCAGCACTACAGAAATCAGAAAAATAATTGCAGCTAAAATATTTTGCAGCAGTGAGTTGCGATATTTCCCCAACAGAGGGCTTTGGCAAAGCCACCAGAGAAAGCCGACTATCACGGGCAGCAAGATGCCATTAGCCACCTGTGCAAACCAGATTACGGTAACTGGATTAATACCAACACTGGAAATAACAATGCCAATTACCAGAATCGTGAACCAGATAATCCGAAAGGCTTTGCTGCGTAAATTAACTGACCAGCCCATAATTCCACATAGTGCATAAGCACTGGCTAAAGGCGCTGTTGTTGCCGACGAAATACCCGCCGCGAACAACCCTATTGCCATTAAATATGTGGCGCCGTCTCCAAACAATGGTCTTAAAGATTCAGCCAGGTCGCCGGCGCTTTCTATCTCAATTTTCTGACCAAAGAAGGCCGAGGCAGCTGTAGCCACAATAGCCATAGAAATAAGGCCACCAAAAGGAATAGAAAGAAAAAGATCACGTCGCGCGGCTGGCAATTCTTCTGCTGTTTTCCATTTTTTGGAAACACTGGATGCATGCAGGAAAATATTATAAGGAACCACAGTGGTACCAATTAAAGCCACCACCGTTAAAGTCGCTCCGGTCGGCATGGAAAAACCAAAGGTACCAGTGAATACCGCGTCCCAGTCCGGACCTGTTAATAGAAACGTGCCGATAAAAGCCACGCTCATTAACAGCACCATAACGATAAGAGCTCGCTCTATCACGCGCGCATTCCCGGACCAGAGTATCAATAGCGCAATAATACCAATGACAAGCGCCCAGGCATTGCTCAGCCAGCGGTCAAGTAAAGGTACCGGTCCAAGCAATTCGCTTGCACCCAGGCTTGCCCCGGAAAGGTTGCCCCCCTGATAGACACTATTGCCAATAGCAATAGCACTAAAAATGAGCAACAGCGCCAGCCACCGAAGCCAGCCAGAGGTTAAATTATTACGAATATTCTCGCCCAGACCAGCTTGAGTGACTAACCCAATACGGGCAGACATTTCCTGCAAAATGACACAGGCGACAACGGAAAACAGCAACGCCCACAGCAGTGCATAGCCGAAATTAGCACCAGCTAATGAAGCAGTAACTACCGTTCCCGGACCAATAAAAGCAGCAGCGACCAGAGCGCCTGGACCAAAGTTAGACAGTTTCAGCATAAGTATTCCTGTTCCCCGGCGACAACAGAAAAGTTAATTTTTTGAGTAACCCATTTATTGTTTTTATTTTGCATGGGAAGCATGTCCGTTTGACGGTAATTTAACCGCTGAGTCTATCTCACTTTAGAGGATTGCACAAAACACCTCACTGCGGTAAAACAGTGCTATGACAAAGACAAAACTAGACTGGTCAAAAATACTAAAATCCGGGCAGAGGATCTTTATAGGTTCGCATGCTGCGGTGCCTACGGCGCTTATTGATGACCTGATAGAAAATGCGAAAAACCTGCACGATATTGAAATTGTGCAGTTAATGACGCTGTCCGATAATAAGTGGGCAGGTCCTCAGTATCAGCAACTCTTTAAGGTAAACACCTTTTTTATTGGTGGTGATACCGTACGAACGGCGGTTAACGAAGGGCGCGCAGATTACACCCCCAGCTTCATTTCCGATATTCCTAATTTATTCAGTAACGGAATTCTGCCACTGGATGCGGCCTTAATTATGGTCAGCCCCGCCGACAAGTATGGTTACCATTCCATGGGCGTGTCGGTTGATGTAGTTGCCGCGGCAGCTAAATCGGCTAATACGGTGATAGCTCAGGTTAACCCTAATATGCCGGTTACCTATGGTCAGTCGTTTTTACACACGAATCAGATTGACCATTTTTGGGAACATGCTGCACCACTACCGGAGCTGCCACCGCCAAGCCTGGAAAACAATAAAATCATTGAACGTATAGGCCAGTACATTGCGTTGCTGGTTGAAAATGGCGCGACTCTGCAAATTGGCGTGGGCACTATTTGCGCGGCGGCACTGCGTTACCTGAGCAATCACAAAGATCTTGGTATTCATAGTGAGCTTATCACCGACGATGTTATGCACCTCATGCTCAAGGGAGTTATCAACAATCGTAAAAAAACCTTTCACCCAAACAAAATCGTCACCAGTTTTTGTATGGGCTCTAAAGCCTTGTATGACTTTGTTGATCACAACCCGCACGTTGGCTTTTACCCCAGCGAGTACGTTAACTCGCCGGCTAATGTCGCCCGTAACGACAAACTCGTAGCTATTAATAGCGCCATTGAAGTGGACTTAACCGGACAGATTGTTTCCGACTCCATAGGACATCAGTTTTACAGCGGTATTGGCGGGCAAGTTGACTTCAGTCGTGGCGCTTCCTTAAGTAAAGGTGGTAAGCCCGTCATTGCCCTGCCGTCGACTACCGAAGACGGTAAGGTGTCACGGATTGTGCCTTTTATTCGTGAAGGAGCCGGAGTGGTCACCACACGAGGGCACGTGCACTATGTCGTAACCGAATTTGGGGTGGCGTCGCTGCGCGGGAAAAGTATCCGCGAACGCGCGTTAGAACTGATTCGTGTTGCTCACCCTAAATTCCGTAGCCACCTGTTACAGGAAGTACGCAAACACTACTGGGTGCCCAACTACCAGCAACAAACGCCTGTCGATGTGCCTGAACTTGGTGACATCGGCTTTAAAAAACTAAAAATCAATAATGAGTCTTTTGATTTAAGACCGCTTTATCCCTCGGATGAACGACGATTGCAGGAGTTTTTCTACTCTCATACAAAAGAAACTCTGCAGCTACGATACAACGCAGTGCCCACCAACATGACCCGGGAAAAATCCTGTAATTTGGTCAGCGTTGATCAGTCCAAAGACCTGGCTCTGTGTATTGTTCGCCAAAAGGGTTCAGCGGTTCAAATTCAGGCCGTAGGACGTTATTACTTTATTGAGTCTCAAAATAGCTGTGAAGTGGCTTTTGTTACCCGTGAGAAGTATCAGGGGCGCGGCATGGCAGGCATGTTACTGGATGAAATGATCCGTATTGCCAAAGAGCGCAAACTGGACAGTATGCAGGCCTATGTTCTGGCAGCTAATAAGCCCATGCTCAGCGTGTTCGAGCGCGGAGGCTTTAAACGTCTACCCAGTGAAGAGCCCGGAGACGTGCTGCTGAAACTCGATCTGAACGAGGACGCAGACTAGCTATGTCTATCGTTGTTTTTAGTCACTCAGATTGCCTGGATCATATTCCTGATGAACAACACCCGGAGTGCCCGGCGCGCATAGCAGCCATTAACGACCAACTGATTCGCTCCGGAATGGACTTTGTTCTGGTCAGAAAAGACGCCTCCGACGCGCCTCTGGAGGCTATTTACAGAGCCCACACCAAAGAGCATGTCGACTTTGTTTTCGCGCAGATTCCGGAGTACGACCACGAGTGGATTGATCCGGATACCTTAGTAACCGCAGGCAGTAAAAGCGCCGCCCTGAAGGCTGCCGGAGCCGCCATCAATGCGGTGGATGATGTGCTGACCACTTACAACAAACAGGCCTTTTGTGCTGTACGCCCGCCCGGACACCACGCCACTCGCGATAAAGCGATGGGCTTCTGCCTGTTTAATAATGTTGCTATTGCCGCTTATCATGCTCTGGAAACGCACGGACTTGAACGCGTTGCCATTGTCGACTTTGATGTGCACCACGGTAACGGAACGGAAGACATTGTTCAGGGCGACGAACGCATCTTATTTTGTTCTTCTTTTCAGCAGGCGTTTTACCCCTTTACCGGCGAGGACACCAGCGCAGACAATGTCCACAACGTTCCCTTACCCGCAGGATGCAAAGGCCCGCAATGGCAGGAAGCCGTTAGCCAGCAGTGGTTTAAGGCGTTAGAAGACTTTGCACCGCAATTGATACTAATTTCCGCGGGCTTTGACGGCCACGCCGAAGACGACATGTCGCAGTTCTTACTGAAAGAAGAAGACTACCACTGGATAAGCCTCAAACTTAAAGAAATTGCCGATAATCATTGCGACGGCCGTATCGTATCTTGCCTGGAAGGCGGGTATAATCTCAGCGCTTTAGGCCGCAGCGTGGTTGCGCATTTAAAAGGCTTGCTCTAATTAGCTAAGGCTTAAATAGTGCCTAAAACAGCAGGCCTCCATTCGTAAAAACATTCATAAAAAGAGTCGAGTATTATGGGATTAATTCTTAAGCTAGTTGCGGGTATTGTCGCCGGTATTCTCATTGGGCTATACCTGCCCGAGTGGGTCAGCCAACTGTTATTGACCTTTAAAGCTCTGTTTGGTCAGTTGTTATTCTTCACTATCCCATTACTTATTTTATTCTTCATTACCAGCGGTATTGCCAGCTTACCAAGCAACTCCGGAAAAATGCTGGGGAAAACCTTAGGTATTGCTTATGCCTCTACCGTCATCGCGGGTAGTGTTGCGTTTTTCGCCGCCAGCCTCGTCGTGCCCTGGCTAACCACCGATGCTCAGAGTGTTTCTACCGAAGCCAAAGCCACTATCGAGCCCTTTATTGAGCTGTCAGTTCCGCCGCTTATGGAAGTCATGTCAGCGCTGGTTTTAGCCTTCATCTTTGGACTGGGTATAGCCAGTACCAAAGCGGAAAGCTTGAAGAAACTGTCAGATCAGGGCCGTGACATTATCGAGTTGCTGTTAGTTAAAGTTATTATTCCATTACTGCCGCTGTATATTGCCGGTATCTTTGCTGAAATGGCCGTTGCTGGCACCGTGTTTAACACCCTGAAAACCTTTGGTGTGATACTCGTACTCGCCGTTGCCCTACACTGGGTTTACCTTACCTCTATGTACATTATGGCGGGAATTAAAACCGGCCGGTCACCGCTGTTTTTAATCAAAAATATGCTGCCAGCCTATTTCACAGCATTAGGTACTATGTCGAGTGCCGCAACTATTCCGGTCACCCTGCAAAGCGTGCGTAAAAACAAAGTCGATAACGACGTAGCCAACTTTACTGTGCCGCTTTGCGCTACCGTTCACTTAGCCGGCTCCACCATTACCATTGTCAGCTGTGCGGTCGCGGTTATGGTGCTGCATAATTCTCTGGCCATTCCCGGTTTCTTTACCATGCTGCCGTTTATTTTAATGCTTGGCATTGTCATGTTAGCCGCACCAGGTGTGCCCGGCGGCGCCGTTATGTCGGCGGTTGGCCTATTGGGTTCAATGCTGGGCTTCGGCGAAACCGCTATCGCCTTAATGATAGCCCTGTACATGGCACAGGACAGCTTCGGTACCGCCTGTAATATTACGGGTGATGGTGCTATAGCTATGTTTGTGGATAGTTCGAAGAAGAGTTAGCAAACGAAGGTTCAGAACATTGAATCGCTGGTGCGTATCAAATTCAATTTAAACGTACTAGCGATTAAAATTTGGAGCGGGAAACGAGATTCGAACTCGCGACCCCAACCTTGGCAAGGTTGTGCTCTACCAGCTGAGCTATTCCCGCGTATTGGTACTTCTGGTGGAAAGACTGACGTTGGAGCGGGAAACGAGATTCGAACTCGCGACCCCAACCTTGGCAAGGTTGTGCTCTACCAGCTGAGCTATTCCCGCTTCGTCAGTGCGGCGTGTATTCTACTGATACCACCGATAAGGTCAATAGTTTTCGCGCCGCAATTGGTTTATTTGCTGAAAAAATGCTCTCGATAGTGCTGTAATTCTGCAATAGACTCGCGAATATCCGCTAAAGCCTCATGCGCACCTGACTTTTTAAAGCTATTAGCAACTTCCGGGTTCCAGCGTTTAGCCAGCTCTTTTAACGTACTGACGTCTAAATTACGGTAGTGGAAAAAAGCTTCCAGTTCAGGCATATGCTTTGCCAGAAAACGGCGATCCTGACAGATACTGTTGCCGCACATTGGCGATACACCAGCATCAATGTACTGCTTTAAAAACTCAATGGTCTCTGCAGCCGCTTTACGTTCGTCGTGCTGACTCTCCTTTACCCGCTCAACCAGACCGGAGCCGGTGTGCGTTTTTACATTCCAGTCGTCCATTCTGTCCAGGTACTTTTGCGGCTGATGAACCGCAATAACAGGCCCTTCGGCCAGAGTGTTTAACTCGGCATCGGTGACTATGGTAGCCACTTCAATAATATGATTCTCATCAGGCTCCAGGCCTGTCATTTCAAGGTCAATCCAAATTAAGCGTTGTTTCTTATTGTCCTCGGTCATTACCCTGCTCTCTCAATACAATTTGTTGTATGATAGCGTCATTTCTAGCACGACAACAGGTTAACGGGCTTGGTAAAACGCAGACGTCTTAACAAAGGTCAGCAACGGCAAGTATCAGTCAATCAGAAAAAACGACTGAAAAACACCGATATAGAATGGACTGACAGCCAACTTAATGCGCCGGAGCCCGGTCGCGTTATCAGCCGCTTTGGCCAACATGCCGATATCCGTGACGAGCAGGGAAACACCTACCGCTGCCATATTCGCCGAGTCATCAGTAGTCTGGTCTGTGGCGACAGCGTTTTATGGTCCAGATCTTCAGTCGAGCAACAAGGAATGCAGGGTGTGGTGGTTGCCGTTCAGGAGCGCGACAGTTTGCTTTCGCGCCCCGACTACTACGACGGTCTTAAACCGGTTGCCGCTAATATTGATCAAATCTTTATTATCTCGAGCGTATTACCCAGCTTCTCCTCTCCAATTATCGATCGCTACTTAGTCGCCTGCGAAGACATTGGCATAGAGCCGGTTATTGTCCTGAATAAAGCCGATTTACTGCCGGAAATAGACGAAGAAGAGCGCAACCATATCCAGCAGCGCTTAAAAGACTACGAGAGTATTGGCTATAAAGTCCTTAACGTCAGCAGCGCGACTCTGGATGGTCTGGATGCCCTGCAGGACATGCTAAAAGACAGTATTTCTATTGTGGTTGGACAGTCGGGAGTGGGCAAATCCTCGCTGGTCAATCAACTGCTACCTGACGTGAACGCCGAAACAAATTTAGTGTCCGATAATTCAGGATTAGGACAGCACACAACCACAGTCGCGACTTGGTATGACTTAAAGCAAGGCGGCGCATTGATTGACTCCCCCGGGATTCGGGAATTTTCATTGTGGCATCTGGAACCCGAGCGAATCGCTCGTTGCTATGTGGACTTTCGCGACTATTTAGGCGGCTGTAAATTCCGTGACTGCAAACACGCAGACGACCCGGGTTGTGCATTACAGGAAGCTGTCAGCAACAATCAATTGCATGACTGGCGTCTTTCTAATTATCATCGCATTATTGAGACTATGAAAACACAAAAGCCCAGTCGGGCAATTAGAGGTAAATAACTGTGGCTAAGACCGATAAAGTCAAAATCTTCTTCCAGCATGTCATGCCTAAGCATTTAATTTCCCGGTTAATAGGAAAGTTTGCTGCGGCGCGTGCCGGATGGTTTACTCAGCTGTTTATCCGTTGGTTTATCCGACAGTATAAAATTGATATGAGTGAAGCCATTGAAGAATCGCCAAAAGCTTATAAAACCTTTAATGCGTTTTTTACCCGCCATTTAAAACCTGAGCTCAGACCCTTAGAGGCCAGCGAAAGCGAACTGGCTCATCCGGTCGATGGTGCAGTCAGCCAATTGGGCGACATTGAAAACGGACGTATTTTCCAGGCCAAAGGCCACGATTATTCGTTACAGGAATTACTGGGAGGCAACGAAGAAGACGCGAAACCTTTCGTTGACGGTAAATTCGCGACCATTTATTTAGCGCCAAAAGACTACCATCGCATTCATATGCCCTGCGACGGCGTGCTGAAAAAAATGATTTATGTGCCAGGTGACTTGTACTCCGTTAACCCTTTAACGGCGGCTAATGTCCCTAACCTTTTTGCCCGAAATGAACGCGTGGTTGCCATTTTTGATACCGAAGTTGGCCCCATGTCACTCGTATTGGTTGGCGCTACAATCGTTGCCAGTATCGGTACTGTATGGTCCGGTACCATAACGCCTCCTACCGGCGACCGCATTCAAAGCTGGTCATATCCAACCTCGGGACACTCTGCTATACATCTTAAAAAAGGTGAGGAAATGGGGCACTTCAAACTGGGCTCAACCGTTGTGTTAACCTTTGCTAAAGACGCTATTGAGTTTGACGATGAACTTAAACCTCAGTCAGTAACTCGCATGGGTGAGGTGATGGCAGAAATAAAAGAGAGCGACGATTGATTTTATGGGCTCACCGAGGAGCCAGTTATGAGGCTCCGGAAAACACGCTCGCCGCGTTCTCGCGCGCAATGGACAGCGGAGTGCATGGCATAGAGCTGGATGTATACGCCATTGACGGTGAGCGTTTTGTCTTTCACGATCGGTATTTAGAACGCCTGACCGCCACCCCGGGCAGATTAAAAGATTTAACCGCAGAGCAAATTCGGCATCTGAAGGTCTTCGGTCAGCAGTCTATCCCCACGCTGCGAGAAGCTTTAGCTCATATTAACGGACATTGTCATGTCAACATCGAGCTTAAAGGCGATGTGCCGACCAAAGAGCTGTTACTGGACGTTGATTACGCTCTGCAGAACTCGAATTTTAAGCCCGAGCAACTGCTGGTTTCGTCTTTTAACCACCATTGGTTACAACGCCTTAAAAAGCGTCGTCCCAGCATTAAAATTGGAGCGTTAAGTGCCAGTTGCCCTTTGAGTTATTGCTACTTCGCTGAAGAACTCAAAGCCTTCTCAGCTCATTTCGCTGTCGACTTTGTGACACCTGAGTTAGTCGCAGATGGTCATCGCCGGGGCTTACAAGTTTATGTCTATACTGTGGATGGCCAGCACGACATTGAAGAACTGCACGCAATGGGAGTCGACGGTATTTTTACTAATCACCCAAGTTATGCACAAAACGTCGTTGCCGGCCTGACCACTGCCGGCAACGAACCTATTCTGCACTATTAGCACCGCAGACCATCAACTATGATGGTCTGGATACTCTTCCTGTAAAGATTCCAGTTTACGCGTGATAGCCATTGGTGAGCTGGTATTCTTCGCCAGAGCGATATACAGAGCCGGAATAACAAATAACGTCAAAAATGCTGACACTGCAACCCCGGCAAAAATCACCGTACCAATGACCATACGGCTTTCAGCTCCCGGACCTGAACCGAGGATAAGTGGCACGGAACTCATTAGAGTAGTGAACGCCGTCATCACAATAGGTCGTAAACGCTGTTGCGCGGCTTTAAGCACGGCTTCTTTGAACTCCACTCCTGAGTCACGCAACTGATTCGCAAATTCAACAATAAGAATACCATTTTTCGCAGCCAGACCAATGAGCATCACTATGCCTATCTGACTATATATATTGATGCTCATTCCGGCCAGATACAGCGCCATTAAAGCCCCAACTATAGCCATAGGCACCGCCAGCATAATGACCAACGGATGGATAAAGCTTTCAAACTGCGCAGCCAGAACCAGGAAGGTAATGACCAATGCCAACCCAAAAACAAAGACAATTGAACTGCCACTCTCTTTGTACAGTTGAGACTCGCCTTTATAATCAATTGAGACATCTTCCGGCAATTTTTCCTGCACCACGCCTTCCAAATAACTTAAAGCTTCACCCAGTGAATATCCCTCAGCCAGATTCGCTTCAATGGTTACGCTGCGCATGCGGTTGTACCGGTTAAGTCGGGCTGAAGTCGCCTGCTCAGTAATGGTTACGAGGTTAGAAAGCGGAATCAATTCATCACTTTTACGCGAACGTACATAGATATTATCTATGGCGCTGGGGCTACGGTAATCGGCCTTTTCGCCCTCCAGCATCACGTCATATTCTTCGCCGCGATCAAGGTAGGTTGTCACTCGCCTTTGGCCTAATACAGACTGCAGGGTGATACCTATATCCTGCACTGAAACGCCCAAATCAGCCGCGCTGGCTTCATCCACCTGAATCAGTAATTGTGGCAAAGTTTCTTTATAGTCACTGTCCAGATCCTGTAAACCCGGGTTGGTAGACGCTTCTTCAATAACAATGTCACGAAATTCAGCTAAGCGCTCGTAGGTATTCCCCTGCAACACGAATTCGACCGGACGACCGCCTCCGCCGCTAATACCACTCCGCATAAAAGCGAACGCCTGAACGCCGACAACCGAATCCAGCTGAGAACGCATTTCTTCCATAAGATCAAAACTTGACCAGTCACGCTCATCAAAGGGAACGGCACCGACGATAGCAATACCGGCGCTACCACCCCAACCGGGAGCACGAACAATCAAACGGTCAATCTTGCCTTCATCAATATAAGGCAAAAGAATCTGTTCTATTTCGTCCATATGTCTGGAGCTGGACTCGAAACTTGCGCCTTCGGCACTGCGCACCTGAATGTAAAAAGTACCGCGGTCTTCAGGTGGCGCGAATTCTTGTGGAATAAAGCTGAATAAACCAAACGCAACAACGCCCGACATCACCACCAACACTATTGCCATCACAGGCCGCTTAACGCTTTTCTCAAGCACGCCACGGTAACCTTGTTCCAGCCAATTAAAAGTTGCATCAAAAGCCTTACCAAATTTACTGGTACGCTCTTTTTTACTCAGTATTTTAGAGCTCAGCATTGGCGTTAGCGTCAGTGCAGCAATACTGGAGAAAGCAACAGCAGCGGCTATGGCAAGGGCAAACTCCGTAAAAAGCTTACCGATATTTCCATCTAAGAAAGCCAGTGGCACAAACACCGAAATTAACACCAGCGTGGTGGCAATAACGGCGAACCCGACTTCTCGGGCACCGCGATAAGCGGCCAGGATAGGTGGCTCTCCCTCTTCTATGCGACGGTAAATGTTTTCCAATACCACAATGGAGTCATCAACCACCAAACCAATAGCCAGTACCAGCGCCAGCAGGGTTAGCAAGTTTATGGAAAAGCCCAGCGCAAATAGCACCATGTAGGAAGCGATAATAGCCACGGGTACTGTCAAGGCAGGCACTATGGTGGCTCTGATATTCCCTAAAAACAGGTAAATAACGACAATAACCAGTGCCATCGCCACAGCCAGAGTGTTGTACACTTCATCAACAGAGCCCTGGATAAATATCGACGAGTCATAGCTGGGTGCCAGATACATGGTTTCGGGCAGAGTTTCCTGAATTTTTTTCATTTCTCGGTGAACGTTCTTCACCACATCCAGGGTGTTACCTTTCGACTGTTTAATGACACCGACACCAACCATGTTAACGCCATTACCCCGGAAGTCGGTTTTATCATCTTCGGCACCCAGTTCTACCCGGGCCACTTCACCCAACCGGACTAAGTAACCGTCGTCGCCCTGTCGTATTACCAAGTTTTTAAAGTCTTCCGGCGATAGATACGCTCGAGCCATACGCACCGAAAACTCTCTGTCGGTTGACTCGACTTCACCTGCCGGAAGCTCAACGTTTTCTTCACGCAAACGGCTGACGATGTCGGTTACCGTCACCTGCCGTGCCGCCATAGCATCGCGGTCCAGCCAGACACGCATGGCGTAGCGACGGTCACCACCAATAACTACCCGTGCAACACCATCGGCAACTGACAGACGGTCTACGATGTATCGCTCCGCATAGTCAGTTAGCTCCAGAATCGACATGCTCTCGCTGCGAAGGTTATACCAGACAATGGTACTCTCATCGCTTGAGGCCTTTGAAACTTCAGGGGGGTCAGCTTCTTCCGGCAGGTTATCAAGTACCCGGGACACCCGCTCACGAACGTCGTTAGAAGCAGCATCAATGTCTCGAGTCAGATTAAACTCGATACTGATACTGGATCGCCCGTTGCGGCTGCTAGAGCTAATGTTTTTAATGCCTTCTATGCCGCTAATACGGTCTTCGACTAACTGCGTGACCTGAGTTTCTACAACTTCGGCGGAGGCGCCGGGGTAGTCTGTATCAATAGTAACTATGGGACGATCAATATCCGGATATTCGCGCAACGGCAGCATGGTAAAAGCCACAATACCGAAAACCACCAGCAGAATATTCAGTACGGTTGCAAAAACCGGACGTTTTACAGAAAGGTCTGACAACAACATAATTTAACCTCCCTGCACAGCAACGGGTACACCGTCACGAAGGCGAACAATACCTTCTATAATAACTTCTTCTCCGGGTTTAAGGCCGCCTGTAATTTCCACAATACCGGGCTTACGTCGACCAATAGTCACTTCTTTTTGGCGCGCCCGGTTATCTGGTGTTAACACATACACATATTGTCTGTTTTGAATGGGGATAAGCGCTTTTTCCGGCAGTAACAAAGCTTCGTCAATGCTTCGCAACAAGGTTATTTGTAAAAGCATTCCCGGACGCAGACGTTCATCATCATTATTAATTTTCGCCCGCACTTTTACTGACCGCGTTACCGGATCCACACGAGAATCAATGCTGGAAATACGCCCAATAAACTGTTCTCCCGGATATGCACGGCTGCGGGCAATCACTTCCTGATCTACGGCAATACTAGCGAAATAACGTTCAGGAACGCTGAAGTCCACTTTAATAGGTTTGATATCATCAAGCGTTGTAAACACATCACCCGGACTGACCAGAGAACCGGCGCTTATTTCACGAATACCTACACGACCTGAAAATGGCGCATAAATTTTCATTTCATTTAAGGTTGCTTCCGCCACTTCTAAATCGGCCTGGAGTCCATTGACCCGAACTTGTTGTTCATTAAGTTGTTGTTGTGAGGCTGCATTACCACGACGCAATTCATTTATTCGTTCCAGCTGGCGCTTTGCTTCGTCTAAACTAAATTTGAGTTGTTGCACACGAGCTACTTCTTTACGCGCATTTAACTCAGCCAGAAGTTGTCCCTGCTCAACTAAGTCACCGCTTTCAAAATAGATTTTTTCAACAACATCCTGAGTTTGCGCGGTAATACGAACCGTTTCATTGGCCATGGCGGTGCCTAACGCTTCGATAGTATCGCGGAACTCACTAATTTCAGCGGTCTGAGTTTTAACCGGAACCGACTGTTCCTTTACCTCTTCAACCTTAGTTTCAGGCGGAAACCCAAACAGATACACAGCTGCCGCAATCAGGACAACGACAACAATAGTAATGGGATTAATCCAGGAACGTTTCGCCATGCTTACCTCTAGGTTCTTTGTACAACATTTTTACCATGAACTATTGTACGCAAAACACCGCTCAAAGGCGGTGCACTTAACGAGGATTCTGGCGGTTTAATCGCAAATTCAATCGTTTGAGTGAAACGCGGGGCTGTATTTGTGAATAGCGTTAATAAAAGCAGCAGCATGCTCCGGGTCTACTTCGGGGTGAATGCCATGCCCCAAATTGAACACATGACCAGTACCTGAACCATAGCTTTGTAATATGCTTTGTACTTCTTGTTCAATCCGCTCTGGTTTCGCATACAATACGCTAGGGTCCATATTTCCCTGCAGCGCGACTTGCCCACCAACACGAGCTCTGGCATCGGATAAATCAGTGGTCCAATCCACACCCAGCGCATCAGCACCGCTGGCAGCCATTGCTTCCAACCATTGCCCGCCATTTTTGGTAAATAAAGTAACCGGCACTTTGCGTCCGTCGGCTTCACGTGTGAGACCCGCTACAATTTTTTCCATGTAAGCCAGAGAAAATGCTTTGTAGTCACGTGGTGATAAAACTCCACCCCAGGTATCGAATATCATGACCGACTGCGCACCTGCGGCAATCTGCGCATTTAAATACTGAGTAACGGACTCAGCCAAAACATTTAACAACGTATGCATAGCTTCAGGATCAGCAAACATCAGTTGCTTCACTTTGGAGAAGTTTTTGGTGCTGCCGCCTTCAACCATGTAGGTTGCCAGTGTCCACGGGCTGCCAGAGAAACCAATAAGTGGCACACTGCCATTCAGTTCACGACGAATAGCACGCACAGCATCCATCACGTAACCCAGCTCATCTTCCATATCGGGCACGGCCAGGTTTTTAATAGCGGCCATGCTGCGTACCGGGTCTTTAAACTTAGGACCTTCGCCAGCCTCAAAATATAAACCCAGACCCATAGCATCGGGAATGGTCAGAATATCACTGAATAGTATGGCGGCATCCAGGTCGAACCGGCGCAACGGTTGCATGGTCACTTCGCAAGCCAGCTCAGTGTTTCGGCATAAAGACATAAAGTCGCCAGCCTGACCGCGCACTTCTTTATACTCAGGTAAATAGCGACCAGCCTGGCGCATCATCCAGACGGGTGTGCGATCAACAGGTTGTTTTGCCAATGCACGAAGATAACGATCATTTTTAAGCGCCGGAGCGGTCATAGCGAATCCAATTATTTGTCAACATCAATGCCCGGTATTTTATCAGTCCGCAGGCATTGGCTCCATGAAAACTTATGCTTACCTCTTTTGAGATAGGTCAATCAACGTTCTTGCTATGGTTCCTTCCGGCGGAATATCCGGAAGGTCGTCAAAAGCAAACCAGTCGCCTGTCACCAATTCGTGCGGATCAATATGCAATTCGCCCTCTGCCCAATCTGCAGTGTATCCCATCATTAGCGAATGAGGAAAAGACCAGGGCTGGCTTAAATGATACTGAATGTTCTTAACACGGATGCCAGCCTCTTCATAAACCTCGCGTTCTAAGGCCTGCTCCAGACTTTCGCCAGCTTCAACAAAGCCTGCCAATATAGAGTGCAAGCCAGGTTTATGGCGCTTACCCTGAGCCAGTAAAATTTTGTCATCTTTGCGAATAGCCACGATAATGCATGGCGACACGCGCGGGTAACAACGGTGCTGACACTGATTACAGTGCATCGCCAGCTCCCACTCAATGGTCTGCATGCGGGCACCGCAGCGACCGCAAAAGCGATGAGTATTCAAAAAGTCGCTGAATTGACGAGCTCTGCCAGCCATCGCAAACTTTTCCATGTCATCCACGGTAAGCAATTGTCGTAAAGGCGCGAACTCCCCACCAATAAACTGTTCGTCCATATAGTCGGCCATAACCAAATAACAGCTACGCTCCCGCAGTTCACCTATTTCCACTACCCGGTAGTCATTTAAGTCTGGAAAGCCCAGATCTTGCAGACAGCCAAAGGGGACTTCTCCGGTATCATCCAGAAAAAGATGGTCAGAGCTCACTACAAACCACCAGGCAGGTTCATCAGCCGCCGGTTTTGAATACAAAGTCGCCATATTAATCCCGCGTATCAAATGCGTTTGGTTTTCTGTAAAATCAGTTGAGTTCTAATGCTTCTGAATTTACATTAGGTACTGAAACTATAGACGGAGAGTATCATGTTAAGCCGTAATGAGCAGGCAAAAAAGCGCTGGGGCGGCGCTCATAAAAGTATCGACCTATGGCTATCCGAGCGCCAGGACTTACTGGTGAATTACTTTAAACTTGCCGCGCTCCCGCCTTATGAAAGCATTCGCTCGGGCTTACCCGATGTCACTGATATCCGTGACTTTTGCGGTCAATTAGTCGACTACGTCTCGAGTGGTCATTTTGAAATTTATGACCAAATTGTGCGCGAAGCTTCATCTCAGGGAAACTCAGTTGATGATTTGGCTGATGAGTTATTCCCTTTAATTTCTGACACAACCGAAATAGCGTTAGATTTTAACGATAAGTACGGTGAGATAAGTTCAACTGACCACTGTGAAACCTTCGATAGAGATTTATCGGCACTTGGTGAAGCATTGGAATTGAGAATGGAGTTTGAAGATAAACTTCTCAACCATTTAGACGAGCATAATTTAATAACAGCTTAAGCTGACTTTTATTGAATTTATAAAAACGCCGGCAATTCGCCGGCGTTTTTGTATAGATGAAAACTCAACTGAGCTTATTCGCTATCCGGTTCGTCTTTTTGTACGTTAAGTAATTCAACGGTAAAAATCAGCGTTGAATTTGGTGGGATTTGACCATCACCCAGTTCACGATCTCCATAGGCAAGTTCAGACGGGATCACAAAACGGTACTTAGCACCTTCCTTCATCAACTGCAGACCTTCAGTCCAGCCCGGAATAACTCGGTTTAGCGGAAAAGATGTAGGCTCGCCACGTTCATAGGAACTATCAAAAACTTCCCCATTAACCAACGTGCCTTCGTAATGAACTTCTACCATGTCGGTTTCCGAAGGGCTAATACCGTCGCCTTCTTCAAGAACTTCGTACTGAAGACCTGAATCCGTTGTTTGAACACCTTCTTTTTTCGCGTTCTCGGCTAAATAGGCTTTGCCTTCTTCCGCCGCTTTCTTACCCAATACGTTTTGACGTTGTTCCATAACTTCTTTGCGCATAGTGTTCAGGATTTTTTCAGCTTCCTCATCACTTAACTGAGGATCACCTTTAACCGCATCCACAAAGCCAGCAATAACAATATCGCGTTCCAGCATGAAATCCGCTTCTTCCTGACGTTCTAAGTTACGTGCAATAAACCCGCCAACAGAAGAGCCTAAAGCATAAGCCTGCTTGTCTTTGTCTGTTTTTAATTCCGTATCATTCGCCGGAAATTTTTCTTGTGAGCAGGCCGCCAGTACCAGCGCGATAGCTGAAATAGCTAACGGCTTCATCAGTTGTTTCATCGTTTTCTCCAATTATCGTCTTGCATCCTTTCGGACTATGCCATAATAGTGTTATCTAACAGAACCATACTACACAACCACAAGGAACTTGCCTATGCCTTTTCTTAAGCTCTGCGGTGCGTTTATGTTGCTGGTTGTAATCACCGGTTGCCAACCTGCACCGGAAAAGGTCAAGAAAACAATTCACGCTGAAAACGGCACCTACGCCGCTGATATTTCCAACGACGGAAACTATAGTCTAGTCTCTACAGACGAAGCTGGTTTGCTGCTGTGGCCACGTTATGCCACCAATGCCAAGTACCAATGGCAGCATAATGAAAACACCGTCTCTCAGATTATAGACGTTGATATCAGCGCCGACGGGGAAGTAGCGGTTGCAGCATCGCGTAAAGAATTCTCCATGTGGGATATTAATAATGGTGAAAACCTGGGATTCTGGCAAATAGGTTCAGGCGATATACAGAAACTGGTGGTCAGTAAAAAAGGTGGAACGGTGGTGCTTGGAAAGCAAGACGGTACACAGGTTGCTTTCAACCCCGCCTCGGGTCGACGTATTGAGTTTTATGGTCATACCGAAAGTATTAATGTTCTTGATATTTCGCCCAATGGTTTTTACGTTCTAAGCGGTTCAAACGACCATTCGGCTATTCTGTGGGATACCAGGAGCGGCCAAATAGTACACCGCTGGCCGCTGGAAGGGCGGATCACACAGGTTGCTCTGCACCCTGATGGTAACTTCGCGTTTATCTCAGATGCAATTGATAATGCGGTTATCCGCTCGCTGCCAGATGGCGAAATTGCTTCAAAACTTAAATTCATAGAGCGCCATAAAATTTTTAGTGCTGCGCGGTTTAGCGCATCCGGTGATTATCTCATTACCGGGTCGCCATCACGTCAAATTGCAATCTGGGACACCTCGACGGGAGAAGAACTCACGCACTGGCGGGTTGATTTACGCGACGGAGGGCGTCCCAGCAACGCTGCCGTGTTGGCCGTCGTATTTGATGAAAAACAGCAACAGGTAATTAGCGAGAGTTCTGCAGGTCTTGCTGAGTGGTGGAATATTGATTTAACAGGTAGTAAAGAATGACAGTAGAGAAGATAGAAGCACAATTAACTAATTTGGAAATGCAGTTAACATTTCAGGAAGACACTATTGATTCACTAAATAAACTGGTTACTGAGCAGACTCAGCAAATGAGTGAAATGCAAAAGCAAATTCGCTGGTTAGGAAAGCGCCTAAAACAAATGCAGGAGAATCAGTCGACTGACTCAGATCCGGCAGACGAACCACCCCCTCCTCATTATTAAAGCGTTGGGTTTACCTTGACCTTAGTAAGTCAGGTCAGTATAACAACTGTTCTTATTTAGTTTGCGAGAATGTTATGTCATCAAAGCACCCGATTATTGCCGTTACCGGTTCATCTGGAGCAGGAACAACCACCACAGGCCAAGCCGTACGCCATATCTTTCGTTCGTTAGATGTGAGTGCAGCTTTTGTGGAAGGTGACAGTTTTCATCGCTACTCCCGCCCTGAAATGGATTTAGCTATTCGCAAAGCTCAGGAGCAAGGTCGTCATATCAGTTACTTTGGTGCCGAAGCCAATGACTTTGACCGGTTAGAATCCTTATTCCGCTCTTATTCACAAACCGGCAATGGCAAAGTACGCCGTTATTTACACAGCTTTGATGATGCAGTGCCCTATAACCAGATGCCCGGCACTTTCACGCCCTGGGAAGAACTTCCTGAAAGTACCGATGCGCTTTTCTACGAGGGTCTGCATGGCGGTGTTTGCGGGGACGGCTACGACGTAACTCAATATGTTGATTTATTAATCGGCATGGTACCCATTGTTAACCTTGAGTGGATCCAGAAGTTGATTCGCGATACCTCGGAGCGGGGGCACTCACGTGAAGCGGTTACCACCAGCATTATTCGTGGAATGGAAGATTACATTCACCATATTGTTCCGCAGTTTTCGCGTACTCATATCAACTTCCAGAGAGTACCTACGGTTGATACGTCCAACCCTTTCAGTGCCAAGGATATTCCCTCACTGGACGAGAGTTTTGTTGTTATTCGGTTTCGCGGTATTAAGAACGTCGACTTCCCCTATTACCTGCAGATGATAGACGGCTCGTTTATGTCACGTACCAGCACCCTGGTTGTGCCCGGTGGGAAAATGGCCTTAGCCATGGAGCTTATTCTGACACCGCTGATAGAACAAATTATGGAAAGGAAAAACCAGGTTCGCCGTCAGGTTGACTGGATATCAAGTAAGTAATTACTCACCAACTAACCAGCGACTGTGAAAGTTAGCTCCTTTATCCTGAGCCAGAGTCTTGCACAAGACGGGTAACAGATGCTCGCTGTCCTGCACCACGCCATAAGGCGGATTAACCCAGAGAAAGCCACAGCCGTGAAGTCCCTTACGCTCATCATTGGTGCGTATATTCAGCTCCATGATCAGAGTCTTAGGCAGACCCGACAAAGCGCCAACATCACGGTGAAAAGCCGCCGTTTTCAGCTCATCTTTAATAGGATACCAAACCGCAAAACTACCGCTTTGCCAGCGTTTTAAGCCCTGTTCAAGCGCACTGACAACATCGTCAAACTCCGTGGTGTTCTCAAAAGGCGGATCAATAAGTACCAACCCACGCTTTTCAGCAGGGGGCAATTGCGCACGCACAGCCTGATACCCGTCCATAGGAGCCAGTATTTGCACTTGTTTGTGTCGACCCAAAGGGGTGTTTTTAAGGGTTTCTGCGTCTTCTTTATGCAGTTCACAAACAACTAACCGGTCATTTTCACGTAAAAATTCGGAGGTTATGACTGGTGAACCGGGATAATACCTAAGCTTATCTTGCTCTTCGTTTAATTTACGCACGGAGTTTAAGTAAGCGGCGGCTAAAGGTTCTTCAGCTGAGTACTCAGCAAAACGGACAATGCCCTGTTCAGCTTCGGCGGTTCTTACTGCCTGATCGCCTTGCAAATCGTAGTAACCGATACCACCGTGAGTATCGAGTACGAAGTAGGGCTTATTTTTTTGCTGAAAATACTCCAACGCCCGTGCCAACAGCAAATGCTTAAAAACATCGGCAAAATTGCCGGCATGAAAAATGTGTCGATAGTTCAAAGATCAGTCGTCTTGTTGAGGAGATTCAATACGGTAACTGTGGGTAATATTAACCGAAGCTTCCAGCATTTTAGCTACCGAACAGTACTTGTCGGCTGACAGTTTCACCGCACGCTCTACGTGCTTCTCGTTGATATCCGTGCCCACTATCACGAACTCCAGGTGAATGTCGGTAAAAACCTTTGGTACTGAATCAGCACGTGTTCCTGACAACTCACAATAGCAACGCTGAAGGTTCTGCTTAGCTTTTTGCAATATACTGACCACGTCAACAGAAGCGCAGCTTCCCGCGGACATGAGTACCATTTCCATAGGACTCGGGGCTTTACCGGGGCTGTCACCATCCATAACCACTTGATGACCACTACCTGAGGTAGCCACAAAAGTCATGCCCTCTACCCAGGTGATCTTTGCATTCATGCTATTTGCTGACATTGAAGATCCTTGCTGAAATCAATAAAAGACTACAGTCGGTAACTTTGCAGACGCTCATCGAAAAGGTTTTTTACCAGACCGACAAACTCGTTAATGAAGGCTTCCTGCTGCGGAGTCGGGTGTGTATCCAGAACTTTCGATAACACTTCTTCTAAATCGTAAACGATAGCATCCGTTTCCCGGACAATATCCAGCCGCACAGCCTCATCAAGCTCATTCTGCTCAAACACTGCCATCATGCTCTCTGACAAGCGTTCTTCCATAAAGTCGCGCAAAGTGTAATCCGCAGTTCTTGCGCTGCTACTTTGTTCAGTGAAGACCGGTAACTGACCTGTCAGGTACTGGATTAACTCAATGTATCCGTCTGTTTCAACTATCATCTGTTTCTCTTTGTCACGCGGCCAGGCAACCCATACGTTGCCCAGCCACTAAACTAGCACAGATTGCGATTAAAATTTAAGCCCTGGTGCTAAACTCTCAGGTAAGCTCATGCTGTCAGCTTCCACCGAGGCAACCGGATACGCGCAATAATCCGCCGCATAATACGCACTAGCACGGTGATTACCGCTTGCACCAATACCACCAAAAGGTGCGGCACTGCTGGCACCAGTAATCGGCTTATTCCAATTCACAATACCTGCACGAATGTGTTTAAAGAAGTAACGATAGGTTTGCTCATCGTCACACAATACACCAGCAGACAAACCATAACGCGTATTGTTCGCTTCTTTGATAGCCGCATCGAGATCTTTAAAACGATACACTTTCAATAATGGTCCGAAATGCTCTTCGTCCGGTAAATCTTCAACTCCGGTTACATCCACAATACCCGGAGTGACAAACCCTTTCTTCGAGTCAGCCTGCTTCATACGAACTAATGACTTAGCTCCTTTATGCAACAGCTCATTCTGTGCATCGACCATTTCGCCCGCAGCTTTAGCAGAAATCATAGCACCCATGAATGGCTGCGGATCAGCTTCGTAGTCGTCGACCAGAATATTCTCGGTTACTTCAATGAGGCGTTCCAGTACAGCACGGCCTTGCTCAGAATCTTCGATGAACAAGCGGCGTGCGCAAGTGCAGCGTTGACCAGAAGTAATAAAGGCCGATTGCACAATATTGTGCACCGCTGCATCAATATCAGCCACATTAGTCACCAACAATGGGTTATTACCGCCCATTTCCAGCGCCAGAATTTTATCCGGACGACCGCCAAATTGTTTGTGCAATAAGTGGCCGGTGTTTGATGAGCCGGTGAAATACAGACCATCAATTTGTGGATGTGCTGACAATGCTTTACCGGTTTCCACTTCGCCCTGAACAAGGTTGAGAACACCCGCTGGAATACCCGCTTTTTCCCATAACTTAACAGTTTCCTGAGCCACCATAGGAGTCAATTCGCTTGGCTTAAATACCACGGTATTACCCGCAATAAGCGCCGGTACAATGTGCCCGTTAGGCAAGTGACCCGGAAAGTTATAAGGACCATAAACGGCGACCACACCGTGAGGCTTGTGGCGGATAAAGGCTTTTGCGCCCGGCATGTCGTTTTCCACGGTACCAGTGCGTTCATGGTAGGCTCGTTCTGAAATAGCCACTTTACCCATCATAGCGCCAACTTCGGTACGAGTTTCCCAAACGGGCTTGCCGGTTTCTTTAGCCATGGTACGAGCCAAGTGCTCTTTATTTTCTTCCAGCAATTCAGAGAATTTTTGGCAGACAGCCAAGCGTTCTTCAACACTGCGACCAGACCAATCCGGAAATGCCGCTCGCGCTGCCAAAATGGCCTTTTCAACCTGAGTTTCACTGGCAGCTTCGCCACTCCAGATAACTTCGTTTCGTGCTGGATCAATCGATTTAAACAGCTGGCCTTCACCAGCTTCCCAACAACCGTCAATAAATTGAATACTGTTCGTCATACAAATACTCCTGCTTAGAGTGCAACAATGCGGGCTTCATCGCCGCTTTCTAAATGCATTGCCTGGGCTTGTTCTGTCGTCAATATGAGTTCGTCTGCACCTGCTGGTAAAGACAGTTTGGTCGCACGGAAGTTCTTCAGCTGTGTGTTGCAGACAATATGAGGAATACCTTCAGCTTCCGTGGTAGATTCGCTTACAGTTACCGTCACTAAACGGCTGTTACGAACACTGTTCAGATTACACACTTCGGCTTCAACCGTGGGTCCTGCGTCAAATATATCGACGAAGCCGCGGAAGCGGAAACCTTCCGACTCCAGCAATTTCAGTGCCGGGCGAGTATTATCGTGAACTTTACCGACAACCGCCTGCGCTTCTTTACTCAACAAGTTAGTATAAATAGGGAAGCGTGGCATTAACTCAGAAATGAAGACTTTATCTCCTATGCCACTTAAGTAGTCGGCTTTAGGAAAGTCCATTGAGAAAAAGTTCTCTTCCAGCCAGTTCCAGAATGGCGAATCACCATTTTCGTCTGAAACACCACGCATTTCGGCTATTACCCAGTCGCTGAAACGCTGTTTAAATTGCGCTAAAAACAGCATACGGAAACGAGACAAAGTACGTCCGTTCATATTGTGCCGGTAGGGTTCGCGCAAAAACAGAGTGCATAGCTCGGAAACACCTGTGTAGTCGTTACACAAGGTTAAGGTTTCCAGTGCATTATAAATATTGAGCTTTTCTGAATGATGCACAACTTTACCCAAACGGTAATGCCAGAAGGCTTCATTCAAACCCACCGCAGCTTCAATACCACTGACACCTGCAATAGTACCGGTTTCAGTATCTTCCATAACAAACAGGTAGCTTTCATCACCCGGTGTTTCAACGGTATCTTTAGCGAATGCTTTTTGCGCCGCGTTAATGCGGCGCTCCAGCAGCGACTGGTCTACCGGTAAGGAAGTAAAACCATGACCGGACTCAATCGCACACTGGTATAACGCTTCGTAATCTGACGGCTTAATGGGTCTGATTAGCAACATAAAACAGCCTCAGTTATTGACCGACGACCTGAGCAACAGCTTTTTCAAAGCGCTGCAGGCCTTCTTTAACGTCTTCTTCAGAAATAACCAGTGACGGGGTAAAACGCACCACATTAGCACCGGCAATCAGTACCATCACGCCATGCTCCTGGCCTGCCAGCAAGAAGTCGCGCGCACGCCCTTCGTACTCTTTATTCATTGCCGCGCCAAGCAATAAGCCCTGACCACGGATTTCGCTAAACACGTTATATTTTTCGTTAATTGCGGCCAGTTGCTCTTTGAACCACTGCTCACGTTGCTTCACACCGTCCAGCGTTTCCTTAGTATTCACAACATCAAACACCGCTTCTGATACAGCGCATGCCAGTGGGTTACCGCCGTATGTACTACCGTGTGTACCCGGCTTAAGATGCTCCGCAATTTCCGTGGTGGTTAGCATAGCGCCAATAGGGAAACCGCCGCCCAATGCTTTTGCTGAAGTCAGAATGTCCGGCGTTACGCCTAGCTGTTCATAAGCATAAAGGCTACCGGTACGACCAAAGCCTGTTTGCACTTCATCAAAAATCAATAACGCATTATTTTCGTTACACAGTTCACGTACTGCTTTAACGAATTCTACGTCAGGGCTTACTACGCCACCTTCACCTTGCAATGGCTCCATCATTACGGCGCAAGTTTTGTCGGAAATCAGTTCTTTTAGCGCGTCGATGTTGTTGTAATCCACATGCTCAATAGCGCCAGGTTTTGGACCAAAACCGTCAGAGTAAGCTGGCTGGCCACCCACGGTTACGGTAAAGAAGGTGCGCCCGTGGAAACCTTTAGTGAAAGCAATAATTTGTTGCTTATGCTCACCGTGCTTTTCAATTGCCCAGCGACGCGCCAGCTTCAATGCGGCTTCGTTGGCTTCAGCACCAGAGTTAGCATAGTAAACGCGGTCAGCAAAGGTGGCTTCGGTTAGTTTCTTTGCCAGACGAATTGCCGGTTCGTTGGTAAACACGTTACTTAAATGCCACAGCTTCTGGCTCTGTTCCTGTAGGGCTGACACCATCGCAGGGTGGCAATGACCAAGACAGTTCACAGCGATACCGCCAGCAAAGTCGACATACTCACGACCTTCCTGATCCCAAACACGAGCACCTTCTCCTTTAACGGGAATCATCGATGCCGGGTTGTAGTTTGGAACCATTACATCATTAAACATTTCACGGTTTACTGTCTTATTGTCTGTCATTACTCTCGTCCTTATCGCCTTAGCGAGTTAACAAAGGTGTCAACAAATTCATCTCTAAAAGTAGCCGGCTATTATGCCAAAATTTGCGCAGTTTGTCTGTGATAATTCGGTTATAAATCCCTAAACCCGAGGGTTTACGCTTTTCTTGCATAAGATACGAATAGTTATGCTAATGCATGCTGAAACTATGAATCTTTAGTCATTATTTTTTAGGACAGGAAAAATGTACTCCCTGAATTAACATTTAACTACGTATAATTACATTGATTTTTAATTGGTGTTAATTTAGCCTGAATTATTGAATAAATGTTCGGCTGGAAAAGACGTTATGGAAAATCAGACTCCGCCTCTGAACGCCTCATCTCAACCACACTTAAAGCTTACCTATTTACGTCCGGGCGACGTAATTGATGTTGAGTTTTCTTCGGCAACCAAGGTACGCACCAAGCTTCAGATTGTAGGCTTTGATACCGGTAACTATTTATTGTTAAAACAGCCGAACCCACGCACTGATGGAAGTTACGCCGATGTGTTATATGAAGGTAACCCGGTTATTGTTCGCTTGGTTTTAGAGGGGGAAGCGGGTGAATGCCTGGCGTTTAAAACAAAGATCCGGGCCGTCTCGAATATCCCTTTCCGGTTGCTGTATCTGGATTATCCAAAACAAATTGAGAATCGCGCATTGCGGGCGCAACGGCGTGTGCGAACTCATATTCCAGTCGATGTTACTGCAGACGGCAGTCAGACCAAAAGCAAGAAAAAGTTAGCCAGTGGCGTTATTGTCGATATCTCTTCTGCCGGTTGCCGAATTGTGTTTAAGGCGCAGAATCAGACGGGTAATGTCACTCATATGAATATAAAAATCAGTATTGGCTCGGGTTCACAGAAAGAGCCTCTGACCCTTTCAGGTCAAATTATGAATCAACGCAAAGAGCACGGAATGATAAGTGTTGGCGTGCGCTTCACTGACGAGGAAGCGCATATCGGTAAAGTGTTCGACCATTTATTAATCGACACCGAGTTCGAGTGTTGAAGCTGCTATTCCGGCACAACTATTGGCGGGCGTTTTAAGCTCACATTGTGCAAGCGGGCCACAGTTTCTGAGGTTATCGAATGCTTGTTTAACAGATGCTTTCCCTCTTCCAGACTGGCCAGATCCACTTCCCGCAGCATTCTGAATTCGCAATAAGCATTAGCCTGAGCTAAGGCTTCGGCGTATTCAGATTCATAACCTTTGTCTTTCGTTTTACTTTGCGTAAAAGCCAATAAGTGTTTGCTTACCGGAACACGCTTTAACCCCCAGCCTTCAGCGACCAGGTAACTTACGTCTTTATCCTTTTCCAGCATTAAATCGCGCAGAAAACGCTCGTCCGGAGTCAAGGTAACAATAGTATTGTGGCGCTCCGGTGACTTATCGTTAACGCTCTGCATAGCGAATTCGCGCTGCACATCATCAAATAAACGCAAATAAAGCTTGGTTAAGGCAATTTTTCCCAGCTCATGGAACATACCAATGGTATAGGCTAAGACCGGATCTCGCAGGTTACGCTCTACCGCAATATTGTGAGCAGCAATAGCCGTACCCAACGAATGCTCCCAAATTTTGCGGCGGAATAAGGTGAACGGTTGTGTGGCCGGCGGCAGCCAGTTTTGCATAATGTAAGCAGGAGCCAGCAGGCGCAGGTTTTCGGTACCCACGAAGCTCATCGCCACCCGAAGGTTATCAATTTTCATCTGCTTATTGCGATCAATAAACGGCGGTTGATTGACCGTACGGATTAAGCCCGTATGAAACCAGTCCATACCTTGCACAACAGACTCAATCCGGCGCATAGAAGCGGCCTTCATGCTAAGCGTATCGAGCAATTCAGGTAATTTTTCGGGTAGTGGAATCAAGCGTTCGCGAATGTAGTCACCATCTTCTATGGTTTTCAAAGCACGATGATAAATCTCTTCATGCAATTCATCAGAAATACGATCGGCATAACGTTGGCGCGCCTGCGCTTTACGATCTCTCTCCTCGTAATTCAGACGCTCAACTTCTAATAGTTTACGTAGCTGCTCATGTTCCTCGTCATCGGTACCATCTTCCTTTGAACGAGTTTTACGCGCAAACGGGAAGCTTATCAGATAGTTGATGAAGCGTTTTTCTAAGCGCAAAGCGGGGTCGTTACTGCCGCCTTCTGTGGTACCCGCGAAAAAGTGGAACATGTTACCTCGGTATTAGCTGAACTGCGGCAGTATTATGTTGAATAAGCAGAGAAAATACTACTTACTGATTATCGTATATAACGTAAAAAATTCGCTAACAGATTATGTCCTTGTGCTGTCATCACAGACTCGGGATGAAACTGAACACCAAACAGCGGCAAATGCCGGTGTCTTATTGCCATAATCTCGAGCTGACCTTTTTCGGTTTCTGTATCGGCATCAATGACAAAATCTGTTGATAAGCTTTCAGGAGAAACAACAAGGGAATGGTAACGGGTCACTTCTAATGGGTTATTCAGCTGTCGGAAAAGTCCTTCGCCGGTATGTTTAATCACACTGGTTTTTCCGTGCATAACTTTTTCTGCCCGGACAACATCTGCACCAAAAACCTGCGCCAATGCCTGATGACCAAGACACACACCTAATATTGGCAGCTTAGCCTGAAAGTGCTCAATAGCAGCCAAAGATATTCCCGACTCGTCGGGGGTACAGGGTCCAGGTGATATAACAAGCGCTTGCGGCGCTAACTGTTCTATGTCGGTAAGAGTTAATTCATTATTCCTGAAAACACTAACGTCTTCGCCTAGTTCCCGAAAGTAGCGCGCAAGGTTGTGAGTAAATGAATCAAAGTTATCAATTAAAACAATCATACTGCTAGGCCAGCCGCTCGCTTAGCCAGTCTTTAAAATGGACTGGCCGGGCGAAGTAGAACCCCTGCAATAAATCAGCGCCATTTTCTTTCAGTAATTTAACCTGAGTTTCAGTTTCTACGCCTTCTGCTACCGAGGAAACCGATAGAGATTTAGTCATATTCAGCATAGCCAGCAGCAGCCCCATATGTTTGTCATTCACCTCTGCAAGCTGAACAAACTCCCGGTCTATCTTTAGTTCGCCTATTGGTAGTTGCTGAATGCGCATGAAATTAGAATACCCGGTACCAAAGTCATCAATAGAAAAAACGACGCCGAGCTCGGCAAGCCGAGACATTGTTTGCTCAACTATTTCAGGGTCCGCTAACAGTAAGTTTTCGGTAATTTCAATGGTCAGTTGATTCAGCGGCGCATCCTGTTCGGCAAATATTTTCTGTATTGTCTCGACATAGTCGTTTTGTAAAAATTCAATAGGACTGACATTCACCGCTATACGATCATTAAGCCCTTTATCGCTCAGCTGCCGCACAACAAAAGCAACCTGACTCAGCAATTCTTTAGCCATAGGAATAATCAGCTTAAAACGCTCCGCAATTGGAATAAATTGATCTGGAGGAATGATCTCTCCGGCTTCGTTGCGCCAACGCATTAGAGCCTCTGCACCGCGAACAACGCCGTTGGTATCCACCTTAGACTGCAACCAACATTCGAACTGACCTTTACCCAAGGCTGCCCGCAAAGCCACTTCTGTTTTAGCATCGGTTACAACCGAATTAGATATTTCTGCTCTGTATACCGCAACTTTATCCCGGCCGCTATGTCGCGCATTAGACGTTGCCGTATCGGCCTGTGACAGCAGTCCGGAAGCATTTTCATCGCCGCCACTTAAACTGACACCAACACTTGCTGTGAGGTAATGCGTCTGGAACGCCGTTTTAAACGGCTCGCGCAGTACGCTATGAAGCTCATCAATAATAGCCAGGCTGGTCTCGGTAGAGTTCTGCATAACCCCCACCCAGAATCTGTCACCAAGATCTCTCGCTATCCAGCCCGAATCGCCAATAGTTTTTCTCATTCGTTGTGCAATTAACTGAATAACACGGTCACCTTCCTCGTGTCCGTGAATTGTATTAACGCGGTTAAAGTAGTCAATATTAACGGCTGCGACAGCAATGGGTAAATGGCTTTCAATGCGTTTCTCAACCAGGTCAAGAAAACGATGACGGTTTGGTAGCCCCGTTTGTTCGTCAAAATTTGCTAAATACTCAAGCTTACGGGCATTTTCTTTTTGCTCGGTAATATCCCGTATAACGCCGACATACTGCGTTTCACCAGAATGAGTGACCTCGGTTACCGCCAAATCAATAGGAAACACTTCTCCGGTTTTACGCTTAGCCTGAACTTCGCGGCCAATACCAATAATGCGGGCGCGGCCTGTTTTTTGATAAGCACTAATATAACGGTCATGTTCACGGGCATAGGGTTCGGGCATTAACACGCTGACATTTTTACCTTTCACTTCAGCGGCGCTGTATCCGAACATGCGCTCAGCCGGCGCACTAAAGTTAATAATAATGCCGTTATTGTCGATAGTAATAACCGCATCCAGTAAGTTGTCCAGTGTACTGCGTAAGGTGTTAGCTTGCTCTTGTAACTGCTGCAAACGGTACTTTTTAACCGTAATATCCTGAATGGCACCAAATAGTGCCATGTCACCATTTTTCAGCGTTCGGGTAATACCCGTAATAGCAACCCAGTGAATTCTTCCACTTCTGTCTTTAAGACAACTTTCAGCTGACCAGCTATGGTGATTTTGAAAGCTTTGCTCGACCAGGTGTTCAATATTTTCACGGTATTCAGGAAGGTGAAACGCCATTGCCTGTTCATAAGTAATGGGTTCATCCTCGGCTACACCATGAATTTCTCTTAACTGAGGGCTCCAGTATAAGTCTCCGGACGCGGGTCCATACCAAAAGCTGCCAATGTTTGCCATGGTTTCAACACTAGTTAGCAACTCCTTTTCGCGCTGTTCCGAAGATTCATCTGCCATAGTTAAATTTATCCTGGGTAAGGTACAAAACCTACCGCTTTATAAACATCTGACAAAGTTTTTGCTGATGCTTCACGGGCCTTATCAGCACCTTGTTTCATAACCTGCTGCAAAAATGCCTGGTCATTACGCATTTCGTGATAACGCTGCTGTATAGGTTCCAGCATGGCCACCACAGATTCCGCCACATCCACCTTTAAATGCCCGTACATTTTATCTTCGTACTCAGGTACCAGCTCGTCTATCGACTTACCGGTGGCAGCTGACATAATGCTCAGCAAATTCGAGACACCCGGCTTTTCTTCCTGATTAAAGTAAATGCGTGCCTGCTCATCAGAGTCGGTAACGGCTTTCTTAATTTTCTTCAGAATCTTCTTCGGTTCTTCCAACAAGCCTACAAAGTTATTCGGGTTATCGTCCGACTTTGACATTTTCTTAGTCGGCTCCTGCAGTGACATCACCCGCGCACCGACTTTCGGAATCATTGGCTCCGGAATCGTAAAAATATCGCCATACAAGTTATTAAAACGCTCAGCAACATTACGGGTCATTTCCAGGTGCTGCTTCTGGTCATCCCCCACCGGCACTTCATTCGCCTGATACAACAGAATGTCTGCCGCCATTAGCGCTGGGTAGGTAAACAAACCCGCGTTAATATTACTGGCGTGACGCTGAGACTTATCCTTAAACTGCGTCATACGGTTTAGCTCACCCATTTGCGTGTAGCAGTTAAGCACCCAGGCTAATTGAGAATGTTCCGGCACGTGCGACTGAATAAACACCGTACTCTTTGCCGGATCAAGGCCACAAGCCAGATACAAAGCCAGTCCATCCAGAGTTGCTTGCTGCAGTTTTTCGGCTTCCTGGCGTACAGTAATGGCATGCTGATCAACCAGCATAAACTTACAGTCATGAGTGTCCTGCATCTTAACCCACTGACGTAATGCGCCAATATAATTACCAATAGACAACTGTCCCGACGGCTGACAACCACTTAACACAATTGGTTTCGACATTCCTGTTTCCTCTAAGAACCTGTTACCGCAGCGATTTCATCGCGCATTGTCTGGATGACACTGGCGTAATCATCCGCATTAAAAATAGCGGAACCGGCCACGAACATGTCCGCACCCGCTTCCGCTATTTCACCAATATTTGAAACCTTAACACCGCCATCCACTTCCAGGCGAATATCTCGCTCACTCTTATCTATCAACTTGCGCACCGCTCTGAGCTTATCAAGCGTTGACGGAATAAAAGACTGCCCACCAAAACCCGGGTTAACCGACATCAGTAAAATGACATCCACTTTATCCATAACATGCTCAAGGTAATGCAACGGTGTCGCAGGGTTTAGCACTAACCCCGCCTGACAGCCGTGCTCATGGATAAGTTGCAACGTCCGGTCAACATGGTCGGATGCTTCCGGGTGGAAAGTAATGATAGAAGCCCCGGCCTCTGCAAAGTCAGGAATAATACGGTCAACGGGCTTAACCATTAAATGCACGTCAATTGGTGCTTCAATTCCGTAGTCACGTAACGCTTTGCATACCATAGGACCTATCGTCAGGTTAGGCACGTAGTGGTTATCCATCACGTCAAAATGCACGACATCGGCGCCGGCGTTCAATACCGCGTCAACTTCTTCCCCTAAACGCGCAAAGTCCGCAGACAGTATTGACGGTGCAATTAGTGGTTTCATTGTTCGTTTTCCTGACCTATTTCAAAATGATGCTTATTGTAGCAGTTAACCCATGACAAAAAAATTCGCAATGATGACTAGAATTTTTACAAAATCGCTGATAAATTAGTCAATCAAGACTTGAGAGGGACTTTCATGCGATTACTCACAATAATAACGTCACTGGCATTAGCTGCGTTTACTGCGCTTGCTATTGTGAGTCCTTCCTCGCTCGTTGCTGAGCAAAACGCCACCCAGCGCTGTCAGCAGCTTGTCACTGAAATGGAACCCAGTAACACCTCTGTTGAGTGTCAGTTAGCTGCAGAGCAAGTGACATGGTTTAGCTGGTTAAAAGGCGACAGCCGTTCCGTACAATTTCACTTCTTCGACTTGATTGAGTTAATCTCAAGTTCAAGCGACAGCAACAAAAAACATTATCAAAACGAATACACTGATTAATGTCTGAATCTACCGAAAACAAAACCTCTAAACCAGGTGTCTTTAGTATGGTTATGAGTGTGTTGGCGGCATTTTTAGGTGTACAAACAGAAAAAAACCGCCAACGAGACTTCCAGCATGGTAGCCCGAAAGCCTACATCATCATTGGCGTTATTCTTACTATCCTATTCGTCTTTGGTTTAGTCGGCCTCGTCAACCTGGTCATGGCTATCGCAGCCTGATGCCCCACCGTACCCTGACATTCATCTCAGGTGCAATGTCGAAATAGCACACACAATTGTGAATTCAATATCGCACCTGATGCAATAGCATCAGGCTACTATGCCGCTATGACGTAACAAAGCTTCGGCATTCGGTTCGCGACCACGAAATTCCTGGAATAAATCTGCGACTTTACGGCTGCCACCACGTTCCAGAATGACGTGTAAAAAGTCTCGCCCGGTTGTAGCGTTGAATATGCCTTCCTCTTCAAAGCGTGCAAACGCATCAGACGACAGCACTTCAGCCCATTTGTAACTGTAATAACCTGCCGCATAACCGCCAGCAAAGATATGACCAAAACTGTGCTGGAAACGGTTGTATTCCGGTGGAATACGTACCGAAGTTTGCTGACGCACTTCATCCAGAATTTCGCTAATTCGCGCACCTGTATTTTCGTCAAACTCATGGTGAATACGCATATCAAAAAGCGAGAATTCCAATTGTCGCATCATTTGCATAGCCGACTGGTAATTGCGCGCAGCCAGCATTTTCTCCAACAGTTCCTGTGGCAGCGGCTCGCCGGTTTCGTAGTGACCAGAAATAAGCGCCAGTGCTTCCGGTTCCCAGCACCAGTTCTCCAGAAATTGACTCGGCAACTCAACAGCGTCCCATTCAACACCGTTAATACCAGACAGACCAGCGGTATCGACCTGAGTTAACATGTGGTGCAAACCATGACCAAACTCATGGAATAATGTCAGCACTTCATCGTGAGTAAAGAGTGCAGGCTTACCACCCACCGGCTTACTAAAGTTACAGGTTAAAAAGGCCACCGGGTTTTGCAGTTCGCCGTCAGCATGCACTCTGCGGCCAACAAAGTCCGCCATCCAGGCACCACCACGTTTGCCTGAACGTGCGTAGAGATCCAGATAGAAACTGCCTCGCAAATGTCCATCGGCGTCGTGAATGCGGAAGAAGCGCACATTCTCATGCCAGGTTTTTACGTCTTTTTGCTCGCTAACCGTCATGCCAAACAGGCGCTTAACCACCTCAAACAAACCGTTTAGCACTTGTTGCTCAGGAAAGTACGGGCGTAATAATTCATCAGAAATAGAATAGCGCTGCTGTTTTAACTGCTCACTAAAGTAAGGAACATCCCAGGCTTCCATTTTCTCCACACCTTGCTCTGCAGCAAAGGTTTCAATTTCAGCATACTCGGCTTTCGCCTGTGCTTTGGACTTGTTAGCAAGATCCTGCACAAAATCTAACACCTGCTCCGGTGAATCGGCCATTTTCGTCGCCAGCGACATTTCAGCAAAGTCGTTAAAACCTAATAACTCAGCCATTTCATGACGCAAAGCCAAAGTTTCGTTCATTACCTCGGAGTTATCGAACTCTCCGCCATTAGGCCCAGTTTCCGACGCACGAGTCACAAAAGCCTGGTACATTTCTTTGCGCAGCTCCCGGTCTTCGGCGTACAGCATGACCGGCAGATAACTTGGAATATCTAAAGTGAACAGCCAGCCTTCTTTTTCCTGGTCTGCTGCGGTTTCTTTTGCCGCTTCTTTGATGCTTTCCGGCAAACCCGCAAGGCGGCTTTCATCGGTAATCAGGCAAGTCCATGCATGGGTGGCATCCAGCAAGTTGTTGCTGAAGGTTGAAGACAGGTCAGACAGCCGCGATGAAATTTCAGCATAACGTTTCTTTTTGTCTTCGGGTAAGTCCACACCCGACAAACGAAAGTCACGTAAGGTGTCGTTAATGAGCTTTTGCTGAGCTTCGGTCAAGGCGTCGAACTCGTCACTTTCACGCAGTGCCTGATAAGCATCAAATAGGCCTTTGTGTTGTCCTACATAGGTTGCGTAGTCAGACAACAACGGCAGGCAACTGTCATGCGCTTCACGCAGTTCCGGCGTGCTTACTACAGAGTTCAAATGCGAAACCGGCGCCCAGACATGCTCAAGCTTTTCATCCGCATCGGTCAAAGGTTCAATCAAACCATTCCAGCTAAAATCACCACGTTCCAGTACTTCATCAATAGTTTTTCGAGCGTGTTTTATGCACTCTTCAACAGCGGGTTGAATATGTTCGGGTTTAATTTTCTCAAAGTCCGGAAGCTGGCTCTGTTCTAATAGCGGGTTATGGCTCATTTTTACCTCAATTTTTCAAAATGCTTACAATGGATATTGGGGCTTTCGGCTAGTCTTCAACCACGCTTATGTGGTTTCCTACGTTTTTTGCGGTATTATCAGTTCGTTAATAAATCAGAATAAAGGTAAATGTCATGTCTGACACCTCTTTTCGATCTTTACGCTTATTGGCCGGATTAACGGCTATTATTACCTTAAGCGCCTGTAGTAACCTGGGTGGACAATCCACTGCGGACTCCGATGAAGCTGACGTAACAGGCGTTAGCCAGCTGACAGCGGAAAAAATATTCGCCAGCGATACCTTCAGTATTGACCGCCCGGCTCCAACTCGCTGGCTGGAAGACGGCTCAGGTTACACGACTTTAGAGCAGTCCAACTCAGCCGATGGTCGCGATATTGTTCGTTACCATCCTGAAACCAACGAGCGCACGGTTTTAGTCAGTGCTGAACAGCTTACCCCGAAAGGTAAGGACAAAGCGCTGGATATTGCCAATTACGTCTGGTCCGACGATGGCGAGAAAGTGCTTATTTTCACCAATACCAAGCGCTCGTGGCGTACCCATACTCTGGGCGACTACTGGGTGCTGAACCGCAACAACAACGAATTACGCCAACTGGGTGGTAATGCGCCCGAGTCGACTTTGCAGTTTGCCAAGTTTAATCCGCAAGGTACAAAAGTCGCATTCGTTATGCAGAACAACATTTATGTGCAGGACCTTAGCAGCTTTACTGTCAGCGCGCTGACTAACGACGGCAGCGAAACTATAGTTAACGGCACCTTCGACTGGGTTAACGAAGAAGAGTTTTTCCTGCGCGACGGTTTCCGCTGGAGCCCGGATGGCCAGCACATTGCATACTGGCAGTTGGACACCGAAGGCACGCCAGTATTTACTATGATCAACAACACCGACGGACTCTACCCAACGTTAAAAGAGTTCCCTTACCCGAAAGTAGGTGAAACTAATGCCGCTATGCGCATTGGGGTAATGCCGGCCAGTGGAGGTAAAACGCAGTGGATGGATATTCCCGGAGACCCTCGCCAGCATTATCTGGTGCGCATGAACTGGGCCGGCAACAGCGAAAAACTGTTAATTCAACAACTGACCCGCAAGCAGCACATTAACCGCGCTTTTATCAGTGATATCGAAACCGGCCGTAGTCAGGAGTTGTTACGCGAAAGCACCGACTCGTGGGCCGAATATGTCGACGACATTCACTTTTTAAATGATGGTCGCGAATTTACCTGGTTAAGCGAGCGCAGCGGTTATCGCCATATTTACCGAGTGCAACGCGACTCAGGCAGAACCACCGCCATTACCCGCGGTAACTGGGACGTAGTTGAAGTACTGCGTGTAAACGAAGAAAACGGCTGGGTCTATTTTATTGCCTCACCAGAAACACCGCTGGAGCGTTACCTGTTCCGCGCCAGCTTAGACGGCAGCGGTCGCCTGGAGCGCTTAACTCCGGACATGGACGGAACCCACAGTTACAGCATTTCGCAAGACGCCAAATACGCTGAACATACCTTTAGTTCGGTTAAACAGGTTCCGGTTACTAATATGATTTCACTGCCGGATCATGAAGTTATTCGCACGGTGGTTGACAATAACGAGGTACAGCAAGCGGTTGAGCAGGTGCAGAAACAACCGGTTGAGTTTTTCCGGGTGGAAGCTCGTGACGGGTTAGAGCTGGACGGCTACATTATGAAGCCGACTGACTTCGACCCCAGCAAAGAATACCCCATTTTGTTCTACGTTTACGGCGAACCCTGGGGGCAGACAGTGGCCAACCGCTGGGGCGGCTCACTGTATTTATGGCATACCATGCTGACACAGCAGGGCTATATTGTTGCATCTATTGATAACCGCGGCACCAAATCACCACGCGGCTTTGACTGGCGCCGTTCTATTTACAAGAACCTGGGCGTTGTTACCGTACGCGACCAATACGATGCGCTGCAACAAATGCTGGAACGCTGGGACTTTATTGATGAAAACCGTGTAGGCATCTGGGGACACAGCGGCGGCGGTTCACAAACCCTGAATGCGTTATTCCGTTACCCGGACAGCTACCACATGGGTATGGCGCTGGCACCGGTACCCGATTTAACGCTGTACGACACCATTTATCAGGAGCGGTACTCTGGTTTACTGCCTGAGTCTGCCGAGCGTTATAAAGAAACCTCAGCCATTACTCACGCTGAAAACCTACAAGGCGACTTACTGTTAGTGCATGGTACGGGCGACGATAACGTTCATTTCCAGGGCAGCGAGCGCCTGGTCAATGAGCTGATTAAGCATGGTAAGCAGTTCGAGTTTTTTGCCTATCCGAATCGCTCTCATGGTATTTACGAAGGTGAAGGTACCACCCTTCATTTACGCACCATGATGACCGAGTTTGTGAAAGAGAACTTACCAGCTGGCGGGCGTTAGTCGGTAGAGCAATAAACTGATCTTTCGATTACCGCTATCGGTATAAAAGTCATGACAACCCCGTGTCTTTATTTGCAAGATGCGGGGTTTTTATTCAAGATATGCGCAGTTTTTGAATTAAGTACAGGAGTTAAGCCGTATGAGCAGACATTATGACTATCTTGCGATAGGTGCAGGTAGTGGTGGCATTGCCTCAGCTAACCGCGCAGCTATCCGTGGCGCAAAAGCCGCCGTTATTGAAGCAAAAGCCGTTGGCGGCACCTGCGTAAACGTGGGCTGCGTTCCGAAGAAAGTCATGTGGTATGGCGCTCATATTGCTGAAGCCATAAAGTACTCACCTTCATACGGTTTCGAGCTGGAGCAAAAAGGTTTTGACTGGGCCACTATGGTTAAGAACCGTGAAGCTTATATTGAGCGCATTCACGGTGGCTACCATCGAGGCTTTCAGGGCAACGGGGTAGAGTTTATTGAAGGCTTTGCTAAATTCGTTGACCACAAAACAGTTGAGGTTAACGGCGAAAAAATTACTGCCGACCATATTACCGTTGCAACCGGCGGACGGCCGCTAATTCCGGAAATTCCAGGCGCTGAGCATGGCATCGACTCCGATGGCTTTTTTGCTCTCAATGAACAACCTAAGAAGGCAGCCGTTATTGGAGCCGGTTACATTGCGGTGGAAATTGCCGGTGTCTTCCATGCCTTAGGTACTGACACTCATTTAATGGTACGCCGTGACCGCCCTCTGCGCAGCTTCGATAAAGATATTACTGACGGCTTGCTGGAGCGCATGAAACAGGACGGCCCTGAGCTTCATACCGAAACGACCGTTCGTGAAGTGGTTAAGCAAGACGACGGTACGTTAACGCTGCACTTTGAAAATGACCAGTCAATGGAAGGCGTAGACTGTTTAGTGTGGGCAATAGGCCGCGTACCATCCACCGATAAAATTAACCTCGAATGTACCGGTGTAGAGGTGGATAGCGAAGGCTTTATTAACGTCGATAAATTCCAAAATACCAACGTACAAGGTATCTACGCTGTAGGCGATAATACGGGTGCCGCAGCACTAACACCGGTTGCTATAAAAGCAGGACGCTTACTGGCGGAACGCTTGTTTAACAACATGCCAAACGCACACATGGACTTTGAGAACATTCCAACCGTGGTATTCAGTCACCCGACCATTGGCACCGTTGGCCTGAGCGAAGAAGACGCTAAGTTAAAGTTCGGTGAAGACAACATTACCGTGTACAAGTCATCGTTTGCAGCCATGTACAACGCCGTTACACCGCACCGCGCTCTTAGTTATTTCAAGCTGGTATGCCAGGGTAAAGAAGAGAAAGTGGTCGGCATTCACGGTATTGGTGAAGGTATGGACGAGATATTACAAGGCTTTGCCGTCGCTCTGAAAATGGGTGCTACTAAAGCGGATTTAGATTCTACGGTTGCGTTGCATCCTACTAGCGCTGAAGAGTTTGTCACGCTCCGCTAATTGTAAAAAGCATCGACAGAAAATAGACTACCAACTTAGTCGCTTTTTGCGGCTAAGTTTATTTAAAAATAACCTAATGGATATCTGATGAGTCGCAAGGAAGGCGTTGTAAAGTCGCTGAAGCCAGTAAGTGGCTATGGTTTTATTGAAACAGGTTTTGGAGCCGATGTTTTTTTTCACGAAAGCGCATTAGGAAAAGCACGATTCAACTCTTTAAAAGTAGGCCAACCACTAGAATTCGAAATCAAAGTAACCTATAAAGGGTTAGAAGCTATAAATATCAACCCCTTGATTGAGTCTTCCACTCTACGCCTGTATAACAAAGAGTATGGATTATTCGAGAGTAGTAAGGAAACAGTCGAGAACAAAATTATCTTTGTTCGACTACCTGTCGTTTCCCAGTGGTTTAAAACTATTGAAGAAGCCGAGACTGATGCTCGTCAATTTGCTTTAAAGCTCGGAGCAAATGCACTTCTTTGTAAACAAAGGCAAAAAGATCAGAGAAAGTCTGACCACAACAACTATATTTATCATGTTCACCGGATAACGGCTCAAGCGTGCTTAGTAGCTAAGAAAGATCTTCAAGGCAATTTCAGTAAAGCCGACTTAGAAGCCCAAGCTTTAGCAATGGAGAATACTTTAGAGCAATTCAAAGGTGAATACAAAACGAAAATGGGTCGCTCTATATACGACTCCGCAGATATGACCTCAGAAAAAGTATCTCAGACAGGAGCTATTACTTTTGGGGCCGTATTCTTCATAATTATCATGATCTTTATCTCGACTGGAATTGCTTAATAATTGAGCCTAGTGATTAGTGTTCAGTGGCATTTGAGGTTTATTCGAGTCCTCCTTACCCAAGGCAAGGGACTAGGGCATTTTTTCAATATTTATAACACCTTCAACGAGCACCTTGGAATACACATGGACTGATTGGCAGCACCGAAGCGATCTTAGCAACGGTAAAGAAGATAAACCGCGGGACTTCCACTCTCGACATTCAAGATAAGCCTCTGCAAAAACTATAACTTACTCTGTGACCAAACGCCTCGGCTGCTCTGACTATGCCTCACTTTAAATGTGTCCTTAAAATCGAGGCAGAACCCAATGCGGCTAATGAGCTTAACTCTAATTTACATCAATTAGCAGGTTTGTGAATTCTTGCTAATGAGCATCTTCAGATTCTTAACAGGAATTCAGGTTTAAGCAGTTTGTCCCGTGGGTTGTTTAAAGGTTATAGCGATCCAGTAGCTGGTGTTTTACACGGTTTGGGACAAGGATCCATACAAGCTGACGTTAACTCAAATGTGCAATATTTCAACTCTACGACTACTATAGTTAACGAGTCCATTGACTCTGTTTCGAACTCCTTACACTTAGTTCTTGAAAAGTGGAATCGAGTTGGAGCTATACTTGAAAGTGAATAGTGCTTGACCGGACAAGCTAGCTTGACACAATAAGATAATCAAACTTTAAGGGAGTCGTTATGATTCAAAAAGGAATTATCGCTTTTTTATCAGTTTTAGCTATTGCTTCTTGTGGTGAGAGCAACGAGGCAAAAGTCGAGAGTGAAAGCCAGGAAAAGGATACATACAACCGTTGTGTAAGCCTTGGAGTTCAGTACTTTAAGGAAATAGGCTCTTACCCAACTTTAAAATCAACTCCTGATGCAGGGCGAGACGCTATTGAAGTCGCGCGAGAACGATGTGAAAGCGCGCCAGAAACCGCCTTCCGATAATAGCAGAGCACTAAGCCTTCGGCCGAACGATACTAACCGTTCATTAGTAGCTTTAAAGGGAATCTCGTCGAGGTCATGGTGCAATTTGGAGGGGGCAAAGAGGTTAGTCTGATTACACCTTTACATCAATGCCGATATGCTCCCGACTTCCCTTAATAAAACTCTCTAAATTATACAAAGTATGAAGGGCATCGCCGTATATCTTTACAGATTCAGAGAAGCCTTGCTCTTGACGATCAATTTCTTTAATTCGGGCATACCTTTCTTCAAGGTGACTAATCGCATCTATAGAACTTTCATTACCGAAATCTTGCCCAACCATGATAAAAACTGATGCTGCATTGCCGGATATTTCGCCAGATTCAAATAGGTACCCTCCTAATTTACGTAAGTCATCAGGATTCATATCACGTAAATTATACTGTGAAATTTCATTTCGAAGCTCTTCTGACTTTTGGCTAATAATGTCATCCGATACTTCATCCGCTAATCCAATGGGGTTTTCTGTGGAAAATGGCCCATTACTATAATGAGAAGATACTTGCCCAGCATATGTATGATTCAGTGCATTTATATTCATAACTCGCTCCGCTCCACTAAGGCCAAATAATGATTTTTGATTGAACTTTCACTTTTGGTTCCTCTTTCGTATGAGGCTTCTAATATGGCTATCGGCAGATTTGAATGAATATTGAGCAACAAATCGATTTTTATTTTTTTCCCACTATAAAGGCATTCTTAAAAACTCAAAAGTCAGATACAGCATCTGCGCCACTAAGCCCTCTGAACAAATCAGAGGGCTTTCTTCCCCCCACAGACCGTCTCATATCACTATCCAGAAAACCGCTTATATGTAACTTAATTTGGTTACATTTGAAAAAGTAACTAAAAACGGCTACATTATCTAATGTAACTATAATCGGTTACTTATCTTTCGAGTTATTTGGACAACCATATGAAGAAGCATGTTATAGCAGTTATCACCGGCGACATTGTTGACTCACGAAACTTAAGTTCAGCGCATTATGATGAGCTATTAAAACAGCTTAAGAACGAGCTGACGTCCTTTGAAGCAAGCGACAAGGCTACTTTCGACATCTACCGGGGCGACTCTTTTCAAATCACGTTTTTTTGTCCCTGGGCGGCATTAAAAGCAGCCATCTTGATTCGCCTTAAGCTCAAATCTAATAATTATAAAATCGACGTGCGTCAGAGTATCGCGATTGGTAACGTAAAAGATCTAAGAAAGGATGTTAAAACTTCTACTGGGCAAGCCTTTATCTTATCGGGTAAAAATCTTGATGAAATGAGGTCACATCGCCTCGTTTTTAGCTCGGAAAACAAACTGCTGAACCGCCATATTCCTATTGTTGTGAAGTTACTCGACACTCACCTTAGCTCTTTAACATCCATGCAATCTGAAGCGCTCTACTTTTATTTACTGGATGACTCACAAACACACGCCGAGCTGGCAAATAAGCTGAACAAAAGTCGCGCTAATACAACAAAAATCCTTAATGGCAGTGAATATCTACTTGTTGTTGACTCAATTCACTATTTTGAGACATTGGTTCGTGAGGAGCTAAATCATGATTGAGCATTTTGTCATACTGGCTCTGTTAATTTTGGCTCATGTTGTCGGCGACTTCTATTTGCAAACCAGTCGCAGCATAAAAAGTAAGTCCTCTAAAGGAGCTAAAACCTCAGTACTGGCAAACATTAGGCACGCAGCGTCTCACACCGTTCTGGCTCTTATCGTTCTATTGTTTGCCTCAAGCTTTGAGCTCGCACTGATATGGGCAAGTTTAGTGATCGGCGGCACTCATTTCATGATTGACCTCATTAAATCACGCCTGTCTAAATGCAAAGGTTCGCTACTCTGTTTTACCGTCGATCAGTTGCTACACTTACTTGTCATTCTCAGTGTCTGGGCATACCTGTTCGGCTACTTTGCCTTTATCAATCTTGACACACTACGCGAAGCAACCACATTAGAATTTGTCGCAGTAGTACTGGCTTACCTACTAATTTTAAGGCCAACTTCTATTCTTATTCAGTTCGTACTCAGACCCTGGCGTTTATCAAATAATACCGACAACAATAATCAAGACACAGACGAGCCGCTGGACAAAGCGGGTTCTTTAATTGGAATTTTAGAACGATTTATTATTTTGACACTTATTTTAATGAACCAATTTACCGCTATTGGATTCGTTATTGCAGCAAAATCAATTCTGCGATTCAAAGAAGAGAGCAAGCACGAATATGTCTTGCTAGGAACCGTAACCAGCCTAGCCATTGTTTTGATCATAGGCTTAATCACCCAGTCATTATTGAATTAGCTGCTAGTATTAAATGGAAAATTCACCGAGGTGTTCCATGAGCAATATTCTTAACAATGCTGAACAAGGTTGTGACTCGCACGAACAACCGTCGTCTGCAATAGAAGTTATTATTGAACCTCGCGACAGCGACTTAGGCGGCTTTTATGTCCGCCGCGCATTACCTACTCGCCAAAAGCGTATGATCGGACCATGGATTTTCTTTGATGAAATGGGTCCAGCCGACTTCTAGCCAGGAGAAGGCGTCAATGTCGCACCCCACCCGCATATTGGGTTATCCACTGTCACTTACTTATTCGATGGCGAAATGCTGCATCGGGATTCAATTGGCAGTTATCAGGTAATTAAGCCCGGCGATATCAACCTGATGGTCGCAGGCAGGGGCGTTACACACTCAGAAAGAGAGCGCCCGGAAATTACCGCCCGTGAACACAGGCTGCATGGCTTGCAACTCTGGTTAGCTTTGCCTGAACAGTACGAACAGATAGAGCCCGCCTTTTATCATATTCCGTCAGCCGATATTCCGTCCGCTAATGTGAATGAGGTTTCGGTTCGCGTCATGATAGGTGAAGCTTATGGCGTAAAGTCACCTGTACCCACCTTGTCTGAAACTTTGTACGTGGAAGCCCAATTGGACTCTGCCCAAGAACTAACGTTACCGACAACAGAAGAGTTAGCTGTTTATATCGTTTCTGGTCGCTTAAATTCAGAAGGTAAAGAACTAGCGGCAAGAACATTGGCTGTATTAAAAACTGAAGCGCACCCCGTTATTACAGCTCAGGAACCATCACATATTGTCATTATTGGCGGCAATGCATTGGGCAATAGATTTATTAACTGGAATTTTGTGTCGTCTAATAAAGAACGTATAGAGCAGGCAAGAAAAGATTGGCAGAATCAACGCTTTGATAAAGTTGTTGGCGATGAAGATGAGTTTATTCCTTTGCCTTAATGGCTCCCAAAAGCGAAATCAGTACCTTTATTCAGCAGGAGAATGACATTATGCAGTCTACTACAAGCAGTTTCACTATGCGGACATTACTCTTTACCGGCTTCCTTTCAATAACGGTGGCCTCTCCGTTGTCCCTTGCCAAAGATATCGATACGGAGAATAAAAGCTGCTCTTACAGCGAAACTGAAATGTTAGAACTTTCTCCCAGAGAATTTGATCAAAACTTTGAAAAAGGCTGGCCGGTTCTTGTTGAAAACGGTGACTGTCTGGATGTCGCGGCTGACCTTATTCATACTTACTACACCGAAAATGAAGTTTCCTCAGGCGCATTAAAAACTTTAATCTGGCACGAAGGGCAACTTCGCGCGGAAGTGGGGCAGTATCAACAAGCAATTAGCTTAATGGAGCAAACCAAAAAGCCGCCACAAAGAGATATAGCAGGCTGAAACCACTACGTTGACGCCACCATCGCTTTTTTGCAGTCAGATATGGAAAATTTAAAAACGCACAGACAAAGGCTGGCCACAGTTCCTAAACCCGAAGGTTTTAATCCGACAGATGCAGACGGAAACCCTATTGAAATACAGTGGCCACCAAATTTAGCGGTAGTTGATAACTTCATTCGTTGCTTTGATCAGCCTTATGCGAAAGTTTACGCTGGATGTGCTACTGAAAAATAGACTTAGTACGTTACCGGGTTTAATAGTGAATGATCATAAACTCACAGTTTTCAGGTAATACTTTATTGTCGCTTTTCGTAATAACTATTTTGTCTGCGGATTTCATTCCCGCATAGGTTTCTACAGACACTTTAGAAAGCCTCAGTGTTACGGGGCTTTCCAGTCTGTCGAAATTAGCATGAATGGTGTCAGGTAATATCGACTGATAGCTTCCTTTGTACGAGGTTATCTCTTCTTTTTCTACGTCAATATTTACTCGCTTATTATTGTTAAACTCAAGGATCATACGCTGATTATTACAGGTTTGGTGGTTACCGCGAAGAACCGGTGGAAGCCTTAAGTCAGGAGCATTACCTCGCACGTATAACCCAACATTACGCCCTTTATAATAATGCTTCTGTTGATAAAATTTTTGATAGGTTACAGGTTCAAGGTTTTGCTGCTGAATAACCTGCTCAAGTTTAGCGAAAAACTCAGGGCTTTCATTGGCGGGGTTTGTCGCCACAACCACATCTGGGAATTCTTCCGGAACCATCACGCCTGAAGTTGCTTTAACTTTGAAGCCATTTTCAGACAATGCAGAAATTAATTCCTGACGCTCTTTCTGCGGCAACCGCTCTGTTGTGAGAAATACAGTAGGTGAACTGCAGCCAACTAATAAAAAAAGCACCGCTATTATAATAATTTCTTTCATTTTGACATCCCTGTACCAAAAGTATGCTTTAACTCTCACAATCTGTTACATATTAGTCAACAAATAATTAAAGGTTACCCTCAACAAGAAGGGTAGTCCTCGTTATTATATTGTGGTCATTTTTTAAGGGATATTCTTATGAAAAAGTTATTACTCGCAAGTGCTATTAGTTCTGCTCTTTTAGCCGCAGGCTGCAGTCAGCCAGTTACCGAAACCAGCACCTCACAAAACGCCGTTGCCGGCGAAGTCATTAAAAGCCCAAACGATGAGCGCCAGTATCGCGTCGTGACTTTGGATAATAATATTGAAATTATGTTGGTTTCTGATCCGAATACAGATAAGTCGGCTGCCGCTTTAAGTGTTGGCGTTGGTTTACTGCAGGACCCGGAAGCTCAACAGGGGCTGGCACATTATCTGGAGCACATGTTGTTTCTGGGAACCGAAAAGTATCCCGATACCAACGAATACAGCGAGTTTATGAGTAATAACGGTGGTAGTCAGAATGCCTCTACCTGGCTGGATGTCACCAACTACATGTTTAAAATTAATAATAGCGCCTATGATGAAGCTTTAGACCGATTTTCTGACTTTTTTAAAGCGCCCAAACTATACCCTGAGTATGCAGACAAAGAGCGCAATGCTGTGAACGCAGAGTGGTCAATGCGCCGTGAAATGGACTTTTTTGGGCAGTTTAAATTAGGCCGCTTATTGTTGGGTGAACACCCTTCCAACCGTTTCCTTATTGGCAACCTCGACAGCCTGAGTGACAAAGAGAACAGCGAGCTGCATAAAGAAACCGTCGATTTTTACAACCGTTTTTACTCTGCCAACATTATGAAAGTTGCCATGATAAGCGACCGCTCGTTAGAAGAGATGGAAGCCTTAGCTCGTAAACACTTTGCCGGCATTGAAGACGACGGTATTGAAGAGCCCGAAGTCGCGGCTCAAATTAACTTCGATGACGTTGGCAAGAAGCGTATCCACTATGTACCAAATGAAGACGTTAAGCAGCTAAAACTGGAATTCATTATTGATGACAACCAGGAGCAGTTTGCGGTTAAACCCAACCGTTATGTCAGTTACTTGCTTGGTTCAGAAATGCCTGGCACGCCAGCACAACAACTAAAAGACGCAGGCCTTATTGCTAGCTTAAATGCATCGGCACAACCCACTTTTTACGGGAACTACGGTGTTCTGGCCATTGATGTTGAGCTCACTAATGCCGGCATGAAACAGCGTGAAGAGATTGTCGCGCTTATTATGCAGTACATCGATAAAGTTCGCGCTGAGGGCGTTGATGAAAGTTACTTTAAAGAAATAAAAACTAGCCTGAATAACCGTTTTCGCTTCTTAGAAAAAAGCGATGAGTTCAGCTACGTTTCTTCTCTGGCTGAAACAATGCAGAATTTCCCTGCCGAATATGCTATCAGCGCCCCCTATGAGTACCGTGAATTTGATCCTGAAGCCATCCGCTCGGTACTGTCACAACTAACACCGGAAAGATTGCGTGTTTGGTATATTAGTCAGGACGAACCGCACGACAGCGAGCTCGATTTCTATGAAGGCAAATACAAGGTTGTTGACATACCGCAAGAAGAAATCGCGAGCTGGGATAACGAACCGAAAATGGCCATTAACCTGCCGAAAGTGAATACCTTGTTGCCAGAGAGTTTTGCCATTAAGCAGAACGACGCTTTTGATAAACCCAAAGTGGTTATCGAAGAGGAAGGCATTCAGGTCTGGCAATATCCAAGCCAGTTATACAGCGACCAGCCGCGCGGTGTGTTTTATATTCAAATAAACAACGACGCACCTATTAAAAGTATAAAAGCGGACGTTTTAACTGCTTTATGGCGCGATTTATACAATATGAATGTTAGCGCTCTGGACACCGAGGCGAATATTGCGGGTATGAACCTGAACCTTAATGATGGCACCGGCCTGTCACTAACGGTGTCCGGCTTTACCGATAAGCAGCCTCAGTTGCTTGAACGAGCTATCGATAATTTGAGCTTCAACGTAGAAGAGCAGGCCTTTAAACAGGCTGTTGATCGCTATATCAGAGAACTGCAGAACAAAGGCCAGCAATTTCCTATTTATCAAAGTTTTGACGCCTACGGGCAGTTGATTCGTGAAGGAGGCTTTAATCAAACGGACTTAATTGAAACAGCGAAAGAATTAACTCCGGCAGACTTGTCTGACTTTATGAATACCTTACTCGGTAATAATGCGATACGCGTATTTGCCTTTGGTAATTATGACCGAGGTGACCTGGAGGAGTCGGTTAAAAACATTCAGGCCAGTTTACCCGAAGACCGTAAGGTTACTGACTTTAAAATGGCTAAATTCTGGAAGCCTGAAACCGGAAAATCCATTGTATTACGTCGTGACCTGGACGTTGCTGACGTAGCGGTGGTCGATGCGCACATTCACCCTCAGCCAGGCTTTGCCGCGTTAGCGGCAGGAACGGTTCTGCAAAGTCACTTCCGTACCGTAGCCTTTGATACCCTGCGTACAGAAGAGCAACTGGCCTATGCTGTGGGCTCATTCGCACCGAGCCTGGATAATTACGCAGGTTTTGGTCTGTATATTCAGACGCCGGTTAAAAGCGTTGCCGATATGCAGGAGCGCTTTGATAGCTTCAAGGAAGAATATTGGGAAGACTTACAGAAAATGACGCCAGAAGAGTTCAATCAAATCAAACAGAGTACCTTGATTACATTGAACGAAAAGCCTAAGAACTTGATGGAAGAAGTTTCTCCATTCCTGGCTGATTTGAGTTTGCAGCGCTTCGAATTCGACAGCAAAGAGCAGTTAATTGATGCTGTTGAAAACGTAAGCCTTGCGGACGCCAAAGCGTTTTACCAGCAAACCATGTTAAATCCCGATGCGGCGCGTATTTCGGTGCAACTGCGTGGTACCAAGTTTGCTGAACAACCCTACGCGGAATTGCCAAACCAGAAAGTTATTTCCGATTTGGCAGAATTTCATCAGGAGATGGAAAAGCAGCAGTAACGCCTAGTATTGAGCAACCTCATTATTGAGGTTGCTCTTTCGCGTAAGCATCTAAATAATCTTCCTGCTTCAAAATCTTATGCAACGGGTCTAATACATAATGTGCATCGGTTGTAGGTAACGCAACCTGAATAGGAGTTTTCCCAACAACAACTGTCGATATGGTGTCACCAACTTGCACTTCTACAGGTAATTTAAAGGCTGCTTCGTTAAAAGTCTGCCAATGCAGGCTTAACTTATTCCCTTCTTGCTCGGCAACCAGCTCTGGTAACTTCGCTGTATAAAGGTAGTGTTCAAAAAACCATGTAAAGTCCTCGCCTGTTTGCTCATTAACAGCATCAATGAAGTCTTGTGAGTCCGCAAAATGCGGTTCAAAGTTTCCAGGTTTCGGGTCAGTAGTTTGGTAAACCAGTTCTCTCGTTGCTGCAAAGAAATCATCGTCGCCAATCAAGTTTCTTAAAGTATGCAATATCCATGCGCCTTTTTGATAGATATCGCTACCCGGCCCTCTGTCAGCTTTATAAACATCATCTTCTGACATCGGTTTATTCGATACAACCGGATGCTCGTTTCGTATACCTATGCGTGAGTCATACATCATACTGTGATAGACAAAGTCTCCATGCAAATATTGCCCATATAATGGTTGCATGTAAGCGCCGAAACCTTCATGCAGCCACATGTGATCCCAGTCGGTGTTAGTAACTTGATTTCCAAACCACTCATGAGCCAACTCATGATGAAGTAACCAGTCGAAATTGTATTTTCCAGCTTTGTATTCTTGCCCATACGCATTAATGGTTTGATGTTCCATCCCCAAATGCGGAGTTTCCACGACACCCATTTTTTCAGCGTAGAATGGATAGGGACCAATGACGTCTTCGTAGAAGTCTAACTGCTCAGAGAACTCATTGAACAATTTTTCCGCTTCAGCTTTTTTACCTTCTAAATAGTAAAAAACCAACGGATACTCATGTCCATAACGACTTTGGTATGTGTCCTTAAGAACCTCATAAGGGCCAACATTTAACGCAATACCATAGTTATTCTGTGGCTGCTCACTACGCCAGTGGTACTGCGACCAACCCTCACCCTCACTGCTTTCAATTAACTTTCCGTTACTGGCGGCAACCAGGCCTTTCGGCACCCGAATAACAATATCGGTTTGCTTAGCCTCGAACGTTGGGTGGTCAATACAGGGCCAAATCAAATCACAGCCTTCTCCCTGCACAGCAGTGGCTATCCAGGGTTTACCATTTTCAGTTTCGTCCCAAACGTAGCCGCCATCCCAGGGAGGGTTTATTGCGACATGAGGTTGTCCTTTATATTCAATAGTGACTCTTAACTTATCACCAGCAGCTATTGGTTGCTCAAGGCTAAAGCGAATTTCACCGAGTTCGTGAGTGTAGTCATTTGTTTTAAGACTATTAATAGAGAGTGCTGAGATTTGGTAGTTATTGTCAAAATCGATAAGGAAGTCTGACTGTCTCTCAGTAACAGAGAGCACCAGTTCAGTTTTACCTTTAACTTCACGTTTTTCCGGGTTTATATCGAAAAATAAATGCGCTTTTTCAAGGTTAATGTGTTGATGTTCTGGTTTTAGTGCCCCACCCGTTTCCAACGTTTCAGTCAGAGTATCCTTAGGTTCAACGCCAGCGCACCCGCCGACAATTAATGGGACAAAGGCCGTCGCCAAAAGTGCTTTTTTCATATTTTTCTCCCCAGTTGTTTATTAACTGAGCATGCCTTTATTATTAAAAACACTAAAGCACTTTTGCGACCAATGGTTTGTTTCAAACGTTTGTCTGAATTTAAAGGAAATAACGAGCTTAATTAAATCAAACCACACCTTGTTCCAGCATGGCGTCGGCGACTTTACGGAACCCGGCAATATTTGCGCCAAGCACTAAATTATTAGGGTGTCCGAACTCTTCGGCAGTGCGTTTTGCATCTTGGTATATATTGCTCATAATCTCTTTGAGTTTTTCATCCACTTCTTCAAAGTCCCAGCGCAACATACTGGCATTCTGAGCCATCTCTAACTGGCTAGTGGCAACACCGCCTGCGTTTGATGCTTTGCCCGGACCATAACCAACGCCACTCTCAATGAAAAGCTCGACTGCGGCCTGGGTGGTAGGCATATTTGCCCCTTCCACTATGTACTTGCAACCGTTTTCCAGAAGTGCCCGGGCATCTTTTTCGGTCAATTCATTTTGAGTCGCACAGGGGAAAGCAATATCAGCTTCGTAGCGCCAAACGCTGTGTCCCTCTTCGGGATAGTCGTCTTTGGATGTGTATTCGGCGTCATCATGAGTTTTAAGGTACTCTTTAAGCCGCCCGCCTTGTTCTTCTTTTATGCGCTTGACCAAGTCAAGGTCAATACCGTTATCATGGTAAATGGTTCCGCTGGAGTCACTGCAACTTATCGGTTTAGCCCCCAATTCATACAGCTTTTCCATAGCATGAATAGCAACATTACCTGATCCTGAAATCAAACAACGCTTTCCGTCCAGCGAGTCATCCTGGTCATCCATCATGCATTGAGCGAAATAGACAACACCGTACCCTGTCGCCTCTTTTCTAACTTGCGAGCCGCCCCATAATTCACCTTTTCCGGTTAAAACACCGTCAAAACGGTTGGCCAGGCGCTTATATTGACCAAACAGATAGCCAATTTCCCTTGAGCCCACACCGATGTCTCCCGCAGGAACATCCGTATGAGGACCGATATGACGATACAGTTCACTCATAAACGACTGGCAAAAACGCATAATCTCCGCGTCCGACTTGCCTTTAGGATCGAAATTGGCACCACCTTTGCCGCCGCCAATGGGTAAGCCGGTCAGAGCATTCTTAAATATTTGCTCGAAACCAAGAAACTTAACAATACCGGCATTAACACTTGGGTGAAAACGCAGCCCGCCTTTATAAGGCCCCAAAGCCGAGTTAAACTCTATTCTGTAGCCTTTATTGACCTGAATTTTACCGTCATCGTCCATCCAGGGGACACGAAACATGATTTGTCGCTCAGGCTCAAGCAGCCGCTCAATAATAGAGTGCTCCCGATATTTAGGACGTTCTTCCAGTAAAGGTTCTATCGATTCAAGTACATCCTCTACCGCTTGATAAAACTCGACTTGCGCCGGACTGGTTTGCTTTAGCTTTTCGATGGTTTCTTTTATGTAGCTCATTAACTTGCCCACGATTTAAAACAATATAACTATTAACGTATATCGTTGGTTTTAGATCGCTTCTATTTCAGTACCGCTCTATTACGCCCAGCCTTTTTCGCAGAATAAAGGTTCTCATCTGCACGTTTCAAAATGCTATCCGCAGTATCATCAGGTTCCTTTAAAGTCGCACCTAAACTGATAGTGACTTTGACCGTTTTACTCTGCTCTTTTTTACCCCGCGCTTCTTTGCCTTTTGTCTTACTCTCCGGCCGCGAAGGCTCTCTCAATTTAAGCGGATAATTAGCGACCTTGCTACGAACGCTTTCCAGCGAACTTTTTAGCTTTTCTTCATCGTTGTGGAAAAACACTAAGGTAAATTCCTCACCGCCATAGCGGTAGGCCTTAAACCCGCCATGATCTTTTAAAATACTGCCTAACAGCCGCAACACCTGATCACCAACCTCGTGTCCATAGCGGTCATTAAATTTTTTAAAATGATCAACGTCGAGCATGCAAACGGCACTGCGTTTGCGTAAGTGTTGCAACTGACTCATTAACGCGCGCCGTTGCGGCAGCCCCGTTAGTTCATCAATGTAGGCCAGCTTCAACATTTGGTCGGCCAGCGCCAGCAATAAGCCAGCGCTGGCTGCCAAAGCTGCCCAGGTAGAGGCTTGCTGATACTGTACAGCCAACAAAAAGACCATAAGAGAAAGCCAGGCCGCCCAATGACTCCAGGCAAAAGCGGAAGCGCTTTTATAAAGCAAATAAGTTGCCCAGACGCCGCCCATGGCGACTGTCCAAATGAGCAGCCCAATAGCAAACGAACTTTGTTGCCAGTCAGGTAAAGTCAAAACCTCCGCGGGGTTCAATAAAGCGAGAACCTGGGCAACTGGCGGCAGCAATAGCGATAAAGGCAGTATTACCAAAGCAACAAATATCAGTATGCCTTTTCCGGTTAGTAGTACTGGCTTTTTCAGGAGGGTCAGGAGCAAGGCACTAAGCGATAACCACACAGGAAGTGCATCGTACAGCTGGGAAACCTCTTTCTGCGCCAGCGGTTGCTGTAAACCGAGCTGAATCGTAGCGTAGATACCACCAACCCATGCGCACCAATAAAACCATTGCCATTGCCGAAAGAAAGCGGCAACCAAAAACACCGTCCCTAACGCGGCTGAGACAGTTCCGGGAACTGAAAGCGAGACAGACATAAGCCACTCAGGAAAAAACCAAACCATAAGAGCCCAGATAATTGCCGGTAACGCTGCAAAAAAGGTCAAGTTCAACTCCCTGCTAATAAACGATCTAAATGATCCGCAAAGTTCTTGCGATCCACATTCGACAACGGCGGTGGACCACCAGACTGGATACCACTGCTGCGCATGGTGTCCATAAAATCTCTTATGTTCAGCCGCTGTCGAATATTATCGGGAGTGAAGAGCTCCCCCCGGGGGCTTAATGCCTTAGCGCCTTTGTCTATCACTTCAGACGCCAGCGGAATATCACTGGTTATAATTAAGTCACCAGCTTCACAGCGCCGGACTATTTCATGGTCTGCCACATCGAAACCACTGCCTACCTGCACCATATGAATAAATTTCGATTTAGGTGTTTGAATGCGTTGATTAGCCACTAAGTAGAGGTGCAGTTGTTTTCGTTGTGCCGCGCGAAAGAGAATTTCCCTTATTGCCACAGGGCAGGCATCGGCATCAATAAATAAAGTCATTGCTAATAGTCCACGCATCTATATTAGAGTAAAAGGTTATAAGCCCAATGCCTTGTAATGTATTCCGTACGCTATTATTTAATGGTTATCAGCAAAGCTTATCAATAATTGCTTCAGGAGGCACTCTATGACATTACGTATTGGCGATACTGCACCCAATTTTACCATTGATACCACACAGGGTTCGATAAAATTCCATGACTGGGCGAAAGGCTCGTGGGTATTTTTCTTCAGCCACCCGGCAGATTATACACCGGTTTGCACTACGGAAATGGGTCGCACAGCACAACTGGCACCAGAGTTTGAAAAGCGCAACGTGAAACCTCTGGGGCTATCTACCGATACCGTGGAAGCTCACAAAGGCTGGATTAACGATGTTAATGACACTCAAAATACCGTACTTGAGTTTCCTATTGTTGCCGACAAAGATTTAGAAGTCGCTCAGCTTTACGACATGATCCATCCAAACGAAAGCGCTACAGCAACAGTACGTTCGGTTTTTATTATCGATCCGAACCAAAAAATTCGTTTAATCATGACGTACCCAATGACTGTCGGGCGCAACTTCAATGAGATTATACGCGTGATTGATGCTTTACAAACGACTGATCGTGACGAAGTGGCCTGCCCGGCAGATTGGATGCCCGGAGATTCTGTCATTATTCGTCCGACAGTCAGCGACGAAGATGCAAAAGAGAAGTTCCCCCAAGGCTGGAAAACCATACGTCCGTATTTGCGGTTGACCGATATTAAGTAATGCAAAAAGCAGATATGCTGAGTGTAATATGACGCTCAGCATTTACTGTTGACCGGCTAAAGTAAGCCTGCTTAGCTTCCGATAATGGGTAACACGACATCGGTCGCAAGCTATCTAGAGGCACAATTATGAGCTGGTTTAACAACCTTACATTTCGGTACAAATTAATACTTCCTATTGCACTACTGGCTTTAGTGCTTATTGGTATTGCTACAGTCAGTACCGTGAATTTTAAATCCGTTGCTAACAGCGTTGATGAAATAGCCAGTGAACACTTACCCGGCCTTAATTACTTATTGCAAGCCGATCGCGACCTACATCAGGCTCTGGTAGCAGAGAGAACCTTACTTTCAGTTCCACCCGACTCGTCAAGAAAACAAACACTTGTCGACACAGTCAATGAGAACCTACAGCAAGCTTCTCAACGAGTTGACCGTTTTTTGGCTCTCACTTCAAGCGCCGAAGAGCGTCAGATGGTTGCTGATTACAAAAGTAAAAATGAGACCTGGGTCGCGACTAATAAGCGAGTAATAGAGCTTCATGGCCAAAACCGGGTTGAAGAAGCCATTAGTTTAAGTGAGCAGCAAAGCGGCCCTCAGTTCGAGACCATGCGTGACGTTCTTGACCAACTAGAGCAACGCAAAGAGGAAGCTGCACTCAGTCAGTCTGACATTATTGACGAAGTCATCAGTCAAAGTAACTGGACAGAGATGGTTGTTCTGACCATAGGTTTAATTATCTGCGTATTGTTGGCGTTATTCTTTCCACCGCTAATTACCAGACCATTGAACTTAATGCTTGAACGTTTTGAAGATATGGCCAAAGGCGAAGGGGATTTAACCGCACGCGTTAATCTGGACAGAACAGATGAACTGGGTCGGGTAGCCGACGCTTTTAACGCTTTTGTCGAAAAGCTGCAGCGCATTATTACCAAAATTAATGAAATGACTGAACAACTGGCAACATCGTCTGAAGAACTTTCCAGCATTTCAGAAGAGTCTAACGAAAGCATCAGAAAGCAACACGAAGCGGTTGAGCAGGTCGCAACGGCTATCCATGAAATGTCGACCACAGTAGATGAAATAGCCAAAAGTGCCAATGACGCAGCGACTTCTGCGAAAACAGCTGACGATCATACCAAGCAAGGTCGAGATGTCGTTAAGTCGACAGTCGATGCTATTCAGAATTTAGCTAACCACGTAAATCAAACATCTCAAACCATTTCTAAGGTAGCGGAAGATAGCGACAACATAGGTAAAGTATTAGACGTTATCGGTAGCATAGCTGAACAAACCAACTTGCTTGCGTTAAACGCGGCTATTGAATCTGCACGCGCGGGTGAACATGGAAGAGGCTTCTCTGTTGTCGCTGACGAAGTCAGAACCTTAGCCAGTCGCACGCAAAAATCAACTCAAGAAATTCAGGAAATGATTGAGCGTTTACAAGCGGCAACTCATGAAGCAGTGCGCTCAATGAATACCGGTAAGGAAGAGGCAGACCACACTGTTGCAAGAGCAAGAAATGCTGACGAGTCACTCCAGGCAATAACCTCGGCGGTAGCTGAAATTAATGACATGAACAGTCACATTGCCAGCGCGGCTGATGAGCAAAGCTCAGTTACAGAGGAAATTAACCAGAACATTAATACTATTAGTAGTATTTCAGATCAGTCCGCGCAAAGTTCGGCGCAGGTAAAAGAGTCCAGTGAAAATTTGGCGGAGCTATCTGCCAACCTGCAACAGGAGCTCCGTCAGTTCCGAATCCGCTAACGTTCGTTCTCGAAAGATTGCTGGCGTTCTGCCCATTTGAGCAGTTCGCCCAGCGGCTTCGGTTTACTGAATAAGAAACCCTGCATAAAGTGGCAGCCATGCTCCGTTAAATAAGCACACTCTTCTTCTTTTTCTACACCTTCAGCGACAGTTTCAATACCTATGCTTGCAACCATGCTCAGAATACCGCAGGTAATAGCGGCGTTATGCGAGTTCTCATGAATATTTTCAATAAAGCTGCGATCAATTTTGAGCTTATTTACCGGCAACATATTTAAATAACGCAAGCTGGCAAAGCCACTACCAAAATCGTCAATAGCCACATCCAAACCGAGATCTCGCAATTGTTGCAATAATTCAGCAATACGCTGAGTGTCATTAACTAATACATTCTCTGTTATTTCGACGGTGACCTCACCGGGTTTAATATCAAACTGTTCGAGTATCGCTTTCGTTTTACTGACAAAATCTTCGCGATAAAACTGGATAGGCGAAAAGTTTACGGAGACAGATTTTATGCCGTACCGCTTAAGCTGCTGCAGATCGTGACAAGCTTGTTTTAGCACCCATTCGCTAATTGGAATGATTTGCCCTGTGCGCTCAGCAACAGGGATAAAGTCTGCAGGAGATACATAGCCTTTGGTTGGATGTTGCCAGCGAATGAGCGCTTCGGCTCCGGCAACTTTACCTTTGTCGGTCATAATGGGTTGATAGAATAGCTCAAACTGCTCGTGCGCCAGCGCTTCCTGAATTTTGGTCCGCAATGCCACTTTGTAGCCTAAGCCTTCATCAAGGTTTGCGGAATACCAGTAAACAGAGTTACCTCCTCGCTTTTTCGCTTCATACATAGCGACATCGGCACGTTGAGTAAGCTCCATAGGGTGTTTAAACTCAATATCATTTGCTGAAACACCAATTGCTGCCGATAAAGAAACCTCAACTTCACCAATCCGAAAGGGCTGTTCAAATACCGCTAAAACTTCAGCGCATAACGCATTAACTTGCTCAACAGCACTCATATCCTGAATAACGGCGACAAACTCATCGCCACCAAAACGGCAAAGTAAGTTAGGTTCCGAAACGACCTGTTGCAGGCGTTGCGCCGTTTCAATTAAGACCTCGTCTCCAAGGTAGTGCCCCAGGCTATCATTTATAGGCTTAAAGCCATCTAAATCGATAAAGAGGACGAATATTGCCGCGTCAGTCTTATTTTCCTGCAGCTGTTGTAGTCGCTGCTCCATTGCACTGCGGTTTACCAGGTGCGTTAAGCTGTCGTGAGAAGTGAAAAATTCTAACGCTTCTTCTCGCTGAATTCGTTCGGTAATATCCTTAGCAATGCCGTGTACGCCGGTAATCTCGCCATCGATAATAATCGGAATATTGGTTATCGCTAAGTCATGAAGCTGACCTGTCTGGTCTTTTACTTTTATCTCGTAGGACTGCGGAATGCCGGCTTTAGCCGCTTCAAAGTGCTCTGCGGTTCGTTTCTGGTCACTTTCAGGCACTGCCAGTTCGTAGTGTTTACCCAGTAAATCCTCTTCTTTAAGCAATAAAAGTTCGCAAACCGAGCGATTAACACTAGTAAAGTTGCCTTCTAAATCAAGCATAAACACGGCATCAGGGTTGTGCGTAAAAAGTGAACTTTGACTCTGCTCAAGACGAGCTTGTCTCCTTCTTTGCTCCTCCTGCTCAATGATGAGAGCCACCAGATCGCGATTACGGACAATAATCTCAAGTTCCGGTCCTAAAGGCACTCTCGGCTCTGAAAAGTAAATTGCGAAAGTTCCAATAACGTCACTGTCCGAGGTTGCAAAAATAGGGTGGGACCAGCACGCCACTAAACCCTGCTGTTCAAGGAGAGACAGGAACTCATTGAAGCGCTGATCCTTTCTCATATCAGCAACCAGCACGGGCTCACCGAGCGCTGCCGCTGTACCACAGGCTCCAACACCATCGGCTATGGCTAAGCCGTCTAAGGCTTGGTTATAGGACTTGGGCAGGGAAACTGAAGCGGCGGTTGATAAGGTTTGTGTTTTTTTATCAACCGCCATAATGGCGCACATGGCACCATCAATTTGGGACTCAATAAGCCGACAGATGCCCAGCAGACGGCTTTCAATATCCCGATGCCGGGCTAGCGAGTTAAACGCTTCATAATGTGACTGAATTAAGTAATTTGTGCCTTGGTATTTCTTTTCCGCTCTTTTGCGGATCACTACGACAAAAATTGTCGTAGCAATCAGAACAATAGCTATGCCTGTCGCCAACAGACTGTATTCGGGGAGGCTATCCTGCATTGGCTCGCTGCATATTTACCGCCTGTTTTATTTAACCCGCTGCACTCGCATACGGCGATTTGAACCTTCACGGCCAAAGAAAAATGAATTTAATGCGCCGCGTTCAATATAATATGTGTCATCTTCGTCCCAGGGAAAGTAACCGCCGCTGTCGGTCTGTTTCCAAATCTGGCCATTACTAAGTTCAATACGCCACTTGTCATAAGGCCCCTGTTCTTTCGCTGCGACTTCAACCTCAATTCGGTCAAGCTGGCCTTCTTCTTTGTCTTTATGCTCCATGCCAAACGCTCGTTCTAAAGAAGAGTTACCACGGCGCTCAGCCTTGGATTTCTGTTTTTCAGCCTGCGCTTTTCCTCTGGCTTTTCCTTCTGCTTGTTTCGACTCACCCTGAGACTGCTTAGCAATATTGTCATAACATACCAGTCGCTCCAGCGAGTCTTCAATCCCTGCACATTGTTGCAACGCCTCTTGTTGTGCATTAACACTGCCCGCCGCCAACAATAAGGTTGCCCCTAGTAATGTTTTGTACATACATCATTCCTGTTTTGTTTAATAACGTAATGTAAGAGTATCGCCTTTTTGCGTTAACTCAAATTCCTTCAACGCACTCATGCCCAAAAGTATGACATCACCGTCCATCCCGGGAGTGATAGAAGCAGCGACATTCGTCAGCTGAATTTCACCCAGCCCTAACCTGTCAATTTCTGTCCTATAAGTTATAACACGTCCGTTAGCTGTTTGAGACATACCTTGCCGTCCTTTACGCAAACCCAGTTTTTTAGCCAAGTTTTCAGGAACAGCCACCAGTGTTGCCCCGGTATCCAGCAAGAAAGTCACAGGCTGACCATTCACATCACCCTGAGCAACATAGTGACCCATCCGGTTTTGCTCCAGCACAACGGTGACTTGCCCGTTATCGACATGGCTTTGCACCTGAGAGTTCGGGTTAAACTGTTGCTGCAACTGGTCTTCAAAAAACCAGACCAACATGACAATGGCCAGCCCCCAGGCAATAAACATAAAGGGCTTGCCGAATGAAGTCGTACGCGCCAAGTCAGTCTCCTTTAATCATCATAGGGCAAACTCTGCTTTTTTACCTGGTCGGCTCTTTGCTGTCGCTGTTCAGTTACTTCTTCAACTGACCAGCCTTGCAGATTATTTTCAATAAGTTGACTTAACGCATCAATATGCCCGCTCTCAGCATTCAGAGCTGAAATGTATTCGTACCGCTCGCCGCCACTTTCCATAAAGTATTCACGGTTTTCTTCGCCAATTTCTTCTACGGTTTCTAAACAATCGGAAGAGAAGCCAGGGCAAAATACCTGCACCGACTTAACTCCTTTGCCAGGAAGCGCTTTCATTGTCATGTCGGTATAAGGCTGCAACCACTCTTCACGGCCAAAACGTGACTGAAAAGTCGTCAGATACTCATCCTTTCCAAGTCCCAGTCGCTCAGCCAGTAGGCGCGATGTTTTGTAGCATTCGCAATGGTAAGGGTCGCCATTTTTCAAATAACGCAACGGAATTCCATGATAAGAGAACAACAACTTATCTGCGCGTCCATGAGCGTCCCAGTGTTTTTCAATACGCTGTGCAGCTGCCTCGATAAAAGGTGAAAAATCGTGATAGTGGGTAATAAAGCGAAGTTCAGGTAACCAACGGCGTTTGGTAAAGTCTTTGGCCAGCGCATCGAAAGTTGAGGCAGTAGTCGATGCCGAGTACTGTGGGTACAAAGGCAACACCAGCAGTTTACGAACGCCTTTTTGCATCATTTTCTCAACTACATCGCCAAGAGCCGGGTTCCCGTAACGCATGGCAAAATCCACAACAATGTTGTCACCCCAGGTTTGTTTCAGCTTTGCTTCAATAGCCGAAGCCTGGTCTTGTGTATGAAATAACAAAGGGGAGCCACGATCAGTCCAGACGGTCTTATAAGCTTCGGCTGAACGTTTAGGACGAAAGCGCAAAATAACCCCATTCAAAATTAAAAACCAAAGTAAACGCGGCACTTCAACCACTCGTGGGTCGGATAAAAACTCTTTTAGATAGGGCTTGAGCGCTTTTTTTGTTGGGGCCTCTGGAGTTCCTAGATTAGTAACCAAGACACCAATTTTGTCCGCCTGCCCATGAGAAAAGCCCGGGCTTCCTTGATATTTCATTTTGAGTTACCTTTTAACAACACGATGTAAGTGCAAATTTTACGTAAGTTTTAACGGCTTCGATCCCTATTTGCAAAAAAATCACGCTACACTGAGCCGATGAATGCTATCGAAAATAATATGTTGACGCGCCAATGACAGAAAACTCGAAGACGCAACAATGGTATCAGAAACTGGCCAGTTCCCCCCATGCGTTGATACTTCTATTTTTTCTGTCTGCCCTGGAGGCAACGATACTTCCCATAGCCTTAGAGTTGGTTTTGGTGCCTTACATGGTACTAGAACGCAAGCGCATATGGCTGGTTTCAACTGTTGCTTTAGCGGGGTTCTTAGCCGGGGCTATTGGTGGTTATTACATTGGTTTTGCCTTATTTGATAGCGCTGGCGAATGGTTTATCAACTACCTGTCCATTCAGGAATACTATAAAGAATTTCAGGAAACTCTGAGCGAAGACGGTTTTATTGCCATTTTTCTGGTAGGCGTTACTCCCGTTCCTTTCCAGGTCGCCATGTTAGCTGCAGGCGCAGGGGACTATCCACTTTCATTGTTTTTACTAGCGGCAGGTGCAGCGCGTGCTTTACGTTATTATGTATTAGCACTTATCGTTTTGTGGTTAGGGCCTTATACTGAACGCCTATGGGGTAAATACGCAGGTCCTGTCGGTTGGTCCATTCTCATTGTGGCGGGAACTATGTTATTACTAATACAATTTTTGTAAGTATTTAAGGTAACAATGTTCCTACTCATTCTTTTTGCCATTATCGCTATTGGCGTTTCATTTATTTGCTCGGTTTTAGAAGCAGCTCTTTTATCGGTTACGCCAAGTTATGTTGCGCAACTAAAAGAGACCAGACCTAAAACTCACCAGCAGTTACGTAAGCTAAAAGATTCTATTGATAAACCCCTTGCAGCGATATTAACGCTGAATACAATAGCCCATACCGCTGGCGCGGCAGGTGTTGGCGCTCAGGTTGGAGTTGTTTTCGGCGACGGCTACCTGGGTGTCGCTTCGGCCGTTATGACACTGCTTATTCTGGTACTTTCGGAAATCATACCTAAAACGATTGGTGCCAAGTTCTGGCGTAGCATAGCTCCTGTGCTTCCTCCTGTACTGAACTTTATGATTTTATCCCTAAAGCCGTTTATCTGGCTTTCCGATCAAATCACAAAACGTATCGGTAGCGGAGAAGCCGACATTGACGTTCGCTCCGAAATTAAAGCCATGGCGACTATTGGCCACGAAGAAGAAGCGTTAGATGACGACGAGCGCCGGGTCATTCTGAACATTCTCGACTTACATGAAATTCGGGTACGTCAGGTTATGACTCCCAGAACAGTCTGTGAATCTATCCGACCCGACTTGAGCATGACCGAGGTTAGCGAAAGAATTAGAAAGCTGCCCTTTTCCCGATACCCGGTTATTGATAATGATGAGGAGCCACAAGGTATCGTTTTTCGTAGCGATGTTCTTGATGCTGACGAATCAGACTCGCTAAAAGACATTGTACGACCGGTTGAGATCGTCACAGAAACCGTCAGTGTCGAGGCTCTAATGAGCCACCTGCTTAAAGAGCGTCAGCATATGGCTTTAGTTTATGATGAACACGGCAGCTGGCTGGGACTCATTACTCTGGAAGATATTATCGAAACCATACTGGGCACCCCTATTATGGATGAAACCGATAACATAGCCAGTTTACGACGTTATGCTCGTCAACGCTGGGACAAAAGGCTCAAGCGCGACCCAAAGCAAGCGCAGAGCCAACAAGGTAATGATTAAACGAAATAGCTGATCAAAGCGCTGGTCAGTAATTTTTTTCAGCCAGTGCAGGCCAATCCAGGTGCCGGCAAAGCCTGCAGCTATCATTGCCAATACCAGCGGTAACCAGTCCTGAAACACAAACCCGGCCATGCCGAACACCAGCGCTTTAGGCGCGTGTTGCATGGTCATTACTGCGGAAAAAGTGGCGACGGTTTGCATTCGCTGGCTAAACCGGGCTTTTACAAAAGCGGCAACCAGTGGTCCTGAAGCACCAACAAAAAGAGAAATAAAGCCGGTAACCAAGCCACCACCGACCAAACCGGCACGCCCGCGGAAACTCTGTGGCAACTTAGGCCCCCAGGTTAACCAGATTAAAAATAGTGCGATGGTAATTTGTAGAAAATGTGTCGGAAGCTGAACCAGTAATAAACTGCCGATAAAGGTGCCTAACAAACCAAAAGGCACAAACCAGGCAACGGTTGGCCAATGGATGTGCTTCCAGGACAACCCGGTTCGGCCCACATTAGACCCCATTTGCACTAATCCATGTACCGGAATAACCGCGCTACCGGGTAATACCAGAGCCATCACACCAATCAATACCGCCCCTCCGCCAGCGCCTGCCACGGCTGTTAATAACGAGGTTGCGGCTGATAAGAGTACCAGGCCATAAAACAAGGCTTCGTTAATCATGTTTTCTTACTGCTCCCTAAGTCCCTGATTTGCACTGTTCGGGATCAAAACGGTATAATCCGCGCGATTTTTACGCGAATTGCTAACGCGATTTAAATAAGGGCTCCGGATTTACGTTCCGGACCGCTGAAAAAGGTAACATGATATGTATATTTGTGCGGCATTGTATAAATTTGTTGAGCTAAATGACTATAAAGAGCTCCGCGAACCTCTGTATCAGACGCTTATTGCAAACGATGTAAAAGGCACTTTGCTGTTAGCTCGGGAAGGGATTAATGGCACCATTTGCGGTACCCGAGAAGCCATTGACAACGTTTTGAATTACCTACGTTCCGACGAACGTTTTGCTGACATTGAACACAAAGAATCCCCTAGTGACGGACAAGCGTTTTATCGCACCAAAGTAAAACTGAAAAAAGAAATTGTCACCCTGGGCGTTGACTGGGTTGACCCTAAAAGCTCGGCCGGTACTTATGTAGACCCGGAAAAATGGAACGACCTGATAGCTGACCCGGAAGTGCTGGTTATTGATACCCGCAACGAATATGAATACGCCGTAGGAACCTTTGAAGGCGCCGTTAACCCTAAGACCGATACTTTCCGCGAGTTTCCGGAGTACGTGAAGCAACATCTGGATCCGGAAAAACATAAAAAAGTTGCGATGTTCTGCACCGGCGGTATCCGCTGCGAAAAGTCGACCGCTTATTTAAAAGAACAGGGCTTTGATGAGGTTTACCACTTAAAAGGCGGAATTCTTAAATATCTGGAAATGATGCCGGAAGACAACAGTCGCTGGAATGGTGAGTGCTTTGTTTTTGACCAGCGGGTTACCGTTAAGCACGGTCTGGAGCAAGGCGAATACGACCAGTGTTATGCCTGTCGCATGCCCATTACTGCTGAGGAAATGCAGTCAGAGCATTACCAAAAAGGTGTCAGTTGTCCGCATTGCTACGACAAAACCTCGGCCGAACAGAAAGAACGCTTCGCCGAACGTGAGCGTCAGATTCAATTAGCTAAAGCCCGCGGTGAAAAACACATCCGCGACGGCAAACTTGAAAGCCTGAGTTGATTTAACTCACAACGTCCCCTTACTCCTTATGTAAGCATAAGCTGACAGTTATCGAGTTTAACTGTCAGCGTTATCGATTTTCATCGCTTTCTTTAACCCTATGATTCAACTATGGTTAAGGTATAACGATGACAAAGGAGGGTTTTATGAAACAGTTAAGCGTTATTGGTCTAGATCAGAAAAAGGCAGAAAAACTTGGCGACAAGCTAAATGAGCTGCTCTCAAACTACCAAGTTTTTTACATGAATGTTCGTGGTTTCCATTGGAATATTAAAGGCGAACGTTTTTTCGAATTGCACGCTAAGTTTGAAGAAACCTACGATGACTTACTGCTGAAAATTGATGAAATTGCAGAGCGTATTCTAACTCTGGGTCAACGTCCTCAGCATGCTTACTCGACTTACATCAAGAACAGCGAAATTGAAGAAGTTAAAGACGTTCACGATGGTCGTGCCTGTGTCGCCAATATTTTGGACAGCTATCAGACGACCATCCGTCTACAGCGTGAAATTCTCGAAATTTCTGACGAAGCTGGAGATGAAGGTACCAATGCACTGATGAGCGACTACATTAAAGAGCAAGAAAAAACGGCGTGGATGCTGACCTCTTATTTAGGTAACTAATGACTGATTCATTTGGTCAAAAACGTTAAGAGAGACGGGAGAGACCGGGTGGTTTTACACACTCGGTCTTTTTTTGTCTAGAAAAAGCTTACTGCTTGTTTCCTAAACAGAGTTTTTCTTGCCCCAAAAGCCTAAGCTACTTATGCTTGAAATAAGCTAGGAGGCGTATATGGGTAAGTTTCGGATTTTAATTGTTGAAGACGATACCGTTTTACGTGAACTATTGGAGTTTTTATTACAGCGGGAAGGTTATGAAACTCAATGCTGTAATGACGGCTCCGCAGCTCAAGAATGGTTACAGACATATACTCCCGACTTGGTGCTGCTGGACTTGCAGTTACCCATAGTATCAGGGGCACAATTGATTCAATGGCTTCGCGATCGAGAGTCCAGCTACCAGCTACCCATCTTGGTATTAACCAGCCTGCAAGAGGACGATGATATTGCCAATGCTTTGGATTCGGGAGCCAACGATTACATGGTTAAGCCTTTTCAACCAAAAGAATTGCAGGCCCGGATCCGTAAACTGCTTAATATCCGAAGTCAGAAAAGGAATTTCTCATGAAGCGCAGTATGATTACCGGATTGAGCCTCCTGTTAAGTACAGCCCTGCCAGCCCAGCCTTATGATGAGGCACTGGAAGCAGGTTTTGGTTTCGATAGTCTGTCCGGAAATTATGACAATTGGCAAAATGCTTACGTTCAGTACGAACAATCTCTATCGAACAAAACGCTAGGCTATTTACGTTTTAACCAAACTCGCCGCTTTGACCTTAGTGATAATGAACTTTTGGCCGGTTTTTATACCGACCTTAATGAAAACTGGCAATTATTCGGAGAGCTTGGTGGTTCAGGAACCTCCCGTGTACGTCCTGAACTGCAGGGGCAGATCATACTGAGTCGGGCACTTAGCAACGGCTACCTAATTAGCGCAGGTACTCACAGAAGCCATTGGCCAACAAGCACCAGCCAGGGCTATAGCCTCCAGTTAGAACGCTATTTTGCTCAATGGCGGTGGTCTTACCGAATTCGTCAGGATCACCTTTTAGGCGGTGATTCAGCACTGTCTCATGCCGCAACCCTTAGCTATTTTTATGATGAATGGAGCACCGTAACGCTGGCGCTCAACCAAGGTGAGGAAGCAGAAAAAGTTGCCCCTCAGCGGGTTTTAATAACCGATGTCAAAGGTATCAGCGTTTACGGCTTACATCAGCTATCAACTGCCTGGGGACTTCGCTGGGCACTAAGCTTTAATCAGCAAGGTGATTTTTATGACCGCAGGGGGGTATTGCTTGGACTTCGCTATCGATTCTGAGCAGCTCCTTCAATGGATGCACACGGCTCTCCTTGTTATTGCCGTTTTGATCCTATTGGTATGGTCATGGCTGTTCATCTTGCGGATTATTCATCAGGGGCATGACAAAAAACGAAAGGCATTACAACATCATTGGCGCCAATTTCTATTCGAGTTTTGTGCAAACCCTCAAGCAGAATTACCCGATCAATCCCAAATAAAACAGCTCTGGCGAGATACTCAGGCTTTTCTATGGTTTATACAGTTGTGGTCATTAATGCATCGTTACGTTCGCGGCGATGCTGACGATGGTCTTGAGCGTTTAGCTCACCATATTCGCTTAGAGCGTCAGGCACTTGAGTTGATGCGCGGTCAGGACGTGAGAACCTTGATAGCAACCGCTATCGCCATGGGCGATTTACAAAAACTTTCTCCTGCAACAATAAAACGTTTAAAAGAGCTCACCCGACACTCCAGCAGTATGGTTGTTCTTACCGCGCTACGTGCTTTAATGCGAAATGATCAAACAGTAGCAGTCCCAATACTACTTGAATTGAAGAACTTCGTTGCTTCAGAACGTTTAGTCACTATAGCTAAAGAATGCGACTCGCGTTATCTGATTCAACAAGCTCAGCAAACTTTACTTCAGACCACACCTGAACATGCCGTTTACCTGCTTAAGGTGTTGCAGGGGGTCGATGTACCCTTGTCAGCCAGCGAAGCCAAACAATTGGTCAATCACTTTAAATCACAACCCGAAGCTATCGCGCAACTAATACCACTGTTGGATCACCCACACCATCTGCCTCTCGTTCGACGCTTGACGCATTCCGCTGAACTTGGAGTCAGGGTTCAGGCTACCCGAATGCTAGGAGAACTGGCACGCAACAAACAAGATTTAGAACGTTTGTGGCAACTGCTTCAAGATTCCGCATGGTGGGTTCGTTATCGCGCCGCTCAAGGCGTTTTCTTGCACCCGGAGTTTTCACCAACCTATCTTAAAGAACAACTGACCGAACTGGCCGACCCATTTGCCAGAAACATGTTGATGCAAGTGGCGAATGAAATGAATTTGGAGATAACTGATGCTTGATAAGTGGCAACCATGGATTGAAATTACACAACTGAGTTTTATTGGTTATTTCGTCGCGTTAACCGCAGTTTATCTTGTACTCAACATCATCAGTTTTGTTGTTATTCGACAGTACATGCGCCGTTACGATAACCAGCTACTACCGATGAGTTTCGGTCCTCTGCTACCGCCAGTCTCAGTCATCGTTCCTGCATATAATGAAGCAATTGGGATTGTTTCATCGATTAAAAGCATCCTGCAACTAGAATATCCGAAATATGAAATCATCGTCATTAACGATGGTTCAAGCGATGAGACTATGACAAAACTTATCGAAGCATTTGACCTACAAATTTATCATGAGGCCTACCGAAATCAGTTGGCCACTCAGCCAATCCGACAAGTATACCGGTCAAAAAAATACCCACAGCTTAGAGCTATTAATAAAGACAATGGCGGAAAGGCCGACGCCCTCAATGCAGGGATAAATGCATCGCGTAATCCCTTGTTTTGTGCGGTTGATGCCGACTCAATTTTGCAACGCGATAGTTTAGACAAAATTGTCCACCCTTTTATCGACGAACCAGAAACGATTGCCGTTGGAGGTTCCATTCGAGTCGCTAATGGTTCAACGATTCGCCAAGGGCTATTAACCAAAGTGAGCCTGCCGAAATCCTGGCTAGCCCGGCTACAGATTGTCGAGTATTTACGAGCCTTTTTATTCGGTAGAATGGGCTGGTCACCACTTAACGGGATGCTTATTATCTCGGGCGCATTTGGCGTGTTCCGTAAGCAGCGAGTTATTGAATGCGGCGGATATCAAGCCAATACTGTGGGCGAAGATATGGAACTGGTTATTAGACTTCACCAGCACATGAATAAAGCGAAACTTCCTTACCGTATCGCCTTCATACCCGATCCCGTATGCTGGACCGAGGCGCCCGAAGATTTAAATACGTTAAAGAATCAACGCATTCGGTGGCAGCGCGGTTTAATGGAGAGCTTAACAACCAATATTGGTCTTCTGCTTTCACCAAGAGGCAAAGCTGCCGGCTGGATAGCTTACCCTTTTATGCTCTTGTTCGAGGGGATTGGCCCAATCATTGAGGTATTGGCTTACCTACTCACCGCTTATTTCTTTTTCGCCGGTTTGGTCGATCTAGACTTTACTCTGGCTTTTTTGCTTGCCGCTTTTGGTTTAGGAGTTTTTATTTCCATATTTTCCCTTATTTTAGAAGAGTTGACCTTCAGAACCTACCAATCAAAAAAAGAACTCATGTGGCTTATTTTCACCGCAGTACTGGAAAACTTCGGTTATCGACAATTAAACAGTTGGTGGCGGTTACGCGGATTATTCCAATTTGTCCGAGGCCGCAGACATAATTGGGGAGCAATGAAACGAGTTGGCCGGCTAGGGCAGTAAATACCACATAAAAAAGCCCCTTAGAAGGGGCGTTTTTATACGGCGAGTTAATACAACGCCTAGAAGGTATAGTTCAGCCGAGCGTAGTAGTACCCCCCATTAATGCCAAACGGGAAGGTTTCCCAGCCATATTTAAAGCCCGCATCAGAAAATGGCGAACCTGCACTGCCCCATTCGTCCGGATAAGTATCAAACAGGTTATTCGCACCAATACGAACGTTTAAACTGTCAGTAAAGTCGTAGCCGATAGAAAGATCAGTCAGCCACTTACCACCCCACTCATGACGCACACCGGTAAAGGCTTGCCCTTCAACAGGCCCAAAATAATTAAAGGCTAAATTCACATTCCAGGCATCACGAGTCCAGTCACCACTTAACGTTGCTTTCTCACTGGGTTGTCCCTCTTCAAGACGCAGGACTTGAGTGTCGTTGAAGATCTGTTCACCCGGAATTAATGAAGAGACCGAATTCACCTGCTCTACATCGGTATTCATAAAGCTCATTGCGGCAGTTAAATTTAAATTGCCATCCATAAATTCAGTCGGGTAAGAGGCAATCACATCCAGACCTGTGGTTTTGGTATCAACAGAGTTAGTGAAGAATTGCGCTGCCCCCAGATTATTGTCTGCCAAAATTTGACCAAACTCTGCGCCTACATCAGCTGTCAGTGACTCCGACAAAACAATGCGATCATCAATATTGATTTGATAAAAATCCATGGTCAGATCGAAACCGTTGTTGAAACGCTTTATAAGACCCAGGCTTATGCTTTCAGACGTTTCTTCTTCCAGCTCGTTAATACCAAATTGACGTGCCACTTCGTCATCATTGGCAATGGTTCCGGTTTCAACCAACGTGCCATTAACGATGTTAGTTGATACCTGGCTGTAATAAATTTGCTGCACGCCTGGAGCCCGGAATCCGGTCGATACTGTGCCACGCACAGAGAGGTCACTGTTGATATCATATCGGGCAGACAGTTTACCGGAAATATTATCACCGGCGATGTCATAATCTTCGTAGCGTAAAGCCCCGGCTAACAAGAAGTCCGGCGTTACATAGTATTCTGCATCGACATAAGCCCCATAACTGTCACGGTCAGCGTCTACCGCCTGGCTCGGACTAAAACCCGGGAAACCTTGTATGCCGGCTTCTGCGGGGTCGCCAGATGGGGTTAGGATTTCAATGCTGGGATCATTGGCTCTGCCATAGGACCAGGATACCGGGTCACCGGGGTTAATTTGATAGCCGTCACGGCGCATCTCTAACCCCACCGCCAGATAAAGCAGCTCATTTGCGATATCAACCGTACCATTAAAATCTAAATTGAATGTCGTCTGCTCAAAGACCAGTTCACCATCAAAAGCTTCTGTTGGCGTTTCGCCATAAATACCGCCGTCCGGGCTCGGTTCGTAGTACCAACTTACATTTGCTGAGTTGGACGAATTAAAGCCAAATTCATTTTTCCCGTAAACCACACTGGCATCCCACAGCCAGGCGTTAGGCAGATCTCCGCGAATGCCAACAGCCAACGATTGATCATCCGCTTCGGTCTCTAGTTTCGGCAGAAAACCATCGGGGTAAATGGCTTCTATGGTTCTCGGGTGTCCGCGTCCGCGGAAAAAACCTGAAGAACCACCGTCACGGCTGGAGATACCACCAAAAGCATAAAGCTCTGTCGTTGCACTAAAGTTATAACCGGAGTTAAACCAGGCGTATAAGTTCTCCGAATCGGCATCACCAATATGCAGACGAACCACAGGGTCACCGCTGGGCGATGACCAGTCCCCTATGAGCGATGCTTCAGCTGGAGACGCCCGGTTCGTCATTCCCCGGTCACGGTACTCCAGAGTGCCGTTGAAAAAGCCGTTGTCTGACTCAACACCAAAATTAACGCCAATAGTATTAACTTCGCCATCACCCTCATAAGTTTGACCTATTTCAGCGGAGACACTGCCGCCTTCGGAGCTTTTCAGCGTGATATTAATGACCCCGGCAATAGCATCAGAACCGTATTGAGCCGCCGCACCGTCTCGCAGAATTTCGACACGCGCAACAGCGGTAATTGGAATGGCGTTAATGTCATAACCTGCCGAGCCTTTACCAATGGTCTCCTGAACGTTCACCAGAGCTTGTTGATGCCTGCGTTTACCGTTAACCAGAACCAGAACCTGATCCGGATTGAGCCCGCGCAGTGTCGCCGGGCGAATGATGTCAGAACCGTCAGAAATGGTTGTGCTGGAAAAGTTAAAAGAAGGCGCACTCATTTGCAGAGCTTTACCGAGTTCGGTCGCTCCTGTATTTACGAGTTGCTCTGCGGAAATAATATCAATTGGCGAAGCCGACTCTGTCGCCGTTCTGCCATTGACCCGTGAACCCAAGGTGACAATGCGCTCCATAGATTCATCAGACTCTGCATTAGCATCTGCTTGTTGCGCAAAACCGGTACCCGGGATTGCTAACGCTGCTGACATTGAAATGGCCAAATACCCAAGTTTAAAAGATGCTCTGCTCATAGTTCTGCCTTACTTTTGTTGTTTTTTTGTTTTAAACGCGACCAGCTTTTTAACAACTACAGCCATTTCATTGGCTTGTGAATATGCCATATGATATAAATCAATATTTGTAAGGAAACTTGCGGATCTGACAGAGTGCTTTATATTGATAGTTGTAAACACAACAAAAGGAAGACTTTATGACTCGTATCGTAGGTATTGTTCTATTAGTTGTTGGCGCTATTTTATTGTATTTCTCATATGAGGCCTCACAATCAATTGCCTCTAGCGTATCAGAAGTGGCTACAAATCAGCCAACCGATAACACCATTTGGTATTTAGTGGGCGGTGTTGCTGCGGTCATTGTCGGACTTTACGCGGTTATCCGCGGTAAGTAGAATGAGCTAGCCCGGTTAGCCAGACGTGTCACCTGATACGTCTGGCAATCTTAAGGCTGTAAGAGTCGCGAGTACGCCAATAGCTCCCAGTACCCATAAAACAGCGGCAACGCCATAAGCAGCATCAACCCAGCCCAGTAACAGCCCCGCTAAAAGCACGACACCCATCACAGTATTGGATACCGCCGTAAGTTGCGCTCTATTATCTTGCGTTGCCATATCAACCAGATAGGTTTTTCTGCCTACTCGTGCCCCATGATGTGCAACCGCCGAACTAAACAATAGTAGCCCCGCCACCCACGGTGCACCTAATGCTGTTGGGAGCCAGTAATAAAGTGCCAGGGCGGCTCCCATTACCAGGGTCGACATAACGGAAGCTGCCGCCATCACATGATGACTGGCAGAATCGGACCAACGCCCCCAAAAGCGCCCTGCTAGTAAGCCTGCGAGCCCACTGGCTAGCATTAAACTGCCCAGGCTGGTCAGTTCTGACTCACCTTGACGCTGAATCAAAACAACAATATAAGGAATAGCAAAAGCGGCGGCGACCAGTAACGCCCGCGAAATGACAAAGTGTCCAAACTGACGATCCTGCCACAGCAAAGACATTGATTTGAACGCTTCGGTCAGCGCGTTACCGCCGCCCTCGGTTGCACCAGCAACCTCAGGAATGCCCGCATAAAGTAAAGCCGCGGCAAACCAGAGCACAACACCGGTACCCAATAGTCCAACAAATAATGAGCGCTGACCTTCCATATCCGGTGCAAATATAATAACCAGTGCGGTTAACAGCGTCAGTAATCCGGCGGCGGAAGCTGCTACACCGGACATTCGTCCACGACGCGTTTTAGACACCGTTTTACCGGTGACATCTTTATTCGCCACGGAACAGATGCCTCGCGACAAACTAAATATTGCCAGTAAAACAACCACAGACCAGCCCAGTGCAGATTCATCTAAAGTTGCTACCGCAAACAGCATCGCCAGCAACGAGACAGCCTGACCAATGCTGCCTGCAACCCAGAACCATTTGCGTACCGGCTGTTCACGGAGCTTTTGAGCAACAAAGAGCTGGGGTAATAAAGCAAGGGACTCCCGTAAAGGCACTAAAGCGCTAATAAACATCGCCGGGGCGCCCAGCGAACTCAACATCCACGGCAACACAAGGCGCGCGCTGACTAAGCTGTCACCCAGTTTGGTCAGAGTTAACGACAACAACATCAAAACGAATGAACGCGGTTGCTCGTTACAGGCAGACTCAGGAATATCCTTACAGACGCGAGCATCTTCGTCTTCAGCCAAGTAGCCGTAAACGCGTTCAGTCAATTTTTTATCAGTCATGGCAATGTGTTCGCTTTAAGAAAGGTGTCGAAATAGATGCTGCCATACTTTATTCAGCCATTCCACAAACTCACACCATTGTGCCAAACGTTGCCGATCAATTTGATAATGGGTTATTTTTTCGTACTCAGTTATTAAGCGAACCGCCACGTCGTCACTGAGTTCGTTCACCACAATTGCGCTGGCAATATCAAACAGGGGGTGGCCAATACCCGCGTATTCCCAGTCGATAACCCGGATAGGATCCATCATTAGAATATGATTCATGGATAAATCGTTATGGCATAACACCGGATAACTGAGCCAGTCCTCTAACAGGGGTCGCATAGGTGATAATTTTTGGCTCATTTGCGCAGCAACGACCGAATTGACCGAACGCAGCTGTTGCAAATAGTGCTCGATCCGCTCAGCCATAGACCAGGCCGGAATATCAACTCGTGTATCGTGGATTTTCGACAGCGTTTCAGCCAGTACAGTGGCTTTAATTAAAGGCGACAGCGTAACTTGCTGTAAAGACGGAGCCTGATAGTAAGGCTGTAAAAGCCAGCACTGGTCAACATCGTAGTCTAAAACTTCGGGAGCAAGAGCCTTCTGCGCCAGTTGTTTTTGTATGGATACTTCAAGTTCACGATCAACCGCGAATACCTGTTCATAGCGCCAACGTTTTAACACATAATCTTCAGTATCTGTTTGCAGTCGCAACGTCTGATTCGACTGCCCGGACGCAAGCATCTGTATTTCACGGGGCCGACCAATCACCCGGCTTCACTCGCAGATTTCAGCGAAATGTCATGACGCCAGCGCCACATGGCATAAACCACCAGTATTAGATAAACCACAAACAACAAGGCGGTGGCGACAAAGCCTTTGCTGGCGTACAAATAAACGTAAACACTGTCTATAATCAGCCAGTACCACCAGGTTTCATACGCTTTTTTGGTGACCAACCATGTGGCCAGCAAACTGAATATTGTTGTATAAGTATCGAGCCATACGGCATCTGCGTCGGTATAAACCGAAAGCAAATAAGCAATACCGGCTGCCAGGGGAACCAACCAAGCCCATTGTAAAAGATGCCAGCGTAGCGGGTATTTCGCGCCGTCCGGGCTCTCCTTTGCTGCACTTTGCTGACGCTGCCATTGCCACCAGCCATAGCCTGCCAAAGCAATATAAATAGTCTGCAGCAAGGACTCCATGTATAGCCTGCCTTGCCAGAACAACACAGCGTAAATAGTACAGCTGACCGCAGCAGCAGCCCAGCACCACTGGCGCTGATGCGCCGCCAGCACTAAATACCCCAAAGCCATGACTAAAGCCGTCAGCTCCCATGGGGAACTGACCATCAGCTGCTCAAGCCAGGATTCAAGCAAAGACTCAGGCATTATCCGGCCTCAGGTCTTTATTAATAAACTTACATACCAGAACATTAGAGGGCACGTTCTGAAAAAGCAGTTCCATTTCGTCGCCTAAAATTCGCATAACATCCTGCATTTCCCCAAACACTTGGGTACTCATGGTGTTGGTCAGAACCGTTAGTTCTGAATGCTGGTTTAAACGCTCAATAAAATCTTTAATGGTATCCAGATAATTTTCAGCCAATGGATACAGCGACATTTCTACTGAAACTCGCATATTAAGCCCCCTTAAAACGATTTACTGACAGTAATGCCAAAGCGACGTGGCTCACCGTATTGGACGTAAGTTTCCGGCACATATTCCTCACGCGGATCATTACCAAAATAGAAACCTCGAATTTCATAATCTTCGTCTGTTAAGTTACGTCCCCACAGACTGATTCGCCAATCCTGATAATGATAGTTTAGCGCAAGATGCAGCACAGCCATGCTGTCCGCTTTCTGATTATGCGAATCGGAGAAATAGAACTCATCTTTTGCATCAGCCTGAATCACCCACTGGAAGTTCTCACCTAACCAACCCTCAAAACCAATATTCAACTGATAGTTGGGGGCTTGAGCCTGCTCCCGCCCGGTCATATCGGTGCCATCTTCGGTGACGAAGCCTTCAATTTCAGTTTTTAACCAGCTAGCCGAAGCAAAAACCGCCAACCAGTCCGTAAACTGGTTACGAATTTCCGCTTCCAGACCGTAACCTGTGCCTTCAGCGGCGTTCTCAATGTAACCTACAAAAGACTGATCACGGTTTACCCAACCCTTGAGCTGAACGTCGTCACGCCAATGGTAAAATGCGCTGACTCTTGAGGTTAACCGCCCATCGGCACTGCTGCCTTTAACGCCAAATTCGGTACTCCAGAGCGTTTCCGGAGCAAAGGTTGAGCGGTCTAGTAAGTAATTTTCTAATTCTTCCAGCCCCTGATCTTCAGCTTTTCCTAAGGCTTCACCATTAACGCCGCCGGCTTTGTATCCGCGAGCCAGAGTCGCGTACAGATAGCTGTCGTCAGACGCCTGATAGCGGACACTGAAATTACCTCCCACCATGGTGTCTTCAGGCTCAGCAGTAATACCGCGGCTGTCCAGGTAGTCATTGTCGTAACGTTCTACCCGCAAGCCCGTTATGGTACTGACACGGTCACTCCAGTGCTGAGTGAACTCACCATAAATGGCGAGGTGGTTGCTGTCGTAATCACTGTTGAAAATACTTGGCTGGCCTAAGTCCCAGTTAAAATAGTCACGTGTCAGCTGTACCGACTTGTCGTAATAGTACAAACCTACAACCCATTCACTGTCGATGCCAAACAGGCTTTCGGGTTCATCGGAGACCCAACGAACTTCGGCGGTTTTGTCGTCACGGTCGCGGAAGTACGCGTCAAAAGCTGAGTATTCCCAGCCCGGAGCGATACCTTCATAGGTCCAGTCTTCGTCATAAGCGTAGCCGGTGTCTGCATCCAGGTAGTTAACAGACATTTCCACACGGCTGTTGTCAAAACCCAGGTAACTGAGCTGCAGGCGCAATGCCTGACTTTTTAAGCGATCAAAACCGGGCTCGTCGGACAAGGTTTCGCGGGTATTATCGAGACTAAACGCATCGTAGCCATTGTCGACATCGTTATAATGCAGAACCGTTTGCAGCAGCCAGTCTTTACTGAGCTCGGTATCCAACTTGAAGCGGGCAGAGAGTTCGTCGCGCTGTTCCGTGTCGTCGCGTTCAAGATAGGTATTTTCAATGTAACCGTCTTGCTGAAACTGACTGATCGAGAAGCGAGCGTTACCTAACACCCCAAGGTTTCCACCCATAGCAAGGCCGCCCATCGCTTCGGAATAGTTTCCTGCCGACAACTGAAACTGGCCGTTAAAGTCGCTGCTCGGTGCGGTGCTATCCAGCAACAATAAACCGGCCATAGCGTTCACACCAAAACGTCCACTTTGCGGACCGCGAAACACTTCCACGTGATCGATATCGAAAAGCGACGCGGCACTGCCTAACCCGCTGTAATCAATACCATCAATTATCAAACCGACCGAGGGCGTTACAGGATCAACAAACTGAGAGCGCTCGCCAATACCACGAATTTGAATAAAACGAGCAGTGGAAGTACCACCTGAGAAATTCACGTTGGCCAAACTATTCAAAGTGTCTTGTAAATGCTGGGAATGACGCTGTTGCATCGCATCTTTATCGATAATTGAAACACTGCTGGTGGTTTCATTTAGGGTGCGGCGGTGAAAGTCACCACTCACTTCAATAATTTCAATGTCTTTTGTATCTTGTGTATCTTCTGCTGCAAAGGCAAAAGCGGGAACACTGGATAGCGCCGCAGTAATGCTGACGGCTAAATATGAATTGATTATTTTCATGGATCATTTCCTCAAAACAAAGTCAGAAACGATCCGGTAAGGCTGTATTAGACGGGTTTTCTACCATCCCTACGCCAGTATTAACCGGATCAGGTTTTAAGGGTTCGCTTTCGCATCTCAGCCGTTGCCGGCACCCCTTGGTAAAGCGGCGTCAGTATAACGCAGCTTGTTAGTTAAACAAATTTACTTTCAGTGCAATTAAATAAAGGACAGAGCGTCGCCGTAAAGGTTTTCTAACGGTACGTCTTTAGCGACAAAATCGTCGCGAATAACGCGTATCATTTCAAAGCGGCCAGCCATGTAAATTTCACACTCAGGCAGGCTTTGCTCACGAGCCATAACCGCGTGGTGCACTAAACCAATAGAATAAGCCCAGTTATTATCCGCGTCTTCGACCACCGGATGATAATCAAAGTGCTCATATTGGCTTGCTAAGTGTTCCAGTTCGTCATGCAAATACAGGTCGCTTAAGCTTTTTGCGCCCCAGTAAAGGGTCAGAGGCCGCTCTGGCGACAAACGTAAGTGCTGCTGCAAAATAGAATAGGTGTAAGAGAAACCGGTGCCACCAGCAATTAACACTGCCGGCTTAGTGTTTTCCTGACGGTAAAAAGCAACGCCATCCGGCGCGTCAATTTCTAATTCCCCGTCGGCACGCACTTTATCCAACACTTCCATTGCATAGCTATTGTCCGGCGTGGCGCCCACATGAAGTAACCACTCACTTTTATTGGACGGGCACGAGGCAATACTGAAAGGCCGCTTATCGCGTTCACCCATCACCACCATAAGGTACTGGCCTGCTTTAAACTCAACCGGCTGCGGCAGTTGCAAACGCACTTCCCACACAGCATCCGCCAACTGGCGCGAAATTTCAGCTTTACAGGTCATTTGTTGACTCATTCACGACTCCATAATATTCAGTTCGTCCCACAGCTCGTCAACACGCTGTTTTACCTCGTCGCTCATGACAATAGGTTCGCCCCACTCACGGTCAGTTTCACCCGGCCATTTATTGGTGGCGTCCATTCCCATCTTCGAGCCCAGTCCTGAAACCGGTGAAGCAAAATCAAGATAATCAATCGGCGTATTTTCGACCAGGGTCGTATCACGTGCCGGATCCATCCGGGTTGTCATAGCCCAGATAACATCTTTCCAGTCACGCGCATTCACGTCGTCGTCGCACACAATCACAAACTTGGTGTACATAAACTGACGTAAGAAAGACCAGACACCCATCATCACACGCTTCGCATGACCCGGGTACTGCTTCTTCATAGTGACTACGGCCAAACGGTACGAACAGCCTTCCGGTGGCAAATAAAAATCGACAATTTCTGGGAATTGTTTTTGCAGCAACGGAATAAAAACTTCATTTAAAGCAACGCCCAGCACAGCAGGTTCGTCCGGTGGACGTCCGGTATAGGTGCTGTGGTAAATCGGATCTTTACGATGGGTAACATGAGTCACGGTAAACACCGGAAACTCATCCACTTCGTTATAGTAACCGGTATGGTCGCCATAAGGGCCTTCAGGTGCCATCTCGCCCGGCTCTATATAACCTTCAAGAATGACTTCAGCGTGCGCCGGTACTTGTAAGTCATTACTGAGGCACTGCGTTACTTCGGTTTTGCTGTCGCGCAGCAAACCGGCAAAGGCGTATTCCGACAAGCTATCCGGCACCGGTGTTACGGCACCTAAAATAGTCGCAGGGTCGGCACCCAAAGCAACTGACACCGGGAACTTCTCGCCCGGATGCTGCTGACACCACTCCTGGAAATCCAGCGCGCCGCCGCGATGCGACAACCAGCGCATAATGAGCTTATTCGGACCTAGGAGTTGCTGGCGGTAAATGCCTAAGTTCTGGCGTTCTTTATGCGGACCGCGAGTAACCGTAAGACCCCAGGTTACCAAAGGCGCAACGTCGCCCGGCCAGCAGTGCTGAATCGGCAGCTTGGTTAAGTCAACGTCATCGCCGCTCATAACCACTTGCTGACACGGAGCCTTTTTAATGCTTTTTGGCGACATGCTCAGCACTTTTTTGTACTTAGGCAATAAATTCAACGCGTCGCGAAAGCCTTTAGGAGGCTCCGGCTCTTTTAAAAAGGCCAGCAATTTGCCCACATCCCGCAAAGCGGTTACCGACTCCTGACCCATACCTAAAGCCACCCGGTCAGGTGTACCAAACAGGTTAGCTAATACCGGCATATCATGGCCTTTTACGTTTTCAAACAATAAGGCCGGGCCTTGTGCTTTTAACGTACGGTCTGATATTTCGGTAATTTCGAGGTAGGGGTCTATTTCTTGTTGGATGCGCTTAAGTTCACCGCGCTCCTCCAGGAGCGCGATGAAGTCACGCAGATCTTGATATTTCATACGCCACTTAGCTGTTGCGCTGACGTTTCATCGATTCGAAGAATTCGTCATTGGTTTTGGTCATCTGCAGACGATCAATCAGGAACTCCATGGCTTCAACTTCGCCCATTGGATGCATGATTTTACGCAGGATCCACATTTTCTGAAGCTCGTCCGGCGTGGTCAGCAACTCTTCGCGACGCGTACCTGAACGGTTGAAATCAATGGCAGGGAACACACGGCGTTCAGCCAATTTACGATTCAGGTGCAGCTCCATGTTACCGGTACCTTTAAACTCTTCGTAGATGACTTCGTCCATCTTCGAACCGGTATCAATAAGCGCGGTTGCAATAATGGTTAAACTACCACCTTCTTCTACATTACGCGCAGCACCAAAGAAACGCTTAGGTTTGTGCAATGCGTTGGCATCAACACCACCGGTTAACACTTTACCCGAGCTTGGAATAACAGTGTTATAAGCACGAGCTAAACGAGTAATTGAGTCCAGCAAAATCACCACGTCTTTTTTGTGCTCAACCAGACGTTTGGCTTTTTCAATAACCATTTCAGCCACCTGAACGTGACGGCTGGCAGGCTCATCAAAGGTTGAAGCAACCACTTCGCCATGCACCAGACGGTGCATTTCGGTAACTTCTTCCGGACGCTCATCAATCAACAGAACGATCAGTTCAGCATCAGGGTGATTCGCCGCGATAGAAGTCGCAATATTTTGCAGCAACAAGGTTTTACCGGCTTTCGGTGGTGCGACAATAAGACCACGCTGGCCTTTACCAATTGGCGCTGATAAATCCAGTACCCGTGCAGTGATATCTTCTTTACTGCCATTACCACGCTCTAAATGAAAACGCTCTTCCGCGTGTAGCGGCGTTAAGTTTTCAAATAAGATTTTATTGCGGGAGTTTTCAGGCTTGTCGAAGTTAACTTCACGAATTTTCAGCAGGGCAAAATAACGTTCGCTGTCTTTCGGTGGGCGAATTTTCCCGCCGATAGTGTCACCCGTACGCAGGTTAAAGCGACGAATCTGGCTTGGTGATACGTAAATATCGTCCGGTCCAGCCAAGTAAGACGAGTCGGCTGAACGCAAGAAGCCAAAGCCATCCTGCAAAATTTCCAGCACACCGCCGCCGTGAATGTCTTCACCACTTTTAGCGTGAGCTTTTAAGATAGCAAAAATAATGTCTTGCTTACGTAAGCGGGCCATATTCTCAAGGCCCATTGAGTCCGCGAGCTGAACCAGCTCGTTTACGGGTTTATCTTTAAGTTCTGTTAGATTCATAGGAGGGTTTTCGAGTTATCGATTGAACACAAAGCCTTTTTTAATTTGACTCTAGAAAGTAAAACAATTGGAACATTCGGAATTCGCGAAGTGCGAAACCAGAAACAGACGTTTCATTTAAAAACAGGCTAACCGGTGGAGTTGGTGAACCCGTATGAACAGTTAATGAGCAGAAGTTATCACCAAAAAAGCGATTCGTCCAGTTTTCTCAACAAAAACGGCGCATAACACGCCGTTTTTTTGATAATCATTAAATGTGCTGGTCTAAAAATTCAGTCAATTGAGCGCGTGATAATGCGCCCACTTTAGTTCCGACAACTTCGCCGCCTTTAAACAACAATAACGTTGGAATGCCACGAATATTGTATTTAGGTGGGGTTTGTTCATTATGGTCGACGTTCAGCTTACCAATAACTAATTTGTCAGCGTATTCGCTGGAAATGTCATCAAGAATAGGTGCTACCATTTTACAAGGCCCACACCATTCAGCCCAAAAGTCGACTAATACGGGTTTATCGGAATTTATGACATCAGCATCAAAACTGTCATCACTTAGCTGAACTATTACGTCACTCATGGTACTCTCCGCTACTTTCTTCGCGTGGAAATATTAGAATAGTATTATTTCTGTTTTTGAATACAAGCGCAAACTGATATGCTTATAACTTATGACTAAAAAACATCTTACAGAAACTCGCTTTGCTGATTTGGCGCTTCACCCCAAAATCCAGCAAGCAATATCCAGTGCCGGATTTGAGTATTGTACTCCAATTCAGGCGTTAAGTCTGCCCGTTGCTCTGTCTAACCGCGATGTTGCTGGTCAGGCTCAGACAGGTACAGGCAAAACCTTGGCATTTCTGCTGGCTACTTTCAACCGCTTAATGCAGAACGAATCGTCCGAAAAAACCGAATCGGGCCCACGCGCATTGATTATGGCACCGACTCGGGAGCTCGCTATTCAGATAGCACACGATGCTGATGCCCTCATTGAGCATTGCGGTTTGAAAATGGGCGTTATATACGGCGGCGAAGGCTACGAAGGTCAAAAAGAACAACTGGCGGCACAACCCGACATACTGGTCGGCACCACGGGTCGTCTTATCGACTTTTATAAGCAGGGTCTATTTAGCCTTAACGATATTGAAGTTGTGGTGCTGGACGAAGCCGACCGCATGTTCGATCTTGGCTTTATTGATGACATTCGCTATTTATTGCAAAAAATGCCGGATCCATCCAAGCGCCTGAACCTGCTGTTCTCTGCAACATTGTCTTATCGTGTGCAGGAACTGGCTTACGAGCATATGAATGCACCGACTAAACTCGAAGTGGAACCGTTACAAAAAACCGCCACACGGGTAACTGAAGAACTGTTTTACCCTTCTAAACCCGAAAAGTTTCCGTTGCTACTAACATTAATTGAAGAAGACTGGCCGGATAAAGCCATTGTTTTCGCCAACACCAAGCACGGTTGCGAGAAAGTGCATGGCTGGTTGGTCGCGAACGAGCACCGTGCGGGCCTGTTGACTGGCGATGTTCCGCAGAAAAAGCGCTTACGCATTCTGGAAGACTTCGCCGAAGGAAAGCTCGACTTTTTAGTTGCTACCGATGTCGCTGCACGTGGTCTGCATATCCCCGAAGTCACTCATGTCTATAACTTCGACTTACCGGATGACTGCGAAGACTATGTGCACCGGATAGGCCGCACAGGTCGTGCAGGAGCCAGTGGCGCTGCAATAAGCCTGGCGTGCGAAGAGTACGTATACAACTTACCGGCTATTGAAGACTATATTGGTCACACCATTCCGGTCACCAAATACGATGGCGATGCTTTGCTTTCTGATTTACGACGTCCACGTCCAATTCAGCGCCGTCGTCGTCATAACTCAGGCGGAGGCAAGGGTAAACCTCGCGGCCGTCGCTCGGGACCTCCGCGCAACGCGTCATAATATGCCAGCCAAAAAGCGCAAACTTGCTGCCATCGACATGGGATCCAACAGTTTTCACCTGTTGATGGCAGAAGTTTCAATGACGGGGTTCTTTCCTAAGCCCCGAATTCTTTCCCAGCATAAACAGAAAGTTCGTTTAGCCGACGGCTTGAATGACAATGACAGCATAGACGACGCTGCCATTTCCCGCGGCGTAAATTGCCTTACCCTGTTCGCCAAAGAACTTGAACGCTTCCAGCCCTTTGCGGTAAAAGCGGTAGCGACAGCAGCGCTGCGCAAAGCCAGTAATCAAAAAGAACTTCTTGCACGCTTTGAGTCGACTTTAGGCTTCCCTATTGAAGTTATTACCGGAGAGCGTGAAGCTGAATTTATTTATGCGGGGGTTTGCAGTGCGTCGCAATGCCGGGATAAAGTTCTGGTTATTGATATTGGCGGTGCCAGTACCGAGGTTGTAGCCGGTAATGGAACCCAGGCTAATGTGCTTAATAGTCTGGATATGGGATGTGTGGTATTTCAAAACCGTTTCTTTAAAGGTGGAGAGATTACCCCGGATAACGTAGAACTAGCTATTCAGGCCGCGGCTAAGCTTATTACGCCCTACATCGCTGATTATCAGCAACATGGATGGCTACGAGTTCTTGGCGCATCGGGTACTTTTCGCGCGCTTACCGAAATAGCGGCGGCGGAGAAACAACCGAGGCTTACTCAAAGCTGGTTAAGTGAGTTGATTCAGCGTTGTATCCGGCAAGGGCAAGTTGAACGGCTGAATTTTGCCGGATTACGTGATGACCGCCGTGCTGTTCTAATGGGCGGAATCACCATACTTTTGGCTGTGCTGAAGGCACTTAGTGTGGACGATTTTGAGGTGACGACAGGTGCGTTGCGCGAAGGGCTACTCGCACAACTTGCCAATGAAATCACAGCTTAGCGTTTTTTCGTTGCCAGACGTTCAGCTACCGATTTTGCAAAGTAGGTAAGAATGCCGTCAGCGCCCGCCCGCTTGAAACCCAGCAAACTTTCTTCAATAACGTCCTGACCCAGCCAGCCATTTTTAATGGCGGCCTGCAGCATGGCATATTCACCACTGACCTGGTACGCAAAAGTCGGCACGCCAAAGTTGTCTTTTGCACGGCGCACAATGTCTAAATAAGGCATGCCCGGCTTCACCATTACCATGTCAGCACCTTCCTGAATATCCAGTGCAATTTCCTGCAGGGCTTCGTCTGAATTAGCCGGATCCATCTGATAGGTCTTTTTGTCAGCCCCCTTCAGGTTGCCTGCAGAGCCGACCGCGTCGCGGAATGGGCCGTAAAACGCGCTGGCATATTTAGCCGAATACGCCATAATTTGAGTGTTGATAAACCCTTCGGCTTCCAGTGCTGAACGAATAGCGCCAATGCGCCCGTCCATCATGTCCGACGGAGCCACAACATCTACCCCTGCCCGCGCGTGGGACACCGCCTGCTTTACCAGAACCTCAGTGGTAACGTCATTGACTACATACCCGCTGTTATCAAGAATGCCGTCCTGACCGTGAGTTGTAAAAGGATCCAAAGCTACATCGGTCATTACTCCTAGCTCCGGAAACTCAGCTTTTATGGCTTTGACTGCACGCTGAGCCAGACCGTTATCATCATAAGCTGCCTCAGCCATCTCCGACTTAGCCGAAGCGGGAGTCACCGGGAATAAAGCAACCATAGGAATACCCAAGGCAACCAACTGAGCGCATTCTTGCAACAACAAGTCAATGCTCACACGGTCAACGCCAGGCATTGAACTGACCTGCTCACGCTGATTCTCACCTTCGAGAACAAACATAGGGTAAATTAAATCATCCACGCTTAACTGGTTTTCTGCCACCAGCCGCCGGCTAAAATCGTGGCGGCGTAAACGTCTTAGGCGCCTGCCCGGAAAAGTACCCTGATTTGTCATTCTTGACTCCTGATTGGTTACTGCACCGCTAATCTGTCACGGCCTTCATTTTTAGCTGCATATAGCGCATCGTCTGCTGCTTTAAAAAGCTCATCTACATTATCAAAAATACGTACGCTAGTGGAGATCACCCCAATACTCAGCGTGATCTTAAGCAAACCGGCATCGGTTTTAAATTCGGTATTACGAACCGTTTCCAGTAACTGACTAGCAAAAGTTTCAGCCTCCTGAAGGTCAGTTTCCGGCAAGATAATGGCAAACTCTTCTCCACCATAACGACAGACAATATCAGCGGCCCGTTTTGCGTGTTGCTGCATCAATTTTGCCAACTGCTGCAGAATTTGATCTCCAGCAAGATGACCATAGGTATCGTTCACGGGTTTAAAATGGTCGACGTCGATCATCAATAATGCAAGCGGTAACTCGCGGCGTAATGTGCGCCGCAGTTCACGTTCCAGATGCTGTTGGAAATAACGACGGTTATACAAACCGGTTAAAGGATCTTCGGTATTTTTCTGTTCCAGTTCCGTATTAACGTCCTGAAGTTCGCGCAGAGCGACCTGTAGCTCGAACGTACGTTCATCAACACTTTCTTCCAGCTCACGATTATAACGTTGCTCGGCCTGCAGCCGTTCTTTACGTTGCTCGCTGTAACGCACAGCCAGAACCCAGGACAACAGTAGAATTTCAATACCTGAACCTATCATAATAGCATGACGCTGAATGAACATGCTGTCGATGATGCCCAGATACCCGAGAGAGTTCACAACTACAGAAACGAGCAAGCTACACCAGGCTAAGGTGAAAATGCGGGCGTAAACAAAACCCTTACGCCACATATATACACCCACAACCAGCAGGAATAAACAACCAGGCACAGCTAAACTCAACAACACATGAATGCTAACCCGATAGTTGGCAAAAATAGCAATTAGCAGACTCAAACCAGCAAGGAAGGCCATCACCATCAACCCTCTGCCCCAAGTGTATCGGTAACGTTTTAGTTCAAGGAGCTGATAAGCAAACAAGGCAGCGGTTAGAAAGGTTAGACTACCAAATATAGGAATTCCCTTATCCTGCAAATACAGAGAGTCAGGCCATAAATAATGAAAGCCAAGCCCCTCTAATGACAGCATCAACCCGGCAAAAAATAACGTATAAAGCGAATACACACCAAATTCCGGCTCGCGTGACGCAATAAAACCGAAAAGATTATAAACCGCCATACAAAGCAGTACGCCAAAGTAAACTCCTTCGGCAATACGACGGCTCATTTGTGTTTCAAAAAAGCCAACTTCTGTGCGTACAGCAATGGGAAGACGCATAGAACTTTGCGTATTCACCTTGATATAAATTTCGCCATTTGTGCCTTCTGACAAGGGGACCGCAAATTCTGAGGTGGGTATTAGCCGGTCACTAAAAGGAATTGTGTCACCCATAAGATAGGTTCTTACCCCTTCGGACTGCATCACATAAATAGTCAGCTCATCGAGCAAAGGGTAGGCAATATGCAAAATACGGTCGTAAGGCTTAGCGTCGAGTTTAAAACGAAACCAATATTCATCAGTGGTGTAACCAAAAGAAGCGCGGTCTGTATCCAGTTTACGCCAGTCAGTTGAAGGTAAGTTTTTTGCGGTTTCTAAGTCCAGCTTTTGCTGACTGTTAGTGTATTCAATTGCCAGCTCCGACTGGTTCTCGGGAAGTATTTGCGCCGCAGCAGCGGATGCAGAAAAAAGCAGAGCCACTAGAGCTAAAAATAGCCACTGCAATGCACTTACTCCGGAAGCTTTAGTCACTGTTCTCTCCCAGCCCAAAAAACCGTTCCGTATTAGCATAGGTCAGCTCGGCTAAATGCTGTACCGACACCTCAAGATAATTAGCCAGAGCTTCCCCAATTACCGGTAAAAGCGCAGGCTCATTCATTTTAGGGCGCGGCTTCAGCCCCCGAGGTAATAAAAACGGTGCATCCGTTTCAAGCACCAGCCTGCTCAGAGGCAGATACGGCAAAGCTGACACCAGTTCCTGGTTACGTCGCTCATCACAGATCCAGCCGGTAATGCCAAACCAATGCCCCCGCTCAGCATAACGGTTGAGCGCTTCAACGCCACCGGTAAAGCAATGAGTTAAGCAGGGCGTTGAGTCATTACAATACTGGTTTAACAGTTCTATTTGACGGTCAATTGCATCGCGTTCATGTAAATACAGCGGAAGGTTTAGCTCATTAGCCAACTCAATTTGAGCAACGAATACCTCTTCCTGCGCATCGCGGGGAGAAAAGTTCCGGTTAAAATCCAGACCACATTCACCAATAGCGACAACATAGGGCAGCCCGGACAATTCGCGCAACTGCTCTTTGTAGTTTGCCGGCGCTTCGCCGGCGTCGTGTGGGTGAATACCCACGCTCATCAGCAACTTCTCAGGAAACTGCTGACACAATTTAGCGGCTTGTTCTGCCTCTTCAATAGAGGTCGATATAATCAGCTGCTTTTGCACATTGGCCTGCTCGGCACGAGCCATAACCCCGTCCAGATCGTTCAACAACCGTTTGTTGGTTAAATTCACACCGGCATCAAACCACATCGTCGTCTTCCTGCTGGGTGGGTGTATACCAACGGCTAACTTGTAAACCTAACTCAAACAACAACCACATAGGTATTGCTAGTAAAGTTTGTGAAATAACATCGGGAGGGGTTAGCAACATACCAATAGCAAACGCACCAACAATAATATAAGGCCGTTTTTTAGCCAATGATTCGCGAGTGCAGGTGCCGGTCCAGATCAACAACATAATGGCAACCGGCGTTTCAAAGGCAATACCAAAGGCAACGAAAATCGCCAGAATAAAGTCCAGATAACGGGAAATGTCGGTTGCAACCGTGACACCCTCCGGCGCTGCACTGCTAAAAAATGCCATGGCAAGAGGCAGAACCACAAAATAGGCAAAGGCGATACCGGCATAAAACAGCAAAGTGCTGGTAGCCAAAAGCGGAATCACCAGACGCTTCTCGCGACCATATAAACCCGGCGCTATAAAGCCCCATATTTGCCACAGTAAATAGGGAACGGTGAGAGCCAGCGCCACAACCAGAGTTAACTTAAAAGGCGTGAAAAAAGGCGCGGCAACGTCTGTGGCTATCATTTGCGAGCCAGCAGGCATGTTCATCAGCAGCGGCTGGGCGACAAAGTGGTAAATGTCATTGGCAAAGTAAGCGAGCGCAGCGAACACAACCAGAATAACCAATACCGAGCGTAATAGTCGGCTTCTGAGCTCCAGCAAATGATTTAATAAAGGGGAGTCACTCATTACCTTTACCCACGTCGGTTCCGGGCTTTTCTTTAGGTTCAGAATCTGGCTTAGAGTATGGTCGCTGAACCTCTTCTGCTGCACTTCTTAATTCAACTAGCGAGCGTTGCAGTTCCGGACTTAAGTTTTCAAGATCCTGACTCTCTGCTTGCTTCAAGTGTTCGTGCAGCTCTTTTATACGCAGCTCGTGGTCAAGCTCATTCTGTACTTTTTGAGAGTACTGCTTAATACCCGATAAGGTTCTCTGAAAGCCACGGATAGCCGAAGGCAGGCGCTCGGGACCAAGTACCAGAAGGCCTACTATGGCAATCAGCAATAACTCCCAGAAACCAATATCGAACATTTAAGATTTCCCGGATTTATCCGAATTGGACTTATCGTCATGTTCTTCTTTGTGCTGCAAAGAGTCGTCTTTATCTTTGCTGTCATTCTCGTCACCCATAGACTTTTTAAAGCCTTTTACCGCATTACCTAAGTCTGAACCCAGGCTACGCAGACGCTTGGTGCCAAACAGTAATACAACAATGACCAACAAGATGAGTAACTGCCAAGGTGATACACCCATGTTATTTCCTACCGTTTAAGTTAAACAAATTCACTATTCGTTGTTTTCGGACGAGTCCGCCAGGCCATAATGCCCAGCAGCGCCGTGACAATACCCGCACCAACAGTCACTTCTGAAAGCTCAGTCTGATTCCAGAGCAATGTCGTACAAATTAAGCCGCTGCCAGTTAACACAGTCCAGAACAACGAAGTCGATGCTTGTCTTTGAGTTAATAACTGCTGCTTGCGTAACTCTCGCTCGCGCTCGTCAATATTATGTTGTTGGCGAAGGTTTTCATACAACATCATTGGCATTTCCGGCAGTTTTTCCGCCCAGTACGGCGCATTCTCTTTTACCGACCGCACAATTGCACGCCAGCCAAGCTGCTCCTTCATCCAACGTTCAAGGAAGGGTTTAGCGGTTTTCCATAGGTCCAGTTCCGGGTACAACTGGCGCCCCAAACCTTCAATGTACAACAGAGTTTTCTGCAGTAATACCAACTGCGGCTGCACTTCCATTTCAAAGCGTCGCGCCGTATTAAATAAGTTAATCAGCACATGTCCGAATGAAATTTCCGCCAACGGCTTCTCAAAAATAGGCTCACAAACCGTTCTTATGGCAGATTCAAACTCTTCAATATTGGTATGCTTCGGGACCCAGCCTGAGTCAACATGCAGCTCCGCAACTTTACGATAGTCGCGGTTAAAAAACGCCAGAAAGTTCTCGGCCAAATAGCGTTTGTCGTCGCGGTTCAGGGTTCCGACAATACCAAAATCAATACCGATGTAGCGCGGGTTCAATGGATCGTCTTTCGCCACAAAAATGTTACCCGGGTGCATGTCGGCATGAAAAAAGCTGTCGCGGAACACCTGGGTGAAAAAGACTTCAACGCCCCGCTCGGCCAGTTTCTTCATATCTACGCCGCGGGCTTTCAGGGTGGCAATATCACTCACGGGAATGCCATCAATGCGCTCCATTACCATCACGTTATGGCGACTGTAGTCACTGTAAACCACGGGAATATAAAGCATGTCGGAGTTTTCGAAGTTGCGCTTGAGCTGTATCGCGTTACCGGCTTCGCGCATTAAGTCCAGCTCATCCAGCAAGGTTTTGCGATACTCTTTAACCACTTCTTTAGGTTTTAAACGCCGCCCGTCGGGCAAATGATGCGCGGCTACAGAGGCCAGGGTTTCCATCAATTCTAAATCCGCATTAATGGTCTCACGGATATCCGGGCGAATAACCTTTATGACAATATCCGTTAACTCACCGTCTCTGGTTTTCAGCTTTCCGGTGTGCACCTGAGCAATTGACGCTGAGGCTAAAGGCGTTGTGTCAAAATCCGTAAAACAGTCATTGATGCTCTGCAAGCCTAAGGACTTTTCGATAATACGCTGTGCGGCATGACCATCGAAAGGAGGCACTTTGTCCTGCAGGCGTGCCAGTTCAATTGCAATATCAGGCGGCAGTAAGTCGCGGCGGGTCGAGAGCATTTGACCAAACTTAACCCACACTGGCCCAAGCTCTTCCAGCGCCAGTCTTAAACGTACACCGGCAGGCTTGTCTTTATGCTTATTGGGCAACCAGAAAAAAGCATGGCGGCCTAAACGAATGGTCCAGGGCAACCAACGCGCAGGGATGAGATCATCTAACCCGTAACTCAGTAGTGTTTTGGTAATTTTGTAAAAGCGACGCGTCCGCATCATTAACCCTTCTTCTCACGACACTGGCGTTCAAGGCGCTCGATTTGAGCCCGCAGCTGTTGTAAATCGGTTTTAAACTGATCAAATTCAGCTCTTACCGGTAATAATTTTTTCTCTTCAGTCAACACACCATGCACCCAGCGCTGCTGCTGTTGCCAATGTGTTTTTACCTGCTCGCGGCTGCGTCGCCACAGCTTACCCAGCCAGTAGGCCGGCGCGTCACCAACGGTTTTCGCCAGTTCGGCTTCCCAGTCTACGTTCAACGACTTAAACAAGCTAACCACTTGTTGCGCCAGCATGGGGTCACCATCAATATCCAGTAAGTCCGCTTTTATCAGCCTCGTGAGGTTAGCGGTATCCTGCAACTCAGGCAGTACACCCATTTCTGTTGCAATACGGCAGTCTACTTCGCTGTCATCGGAGGTACTAAGCTGAACACCGTGAGCATCGACACTCACAGTGACTTCAAAGGGCAGCTCCTTCAGGTGAAAACGCAGGCGCTTGCCGTCCAGCCGCTGCAAGCGCTCCGCCGATTCCGGGTCACGGTGCAGCACATTGTTTGCTAACTTCTCGACCAACAAAATTGGAATAAGCGGTAATAACGTCATCAGAACTTATACCCTCGGTGCAGTGCGACTACGCCACCAGTCATGTTCTGGTAGTCAACTTTCTCATAGCCAGCAGCTTCCATCATTGACTTCAGTGTTTCCTGGTCCGGGTGCATACGGATAGATTCCGCCAAATACTGGTAGCTGTCAGAGTCGTTAGCAACAACCTGCCCCATTTTTGGCAAAATGTTGAACGAATAAAAGTCGTACACCTGATTCAACGTAGCCGATACCGGCTTAGAAAACTCAAGAATTAATACCCGACCGCCAGGTTTCAGCACCCGCAGCATAGAACGCAGAGCCTTGTCTTTGTCAGTGACATTACGCAAGCCAAAAGCAATGGTAATAACATCAAAGGTATTGTCATCAAACGGAAGTTCTTCCGCGTCAGCCTGCACGTAACGAACATTGCCAATAATGCCTCTGTCACGCAGCTTGTCTCGACCCACTTTCAGCATGGCGTCGTTAATATCGGCCAGCACAACTTCGCCCTCAGCACCGACACGACGTGAGAACTGAGCCGTTAAGTCGCCGGTTCCACCGGCAATGTCCAATACCTTCATACCACGGCGCACACCACTGCAGTCAATGGTATAACGCTTCCATAAACGATGAATGCCAAACGACATTAAGTCGTTCATAACATCGTATTTTGCCGCTACCGACTGAAAGACATCAGCGACCAGGTTTTTTTTCTGATTACGGGCTACTTTTTGGTACCCGAAATCAATGGATTCTTCGTTTTTATCGTTCATTTAACTATCCCGAACTGATTTTGTACTAGTGTACTTGATGATCACACCTGAGCATAGTGATCGCGACGCGGTAACCAACGCTCAATTAGCGCTTCTGCGCTTTGCGGATAATGCTCTAATACGTGCTGAGCAATATTCTGGGCTTCTGGTATTAACGCCTCATCGCGCTCTAAGTCAGCCACTTTTAATTCGGCTAACCCGGTCTGTCGGTGACCCAACAATTCACCCGGCCCACGAATTTCCAGGTCGCGCTGTGCAATCACGAAGCCGTCGTTACTTTCGCGTAAAACACCCAGCCTCTGTTGCGCCGTTTGCGATAACGGACTGTGATACAGCAGCACGCAATGACTGGCAACCGAACCCCGACCAACGCGCCCGCGCAATTGGTGCAGCTGCGCTAAACCTAACCGCTCCGGGTTCTCAATGATCATGAGCGACGCATTGGGAACATCCACTCCAACCTCTATGACCGTCGTTGCGACCAATAAGTCAATATCACCCGCTTTAAACGCCTGCATGACCTGCTCTTTCTGCTCATGTTTAAGCCGGCCATGCACCAGTCCGATATTTAAGCCCGGCAACTGCTCCTGCAAGTCGTTGGCGGTGTCTTCTGCCGCCTGACATTCAAGTACGTCGGACTCTTCAATAAGGGTACAGACCCAATACGCCTGACGGCCTTCAGTGGCACAAACCTCGCGCACTCGATCCACAATTTGCTCCCGCCGGGTGTCCGGAATGGCAACCGTAGTGACCGGTGTGCGACCGGGTGGAAGTTCATCAATTACCGAGGTGGCAAGATCGGCATAGGCGGTCATAGCCAAAGTTCGCGGAATGGGTGTTGCAGTCATAATCAGCTGATGAGGGTGCACACCCGCCTGAACGCCTTTTTCGCGTAATTGTAACCGTTGGTGCACACCGAAACGGTGCTGCTCATCAATAATAACTAATGCCAGACGCTGATATTCAACATCCGCCTGAAACAACGCATGGGTACCAACCAGTAAATGAATTTCACCCTGCTTTAACTGTGTCAGCAACTCCCGACGGGACTTACCTTTCGATTTGCCACTCAACCAACCGACATTGACGCCCAGCGGCATCAGCCACTGGCTAAAAGTAATGGCATGCTGCTCAGACAAAAGCTCGGTTGGTGCCATTAGAGCCACCTGGTATCCGGCTTCAATGGCTGCCAGAGCACTGAGCGCAGCGACCAGTGTTTTGCCTGAGCCGACATCGCCCTGCACTAACCGCATCATTGGTTGGCCTTGAGCCATATCGTCGGTAATTTCTTTCACCACTCTTGCCTGCGCACCAGTGGGTGAGAACGGCAATTGCTTTAAAAATGCCTCTTGTAAAGCACCATTGCCTGTTATGGTAAAGCCCGCCTGAGCCTGTCGCGCCTGGCGTAGCTGCAACAAGCTGAGCTGATGAGCAATAAGCTCTTCCGATGCCAGCCGCTGCTGCGCCGGATGTTCGCCTTGCTCCAGCAGTGCCAGGGGAACATCCACCGGCGGCCGGTGCAGAGTCAAAATAGCCTGCTCGAGAGAAAGTTGATGGGGTCTTAAATTTTCAGGCAGAAGTTCAGGTAAAGAACCGGGCTGAAGATACGCCAGTGCCTGTTCGATGATTTTACGCAAAATTCCCTGAGTCACGCCTTCCGTCGTGGGGTAGACCGGCGTAAGAGTTTCCTGCATATTCAATGGCTCGCCAGCTTTGACCGTTCGATACTCGGGGTGAATCATCTCCCAGCCGGTCATGCCCCGGCGCACTTCGCCAAAGGCTAATAACTGAGTGCCTTGTGCGAATTGCTTTAACTGAGCCGCACTAAATTGAAAAAAGCGCAGACTGATACTGCCGGTTTCATCACTGGCCTGACAAATCAGCATACGCTTACGGCCGTACTTGATATCGGCGTGCCGCACCGTGACCAGAACATTGGTAGCCACACCCGCACGTAAATTTGCAACGTCAGTTACCTGAGTACGGTCTTCGTATCGCAGCGGTAGATGCAACAGTGCATCACTGACAGAGGCTAAGCCCAGCTTGCGCAGCTTAACCGCAACCTTTTCGCCCACACCTTTAAGTACCGTCAGTGGAATGTGCTGCAGTCCTTTTACCGCCACTTTTGCTCCTTATCTTGCGCGCATCGCCAGCCACCAGGCTTCATCAGCGACAATCTGTCCATTTTCGTCCAGCTCGGGATAAGGCATATTCTTACGTTTACAAGCCTTGGCATAAATTGGATGACCACCTTCAAATAACACCCTGTGCCGCTCTTCGGCGCTGATATGTGTTTTATCGTACAAGCCCGCCTGCTCCCGTTGTCGCTGCGCTTCATACAACATCACAGCGCCAGCCACAGAGACATTCAGTGACTGTACCATGCCTACCATAGGAATCATTACGTGATGATCAGCAATATCCAAAGCTTCATCGGTAACGCCGTATTTTTCCTGCCCCAGCAGAATTGCGGTTGGTTTGGTGTAATCCACTTCACGAAAATCCACCGAATGCTCCGAAAGGTGAGTCACTACAACTTGCATGCCCCGACCTTGAGTTGCCTCCAGCGCTTCACCAACAGTTTTATGATTATGGATTTTCACCCAATTTTGACTGCCCAACGCCGTACCACCCGACAAACGTGCCTTTTTGGTCAGCCATATCGCGTGCATTTCATGCACGCCTATCGCATCCGCTGAGCGAACCACCGCAGACAAATTATGGTTTTTATGCACGTTCTCCATAACAACGGTCAGGTCTGGCTGGCGCTTGTCCAACATTTGGTTAATTCGTTGATATCGTTCAGGACTCATTGCTTTTTTATGAAAATAGGACTAGATATAAGCAGTATACCCGAGAGATTCGGTCAGAACTAACCCTATGCTTCACTCAGGATAATAAGAACAACAATGTCGTACTCCTACATTGCACGGCAACCTATTTTAACCAGAGACCAAAAAGTTTTTGGTTATGAATTGCTGTTCCGCAACAGTACTGAAAACAGTTTTCCGAATATTGATCCTAACGAGGCCACCTCCAAACTGCTTTTGCAGCAGCATTTATTGGGTGACATTCAGACGCTTTGTATGGGAAAGCAGGCGTTTATCAATTTTCATGCCCGTACTTTGTTAAATGACTTCCCTTCCTTTCTCAACGCCCGCACCGTGTGGGTAGAGCTGCTGGAAACCGTAGGCGTTGATGCGCCTTTATTAGAAGCATGCAGCGCCACTCGCGCAAAAGGTTACCGAATTGCATTGGATGATCACGATTTTGCCGGGCAATGGGAGCCTCTCATTCCCATGATCAACATGGTAAAAGTTGATATCCAGGAGCAAGGTTTAGAGCTTGACGAAAAAATTCGCTTCTTTAAAGAAAAGGGCGTTCCACTGCTCGCGGAGCGGGTTGAAACCCGGGGCGAGTTCGAACGTTGTCTGGAGCTAGGCTTTGATTATTTTCAGGGCTTTTTCTTCGAAAAACCGCAAATAGTCCAGCAAAAATCTCTCGCGCCTAACCGCATTAGTATGCTGACATTGTTATCTGAAGCACATAAAAAAGATCTAGACTTAGATACCATACGACAGGCTATTGAACAGGACTTATCACTTACTTACAGCTTGCTTAAACTGGTCAACAGCGCTCTATACGGCGGTCGCAAGAAGATTGAAAACATCCAGCACGCGCTGGTTTATTTGGGTACGACCGAAATTCGCCGTTTTATCACTTTGGTTGTTTTAGCTAATGTATCAGCGGGGCAGCCTGAGGAGCTCACAATTAAGTCGGTAACCCGCGCCCGGTTTATGGAGTTAGTAGCCGTCGAAATTCTGAGTGAGAAGCATCATTCCAGTGCCTTTTTAACAGGCATGCTCTCTTTACTGGATATTATACTGGGGCTGTCGATGGACGATGTGCTTAAACAGCTTCCGCTTTCTAAAGACATTACCAAAGCACTCAAAAACCGCGAGGGTGTATGGGGTTATCTGCTGCAAATGACTGAGCTTTATGAGCGCGGCGAATGGGAAGCTCTGGATAAGCACCCGCTAAAACAAAAATTAAACGGCACCGATATTGGCCAGCTTTATATCGATGCCAGTCAATGGTGCCGTTTAGCTCTATTCTAAATGCCCTAGCTCATCCGTTTACGAGATACTTCATAGATATCCGTACGACGATCCTTTTTATTCGTCACCGAGCCTTCATGATGCAAATAACGCAGTTCATCCAGATTTAAATCTGAAAACATCAGCATTTCCGTGTTCGGCGTGGTCTCCGACATAATCGCGTCGTGCGGGAAGGCAAAATCCGAAGGAGAGAATACTGCCGACTGCGCATATTGCACATCGAGACTTTCCACTTCCGGCAAGTTACCGACACTGCCACAAATCACGACGTAACACTCGTTCTCTACCGCACGAGCCTGAGCGCAATGCCTAACACGCAGGTAGGCGTTACGGGTATCTGTCCAGAACGGTACAAACAGAATTTCTAATCCCTCGTCCGCCATTATGCGACCCAGCTCAGGGAATTCCACGTCATAGCAAATTAAAATGCCAATGCGTCCGGCATCAGTATCGAAGACTTTGACTTCGTTGCCGCCTTCAATGACCCAGTCGCGCTTTTCGTGCGGGGTAATATGCAATTTGTACTGCTCTTCTACCGAGCCATCGCGACGACACAAATACGAGACGTTATAAATACTATCTCCGTCCTGCACCGGCATCGATCCCGTAATAATATTGACGTTATAGCTGACTGCCATTTGCGACATTTCACGCTTAAACAGATCGGTGTACCCAGCCAGAAAGCGAATTGCATCCATTTGCTGGCTCTGGTCAGTTAACCCCATTAACGGCGCATTGAAAAACTCCGGAAAGACGGCAAAGTCACTTTGATAACCCGACAGAGCATCAACAAAGTATTCCACCTGCTTCAGCAGTTCTTCTACCGACTCCACCGAGCGCATTTGCCACTGCACGGCACCCACACGCACATTCTGAATACGGGTTGTCAGAATATTGTCTGAAGGCTCGTACAGAAAGTTATTCCACTCCAGTAAAGTGGCAAAGCCGCGTGACTTTTTATCTTCCGGAAGGTACTTACCCAACAGACGTTTTACGCTAAAGTCATTCGCCAGCTGAAAGGTCAGGATCGGGTCATAAATTTCACGCCGCTGCACTTTGTCCAGATACTGACTTGGCGTCAGTTCATTTGCATATTTGTGGTAATTGACAATACGGCCACCAGCCAGAATGGCGCGCAGGTTGGCCTGCCGACACAGCTCTTTACGTGCATCGTACAAGCGACGCCCCAAACGATAACCGCGGTATTCCGGGTGGATTAATACATCCAGCCCATAGAGCGCGTCACCTTTTTTATTGTTAAGAATCGCTTCTCTGTGGCCAATTAAATCGTCATAGGCGTGAGGGTTAGAAAACTTGGTGTAGGCCACCTTAACCGTTAAGGCGACACCGACAATGCGGCCATTATCTTCCAGACAAAACTGACCTTCGGGAAAGTCTTTTATCAGTTTTTCTATGGTGAACTGGCTCCAGGAGCCGCCTATGTCTGTGTAAACAGCATCCATTAATTCTTTTAACTGTTCGTAATCTTCCAGCCGCAAATTTCGTATTTGCAAATGCAGTTCATCGGGGCTCATTATCTCTATCCTGATCTAAAACAACTTTACCGACAGTCTACACGTAATTGGAATAAGGTTGCATCAGGATAATTAGCTGTATAAACTTCTGGACGTCCAAATAAAAATAAAAAGGCTGACACATGACCAATGCTTCGCCACAACCGGCTAGCGCTAAAGCGCTGTTACCTCTGGCTTTATTCTTGATCCTGTTCTTAGGAACCGGATTGTATTTTCAAAGCGAAGGGGTCGAATACGCGTTTTACCAATTACCCAGCCCGGTTGCGATTCTGCCGGCAATAGTTCTTGGCATTTTACTGAGCAAGCAGGAATTTGAAGAACGCATCGAAACCTTCGTTGGCGGTGTCGGCGACAATAACATTATTACCATGTGCCTCATTTACTTACTGGCGGGTGCGTTTTCGACAGTGGCAGAAGCAACCGGCGGTGTCGATGCTATGGTGGCACTGGGGCTAAATGTTATTCCGGCTTCTTTCTTGCTGCCCGGCTTGTTTATTATTGCCGGGGTTATCTCAACCGCAATGGGCACCTCCATGGGAACACTGGCAGCGCTGGCTCCGGTGGTTCTGGGCATTGGTGAAGCAACCGACATTAGCTTACCGCTGCTGGCCGGGGTACTTGTTAGTGGTGCCATGTTTGGCGATAACTTATCCATTATTTCAGACACCACCATTGCCGCAACTCGTACACAGGGCTGTACCATGCGGGACAAGTTTCGCGCGAACTTAAAAATAGCCATACCAGCAGCTATCTTTACCGTGATTTGGTTAGTGACATACGATACCAGCCAGGTGCCTTTAGAAATTCCAGAGGCCAACCTATGGCTGTCACTACCTTATTTCATTATTATTGTTTTAGCGGTTATGGGGCTTAATGTCTTTGCCGTACTCGGGCTAGGCATTGTCTTAGCCGCCGCTTTTGGCATGTTCACTGTCAACTACGAATGGGTAGCTTTTAGTCAGGATATCTACGAAGGTTTTGGCAGTATGCAGGAAATCTTCCTGCTGTCGCTACTCATAGGCGGCTTGTCAGCGTTAATTCGTCAGCAAGGGGGACTCGCCTTCTTAGCAGGTTTTGTCGAAAGCGCAGCGAATAAGGTCAGTAAACACAAGCAGCGTGCATCGGCCATTGGTGTGGCAGCCCTGACAGCTCTGACAAATTTATGCGTCGCCAACAACACCGTTAGCATCTTATTGGCTGGCGAAGTTAGTAAACGTCTGGCTAAAGTGGGAAATTTAGCGCCGCGCCAAAGCGCCAGCTTATTGGATATTTTTGCCTGCGTCGTGCAGGGAGCTTTGCCTTACGGGGCACAGGCATTGCTAATGGGAGCCAGCTTTAAAATCTCGCCGCTATCGGTCAGTCTGCATACGGGGTATTGCTTTATTCTGGCAGCAGTGGCTATTGCTATTATCATCTGGCGTCGCCCTCTGGAAGACAGAGAGCCGACACCAGAAACAGCTTAATTAATAGGTACTGGGCAGTTCCATAATGCCGTCAATTTCAATTTGCGCGCCTTTCGGCAACTGTTTTACGCCGATAGCCGCGCGAGCCGGATACGGCTCTCTGAAATGCTTCGCCATAACTTCATTTACAATGGCGAACTGCCCCAAGTCGGTCAGATAAATCTGTACCTTTATCATGTCCTGCAGTTCGCCGCCGGATGCTTCACAAACAGCCGTCAGGTTTTTAAACACCTGCTCGGCCTGAGCAGTGAAATCCTCGCTGACCAGCTCCATACTTTCAGGCACCAGAGGAATTTGTCCGGAAAGATACACCGTCGTACCAATTTTTACCGCCTGTGAATAAGTGCCGATAGCTGCTGGCGCTTTATCCGTTGAAATAATCACTTTAGACATATTACTTCCTTAAGCGCGTCACGCGCTGAACATCCGGCATCTTACGAATATGACGTATCACATCCGCTAAATGCTTACGGTTTTTTATCGTTAAAGCCACATCAATAAAATAAATGTTGGCATCAATTTCTTCGGTCTGCAGACCATCAATATTACAGCCCGTGGTTGCAATAGCCGAGGTTAACTTAGCCAGCACGCCCTGATTATTGACAATTTCGATACGAATTTCAGAAATAAACTCGGCTTCGGGTTTGTTATCCCACTCAACCGGAAAGTAGCGCCCCGGGTCATCTTCGTGTCCACGAACGTTTTTACACTCGCGTCGATGAATGACCAAACCTTTACCCGGGCTCACATGAGCAATGATGTCGTCGCCCGGAATAGGCCGACAGCATTTGGCAAAACTGACCAGCAGACCTTCGGCGCCCTTAATCGAGAGGCTTTTCTGTGATGCGTTGTCATCTTTTATTGGCTGTAAGTCACCCAATAGACGCTTCGCAATGGCCACCGACATCATATTGCCCAGGCCAATTTGTTTCAGCAAATTCTCGCGGCTATCAATTTTTGTTTCCTGCAATACCCGCTTAAATTCCGACTCTGGTATTTCGTCGTAACTGACTTGCCCGAGCGCTGAGCGAAGTAAACGTTCACCTAGTTGTTGCGCTTCGTCAGCTTCCTGACTTTTCAGGTACTGACGAATTTTCGCCCGTGCTTTACCCGTTACCACAAAGTTTAGCCAGGCAATGTTCGGCCGCGAGTTAGGTGCTGTTTTTATTTCAACCGTTTGTCCGGTTTCCAGCGGTTTACTCAACGAATAAGTACGATGGTTAACTCTCGCACCTATACAGGTGTTACCAACGTCGGTATGCACCGCGTACGCAAAATCTACCGCCGTAGCGCCCTGAGGCAATTCGGTAATCCGGCCATCCGGACTGAACACGTATATTTCATCAGGGAATAAGTCGGACTTTACGCTTTCAATAAATTCAAAAGAGTTACCAGCGCTTTGTTGCAACTCTAACAAGCTTTGCATCCACTTACGCGCACGTACCTGAGCCGTGGTACTGGAGTCATCTGATTGTTTGTACATCCAGTGTGCCGCGACACCGCGATCAGCCATCAGATCCATCTCTTCGGTACGAATCTGAATTTCTACCGGCACCCCGTGAGGGCCTTTTAAAGAGGTATGCAGCGACTGGTAACCGTTCGACTTCGGAATAGCGATATAATCTTTAAACCGAGTTTCAATGGGCTTATACAAATTGTGCAACGCCCCAAGAACCCGGTAACAGGTATCGACACTGTCCACAATGACGCGGAAAGCGTAAATGTCCATGACCTGTTCAAACTTCACTTCTTTGGCCTGCATTTTTCGATAAATGCTGTGCAGATGCTTTTCGCGGCCAGACACCCGCGCCTGAATATTGTTACCGTCCAGGCGCGAACTGATTTCGCTTTGCACACGCTCTGTAAACTCGCGACGGTTACCGCGGGCACGTTTTACTTCTGACTCAAGCAATTTTCCACGCCAGGGGTACAGCGCCCAGAAGCCCAGTTGCTCCAGCTCATTTTTAATATCGTGCATACCCAGCCGGTGCGCCAGCGGAGCATAAATTTCTAAGGTTTCACGGGCAATACGGCGGCGTTTGTCGGGGCGCAGATGCTGAATAGTGCGCATGTTATGAGTGCGGTCAGCCAGTTTAATCAGAATAACCCGAATATCCTGCACCATCGCCATAATCATCTTACGATAGTTTTCGGCCTGGGCTTCTTCTTTGGAGTTAAACTGCAACTTATCCAGTTTAGACACACCCTCCACTAAACTGGCAACGGTTGCCCCAAAACGCTCGGCCAGATCTTCCCGGCTGGTTTCAGTATCTTCAATAACGTCATGGAGTAAAGCCGCCATTAAGGTTTCGCAATCCAGTCTCATGTCGGCAAGCAGGCTTGCAACCGCAACCGGGTGCGTAATGTAAGGCTCGCCGCTGCTGCGTTTTTGCGAACTGTGGGCTTCGTTTGCTACAACAAAGGCATCACGAATACGTTCCACCTGCTCGGACGGAAGATACTCACTAACCTGAGCCTTTAAGCCTTCAAATAAGTACACCAGTTAACTCCCCGGGTAATACCGGACTATGAATATACTTTCAGAATAAGGGGATTTGACGGAATTGCCAACGGCATTGATGCCGTTGGCGAACAGAAACTTTTATTCGATACCGCGCAGCGCATCTACCGCACGCAGTTCTTCAGCGTCTTGCTGCTTTTGAGCCGCCTGATCTTCAATATCAAGGCGTTCGTTGTCGATAAGGCCTTGCTCTATTTCACGCAAAGCAATAACAGTTGGTTTTTCGTTTTTTGTTTCAACTAATGGCTCTTTACCATTGGCCAACTGACGCGCGCGGCGTGAGGCTAACAAAATCAAATCAAAACGGTTACCAACACGGTCTACAGCATCTTCTACAGTTACGCGAGCCATGGTTTACTCCCAATAAAGCGTGAGTCGTATTTTTCGAAAGGCTAAGAATTATACGGAATTAAGGTCTATTATCCAAGCAATTCCTTCAATACGCTTGAATATCTTATTTGCTGATGCGGCATTTTTTGTCGCTGAGCTAAAACGATATGCTCCAGCGATGCCAGGCTGTTGTTGAAGTCATCATTTACCAGTAGGTAGTCAAACTCATGATAATGCGACATTTCTGCCTGAGCTTTTGCCATGCGCTCGGCAATAACTTCGTCGGAATCCTGTCCGCGAACACGCAAACGTTCTTCCAGAATTTCCAGACTGGGCGGAACAATAAAAACCGAACGCACTTCCGGGTGATGCTCACGAACTTGCTGAGCGCCCTGCCAGTCAATATCCAGGAAGACGTCTTTGCCTTCAGCCAACAAAGACTCTACGGCTTTACGGGAGGTGCCGTAATAGTTGCCAAACACACGCGCCCATTCGTAAAACTCACCGGCATCAATACGTTGTTCAAATTCTTCAGTACTGAGGAAGTGGTAATGGACACCCTGGACTTCTCCCGGGCGCGGAGCACGTGTGGTAGATGATACAGACACCTGCATGGACTGATCAGGGTGCTTTTCCAACAAAGCCCGAATCAGGCTCGACTTGCCTGCGCCACTGGGGGCCGCAATGATAAACAAATTCCCTAACACCGGAGACGCGGTCATAACGGGTTCTCTTTTTAAGAAACGGACGATCACTGTTGGCGCGAAATAATAACACGGTTTCACACCGCGATGAAAATTGAGTAAAGTATGGCTTTTAAGGACTCGTGGTATTACTTTGCAGACTCAATCGGCGCCTGTCGCAAAACCGTCTAAATTTCCCCTGCTGTTCGGCTTGCTCGTACTGGTATTACTGGGGCTTAATCTGCGCCCTTTGCTGACATCTGTAGGGCCGCTGACCGATGAGCTACAAACCATCACAGGTCTGTCTTTCAGTCAGGTATCGTTGTTAACCACATTGCCCATTCTAATGATTGGTTTAATGGCCTTATTTGCCGGACGCGTGACGACCGCTTTAGGCTACAGGCAAGGTATTGGACTGGGCTTGCTGATTCTTTGCGCAGGCCTTACCGCCCGGCTGTTTGAGCCGACCAGCACCAGCATGATTACCAGTGCTTTAGTCGGCGGAGTTGGCATAGCGTTACTGCATATCGTTATTCCGGAACTGACCAAACAACAGTATTTGAATCGTTTGGGGTTGGTCACTGGCCTTTGGTCTGCGGCACTCATGGGCGGCGCCGCGCTAGGTGCTGTTGCTACCCCATGGGCTGCAAATTTATTACCAGAGCGCTTTCAGGCACTAGGCAGCTGGTCTCTATTAGCGATGATAGTGCTGATTATTTGGTACTTACCATTTAACCGCACACCGGTTGCCAGTATTCCTCCCCGGCATCTGTTACTGCGGGCTCACCGTTACCCTCGCGCATGGTTACTGGGCATTTATTTCGCCTTAGTGAACGCCGGTTATGCCGGCTTTATTGCGTGGATAGCGCCATTTTATGGTGAGTTCGGTTGGCCGGCACAAAAAGCAGGAAATTTACTGGCACTGTTTTCTCTGGTTCAGGTTATCGGAGCTTTGCTGCTGCCGGCTCTATCGCGAACACAAGACCGACGGTTATGGCTAACAGCCGCAGTACTTATTCAAATGGCTGGCTTTGCGGGGTTAAGTTGGTTTCCGACCGAAGCTCCCTGGCTGTGGTCTGCACTTTGTGGCTTTGGCTTAGGTGGTGCCTTCCCGCTATGCATTGTTATGGCGCTGGATCATATCGATAACCCTGTGCAGGCAGGACGTCTGGTTTCTTTTATGCAAGGTATTGGTTTTATGTTTGCCAGCCTGATGCCGCTTTTAACCGGATGGTTCAGAGACGTTTCCGGCAATTACAGTTTAGGCTGGCAGTTACATATTATTCTCGGCATTCTCATTTTGCTGATAACCTGGCAATTTAATCCTGACAGCTACCGTGGCCTATTTAACTTGCGGGAATGATTCTCGCAATTATATCCTCAGCTAAACTTTCCAGCTGCTGTCGAGAAATTTCTCGTCTGGCCATGGTGCGCAAACCAATAATATTGGTTTGTAATAAAAGGCCGAGACGTTCAGGAGACTGCGAACTACCAATTTCTCCGCGTTGCTGCGCCTGCTGAAACGCCTCTGTAAAGAGCTGTTCAAATTTATCAAGATAACTTTGTACCGGCTCGCTAAACGCTTTGTCTTCAGGCGTAAATTCCAGCAAAGTTTTTACCAGCATACAGGCCTGCGTTGGCGCACAAGTCGCTGTCATTACCGCAATATTACGGAGGTACAGACTTACTCCCTGCAGCACCGAAGATTTTTGCGCTAAGGCTTGCTTAAACTCTTCCTCTGCGAGAGATGAGTATTCTTCAAGGGTCTCTTTAAAAAGGGCTTCTTTATTGCCAAATGCAGCATAAATACTTCCTGGCCTCATATCCATTTCTTCCTCTATGTCTTTCATAGAGGTTGCGTGGTACCCCTTGCGCCAGAAAAGCTTCAGCGCATTGTTAAGCGCTGTTTCCCGGTGAAATTTAGGCGTTCTGGGCATTATTTTTATCCTTAATTATTTACCTGAGGGCAAGTATAGACCTGCTTGTTGTTAATTTCACTTTAAGAAGTGTTAAGAAAACATGATCTAAATGTCTCGGGACCAACTATTAACCCATACATTTCGTACTTAGAGGAAATACAATGGAAATTGTTCAATTCGGTTCTGATGATATCGAAAACACATTAGCTAAAATGTCAGATGACAAGTTAAACGACATTGCCTTTGGTGCTATTCAGTTAGATTCCAGCGGTAAAATTATTCAATACAACGCCGCCGAAGGCGACATTACCGGTCGTGACCCGGGCGCTGTAGTTGGTAAAAACTTCTTTAACGAAGTTGCGCCATGCACCAACAGTCCTGAGTTTAAAGGACGCTTCGACGAAGGCGTTAAAAACGGCAATTTAAACACCATGTTTGAATATGTTTTTGACTACGAAATGCAACCGACCAAGGTTAAAGTTCATATGAAGAAAGCTTTAACCGGCGACACCTACTGGGTATTCGTTAAGCGACTATAAAGTGACAGACTCGCTTCAGCAGCACCTTATTGTTACTGTCATCGGCGATATTATCGCCGATGAACTTGCGCGTATGCGTCCAGCTGAAAGTGAGTACTGGAAACGTCGCCAATGGCATGAAGACGACACGTTAATAGCAAGACACAAGTCAACCAAAGACAGTGGTGAGGATGGAGTTGCAGTTGATTCGCTGGAAAGGCTGGCGTTAGCCGGCCGGGTAGTTCAGTTCTTTCATATGGGCGACAGCGGAGTTGAAGATTACCTTCTGCGCCGTAACAGTCTGGCCGAATGGGCTAAAATTGTTCTGAAATCGCGGCAAGTTCACACCCAAAACGTAACAGTTACAACTTCTGGCAGCACCGGGCAGCCCAAAGCCTGCGAGCATTCATGGAGTACATTGGTTGAGGAAGTAAGGGAGTTTGTCCGTATCTTTGACAACGATTATGAGTTACCTCCAGCTCGTATTGTCGCTTTAGTGCCCAGCCATCATATTTATGGCTTTTTATTTACTATATTGCTGCCGCATCTTGTTGATGCCCCAGTTCTGCGCGGCTTTAAAGCTTATAGCCATGTTCGCAACGGTGGCTTACGTGCCGGAGATGTTGTTGTCGGTTTCCCTGAATTACTCACTCAGTTATCGTCAGAGATGCCACCATTACCGCCCGGAGTACTTTTTATCAGCTCTGCCGGACCATGCCCGGCCAGCACCTTGCACCAGTTATATGCCATAGGTGCAGCACGCACTGTCGAAATTTATGGTAGCTCAGAGACTGCCGGTATGGGTTACCGAAGTAAACCCGAAAACAACTACCGTTTGTTATCCCGCTGGCGCAGGAATGCAGAAAACCATCAGCAGTTAATTGATAGACAAGTAAAAGTTATTTACGAAATACCAGATAATACCCAATGGCATACAGAGGATGAATTCCAAATCACCGGACGAGTCGACACGGCAGTTTCGATACGTGGGATCAATGTGTTCCCGGCTCATATTGCTGAGTGTCTACGCCGACATCCGGCGGTCGCCGATGCAACGGTACGTCCGATGAGATCCGACGAAGGCTATGGACTGAAAGCCTTTATTGTTTTGCAGGAAAGTATTAGCGAAACGGTAACTGAACAAAGTGTTCAGGCCTGGTTGAGCGACAACCTCTGTGCTGCAGAAATACCTGAGCGCATTAGCTTTGGGAACCAGTTACCTATAAATTCCATGGGTAAGGCGCAAGACTGGAGTGTCGATAACTCGCCAACCGGTAAGCCGTTAAATTAAATCAACGCGCGTAGCAACACATCATCAAACCTCAGATCTGTTATTTGTGCGCATTCCAACGCTATTTTATGCTCAATTTCGTGCTGCTCTAACAACTGCCGGGTAGCCTTTAGGCAATTCTTGTTTTGCTCTGCTGACAGCGTTGACATGAGTACAACGATAATTCCTTTTCCTAAACAACCCGGAGTGTCGTAATCCTGAATGTTCTGGCGGACAATTTTACTGACGATTTTTAAAGTTTCTGCGTTGTTAGCAACGCGCACGACCATTATATAATACTGATGCTCAGAATGAGCCTGATACAAACTAAAGCGCCTTTGCAGAGACTGCAGCATAAGCCGACGATTATAAAAACCGGTGTGCTCGTCGTTGCCACCGGTTTCCCTGAGTTTGAGCTCCAGTTCTTTATAATCGGTAATATCCTGCGTTGTGCCAAAAATAATTTCACGCCCAGCTTCGTCAATACGATAAATTCCCGAGCGTCTTAACCACCGAATTTCACCGTCACCCAACATAATGCGATGCTCAACATCTCTCGCGCCGGACTGTTTAACGGCGTTAATGGCTTCTGTTACGGCTTGTCTATCTTCGGGGTGAGTTCTTTCTATCGTCAGAGCTAAGGAGGGGGTAACTTTGGCCTTGTCCAAACCATGCAAATTGTACATGGTATCCGACCACAACGACTGGCCGGTTTCTAAGTCAAGCTGCCAATGCCCGAGCCCGGCAACTCGCTCAGCAAGCATTAAATTACGCTGATTTTCTTCAACTTTCAGCTCCAGCATTTTTCTCTCAGTAATGTCCAGCATCTGTCCATTCCAGAGTGTGCTGCCATCGGCCTGTTGACTGGTCACTGCGTGCCCGTAAATCCAGCTTACCCTGCCATTTTTAATCACCCGATACTCTTTCACCCACAAATATTGATAGCGGGCAGAGTTATGCATACTGCTCAGAACAGATTGTAAGTCGTCGGGATGAATAATTTCACTCAGCAATGTCACATCATTTGCCAGTGACTCAGCAGAGCACCCAAAAATGGCCTCAACGCCCTGACTGACATAATTAAATTTCAATTGCCCGTCCGGTGAGCGTTCAAGCTGGTATAGCGCACCCGGTACCGAGTTTGCTAATTGTTCAAGATTAACCAGTTGTTTCTCATGATCCATAAATTGCAACATAACTCGTTGTCGATAAACATACGCCGCAATATTAACCCACAGACCAGAAACTAAACAGCAAATAAATGCAAAGTGACCCATTACAAATCTTTTTAAGTAGTCTATATATAAATAAATCATAATAAAAACAGGAGCTTTTATGTCGACCGAGAAGCGAAAGTGGCATTCAGCGATTTTACTGCCTGTCTTTCTTCCTGCGGTTATCGTTATAGCTTTACTGGTTGTAGGAACTTTAAGTGCCCCGGAAAAAGCCGGCGAGCTGTTTAGCTGGACTCTTGCTGGTATTACCGAAAATTTCGGTTGGTTCTACATGTTAGCCGTCGCACTTTTCCTCATGTTCATTATTGGCGTGGGTGTTTCAAGCTGGGGAAAAATTAAACTCGGCCCCGATCATTGCGAACCCGAATACAGTTTCACCTCTTGGTTCGCCATGCTATTTTCGGCCGGGTACGGTATAGCCTTGCTCTTTTTTGGTGTCTCTGAGCCCATACTACATTATGCCGAGCCCCCGGCTGGTGCGGCTGAAACCGTCGGCTCAGCTAAACAGGCGATGCAAATCGCTTATTTCCACTGGGGCTTTCACATTTGGGCAATTTACGGCCTGGTCGGTTTGGTTCTGGCCTATTTTTCATTTCGCCACGGCTTACCGCTCACCATGCGCTCAACCTTGTACCCACTCATCGGTGATAAAATTAATGGCCCCATTGGGCATGCTATTGATACCTTCGCCATTCTCGGCACCATGTTCGGCATTGCCACCACATTAGGGCTTTCGGTTATTCAAATTAATGCCGGTCTCAACTATTTGTGGGAAGACATTCCGGTCGGAACCACGGTTCAGGTTATCGCTATTGGCATTATTACCTTGGCCGCAATTGCTTCAGTAGTTGCAGGCATGGATAAAGGAATTAAACGATTATCTTTGATCAATATAGCTTTAGTCCTGTTCCTGGTTCTGTTTGTTTTTGCTGTTGGGCCTACTATCCATATTCTGGAAACCTTCCTGCAAAATACTGGCGCGTATTTGAGTGGCATTGTTGAGCGCACTTTCAACTTGCAAGCCTATGAACGCAGTGACTGGATTGGTAACTGGACTTTATTCATATTTGGCTGGACTATTGCCTGGGCACCTTTTGTCGGGCTGTTTATTGCCAAAATCAGTCGCGGCCGTACCATCCGTCAGTTTGTGTTTGGCGTCATGCTGGTACCGACCATATTCACCTTCTTCTGGTTTGCCGTATTTGGCGATACCGCGTTGAATATGATTATGAACGAAGGCTACACAGCCCTAATTTCAGAAGTTCAGGATAACCAGGCAATAGCGTTATTTAAGCTCTACGAAAACCTGCCTATGACCAGTATTTTGAGCTTCCTGACGGTATTACTCATCATCACGTTTTTCGTAACGTCATCGGATTCCGGATCGTTGGTGATTGATTCGTTGTCCTCTGGCGGCATGATGGAAACACCTGTCTGGCAACGTGTTTTTTGGGCAAGCACCGAAGGAATTGTTGCCTCTGTGCTACTGGTAGCCGGTGGTCTAGAAGCTCTGCAAACTGCCGCTATTACCAGCGCCTTGCCATTTGCGATTATTATTTTAATATCGGCGGCAGGCATGTGGCGCGCACTTATCATAGAAGGACACCAGTCCAATAGTCTTCAAAGTCACCGCCACTCTCATCGTCGCGGAGTCAATGAGGGAGCCGACTACTGGAAAAAACGTCTGGCGGGTCTGGTCGACTTTCCAAAGAAAGAGAAGGTACTTGAGTTCATCAACGGACCTGCAACAAAAAGTATGAAACAAGTCCGGGACGAGTTAAGAGATCAGGACTGGCCGGCAGAATTCAAAGCTGACGAAGAACATAACCGTATTATTCTCAGCGTTGAGCGAAAAGGCGATTTAGAATTTGCTTACGAAATTCGTTTAAAAGACTATCTGTTGCCTGAATTCGCTTTAACCAACGATAAAAACAGAGAAGTTTACTATCGGGCTGAGGTGTTTCTCAGACAGGGCGGACAGTCTTATGACCTATACGGTTATGAGCAAACCGATATCATTAACGATGTGATTAATCAGTTTGAGAACTATCTGCACTTCCGTCATAACAGCCCCGGAGTTCTCCCGTGGGACCTGGAAAAGCATGACGAAGACCTTAATGAAGACCTTGAATCACAAAAGTAAAAGGAACGTAAAGAAGCCGCTCTTCGGAGCGGCTTTTTAGTGGTCGGACTGTTGATAGCAGGAGACATGTGCGAGAATAGCCGTATTGTCAGTATGGAGTTTAACTATCACTATGGAACGTGTTGATACAAGCCCTCAAAAGCTAAGCCCAATGCCCAGCATGTTACTGCGTTCTCTGTTGACGTTACAACGCAGTGATGAGTCAGCAGCAGAGTCTGAAACTTTGCTCAAAGAATATTCTATTCCTGCGCCAACAGCTAAGCACCTGAGTCGTTATCAACAGTCGTTCGGTGGTTTCGTCAGTGATGTCCCCCTGGCCATGCTGTACTGCATTGCGCAAAGGGCTCATTTATCGCAAATGCTTGATGATAGCTTTCCCTGGCCTGCGCCTGGTCTGGTTCATGTCAGTAATAAAATTGAGCGCCATCAGGTTATTTCTGCACAAGTGCCTTTTCAACTGGTATCCAAAGTAAAAGTACCTAAGCGTGGCCCTGATGTTTCTCCGCGTCGCCTGCGTCCTCAGTTTGTGGTTGAGTTCTGGCAAAATAACGAGAAAGTCGCAACTTGCTCCAGCGTTTATCAGGTGATGAACGGCCAAAATACTGGAACAACGAAAAAATCGACGCCTCCGATAAAAGCATTTGAGCCGGAAGCCGGCTGGGAAAATCTCAGTCACTGGCAATTAGGCAGTGGTATGGGCCGACGCTATGCTCGCATCTCCGGCGACTTTAACCCTATTCACCTGCATCCGCTGGTCTCACGCTGGTTTGGTTTTGAAAAACCAATTATTCATGGCATGTATATGATGGCAAGAGCTCAGGCGGAGCTCGAACAGCGTCAGCAAAAGCCAGTAACTTATATCGACGTTACCTTTAAGCGCCCAGTTATTTTACCTGCCCGGGTACAGCTATGGGCGTCAGAACAAGATGATAAAACCAAATATGAAGTGCGCAGTGCGGATCACAGTTCATTAAAACTGGAAGGGTCAGTTCGTTTCGACTAACCCTTCCGGGTGCCTTACTGGTGCTTATAAACCTTGCCGTCTTTCATCACAAAGCTCACATTCTGTAATAGCGTGATGTCATCCAGCGGATTCCCTTTTACAGCAACAATATCGGCCAGTTTACCTTCCTCCAGATGACCAATATTTTCATTTTTCAGTAGCTTCGCTGCTGTTTTAGTCGCTGACTGAATTGCTTCTGCTTCCGATACCCCGGCCTCTACCATGTACTGGAATTCAAGCGCGTTATCGCCGTGCGCTGAAACACCGCTATCGGTACCAAAAGCAAAGTTCACACCAGCCTTATAAGCTTTAGCAAAAGTATCCTGAATTTTAGGTCCTATGGCGCGTGCTTTGGGTCTTACAACATCGGGGAAGTAACCATCAATTTCAGCTTTCTTGGCAACAAATTTACCGGCCATAATTGTCGGAACCAAATAAGTACCATGCTCTTTCATCGCAGCAATCACTTCGTCATCCATGTAAGTGCCGTGTTCCACCGACGTGATACCTGCTTTCACAGCACGTAGCATACCCGCTTTACCATGAGCATGAGCTGCAACGTGAAAGTTATAATCGTTAGCTATATCCACCAGAGCTTTTAATTCATCATCGGTAAACTGTGGGTTATCGCCACTACTGGCCATACTTAAAACACCACCAGTTGCAGTAATTTTGATGAAATCAGCTCCATCTTTATAATGCTGTCGTACCGCTTCACGTGCGCCCGCCGCACTATTAATGACACCGTCTTTTGGTGTGGGACGCCCCATTAGCTCTTCTTTCCAGCCATTGGTAGGATCAGCATGCCCACCTGTCGTTGCCAACGACTTGCCAGCCGAATAAATCCTGGGACCATCGACTACACCAGCATTAATAGCATCACGCAGAGCAATAGTTACGTTATGAGAGTCCCCCGGATTTCTTACCGTAGTAAAGCCGGCATTCAGCGTTTTCATGCCATAATGCTGAGCCGTTAAAGCGAGATCGGCTGGGTTTTCAGTAAACTGCTTTATATATGAGTTCGGCCCTGACTGACCGTCAAGGTGCACGTGCAAGTCAATGAGGCCGGGTAAACACGTGTGCGAGCTTAAGTCGGTAATCGAAGCATCATCACCGGGCCGGTTCACTTTTACAGCGGTAATTTTGTTGTCAGTGACTTCAATATAACGCTCACCAGCCAGGCGACCACTTTCACTATCAAAAACGTTTCCACAGTGCAGCCATTCACCGGCTTGAGCAGAATGTCCGGCTAATGCAACAGTCAATCCGATAGCTATCTTTTTCAGCATAGTTCCCCCTAATCTTCATTCTAGTTATTGTTCTTCTTTGATACTCCGAACTCTAACCAATTGCAACGGCAGCGACCAACATTGAGACAAAAAGTCAGTCTTTGTCGATAGTTACCGGAATAGGGGTCCCCCAAAACTCTCTAATTTTTTCGTCGTTGCTGACCAATGAAGCAAGAGTATAGTTTGAGAGAAAGTCGTAGAAGGTTTCTTTACCCTGATTAATCACATTTTTCAGCTCGCAAACAGGAAAAATTGCGCACTCGGGTTTATGACAGTCGACCCAGTACTCATCGCCCTCTAGTCTGCGTATGACTTTATCCAGCCGGATATCAGACGCCTTAATAGCCAATAAGAAGCCACCATTTTTACCACGACGCGTTTCAATTAGACCTTCTTTACCTAATTGATGAACAACCTTATTTAAGTGATTGCGGGGAACATTAAATATGCCGCTCAACTCATCAATAGTGGCGCGCTTCGTATCCTCTTTTGCAGCCAGATACATAAGAACTCGCAGACCGTAATCCGTGTACTTTTTTAATTGCATGGTGGCGCCCTTTTGCCTTTATTCGCTCTGTTGCTTAAATGTCATTTGACGGCCCCCGCGAGTGCTCAATATCAAGCGCCCTTTATCATCAATATTCACTTGATAAACTCGCTCCAGAACACTGCTGAACTCCTGTGAGAGTTCGTTAGCCTCGCCACTGCACGCCATTCTTGTGCTTCCTGTAATACGAATCTGAGCAAGTTCTCCACCCATGTTGTAGTTCCCAAAGTAACGATTACAACCATTAAAACCGGCAAGCTGGCTGTCTTTCAAAAACTGAATTGTTGCTGGTTTAGAGTGGATGGCATGGCCTTCAAATTCCGAGAGCTCCCAGGTAGCCCCCTGAAGTAACCATTCGCTATCGCCGCCGCAGCCAGAATACATGCGGTCAGATTCTTGTAAGTCGACCTGATATGGATATAAACGTCCGCTCATCGAATCGCGACATAGCCTGTCAATAACAATAAGATGTTTATCGGTCGTCGACTCAATACGCCATTCATAAGGCTGCTTAGAAACAACCTCCGCGGCAACTAAATCAATAATTGCTTCGCTCTCAGGGGTAGTCAGCGCCATATGCTGCGGATTTACCGCCACTTGCCAAAAAGGTTCATTGCCTCTTGCCGTAAAGTGTTTGGGTAAAGTTCCCTGCTCGATGCAAAGCGGCATTTCCTGACCCCTCCAGATAATGTCGGCTTCGTTACCTTTATTCCAGACTTGAGTTAATGGCTCTTTATCATTTGAGTAGCGAGCCCCTGAGCCACTCACAGCCTGAGGTAACTCTTCCTGTTGCGACCCGTAACTTAACAGCACGCCGTCTTCTTTTTGCAGCACACTGAGCTCGCTCGCTCCACACTGGTAATATGTCGGCACTTGCTCTCCCGGAGTTAACAAGGCGCAACCTGACAGCAGCATTACGACGAGAATAGAGACACTTTCTTTCATATGTATCGCGGGCATACTTGCCATCCTTATATTTTTAACCGTTAAGTTAGAATTCTATAGATCGCGCTGGTAATTGCATTAATTCTTCCAAGTCTTTTTCAAATCTGCGGAAGCAACGGCAGAATCAAGAGCTAGATCAAAAAACAACGGAATCTATTATTGCGAATCATTCTTATTTTAATTATCATCCCCTCGAATTTAATTAATCTAAAATAATTTTTTAATAAAGGTGAAATGAGTCCGTTATGAAGAAAACGATCTTAGCCAGCACCATATTGGCCGCTCTTGCAACTCCCGCTATGGCCAATAACGCCAGCGGCGATACTGATATTGAGCAAATCAAAATTATTGGCAGTAAAACAGACGCCCGCAATGTCGCCGGCTCCAGTGCTGTCATTGACGAAGAACAGATGCGCATTGAGGTTCCAAGCGATATCAATCAGCTGATGAAAACCATCCCAGGCGTTTATGTACGTGAAGAAGATGGCGAAGGCCTGCGCCCTAACATCGGTATTCGTGCTGCGACAGCTGGTCGCGTCAGCAAGGTCACGCTGCTGGAAGACGGCGTCATGATGGCTCCGGCACCTTATTCAAACCCGGCGGCCTACTATTTTCCGACTACCTTCCGTATGTCATCAGTTGAAGTATTAAAAGGCGCACCTTTATTACGTTACGGCCCACAAACAACTGGCGGCGTTTTAAACCTGGTTTCAACACCTATTCCAGAAGACTTTGGTGGCCAGGTTCTGACTCAGTTTGGCGAAAACAGTAGCCGTGACATTCACGCTCATGTGGGCGGCACTGAAGGCCAGTGGGGCTTTTTATTAGAAACAGTGCAACGCAGCAGCGACGGCTTCAAAGAAATTGATCGTAGCAGTCGCGATGCCGGTTTTGATATTGAGGACTACGTTGCAAAACTTCAGTGGACAGGCGAGCGCCAGAGCCTGTTGGCTAAGGTGCAATATTCCGAAGAAATCTCAAACGAAACTTATCTCGGTTTGACCGATGCCGATTTCGCTCAGAATGAAAACCGTCGCTACGGGCTTTCTGAAATTGATCAGATGGATAACTCGCACAAAGGCTACAGCTTAAACTATGCATTTGAAGCGACGGATAATCTGACTTTCAGTATTTTAGGCTATTACAACGACTATGCTCGCAACTGGTTCAAATTGGATGGCGGTAATGCATACGTCAGTGCGGCTAATAACGGAGACGCCGATGCATTGGCTATTTTGCGAGGCACTCAGGATGAAGCCGGTCTGAACTATAAAAACAACAACCGCGCTTATGAATCTAAAGGCATTGAAGCCAATGCTCAGTTTATTTTTGGAACTCATAACCTGGAAGTGGGGGTTCGTGACCACAGTGACGAAATGGATCGTTTCCAGCCAGTTGAAATTTATGATCAGGTTAACGGTAGCCTCGTTTACCAGGGCGAAGTTATGCCTACCGGCAGTAATAACCGTTTAGAAGGCGCTGACGCAATCAGCTTTTGGCTGACAGACCAGTGGCAGGCAACCGAAAACCTTAAGGTGCACTTTGCACTGCGCTATGAAGATGTCGAGTCCTATCGTAACCAGTTTGCGGACACAGCACGCGAACAGTTGGACAGCACGCGTTCAAACGACAGCGACGAATGGTTGCCGGGCGTATCCTTCACTTATGACGTCAACGACAACTGGCAGGTACTGGCCGGCGCACATAAAGGATTTTCTCCTTTAGGCGGCGGTGCGAAAGAATTCCAGGAACCAGAAACCAGCAACAACTACGAAGCCGGTGTTCGCTTTAACCAAGGCTCTTTCTTTGCGGAAGCTATTGGTTTCTACAGCGACTTCAGCGACACCACACAGCAGTGTTCAATTGCTAACCCGTGTGACAATGGCGCTGAGTCAGGCTCTTATGTACTGGGTGAGTCAACCGTAGCCGGTCTGGAATTACAGGCAAGCAATACCTTTGAACTTGGTCAGTTCCTTATGCCGGTTGATTTGGCTTACACCTACACCAAAGGTGAAATCAGTCAGGACAACGCGGTAACAGGTTTGATGGACGGCGATGAACTGAATGACATTCCGCAGAATACCTTCAGCATTCGTGTTGCACTAGACAACAATAAAGGCTGGGTAAACTATGTGGTCGGTAAATACATTGATGAAATGTGTGTTTCTGTTGGCTGTAACCGCGACAACAGCCGTTTTAACAAAACCGAATCACTGTTCGTGACTGACTTTGTCAGCCGTTATGAAGTGGACAATAACATGGCGGTTTATTTCAAAGTTGAGAACCTGTTCGATCAGCAGAAAATTGTTGCTCGCTCACCACATGGTGCGCGCCCGAACAAACCTCAAACAGCTTCTTTCGGTGTGGAATACACTTTCTAAAAATGAATCCCTCTCTGGATTTATCATGGCCCCATTTTTATGGGGCCATTTTTTTCAGAGTTACCTTACTGAGCTAAGCTAATAAGGTAATCCGCTAACGCGCCCATACCGGTTCTTTTAACGTCAGCTTCACGCTCTGCACTCTGGTTATAATTAGTGTTGGTGTTCACATCGTAAACGTACAGTTCGCCTTTTGCATCTTCAATAAATTCAATGCCCGCCACATCAATATCATTGGCTTTCAAAAAGGCTTCCAGCGCAAAAATAATTTCATGGTCATTAAAGCGCTGCGTAATAGTGAATTTATTGGGTTGATTGCCATCAGCAGGTGCTTCGCTGGTTGGGCAAAACGCATCATCCACACTGCATACATCGGCAGGGCATAACTCAAAGCCTTGCTCAGTATTAACGTTAACCGCGTAAACAAATTTCTGCCCGACAAACTCACTGCGGGTAATATGCGGCTGCTTTGGCTGAATGTATTCTTGTAACAACCAGATGCCATCTAACGGCTCTTCGTAATCGTCACTGTTTATGTAGTTCTTTAAGCTCGCAACATCATCAAACTTAATAACACCTAAACCCTTACCACCGCGATTAGGCTTTAAAATCAGTGGCCACTCGGCAAATTTCTCAGCGGCATCTGCCAGCAGTTCTTTTCCCACCACAGCCTGAGTTTTCGGCACGTTAAGTCCGGCTTTCTGTAACGCCGCATATTGCGACAGCTTACACACTTCCAGCGCCAGCACCCGGGTGCCATTAACCACAGTTCTATTACTGTTTTCCAACCAGGTTAACGCCATGCGAGTCAGTTCCGGTGCAAACCGATGACCCCGTGTGTGCGAGGAAGCACTCATACGGTTATAGTAAACCGCATCTTCCGGAAGCTCGGAAAAAGGTATAACTCCCTTATCCAGAAACCATTCTTTGGCTTCTACGCCGCGCTTTTCAAACTCTGCTCTTAGCGGCACCAGCCACTCTTCATTTTCGTGCAGAATAACAATATCTCGCATGGTTACCTCTTAGCGTCTCAGCTGATGTATCAGCAGAACTACGACAATAAAAACAAGCCCTGACAACAACACCTGCCAGGGAACAAAAACGGCCAGCCCAAGACAGCTGACTAAACCTAGTATGGATACCCACTTAGGCACAAAACGATCACTTTTTGCGACTTTCAGCGCCGCTAAATTCGTAATGCCATAATACACTAAAACCGTAAAGGCGCTGAACGACCATGCGGTCTTTATATCACCAATTGCGACCAGCACCAGCATGACAATACAAGTTAGCCAGGTTGCCGGGGGTGCCGAAGTTTGTTGGTCGTTTAAGTTAGCAAAGCGCATGGGTAAATCGGCGCGACGCCCCATAGCCAGAACCACCCGGGACACGCCCAAAATTAAGTTGAGGATAACTCCGCCCATAGCAACCACTGCACCAGCGGTGACCAACCATTGTATTGGTCCATTTGGTAGCAAACTCGCCAAGGAGAAGTGCTCCGCCTGAAAGTCCGCTATGCCGGGAAAATGCAATAGGGCGCTACCAACACCTAAATACAGAAGCGTTACAGCCGCCAGAGTTAAAACAACAGCAAGAGGAATAACCCGGCGCGGGTTTTGTACTTCTTCTCCCATGGTGGCAATACGTCCGTAGCCTGTGTAAGCAACAAAAAGCAGAGCTGCCGCCTGCAAAACGTGCCACCACTTGACCGAAGCTCGCTCAACAACAACGGCAGTTTGCTGATGAGCTGTAAAAATAAATGTCAGCAGAGCGGCTATGCTAACCGTAACAATGGCTGCATTAACCCAGTTTGTGCGCTTAACGCCACCCAGTACTAATAACGTGAATAACACCAATACCGCGGCAGCTATCCACTGTGCTAAATATTCCGGTATTGCCGTAGCATTCGTCACATACCAGCCTACCGCCAGCGCAGCGGTTGCCGCTGATGCACTTTTCGCCACAACGAACAAACTACCGGCTGTTACGCCATAAGCCGGAGTCAGGAACCGATAACCATACTCATAGGTACCTCCGCTTACCGAGTGTGCGGAAGCCAACTGCGCCGAAGACAGGCCATTGCATAAAGCCGTTACCGCCGCAATAAGAATGGCCCATAAAACGGCACCGCCGGCAATATCAGCACCTATACCAACACTAACGAAGGCACCCGTGCCTAAAATGGAACCCAACCCCAAGACAATGGCGCCCGCCAGCGAGGTGGAACGAACCAACTGCTGATTCATGCTATCCCCTTTAATCTTTCGTTGCTGATTCAGTCATTTCTCTATTATCTTACAGGGTAAAAGATGAAATGGATGTGACAAGACTTTAATGAAACATTTAGCACTGGGGCCCATAACCGCCCTTATTGTATTGCTCACAACACAACTTGCAGCCATGCCATTACCCGCAGCGCTAACCTTAAGCACCGTGATCTGGGTGGCCTGGTGGTGGGTAACCGAGTGTATTCCTTTACCTGTCACCTCATTACTGCCTTTTGTATTGCTTCCTGCTTTTGGGGTTATTGATACACAAACCGCTGCCAGCGCTTTAGGCGACAATATTATTTTGTTGTTTATGGGCGCCTTTATGCTTGCCAAAGCCGTTGAAGCCAGTGGTGTCCATAAACGTATGGCCCTGTCTTTGGTTGCCCGCATTGGTGCTGACAATGGTCGCAAAGTGGTTATTTCCTTTATGGCCGCAACGGCATTTCTGTCCATGTGGATATCGAACACAGCGAGTGTTTTAGCACTTTTACCCGTTGCTTTAGCTCTGGCCGATGCCAGCGACGACGAGAATTTCCAACGGGCTCTGCTGTTAGGTCTGGCCTACGCAGGTTCGCTTGGCGGCATAGCTACTTTAGTAGGAACGCCGCCGAATCTGATTTTTGCGTCTATTTACCAGAATATTACCGGCGCGGAGTTCAGTTTTACCCGTTGGCTGGGCATTGGTTTACCCATGGTTCTGCTGGGGTTACCTGTTATCGCACTTTGGTTAACGCGTAACGTCAAATTGTCAAAGCCACTTGAGTTACCAACCACCAGTGAAATGACAACCTATGAAAAGCGCGTGCTGATGGTTTTCGGTGCTGTCGTCATTTTGTGGATAACACGTACCGCTCCCTTTGGCGGCTGGACAGGCTTACTGGGTATTGGCAGCCTCAATGACGCGACCGTTGCACTAGCCGGTGTGGTTGCCATGTTCGTTATCCCAACCGGAAAAGTAAAACACGAAAAGCTATTAAACTGGCCATTAGCAAAAGATATTCCCTGGGGCATTTTATTGCTGTTTGCCGGTGGTATTTGCTTAGCCCGCGGCGTTATGGAAAGTGGGCTTGGCGACCTTATTGGTCAGTCGCTTACTGCATTGGGTGTGCTGCCGTTATGGTTACTCATTTTTGTGTTAACACTGACCGTGTCTTTTGTTACAGAATTCACTTCCAATACCGCAACTGCCACCTTACTGATGCCCATTCTGGCAGCCACAGCAACGGCACTTGAGTTACCTATCGAGTTACTCATGATACCGGCGGTTATTGCCTGCAGTTGTGCCTTTTGCATGCCGGTTGCCACACCTCCAAACTCTATTGTTTTTGCCTCTAATCGAGTCACCATAAAAGCCATGGCGAAAGAGGGGGTGGTGCTGAATGTTCTGCTCGCCGTTGTCACGACACTGGTCGTACTCATTTTTGTCTAGTGCGCCGACAGCTCTGACAGGCTATAATCGCACGCTTTCATCTCCTCAAAAGGATCTGACATGAGCGACTTCCCAGCCTGCCCTGAGTGTAAATCAAGCTTCACCTACCACGATGGTACCTTATTAGTTTGTGCTGAATGCGGGCACGAATGGTCTGAAAACGAGCCGGAAACAACTGACGATGCGCCCACTTTTCGCGATGCCAACGGTGCACCACTGGAAGACGGCGATACTGTCACTGTCATTAAAGATCTTAAAATTAAAGGTTCATCATCGGTGGTTAAAGTCGGTACCAAAGTTAAAAATATCCGCTTAATTGATGGTGACCATGACATCGACTGTAAGATTGATGGTATCGGTGCAATGAAACTGAAATCTGAATTTGTTAAAAAGGTCTAAAATCGGATACCGGAATTTACTATGAAAACGCTTTTAGCTGTCTGCCTTGTTCTTTTTTCCTCATTTACTTTCGGAAAAAGTAACGAACAAACTGTGGTGCTTATTTCAATTGATGGTTTTCGTCACGATTATATTGAAAAACATGACGCCAAAAATATTGCAGAGTTAGCTAAAAATGGAGTGCGTAGTGAAGGCCTTATTCCCGTTTATCCGTCAAAGACTTTTCCAAATCATCTGTCTATTATCACCGGTCGTTACCCCACTAATCACGGCCTGGTCGATAATAATTTTTACGATACCGAGCGCCAGCAAAAGTACAGCATGGGCGACGGCTTAGAGGACAGTAGCTGGATTACCGCTTTACCTCTGTGGAACCTTGCCGAATTTCAGGGCGTAAAAGCGGCGACCTTTTTCTGGCCTGAGTCCGATGCCCGCATCAACGGCCGGACGCCCAGTTACTTTTATCATTACAGTACACCGGTTCCTAACCGCCAACGGGTAGACCAAATTATTGAATGGTTAAAGTTACCGGAGAAAGCACGTCCAAGACTGGTTACTGGCTATTTTTCTGTCGTTGACACCATGGGCCACCGTTTTGGCCCGGACGCTAAACAAGTGAAAGGTGCAGTTCAGCACGTTGACAAGCTTATTGGCGAGTTATGGCAACGAATGCAAACAGAAGTGGATGCGCCGGTTAATCTGGTTTTGGTTTCTGACCACGGCATGGCGCCGATAAAGGCCAACAAGATGATTGATGTTAATGAGCTGAATATTGATGAAGAGCTTTTTAACGTTGTAAATGCACAAACTCGACTGCTCATTTACCAAAATGAGGAGACTTCGGACAAGCAAGTAGAGTCACTCCGACAACGCCTGAACCAAGTGGCTGACGCCTCCTTTTATACAGAATCGGAAGAAGCCTTGGCGCAACGACACTTCGTTAACAGCCCGCGGGTCCCTTCCATTGTTTTAGCAACGGATGCTCCTACCAGCTTCGCTACACGGCCGCGTGATCAGTGGTCAGACGGCGGCACTCACGGGTATTACGGCACCCGCGATATGGACGGCTTTTTTGTTGCAGCCGGAAGCGGTTTTCATCGTGGCCAGCAAATTGAGCGTTTTGAGAATATCCATATATACCCAATGCTGGCAGAATTACTCAATTTAGAGCTGCTCACCGAAATTGATGGCCGGGCTGAAGTGCTCCGGCCAATCTTAAAAGCGAATTAATTATCGTCAAGTTGCGGTGTTTTCATAAATATCGCGACTATTGCTGCCGTGATGGTGCCGACAACAAGGGCAAAAAGCATTGACTGAATAATATAGCTACCTAAAGTAAAATAAACTTCTGCTTGCTCAGCGTCCATTCCACCTTCATTAACAGCAAAGTTACTAACGTTTTCAAAATAATTCGGTGAAATAATAACGTGCGTTATCCACTGGCTAATTGGCGTTAAAACCGCCACCACAATGGCTATAATCAGACCACTAATAAACCCCTGCTTCCAGGTCATTGATCCATTAAGATCTTTTTCCCGTTTTTCTCTAAGTGCTAATACGTAAATGGCGATAGCAATAAGTGCAAAGAAGTTCGAGTAAGTTGAATGGTAAGCAATGTAATTGTCATGAAGACCAACTAGCCTTGCTATTAATACCCACAACATACTGGCTATAATAAAAATAACGCCCCACTTTATTTCTGTTGTTCGTGTTTTAAGCATTCTGGATTACCCTTTTGTAAAGATCCCTAAAAACAATAGCACTATTAAGGGATAGTCTGTAATTATAGTCCCGTTTTAAACGAATTAATTCAGGAGGATTCCCGTGGAAATACCCAGCATGCTCGCTATCGTAGCTGCACTGTGGGTTGTTCTGGTCATAGCCGGCGTTTTTGAGGCCGTTCGCCATTGGGCACTTGTCCGTAAAATTCCCGTTCGAGTCCATGTAAATGGTACTCGGGGTAAAACCAGCGTCACCCGGCTAATTGCGGCGGGGTTACGCAGTGGTGGCAAACGTATTTGTGCTAAAACAACTGGTTCTGCAGCAGCTATTACTGACCCGGATGGTCGCGAATTTCCTATTTACCGAATAAGCGGTGCAAATATTATTGAGCAAATGCGTACGCTAAAAAGAATGGCCGCGTTAAAGCCTGAAATTGTGGTTATAGAGTGTATGGCACTGCAGCCACAGTATCAGTCTTTGAGTGAATTGCGAATGGTTCGCTCAACCGTTGGTGTTATTACCAATGCCCGTGCCGACCATTTAGATGTTATGGGCCCGGGTGAAAACGACGTAGCCCTAGCACTGGCAGGCAGCACTCCACTTAAAGGCGACTTATTCACCGCCGAACGCGACTTACTCGATGTATTCAAATATTCATGCAAAGACCGTAAAAGTGAACTGCATGGCGTAACCGAGGACGAAGTTAACGCTATTACCGATGACACCATGAAGCGTTTCCGTTACGCAGAGCACGCCGAAAATGTTGCTTTAGCTCTGAATGTCTGCCAGCACCTTGGTGTTGACCGGGAGAAAGCTCTGGATGGAATGGTTGCATTAGAGCCGGAAGCGGGTGCCATGCAGGTTCTTCACGTTAACTACTTCAAGCGCGAAATTGTATTCGTCAACGCCTTTGCAGCCAATGACCCTGAGTCTACAGGACGCATTTGGGAGAATATGCTGGAGAAACATGGAGAAGGTCGCCGCAAAATTGTTTTAATCAACTGCCGGGCTGACCGTCCGCACCGCTCTCAGCAAATGGCCGAAGACATCGTCAAATGGAGTCACGCGGATAAATATCTGCTGATGGGTTCAGGTACATTTATTTTTGTTCGAAATGCCGTCAAATATGGCCTCGATCCAGAAAAACTATTAGTCATGGAAAACGCTCATATGACCGAAATTACTGAAACAATTTTAGAAGAGTCCGGCAGTAGCGCATTAGTTGTCGGTATGTGCAATATTCACGGTGGTGGCGAAGAAGTTGCTCGTTTCTTCCAGAACCGGGCAATTAAGGAGGAAGATCTATGATTGCATTAAACATTCTTGCCGTCGCCATTGGGGTTGGTCTATTTTTCACCTTGTTATTGACTCAAACCTTAGGTCTGGCCGCTGGCGGCTTAGTTGTACCAGGTTACGTTGCATTACAGCTGACAGACCCTCTAAGCTTAGCTATCACACTTATTGCTGCGCTAATCACCTATCTCATTGTCAGAATTATCGCTAGCTTCGCTATTATCTATGGTCGTCGCCAAACCATTATTATGATTCTTACCGGTTATCTCATTGCTGGCCTGATGGATTTATTCCTTGGCAACATCGTTAACTGGGTAGATTTACAAATGATTGCAGGCGGTGATGATGCTCAGGCTCAAATAGCCACGCTTGAATCGAGCTTTATGATGTCAATTATGGAAAGCAGCATCATTGGTTACATTATTCCCGGGCTTATTGCCATTTGGTTTGACCGGCAAGGCGTACTGCAGACCTTATGCGGACTTGCGGTAACGGCGGTACTAGTCCGTCTTGCGCTTATCATTATTATGCCGGAATCATTACAAATGTACGAAGCAAGCCAAGCATTTCAGATGCCAGGCTGGTAACAGGAGGACGAATCATGAGTAGTTTTACAAAGATTTATTGGCGTTCGTCGGGTGTACCAACCTGGGGACTTCTTTTTCTTATCGTGCTGTCAGTTATCGTTATGGTTGCTGCTGAGAATGTTAAGCAGCGTGATCCCGTTGTTGATGACAACTACGCAACCATGGTTAACGCGTCAAAAATAATGCGCGAAGGTATGCAGGTGCTTAAACCTCTGCGTGCGAAACTGGCGCCAATTAACCCGGAATTCGACCCCCAGCGCTCTGGTCTGGTTGGCCTGGAAAACAGTATTGTGACCACTAACCATGGTGGTCGAGAGTCGAAGCAAACAACGGTTAATCCAAACTGGGCAGCTGTCGCAGTAAAGTTAATGGCTGACGCTGGCGTGCAGGAAGGAGACTTGGTTGCAGTTACCGTATCAGGCTCATTCCCGGCACTGAACCTTGCGGTGTACTCAGCCATTGAAGCTATGGGGGCTGAAGCGGTTATTATCGCATCGGCGTCGTCATCACAGTGGGGCGGAAACGTGCCTAACTTCCTGTGGCTTGATATGGAACGTGAGCTTCGCGAAGCTGGCGTACTAAGTTCGAAACCCGTTTATGCTTCTATCGGTGGCATTGAAGACCGCGGTATCGGTATTGCCGAAGAAGGCATCACCTCAATACGCAACACTATCGAACGGTCAGGAATCAACTTTATTGACCCAGCCAGCTATCAGGAGGCAGTTGCTGATCGTATCGCGATATTCCGCGAATACTCGGCTGATCGCCAGTACAAGGCGTTTATTAACGTCGGTGGAGGCGCAACTATCGTTGGCCCTCCGGGAATTGACGATATGTTTAAATCCGGCTTACAGGAAGACGCTCCGGCTCGCGCCTTTGCGGTAGATACCGTAATGGGTTACTTCTTACAAGAAGACATTCCAGGTATCCATTTCATAGGCATTAAAGATATGGCCACTCGATATGGTCTCCCGTTGATGCCGCAAGAAGTGGTTCCGGTCGGGAATGGTGGCGTTTATTCAGCAACGATATACAACCGCTGGCTAGCGCTTGGTTTAGGACTTGGCTTATTTGCTATGACCTGGCTTATCGTTCGTTCTGCGCGTATTACCAGCTTGTGGCGCCGAACAGGCGAAAGCGGCAAGAGCACCAAACCTATGGTTTAATAAAACCAACCACAACGGGAGCAGGTTAACCTTTGCTCCCGTTCTTTAAGTCATAGCAATGACAAATAGCCTGCCACGCGTCTTCTGCACTATCCACAATCTGGAACAAATCTAAGTCGTATTCTGCAATAGTGCCTTCTTCGACCAGCAAATCAAAATCAATTGCCCGACGCCAGAATTCGGAACCCACCAAAACGATAGGTACCGGCTCGGATTTTCTGGTTTGTACCAGAGTTAAGGTTTCGAATAACTCGTCGAGTGTTCCAAAGCCACCGGGAAAAGCAACTAACGCACGGGCTCGTTGCAGGAAGTGCATTTTACGAATAGCAAAATAATGAAACTGGAAGCAGTATTCCGGGGTTATGTATGGGTTTGGTCGTTGCTCATGAGGCAGCACAATATTCAGTCCAATACTTTCACCTCCGGCTTCCATCGCACCCCGGTTCGCAGCTTCCATTATGCCGGGACCACCGCCACTGACAATCATCAGGTTTTCATCGTTGTGACGAAGGTTGTGTTCGGTCGCTATACGGGCAAATTCCATTGCCTGCTGATAATAAGCACTATTTTTTAATGCCCGCTGAGCACGCTTTAAGTTACCCTTTAAGCTGTCGTTTTCCGGTTCTTCTGCTAATGCCTGCTCGGCCATGCGAGCATCATGTTGCGCCTGTTCGGGGGATAAAAATCGTGCACTACCGAAGACAACAATGGTTGCGTCTATTTGATGCTTTTCCAGAGTTAACTGAGGCTTTAAATATTCCAGTTGCAAACGTACCGCACGCAAATCGTACTGCAGTAAAAAATCATGATCGGCAAATGCCAGCTTATACGAACTTTGTCCTTCTATTTTTGCGATAGATTCTTCAGACTGCTTTGCCGAAATTAAGCGGCGTCGATGTAATTCATTTTCTGTCATGGGAAGCCCGTATACACGAATTTAATGGCAATCAATAACGGCTAGTTTATCTTAAATACAGAGCAAAGCCTTTTGAATTATTCTTTCTCCAGCCGCATAGCAACCATACCGTTATTCTCACCCACCACGTGAAACCCCAGGTCTTTATAGAGTGACCGCGCTGGCGTATTTTCGGGGTATACATTCAACGTAATAAACCGCGTTTGCTGCTGCGCCCAGGCATTTCCCAGTAAGGCTTTTACAAACAACCGGCCCAGTCCTTTGCCTCTCACTTTCGGGTTAACAATAAGGCAGGCTATGTGAATACCGTTCTCGACTTTTTCATAAGCCTGAGCAAAACCGACCAGTTCACCTTCCTGATAAAACCCGAAAGCCCCGCGCTCGTTGCCTTTAATCTGCTGCCAGATGGCCTCTGCCGGACTGCCATACCGAACTTTATCGCCAAACCACAGCCGGAACTCGGCGGCATTCTCAGGCCAGGTTAGCGCCACTTTTAACTCGTTGATTTCAGCTTTCTTTAACATCGCTATTTGTTTTAACAATGGGTTTCCAACGTAAATTAGCACAGAAGAAAACCTGACGTCGCGTTAGTTCGCTAACTAAGGTAATGTAAGGCCAATAAAAAATAACCTCCTAAAAGATGCAACTAAAGGCGCCATGCTAAGCAATACCAAACTGCACCAGCAACTCGCTTTACCCTTGATTATTCTCTCTCAATTACTGGGCACGTCCTTGTGGTTCAGCATTAACGGTGTCTGGCTTCCTTTATCGGCAGAGCATCACCTTAACGAAGCAGACTTAGGCGCTTATACCCTGGCTGTGCAGCTGGGCTTTATTATCGGAACTCTAACGCTGGCATTAACAGGTCTTGCTGATCGTTACCGAGCCAGTCAGATATTCTTACTCTCGAGCATTGCCGGTGCCCTGGTTAATGCCCTATTTATTGTTGCAATTGATCACTCAACTCTCGGCTGGCTATTACGCTTCTTAACTGGACTTTGCCTAGCCGGAATTTACCCAATGGGAATGAAACTGGTGATATCCTGGGTTCCACGCTACGCTGGTAGTGCCCTCTCCTGGTTATTAGCCATGCTAACTCTCGGAACAGCACTGCCACATCTTATGCGCGGCATAACTCTGGACTTTTCCTGGGAAATTCCTCTTTTAACTTCGTCAATACTGGCATTGCTTGGCGGTTTATTAGTGGGCTGGCTTGGTAGTGGACCTCATTTACCTAGCGTAGCGACATCCAACACTTTACGCTCCGGATTACGCGCACTAACCCAACCTAAATTTCGTGCCATAGCAATAGGCTACTTTGGTCATGCCTGGGAACTCTACGCGTTTTGGATGCTGACACCATTGTTGGTATTGCACCCATTAGCGACTCTCAACTTGCCGTTAGCCGCGGTGCCCTGGCTGGCCTTTAGCATTATTGCTATTGGTAGCCTGGGCTGCATTGGCGGCGGTATCATGAGTAAAAAAATAGGTGGTTTACGCGTTGCCCGACTGGCTTTATTCAGTTCCGGCGCAATTTGCTTACTATACCCTTTAATGACAGGGCTTCCTGCAGGGTTAATTTTCGGTTTGTTACTATTGTGGGGACTGACTGTTATCGCCGACTCCCCACAATTTTCGGCACTAGCCGCCCAGTTTGCGCCAAAGGAGAATATTGGCTCGGCACTGGCTATAATGAATGCCATTGGCTTTTCTTTAACGCTACCGGCAATATGGCTAACCAGCAATTTGTGGTCTATACATAATGAATGGGTAACCTGGCTTTTACTGCCCGGCCCCGTTATTGGTTTATGGGCAATGCGTAAATTATCAGCATAGAGAAAAGACATGACGACAGAACAGAAAGATCAGCGTATCTACAAACACGGCATTTTTACCATTGTCGGGGTGGTTGCTGCTTTAGTTCTTATTTTTCTTATTGCCAGGTTTGGCTAAGTGAGTACTCGCTACCCCTCACTCACCCTGCAATGTCAAAACTAGAGTGCGGGCACTACCATGATCCCTATGCTCGCATAGATAAATGCCCTGCCATGTTCCCATATTCAAGCGCCCATCGATAACCGGAACCGTTAGACTACTGCCTAAAATACTGGACTTTAAATGCGCGGGCATGTCATCAGGACCTTCAAATGTATGCCTGTAATAGGGAGCATTCTCCGGCACCATTTCATTAAAATGGCTTTCAAAATCCTGCCGTACTGTTGGATCAGCGTTTTCATTGATAGTGAGTGACGCCGATGTATGTTTTATAAATACGTGTAACAGCCCTGCTTTAACCGAGCCGAGTTGCGATAAAGCATGCTCAACTTCATGGGTAATAAGATGAAACCCTCGTGTTTTGGACTTTAACTGAACTTCGGTCTGTTTAGTAAGCATATGTAAACCTATTTGCCGCTTATGAAAGCTTGCCATATGCTGACAGCATACAGAAAATAAAAGTATAACTTAAAGGAAGAATAACCATGCGATACTTAATTATAGTTTTAACTTTGCTATTCAGCAGTGCGGTTTTAGCGCAAGAGAGCGTAGAAGAGGCTACAACGAAAGCTGTTGAAGGCTTTCTTTATGGCGCCAGCATTAACGACCCTCAAGCTCACGATCGTTTCTGGGCAGATGAGTTAACTTACACCAGCTCCAGCGGTAATCGCTTCGATAAAGAACATCTTATGTCCGGCATGCAGAAAGCGAAAGCCAAAGACCCTGAAGAGGTAGAGGTCTGGTATGGCGCCGAAGATATCGAAGTAAAACAATTTGGTGACACGGTGGTTTTTAATTTCACACTAACCGCCGAAGAAGAAGGAAAAGTGACAAAATACTATTACAATACCGGCGTTCTTATTGAACGGGACGGTCGCTGGCAGGCTGTTAACTGGAACTCGACTGAAGTCCCTGAATAAAACCGATATAAACTCCGGGGGTAAAAATGGCAAGAGCACACGCATTACATATTTTAGTGGAAACTAAAGATGAAGCCGAAAAACTAAAAGAGCAACTGACCAAAGGTGCAAAGTTTGCCGAGCTTGCACGTAAGCACTCACTTTGCCCCTCGGGTAAAAAAGGTGGTGACTTAGGCGAGTTTAACCGGGGACAAATGGTACCGGCTTTTGACAAAGTGGTGTTCGGTAAGCCCACTCTTGAAGTCCATGGCCCGGTCAAAACCCAATTTGGCTGGCACTTAATTAAGACGTTGTCTCGCAGTTAGCTAACCGAGCCGATGCCGGACTTAATTGTTTTGTTCCGGCTTAACGGCTTTCTCGTCTTCAGGTTTTACATAAATAGCAATGCCTTCTCCGGTTTTATCAGTCAACCCAAAAGCCTTACCCACACTGACTCCTAAGCCCAAATTACCAGAGTATTTCCCGGCACCAGTACCGACATAAACAGAGTTACCTTCTTTTTCACCCGTTTTTTGAAGCAAAATTCCATTCGCCCCAACTTTTGCAGCTTCCTGTTTCAGGCGCTTTAATACAGCATCCATTTTCGCCTGCTCACCAAAGCTCCATGAAGAGTCGCTGGTTGCTTCAATTAAAGCTATTTCCTCATAGTTCGCTGGCTTTTCTAAATAGACTTTTACCTGCTCAACCGGAATTTCAGGACGAGCATCACCAATAAGTACCGAAGATGACGGTGATGCACACCCAGCCATTAAAGCCGCCAGGGTAAAAACCAAACCATAATAAACTTTAAATTGCATAATACGAATCCTGCTTTCAATTCCATCCTTAATCAATAGCACAGAAGTGGAGATTTCACTCAACTCTTTCAATATCTTTAAGGAGCCGTAAAATGGAAAACATTAAGCAGACCAATTAAACGGAGAGTTTTTTGTTTGATATAGACCTGATTAGCCGTCACTTTTTAGCCCTGTACTTTCTATTTATTGCGGTTCATTACGCCAGTACTGCCATTGGTTTATCCAGCCGTACCGCACAGAGCCATATACAATATGGAAAGAAAGGCAGTGTCACCTGGTGGGTAAGACAGGTTTTTAACCTTTTCCGCGGAGCTATTTTAATAGTTTGTATTGCCCGGGTCTTTTTTCCAATAGACCCCTGGCTTGGTGTGATTACACCGCTTTATAACCCGTGGCTGCTTTCTATTGGCATGGTCACTATGCTGGCATCTCTGGGGTTAGTAAGTTATAACCACGCCTACATGAGACAAGACTGGCGCTCAGGTATCGATAACGATAAAAATCGTAATTTACTGACCAGAGGTCCTTTCTCTCGCTCACGTAACCCCATGTTTTTAGCCATTATGCTGGGACAGCTTGGTCTCTTTTTAGCACTACCCAGTTTGTTTACACTGGTCTGTCTGGCTACAGGTGTGGCGATGATAAGACTACAAGCATCAAAAGAAGAACAGGCGCTTCAGGAGCTTTATGGTGATGAGTACCTACAATACCAATCGCAGGTGCCGCGTTGGTTCAAATGGATGCACACTCGTTGACACACCAAAAACCACACCTGCCCGGTAAGCTATGTCCGGTTTGCCAACGCCCCTTTATCTGGCGTAAAAAATGGAAGGACTGTTGGGAAGAAGTTAAATACTGCTCTGAACGCTGTCGAAGGCAACGTCGTCAAAACTAGCGACAACCGTATTTCTTCCGTCAGCTTTAGCTTGATAAAGGTTTTTATCCGCTTTTTTTCTGTGCTAGCGCGGTTTTGTAAATATTGGAATGTGTATACTGAACCTACAAACACAAAATTGCGTATTAGTCGCACAGGTAAAACCTGCTTAAAACAGTGGACAATGGTTTTGCTTATGCGCAACCATGTCCGTATTCATATTTACACCAGCCGGGTCCTATATTTTCAATGAATAAAACCGCGTTCGCCGATCTTGCCGAATACATGGATTTGCTATTAGATGCGATTTGCGTTGTTAATAAGCAGCATCAGTTCAGTTATCTGAGCCCGGGTGCGGCCCGTGTTTTTGGTTATGCCCCTGAAGAAATGATCGGTCATTCAATGTTTGACTTTATGCACCCCGACGACCATCAGACAACAATGGCCGTGGCTCAACAAGTCAACTCAGGTAACGAGGTTGTTCACTTCGAGAACCGATACATACGTAAAGACGGTTCTATAGTCTATTTGCTGTGGTCGGCGCGCTGGTCTGAACGAGACCAGATGCGGGTTGGCGTTGCCCGCGATATATCCGAGCAGAAACAACTTGAAGCAGAACGTGAAGCTTTAATAGCACGCTTAGAACATATGGCACTAACCGATCCATTAACCCAGTTGCCCAACCGCGCACTATTTTATGACCGGGTTCGTACATCGCAAACACGAGCAGAACGCGATGGCGGCGGCCTGGGTCTGTTGTATTTAGATCTCGATAAATTCAAAGTTGTTAATGACGCCCATGGGCACGCAACCGGTGACCAGTTACTGAAGGGCGTTGCGAAGCGGATTGCGGCTTCAGTTCGTGCAACCGACACAGTAGCGCGCTTAGGTGGCGATGAGTTTGTGGTACTTATTGATGCAGTTCCGACGACGGAGGAAGGAGTCGATGTAGTGCGGGCCGTTGCTGACAAAATTCGTCAGGCAATGCAGGCACCATTAATGCTTCCGCATGGAGAAGAGGTTATTACCGCCAGTATGGGAATGGCTCTGTGGCCTAAACATGGCGACACTGTCGATGCTTTAATCAACCGCGCCGATCAGGCGATGTATCAGGCCAAACGCGATGGCGGAAATCGACTGAGTGAATAGCGAATGGAAGTAGCGCATCACCTTAGAGTAAGTGCGATGATGCGCTGTATTTAGAGAAAACGTCTAAGAACTTTTCGTTTCACTAATGTAATCGTTAACGAATTGCTCCAGGATATTAAGTGGAACTGGGCCACTACCCAGCACAACATCATGGAACTCACGAATATCAAACTTATCACCAAGCTCTGATTTCGCTTTCTCACGCAATTCCAGAATTTTGTTCATACCAATTTTATAGGCTGTTGCCTGACTTGGCATAACAATATGACGCTCAACCATTTTCACGGCATCGGCTTTAGCGTTCGGTGTATTGTTTACGTAGAAATCGATACCCTCTTCACGAGTCCATTTTTTATCATGGATACCGGTATCAACAACCAAACGCACTGCACGCCACAATTCCATAGCTAAGCGACCGAAGTCGGAGTATGGGTCTTCATACAGACCAATCTCTTTTGGAAGTTTCTCGGTGTAAAGCCCCCAACCCTCAGTGTACGCAGTGTAACGGCCATACTTTCTGAAGCTAGGAATACCTTCCAGTTCCTGCGCCATCGCAATTTGCATATGGTGACCCGGAATACCCTCGTGATAAGCCAAAGCTTCCATCTGATAGGTCGGCATGGAGGCCATGTCATAAAGGTTGGCGTAGTAAATTCCCGGACGTGAACCGTCCATTGACGGTTGCTGATAGAAAGCTTTACCCGCAGATTTCTCGCGGAAAGGCTCTACCGCTTTTACCGTTAAATCAGCTTTTGGCTTGTTCAGAAACAGTTCGTCAAGACGTCCACGCATATTGTTAATAATAGCTGTAGCTTCATCCAAATAGCGTTTGCGGCCGTCTTCGGTGCTTGGGTAAGTAAAGTCATCACTGTTGCGCATGTGCACAAAGAACTCCTGAAGCGTACCGTCAAAGCCAACTTCTTTCATTATGCCGCGCATTTCTTCGTGGATACGCTCTACTTCGTCCAGACCAATTTGATGAATTTCTTCTGCGGTTAAATCTGTGGTAGTAGTGCGTTGTAGTGCGTTATTGTAGAACGCTTCACCGTCAGGAAATTTCCAGACACCATCTTTCGTGTTCGCTTGCTCCGCAATGCCCTCCACTGAGGTGATTAAGCCTTCATAGGCAGGTTTTACCGACTCCAGCATCGCTTTTTTCGCAGAATCCAGCAGAGCGTCACGCTGACTGTCGTCAATATCCAGGCTTTCCAGCTTCTTGGTAAAGTCCGCCCACAGTGCACTTGGTTCGCCATCGTCAAACGGCGCACCGCTAATAATATTTCTGCTGTCGCTAATTACATAAGGGTAAACGAACTTAGGTGCGATAATGCCTTTTTCAGCACGCAGCTCGAGATTCTCAGCCAACTGCTCAAATAACTCAGGCAGGCCATTAAGACGCGCAATATAATCTTCTGCGTCGTCCACTTCGCTAATACCGTGCTGATTAATTAATAACGACGCAACGCTCGAGTGCATACCGAACATTTGGTTAACCGGGTAGTTATAGTGACGCCATTTAAAGTCAGCTATCTCCTGCTCCAACTTCTGCTTCATCAGTAGCCAGCTCACTCTGGTCTGCTCATTAAGCTTCGACTCATCAATTGCCATTACCCGCTCAAGCTGCTCTTTTTTAAACGCCAGGTCTTCCTGAGCCTGCTCTTCAGAAATATCGTCCCATTTATCCTGGTCATCTTTAATACCAAGGTAAGACTGATACATTGGGCTGCGCATGACCGTTTTCATGAAAATATCTTCAAACAGCTTATTCGCCTTTTCCGATTCGGTTTGCTCCGCATTCTGAGTAGCGTTTTCAGTCGTCGCTGTTTTCGACTCAGCAGTTGCCGTCGTCGCTTCTTCTTTGGAAGCGTCAGAGCAGGCCGTTGTCATTAACACTAGCGAGACCGCCAGCGCTATCTTTTTATATTCAAACATGTGTTCTCTCCTGTCAGGTTTATAAACTTAATATCTGTTGTAGCACAGTATGTCAACGCAGGCACGACCGCAGGGGGAATTGTTAAGGCAGGTAGCGGCTTATTGCAGTCTATGTTCCCGGCAAGCCTCAATTTGCGCTGCGGGCAAGGACTCACCTATTACCGGTTCAAGTGCTAACTGCACTTTTGGGATCAGTGCCTGAAACTCCGCCAGCAAAACCTCTTCGCTTACGCTTTCATTAAACACAAGTGTCACCTTTAAGCTTTACGGAAAGCGCTGGTAGTTCACTTCATGAGTCAGCCAGATAAAGCCCTCATGATCAAACTTTGCGACTTCGCACATTTGAGTCAGTTCGCGGATTATCTCACGTTCAAGTTTTTTGTCTGTTTTTCGCATCAACAAACCCTTTTTATTCAAGCTGTGGATAGAAGCAATCTAATCGCCAAAATCGACATTTATTATGTATAGAAAACCCCACTTTCTATACATAATTAGCCTTTCATGCATAATATTTTCGATTATTTATATATATTCCGACTCAAATACACAGAAAAGGCAAAAATCTATATGCCAGCTTCGCCACCATTTCTTCCGTTGGAAAACATTGAGCAATGGGAAACACGAACAGTGCTCAAAAGAACAGCAGAAGCCCATCGTTTTCTGGCTGAACTTAAAGGTATTGCGGCCAGTATTCCCAATGAAGCAATTCTTATTAATACGCTCTCACTTCAAGAAGCAAAAGATAGCTCTGAAGTTGAAAACATTGTAACCACTCATGACGAACTCTATAAAGCGAACCTGTTTGAGGATGCGCTGGTTAATCCTGCCACTAAAGAAGTTCAGGATTGCGCTATTGCTTTGAAACAAGCTTTCGCAACCGTGCGAAAAACAAAGACTATTCGTTTGCATGATATTCTGGTCGTACAACAGCATCTTGAGCATAACAACGCAGGATTGCGTCGTTTACCAGGAACCGAACTCAAAAATGTAAACACTGGCAAAATAGTTTACACACCACCACAACAAGCTGATGAAATCTCCTCGTTGATGGACAACCTTGTTCAATACATTAATGACGACGAGCTCTGCGATGCCGATCCACTGGTAAAAATGGCAATTATCCACCATCAATTCGAGAGTATTCATCCGTTTTACGATGGCAATGGCCGGACAGGTCGTATCGTCAATATTTTGTATCTAGTAGCAAAGGATTTACTTAATCTTCCGGTGCTTTATCTGAGCCGCTTCATCACACAGCATAAAGCAGACTACTACCAGCAACTCCAAAGTGTGCGAGAAACGGGAAACTGGGAGCCCTGGCTTCTTTATATTCTAGACGGTGTAATTGATACAGCTAAAAACACAATCGCATTAATTTCAGAAATGAAGGTGTTGATGACAGACGTAAAACACCGCATGCGAGATCAGTTGCCTAAGATCTACCGGCAAGATCTGCTCAACAATATGTTTCACCACCCCTACACCAAAATCGAATTTGTCATTGATGAACTTGGGGTTACTCGCATTACGGCGACTAAATACCTAGAGCAACTCGTCGAGCACGGTTTTTTGCAAAAACAACGCATCGGACGCGCAAATTATTATATTAATCAGCCGTTATGCGCTCTGCTCATGGTTCGCGGTTAACCACCTAAATAACTGGACCTTATTCCGGGTGTGGCTGTTGCTAAGTCAAATCTAGTCAACGCTCATCTACTCCGGCGAAAATTAGCGCTGATTTGTTTCTTTTCGCTATCTAACAAGTATCTCTTGTATATGTTTTAAGCAGTGCTACATTAATTTATGTCGCTTTATAAGATGAAAATATTCATATTTTTTAACGGAGAAAGGCATGGCTGCGCACTGGTTACTCATTCCGCTATTGGTATTAACACTTTCAGCCTGCGGCGGAGACAGCTCAAGCGACAATAGCAGCCCCCCGCCAACTAGCGGTACTCCTGCCGAGCCTGATCCCGTTTCGCCACCCACCGAAGACTTACCCGAACCAGATTTTGAACCAGCGCCAAATACCGACATCAGCCCACTGCCTTCGCCGGACGCGCCCATCTTACCGGCCCCTCCAGACACGCTCCGTCTAGCGGATAGTTATGACAAAAGCCAGCTGGCAGAGACCATTGTCGGGGTTGTTGCAAGTTCATCCGGTGACGAGAACAACAATAATACAGCCGATAAAGCCGTTGACGGGGACTTTAATAGTCGCTGGGAAAGTGCCTGGGGAGAGAATATCAGTGATCCCGATGATGCGTGGATACAATTCGACTTTGGCTCAAAAACCGCTATCGGTTATATGAAACTTTATTGGGAAAACGCATACGCTGACGAATACGCTATCTATGTTTCTGACGACGCAAAAGACTGGTATCAGTTACGTTATATCACTGCCGGTAAAGGCAATACAGAAGCTTTTTACAATCTCAACGCGCATGTTCGCTACATTCGTTTGCAAGGTGTGCGACGACACACTCAGTACGGTTACTCGCTATTTGAGGCCGAATTTAAAAGCCCCGGCCGCGATAACTCCATGCCAACACTAGAAACCTCTTACGTAGCCTATCCGTTGGACGGCAATAGCCGTACGCCCTTGCCTGCGCCGGCTAAACCAGTTGAGAGCATAAGCTTCACTTTAGCCGATGGCACCTTAGTAACCCGTTTTGGTATGGTCGGCAGGTCGCGTCACGCGCGGGAACGTGGTGAAGAGTGGAACGAATATGGTTTCGGTAGCAACGATACTATCGACGGCCAGGGAAACGCAGTTGATAAAGGGCCAGGGGCACACTTAAATTTTGTTGCTAATTACTTTAAAAACCGCACCTGGGGCGTTGAGTTTATCGACAACAGCAACGTCGCTGGCGTTAAAGAGCCACGTATTATCGTCAACCAGTACTTCATGCAGGCGCAAAAAGGTGGGGGACACGCCTTTGTTCGTCGCTTCGATGACCCGAATGTCACCGGCTTTGGCTGGATGAGTCCGGGCGATCTGTTGGACGACTCAACCTACTTAAGCGACGGGGCACCTTGCCCGGTAGTCCCAAAACCCGACAACGGTAAACTATTAAATCCAGATAGCGGATATAACGACATTATAGGCGCTAACGACGGCTGCAGCGTAGTGTTTGACACCTACCCCTCGCATAGCCAACTCAGTGCAAACGCAGATGGAGTACTTGTTCCCAACGGTACCAATGTTCCTGCCAGACCATTAAAAAAAGGCGACATCATCGAGTTCACCAGCTCTTTCTTCTCCACTCGCGAAGCCATGGATGCAATCGGCGACGACGGCGCAGTCCGTTATTATACTAACGAGCTGACTTACGTGATGGGCGAAGGCTTACGCCCCTGGTACGGTGTACAACCACGGTTAATGAACAAGCCACTACCTAAACGCGTTCTGCAAGGTGGTTTAGGATCGGTGTCATACGATTACGCCGATAACTCGAGCTTTATCTTTCAGCAGCCTCACAACACCATCGGCATGCAAAATATTCAGCGTTTTATGGAAGGCCGGCGCTGGTTACACACCAACCTCTGGAGCGGCGATCATAACGAAACCGGCAACGACCGTAATGATGACGGCCGCAGGTTACAAGGCCAACATTTTAACCAGTCAACCTGTGTCAGTTGTCACATCAACAACGGCCGTAGCGTCGCTCCAGTGGTTGTTAACCAGCGGCTAGACACCATGGTGGTACGCGTAGGGGCGGAAGACGAACCGGCAAACGGTCAGTATTTACCTCATCCAATTTATGGTCAAAGCTTACAAATGAATGCTCGCTCGACCACCACCGGTGCCACTGAAAACTGGGGTAATGCCGCTTATGTTAGCGACTTTAATAGCAGTAAAATCACCCTTGCCGATGGCACTGTGGTGGAATTGCGTGAGCCCGTTATAGCCTTTGAAGGCCCTGTACCCGCCTCTTACTCCCTGCGTTCAGCACAACCGTTAATCGGCATGGGACTGCTGGAGGCCATCTCTGATGAAACTATTTTAAATAGAGTACGCAATACCCCGGATGTTGATGGTGTCCTCGGAACCGCCAATTATGCCTATGACCCGGAGACAGGCGATGTGCGTTTAGGCCGCTATGGCTGGAAAGCCGGCAAGGTCAGTCTGCGTCATCAGGTAGCAAACGCGGCTTTACTGGACATGTCGGTGACGTCTTCAATTTATCCCAACCGCACCTGCTTAGCCGGACCGCAGTACTGCGATGCCGCCAGCGGCACTGAAGCAGGGTTGCCAGATGATGCCTTGCAGTTGATGACGGACTACTTGCAGTTACTAGCAGTACCCGCCCAACGCAGTATGAGCAGTGGTTTTCCTCAGGGTGTATCACCACTTGCCTATCTCGACATCGAGCCAGAAAAGATCGCACAAGGTGAACAGGTATTTAAAGAAATTCGCTGCAACGCTTGCCACCTGGACGAGGTACAAACCAGTACCCGCTCTAAGTTTGCCGAAGTCCGCAACCAAACCATTCGCCCTTATACCGATATGCTATTACACGATATGGGGGAAGGCCTAGCTGATGAATTTGTCGAAGGCCTGGCCAATGGGCAAATGTGGCGTACCCCGGCGTTATGGGGCATCGGTTACACTAAATACGTTGCCGCTGGCACACCTACCGGTTATTTGCACGATGGTCGAGCTCGCACTCTTACCGAAGCCATCGTCTGGCACGGTGGCGAAGCCGAAGTGATTAAAAACCGCTTTATCAACCTTAACAGCGACGATCGGCAAGCACTGCTGGCATTTTTGGGATCGCTGTAGACAAGCAGAGCAATATGCCTTCGGACGTAGCAAGTAAGAGCCTCAGACAGTTCTAACGGGAAGTTCTTGCACAAAAGCTTGTGGCTTAGCTCAGGAAGCTAAGCCACAACGCTACCACCTCATGTTTTCACTCCGATCAACGATCTCTCACACTATTTAATTACGTTTTACGTAAATTTTTTATTGCAAAAGATTAATTTATAGTTTAATTTTCATCCATCAACCAGAATTTAAAACGTGTTATGACAGCAACTAATTTTCACCGACTAATTAATTTCGCTCTCGTTGTTACCGTGTTCGCAACCATAAGCCTAGCCCTTGTTGCGATAGCTCTGCCGGCTTTTGACGAACATTTGCTGACAACTTGGCAAATTGAGCTTGCTAACTCCGGGACGTCTTACCACGATGTTCTTCCCGCAGGGAAATGGGGAATAGAGAGAAATCAAGGCACATTATATATTCAGACATCAGGATTTGGATTCGCAATTAGTCGCGCACTCACGATTTTATTGATTGGCGGACTGATTAGCTATTCCTTATTCGGCTTACGACTGTTCGTGAGTGACTTGCGAACGGACAGGCCCTTTAAAGCCTCAACGCCCAAGCTGCTGAAGAAAGTAGGCACCTCGTTTATCGCTCTCGCAGTACTGTTCTACATTGAAGTCATTGCTCGTTTTTACCTTTTCATGCCCAACGCGACCGATATCGCCGACTTTTACGTTACCCATATAAAAGTGTCACCGCCTAATACCCCAGTGTTCTCTATCCTTCCTTCGTTTTACTGGGGTTTGGTTATTGCTGGTTTATTTCTTTTAGCTATCTCAAAAGCCTTCGCTTTGGGACTGTCCTTACAAACCGAAAACGACGAGATTATCTAATGCCAATTATTGTAAACCTGGATGTGATGATGGCTCGTCGGAAAATGAAGATGAAAGATCTGGCCGATGAAATTGGTATTTCACAAACCAACCTGTCGCTCTTAAAAAATAGTCACGTTCGTGGTATCCGCTTTAATACCTTAGAGAAGTTGTGTGAGGTGCTGGAATGCCAGCCGGGCGACTTACTCGAATACAAAGAGGATGAATCATGAAACCGCTCTCACTATTATTAGCGTGCTTTTTATTAACAGCATGTCAGGACTACGAGACAGCTAAGCTCAGCGACATTCCTCCTGATGTAAAGGAAAGCGTTCGTGCAGCGGTAGATAACCAGCATCGTCCAGGGGTCGTCATTGGTTTGCTAACCCCCAATGGCACCTACTTTTACAGCTATGGCGTAACGCTAGCCGGTGGAGAAGATGTGTTATCAGAACATTCACAGTTTGCAATTGGCTCGTTGACCAAGCTCTTCACCGCAGAAATGCTAGAGGTACTAGAAAGAAAAGGGGTTGTAACTCAACAGACATCAGTCTCTGAAATTTGGTCGACAGTTAACGATAAGAGCGATACGCGCCTTATTCACTTGGCTAGTCACACCGCAGCACTGCCAAGAGATTTACCTCAAGAAGCCGTCGCTGAAAACAGCGTAGATAAGCTGCTCAATGAACTCTTGCGCAACACGAGTCTACCTGCCGATTATTCGTATTCAAGCGTTGGCATGGCCATCCTCGGCGTATCACTAGCCAAAGCCTCTGACTCAAGTCTTAAAGATGAGCTGACGAAAGAAGTCATAACTCCGCTCCAGTTAGCCGGCACAGGCTATGAACCCAACGAAAATATTATTGCGGCTCGACATCAAACCACTACACCCATCGAATCTTCGGCAGATACACCAGAAGTTGCGTACGGTGCCGGAGGTTTATACTCAACCGCGAAAGACTTAATGAGCTTTTTGAAAAATGAGATGAAACAGTCAGAGCATTTGGGATGGAAACATTACCAAAATCAGAGTTTTGAAGCTTTTTATCATGGTGGAGACGGCAATGGTCATCAAGCATTTATTGCCTTTCGCCCAGATAATGGTGTTGGCGTAGTCTTACTTAGCAACTCATCATCTGACGATGAGCTTCAGAATATTGCACTTCACTTAATTGATCCGGGCATGGACTTACCAACCTTTGAGCACCGTCCTCACCAACAGTTAACCGCAGAAGCACTTTCGCTGTATGTGGGTAGCTACCGACTAAAGGAAGATGACAACAGCAATCAAATCAATTTGAGCCTTGCCAATAACCGCCTCATTTATCACGAGTTCACCCCCGAAGGGAAAACTGTTCGCAAAACGCCGCTTTATGCGATTGACAGTAAAACGTTTGAGTTAGCCGATGTACCAGTCACTATTTCGTTTGAGGATGCAGAGAATAAACCTGAGGCAACACTAAGCTTTGGTGAGCAAGCATTCACAATGGTGCGGGTAGATTAAGTTTAGTAAAACTAACAATAAGAAATGCATCATGAAAAAATTTACCCTTATTACCCTGCTTTTTCTTGGGAGTATTGCCAATACGGCGTCTGCGCAAACCGTCCAGTCTATTGAAAGCGAATTATTACCCAACCAGTTTTTGGAAGGGCAGTTGAAAACAAAGTCAATTGCAGAAGTGATGCTGCGAGATAATATACCCGGTGTCAGTATGACGTTTATTGATAACGGCAACATAGCCTGGCAACGAACCTATGGCTACGCAGACTTAAATAAGTTCTCACCCATCACAACACAGACTGTATTTGCCGGAGCCTCACTCAGTAAGCCGCTGACCACAGTTACGGCAATGCAACTGGTCGAAGCGGGTAAAGTCAGTCTTGATGACGATATCAATCGTTATTTAACCTCGTGGCAGCTCCCGGCTAATGAGTTCACCGACAGCCAGAAAGTCACACTTCGGCATCTTATCGGCCACCGCGCCGGTGTCAGTAATCATGTTCCGACACCTTACGCGGTAGATGAAAAAACGCCTACGGTGACTCAGATGCTCGCCGGAGAATCGCCATTTACCGGCCCTGAGATTACGCTTTTCACAGCGCCTGGCGAGAATTATCAGTATTCCAACCCGGGTTATACGATAATCCAACAGCTTATCGAAGATGTGACAGAAACAAGCTTCGAAGCGGCGGTTCATAATGCGATATTCGATCCACTGGACATGGAAAGTAGTTCTTTCAAGCAGCCTATTCCTGAAAAGCTTATGGCTCATCGTGCAACCGGCTACAACAAAAACGTGACTCCATACCCTTACCAGCTCTTTCCTTTCAAAGGAGCTGGCGGTGTATGGACGACACCTACTGACTTAGCCACGTTTACTATGACGCTTATTGATGATTACCACTCCAATGAGAGTCGGTTGATCTCACAGGAAATGGCGGCCGAAATGTTCGCCCGTAATCCAATTCGGCTTGGATTTAAGAAGCACTATATAGACGGTTCAGACGATATTATCTTTGACCACTGGGGCAGTATTCCAGGCTTCACCAGCTACATGGTTGGCTCAGTACAGAACCGGCAAGCGCTGGTTATTATGACCAATAGTGATAACGGATTTAACTTGATGGCCGCTATCGCCAGAACTGTCGCACAGCAGTATGACTGGGAACCCATTCAACCCAAAGTTTACCAACGATACGACATTGATTCTAAGCAGCTGCCCAGTTTAGCCGGGACATTTGGTAAACCATCGGGCAACGAAGTACAGCACGTTTTTGCAGTGAAGGGTAAACAATTGCATTTAATCTCGAATGTTGATGGTGGCACCGCTCCGCTCGTTGCCGTCGATAACTATAAATTTATCGACCCGGCATCAAATACGACGTTTGAGTTTTTACCCAGCAAAACAGGCGAGGTCAATTGGATTCGGGTTACTCTCGAAAGTGGCTACAATTATGACCAACCGAGACAACAAACACTGACAGACTTTATTGAAAAGAGCATGAATGAAGCCAACGTCGAAGGGCTTGCCGTTTCGGTCATTCAGAACGGTGAGATAGCCTTTAACCAGGGGGTTGGTGTGGCTAACTCGGATACAGGCACTGAAATTACATCGCAAACGCTATTTGAAGCAGCTTCTTTATCCAAGCCGCTTTTTGCTTACTTTACGTTGCTTCAGGCTGAGAAGGGAGTGATTGAACTAGACCAACCGCTTTATACCTATTTACCATACCCTGATCTTCCTGATAATGAATGGCATAAGTTAATCACCGCCCGGATGGTGTTAACTCACACCTCGGGGCTACCTAACTGGCGCTCTGATACCGGAGGCCAGCTATCACTTTTATTCAAGCCAGGAACAAGCTTTCAATACTCGAGCGAAGGTTATGAATACTTAAGGCAGGTTCTGCAGAAACAACTGAAGGTTGATGATAGTGGATTGCAGGCCTTAATAGACGAACAAATAGCGAATGAAATTGACGCAGACTTTATGAAGTATGTCTGGGATGAACGCATACCCGAACAAAAGGCGTTTGGACACCGCAATGGAAAACCCACCGATAACGACAAGCATGACCACAATTTTGGTGCCTCATACAGCCTAATAACCACGGCTGGCGACTACGCCAAATTTATCACAGATATTTTAGTGCCTGCCACGGCTGAAAAGCAGAAGGTTGCTGAAGAATTACTCAAGCTTCAGACAGATGTTCCTCAGGAAAAAGGAAAGCTTCATCGAGCTTTAGGCTTCGCTGCCAAACAAGTTGATGGGCGACTAAAATATTATCACTCAGGAAATAACGGTGATTTTCTTGCTTATGTGGAGTTCGACCCAGCTAGTCGCGACGGTGTCGTTATTTTTAGCAATTCTGACAAGCTCTTTTCGTCGCATCTGGCCAGAGACATTGTTGAGTATCTGCAAAATAGTAGTAAGGATTATCCAGACGAACCTAAACCAAAGTAAAAGTACTACCTCGCATAACGAAAATACTTCAAGCCTCGGCTCAAACAAAGCCCCATTCTTACGCCCAAAAAAGTTCCTATAGGGAAGAAAAAAAGCAATAAACATGACGTTGGCCACATAGTGTAGAGAATATACCTATTTTTAATAGTGACTCCTACCAACTGTATAATAAATAAAATAAAAAATGTGCTACTGAAGGCAATTTCACTAGGTACTTGTTTCTCCATTAAGGTGTTAATTGAAAATAGAAGAACAAGAATTCCTATACCATGAGTAAAATAAGTAATGTTTTTTAGTTCTCCTAAAGCATCTCTAGCTTCGGAAAACGCTCTCGCTTCGTCAACTCTCTGACTAGCCTTCTCTTTAACCTCACCACCTTTAACTGATTTTATTGCGCTGATTTCATCAATGTTTTGATCATATTCATCTAACATATTCAGTATTTTTACGGTATCGTCGTCTCCGAAGTAATAACGTAAATTTTGAACTTTTCCTCTCCAATAAAAAATTGTATCGAGATATCTGACCGTTTCTTCTCTCACCGTTGCATCCGGTAAACTGTATCTCTTTTTATGGCGAGTTAAATTTTGAAAATCATTATTTATCGCCAAAATATTCTCAATCACAAAAAGACCTAGCTCTTCGTTAAATTGAGGGTCTAATATGCAATCCGACTTGAAAAGGAACTTCCATTGTGAAATATCGTTTCGAGTTTTTGTATTTTTCAATACTTCCGTAATTATCCGAGTATAATTCTGATATTCCTGATTTAACTTTTCAGTATAAGCTACAGATCCTATTGTTTTTTCTACTTCTTGATTTTCCGTAACCTTGAGAGGCTCATCTACCAGTTTCGAATTGTCGATATAAACTTGTTCTGAATCCCGACTACTTTTACTATTTAGCTCATTCTGTTCATGAGCTATACGTAGAGCTTCTTTGTATGCTCTATGTAATACTTGAAACCCTTCAGGATCTATATCAGGTCGACAATTCTTTAATTGTTTTGCATAAGCATTTTTTATTTCATTTACGCTTAACGTTTGTTGTATAGCTAAAGCTTCCCACACAGACATTAAAAATGTCCTTCTTTATCAAGCTCTTCTAAATAGTCGGAAAATTCCTTTTGCGCTCTTTCAATCTGCACTTTGTTTTGCTTTTCCAGAACTCGCTCGAAATTAGAGATTGCCATTGCAATTTGATTTCGGACTTCGCCCAAACTTGATGTATACAACCTGTCTCCTTTAGCTATCAGTTGCGCGTTCTTCTGATCGTCTCTCGGGTGAAATTTTAATTTTTCTAACTTTTTGAGGGAACTTTGTTTTTCAGCATCACTGAGCATACCCGGAGCATTCTCAATAACCTTATTAAAGATTTTTCCTGTAGATTCCACTGTGACATCAACAACTAATAAACCATTCATATCATAACTGTAACGAACTCTGACCGATTCAATTCCCGCTTTAGATTTTGGTACGGGCACATTAACAAACCCGAGAAAAACATTTTTTTCGACTAATCTATTTTCGCCTTGGTAGACTTTTATCATCAAGAATTTTTGATCGTTTTGAGTTGTATATACTCTTCTCTCAATACTGACGGGAACGATGGAGTTTCGCTCAATTATAGGTAAAAATTGTCCCGGCTTACCATTTTCATCCACTACTTCTATACCCAGTGTGTAAGGACATACATCTGTAAGGACAATATCATCCAAAGCCCGGTTTTTTTCGAGCAACCCAGCCTGAATTCCCGCGCCAATACCTACTACAGTATCAGGATCGATATCACAAAAAGGAAGTCTTCCAAAGATTTTTGCTACCATAGAGCGAAATTGTCGAAGCCTCGTTGCTCCCCCAGCCAAAATAATTTCATCAATTTGTTGAGCGTGCATACCTGCATCGTTTAAGGCCATCTGAATAGGGGTTCTGACTCTTAATAAAAGAGGGGTGATGGTTGTTGAGAACCACTGTTGGCTAACCTTAAAATCGACGAACTCATCACCTACTTGAATCTGTAGTGTTTCTCGATCCACTTGGTCAATTCGGTTTTTCAAGGATTCCATTTGCAAGTAAAGGAGATGGTTTTCTTTTGAAGTTAGTTCTTCTTTTCTTAAATTTAGTTTAACCAAGGCATCGTCAATCATTGCCTGAACAAAGTCTTCTCCTCCTAGGAAGTTATCTCCAGAACTGGCATGGACCTCCATAACACCTGAAAAATATTCAAGTATTGAAACATCAAAAGTCCCTCCCCCCATATCAAGAATTAAAAACGTACCCTCTTGGCGTCGATTCAGTCCATAAGCCATAGCTGCTGCAGTAGGTTCGTTAATTAGGCGTCGAACTCTCACTCCAGCAAGTTCTCCAGCGAGTTTTGTGGCGGCTCGTTGATTTTCGTTGAAATAGGCAGGAACACTGATTACTGCTTCTGTCACTTTTTCATCAAGATGAGTTTCAGCATCTTCGATCAAACTTCTAATAATAATCGACGAGAGTTCTGGAGCAGAATATGAGTTAGACGCGATCTTAACTTTATGATCGCTTCCCATAAGACGCTTAAATACAGCAACCGTTTTATCCGGATGGGTCAGCAGCCGTTCCTTTGCTGTTTGACCAACTATAATCGTCTTATGATCATCTATTCCGACTACAGACGGTGTGAGAAATGAATTTAGGGCATTGGGAATTTTTAACAGTTCATTACCTTTCCATGCACAACAGGTACTATTTGTCGTACCAAGATCAATACCGATAATCGCCATAGGGATCATTAATCCTTTAATTCTAATTATTCGCTTTTTAACTATTACTAAGCCAGCATAAACTACTACTGACGCCCTAAACTCCAGTAGACTATTCTTTAATTAAAGCACTTTATAGTCTAACATTACTCAATATTCTGGATTTGCTCTCTCATCTGCTCAATCAAAACCTTCAATTCCACTGCAGCGGCGGTAATTTCAGAGTTGATAGACTTAGAAGCCAGGGTGTTTGCTTCGCGGTTGAACTCTTGCATCATAAAGTCCAGGCGGCGTCCGCAGGGGCCACCTTTTTTAAGTATTTTGCGGGCTTCTTCCACGTGAGCGTCTAAGCGGTCGAGCTCTTCGGCTACGTCGGTTTTCTGCGCCAGCATGACCATTTCCTGTTCAACGCGTTGCGGGTCCAGCTCCACTTTCGCTTCTTCAAAGCGGGTTAGTAAGCGCTCACGTTGCCATGTCATAACTTCCGGCATGCGCTCACGCACAAAAGCCACCTGCGAGGTCACACCGTCTAAGCGCTCCTGCAGCATTTTATCAATAGCTGCACCTTCGCTTTTGCGGTTTTCAATAAAGTCATTGGTGGTCTTTTCCAGTGCAGCCAGAACGTCTTTTTGCAGCTCGTCCATATCCTGATCCTGAGCGGCAACAACGCCGGGCCATTTTAGAACATCAATAGGGTTTAACTGACCCGCGGCGGAATGCTGGCTCACCCACTTGGCGCTGGCAATCACGCTTTTTGCCAGGTCTTCGTTAATCGACAAGGCACTTTGTTGGGCTTCATCTACCTGCAGGCTCAGCTTGCACTCAACTTTGCCGCGCTGCAGCTTTTTACGAAACTGTTCACGCAATGAGTTTTCCAGCGAACGGAAAGTTTCCGGCAAGCGGAAGTAGGTTTCCAGATACCGTTGGTTAACGGAACGTATTTCCCAAACTGCGGTGCCCCAGTCAGCTTTTTGCTCGTAACGAGCATAGCCAGTCATACTTTGAATCATGTCGGTTCCTTTGCTGCTAAGCAGCCGTTGCGGATGACGTTGTGATAACAATGTGCGCTGATATTACCTGTGATCCCGACCAAGGTGAAGTCAAAGCCTCGATAAATAAAGATGTCACACTTTTAACGGCCAACCTGACTTTATTACTGAGTACGCAACATTAACCCACACAGTAAACCGCCGTAGCCGGCCACAACAAAGGAAATAAATAATGAAATTCACAATAACCGTTATTTTGTCATTCATAGTCAATGCCAGTATGAACCCTGCGTTTGCCAATGAAAACTCAGACATTCTTTCAAGTCAGGTGTCAGGTAGCGGGCAGGATGTGTTGCTCATACCCGGTCTTACCAGCGACACTCGAGTTTGGCAGGATACTGCACATAAACTGAGTGAAAATTATCAGGTTCATCAGCTCAGTATTGCCGGCTTTGGTGATCAGCCACATTACCCGCCACTACGGCAGCAATTTACCCAGCCCGTCATGGCTGCCATATCCAACTATCTAACTGACCATACTTCCGGGAATGCGATAATTGTAGGTCATAGTCTGGGCGGCTTCCTCGGTTACCAGTTAGCCTTAGCCGATAAGCCTGCCATAAGCTGTGTGGTTGCCGTTGATGGCATCCCGTTTTTCTCTGCATTAGTGACGATGAATCCAGCTTTAACTGCAGACCAAGCCAAACCTCAGGCACAGCAATTACTGTCGGTTTATCAGAAAATGTCTGCAGCAACCATGGCGGATCAAACAGCGCAGGGAGTCTCCCGGCACACTGCTTCAACTCAAGGGCAAAAACTTATTGTAGATATGGCTAAATCGTCCGATCCGAAAACGGCAGGGCGTGCTATCTATGAGTTGATGACAACAGATTTAAGACCTCAACTAACACAACTGGAGATTCCGGTGTTACAGATGGCAGCAACGGGTGCATTTCCGAAAGAGCAACGCGCTACCGCTATGACGCATTACCAAAAACAAGTCAGTGGTAGCAACCTGATAACCTTGGTAGAGTTTGAGCAGGCGCGGCATTTTATTATGTGGGACCAGCCGCAATCCTTTATTCAGCAAACCACCGACTTTATCGAGGAGCGTTGTCATGCACAGTAACATCGCTGCGTTAACTCAACACGTCAAACACGCGCAAGCCGGTGATAAATCAGCTTTTGCTGAAATTATTCAGTGCACACAAAACCTGGTTGCCAGTGTCGCGTTGGCCATTGTTCAGGACGTTAAAGCCAGTGAAGATGTGGCCCAAGAAGCCTATATACTGGCCTGGCAGAAAATGAACCAGTTGAAACAGGCACAAAGCTTTTTACCCTGGCTTCGACAGACCACTCGCCATTGTGCTTATCAATGGCTTGAGAAGGAAAAACACAATCACCGTCAACGCCAAAAACCTCTCGACAAAGAGCTGGAACAACTCATAGCAACTGAACAGCCAGATGAGGACTTTACACAGCAGCAGCGGAACCAAATTATTGCACAAGCACTCACTCGCCTGCCCGATGACAGCCGCGATATTGTGCTGCTGTACTACCGAGAGCAACAGTCCAGTGAGCACGTTGCTGAACTGTTGGGTGTTGACGCTGCAACGGTGCGTAAACGTTTGTCCCGCGCCCGCAAAATGCTTGCGGCGGACTTACTGAGTCGAGTCGGAAAAGCCGCCTTACTCAGTGCTCCGTCTCTCAGCGTCACCACGATACTCAGCTCGACACTAACATTTGGCAGTCCACCGGCAGCAGCGGCTGGCTTATCCGCTTCCGGTGCACTCGGTAGCGGAATCAAGTGGATCACCTTTTTGGGTATTGCAGCCATTGGTATTTTTGCAGCCTTAGCCGGCTTGTTTATCGGCTCCCGTCAGGCACAGAAGTACGCCGAAACACAGCAAGCCAAGAAGCATCTGGTCCGTTTAAGAAATCGGGCAGCAATATTTTTGGTGGTTATAGGCGGTTTGTTTTTTGCTAGTTATGAGTTGGACCCCGGCTGGGTTCTGCCACTTACCACCTACAGTCTGTTGGTAGCCGGCATCATGTACTATCAGGTTCAGGTGCAACGCCACGTTAATACGCCAAAGTCCAAACGTTGGGGGTGTTATTTAGGCGTTATTCTGGGGTTTGGCGGCGGCGGCATATCCTTCATTGCCGGCTTGATCATGAGTGGCCGACTGTAGTCGGCCTCAGATTATTCTGGCTTACCGCTTAGCGTGCTTTTCACGGTTCTTTTGTTTCTGTTCGGCGTTCTTTTTCATCATTATGTAGGCTGCGCCGCGGCCACCATGGGGTCGCTGTGCGCTATGAAACGCCAGTACCGGCGCCAGCTCGCGCAGCCATTTATTCACGTAACTTTTAATCAGTGCCGGGTGCGGTTTACTGTGCTTACCCTGACCGTGAATAATCAACGCCGTACGCACACCCGCTTTATGGCAATCTTGCACAAAATTGAACAGTGCTGTGCGCGCTTCTACCAGCGTATGGTGGTGCAGGTTCAGACTGGCTTCCATGGTATAACGACCTTGTTTCAAACGTTTATAAACACCGGCCTGAACACCGTCGCGATGAAATTCAATAATGTCGTCCGGCTCGACCAAATCCACATACTCGGTCGATAAAAAGTTTTCGTTTTCAGCCTCTTCCGCCTCCGCAGCGCGGCGACGCTCTTTTTGTGCCAGCGTGGGTTCAAAAGCCTGCTTAATATCGGCAACTTCTTCACCGGCCAAGGGTGTTACGTCAGTCATTTCCTGACGAAACAGCTCAAATTCTTCATCATCTGAACGCGACATACTGCCTCCCGCTCATATTTTTCTACTGGGTCTAGTGTAATACGTTGCTGCGCGAATCGCGATCCATTACTCGTGCAATTCTGCTACAATTGCGCCCAATTTCATACATTGCGACATTCACTCAGTAAGGAGATGACATGCGTCCAAGTGGCCGTACGGCACAACAAATTCGACCGGTAACCATTACCCGTAACTTTACCCGACACGCAGAGGGCTCGGTTTTAATTGAGTTTGGCGAAACCAAAGTGCTTTGTAATGCCTCGGTAGAAAGAGGTGTTCCTCGCTTTTTAAAAGGTAAAGGTCAGGGCTGGGTTACCGCTGAATACAGCATGTTACCCCGCGCAACGCATACCCGTTCTGCCCGCGAAGCATCCCGTGGTAAGCAAGGCGGTCGTACCTTAGAAATTCAACGCCTGATTGGCCGCTCACTGCGTACCTGCATCGACATGAGCGCCTTAGGTGAACACACCATTACTATCGACTGTGACGTGATTCAGGCCGACGGTGGCACACGTACCGCATCTATCACCGGTGCTTGCGTCGCCTTAGTTGACGCACTGAACTGGATGCGCGGTCAGGGCATGGTCAAAGTGAACCCGTTAAAAGAAATGGTCGCAGCAATTTCAGTCGGTATTTTGGACGGAGAGCCGGTCAGCGATCTGGAATACATTGAAGACTCAAAAGCCGATACCGACATGAACATTGTCATGACAGAAGCCGGCAAGTTTATCGAAATTCAGGGCACCGCCGAGGGCGAAGCCTTCAGTTTTGACGAAATGAATAGCTTAGTCGAAATGGCGCGTCACAGTATTCGCGAGTTAATTGATATTCAAAAACAAGCGTTAGCGTAAGCTTCAGTATAAAAGTAAGCGAGGAATAAGCAGGCAATGAAAGCGTATCAAAAAGAGTTTATTGAGTTTGCCATAGAGCGTGGCGTATTAAAGTTTGGTGAATTTACCTTAAAGTCCGGCCGCACCAGTCCGTACTTTTTTAATGCAGGGCTTTTTAATAAAGGTTCTGACTTAGCCCGTTTAGGTCGCTTTTACGCCGCCGCGCTGGTCGACTCCGGTATCCATTTTGATGTGCTTTTTGGCCCTGCCTACAAAGGCATTCCTATTGCCACTGCCACAGCGGTCGCCTTATACGACCACCATCAGCAAGACACCCCATATTGCTTTAACCGCAAGGAAAAGAAAGATCACGGCGAAGGCGGTAACCTGGTGGGGTCTGCGCTCGAAGGTAAAGTGATGCTGGTTGATGACGTGATCACCGCCGGCACAGCTATTCGTGAAGCCATGGAAATTGTCGAAGCAAACGGCGCCGAATTATCGGGCGTTCTTATTGCTTTAGACCGTCAGGAAAAAGGCAAGGGGGAGTTATCCGCCATTCAGGAAGTTGAGCGCGACTTTAATGCTCAGGTGGTCAGCATTGTGAGCTTAAATGATGTCATCACCTTTTTGAAAGATGACGACACCTTTAACGAGTATTTGCCCAAAGTTGAGGCGTATCGCGCCGAGTTCGGCGTCGCCTGATACGTATTTCGTAGCCTGGCGTTTACGTCAGGTCCAGTACCTCACCTGACATGAATGTCAGGCTACGCACTCGATTCTCCAGTTGTTACAGCTGCTCCTGTGGCTGCCAGGCAATACCAATGCTGCCGTTTACAATCTGGCATTCGCCACCTGAAGACTGTACGCGACTGGATTCCCCGCGCTGTGCAATTAGGCGGAAGTCCTTATTCAACAAGCTGACCTGCTTACGCTCGCCACACAAAATGCGCATGGAATCGATTAAGCCACGATCGCTGAGAAAGTTGGTTGTTGGCTCTTCCTGGATCACGTCATCACCTTCCGCAAATTCGGCAGTTTGTAATCCATACGGAGAGATAACCCCCGATGCTCCGGCGACCAGATAATGAAACGTAGCAGCTACTGCATTATCGGTTCCCTGTGCATCTTCCACCATAAATGCACCACGCTCACCAATAATGTTGAAAGCACCGCTCTCTAAATTCACTTCCATTGCAGTGTTTTCGTCAATACCAATAGACAACGGTGTTGAGCTGGAAGCCGCCAAACGCATTAAGCGCCCCTGACGTCCACGCTCAGAAAACTCAGTATCTAGTGTGGCATAGTGAAACAAACTTAACCCACCCAGCGGATGGTAAGTCAGGCTATCAGGCTCGACATTCGGCGGACAAGTAGTGTCTAAATCGCAACCAAATAGAGGAGGATCGGAAGCAATAGCTCCCTCTTTTATGGCCTCGGCGGTTGTGCCATTAGAAATCATCGGCTTAGACGTCATAACCGCAGTGCCGGCACCCGTTCCGCCAATAACCAATTCCTTCTGTTGCACAGCTGCGATAATTGTCTTCAGCACATCGCCGGGTTCATTGTTCACCTTAATAAAGGTTGAACGAGTCAGGTTCTGATCACCATCATTAAAAAACAGTCCATCGGCGTCCGCTAGCATCTCTGCAGCCGCATCAGAATCTTTGCAAAAAGCGACTTGCTCCTGATACCGGTCCTGATGCACTCGGTCACGTTCATAAGCACCTAATTGCTTTTGCTGAATTTTTGCTAGTTCATCGCAGCGACCTTCCCGCTGAGCTTTTACTAAAGCAGAATCCAGTGGCAGCCAATGCACTTCCGCTCCCAGCTGTTCAAATACACTATTGTAAAAATCTACCTTATCGTACGGATTACGTGATGCAGAGGTCAGGAAATACACCTTTGGCTTCCGTTCATCTCCGGCAACTGACTGCGCCATTTCAACAAAGCGCTGAAAAATAGCTTTTGACTCGCCTTTGAGGTTTTCATCCAGATTAACCACTTCACGTGCGGAATCCGGAACCGGCAACTCAATTAAATCAATAATCCGGTTCCATTCCGCATCTGACAACGAGTTATAAAGCTGTTGTGTCGCCCGCCGGGTAAATTCACGCAGAAAAACGCGCTCAGGAACAATGTCCTCTTTTAAACGTTCATGAATTAATTCCAGCGCATCAGCGACTTTTTTGCGAGTCTCTTCGCGATAAGTTGGCCAAACCGATTCTGCCGTTGCTTTCGAGCGAAACTTTTTCGACAGGTTTAAATATCTGTCTGTGCGCATCGTTTCCTTATCTATCCAGTCAACGTCGTCACAGTTATCCGACGCGAAACTCGAACAGGCCTTCAGACCACCACCAGCCAACAGTAAATGCCGATACGTATCATTATCGGCAGCATTTGACGGCGCAGTAAAAACTGATGACAATGCCGCCAAAGAGAGCAAGGAAAACAACGACCTAACCATAAATAAACCCCTAGTTACCGACGGCTTTCACCGCTAAAATATTTCAACTGATAAAATCAACAGACTGCAACGCTAGAGCGTTAACGACCTAACTGTCAAATTAGGACAATAGATTAACGCATTTATTATCAACAGACCTAAAATTCTCACGCAGTTAACTTATGTAATACGCCTTAGTAGACCCACTGTTAACAAGCGTAACCATATGAAAATAAATAACTTTCAGGGCTCGTGACGAGCCTCTGAAGACTGCTATACTAACCACTCTTTTATGAAATAAGATCACACGTGTTGTTATGAAGTCACCGTTACGTTTTTGCGTTCTGTTACTGCTCACGGGCCTGCTCCCGATGACCAGTTTTGCCTTCTCAGAGCAGAAACTGACCTTCCGTGCTCCCGAGGAAGGCCCCTTTACGCAATATGTAACAGCGGTGCTTGAAGAGGCATACGAAAAACTCGGTATTGAACTCGAGTACATCGAACTTCCCCGCTTACGAGGTGAACAGTTGGCTGCTGAAGGTACCATCGCCGGGGAGCTAGGAAGAACAGCGCTACTTGAAGACAAACGTCGACACCTGCGCCGGGTGCCTTTTCCACTATTCACTTTCGACATTATCGCGGTAGCCGATCGTCGTAACTGTGGTTACTGCCCATTGTCAGAAATGAAAAGTCTGGCCTATGTTAACGGTATGGACTCAATTACCAAATTGGTCGAAAACCTGCCTTACGAACCGTCTATTGTCACCCCTATTGATATTGAGCAAGTGGTAAAATTACTCGATTCGGGGCGCATTCAAATGGCATTTATGGGGGATTTTCAATTTGAAAATTCAGATCTGAAAGATAACCCTCATTTAATTACTCATAAGTTATCGACAGAGGTTGGCTTTCATTATCTGAATGAAGAGCATGCGAGACTGATACCTCAACTGACTTATCACCTGCAAACTATGCGCGACAACGGCCGGATGAAGGCACTGCGCGAGCAGTATGGTGTCACCCTGGAAACACCAATACAGCCCATAAAGCGTCCTGAGCAACTGACGGTTGTAGGAGCCATACACCAGGGCTTACTGAATGCCGACGGCACAGGTAAATTATGGAATTTAGCTAAATCCGTATTTCCGACTTTTACATCCCGGCTCAATACGGTTGTCAGCAGCTGGCAGCGAAGTATTCAATTACTACAAGAAGGCCGTGCAGATGCGTTAATCGGTGTTCGTCCTGATCAGAAAATAAAAAATATCATTCTGTCTAAATATCATATTGCCTACGACGACAGCATTTTTCTCTTTACTCTTGAAAAGCCGAATGATGGTCCTATTTGTGTATCCGGGCCCCGCTTCATGCAAACCTTAGTGAATACCGAGCAACCCTTTTACCGGGCATCGAATTCTCTGGACTGCTTTGCACTACTGGATATGGAAAGAGTTAGTGCGGTAATAGACTATAAAGATAATCTGCCTGACTGGACTGAAAAGCCCTACAAGAAGCAGAAGCTGTCGGACCCACAACCTTTATTCGTGGCCTTTTCCGACAACAACAGAGGCCGTGCACTTCGTCAGCTATTTGATAACACGCTGTTCGAACAGACAATTGAGAAAACAGCTAAGCAGCAAATTAACGAGCGCCTGTAAAATCATGCTGCCGCCAGGCTTCATAAGCAAAAATAGCCACTGAATTAGATAAATTAAGGCTTCGGCTGGTATCCGCCATTGGCAGTCTCAACCAATTCTCTTGTGGAAAGGTTTCCAGAACTTCCATTGGCAGTCCGCGGGTTTCAGGGCCAAACAACAAAACATCTCCGGCCTGATAAGCCACCGCAGAGTAATTTGTCTTACCTTTAGTTGTGCACGCAAAAATGCGGTTAAACGAGGTATTATTCAAAAAGCTCTGCCAGTCTTTGTGAATATTCACAGAAGCTAAATCGTGATAATCAAGACCCGCCCGGCGTACTTTTTTTTCATCCAGCTCAAACCCTAAGGGTTCAATTAAATGCAAGGACATGCCCGTGTTCGCCGCCAGACGGATAACGTTACCGGTATTAGGGGGAATTTCAGGCTCAAACAGTACAAGGTGCAACATGGTCGTTTTCATCACTTAGGTAAAAGCGGTAGAATAGCAGAATATCTTTTATAAATGTGTACCGGTACTGTGGCAATTCAGAAAAACTACCAACAGAATTATGCGTTTTGGGTGCGACTGGCAAGTACAGCTTCGGTTATAGTCGCCATCACCCTAATTACCATTAAGCTTTTTGCCTGGTTCCAGACCGAATCCGCCAGTATGCTGGCATCTCTCACCGATTCAATTTTAGACAGCGGCGCTTCCATATTTAGCTTTTTTGCGATTCGCTACGCTTTGCAACCTGCAGATGAAGAGCATAGATTCGGTCACGGTAAAGCTGAGTCCCTGGCGGCATTAGCGCAAAGCGCTTTTATTTCTGGTTCCAGCATGCTGCTTATTTTTCACAGCGTTCAACAATTTATGCAGGGCGGCAGTGTGCCTAAAGTGGGCTACGGCATCGCGGTTTCTGCCATTGCTATTGTCATTACCTTTGTTTTAATTGTTATTCAACGTATGGCTATTCGTCATACTAACTCTCAGGCCGTGCAGGCCGATAATCTTCACTATCAGTCGGACATACTGCTGAATTTAGCCGTTATTGTGGCATTAATTTTAAGTAGCTATGGGTGGCTCTGGGCTGACAGTATTTTTGCCATGGGCATTGCGGTTTATCTCATTATTGGCGCAGTTCGTATTGGCTGGGACGCATTTCAGGCACTGATGGATCGCGAACTGTCAGAAGAGCTACAAGAGCAGATTGGTAATATCACAATGGAGGTGGACGGCGTAAGGGGCTTTCACGGTCTACGCACACGCGAAGCCGGCCCGGTACGTTTTATTCAGTTGCACATTGAGCTGGCCAACGAGTTGTCTCTATTACGGGCACACGCCATTGCCGATGATGTTGAAGCCCAACTGATGAAAGCTTTTCCGGGAGCCGACATTATTGTCCACATGGATCCTGAAATTGTCGCCGTGGTAGAAGGCTCACTCAAGCGTTAACAAGTTTCCGGGTTTCTTCAATAAGAGCGTCAAGCACAGGTTGACGAAACTCGTCAGTTTCCATCATCAGCTCGTGCGACGCACCTTTAATGATCTCAAACCGAAAGTGGTCTCCGGTAACCGCTGCCGCCACTTTCTTTTGCCCGGAAGCGGAAACCACTTTGTCATTCCCGGCCTGAAACAGAATGACCGGAATGGTGATGTCATTTACCAGCTTCTGCGCGCTGATAGCGGCACTGATAGCTTCATACAGCCAGTTAAATGTCGGCCCTCCCAGCTGAACATCCGAAACATTATCGTAAACATCACGAAATGCCTTATACCGCTGTCGACTATGTGTCAGAACGTTATCTTCAAAAGGCACCGACTTGTAATTTCCCATACCGAGAAAGTACCAGGGTTTTGCCAGCCAGCGGTTTAGCCAGGCTCCCGCAAAAACTATCCAACGCGCCAGCCAATAGGGAACTATTCCTGTTTCTATGGAAAACATAGGAGCGGAGAGTATGAGTTTTTTATAAGGGTGGGGGTAAGTAGCACAGTAAATGGTCGCTATCGTTCCGCCCATCGAATGGGAAAACAAGATTTTAGGTACATCGCCAAATCGTGCCATTAACTGGTCGGTAAAATCCGAGAAGTCACGTACAAAGTCGTTAAAGTTCTCGACATGTCCCTGATGAGGGTTCGCCGTCAGACGCCCCGACAATCCCTGACCCCGATGATCCAGTGCGGCAACGGAAAAGCCCTGCTGCGCCAGTTCCCAAAACAGTTCCTGATACTTCAGGGCTGATTCAATTCGCCCTGGAGCAATAACCACTAAGGGTGCGGAATCACTATGCCGGTAATAGGCAAAGTGTAGTTTGATACCATCAAATGCAGTGAAATACTCAGAGGTAACTTGCTGCTCCCAAAAGACTTCGACTTGAGAATTAAAAAATTCCAGCCATTCGGGCGTGTCGTCTGCAGGGCGTTGTTGTGTAGTAGGTGGTTGCTTCATTCTTTCTGTTCGGGCTGACTTTTGGGTAAGTCTAACACGACTTCAAGTCCCCCTTCAGAGTGATTATGAGCTTTTAGTTCACCACCCAGAACAGCCGCCGCGCGATGACTCAGGGCTAAACCAAGACCAACGCCAGCTTTATGGTGTCGCGCCGGATCGCCGCGATAAAAGGGCACAAAAAGTTTACTTATGGTGCTTTCATCAACCCCCGGACCGTGGTCCCGAATGCGTATATGACACCCTTTGCCGTAGTCGTCACAAGAAAGCTCTACGTTATCTTCGGTGTAGTGCAGCGCGTTACGAACAATATTCTCGAGAACCAGCCGCAGCAATTCAGGGTCGGTATCAATAACCGGCCAGTTGCTACCATGCCGCAGCAAGCGCTCGCGTACTTCTGGATGCTGATAACACATATCGTTAATCAGCTGCTGTACCAGTTCGCCGCTATCCAGGCTTTCATGGTTCAAATCAACCAGCCCGTTCTCCAGTCTCGATAACGACAGAATACGTTCAATAATCACACTGAGACGCTCAGTATCGCGGCGCAGCTGTTGCCAATTGGGGTCGTCCTCATTGCAATCGGCTAAATCCAAAGCCACCTGCATACGTGCCATAGGCGAGCGCAGCTCATGCGATACATCGCTGAGTAGTCGCCGTTGCGCGTCACGCGAAGTTGCTAAGTCGAGCGCACCTTGCGATAAAGCTCGTGCCAGTTCGCCAATTTCATCACCACGTTTAGGTAAACGTTTAAGTTCAGGCGTCGCACTACCGTCAGCCACTTCACGCATTGCCAGAATCATTCGTCGTATGGGACGAATAAGCCAAATACCAAGTAATACCGCTAGCAAACCGCTACCGACCAGTAAGGTCAGTATGCGTGCGCGGGTGGATTCTGCTTCCAGGCGTTCACGGTCAACCTGCTCTTCAATGCCTAAGGGCTTAGTCACCAGAATTTTATTGCCATTGAGCTCAAACGGCCCCATTAACAAACGTTCATCCAGAGGAATTTGCTGAGGTGAATCCTGACCCAGCATACGCAATAGCGTGGAGCCGTGACTCACGCGCAGCATCTCATCCATTAAGAGCTTCTCGCTGCCCTGTACCGATAACTGCGCGGCAACGCGGTAGTCGCCAGCAATAAGCCGGCCGGGTTGTAGAGAGTGAAAGGTTAACGCATCGCTCAATAAAGGCTGTAACGTCTGATAAATCTCCGGCTCCAGTGGTTTAAGTTCAGCTTTGGGTTTGTTCCAAACCGCCAACAAATAACCACTGGCCGCTGTGACCGAAAGCAGCGCCCAAAAAATGAAAAGTAATCTCAGAGCAAGCGATCGGTACCACCGCGTACGCCGGTTCTTCATAAGCTTGCAATCAGTCGGTAGCCGCGACCTCGTATAGTTTGAATACGATCAGGTTTTGCCGGGAATTTCTTCCTGATGTTGCTAATATGCACGTCAAGACTGCGGTCGAAAGGTTCCATTTTTCGTCCCAGTGCAGCCACTGAAAGCTGATCTTTACTGACCATTTGACCGGCTTGCTGCATCAGGCAACGCAAAATATCAAACTCGGTTGGTGTCAGTATCAGTTCGGCGTCATCGCATTTCACTTCGGTGGTAGCCGGGTCCAGCACTATGCCGCAAACATTCAGGCTCTCATTCTGCATAGTCGTGTTTGGCGTGCGACGCAGCAGAGCTCTGACACGGGCGATCAGTTCACGTGGATTAAAAGGTTTTGGCAGATAATCATCTGCGCCAAGCTCCAGCCCCATAACTCTGTCGTCATCGTCGCCACGAGCCGTCAGCATCAGTACGGCGGTATCACGATGTTGTTGGCGTAACCGCTGCAAAAGCTGCATACCATCAATGCCGGGTAACATAACGTCCAGCAAAATAAGTTCGTAGTCACCGTTAAGTGCTTTATCAAGACCAGTGACACCATCTTCAGCGACACTTAAATCCACAGATTCACGTTTAAACAATTCTGTCAGCATGACAGACATTTCAGTATCATCGTCAATGAGTAGTACGGAATGTCTCATAACTTGTTGTTCTCTCCAGAAATAAATCCATGATCCAAAATGCCGGGGATGGATACGACCCTCTTTACATAACTTTTACTTTAGCAGAGTTTTTAGCTTTCGGGTTAAGGTATTCCTTCCCCAGCCCAGCCATGCGGCTGCTTTTTGTTTATGTCCGGAAAAACGTTTTAACGCAGTCTGTAACGCAACCTGCTCCAGCTGCTGCTGATAACTTTGCAGAACATCCTGCGAGTTTAACGGCTGCTGTTCCAGCTCAGTTTGCAAAAAGTGTAACCAGGTAAGTTCACCGCCAGGCTCTGTCGAACCTGGCTCTGAAGTCACTAGAATGTCTTCAGGCAAGTCCCGGGGACTTATTTGCTGCCCGGGCGCCATAACGGTTAGCCAGCGACAGGTATTTTCCAGTTGTCGGACGTTCCCTGGCCAATTGTAACTCTTTAATGTGCTAAGCGTTTCATTTAACAACGATTTTGGTGTGACATTCAACTCTTCAGCCGATTTTTTAAGGAAGTGTCTGGCCAGAGTATCAATATCCTCTGATCGTTCTCGCAGAGGCGGCAGCCGCAAACGAATAACGTTAAGACGATGATAAAGGTCATCCCTGAATGTGCCCTGGTTAACCAAGTGTTCCAGCTCCCGGTGAGTGGCAGCAATAACACGCACATCCACTTTTACCGGCTGCAGCGCTCCCACCGGATAAAATTGCCCTTCGGCCAGAACCCGCAGCAGCCGGGTCTGAACCGGTAACGGCATATCACCAATTTCATCCAGAAACAAAGTACCACCGTCGGCTTGCTGAAAACGTCCTACGCGTTTTCGGTCGGCTCCGGTAAAGGCTCCACGCTCGTGCCCGAACAGTTCCGACTCAATTAAATCGGCCGGTATCGCAGCCATGTTAAGTGCAATAAAGGGTTTATCCGCCCGCGGGCTGTGTTTATGCAGAGCACGCGCAACAACTTCTTTGCCGGTACCAGTTTCTCCGGTAAGCAGCACACTAACACTTGAGCCCGACAAGCGTCCGATAGCACGAAACACGTCCTGCATAGGCGTGGCTTCGCCAATAAGTTCGGGAACTGAATTTGCATCCGCTTCCGCGGGCGCATTTTCGCTTTGTCTGGCATGCTGCAAAGCACGGTCAACGGCGGTAATAGCTTCATCAATATCAAAAGGCTTTGCCAGATACTCAAATGCGCCGCCCTGAAACGCTTTTACCGTTGTCTCAAGATCGGAATGCGCGGTCATAACAACAACAGGCAGATGCGCCTGAGTCTGATGCAGACGCTCCAGTACAGCCAGGCCGTCTTCTCCCGGCATACGGATATCGGTGAGCACAACGGTTGGTTTATCACTCTTTAAAGCCGTGAAAAAATCTTCGCCATTGGCAAAACTGCGCACGTGATAGCGGCTATCGGCAAAGGCTTTTTCCAGTACCCAGCGAATAGAATCGTCGTCATCAATTATCCATAACTGAGCATTAGTGGTCATCCGTCACCTCATTACCATTTTCTGCAGAAAGATAAGGCAAATACACTGAAAACCGGGTTTTTCCGGGACTGGAATCAAAATCAATTTTCCCTTTATGCTGATGCACTAGGTTTTGTGCCAGCGACAAGCCGAGCCCGGTTCCTTCCGCACGACCACTTATCAACGGATAAAACAGGGTATCGCGCAACTCTGTCGGAATACCGGGTCCATTATCGGTCAAAGTAACCACTGCACATTGCCGATAGCGCTGTCCAAACAGAGTCAATTGATGCTCTACCCGGGTTTTAATTGTAATGGTGCCTTCGCCGGACATCGCTTGTGCTGCATTTTGGGCAATATTCAAAAATACCTGCTCACAAGCTTCCGCAACCACCTGAATATCCGGTAGCGACGGGTCGTAATCCCGGATCAAATGCAGCGAGTCGCCATATTCGTACACCAGAGTTCTGGCAACTCTTTCCAACACCTCATGAATATTGGTTTCCTTCGGCTCGCCCCTTTTTACCGGCCCAAGTAACCTGTCGACCAAATACCTTAACCGGTCCGACTGGCTAATAATCAAATCCGTATACTCTGTCAGGCTCTCGTCCGGAAGTTGCCGGGCCAATAATTGCGCCGCGCCGCGTAAACCTCCCAGAGGGTTCTTTATTTCATGCGCCATACCGCGCAATAAGTGCTGGGTAGCGAATAGCTGATTACGCTGTTGGTCTTCCTGATTTATCCGCCGCAACTGGTCTACTTGTTTTAATTCCAGTAGCAAAGCACGCCCAAAAGGTTGCTCTACCGTCTGAATGCTGGTTTCCACCTGAATATTGTGCCCCGAATGCAGCGCAAACTGAGCTTCCGCATTCAGCACCGTCTGCTCACTATTCAGACACTCCATCAGCGTTTCTGAGGCCAGCGAACATTGGTAAAAAGCCGCAGTAAAGGGTTCGCCCAACAAGCGTTTTGCACTGTGATCGAGCAAGGATTCAGCAGACGAATTGACGTAACGGATGGTCAGGCGATCATCGAGGATGAGTATGCCTGTGAGTAGTTGGTTAAGTAGCGCGCTATCGTTCACGAAGGCAGGATAAATTACGCACCAAGTTGGTGCAACCGGGTAAGGCAAGACACCTTACCCGGCCAGTAACCATTAAACGCTGTAGTACATATCGAATTCTACCGGGTGGGTAGTCTTCTTCAATGTTTCTACTTCGTTGTACTTAAGATCGATGTAAGCATCAATCATGTCGTCATCCATAACTCCGCCCTGCTTCAGGAAGTCGCGGTCTTTATCCAGCGCGTCCAGAGCCATTTCTAATGAATGACAAACGGTCGGAATGTCTTTCGCTTCTTCAGGAGGCAGATTGTATAAATCTTTGTCCATGGCATCGCCAGGGTGGATCTTGTTACGGATGCCGTCAAGACCAGCCATTAACAGCGCAGTAAAGGCCAGGTACGGGTTCGCACTTGGGTCAGGGAAGCGAACTTCAATACGGCGGCCTTTCGCACTGGAAACCAATGGAATACGGATAGAAGCCGAACGGTTACGGGCAGAATAAGCCAGCATGACCGGTGCTTCAAAACCAGGAACCAGACGCTTGTACGAGTTAGTTGAGGCGTTCGCAAAGGCGTTTATGGCACGTGCGTGCTTAATAATACCGCCAATGTAAAACAGTGCCGTTTCACTTAGGCCTGCGTACTGGTCGCCGGCAAATAAGTTTTCGCCGCCTTTGTTCAGTGACATATGCACGTGCATACCAGAACCGTTATCTCCAACCAATGGCTTCGGCATAAAGGTTGCTGTCATGCCATAAGAGTGTGCAACGTTGTGTACCACATACTTATAAACCTGCAGTTCATCGGCTTTCTTAGTCAGGGTGTTAAAACGAGTTGCAACTTCGTTCTGACCAGCTGTTGCTACTTCGTGGTGATGGGCTTCAACAACCATACCCATGTCTTCCATTACTAAGCTCATGGTGCCACGAATGTCGTGCGCTGAGTCTACCGGAGGTACCGGGAAGTAACCGCCTTTTACACCAGGACGGTGAGCCAGGTTACCTTCTGAATATTCACGGCCTGAGTTCCACTTCGCTTCTTCAGCGTCAATTTTGTAGAACGAACCACTCATATCAGTATGGAAACGCACGTCGTTGAACAGGAAAAACTCAGGCTCAGGACCGAAGTAAGCGTCGTCTGCAATGCCTGATGAACGCAGGAAGTCTTCCGCACGCTTTGCAATTGAACGCGGGTCACGGCTGTAACCTTGCATAGTTTCCGGCTCAAGAATGTCGCAACGTACATTCAATGTGACTTCATCAGTAAAGGGGTCAATCACCGCAGACTCGTTGTCTGGCATCAGTACCATGTCTGATTCGTTAATACCTTTCCAACCGGAAATAGATGAACCATCAAACATTTTACCTTCTTCAAAGAAGTCTTCGTCGATTTGCGACACCGGAATAGTGACGTGTTGCTCTTTACCTTTAGTATCGGTAAAGCGTAAATCGACGAATTTTACGTCGTGTTCTTTGATGGTATCGAAAATCTTATTAGCTGACATGTTGTCCTCCGTAGACAGCGTCTAAAAATACAGCTTGAGTATAGCAAAGCCTGTGCCAACTGACTTTTTTGTTTATATTCATAAAGTTAGTTCATTTAGCACTATAATGCGTAAATTAATGCGCACCAGTATAGCGCATAACGCACAAAATTGGTGCAAAAGTAAAACTTTAGAATAACGTCATAAAAATATAACGAACAAAAAACAATCAGGTCTTTCTTAATCCAACTCAAAAAGGTAGAATACGCCGCTATTTTTCACAAAACCCCTTGGACGGGTTTCATTCCCGGACAACTACAGGCAGTTCTTAATGACAATTCAGGTATTTGATATAGAAAAATTACGCAACATCGCGATTATCGCGCACGTTGACCATGGTAAAACCACCCTAGTCGACAAGTTGTTGCAACAGTCTGGCACTTTAGAAAGCCGTGGCGAAATAGAAGACCGTATTATGGATTCCAACGATCTTGAAAAAGAACGTGGTATTACTATCCTCGCCAAAAACACCGCGGTTAACTGGCAAGATTACCGCATCAACATTCTGGATACTCCGGGACACGCCGATTTCGGTGGCGAAGTTGAACGCGTACTTTCTATGGCAGACTCCGTATTGTTGGTGGTTGATGCCGTTGACGGTCCTATGCCTCAAACTCGATTTGTCACGCAGAAAGCCTTCTCTCATGGTTTGAACCCTATTCTTGTTATTAACAAAGTTGACCGTCCTGGTGCACGCCCTGACTGGGTAATGGATCAGGTATTCGACTTATTCGATAACCTGGGCGCTACTGACGAACAACTAGACTTTCCGGTAGTTTACGCATCAGCGCTTAACGGCTGGGCATCATTAGACATAGAAGATCAAGGCGGCGACATGACGCCATTGTTCGAAACTATCGTTAGTAAGGTAAGCCATCCCGATGCTGACCCTGAAAGCGACCTGCAAATGCAGGTGTCACAGCTTGATTACTCGAGCTACTTAGGCGTTATTGGTATTGGTCGTGTTACCCGCGGTAGCGTTAAAGTTAACCAGCAAGTGACTATTGTTGGTGCCGACGGCAAAGAACGTAACGGCAAAATTGGTAAAGTCTTTAGCTACTTAGGTCTTGATCGCATTGAAGCGGACAAAGCTGCAGCAGGCGACATCTGCGCCATTACCGGTCTCGGCGAGTTAAAAATCTCCGACACCGTGTGTGCAGTTGGTAAAGCTGAAGCTATGAAGCCACTGACAGTTGACGAGCCAACAGTAACTATGACCTTCCAGGTCAACACCTCACCTTTCGCAGGTAAAGAAGGTAAATTTGTTACTTCTCGTCAAATTCTTGAACGTTTGCAACAAGAATTAGTTCATAACGTAGCTTTACGCGTTGAAGAAACTGACAACCCGGATCGTTTCCGCGTATCAGGCCGTGGTGAGCTTCACTTAGGTGTTCTTATTGAAAACATGCGTCGTGAAGGTTTTGAATTAGCCGTTTCTCGTCCAGAAGTTATCATCAAGTACGAAGATGGTAAGAAAATGGAACCTTATGAAACCATGACTGTTGATATTGAAGAACAGCATCAGGGCGCCGTTATGGAAAAATTAGGCTTGCGTAAAGCTGAAATGACCAACATGACACCAGACGGTAAAGGTCGCGTCCGCGTTGACTTTGAAGTACCAAGCCGTGGTTTGATTGGCTTCCAGACAGAATTCATGACACTGACGTCAGGTACTGGCCTTATGTACCATACGTTTGATCACTACGGTCCGCACAAAGGCGGAACCATTGGTCAGCGTAGTAACGGTGTACTAATTTCAAATGCTCAGGGTAAAGCTCTGACTTACTCACTGTTTAACCTGCAGGAACGCGGTAAGTTATTTGCTTCGCACGGTGATGAAGTTTATGAAGGCCAGATCATCGGTATTCATAATCGTTCAAACGATCTGACAGTAAACTGTCTGAAAGGTAAGCAGCTGACCAACGTTCGTGCATCAGGTACTGATGAAGCGCAGACGCTGAGTACACCAATTCGTTTAACGCTGGAACAGGCGCTTGAGTTTATCAACGATGATGAGCTGGTCGAAGTAACGCCAGAGTCTATTCGTATTCGTAAACGCGCACTGACAGAAAACGATCGTAAACGTTTAGGCCGTGAGCCGAAGAACGGTTAATAGATGACTTAATCTGTAATCAAAAAAGCCCGCTACATCAGCGGGCTTTTTTATGTCTGAAACTCAACGAAAAGCTAACCTACGCTGAGCAATTCCGGCTGCGGCAGCACGAAATAAAAAATCGAAAAGAAATGGAAAACACTGCCAGCCAACACGAATAAATGCCAAATGGCGTGGTGATAAGGCAAAGACTTCCAAACATAAAAAACAACGCCCAGCGTATAAGCTAAACCACCGGCAACAAGCAGCATTAATCCACCACTGTCAACGTTATCGATCATCGGGTTCACTGCAATTAAAGCCATCCAGCCCATGCCAAGGTATAGAGTAAGGGACAACCAGCCAATTCGCTTTTTCATACAAAGTTCAAGCACGACACCCACCAAAGCTATGCCCCAGGCCACACCCAACAACGTCCAGCCCCACGCATCTCTTAAATTTATTAAGGCAAATGGTGTATAGGTACCGGCAATTAAAATATAAATAGCGGCATGATCAAGCTGTTGGAACACCGCTTTCATTCTTGGCCAGGGGAAGGCATGATAAAGCGTAGAGGCGGTATAAAGCAGAATAAGGCTTGCCCCGTAGATACTGGCCGCAACAATATGCCAAGCGTCGCCATAGGCAGCAGACCAGATCAACATGAAAACTAAGGCAACAATACTCAAAACGGCACCAATGCCATGAGTTAGTGCATGAGCCACCTCTTCCTTTATGGTGTAAGCTTTATCCTGGCTCATCCCCTTTCCAGTCCCGGCGTTTCATAACCTTTGCTGATATTCTTAAGTGCCCGTATAAATTGGTCATACTGTCTTTCGTTATCGTACTTTAGGTTGTACGAATTATGGAATTGCAGGGTTAATGTAACACCATGCCCTTCCAGAAAGACCGTATAGCCGTCATGGTCAGTATAAGCTTCTATACCGTCTAAATAATGGCGCCCCTGACGAGCTTCTCCATGAGTGTGGATCTTTTCGTACGCATCCAACATCAGTTTGTTATCAAGTTCGTTTTTCATCACACACCTCAGCGTTTGCGAATTAAATGTATACCCTTATTATTAGGGTCGAATGTCCATTCCACAACCGCTTTTCCCTATTTGTTTTAAAAACCTTGTATCAAAATATACATACATAGGTGCATGATTACGCAAAAGCCGTTATAATGATGAACGGATGCTAAGAAATAGGAGCCCGAAATGGTTCGACGCACAAAAGAAGACGCAATGGAGACCCGCGCCAAATTGTTAGATGCTGCTGAAGCTTTGTTCAGCGAAAAAGGTGTGACTCAAACGTCGATGATGCAAGTGGCGGAGAAGGCAGGCGTTACTCGCGGTGCAATTTACCATCATTTTGAGAATAAAATGGACTTAATTGAGTCTCTTATGGGGCGCGTTAAACTACCATTTGATGAAATGCGGGAACAAGTTGCTGAAGGCTCCGAGTTTGATCCATTAATTGAAGTCAAAGAACGCTCTAAAGAGTTTATTCGCCGTGTTCAGGACGACGATCAGGTACGTTCATTAGCCAGTATTCTTCTACATAAATGTGAATACATTGACGAAGTAAACCCAATTAAATTAAGACATATAAGCGGTCGCAACGAGTGCATTTGCGATGTCGAAAAGCTCTTCGAAACTGCTTTAAAGAAAAATGAACTTGCGCCGACAGTCCACTCACGCGTGGCGGTTATTGGCTTGTTCTCTCTGGTCGACGGCCTTATTTACAACTGGCTACTCGCGCCTGATTACTTTCCTCTAGTTGAGTACGGCAACCAGGCTATCGATAGCTACGTTAATGGATTAAAACGCTAAGGCTCATTGCTGTCACCGCGGCTACGACGCCAACCACTGTATTTTCGGTGTACGCCGCGGGTCAAGGACTGAAAAGTGTCTTCTAGTAGGTCAACGCCAAGTAATACACCAACAATAACCAGCGACAACACAATGCTAACCCCGTACATACCCAGGCCAACCGCAATGCCAATTGCCGCCAGAGCCCAGATGGTCGCTGCTGATGTAACACCAACTACAACACCATCTCGTGCCAGCATAACGCCAGCGCCAAGAAAGCCAATACCGGTAATAATTTGACCAATAACCCGAGATGGATCGCCGCTTTCACCAACGGCTGAAGAACCACCAACCAAAAACAAATAGGTTCCCAGAATAATCAGTGCCGCTGTTCTTATACCTACGGGCTTACCCCTAATTTGTCGTTCCAGTCCCACAATAGCACCACATAGTAGCGCGGTGCCTATACCATTCCATGAGTAAGGACCTAATTCCTCTACAACTTGCCAGTCAATCACTAACTAGCCCTCTCCTTGTTCTAAAAATTGTTTCAGAAAACTTTCATCCATTGCCGCAATAGCGTCATCGCTGGCCTTAGGACAACTGGCGCATAGAGGCGCAGTCCACGCCTGAACATTGGCAAGAATATCGCGTAAATGACTTACGGCTCGCAAACCACCTAAACCGCCGGGAGACGCAGCAGCCAGTAAAACTGTTTTACCGGCCCACGCTTGGCTATCAAGCCGTGACACCCAGTCAATCGCATTTTTTATCAGCGGCGACACCGACGAATTATACTCCGGGCTCACCAGAACAACTTTCGATGCTGCCTGAATTTTCTCACCTAAGGTCTTCATCGACTCAGGCACTCCGTCGGTGGCTTCTAAATCACCATGGTAAATCGGCGCGTCAAGCGCATCCGCATCGACCAGTTCATAGCGAATACCGTGTTTATCAGCCACTTCGGCTAAACGGTGTTTCAGTTTGGTATTAAGTGAATCCTTACGACGACTGCCACCAATAAATAAAACGGTCATATTATCTCCTGCTTATTAAGATTAAGAGTCTTTCATTGCTTCGATAAAACGGTTCGACTCAGCTACGGCCGCTTCCATATCTTTTATTAATACGGAAATATCGCTTTGCAGATTACTAAACTCACCCCGAATGGCGTCAATAGCCTTAGCATTTAAGTTATGTTTCAGATAAAGCACGTTATCCTGCATTTTATCCAGAACCGGCTGCATTTTATCTGCCGCACGCTCCATAACCCTCAATAGTTCAGCATAGCGACGCTCAGTTTCGCGCAACTGCCGCTCGCTCTCGCGGCGCATATTGTCGTTACTGTATTCACCCAGCTCTTCGCTCCACTCGTCGAATAAGTCATTGGCGACTTCATCAACTTCGTCTATGCGGCTACGAACACTCTCTGCCGCCGATTTACTGTCTTCGTAATCATCAAGTAATGCATTATATTGCTTTTCCAGATTACCACCATCAATATCCAGCATGGCGTCCAGCCGTTCTAACGCAGAACGAAACTCTTCCTGAGCATCGGTTTGCGAATCGCGTGCATCATCCACTCTATCGACCAGAATATCGCGCTTTTCTACACCAAATTTTTCCATAGTACCGTAGTAAGCACTTTGACATGCTGACAGCATAAAGACCGTTACCAACGGCAATGTCCATTTTCTCATTTGTCACCTCGTGCAGCTTTAATGATACGTTCGTCGCGTTTGTCCCGGTGATAACCATGCACCGCAATAATAGCGTGAAGAATAGCGATAATGTAAAGAGCGCCCAGCGCACCAAGTGAAACAATAAAAAGCACCACGCCGACAATGGCGATAACCGCATTAAATATCGCCTGAAAGATTTTACCTGTAAGTAAAATTGCAACAGGTGGAAGTAAAATAGCTAAAATATATAACATTGCATTCTCCTTGCACTGAATTGTGCCTCATATCAAGTAAGAGACATTCCTTTAGAAAAAGCAAACTAAATCAGTAAGGTAAACGGCTACCATCCCAGTGCCATAGCGCCCCGGTATTTTCCGGCTTTAAGTTTTTCACAACAGCCACAATGCGCTCTGCAGAGAGCTCGGGCGAATACAATTTGTCGGCAGATATTCGTTCCTGAAAAGGTTCCGACAAACGGGTGTCTGTTGTACCCGGGTGTATTGCCGCTACAGTCAGGCTTTTATGAGTACGCTTTAACTCTATTGAAGCCGTTTTCAACAGCATATTTAACCCGGCCTTGCTTGAGCGATAGGCATACCAGCCACCTAAATAATTATCCTCAATGCTGCCGACTTTCGCTGACAACTGTACCCAAAAGCGAGTCTTCTTTCTGTCAAGAATTGGCAAAAAAGCCTTTAGCGCCAGCATAGGTTTCGCTGCGTTAACGGAAAATAACTTATTCAAATTGTCGGCCGTTATATCGGTCAGCTTTTTCTCCGGAAAGGTTTCTTCGTCATGCAACATACCTATGGTTGAGATAACACCACTTAACTGCTCACCGTTATTTCTAAACTCACTAACCCAGGCGCCAAGTACTTTCTCATCATAGTCTTCTATTTGGCAATAGGTTACGTCTGTCGACTCTTGCTCCGAAACCCGCTGCCGCGACAACGCGAATACTCTGTCATCGGGGTATTGCTTGCTTAATTCCAGAGTGATGGCCCGACCTAATCCGCCGCCAGCACCTAATACCACCATTGCCATTTGCACTACTCTCTATCATGATAGTTATAACTTCCCTACGTGAATAAAGCTGGATTAGCTCAATACACCATGAAGCAAATTGAATGGAAATTGTATTTCAACCACACCTTAGGCTTTCTAAAGTACTTTGGGCAAAGGTTTAACAGCGACAATACCAATATCACCGCAGGCCACCTGACCTACGTCAGCATGCTGTCGTTGGTTCCCCTTCTGGTTGTTATGTTCACAGTTTTCTCAGCCTTTCCAATGTTTGAAGAGTTGCAGGAAAACCTGGAGCAGGCAATATTTGCTAACTTACTCCCCACTTCGGGTGAACAGCTCGAGCAATACCTTAACGAGTTTGTGACCAATGCCTCCAAGATGACAGCAATTGGTGTCGGTTTCCTGTTTATTGTCGCCATTATGCTCATGTCGGCCATTGATAAAGCGCTGAATAATATCTGGCGGGATTCAAGCAAACGCCATTGGTTGGTCTCTTTTGCTGTGTACTGGATGCTGCTTACATTAGGCCCGGTGCTTATTGGCTCAGGCCTGGCTGCAACCTCTTATCTGATGTCGCTCAGCCAGTTTGCTGATGAATATGTTTCCGGCATACAAAGCTTTGTCTTATGGTTCGTACCCATTGTGAGCTCCTTTGTATTCTTTGTGCTCATGTATCAGTTAGTGCCTAACCGTCAGGTTAGATTCCGTTACGCGGCCTTTGGTGCGGTTATTGCGGCATTTCTGTTTGAACTGAGTAAACAACTGTTTTCATTGTACATTACTTTCTTCCCAACTTATCAGGCCATTTACGGCGCACTGGCAACCATCCCGATTCTTATCGTATGGATATATCTGTCATGGTTAATCGTACTTATTGGCGCCGTTTTAACCGTCAGTTTAGAGGAGTATCAGTTACAGCAGCCTGAGCCGAAGTCTGATTGACCTGCTTCGCATTTTCACCGACCATAGCCATTCTGTTTTTGAAAGGTATGTACTCATGATCGGACTCATTCAGCGCGTTAGCCGTGCCAAAGTCACTGTTGCCGATGAACTGGTCGGTTCTATCGGGCCGGGGCTGTTAATCTTGTTAGGTGTTGAACACAAAGACGACGAAGCCAGTGCTACCAAGTTAGCTCAGCGCATAGCCAATTATCGCGTATTCAGTGACGCCGAAGACAAAATGAATAACAGTGTTATCGATGCCCAGGGTGAAGTTTTGGTGGTTTCTCAATTCACCTTAGCCGCCGATACTCGTAAAGGCCGTCGTCCCAGCTTTTCTTCAGCGGCAACGCCCGATCAGGCACAGCATTTATATCAGGTATTTTGTAAGCAAATAGCTGCGCAAGGTTTGCCGGTAAAAACCGGACGTTTTGCAGCGGATATGCAGGTTGAACTGGTCAATGACGGCCCGGTCACATTTGAATTGAAGGTATAACACCTATGTATCGCGTTATTACTCCGGAAACAGACGAACAACTCGAGCGTTATTACTACCTTCGCTGGCGGGTTCTGCGCGAGCCTTTTCAACGCCCTCTAGGCTCGGAACAAGACGAGTACGATCAGGTGGGTCATCACCGAATGGTGGTAAATGAAGCAGAGGAACCGGTTGCGGTTGGCCGCCTGCATTTTAACAGCCCAGAGGAGGCTCAAATACGTTTTATGGCGGTTGCTCCTGAATACCGGGGCGAAGGGCATGGGGTCGCTATTATCTACGCTCTTGAGCTTGCTGCGCGCAAAGAAGGCGCAACCCATGTGGTGATCAACTCACGCGACAACACCATTGGCTTTTATAAAAAGTGTGGTTACGACGTAGCGGAAGAAGCCGATACCGTAAATAACCCCATGGCAGAACATCATCTACGTAAATCCTTCACTGAATATAACCGCATTATTTATCGGCCTGAGTGGTGTACCGAGCTGCAGAAAACCTGGCAGGAAGACATTCCTATTTCCGATGCCATGGGGATTAAAATTCATCAGTATACGGGCCGGGTATTCGAAACCCGCGCGGTACTCTCGCGAAACATTAATGTGCACGGCACCATGTTTGCCGGCAGCATTTACTCACTGGGTACCTTAACCTGCTGGGGATTGCTACATTTACAGCTGTTAGAGCGGGAACTGGAAGGAGCAGTGGTATTAGGCGATGGTAACATTCACTACCACAAGCCAGTTACCCAGGAACCCCGGGCAATAGCGCGTTTAAGCGACGTTACCGGTGACTTTTCTGCATTAAAACAAGGGAAAAATGCACGTTTAACGATTAAAGCTCAAATATTAGATGAAGAGCAGCCGGTAGCAGAATTTACCGGCCGCTTTGTGGTTCTGGCAAAACGGGACTAGCCCGCAGAATTAAGCTTCAGACAAAATATGCGGTAGTTTCACCACTGCCGCTAACTCACCATTTTGAATCAGGTCGCTGGCTGCTTTAATGTCCGGCGCAAAGAAACGATCCTCAGCATAGTAAGCCACTTGCTCACGTAAGCAGTTAAATGCAGTCTCAACGGCCGCCGCACCTTTTAAAGGACGACGGAAGTCCAGACCCTGCGCCGCCTCTAACCATTCAATGGCAATAATATCGCTGACGTTTTTAGCTATGTCCGTTAACCGGCGTGCCGCGAAGGTTGCCATCGACACATGGTCTTCCTGATTAGCCGAAGTCGGCAGACTGTCCACAGACGCCGGATGCGCCAGCGTTTTATTTTCTGACGCCAATGCTGCAGCGGTAACCTGTGCCAGCATAAAGCCCGAGTTAACCCCACCGTCATTGACCAAAAACGCAGGTAACTTGCTTAAATGGCTATCTATGAGCAGGGCGCTACGACGCTCTGACAAAGCACCAATTTCGCTGGCAGCAATCGCCAGAATGTCTGCCGCCATAGCGACTGGTTCGGCGTGGAAGTTACCACCGGAAATAATGTCCTGCTCTTCGCTGAACACCAGTGGGTTATCAGTGACCCCATTAGCTTCACGCACCAAAATGCCCGAGGCGTGCTCAATTTGGTCTAAAACCGCACCCATTACCTGAGGCTGGCAACGCAAAGAGTAAGGGTCCTGCACTTTCTCGCAGTTCTCGTGATCTTTGGCAATTTCAGAGCTGTCGGTCAGTATATGACGCAACATTTCCGCTGCTTTAATCTGCCCCGGTTGCCCACGCACCGCGTGAACGCGTTCATCAAATGGGGCCCGTGAGCCCATTGCCGCTTCAACAGAGGTCGCCCCTACCACAATGGCGGCATGGAAATTACGTTCAATACGGAACAGACCTGCCAACGCTAATGCCGTTGATGCCTGAGTGCCGTTCAGCAAAGCCAGTCCTTCTTTCGGAGCCAGCTCAAAAGGTTCAATGCCCGCTATTTTCAAGCCTTCCTCGGCGCTGAGCACCTCGCCGTTATGGCGGACCGTGCCTTCACCCACTAGCGGCAATACCATGTGTGCTAACGGCGCTAAATCACCCGACGCGCCCACTGAACCTTTTTCCGGTATGCAAGGGTAAACTTCGGCGTTCAATAGCTTGATCAGCGCATCAACGAGCACCGGACGCACGCCCGAAAAGCCGCGCGACAAGGAATTTACTTTCAGCAGCAGCATTAAGCGTACAACCGCGTCTTCCATTAAGTCACCGGTGCCGGCGGCGTGCGATAACACAATGCGACGCTGAAGATCGGTCAGACGCTCCGGAGGAATACGAGTATTAGCCAGTAGCCCAAAGCCGGTATTAATACCGTAAACTACACGGCCCTGCTCCAGCACATCCGCAACGGTTTTCGCCGAAGTCGCAATGTTGTCTTTCGCTTCATCAGACAGCTTTAACGTCTGATGCTGATAAAACCAGTTGCGCAGTTCACTTAACTGCAACTGTCCTGGCTGTAATTCAAAATGACTCATGCAACCTCCTTACTTCGTATCCAGCATAGGTAAATCAAGCCCTTGTTCACGGGCGCAGTTTTTCGCAATATCGTATCCGGCATCGGCATGACGCATAACGCCCGTACCCGGGTCATTCCACAGCACGCGACTTAAGCGCTTGTCGGCTTCTTCGGTGCCGTCGGCTACAATGACCACACCGGCGTGCTGTGAGTAACCCATACCCACGCCGCCGCCATGATGCAGGCTAACCCAGGTCGCGCCACCCGCTGTATTCAACAGAGCGTTCAGCAGTGGCCAGTCCGATACTGCATCAGAACCGTCCTGCATAGCTTCAGTTTCACGGTTCGGGCTGGCAACAGAGCCAGAATCCAGGTGGTCACGGCCAATAACGACCGGTGCTTTTAGCTCACCACTTTTGACCATGTCGTTAAACGCGCGGGCAATGCGGGCGCGATCTTTGAGGCCAATCCAGCAAATACGTGACGGTAAGCCCTGAAAGCTAATGCGCTCTTTGGCCATATCCAGCCAGTTGTGCAAATGCTCGTTATCCGGAATCAGTTCTTTGACCTTCTGGTCGGTTTTGTAGATGTCTTCCGGGTCACCGGAAAGCGCAACCCAACGGAATGGACCTATGCCTTCGCAAAACAGCGGACGAATATAAGCCGGCACAAAGCCCGGGAAGTCAAAGGCGTTATCAACACCTACGTCTTTGGCCATCTGACGAATGTTGTTACCGTAATCCAGTACTGCCGCGCCTTCTTTCTGGAAGTGCAACATAGCGCGCACCTGCACCGCCATAGATTCTTTCGCAGCAGTTACCGTACCAGTGGCATCGCTTTCCTGCTTCGCTTTGTATTCTTCCAGTGTCCAACCCTGTGGCAAATAACCATGCAGAGGGTCGTGGGCAGACGTCTGGTCAGTCACTACGTCTGGCGTCACGCCGCGTTGCTGCAATTCAGCGTAAACGTCAGCGGCGTTACCCAGTAAGCCCACTGAAATCGCTTCGCCTTTCGCCATGGCGTCATTAATCAATTCTAACGCATCGTCTAAGTTGGTGGCTTTATGGTCGACATAGCCGGTACGCGAGCGAAAATCGATGCGCGACTCGTCACATTCAACAGCCAACATACAAAAACCGGCCATGGTTGCCGCTAATGGCTGAGCACCACCCATACCGCCAAGGCCACCAGTAAGTACCCACTTACCTTTTGCATCACCGTTAAAGTGCTGACGCGAGACCGAACCAAAGGTTTCATAGGTGCCCTGCACAATGCCTTGTGAACCAATATAGATCCACGAACCCGCGGTCATCTGCCCGTACATCATCAGGCCTTTTTTATCGAGCTCGTTAAAGTGTTCCCAGTTAGCCCATTCCGGCACCAGGTTAGAGTTCGCAATCAATACTCGCGGCGCGTCTTCATGGGTAGGGAATACGCCCACTGGCTTACCTGACTGAATCAAGAGAGATTCGTTTGGCTTCAGGCGCTCTAAGGTTTCAATAATTTTGTCATAACATTCCCAGCTGCGCGCTGCACGACCAATGCCGCCGTAAACAACCAGCGCCTGTGGGTGTTCGGCCACTTCGTCATCCAGATTGTTCATCAGCATCCGCTTTGCAGCTTCTACCTGCCAGTTGCAGGTGGTTAGCTCGGTTCCATGAGGTGCGCTTATCTTGCGACTTTTATCCAAACGGGTGAATGACATGACTTACTCCTTAAAGGTTAAATGGCCGCCTAATTTAAAGCGGGAGCCGGGGTGGGTCAGCGTGGCGAAAGTCACCACACCACCCGAGCTCCAGGTGCGGCGCAAAATTCTGAGACAAGGTTCGTGACGGTCGATACTTAAGTATTGGCATAGCGTGTTGACCGGCAGAATGGCTTCAATTTGATGACTGGCTTCGGTGAGCGGGCTGACCACGCATAAATATTCGTGCGGAGTCACCTTGCTGTAATCCTGCTTAAGATAATCGGGAACCAGTTTGGGGTTAACAAAACGCTCTTCAAGCTGCACCGGCAAGTCGTTTTCAAAATGGGTGATTAACGAATGAAACACCGGACTGCCTTCTTCCAGCTCAAGCGCTTCAGCTACCTGAGTTGAGGCTGGTTGTTCTTTCAGCATATGCACTTTGGCGCGGTAGTCGTGACCACGTGAACGCACTTCATCGGCAATATTGCGAATAGCCATAAATGAGGTTTGTGACTTAATTGGCGCAACGTAGGTACCAGAGCCCTGAGTACGAATGACCAGACCCTCGTCGGCCAATTCCTGTAGCGCGCGTCTTGCCGTCATTCGACTGACAGAAAACTGCGCCGACAAGGCATTTTCTGAACTGACAGGGTGGTTTTCAGGCCACTCACCGGATTCTATCTTCAGATAAATATGCTGTTTTATCTTTGAGAACTTGTTCATCCCGACCCCAAAATGTAAATGACATGACTCGATGTTTTTGAGGCTAAAAGTCTAGTTCAGAATAATTGTATATACAAGAAGCTTTTGCTACTCTTTTATTAGAATCAACCTTAAAGGACTGTTATGCAACGCATAGAAAATATCAACGCAGCGACAATGACGGATGATAAGGGTTATGGCCTTATCCAGGACGCTACAGTCATTATTAATAAGGGCAAAATTGAATTTGTGGGTGCCGCTTTTGACGCCCCCGCTACCCCGACTGCGGAAGTTATTAACGGTAACGGCGGTCTACTGACTCCCGGGTTAATTGATTGTCACACTCACCTGGTTTGGGCCGGGTCCCGCGCCAACGAATTCTCGCAACGTCTGCATGGTGCCAGCTACCAGGAAATTGCCGAGCAGGGCGGTGGTATCAAGAGCACGGTTAAAGCCACCCGTGAAGCCTCCGCGGAAGAGTTACTGGAACTGGCTTTAGAGCGCGCAGAAACGCTTATGTCGCAAGGGGTGACGACCATAGAAGTGAAGTCCGGTTACGGCCTGGACCTCGAAAACGAGCGCAAACAGTTAACCGTAGCACGCCAGTTAGCTGAGCAGTTGCCGGTGAACATTAAAACGACTTTACTGGCTGCGCACGCGGTACCTTCCGAATTTAGCAATAACGCCGACGGCTATATTGCAGAAATTATCCAAAACATTTTACCGACGCTGGCTAATGAAGGCCTGGTCGATGCGGTTGATGCTTTTTGTGAAAGTATTGGATTTAGCCCGGCACAAACCGAAAAAGTGTTTAAAGCAGCAAGAGAATTAGGGCTACCAATTAAGCTTCACGCCGAACAAATCACCAACCAGAAAGGTGCCAAGCTGGCGGCGGACTATCAGGCGTTATCGGCTGATCATCTTGAACAGCTGGATGAAGAGGGTGTGAAGGCCATGGCCGAAAATGGCACTGTGGCAGTGCTGCTGCCCGGTGCATTTTACTTCCTGCGCGACACGCAAAAACCGCCGGTTGAGTTACTGCGAAAACATGCTGTGCCCATGGCCATTGCCACCGATGCAAACCCAGGCTCATCGCCAATTCACAACTTACCGTTAATGCTGCAAATGGCGGCTACCTTTTTCCACATGACACCGGAAGAGTGTCTGCGGGGCGTTACCGTCAATGCAGCAAAAGCATTAGGCGAAAACCAGCGCGGCGTTATTGCCGAAGGCTGTTACGCAGATTTAGCACTATGGAATTGCAAAGACGCCGCTGAGCTCACTTACCAGTTTGGCGTGAACCCGCTAAAAACCTTGTGGTTTAACGGCGTCGCTCACGACCGTGTAAGTAAGCCGTGGTCAGCTCGCTAAGCAACTGTCCACATATTTTCATACCTTCGTCGAAGCCTGCACTGCACAATGACGGCGCGGCTTCGGCAAGATGTAAATAGCGCGCTTCGTTCACCTCAGCTAAACGCTTAACGTACTGAAAACCCTGCCCAAGACTCAAACCAACATAATTCACCGCACTGGCAGGCACGGCATTTAATGCATCAACGTCTACCTCAATACCCAGCGGTCGCTGCCAGGACACGGCTTTCGCTACCACTTCGTCCATTACCTCGACAAATGAGCGCTCATATAAGCGGTGCAGGGTATGATAACGCATTCCCGCATCCTGAAGCTGACGCAGACTACTGGCTGAGTTTTTCCCCTGATGCAGACCAACAATATGATAAAACTCCAGCGCGCCTTCCATATAAGCGTAACTAAAGCCATTGCCCGAATGACGGCCTTCACGCGGACGGAAGTCTGCATGAGGGTCTAAATTGACCGCACCACAAGCTTCCTTTGTCACTTTATGTAAGCTTTTCAGCAGCGGATACGCATTATTGTGACCCCCGCCAATGACAATGACCTCAAAACCCTGCTCGAATAGCGGCGTCAGGATTTTCTCAACACGGGCATCAACCTGCGCACAAAGTTCACGTAAAGTGGCCAGATCATGAGCGTCTGTCGCATCGAGTTCAGCGGCCTTTTCGTTTAAGTCGTCACAATTAACCGCTCCAACCAACAACAACTCATGTGTGGAAAGCAGGCCGGTTTTTTGCAGGTTAAGGAAGCTTTTTAAAAAAGACTGCCAGCCATCCTCTGCGCCGGCACGGCCAAGGTTTGCGCGCACTCCAATACTTTCAGGAACGCCCACCAGTGCAACTCGCTGACCGTCTTCCCAGGCTGCAGCCAGGCTCTCTTCATAAGTGCCCTGTTCCGAGAGCACCCGAATAGCCTGACCAATTTTGGTTTCTTGTTCGCGTACCGTCACCCACTTTGCCGGGTCGGTTAGTTCCAGGTAAGAGATCTCACTCATCATTCAATATCTAATGGTTCCGGAGACAAGATAACGCCAGTGGTATCAACATAAAGGTGGTCTTCCGGCAAAAAGGTTACGCCGCCAAAGTTTACCGGCACGTTCAGCTCACCCACACCTTCACTAATTGCTCCAACCGGAATAGAAGCAACGCCCAGAATGCCAATATCCAGCTCTTCCAGCGCATCAACTTCGCGCACGGCGCCGTAACAGACTATGCCTTCCCAGTCGTTATCCATGGCTTGCTCGGCTATGGCAGCATCAACCAGAGCGCGGCGTGATGAGCCCCCACCATCAATCAATAAAATCTTACCACCACCGTCGGCAGCAATGGTTTCTTCAATCAGCCCTTTATCTTCGTGACACTTGATAATAACCAAACTCCCGCCAAAAGAGCTGCGGCCTCCGTAAGACTCAAACATGGGTTCAACCACATCGACCATGTCGGGGTATAAATCGCAAAGTTCTGAAGTGTTGTATTCCATGATTGTATTCCTGACGTTGCTATAGCAGTAGCTGGCAGTATACCTGCTATCCGGTGCGGACAAAAGCAACCTGATAGCGGCAACGAAACCCTTGAATTATAGAATAAAAACCCGTTTAATCTAACTAACTATAATAATAATAAAGTGAATTGCTATTTTCATGCCCCAGCTTGACCTCATGACCAGTCTGGCTATAGAGACCTTTGCGCATTCAATACAGGCAGTTTTTCTGCTCGGATTTGCCGCTTTGCTGATGTATTACCATAAATATTACCAGCGCGATTATCTAGGCTACTGGGCTTTCGCCTGCTTTGCATTTGGTCCAGGAGAAATCATCAGAGCCTTTCTGGCTGGCAGCGCAATGGTGGTGCCGGAGTCCGCGCTTAGCTGGTCCAGTGGTTTACAGGGAATCGCCTTAACCTGCCAGTACCTCGCCATTTCGTTTATTGCGCTGGGTGCCTCTTGCGCCGCTTTTAATAAAAAACCGCAAAATTACTGGCAATATATAGCTTATGGTGTGTCGTTGGTTGGTGGCATTATTTCGTATTTTTGGCTAGATCCCACCATCAGCGATGCAGGTAACACCCCTAATGCAGGGTTTATGCGGTTCCTGGTCACTGGCGTAGCGTTAGTCGCCATCAGCTTGCTTATGTGGCGGAAATTAGGAAGCGGTATCGGCCCCAAACTGGTGTCTGGTGGCTTTTTCAGTATCGGTTTTAAGAACTTAATCGTACTTAGCGTTATTTTCTCTTTACCCGGAAACGCCGTGGACTGGGCTCTCAGCTTTCAGGCACTTTTAAATATCATTATAATTGCGGCAATTATCGTCGGTATTATCATTTGGTTACTGGAATCTGAGCGCAATACCGCAGTTCGCGCCATCCAAAGAGCTGAGTATCTGCATACCCATGACGCACTGACTGGAGTCTCTAACCGTGACCAACTGGTCAGTAAAATTCCTTTATTCATCGAGTATTGCCGCAGTAACAACCGCCAGTTAACCATTATGCTTGTTGGCGTCAGTCGCTTTAAAGTGGTTAACGAAAACATTGGTATTCGCGGTGGTGACCAGGTGTTAAAAGAAATTGCGCGACGCCTGCAGAACTTTCGCAAACAGCCTCTGGCGGTATCCCGTATTAGTGGCGATGTCTTTGCTCTTGCCTTTGATCACTTAAAAAGCCGAAGTCTTATAAAAGATTTGGCTGCAGAGCTTCAGGACACACTGAGTAACCCCATTGAGGTGGGCGATAAAACGCTGAATATTGCGGCGGGTATTGGTATTGCGCGCTACCCTCAGCACGGCAGTCGCTCGGAAGTTCTACTCAATAAAGCAACCATTGCGCTGACTCAGGCAAAGCAGTCACACCAGCCCAGTGTTACCGTTTATGAACGGGGTATGGATGAGATGTACTCCTATCTGGTTGATATGGAGCCAATTTTGCGCCGCGCTATGCAAGAGAATGAATTCACTCTATATCTTCAGCCGCAGTTTGACTTTGACCATCAACAACTTTGCGGCTTTGAAGCCCTTATCCGTTGGCAGCACCCAAAACGTGGCCTGCTGAGTCCGGCGGAATTTCTGCCTTATATCGAGCAATTGGGGCTGTCCACCGAACTCGATGACTGGGTTCTTAATAATGCAGCCGCTATCCTTGCTTCCTGGAAACAAAAGTTTGGTCTCTGCTGGCCCATAGCGGTGAATTTATCCGCGCCACAATTTCAGCATTTTCAGTTAATAGAAAAAATGCAGCAGTTACTGGAAGACTACGAAATTTCACCCGAATGGCTGGAGCTGGAAATCACCGAAAACGTGGCCATGTCAGATTTACACAACGGCATGAGTGTTATCCAGCGGTTACGGGAAATGGGCTTTGGCATTTCTATTGATGACTTTGGTACCGGCCACTCTTCCCTAGCTTATCTTCGTTCATTACCTATTAACAAAATTAAAATAGATCGCAGCTTTGTCAGCGAACTGCAGCAAAATAATAACGATGTCACTATTTTAAAAGCTATGATCCGCTTGTCTCACGGTCTGGGTAAACGCGTTATCGCCGAGGGCATTGAAACCCAAGAGCAGCAGGACATGTTGCAAAAGCTGGGTTGCGACATGATGCAAGGCTATTTCTATTCACCGCCAATGCGCCTGCAATTTGCCGAACAGTTTATTGAACGCCAAATTCAAGGCGATAAAAAGCCGTTGCCACCCGGAGAGTTTGCAACGGCTTTCTAGCTCTACAATTTCTGCAGAGTATTTTACAGGATGAAGCGGCTTAAGTCTTCGTCCTGCGATAGCTCACCGACATGTTCATTCACGTAATCGGCATCAATAACGAGCTTCTCACCGCTGTGGTCCGTAGCATGGAAGGAAATTTCTTCCATTAACCGTTCCAGCACCGTATGTAAGCGACGCGCACCAATGTTTTCTGTGGTTTCATTTACATGGAATGCCACTTCAGCAATGCGTTGGATACCTTCTTCAGTAAAGCTAACTTCAACACCTTCGGTGTTCAGCAGAGCATGATACTGAGTCGTCAGCGACGCGCTTGGCTCTGTCAGAATACGCACGAAGTCGCCACTGGTCAGTGCTTCCAGCTCAACCCGAATAGGCAAACGCCCCTGTAATTCAGGAATAAGGTCTGACGGCTTACTCATCTGGAAGGCACCGGAGGCAATAAACAAAATATGATCGGTTTTGATCATACCGTGCTTGGTATTCACCGTAGTCCCTTCAACCAAAGGCAGTAAGTCGCGCTGCACACCTTCGCGGGAAACATCCGGCCCGCTGGTATCACCGCGCTTACAGATTTTGTCAATTTCATCTAAAAAGACAATGCCGTTCTGCTCAACAGACTCAATAGCAGCTTCTTTTACTTCGTCGGGGTTCAGCAATTTCGCCGCTTCTTCCTCAACCAACTGCTTATAAGCATCTTTAATACGCATTTTGCGTGCTTTTGTCTTATCGCTGCCCATATTCTGGAACATGTTCTGCAACTGCGACGTCATTTCTTCCATACCCGGCGGCGCCATAATTTCAACACCCATTTGCGGCATGGCTAAATCAATTTCAATTTCTTTGTCGTCCAGCTGACCTTCTCGTAATTTCTTACGGAATACCTGACGCGTACCACGCTGGTCATCGTTTTCCGGCGTCTCTTCCTGTTGCTGAGCCCAACCAGAAGAAGACTTTTTCGCTGGTGGCAGCAGCACATCCAGAATACGCTCTTCCGCCGCTTCTTCAGCGCGGTAACGTACCTTCTGCATCATTTCTTCGCGCGTTTGTTTCACAGCAACGTCGGTTAAATCCTTAATAATGGATTCAATTTCTTTACCCACATAACCCACTTCTGTGAACTTAGTCGCTTCAACTTTAATGAAAGGCGCTTTCGCTAATTTAGCCAGGCGACGGGCAATTTCAGTTTTACCCACACCGGTAGGGCCAATCATTAAGATATTCTTAGGTGTCACTTCCTGACGCAGCTCGTCATCCAGCTGCATCCGGCGCCAGCGATTACGCAAAGCTACGGCGACAGCGCGTTTGGCTTTATCCTGCCCAATAATATGTCGGTTTAATTCATCTACAATTTCTCTTGGGGTCATCTCAGACATCTTATTTTTTCCCCTGCTTCGTTTTGTCTTCAGCAATAGACTCTTCTTCTTCAATGGTCTGATTGCCATTGGTATACACGCAAATATCGCCTGCAATGGTCAGTGCTTTTTGTACAATGTCGCGGGCACTCAGATCAGTGTTTTCCAGCAAAGCTCTTGCTGCCGACTGCGCAAACGGGCCACCGGAACCAATCGCAATAAGGTCATTCTCTGGCTGCACAACGTCACCATTACCGGTAATAATCAGTGACGTTTCTTTATCAGCAACCGCGAGCAGAGCCTCCAGTCGCCGCAACGCCCGGTCAGTACGCCAGTCTTTTGCCAGTTCCACAGCCGCACGCATCAGGTTTCCCTGATGTTGCTCAAGCTTCGATTCAAAACGTTCGAATAAGGTGAAAGCGTCTGCGGTTCCGCCGGCAAAACCTGCCAGCACTTTATCGTGGTATAGGCGACGCACTTTACGCGCATTACCTTTCATTACGGTATTACCTAAGGAAACCTGGCCGTCTCCGCCAATTACAACTTTATCGCCGCGGCGAACAGATACGATAGTAGTCAAATCAAGACCCTCTTTTTTGTCTTAGTGACGTCGATGACAAGTATTTGAGGGTCTATATCGTATTTTTCAATGGTGTCAGTCGATTAATCCAGATTCCAGTTCCAAATAGCACAACCAAACACCTGATTGCGCTGAAGTTTATGACGGTCACTTTCAGCATCTCGCTTGGTTTCATAAGGGCCAAGAATAACCCGGTACCAAAGCCCGTTGCTGCCTTCAGTCGAGCGTACCTGAGATTCAAGCCCCGCCATCGCAATTTGTGCTCGTAACCTTTCAGCGTCTTCCTGCTGACGGAAAGAACCACATTGCATGAGTTTCGGTGGACCTACTTCGCGTTCAGGCACATCCACTTCCACCTCTTTACTTTTTAACTCTTCTATATAACGCCAGCGTTCAGCCGATTTCTCCGGCAATACGTCAGCCGGTGGCGGTTGTACCTTTGGTTGTTCAACCCCTTCAGACTTACCGCTAATTTGCAGCAGAATATAGGTGAAAAAGGCAATCAGGCCAATGGCAACAGCAATCACAAACCAAGGCACTGGTTTACGCTCAGTAACGGGTTTTGCGCCGCGTTGCTGCTTTTTATTGGTTGCTTTTTTCTTAGCCGGCTTACGTTTTGGCGGTTTTGGCTTACGATTCGCGTAATCCATAGTGCGTTACATCTTCTCCAGGGTTGGAATGCCCAGTAATTCCAGACCTTGCTTCAGCACGTTGGCGGTTAACATCGACAACTTCAGACGGCTGTTACGAAGGGCTTCGTCTTCCTGATTCAAAATTGGACAGGCTTCATAAAAACTGGAGAAGCGGCCGGCCAAATCAAACAGAAAACCACATAAGAAATGCGGCATGGCTTTATCCTGAACCTGATGCAGCACTTCGTTAAAACGCACCAGCTGATTCGCCAGCGCCAGCTCACGTTCATCGTCCAGAATAATGTCCGCGTCACGGTCAAATGCCGTGTCGCCTAAACGATCAAAAATGCTGTTCACCCGGGTGTAAGCATAAAGCAGGTAAGGTGCCGTGTTGCCTTCAAAAGTCAGCATATGGTTCCAGTCGAAAATGTAGTCGCTGGTACGGTTTTTCGATAAGTCTGCGTATTTAACCGAGCTAATACCCACCACTTCAGCAACCCGCTTCTGTTGTTCTTCGCTAAGGTCAGTAGTTTTCTGCTGCAGTAGCTCTAGTGCGCGACGTTCTGCTTCATCTAATAAATCAGCCAGCTTGGTCACACCGCCGTCACGACTTTTGTAAGGTTTGCCGTCTTTACCCATCACGGTGCCAAAACCGTAATGGTCGAGCTGTATATCGCCTTCCACAAAACCGGCTTTGCGCGCCAGCGTAAATATTTGGTCAAAATGCAGCGACTGACGGGCATCCACAAAGTACATCAGGTGATCGCCACCTAACTGTTTCTGACGGTATTCAATAGCGGCTAAGTCGGTAGTGGCGTAAAGGTAACCCCCGCCTTTTTTCTGCACAATAATAGGCAGCGGTTCACCTTCTTTGCCTTTGTATTCTTCAAGGAACACGCATTGCGCGCCCTGATCTTCAGTCAACAAACCTTTTTCACGCAGGTGCTCAATAACACCCGGTAACTTGTCGTTATAAGCACTTTCTGCCATCACATCGTCACGAGTCAGCTTAACGCCTAAACGGTCATAAACGTCCTGACAATGGCTCAGTGACACATCAATAAATTGGTTCCACAGCTTCAGGCAGTATTCGTCGCCCGACTGCAGTTTTACGACTAGCTGACGTGCACGGTCAGCAAACTCTTCACTTTCGTCAAAACGCTGCTTGGCGGCTTTATAGAAAGTCTCCAGGTTGCTCAGCTCATATTCTGCAGACTGATTATCCAGCGCTTCCATGTACGCTAAAAGCATGCCGAACTGCGTACCCCAGTCACCCACGTGGTTCTGGCGAATCACTTTGTGCCCTAAAAACTCACACACACGGGACACCGCATCACCAATAATGGCTGAGCGTAAGTGCCCTACGTGCATTTCTTTGGCCAGATTAGGCGATGAGTAATCAATAACAATGGTTTTGCTTTCTTCCGCCACATCCACGTTCAGACTGTCGCTGTTCAGCATTGCGGTTAGCTGGCCTTTCAACTGGTCCTGCGAAATGGTGAAGTTAATAAAACCCGGACCCGCAATGTCCATTTTTGACAGTAAAGAATTTTCCGGAATCGCAGCAACAATGGCTTCTGCCAACTGACGTGGGTTCGATTTTGCTGGTTTTGCCAGCATCAATGCCAGGTTTGTCGCAAAGTCACCGTGCGACTTATCGCGGGGTCGATCCAACTGAATATTTACTGAATGCTCTGCCGGAATTGTGCCCTGTGCTTTAAGTTGACCAATGGCTTCGGCCAGTAACTGTTCAAGTTGTTCTTTCATTAATGCGACTACCTGTATGAAAAATCGAAGAGGAAATTCAAGACGCTTAGTTTAATCGCTACGCCCGATAAAAAAAACCGCTTAGTTGTTAATCAGCTGAAGTCTTGCGGATCAATATCCAGCGACCAGCGCACTTTTTTCAATAACGGCAAGGCGTTAATCTGCGGCAACAAGTGTTCAATAAGCTGAAAACGCAATTTACGTGACTGACAATGTAACAGTAATTGATAGCGGTAACGACCAGCTTTACGCTCCATTAAGGCGGGCATCGGCCCCAGTAAAAATGCACCCTCCACCTGCGGCATTAACTGCTGAATTTGCGTCATTGCCTGCACCACCGAGTCACGGTCGGTTGCTTCGCCACGGAACAGAGCCAAATAAGAGAACGGCGGCAGCTCACTTTGTTGCCGCTCGGCAAGTGCGGTCAAAGCAAAGTGTGAATAACCGTTGTTGAGTAAGTCCTGAATTAAGTCGTGCTCCGGATGGTGGGTTTGCAATACCACCTTCCCGGCTTTGTGCTCCCGCCCGGCGCGCCCCGCCACTTGGGTATAAAGCTGACCTAAACGCTCCGCAGCACGAAAGTCCGCACTGTAAAGCGCGCCGTCGACATCCAGCAGCGCCACCAGAGTGACATGGGGAAAGTGATGGCCTTTTGCCAACATCTGCGTGCCGACCAGCAACGGATATTCATTGTTGGTGGCTTTTTGCAGATAATCATCCAATTGCCCTTTGCGACGGGTGGAATCCCGGTCAATGCGCAGCACCCCTCGGCCGGGAAACATCTCTTTCAGGCTGTGCTCTAACTGTTCGGTACCCACGCCATGCGAAATTAAGTGAGTGGAACCACAGGAACCGCACTGCTTAGGTATGCGCTGCTGACTGCCACAATGGTGACACTGCAACTGGTGATGAGCCTTATGCACCGTATAATAAGCGTCGCAGCGATGGCACTGCGCCAGCCAGCCACACTCGTGACACATTAACGCCGGTGCAAAACCACGGCGGTTAAGGAACAGCAATACCTGATTACCGCGTTCAATTTCTGCCTGAATTTGTTCCTGCAACGCTTTGGAAACGCCGGCCTTAATTGGTTGTTGTTTAAGGTCAATAAGTTCGTGTTTGACCATTTGCGCACCACCGGCGCGCTGCCCCAGCTTAAGCCAGTGAAAGCGTTTGCTCACCGCGTTATTCAGGGTTTCGAGCGAGGCCGTTGCACTGCCCAGAACCAATGGAATATTCAGCAACGACGCCCGTTTAATAGCAATGTCCCGGGCATGGTAGCGAAAGCCGTCCTGCTGCTTGTAAGACAAATCATGTTCTTCATCGACCACAATAAGGCCGAGCTTCTGACAGGGCGTAAACACCGCCGAGCGGGTGCCTATAATAATTGCAGCGTGCCCGTGCTTAGCATCCAGCCAGGTGTTAAGCCGCTCTCTGTCACTCATTCCCGAGTGCAGCATCACCACCGGGGCGTCAAAGCGTTCTTTAAAGCGCTGCAAAGTCTGTGGGGTCAGGCCGATTTCCGGTACCAACACCAATACCTGCTCACTACGCTCCAGTACTGGCTGCATAGCCTGCAGATACACCTCGGTTTTACCACTGCCGGTAACACCCTCCAGCAATAGCGTACTGTGCTTCTGTTGTTGGTTAATGGTGGAAACCGCTACCGCCTGCTCGGTATTTAACGCATGACCCTGCTCTCTTAATACCGACGATTTCTGCTGCCAGCTTTGTGGTTTTGCTGGTGCCTGCTCGCGTACCTCAATCCAGCCTTTGTCCTGCAAGGTACGCAACACCGCTGAAGTCACACCTATGTCGGTTAAGTCACTGCGTCTGAGCGGCTGGTGTTTAAGTGCCGCCAACACTTGTTGCTGTCGCGCTGCCCCTTTTAAGTCGTTAATGGATTGAGCGACACCTAAATCGGTCAGAGCATAAAAGGTTTCCGTCAGGTATTCCGGCGCGTCGCCTTTGCGCAGTAAAACCGGCAGACTATTAGCAGCTACATCCCCCAATGAATGGTGGTAGTAGTCAGAAGACCAGCGCACCAACTGCCAGATATCATCCGGCCACAGTCGTTGCTCATCCAGAACCGAAGCTACCGCTTTCAGTTCAAATGTTGGCGGCTCGTCATTGGCTTCGGCAACCACGTAACCCACTAACTGACGCTGGCCAAAAGGCACGCGCACACGCACTCCCTGCGACAGTGGCTCGGCACTTTTGCACAGATAATCATAGGTTTGTCGAAGAGGTAACGGCAATGCGACTTTATAACGTCGTTCACTGCCGGTGCTGGCTTGCTTCATGGCTCTATTCTGGAACGCTACCGCGCAGAATACAAGGCAGCAGATTCTGCTTGATCACAGGCGCAGGATCACATAAAATGCGCGGCTCTTAATTCATTGATGTTTTTTTGCGCATGGTGTTCGGCTTTGGATCGAATGGCGATGCGGCCCATAACTGAGGTAACCCCATGAAACAAGGTATTCATCCTAAGTACGAGACTTTAAAAGTCAGCTGTTCTTGCGGTCACACGTTCGAAACGCGTTCAACCCGCTCAGAAGATCTTCACCTGGACGTATGTTCAGAGTGCCACCCGTTCTACACTGGTAAGCAACGTGTAATGGACACTGGTGGTCGTGTTGATAAATTTAAGAAGCGTTTTGGTGCTCTGGGCAAGAAAGACTCCTAAGAAAACCTATAGAAAACGCTGCTTAACAGCAGATTTTAAGAGAAAGGCGCTAAACAGCGCCTTTTTTTGTGCCCGCTCGCCTAAACCTCCTATTGTTAACGAAAAGTTAACTGGTGTACTTTTGAACACTCGTTAAATTTAGTTCGCGTCATTCGGCATAAAGACGGAGGTAAGATTTGTTTCTTAGCATAAAAGCGATAGACTGATCGGCATTCTGATAACCAGACTCAGGTATCACCGCATGACAGATTTTCGCCAACAGGCACTGGATTACCACGAATACCCAACTCCGGGTAAAATTTCGGTTGAACTCACCACTCCCGCAGAAACCAGCAAGGACTTAGCTCTGGCCTACAGCCCGGGCGTAGCAGAGCCGGTTAGGGAAATAGCTCAGGATCCGGACGCCGCCTACCGTTATACCGCCAAAGGCAACATGGTTGCGGTTATTACCAACGGAACCGCCATTCTTGGTCTGGGAAATTTAGGGCCGCTGGCGTCAAAACCGGTAATGGAAGGCAAAGCTCTGCTATTCAAGCGCTTCGCCGGACTGGACTCTATTGATATTGAAGTGAGTCACCGTACCACGCAAGACTTTATCAATACCGTAGCTAACATTGCCGATACCTTTGGTGGCATCAACTTAGAAGACATTAAAGCCCCTGAATGTTTCGAAATAGAACAGGCGTTAATAGAGCGCTGCAATGTACCGGTATTCCATGATGATCAACACGGTACTGCCATTGTAACGGCCGCCGGTATGCTTAATGCGTTGGAAATTCAAGGTAAAGACCTGGCGGAGTCACGCATTGTTTGCCTTGGTGCCGGTGCTGCCGCCATTGCCTGTATGGAGCTTTTAATTAAATGTGGCGCACAACGCGAGCACATTTATATGCTTGACTCAAAAGGCGTTATTCATACTCGTCGTGATGACTTAAATGAATACAAACAGCTGTTTGCCAACAATACTGACAAGCGTACGCTAAAAGACGTTATTGAAGGTGCCGATATCTTTGTTGGGGTTTCAGGACCAAACCTACTCAGCGCAGAAGAGTTAAAACTTATGGCACCTAACCCGGTTCTGTTTGCCTGCTCTAACCCAGACCCGGAAATTAAACCGGAAACCGCTATGGCGGCGCGTGATGACCTGATTATGGGCACCGGACGCTCAGACTACCCGAACCAGGTGAACAACGTTTTATGCTTCCCGTTTATGTTCCGCGGCGCGTTAGATGTGCGGGCTACTGCTATTAATGACGAAATGAAGGTTGCCGCGGTAGAGGCCATTCGCCAGCTGGCGAAAGAGCCGGTGCCGGAATCAGTATTAAAAGCGGCCGGTGTCAAAGAATTAACCTTCGGTCGTGATTATATTATTCCCAAGCCAATTGACCCGCGCTTGTGCCCACGCGTATCGCGCGCCGTTGCCGAAGCTGCGGTGAAGTCCGGTGCAGCCAAAATCGATTTACCAAAAAATTATATGCAGGATTAATCACGTAGCCTGACATTTATGTCAGGTGAGGTGCCGTTCCTGACGTGAACGTCAGGCTACAAGCTGCGCGTAGGCTTCTGGGGGACATGTAGCCTGACATTTATGTCAGGTGAGGTGCCGTTCCTGACGTGAACGTCAGGCTACAGACACAGGCACTGTTTAATCGTCGAGCTCTTCGTCGGTTGGAATGGGTAATCCCCGGGCTTCCAGCTCTTCGCGCACGGCTTTGGGGATTTTATTCGGGTTGGATTTTTGCAAATCTTCGTCTTCCGGTAGCGGCTGACCGGTAAAAGCGTGTAAAAACGCCTCACACAGCAGTTCGCTGTTGGTAGCATGGCGCAGATTATTAATTTGGCGACGAGTTCGTTCATCGGTCAGTACTTTTAATACGCGCGTGGGTATTGAGACCGTAACTTTTTTCACCTGCTGACTCTTACGACCGTGTTCAGCATAAGGGTAAATATATTCGCCGTTCCATTTCATTGTTATTGTCCCGCTATATAACAAAACCACATAAGTTATAATGAATTGTACCCGAATGAATGACCCCGTCAAATTTTATCCGTCTAGATGGCTAAAAGTTGCTGACATTTGCCTGACAATATTTTAGCCTTAGTAGCAGTAATCTAATTCAAGCGAGTAGTTAAGGAAGGCGGAATGACCACAACTCAGCTCACAGAAGAGCAAAAGCAAGCCGTTGCCGACAGCGTTCAGGTGCATAAGTTTGGCGGCAGCAGTCTTGCCGATGCGTTCTGCTATCGCCGCGTTGCCCGAATTGTAACCGAGTACGCCGGTGCCAGCGACTTAGTCGTCGTTTCCGCAGCCGGAGATACAACCAACCGCATTCTTGCCATTATTAATGCCAAAGCTCAGCCGGGCGACACCGCCAGCATTCTGCTCGATCAATTAGAGAGCTTTCAGCAGGGGTTAATCACCGAACTATTGAGCGGTGATTTACAACAACAACTGCTGCAACAATCACAACAAGACTTCACCCGCTGGCGTCATTGGTTAGCCGGCGACGAAGTCATTAGCCATAACGCCGAATTACTGTCCTACGGTGAGCTTTGGTCCGCCCGTTTATTATCAGCTTTACTGCAAAAACAGGGCACCCGTGCCGACTACATTGATGCCCGCGACTTTTTACTCGCCGCAGATGCTCCTGAGCCGGTTATTCAGGTAGAGCATTCGCGTGAGAAACTGTTACAAAGAGTTGCCCTTCACTCGGGCACCCGCTTTATTGTTACTGGCTTTATTGCCCGCGGTTTAAACGGCGAGAGTTTAACTCTGGGGCGTAACGGCAGCGACTATTCAGCGACCTTAGTAGGCAGTCTGCTGGATACACGTCAAGTTACTATCTGGAAAGACGTTGCCGGCGTTTATTCGGCAGATCCGCGCAAAGTTGAGCGTGTAGTAAGCTTACCAACATTAGACTGGACCGAAGCTGAAGAACTCGCACGCCTTGGCAGCCCGGTTCTGCACCCAAGAACCTTTCAGCCGGTCGACCGTCAACGCATGGTCATTTCCGTTCGTTCCAGTTTGAAAGTAGAAAATCAGCAAACTCGTATTGGTCAGTTCCAGAATACTCAGCCCCGCGGAAAAGTTTTCACTTCTCTGTCTGAGGTGGTTCTGTTTAAGGTTGAGTTGCACGATAAAGCCTTAGTGAAACGTCTGGATGAACTGGAATTAGAACCGCTGGTCAGCTGGACCGAGCCGGAAAATCATCAGCAGTATCTGGTGTTTCATCAAAATCACTTAGACTACCTGACCGGCTGGTTAGACAGTCTGGGCGCGGGTGATGCCATTACTCAAATTCGCGGCTATTCCATGCTGGCCATTGTCGGTAACCGCATTCAGGAAACCGACCAGTTCTCGACCTTTAAATTACAACTTTCCGAACAAAAAGTGCGGCGTTTTGCGCTAACACAGAACGGCGACTCTGCTGTTGCTATTCTGGAACAAAAGCTTGATAACCGCTTACTCAATCGCTTGCACAGCCAATTATTCAATTATCGTCGCAGCCTGGGTGTGCTGGTCATTGGCCGCGGCAACATTGGTACGGCCTGGCTGGAACTGTTCCGACAGCAGCGCGACCGCATTAACCAAGTGATGGACGTTCGGGTTATGGGCATCGCCAACTCGCGGCGTTTATGGCTGGATTACAATGGCGTCGAGCTCACTCAGTGGGCAGAAGACTTCGATCGTCTGGCGCGGCCTTATGTACTCACGGAACTGTTGCGCGAGTTGCCAAATGCACCATACGACGAGATGGTCGTCATTGACTTGACTGATGCCAAGCAAGTCGCGCAACTGTATCCCAGCTTGTTCGCAAACGGTCTGCATATTATCAGCGCCAACAAACGCGCGGGCTCCGCCGACGAAGCGCTGTACCGGGAAATTCGTACCATTCAGCACGAGTACGAGCGTGAATGGCTATACAACACCACGGTGGGTGCCGGATTGCCGCTGAATTATGCCATAAACGATTTGCGAAATTCCGGCGACGAAATTCGCAGTATCTCCGGTATTTTCTCGGGTACCATGTCGTGGCTGTTTGAGAATTTTACCAAAGGAGTCACTTTCAGTTCATTGGTAAAAGAAGCCAAAGAGCGGGGTTATAGCGAGCCTGATCCTCGTGAAGACCTGTCCTGTCAGGACTTGGTGCGTAAATTACTGATTCTGGCACGCGAAATTGGCTTAAAACTGGACTGGCAGGACATTGAAGTAAAAAGCCTGGTACCGGAGCATTTACGTGAGCTACCACTTAGCGAGTTTATGCAACGCTTATCCGAACTTGATGAGCCCATGGCGGCGATGCTGGACGAAGCGGCTAAAGACGGCAAAGTGCCGCGACTGCTGGCCAGCTTTACCGTCAGTGACGAGCAAAGAGTTACTGCTCAGGTTGGTATTGAATACATTCCGGAAGGGGACATGCTGGCCAACTTAATACCCGGCGAAAACATCTTCGTTATCTACACCGACTGGTATTCCGAAATGCCGTTAGTTATTAGCGGACCTGGTGCGGGTAAACACGTTACTGCTGGCGGCGTGCAATCGGATCTCAATCAGTTACTGAGTAAACTGGCAGTGGGAGCTTAATGCTCCCACTAATTTGTTAGTGCACAGATTTTACCTGACTAGAATAAGTCGTCATCATCTTCTTGAAAGATGTCGCCATTAGACTGACCGTTATCGCGACTGTACTCAGTGGGTTCGGTACCACGTATAAAGTATTCAAACCGCGTGGTGTAGTCACTTTTGTGCGATAACTTGCCGCTTTCTAAGTCGATACGGACATTCACCACACCCGGCGGAATACCAAAATCGCGTGACGGAAACAGCGGTAGCGCCTTCTCCATAAACAGGATCCAGCCCGGCAACGCAGTTTTCGCACCCGCTTCACCGCCAGTTATTGCCTGCTGACTGGAGTCTACTTCAGGATGCTTTGACGTGCGTCCTAATTTACGGGAAACATCATCAAACCCAACCCAGACAGTTGTCGCAAGGTCCGAGGTAAAACCTGAGAACCATGTATCACGAACATCGTTGGTGGTACCGGTTTTACCGGCAATGTTGCGGCCAACGGCTTCAGTAATGGGTTTAGAGCGCTGAATACGCCAGGACGTACCGTTCCAGCCTGTGCCATTTGCCCAACTGCCGCCGCCCCAGACCGCTGAGTTCATTGCCTGCTCAACCAGAAACGCATTTTGTTCGCTAATCACCTGCGGAGCCGGGTTGTCACAGTCGAAACAAGCGCGCACTGGGTCTGTTTTTTCAATCACATTACCATCAGCGTCTTCAATACGTTTGATAAAGTAGGGCTCTATCAGAAACCCACCGTTTGAGAAGGCTGCGTATGCACGAGCTACCTGCATGGGTGTCATTGAAAGAGAGCCAAGAGAAAGCGATTCGTTCTCGGGAATTTTTGAGCGGTCCAGACCAAATTTGGCCAGGTGATCCGCCACTTTTTTAACTCCCAGTTCGCGAATTAAGCGCACCGAGACCACGTTCTTTGACTTAGCCAAAGCTTTACGCAAACGGATAGGGCCTTCATAGACTTCCGGCGAGTTTTTAGGTCGCCAGGCTACACCGGATCCCGGATTCCATTGGTTAATGGGCGCATCATTCACCAAGGTAGCCAGGGTCAAACCCTCTTCAAATGCGGCTGAGTAAATCAAAGGTTTAATATTTGAACCGACCTGACGCTCCGCCTGCAAAGCACGGTTGTACTGGCTCAGCTGGAAACTGTATCCACCGACAACAGCGGCAACGGCACCATCGTCGGGCCGTAAAGAGACAATAGCGGAACTGGGTTCGGGAATTTGCGCCAGTCGCCATTCGCTGCCGTCATTTACCCGACGCAACCAAATAACATGACCCGGCTGCATAATGTCAGCTGCGGTTTCCGGAGGCGGGCCCTGACGTTCCTCGTTTAAGTACTCACGAGCCCAGTGCATAGCTTCCCATGGCAGGGTGAGTTTGCCCTCTCCCTTCACTAATACGTCAGCCGATTGCTCTTCGACTGCAGTCACAACCGCTGGAGTTACCGCACCAATAACACGCAGTTGCTCCAGGTACTTGCGTATAGCTGGTTCTTTAACCGGCTCTTCATTCTTCTCTGCTGACCACAATAAACTAACAGGACCGCGATAACCGTGTCGCTCATCATAGCTGTGCAGGTTATCCCATATAGCCTGGCGCGCAGCCAACTGTACGTCGCTTCTGATGGTCGTGTACACCTGATAACCTTCGTTATAGGCTTTATCTTCACCATAGCGATCAACCATTTCCTGACGCACCATTTCTGCCAAATAAGGCGCATTAACTGTCACCTCAGCTCCATGCCGCTGAGCAGTTACCGGGGCGTTAGCAGCTTCTTCAAACTCAGCACGAGTAATTTTCTTCTCGTCCAGCATGCGCAATAAGACAACGCGTCGACGAGCTTTAGAAGCAATAGGGTTTGAAATAGGGTTCAGGTTAGACGGTGCTTTTGGCAAACCGGCAATGGTTGCCATTTGCGCCAGCGTCAGTTCGTTTAACGGCTTACCGTAATACACCTGCGCGGCTGCACCGACACCATGAGCACGGTGACCAAAGGTAATTTTATTCAAATAAAGTTCAAGAATTTCGTCTTTACTCAGCAACTGTTCAATGTGGACAGCGATAAAAGACTCTTTCACCTTGCGCATCCAGGCACGGTCAAAGCTTAAGAAGAAGTTTCGCGCCAGCTGCATGGTAATGGTACTGGCACCTTCCTGAATTTCACCGGTGGTGAGCAACACGCTAAAAGCCCTGGCAACCCCTATAGGATCGACCCCAAAGTGCTGATAAAAACGGCTATCTTCGGTAGCGAGAAAAGCATCAATAAGCGGCTGAGGTACATCTTCCAGTTTTACCGGAATTCGGCGCTTTTCACCAAACTGTGAGATCAGTTCACCGTCCGCGGTAAACACCTGCATGGGTGTTTGCAAACGCACGTCCCGCAAGGTTTCCACACTGGGCAACTCGGGCTTAACGTATAAGTAAAGGCTGCCAACCGTTACCCCGCCAAGAATAATACACACCAGCAAGGTGTAGATTAGCCGCTTAAACCACTTCAATTATCTGCTCCATGACTTCATTTTTACTACGTCAGAACTTACGCCAGAACTTACTCCAGAAACACGCCAAAGTGTTGAAACCGAAATCACCGACATAAATTAGCTCATAACTCTTACTGACTATTATGGAGGATTTTTGTTCACAACACTACGCTTGCATCTGGCTTTTCTACAATAAGGATATTGTCTAATGTCATTACTTCGGCAACAACCGCTTGCTGTGCAAATTAATCGTGAAAATTGTCTGGTTTTACAATTGTCCCGCCGGGGTCGGCATTTTGTTGTCGAACACTTTTCTCAGCAGCACCAGAGCAGCTTAACTGACAAGGGCTTAAAACCAGACAGCATAGTCTCGGCACTGGACTATAGCGCAACCCACTATCAGAAAATTCCGTTAGACAATAACCAGCAGGTTGAAGAGCAATTACTAGAGAGATTGCCACCCCAGTTAAAGCTCAATACAGGTATAAGTTACGACTACTTCACCCATGACCGTGGAGAGGAAGCCGAAGCGGTTATTGGTCAGCGTTCAGCACTGGAGGAATTACTGGTCTTACTGGCCCCCCTGAAAATGCCGGTACAGGTGGTTGAACCCGTTTATCAGTCGGTTGTGCGGGCAGTTAATGCGGTTTTGCCTTACCTTTGGCCTGACAATACCAAGTTCGAGACCAACATGAAGTGGGTAGTCGTTGAGCTCCGTCAACAACAATCCATTTTACTTTATTGCAAGAACGGAGTCTTTCAGCGACTCGACTCTGTCGACACCAACAATTTGGTGGACTTTTTACTTAAGGCTCAGCTTTCTCAGCAATTCGGTTGGGTAATGAGTTTTGGCGATAAAGCCATTCAGTCACAACTTGAGCGGCAACTTTCTAATCAACAACAACTGAAGCATCTGGCGCTTTCGACAGCACCCTTTTTCCAGAATAACGTCGCCCCCATTGTTTCAGCCCTGGACAACGAATTAGTGCTGCTGGGCTTAGCTTTGCGGGGGTTCAGTCAATGGCATCGCTAAACCTGTTGCAATGGCGGGAGCAAAGCCTATGGCTGCGCTACCGCGCGCTGCATTGTCTGGGTATTCTTCTGCTGCTTATTGTTGGCATTTTATCTGTGCAATGGGTCATTTCTTATGAGAGTTACCTGGGCAATCTAAAGCATCAACTGGCGGAGCAAAAGCTGGCACTGGAAGAACAGAGCGTTCTGCAGCAACGCTGGGAGCAATACCAAAATCAGCAACAGTTGCAAAAAGCCTTTATCCAACGAAAGCATACTAGCCACGAGATGCTCAATGCATTTTACGCTCTGCTTGAGCGAACACACCACCAACTCCAGCAGCGCGAGCTTTCCCTTAGCCAGTCACAAATGAAACTCACCGCCATCTACCGGCAGATACAGCAGGTTAATGAACAGTATCTATGGCTGGAAAAACAGTTAGCAAGCCCCGTTCTAAAGCAGCAGCTATTGCCTCAGCAAGGTGTGGTGTTCTCCTACATTCGTTCTCAGAAAAGCGCGGATAGCGGAGCTCAACCTAATGGCTGAATCACTTAAAAAACCACTGCGGTTATGGATCGCCGTGGTTCTGCTTTTCACCGCAGGGGCTATTGGTGTCAGTTACTTTCTTACCAGCTATCAGGCAAGCCAGCTAAATGAGCAGCTTCGGAAGCAAGAGAAACAACTGCATCAGGCCGTTCCCGGGGTTCCTGAACAAACCGAGCCAGTTGTAACGAAGCACGCAGAAACGGATGTCTCCACTTTATTAACGCAGGCGGCAAGGCAGCACAACGTCGACCTTTATTATCAACAAAGCCCGGAAAACGCTGAGCAGTGGCTGGTTGGTGCTAACGGAACTTACCAGAACGCGTTGCGGCTGGTCGCTTCTATCATGCAGGCGCAGCAGGAAATGCGACAGCCGTTCCCGTTTACGCAAACATTAAAATGGCGTGACACCGGGGAAAACAGCGGCAAATTAAGCTGGCAATTTCTCTGGTTAACGGCTGGCAGCCCAGCGCCCTCAGAACTTAGCGCCCATTCGTTGTTTAAATCAGACTTCCCGGACGTTATCGCAGAGCCTACCGAGTGTTTGGGCAAACCTGAAATGCAAAGTGATATTCACATTAGCGACTGGTCTCTGGTGCAGTTAATTGCCACTCAAACCTCTCCGGTTAAAAAAGCCCTGTTGAAAATACCGGATCAACCACTGCTGACACTTGCGGAAAGTAGCTGGATAGCTGTTCCGCTCATGCAGCTGCAAGACGTTAACGGCGAATACGCCGAATTTCAGCTTTGGGAAAAGCAATCCGGATGCTGGTCAGCAAAACCGTTGAAAATCCATTTAACTAAGGACAATTCCTCACAATGATACCAACACGACTCTCTTTTTATGTCTTTTTGCTGCTGACTATTCTGAGTTTCCAGCCCGTGTCTGCAGTCTATGCAGCCGACAAGAATTGGCAAAGCCTGCTAAGCGAACAACAGCGCTTACAACCGGTGTCACTCAACACCCGTAAAATGCCGCTGCGCGACCTCATACAGCTATTAGCAGATCAACACCAACTGAACATATTGATGACCGACAACGTGAAAGGTGAGTCCAGCCTGAAACTGAATGGTGTCGCATGGCAGGACGCATTTGCGACGTTAATCGAGAGCCATGATCTCGCTATTCGTCTGCAGGGCTCTATGCTGCGCATTGATGTTGCCGGCGAACACACCGCAGATAGCAGCGGGTATCGCTCTATTTTACTCAGCGTTAACTTCGCAAAGGCCAGCGACTTAGCCAAGCTATTAAAGAACGAGCAGCAGAGCTTTCTGTCACCAAATGGCGCGGTAAGCGTCGATGCACGTACCAATACACTTATTTTACGGGATACACCAGAGCAACTGGCAACTATCCGGCAACTGGTTAATGATCTGGACGTGCCGGTTAAGCAGGTGCTGATTGAAGCCCGGATGGTCACCGTAAAAGCGAATGTCAGTAAAGAGCTGGGCATTCGTTGGGGCGTTTCAGAATACGGTCTGGCGATACCCGAAGACGCAGGCAGTTTTGTTAAAGGCATGCAGGTAGACTTGCCTACCGCCGCGCCCGCAGGCACTTTTTCTGCCAATTTAGCCCGACTGAGTGACGATATTCTGCTGGATCTTGAACTAACCGCGCTGGAGCAGGAGAACAAAGCCGAAATTATTACCAGCCCAAAAATTTTCACGTCGAACCAACAGCCCGCCTACATAGAGCAGGGCACCGAAATACCTTATGTTGAAACCGCCGCACATGGCGCTACCGCCGTGCAGTTTAAAAAAGCGGTAATGGGCTTAAGCGTTACACCGCAAATTACTCCCAACAACCATGTTTTAATGGAGCTGACCATAACTCAGAACACGCGCGGCGATACCGTTGCCACCCCAACCGGCCCCGCTGTTGCTATCGACACTCAGGAAATGTCGACCCGTGTGCTGGCAAAAAATGGCGAAACTATCGTTCTGGGCGGAATCTTTCAGGAACATAACTTGAATGATGACAGTCGCGTCCCCATCTTAGGGTCGCTGCCATTAATCGGGAAATTGTTCTCTCATCAGCAGCAACGCGATGAAAAGCGGGAACTTATGATTTTTGTAACACCAACGATATTGCCACAAAGTTAGTCCAAAAGCCGATTACTATTGCTAAAGTGGGCTCAAGTTGCGATAATCGCGCTTCTTTTCGTTGGGTTGGGGGACGTCTCCAGACACTCCGGATTCGTGAGTTACAGCTAATTTTAACCAATGATGTAAGCAGGAATATGGCTGAGAAACGTAATATTTTTCTTGTTGGGCCCATGGGGGCTGGCAAAAGTACGATTGGCCGTCAAATCGCCAGACAATTACATTTAGAGTTCTACGACTCAGATTCTGAAATTGAGCGCCGTACCGGTGCCGAAATCAGTTGGGTGTTCGAGCTTGAAGGTGAAGAAGGCTTTCGTGCACGCGAAGAAAAAGTGATCGAAGAGCTTACCGAAAACATGGGCATTGTCTTAGCGACAGGTGGCGGCTCGGTCATGAGCAAAGAAAGCCGTAATCGGTTATCGGCTCGGGGTGTGGTGGTTTATTTAAAGACCCCTATCGAGAAGCAGTTGGCTCGTACCCAGCGTGATAAACGCCGGCCTCTAATTGCCGAAGCTGAAGACCCACGCAAAGTGCTTGAAGAACTGGCACAAGAGCGCGATCCTTTGTACGAAGAAATTGCCGACATTACGGTGCAAACCGATGAGCAAAGTGCAAAGTTTGTGGTCAACGACATTATCGAACAGCTTGAGTCCATTAACGGTCTTGGGTAAGTAAAAGGAGCTGCGTTCATGGCCGAGGTTAACGTCTCTTTAGGTGAACGCAGCTACACTATCTACATTGGTAACGCCCTGTTACCCAACTATGTAGAGCGCCTTCCGCACAAACTGAATCAACAACTGCTGGTCATCACCAACCCGACCATTAGTCAGTACTACCTTAAACCGTTATTAAAAAGCCTGGCCGGTCACCAGGTAAAAATATTTGAAATGCGCGACGGTGAGCAGTTCAAAAGCCTGGACAGCTACGCCGAGGCCATGGATATTCTGATAGACGCAGGCTTTAACCGCGACTGTGGCATTATTGCTTTAGGCGGCGGTGTGGTCGGTGATTTAGCCGGCTTTGTGGCGTCAACTTTTCAACGCGGTGTCGATTTTTACCAAATTCCGACCACTTTATTGTCGCAAGTTGACTCTTCAGTCGGCGGGAAAACAGCGGTTAATCACCCCCAGGGCAAAAACCTGATTGGCGCTTTTTATCAGCCTAAGTCTGTGGTTATCGACATTGACTGCCTGCAAACCCTGACAGAGCGTGACTTCCGTAGCGGTTTAGCTGAAATAGTAAAATATGGTGTTATCTACGACGCCAACTTTTTCGAATGGCTGGAACAACATACCGAAGAATTAAATCTGCAAGACCCTGCCGCACTGACCTACGCTATTCAACGCAGTTGCGAAATTAAAGCCGAAGTTGTGGCGTTAGACGAGCGCGAAAAAGGCCTGCGGGCATTGCTGAATTTAGGCCACACCTTCGGCCATGCCATTGAAGCCGCCACCGAATACGGTGCATGGACACACGGCGAGGCTGTGGCTGCTGGCATTATAATTGCATCTAAGCTGTCAGAAGTGACACAGCGGCTCAATTCGTCAGATTTTCGACGCATTAAAGATTTACTGCTGGCACTTAGCTTGCCAACAAAGGGCCCGCAAATGCCCTGGCAGGACTGGTTAGATTACATGCAGCGCGATAAGAAAGTAAAAGACGGTCAGCTGCATTTTGTTCTTCCGGTTGCTATTGGTCAGGCTGAAGTTGTCAGTACTGTAGAACACAATACCGTTGCTGCTGTGATCACTGAATGTTGCTAACGCCAACGCGTTATCTCTATTCGGCTGACAGACAGGAACAGACAGATGCAAGCACTTGCAAACCCACAACATATTGTTGCCGCGCCGGTAAAAACCAAACCGAGCCAACAGCAGGTTATTGACCAGCTACACGAGCAGTGCCAGCAGAGCGTGTCGCTTATTATGCTGCACGGTAAAGAAGGCAGCGGCAAAACCACCATTGCTGAAGTCTTTCTTGAACAAGCATCGGAATACGCTGAAGTCGCTTTTATCAGCGCCAACGAGCGCTCCACCAATGACCGCCTCCGCGCCCAAATTCTGAACCAGCTGTTCGGTACTATCAGCATTAACGACGAGTCGTTAAGTCGTCAAATTCAACGCCAACGCCCGCTAAAGCACGCCATTGTTGTTATTGATAACGGCGAGCAGCTATCCGAAAGCTTTATGGCCGAGTGCATTTCTACCGTTACCCAACTGAGTGCCATTGGCCAGCGCACCAGTATTATCATTACCGGCGACAGTCGCTGGGCTCAACAGCAGCGTCCGGCACCGCACTTACGCGTACAGGGGCCGACCATGATAGAAGTACAGCCGCTGAACCACGACGAACAAATACGTTTTGTACAGGCGTTATTACCAGAAAAACAACGCAGCTTCTGGAACCTGGAACGCATTCAGCAATTTTTAAATTCCATTCATGGGTTTCCCGGTGAAATTCAGCAACGTCTGCAATTTACCCTGACCACTCAGGCTGCCCGTTATCGCGACACTAGTACAGACGAGAATGTCGACGGGAAAGACGCCAGCGAGAAGAGCACAGCGAAACATAGCCCGGAACAAAACAACCGTCGGAAAATGCGCCTTTGGCCCATTATTTTAGTTACAGTGCTTATTAGTCTGGCTTTTGCTGGCTTTTTGAATAAAGAACAGTTAACCGCCTATTGGCAGCAAGTGAATCCTGAATCAGCGGCACCGGCAGAAACGGCCGCAGGAGACGCTGCAAACAACACGACAGAGAGCGCGGCTGAAACAACAGCAGAAGAAACAGAGCAAGCCGCCAGCCTGCCAAGTTTTGAGCCTTTAACCGAGCGTTCTTTAGAACTGGTTCCTGCAGAATTAGCGGCGTCTTACCGGAACGCTCTGGGCACACTGAATACTGTCGCTGCCTCCGAAATTACAGAGGGCGAAATTTCGCTGGGCTTTATTAAAAAACAACAGCCAAAGCAACAGCAGCCGCAGGAAGCTGAGCCTGTAGGACAATCTGACGAGCAGTCGGCAGCCGAATCAGGCATTGATACTGTTGTAGCCCAACCGGAACCAGAAGTTAAAGCAGAACAACCTGAGCCGCAAGCGCAACAGCCCCAACGTGCGTTGCCGTTCCAGACCCAATGGGCGCTGGATCAGAACGCTGGCAACTATACGCTGCAAATCAGCATTATTAGTGACCCGCAGCTACTGCGTAACTTCCGTAACGACTACGACATAGCCGGTAATACCCAGGTTTACCAGCGTGCCGACCAACGTTATGTGGTTATTTTTGGTAGCTATCCCAACATTGAGCAAGCACGTGCAGCCGCCACGCAGTTGCCGGCTGAAGTGCAGCAAATGGAGCCCTGGGCTAAGTCATTCGCCAGTGTACAAAGCGACATTAATAGCCAGTAGCGGGACGAATCACGCAGTCAGCAATTTTCATCCCCCGGCCTTTGGGTTACAATCCGCAAAGGATAAACCAACGGCCGGCGCATGAAGAAGAATCGGGCATTTTTAAAATGGGCAGGCGGTAAGTACTCACTTATCGAGCCGATAACAGCACGCTTGCCGCAAGGTAAAAAGCTCATCGAGCCTTTTGTGGGCGCCGGTTCAGTCTTTCTGAATACCGACTACGACAGCTACCTGCTGAACGACATTAATCAGGACCTCATTACCCTGTATCAGTTTGTGAAGCGCCGTCCGAAAACTTTTATTCAGGACGCCCGCAAGCTATTCGTTGATCGTAACAATCAGGCCGACGCTTATTACGCCCTGCGCGCCGCCTTTAATGCCAGTAGCGACCCTTACTTTCGCTCTCTGCTTTTTCTGTACATGAACCGTCACGGTTACAATGGCTTGTGTCGTTATAACAGCAAAGGCATTTTTAACGTGCCCTTTGGTGATTACCGCAAACCCTATTTCCCGGAAAAAGAACTCGAGCATTTTGCCGAGAAAGCGCGCAAGGCTAAGTTTATTTGCCGCCCGTTTGAGCAAGTGTTTCGACGTGCGCGACAAGGCGATGTGATTTACTGCGATCCACCCTACGCACCGCTGGATCAGACCTCTAACTTTACCAGCTACGCGACCGGAGGCTTCGGCCTGACCGATCAGGACGAGTTAGCTCGCCGCGCGGTACAGGTTGCGAAGAAACGCCATATTCCGGTACTGATCAGCAACCACGACACCGACCTCACCCGCGCCTTGTACAAGCACGCCGACATCAGTAGCTTGTCGGTTTCGCGCAGCATCAGTCAAAAAGGCGACGGTCGTAAACCCGTAGCCGAGCTGCTCGCCTTGTATGATAGTGAAGTCAATAAAAGTAACGTGGTTTCTCTTAGCAACTCATTAAAGAAAGTAGGCACATGAACTGGCACTTAAAAGCATTTAACGACCTTTCACTGCATGATCTGTACGACTTACTGAAACTTCGGCAGGAAGTTTTTGTGGTAGAACAAACCTGTCCATACCTTGACGCTGACGGCGCCGATGAGCAGGCCTTACATTTGTACGCCCGCAACAATGCCGATGAGATGATCGCCTACGCGCGGCTATACCTAGCCACCGCCGATACCGGCTATTCTCGTATTGGCCGGGTAATAACACATGAAAAAGTGCGAGGTCAGAAGCTGGGTGTTGAAGTTATGCAGCGCAGCATCGACTATCTTGAAGAGTACGCACCCAAAGCCCCAATTCGGGTAGGCGCTCAGGTTTATCTGCTGAAGTTCTATCAAAGCTTCGGCTTTGAGGCCATTAGCGAAGAGTATCTGGAAGACGATATTCCGCACATTGATATGCAACGCAAGGCTGCGCAGTGACAACTACGGCTCGGGTTCCCATTCTTGCAGGCAGCGATGCTGAAACCGTTGCGGTAAAAGCCATTGCGGAGCGCTGGGGACTCCCGTCTGAAACCATGGATAATGACGTTTTTCAGCTTTGGCTGACCGACGGGGTACTGGCACTACACTGGCTGCAAAGCCCTCAAAAAATGTCGCCTTTAGTGGTGGACTTTCATCAGGGTAAAGCCGCCTACCGCGCGCAGCATACGCAGTTAAAAAACGAAGCTATTGCCAAAGCCGTTGGTGTTAGCGGGCAGTTTAAACCATCGGTTGTCGATGGAACTGCAGGCCTTGGCCGGGACGCTTTTGTACTGGCGGGCTTAGGTTGTAACGTGCAGCTTATTGAACGACATCCGGTTGTCGCCGCGTTGCTCGATAACGGCTTACACCGCGCCCGGCAGGAAGGCGACTTTATTGGTGACACCTGCCAGCGCATGCAGTTAATTGGCACCGACAATCTTTTTACCGGTAATGGCTATACTCAAGAGCCCGACGTGGTTTATTTAGACCCCATGTATCCAAAAACCGGCAAGCAGAAGGCCCAGGTAAAAAAAGACATGCAAATGTTCCAGCAGTTAGTAGGCAGTGACGAAGACGCCGATACCCTGCTGGAACCCGCCCTCGCCTTGGCCAAATATCGGGTAGTGGTTAAGCGCCCCAACAGCGCACCTTTTCTGGCCGGGCGTGAACCAAACAGTCAAATTAAAAGTAAAAAACATCGCTTTGATGTTTACATAAAACGAGGGTTTCATGAGTCAGCAAATTAAAGAAGGCGATAAAATTCCATCAGGTTCACTGACCAGCAAAGGTGATCTTGGCATTCAGAACTACGACCCGGCAGAGATATTCGCCAAAGGCACACACGTATTGTTTTCAGTGCCTGGCGCCTTTACTCCGACCTGTTCGGAGAAACACCTCCCCGGCTACGTAGAACACGCCGAAGCATTAAAAGAAGCGGGTGTTCTGAGCATTAATTGTGTGGCTGTAAATGACGCCTTTGTTATGAAGGCCTGGGGCGAATCTTTAGGGATCGGAGAAAAGGTTCGGTTATTGTCCGACGGCAACGGCGCGTACAACCAGATAATGGGCCTTAGCATGGACACCGGTAACTTCGGTGGCATCCGTTCTAAGCGCTACGCCATGATTATTACCGACGGCCAGGTAAAAGGCCTGTTTGTTGAAGAGGACAAGTCCTTTGAAGTGAGCAAAGCCGAATACATACTGGAGCAGTTGCAAAAATAATGTCGAACTGGGATGTGATTATTATTGGTGCCGGCGCGGCGGGGCTGCATTGTGCCGCCCATGCCGCACAGCGTGGTAAGTCGGTGCTGGTACTGGATCACGCCAAGCAGGCAGGTAAGAAAATACTGATTTCCGGCGGCGGTCGCTGCAACTTCACCAATATGTACGCCGGCCCCGAGAACTTTTTGTCTTCCAACCCACATTTTTGCAAGTCGGCACTCAGCCGCTATACCCAATGGGACTTTATTGGCCTGGTGGCTGAATACGGCATTGCCTACCACGAGAAAACCTTAGGCCAGTTGTTTTGCGACGACTCTGCCAAAGACATTGTGCGCATGCTAATGAGCGAATGCGACCGGCACGGCGCCAAAGTTCAGTTACGCACCGAGATTTTGTCGGTAGACTACGACGATAACTACCGCATTGAAACCAGCCGTGGTGACTACAGCTGCGAGAAACTGGTTATTGCCTGTGGTGGATTGTCTATGCCCAAACTGGGCGCCACCCCGCTGGGGTATCAAATTGCCGAACAGTTTGGGCATTCTATTGTGCCGGTACGCGCTGGCTTAGTGCCTTTTACTCTGCAGGACGACGAAAAGGCCCGCTTTGCCGAGCTTTCCGGTGTGGCTGTGCCCGTAAGTGCAGAGGCCCACGACGGTTACTTCCGTGAAGCCATGCTGTTTACCCACCGTGGCGTCAGCGGCCCGGCCATTTTGCAGGTGTCTTCCTACTGGCAGCCCGGCGAAGCCGTGACCATTAACCTGCTGCCCGACTTAGACGCCTTTGAGTGGCTGAAAACGCAACAGCAGCAACAACCCAAAACCCAGCTCAATACTGTATTGCAGCAACACTTCCCTAAACGAGTAGTGACCGCATTAGCAGAGCACCATCAATGGCCGCTGAACAACAAACTGGCCGACACCTCTAACGCGCAGTTTCAGGCCATAGCCGATAACCTTAACCGCTGGCAATTAAAACCCAACGGCACCGAAGGCTACCGCACCGCCGAAGTCACCTTAGGCGGCGTAAACGTCGACGAAGTCAGCTCCAAAACCATGGAAAGCCAGAAACAACCCGGCCTGTACTTTATTGGCGAAGTGCTGGACGTAACCGGCTGGTTAGGAGGCTTTAATTTTCAGTGGGCCTGGAGTAGTGGTTTTGCTTGTGGGTCTGAGTTGTAGATCATTGTCGGAGAAAGCGTTTATACGGATTAGTTCCGATTTGTGCCAGAAGCCAACGTTAGTGCCTGGATAACCGGTACCCAATTAGCGCGTTAGGAGGAGACCCATCAGGCCCGAGCGCATTTGATGCACTTGCTATTTTTTACTCTTGTCCTGACGAGGGAAACTGATTGGAACTCTGAATTTGAGGCGAGACATCGACTGACTGTTTTCTTGCGACTTGCCTTGCGCGCCGAGAGCGAATACTCCCGCAACTACACCGATTCCTCCTCTACTTTCTGTTCCCTCAGCGGCAGTTACAGCGACATCGAATTCGATAGAATGAATCAGGTTTCCGCTTTTATCCCAGCCGATAGCTAAATTCGTCCCACCTGTTTGTGACTCTGTAAACACGTTTTGGACATCGGGGACAATCTTCGCGTCATCCGAACTAAGCCTCCCCTGTGCCTCAACGATGCCGTCTACTATTTCGAAAATACTCTCCGACACAAAATCTTTTAAGTTCATTTTTAGCCCCCCTTTTATCTAACATAATATTTGTACATTGTGCGTGAGAAAATTGTAACTGTTAAAAGCGTCTAGCAAAGTCTGAGACGTCTAGCTTACTCAATAGTGAATACAACATAGATCGTTGCAGAAGCTGTCATCTCGCCAATTTCAAATATTTCGCCTGGAGTCGGTGGTGGAACCCTATATCTTTTTTGAACAGAAGCGTAGTTAGATGATTGCCCATATATATGTTGAGACGGTATTAAAGTGTATGAATTTTCTTCTCTTGTTTTAAACTCAGAAATCGAGTGTACATCTTTCACCTTTTTGCCATTCAAGCTGGCTAGCTGTTCAGCTTTTTCTCTTGCGTCTTCAAGTGCTTTATATAGTACTTCTTTTTTTACTTTTCTCGGATTTTTGACTTTTACTTCAGCATTCAGCTTACCTGAAATTCCTGAGTCTACTAAAGTTTGGTTTAGTTGATGATAAAGGGAGATATCTCTAAGGGTGATATCAATATTTCTCGAAACGCTAGTGCCTTTATCTATTTTCTCCCCATCTTCGTATTCGAAATGAGGAGATATTTGCAACGGTGTGGTTTTGATATCTTCACGCTCTATACCGATATCTTTGGCGGTTTGTATAAGTACCACGGATTTTTTATCAACTTCGCTTTTTGCGAGTGAAGCATTAAGATCGTGATGCTCAACATATGTGCTGATAACAATGATTTCAGGCTGAATTTTCTTTTCAGCGTATCCTTCGACGTAAATATGTGGACTCGTCGGTATAACAGAACCCCACGAAGAAAAGCTTATTATAAGAAAGAGGAGTAAAAAATTTTTCATCAGACTAATTCCTTTTAAAACCTTGATAATTGGCTAAGTGTATAACGCTTTGCCACTACACACCGCCTTGGTTTGTTATGTGTGCGCTGTGAAAGTGTTTTTTATCTGTTCATTTGAATTCAACTCGGTACTCAACATACATACCACAATCCTCACCATATGAGACTGACAAATAATTATCTTTTGCTAGAAAGGATTTAACGGCATATACCGAGTGAATTGTTTTATTACTACCTTTCCAGGTGCCAAGTGGCATACCAAAGTCATGATCCATTTTTGTCGCGTCGTAAGCAGGCTTGCCTTTGAAAAGCCAGATATGCTTAAATTTTTTACCATCCATCTTGGCAGGAACGGATACCTCAACCATGTACCCGTCTTCATCTTTTTGAGTATCAATTTGAATGAGCTCTTTATATTTATCGCTCCAGTCATGAACTGCGCCCTCTGAAATGACGCAAGTTCTTGCAACAACACTAGACGAAATAGAACATACACTTATAAATAGCACTACCATTGCAAGCCGCTTCGTACCCAAAATCATGGCTGACGATTCCTCCAAGAGAGCATAATATGCGTATGGTTTGTGTGCGCGCTTTTTAGCTCGTCCAATCGATAGTTGCCGGTTTTTTAAGCTACTGATCAGGCCAATATTTCGGCCTGGAAACTCTCTGGACAAGAAATTCAATTTGACCATGCTCAGTTGCCCTTTAACAGACGTAAAATATCTAACTTTGATTTTTGTTATGGAATTGACAATAAACGACTTAAATACGCAACACAATAACAAAACACGCAATACCGCTGAGGTAAGTGTGCCGTGTATCGTTAGCATCATCCACTCTTATTAATCAAAGGATGACTAAACACTAGTTAAGGTAGGTAGATAGATAGATAGAAACACCTACAATGCCAAACGTCCGTTTCTCGTTCACAACGGATTTGTCGCTTAGTGCCTAGGCCGGATGTCTAAAGTGTCTTTTATGGTAATCTGAAGAGATTAAGTAGCATATGAGCGTCTGGCAGTATTTGGGGTCTCAGTTTCCCAAAAGGAATTGTGAGTGAAACTATTATCTAGACTTATCTTTCTGTGTTTAGTTTTGGCAATTTCAGCATGCTCTGACAGCTCGCAGCAAGCTGATCGTGACTTTCAGCCCCATGGTAGTACAACCAGTTTGATCTCAGATGCGAGCCCGCTGGTCATCGTTGATGAAGCACACAATAATTTTCTTACCATTTCAGGTCGGTATAAACCTTTCGAGCAAGTTTTGTCGAACAATGGTTATAAGGTCAGGTCGAATACTAAAAGTTTCACATCAGACCGTTTGAATAGAGCCGATATTCTAGTAATTGCCAATGCACTAGATCGTAATAGGAGTGACTGGCAACCACCGTTTGGCAGTGCATTAGATGATGATGAGGTTAATAACATCAAAAAGTGGGTTAGTGATGGAGGCTCACTTTTGTTAATCGCTGACCACACCCCGTTTCCAAAAGTTGTTGAAAATCTCGCACTCGCCTTCGGTTTCGAATTTACTAATGGGCATGTTGGGTCTTATGTATTTCGGAGTGCAGATAACACTCTCGCTGAGCACCCGATTACAACCGGTTCGAGCAATAATTCGTCACGAGAGCCACTTATGCCAGTGTCTACGAAAGCGTTGAATGAGAAAAGCTCACCTTTCGGTCAAGTAACGCAAGTAAAGACTTTTGGCGGATCTGCATTCAAAGCTCCTAATGAAGCAACGTCATTGTTAACAATTGGGCAGGGTGCTGTATCTATAGAGCCGCTCATACCATTTCAGGTTACTTCGTCGACACCTCGAATATCAATGAATGGCTGGAGCCAGGGAGCCGTTCTAAAATTCGGAAAAGGGCGTGTAGCCGTATTCTCTGAGGGTATGATGTTTTCGTCACAACTGGATCTTAAAACAGGTAAAAAATATGGTTTAAGAGCCGTTGGAGCTGAGCAAAACGAACAATTTCTACTCAATATCCTGTTTTGGCTTTCGAGTGCTAATTAATCGCGAAACGAGCTAGTTTTCAGGGGTTTAATCGATAAAAAGATACTAGATTGAACTTCCGCTACTCGCTCACAACAGACTTTCAGCTTCGAGCCAGTAGCGAAATATCAAAATTACCAATAAGAACAACTAAGTTTCACAAACTTTCTTAGGAAGTTTTGAATCAGACTTCTGTAGTTTCAGACCAAATACAAAGCGAGTAGGATTATAAGGTCTGATTAGGTAGTGATATATCCCCCAGGTCACCACAACGGTGCTAACCGTGACCAAAGCAAATTTGGTAAACCAGTGCCATGTCAGTGGTACCAAAAAATACACGGCTATGAGGGTTACGGTCTGATGCAAAATATAGAAGGGATAAACCGCTTCATTGCAGTAAGTGAGGAAACGGTTGGAAAAAGTTAAATAGCATCGACCATAACCCAATACGGCTAATATAATCATCCAGCTTGAGCCGACGTTAATAAAGTCGTACAGGTAGTTAATCAGACCAGAGTCAGGTACTTCCAGTATGTTAAATAACACCAGATAGCGTATTGCGAAAAGTCCAATACCAGTCACCAAAAAGGTGCGACGGGAATCAAGTAAAACTCTCCAATACTTCTGGTTCGAGCAAAATAAGAAGCCAATAAGCAATATCATTGTCAGCACGCTGAAGCGGGTCCAGTCGCCAATCAGGTACTGGTCAGTAGGCGGAAAAATAGGCGATAGAAACCAGTCGGCCGCAACTATAGGCACTGCGAGTAAATGAATGCCGTACGGGTGGCAGGTAATACGGTACAGCCAGTTCAACCGACCTTGACTATTTTTCTGCCGTATCCAGCTAAACAGTGGCAACAGAACAATAATACTGGCAACCAGGTACACAACGAACCAGAGGTGATGCCATGAAAAATTACCTTCTGGGTAAATTCCATCAAAAAAACGAGGGTAAAATTGCCAGTAAGATAGAGTCATCCCCTCAGTCAACCGCTGCACATATATCTGCGGAGGAACGACCACCAGAATGCCAAATATAAGTGGCAATAGCAGCCGTGTAGCACGCTCCTTAATAAACCGTACTATTCCCCGACTATTCAGGCTAAACCAGATCCCCGCCCCTGAAATAAGATAAAGCAAAGGGATACGCCATTGATGAGGAAAGTACATCAAATCAGTTAACCACTCACTTTGCTCCGTATTTTTGATATGCCAGCCCCAAGTATTAAACGCCATCCCAGCATGAAAAAGTATCAATAAGAAAAACGCCAATACCCTTAACCAGTCCAGCTCATAATACCGCTTATGCTCGACGTTCATTACCTGACTCCTGCCTACATCGTAGACGACAATTTATTAACAGGCTTTGATAATGGCATTCAGTAAGTAGGCCTACCGCCAGTTTGTGACCAGTCGCAAAACTATGTGATAAGCAGGTTAAGGGAGGATAAAAGATCGCAAGGTGCGATCAATCAAGAAAATTTCGAAAAGAAGGCGTCGCGATAATGGCGACTCAATTTGACCGTGTTTCCATCGCTCATAGTAAGTTGATAGTCGCCTTTAAATACCGCTTCAACCTTACGTACCTCGTCCAGCTTAACTGAAAAGCTGCGGTGAACCCGAATGAAACGAGAATCTAAACGGGAAAGAAAATTATTCATTGTATCGCGCTCGATAAACTTACCGTCTTCGGTATGCAGCTCCAGATAGTTGCCCATGCTGGCAATCCAGTTAATGCTAGAGATGGATAACGGCAACATTCGCTCACCAGTTCGAATCAATATGCGCGGCGCGTGTTGGGGTGACAGATTTTTTGCTAAAGCCAGAAGCTCTTTGCTCGGTATTATAGCGGGCTTATCAATACGCGAGTAGGCTCGCTGTATGGCGACGTCCAACCTTTGTAGAGAATAAGGTTTAAGTAAATAGTCGACAGCAAACAGTTCAAAGGCTCTTATAGCATACTCGTCATAAGCGGTAACAAATATAACGGGGAACCTATCTCCAATCTCCAGTGCCACTTCAAGCCCAGTCATTTCCGGCATATGAATATCAAGCACTAAAATGTCGGGCTTCTGCTGCTCAATCAGCTCCATTGCTTCAAGCCCATCTCTTGCCTCAATAATGCCATGGCCTGGCGCTAGTTGACCTAACATGCGCTTAAGCTTTTCCCGTGAAGGGGCTTCATCATCAGCAATAAGGATCGTCATGCCTCTGCCCTTGTGGCGGGAAACACGATCTCCAACCGTGCTCGATTATGACCGACATCGAGCGTCAACTCTCCCTCGTCGCCGTACAGTAATTCCAGTTGCTTCTGGACACTTTTTAGGCCAATACCTAAAGATTCTGATGCCGGTTCAGCAGTCGGCAGGGTATTGGTCATCTCAATATGAATATTTCCTTCATGCATTATTATTTTCAACGCGATTGATACTTCACCACGGCTGCGGTGAATGGTATGCATCACCGCATTTTCCAGAACAGGTTGCAACAACATCGAAGGTACATTCTGATGTAGTAAATCATCCGCTATGCTTTCCTCATAATGGATTTGAGAGGGAAACCGTTTTTGTAGGATAGCCAAATAACTATGCAAAATAGTCATTTCCTGTGACAACTTCACTTGGGAGGTTTCTGACTGAGCCAGATAGTAACGAAGCAAGTCAGACAGCTGTTGTAGAAGTCCTTCTGCCAACAGAGGATCTGTCACTATTTTTTCCGAAATCATATTCAATGTATTGAAAAGAAAGTGCGGACGCAGCTGAGACTTAAGCTGCAACAGTTTTACGCTGCTTAATTCGCTTTGCACTTGCATGCTTCGCTGTTTCTCTTCCCCTCGCTTTAGTTCCTCCTTCCGATAAAAAATGGCGAGTACCATAGATAGATAAATCACACCGATACGCGGCCACTCCAACAAGATTCGCTTTGAGAAATGCTCGTTGAGCCACAGATAGTGATCCATGCCATAGGGTGCGGGCAGATTGGCATAGAATGGATAACGAACAATATCCATCAACACACATATCAGCAAAATAACAAAAGGTAAGATAGCAATATGCCGCAGCCATTGGCCAAGTGTCGACCAATGACTAAAATAGGGCAACTCGTAGTATTTTTTTACTAACGGAAAAATCAGCCCGAGCAGATAAGCCGCGGTCATCTCCGTATACCAGATAACCCACCAGGGTATGTCGCTGTCTGTTTGTTCCGTCGTTCTGGCTATGCTCAGGTAAACGCCCAGAAGGGTCCATATTAGCCCATAACGTAAGGCACTTTTCCACGAACTAGGCATAAAATGAACTCTCAACTTTATCAGACTTAAGCCATATTAAGAGAACAGCCTTATTGATCAACTTAATTGTGACCAGACGCAAAATTGAGGGATTAGTAGCATAAAGTGCATTACTAATTTCCGCTTCGAGCGAACAGCGGAAGTTCGATTCATCCGTCGCTCGAAAACTCATTGCGTTGCTTTAGTTAAATCTGTCGATTAGTATCAAGCTTTGCCAGCCAATATTTGCACACGAGGTTGTGATGGAAATAGAAGTAGTAAGACCAAAACAATTTGCTGATATTTTTCGAGACTATCACTTGCTGGTAGATGGGAAAGAGGCGGCTGTTATAAAGCGTGGTGCAACACAAACAATAACTTTGCCTGAAGGTAGTAAGACACTGAAAGCTGTAGTTGATTGGTGTTCGAGTCCTGACTTTGATGTTAATGATATTCGCTCTGGAAAAATCGTAGTAAAGAACTCATTTGGCTCTAACTTTTTCAAGTCTCTATTTCTGCCGCTGTATTACATTTCCTTAGGTAAAGAAAGGTACTTAAAGATTGAGACCGGCATATGAAAACTCAGCGCACCTTGCCTGTGTAGCTTACTCGAACTTCCGCAATTGGCACAAAGCCGAAGGTCAGCAATGAGCAATGACCAATCATACGATTAATGTCTACTGACCACTCCAATTTCACTCGATCAATTAAACCACTACAGTGGTTTGCCGTCGTTACCAAGAAAGACGGGCGATAACACGCTTCTCGTCAGAGAGCAGTGAAAACGACCAGCCGTTGTGCTCACACAACCGTTGCACAATACCTAAACCCAGACCATAGCCGTGAGACGACGTCTCAGTCGGCGTGTGCCGCTCATCAGCGTCACTGCTCACCTGATTGGTGACCAGGAGCTCGTTCTGTTTAATACGAACCGTGATGGGCCCTTGACCGTCGAGTGTGTGCTCGAATGCATTTCGTACCAGATTATTGACGGCGATAGCGAAAGCTTGCGGGTGTCCGCAGACAATGGGTTTTGCGTACTCGTCAATTTCAACATCAACGAACTTGCCGCTCAACAGGTAGCGCTGCTGCTCTACCGCCTGGCTCACCAGCGGCATCACTAAAAACATTTCATTATACAATCCATCGTCGGTTTCACGAGAGAGACACAAGAACATTTCAATCGTGATTTTCATGTCGAGCGTTGCACGCCTCACTCGATTTAACGTCTTCACATCAGTCGCTGACAGGTCGCTTTGCTCAAGCAACTCGAGCGCACCGGTTATTACCGTGATAGGTGTCCGCAACTCATGGCTGGCTGAACTGGTAAAGTATCGCTCCCTTTCAACAAAGGCACTGATACGCTCAAGAGTCTTCTCAATGGTTCTGGCGAGCAGGCCTACCTCATCATCGCCAAACCGAGTGGACTCTATACGTTTATGATCTTCTGCCGATAGTTGCTCTGGATTGATGTCCGCGACTACTTTGGCGAGCTGTGCAACCGGGGCGACAGCTCTGCGCATTACAACAATCCCCAGCCCGAAACCAAGAGTACCGAGCGTACCCACGACACCAGTAATAACAAGCAGCCACCACCAATCTTCCGACGACGCAGCCTCAATTCCGGCAACATCGAAAACCACAAAAGCGTGTCCCTGTTCATTACCGGTAGAGATCACCGCGACATGTAGCTCTTCTTTCTCGAATTCGTACACTCCCTCCTCGGGGTTTGTCTGCGCCCACTCCTGAAGTGATTCCGGCAAGTTACTCGCCCTATCGTATCCGCGAAGGTGTGTTGGCATTGAGGGATAACTCTCGATAGCATGCTGCAGTTGACGCGTCATAACACGGTCTTCGCTCAACTTAATCGCAGCGAAGAACGCGAATCCCCAGACCACGCTGAGCACAGCAACACATATCGCAAATGCAACGGCGACACGCGTGCGCAAACTGTGTCGATACATTATTGGACGTCCTCTGTAATTCGGTACCCAATGCGATGCACTGTATGAATTAAATGAGTATCAAATGGCCTATCAATAGCCTGCCGCAGCTTGTACATATGCGAGCGAAGGGCATCACCATCAGGGGGTTCGTCAGCCCACAACAACGTCTCTAGAGCATCGCGGGTCACAACCGACGGAGCTTCTTCCATCAATCGCTGAAGGAGTTTCATGCCAGTAGGGTTGAGATCAATTCGTCGGCCAGCGCGATGAACTTGCAGCGTAGATCGATTCAGAGTGAGCTCTCCGACCGTTAACAGGTTATCGGTCTTTCCGTGACTGCGTTTGTAAAGCGCTTGCAGTCGCGCATGCAGCTCTTGTAATGCAAATGGCTTAACCAAATAGTCATCGGCTCCCGCCTCGAACCCCTTAATTTTATCGTCAAGCGTGTCTCTCGCCGTTAGCATAAGAATCGGCGTTTCCAGCTTGCCATCAGCGCGCAGCTTTTTGCAAAAACTTAGGCCATCCATCCCTGGAAGCATGAGGTCCAGAACAATAATGTCAAACGGGCTTGTCAACGCCAGGTGCATAGCGCTTATACCATCGTAGGCAAAGTCCAGTATATAACGATGCTTTTCGAGATAAGCGGCAATGTTCCCACAAATGTCGCGGTTATCTTCGACAATCAACACTCTAATCGGCGCCGCACCAAGCACGTTTGTCATCTGCTGTTCTCCTTATCAGGCCCCTTACCAAGCATAATCGAATCGTAAACCAATCAGAGGCTCGGCCTCACTTTCGTCTTTCACTTCAACACCCCGACGGTAGTCAAACTCGGTGTCGTCGCCCGATGATGCAGACGTTACGTTGATGACATCAAGAAAAGCAGTTACATCTACAGGGCCAACTGCGCGTCGATAGTCAACGCGAACATTCAAAATACCGGAACCGCTTTTGCGACCAACATTGCGCTCAGTAATCTCTTTCGAATAGCGCAAAGGTTGTCCGGGCCCCAATACGTCTGAGTGAATAATAAATTCGTCGTCTGGCCTGCCGGAAAGATATTTGTAGCGTCCGGCGACCTTCCAGCGGTCGTTTATTTCCCAGGTCAGCCCGAGGGTAGCAACATGCTCTCGGTTAAACTCGGCGGCTACGTCACCGCGACCGTCTTTCCGGTCGACTTCAGCATCGTTATAAGAATAGGTTGCGGTAGCGTATAGGCCTTCGCTAATCATACCGTTGGCGACAATATCCACACCGTAGGATGTACCGTCACCAATGTTTGCAAAAGTCCCGTTTGCTCGATCAAGGTCTACCACCAGATTGTCGAGATTTTGATAATAGGCTTCAGTCAAAATTGACCAACGTTGGCTCGGGAAGTACTCAAAACCGACACTGCTGTGTGTGATTTCTTCGTTCTCAAGATCGTTCGACTGGTTAGCGGCAAGGTCTAAAAACCGTGGCGACTGATGAAATAACCCAGCACTGGCAAAGTATCGAACCGTGTTACCGGGTCGCCAGTTAACACTGAACCTGGGCGACACTAAAGTTTCGTCGGCAAAGCCGTCCCGCTCAAGCCGCATGCCCGTGCGAAAGTCCCAGTCACCGTACTCAAAAACTTGCTCCACGTAACTTGCTAAGCTCGTTTCTTTCTGACTGAGTGAAGAGTTAATGTTTTCCGGCGTCAATACAATATAACGTTGATCGGGGTCTGGCCTAAAATCATCGTCGTCGTAGACAAATCGATTCCAGTCACCATCTAAGACGGTGTCGTAATCCAAATCCAGTTGCGTGACTCGAATACCAGCACTGAACGCGCCCCATTGATTCAGCATTTCGAAGTCACTTCGCCAGCCAATCTCGGTTTCATCTTCCCCTATAGTAATGATGTCTTCCCGCACTGGAAAACTGGACGCGGGCGACCCCGAAGGCACTTGATCAGGGAATGCTTCGCCCTCAGAACTGGTTTTGTCGCTTTTGCGGTAGTAAACCTTGTTGGTGAAGACACCGGTATCACCGATCAACGAACGCAAGGTAAATCCATACATATCGCTGTCTTGTTCGGAATCTTGAAGCGCTGCATCTTCGAAATTGGGTGATGCGAAAACATGAGTTACGCCACGAGTATAATCCTCGTGTGTATCAATCAGTAAAATTTCCAATGTATTTTTCTGATTAATTGGTATGACCGACTTTACGATGAGGTCTCTTAAAACAGGCTCACCAATGTCGAGTTCATCGATAGTTTCAAACAAATCGCCGAAGTCCAGTCGTCTGGCAGAAACGAGTAATGTCGCGTCTTCTGTGATACCGACAGGACCATCGTAACCCACTTCATAGCCGGCAAGGTCGTAGCGGAAACTTGCAGAGGGGCTTGGGTTGCCATCGGCTACTTCCAGTTTGAGTAGCGATGCCGCCCGGCCACCATAGGCCGCGCCCCACCCACCGGGTGAGAACTCTGCTCCGCTGATAACGTTCGGTGCGAATATCGAGAAACGGCCACCACCGCCGACGTCTTCCTCTTCACCCAGTGTCGCATCAAAGTGCACCGCTTTATCAAAGGGGAAGTCATCAACGAATAGCAAATTGTCTCTTGGACCACGGCCGCGAACACTAAAGCTTGCGAATTCACTTGCGGATGCCAGACCAGGCAACCCATCCAACGAGAGTAGCGGATCTGCTCCGCCGCCCACAGCGCTTCGCAACGCTTCTCTATCAAGATAAGTGCTGGACGCTGATGCGAATGCATCGGTTTGCTGTCCCAGAACAACAACTCTCTCAATTTCCACTTCTCTAAGCTCTAATTCAAGCTTGATATTTTTGCGTGTAATGACGCGTACGCTTGGTTCATACACTGCAGTGAAACCGCTTTTGGCTGCATTCACCGAGTAAAGACCTGGGTCGAGCTGTCCAGCGACAATACGACCTTGTTCGTCGGTTTCGAAAGTTTGCGTGGAAGAGGTTTCTCGTTCCGTAATCGTGATTTGCGCGTTCGAGAGTGGCCGGTCAGTATTTTGATCTTTGACTATAATGGTCAGCGCACCGGGCGCCTCTGCTGCGTAGGTAAAAAATGGAAAGCTAATCAGGAGTGCCCACAGAGCTAACCACGATACCTGTTTGAATTGTCTATTCATATTGTTACCCTCTAAAAACCCACTGTCATTTTTTGATGGATTGCTGCGAGGTTAACAAAGCTAATGTGACTAAAAAGTCGCTGTCATGTGAAAGCTACATCAAAGACATTGTTCTACATTGGTTCGAAAGTAAAGATAGTAACGAACATCATATGTGCCACCAGACAAAGTGTCAGCGCAATGAAAACAACAGGCCACCACGCAGGTAGCCCATTCAACCAACCTTGCTGATGAGCAATTCTGCTGTTTCGCTAAAGCACGGAACAGAGGAGACACTTTGGTACTCCTCTGTCGCTTGAGCTTATGTTAGGCCAGCTTTTGTTGGTGTTGTTGCCGGTATTGCGCAATGTCCTCAATGGTCAGCACAGACATCTTATGACGACGAGCAAATGCAACAACCTCAGGGGTTTTAGCCATGGTGCCGTCAGGGTTGGTGAGTTCACAGAGAACCCCTGCAGGGACTAACCCCGACATCTGCATCAAGTCTACCGTTCCTTCGGTATGTCCGCGGCGAGTTAAGACTCCTCCCGAGCGGGCACGCAGTGGAAAGATATGGCCGGGCCGAGCGAGATCGCTGGGTCTGGCATCAGAATAAATCGCGGTTTTAATGGTGGTCACCCGATCTTGGGCAGAAACACCAGTAGTTACCCCTTCCTTTGCTTCAATTGAGACCGTAAAAGCGGTTTGGTTTTTACTATTGTTTTCGGTCACCATTGGAGGTAAGTCTAGTTGATTGGCTTGTGAGTCGGTCAGGCAGAGACAAACTATTCCGCTACCTTCACGGATCATCATTGCCATCTGAGCAGCCGTAAGGCTTTCTGCCGCATAAATTATGTCCCCCTCATTCTCACGATCTTCATCGTCTAAAAGCAAAACGCCTTGACCTTGACGGAGGGATGTAAGGGCTTGTTCAACACGCGAAATCGGATCACCGAACTCGGAAACTAAAGAAAACTGATTCATGGTATAACTCCTAAAATTTAACCAGAATCAGGGCTGTTTTTGAGGAATTAAAAGCGCCACCAAGCGCCAGGCGGACGCAACCACGCCCACCTCTTATTTGGTGTGTTTGTTCATTCTCTCTCATCCGGACTATCACCGTCGGCTCTGGCATCAGACCAGATCTGCTGACCTCGACGAATCGAGCGCTCGTGGGCTCACTTGGACACTGTCAATAAGCAGCACCATGTCTACCACCGGTGGGGAATTGCACCCCGCCCTGAGAATTTTTAATTACAACATTTCAGTCGACTGATATAGCCAACTGAGCACTGCTATTAGTCAGCAACGCAATAGTTATATTAATCTTTTATTATGAGAGGAGAAAGCGGAATCTGGTGCAATATATGCTGCTAGCTCTTCCGGCTCACCTGAAGGAAACGCTTCTTTTAGAAATTCAAGAAAAGCAGAGACACGAGCGTTGAGTAGCCTGCGTGAAGGATAGAGCGCCCACAGAGCAATTTCCGGGCCTTCCACTTCCCCCCAGAGCTCAAGACGTCCAGCCTTCAGGTCTTGACTAACCAGCGAAATTGGAAGCTGACCAGCGCCTGCGCCAGCACGCACGGCGTCACGCACCATGAGCATAGACGAAAGATTAAGAATAGGATTCACTGCCTGACGCACCTTTGTGCCTGCCGTAATTAAATCCCAGGCTTGCGTTTGCTGGTTGGCTCCTCTTACAACAACAGGAACTGGTTCATTCTCGGAGGGACGTTTCAAATTGGGATTGGCAACCGCCACCAATCTGTCACGCATAAAAATCCGTCCGTAAAGATTTTCATCGATTTCAGGGTTCACTCGAATCACCAAGTCATAACCTTCTTCGACCATATCGACAGACCGGTCTTCAGTAGTCACTTCGAGTTGAACATCCGGGTATTTCGCGGTGAACTCAGCAGCAATTTTGCCCATAGCAATTTGGCTGAACAGCAATGGCGCGCTAATACGCAATCGACCTACGGGACGATCTGCACCAGAAGAAAGGGAATTGAGCGTTTCATCCAACTCTGTCAATAAAGTACGAGTTCTTTCGTAAAGCGCTATCCCCTCCTGAGTTAGCTTGAGCTTTCTAGATCCGCGCTCAAAAAGCCTAAGTTGAAGACTGCTCTCCATCTCCGCAACTCGGCGAGACAAAGTTGCCTTCGGCCGCCCGCTAGCCCTTGCGGCCCGTCCAAATCCGCCATGACGAGCCACCAGGTTGAAATCGGCAATCGCAAGTAAATTCATAGTGTTCCACTATTGAGACATACAGTCCAAATATAGCATCTATCGAACTGAATTTGAAACAACTAGAGTGTAACTCGTAGTAAGGCAATACATTATCTTTAACTTATTAGGAGCAATACTCATGACTATTCTTGTAACTGGTTCCACTGGCCGTGTCGGCCAACAGGTCGTAAATCAATTAGTTAATCGTGGCGCAAATGTACGCGTCCTCACTCGTGATCCTTCCAAAGCTAAATTCCCGGACGGCGTGGACGTCGCAAAAGGCGACTTGCTCGACATTGACTCGCTGCGCAATGCATTTAGCGGCGTCACTAGCCTGTTCCTGCTCAATGCTGTCACCGAAGACGAATTCACTCAGGCGCTCATCACCTTAAACATAGCGCGTGAAGCGGGAATTGAACGGGTGGTGTACCTGTCCGTTTTCGACGCAGACAAAGCTGTGAACGTACCTCATTTTGCTGTGAAGTACGGCGCCGAGCGTATGCTTGAGCAGATGGATTTCAGTGCGACTATTCTGCGTCCGGCCTACTTTATCGACAACGAGCAGATGATTAAGGATGTGATCTTCAACTATAGCGTCTACCCCATGCCAATCGGTAGCAAGGGCATTGCCATGGTAGACGTTCGCGACATCGCCGAAGTCGCTGCAATCGAATTGATTCGTCGCGATACGGCTCCAAACAAATTGCCGACTGAAGTCATTAATATAGTTGGTCCCGACACGCTGACGGGCTCAGATGTGGCCGCGATTTGGTCGGAAGTTCTCGGCCGCACGGTTAACTACGGCGGCGACGATCCCAGTGAATTCGAGAAGAATATGGCGACTTTCATGCCAAAATGGACAGCCTATGAAATGCGGTTAATGGCTGAGCGCTACGTCACCGACGGTATGATCCCAAAATCCGGCGATGCCGAACGTCTGACAGAAATCCTCGGCCGACCATTGCATACCTATCGCGAATTTGCAGCGACACTTGCCAAGCAAGCAACGGCAAAGGACTGAATGCTCCAGCCCTTTATGAACCCCGATTACCAGAAAGCCCCTGTATGCTCCTTCCAAAACTGGAAGGAGCAATATCGTAACAACGTCACTTTTTAGCTTTAAACACATGCGGCGTTATTCGACTTTCACTTCAACTAAATTGGCCACAGGGTAAGTCAGTTGACCTACACCCATACAAACACTAAACCCTATTAACCAGTCCAATAAGTCAGGTAAATTTAGGAAAGATAAAAAGTGGTCAATTATTAGCCAGCTTGGTACTCCTAAAATGCATGTGCCTAATACGGAAGAGAGTATACTTGCCGTTAAATTCGCCCTACAAAACTCACATGAAATATAGCCGCGAGAAATAAGCGCAATTCTTTCCTTAAAGCGAATATTTCTCTCGCAGTTGGGGCAGTTGGGGCAGTTGGTATCTAATAATTTCATTCTGAAAATTAATCCAACTCCACCCTGTCGTCCCAAATCAGATCACCATTCAGACTATGCAAGGTCACTCGGTAATTACCGGAAGGCAGATAAAGCGGTAATTGCTCACCGGCATCGGACATCACACGGTCGGCAACGTAGCCGGTCTCGGTATTGTAAGCCTGAAGTATGACGGGCTTGCTCTCAGGCCAGTCCGCTTCATTTGGGATGTAGGCGTCACCCAGAGCCTTCCTAAAATAACCGATGTTTGTTGGCGGTGCTTTAGGTACCCGTATTTGTATATCAACATTTTGCACGCTTCCCACATTTATAATATCGCCGTCCTGCTTATATGCATAACTGGCTAGTGGATTATTTTCATCGCCGCTGTACGGGCAGGCTGTTGTATCGATAGTCAGAGGATTAATACCATGGTCGTTTTTCAAAAAGTCACTCATTGTGCGGTATTTACCGCCCGGGTATTTAAGTGGTGCTTCGGCTATGTGCGCCCAACCGGCAAATATCAGAAACCGGGCGTTGTCATCTGCCTGGGTTATTTGTTCTATGATATTCTCAGCTTGCTGCTTATCTCTGAATGCAAAGCCTTCAGCAAAGTCCATGTCGTCCGGCGTGCTCTTTTCTGCCTCGTACCCAAACACCTTAAAACCTAGCGCTTCGGCCTTTTGAATGAGGTTGGACATCATCGATTCTTGAAAGTAAAACTCCCTGGCTGCTTTCTCACCAGGCCCAAAAGCTTCAAAGCCCACATGTGTAAACCCTTGTTCTTTAAACCAAGGCAACCACTTGGCTACCAGCGCTCTTGAAGCCACGTTGAAGTGATTTTCGTTCACCATAACAACCTGGTGGTCCGCAATATGCTTTTTCACTAAAGGCGTTGCTGGCACTTTTTTGGCCGAGCTATCCAGCTTGCAGTAACTATACTCAGTATATTTAGTCAGGAACTCATAGACCTTATCGGAGCGACCCAGCATGGTATAAATTTGCGCTTCGTTTTGCGGGTTGCTAACGTAATCAAGTAAGGTATTAATGCGCCCCTGTTCAAAGTAAGGAGCGATATCAGAAAGAGGGTTTTCTTTTGTTTCTGCAAACACCATTAAGGGTACACACAGTAATAGCGCTAGAAAATGACGCATAACACAGACCTTTGTTGTTAAGTTGTTACTAAACGATAGCCTACTGCGTTTTATTAAACAATCGGTTATTATTTATTCACAGACACTTCGAAGGTCGCCTGCATGTCACACAGCAAATTTGACATTATACCTGCTGCCAGCTTCTCTAATATTGGGTTAGAAATTATCTCACCGTTTCCGGGCCTTTCCAGCTGGATTCAGTGCTTGTGGGTTACTGACCACACGAAGAACAATTCGCGCCATGTTGAAGAAAAGCTGTACCCTGATGCTGGGTCCAGTTTAACTTTTGAAATACGTCATACTCGGATCAATGCTCGTTATTTTCACCATACTCGAGTCGTTACTCACCGTTGGGATACATCAACAAGGTACATTAGCGTACGATTCCGCCCGGGAGGCGCCAAAGCACTGCTGGGGCTGGATATCGAAGCTTCGCAGAACATCGAAATTGAGTTACTCGACACACCCTTTTCTCAACAACTCAGTTTATGGCCATTAATGGACATGCTGCCTAGTCTATCGGCAGAACAGCAAGTACAGGCTGTACAAAACTGGTTACTGACGCTGAGTTATCGCGCTCAAGAACCGAATCGTAAGTGGTCGACTTTATTGGCTCATGCGTTCGCTGATTTAATACCGCCTCAGCAACTGGCGTTACAAAACGGGTTTAGTCGACGCACACTGGAAAGGCAATTGCGCAAATACTTGGGTTTTACGCCAAATCAGCTGCACGGCTTTGCTCAAATTCGAGCAGCCCGACAATATTTAATTATAACACCGGACAGTCTCAGCGACATTGCTCTTGCCTGTGGCTACTTCGATCAAGCTCACTTTACGAATGCTTTCCGTGAGCAAACTCTGGAAACACCACTTCAATACCGCCAAAGAAAAATGTCGCAAATCTCCAATCGATAACTAGCGAATGTTCCTAAAGTATCCGGAGTTAATCTTTGGAGGACATTATGCAACACCGAATTTCACAATCTTCACTTTATAAACAATGCCCGCGCCTAGTGACTCATTTAACCGCATTAGGTGACGTGCCGGAATCAGCAAAGCTATCCCCGCAACTTCTGCATCTCGTCAAATTGCGCGCATCACAACTAAACCACTGTGGCTTTTGTCAGAAAATGCATGCTGATGAAGCCCGAGCTGATGGTGAAGTCCAGTCAAGGTTAGATGTGCTCCCGGCCTGGAAGGAATTATCCTGTTTTACCGAAAAAGAGCAAGCTGCGTTGGCTTGGACGGAAGCACTAACGCTAATTAACGATGTAGAGATAGCTGATAATATCTTTCAAGCTGCACTGGACGCTTTTGGAGAAGGCGAGTTAATTGAATTGACCGCGGTCATAGTACAGATAAATAGCTGGAATCGTATTGCCGTAAGTTTCCGTTTCCAACCCGACATAAAATAATGGGTCGTAGTATGAAAGCAACTTTCTTACAGCGCCTTCAAAAAAACACATTAGGGATATTGGCTAGCTTGTCGTTTTTCTTTGGAAGTATGCTATTTCTACCCACTTTCGCAAGCTACGCAACAGTAGGTGTGTGGCTCTTCATGACAGGATCGGCGTTGATGTTTATCGATATTATTCGCCCACTAAATGATTAGTGGGTGATTGGGCTAAAGGTGTTTTTAATGCCTAGCTTCACAAAATGAGGCCTTTTTTACTGCTACTCCCATTGAAGCGGACATTATTCCAAATACGACAGCTTCATTAGAGATAAATCTAAGAGCTGGAAAACTATCTAACAAAAAAGTCACCACTAGAGAAAGTACCAAACCCAAGGCTGAGTACGTTAACCAAATTTTCTTAGTATTGTTCATTATTTTTTCCCTTACTTCACATCATTTACAAATCAACTCAGTAAACTAATTTTCGATTGAGACATAACGTTTCTCCAGACTGCGCTAGACACCTATAACCTAACAAAAAATGCAACAAAAATTAAACATTCAATTCAAAAAATCAGCATTTTCCCCCAAACAATAATTTCCCCTTTACCTCCACCACTCATCTCGCTTATGCTAAATAGCCGTTTAGACGTCTAAACGGCTTATTCGTTCATTTTGTGAGGTATTTAATGAAATCAAAGTTCTTTACGTTATCAACTGTTGCCGCTGGGCTTATCGCCGCATCGGCATCCCCAGCTCTGTTAGCCAATGATGCTAGCTCCGAGCTGGAACGCATTAGTGTTACGGGTTCCTACATTAAACGGGCCCAGAATGAAGACGCCACGCCGTTGCAAATTATTGATGCCAGCGACATATCGGCCAGCGGTGAAATTACGCTTACGGACTTGCTGCGTGACTTAACGGTGAATACCGGTAACAGTTACGACGAGCAATATACCAGCAGCTTTTCGGCGGGTTCGGCTTCGGTTGGCTTACGCGGCTTAAGCCCCAAAAACACGCTTATTCTGGTGAATGGTCAGCGGGTCTCTAACTACGGTTTTGCGCTGGGCACTCAGGATACCTTCGTTGACTTAAACGCCTTACCTTTAGGCGCGGTGGAGCGCATAGAGGTACTGAAAGACGGCGCTTCCGCGGTCTATGGATCGGACGCCATTGCCGGGGTTATCAACATTATTTTGCGTAACAACGTACAAAACACCCAATTTCGGGCGGGTGTCGGCGGAGCCAGCGAAGGTTCATTAACGCAGTACAGCGCAGGCATTATCAGCGGGTTTGGCGACATAGGAGACGACGGTTATAACCTGACATTCAGCTACGATTATCTGACCCGCGAGCGGCTAAATGCCGACGACCGCGACTTTACTCGTTCCGGTGACTTTCGCGATAAGCCCGGCGGGCGTTTAGCCGGCTGGTCGTCACAGGGCGGTAACTATTTAAGTGATCCGCAAAACCCTCAGGCTTTTGAGAACTGCCCGGGCATTTCTGAAAAAAGAGACCGAAGCGATTTCACCCCAGGTGCAGAGGGCCAGGTGTGTGCTTTTAACACCCAGCCATACAACACGCTGCAACCGGAAGTTGAGCGGCATCAGTTCTCACTGCAAGGCACCTTGCAAATCACCGATGACCTGCAGGCCTACAGCGACTTTCTGTACAGCAATAACCGTTCAAGCCATGTTTTTGGCGCACCGTTAAGCGTCGGTGCCGGGCTGCGGGCTTACAATCAGGAAACCGGCAGTTTAGTGGATATTCCGGTGGAATTACCGGTCGGGCATCCGGACAACCCGGGTTCAGAGGCCTTACCTTTTGAATACACGTTTTTTGATGTAGGCGAGCGCGTAAAAGCCAATAAGCAAGACTTTCACCGCTTTCTGGCCGGTGTAAATTACCGTGGCTTAGACTGGGACTGGTCAGTTAACGTGCTGAATTCACAAAGCCGCCAACGCGAGTATGTTGATAACTTTATTAACCGCTACACTTTTGAAGATGTGCTGGCCAGCGGCGAGTATGATTTCTTTAACGGCAACAATGACCCGGAAACCATTGAAGCGTTGCGCATTGATACGCGTCGTCCGGGCTTTTACGAGCTAAACAGTATTAACGCGAATGCCAGCACCATTTTAAAAGAGCTGGATAACGGGCCGCTAAGCGTTGCCTTTGGGGTCGACTGGCGTGAAGAAGAAATGGATGCGGGAACCTCACCGGAGGTGTTATCGGGCACCGAACTGCGTCCGGCTATCAACCTGGTTAAAGGGAAACGACAAGTTGCCGCAGGCTTTGTTGAGCTGGACGTTCCGGTTGTCGAGAACCTGAATGTGAACCTTGCCGGCCGTTATGACCATTATGATGATTTTGGTTCAGCCTGGTCACCTAAAGTGGCGTTTCACTATGTTTTAGGCGACGACTGGTTGCTGCGCGGTTCCTGGTCCCGCGGCTTTCGTGCGCCATCGCTTCCGGAAATCGCAGAGAGCAACACCATCAGTTATGGCTCGGTTATCGATCCGAATGACCCCATTGATCCGGGCGTGCGACGCGGTTTCACGCAAGTGCGCACGGGTAATTCCGAGCTCGACGCCGAGCGCTCAACCAACCTCAATGCCGGTATTATTTGGTCTCCGCAAAAAGGCGCCAGCATTGCTGTAGATGTATTTGAGATTGAACAGGACGACATTATTGCCCCCGATAACGCGCAGTTTATTGTCAATAATGAAGAACAGTACGCTGATCGTATTCAGCGTGACGATGCAGGCCGACTGCAAATTATCAGCAACCAATACCGCAACCAGGGCACCCGCTCTACCCGCGGTTTTGATATTGATGCGAACTACCAAGTGCAGTTAAGCAACTCTACGCTTCAGTTTCAGAGCACCTGGTCACGGCTGTTGGAGTACGAACAGGCGTTAGTTGCCGGTCAGGAGCCTATTGATGGTGCTGGTGGTAATATTTTAGGTGCTCTGCCCAAGTGGAAAGGTAACAATCAGCTACGCTGGCTTGTTAGCGACTGGCAATGGGGCGTCAGCCTTAACTACACCAGCAGCTACGAGCAGCAGGTTGCCACACAAAGCAGCAACCCGGGCTTAGATGAAAAGGTTGATAGTTACTGGCAGGTTGATTCTCAACTGGTTTATCAAGGCTTTGGTGACACTCAGCTGACCTTAAATATCAGCAACCTGTTCGACGAGGAGCCGCCGTTTGATCCAGCCGGAGGTGCCTACGGATACGATATGACCCAGTACAACCTGCGCGGTCGAACGGCTAATATATCCGTTGTTCATAATTTTTAATTGATAATGTCAGCAGAGCCAGAAGATTTTCTTCTGGCTCTATTTTGTAAACGTGTGATCCATAAGCTTCTATTAAGCTATAGTACAAGGAGTCTTAATAAAGGAACCTTGCGCTTATGAAAAAATGGATCTGGATAATTGCATCGGGAGTTACCGCAATAGCAGCGGTTAATGTCCAGGCGCAAGAACTGTCTGATATGCAGCAGTGTCTGCTAGATGAAATGAACAGCACGAAAGCGGAGACCACTATTGCCGATGTGAGGTCTAAATGCGAGGAGAAACTTCGCTCTGCTGACGATGAAGATATTGTTGAAGTGGATGCCGTAGAAGAGCCCGGTGCTTTAACCAATCGTATGAAAAGAGAGCAAATAACCCAGTTTGACCCTTACGTGTTAACGCCGCACCGTCGTAACTATTTATTACCCTTTATTTCCAGCAACAATATCAACCGGTTACGGTACGCTGATGTTGAAGGCTATCAGGAAAATCTGGAAGATCACGAAGCAAAATTTCAGGTCAGCTTTAAAATACCCTTTAATAGGGAAGGCTTCTTATTTGAGGACGACCAGCTGTTCTTTGGTTTAACGATACAGTCCTGGTGGCAGCTGTATTCCAGTAATATTTCTAAGCCATTCCGTGAAACCAACTACATGCCCGAGCTTTTCTACGCCACTTCAACCGGCTGGCACCCTTTTGGTACCAATACCGCGCTAGTTTTTGGTGTAGAGCATTTATCTAACGGCCGCAGCCAGCCATTGTCACGCAGCTGGAACCGCGGATATATGCAATTTGTGGTGGAAAAAGACCGCTTTGTTTTCTCGCTGAAGCCCTGGTTACGTTTTCAGGAAGACCCAAAAACAGACCCCATGCAGTCCAGTGGCGACGACAACCCGAATATTACCGATTACGTGGGTGACTATGAATTCACCACCGCCTATAACGATGGTGATTTCGAGTACATTCTCAGGCTCCGCCATGCCATAGATACCGGCAGAGGGTCGGCGGAGCTTAACTGGACATTTCCTATTGGCGGGAAGTTTATTGGCTATACCTCAATTTTCACCGGTTACGGAGAGAGCCTGATTGATTACAACCACAAGCAGACTCGTTTTGGTATCGGTATAGCCTTAAACAATATTCTATAAGAGTTTAGAAACTATAGGCGGCTGACAACCATAAGCGTCGGCCGTCTTCAACATAGCCATACTCTTCCACGCCAATTTCCTTGTCGAATAAGTTATAGACGCCTGCAGCCAGCTTTAAGTCACGCGTGACAAAGTAGTTAACACCAACGTCAGCTAAGGTGTACGAAGGCGCAACCAGAGAACCCTGTGAAGGTCCGGTTGTCGGTTGGCTCTCTTCACCACGATAATGCACACGCAGCCAACTGTTCCAACGCTTACCTGGCTGCCAGTTCAGTGAGGTTTGCACTAAGTGCTTAGGTAGCTGGTTTAAGGGCTCACCTTTGTATTCACCGGATTTCTGCTCGGAATCGGTGTAAGTATAGTTACCTTTCAGAGACCATTCACGACTGAAATGCGTGCTCATTGTCAGTTCAACCCCGCGGGTAACGGCTTCATCAATGTTCACGCGGGTGGTTGGCATAGACCCAAATTGGTTAGGCCCTGCATCACAGATGGTTTGAGGACAGTCGACACGAGTAATTTTGTCGTCAAATTCATTATAAAAAACAGTTATGGAGCTTGAGCTACGACGCCCCCACTCAGTATATAAACCCAGCTCGTAGTTGGTTGAGCTTTCGGCTTCCAGGTCCGGGTTACCATAGACATTACCGCCACGACTGACTTGCCCCCAATCCGCGGTTGTTTCACGCAGGCTAGGCGCACGGAACCCAGTAGAAACGCCACCTTTAATTGTGGTCGCGCGGCTTAATGTATAAACACCATAAACACGCGGACTCCAGTGCCCACCAAAAATGTCGTCGTCATCGTAACGGACACCGGTCGTCAGGTTAAAGTCACTGAATATCGGCCAGGCTGTTTCTGCAAAGGCTGACCATTGTGAGCCTTCGATACGAGTTCTGTCACTTATCTGGTTACTGGTTAAGTCTTCCAGTTCTTCTTTTTGGTATGCAACGCCAAGGTTCATAGAACTTTCTTCAAGCAGCGGCACGTTCCAGTGACTCTGAAAATCAGTATTGGTAATGGTCATCAGACGCGCTTTGTTTTCAAATTCATCTCGCTTTAAATAACTACGGGCGCCAACCAGCCCCCACTGGCCATTGTGGGCAATGGATACGCTATTACTGTCATATTCAGTGGTTGATGACTCCGGACATCCACGGCGACCGCATTCTTCGCCTGGTGCCAACGGCTCAATAGTTTTGCCCACAGAAGCGTCGATGCTTTGCTTCGCAGTACCCACCTCAAACAAAATTTCATGGTCGCGGTTTGGCGTGTAAGCCAGTTTTAAGTCCGCATCTTCTGCAGTTTTATCCCGATAGCCAGAAATAATTTCATCTTCCAGGCGACGCGTATAACCGGCAGACAATTGAATTCCCAAAGTATCTTTAATTAACGAGCCCGAAGTAAACAAGTTAGTCTGGTAGCTGTTACCTGATTCTGAACGTTCCTGCAGAGTGCCATCAACGCGGATCTCCGAGCGCCATTCTTCCGGCGTTTTACGGGTAATAATATTGATAACACCACCTATTGCGTCTGAACCGTAAAGAGACGACATAGGCCCCCGAATAACCTCAATTCGGTCAATTGCGGCCAATGGCGGAGTCCAGGCACCTTCAACACCGGGACCGTCACTATTTGGACGGGTTTCGCGTGAGCTTTGACGCTGGCCATCGACCAAAATCAATGTGTAATCAGCTCCCATACCGCGCAGACTAATGTCCTGCCGATCACCGCCACCAGTCACGATAACACCCGGTACGTCGGTCATAGCATCGGTTAGATCTTTATAAAAACGCTGAGAAAGGTCTTTTCTGTCAATAACGGAAATTGAAGCGGGAGCTTCTTTCAGGTGCTGTGCAACGCCTGATGCAGTCACCACCATAACTTCCATGTCTTTGTGTTTATGATGTTTCCTTTTTGGCTTTTCCTGTTCCTGCGCCTGAGCAACGCCTACAGCTGATACTACAGTTAATGCTAGAATGCTCAATTTTAAGCCGCTGATACTGCAATTCATGTTCATCCCCTAATGAAATATAAATGCGAATTATTTTCATTAGCGATTTTAACTGGTACTATGGAATCAGCAATTTCAAAAATATTGAAAGCTTCTTTAGCAGGACTTAAAACATGAATCCGAAAATGATTCGATCACTAAAAGCCTTTACCCGTACGGTAGAACTCAACAGCATGAGTGCCGCTGCAAATGAACTGCATATGACAGTGTCCGCTATTAGCCAGCAGTTGCAGCGACTGGAAAACGACAACGGTATTTCGTTATTTCATCGTAATACACGTTCGCTTTCACTTACCGAAGCCGGTCAGGTTTTTTATCAATCGTGCCTCGATATGTTGTCTATTGCCGCGAAAAACCAGGAACGTTGGGATCAATTAACAAACCAGCCGCAAGGGCAAATAAAAATTATTGCGCCCGTGGGTTTTGGCGGAGGTTTGCTAAGCGAGCCCTTAAAACAACTGCAACATGAATTCACTAACGTAAGCTTTCAACTGCATATGACCGACGAGCCTATCGATCTCATTACCGCGGGGGCAGATCTGGCTATTCGCATTGGCCCGCTGGCCGATTCAACCTTATACGCCAGACATTTGGCCGACTGGCACATGGTTCCCTGCATTGCTGCTGAGCACCCTGCGGCTAAGAACTCGATAAAAAGCTTTGAAGATTTACCCGAAGGTTGTTTTATTGGTCACATACCCAGCTTACCCAATAAGGATTTTCCCAAGCCTAAAGTGCTGCTGAACAACATGCAGACGGTCGTTCAGTTAACGCTCGATGGTGTTGGTTATGCGCTACTTCCAGAGCCGGAAGTTAAGCATTACATTGAGAGTGGGCGTTTACTGCGTTTGTTGCCAGAGTGGGAAGGCAGTCCGTACAGCGTACACGCCGTGTTGCCTATTAAAGACAACATACCGGCGAAAACTGAACGGACTATCGAAGTTCTAAGCCATTTCTTTCATCGACTGTAATGAATGCTCTACTTCGCTATCGCCCGACATTAAGTCGAAAGCTCTGAGCTCGGTACCTCTTTCATCCAGACACCGGCGTAAAACACTGGCAACATCTTCGCGTGGCACTGAACCAGGTGCCAACGATTCACCAACAACCACTTTGCCGGTGGCTTCTTCGTCAGTTAATGCTCCAGGACGCACAATAGTCCAGTTGAGCTTGGTGCGCATTAACTCGCGGTCTGCATAATGCTTAGCGGCATAGTAAGGGAGCAGAGCCTCAGCCCAGTTCTCACGGTTGTTCGACTGCCAGGCACTGACCATAATAAAGCGTTTTACGCCCACAGATTCAGCCGCTTCAATTGTTTTCACTGCGCCGTCTAAGTCGACTAATAAGGTTTTATCGTCACCGGTGCTTCCGCCTGAGCCTGCGGTAAATACCACAGCATCAACGCCCTGAAGCAACTCTTCCAATTTCGGGACGGGGCCTTCTAAATCACCTAATTTGGCCGTAACTCCGCGGTCTTCCCAGGCTTTTTGCTGCTCTTCCTTGCGCACTACTGCAATCACTTCATGTTTTTTTGCGTGTTGCATCTGTTCAACCAAATGCTGACCAATTTTTCCGTTCGCGCCTATAACAGCTACTTTCATCATCAACCTCCTTGAGTATTTCGTTGTCTGAGCTTACGTAATAAAAGCTTAGTTTAGATCGCTAACTTACACCGATTTACAGGCACAAAAAAAGGCAACCCGAGGGTTGCCCTTTTAGACTTCGAGGCGCGTAATTACAGCGCTACGATGTTCTCAGCCTGAGGACCTTTAGGACCTTGAGTTACTGCGAACTCAACGCGCTGGCCTTCAGTTAAGGTTTTGAAACCGTCGCTAGAAATAGCGCTGAAATGTGCGAAAACGTCTGCGCCGTTTTCACGTTCGATGAAACCGAAGCCTTTTGCTTCGTTAAACCATTTTACTGAACCAGTAATTTTATCAGACATAATATATCTTCCTGTAACTTTTAAGTATGTGGCCATTTAGACCGATGATGCGGGTAAAAATAAGAACTTAGAACTACAGGACGATGGTATTAATAATAATAGGTCAACGAAGTGGAGTCTTTTAACTAACTGTCTTTCTATCTATCCGACCCCATGGAGTCTACGCTTATTACACTGCGAGTCAAACCATTTACCAAGTTATTTTCATAATAAGTTTAAACATCGCTTTCACTGGCCCAGACAACACGGTTGCGACCTTCTCGCTTAGCCTTGTACAGCGCCTGATCCGCTCTTCTGTAGATACTGGAAACATCATCATCGGGGCGACTTTCTGACGCACCAATACTTACCGTCGGATTAATGACTTCACCCGAATCTAAGGTAACTACCGTTTTCTCAACCGCCGCACGCACCCTTTCCAGCACTTGTACGGCACTTTCATGGTCAGCATAAGCAAGCACCACCATAAACTCTTCGCCACCCACTCTAACCACACTGTCACTGCTACGAACCGCCGCTGACATAGCTTCAGAGCCTGCAATTAATACTTTGTCACCAATATCATGGCCATAGGTGTCGTTAATGGTTTTAAAGTGGTCGAAGTCGATAACGGATACAACGCAGCCCCGACCTCCATTATTCCGGGCCAGGCTCTGTTCAAGTATTTCCATACCAGCCGAACGATTCTTTAACCCAGTCAACGCATCGGTGTAAGCGATTAATGCCATATCGTCGCGCTGGCGGATTAAATCAGAACGAATTTTCTGCTCCGCAATAACGGTTTCCAGTGCGGTCCCCATCATTCGCACCATTTCAACTTCCAGCTCAGTAAAAGGCTCAGCCCTTTTGCTCTTGCGGGCAAAACCTAAAATTCCCCAGACCTGATCATTAATAATAAGTGGTGTACCTATATAAGTCTCCAGACCATAGGTTTGATAACTCGCGTGCTCTTTAAAGCGTGAATCTCTTGATGCGTCATTAGTATAAATTAGGTGGTTAGCCTTAAGCACAACGGAACAATAGGTGGTTGCCAGCGGCAACTGCACTCCGGCCGAAAAGTCCAGTTTCGCCGTTTGCACCCACTCGATGGTATAAGTGCCGTTTTGAATGGAGCTGGCAGTTCCTATATCAACACCTAGGTATTCAACACCCACTTTTAACAGCTCATCAATAGAAGCCGGGTCAATGCGTCGCCCACGCTTATGGATAACTTCGTGAATCGTGCGCATAACATCAACCGACGCATAATAGTCGCTGACATCTTCAATAAGCACATAGATACCAATGACGTTATCATGCTCATCAATTTCAGGAAGGTAACGAATATCTAAGAAGCTTTTGCGTCCATTGCGAAAAGTGACAGAGTCTGAAAACTCCATTTTCTCGCCAGTGGCAAAAATATGGTCATGATTGGGCTTTATGCGTTGATAAGACTCTTCGCTCAGTACATCGGTTAACGGTTTGCCCAGCATGTCCTTTGGGGTCAGGTCAAAGAACGCCGCATACGACGTATTTACATAGCGAAAAAGCCTGTCTCTGTCGACATAAGCTACCATAGTTGGTAACTGTTCAATAATTCTATGGGTAATATGATGTTTTGTCATGACGCCTCATCACTTTATGGTTCGACAGAGTAAACAACTGTAATTAATGTGATATTACTAATAGTGTAGCAACAACTCACGCTCTAGACTGGCAAGATTGCTTTAAAAAATCCAACACCTTTACGTCGGGCAAATTCAATGTTGCGCTCAGGAATCGATTCAGGGTCGTCATAATTTCTCAGAGCCTCTTCAATGCTGGCCTCGCGCAGTAAATGTAACGTTGGGTAAGGGGCACGATTAGTATAATTAGCCGGGTCATCCTGGGGCTCGCCATCAAAGCAGTAGTCGGGGTGAAAATGCGCCAACTGGTACACCCCTTCGTAACCTTCCTCAACAAGCAAGGCATCGGCGATATCAACCAGATTCAGAAATTCGTAAAACCCTTCAAACCCCGAGGGTAGAATAAGCAGCGTGGTTTCGGTTTCAGATGTGGTATCCAGGTGTTTAGCTTCATCCAGCAACTGCTGTAAAACAGCTTGTGGCTTGCGATTTTCGGCTACACTATAGCGAATACTCTTGCGCTCAACTTCGCGGCGTGCAAAAGGGCAGATGTTGTACTTTACAATCAGCTGTTGCACCCAGTGCCGGGTTTGCTCAATAATCTGATGGGTATCGGTCGTCATATTTCTTGTCTTCGCTAAAAGGGGCGCCACTTTGCCATGAAATCACTTGAACTCAAAATACCACCGTTACTGGTTGTTGCCATAGTCGCCGGTTTAATGTGGTTAACGGCTCACTATACGCAGGCCTTTAACCAATTTTATGTCGGCCAGCACGCCGCCGCTATTTTTCTATTGGTATTAGCAGTCTTGCTGCCTTTGCTTGGCGTTATCGGTTTTCGCAGAGCACAAACCACTGTAGACCCCCGCACTCCGAACAAAAGCACCGAACTTGTCACTACCGGAATATACCAAAGAACACGCAACCCAATGTATTTAGGCTTTTTCTTTTTGCTTATGGCCTGGGGCGTTTTTCTGGGAAGTGTCTTTTCTTTATGGGGGCTGGCGTTGTATGTCGCCTATATGCACCGCTTTCAGATTCTGCCGGAAGAACGTATTTTAACCGAAACTTTTGGTGAAGCTTACAAAAGCTATTGTCGCAAAACCGGACGTTGGTGGTAAGCGGCAGCTTTAGAATAACTGCCGGTGTTTTAAGCTGCGCCCGAGTAAAATTAAGCCTGACAAACTAAACCATAACGCGATGGTAGCGGCAATAATGTTCAGTAAGCTGTTAAAGTCGCGTTCGCCACTGTAATCCATAAAGTGTAAACGGAACATCCAGTCGCTTAGCCACCAATTGTTATTGCGGTGATCGACCACTTCACCCGAGGCAGCGTCAATATACACTCGCGTATCAATTTCGTCGGTAAAAATAACTCTATAGCCGGGTTTGTTCCAGTCAATAATTTCGTCACTGCCCGTTACAGCCTGTACTTCTTTGACCGAGCCTGGTCCGTTATAGCTTTGTCGCGCCAGCTTTGCGGCCAGTGGGGCAGATGTTTGCCAGCGCTCGCCAGTCTGTGCATTCACATAATGTCTGGAGCCATCAATTGTAAGAACAAGGTATTGAGCCGTATCCGAAATTGAGCGTACTTCCACACTTTTAACGTTATCAAAACGCTCAATTAAGGCATTTTCAGGGTAAAAAACAGACCCGACCGGAGTTGCCGGAATGCTTTGAAAGTAGTCATGAGCGGCCAGACTCTGGTGACCCACCCAACCGAAGTACAGGCCACTGACCAGCCAGATAAGCACCTGTATAAGAATGACCAGGCTCAGCCAGCGATGCAGCTTACGCACAAACCTCATGCCGCTCGCCTGCTTCTTCTGCGCGGCCGGAAATGGAAGTAAAGCAGAGCCATGCCAGTTATCACAAAAAGTATATTCGCGATGCTAAATGCCTTTAACCACCAGGTTTCAATATCCACTCGGTCTTGGTAATCCATTATGTGAAGCATCCAGAAAAAGTCGAACAGTCGCCAGAAGTTATGTCGTTTGGTTACCAGCTCCCCGGTTGTTGCCGAGAAATATAAGGTAGCACCGGCCAAATCATTAAAATCTACTCGCCATACGGGTAACAAAGCAGGGTTAAGTTCACCCGGCGCCCGATCTTCAATATAGCTAACCTGGGCTTTTGTCTCTTCATTACCGCTGTAGTGTTGGCGGGCAATATAGCCAATATCCATGCGGTCAAGTTTCACCGGCTCCAAAGATTCAGCGCTCAGCAATTGCGTGCCGGTTTGGCTTTCGACACGATAAACCGTGTGCAGCGAGCCATCTATCCACTGGCGCATAAGGCGCACCGACGTGGCTTGCGGGTGTTGCTCTAAGACCCAGCTTACCGGCGAAATCAACGTGTTTTCAGCTATAGGCTGTTCAAGCTTTTTCACCAGATGGTCGCCGTGAATGAAGCTTAAGTCAAAGAACACCATATAGGCGCCACTAATGCTCCATACCACTAACTGCAGGCCAAAAAGAAGAGATAACCAGCGGTGCCAGATGCGCCATTGTCGTAATTTCATCAGGGTTATCCGTGCCCGCCGCGTTAAGTTAAGCCTCTAAAATTATCGGCTTGCCCTGTAAAAGTCAAAGCAGTTCTTTCACTCTTTGCCTTAATTCAGGAATAACCTCAGTTTCAAACCAGGGGTTACGCTTCATCCAGATATTATTACGAGGGCTGGGGTGAGGTAATGGTAATAATTGCGGCCAGTAACTTCGCCAGTCTCTGACACGTTCGGTCAGGCTTCGCTTGGGTTCCTGTAAATGCCACTGTTGCGCGTACTGACCGATAGCCAGTGTTAATTCTAAATGGGGTAGCTGTTGCAATAGTTGCTCGCGCCAGGTGGGCGCGCATTCCTTACGGGGAGGCAAGTCACCAGACTTGCCGGTGCCCGGATAACAAAAGCCCATAGGAATAATAGCCAGCTCCTCGGCATTATAAAAAGTGTCTTTATCAATGCCCATCCACTGACGAAGCCTGTCGCCACTGGGGTCATCGAAGGGTTTACCTGAGGCGTGAACGCGCTTTCCGGGGGCTTGTCCGGCAACTAGAATTCTGGCTTTAGGATGCAACTGAACAACGGGTCGGGCACCAAGCGGCAGTTCTGGCTCACATAGGGTACATGCGCGGACATCACGCAGTAATTGTTGCCAATGCGGCGGCTCTTCCCATTTCATAACCTTGCTCCAGCAGCTTTTTATCCTGAGTGAAACGCCCTACCGGAAAATCCTCCGGCGGAGCCAGAACGGTCATTTTACAGTCCGCAGGAGGGTTATCAATAAAGTTAATAGCGTCATTGTAAACTCCCGAGCGTCTGGCGACTGCCTCAAAAAGAGCCGGATGGTGTTTAAAAAAGCGCTTAGTAAACTTAGGTAAGGGCCTTATCTTCTTTCGGAAGCCTCGCGGCCGGGACAAAATAACCGTTATATCCCGCGCCCCCATTTCATAGGCTTTAATCACCGGAATTGAATCACCCAGTCCGCCATCAGTCATAGGCGCTCCACCAACGGCCGGAAACTCGCGATAAGCCAGCGGAATAGCGCAGGAAGCAGGGAATAACTCGTGTAAGTTGTCGGCTGTTACCCTGGTATATACCGGAAACCCCGTATCGACATTGGTCGTTACAACGTATAAAGGTCGGTTCTGCTCCAGGTAATAACGGGTATTCAGTGGCACTTGTTCAAACGAAGCGTGCCAAAGCCAGCTCACGTCACAAAAATGTCCGCCTTTTAAAAAGCGTCGCCAGTTAAGAAACTCTGGTTGTAGTGCATGCTGCAAGATAATTTTACGGTTACGTCCGTGGTCGCCGGCAAGAAAACCAATCAGGTTGGTTGAACCTGCCGACACCCCAATTGCAAAATCAAAGTCGGTTTGTCCGGTTTCAAGAAAACCGTCCAGCACACCCGCGGCGAAGATACCGCGCATGGCGCCACCTTCTACCACTAGTGCTTTTTTACTGTGCTCCTGGGTCATACACCTGCTGATTTTTCAATGCTCTTTATTTCTCAATACTCTCTACTTCTCAATAAAGGCCTGCTCAATCACGTAGCTGCCTTGTTTACGTGACGTTGCTTTACTAAAGCCCCGTTCATTGAGAATAACCATCAGATCTTGAAGCATAGCGTCATTACCGCACAACATAAAGCGATCGTGTTCAGGGTTCAGATCTGGCATACCAATGGTTTTGGTTAAGGTGCCAGACTCCAGCAAATCGGTAATACGTTGCTGATGCGCTTCATCACGGAATGGTTCGCGGGTCACTGTCGGGTAATAAATGAGTTTTTCCCGCACCCAGTCACCAAAGTATTCGTTGTTTGGCAGAATCTCAGAGATTTCTTTTTGATACGCCAACTCAGAAACCCAGCGCACACCGTGAACCAGAATGACTTTATCGTACTGTTCGTAAATGTCAGGGTCTTTAATAACGCTCATAAAAGGCGCTAAACCGGTGCCGGTGCTGAGCAAGTACAAGTTCTTGCCTGGCAGTAAGTGTCCGGGTACTAGCGTCCCTGTAGGGCGTGTCGACAACACCACTTCGTCACCCACCTTAATGTGTTGCAGGCGTGACGTTAAGGCGCCGTCCGGCACTTTAATACTGAAGAATTCAAGCTCTTCTTCGTGGTTTGCACTGGCAATGCTGTAAGCCCTGAGCAGAGGTTTATCTTCCAGTTGCAGTCCCATCATTACAAACTGACCGTTTTCGAAAGTAAAGCTTGGCTGACGCGTGGTTCTAAAGCTAAACAGGGTATCGTTCCAGTGGCGTACCTGAGTCACTTTTTCCGCAATGATACTTCTCATAACAATTCCTCATTGGCGATTTTGTGCGCATAATAACATAAAAAAACTAAATCTAAATGAGAATTTTTATCATTAACTATTGAAAATGAGAACGGTTTTTATATAAGATACATGCACTGTTGTTTGTAAAGGAAGAAAAGTGAATGGCTCGACGCTCGGGTGGCCGCAGAGGATGGTCTTTAAAAGACTGGCATTGGATAAGCTCTGCCGTTTGCCTCATTGGCATGTTGTTGTTTTCAGTCACCGGTATAACGCTAAACCATGCTGGCTGGATAGAATCCGCACCCAGCGTCGAAAGCCATGAAAGCTCTCTCCCACAAACGGAATTGGACCGGTTGGCGAATGCTTCAGGGACTGACGCTCTACCAACTTTTTTCCACCGCTGGTACGAAGATGAAACGCAAAACAGCATCAGTTCAAATGCCGAAATCGAATGGGGTGACTATGAATTATACGTCGCCATGCCTCGCCCTGGCGGGGACAGCTGGTTCAGCGTCGATTTAACCAGTGGTGCTTTTTACTCTGAAACCACCGATCGCGGCTGGATTGCCTATTTCAATGACCTCCACAAAGCCCGCAACACAGGTTTTCTCTGGAGCCTTTTCATTGACGTATTTGCCATTGCCAGCATTTTATTCACAATTACGGGGTTATTACTTTTGAAAAAATACAGTAAGGGGCGCAAGTCCACCTGGCCACTGGTCCTGGCTGGTTTCATCATTCCTCTGTTCGCCGTTATGGGGTCAGCACATGCTGCTGAAAACGAGCTTAACGTCGAAATCCCCCGCCTGTCAGTGGCTGAATACCACGCGCCTTACCTGGCGGTATGGCTGGCAGATGAACGCAACCAAAGGGTAGCTGACATCGCTGTCTGGTACGACGTTAACCTAAAAGATAACGAAGGCGAAAAGTGGCTTAAAGACATGCGTCAGTGGTGGCGTCGTAGTGGCCGCATGGCCGACATGCCTATCGACGGTGTATCGGGTGCAACTCGTCGTCCCGGCACTCACAAGGTGGACTTAACGCCTTTATTAACCAAACTACCTGACCTTGAGCCCGGCCAGTACTACTTGTATGTAGAAGCCGCACGCGAGGTTGGCGGTCGTGAAATGTTGCGCCTGCCATTGTCTTTACCTATCGATAGCCCAATATCCATCTCAGAGACCGGCGAGCACGAGCTTGGCCGAGTGTCATTAAAACTGGAGCCTTAATCATGAAATTATCTTCTGTACTTACTACCAGCCTGGCTGTGCTGACCTTATTTGCCAGCACCAGCAGTGAAGCTCACCGGGTCTGGATTAAACCCAGCGCCACCGTCGTTTCCGGCGACTCCGAATGGGTGACTTTTGATGCCGCTATCGCCAATGGCATTTTTTATCCAGATCACTACCCGCTTAGCTTAGAATACGTAAAAGCCATGGCGCCAGACGGCTCTGCTGTGACTCTGGAGAATGGTCATAAAGGCAAGTATCGCTCGGTGTTTGATATTGAACTGGAAAAAGAAGGTACTTATACCATTTATTCAGCCAGTTCAGGTTTATCCGCTCGCTGGGTGGATGACGAAGGTGAACGTCAGTACTGGCCACCACGTGGCGCGCAAAAAACCAATGAAGACTTCTACAAAGAAGTTCCACAGGACGCTAAAGAGTTGGAGGTTAGTGAGCGCTCACGTCGTGTTGAGACATTTGTAACCTCTGGCGCACCAACTTATGACACTCTGGGTCCAACAGGTAAAGGTCTGGAACTTGAACCAGTAACTCACCCGAACGATTTATACACCGGTGAAAACATTACCTTTAAGTTCAACATTGATGGCGCCGCAGCCGCAGGAACTGAAGTTTTCCTGGTAAAAGGCGGAGAGCGTTACCGCGATCAGGCAGAGCCAACCAAGTTAACAACCGATGAGAAGGGCGAGGTCACCTTCACTCTGGATGAGCCTGGCATGTACTGGTTAGAAGCAGAATACGCAGACGACAACGGCGAAGCCCCGGCTACCAAACGCCAGGGCTCTTACGTTGCCGTATTAGAAGTTCTGCCTATGTAACCTGTGCCATCTGAAGTAGCCTGACATTCATGTCAGGTGAGATATCGAACCCTGCCATCGTCGTAGCCTGACATTCATGTCAGGTGAGACATCGAACCCAGGCATCGTCGTAGCCTGACATTCATGTCAGGTTAGATATAGTTCCTGACGTAAACGTCAGGCTACTGCAGACGAACCACTCCCAGGGTGTTGGCGTCGGTACCGAACCAAATGGAATCGTTAGCTTCGTCATAGAACATATGACGAACGGTACCGCCGCCACTCTCCAGCTCAATTGGCTCTGAAAACTCCTGGGTTTCAGTATCGAAGCCCACCAGCCGGTTTGGCTGCACACCGGTTTCTACAAACCAGACGTCATTACGTTTATCAACCGCCATACCGTAAGGCCGAGAATTTTCTTCAGCCGGAGCCCGCCAGTCTTTATTCTCACCGCTAGCCGGATCGTAGCTACCCACATACCCTTTGTTGTAATCTACATACCAAATGATGCCGTCGTCGGTCATACCAAGCCGGCGTGGACGATTGTCCTTTCTATCCAGCTCAATTTCCCGCAGCTTCCCGTTTTCTACAGTCGCCAACTTGTTGGTACCAAAGAGCGTCGCCCAGGGTTTGTCGTTCTCGACAATTAAACCATAAGGTCGGGCGGAATCTGTGGGCACATCCCAAAGCTCTATTTCACCGTCATCGGTTTCCAGAAAGCCTATTTGGTTACCACCCTGCACCGTAAACCAAATATTACCATCGCTAGTAAAATCCATGGTGTGGCTGTCACGCGTTCCATCTCCGGGTAATTCATACTGTTTAATGTCGCCTGAAGCTGGATCAACTAAGCCAATATGGTTCATAAGGTTACCGGTATACCAAGCGCCACGATCATCGACAATAACGGTATGCGGGCCAGCGCCATCGGGTAGATCGTAGCGTTTAAACTCTTCGGTTTGCGGGTTAAAGGTGGCGGTATAATCACTGCCCTGGCCCACAAACCAGACAGTGTCATTATGTACCCAGGGATCACGGGGCCGGGAGTCTTCCCAGGGAACCTGCCACTCCTGAACTTCCGCTTTAGCCAGTCCACTGTCTTTGTGGTCATCGCTGTTAGCCGGCGTACTGCTTACTCCCGCCAGGCCAATGATTACCGCACTTGTTAAGCTTAAGTATTTCATTTTATGGCCTCCGTAAATAATTTCGTAGCCTGACATTCATGTCAGGTGAGATACCGTTCCTGACGTAAACGTCAGGCTACTACAATGGGATATCGACCCGTTATAGGTAGCCTGACATTCATGTCAGGTGAGATATCGTTCCTGACGTAAACGTCAGGCTACTATAATGGGATGTCAGACAACTAACTGATTTATCAGTATAGACGCTATTGCTTCAAACCCAACACTGTGCAATCTTCAACCTTTCAATACTAAACGGTGCGTCTTACATGCTGGATCAATGGCTTATCGGAATCATATTAATTGCCATGTTGGTGCTTTTCGTCATAGATAAATGGCGTTACGACCTGGTTGCCATGATGGCGCTATTGTCCGCAGCTATTCTTGGTCTGGTGCCAACCGCAGAAGTATTCAGTGGTTTTGGTAACGCTGCCGTCATTACCGTGGCTGCTGTACTAATAATCAGCCAGGCACTGTGGCGTTCCGGTGTAGTTGACGCCCTTGCCTCAGCCATGAAAAACATTGGCGATAAACGCTGGGTACAGATGATAGCTCTGACCTCAGTCACGACGGTCTGCTCGGCTTTTATCAGCAATACCGGCACCATGGCTATTATGATTCCCGTCGCCCTTCAACTTGCCCGCAGCAGCGGCAATAACCCCTCCAAAGTGCTAATGCCTATGGCCTTTGGCTCCTTACTGGGGGGCACTATTACCATGGTGGGTACACCGCCGAACATTATTATTGCCGACATTCGCCGCGACGCAATGGGTGAGTCCTTCGGTATTTTTGAATTTACGCCCGTTGGCCTCAGCATCGCCATAGCTGGATTGCTCTTTATGTGGCTACTCAGTCACTGGCTGGTGCCTGAAAAAGCCGGAAAGTCAAAATCGCAATCGCTGTATGATGTCAGCAGCTACCTGACCGAACTCTACGTACCTGAAGGTTCCAATTTTGTCGGTGAAACCCTGTACGAACTGGAAAACCGCAGCGAAGAAGACTTTGTTATTGTTGCGCTTCAACGTGGTGAAAAGCGTTGGTCCGCTCCGGCGCGTTATTTACGGCTGAAAGCTGAAGACGTGTTAATAGTTGAAGCCAATGCGGAAACCATCCAGCAAGTCATTGACGGAACCGGACTGGAGCTCAATGCCGAAGAAGAAATTGATGACCGCTTTTTAAAATCCGACGACATTACCGTTATTGAAGGCATTGTCGGACATGACTCGCGCCTTATCGGCCGCTCGGCTGGCGACATAAAATTACGCAGCCGCTACGGTATAAACGTACTGGGCGTAGCCCGGGAAGGTCAAAAACTGGGGACAAAACTGGCAAATATTCGCTTTAAACCGGGCGATGTTTTATTACTACAGGGCGACGCTGAAGTGCTTAATGACGTATTTCAACGTTTTGGCTGCTTCCCTCTGGCTCAACGCAGTTTACGACTGGGCTCACCGAAACAGCTGATACAGCCATTGGGAATATTCTCGGCAGCGATTCTGGCAGCAGCGCTCGGTCTTATCTCGGTGCCGGTTGCTTTTTCTCTTGCCGCTGGCCTTATGGTTATTACCAATATTTTGCCTCTGCGAGAGCTCTACGACGCCATAGACTGGCCTATTATTGTTCTGCTGGGCGCAACCATTCCACTGGGTTCTGCACTGGAGCGCAGCGGTGCGGCCGACACCATTGCCAATGCGGTGCTTTATGTGAGTCAGGGATCACCCGATTTTGTCGCCGTGGGCTTACTGCTAATAGTCACTATGCTGCTATCCAACATTGTTAACAATGCCGCGGCAGCAGTACTTATGGCCCCTATTGGCATTAGTATGGCGAGCAGCTTCGGTGCCAGTATGGACCCGTTTTTAATGGCGGTTGCTATTGGTGCCGCGGTGCCTTTCTTAACCCCTATCGGCCACCAGTCGAATATACTGGTTATGGGGCCGGGTGGTTACAACTTTAGCGACTACTGGCGGCTTGGCCTGCCGTTGTCCCTGCTAGTGTCAACGGTGGCGCTGGTCATGATACTGCTGGTATGGCCGTTGTATTAATCGATAACTTTATAAGGCAGATAGGTTTGCAGTGTTTTCAAGTGTTCGCGTAACGCACTGCGTTCATCCTGACAATACTGCTCAATGGCGTCGCTAAGAGGCGCCTCCATAAAACGGTAAAAGCCTTCGCGCAGAACCGGCTCAAAACCGCGATGCAATTTGTGCTCACCCTGAGCTCCCGCGTCAAAATACTGTAGCCCGTGGTTTATGCAGAACTCAATTCCCTGGTAATAACAGGCTTCAAAGTGCAGGAATTCAAGCTCTTCCCGGCAGCCCCAGTAGCGTCCGTAAAGTGTGTCTTTGCCTTTAAAGCACAAAGAAGCAGCCAGCATGTTGTCGTCTTTATAGGCAGCGAATACCACAATATAATCGGCTAAATGTTCGGCCCAGAGTTTGAAGGTAGCAGGGGTTAAATAGCCGCCATGTCCCGAACGTTTTAAATAAGTACGCTGGTAAAACAGAGTAAATTGCTGCCAAAACTCCGTAGTCAGCTCATTACCCTGCAAGGTTCGCATTTGCACATTTTGTTCCGATACTTTTTGCCGCTCTTTGCGAATCGACTTACGCTTACGCGACACCAGAGCCGCTAGAAAGTCATCAAAACTGCCGTAGTTCCGGTTTTGCCAGAGGAACTGAATATCGAAGCGCTGCCACCAACCTTCGTCTGTTAAAGCACAGCTTAAGTCAGGTTCAACGTACAAGCTCTGCAAGTTACTGACGTCATGCTGCTTTAACAACTCAGACTCAATAATAGACAGGATCTCGCCGCGGTTAACGCCCTCGCTAATAGCCAGACGAGGCCCCTGACATGGTGTAAAAGGTATTGCGTTAATCAGCTTGGGGTAATATTGAAAACCATAGCGCTCAAAGGCTTCGGCGAAGGCCCAGTCGAACAGATACTCACCATAAGAATGCGTTTTCTTAAACCACGGCATAGCCGCAACCATGGTGTCATTATCATCATAAACAACAACATATTGCGGTAACCAGCCACGCTGCAGCCCAAGACTGCCACCCTGCTCAAGCGCCAGCAGAAAATCATAGCGCGTAAAAGGGTAATCACTACCAAATAAGCGGCTCCAGTCAGCCTTGGGTACAGTGGTGATTGTTGAGTGAATAACTGCTCGCATGCGTTAGGCGCTTAAAGTAAAAACCCGCACCCAGACATCAGCGGTCAGCTGTAAAGAGCTGAGAGCTTCGGCACTTTCGCGGCCTGCGGCGCTGCTACGGTATAGGTGTGGTGTCATGGTGAGTAGGTTTTGAACAGCCTCGTTATTATTCAGTTCAAATTGGAAAGTCACACGCTGCTCTGATGCTAAAGACCAGTATTCTGAGTTTACAGGCAGATTATCTGACTTTGTTTTTATCTCAGAATAAATAATAGCTTTTAGCTCTTTTAGGTGATCACCAGCCGGGTCTACCATAATGAGCCGACCGCCGGGCTTTAGAACCCGCTTAAATTCAGCTTCAACAGGGAAGCCAAACACGCACAAAATGGTATCTACACTGTTATCGTCCAGTGGAATAGAGTTATTGGAAGCAACCATCCAGCTCAGGCGTTTATCGCGTTTTGCCGCAGCCTGCACTGCCCATTTTGAAATATCCAGGGCGGCCACACTCAAATCAGTACCTTTCTGTTCAGCCTGTTCAACCAAGTAGCGTAAATAGTAGCCTTCGCCGCAACCGGCATCGAGCACCGCCTGCTCGCCCTGTGCTAACACCGTATCAGCTAAAACTTGAGCCAGAGGTTGGTAGTAACCCTGCTCCAGAAACTCCCTCCGTGCCTGCACCATGGCTTTGCTGTCGCCGGGATCTTTCGAGCGCTTATTCTGCACTGGCAACAAATTCACGTATCCCTGTTTTGCCACATCATAGCTATGGCCATTTTCACAGCGCCAGCTGCCGTCCACCAACTGCAAAGGTGACTGCTCTATCGGGCAACGTAAGGCGAATATTTTTGTTATTGGCATACCATCTACTTTTGCAGCGCTATTTTCCGACCATCTTATTCTTCCGCTTACTTTTCTGCCAGCGGCGATTTCCCAAACTTTTCGAGATTTTAAAAGAGAAAAGTTTAATCACAAACACTATTGATAATGAAAACAATTCGCATTAAGATCCAAAGCCGGATTTTAGGAGGCTTGTATGCGAGACAAGAACAATGGAATAAAAATGACAGCAAGAAACGGAATTCTCTGCTCAGCGGCCCTGATTCTCTTGAGCGCCTGCGGCGGCACTGACAGTGATGTTGCCAACGAAGACATTAGCGCCACATTAGCTGAAGACACCTCCTGGCAAACTCAGTTAGACTTTAGCGACACCGCCATCATTATTAATCAGCCCCGGCATGGACAGCTAACATTAGGCAATAACACAGCAACCTTTACACCGGAAGCCGATTATAATGGCAACGATAGCGCAACGGTGGAAGCGGGCAATACCCGTTATCGATTCAGCTTCACTATTACCCCAGTTAATGACGCGCCCCGGTTCATCAGCCGAACCATTTCACTTAGCGCAGATCACGAAATGGTAGGTCAGATAGAAGCCTACGATCCTGACGGCGACGATATTATTTTCTCGCTGGTAAGCCAGCCCAAACAGGGCCATGTCAGCTTAGGCCAGGAAGGCAGCTTCAGTTACCACTTAGACGGACTGAGCCTGCCCAACGACAGCTTTATTGTCTTAATTTCAGATGGTTTGGCAGAATCAGAAGCAGCCATTGAACTTAAACCTGCATACAGTACGAACGAAGAAAAAGCGGCTTACTACTATCACTCAAGTGAATCACATTTAAAGCAAGCAGAACAAATTACAGACAGCATTAATGACGACGTTGTTTCACAAAACAGCTATATCGCACTGGCTCAGGGGTATGTTAAAGCAGGTTTAACGGAAAAATCAGATGAAATTCTGGAACAAAAAATCTTTTCACAGCAAGCGCTTGCGCAGGCGCATTTAAAGGTTGCTCTAGCTTATGAACAGAGTAATCAACCGGATAAAGCTAGTACACATCGCCTGTTATCACTTCAATATCAAACAGACTACATTGTTGATAACGGGATCACCAATATATCAAAGGCTGATGCAAGTGTATTGCTGACGCTACTAAACGATATGAACGGGGCAAATGACAGCGAAGGCGCCGATAAGGTCACGACCCAGCTGGAGAGCTTCACGAAAGTTATTGGAGGGGCGGACGAAGAATATCAAGGTGCCTTTGGAAACATGGTTACCGCAGCCCGGAACCAGGCCTCCAGTACTGTCGAAACATACCTACAAACTAATTCCAGCCAGGACCTCCAGTTAGCACTCGCCTCAACTGATCGTTTCGCAAGTATTGTTAAAGAAACAGGCTATCAATTTGTAAAAACGGGAGAACATAAAGGGGAGCGTTTTTATCAACTCGGACCTATGTATGTCGCTCAAGCTGCTGAGTTTTATTACTCATTGGGAGCAACAGACAAAGTTAAAGATTTACTCGCTTATGTTTTCTCCTATTACACCGACACAACTTACGACCCGGAACACCACTATCCTCTTAAAAACTACGCGCAACGGTCAATTGAGCAATACCAGTATCCACTGGCTATTATCGCAAGCTTAATGGAGCTGACTTACCCGAACACACCTAACCTTGCCGTACAGTTAGTGAAGCCGGAGATGTCGTCCTACGATCGGGTTATTGATGCCGCGGAAGAAGCTAAAGCTCTGGCGACAGTCATTAGAGGCGGCTCTTTAATCGATGCCATAACCATTATAGAGCAGCAATATGGCGATAATTTGAGAGAACTGCAGGAACAATACTCTGGCCGTATTGTGGGTAAAGATTACTTTGGCGGTCAACTAATTACATTAGGTTACATCAGCGAAGCAAAACAAGTTCTGCGTCGGGGCATTAATATTTTACGAAACCCCACTTACTTAAGCCAACAAGGCAATACACTATATATCACCGGCACGCGCGGGTGTCTTAAGTACTGGTCTTATGTAAAAAAAGTCGACGACACTGATTTGATGGATACGCTCAAGCAAGCCTGCCAGTCCATCGTCGATAACAAGTTTCCCACCGCTAACGCAGCTAAAGATGACGCGTTTCGGTTTCTTGACGCCTACATGGATTTAGCCACGCTGTACCAACTGATTGGCAACTCCGAACAAAGCATTGCATTGCTGAACGAAGCTACCGTTTTGTTTGACAAGATTGAGGATGAAAGTCAACTGCAGGCCAAACAACGTGACTATTTGTTTGCACGCATGTCCTTAAATAACTTCGAACCGGCTTATGTTTTATTGCAACAGATGGTAAGCCCCTGGTTCTCTGACGAGCCACCAGAAGATACCGAAGAAGAATTAAAGAAACTGCTGACTTTGCACCGAACGTTAGTCAAAGACGACTACAACACCTCTAGCTTAACAGAGCAGGACGCGTTACTTCCTCAACTGAGGAAAACAGCCTACAACGAGGCGAATTACTCTGAGCTCTATCAACGCTTCAGTAGTATTGAAAAGCAACTCAGTACGGAGATTATTAAACGCTTTAATAATCAGCCCGCCCCCGTGCAAATCAATTTAGCCGAAGATGTAGTCGATAACCTGAGTTATGCACGCCGTTACCAAGATGCCCGGACATTGCTCGAAAACTCCTACTTAAGCGCGTCAGATCAGCTTGAATGGCTGGGCCTTATTGCTGAACGACAAGCAACGCAGGATGACTTTCCGAATAGCCCCATAGCAACAGTAGACACTGACCACGATGGGCTCGCTAACTTTATCTCAGTTAACGCCAGCGACGCGGAAATCGAACAAAGTGACATTCAACTGGACAATGACGCCGACGGCGATGGAGTACCCGATGAAATCGATCCAATGCCCCTGGGCTAAATTTATTCAAGCTTTCGCCATTAGCAGCTTGTGCATAAATGCTGTGGCTGCAGAAGAGGAAGCGAAGCAGACAAAGGAAGAGGACTTTGAACGTATAGAGGTAGTGGGTTACCGCTGGTTTCCTGAAGCCGTTGGTTTAACCGGCCGTTACGACTTGTCTCGTGAGTTTCTCGATTACCGTTCACAAGGTAACGGCAACATTACCGATATGTTGACATTTTTACCAGGCGTTCAGGTTAGTGAGGACAGCTTTGCCGTGGAGCAGCAGGCTGAAATTCGGAGTCAGCTGATTTCAATTTCGGGAGCTAAACCCTGGCAAACCGGGTTTTACCTTGATGGGATGAGCAATAACTCGCGTATTGATCCGAACTCATCCAACCGTTCACCGTCGTCGATAAATGATGTTCAGGGACACCCGCAGGCATTTTTTGTGAATCAGGCTTTGGTTGGCAAGGTTACGGTTTACGACAGTAACATTCCGGCTCGGTTCAGCGGCTTCAGTGGTGGCGTGGTAGACGTGGAGAGTCGGGATGCAGAGCAAACTCCTTGGCTAAAAATCAATTGGAGAACGTCAAAAAGTGACTGGAACCAATATCAGTACATTGATAATCGCGCCGATTTACAGGAAGAGCCGGAGGATTACGAACCTGTCGAGGTTGAGTTGCCGGACTTTTCCAAGCAAACCGTATCAGTAACGGGTTCTATTCCGCTGGCCCCCGGTCACTCAGTTATGTTATCCGCCAGCAAAACCACTTCCGAAATTGGGGAGATTTCATTACTGGAACCGGTTACCACAAAGCGAGACTCCGTCAGCGCAATGCTCAGTTACAACTGGACAGACGGCTGGTTCGATAAACTATCCGCCAGTGTCAGTTACTCTCCTTATGAAGGAGATTATATTCTAACGGATATTAAAGATTCCGACTTTTCTTTAGAAGGCGGAGGTCGGCAAGCCAAAGTCTCGATTGAAGACACTCTGGGTGACTGGTCAATTTCCTCCAGCCTGGGTTATAGCTACAGTGAAAATAGTCGCTCAGCTTTTCCTGCATTCAGACCATGGTACAGAGCTGCAGGAAAAGACTGGGGAATCGATTCCGGCGGAACGCCATTTAGTGTCGAGGGAGGCTACGGCAACCTCGATAAAACCCAGACTTCAGGTAACTGGAACACCGATGCTCAATACAAACCTTTCCAATGGATTGGTGCCAACCATGATCTAAGCCTGGGGTTTAGCGCGCAGTCGACAACCATTGAAAGGCTGCGTAACCGCACCGGACTGGTTTATAACGGACCGTACCGTGACGCCAATATATATTGTCGTGGTTATAACTTTGATTGTATCGAGCAGTCTTACCATGTGCCGCTGGACGAGTTAGCCGATAGCCTGGGTGGCAACATTGATCTCTCTAACCCTGAGCATTTACAGGCCTACAGTGAAAATCTAAAAACTCGAGGACAATTTTTCCGTTATCGTCGTGTTTATCCAATAGAAAACATCAGCGTCGAAATGAAGGAGCTGAGTGCCTACGTTGACGACGCGGTGGAGTGGGATAATCTGCGTTTGCGACTTGGGCTGCGCGCCGACTACAACGACTTTCTTGAAAATATTGATATTGCACCGCGAATTCAGCTGGGCTACGACCTTTTTGGTAATGGCGACTCCTTACTCACCGCTGGGGTTAACCGATACTACGACGCTAATCTTATAACTTACAAACTGCGCGAGGCCCGCCGCCCTTATATTACGCAACTTCGCAGTATCAATGCCGGTGTTGTCGGAGACTGGCAGACCTCAAACGAAGTACCCCGATTCCGTTATTTATTCAACAACGTCAGTACTCCCTACAGCGACGAATTCAGTCTGGCATGGAAACAACGCTTTTTCGGCGGACTATTGTCGCTAAAAGGCGTCAAACGCTGGCAACGTGATCAGTTAGCGCGGGGAGATAGCTTTGAAGAGGATGGTCTCACTTTTGTTGAGCAGGTTAACGGTGGTAAGGGCACCTACGAGCGTTTAACGCTTTCATACCAGTATCGCTGGAACCAGCATGAATTCTGGTTCCACACCAGCTGGAGCGACAACCTGACCAGCTCTGAATCCTATGACAGCGGCGTTGATTTGGTACCCGAAGATGAAATTGTGGCCCTGAGAAGTGCCCGTACAGGCAGCAGCCGGGACATCAAACTCATTAGTCAGGATGACCTTACCCGGCTTAATGAGGACTTCAGCCGGCCGTTAACAGCCAATTTCAGCTTACACAGCGAATGGACCGAAGCCTTACGTACCTCCGTAAACATAAGCTATCAGGGAGCTTATGAAAGCGCTGTCAACACACAAAGTTTCTATCAGGAAGATAAACGTGAAGTATGCACTGATTGTGGTGATATTGACTTGGCTTATCCGTTATTTGTTCAAACTGAGCTGCCCGCGCGGACATTGATAAACACCGCCATACATTACGACGTGCCATTATTTGACCGGGCTCTGCAGCTGACTTTAGAAGTCGATAATTTACTGAATAGCCGTACCCACCATATTACTTACGGACAAGCCGGTATTGAAACAGGCCGCTCTTACTGGGTCGGCTTTAGCTACACCATGGATTAACTATGTATAAAAACGCCCTCCGGCTCGGTGTGATGATACTGAGCCTTTTTCTGACAATGCAGAGTGTGGCAGCTGCTAACCCAGTAAACTGTTCTGTAAAAAGCAAAAATCAATGGCTCTGGAATGCTTATTTACAGCCCACCCCAAACTGGCCAGAACGGGCTGAGCACGCAAAAGAAGACTTACAGCCGCTACCGGCAGCTAAAAGCAGTTTAGAGAATCCAAAAGCTAAGCTGGGGAAAAAGCTATTTCATGATCCGAACTTATCGGCTGACGGCAGCGTTAGCTGCGCTTCCTGCCATAAAGCTTCGCAACACCGCGGCGACGAACGCACTGTATCAGAGGGTGTAGGTCGGGCAAAAGGACGCCGCAATGCTCCTATGCTAATGAATGTCGATTTGTGGCAGTCATTTTTCTGGGATGGTCGCGCCGCAACTTTACAGGAACAAGCACTCGGTCCTTTAACCGATCCCGTAGAAATGGCGCATACACCCGAAAAGGTCGTTAGTTACCTGAAACAAAACGAGGACTACGCATCTTTGTGGCAACAAGCCTACTCTGATGCACCAAAGACCTGGAGTAACGTTGCCGATGCGCTGACAATTTACCAGCAAACCTTTCGCTCCCCGGCAAACCCTCTGGATAAATTTATTAAAGCGGTTGAGTCCGGTGATAAAAAAGCAGCGAAAGAGCAACTAAACACTCAACAGTTGCACGGCTTGCACCTATATCGAACCAAAGCCGGATGTATTAACTGTCATAACGGTGCATTGCTGTCGGACAATAAGTTTCATAACACAGGGCTACACTATTTTGGTCGTCGCTTTGAAGATTTAGGCCGCTACGAAGTAACCGGTAACGTTGACGATATGGGGCGTTTCCGAACACCGAGCCTACGTCATGTCATGGAAACCAAACCCTGGATGCACAATGGCCTGTTTACCCAAATGGAAGGCATTATTCGCATGTACGAACACGGTGGTGCTCGCCCTAAGCGCCCGAAGTCTCTGGCTCCCGAGAAGGCTTACCCTGTTACCAGTAATTTACTCACGCCGTTTGAATTGTCCGACGAAGAGCGCGAAGCTTTGATGGAGTTTTTAGAAGTGCTGTAGCTATGCGTAAAAAACAAAAAACCACCATCGCTAAAAATTAACGATGGTGGTTTTGCTATAGCTAATACGTTAAATAGTAACTACTGGCTTGTACTGACACCTAACTCACGCAATACGTTATCTGCGTGATCAACATACTGCATTTGCCACAGCATGTATCTGACATCTACCTGAATAGAACGGGTGTTCTCCAGGTTGAAATCCCAGTCGGAGATAATTGAATCCAGTGTGCCGTCAAAAGCCAGGCCGACAAACTCGCCTTTATGGTTCAGAACAGCAGAACCCGAGTTGCCGCCGGTAATATCCAAAGTGGCAAGGTAGTTCACAGGTACAGAATTTAAATCCGCTTTTTCATAAGGACCGAAGTCACCTGCTTCAATCGCCTTCAGTTGTTCTTGCGGCGCATTAAACTCGCCTTCACCCGTGGCTTTTTCTGTCACGCCTCGCAACGTTGTAAAAGGTGCCCAGGCATTACCGTCTTCCGTGCCATGCGCACGGCCAGCAACGTTACCGTAGGTAATTCTCAACGTGCTGTTGGCATCAGGGTAAACAGCCTGACCTTTACTTTTCATGAAAGCAATTTTTGCCCGCATATAACTGGCGTAAGCGTCCTGAATTTTGCCGGCTAACTCTTCACTTTCTTTCTCTTCTTCTAAGTCAGAAGGGTATAAAGCGACAGCGGCTTTCACGAACGAATCGTCGCTTTGTTCAAACTGCTCTGGGTTGTAGTCCAGCAAAGCCATGCGGCTATCCAAATCGGTTAAACCGGTTGCTTCATACCAGCTGTCAATTAAGTTGCTCAGTTGTTCTTCGCTCATGCCGTCACGTAAGCCCAGAGCTTTATCAAAAGCGGCGTCACGATCTGACTTTGGCTGCGCCATGTAATTGCTCAGGTTATGCAAGTCCAGAGCCTTTTCAACGCTTGAGTCAAAGTTACGCTCCATACTGGCTAGGTATGATTCAAAGCGCGGCACATCGCGTTCCTGGTAACCCGCTTTACGCTCAGCATCCGGCTTAGTACCTTCCTGAGCCAGACGGTAAACAGCACGTGCAACCATAAGCAGACGCGGAGTGGCGTTATTCAGCAAATAATCGGCACGACTTTGAGCGTGACGTTCCTGTAATAAGGTTTCAATGGTTTTAAGGTCGTTAGCGTAGGCCTTTCTATTCTCGCGGCTGCTGTTAACCCAGGCGGTCAGCTCTTTATGTTCCTGCTGCTTGCGCTCTAACAAATCGCTGTTCGCAAAACTGTCCAGCATTCCCTGACGGTTTTTCAGGTAATTATTCAGGCCCGCTACGCGGCTGGCGTATTTAAGCTCTGCGTCTTTATTGTCTTTGGTTTCCCGCGCAATAATGTCCAGTGAATCCTGAAACTGTTCAACTGTTTTAGGATAGCTCCATTCAAAGGTTTCTTTTACTTCAGACGGCAGGCGGTGACGGTTGGTACGGCCGGGATAGCCCAGCGCCATAACAAAATCGCCTTCTTCCAGGCCTTCACTGGCTATAGTTAAGTGGTAATCGGGTTTATAAGGTACGTTGTCTTCGCTGTAATCCGCTGACTCACCTTCCGGGCTGACATAGGCGCGTAAAAAGCTGTAGTCGCCAGTATGACGTGGCCACATCCAGTTATCGGTATCGCCACCAAATTTACCCACACCACTTGCTGGTGCATGAACTAAGCGAACGTCTTTAATTTCCAGCTGTTTAATTAAGTAATACTCGAGGCTGCCATAGTATGCAGCTACCGTGCAACGATGCCCTTCGTCCTCTTCACATTCTGCCACCAAAGCTTTCTGGTTATCTTCTATCGCGTCCAGACGCGCTTTGCCCGTTAACTCGGTTACATTGGCATCAATCACCTTATTAGTGACTTCATCGACCGCTTTGGTCACAAAAATGCGGCTGCCCGGTGCCGCAGGTACTTCTGCACTTAAGTCTTTGGCCAAAAAGCCATTAGCAAGCAAATCGTTCTCTGGTGTCGAGTTATGAGCAATGCTGTTGTAAGCGCAATGATGGTTGGTTGCCACTAAGCCTTCTGGTGACACAAACGAGGCCGAACATCCGCCCAGGCTGACAATAGCAGCAGCGGGGAACTCGGTTAATTTAGAAATATCATTAGGATCAATAGTCAGACCTGCCGCCTTCAGCTTATCGGCAATTTCCGGTAACTGTTTGGGCATCCACATACCTTCATCGGCTGCCGCAAAACAGCTGACTACAGACAAAGCAATCAGTAACTTTTTCATAGTGTCTCTTCTGTTAATTGTTAGGGAGGGAACAATAACCTCTGATAAAAGCTATAGTCATAGTCTTGCCGAAACTTGTCAATAATCAGACAAGTAATGTTACAAAATAACAGTCGTAGAGTGGTAAAACGCAGACACAAAAAAAGCAGCCCGTGGGCTGCTCTTCATAATTTTTAGCTTACTTAGAAGCTTAATCCATGCAAATTAAATTGCTTGGATGTTCTCAGCCTGAGGACCTTTAGGACCCTGAGTTACTGAGAAAGAAACGTTTTGGCCTTCGGCTAGCGTTTTGAAACCATCGCTAACAATCGCGCTGAAATGAGCGAACACGTCTGCGCCGCCTTTCTGCTCGATAAAACCAAAACCTTTTGCTTCGTTAAACCACTTAACAACACCGTTTACTGTATTAGACATAATAAATATCCTGAAATTTTAAAAAATAAGTAATCGCTCTGGGCGTTCCCAGTTGCGATGATCATGCGGGTAAAAAATGAAACTAAAAACTGCAGGACGAAGATATTACTAAGAATAAAGCGACGTAGAGGAGTGTTTAACTAACTGTTTCTTATCCAACACCGGCTACTCTACGCACATTCCATATAATGTCAAATAATAGTTTTCATTTATTTTATAAATTTCCTTTATAGTTGCTCTCTGTCATCTGGAGCGCCGGCATATAAGCGGGTAACAAGAAAAAAGGCAGTGCAAAGCACCGCCCCTTCCAAAACAAAAACGCTTACCTTTACCAAGCGTATTTAACGCTCAGTTCCACATTACGCGGAGCGCCGAAGAATCCTTGGTTATAAAAGTCGATGCTGGAATAGTACTTTTTATCAAACAGGTTGTTGACGTTAAAGCTCAGATCCCAATTTTGGCTTAGCTTATAGTTAGCCATGGCATTCACGACGGTGTAGCTGTCCTGAGTAAAGGTTTCGCCATTTGGGCCTATATTCGGATTAGACGATATTTTGCTCTGCCAGTTTGCATTCACACCTACTTTCAATGCATCTGTGGCAGTGTAAAGTACGCTCGCTTTCACCATGTCTTCGGGTAAATAAGGCGCATAGTCTGAACCATCACGATCTTCCGACTCATTGTGCGTATAACTAAAGAAAATATTCAGTGAATCGGTTGGCTTACCATTTAACTCAAGCTCATAACCTTCACTCTCGGCACCATCAACGCCGATAGACGGCTGGATAGTAGTGCCTGGTAGGAAGTCCGCATTATCGGGATCATTAATTGCAAGGTTATCTTCTTTCACTTTAAAGACGGCAACACTGGCTGTTAAAGCTTCATTAAAGAAGTCACCTTTAACGCCTAGCTCTGCGTTTGAGCCTTCCACCGGACCAATGAGCTCATTGTCCGCATTTCGCGCGCTTTGAGGTTTAAAAATTTCCGTGTAACTGGCGTAGGTTGAGACGGCATCTGTGAGATCATAAACCAGCCCGAAATAAGGCGTGTTAACGCCCGAGTTTTTATAATCGCTTGGCGACCAGGGTGATTGCACAAAAGTGTCATAGGTTGTAATTCTATTGCCTAGAATAGCAGTTAAGTCATCCGTTAAACTCAATTGTGCCGCCGCGTATATGCCTTTTTGCTTATATGATTCATAAGTTCCATATGCCGGAGTGTCGCTGAAGTTAATAGGATCGACCCCATTTCCCCAGTCAAACAGGCTAGGGACGTCTATGGCATCAGCACTGCTATAAGAAACAGAGTCAACATTTTGTTCAGAGCTCAGAGCACCGGCTGTTAATTGGTGCTCACGACCAAATAGCTCGAAAGGACCCGACGCTAAAAAGCGGTATGAAGTTTGCTCGCGTTCAGCAACATAATGATTCGGCGACGTTCCTAAGCCTTGTCCGGTGTCTTTGTTCGGAAAACCGGAGAAATACAACAAATATCCGTCCATATCATCTTCACGACGCTCAACATCCAGTTGGATATCCCAGCCATTATCAAAAGCATGCTCTAACTGAACGAATACACTGGTGCTTTCTCTATCCCATCTATTCCAAGGTGACGCTGTTGTCGTACTAACTGGCAAATCGTCAGCCTGTGTACCGTCGTCATAAAACAGAGGCAGTGCGCCCCACATACTTCCTTTGGGGTTACGCTCGCTGTAATCAGCCCCCATGGTTAAACGCGTTTGAGTCGTTAAGTCGGCAGTCACAACAGCGTAAATTTGGGCGTTTTCTTTCTCGGATAAATTGACGTAACTGTCACCCTCTTCATAGGCAAGCGCAACGCGTCCTTTTACGTTTCCATCCTCCGACAAAGTTTGAGAGTGATCAGCTTCCACTCTGTAGTTACTCCAGGAGCCCAAACCGACACTAGCGTAACCACCATCTTCAGCTTTCGGGCGCTTACGAATAAGGTTAATTGCAGCGGAAGGTTCGCCTGCACCGGTTAACAAACCTGTCGCGCCACGCACAATTTCAACTCGCTCAAAAATAACGGAGTCAGCCAATGCTTCGCTAAAGAAGCTGTTGTACGCAATAGGCACACCGTCAAACTGGAAGTTGGTTACATTACGGCCACGGGCACGGAAGAAGAAACGATCCGTTTCTGCCTGCTGAGCCTGAATACCCGGAGCAAACTGCATCACATCGGCAACCGTATCGAGCGAGAAACTGTCTATAAAGGTACGGTCAATAATAGAAATCGACTGTGGAGTTTGACGTAATGTTAACGGCAAGCCTGTTGCCGTAGTCGCCTGATCTAATGAACTGCCGGTAACCTTAATGTGTTCAAAAATCTTTTCCTGCGTTCCTGCCTGTTCTTTATTTTCTTCAGCAGAACCTTCGTTTTGTGCTGCCACAGCAGCGGAGCTTAACAGCACTGATGCTACCGCTGTTGCTATTAAATTTCTGGCAAATGCCTTCATGAATTGTCTCCCGACCACACTATGTAAATGAGAATTGTTATCGGCACATTGTATTTGATAATTGTTCGTATTTACAATATCATTTCGGAAAATTTCTCGGGGGAGTTCGAATGACGCAAAGGCAATGGTTTAAATTACATGGGTGGTGCTCGCTGCCAATATGGATCCTGTTTTGCTTTATCTGCATTACCGGTACCATCGCCGTATTCAGTCACGAGCTAACCTGGCTGTTCAACGAAAATGCGCGAGCGGTTAATCCAGACAATTTGCCTGCTCAACCTATCTCGGAGCTAGTTGCTACCGTCAAAGATCAGTTTCCAACGGCCAACGTTACGACGGTAATGACTTTCGAGCCTTATATTATTAACGCCGTCGTTTTCTCCGATGAAAACATCCCGATGGGCATTGCCTATGTAAACCAGTACACCGGCGAAATTCAGGAAGTTAATCAGGGCATTACTTTTATTAACTTTATGCGCTCACTGCATAGCTGGTTGCTATTCCCCTGGCAAGACGGCTACAGCATTGGCTATTATTTAGTATCCGCCATGTCCTTTGTCATGATTGGTGCTCTGGTTACTGGTCTGGTCATTTATAAAAGGTTCTGGCGCGCCTACTCACAACCTAAAATTCGCGCTAAACAAGGCAAAAAAACGCTGCTAACCGATTTACACAAACACGGCGGTGCCTGGTCCATTTGGTTCCTAATTGTCATGAGTTTAACTGGCCTCTGGTACTTTACCCAGCAAGTGCTCTGGCACGCAGATATTGATATTGAAGAACACGCTCCGCTGGTTGAAGTATCTGACATTCCTATGGGAGAAAAAGCACAAGCTCCAGTGTCTTTTGAAGACGCTTTGCTTATAGCGGAGCAGCGCTTCCCCGATATCCGCCCCAGCTTCATTATGATGCCTGAGCATAACCGTGACATGTTCAAAATTATGGGCGGTGGCGAATTCATTTTCTACGACCAATACTCCTACAGGCTGGATATTAACCCCTGGAATGGTGAGATAGCCCGAGCTGTTTCACCAGACAATATGAATGCAATACAGACCATTCAGCATATCGTTGATCCGCTGCACTACGGCACTATTGGTGGTATCTGGACTAAAGCCATCTGGTTTATTTTTGGACTTATTTTGTCGGCTATGTCCATTACCGGATTTTTGATTTGGGGTTCTCGCACGGTGAAAGCGGCAAAAGCTAAACGCACACCGCTGCAAGAGTCGTTACAGAATGAAGGAGCTAATTAATGGCGCGCCGTAAAAATACCTTCTGGAACCGCAATAAATTTAAACTCAGTGGTTTAATTCTTATTCTGCCCTTTTACTTTCTGTATCAGCAACTGCAGCTACCCGAGCTGCCTCCTGTCTGGGATGAAAAAGCCGTAGGTCCGTTTAAAGTAGCCTTACAACCAGCAAATAATGAAGCGCCCTATGCGCACCACGAGGACTGGGTGAAAGACTTTTCAGCGTACGTTAACGAAGGAAAAGTCGGCGATATTCGTCAGGGTTACGTGAACATTGGCGAGGAACCAATTGCTATTGAAGAACTGCAACAAGATGACGTCGGCATTTTGCACGGCAGTGAATTACTGCAGCATGTTCATGCCATAGCACCACAAAAACTTGAACCTCAGCAACGCGTTTGGGTCACTCTGCAAACCTGGAATGGCGAGGTTCACAGGGCAGGCTGGGAACTTCCTGAAACTTGGGTTAAATAACACTTTAAACGCGAATCGTTTTCATTTAGAATTCCCATCAATTTAGCTCGCATCTAATATTTGAGGGGAATAATGAAGATTCAAAAGACTGTTCTGGCGGCTAGCATTCTGGCCGCCCTTGGCTTACCCGTAACCGCTGTAGCCGAAGAGCCGCAGCAAACAGATAAAGTCATAGAACGTTTAAAAGTCACCGGACAGGAACAAGATGGATACCGAAGCTCTGATGCAGATGGTGCAACAAAGCTAGGTCTAACCATTAAAGAAACTCCACAAGCGGTTACCGTCATAACACGTCAACAAATTGAAGACTTTGGTCTCAATGACATTAACTCTGTGCTGGAAAGCGCAGCGGCAGTCAATGTGGAAAACGTGGAAACTGACCGTGTTTATTACACCTCAAGAGGATTTGAACTCAACAACTTTCAAATTGACGGGCTTGGTCTTCCGCTGATCAATAGCAATACGCATGGACGAGTTGATACAGCATTGTATGAGCGTGTAGAGGTAATTCACGGTGCCAACGGTATTATGACTGGTGTCGGTAGCCCCGCCGCCACAGTCAATATGGTTCGCAAACGCCCGACATCAGACACTCAGATTCGTCTTGAAGGTAGTCTTGGCTCTTGGGATAACAAGCGGTTGGAAGTAGACGCATCAGGCAAAATCAATGATCGAATCAGGGCTCGTTTTGTCGGTGCAACTGATAGCGGTGAATCCTACTTAGATCGTTATGAAAACGATACTAAATTGTTCTATGGCGTTGCCGACTTCGCATTGTCTGACAATACACTTCTAACGGTAGGGCATAGCGAACATAAAAGTCACACCGATGGCAATATGTGGGGCGCTTTAACCCTTTATTATGGCGACGGCACTCCAACTAACTTCGACGAATCAACCAATGTCGCAGCGGATTGGTCGGAGTGGGAAGTTAGCGAGAGCCGCAGTTTTGTCGATATTGAGACTGCACTATCCGACAGCTGGACATTACGCGCAGCCTACAATCGAGTGCGCACCGACGAGGACAGCTTGTTATTTTATACTTATTTAGCTGACTCAGAAGTCGGTCTTGATCCTGAAACGGGACTGGGACTTATTGGTTATGGCAGTGAATACGATCTGGATGATAAGCAAGACACCTTCGACCTGTACGCTAGCGGTTCATTTGCAGCCTGGGGTCAATTACATGAGGTAGTAGTAGGTGCTAACTACTCTCGTCTAGACTATGTCGATTATTCCCTTTATGACTACCATACCGGAAATGGTTTCCCCGCTATGCCGTCTCTTAAAGACTGGGATGGAGATACTCCTTTACCTGAATTCACCGATTCGCGGGCTGGAAGTGTTGTGGATAACACACAAAAGGCCGTTTACGCACAGACTCGACTAGCGCTTAGCGAGAATTTAAAAGTTCTACTTGGAGGACGCTACAACGACTTCACAACCGAGGGCGTAGGTTATGGAGTTGATCAATCGCGCGATGACGCAAAATTCATTCCTTATGTTGGGGTGACTTACGCTATCAATGATGCCTTAACGACCTACGCATCTTACACTGAGACATTCCTAGCTCAAACTGAGCGCGACCAAAACTTTGAACGCCTGGAACCGTTGACCGGTAAGAACTCTGAAATCGGATTGAAAGCAGATCTCTTTGATCAGCGCGCGTTACTGAGTCTTTCTTACTTCCATATTGATCAAGAAAACTTAGCTGTCGGTGACGGGGATGCCATTAATCCAGAAACAGGACTACCCGAACCAGTTTATCGCGCTGCCGACGGTATCAGCAGCGAGGGACTGGAGATGGAACTGGCCGGAGAAATTGTCTCAGGCTTACAAGGTCAAATGTCCGCAACTGTATTTGATGTCGACGGCGATGAGTTAGTTGAGAACTATACCGCGGAAAAACTATTCCGGACGTCATTGACTTATCAATTCCCACAGCTACCACAGTTAAAATTGGGCGCAACTTATCAGTGGCAGGACGAAACAAGTCGAGTACAGGGTACTGTCGGATCTATGTATAGCAATGCAGGAGAGGCGATCATAACTCGCCAGCCCGCATACGGACGGTTAGGCCTAATGGCAAGTTGGCAAATCACCGATGCTTTATCGGTGCGAGTTAACGGCTATAACGTAACTGATGAAAAGTACCTCAATAGCTTATATTGGGCGCAAGGCTATTACGGCGCGCCAGCAAACTACTCAGCGTCTCTAAGTTACCAGTTTTAATAAGATTTATAGCTTTCACGTGCAGCCCCGGGCGTCTCTCTTCCCAGCGTCCGGGGCTTTTTTTTAGGTGGGAGTTATTCGTTGGTGTAGTATTGAACGCCAATTTCTATGCGATCACGACCATTTTTCAGGCGCCAGCGGTTCATGTCTCTTAATGAGTAAACACAGCCGCAGTATTCCTGCTGATAAAAACGTTCACGTTTGGCAATTTCCACCATACGCGCCGCTCCGCCTTGTTTGCGCCAGTTAAAAGTCCAGTAATGCAGACCCGGATATGGCGCTACCGCACGCTTACCACAGTCGTTAATCTGGTCCATGTTTTTCCAGCGTGAAATACCTAAGCAGCTAGTAATGGTGTCAAAACCGTTTTCATGGGCATACAGCGCTGTACGCTCAAAGCGCATATCAAAACATTCGGTGCAACGCTCACCGCGCTCCGGTTCCCACTCCAGGCCTTTAACCCGTTCGAACCAGTTTTTAGAGTCGTAATCGCAGTCAATAAAGTCGACACCCAGCTTCTCAGCAAAACGGATGTTCTCTTCTTTACGCAGCAGATACTCTTTTTCCGGATGAATATTCGGGTTATAGAAGAAAATGGTAAATTTAATGCCAGCTTCCGCCATGCGCTCCATAACTTCGCCTGAACATGGCGCGCAGCACGAATGCAACAGCACATGATCAGACCCCGTCGGGGTCTCCAAAACAATGGATTCTTTCTTGTTTCTAGCCATAATTCTCTCTTCGCGGCTGAAATTTGTGCGAATTATAACTCAAACAGGCGGGGGCAAAAACCACAAACCTTGATGAAAAATTAAACACTGCTTTCCTGATATTAACTATCGACAAAATCTATTGGAATAAAACTATCTTTACTCACAGTTTTAGATTACTTTTCACCGCTTTTTTTGACCTTTAAGTGGAAAGTGAAACAATGAAATTATCTAACCTGTCCCTGGCTAGAATGAATCAGATTAACCTGCTTTTTCTGGTAAGTTTAAGTATTACCCTGGGGCTTGCTCTCTTCTCTGACATAACTGACGGTATACTGGCTGTTCCCGGTGTAGTCATCACACTATTCGCTGTTATTTTCTTTATCAGTTCACAGCGATTCCTCACGTATGCGGTACAAGAGCTTAAAAGTATGGCTGAACAAGTCAGTAACGGTAACCTTGATCCAAGAGTAAATCTCAGCAACGATAACGAATTTGGGCAAATTGCTCGTTCTTTAAATCGTGCACTGAAACGCTTCAGTCGCATTTTGGCTCATGTAGACGGTGCGACAGAAAAGCTGAGTAATTTGGCGGAACGCACTGCTTCTGTCTCTGACCGTTCTCATATTACCAGCGAAAAACTAAGTGAGCAGTCCACTAGCCTGGCCTCTACTATTGAAGAAATTTCTGCCAGCATGAACGAAATGACGGCAACCATTGAGCGTATTAATCACAATACCGACTCAGTTTCTGAAGTCAGCGTTACCTCTGAACAACAAATTAGTAAGCTGGCCGAGCGACTCAATAAACTCGTCAGTTCCGTAGAGTTATTCGACAGCAGCTTTGATAAAGTTGAGAAAAGTGCTGAAAAGATCACTTCTTTTGTTGAGCTCATTGAAAGTGTCACAGAGCAAACCAACCTACTCGCTCTTAACGCTGCTATTGAAGCAGCAAGGGCAGGGGAACATGGAAGAGGCTTCGCAGTAGTTGCCGACGAAGTTCGTTCTTTAGCTCAAAAAACAAAAGCAACGACGGGTGACATTGTCAGCATGACAAACGAGTTGCGCGCCGTTATTTCATCGTCAGGCGAAATTAGCGATCAAGCTTTGGAAGCCTCTAAAGAAGCACAGAAGATATCAGTAGAAACTATCGAGTCCTTTAACTTGGTATTAGCGTCAATACGCGAAATTAATGCAGAGGTGGATATGGTAACCGAGGCCAGTAAGCAACAGAATGATGCGGTAGAAAATGTCAGTAAAAACATTCAAGTGCTTAGCGATCTTTGTGATGGAGCCTATGAACAGGCTGAGACGTTGTCGAATAACACAGACGAACTGAATAACCTCAGTAACGAAATTGTTAAGCAAATGGATAAGCTGGACGACTAATTTGACAAATTAAATTGCTCGACTAAAATCCGTATATCCAACTTGGATATACGGATCTTTTATGGCCAAAACAACACTTTTCAAAAGCAATAAAACGCAAGCGGTTCGGCTGCCAAAGGACGTTGCCTTTTCCGAAGACGTTAAAGAGGTGGAAGTCTTAGTGGTTGGTGAAAGCCGAATTATTACCCCGGCCAAAACAAGCTGGGCATCCTGGTTTAACGGCGAACCAGCAAGCGATGACTTTATGGTTGAACGCGAGCAGCCTGAGGAGCAGGAGCGTGACCCGCTATGAACTTGCGCTATATGCTCGATACGAATATTTGCATCTATATCATGAAGAATAGACCAGCATATTTAGCTCCTATTTTTGATGAACACTCGCGCGAGCTCTGCATCAGTTCAGTAACCGTAATGGAACTGCAATATGCTGTCGAAAACTCGCAGCAACGTACAACTAATGCCGACAAACTCGATAGCTTTTTGGCTCGTTTGAAAATATTAAATTACGATACTGACGCGGCTTATCACACAGCACTTATTCGTCACAAACTAAAACAGCAGGGCACACCAATTGGCCCCTATGATCAGATGATAGCAGGCCATGCCCGATGCCATGGACTCACGGTTGTTACCAATAACACCGGAGAATTTGAACGAGTTCCCGGGCTTATTACCGAAAACTGGCTGCAACAACCACCGCAATCATCAATCAATGAGCCAACTCCAGCCTATCGTTGACAGAAATATCTATTCTCAGGTAATTACTCAACCCGCAAACAATATTGCAGGAGCGCTTCTCTAATACTCTGACGGGATTTTAGAAAAAGCATCATATATGCTTTATCTTCTTCAAGTCGATAGATGGCTCTCAATTGCTGATCAGGAAGAATAAAGTCACGATAATTCGTAAAACCTAAGTCGGCCGCTTCTTCACAAAGTGGGCTGCTCTCGGGATAGCGTATTACTCTCTGCTCAAGCATATCTATAAAATTAAATATCACACCCCTTGCCTGTGATTGACCAATATACCTCGCCAGATATTGGCTATATGCGCTAACTTGACGTGCAAATGTTTCGGTATATTCAATGCTAATTGCCGTCATTCGTCAGCACTTCCTCAAGATTAGAACGAAGCTGGTTTGAAGATAAGGTTCGTCCAGCTTTTAAATCTTTTTCCGCGAATGACATTAGCTTCATAAAAGCCATTTGTTCTTGCTGCATTTCATACTGGGCTGGGTCCTGAACCACATAGAGTGGCTCCCCATTTTGGGTAACAACAACAGGCTCCTCAACATTCATTGAAGACAGTTCTTTCTTAAATGCTGAAACCGTTGTGATGCGTGACTGTTTAGTTTGATACATTGTCTGCCCCCTAGACTAGGTTACTTTTAAAATTATAGATGAAAACCAACAGAAGTCCAAATAAAGACCAAATTTAGACCAAAAACACTTTAGAGGTAAATATGAAAAGGATTTTATTAGTATGCGCATTTGTTTTGGTTGCTGTTGTCTCTTTTTGGGTGGGGCGTCAGTCAATGAGCGGCTTAAGCACACCAACCGCGCCAACAAGTGCCGATGCACCAAAAGCACAAACCAGCGCGCAACTGGATACATCCAACAGTGAGACCAGTGCCAAACAAGCTGCCGAGTCAGTTGAGCCACCTCAGCCTGAAAGCGATACTTCAAATGAAGAAGAGCTCAAACGCCAGCAGCTTATTGCAGAAAACCCGAGTTTTTTTGAGGGGCAGAATAAGTACTTTGCCGATGATGAAAAGTATCTCAATGGCGTTGAAAGCTTTGTACCGCAAAATGGCATCAGTTCGTGGGGAATTAATCGTGAGAAGGAGCTGTCCCGCCTGCTGTCTGACCAGGATGGGCTTTTACACGCGGAGTCTGAATGTCGGCTGACTATGTGTATTACGACAGGCGCATTCATGAGCCTGCAAGAATTCCGTTCTTTTTCAATAGACTACAATAACCTGCAATTTTACGGTCAGCATTATGGGACAAAATCTTTAGCTGATGGCCTACTGGTTTTTTATGTTATTACCTATAAGCAGACCGACTAGCCCATAAGTTGCTTACTGAGCATACCAATAATGAAACCAAATACAGCCCCGAGTGCAGGCATCCAGTGGCGGCGCATTTTCGCCTGTGGGGCAATGTCCTGAAACACCAGATAGAGAATGCCGCCCGCTGCAAAACTCATGATCATCGCTGTAATTTGTGGTGCATCGCTCAACCACCAGTAACCCATTATTGCTGCCAACGGACCGAAAAAGGACACTCCCAATAAACCCAGTAGCGCTGATTTTGTCGTTAACTTTGCAGTTTTTAATTCACGATAGGCGTTAAAGCCTTCCGGGAAGTTTTGCGCAGCAATGAAAATGGCCAGCAAAATGCCCATTTTTGGGTTAACAGCAAACACAGCCCCTAGAGAAACCGCCTCCGGCACGAAGTCTAGCACCATCGCCATAAATTGCGAAACATTGCCCTCATGCTTTTGCAACCAAGCATCAACAAGGCAAAAAGTAACGCCGCCAGCGGCAAATAACCCGGTCAGTTGCCAGGCATTTAACTCTTTCATTCCCTCTGGCACCAATGCAAAAGCCACGGCGGCCATTAAAATACCACCACCAAATGCCGTAACGCCGTGTACGAACTCTTTCTTAACTGCCGTATTGGCTTTGCCTTCAACGTGCGCTAAGAAACCGCCGAAAACCGCCATTAAGCCGGCTCCCCAGGCTATAAGCAGCATGATATAAACGTTCATGATTAAACCTTATCAAATACAGAGCCGGTATCCGGGCTAAACAATTTACTGTAAAGCTTGGTCGCGTAGTTGTCCGTCATTCCGGAAATATAGTCGCAAATAACCCGCTTGGGGTTTTCTGCGTTTTTATATTTTTGCAAAGTAGAGCCGGGCAGCAGTTGCTCTGGGTTTTCGCTCAGTACCTGAAACAGCTTCAGTATCATCATCTGCCCTTTGTACTCCAAAACCTGCACCGAAGAGCTACGAATAACATGCTTAAACACAAAATCCTTCAGTACTTGCAGGGTGTGTTCAATCTGCTCCGGAAGGCTCGCCTGCAGATCCAGCCAGGGAGATTCAAACAGGTTCTGTTCTGCGACTTCAATGGCATCCACAAAATGCCCGACAAGCTTACTAATTGCGTGCTTACGCGCACGGCTTTGGCCTGAAAAAAGCGCCTCGGTGTAAAATCGCTCTTCCTGCATAATAACGCTGTTGTCGTCCAACACAGCGAGTACGTCTTCGCGCCACTGCTTTTCGGTTACCAGATTCAGTGCCAGTGAGTCTTCTAAATCGTGCACGCCGTAAGATATATCGTCTGCCAGCTCCATAATGGAGGTATCAAAGGCTTTATACTGTGCTTTGGTTTTACCCTCTTTCGTTTTAGTGGAGCGAAAGGTCGCTTTGTCGTTGGGAGTCAGCGGTTCCAGTATCCAGTCCAGCACATCCTGTTCGTCGTCATGAACAGATTTGGGCGGTTTAAAAACACTTAGGTGGTCTTCTTCAGACAGTGAGCGAGTACTAACTTCGCTATGCAACACCGGATACTTAAGTACACCAAGTAAAGTGCGCCGGGTTAAATCCAAACCGTCGTGATCAGAATACTCACCCAGCTTTGAAATAATGCGTAGCGTCTGCCCGTTACCTTCAAAACCACCGTTGCTGTGCATGTGATAGTTCAGTGCCACTTCGCCACCGTGCCCGAACGGCGGGTGACCAATATCATGTGCCAGACAAATGGCCTCAATTTGAAAATAAGACGGGATATGCATCGAAATAGCATCGTTCTCTGCATACTTTTGCTTTAACTTCTCACAAATACCCGAGCCAATTTGCGCCACTTCCATAGAGTGCGTTAAGCGCGTGCGGTAAAAGTCACTCTCACCCACCCCCAGCACCTGAGTTTTTGCCTGCAAGCGGCGAAACGCCGACGAATGAATAATACGCGCCCGGTCACGCTGAGCATCGCTGTCCGGCGTAGCGGCATTAAAGGTCGTAGTTTTTCCTGAGCGGCGTTTGAGCATAGCAAAATGTCTTCGTTTGTTTTTCAGTTACTCACAGCAAAACAAATTTTTGCGGGTTTGCCCAGTTTTAATACCGCCAATGTAAGACATTTATATCAATGCCTTACCAATTGATAGTTTAAGAGCTCAAATTTAGTATAAATACACCAACTTGACGCACAATGCTGTTGTGCATAGAATAAATACAAAGTGATCAGTAAACCATGGCCGTTAAATTCAGGGACGACTGGCTAGAGGACGTTATAATTATGAGAGACACAAAACGTCGCCCGGTATCCGTTGGCCAGATGCTAATAACGGAGTTTCTTGAACCGATGAACATTGAAATAAAAGAGCTCGCTGATGCTATGAGAGTACACAGAAACACGCTCAGCCGAATTGTTCATGATAAAGGAGCCTTGACCGCACCTATGGCTATTAAATTAGCGGCTGCTTTGGGTAACACCCCGGAATTTTGGTTAAACATTCAGCACGCCGTCGAAATCTGGGACGTACGCCACCGGGCATACGAACAAGAAGCTGAAAATGTAAAACGCCTGAAACCTCACGCTAAACCTTATCAGCAGGCTTGAGGGAGCAGCTGTTGTAGAGCTACTATTGGCACACCTCTTGCTGTCTCCTATCCATAAACGCGAATAACGCACTAAACAGGCAAAACATTGCCACCCGGCAATGCTAATTTTGGATAAGGAAAAGCCATGAACATGAACCCTGTGAGTAATAACGCGAGTTATCCGACGACAACAACGACCCAAAGTAACAAAACTGAGGAACCTAACAGCAGGGACATTACGCCGGAGCAAGACCGTGAGTCGCTGATAGACAATGCCTACCGCAGCATATTGCTGAATCGTATGGGTGTTGATATCGGGCATCTGGAAGAAATTGAGCAAAAGATAGAAGAGCTTGAGAGTAAATCCAGCCTTACCAAAGAAGAAAAGGATGAACTTAACAGCCTGATGGAAGCGCGCGACCAGCTATTCGAAGACGCTATGCGTCGCCAGGCGGAAGAAGGCAATAACGGCAAGCAGTCCGATATTCCCATAGCGATAACTGAAAACTTTAATGCCCGCAATATATCACCTAACGACATGAGCGAATTGGCCAGCCAGTTGTTTGAAGCCGGTGTTATTACTCGTGAGCAGCGTAGCGCGATGAGTTTTCAGATCTCCAAAACCAGCTCACACAAAACCTTTACGCCAGAGTCTCAGCAGATAGACCCGGATGAGCCTATGGATTTTGTGAAGTTTTGGGAAGATAGAGTAAAAGCCAACGACTATTTTGACGTATCAGCAAAAGAAAAAGCGAAAGACCAGGGAATTTTAGATGTGCTGCGGCAAGTCTGAATATCACTTGCCGCAGGCTTCATCATTTATTGCGTGACTTCAAATCACTATTTTGCGCTTCAATTTCACTGATGTATTTTGACTGATGCTCGCGTGCGAACTGCACAGCTTTATTCGAGGCCTTTAACGCATTCGCGTTATTGTCATTCATTGAATAAACCGTTGCCAGGCTGTCCCATAAAATTTCGGACTGGTCGAATACCTCAACGCCTTTCTCCAGAATTGCCTGTCCCCAGTCAACTTTGCCTTCATAAGCGGCTTTTAGACCATAGACGTTATACTGGTGAACCGACATAGGGAAGTCGTAGCCCACCGTCTTTTCGTAATCAGCATAAAACGCCTGCAACTGCTCCAGCGACTTAATTTCGATGTTTGGTACCGCGTTAAACCCACGAAAAACCGATTTAAGCCCCTCGACATTACCAATTAGTGGCGTGCTGTCATGGGTTTCGTTGGGGAACTGCTTTGACTCCCAGTTAAAAGCCGATTCCGGCTTCGCTTCAAGCACATTTAATAAACGCTCATAGCTCTCGGCCATTTCGTTAGGCTCATTCGCCATGCTGACAAACCAACGTACCGCCGGTTTTTCTGCCTCTTGCTCTACCACTTTTATGTCTTTTATAAGCGCAAAGTCATCCCACCAGAGGCTTGGGCTGACCGATATTGCGGCGTTGATAAAATCTGAATGGTGAGTCGCCAGATAACTGGTGTAGAGCCCCGACAACGAGTGCCCAGTAACCACAGTGTAAGGCGATACTCTGTACTTTTTCTGCAACGCTGGCATCAGCTCATCTTGCAAAAACTGGGTGTACTGCTCCGCACCGCCAGAGCGGTCGGCGTAGGCTTCCATTTTTGTGTGAGTAAAGCGCTTTAAGCGGTTCCTCGCACTGACCCCGACAACAATCATTTCCGGCACAATAGAAAACGTACTTAAAAAATTAATGTTACCCGCTATGTGCTCAAACTGCGTTGAACCGTCCATAACCAGTAGCACCGGATACTGAAAACTGTCTGAATGCTCATAGCTTTCCGGCAACGCAACCCGCGCCGTTATCCCTTCATCAAGGAGCTTAGATTCCATAGTGAAGATTTCGGACGCGTGCACGCTGGCAGCGGTGAAGAAAACGAACAGACAGGCAAATGAACGGGTTAAGCTTTTAAAGGAAAGAGTCATGAGATCAGTGAGTTACTGGGTCGTGGGGATATATTAGAACTATTTGCGGGTGGGGGCAATTGGGGAGCGGCTAGATCTAGGTGTTACAGCAGGTTATCCCTACCGCAACACGCTAAATGCTTGATAAAGCCTAGTTGGAAGTTTGTTTTTCAACTCCCAGGTTATATTCATTGGTCGCTCTCCGTGACTGTCGATAAAAGTGACTGGCCCACATGCTTTATAAGCCGATTGCTTATTTTCTCTAACGAAAAGCTGGAACTGCCAGCCATTCGTACCGCTCTCAATGTAGCGGTGTCCGGTGGGAGTACTCGCGGAGGCTGTATTCTGCGACTGCCAATGGAACTTTTCTCGGCTTATTGCGTAGTCGTTATAAGCAACACCTTCGTGCACGGCATCAGCTTTATCAAGCGTAACGAATAGCAGTTCGAGCTTTTTATCTTGGAAGCGCAAAACGCCTTCGCGAAATACCCGACGCTCCTGTTCATTCAAAAAGCCTACGGCGGTCAAGATTTCACGTATTTGATAAGAGGCGTGAAGTTTCAGTGGCGTATTTTCGAGTCCAGGCAGAGAGTCGAACACGTAGTTTGTTCGGGCATCTAATATACGTGCTAGCTCATTCAGTTCATTTAATGCTTCCGGCTCAGTATGTAGGCTGTCTATAAAATCAATACCGCTAACGACACGCTCATTCTGGTAATCAACTTGGTAAGCCAACATTTGTGCATACTGCTTGGCTCTATCAGTCCACTCGATTTGTTCTTTTCTATTAGTCGCCTTCTCGATCAGCCGAAGATACTCAGGGTCATCAATGTGCAATAGACTCATGAAGCGTGTGCTAAGATAAGTTTCCTGCTCCGTGGCATCGCCCGCTATTAAATTAGCAGCGCGCTTTAGGTTAGTCCATCCGGTGTTATTTCCGTTTCCGCGATAAATATCTGTAAGCTCAAGCTGTTGTTCGCTTATAAACTCCGATAGCAAAACAGTATTACTACCTTTTATTCGGGCAAAATGGTTAAGTTCATTGCGCAGTTGATCCCAGCGTTGGTTAATCGCTTGTCTCAGGCTTCCTAAAATCGACTCACGCGCTTCCTTTTGAAGTTGCAAGTAGCAACCGCTCGGCAGCTTGCCAAAGCCATTTTGCACACCGTCGTAAACTTCTTTACGCGTCAAACCCGTTATTGCGCCATACAATACGTCAAAACGAAAACCTGCACGATGCTGACCGACAAAATCGAGCACTAAACAACTTTCCTTTTCGGGGTGTAAGCGAAGTCCTCGACCGATTTGTTGTTGAAACAACGTGACACTTTGAGTCGGACGTAGCAGCAAAAGCGTGTCAACAAAAGGCAAATCAATGCCTTCGTTGTATAGGTCAACGGTAACTAACACATTGATTTCTTTGTTCGCTAATTTTTTTGGCAACGAAGCGCGTTCTTCGCGAGAGCTTTCGCCGTATATCAATGCAGCTGGAATACCTAAGTCATTAAACTTTCTGGTCATAAAGCGCGCGTGGTCGACGTCTACGCAAAATGCCAGTGCACGAGAATGACTTATGTTATTAACAACTTCGTCCCAAGCTCTGACTACATTTTGGGCGCGCGCATCATTATCGGAGAGAATATTATGAAGATCGCTACGGCCATCGCCGTTTTTCCAATTCACTTGCCGATAGTCCTGGCCATCATCACAAGCATAGTATTCAAACGGTGCGAGCAACTGCTGGTCTAACGCATTCCATAACCGCATTTGTACAGACGGTGAACCGTCCGGACGACAGTCAAAATAGGCGAGAATATTCTTGTTATCTGCTCGCTCAGGTGTTGCGGTCAGGCCCAATAAATATTTGGGTTCTACTCGCGAAATGACCTCATCAAAACTTTGCGCAGCGATGTGATGACACTCATCAACTACGACAACTTGCCAGTGATTCGCTGGGTACCGCTCCAATAATTTTTTAGAGCGTAAGCTCTGTACCGTTGCAAATAAATGGTCATATTGCTCAGGCTCATGTCGTCCCGTAAGTAAGTCACCAAAATTGGCATCTTTTAAGATTTGCCGATACGTAGTAAGTGACTGACTGAGAATTTCTTCGCGATGCGCAATAAAGAGTAGCCTGGGCTGCCCCTTCTCAAGCTCGCAAACTCGACGGTAATCGAAAGCCGCCATCACTGTTTTACCAGTTCCGGTTGCTGCCACTAACAGATTTTTGAAACGTCCGTGTGCGCGCTCATTATCCAGCTGCTCTAGAATATCCGCCTGAAAGGGTTTGGGTGTAATATCAAAGAATGTTGTGATTACGTGCTCGGGTAAGTTTTTCCCGCCAGACTCTCTACTAAGCGCGTCCTTCAAAGCCGCTACATGCTGACTATTGTTTGGGTCATACGGCTGAAACTCACCATCTTCCCATAACGTTTCAAAGTGCGCTTTTGCGCGTGAATACAGATTATGTTGCCCATGCTGGGTGAACTTAACTGTCCATTCCAAACCACCCATTAACGCGGCGCCCGATAAGTTCGCACTACCTACATAAGCACTTCCAAAGCCCGTTTTGCGTTCGAACATCCAGGCTTTTGCGTGCAACCGTGTCCGTCGCCCATCGAGCGATACTCTAACCTCGCAATTCGGTAGCCTCGCGAGCATATCCAATGCATTTTTCTCTGTCGCACCGATATAAGTTGTCGTTAGAACTCGAATAGAGGTTTTGCTGTGGCCTTCAGCATCGGTTGCGGTGATTTGCTTCAGTACGTCATAAATTTTCCGCACACCTGACACAGTGATGAAACTCACTAAAATATCCACGTGATCACAGCTCGAAAGCTCAGTGATTAACTCATTCAACAACGCCGGTGAGTCTTTACCCGCCGTAAATAGCCACGGCTGTGACAAACTGATATGAGGCAATTCTGGCTGCTCACCTTTACGGTAAATTGATCGTAAAAATTGTGGCGGATTTACTATTTCATCAATGAGCGTTTCTGCAGTACTCTCTCTTATCTGGTGTCGGGCGTGTTGAAGAAGGCTGTTTAATAAGTCGACTTGAGCCATGAGTTTTTCGTTATCAGAAAGCCGTTCGCCTTCGCCAACTGCCGCCAGTACTTGAGATAATTGCTCAGTTAATGCTTCCGTTAATCGTTCATGACTATTCTCAACACTCAGTTTTTCAAAATCAGCAATTAGGCTTTCATCATGCGTTGAAAGCTCGTCTTTCACTGCTGAAGTTTGCAACAAGTCATAGATGCCACGGTACAAGCTAGACATTTTTGTCTCCTAAACTTAGCAACTTCCTCCCCACCAAACTCAACCGCTCTTTAGCCCGAGTAATTCCGGTATACAGCAGCTCTTTGCTTAGCACGGGGCTGTCGTGGTCGGGCATTACCATGATGGTGTGTTTGAATTCGGAGCCCTGAGATTTATGTACCGTCATGGCGTACACGGTTTCTATATGGGTGAGGCGACTGGGCAGTACCCAACGCACGCCGTTATTTTCAGACTGACTGGCCTGGTCGGGAAAGGCGACGCGCAGATGACCGTGTTCAGGGTCTTTAAAGGTTAGGCCGATGTCGCCATTGTTCAGCTTCAGTCCGTAGTCGTTTTTGGTGACCATAACGGGACGGCCTTCGTACCAGGTGTTGGCGTTTACTCCGAGTATGTCACCGACTTTTTGGTTAACGGCTTTTACGCCCCAGGGGCCTTCGCGCAGGGCGGTCAGAATTTGGAAGTTGCTTAGGTTTTGTAGGGCTTCCTGGGCAATATCGTTGATGTTGTTGGCATCTGTTGTTGCGTCGGTATTGTTCCTGACGTGTAACGTCAGGCTACCGGAGGTCAGGTTACGTTTAACCAAAGCTTCGAAGGCTGGGTCGTCTAAGCTGCTGACTTCGTACAGACTGACGGGGTAGTCTTCATCGGCGTGTTTGGCTTTTTCGAGCTCCTGCTTTGTTGCAGCGTTGTCTTGCTGGTTAATGGCGTTAGCCAGATCGGCAATAGGACCTTTGAAGCGGTAGCTTTTGCGGAATTTAACGACGTGTTGCAGGCGTTGTTCACCGCTTTCGTCAATTAAGTCGCCTGGGAACTCGGGTGTGTCGGCTACTTGTTGCAACCACTGAGCGGTGTCTTTGTGGTAGTGGCCTTCATCAGCGCCTTCGCACAAGTTACCCAGCACGGCGCCGGCTTCTACGGAGGCAAGCTGATCTTTATCGCCTATCAGCACCAGCCGCGCATTTTTCGGTGTCGCTTTTAGCAGCGCGGTCATCATTTCAATGTCTATCATTGAGGCTTCGTCGACTATCACAACGTCGGTGCGCAGTGGGTTGTCGGCATGGTGTTTAAAGGCGCGCGAGTTCGGCTTTACGCCCAGCAGGCGGTGCAGGGTTTTACCTTCGGGCTTTATGGAGTCTAAGGCGTCTTTTAAGGTGGCGAGCTTTGTATCACCCCGCAGCCTATTCAGCTCGCTTTCTATCGATTCGGTCAGCCGCGCGGCTGCCTTACCAGTAGGCGCTGCCAGCGATACGCGTAACGGAGGTAAACCGAGGAATAAGGTCTGATGCTGCAACGCTGTTAGCAAACGCACTACGGTGTAGGTTTTACCGGTGCCGGGCCCGCCGGTTATGACGCTAAAGCGGTTACGCACGGTGTTAGCGCAGGCCACGCGCTGCCAGTTAATCTCATCCGTCTTTTCACCACCTGCTTGAGCAAACAGCTTTGCCAAAGTGCTTTTCAGTAAGTCGTCATTGGTCACAGGTCGGTCGCTCATGCGCGCCTGCAGGTCGTTCTCTATAAAGGCTTCGTATTGCCAGTAGCGGCGCAAATACAGTTTGCCACCACTCAACACCAGTGGCTGGTTGCCTTTACCGTCGGCGTCTACGCAGTGGCTTTGGGTTAAAGCGGTTTCCACATTAGTACCAAACTGACGGAACAACTCGCTGGGAGTATCGCAGTTTGGTGAATAGCGGTTTTCGGGTGGTAAGTTCAGTACAGTTTCAGGTTCATTCTGCAGCGCCTTTATGTCAATGCTGGTATGTCCGCGACCGGCTTCGTGCGAGGCACACAGGGCTGCCAGTAACACTTCACTGCGCGTTTCTCCGGCTTGCTGCAAAAACTCGACAAAGGCCAGGTCTATTGAGCGTATCCAGCTGGCATCTCGCCACTCACGCAACGCATCAAATAAGGTGTTTAAGGTTACTTCTGTCATACCGGCTCCGACTCTCTACCTGAAAAATCCGTACCCGCAAAAAGCGTATCCAGCTGCTCTATTAACTCCCGTGGCGGCCTGTCACAAAATGCCCCGCCGGTTTCCGCCCTATGCCCACGCAAGAACAGATACACGGCACCGCCTACATGGGTATCGTAGTCGTAGTCACTGCCTAACCGCGCTTTTAACAGGCGATGCAGTGCCAGGGTGTAAATGACGTATTGCAGGTCATAGCGGCTGTGCAGTATTTTCTCGCGCATGGCTTGCTCGGTATAAGCGTGATCGTCTTCGCCAAGCCAGTTCGACTTATAATCCGCCACGTAATACTGCCCATTATGCTCAAACACCAAATCGATAAAACCTTTTAGCATGCCGTTCAGCACATTAGGTTCCAGCGCAGGGCGTTCGTGCCCCGGCAGAATGTGTTCGTGAACCAGAGCATCCAGCCTTTGTGCGTTAACTTCACTGGCACCGAACCAGAATTCCGGCTCGGCTTTGTATTGCTCCAGTGCGCTTAAGCTAATGCGGTCACCACTGTCATTAATTGGGAATTGGTTATGCAAATAGGCGTCCAGCCAATGCTCCAGGCTGTTTTGATGTTCCTGCCAATAAGGGCTGACACAAAAGCCTTGTACCAGCTCGGTACGCTCGGCGGCGTTACCCGCAATCTGCGCAAAACCAATATTGGCCGACTCTTCCAGCAGGTTATGTAAAAACGTACCCGGCCCCGCGCCTTTGGGTAAATGATGAATACTGTCCGGGCTCGGCTCAGCGGCACTGGCAACTTCTGCCTCGTCATCGTCACGCTCGTCCAACAGGTTCATTTCATCGGGCGACTGCGGTGCTTGCACGCTTTTTGTCACGGCGCCTTCGTACTTCAGCGCACTGTAACTGGCCACCCACCAACGCTCCAGTTTACGGTCTTCGGGCATGCTGCGTGGTGTCAGCTTCGGTGTTGTTTGCTCCTGCTCCAGCGCACGGACTAAAGGCTCGTCGTCTTCCAATCGCGTTAACTGCGTATGCTGTGCCTGCTGCCAACGTTCGCTAACTTCGTTGTACAGCTCATCGGTTAACGACTCGCCGCCGTTCAGCAGATAAAAAAGTGGGTTGTTGCGATGCTCTTTCACCGCTTCCAGCGCAATAAAAGTCGCGTATTGCGCGCGGGTAAAGGCCACATACATTTTGCGTAAGTCTTCCGCGAGGATCTCATTACTTAATCGCTGTTTGTTGTCGTCGTCTTTTGACCACAGTACTTGTAGCTCACCGTTCTCATCGTGGTACACCGCTGGCGGTTTTATCCGGTAGGCTTCCGCCTGGGTGTACGCCACAAAGGGCATAAACACCAACGGGTACTGCAGGCCTTTCGACTTATGAATGGTGATAATTTTTATCAGTTCATCGTCACTTTCTAAGCGCAGTTGCTGCTCGTCACTCTGAGTGCGGCTGTTGCTGCCAAAGCCGTGGCGCTCATTTACCTGTTCGGCAAAATGGTTCACCAGCGCCGGAATACCGTCCAGTACCAGACTCTGCTGTTGCAGCAGCTCAGCAATGTGCAGCACGTCGGACAGTTGGCGTTCGCCATGAATGCGGTCTTCCAGCAGCTTCGCTGGCACCTGATGGTCGTGCAGCAAGCTGTGCAACATGGCCAGTACGCCCTGTCGCTGCCACTGGTCGTGATAACTTAAAAACTGCTCTACCCGTTCTTCCCACTCACGTTCGTGGCTGTGAATATGTTCCAACTCGCTCAGCGGCAGGCCAAGCAACTGTGTCGCCAGGGCACTGCGTATCAGCGACGGGTCGCGCGGCTCGGCGCAGGCACTCACCAGCGCCAGTAAGTCTTTGGCAACGCGCTGCGCAAATACCGATTCCCGGTCCGACAAATAAACGCTTTTTAGCCCGCGGTCACTCAGCGCCTTTTTAATGGCATTGGCTTCGTTAAAGTTGTTCACCAGAACCGCAATGTCATTGGTTTTTACCCGCTGCTCGAGTTTATCGTCGTCGTTGTAATAACCTGCCTGAGGATCATTAAGCAGGGAGGCAATCAAGTTAGCGTGATGGTTCGCCGCAGCGCGGAAGAACGTGTCTTTATTGCGTTTTTCTTCACCGGATACTGACCACAGAAGCGCCGGTGCGGTTTTTAAATTGCTGGATAACAGGCAGTGCTTGAAAGTGCGCTTTAGCCCGTTCGCACCCACCGGGTTAAAGGGCAGCTGGTTTTCTTCTTCAGTCTTAAACAGAAAAGCACCGCGCGGCAGCTCTTCGGCACGCTCAAACAGGGCATTAACGCTGTCCACCATGGCCTGCGACGAACGGAAGTTTCGTGCCAGATTATAATGCCGGCCTTCGGTATCGCGCCGGGCTTTCAAGTAGGTGTAAATATCGGCGTTACGGAAGCTGTAAATGGCCTGTTTCGGGTCGCCAATCAAGAAAATACCGGTGCCCGCGTGCGGCTCTGCCAAATTGTAAATACGGTTAAAAATCTCGTACTGCACCGGGTCGGTGTCCTGAAATTCGTCCACCATAGCCACCGGATACTGCTTACGAATAGCCGCCGCTAAGGCTTCGCCGCTGGGTCCTTTCAGTGCATCACGTAAACGGGTGAGCATGTCATCGTGGCCCATTTCGGCACGCTGATTCTGCAGTTCAGCAAAACGGCTGCTCACCCAGAAAGCGGCGTGTTGTTTTACTTTGGCCAGCTCTTCCTGCTGCTGCACTTTGCTGCGCTTAATGCGCTCCTGCAGCTCGCCTAAAACAACCCAGCTGTCGGGCATACCGCCAAGTTTGGCCTCAGCGAACGTCTGTAACTCGTCGGTGCTAATGTTTTTCCAGTTAGCCGCGGTGGCGTCGGGCTCAACCAGGTCAGGATCGCCACACCAGTCCGCAAATTTCTGAAACTGCTTAAGTTTGGTTGCTGCACCCTTCGCTTGTGAGGTTTTATCAACCAGTTCCTGAACAATAGGCGCAATTTCCTGCTTTATAGCCGCCATTCGCTGCTGATGCGAACTTTCCGCTTCTTTCAGCAAACTGTGCAAGTCACCATTGACCGGTGCCTGTCCGCTTTTACTTAAGCTGTAAGTGAGCCCTAACAAGGCTTCGGGTGACTTAAAGTCTTCCAGCAACCGGGCGCTGAGTTCAGCATCGGCCGGATAAATAAAGCGGCGGAAATAGTCTTCGGCCGCTTGCAGGCGCAGCTCTTCGTTGTCGGTTTCAACGTCCTGGCTGAACAAACTGCCGCTGGCAAAGGCGTGTTCTTTCAACATCGACTGGCACCAGCCGTGAATGGTTTTCACCGCGGCCTCGTCCATGGATTGCGAGGCTAAATCCAGCAGTCGTGCCAGATGCATCAGGTTTTGCCCTTGCGCCGCGCAGTCTTCGCGCAGACTGGCTAAGAAAGGGTCGCCTTCTACGGCTTCCGGGTCACGGAAGTAGGCGGCGGCTTGCGCCAACCGCGCGCGAATACGATCGCTCAGCTCTTCAGTGGCGGCTTTGGTAAAGGTCATGACCAAAATGTTTTTCGGTACCAGCTCACGTTCAAACGCAGTTTCATCCGTACCACTATGCGAGCCATGACCAATCACCAGACGCACATAAAGCGCGGCAATGGTGTAAGTTTTACCGGTACCGGCGCTGGCCTCAATGAGTCGGCTGCTGTTCAGCGGAAAGTCGAGCGGATTCTCTAAGGTATGAGAAGACAACTGGCTCATGATTTATCCTCCGGTACCAGAGTTAAGCGCATAGGGTCATAGAGTTCGTCCATAAAACGGCGGAAGTGCGGTGATGCCTGAATGGCTTCGTAACTCTCGGCAACGCGCCCGCAATAATCGCTTTTGGTGACCAGCGCCGGGTCTTGAAAGCCGTCTTCTTCGTACTTCTGCCGCGCTGCTTCATGCGCCAGCGTCTCATCATGCTCGTTCTTGTCCAGAGCATTGAGCCAGGTCATACCCACGTCCAGATGCATGGGCTGCGGCTGCTGCGCTGACAGGGCCACCAAATCCAGAATTTGCTCCAGTTGTTGCACCGCAAGCTCAGCCGGCACTGGTGCCACCTGCAACTGACACCCGCCTTTGGACACAATTAAAAGCCGTGTCGGCTTTTGTAAATTTAACAGCAACAAACCAAGGTAAAACGCGCTGGCGTGTTTCCAGCCGCCACTATTTATGCCTTTGCCATTTTTAGCGGCAATATTGCTGGCGGAGGTGACCACCCACAAACGCCCACCGCTTTCATTGCTGTGCAGCCCGGTTACCGTGTCATCAATAGTCAACCCACTGTGCTCAAAAAGCACCTCAACCGGAAACTCATTCACACCCGAGTAACCGGCAATGCTCTGCTGATAGGTTTCCAGTATCTCCAGGGACTGCTCCAGCAACTGGAAACCATTTTGCTCGGCTATTGCGCCAATACCCAAAGCCCCTTCGCGTTTAATACGGTTCAACTCTTTTAATAGCGAGGCTTCAATGCCAGCCCCGCCCAACAGCGCCCGCTTGCCCGCATCCACCAGGCGCGTGGTTAACGACCAGCTTTGTAAGCTATCCATGACAAAGGCTTCGCTGTCGTCCAAATCTTCACTGTTGCGGCTAAAGTAGGTGTCCAGCCGCCAGTTAAAGTACAGTCGCGCGGGCTCTTCAATAAAGCGTTTAATGTCGTTAATGCTCAGGGTGCGTTCCAGTTCGTCGTCTGTGGCAGTCGCCGAGCCCGTGCGGCTCGCAGAAGCCACCATGCCCCGATGCGCCTGCGCCCATTCACTGGCATAAGTAAAGTATTCCGGGTCTTCCTGACTAAAGTAATACGGGTTAAACGGCTGTAATTTGTGCTCAACGGTCAGGCTGTTAATGTCCACTTCCCAGCCCTGCTGCAGGTGATCACGCAGTTGCGCCACCAGCACCGACGGTGTGCGCTCGCTGTTGTCTTTGGCGCTATAGCCCACCCAGCTTAAGTAAAAACAGTCGCGGGCTGAAAGCATCGCTTCCAGGAACAAATAGCGGTCATCGTCACGACGCGAACGGTCACCGGGGCGGTAACGGTCGGTCATTAAATCAAAGTCGACACGCGGTGTTGAACGTGGGTAATCACTTTCATTCATACCCAGCACACACACGTACTTAAACGGAATGGCCCGCATGGGCATTAAGGTGGCAAAATTCACCGCGCCCGCCAAAAAGCGTTGATTCAGATTCTGCTGGTCTACGCGCTCCAGCCAGGCGTCTTTAAATATCGGCAGGCGCAGTTGTGATTCGTTATCCGCTTCTACGCAAATATCCCGCAGTTGATACAGCTCGTCACCCAGCTTAGCTAACAGTAAGCGATCACTGTCTTCTTCGGCCTCGAAAAACTGTTCCAGTAGCCACTCGCCCTGAGTGACCCACTCCGGTAAGGTGTGTTCACCCTGCGCGTGCTGCCACCATTGTTCCAGGGTGCGAACCACGTCCGCCAAACAGCCCACCAGCGCGGCACTTAGCCCGGCCACTTCGGTGTAGGGTTCTACGTTAGCCCAGGGGGAGTCGCTTTCTAAGCCAACGTCGGCCAAATCGCCCATAGCGTAACCGGCTATCATGCGTTTTAAACCAAACCACCAACTGTTGGTTTCTTCCGCTGCCGGCATATAAAATTGCCCGCGCTGCTCGGCATTCAGCCCCCAGCGCGCGCCGGCTTCTTTTACCCAACGCTTTAACTGCGGCAGGTCATCGTCACTCATGTCAAAGCGTTGCTGCACCGCCGGAACCGACAGCAAATTGAATAAGTCAGTCTGGGTAAAACGCAGTTGGTCAACTTGCAGTAATAGCTCCACCGCTATCATTAACGGTCGTTGGTGACGCTCACCCTGATCGGCAATGGTATAAGGAATGGCGCGCGAGTCACGCTCACCAAACCGGTTGTGATAGCGACCAAATACCGCATCAATGTAGGGCGCGTAGGTGTTGACGTCGGGCAACATCACCATGATGTCGCGCGGTTTTAAGTCCGGGTCTTTCGCAAAGGCATCCAGTAGCTGGTCATGCAGTACTTCCAACTCGCGCTGCGGGCTGTGGCAGACATGAAACTGCAGTGACTTATCGGCCGCATTAGGCGCAGGCCAAAGCTCGCGGGTTTCCTGCACCGGGCGCAGGTTTAAAATATCGTCCTGCAGCTGGGCTAATAAATGGTCGGTGTTGTGGGGTTCAAACAGTTCCAGCTTAATGGTGTTAAAGGCTTCCTGTTTGGCCAGGGTTTCATCGTATAAGTCCAGCAGGCGAATGTAGTCCCGCCCCTGCTTACCCCAGGACGCCAGCAACGGATGCGCCAGCTGATGCAGTTCGTCGTCATTGGGGTCGTCGGGCAGTTCTGGTTTATGTTTTAAGCGCGAAGAGGCTTTGACCGCCTGCCGCAACGCCTCTTTGCCATCGACAATATCCGCCCAGTGGTATTGCGACGGGTTATGCACACACAACAGAATTTGGGTATAGCCTTTTATGGCATCCAACACCTGCAGCATTTGCTGCGGCAGCGAGGAAATGCCAAACACCACCACACGTGGCGGCAGACCTGCCGGACGTTCAGTTAACGCCTTTGCGGTGTCAATAAAGCGCTGATGCAGCTCCGCCCGGTTATTCCAGTAGTCATCTATGCCAATGTCGTTACTGACTGCACGCCACAATTCCGGCTGCCACAACTGTTCGGCTTCAACCAGCTGCTCGTGTTCCAGTACATCCTGACCGCGCACCCAGTTGTCTAGCCAGTCAGCACGGTACACCGCGTACTGATCAAATAAATCGGCCAACCGCCCGCTCAGCTGATACAGCTTACGTCCGTCGTTGTCGTCGGAAGTGTAGTGCTTAAGCGGTGCAAAGTGCGGGTTGTGCTCAATAAGTTCAGGCAAAAGACGCATTAACCGCCAGGTTAAGCGATCTTTGTCAAAGGGGGAGGTTTTAGGAATATCATCGCCGAGAACGGCTCTATAAGCTTTCCATTGAAAACGCGCCGGCAGGGTGACGTCTATCATGGCGGCAATGCCGCTCGCCTGGGCTAAGTTAATTTTCAACCACTGGGCAATACCGTTGCTTTGCACCAGCACGGTTTCCTGCTCCAGCGGCGCCAGCGGGTAGTTTTGGGTGAATGTAACCGCCACATCGGTTAAGTCTTCCAGCCGATGTCCATGCGCGACAATAAAGCCGGGGGTCAATTCATTCACTCGCTGCTCTCCCTGTAGGGTTACTGTAAGGCATTCATCCTAATCAATAGGGAATTATCTTACTAGTTATAGAGCAACTTATCGACGCGCTTATTTGGTCAGTAATTTGTCCTTGGCCTGACGATTGGCTTTGCGCATTTCAGAAAAGGCGGAGTCTTTTTTGTAACGGCCTTTTTCTACATGACGGATAATCGATACATCGTCGATATCCAGGGGCTTTCCGTGCGTGCCCAGTAACCAACGAAACGCTCTGTCTTCGTATGCTTTAGCCCAATGGTCTTTCGGTTGTTGATAGCAATCTGTCTGCTCACAGTAGCCATAGCGGCGCGCGGTATCACCATGAGTGATCTGTACGGGTCCGGTCGCTTTGCTAAAGCTGTGATAGTTATAACCGGCTTTTTCCAGACATTCATCCGTCGAAATTTCCTTGCCGTTACATAACACATCGTGCTCTTTACTCAATAACGCCGTACGCGCCACTTTTTCGGGGAATACTAAAATACAGGACTCTTTAGTTAACGCTTTTTTCAGGCTGGGAAAAGTATTTTCGCCGAACATCAAGTCGCAATCGGTAAACCATATCCAATCGGCTTTGGTTTCTTTCGCGGCTTTATTACGACCAATAGCGCGTCGCATTAAATCGTTTTTTTCAAGCGCAACGAAGTTCCACTCAATATTATCCACTTTCTTACTGGCATATTCTTCAATTAAAGCAACGGTGTCTTTGTCTTCCGGGCAATAAAAGCCTGTAAGGGTCACTTTAAAATCTTTAGGGGCGTTCTCAACCAAGGATTTCAGCTGATAGACGAACAAATGAGAGTAGTTCCAGCAATGGCTAACAATTTCGATGTGTTCAGGGGGGCTGGTTATATCTTCAATTTCTGTCGACTTGGGCACATCATAAAACCAACTGGCAGGAAAAGGGCTGGAAACTGCAAATCGCAAGATGAATTCTTTACTCTGCTGTAGCCAATGTTGTGTCGCCATTAAATTGTTGCCCCACTTTCGTTTTTTTAAATAGACTGTGATATTTTTTGACACAGGTTACAGAACAAAGGTTCACTTTGTAACCGCGCTATTATTAATGTAGCTTGAATTTGTTAACTATTTATTACCAACAATTAACTTTAACGTCGCTTCATATCCGCTAAGAAGTCAACAGGGCCTGCTAATGGAAATCTTTATCGCGGTATTTTTCTTTGCCTTCTCAACCACCATAACGCCGGGTCCTAATAACATTATGATCATGTCGTCGGGGGTAAACTACGGTATTAAAGCCAGCCTGCCGCACTTCTTAGGCATCTGCTTTGGCTTTCCGGCGATGGTGTTAGTGGTTGGTATGGGCTTCGGTTCCATATTGGAACAATTTCCACTGCTACACCAACTAATAAAAGTTGCCGGTACACTTTATTTGCTCTGGCTGGCCTGGGTTATTGGCTCACAAACACCAAAAACCATTGAAAAAGGCGACCGCAAACCCCTGACTTTTTGGCAGGCGGTATTGTTTCAATGGGTTAACGGCAAAGCCTGGGTTATGGCCACCGGTGCGGTTGCAGCATTTACCACCGTAGCTGGCACGCTTTGGTCCGAGGTAATAGAGATAACAGCCGCCTTTTTAGCTGTAGCCTTTCCTTGTGTTGGAATTTGGCTAATTGCAGGCGCCGGACTGCGTCAATTGCTAACCAACCACACCGCACAAAGAATTTTTAATATTTCCATGGCCTTACTACTGGTCTTTTCTGTGCTTCCTGTCGTAGAGGATATATTACAATTTTATTTTGCTTAAGCCTTTACAAAGTTAACATTAAAATAACAACTTGAACTAAACTCGTTAATGGTTAACTAAAGGTTATAAACAGTACAGGGGTGAGCCATGGGTCTAAAAACTGAGCAAATATCTTTTGATCAGCTTATTTCTGAACTGTCGACCCGCCTTATTAATAGCGAGCCTGCTGAAACTTACGAATGCATAGAAGAGGTTATTGCCGCCATAGGAGACTACACCGACGCTGACCGCTGTTATGTTTTTGAGTTTAATGACAGCCTTGAGCACATGACCAACACTCACGAGTGGGTCAGAACAGATTATCAGGCGCATATCACTGATTTGCAGGCAATTGAAACAAAAGACCTGCCCTGGTTTTTTGAGCAGATAAAAACCCACCATAAATGTATTGTGGATAATATTGATTTGTTACCTCCGGAAGCAACAGCCGAGAAAGCTGAATTTGAACGCGAACAAATTAAGTCGGTTATTTGTGTTGGTCTGGTTGCAAACCAACACCTGCTGGGGTTTGTCGGTTGCGACATGGTGCGAGAAGAACGACAGTGGACACCAGAAGAAATTCGTCGCCTGCGCCTGGTTGCCGATATGGTCGCGAATACGCTGGAGCGCCAGCGCACCTATTCTGAGCTCATTCATACACAGCGAGCACTGGAAAAGGCCAACCGCATGCTGCAGGCACAAGTAGCACAGGACGGTTTAACCGGCATAGCTAATCGCCGCGCTTTCGATGAGCGTATTACTAACGAAATACAGCGAGCCTCGCGTCATAAAACACCGCTGGCTTTACTCATTATTGATATTGACCAGTTCAAACCCTACAACGACCATTACGGGCATTTGCAGGGCGACCAGGCTCTTAAGTCTGTTGCTGACGCAATGTTTGATCAGTTACAGCGCAATACCGACTTTATCGCGCGTTATGGCGGTGAGGAGTTCGTTGCGGTTATTTCCGCTACCAATGAAGAACAAACGAAAGAAAGCATGAATCAATTGCTAGAAGCGGTGCGGAATTTGAAGATAAAACATGAGCCCTCAGAAGTTGAACCATACCTGACCGTAAGCATTGGGGGCTATATTCATAAACCCAGGGCTGATGAAGACACTGAAGACTTAATTGCCCGCATGATATCTAAAGCAGACTCAGCGCTGTATCGCGCTAAGTCTGATGGTCGCAACCGGGGTTACTTAGACACTTAATTCCAGCTGGACAGCTGTTTCTGGAGCTCTTTATCGTCAACCTTTTTCAGGCTGGCGATAAGCTGCTGAGACTCCTCGTCATTGCCTTTCAGGGCTAGCAGCTGAGCTAACCGAAAGTTTGCCCAATGAGCTTTTGGCGCGCTGTCGGGTAACTCAGCGTCCAAATATTGTTGTAGTGCCACAATGCCTTTATCCAGCTGTTCTTCCGCCAAAACAGAGGTTTTACCAAATTGGTATAAAGCCATTACCGGAGCTTCGCCTTTTCTCGATTCACCCTCAGCCGCTTGTTCAAAAAAAGAGAACGCTTTTTCATAGTTCCCGTCTTTTTGTTCCTGAAAGCCTAGATAAACCAGGACGTCGGCGTTATTCGGATGCTCAGTTAAAATTTCATTCACTAGCGTTCGCGCCTGCTCTTCTTTTTCATGATGTTGCAGGTACTTAACTCGGGCAAATGCCCCTTCCACCGCATCGATTTCTCTCATGGCTTCAATTTGCGCCAGTGCTTTTTCGTCATCACCACCGGCTATTGAAGGTGCCATCATATAAAACTGCAGTAACGCAGTCCGATATTCCAGCGAACCAGGCTCAAGCTCTACGGCTTTTTCGAATGAGTCGACAGACTTTCCGGCATAACTGAGCGCACTGAAAAAAGAGTCCTGTGCCTGCTGCGCCATAACAATGCCCCGTATATGCCAGGCCTCGGCATTTTCCGGTTCATTCTTGACCCAGTCTTCCACGGTATCTTCGGCGTCATCCAGCCGCTGTTCGGACAAATGATTTTGAATAATTTGCTTAGTTGACTCCCCGGCATAAGCGCCGGGGAGAAATAAAGCAGCAGTTAGTACCAATACAAGCCATTTCACGATAACTCTCCTTAGTTAGGCTTTTTTCTGTTCTTCTACCCATTGGTCAACACGGCGTTCCAGAATATGCAGTGGCAGTGCGCCACCACCAAGAACGGTGTCGTGGAAACCACGGATATCGAACTTCTCGCCCAGGGCTTCTTTTGCTTCTTCACGCAGTTCCAGAATGCGGATCATGCCAATTTTATAAGCGGTTGCCTGACCCGGCATCACCAGATAGCGACGAACTTCTGAGCGTACTGCGCCTTCGGCAATAGGGGTGTGCTCCTGAAAGTACTTAACCGCTTCCTCTTCCGTCCAGCCTTTGGCATGCATGCCGGTATCCACCACCAAACGTACGGCACGCCACATTTCTGTCGTTAAGCGACCAAAGTTAGAATAAGGGTCTTCATAAGCACCCATTTCTTTCGCTAACTGCTCTGCATATAGGCCCCAGCCTTCGGTGTACACCGTAAAGCCTGCCTGAGTACGGAATTCTGGCACCGACTCCAGCTCCTGAGCGATGGAAATTTGCATGTGGTGCCCCGGGTTACCTTCGTGATAGGCAATGGCTTCCATCTCGTTTTTCGGCATAGAGCTCATATCCGACAAATGCGCGTAGTAAATACCCGGCCGATCCCCATCTGGCGAGCCCGGATAATAATGCTGGGCGGCACCATCTTGTTCACGGAAAGGTTCGACACGTTTCACCACCAAATCCGCTTTTGGCAAAATGCCAAAATACTCCGGCAGCTTCTCATTAATGTAAGCCAGGTACTCACGCGAATCCTCCAGATACATCTCTGCACCTTCGTCGTTGTTCGGATAGAAGAAACGCTCATCGGTACGGATATAATCAAAAAACTCCTGCAAGTCACCGTCAAATTCAACTTGCTCTTTAATGGCGATCATTTCATTAGTCAGACGCTCGACTTCATCAAGGCCTATTTGGTGAATCTCTTCAGCCGTTAAATCTGTGGTGGTGTAGTTCTTCAGCAGAGCATTATAATAAGCTTCGCCGTTTTCCAGACGATGCACGCCGGTTGCTATTTCGTCGGTGTTTTCAATATCCTCCTCCAGAAAACTGATTAAAGCTTCGTAACTTGGATGGAAACGTTCCAGCAATACTTTACGGACTTCTTTTTCGCATTCAGCGGCTTGTTCTGCGGAGATAGCACCTTTTTCCTGCAAACTACTTAACTTGTTCTTAGCGTCTTCCAGCAGGCTTGAGTCGCCTTCCTCGTCAAACGGCGCACCGGAAGTCAGGCCTTCTGCTTCTTTAATAATTTGCTCGTAAGCGAAACGCGGCGCACGGACACCATTCTCAACTTGCTGTTCAGCACGCTGCAATAATTGCTCAATAGCCGTTGCACCGCCTTCCAGTCGCGAAATATAGGCTTCCATGTCTTCAGCGCTGTCGACTCGGTGGAAGTTGATTAAAAACTGCGGTAAGAAGGTGTGCGCACCACGCATTTGGTCAAACACGTAATCCATGCCGCGGAATTCGGCATTACGCTTGGCCTGCTCGTACTGATAGACCCAAACATCGTAAGAAGTCTGAGCTTCAAGGTTTAATTTGTCGTAGTCAAAGTTGGCTTTAAGCTCTTCAACAGTTCCTTCCAGCCACTCTAACTGCTTTTTCTCTGCGGCTACGGTCATATCGTCAATGTCGCCGTAGCGATCTTTGCGGCCCAGGAAGGTCATTTGAATAGGGCTTTGCTGAAGTTGTTCTTCGTACTTTTCCTCAAACCACTGATTCAGACGTTCGGTTTCAGATTGCGAGCTTTGCTCTGTCTGTTTGGGTTGCTCAGCAGCCGTTTGAGAATTTTGGCCGGAATTATTCTCTTGCGGTTGCCCACAAGCCGTTAATAAGCCCAAAACAGCCAGGGCGACAATGGAATAACGCATAGCAGTGTCCTTTATTCTTCTTTTGATACAGGAAGAAAAACTATAGCGTGCTTGTTACACTATTGGAAATGCTTAAATTGTAACCGACTGTTTTATGGCGAAACCCAACAAGAAAGGGCCGGTACGCACCGTGCAGATTTCTTGTCTGCAGTGCAAAACGCCCATATTTAAATATCGCAAAGGTGGTAAAGGCGCTTTAGTGAAATGCTTTATTGAGCGGATTGTTGAAGACCACACCACCAAACCATGCCATTGCCCAGGCTGTGGGCAGGAGTTCGCACGCGAAACCATGATACGCGGCACCCCTGCTTACAAAATTATTGGCGGTAAAGTCCACTCAAAATAGGTGCAGCATGTCAGTCTCAATTAGTGAAAAAACCAAACAGGCATACCAACACGCCGTTGAACAAGCCAGCGCGTCGCTTTTGCGGCAACCGCAGAACTCAATGGCCGACGAACTGAGGCAGCTTGCGGAACAACTGCAACCGAATGAGAAAAGAGACGTTTATGGCAGCGGTTCGCTTATTAATGACTTTGAAGACGAAGTAGCAGAGTTATTAGGCAAACCCGCAGCGTTGTTTATGCCAACCGGCACTCTGGCACAGCCTTTGGCTTTGCGCGTGCACGCAGATGACCGCCAGCGCAACGGCGTAGCTTTGCACCCAACCTCGCATTTAATGTTGCACGAACACATGGGCTTTGAAGCTTTATGGAAGCTCAACGGCACCACCACGGGTTTTGCCGATAACCCCATAACGCTTAACGACCTCAAGTCGGTGCAAACGGATGATTTGGCGAGCGTGCTACTGGAACTGCCCATGCGCGAAATTGGCGGACAACTGCCCGATTGGGACGACTTAGTCATGCAGTCTCAGTGGGCACGACAACACAATATTGCGATGCATCTGGATGGGGCGCGCTTATGGCAGGTGCCGGGCGCTTATGACTGTTCACTGCCCGAAATCTGTGAGTTATTTGACTCGGTTTATGTCAGTTTTTATAAAGATTTAGGCGGCATTTCAGGAGCCATTCTGGCAGGCTCGGAGGGTTTCATAGAGCAAGCCAAAGTCTGGGCTCGCCGTGCTGGCGGCAATATTATTACTCAATACCCTCAGGTGTTGTCTGCCCGCCACGGCCTAAAGGAAAACCTGCCAATTATGCCGGAAGCCGTAAATTACGCCCGCGCACTTGGCGAAGCACTTAACACATTGAGTGGTGTACGAGTTAACCCAGAAACACCGCAAGTGGCCATGTTTCATCTGCATTTTGCTTTAAAAGCCAATGAGCTCAGTGAAAAAATAACGGATTACGCCAGCAATACTGGGGTTGTATTACTACCGCTTCCAAGAGCTGAAATAGACGACCAAGCTATTTGCGAAATTTCAATTGGAAGAAACGCCATGTCGCAACCACAGAGTTTTTGGCTGCGACACTTTAAGGCGTTTTTGGAAACACTCTAAGGTATTAATGGTGCTTTTTGTGGTCGTCGTTGTGGTGTTTTCGGTGCTCGCCCAACACATGATTCAGCGTGTCTAAATAGCTTTTACCAAAGCCTTTAACGCGCTGTTTATTCATTTGCTCAGAACCCAGATGCACTTCTTCCAGCGAATTCGCTGCAATATCCAGTTCTTTGCTTAAACGCGCCAGCGCCACTTCTAGTGTGTAGGTCAGTTCATGAACTTTAGCCATGTCCTGTGCAGTTAAATCGCCATTCACGATTTCCTGCAGTTTCGCGTTATACTCGTTCAGGTTCATAATAGCCTGTTCCAGATTCTCGGCTGGCTCTGGTTTAAAATGTTCGTATCGCTGCTCATCGTCGTCGGCCATTGCCGCTACGTTAAAAAGCAGTGCCGCGCCTGCAGCCATCATGGACAAAAGTTTCATAAAAACCTCATTTATTGTTAATAGTTATCATTATTGTTCATGTGTCCGTTTTTTACAAGATGAACGGCGGTGAACCTGATATCCTTTAGCTTGATGTATCTCAAGGAGTGAAGCAATGTTTTCCTGGTTTGAGCGCCGATTAAACCCTTTTCCTACGGAGGAACCGACTCAGGCTCCTACCGGATTTTTTGCATTCTGCTGGCATTTCACCAAAGGAGCTACCCCTTTTATTGCGGTCACTGCAGCTCTTATGGCCGCTATTGCCATTGCCGAAGTCTGGTTGTTTGGCTTTTTAGGGCAAATTGTCGACTGGCTGGCAGCGCAGGATAAAGAAACCTTATTAAACGATCAGTTCTGGCCATTGCTTGGAATGAGCGCGATGGTTTTAATCGGTCTTCCCTTACTGGTCTGGTTTCATTCTATGCTAACCCACCAGACGTTGCTGGGTAACTTCCCCATGCGCATTCGCTGGCTGGGGCACCGCTACCTGATGAAGCAGTCCATGAGTTACTATCAGGACGAGTTTGCCGGCCGTGTCGCCACCAAATTAATGCAAACCTCACTCGCGCTGCGTCAGTGCATCATGACCTTTATTGAGGTTGTAAACTACGTTGCCGTCTACTTTTTAGGGATGTTTGTCATTATTGGTAGTGCGGACTGGCGCATGATGCTGCCACTGGCTTGCTGGCTTATCTTATACGCTCTGTTGTTACGCTACTTTGTTCCTAAACTGGGTAAAATATCAGCCGAGCAAGCTGACGCCCGCTCTAATATGACCGGACGCATTGTCGACTCTTATACCAATATTCAAACCGTTAAATTGTTCTCACACTCACTGCGCGAGGCCGAGTTTGCGCACGAGGGCATGGACACTTTTTTGGGCACAGTGCATAAGCAAATGCGCCTGGTTACCCAGCTTTACGGCTTTCTCTACTTTATAAACTGCGCACTGTTGTTCGGCTCTGCCGCCACCGCCATTGTGCTGTGGATGGATAATGCTGTGACTTTAGGCGCTGTTGCTGTCGTTATTGGTCTGGTTCTGCGCTTGTTTGGTATGTCGCAAATGGTCATGTGGCAGATGTCGACCCTGTTTGAAAGCATTGGTACCGTTCAGGACGGTATTGGCTCAATTGCTGTACCACAGCGCATTGTCGATGAACCTGACGCCCCGGCTTTAAATGTGACTTCCGGCGACATTAATTTTGACCATGTTCGCTTCCATTATGGCAAAGGCCACGGTGTTATGGATGACTTTAATCTGCACATTAAACCGGGAGAAAAGGTCGGTATTGTCGGACGCTCCGGGGCGGGTAAATCCACGCTGGTGAATTTGCTGTTACGCTTCTACGACGTTGAGGGCGGCGAAGTTCGTATTGATGATAAACCCATTCATAAAGTGCAGCAGGACAGTTTGCGCGCCAACATTGGCATGGTAACTCAGGACACTTCATTGCTGCACCGCTCAGTACGCGACAATATTTTGTACGGACGCCCCGACGCCAGTGAAGAGGACTTAATGAAGGCAATACGGCAGGCGCATTGCGAGGAGTTTATTGCGGACTTAAGTGACAGCAAAGGTCGCACCGGTCTGGATGCCCATGTCGGCGAACGCGGTGTGAAACTTTCAGGCGGTCAGCGCCAGCGAATTGCCATTGCCCGTGTCATGTTAAAAGATGCGCCCATTCTGATTCTGGACGAAGCAACCTCAGCGCTGGATTCGGAAGTAGAAAACGCCATTCAGGAAAACCTGTATAAACTCATGCAGGGCAAAACCGTTATCGCTATTGCCCACCGCTTATCCACTATTGCTGCTATGGACAAGCTGGTGGTAATGGATCAGGGTCAGATTATAGAGCAGGGCAGCCACGAACAGCTGCTTGCTCAGGATGGTCTCTACGCCAAGCTATGGCGTCATCAGTCCGGTGGCTTTTTAGCGGAAGAAGCTTAATGAGTTAGCTCGTACGCTTCGTCCGATTCTATTTTGGCGAAGCGTACGTCCAGTTCCATTAACCGTTTTTTGCCCCGGGCGGTCATGTCAGTAATAAACTGAAACTGCTGCCTGGGGTCTATCGGGTAGGCTTTTAAGCGATACTTTGTGCCCCAGGGCTGCTCTGCGGCAGTAACGGCTATGGGCTTACCTAGTTGCAGATAAGGGCTAGTCAAGGCTACTTCTTCAAGCGCGTCGCGAATTTGATAGGCGTCGGCTTCCGGCTGAGTATAAAACTCGGCAATACACATTAAACTGGGGCCACCGTTGTTGGCGTTATGGATTAAGTTATCCCAGAGTTTTAAATGTGGCACCCAAATAACGGTGTCATCATTAGTAACCAGTTCAACTGTGCGCATGCCAATATGTGTCACCTCGCCATAGCAGCCATCCACTTCTATCCAGTCCCCCGGACGGTAGGGCATTTCATGAATAGCCACCACTCCGGCAATTAAGCTGCTGACGTAATCTTTTAACGCAAAACCTATTGCCAGACCGGCAGCACCCAGTGTTGCCACCATATTTTGCAAAGTGGGCTCAATAATACGCGGAATAATCATAACCAGCGCAATAACCAGAACCACTATGCGGATCATTGGCACCATAGCCAAAGTGTATAACCGCCTTTTACCGTGTAAATGCGCCGCTACCCAGGGTAAAACGCGCTGAGTAAGCCAAACAACTGCCAGTGCCAGGGCAAAAATCACAACGATTTCAAAAATGGCAAAGCCGTCCAGTGATTTAAATAGTCCGGTAACGTCTTTTACTGAACCTGTTTCCATTCCTGTCTCCTAAGCTCGCGCCGTTAAAACCGGTCTAACCAAAAACCCCGGGACATGAGTAACTCACGGACAACCGGGTAGCCTCGCGGAGTGACGTACCAAAGTTCTTGCTCAAGCTCAATCAGGCCGCGTTGTTTAAGTACCTGTAACTGAATTTCAAGCTGGCTGCCTGAAACTATCGGCAATACCTGCACTAACTGCGTTTTACTCATGCCCCGGTGAAGCAACAGGGCATAACAGACAAAAGCAGTGGCATCATTTATCTCTGAGGGTAACGCCGGTGTTTCAAAGGCCTTTTCGCTGCCACGTTGGTAACGGTCTGAATAGGCCGCAGCGACGCCGGCATTGCCCCGGCTTAATGCAGCTAAAGCCCGTAAACGCCCGTCTCCGCGAGCCAGCCCGAGCTGCTCAAGGGCGTTTTGATCCAGCCCCTGCAATGTCCATAACTGATTTACCGGCACCGGCCAGACTTTTTCCAGAAAAGCCCAGGCCCAACTGTCACAAACAATAACGCCTTTACCAGCTTCACCGGACAGTACCTGAGAGAAGAATTCCCGCACCCAGCGCAAACCGTTCGTCTGGCGCAGAAAGCTGTGTGCTAACTGAGGCATTATCCAGGGTTTATTATCATCGGACTTAGGCGAAAGCTCCGGCATAGGAGAATCAGCTGGGTCGCAAAGTGACTTTCTGTCGGGCAGGCTCATTTCCCGCAGACTATGCTTCTCAGCCCACTTTTGTACGGCTTCCTCAACACCAGAGTGAGGTGGCGCAATAATCCAGCGTAAGCTGCTATCGTCATCGTCATTTAACCAATCAGAAAAGCAGTCATCCAGAGCTTCTGCAGCAGTATCAAAACTTAGTTCCAGTACTTGCGATTGCTCTTTCTCACCCTCCTGTTCTTGTTCTGGTGTTATCCAGCGAACAAATTTTTTCCACCACTTTTTTATTTTTATCGTGGTGGGCACGGCGGGTTTTTCATAGTCATCGACTGTCACCCATTGCCACGTTTTTTCTGGCTCTTCGGCCATTCTGAGCGTCCTTTTCACAGATAAATAAAGTATTGCTTAGCACCGATAATAGAGTGCCTTGAAGCAGAGTCCAATGAAAAATTTTGCAACCCGACTCTTGAAACCAAATTGAGCAGTACACATATAGAAGTTAAGGTCGGTGTCTCTGAGAGAGCCGCCTTAACCGACACATGGTGTGTCATTTAATTAAACATTTTAAAGTTATTGCTTCAAAGGAGAATGACTATGGCAACTATCGACTTAAGCCCTCTATATCGTAGCAGTGTAGGTTTTGACCGTATGGCATCTTTGCTGGATTCGGCGCTACGCTCAGATACTGGTGCAACCGGATATCCTCCCTACAATATTGAACTGGTAGCAGAAAACCAGTACGCCATTACGCTGGCGGTTGCAGGTTTTGAAGAGGATGATCTGGAAATTGAAGTAGAGAACGGCGTGCTTCGTGTGACCGGCAAAAAAGCCGAAGAAAACGAAAAACGCGAATATCTGCACCGCGGCATTGCAAACCGTGCCTTCGAACGTAAGTTCAGTTTAGCTGAACACATTGAAGTCACCGGCGCAGCCTTAAAGAACGGTCTGTTAACGGTCGGCTTGGTGAAAAACATTCCTGAAGCCAAGAAGCCGAAACGTATCAACATTGGCAGCTCAACTAAAGACCTGCTGGAAGATCGTTCTAAAAGTAAGGAAAGTGCTGCTTAAACTTAAGCACTGGATGAGGGGCGGCAATTAGCCGCCCTGTTTTTCCTGACGTTGCCACTCTACTGGGTGCCCACAGACGAACCCCTGGATATAGTCTACGCCCAGCTGAGTGAGCTTAATACGCGCCTCGTCACTTTCCACACCCACTGCACATACCTCAATATCAAGAACCTTAGCAATGCGCGCACAACTGGCGACCAGTTCCGCATCAACCGCATCTACCAGCATGTCCTGAACCCAAAACCTATTAACTTTAATTTGCGTTAATGGCAGCTGTCGCATAAGCCGGAACGAATTGAAGCCGGTACCAAACTGATCTAAAGCAGTACCAATGCCTAAATCCTTAAGCTCTCTGAACAGACGGTAAGTTTCATCAAAGTACTTGTCGGCATCAGGCTCTGCCACCTCAAACACCAGTTGCTCCGGCTGTAATATAGAATGCTTCAGGCTTTGTTCTATAAAGCGAATAAAGTCGACATCTTCGAGGCTTTGTGCGGACAAATTGATATGGCAGCGCCAGGTACGATTAGCCTCAAAGGGTTGTTCATTAAAATGTTCAATAACTTCCCTGACCAGCCAGCGGTCAGCTTTACCCATAACGCCGGCATTAAGAGCTGCTCGTAAAAACTGCTGCGGAGCAATAGCCTCGTCGCTTTCGTTACCCGGCAGTCGCAGCAGTAACTCGAAGCAATGCTTATCTTCACTTTTTGCGGCACTGACCAGTGGTTGCGCAAACAACTGCCAGTTTTCTTCCCGTAACGCTTTTTTCAGCCGCGCTTCCCACTCTTCCTCAGCTTGCCCAATCAAGCGTTTCTGATCGGCTTCGCTGTGCGAATGAACTCGATAGTCACCCTGCTGCATTGCCAGCTGCACGGCTTCCCGAGCCTGCCGCATAAGAGTGCTGGAGGCCAGACTTTCGCCGTGACTGTAAGCAATACCGGCGTGACCTGTCAGCTGAAAAATACGTTTTTCACTACTAAAACGAAACTCTCTGCACACTTGCAGTAAACGATGCGCTTGGGCAAACGCCGCTTGTTCATCTTCGTTCGTCAGCAACGCAATTTCTGCTTCACTTATGCGTGCGACACGTGCGCTTTTAGGTGCTTTTTGCTGCAAGGATAATGTCAGCTGTAGTATGGCCTGATCACGACCGTCAGCGCCGGCTTGATCCGCAATAATCTGCAAACCATTAAGACGAATAATGGTAACGCTGGTTGTCTTTTTTCTATCCAGACGAGATTGTAGCAGGCGTCGAAACTCGCGCACGTTTAACAGACCCGTTACGGCATCGTGATGTGCCAGAAAGTTAAGATGAACTTCTGCTTCCATACGTTTCGTTACATCGGCCATACGTCCGGTATTGTCAGGAAACAATTCAATATCGAGCCACACTTTACGACCATCAAGCCGCTCAATAGAAACCAGTTGGCGCTGCCCTTCAATACTAAAACCTTTTGGCCAGTGCATCTGAATCTGTTTCAGAGAGTGAGCCGCCAGAATTTTCATCATTTGCCGGTTAACCTGTTTGAGACTGCCGTCGGGGTTAACCTTGAACCAACCTTCTCCGGTTCGTTTTAAAATACGCCATAAACGTCGTCTTAAAATTTTGCGGTTACGTTTTAAATTGCTAATGCGCTGTACCAGGCGACTAAATCGGTAACGCTCAAGCGCCAGCAAAAACATGGTTGTGACTAACGTCAGGCCGCTGTACAACAATAACCCGGAAAGCCCTTCCCATATTGGGTTATAGCGTGGTGAAACCAACAACCAGGCGGATATAATGGTGAAAACCATCAACACCGTTTGCCATTTATGACCCGCCACGGGCTGTTTCTGCAGGCTACGGCCAATAACCACTCCGCCCCAGAGCAGTAGCGCATTAATTTGCCAGGATACAGAGGCCAACCGCCAGGGCTCTGATAACCACGGCAGCAAAATTGTCAGCGCAATAGCCGCCATCATTACCGCATAACCAATACGGTTGAACCGGGAGAATTTGAAGCGAAAACGCGACCATTCCCATATAAACCAACTAAGAGCCAGAACCAGGAGCTGGCTTATATACACCTTAAGCTCCGCAGCAATGTCCGGCGAGTATGGTGTGAAGTAAGTAATCCAGATACCGCTGTGTGATAACAGTGCGAGGGTAAAAGTTAATGTCAGGCCGCCAAAGGAAATTAACAAACGACTACCGAACAACCGCGCTGAAACAGCCGCTGCTAAAGCCAGCAGAATAAGAATACCGGCGTTAACCCCCAAAGCTGTTTGTTGCTGCTGTAGGCGCAACTGCAGGTCGCCCGGCTGCCACAGACCTATAGACGGCATTTGCTCCGGCCATTGCTGCACCGACACCGCCAACCAGACAATTTTGTTAGCTGGTAAGGTTACCGGCAAAATTTGCTCATGAGACAAATAATTACGCTGTAATAGCGGGGTGGAAAACCGACTGATGTTGCTGCTTTCTATTTGCCCATTTTTATCCAGCAAATAAACCCCAACTTGCTCCAGGTAAGGGTCGCCGAAATGCAGGTGAAGAGTAAGCGGCGCGTTACTGCGATTAAACAAAGGAACCACGCCCCAGACATTGGGTCGTTCACCGGCGTAATTATGATCCTGCAACTCCTCAGAGCTTAACCAGCGCTGCGGTTCATTAATAGCAATGCTCTCAACTTGCAGATTGGCGTTGACCACCCGGTAATTGAAATGTTCATTCAGCATTAGGCGCGAGCTTTGCGGGGAAACGGTCAGAGGGTCCTGAGCAAAAGCCGGTGGTATCAGAGTTAACGCTAACAGTATTCCGGCAAACAAATAGTTAAACATAACCATGCTCCACCAGACGTGCTTCTACTGCAGCCTCGGGTTCTTCCAAAGCTTGTAACCAGACGGCATCGCAAATTTCCGAGTAGAACAGCAGCCAGTGCCGCTGGTTAATACTCAAACGCCAGCAAAACTGGTCGGCAGCCCATTCTTTTTCGCGGATAGTAGCACCAATACGCTCACAAAGTTCGGTTACCCAAAGCTCATGGTCAGCTTCCGGTGGTGTACTTTTTAGCGTAATGACGTTGTCTTCCATTGTTACTATTTACCCGTTAAATAATTGTCGCTCGCTGGCCCCGGACAAGAAAGCTTCCACGGCCTGCATAAACTCATTGCCATAACGTGCCAGTTTCACTTCCCCAACACCATTGATTTCTAACATATCTTTTGCTGTTGTGGGATAGTGCACACACATTTCTACTAGTGCTGCGTCACTGAACACCACAAAAGGCGGCACCTGATCACGGTCAGCAATGTCTTTACGCAACTTGCGTAAACGCCGGAATAAAATTTTATTATAGTCACCCCGGTCGGTAATTCGGGTTTTGGTTGCGGTTAATTCTATTCGCGGCTTAGCCAGCTCCAACGGCACTTCGCCTTTTAAAACCGGACGCGCGGCGTCAGTCAGTTGCAAAGCTGCAAAACGCCGAATGTCCTGCAGAATAAGTCCACGGTGAATTAGCTGTCGTAATACCGAAAACCAGTGCTCCTGGGTTTCCGACTTACCTAAACCGTAAGTGCTCAACTGGTCGTGTCCCAGCTCGAGAACACGCTGAGCTTTTGAACCGCGCAAAACCTCAACCACGTGGTTAATACCAAACTGCTGACCTACGCGGTACACGCAGCTCAATGCTTTTTGGGCGTCCTCCAGACCGTCGTAGCGCTGCGGCGGGTCCAGACACAAATCGCAGTTTCCACATTCTTTATCGGAGTACTCATTAAAATAGTTAAGCACAACCAGTCGTCGGCAAGTTTGCGCTTCAGCCATGGCCTGCATAGCTGAAAACTTTTGCGCCTCGACCAGACGCCGCTGCTCATTCTCCTGATCTTCTATCATCCGCCTTATCCACTGCGCGTCGCGGGGGTCATAAAGCATTACTGCCTCGGCTGGCAGACCATCGCGCCCGGCACGCCCTGTTTCCTGATAGTAAGATTCAACGCTGCGGGGAATATCAAAATGAATAACAAAACGAATGTTGGGCTTATTAATACCCATACCAAAGGCCACCGTCGCAACAACAACGTCGATGTCGTCACGCAGAAACTGGCGCAGAGTACTTTCCTTTATCTGGTGCTCAATACCGGCGTGGTAGGGCGCTGCACGCACTCCGGCTTGCTGCAGACTTTCCGACAGCTCTTCGGTTTTTTTTCGGCTGCCACAATAAATAATACCAGCGGCACCTTTTTGCTTTTTAACGTAGTCACGAACCTGCTTCAGCGGCTTGTACTTTTCCTGCACCACATAACGAATATTGGGGCGGTCGAACGAGCTGCGATGTACCAAAGGCTCGCGCAGACACAGCCGTTCGATAATATCGTGCTGAGTGGCAGAGTCCGCGGTCGCGGTTAATGCCATAAAAGGCACATTCGGCAAATAATTACGCAGTACCCCGAGTTTGCCGTATTCAGGCCGGAAGTCGTGCCCCCACTGGCTAATACAGTGCGCTTCGTCCACCGCAATAAAATTGAGATTTAATGACTGCAGGCGTTCAATAAAAGACGGCTGCAAAACCCGCTCAGGACTCACATACAAAAGCTTAATGTCACCGTTCTGCAAACCCTGAAATGTTGCCATCGATTCCTGCGACGACACGCCCGAATGCAGGGTTGCCGCTGAAATATCCAGAGCTTTAAGTGCCTCGACCTGATCCTGCATTAGCGACAGCAATGGCGAAATCACCAGAGTAAGGCCGTCACCACAAATAGCCGGCAACTGATAGCATAGCGACTTACCGCCGCCGGTTGGCATCAGCACCAGAGAGTCACGCCCCTGCATAGCGGCCTGCATAATATCCTGCTGTCCATCACGAAACTGATGATAGCCAAAGATAGATTCAAGCTGCTGCTTAAGCGGATCAAATTGTGTTTTTTCGGCCGTACTGCTGTGCATGGTTATATTGACTTCCCGAGTAACATGCTCTTATTGTAAGCGTCCTGTCCGCTAATCACCATGCCGAAAATGGATACACAAACAATACTGACAAAAGTTTCCGAGTTTATGAACACTCAGGTTCCGTTCCAGGCACTGCTTGGCTTGGAAATTACAGAGTTTAACCCTGCGCGTGGTGAAATTCGGTTTAAATGGCAAGACCAGCTTATGGGCAATGTACCACAGCGTATGTTGCACGGCGGGGTTACCGCAACAGCCCTGGATACCGCCGGAGGACTGGTCGCTATAGCCGGCATGGTCGACAGGCTGGAGTCTCCTACTGAAGCTTATTTAATGGAGCGTCTGAGCCGTTGTGGTACTATTGACCTTCGGGTTGATTATCTTCGTCCGGGACGCGGTAACGAGTTCATAGCCAGCGCAACCATTATCCGCTCAGGCAATAAAGTAGCGGTGGCGCGGATGGAGTTGCACAACGAAGAAGGCACGCACATAGCGTTCGGAACCGGGACTTATCTGGTCGGCTAACGCTGATAAAAAAGGATTCTAGAGACATGTCCGATGACGCCGTTCGGGCGCGGCAAGGCGTTTTCTTCGCACTTGCTGCCTATACTTTTTGGGGCATAGCACCGGTTTACTTCAAGCTGGTGAAACAAGTACCTGCGCTAGAAATACTCTCCCATCGAATTATTTGGGCATTTTTGATGGTGTTTGTACTAATAGTTGCCATGAAGCGACTGGATCGCATTCGCCCTATTCTGAAAAGCCGCAAATTAGTACTGCGCCTAACCCTGGCTACTTGCCTGCTGGGCGGTAACTGGTTTTTGTTTATTTGGGCCGTCAACAGCAATCACATGCTGGATGCCAGCCTCGGCTACTACATTAACCCGCTATTGAATGTGGCTATCGGAATGGTGTTTTTTGCCGAACGTATGCGTCGCCTGCAATTAGTTGCCATTGGCATGGCCGTGGTGGGCGTTACCATCCAGATTGTGACCTTTGGCTCAGTACCCTGGGTGGCTTTGGCTTTAGCGTCTAGTTTTGCCATTTACGGCGCCATTCGAAAACGTCTGCCGGTAGACTCTATTAGCGGACTTTGGCTGGAAACCGCGATTCTATTCCCGGTAATGCTCATTTATCTATTTGTGTTTGCCGAATCAGCCAGCAGTGATTTAACCGCTAACCCGTGGACGTTAAACCTGTTGCTCGTTGCCGCCGGGCTGGTCACAACCATCCCACTGCTGTGTTTTACCGCAGCGGCACAGCGCCTGCGCTACGCCACGCTGGGCTTTTTCCAGTATATAGCTCCAACATTAATGTTTGCTTTGGCGGTAGTGGTTTACGGTGAGCCTTTGGAAGAAAGTAAGCTGGTCACTTTCATTATTATCTGGAGTGCGCTGGCACTGTACAGTTTCGATTCTATTATACAGCGCCAGCGTGATCGTAAAGCGAAGAAGAAGTTAGCTTCAGCTGAGGCTGGCATCCATTGAGATCTCAGCCTTCAGCACTTTGCTGACAGGACAACCGTCTTTTGCTTTTTCAGCCAATTTCTGGAATTTATCGTCGTCAATATCCGGTATACTGGCTTTCACCTTCAGATGAATTTTAGCGATACTGAAGCCATCGCCATCTTCTTCTAACGACACTTCGGCTTTGGCATCAATACTCTCCGGCTCATAGCCAGATTCACCCAGCATTAACGAAAACGCCATGGCGTAGCAGCCTGCGTGTGCCGCGCCCAGAAGCTCTTCCGGGTTGGTGCCCTTACCTTCTTCAAAGCGGCTCTTAAATGAGTATTGGGTGCTGTCTAAAACACCGCTTTGCGTTGAAACAACGCCTGAACCTTCTTTTATACTACCTTTCCACTGTGCATTTGCAGAGCGTTTCATAAAATGCCTCCGACATTGTATGTATGTACCTTAAGGGTAGTCGAAGAATGCGGTTTTTGATCACCTCTTTACACTTCAGAAAACGGGATCCAGTCGTGCATAAGCAACAACCAGCCACTTGCTGCCGACATTGTCGAAGTTAATCTGAATTCTGGATTGCGGACCGGTACCTTCATAGTTCAGCACAGTACCCTCGCCAAACTTAGGATGACGCACGCGCTGGCCTAATGAATAACCGGTTTGCTCAAAGCTTTCGTGGCTGGCGGCATTGTTGAAGCGACCGTAACTGTTAGGGTTTTCAACTTTAGTTTGCAGCCGTACTTGATGCAGAGTATCCGCCGGTATTTCACTGATAAAGCGACTGACTTTATGGAACAACTCCTGACCGTAAATACGGCGCTGCTCGGCATAAGTAAGCACTAACTTTTCCATTGCCCGGGTCATACCGACGTAGCAAAGGCGACGCTCTTCTTCCAGCCTTCCGGGTTCATCCATGGACTGCTGAGACGGGAACAGGCCTTCTTCCACACCGGTCATAAACACTAAGGGAAATTCCAGACCTTTAGCACTGTGCAATGTCATCAGCTGTACCGCATCCTGATACTCATCAGCCTGTTCTTCACCAGCTTCTAGCGAAGCGTGTGCCAGAAACGCATTCAACGGTGTCATATCTTCTTCGGCGTCATCCAGAGTGAAGTTTTCGCAGGCGGTGACCAGCTCTTTCAAGTTTTCGACCCGGGTTTCCGCTTTTTCGCCTTTTTCGGCCTCGTACATGGCCATCAGCCCGCTTTTCTTAATCACTTCATCGCTCAGGCGACCTAACGAAAACTCTTCGGTTTCGTCGTCTAAACTCTCGATAAAGTCCAGAAACGAACCCACTGCGTTACGCGCCCGCCCGGCTAGCTGCTTTTCGTTGACCATATATTTTGCCGCCTGCCATAAGGACTCTTCACGTTCTCGGGCAGCCTGGCGGATCATATCCATAGTACGGTTACCAATGCCTCGCGTTGGTGTATTGATCACTCGTTCAATGGCGGCGTCATCGTCGCGGTTGCCGAGAATTCGCAAGTACGCTAGTGCGTCTTTTATTTCCTGACGGTCGAAAAAGCGCAAGCCGCCATAAATACGATACGGAACGCGCGCATGCAGCAACGCTTCCTCTAAAATACGTGATTGTGCGTTACTTCGGTATAAAATAGCCGAGTCCTGTAGCGAACCACCCTGATCACGCCATTCTTCAATTCGCGCCACAATATAGCGGGCTTCATCCATTTCGTTGAAGCCCGCATACAGGCTTATCGGCTCGCCGTCGTTACCGTCAGTCCATAAGTCTTTACCCAGACGCCCCGAGTTATTGGAAATAACCGAGTTTGCGGCTCGCAAAATGGTGCTGGTAGAGCGATAGTTTTGCTCCAGACGGATAGTCTCAGAGCCTTCAAAGTCCGATAAAAACTGATGAATATTCTCGACTTTGGCACCGCGCCAGCCATAAATAGACTGATCATCGTCACCGACAATGGTCACGCTGTTCTGGCTACCAGCCAATAATCGGATCCAGGCGTATTGGATGGAGTTGGTGTCCTGAAACTCGTCGACCAGAATATGGCGAAAACGGTTCTGATAGTGCTCGCGGACAATGCGGTTATTACGCAGTAACTCGTGTGCGCGCAGCAGCAACTCGGCAAAATCCACCAGGCCGGCTCGGTCACAGCTCTCCTGATACAAAGTATAGATTTCTTTTAAGGTTTGCTCTGTAGGGTCGTAGGTTTCGATATGCTGCGGGCGCAGACCTTCGTCTTTTTTACCATTGATGTACCACTGTGCCTGTTTTGCTGGCCAGCGTTTGTCATCCAGATTTAAGCTTTTAATTAAACGCTTAATAAGCCGTTGCTGATCGTCGCTGTCAATTATCTGAAAGTTTTGCGGCAGGCCAACGTCCATATAATGCGCACGCAATAAACGATGCGCCAGACCATGGAAGGTACCAATCCACATACCGCGCACCGAGCTGCCTACCAGTTGCTCAACCCGTCCGCGCATTTCGGCAGCTGCCTTATTGGTAAAGGTAACGGCCAGAATACTAAAGGGCGAATACTGCCGTTCCTGAATAAGCCAGGCAATGCGATGCACCAACACACGGGTTTTACCACTACCGGCTCCGGCCAGAACCAGCATGTGACCGTCGGTTGCAGATACGGCCTGCTGCTGTCGTTCGTTTAAATCTGCCAGAAGCGGGTGTGTACTCATTAGCGGTCACCTAAATCATTAGTAAGAACTGTATTACGTTATGGCGTCAGTGTAATAGTGCATCACTGTATAAGCAACCAGTAGTTGTTTACGTGTTTTAATCCAGTAAGAGCTGCTGTAGCTGATTCAGATTGTGCAAAGTCACTGTCGGCAAAACAGACATATGCTTTTGCGTGCCCAGCCCTGAAGTTAGCCAGGCGGACTGCCAGCCATGACGCTGCGCGCCAAGAATATCGGAATATGGATGATCTCCCACATGTAAGAACTCATGCGGTTGCCATTCGGGCAGTTTTCGTTCAGCGGCGGCGAACATATCGGGCAGGGGTTTGCCGCGAATGCCTTCTCCGGGCTGAATCACCAGCTCGAAGTACTTAGCCAGACCAATTTTATCCGCATTAACATTGCCATTACTCAGCGCAATTAATTTGTAACGCTGCGACAGGGCCTCCAATAATTTTATACTGTCTTGTGGCACTTCAAAGTTACTACGCTCGGACAAAAACACATCCATAATGGTGTTCGCTGCCCGTGCCGAATCATCCACACCGAATTTCTCTAACCCCAGTTCCAGGGTTTTCAGGCGCAGTTTAGTCATATCGCTGGCGAGAGTTTCATCCGTACGGCTCACCTCATCACGGAAGCGGCGCCAGTGATGCATGTCCCACTCAGCAGTTTGCGGGTATTGTTCTGCAATATAGCTGTGCGCAACTTCTTCCGTACGTTGCATAACCGGTACATTGTCATAAAGCGTGTCGTCTAAATCAAAACTGATAACTTTGGGTAAATGCCAGCGGCGGTGGAACTGCATAACGGGTTACTCTTATTTGATAAAAGTTAAGTCGATTTTTTCCGGGCGCGCGGGTGGGCGCTGTCATAAACACTGGCTAAACGCTTAAAGTCCAGATGAGTATACACCTGAGTTGTGGATAAGTTAGCGTGTCCAAGCATTTCCTGCACAGCACGCAAATCACCACTGGATTCCAGCATATGAGAGGCAAACGAATGCCGTAACTTATGCGGGTGCAAGTCACCCACCACTCCTTGTTGTTTACCCCAGTAATTCAGACGCTGCTGCACGGTACGGGGGCTAATACGCTGTAGCCTTTTACTCACAAAAAGCGCCAGCTCAGGCCTTTGATTTAACCAGGCCTGACGCACCGACAACCATTTTTTTAAGGCTTTTTCAGCACAACGGCCAAAAGGCACAATGCGCGTTTTGCTGCCTTTACCGGTCACTCGTAATTGCATCATACGGTGGTCAATGTGGTCCAGATCAAGGCTCACCAGCTCCGCAAGACGAATGCCGCTGGCATAGAGCAGCTCCATCATGGCGGCGTCGCGAATGGCTAAGTCATCATCTGTGGGTAAATCCAGCAAATGAGAGATACTGTCCACATCGAGGTTTTTGGGTAAACGTTTGGGGATTTTCGGTGCCGATACCGACATAGCAGGGTTGTCATCCATTGCGTTAGATTCCACCATGAACTGGCAGAAGGTACGCCACGCTGACAATTTTAAAGCAATACTGCGTTCACCCAGTCCATTACGCCGCCAGCCAACTAAAAGCCGTTCAATAACAGGGACACGCAGCGCTTTAGGTTCCGTTATTTTTTGCAGTTCAAGAGCCGCGATATCAGCCGCAATAAGGCGCTGATAGTTCTTTAGCGTTAGCTCAGCTAGCCCCCGCTCTCCCTGCAGTTGTTGCATCCATTTTTGCTGCCAGTCATGCAGCTTCATGGTTTTGCAGTAGCCCCGGTAACAATGCGCTAAGCAAAGCCTGTAGCTGATTGATCAGTAACTTGTCCATTGCCGGCTCGAAGTGACTGGCGTTAGTATTACCGACCGCCAGCATACCTAGCTCACCGTTGTCGCCCAACAGAAGCAGTGCCACAGAAGCTATCTCTTCGTCCTGAAACAACAGCTTATGCTCTTGCTCAGTTAAACGACCAAGATAGATAGAACTTTCATTGAAACGTTTGCTTAGTAGCTTTTTGTGAGTGTCGGACGCAAAGCTGTATTGCTCGCCTAAATCCACCGGGCTGTCGAAAAACTTCAACGACAAGGCCGGCATTTCCAGCTCATTCTCAAAGGTGTTTTGCAGTTCATCCAGAACCTGGCTCAGGCTCCGACAGCGCAACAAACTCACGTATAAGTTGCTATAAGCGGAGAAAATAGCTTCATTGCGGCGCGCGTTTATCATCAGCTCGGTAATTTCTTCTTCCAACTGCTGTACGCGCAAACGCAGCTTTTGTTGCTGCCGTTCAATTAACGAGACGGCGCCTTTTTCACTGTGTTGAAACTGTAACTGAGCCAGTAAGTCATCGTTTCTCGTGAAAAAATCAGGATTCTCTTGTAAGTATTCTCTTATCAGGCTGTCGTCTAAACGTTCATTTGCAATCATCTTCGATTCGCTACTCATAACACCATCTGTCCATCGTAAACTAATTCTGCGGGGCCGGTCATTTTTACAGGCTGCCCCTGCTGCCAACGGATAATTAAGTCCCCGCCGGGCAAGCTGACATTTACTCGCTCATTTAATAAACCTTGCTGAATACCGGCTACAGCTGCCGCACAGGCGCCACTACCACACGCCATGGTTTCACCTACGCCACGCTCAAACACACGCAGTTTAATTTCATCAGCCGATACTTTCTGCATAAAGCCTACATTCACGCTTTCGGGGAAGCGTTCATGCGCTGCAAGGGCAGCTCCGAGGGTTTCCACTGGTGCAGTATCGACGTTATCCACGGCGATAACACAGTGCGGATTGCCAAGACCCACAACACCACAAAGAACCGTTTCTTCTTTTACTCTTAAAACGTAAGTCTGCTCTGCTTTTTGCGCCTTAAACGGCACCGCTGCCGGTTCGAATAAAGGTTCGCCCATATCCACAGTCACTTGACCGTCTTTCTCCAGGTGCAAAACCATTTTTCCGGCTTTGGTACTGACCTTAAGATGATTCTTATTGCTTAAGTTCTTAGCTTTTACAAACTTCGCAAAACAGCGGGCACCGTTGCCACATTGAGCAACTTCGCTACCATCGGCATTAAAAATGCGGTAATGAAAATCCAAATCGGGGTCGTAGGGCGGCTCAACTAACAGCATTTGATCAAAACCAATGCCCGTGTGCCGGTCTGCCCAGCGGCGTATTTGATCTGGGTTCACATATAAATTCTGAGTGACGTTATCCACCACCATAAAGTCGTTGCCGAGCCCGTGCATTTTTGAAAAATGTAATAACATTTTTATTTGCCTTCCTGGTGTAACAAGTGCTCGCCCCGGACGAGATCGTTAAAGCTTTCACGTTCGCGGATCAGTGTAGCATTATCACCCGAGACCAAAACCTCGGGCGGGCGGCCACGACTGTTATAGTTAGATGCCATAGTAAAACCATAGGCACCGGCATGTTTAATGGCTAGTACATCGCCCTGTTGCACATTTAAATGCCGTGCGTGTCCGAAAAAGTCGCCAGTTTCACACACCGGGCCAACAATATCATTCAGCTGGTCGCCGCCGCGCTTATTTTCGTGCGCCGGTAAAATATCGTGCCAGGCCTGGTACAAGGACGGACGTATTAAGTCGTTCATACCGGCATCAACCAACACAAAATTCTTATCTTCTGAGGGTTTAATGTATTCCACCGTGGTTAGCAAAACGCCGGCATCGGCGGTAATCGCACGACCGGGCTCCAGTACCATAGTAATTTGCGGGTAATTCTCGGCTAACTTAACCAGCTCTTTTAAATAAAAGGCTTTATCCAAAGGCTCTTCCGGTTGGTAAGCCACACCAAAGCCACCACCTAAATCCAGGTGCGTTAAATTAATACCCTCTTTTTCCAGTTCCGAAACCAGATTAAACATGCGTTGCGCGGCATCGAGGAAAGGTTCGGCTGTCATTATTTGTGAGCCAATATGGCAGTCCGCACCAATCAGATTAATGTTGGGTAAGTTATGCGCCCGCAGGAACACAGGTTTAGCCAGTGACATGCTGATGCCAAACTTGTTGGCTTTCATGCCTGTGGCAATGTACGGATGCGTTTTGGCATCAACGTCAGGATTTACCCGTATGGAAACCGACGCCTGTTTGTCCATGGCTGCAGCAATGTCCTGAATACGCTCAAGCTCCGCCTCAGACTCTACATTAAAACAGCCGATGCCCGCTTCCAGCGCCATAATGATTTCGTCTTTTGACTTCGCTACACCGGAAAAGACCACGTCGCCAGCTTTACCACCAGCCATGAGTACGCGCTGAAGCTCGCCACCTGAAACAATATCGAAACCCGCGCCATGCTCGGCCAGTAACTGCAGAATAGCTAAGTTGCTATTGGCTTTTACCGCATAACACAGCTTATGAGGTGCGGGCCAGTATTGCTGAAACTCACACCAGTTTTTTAGAATCTGACCTTTGGAATAAACATACAAAGGCGAACTAAAACGCTCAATAAGACTCTCGACGTCGCAGTTTTCAATATGAAACTGACCATTTTTATAGTCAATTAATTCGCTCATTTGGTGTCTTCCGTCGGCGGCTCTGCAGGTGTATTTTGCTCTGGCATAGGCTCAGGCGTCAGTGGTCCTTTCTGACCACAACCGACTAAAGTCATTAAAATGGCTGATAGCACCAGCGTCTTGATTACAATTCGACTAAACATCGCTAAACTATAGGTATTCCGTTTGGGTTTCTATGATGCCTATCATCGCACCAGATACCTAAAAAGTCATTAATCGTCGTAAAGGAAAACGAATGACCCAACGCGTTAGAATTGCAACACGCAAAAGCAAGCTGGCTTTATGGCAAGCTGAACACATTCAACAACGCCTTGAAGAGCTGCATCCGGGCCTGTCGGTGGAGCTGGTTCCTATGTCGACCAAGGGCGATGTCATTCTGGATACCCCGCTGGCAAAAATTGGCGGTAAAGGCTTGTTCGTAAAAGAACTGGAAGTGGCGATGCTGGAAGGCCGTGCAGATATTGCCGTACACAGCATGAAAGACTTACCGGTTGAGTTCCCACCGGGGCTGGAGCTTCACACCATTTGTGAGCGCGAAGATCCGCGCGATGCTTTTGTATCCAACAACTACAAAAACCTTAATGAACTGCCGGAGGGCGCGGTAGTCGGAACCTGTAGTTTGCGCCGCCGCTGCCAGGTAAAAGAGCAGTTTCCGCATTTAGTCATAAAAGATTTACGCGGCAATGTTCAGACACGTTTACGCAAACTGGATGACGGCGAATTTGATGCCATTATATTGGCCGCCTCAGGCTTAATTCGATTAGAGCTGGGCGACCGCATTACCTCCTTTATTCCGGTGGAGCAGTCATTACCGGCTAATGGACAAGGCGCACTGGGTATTGAGTGCCGCAGCGATGACGAAGAAATGAAAGGCTTATTGGCACCGCTGCAATGTCAAGAAACCCGTACCCGGGTGTTAGCTGAGCGGGCAATGAACCGCGGGCTGGATGGCGGCTGTCAGGTGCCTATTGGAGCTTATGCAGAGCTTGAAGGTGATGAAGTCTATTTACGCGGCCTGGTTGGTGAGCCTGACGGCGGCAAAGTGCTTCGTGATGAAGTGCGTGGCCCGGCGTCTAAAGCTGAAGAGTTAGGTTCAGAGCTTGCTGAGCGATTACTTAAACAAGGTGCAGCCGAAATTCTGAGCGCAGTCTATGACAGTGAATCCAGTCACTCATAAAGCGGTTTTACTGCTGCGTCCGGGGAATAGTCCGGACGACTTTACTCGTCAGCTGCGCGAAACCGGCAGAGAATGCTTTGTCCACAGTTTCATTGAGATAGAGCCTTTGCCTGTGAATAAAGAGCAGTTGACCCAGCTTAAACAAAAGCATTGGGATGGCATTGTTATTGTCAGTAAAAATGCTGCTCATTATGCCGCTCTGGCCGGTTTTACCGGAGTTCCTTCTAAATACTATGCAGTAGGTCCGGGAACCGCTTCTTTTGCGTGCAGACATTTAAACACAGCAGTTAGCTGTCCGACCTTCATACATCAGTCGGAAGGGTTGCTAGAATTGTCTGAACTACAAAAATTGCAGCAACAGAACTGGTTGATCATTCGCGGAGAAGGCGGTCGTGAGTTACTGGCGGATGCCATACGAGCCCGCGGAGCTTCTGTCGATTACTGGGAAGTGTATCGTCGAAAACAACTCACATTGAACGACCCTGAACTGATTCAGCAGTGGATAAGCTCAGTTGGTACTATTGTTGTTACCAGCGCTGAACAACTGGGGTACTTTTTGTCGTCTATGCCAAATTCTGCCCAAAACTGGCTGGAGAGCAGTCAGTGGATAGTTCCCAGTCATCGCCTGAAAGGTTTGATTCCTTTCGGACAATCAGACAATATCAAAGTAACAGGCAGTGCAGCGGACGGCATATTAATGAATGCGCTAATAGCGGATGGAAAAACTCATGACTGAAGAGAATAAAGTAGAGAACGAAAACGTTCAGAGTAATGAACAAAATAGCGACAAGAGCACAGAAGAAGAAACCATAACCGCGGAGAAAAGTAGCGGACGTTTCTTCAAACGCTTAGTCTGGCTTATTGTTTTAATTGCTATTGTTGCCGCCGCATACTGGGGCTATACGCGTTTTCCTGGTTTATTTAAGGCAGATTCTGAGCAGGTTAGTGAACAACCGCAGGAAGATCCGGTTGAAACGCGCTTTAATCAACTGGAACGTTCAATTGCTAATTTAGAGCAACAATTGCAAAGCACCGTTCAGGCTCGCGAGCTAGATAAGTTGAGTAACACCGATCAACAGTTAGAGCGCGAGTTAACTAGTGTGCGTCAAAGTATTGAGGATCTACGCGATGACATGCGCAAAACGCCTGCCGAGAAAGCAGCTTACTGGCGTCTACTAGAAATAAAGCAGACCTTATCTGCGGCCGCACGAATGATGTGGAGTCAGGACGACTATAAAGCGGCGCTACAACTTCTAAAGCTAGCCGACCAGCAGCTATCGGGTATCGACAGCCGTAACGCAATTCGCACCCGTGAGAAACTGGCAGGCGATATTGAACGAGTAAACGCCGCAGTTAAAGCCGATAATACTGACCTGGCACTGCAACTCGTGGGTCTGCAACAACGCGTATCTGACCTGCCCGACGAAGTAAACAGTAATCAACAACGCTTAAGTTCTGACACTCAGAATGTCAGTGACGATGTTAATGACTGGCAAACGAACCTGAGTGCTAACTGGCAGTCATTCCTTGATAACTTTATCCGCATTCAACCCGTGGAAAGCGATCCTGAACCTCTACTGAGTGCGACCCAGCGCACAGCAATAAACGAACGCATTCAACTACTATTTACTCTGGCTCAACAGGCGGCTGTAAAAAATAATGATGAATTGTGGCAACGCTACCTGGAACAGTTATCTGAGCTAATTGCGCAGGTAAAAGGCGATGGTGCAGCTTCACAGGATATTATTTCGCGTATTCAGTCGCTGAGTCAGGAAGACTTCGAGCAGCAGAGTATAGAGCAACTTGAATCGCTGGACTTCATCGCTCAGGCTATTGAGCAGGGAGATGCCTCATGAAATGGATCATCGCTCTGGTTGTCATCATTATATTGGGAGCCATTATTGGGCCTCTCGCGTCAGGTAACGCAGGCTATGTTTTAGTTCAGTTTGCCGGAGTAGCGATTGAAACGACAGTCGTCGGCCTGTTTGTCGTTACTATTGTAGCAATTGCTGTGCTCAGTGTTGTTGTTTCATTACTGCGCCGGCTGCTTAGCAAAACCCGTCAGGGTCGGAAGTGGTTGGCAAATCGAAGCGAACGTAAAGCTCAGAACATTTTTCAGCAGGGCATACGCGAACTGCTGGATGATAACCCCGAAAAAGCGACTGAGAGCCTGTCTAAAGCCTACAAAAAATCTCCTGACAACAACATTGCCGCGTTAACCGCAGTTGCCGCCTGCCTCAATAAAGACGCCGGAAAAGCAACTTATTGGCACGATGAAGCAGGGGCATTTTATGATAATGCAGATACACTGCTTCAGCTTGTTTCCATTGAGCAGTTGGTAAAAAAAGACCCGGCAGAAGCGGATAAAGAGATGCGAGGCTTATTAGAGGCTAAACCACACTCTGCAAATGTACTTAAGTTAGCGTACCGTGTCTTTAAAGCATCCGGAAACTGGCAGCAACTGAAAGATTTATTGCCAGAGTTGCGCCGTGTAACCGACCTTGCTCCAGCGGAATTTGACCGTCTCGAATATCAAGTCTATTTTGAACGCTTTGTTGCTGAGGGGCGCAGAAGTAACGAGATGCTGTACAACGAGTGGCGTAGCCTTCCCAGTAAACAACGCAGCGACGCAACCATCAGGTTGAGTTATGCGGCCGCGTTAAAGCATTTAGGTGATTATGAAGTCTCTGCCAGAGTGGTTTTAAAAGGGTTAAAAAGAGGGGAGTTGCAACCGGCTGCCGTTAACTCTTTGCATTTATTTAATGCGAAATCGGAAAAGTTGCTGGAGTTTGTTCAAGCTCAGTTGAAACAAGATCCGGAAAATAGAGATTACCTTTATGCTCTTGCACAAATCGCTATGGATAATCAGGATTTCTCGTTAGCACAACGAGCTTTGAAAAAGTTAGCAGAAATTGAACCGAGCAGTCACGTATACCGCTTATTGGGCAATGCCTATCATGCTCTTGGTGATAGTCAGCTAGCGGCTAACGCCTATAAAGAGGCGTTAGCTCACTAGTTAAACGTTGGCGCTGTAATTATTGACGTATACCTTCAATTGACAGCGTCAGCTCAACTTCTTTAGCCGTTGGGCCTAAGTTATAGTCAATTCCGTAATCGGCCAAGGTTAGGTCTACTTCACCTTCGAAGCCACGACGGAATCCGCCCCATGGATCTTTACCTGCACCAACATGCTCAACTTCGATAGCTATCTCTTTGGTTACACCATTAAGGGTGAATTCTCCATACATAGTACCTTCACCTTTATCGTCATCGTCCGGAACATACTTAGTGCTTTTGAACGTTGCAGTAGGGTGCTCAGAAACACTCAAGAAGTCATCGCCACGTAAGTGTTTGTCACGCTCTGCGTGGTTAGTATCAACGCTGGAGGTATCAATTGTGACGTTAACAGAGGCATTCTCCGGTGCATTCTCGTCATAGCTAAAGGAGCCTTCGAAGTCGTTAAAACGGCCGTATAACCAACTGTAGCCTAAGTGACTAATTTTAAACTCAATAAAGGCGTGTTGACCTTCAGTATCAATTTTATAGTCTTCAGCCATAGCTGCCGACGTAAATAACGCACTACCCGCTACAGCGGCTGCAATTAATGTCTTTTTCATTATGATTTCCTCTTAGTTTTTCCAAACATTCGAATAAGTGTGCTGTCTCTATTAATAAAATGATGTTTCAGCGCTGCTAACCCATGCCCACCAGCCAGGATCACTAAAGACAACGCTGAATACCAATGTATGTCACCAGCAATATCTTCTTGCTTTGGTAAATCGGTTATTACTGCTGGTACCGAGAACCAGTCAAATACGCTGATAGAACTACCATCTGCTGTTGAAATCAAAAAACCGCTAATCATTACTGTGAATAGCAGTAAATAAAGTAAAAAGTGGCCTGCTTTTGCTCCTAACCGCTCGAACTTGCTACCTAAAGGTTTAGGCTTAGTATTGATTAAAGTCCAGAGCACTCGTAAAACCGTTACGATAAGCAAGGTAATACCAAACGATTTATGCCACCAGGGACCCAGACGATACCACTCGTCGTAGTAGGTCAGAGTTAGCATCCACCAGCCTAAAGCAAATAAACCAAATACTATTAAAGCCGACAGCCAATGAATTAATATTGCTGTTAAACCGTACTTCTCTGATGTGTTTTTCCACATAAAGTTTTCCTGATTTGCCTAAGTTTTATATTAGTTCATATTTATAGAATGAAAATACGTATTATTAGTAGATTAACATCTAATTAATAGAATTTAGTAGCCTGATGCTCCTGCATCAGGTGGGGTGGTCGGTAGTTAAACTCCGGAGGAGGTTTGGCATAAAGCGGGATATGGACAGGCGAGCAAGCGCGGATGAACAAACATAAAAAAAGCCCCCAGCGTGAGCTGAGGGCTGTTTTATTGGTAGTCTGGCGGTGACCTACTCTCGCATGGGGAAACCCCACACTACCATCGGCGCTGGTGTGTTTCACTTCTGAGTTCGGAATGGATTCAGGTGG
>NZ_JAMZDE010000006.1 GCF_024159085.1 Idiomarina rhizosphaerae
TGACCCGTCCTAAATTATGTTGACGGTTTTAACTAAGCCAGTTGCACCTTGCAACTGGCTTTTTTATGCACCTCATTTGGGGTTTTCATGCCCAAACTAAGGTGCGGCCTGTATTCATTATAGATTGCAATCGATTGCCTTACCGCGCGCTTCAACTCCTCACCCGTTTTGCACTTCGTTAGTAAAAACTCGTGCTTAAGGATTCCGTTAATGCGTTCCGCAAGCGCATTCTGGTAACAATCATAACCATCGGTCATGGAGGGCGTAATCGAGCTGGATGCGAGCTGGGTTTGATACGCCTGTGAACAGTACTGACTGCCCCTATCGGAGTGGTGAATTAACGGGTCCTGGCTAAGTCGTCCTGTAGTCGCTTGCTTTAGCGCGCGCCCGATATCTGCCGCTGTCATGCTTTGGGAGACGTCATGCCCCATGATTTTCCGGCTATAAGCATCTGTTACCAGCGATAAGTAATGGACTCCCGCATCGGTTTCGACATAGGTTATGTCGCTAACAAAGACCTGCTCAGGTCGGCTTACAACCAGCTCCTTTAGCAGGTTAGGATGCTTCTTCATCCAGTGTTTACTATCCGTAGTTTTATGGTAATTTCGCGGCTTCTTTACCAGCAAGTTATGATTGCGCAGGTAGTCAAAAAGGCCATCCCGGCCAAGTTTAATGCCGGCTGCTTCTAGCTTAGGCTTAAGTAAATAATACAGTTTACGAGTGCCTAGCCTCGGCATAAAGCGTCGTATCTCTTGAACCAGCCTGAGAACTGGCATCAATGCCGCTGCTCTTCCCTGGTAGCGGCTTTCAGCTTGATAAACAGACTGCCGGGATATTCCCATTACACGGCACAGCTGCGATAAGCTTATTTGAGCTTGGCTCTGGAGTTTCCTAACCCCATGTCGACAAGCTTTTTTCGCAGTTGGGTTCCTTGTGTCGTATCGATGTAATCAATCATTTCATTGAGTACCAGGTTACGAACTTTCTCGTCTTCAAGCTTACGCTCTAGCTCTTTGATTTGTTGCTCTGGGGTGGGGTTCGAAATAGTCATAAGTGTTAACCTCGGGCGATACCAGTCTTGCCGCCCATGCTTGCGAAGCCACACTAAAACAGTGCTTCTGCCTTGTATTCCATATTTAGCTTGTGCTTGCTTGTAGGTCAACTCGCCTTTTTCTACCTGCTCTACAACGGCTAATTTAAAGGCTATTGTGTAATCTCGTTGAGTACGCTTAGAGATTGATTTGGTTGGATTTCCCATAATAAGTCTCCGATCTGTCAACTTATTTCAGGACGGGTCATTAGACACAAAAAAGCCGGCTGTACGTCAGCCGGCTTTTTAACTTTCCGAAGCGGTTTACTCCGTAACTTCTTCAGCTACTTCTTCAACTTCTTCAACTTCTGGGCGACCAACTAATTCAATGTAAGCCATTGGAGCGTTATCACCTGTACGGAAGCCACACTTCATAATGCGAGTGTAACCACCTGGGCGTTCTTCATAACGCGGGCCTAATTCATTAAACAGCTTGCCAACAACCTCTTTGTCACGTGTGCGTGCGAACGCCAGACGACGATTTGCTACGCTGTCTTGTTTTGCCATTGTGATCAACGGCTCAACAACGCGACGTAACTCTTTTGCTTTTGGCAAAGTCGTCTTGATGATCTCATGACGCACTAAAGAGCTTGCCATGTTGCGGAACATTGCCTGACGATGGCTGCTGTTTCGATTTAGTTGACGACCACTCTTACGATGGCGCATACCTATACCCTTCTCAGTAAATCTATTACTAAGGTGACCTTAGTCGTTGTCAATTAAGCTGGCTGGTGGCCAGTTCTCAAGGCGCATGCCAAGAGACAAACCACGTGAAGCCAACACGTCTTTGATTTCAGTCAACGACTTCTTACCCAAGTTCGGAGTTTTTAATAACTCGACCTCAGTGCGTTGTACTAAGTCACCAATGTACTGAATCGCTTCTGCTTTCAAGCAGTTCGCAGATCGAACAGTCAATTCCAAGTCGTCTACCGGACGCAGAAGGATCGGATCGAACTCCGGCTTCTCTTCTTTTTCTTCCGGTTCACTGATATCACGAAGTTCAACGAAGGCATCCAACTGTTCAGCTAAAATTGTTGCTGCACGGCGGATAGCTTCTTCTGGATCCAATGTACCATTGGTTTCCATTTCGATAACCAGCTTATCTAAGTCGGTACGCTGTTCAACACGAGCCGCATCTACAGAATATGCAATGCGTTCGACCGGGCTGAACGACGCGTCGACCAAAAGACGACCGATTGGACGTTCATCATCATCAGCGGACTGACGAGATGCCGCAGGCACGTAACCACGACCACGTTCGACTTTCACTCGCATGACAAGTTCATAGTCGCCTGTCAGATGACAGATAACGTGCTCAGGATTAACGATTTCAACATCACCATCGTGGGTGAAATCGCCTGCTGTTACAGGACCTGCTCCGGATTTATTCAAAGTCAGAGTTGCTTCATCTTTACCTTCAACGCTGACTGCCAGCCCTTTCAGGTTTAATAAAACTTCAATGACATCTTCCTGAACGCCCTCTTTGCTGCTGTATTCGTGCAGCACGCCATCGATTTCAACCTCAGTCACTGCACAGCCTGGCATTGACGACAGTAAAATGCGACGTAACGCATTACCTAGTGTATAACCAAAGCCGCGTTCCAGAGGCTCCAGTGTCACCTTGGCATGAGTCGGGCTGATTTGCTCGATGTCGACTAACCTCGGCTTTAGGAATTCGGTAACAGAACCCTGCATTGTGTCCTCTCTCTATGCTTAAGCTTTACTTAGAGTAAAGCTCTACGATCAACTGTTCGTTAATTTCAGCAGACAAGTCGCTACGTTCTGGAAGACGTTTAAATGCACCTTCCAATTTGTTGTTGTCTACTTCTATCCAGACTGGCTTCTCGCGTTGTTCTGCAAGCTCCAGTGCTGCTCCGATACGTGCCTGTTTCTTCGCTTTTTCACGAACAGAAACGACATCTTCAGGACGAACCTTGAACGATGGAATGTTCACTACCTGACCATTCACAACAACTGCTTTGTGACTGACCAGCTGACGAGCTTCTGCGCGTGTTGACGCAAAACCCATGCGATACACTACGTTATCCAAGCGCTGTTCCAGCAACTGCAACAGGTTTTCACCGGTATTGCCTTTCAGTCGTGCAGCTTCTTTGTAGTAGTTACGAAATTGCTTTTCCAGTACGCCGTACATACGACGAACTTTCTGTTTCTCACGCAACTGAACACCGTAATCTGACAAACGACCGCGACGCGCGCCGTGTTGTCCTGGTGCAGTTTCGATCTTACATTTAGAATCGATTGCGCGAACGCCGCTTTTCAGGAACAAATCTGTTCCTTCGCGACGGCTCAGCTTGAGCTTTGGACCCAAATATCTAGCCATGATCTTTCTCCAACTATCGATTCACGCCTTAAACGCGACGTTTCTTAGGCGGACGACAACCGTTGTGAGGAATCGGTGTCACATCGGTAATATTTGTGATTTTGTAACCAACGGCGTTCAGGGCACGAATCGATGATTCACGACCTGGGCCTGGACCATTCACAAATACTTCCAGGTTTTTCAGTCCGTATTCCTTCGCCATTTCACCTGCACGTTCTGCTGCAACCTGTGCTGCGAACGGCGTTGATTTCCGTGAACCACGGAACCCTGATCCACCTGCGGTAGCCCACGCTAATGCGTTACCCTGGCGATCAGTAATGGTAATAATGGTGTTGTTGAAAGATGCATGCACATGAGCCATGCCATCGGCGACCTGCTTTTTAACGCGCTTTCGAGAGCGAGTTGGTGTTTTAGCCATTACTCAATCCCCCTATTTCTTAATTGGTTTGCGCGGACCTTTACGAGTGCGCGCATTTGTTTTAGTGCGCTGCCCACGTAGAGGTAAGCTACGACGATGACGAAGTCCACGGAAACACCCGAGGTCCATCAAACGTTTAATGTTCATAGATACTTCACGACGCAGATCACCTTCTACGGCGAACTTTGATACAGCGTCACGAAGCGCGTCCAGTTTGTCTTCTGACAATGAACCAATCTTGGTGTCTTCAGCGATACCCGTAGCAGCAAGAATCTGCTGTGAACGAGTACGGCCAACACCGTAGATTGCAGTCAAAGCTATGACTGCATGCTTATTGTCAGGAACGTTAATGCCAGCGATACGGGCCACTAACACGTCTCCTTCAGTTTGTAGGCTTCAGTTGAAAAGCCCGTTAGGATACTCAACCGATTGCCGAATTGCAAATACTTCAAAGGCTGCGACGATTAAGCCGCAAGCCTTTCCTTCGAATCAACCTTGTCGTTGCTTATGCTTAGCATCAGTGCAAATAACGCGAACTACACCGTTACGCTTGATGATTTTGCAGTTACGACAGATTTTCTTCACGGAAGCACGAACTTTCATTGCTACTCTCCGTTCTACCCAATCTTACCGGCCGTAGCCTTTTAGATTGGCTTTTTTCAGGACAGAGTCATATTGATGCGACATCATATGAGTCTGAACCTGTGCCATAAAGTCCATGATAACAACTACGATAATCAATAAAGATGTACCGCCGAAGTAGAATTGCACATTCCATGCAATCATCATGAACTCCGGAACCAAACAGACAAAGGTAATGTACAGTGCGCCTGCTAATGTCAAACGCGTCATTACTTTATCGATGTATCTTGAGGTTTGTTCACCTGGGCGAATACCCGGAATAAACGCACCCGACTTCTTCAAGTTGTCAGCTGTTTCGCGAGGGTTAAATACCAACGCAGTGTAGAAGAAACAGAAGAAGATTATCGCAGCCGCGTACAATAACACATATAACGGCTGACCGGGAGACAATGTCATCGATACTTGTTGCAAAATGTCTGCAACCGCACCGTCACCAGAGCCAAACCAAGTGGCGATGGTACCCGGGAATAAAATAATGCTCGACGCAAAAATTGGTGGAATAACACCAGCCATATTAACTTTCAATGGCAAGTGTGTGCTTTGCGCAGCAAATACCTTACGACCTTGTTGACGCTTCGCATAGTTAACGACGATACGACGTTGACCACGTTCCACAAAAACAACGAAATAAGTTACTGCTAAAACCACAACCCCAATTAGTAACAACAATAACAGGTGCAAGTCACCTTGACGCGCTTGTTCAGCCGTCTGGCCGATAGCGGAAGGTAAACCTGCAACAATACCCACAAAGATCAGGATAGAGATACCGTTGCCAATACCACGCTCAGTAATCTGTTCGCCTAACCACATAAGGAACATGGTCCCCGTGACTAAGCTCACTACAGCAGTGAAATAAAAGCCGAAGCCAGGGTCTATTACGAGTCCGGGCATTAAATTTGGCAAGCCTGTAGCTATACCAATCGACTGGAACGTTGCCAGTATTAAAGTACCCCACCGCGTATACTGGTTAATCTTACGACGACCAGACTCACCTTCTTTCTTAAGCTCAGCCAAACGTGGATGTACCACGCTAGCCAACTGCATAATAATCGAAGCCGATATATACGGCATAATACCTAATGCAAATACTGACGCACGCTCTAAGGCACCACCGCTGAACATGTTAAACATGGCAACGATGGTATCTTTCTGCTGTTCGAATAGCTGAGCTAATACAGCGGCATCAATACCAGGAATAGGCACAAAGGAGCCCGCTCGGAAAACGATAATCGCTCCTAACACAAACAGCAGGCGACGCTTAAGTTCCGACAAGCCACCTTGCGCTCGATTTGATTCCAATCCTGGTTTAGCCATTTGCTCTATCCTTCGATTTTGCCGCCAGCAGCTTCAATAGCTTCGCGAGCGCCTTTGGTGACTTTAAGACCTTTTACAGTCACAGCACGACTTAACTCACCAGATTTGATGACTTTAGCGTGTAGTACGTTCTTACGAACGAGACCTGCTGCTTTCAAAGTCGCCAGTTCAACGGTATCACCGTCAACCTTCGCGATTTCTGCCAAGTTTACTTCTGCAGTGACCATAGCCTTGCGTGAAGTAAAACCAAATTTTGGCAGACGACGTTGAATTGGCATTTGTCCGCCTTCGAAACCTGGCTTGACTGAGCCACCAGAGCGAGACTTCTGCCCTTTGTGACCACGGCCGCCAGTCTTTCCAAGACCTGAACCAATACCACGCCCAACGCGCTTTTTGCTGCTTTTTGCACCAGGTGCGGGAGCAAGTGTATTAAGTTCCATCGCTTATCCCTCCACCTTAATCATGTAATTAACTCGGTTCACCATACCGCGGACTGCAGCAGTGTCTTCCAACTCTACTGTGTGACCAATGCGGCGGAGACCCAAGCCACGTAGTGTAGCTTTATGCTTCGGCAAACGACCGATAGAGCTACGCGTCTGTGTTACTTTGATTGTCTTTTTCGCCATTGTTCACTACCCCAGTATTTCGTCAACGCGCAATCCACGCTTCGCCGCAACTTGCTCCGGCGATTTCATGCCGTTCAACGCTTTGATAGTCGCGCGAACAACGTTGATTGGGTTGGTTGAACCATATGCCTTTGACAGCACGTTATGAACACCTGAAACTTCCAGAACCGCACGCATTGCACCACCAGCGATGATACCCGTACCTTCTGAAGCAGGTTGCATGTATACCTGTGAACCTGAATGACGTCCTTTAACAGGATGCTGTAAAGTGTCGCCTTTCAGTTGAACGGTAACCATATTGCGACGTGCTTTTTCCATTGCTTTTTGAATAGCAGCGGGTACTTCACGCGCTTTACCATAACCAAAACCGACTTTACCTTTACCGTCGCCAACCACAGTCAGTGCAGTGAAGCTAAAGATACGACCACCTTTAACTACTTTTGCTACACGATTTACTGTGATCAACTTCTCTATCAGTTCACCGGTTTGAGCTTCTACATTTGCCATGTTCGTCTCCTAGAACTGAAGTCCGGCTTCACGAGCTGCGTCCGCTAATGCGGCTACGCGACCGTGGTATTTAAAACCACTACGATCGAAAGACACGTTTTTAACGCCTTTTTCAATCGCTCGTTCAGCGATAGTTTTGCCCACGACTTTGGCTGCATCTACATTACCTGTAGATTTAAGCCCTTCGCGGACACTTTTCTCTGCAGTCGATGCGGCTGCCAGCACTTCAGAACCGTTAGGTGCGATCAACTGCGCGTAAATATGCCGTGGTGTACGGTGAACGACCAGGCGATTTGCACCCAACTCTTTAATTTGTTTACGTGCGCGAGTAGCACGACGTAAGCGAGCTGCTTTATTGTCCATCGTATTACCCTACTTTTTCTTGGCTTCTTTACGGCGCACTTGCTCGTCAGCATAACGAACACCTTTGCCTTTGTAAGGCTCGGGTTTACGGTATGCACGAATGTTAGCGGCAACTTGACCAACTAACTGCTTATCTGCACCTTTAACGACGACTTCAGTCTGAGTCGGAGTATCGATTGTGATCCCTTCGGGAATCTCGAACTCCACAGGATGCGAAAAGCCTAGCGTCAGGTTCAGTTTTTTACCTTGTGCTTGCGCACGGTAACCAACACCTATCAACTGTAACTTACGTTCGAATCCTTTAGTGACTCCGACCACCATGTTTTGCAACAATGCGCGAGCCGTACCAGCTTGAGCTGTTGAGTTAGCAACACCTTCACGGGCGTTAGTACGTAACTCACTCTCATCTTTTACCAGTTCAACTGCATCGTTTACAACACGACTCAGTGAGCCTTGGGCACCTTTAATCGTGATTTCCTGGCCATTTAGCGTAACTTCAACGCCAGCAGGAATTTCAATGGGTGCTTTAGCAACACGTGACATTTCCTACCTCCTAATTACGCTACGTAACCGATAATTTCGCCACCAAGACCAGCTTGGCGAGCGGCACGATCAGTCATCAGGCCTTTAGACGTCGAAACTACTGCGATGCCAAGGCCACCCATTACGTTAGGCAACTCGTTGCGTTTCTTATAGATACGCAGACCAGGGCGACTAACGCGCTCGATTGTTTCAATTACTGGCTTGCCTTCGAAATATTTCAATTCGACTTCAAGCTCAGGTTTAACAGTACTCTCGGCACTGTAACCAGTAATAAAACCTTCTTCTTTCAGAACTTGAGCAATCGCCACTTTCTGCTTAGAAGACGGCATTTTAACCGTTACTTTGTTAGCACCTTGAGCGTTGCGAATGCGTGTGAACATATCCGCAATTGGATCTTGCATGCTCATATTTGCTTTCTCCCGTGATTCGTGGCTTACCAGCTAGCTTTTTTCAAGCCAGGAATTTCACCGCGCATCGCCATCTCACGGACCTTGATTCGGCTCATGCCGAATTTACGAAGGAAACCATGAGGACGACCAGTTATACGACAACGGTTACGTTGACGCGTCGGACTGGCATCACGTGGGAGCTGTTGCAACTTAAGTACGGCTTCCCAACGCTCTTCGTCTGATGCTTTAGGGTCATTAATGACCGTTTTCAGTGCGTTGCGTTTTTCTGCGTATTTTGAAGCGATTTTAGCTCGCTTCACGTCACGCGCTTTCATTGACTGTTTTGCCATAACTCTACACCTTACTTTCTGAACGGGAAGTTAAAGGCAGCTAGCAAAGCACGAGCTTCGTCATCTGTGCCAGCATTTGTGGTAATGGTGATATCCAGACCACGTACCTTGTCGACTTTGTCATAGTCGACCTCCGGAAAGATGATCTGCTCACGAACACCCATGCTGTAATTACCACGACCATCGAACGATTTAGGGTTCAGGCCACGGAAGTCACGGATACGTGGGATTGCAATCGAAATTAAGCGTTGCAAAAAGTCCCACATGCGCTCGCCGCGCAGAGTTACTTTACAGCCAATCGGGAAGCCTTCACGGACTTTGAAACCGGCGACAGACTTGCGTGCCACAGTACGAATTGGCTTTTGACCAGAGATAGCCTCTAGGTCAGCCACTGCGTTATCAAGTACTTTTTTGTCAGCCAGAGCTTCACCAACACCCATGTTAAGGGTGATTTTATCAATCCGAGGGACTTGCATGACGCTGTTGTAGCTGAACTCTTTCATAAGCTCAGGAACTACCGATTCTCTGTAAAAATCATGCAGTTTCGCCATCGTAAAACTCCAAGTTTGAATTAAATGATTGCGTTGTTCGATTTGAAGAAGCGAACTTTCTTGCCATCTTCAATACGAAATCCAACACGATCTGCTTTACCTGTCTCTGGGTTAAGGATCGCTACGTTCGAAATGTGGATTGCTGCTTCTTGTTCAACGATGCCACCAGATTCACCTAGAGCCGGATTTGGCTTTTGGTGTTTCTTGACTACGTTGACGCCTTCCACGATCACGCGATCTTTATCGGTAAGAACTTTCAGGACTTTGCCTTGTTTGCCCTTGTCCTTACCTGCCAGGACGACTACTTCGTCATCACGTTTAATTTTTGCCGCCATAATTGACTCCTTATAGTACTTCTGGTGCCAGCGAGATAATCTTCATAAACTGCTCTGAACGCAGTTCACGAGTTACCGGCCCGAAAATACGTGTGCCAATGGGCTGTTGGTTGTTATTCAACAACACAGCCGCGTTGCGGTCAAAACGGATGACCGACCCGTCTTGTCGACGGACGCCTTTTCTGGTGCGAACGACCACCGCATTCACTACATCGCCTTTCTTCACCTTACCGCGCGGAATTGCTTCCTTGACAGTAACTTTGATGATATCGCCGATGTTTGCGTAGCGACGGTGCGAACCACCTAGAACCTTAATACATTGTACGCTGCGCGCGCCGGAGTTATCGGCAACGTCCAGGGTAGTTTGCATTTGGATCATTTCAGTGCCCCGCTTAGTTAAAAAAACAGACCCTCTCGGGTCGTGCTGCCTTTGGTTTTTCCCTTATAAAAAGGGTCGCGAAGTGTAACAGATAAATTTTGGAAGTGGTAGGGTAATCTCAGAAAATTTCGTAGGCGTAAGGTGAATTCACCATCTTAAGAGTTTAGTTTAGTTGGATTGCAGCAGAACCAATGGTAAATTCAATACTTTACGTTGCTCAGGTAAGTATACCTTATTATAAGAGCACAGGCTGACTTGGGACTTCTATGGTATGAATCTGCTATTCATTATTTTTGCCCCATTCTTTGGTGCGCTCTTACCGCTATTATTTAAACAAGCGTCGCGACCGATAAAGACTGGGATTACATTACTTGTTCCTCTTTTCTGCTTAGTTGTTTTGTTTCAGTATGTACCCGCGACGCTCGCCGGTGAAGTACCTAAACAAATGGTAGAATGGCTGCCAGGTGTAGGGCTCGATTTCGCCGTGCGTCTTGACGGCTTGTCTCTGCTGTTTGTTGGCTTAATATTGGGCATAGGCGTGCTGATTATCGGCTATGCTCATTACTATTTAAGCAGTAACGACGATGAATCCCGTTTTTATTCTTGCCTGCTTTTATTTATGTCCTCCATGCTGGGCATCGTTATGGCAGATAATATCTTACTAATGTGGGTATTCTGGGAACTGACCAGTATCTCTTCTTTTTTACTTATTGGTTATTGGTTCCATAGCAGTGATGCGCGCCGCGGTGCTCGTATGGCACTAGCAACCACTGGTGCTGGAGGTCTGGCACTATTAGCCGGATTACTGATAATTGGACACATTGCCGGTGGCTATCAGCTGGATACCGTATTTGCCGCAGCAGAGCAGATAAAGGCGCACGCTTACTATGTTCCAGCCTTAATACTCGTTTTATTAGGAGCCTTTACTAAATCAGCCCAGTTCCCATTTCAGTTTTGGCTACCACACGCCATGGCGGCGCCGACTCCAGTAAGTGCATACTTACACTCAGCAACTATGGTAAAAGCCGGTATCTTTCTATTAGCACGTTTTCATCCGGTATTAGCCGAGACTGAGCTTTGGTTTACCCTGGTTACATTGACCGGTTTAATTACCATGTTAGTCGGTGCTTACTTTGCTCTGTTAAAACATGACCTCAAAGGTTTGCTCGCTTTCTCTACGGTAAGCCATCTGGGCCTCATTTGTATGTTACTGGGGATAGGCACCCAGGCTGCTGTGATAGCGGCGCTATTTCACATAATTAACCATGCTCTATTTAAAGCCGCGCTGTTCATGACCGCAGGCATTATTGACCACGAGTCCGGAACTCGTGATATGCGTAAACTGCAAGGGCTTATGAGTCTGATGCCTATAACGGCTACTCTTGCCATGATTGTGGCGGCCTCAATGGCAGGAATACCACCGTTTAACGGGTTTATGTCTAAAGAGCTATTCCTGGACCAGGCTCTGCAGCAACATTTATTCGGCGGGCTGTCATGGTTTATCCCAATATTAGCAACTGTGGGCGCCATGCTGTCAGTGGCTTACTCTATTCGCTTTATTCACGATGTTTTCTTTAACGGCGACTACAAAGAAACTCCAAAAAAACCACACGACCCACCCCGCATGATGTCTGCACCAGTCGCTTTGCTGGGATTTCTTTGTATCGCTATCGGCATTGCACCAATGACAATGGTTTCGGGACTACTCGACCAGGCTGCCGCAGCTGTTACCGGCTCTCCTGTTGAAGTAAAACTATCGCTTTGGCACGGTTTTAATATGCCTCTGTTAATGAGCGTAGTTGCAGTCATTGGCGGAATTCTCATTTATCTTGCCCGGGATCAGCTTTTTACTTTTAATCGCCAATTTGATGGGCAGGATGCTAAACACAATTTTGAACGCATTGTGCAAAAAACCTCTGACGCCGCAGCTAATTTTTACGAGCGCTTAGACACAGGTTCCTTGCAACGCTACATTGCTTTTGTTCTTATCAGCGTTATTGTCGTGTTACTTCCTTCGTTAAGTGACCTAAGTGTGGTGACTGGTGGCAAACCTCAATTGCCTGTTGATATGGTTAGCATGGTTGGTGCTATCATCCTTATATCCGCAGCATTTGCTACCGCTACACTGCATCGCAATCGCTTCGTGATGTTAATGATGCTATCAGTGGTTGGGCTGGTTGTGTCGTTAGCTTTCGCGCATTTCTCAGCACCGGATCTGGCCATGACTCAGTTGGTTGTAGAAGTGGTCAGTATTATCTTAATGATACTGGCATTGTTCTTTATGCCACAAAAAACCAGCCGGGCCTCCTCCGGCCACCGAGTTTTTCGCGATATAATCATCGCCAGCTTTATTGGTGGTATTGTTGCTACCTTAAATTTCGCAATACTGACCTCTCCGTTTGAAAGCATCTCGGACTTTTTCCTTGCGAATGCGAAATCCGGTGGTGGGGGAACCAACGTAGTAAACGTCATTCTGGTGGACTTTCGTGGTTTCGATACCTTAGGTGAAATTACCGTTCTGGCAATAGCTGCCGCGGGTATTCATAAATTGCTCAATAAACTAAAACCCTTTATGCCTTCCAGTGATATTGACGGACGTCCCTGGCATAGAATTAGACACCCATTGATGTTAACCACTGTTGCCAACATTCTTTTACCAATGGCGATGGTAGTTGCTGCCTATATTTTCCTAAGAGGTCACAACCTGCCTGGAGGCGGTTTCATCGCAGGTCTTATAGTCGCCTCAGCGATGATCCTGCAATACATTGCCAATGGTGTCGACTGGATGAAAGAACGCTTTAGCGTTAATTATCAATCTCTAATGTCATTTGGTGTTTTAATTGCTGCGCTTACCGGGCTTGGTAGCTGGCTGTTTGGTAAGCCTTTCCTGACTTCCTGGTTTACCTATTTAGACTGGCCAGTGGTTGGTAAATTTGAATTCGCCACGGCTTTACTCTTCGATCTTGGCGTTTTCCTGACGGTTGTTGGCGCCACTATGATGATTTTAAGTAACTTCGGGAAGATGACGACACGTCATCGCCCAACGCATGAGGGGCATTAATGGAAACTTTATACTCGGTTACCGTTGGTATTTTAACCGCATGCAGTGTTTTTCTCATTCTGCGCGGTCGTTCATTTCCTGTCGTAGTCGGCATTACCATGCTGTCTTATGCCGTTAACTTATTTCTATTTTCAACCGGTCGTCTGACAATAGACGGAGCACCAATTTATGGTACTCAGGAAACATACGCTGATCCTTTACCTCAGGCTCTAGTTCTAACAGCTATCGTTATCGGCTTCGCCATGACAGCGTATTCAATTATCCTGGCTGTGCGTGCCCGAGGAGAAATAGGGACGGACGAAGTTAACCAACAAGATAACAGCACGGAGGGCAACCGCTAATGTGGCAACAACATTTGGCGATACTTCCTATTTTGGTGCCATTACTGGCAGCGCTGCTACAACTGCTTCCCTGGGGCGACAGACCGCAGCCTAGACGCAGAGCCATAGGCCTGCTGTCCAGTATATTGACCTTGATACTGAGTATTGCCCTACTCGTTCAGGTTAATCAGGATCAGATGATTGTTTATGCCTTAGGCAACTGGTCTGCGCCATTTGGAATTGTCCTAATGGTGGACAAACTTAGCGCTCTGATGATGCTGATAACAGCAATACTGGCGTTACCTGTGCTCATTTACGGCTGTTATGCCGAAGATAATCTTGGCTCCCACTTTCAGGCATTATTTCAATTTCAGGTAATGGGCATTATGGGGGCTTTTGCTACCGGCGATATTTTCAACTTATTCGTCTTCTTCGAAGTCCTGCTGATTTCCTCCTACGCACTATTAATGCACGGCGGAGGAAAGTTCCGCTTACGCACGACCTTACACTACGTGTTACTCAACCTTTTAGGCTCAGCACTTTTCCTAATTAGTGTCGGTACTCTATATGGTGTTACAGGCACTTTGAATATGGCTGATCTTGCTACCCAAGTTCAGCAATTAAGCGGAGATCAGGCCGCCTTAGCTAAAGCTGGTGGTATGATGCTATTGATAGTATTCGGCATTAAAGCCGCTATCCTGCCGCTGCACTTCTGGCTGCCTCAGGCTTATTCTACGACAACCGGAGTTGTTGCCGCTCTATTCGCAATAATGACAAAAGTTGGTGTTTACGCCATAGTTCGGGTCTACACACTCATTTTTGGCCCTGAAGCTAATGAACTGGCACTCATTGCACATGACTGGCTTTGGATTATGGGTCTCATTACCATGCTCGCCGGTGCTATCGGAATTATCGGAGCTCGCGACCTGCGCTTGCTTGTGGCTTATTTAGTCGTCATTTCCATTGGCACACTTATCGCAACCTACAGTTTAAATGGGGTAGCGACAACCGGCGCCATGCTATTTTATTTAATCCACTCAACCTTTATAACTGGCGCATTATTTTTACTGGCCGATCTTATTGCGTTCGAACGTGGTAAAACCGCATCACGCATCGTATCGGGCAAAAAAATGGCAAATCACTCAGCTTATTCTGTGATGTTTTTGATTGCGGCAATAGCAATAATTGGTTTACCACCTCTGTCAGGTTTTGTCGGAAAACTTATGATTATGGAATCGGCAAGCCCAACCGGGGCGAGTTTTTGGCTGTGGGGAGCCATGTTAGGCGCAACTCTTATTATGCTAATTTCAGTCACCCGGGCGGGAAGTAAAATGCTTTGGCACACACTGTCAGGTAAAGCGAATGAGCAATCGGCTCCTTTAGGAAAAAGAGCAGCTGTTGTTATGCTTCTGTCGTTATCGGTTGTTATGACGTTATTTGCCAGCCCAATCCGCAACTATACCGATGATGTCGCTGAACAGCTTTACGACATAGACCAGTACCCATCGCGCGTGCTGATAAAAGGAGTGGAATAATTACTATGAAAAAGCTATTTCCGACACCTTTGTTATCTTTTTTCTTATTGACGCTATGGGTTCTATTATTTAACTCAGTTTCGCCCGGGGTGGTCATACTGGGCGCTTTATTTTCCTGGTTTATTCCATTTTTATTCCGTGCCGCCTGGCCTAATTTTGCAAAAGTTAAGCGACCCGACCTCGCTGTCGTTTATTTTTTCATTCTGCTAAATGACATTGTCGTGGCTAACTTTAAGGTGGCCAGTATGATCCTTAGAAAGCCGCGTTCAATAAAGCCCGCGCTGTTTGTTTTTCCACTGGATATGAAAGAAGAGCTTCCCGTTACTCTTCTCGCGAGTACCATCACACTGACGCCGGGAACGGTATCCTGTGAAATTACTCGTGGCCGCAAAGGTATTCTTATTCACGCATTCTCAGAAGAAAGCCCGGAAGAAGTCATAAAAACGATTCGAAACCGCTATGAGCGTCGCCTGAAGGAGATATTCCAATGTTAACGACGGTACTACACATTGCCTTCTTGTTATTCAGTTTATCGGTATTAATGAACTTCTGGCGCCTTATTAAAGGACCCGATCTACCGGATAGAATACTAGCGCTGGATACAATTTACATTAATTCGCTGGCTTTACTGCTGTTGCTGGGTATGTACCAAAACACGCAAACCTATTTTGAAGCAGCCTTACTCATTGCTATGTTCGGTTTTGTCGGCACCATCGCGGCAGGTAAGTTTTTACTGCGTGGCGACTTAATAGAGTAAAAAGGAAAACGTTATGGATGCATTAAACCAATTACCGGAATGGTCGCAGTGGCTAGCGGCCTTCTTTATCTTATTAGGCGCTATATTTGCCTTTATTGGCTCTTTAGGGTTAGCCATACTTCCCGACTTTTTCACTCGCTTACACGCCCCCACGAAGAACACCACAATAGGCATTGGCGGCATAGTCATCGCTTCCATTCTTATTACCTCGGTACAGGGAGCGATTAACCTAAACGAACTACTGATTGCGATATTTCTGTTTTTGACGGCACCTATTAGTGCCCACATTATGGCTAAAGCCGCATTACATACAGAACTGAAGATGTTTAATCGAACAAAAGACTTTCGTCAGGAAGGGGATTCTTACAAGCATATATTGCCTAATAAAAAAGACATGGAACCATAAGGTTCCATGTCTTTCGCAGTCAAAGTTTAAATCGCTTTAGAAATAATAACCGAAGTTAATATTAAAACGGTCATTGACCTCACCACCGTCAGTTGCGGTATTACCACCAATAAACGGTTGGTTTTTCGCTCTTACATAATCAACGTAAGTATAAAAGCCACCGCCGGCTGCAACAGCAACCCCTAAAACATTCATCCAGGTATCATCTTGATAACCCATTTTATCGGTCATTAAGCTGTGGTCATTATAGAAAGTTAAGCTTGTCAGAGGCCCAATATCTACTGGTAAAGTATAAGCAACATTAGCTGTATACAGTTTCGCTTCAGTAGGAATTGCGTCGTAATAAGCGTAAGCAGCCATGTAGACACCACGGTTTTCCAGTTTTATATCGTAGTCATAGTCTGAATACTGTAACTGTACATTCCACGGTCCGTTATTGTAGACACCGTGTGCGGCCCAGGCCATGCGATTACCAACATTCTGGTTCTCATACGCCTGTGCATCTGTAAAGCCATCAGCAGCCGTTCCAGAATACAAATTACCGCCTTGCACAGACACACCAAGCTCTAAGTTTTCATCATCGCTGAAGTTAAACTTACGTGCAGTTCTGAAAGCGTAGCTGTTACTTTCGCCTACAGGCAGGCCTGGTTCATCGTAAGCGCCCTGACCGGGTAACCGAATACCAACGGTGTCATAGTTATAGCGCGCTGTACGATCAGAAGTTGAGCCATCAATACCGCCCTGCTCATCTGATTTCAGGTAAGCTAAATCAAAATCCCACTCATCGCCACGGTATTTAAAACGGATACCGTTATCATGTTCATCTTCCAGGCCAACATAGAAGGTACTATTGAAGAAATAGCTGTGGGAGTTGTAAGGCATGTTACCAAATGGAATTTTTACAACACCTACCTGCCCTTGCAGTTTATCGGTGAAGTCATAACCAAACCAGGCGTGTTTGACAACGTCCTGATAATTAAACCAACGATACTCAGCAGAAAGGATGACCCCACCCATTTCCCCATCAAAATTCAGACGGAAAATATCGAAATCCAAATCGCCGCCGCGGTTTTCATTATCTGAGTCATAGTTATTGTACTCATACTGAAAGCGGACGGCCCCATGGACTTTTATTGGCCAATTTTCATTCTCTTCCGTTTTCGTCTCCAGCTCGTCTAAACGTGCATGGACTCCAGAATCATAGACAACTCTGCGTTTCGAACTACTTGCGTTGCTGGCAGTTTCATTGCCTTTTTCTACTTCTCGTTCTTTTACAACAACGACTTCTTCTTTTTCACGCTCTTCTTTTTCTTCAAGTCGTTTTTCCAATTGAGCTAAACGTTCTTTTAACGCCTGAATTTCCTGTTCAACCGAATTACTATCTTGAGGAGCAGCAATTACCGGACTTGCCGCAAGCACAGTAGCTGCAAAAAATAAACTTTTTGACATGAATCGTCTCCCTCTGAGAACTACGCATTGGTGTGCGTATTTATTATTTCTTATGTTAAAAGAAATTTATTTAATTTCAGATATTTGTACTAAGCCTATTAAGGTTTAGATCAAAAAAAAAGCCTCCGCAAGGGAGGCCTTTTAATTTCTTATCGCTATCTGCGTTTAGACAACAGTAGCGCGCTCAACGATTTCTTCCAGAGTCCAAGATTTATTCTTAGACAGCGGACGACATTCGCGAACAATCACGGTATCGCCAGCTTTAACCTGGTTTTCTTCGTCATGCGCATGTACTTTAGTTGTACGCGTGATGTACTTCCCGTATACCGGGTGCTTTACACGACGTTCAACAGCTACAGTGATGGTTTTATCCATCTTATCGCTGACAACTTTGCCTTGCAGAGTACGAACACGTTTTTCGTCAGTCATTACGCACCTGCCTTCTCATTTAAGATGGTTTTAACACGTGCGATATCTTTACGCACTTGTTTCATCATGTGAGTCTGATTCAGCTGACCAGTTGCCGCCTGCATACGCAGATTGAACTGCTCACGGCGCAAGCCTAACAACTCTTCCTGCAGCTGCTCAACGGTTTTATCTTTCAGTTCACTTGCTTTCATCACATTACCGTCCGAGTCACAAAAGTGGTTTTGAAAGGCAGTTTACGTGCCGCCAGGCGGAACGCTTCACGTGCCAACTCTTCAGGAACACCGTCCATTTCATACAGAACGCGACCTGGTTGAATCTGAGCAACCCAGTATTCGACGTTACCTTTACCTTTACCCATACGAACTTCTAAAGGCTTTTTGGTAATAGGTTTGTCAGGAAATACACGGATCCAGATTTTACCTTGACGCTTAACGTGACGAGTCATTGCACGACGGCCTGCTTCGATTTGACGCGCGGTCATACGACCACGGTCAGTAGCTTTTAAACCAAAAGTACCGAAGCTGACTTTGTTACCAGACTGCGCCAGACCACGGTTGCGGCCTGTGTGAACCTTACGGAATTTTGTACGCTTAGGTTGTAACATATCGTCTCTCCTTACTTACGGTTCTTGCCGCGCTTAGGAGCTGGCTTTTCTTCAGTTGGAAGTCCACCAAGAACTTCACCACGGAAAATCCAGACCTTAACACCGATGATACCGTAAGTGGTGTTCGCTTCTGAGGTCGAGTAGTCGATGTCTGCACGTAATGTGTGCAGCGGTACACGGCCTTCACGATACCACTCAGTACGTGCAATTTCTGCACCGCCCAAACGACCACTCACTTCAACTTTGATACCTTTGGCACCCAAGCGAATGGCGTTTTGTACGGCACGTTTCATCGCACGACGGAACATGACACGACGTTCCAACTGACCAGCAATATTGTCAGCTACCAGCTGCGAATCTAACTCAGGTTTACGAACTTCTGAGATGTTGATTTGCGCAGGAGCACCTGTCAACTTAGAAACTTGCTTACGCAGCTTTTCTACGTCTTCGCCTTTCTTACCGATGACCACGCCAGGACGTGCAGTGTGAATAGTCACACGAACGCTCTTAGCTGGACGATCGATAACGATACGAGAGACTGATGCATTGCGCAGTTCTTTGTTCAGGAACTTACGTACCTGAAAGTCACTGTGCAGGTTATCAGCGAACTCATTTGTATTCGCATACCAGGTTGCATTCCATGGTCTGGAGATACCTAGGCGAATACCATTAGGATGTACTTTCTGACCCATAATTTATCTCCTAGCTATCTGACACGACCACAGTAATGTGGCTGGTGCGCTTAAAGATACGATCGGCACGGCCTTTCGCCCGTGGCTTGATGCGCTTCATAGTAGGACCTTCGTCTAAGAAGACTCGGCTTACTTTAAGCTCATCAATATCCGCACCTTCGTTATGTTCCGCGTTCGCGATTGCTGACTCAAGAACTTTCTTGATTAAGCCAGCAGCTGCTTTGGGGCTGTATGCGAGGATATCCAGTGCTTTTTCTACTGGAAGTCCACGGATTTGGTCTGCGACCAAACGGCCCTTCTGCGCTGAAACGCGGGCAAATTGGTGTTTAGCAATTGCTTCCATCACTCTCTACCTCTTACCGTTTCTTCGCTTTCTTATCAGCAGCATGGCCGCGATAAGTACGGGTTGGCGCGAATTCGCCTAATTTATGACCGATCATTTCATCTGTCACGTAGACAGGAACGTGCTGACGACCGTTGTGAACAGCGATTGTCAGGCCGATCATATCTGGGATGATCATTGAACGACGGGACCAAGTTTTAATTGGCTTCTTTTCCCCGGCTTCCAACGCTTTCTCCACCTTATTTAGCAGGTGAAGGTCAATAAATGGACCTTTTTTAAGAGAACGTGGCATGTTTTATCCTCAACTCTTATTTGTTGCGACGGCGTACGATGAACTTATCGGTACGCTTGTTTTTACGGGTTTTGTAGCCCTTGGTCGGCGTGCCCCATGGAGTCACAGGATGACGTCCACCAGAGGTACGGCCTTCACCACCACCGTGAGGGTGATCAACTGGGTTCATCGCCACACCACGAACGGTTGGACGAATACCACGCCAGCGGTTTGCACCGGCTTTACCCAATTGACGCAGCATGTGTTCTGCGTTGCCTACTTCACCGATAGTTGCACGACCTTCAGACTGAACGCGACGCATCTCACCTGAACGTAAACGGACAGTAACATAAGCACCGTCACGCGCAAGAATCTGGCAATAAGCACCCGCTGAACGAGCCATCTGTGCGCCTTTACCTGGCTGTAACTCGACCGCGTGAACAACACTACCCACTGGGATGTTGCGCATTGGCAGGCTGTTACCAGGCTTGATTGGTGCATCAACACCAGACTGGATACGATCGCCTACTGAAAGGTTTTTCGGAGCCAGAATGTAACGGCGTTCACCGTCAGCATACAAAACTAAAGCGATATTCGCTGAACGGTTAGGATCGTATTCAATACGCTCAACCTTTGCAGGGATACCATCTTTATTACGTTTAAAGTCGATTACACGGTAGTGGTGTTTATGACCACCGCCAATGTGACGAACCGTGATACGACCGTTATTGTTACGACCACCAGACTTGCTGTTTTTTTCCAGCAACGGTGCGTAAGGCTTGCCTTTGTACAGGTCCTGACCGACGACTTTAACGACGTGGCGTTGACCCGGAGACGTAGGCTTACTCTTAACTACAGCCATGTTTATTCCTCCTGTTACTCAGCGCCGCCTGAGAAGTCAATGTCAGCACCTTCATTCAAGGCAACATACGCTTTCTTCCAGTCACTGCGTTTCCCGAAGCGAGAACCAGTACGCTTGGTTTTACCCTTCACGTTAACTGTACGTACGTTTTTGACTTCAACTTCAAACAATTTTTCGACAGCCGCTTTGATTTCGGTTTTAGTCGCATCAACAGCTACTTTAAAAACAACCGTGTTGTTATTTTCAGCAGTGTTAGTCGATTTTTCCGAAACGTGAGGTGCTAAAATCACTTTAAGCAAACGTTCTTCGCGCATCATGATAACACCTCCTCAAGCTGCTTGACGGCGTCAGCAGTCATCAGCACTTTCTCGAAAGCAATCAGACTGACAGGGTCAATACCCTGAACATCACGCACGTCGACTTTATGCAAGTTGCGAGAAGCTAAGAACAGGTTCTCATCAACTTCTTTTGTCACGATCAAAACGTCGTTCAGATCCATTTCTTTCAGTTTCGCTGCCAGTTGCTTTGTTTTTGGTTCATCAACACCAAACTTCTCAACAACAATCAAACGTTCCTGACGAATCAGTTCCGACAAAATGCTTTTAATCGCACCGCGGTACATTTTTTTGTTTACTTTCTGGCTGTGATTCTGCGGTTTTGCTGCAAAAGTCGCACCACCAGAACGCCAGATAGGACTACGGATTGTACCTGCACGGGCACGACCAGTACCTTTTTGACGCCAAGGCTTCTTACCACCACCGGCTACTTCAGAACGAGTTTTCTGAGCTTTAGTGCCCTGACGAGCACCTGCAGCGTAAGCTACAACTACTTGATGGACAAGGGCTTCATTAAACTCACGTCCAAAGGTAGCTTCGGAAACCTCAAGAGCGCCTTTTGCGTCTTTCAATGTTAATTCCATCACTATTCTCCTCAGACGTTATGCCTTGACCGCTGGTTTAACGATCACATCACTTCCGGTTGCACCCGGGACCGCACCTTTGATCAACAACAAGCTGCGCTCTGCATCAACCCGAACTAATTCAAGTGATTGCGTAGTGACTTGCTCATTACCCATCTGACCAGCCATTTTCTTGCCTTTGAATACTTTACCAGGCGACTGGTTTTGACCGATTGAACCCGGTGCACGGTGAGATAATGAGTTACCATGAGTAGCGTCCTGCATGCTGAAGTTCCAGCGCTTCACAGTACCGGCAAAGCCTTTACCTTTTGAAGTACCAGTAACGTCTACTTTGTTAACTTCTGCAAAAATATCAACAGTCAGTTCAGAACCCACTGCGTAATCTTCGCCTTCGCCATTTTGCAGGCGGAATTCCCAAAGACCACGACCAGCCTCTGTACCAGCTTTAGCAAAGTGACCTGCTAAAGGCTTGGTTACACGGCTCGCTTTCTTCTCGCCTGTGGTTACTTGAAGGGCACGGTAACCGTCAGTGTCATCAGATTTAACCTGAGTCACACGGTTCGCCAGCACTTCGATCACAGTAACAGGAACAGAAGCGCCGTCTTCCTGGAAGACACGCGTCATTCCTACTTTACGACCGACTAGACCTATAGCCATTGTTAAAACCTCTCGTGTGTAATCCTATTACTGCCCACTTAACCCAAGCTGATCTGTACATCAACGCCAGCTGCCAAATCTAAACGCATAAGCGCGTCAACCGTTTTGTCAGTAGGGTCCATGATATCAATCAGACGCTTGTGGGTGCGGATTTCGTACTGGTCACGCGCGTCTTTATTCACGTGTGGAGAAATCAGCACGGTGAAGCGTTCTTTCCGTGTTGGCAGTGGGATAGGACCACGTACCTGAGCACCAGTGCGTTTTGCAGTTTCAACAATCTCTGCAGTCGACTGGTCGATCAGACGGTGATCGAACGCTTTCAAACGAATCCGAATTCTTTGATTAGCCATAAATAAATCAAAGCCTCAATAAAAGAGCATTTAAAAAAGAGCACAGAAAATCGCAACCTCCCTGGCACATACCGGGGGTGCGATGTTCTACGTCAACCATTCAGTCCCCAATCGGGACTGTTGTCGAACGCCTTTCACACGGCCAAAGCCGATAAACTCAAAAGACGTGGCCGCGAATTATACCGATTCACGGCCCGGTGTCAAGGCCTTAATGTGTTTTGGCGTAGTCTTCCACTTGCTCCCAAACACGCATTAAATTACCGCCCAGAATCATTTCAATTTCTTTATCTGAGTACCCTCTGTCCATCAACCCCTGAACAAGATTTGGATAGGTAGATACGTCTTTTAGTCCAACAGGTAAGGAATCACCGACGCCGTCGTAGTCGGAGCCAATACCGATGTGTTCCACACCGATTAAGTCACGAACATGATCAATATGGTCTAACACAGTATCCAAAGTAGCGAACGGATAAGGGTTACTCGTTTCAATGTCCTTAATGCGACGTTTCGCTTCTTCACTGTCTTCACCGTATTGCTCTTTTACTGCGCTAATGCGTTTCTTCATCATGTCGCGGTATCGGTTTGCCTGCTCGGCCAAAAACGACGACCCAAAGTTAATCTGGATAACGCCCTCATTTTCAGCCAGGGCTTTCAGCATGTCATCGCTCATATTACGTTCGAAACCCGGAGTGTAAGAACGCAATGATGAATGCGATGCGATGACCGGAGCTTCACTAATCTCAACCGCCTGGTAAAACGCATCATCGGAAATGTGCGACACATCGACCATAACGCCGACATTATTCATTTCTTTGACCAATTCTTTACCAAATGGGCTTAAGCCATCCCATTGACGTCGAATGTCATAAGAAGAGTCCGAAATGTGATTAGATAATGAGTGAGCCAGAGTAATGTAGCGAATACCACGCTCATAGAACATGTGCAGGTTGTCGAGATCCCCTTCAATAGGAGTGCCGTTTTCCATACCCAAAGCAATTGACATTAAGCCTTGCTCTTTATTTTCGCGGATATCATCAGTGCTATAAGCCATCGCGAACTTATCGGGCGCGCGTCCAACAAGCGCCTCCATACCGTCAATAAGCTCATGAGCCAGCTGAATACTGCCGCCACTCTCTTCATAAGAGGCCGGAATATAAATAGACATAAACGGGGCATCGAGGCCACCTTCTACGGCCCGCGGGTAGTCAAAATCCCCTTCTGCAGTGGCCTCTGTTACATCTTCCCACTTATCATGAATTCGATAAGGTACATCAATATGTGTATCTATTAGTAAATACTGCTTCGCCAGTTTTTCAGCTTTGTCGCTAGCGGTGTATTCCGCTTGTTCAGAGCCGTTGGTTGCAGCTTGTCCTGCTGTTGCACAGCCGGTAATAACTGCCAGCACAGAAGCGACTATCAGAGACTTCATCATACGTATTCCTCTTGTTATTTTTATACGAGATATACGCAGAGTAGCAAAAGTCTAGCTGTGCCGCATTACTGATGCGCTGAAACTTATGACAGCGCCGACAATTAAGGTTCCTAATACCGGCGCCGCCAGCCAAATGAGCCACCATTGATCTAATAAAATCACGGGGGCTCCTTACTGAGACTGCTTATTCTTTTGTTCGGAAGTTTCAGTCTGAGTTTCAGCGAGTTTTAAGTCGGGCATAAACTCTATAACCCACTCTTCAATTGACTCTGAAACCGACTGTTTGACGCTTTGCATCGCTTCTTCAGACATTTCAGCAATCTGAGCTTGAAGCTCAGCAGTGATAGAATCTCTATTCTCATCGGCAGCTGAGACCGATGCACTGAACAACATAACACCACTGACAACACTTACGATTAACGCTTTCATGATTTTCTCCTTTGAATAAATGACAGTGCGTTAGTTAAGTCACACTATGTAATTCAAAGGTTGTGCCATCTTTTTAAATATCGTTAACCAGTTGTTATATAATAGTTTTTTATTTTTAACTGAAAGAAAGAAAGTTTCCCGGGTTAGTGTTTTTAACCAAATTTTAGTCAATTTACGACGTTAATGACGACACATGCTGACTATGATCATCACGAAAAGCCAAAGCACCATAAAGCAATTGCTCGGCGCTGGTGGCTCTGGGACCTTTCACGCTAAGATACTGACGCCACCGCTTGCCTCCGGTCATTCCCTGAAATAGTCCCAGCATATGGCGAGCCACATGCCAGGCTCGTCCGCCCCGTCGAATATGATTGTCAATATAAGGTATCATCGCGGTAACCACAGCCTCACGGGTTAACTCGGTCGACTCCGTTTCACTCAAAGAGTCAAGCTGAGTAAGTAACCAGGGATTTTGGTAAGCAGCCCTGCCAATCATCACCCCATGAACCTGGTTTAAATGTTGCTTAACTTCGTGCAATTCGACAATTCCACCGTTAATCGCAATAGGTACATCCGGGTACCTTTTCTGGGCTCTATAAACTCGCTCATACTGTAATTCAGGAATATCCCGATTTTCTTTCGGACTAAGGCCTTGCAGCCAGGCTTTGCGCGCATGCAAAGTAAGCTGATCGACACCGGCGGCAACAACGGCATCGGTTAGTTCATATAGAAAATCATCGGAATCCTGATGATCAATGCCCAGACGAGTTTTGACTGTAACCGGAATATCAGTTACCGCTTTCATTGCCTTTACGCATTCTGCAACCTTCTCGGGTTGAGCCATTAAGCACGCGCCGAAGCTACCATTTTGCACTCTATCAGATGGGCAACCAACATTAATATTAACTTCATCGTACCCCCGCTGCTGTGCCAAACGCGCACATTCGGCCATAGCCGCGGGCTCCGAACCGCCAAGCTGCAAAGCAACCGGATGTTCCTCTGAGTTGAATGACAGAAAATCCTGCTGGCCAAAAATAATCGCACCGGTTGTTACCATTTCGGTATAAAGCAAGGTATTTTTGGTCAGGAGACGATGAAAATACCGACAGTGGCGATCGGTCCAGTCCAGCATAGGGGCCACAGAAAGCTTATAAGAATATGGTACGGTCAAAACATCCACCCGGTAAAAAGTTAACTGACAAAGTCAGTATATTTAGCAGACTATTTTAACTCAGAATACGCCAGTAAGCAGCCTCTTCCGTAAAACCCTTTTCCTTGCCCCTAAAACTCTCTACAATGACTAAAATGCTCATAAATTGTAGTCAATAATGAAAGCTCAAGAAGCACAACGACTTATACAAAAAGCTGAAAAGCTCTGCCAACAACGTGGTGCACGCCTGACAAATGCCCGCCGCGAAGTTTTCGCGATACTCGCAGAGCATTCAGGAGCCGTCGGCGCATATGATTTACTTGATCAACTGCGGGAAGTTATGCCCAATGCAAAACCCCCGACTATCTACCGCGCTTTAGACTTTTTACAAGAACAAGGCTTCGTTCATAAAATCACTTCGTCGAATAGTTTTGTTCTTTGCTCGCATTTCGACCATCAACATCCGGTTCAAATGTTAATCTGCAGTTCCTGCGGCGATGTTCAGGAAATTCAGTCCGAAGGGGTTTATGACGAATTGAAACATCAGGCCGAAGATCAAGGTTTTAAGGTTCAAAGCCAAACTATAGAAGCACATGGTTTGTGCACCAAATGCCTTTAATATTAGCGCTATTAAATAATAACAATAGGTAACACTATGAAGCTCAGTCATGTTATTGCCACTGCTGCGGTTTGTTTAACCGTTAATCAGGCGGCAACCGCTCAAGCTTTTGAAGATAAATTCCGTCAGCTTAACGATGATAAATTCCGTAGCCCGAACATTTATCGTACCGCGTCCGGAGCTCCGGGGCATGCTTACTGGCAACAGGAAGCCGACTACAAAATTCAGGTTGCTCTGGACGATGAGAATCAGAGTATTACGGCACAAAGCACCATAACTTACACCAATAACTCCCCCGATACTTTGCGCTATTTATGGGTCCAACTTGATCAGAACCGTTTTAAGAAAGATTCCATAGGACCACAAAGCCAGGCTACTGGAGATTTAGATCGGGTTAGCTTTTCCAGAATGGAAAGCATGCTCACTCAGGAAGAGTTTCCGGCTGGTTATGAGCTTACTGAAATCAGTAACGAAGATGGTGAGCCTTTAGCACATTACGTTAATGACACTATGCTAAGACTGGATCTGGACGAGCCCCTTAAAAGCGGCGAAAGTGTCACTTTTAATATCAACTGGCAGTTCAATATTATCGAAGCTGAAGTACTTGGTGGCCGCGGCGGTTATGAGTACTTTGAAGACGACGGAAACTACCTTTATGAGATGGCACAGTGGTTCCCTCGTATGGCCGCATATTACGACGCTGAAGGTTGGCAGAATAAACAGTTTATTGGCAACGGAGAGTTCGCTTTAGAGTTTGGTGATTATCGCGTAGAGATAACGGTTCCGGCTGATCATATTGTAGCTTCTACCGGTGTTTTGCAAAATCCCGATGAAGTACTCACTTCTACTCAGCGTGAACGCCTGGAAAAAGCCCGTAATTCAGACAAACCGGTAAAAATTGTCACTGAAGAAGAGGCCTTAGAAAACCAGAAAGAAGGCACCAGTAATACCAAAACCTGGATTTTCGAAGCCGATAAAGTTCGTGACTTTGCCTGGGCTTCGTCGCGCAAATTTATCTGGGACGCGCAAGGTTACAAAAAGAACGATACCGATGTGCTGGCTATGTCGTATTACCCTGAGGAAGGCAACCCATTATGGGAGCGCTACTCAACCGCCTCTATTATTCACACAATTGAGCACTATAACGATTACAGCTTTGACTATCCTTACCCTGTCGCTATATCGGTAAACGGCCCGGTTGGTGGTATGGAATACCCTATGATTACCTTCAACGGTCCACGCCCTTACGTTGATGAGGATTCAGGTGAGAAATACTACTCTAAACGCACCAAATACGGTCTAATTTCTGTAATCATCCACGAAATTGGCCACATTTACTTTCCTATGGTAGTTAACTCTGATGAACGCCAGTGGACCTGGATGGATGAAGGTATCAATACTTACCTACAATTCCTGGCTGAACAAAAATGGGAAAAAGATTATCCGTCGTGGCGCGGTGAACCGCGTAACATTACCAGTTACATGGCCAGCAGCAACCAAATGCCTATTATGACCAACTCAGAGTCGATTCTGCAATTTGGTAATAATGCCTACGGAAAGCCAGCTACAGCACTTAATATATTACGTGAAACTATCGTTGGCCGTGAGCTCTTTGATTTCGCTTTCCGTCAGTATGCGCAGCGTTGGAAGTTTAAACGTCCTACACCAGAGGACTTATTCAGAACCATAGAAGATGCTTCCGGCGTTGATTTAGACTGGTTCTGGAGAGGCTGGTTCTACTCTACTGACCATGTCGATATCGCCCTTGAGCAAGTCAATCAGTTGACTATTAATACGCAAGATCCGGAAATCGAAAAAGCATGGCAAAAACAGCAAGAAAATGCTGAGCCAGAGTCTTTGACAACTCAGCGTAATGCCGACGTTAATTATAAAATTCATCAGCAACCGGATCTTGCTGACTTTTACAATGAGAACGACGACTACACTGTCACTAACGCTGACCGAAACAAATATCAAGAGCTGATAGAAGGGCTTAACGAAGAGCAGCGGGAAATGCTGAAAAATGGCAGCAATTTCTATGTACTTGATTTCGCCAATAAAGGCGGCTTAGTTATGCCTATTTTGCTGGATCTTCAGTTTGAAGATGGCAGTAAAGAACATGTTCGTATTCCGGCCGAAGTATGGCGTCGCTCTCCAGAAAAGGTGAGCAAGTTATTAATCCGTGATAAAACTTTGACTCAAGTCGTTGTTGACCCTAACTGGGAGACTGCGGATGTTGATACCAGTAACAACTACTGGCCAGCCAGAGCTGTACCATCTCGGATTGAACTGTTTAAGCGTGAGGACCGTAATAAGAGCATGATGGAAGACTTCAACGAGGAGTTGGAGTCGGGCAACGATGACTAAACTGGTTGCTGCTATTGTTTTTTTGTTCGCGCTGATACCTTCCGTATCAGCGCACCGCTATTTTTTTGGGTTAACCGAAATAAGTGCGAATAAAAACACACAAGCAATAGAAATTATTCATCAGTATACTTTGCATGACGTGCAACAAGTGCTTAAAAAGCGTCTGGGAAAGACTTTTCGACTAGAAGAGGAAGGCTCTGAGAAACATATCAGAGACTGGGTAACGGAAAAGTTTCAACTGGTAAACTCGCAAGGAAATGAAGTTGAGCCAAACTGGGTAGGGTTTGAAGCTGACTACCAGAAAATTTGGGTTTATCAGGAGATACCGAAGCGTGATAACCTGTGTGGGTGGGATGTTTCAAATAAGCTATTAATGGATAGCTTTTCTGCCCAGGTAAATACTATCAATGTCGTCGATGATAATGGCAATCGTAGCCTAATTCTGACCATTGAAAATACATCTGACACAATTACGTGCCAGCAAGAGATAAAGGAATAGAAAATGAATGCCGAGTTCGTAAACCCATTTCTTCAAGCACTGCAAAATGTCTTGTCGATGATGGCGCAAATGGAATTGAAGCCCGGTAAAGCGCAACTAAAGAAAGATGAGTACGCGCGGGGCGATGTATCCGGTATCATCGGTATGGTCGGCCCACAGATAAAAGGCTCATTCTCAATTTCATTTGAGGAAAACCTGGCCTGTGAAATCATGAATAAAATGTTAGGCGAGTTACCAAACTCAATTAACGAAGATGTCTGTGATATGGTCGGCGAAATCACGAATATGGTTACCGGTGGAGCCAAAAAGACACTAGGTGAAAAAGGTTACGATTTTGATATGGCTACCCCAATTGTGGTTTCAGGGAAAGACCATACCATTTCGCATAAATCTGAAGGCTCAAAACTGATCATGCCATTCAACCACGTTGCCGGCAAAGCTTACATAGAAATATGCTTCGATAAAATCAAGTAGCGACGACTAATAACGCTCGTCGCTGGCATGGCGGGCATAGTTATCAAATCTCGATAATTGCCCATGGAATTTCAATTCAATTCTACCAATAGGTCCATTACGCTGTTTACCGATAATGATTTCAGCTAAGCCCTGCTCAGCTGAATCCGGGTGGTAAACTTCGTCACGGTAAATAAACATAATAACATCAGCATCCTGCTCAATAGAGCCAGACTCACGCAAGTCTGAGTTAACGGGTCTTTTATCGGAGCGCTGCTCAAGTGAACGGTTTAACTGAGACAACGCCACCACAGGCACTTCCAGCTCTTTCGCTAACGACTTCAAAGAACGAGATATCTCTGCAATTTCCAGCGTCCGGTTTTCCGACATGCCCGGAACCGTCATCAGCTGCAAATAATCCACCATAATCATGGATATTCCCTTGTGCTCTCTATGAATCCGGCGAGCACGGGAGCGTACTTCGGTAGGCGTTAGGCCAGACGAGTCGTCTATATAAATATTATTCTTATCGTTGAGCATGTTCATGACAGATGCGATGCGAGCCCAGTCGTCATCTTCAAGCTTACCTGTACGTACTTTGTTCTGATCGACCCGGCTAAGTGAAGCCAGCATACGCATCATCAACTGCTCTGCTGGCATCTCTAAACTAAACACCAATACCGGACGGTCATCGTTCAGTGCGATATTCTCTGCCAGGTTCATGGCAAAGGTTGTTTTACCCATAGACGGACGCGCCGCTACAATGACCAGGTCAGACGGTTGAAGGCCTGCAGTCATCTGATCCAGGTCGGTAAAACCAGTAGAAACCCCTGTCACACCGTTATTGTTTTTCAGTTTACTCAACTGCTCAATACGGCTAACCGTGCGCTGCAGAATTAAATTTATGCCTTGAGGCCCTTCGCTGGAACTGACACGTTTTTCGGCAATTTGAAAGACTTTTGATTCCGCCAGGTCGAGCAACTCTGCGCTGCTGCGCCCCTGAGTATCGTAACCTGACTCAGCGATATCATTTGCCGCACCAATCATTTCCCTTAGCACCGCTCGTTCGCGGACAATATTCGCATAAGCTAATATATTTGCCGCGCTGGGGGTGTTTTTCGCAATTTCGCCAAGATAGGCAAAGCCACCTATTTGCTCCAGCTCTCCAGCCGTTTCCAGATTTTCGGAAACTGTCACCAGATCCATTGGCTGACTGCGTTGAGCAAGCTCATGCATGGCTTTGAATATAAGTCTATGCGAACGATGATAGAAGTCTTCAGCGATGACGCTACCGGCAACATTGTCCCAGGCATCATTATCCAGCATTAAACCGCCAAGAACGGACTGTTCTGCTTCAATAGAATGTGGGGCTGAGCGCAGAGCTTCGATTGAAGCGTCGCGTTTTTTTGACTTTTCTGCCATGTAGATAGTTGTCTCGCCAAGGGTAATAATAAGAGGGGATTACTATACAAAATCCCCTCTTATTTAGAAAGCGAAGCAAGGCTTAACGCAGTATTTAATTCTTATCGAGTGTTATTTCACCGCTAACAGTTGTTGCAGATACATCCGCACTGCCTTCTCCTACCATAAACTCCAGTTTAGATGATGGGCCCCATTCAGCTTCAGTCGCTTTATCTTCTGTTAAGTAATTGGTAATTTCACCACCGGCGTTAGATTTCAAGTTGAAGTTTGCGTGGATCTCGCCCTCCCACTTAAAGGTTAAGTCGCCGCTAACTGAGCTAGCCTCCAGTCGTGCATTTTCATTCAGGCCTGCAGTTAGAATTGCATCGCCACTTACGGTCGTCATTTTCCCTTTACGTAATGTTCCAATTTTTGCGTCAATATCCCCGGAAACCGATTGAGCAGTAAACTCAGCAATTGAGTCAGACTGACTTGTAATATCGCCACTCACAGATTGATAAGTTGCAGCATCAGAACTATTCCGAATATCCATAATATCGCCGCTTACCGTCTCAAAGCGCACATCACCTTCAATATCCTTTGCGTCGATGTCACCGCTAACAGTCTTTAATAACAGACGGTTTTTAATTTTATTGACTGTAACATCGCCGCTAACCAGTCTAATTTCCAAGCCACCGTTAAACTCATTTGCAATAACATCCATGGACACACCATTAACTTTGATATCCATTGACGCTGGTAGATAAATTTTTAGGTCGGAACCTCCGTCATCTGAGGAAAAATTAAACCCTCGCTCTTGCGGCGTTTCAACATTAATATGAATACCATTACCACGTTGCTCGAAAACAAACTTCTCTGTTTTCTCGTCCAGTGTCCCGACCACTCTAATTTCATTTTCCTCGTGAACAATGAGTTCTACTTTGCCTCTCATATTATCGATTAGCACTCTGGCTCCTGGCGAGACCGATAAGGTTTCATCGACCTCTTGCTGTGCCAGCACCGTGAAACTCAAAATTAGTAGTAATAATCCAACTAAGGATAATATTCTGTTCATTTCTTTCTCCTGTTTATATTTCTCGTAAATTATTATTCAACGTATAAGACTGATTTAGTAATTCCAGCTCTTGCTCATTTACCCAGCGTAATAATTCCAATAAATTCGGATCTCCGGGACTAAGCCTTAACGATTCAGTAATGTCCTGCCTGGCTAACGCCAATTGCATTAACTGAGCTTCAATTTCACCATTAAGTTGACGGTACCCCGCCGTTTCATAACCTGTGCGTAGGCTATACAACTGCTGCTGCTGTTCAGCATTCATTTCTTTAGCTAACAAGTAGAATCCGGATACCGTTTTTTCCGCTGGCGGCAAAGTACTGAACAGCCATCCCGTCATAAAGAAAGCAATCAAAAAACTGGCTGCCAAGGCTCCTTGCCAAAAAGTTGCCTTAGGCTTTTCTTGCGATATCGGATAGTCAATTTGCCTTTCAATTTCTGGCCAAAAATCTTTGCTCGGGTTAATCCCGCTGAGCTTAATTTCTTCGAGTCGACTTTCAAAATTTTGGTACTCTTCATTACTCGCCATCCTGAAGTGACTCCTCTAATTTTTTACGGGCCCGATGAAACTGTGCTTTACTTGTCCCTACTGCAATTCCAAGCCAATTCGCAATTTGTTGATGGGATTCTCCCTGCAACGCATGCAAAACAAAAACTTGCCGGGTTTGCTCAGGGAGCTTAAAAATCAATCTATCCAGTTGATGAATATCCATCTCCCCTTCATCAAACTCTTCATAGGTCTTATGCTCTTGAGATAAAAACCTGGAAAACCAGCGGCTTCGTTTGCGCATTTCAGTCAGACAGATATTTGTCGCTACACGATAAAGCCAACTGCTAAACTTTGCCTCGCCACGAAAAGAACTAAGTTTCTGCCAAAGTTGCACGAACACTTCCTGAACGACATCATCCGCCAATGTTCTGTCTGCGCACAAACGCAGTACCAGTCCGTAAACTTGCCGTATATATAAATGATATAGGCGCTGAAAAGCTTCTACATCACCCTGCGCAGCCAGTCTCACATCTTCACAGGCCGTTTCGCTTTGCAACGCTCTCTCCCTACGCACACTTTATTATCAATATAGTAGTTTAGACGACACAGACATCAGGAAGGTTTACAGAAGACATTTTTCCCAAAAAAAAAAGCTGCCCAGAGGCAGCTTTTTCATAAAATCGTAACGACTTACTCAGCCGGTACAACTTTCAATGTAATGTTTGCAAATACATCGGCATGCAAGTGCAGTTCGATATCAAACTCACCTACTTCACGTAATGTACCATGCGGCATTAACACTTCGCTCTTCTTCACTTCAACGCCAGCAGCTGTTACTGCATCAGCGATGTCGCGAGTACCGATAGAGCCAAACAGTTTGCCTTCATCACCAGCTTTAGAGGCAATAGTTACCGCATCTAAAGCATTTACTTTCTCAGCACGAGCTTGAGCAGCAGCTAATTGATCAGACAATTTAGCTTCGTACTCAGCGCGACGTTGCTCAAATAAATCAACGTTGCTTTTGGTTGCAGGTACGGCTTTTCCCTGTGGGAAAAGGAAGTTACGTGCGTAACCGGATTTTACACTGACTTGATCGCCAAGGCTTCCCAAGTTAGCAATTTTATCTAACAAAATGACATTCATTTCTCGCTACCTCTACTTTTGGTAATCGAACCGGTGCTAGCTTACTGATGTGAATCAGTATAAGGCAGCAGTGACAAATAACGAGCACGCTTGATAGCGCGCGCTAACTGACGCTGATACTTAGCGGATGTTCCAGTAATACGGCTAGGAACGATTTTACCAGTTTCAGTAATGTAGTTCTTAAGCGTAGCGATATCTTTATAATCAATTTCTTTTACGCCATCTGCTTTAAAGCGGCAGAATTTGCGGCGACGAAAAAAACGAGCCATGATGGTCTCCTTAAATCAATTCGAGATGCTGAGCATGAAGTACCAAACGAGGTGAGCCATTGCTATCCTCGTGGCGGTGCAGAAAACCTTCTGCTAAAACTTCACAACCCACCGTCAATTTTTCTAACCAGTGTTGTAAACCTTCACCACTTAAAACGACCTGAATACGCACATAAGATTGTCGATTCATACCAGCTTCCGGTTGCATAGACCGATGTTCAATCACTAATTGTAAATGCTCAATACCTGACGGGCTGGTTTCCAGCTTAGGTACTTTGCCAAGTGTTCCGGTTAAATGCAGTCGATTCATAAGGGTTATTGAAAGTCCGCAAGCTTACGCTGCTTCACTGTCACCTTTACGATCTTCCTTCGGCTTAGTCAGCGGCGAAGGCTCAGTAATAGATTCTTTTTTACGCATGATCATGTTGCGCAATACTGCATCGTTATAACGGAATGCAGTTTCAAGCTCTTCCACAACCTCTGCAGACGCTTCAATGTTCAACAGAACATAGTGTGCTTTGTGCAGTTTGTTGATTGGGTAAGCCAATTGACGACGGCCCCAGTCTTCTAAACGATGGATTTGACCACCACCTTGCTTGATCGTTTCGCTGTAGCGCTCGATCATGCCAGGTACTTGCTCGCTTTGGTCCGGGTGGACCATAAATACGATTTCGTAATGACGCATTACAGTTTCCTTTTGGTTCGTATAGCCTCAGTTTAGCTCAGCCGCACTAACATAGAAGCAAGGAACACATTCAGTAAAATGAAAATATGGCTGATTTAGCCGCGCGATACTAACTAAAATGAACGCCAATTGCAAATTAATCGGCGTTTTTATGGGCTTTTTCAATGCGGGAGCTGAGTAAAGCAACAATGCGGTCGGCTAATTCGTTTGCTACGGCTTTTTCGCCACGAACCACAATGTGATCCACGATTTTGTCCTGGCGACGTGCTGTAGCATCAATTTGTACCGCATCCTGTTGTTCAGCGAACACAAGAGTGACTTGCCATTCAGCATTACTGTCCTCAACTCTGTGCCACTCGTGCCTGACATCCAACCGATTACTAATATCAAAGGCAAGGTTCTGCACAGACTGAGTTGCGTCATCCTCTACGTCAAAATGAAAAGCGACATAAGGCTTCTCTGAACGCAGCCAGGTTGGCGATTCCCAGTTAGGCGTCCAGCTGACAAACAATACTGCGACCATAGCCAGGGCAATGGCTATAGGCAAAAGGCGACGTTTAAGATCCATTGCGCTGTCTGACAACCTCAAATAAGCAAACACCACTGGCTACAGAAACATTTAAGCTACTGACACTACCGGATAAAGGAATGGAGACTAAATCATCACAGGTTTCGCGGGTAAGGCGTCTCATGCCTTTACCTTCGGCTCCCATAACCAAAGCGACAGGGCCTCTGTAATCGACATCATAAACAGATTGAGTCGCTTCGCCTGCAGTACCGTATACCCACACGCCCAACTCCTGTAAGTCACGAAGCGCCCGGGCTAAGTTGGTTACCACAATAAGAGGAACGTTCTCGGCAGCACCGGATGCCACCTTACGCACGGTTGGGGTAATTTGAGCCGATTTATCTTTTGGTACAATAACGCCCGTAACACCTGCTGCATCTGCCGTGCGTAGGCAGGCACCTAAATTATGCGGGTCGGTCACGCCATCGAGAATTAAGAACAACCCGGCCTGCTGGCTTTGTTCCAGCAATTTAGGCAAGTCATGCTCGGTTAAAGTAGGAGGCGACTGAACTGTCGCAACAACGCCCTGATGGTTACCGCCTTCCGCCCGTTTTTCCAGAGCTTGTTTAGGTACCCATTGAGGCCTGACGCCAGTCGCGTGGCATTGATTCACAATGTCACGCACCGAATCATCCTGACGCTCTTTAGAAACATAGAGTTCCACCAAACGATCCGGATGATTTTTTAGTATGGCCCGCACCGCGTGCAAGCCAAATACGGTCACTTTTTGACTCATGACTTACTACGTCCTTTATTGCTGCCGCGATTACCACTTTTCCGTTGGCCGCCTTTTCCGCGAGATTGTCCTTTTCTCTTACCTTTGCCTGAACCTTTAGCTGGCATATTGCGTTTCTGACCACCCGGACTCGTCGCTTCTAACAACGTTAAATCAATTTTTCGATCGTCCAAATTCACGTCTTTCACTTTAACTTTCACATTATCACCCAGACGGAAAACGCTGTTGCTGTTTTCTCCTACCAACATACCTTTCTGTTGATCGAAGTGATAATAGTCGTTATCAAGATTACTGATGTGAACCAGCCCATCGATTTGATAGTCACTCAAGCGCACGAACAAGCCAAAGTTAGTTACCGAGGAAATAATCCCTTCAAATTCCATACCGACGTGATCAAGCATAAACTCACATTTCAGCCATTCGTCAACCTGACGAGTGGCGTCATCTGCACGCCGCTCGGTCATTGAGGTATGCACGCCCAATTCGTCTAGTTGTTTCTCTGAGTACGCCCAGGCACCAACTAAACCTTTTTCTTCACCTTTTTTCTTACGCAAAATTGCTTTTATCGCGCGGTGCAAAATAAGGTCAGGATAACGACGAATGGGTGAAGTAAAGTGCGCGTAAGATTTTAACGCTAACCCGAAGTGGCCTTTATTCTCCGGCTGATAAACCGCCTGCTGCATGGAGCGCAACAACATGGTTTCAATCAGCTCATGATCCTGACGTTCTTTCACTTGCTCAAGTAAAGTTGCGTAGTCTTTTGGAGATGGTTCATCACCGCCTTCCAGGTTCAGACCCAACTCACCAAGAAAACTACGGAAGTTGTTCAATCGTTCATCGGCCGGGGTTTCATGCACGCGGAACAAAGCACCAACTTCTTTATCAGATTCAATAAGCTGAGCAGACGCCACATTTGCCATAATCATGCATTCTTCAATGATTTTATGAGCAACATGGCGCTTAACCGGTTCGATACTTTCTATTTTACGCTGCGCGTTGAAAATAAAGCGGGTTTCCTGCGTATCGAACTCAATAGCTGAGCGGCGCTTGCGCGCTGCACTTAATGCATTGTAAAGGCGCTCCAGTTCCTGCACATTGTCCATCACATGCTGGTACTGTTGTTGCAGCTCTTCATCACCATCAAGTAGCTTTTTAACTTTGTTATAAGTCAGCCGTGCATGGCTTTTCATTACTGCCGGATAAAACTCTGTGGACTTCAGTTTTCCGCGAGGCCCTAATTCCATTTCAGCAACCATGCACAAACGGTCGACATCAGGGTTTAACGAACACAAACCATTGGACAGCTTTTCCGGTAGCATTGGAATAACATTGCTGGGGAAATAAACTGAATTACCGCGTTCCGTTGCAGCTTTATCAAGAACGGTTTCCGGACGAACATAATAAGACACGTCAGCAATCGCTACCCAAAGGCGCCAGCCTTTCTCTTCCTGCACGCAACAAACGGCATCATCAAAGTCGCGGGAGTCTTCACCATCAATAGTAATAAGCGGCAGGTCACGTAAGTCTTTGCGGCCTTCATAAGCCTCGGCTGGAACTTCTTCGCTATACTTTTTCAGCTCCTCATCAACCTCAGCAGGCCATTCGGTAGGGATATCGTGCTCACGAATCGCTACCTGAATTTCCATACCCGGAGCCATATGTTCACCCAACACTTCGCTGACCCGACCAATTGGGCTGGTTCGGCGACTTGGCCGTCGGGTAATTTCAACGACCACAAGCTGTCCATGACGCGCGCCATTTTTATCCGCATCCGGAATAAGAATATCCTGGCTAATACGACCATCATCCGGTACTACTATGCCCAGACCATGTTCCATAAAGTAACGCCCGACAATATTACTGTCGCGGGGCTCTGTAACTCTAACGATACGCCCCTCGGTACGACCACGGCTATCTTTACCGCTGGTTTTAACTAGTACGCGATCACCATGCAAAACTGAATACATTTGATGATGCGGAATAAACAGGTCTTTACCGCCATCTTCAGTCTGACAAAATCCAAAACCGTCTTTATGACCAATGATACGACCTTTGATCAAATCCATACGCTCAGGCAGGCCATAAGCATTCGCTTTGCTGTATATAAGCTGTCCGTCGCGCTCCATAGCGCGCAAACGCCGTTTTAAACCAATTGCCTGGCGCTCATCATCTAAACCAAAGTGACGAATGAACTCATCAAACTGAACCGGCTTACTGTTTGAGGTTACAAGTTCAAGCAATTGCTCACGGCCCGGAATCTCAACTTCGTATTCCGGCGTATTGTTGTTCTGTTGATTATCTGACATAGAATCCTATTGTAGTTGCACGGTTAAGGAGGACCGATGGGCAACAGTATACGTGCTGAATTTCATAATGTCAGTGCTTCGCTTGTATTTTGAACAAAAGGTACCCATATATCACTTAATTGATAAAAATGAGTTGTCGAATCATCCTATATACTCTAGTTTGAGAACTGAAACATTTACTAAGATCAACAAAATGCAAAAATACGCAGTACATAAAGCTGAATTAAACTGGCTCCAAAAAGGATGCTATCAGCTATTGCTGTGCTTATTGCTTGTCGCATTTAGTACTTCCAGCTATGCGGCATCCGCCGGAAACTTTGAGAAACAACTAACAGATCAGCAAACGTCTGACTCCGTTCTCGTTGCCGACCTGTCGTCCTCCGTTTTTGAGATTCAGGCTGAAGAGCCGGAATTCGACAAAGCAATAGATGTTTCGTCAAGAGTTTTTCAAAGCCTTCTGACGCTTGCACCTCCCGCTCAGAGACAGAGTAAACCGAAACTAACTCAGTGGAATTGGCATCTCGTCCGGGGACCACCCGCTCACCTTTAAAAATTCTGTATTTTTCTAATTTTTAAAGGAGTTTGTCATGAGTGAGTTTAAAGAAATTCAATGGTCTTCTGCAGCCGATAAAATTGCAATACACCACAACTATGAGCATCAACCATTAATTAGCTGGCACGATAGCGCTATGCATGTTGTTGATGATTTCACGAAAATATCTCCTCTCGAAATAAAGGAGAGCACTCTGGTCAGCGACGCCGAGCAAAAACTTCGTGGTGCCAACCGTCGTTATGCCTGCATAAAAAATCAAAGTGATGAGATGACTGGTTTACTGGCGCTGCGTGAGCTTCACGGACGCAAAGCAACCCAGCTAAGTACCGTCAAGCAAATCGGCTGGCGGGAATTGGCAGTAAAAGAGTTGATGTTACCTCTGGTTGCATTACCACAGGTAAAACTTGAGGACTTAAAGAAAGCTAAAATCGGTGACGCGGCGGCGACTCTCAAAGCCAGTGGCCGCGACTTTCTTCTCGTGATTAACAACGGAGAAGTCTGTGGCGTAGTGTCATCGCTTAGAATAGCTGAATTAACAGGTGAATCAGTGAACGTTTACCACCTGCCCTCAACTTTTGCTGAAATTATTTCAGCGATAAATCATCATGAAGTCATTGACTGAAACCGGTTATATGTCAGGAGTGCATCTGCGCTTCTGGCATTTTCAGTACTAACTACGAAGGGAAAACTTGGTGGCGCTGGACGGACTTGAACCGTCACTCCCAGAAGGAACCTGATTTTGAATCAGGCGTGTCTACCAATTCCACCACAGCGCCATGCTTTATAAGGTGAAGTCGTTGCGTAACAAAGCAACGGGACGGAATTATACCCGTCAACTCTCTCTAATCAAGCAATAATTCACTAAAACACCTCATAACCCAACTAACTGCTGATTCCTTATACAATTGAGAGTACAACTGAGGGCACAACTGAGGCAGCTGTCAGCCTGCTTAGCTCATGATATGATTAAAGCACGATTGAGTTAAATGAGTTTCACATGAGTTCCGAAGCACAAAAATTACACGCCAGTTTCCCCAGTGCCAGTTTTCCCAGACGTTTTGTCTCCTGGGTTTATGACTTTTTAGTCGCGGTGGCTATTATTATGCTCGCCTCAGCTGTGGCTTTACTCTTTGCCGCACTACTGACCGCTTTTGACTGGTTAGTGCTGCCAGAAGGAATGGATCACGCCGCCTGGCTGGTTCAGGGACCATGGTATAGCTTGTATCTTATTTCCATTGTTTCACTGTTTTTTGGCTGGTTCTGGAAGCGTTCGGGTCAAACCTTAGGTATGCGCGCGTGGCGTCTAAAGCTTCAAAACCGTGATGGTTCACGGCTGACTAATCGCCAGGTTTTTATCAGACTGCTGACCTGTTGTGCTGGCCTTGGCAACCTCTGGGTTCTGGTAGATTTTAAAAACAAACGTGCCTGGCAGGATTATGCTGCCGGCACCGAAGTTGTCACGCTTTCAAAAGAAGCAAACCAGCTGTTCTACTGGAATGAGCTTTAGCCTTTACCTTTAGAGGTACGGCCAATTGTCAGGCCGTACGCCCCCGCATAAAATAAATAGCAATGCCGGCAAACAGAATGCTGGGCAGCAATGCTCCAAGAATAGCCGGAATTTGATACACCTGCGCCAGCGGTCCAAAAATTTCATTGCTGACGTAAAATCCAAAACCAGTAATAACCCCCAACAGCACGCGGGCTCCCATGGTTGTGGAGCGAAGCGGACCAAAAATAAAAGACAAGGCCACCAACAGCATAACCGCTACCGTTATCGGTGCGAAAAGTTTTCGCCATAACGCCAGTTCGTAGCGCTCCGCAGATTGCTGATTACTCTCCAGGTAAGTTAAGTAGTCCAGCAACCCCGTAATAGAAAGCGATTCAGGCTTTATGGTCACCACTCCGAGTTTATCGGGCGTTAAGCTCGACTGCCAAACCATACTTGGCTTTTCATCACGTAACATGCGGCTATCATCAAGCTGCGTTACAGTCACTTGCTGCATACGCCATTTTTCACCGCTAAAATTCGCCGTTCGGGCGTAAGTTACTTTTTGCAATTCACGATTATCATTAAAGTCGTAAATCAATACGTCGTTAAGTCGTCCGGTATCCTCTACTTCGCCAATATTGATAAAGTCTGAACCATCTTTTGCCCACACTCCTTGCTGAGCAGATATTAAGCTACCGCCAGAAATAGCCTGCGAACGTATGGCTCTGCCCTGAGCTTCCATAGGCGGCGCTATCCACTCCCCAATAGCCATCACCGCCACCATCATAATAATGGCTGACTTCATTACCGCGCCAATAATGTTTAAACGCGATCGGCCGGCAGCCATCATAACCACTAACTCGGAGTTACTGGCCAGCATACCCACGCCAATAAGCCCGCCGAGTAATGCCGCCATAGGAAAGAAAGTTTCAACATCGCGCGGCAGGCTGTAAAACACAAAGAGTGCCGCATCCATAACATTGTAGTCGCCGCGACCCACCGCTTTAAGCTGCTCGACAAAGCGGATTAACGAGGAAAGCCCGGTTAATACGGCCAGACTTAGAAGCGATGTCCGTAATACGGAAAGCCCAATGTACTTATCTAGAATACTAAACATCAGTGCCCCCGCGCAGCGCCAAAGCGCAAGTTTGCCAGTAATCTCAATCCGAGCGGACGTCCCTTACCTATTAAAGCCAGCCCAAAAATCAGCAAAATGAAGTGTATCCACCACAAGCCAATAATAGGCGGAATAACGCCGTCCCGGATAGCCGACTTAGCTGCCATCAACAATAAAAAGTATCCCAGATAAATAAGCAGAGCTGGCGCCATTCTTCCGAACTTGCCCTGACGCGGGTTTACCCGGCTTAGTGGCACAGCAATAAGTGTCAGTAGTGGCATTGCCAGTGGGATAGCAATACGCCACTGCAATTCTGCAACCGCGGCCGATTCTTTCCGCGATAACAGTTCAACAGTTGGGTAAGCCTCAAGTTTTCGTAACTGCTCACTTGCCTGCTGCTCTTTAATTTGCAATTGATAACTGTCGAACGACATCATCTGATAGCTGTCATCGTCGCCGGCATAACGTTTACCCTGGCCCAGTTCCAGCCATTGCGAGCCCGTTGTTTCACTAATCACTTTGCCGGTTTTAGCCATCACCACACTACCGGACTGTAACTCGCCCTGATTGTGCGTGTGCTGTGCAACAAAAACTTCCTCCAAATCACCATCATCGCCAACACTTTGTACAAAAATAACCGCCTTCTGGTTGCTGGCTTGCTGGAATCGCCCGGGCATAAGCGCTGTTAACCCGCTTTCCGAGCGAGCCTTATCTTCTAACTTTTGTTCCTGATCAAGCGACCAGGGCACCAGCCATAAAGTAAAAGACGCAGTTATTAACGCCAGAATCAGCGATAGCACCAAAGTCACCCGGGTGACGTACCACTCACTGACTCCACAGGCATGCAAAACGGTCATTTCGTTGTCGGCGTAAATACGTCCGTGAGCCAGTAAAATCCCTAAAAACAGGCTAAGAGGCAAAATCAGTGACAATAACGCCGGCAGGTTCAACGACAACAGTTGAAAAATAATAGCGCCCGGGATATCCCCTTCTGACGCATCCGATAACACACGGACAAATTTCTGACTGACAAAAATCGTCATCAGGATAAAAAGTACAGCAAGCTGCGACTTCAAGGTTTCACTGATCAAATATCGGAATATGCGCACTGGCGTTCACTCATAACTTAGGTTTTTACTGGAATAGCTGTGATTTTTAAGTAAACTTGTTATTTTAACAACAAAGTGTCTTTATAGCGAAACTATAGCAGGCATTGAAGCCACCTGAAACAGGAGCACTGTCATGGAGTTCAGCGTCAAAAGTGGTAATCCGGAAAAACAACGCTCTGCTTGTATCGTTGTTGGCGTGTTTGAACCTCGTCGTCTGTCTGGCGTTGCCGAACAATTAGACAAAGTCAGTGATGGTTATTTAAGCAACCTATTACGCCGCGGAGACCTCGAAGGTAAATCCGGCCAGGTTTTGCTGTTACATCATGTCCCGAATATTCTTGCCGAACGAGTTTTACTGGTCGGCTGTGGTAAAGAACGCGAACTCGATGAGCGTCAGTACCGCCAGATTATCGCTCGTACTATGAACACTTTGAACGAAACAGGTTCAATGGAAGCGGTGTGCTTTCTTAGTGAACTGCACGTTAAAGGTCGCGATACCTACTGGAAAGTTCGCCAGGCGGTGGAGTCTGCACGGGCAACATTGTACAACTTTAATGAGCTCAAAAGTAAAAAAGAAGAGCCTCGCCGCCCGTTACGCAAATTGGTTTTTAACGTTCCAAGCCGTAAAGAACTGGCTTTGGGCGAACAAGCTGTGCAGCATGCATTAGCGGTAGCAACCGGAATGGATATTTGCCGCAACGTAGCAAATATGCCGCCTAACATTTGCACGCCTCGTTATCTGGCCGATCAAGCCAAATTAATGGCTGATAATTACGACAATTTAACGGTTACCACGGTTGAAGAAGCCGAAATGGAAAAGCTGGGTATGAATGCATACTTAGCGGTAGGCCGGGGTTCCGAGCATGAGTCAGTACTCACATTAATGCATTATAAAGGCGCAGCCGATGATCAAGCTCCCATTGTGTTGGTTGGTAAAGGTCTGACATTTGATTCTGGCGGTATTTCGATTAAGCCGTCTGCCAATATGGATGAAATGAAATACGATATGGGCGGCGCAGCTGGCGTTTTAGGTGCAATGCAGGCTCTGGCCGAACTGCAGCTGCCTATTAACGTTATTGGTGCGGTCGCCGGTTGTGAAAACATGCCAGATGGCAAAGCCTACCGTCCCGGTGATATTTTGACCACCATGAGCGGCCAAACCGTTGAAGTACTCAATACTGATGCAGAAGGCCGACTGGTACTGTGCGATACCCTCACTTATATTGAGCGGTTTGAACCTGAATCGGTGATTGACTTAGCGACTCTCACAGGCGCCTGCGTTATTGCTTTAGGCAGTCATGCTTCTGCGGTGCTCAGCCAGCACAACCCGCTAGCACACGAAATTCTGAACGCGGCTCAGCAAAGTGGTGATAAAGCCTGGCGTATGCCGCTTTGGGACGAGTATCAGTCGATGCTGGACAGTCCTTTCGCGGATATGGCGAATATTGGCGGTCGTGAAGCCGGCACTATTACTGCTGCCTGTTTCCTCTCACGTTACACTAAAAAGTACAACTGGGCGCACATGGATATCGCAGGTACGGCCTGGCAAGGTGGTAAAGACAAAGGCTCAACAGGCCGCCCGGTTCCGCTGTTAACTCAGTTCTTAATTAACCGATGCAACACCGAGGCAGCTGAATAAAATGTCGTCAGCCACCTTTTTCTTAATGCCGGACGAAGCCGAAGATGAGCAAAACCGGCTTATCTGCGATAAGATAGCGCAACTGTACCGAAAGCATAAAAAATTGCGGGTCTGGGCGCGTAATCAGCAGCAGGCTGAAGCTCTGGACGAACTCTTGTGGCAACAACCAAGTGATGCTTTTATTCCGCATAACTTACACGGCGAAGGCCCGGCCACTGGTGCTCCGGTAGAGTTTTGCTGGCCTGAGGCAGATGCAGTAAAAAACCGTCCGGGTTATGCACTGTTTAACCTAGCGGAAGAGATTCCGGTACAAGCCCAGCAGAGCCAACAGCTCTATGACATTGTTCCAGCCGATGACAATGGCAAAAAAACAGCTCGCGAGCGTTACAAACATTACAGGGCGCGCGGTTGCCAAATGCAAACCGAGCCCCTGACATCCGAACAGAAGTAAGGTCATTATGGATAAAACATACTCCCCTGCAGCGATAGAACAAGATCTCTACCAACAATGGGAAGACAAAGGCTATTTCAAGCCTTCAGGTAAAGGCGACTCCTACTCAATTATGATTCCGCCGCCCAACGTTACCGGCAGTCTGCATATGGGTCACGCCTTCCAACACACAATTATGGATACGCTTACCCGTTACCAGCGCATGGACGGCCTTAATACCCTTTGGCAAGTAGGTTCTGACCACGCGGGTATCGCCACGCAAATGGTTGTTGAGCGCCAGTTAGCAGCTCAGGGACAAACCCGTCAGGAGCTTGGTCGCGACGCGTTTATCGATAAGATCTGGGAATGGAAAGAGCAGTCAGGCGGCACTATTACTCAGCAAATGCGTCGCCTGGGCGACTCAGTAGACTGGGATCGTGAACGCTTCACCATGGATGAAGGTCTTTCTGACGCAGTCCGTGAGGTCTTTGTTAAACTGCATGAAGACAACCTGATTTACCGTGGTAAGCGTCTGGTTAACTGGGATCCTGCACTGCAGACCGCCATTTCTGACTTAGAAGTGGAGAACAAAGAACAACAAGGTTCTATCTGGTATTTACGCTATCCGCTCGCCGATGGTGAGAAAACCGAAGACGGTAAAGACCATTTAGTAGTCGCAACAACCCGCCCGGAAACCATGCTAGGCGATGTTTGTGTTGCTGTGCATCCCGACGACGAGCGCTTCGCACATTTAGTCGGTAAATTCCTTGAGTTACCTATTGTTAACCGCCGCATTCCGATAGTTGCCGACCATCACGTTGACAGCGAATTCGGTACCGGTTGCGTAAAGGTAACCCCGGCGCATGATTTTAATGACTATGAGATTGGCAAGCGTCATCAGACCGGCATGATTTCAATTTTTGATGACACGGCTCATGTTATGGCAAAAGCCGGCCTTTACACCAGTACAGGTGAAGCACTTGAAGAGCTGAACGGATTTAACGGCGTACTTCCTGAACAGTACGCAGGTAAGGAGCGCTTCGAAGCTCGTAAACAGCTTGTTGCCGAGTTTGACGAGCTTGGTTTACTGGAAAAAATTGAGAAGCACACCAACAAAATACCATACGGTGACCGCGGCGGCGTTCCTATTGAGCCCCATTTGACCGACCAATGGTATGTCCGCGTTGAACCTATGGCGAAACAGGCAACCGAAGCGGTTGAAGACGGTCGCATAGAGTTTGTGCCGAAACAGTACGAAAACATGTATTTCAGCTGGATGCGCGACATTCAGGACTGGTGTATTTCGCGCCAGTTATGGTGGGGACACCGTATTCCGGCATGGTACGACGAACAAGGCAATGTGTATGTTGGTCGCACCGAAGAAGAAGTGCGCGAGAAGCACAATTTAGCCGATACGCCGTTACAGCAGGACGAAGATGTACTGGATACCTGGTTCTCTTCTGCATTGTGGACCTTCTCTACTCTTGGTTGGCCCAAAAATACCGAGGACTTAAAAACCTTCCATCCGACCGATGTGCTGGTGACCGGTTTTGACATTATTTTCTTCTGGGTTGCTCGCATGATCATGATGACCATGCACTTCATAAAAGATGAGGATGGCCAGCCGCAAGTTCCGTTTAAGAAAGTCTATGTGACCGGCCTTATTCGCGACGAAGAAGGTCAGAAAATGTCTAAGTCTAAAGGTAATGTATTAGACCCGCTGGACATGATTGACGGCATTAGTGCTGACGAGCTGGTCGCTAAACGTACCGCGAACTTAATGCAGCCTAAAATGCGCGAGAAAATTGAAAAACGCACCCGCAAGGAATTCCCAGAAGGTATCACCGCTCACGGAACCGATGCACTGCGTTTTACATTAACTGCGCTTGCCTCAACAGGTCGCGATATCAACTGGGACATGAAGCGCCTGGAGGGTTACCGTAACTTCTGCAACAAGCTGTGGAACGCCAGCCGTTATGTTCTGATGAGCACCGAAGAACATGACTGTGGGCTTGAAAACGACGACATGACCCTGTCACTGGCTGATGAGTGGATTATTGCCCGCTTTAATAGCACAGTAAAAGACTTCCGTCAGGCTTTGGATACCTACCGTTTTGATCAGGCTGCTGCTATTGCATACGAGTTTACCTGGAATCAGTTCTGTGACTGGTATCTGGAGCTCACTAAGCCGGTGCTGCAAAATGGTACTGAAGTACAACAACGCGGTACCCGCCACACACTAGTGAATGTTTTAGAGCAGTTACTGCGTTTACTACACCCGGTTATGCCTTACATTACTGAAACCATCTGGCAACGCGTTAAACCGCTGGTTGGTAATACGGGTGATACCATTATGCTGCAGCCGTTCCCTCGGGTTGAGGACAACGTCAGCCATCAGGCAATGCAGGACATGGAGTGGCTTAAGCGCGTTATTTTGGCCATTCGTAATATTCGTGGCGAAATGGACTTATCACCGAATAAGCCGCTACCACTGTTACTCTCAAATGCCGATGCAATGGCAAAAGGTCGTATTCAAAACAATGAAAGCTTCCTCAGTAGCCTGGCAAAACTGGAGTCTATCGAGTTTATTGAAAGCGACGATGATGCTCCAGCCAGTATGACCGCGCTGGTTGATACGTTGAAGCTGCACATTCCAATGGCTGGTTTAATTGATAAAGAAGCTGAGCTGCAACGTCTGCAAAAGTCTATTGAGAAAGCGGACAAAGAGTGGCAGCGTCTGAATGGCAAGTTAAGCAATGATAATTTTGTCAGTAAAGCACCTGAAGCTGTCATTGCCAAAGAACGTGAAAAACTGGCTGAAGCTGAAACAACGCTGAAACAGTTACAGGAGCAGCAGAACAAAATTAAAGATCTCTAATTTTGTACTACGCCATTGCTGAACAGAAAGCCCGGGGCATTTCATTCGACTCGGGCTTTTTTTCTAAAGTCATCTATTCTAATAAGACCCTCGTAATTATTAAGTCGTAAAAATAAGGGAGAGAATTATGACGATATTTGAAGAGTTAAGAGCGGATCACGATAAGCAACGCCAACTGCTAGAGCTTTTATTAGATACGGAAGGCGATGTACCAGAACGTAAGAAGCACTATCAGCAACTAAAAGTTCAACTGGAACAACATGCTGCAGCCGAAGAGCGTTATTTCTACAGTCCTCTTATAGACGACGATACGACTATCGGGATGTCGCGCCATGGTATAGCTGAGCACCATGAAATTGACGAACTAGTTGAAACCCTGGAACAAACAGAAATGTCATCCCCAGCCTGGTTACAACATCTTAAAAACTTAAAACATAAGGTATTGCATCACCTGGAAGATGAAGAGCAGGGATTTTTTCAACAGGCAGGAAAAGTACTTAACGAAACAGAAAAAGCGTCACTAGCTAATGATTATCGCAAAATGATGGAAGAAAAAGGTGTGTAAATAATTTTGCAAAATAATGGAGGGGATCACTCCTCTCCATCATCTAAGTCTTCATCGTCAAGTTCTTCGTCTTCAATCAGCGTGCCCCAGCCGTCATATTCAACTTCGCATTCGTCAGCTATAGCGGCTATTTCACGCACCTGACGGTTTAAAATATCGTTATCAAGCTCAGCGTCTGTTACCGCCATAAACGCAAACCAACGCTTGCCTCGTTCGTCTTCAAACTCGTCGGCATCGTCCACATGATATCCCTGCTTAACCAGTTCAACAGCGGCTTTTTCCAGTTTGGTGAAGTCTTGGCTGGCTAAGTGATGCTCAATTTCATACAAGAGTTCTGTTTCTGCACCATCAGCAATCAAAGCCTGTACAGTTTCTTCACTCTGCGTAAGTAGATCATTAAGATCTCGACTCATGTTTTTTCCCTTTTAGCCTGTTCTTGCTCAATACTCGCGTTTAACTGCTTAATTTTATCATCCATTTTTTGATGACAGTGAGCACTCAATTCACGTAGATTCTCTCGCTGATAATTAGCAATTCTTACCGGTTCAAGAAACGCCACTTTTAACACACCATTATTCCAGCGGTTCATCTTTACCTTACCATGCAATTCAGACACGCAGACCGGTACTACATCGACCTGGGCACGGAAAGCTGTATGAAAAGCCCCGTTTTTAAATGGCAACAAACCACGCCCGTAACTGCGGGTGCCTTCCGGAAACATCCACACCGAAATATCCCGCCGCTTTATCGCATCGGCCGTCTGTCCGATTGTGCCATGAGCTTTACCTGCATTTTTTCTGTCTATCAGGATATTCCCTGACAACCAATAGAGCCAGCCGAAAAACGGTATCCAACGTAAGCTTTTCTTACCTACGGTAACGGTATTTTTCGGCAGCATTGCCGCTATAGTAAAAATTTCCCAGCTATTCTGGTGGTTACAAACAAAAACATAAGGTCCGCCTTTTTCTATATCCGGATGTCGGCTGACCTCAATTCGCATACCCAAAACCCGTATTGCCCAACCAAAGATATGGGCAAAACGATAAGTATTGTTGCGGTGAAACGGCCGGACAATGCAAAACAAGCAGCCCACGACACCAAACACCACAACAAAAACGCCAAGAAACAACCATCGCAACAAGGCTAACATCCAAACTCCTCAATTAATCCTTGTTTTCCTCAACCACTATTTCGTCGACACGTTGCAACCCGCGCGGCAGTTTATTACCCCGGCGACCACGTTCTCCGTAATAATGTTCTAAATCAGCTGGCTTCAGAGTCAGTTTGCGTTTACCTGCAATCAGAGTAATGGCAGCATCCGGCGCGGCGGTAGCTAAAGCAACCACATACTCCTCGCGGGACTGCGCTCTTAAGGCCGGAATACTGATTAACTTATTCCCTTTTCCTTTGCTCAATTGTGGTAAATCTGCAACCGGGAAGACCAACATTCGACCTTCATTGGAGATAACAATGACTTTGTCGTGTTGCAGGTCATTCACGTTATTCGGCGGCAGGATCTTAGCCCCGGTAGGCAATGTAATAATAGCTTTACCATTTTTATTGCGGCTGACTAAGTCACTAAACTGACAAACAAATCCATAGCCTGCATCAGATGCCAGCAGCAAATGGCTTTCATCTTTTGCCATTAAAACATGCTCGACATTCTCACCAGCAACCAGGCTGAAACGTCCGGTCAGAGGTTCCCCCTGACTTCTCGCTGATGGCAACAGATGAGCTTCACAGGAGAAGCTTTTTCCCGAAGTATCCAGGAACACCACCGGCTGATTACTCTTACCCTCAGCCGACGCCAGATAACTATCACCGGATTTATAACTGAGCTTATCACCCTCGATATCATGGCCTTTGGCTGTACGTACCCAGCCTTTCTTCGAAAGCACGACAGTGACCGCTTCGGCAGGTGTTAAGTCTCGTTCGCTTAGAGCTTTTGCTTCAGAGCGTTCAACAATAGGTGAACGACGTTCATCACCATAATTCTCAGCGTCCGCCAGCAATTCTTTCTTAATTAAAGTTTTCAGGCGACGATCAGAACCCAATAGGGTCTCAAGCTTTTCTCGTTCTTTATTCAATTCATCTTGTTCGCCAGTCAGCTTCATTTCTTCCAATTTAGCTAAGTGCCGTAACTTCAATTCAAGAATCGCTTCAGCTTGCTTATCGGTAAGCGCAAAGCGACTCATCAGTTCTTCTTTCGGCTTGTCTTCTGTTCGAATAATTTCAATAACTTCATCAATATTCAGATAAGCAATGAGTAAGCCTTCCAGAATGTGCAAACGCGCCAGAACTTTGTCTAAACGGTGCTGCAGACGGCGAGTCACTGTGGTCTGACGGAATTCCAGCCACTCTTTCAAAATGCCTACTAAAGGCTTCACTTTTGGCCGGCCATCTAAGCCGAGAATGTTCAGATTAACCCGATACTGCTTCTCTAAATCAGTGGTAGCAAACAGATGGTTCATTAACTGTTCGGTATCGACCCGATTTGAACGCGGAACCACAACCAACCGGGTCGGGTTCTCGTGGTCAGACTCATCCCGCAGGTCAGATACCAGAGGAAGTTTTTTCGCCTGCATCTGATGAGCTATTTGTTCTAAAACTCTTGCCCCGGAAGCCTGATGTGGCAGTGCCGTAATAACAATTTCGCCGTCTTCAACACTGTAACAAGCTCGCATTTTAATGCTGCCACGACCGGTTTCATACAGTTTGACGATGTCTTCCGACGGCGTAATGATTTCTGCATCTGTCGGATAATCCGGACCCTTCAACACTTCCATTATGTCTTCAAGCTGGCTACCGGGCTTTTCCAGTAACATCGCACAAGCATTTGCCACTTCTCGTGCATTGTGCGGAGGAATATCCGTTGCCATACCAACGGCAATGCCGGTAACGCCATTCAACAAAATATGGGGTAACCGAGCTGGCAGAACCTGTGGTTCTTTCATAGTGCCGTCGAAGTTAGGTATCCAGTCAACCGTGCCCTGCCCCAGCTCGCTTAGCAAAACCTCGCTAAACTTGGATAACCGCGCTTCGGTATAGCGCATAGCCGCGAACGATTTAGGGTCATCCGGAGAGCCCCAGTTACCCTGACCATCCACCAGAGGGTGACGATAGGTAAAAGGCTGCGCCATGAGCACCATAGCTTCATAACAGGCACTATCGCCATGCGGATGAAACTTACCCAACACGTCACCCACAGTACGAGCCGATTTTTTATATTTCGCTAATGCTGACAGACCCAACTCTGACATCGCGTAAACAATGCGTCGCTGTACCGGTTTCAGGCCATCACCAATGTTTGGCAGCGCCCTGTCCATGATCACGTACATGGAGTAATTAAGGTAGGCCTCTTCGGTAAAGCGACTCAGTGGGCGGGTTTCTGTAACTTCCGTCGTCATTCTGACTTCTCCTTGCTCACAAGTGCTTACAGTTCAGCCAAATCGGCCATGTTACCTTTGCTTTCCAGCCAGGTACGGCGGTCACCAGCGCGTTTTTTCGCTAACAGCATATCCATTAACTCTTCCATTACTTCGCCGTCATCAATAGTCAACTGGACTAACCGACGGGTATTAGGATCCATGGTTGTTTCTCGTAGTGTCAGCGGGTTCATCTCGCCCAGACCTTTGAAACGCTGCACATTGACTTTGCCTTTGCGTTTCTCTGCTTCAATCCGATCCAGAATTCCCTGCTTTTCTGCTTCATCTAACGCATAAAACACTTCTTTGCCCACGTCGACACGATACAACGGCGGCATCGCTACAAAAATATGGCCATGCTCGACCAAAGGTCTGAAATGTTTTACGAACAATGCACACAATAGGGTGGCAATGTGCAGACCGTCGGAATCGGCGTCAGCAAGAATACAAATTTTTCCATACCGCAACTTGTCTAAATCAACACTGTTTGGATCGACACCCACGGCAACAGAAATATCATGAATCTCCTGTGACGCTAAAATTTGTTCGGGGTCAACTTCCCAGGTGTTGAGGATTTTTCCCCGCAGCGGCATTACCGCCTGAAATTCCCGGTCGCGGGCTTGCTTAGCGGAGCCTCCTGCGGAGTCCCCTTCCACTAGAAACAATTCACTACGACCAGGTTCCTGGCTAGAGCAGTCGGTGAGCTTGCCCGGCAATGCGGGGCCTTGGGTCACTTTTTTACGGACAACTTTTTTACTGGCTTTTAAGCGTCGCTGCGCGTTACTAATACAAACATCAGCTAAAAGTTCGGCTTGATCGGTATGCTCATTTAGCCACAGGCTAAAAGCGTCTTTTACCACACCGGAAACAAAACTGGCCGACTGACGGGATGACAAGCGTTCTTTAGTCTGTCCGGCAAATTGCGGATCCTGCATTTTTGTCGACAGAATATAACTGCAACGTTCCCAGACATCTTCTGGTGTTAATTTAACCCCTCTGGGCAGTAAATTACGAAACTCACAAAACTCGCGCATAGCTTCCAGCAAGCCCTGGCGTAGTCCATTAACGTGTGTACCGCCGAGCGTAGTAGGAATAAGGTTAACGTAACTTTCTGAGACTCCTTCCCCACCTTCCGGTAGCCAGGTAACAGCCCAGTCAACGCCTTCTGTCTGAGAGCTAAAACTTCCGTCAAACGGCATTTCCGGCAACGTCGGTACATCTTTTACCGCTTCCACCAAATAATCCGTTAAACCATCCTGATAAAACCAAGTATCTTCGGTATCATCAATTTTATTGCGAAAGGTTATTTTCAGCCCAGGGCAAAGTACCGCTTTCGCGCGCAGAATATGCTTAAGCTTGGTAACAGAGAATTTTGCAGAATCAAAATATTTAGGGTCGGGCCAAAAATGAACCCGGGTGCCGGTGTTTCTCTTGCCTACAGTGCCGGTAACTTCCAGCTCACTGACCTTATCACCGTTTTCATAGGCCATTTCATAAACTTGTCCGTCACGCTTTATACTTAATTCAACTCGCTTAGAAAGCGCATTAACAACCGAAATACCGACGCCATGCAAACCTCCGGAGAATTGGTAGTTTTTATTTGAAAATTTACCGCCGGCGTGCAGTTTGCTCATAATCAGTTCAACGCCGGGAACCCCCTCTTCCGGGTGGATGTCGACAGGCATTCCCCGTCCATCATCTGTCGTTTCGAGAGATTGATCGGGATGCAAAACAACAAGTAATGATTTGGCGTGCCCCGCCAGAGCTTCATCGACACTGTTATCTATAACTTCCTGACCCAAGTGATTAGGTCGAGAGGTGTCAGTGTACATACCGGGGCGGCGCTGAACCGGTTCCAGTCCGTTCAGCACCTCAATGGAGTCGGATTTATAGTCTGTCATGAGTCCCTGTTTTTATTATTGGCTCGATCCGCGAAAAGTGTGCCTCAATTTACCGCTAACTGACGTCTATTTGAAGTAGTAAGGCATAAATTTCTGAACGGCTTCACTGAGCTTTGGTTGAATATGACCTTGCTTTCGACACAAGGTTAACCAGTCAGCCAAAAACTGGTTAACCTGATGCTTTTCGTCTCGGTGCCGCATTTCGCGGTTAGGTTGTTGATAACGTGCCGCTAATCGGGTAACACCCTGACTGGATATGATCTCAGCCATACGCACATCATGGTATAATCTTACCGTCATTTTCGCCTGCAAGTAATCCGCCCAGTTTGGCTTCAATTGCTCAATTTCTATATCTGAGGTGTATCGCGATTCACTAACGTTGCGTAAATTGAAAGCCAAATTTTCGCCCGCGTAGAGCGTTACCTCAGCTTCAGTTTCAAGCTGAGACAGCAGCGGTAAAAGGCCTGCGTAATTTAGTTCAGTTAGTCGGTGCAGTTCCGCAACGTCGACAACATAGCGCTGTTGCATAATAAAACCTCAGTTTTGCTCCTGGTCAGAGAACATCTTATCACGGTGTAATAGCAACCATTGTAACCCAATAACACTTGCCGCGTTGTTGATTTCTTCACGTTCGAGCATGCTAATAACCTCTGTTCTGGGTAAAACATGAACCCGTATATCTTCGTCTTCTTCAGCTAACCCGCCAAAACTGGCAGCCGATTGACTGTCGACTTCAGCAATATAAATAGTCAGTTTCTCGTCAGTACCACCCGGGCTTGAATAATAGCTGGTAGCGTAGATTAGCCGCTTAGCTTTTAACCCCGCTTCTTCCTCTAATTCACGCGTGGCCACTTCCTCTGCACTCTCATCGGCGTCAAACATACCGGCAACAAACTCAAACAACCATGGTCCATTTCTGTCGTCAAGTGCACCCACCCTGAACTGCTCCAAAACAACCAGTTCATCCCTGATTGGATCATAAGGAATAACCACAACAGCGTGTCCACGTTCCATTAATTCCCGATTTATTTCCGGACTCCAGTCACCAGAAAACAGGCGATGTTGTAAAGAATACCGATAAACCGATAAAAAACCTTGATAAAGAGGTACCTTTTCCTTTACTTTCACATCATCCCGGTGAAAACGAATTGTCATACTTAGTGTCCTTTTTTACATAGACGGATAAGACAAACATTCTGTTACACTTGAGCGAATTCTGAAACCATGTTTTTCTTAAACTATCTGCGCAAATCATTTACACTGGTAATCATTCAACACTGTATGTAAACTATGCGCAATCATTGAACAATTGCACGTTAAGTAACAGGAAACTGACTACCATGAAAAAGCATATTTTGTCGGCAGCCGTCGGTCTGGCACTGACCACAGTATCTTTTACGTCAAACGCTGAAGATTTGGCTCAAATTTATCGTTTAGCCGTTGATAACGACCCGACCCTATTAAGTGCCGCAGCGGAGCGAAACGCCGCACAAAAAGGCATTGATATTGCCAAGTCAGGATTCCTGCCACAAATTACAGGTGATGCAGGTTACACTGACTCGACCAGCGAATCACCTCAGGTTTTTGAATCCGGCATTCAGGTTTTTGACACTGATAGCAATGGTTGGAGTGCAGGTGTAAATCTTAATCAAAGCCTTTTTGACTGGAGTGTCTGGAAAAATGCAGATATCGCAGAAAAGCAAGCGTATCGGGCAGAAGTTGCTTACAGTAACGCTCAGCAAGATTTAATGATCCGCGTTGTTAATGCTTATTTTCAGGCATTGCAGGCACGCGACGATTTATCCTTCGCTAAAGCTGAGAAAAAAGCCATTGAACGCCAACTTGAACAGACGAAACAGCGTTTTTCGGTAGGTTTAACAGCTATTACCGATGTCCACGAAGCACAAGCTCAGTATGATAGTGCTGTCGCCAGTGAAATTCAGGCCAAGAATGCAGTCAAAATTGCTTTGGAAGACATTCGTGAAATTACTGGTCGCTATCCACAAGATCTAGCCGCCCTAAACACAGAAACATTTTCTCCGAGCGATCCATCTCCTGACAATATCGAGATATGGGTAAAAAAAGCTGAAAATGCTAACTTGAGTTTACTGGAGAGTCAGGTACAGGTAGAAATTGCAGAGCAACAAATAAAACTGCAGCAAAGTGGACACTACCCTACTGTATCTTTAGAAGCACGCTATTCAACAAGTGATAATGAGCGCACAATTACCGGCGATAATGGACAAGAGCAGACAACGAATTTGCCCCGACTCGACAGCCGTTCGATTGGCCTGAATGTCAGTGTTCCTATTTTCTCCGGGTTCCGCACGTCATCTGAAATTGCGCAAGCGCGGGATAACTACGTTGTCAGCAGTCAACAAATGGTGCAGACCCGCCGTAATGTAGAGCGTCAAGTTCGTAACTCTTTTTATGAAGTCTCTGCATCAATTGCCAGTATTAAAGCATTTCAACAGTCAGTTGTTTCTGCCGAAAGTGCTTTAAAAGCGACAGAAGCAGGGTTTGAAGTAGGTACTCGTACTATTGTTGACGTGCTGGACAGTACCCGTAACCTTTACAACGCGAAACGTAACTTGTCAGAAGCGCGCTATGGCTACATCCGCCAAGTGCTGACTCTGGAAAAAGCCGCTGGACAACTGCAGGAACAAGACCTGATGGCGATTAACAGCAGTCTTTCTGAAAACGTACAAGGCACTGCCGCAGACTAGTTGCGCAGACCGTGGCACCGCCTGACTATTGGCGGTGCCTCATTTTAGAATTTTTATGTTACTATCCGCGGCAAATAGCGAATAATAAGCGACATCAGCTGTGATCGAACCTCCCAAATTTAAATTCTACTTTTTACATCCTAAGTTTTGGCTTACCTGGCTCGGTGTTTTCATCCTGTATAGCGTGTCATGGTTACCTTATCGGCTGCAGCTTGCCATGGGTCGCGGGTTGGGCTTGTTGTTTAAAAAACTCATGCCGCGCCGGGTGAATATTGCCCGTACCAATTTAAAACTTTGCTTCCCGGAATACAGCAATGAGAAAATAGAGGCATTGCTAACCGAAAATATGAAAAATACCGGAATAGCATACTTCGAAGTTGGTATGGCCTGGTGGTGGCCGAACTGGCGGATTAAACGTAAATTGCATGTTCATGGTGAAGAACATTTACGTAAAGCGCAGGAAGATGGCAGTGGTGTTCTGCTACTGTTGTTTCACTTCCTTAGCCTTGAAGTTCATGCCCGCTTACATGGCTTTGTGGAGCCGGCTGTAGGTCTTTATCGCCCACATAATAATGCCGTCATGGAGTTCTTACAAACCCGCGGCAGGGGGCGTTCAAACAAATATATGATCCAGCGTCGCGATGTTAAAGCCATGATGAGATCGCTTACCGAAGGTGATATCGCCGGCTACCTTCCAGATCAGGATTATGGCCGTCGTCGCGTCGAGTTTGTTAAGTTCTTTGAAGTACCGGATGCTTCAACAACCTTGGGTACTATGCTGTTTGCCCGCAACCCGAACTGTAAAGTCATGGTAAGCCGTTGCGTCAGACGTGAGGATGGAAGCGGTTACGATCTCTTTTACGAACCACCTCTTGAAAATTTCCCCACGGGCGACAAGAAAGCGGATGCCGAACGCGTTAATGGTTTGGTGGAAGACGCCATTCTAAAAGCTCCGGCACAGTATCTTTGGGTTCACCGCCGGTTTAAAACCCGTCCCGACCCTGACATGCCAAGCTACTATAAGTCATCTTCCAATAAATGATTCCAGCAATTGAGTACAGCCTGACGTTCGCTGTCCAGGTTGTGCTCCTCCAGTAGCTGTTCCCCCTGTAACGCCAGCGAATGGCTTTCACAGCGAAAAATTTGAAATGCACTAATTAAATTTTGAGCATCCACTTCTGTTAGTAAATGTAACTGTTGCGCTTCAGTAAGAAGCCTGACGTTATCACTGTATTTGCATAGCTCTGGATATTTATGCGCATAACGCAAAACCAGATACTGAGTAATAAATTCAATATCAGCGATACCGCCCGGGTCTTGCTTTAAGTCGAACTTCCGACTGTTTCTTTGCGTCAGATGCTCACGCATTTTCTCACGCATACTCACAATATTCTGACGCAGTTCATGTTCATCTCGTTGTTGAGACAGAACACTCCGGCGTATATCCATAACCGTATCCCTTAAAGCCGGCACGCCGAATACAGGCCGCGCGCGCACCAGAGCCTGTAACTCCCAAGTCCAGGCGTCATCGCGCAAATAACGGGCAAATGAATTCACCTGCGTCACCAACAAACCGGCCTGTCCTGACGGCCGCAAGCGTAAATCCACGTCATATAAAATGCCCGCAACAGTACGGGTCGTGAATAAATGCAGGATCCGTTGCGCCAGCCGTAAGTAAAACTGCTGAACTTCAATCGGTCGTTGACCGTCTGTTTGCCCCTGATAGTTGGCATCCGTTACAAAAACTAGATCAAGGTCGGAACCATAACCCAGTTCCTGCCCACCTAACTTGCCATAACCCAGCACCGCAAAGCCCGTATTGTCGAGACAAGTTCCCGCCGGTTTACCGTGTTTTTGAGTCAGATGTTGCCAGGCCAGACCGACCACTTCAGAAATAATGGCTTCTGCAAGCGCACTTAAATGATCACTAACGTTCATCAGTTCTAAAACGCCATTAATATCAGCTGCGGCAATTTTCAGTTGTAGTGCCTGCTTAGCCTGACGCAACGCATCCATCTGCGTTTCCAGATCTTGTTCAGGAATACGCACCAGATACTCGCGCAGCACTGCCGCATAGTCCTTTGACTCAGGCAGGCTGTAAAGCTGCTGCGGGTCAATCAGTTCATCCAGAAGTATAGGGTGCAAAGCCAGCTGTTCAGAGATCCACGGACTGGCCATACATAATTTACAAAGCTGCTCGCGGGCACCGGGGTTTTCCGCCAGCAATTCAATATACGCCGTTCGGCTCATAACCGCTTTAATAATAGAAAGCAGTCTTTCCAGCAAGCGTTCCGGGTGCTGATGCTGAATAGCATGTCGGAGCATTATCGGCATTAACCTTGCTAATGCTGAACGCCCTCTAGGGCCCGAACTGCGACGGCGACTCTCCTGGCGAAAGTTTTTAATCAGAGTCCATAATGCCAGGGGTTCATCAACGCTCTCGCTTTCTATAATTTCTATAGCTGCATCATCATCCAGCATGTCCTGCCATAAAACCTGCAACCCTTGTTCATCCTCGTCATCTTCAGACTCCGCGCCAACTACCTGTTGGAACTCGGCATGAATGCGCTCCATGCACTCGTCAATTTTTCTTTGCAAGGTTTCCCACTCAGGTACATTCAGCATTGTGCATAATCGCATGCGACCAGTTTCATCTGTGGGTAATTGCTGAGTTTGCTGGTCATCAATTTGTTGCAGCCGGTGCTCGATAACCCGCAAATATTCGTAATCTTTTAGTAGCTGTCCGGCACGCTCGGGATCTATCAAGTCCAGTTCCACCAAGCCGTTCATAGCAGTGTAAACTGAACGTGTCTGCAGCGACTTTTCCTGCCCCCCACGGATAAGCTGATGCGCCTGTACAATAAACTCAACTTCGCGAATCCCGCCGGCACCCAGCTTAATGTTATTTTTAACACCCTGTCGGCGGGTTTCCTGGGTAATTAAAAGCTTCATTTTACGCAGCGCTTCAATGGCGCCAAAGTCAATATAACGACGGTAAACAAAAGGTCGTATCAACTGCTGAAACGCTTGCTCATATTGTTCATCAGCCCCTATCATACGAGCTTTAACCATGGCATAACGCTCCCAGTCACGCCCCTGCTCCTGATAGTAATGTTCCAGAGCATTCAAACTGGTTACCAGCGGGCCCGACTGCCCAAAAGGTCTTAACCGCATATCGACCCGGAACACTTGCCCGTCCGCAGTCGTCTCGTCAAGTAACCCAATAAGTGACTGCGCCAGCCGCTTGTAAAAAACCCCGTGCTCCAGATTACGTCCGGGCCCCTGCGTTTCTCCTTGTTCAGGAAAAGCAAAAATAAGGTCAATATCGGACGAGAAATTCAGCTCCTTTCCACCCAGCTTTCCCATGCCAATGACCAACATCGGCATTAGCTGATCATTAGCATCAAGCGGTTTACCGTGGCGTTGAACAAAGCGTTCAAACAACCACTCAAGACTTTTATTGATTGCCGCATCAGCAAAGGTGCTGTAATGGTGTAAAGACTCTTTTAATGACACTTGTTGCAGGATGTCGGCTGCTGCCAGCTTCACCATCCAGCAATGCCGTAGCCTGCGAAGGCACTTTTTTGCCTCATCTTCGTTCGTTATTTGACTCAACGACTCAGCTATACGGTCACCATAACTGTCAGCATCAATCAAACGAACTGTGCTTCCACTGCCGTCAAAAAAATCGGCTACAAGATGCTCAGGGTAACTTTCTGCAACTCTTCCAATGAACGGGCTGACAGCGAATAATGCCCGTAATATTTGCTCCTGTTCAGCTGTGAGTGTAATGCTTTCTGCAACCTCTTTATAACGTTCCCAGGCTGTTTCAGTTTCGCTCATCAATTTATTGTCGGGAGTCAGCATAACCACCTTAGTTCAACCAGTACGGTTCACGTTTCAACGCGGCTTTGCGAGAATATTCAAGAGCTTTTAACAGAGACTCTCGCTGTACTTTTTGCCAGTCCATCAGTTTTTCATCCATTTCGTCGTCGCGGTCCCGAATACGCTCATGTAAAATATGCAATGCGGTAATTTCACGAATACCCCGGGCTAAATCCTGCCACGGCAAGCGGAAGCTTTCTCTCAAATCCGCATCAAACAAATGTCCGAAACAAGTCCCCATCAAAAGGCTATTTTGCAAAGGTGTCAACAGCTTAAGATACCCTTCTTCACTGAGCTTTTCATGCTCAGAAAATGCCGTTTGCACCAGTTGCCAGTCGCTTTTCAAAAGTTGACTGCTCCAGGGCAAAACCGGCTGTTCCAGCTCCTCTGTCATTTCTTCTTTCAACAGAAACTCTGACAACCCCAGTACGGTTTTCTGGTATGCGGCAGAGTGTACCAGTTCAGCAACTTCATTCAGGCGGATAACATCCTCCTGACTGTTGACCAAAGACTCATACAATTTACTGTACCGCTTCAGCGCACGATGATAAGCACCATCTTCAGCCGTTAGCTCATCCAAGCCTTCGAAGCGCTTCAGCCACTGCAGTTTAGCGGTTATTTGCGATATGCCGGTCAGCAACCTCCGTTCACCAACACCGTTCTCAATTAGCTGCTCTAACACAACTCGCACCATTTGCATGCCGTCCGCCATTCCCTGCACCGCCCGGACACTGGGTTGGAAGTCCAGACAAGCTTCATTATGCTGCCAATGACGTAACCCTGACTCCAACGACCGATAAAGCGCCTGGCCAACATTTTGCTCAGAGTGGATTGGTACGTAGTGCATTTGAGTAAAAGGCTCCAGCAAGCTTTTTCCGGCCAGCAGATAGCCTCTTGCAGCTTTACTTAAAGAGCCTACCCGCGCACCGGCTTTTTTCACCAGCTCCTGTGCCAGTCGATAAGCCTCGGTTAAAGAGCCCCCCTGTAACTCCAGTTCAATTTCCGCTATTGGCTCGCGCTGCTCACCCGACTCTATGTGTCCCTCATCAAACACCATTTCAATAATACCTTCGCCACTGGGAAGCCGCCAACGGGTACGGGTAAAATCGGTAACAAACAAGGTGTTCAAATCGCGCTGAATATCATAAACCGGAAAGTCCTCCGGCCATATTTCGTTATCAAAAAGGGTTAAGTCTGGTTTGTCGCTATCAATGTCAATATTATACTCAGGCCTTTGGTGCATGCCGCCCATAACCCGACCAGCCAGTTTCACCGTCTGCTCTTTATGATCTTTATCGCTACGTATCCGTAATCCAATATCGAACTGACGTAAACGTAAATCGGACGTGTCAAAGTAAGCATTTTTGAGTTCAAACTGCTCTTTGCGGGGTTTTGCCTGATGAGAATCCGCCAACGACTGGCAGACTTCGAGCGCTTTTTCTCGCTGTTCTGGAGCAATTAATAATTTGAGCTCAACTTCTTGTGACATAAATCGATTCCGATGCGTTTAATAAGTTAGATTAAAGGTACTGGCTTGGCGGCTAACGGTCAACAAACACGGGCATTTAGTTCACTTGACAGCAAGGGTGAAAAGTTGCAACGTGAGATCCGACCATGAAGGGTCTTTACCCGCGCAAAAATAAGCTTATACTTGCGCCGATTCCCAACTTTGGGGAAGCACGCCGAGCTTCGGCCTGGCTACACAGGAGATGCTATGTTCAAAGCGAGTGAGGTGCTATCCAAACAGCATCAGGCTGAGGACTTAAAGTCCTTACAGCAGGCAATTACTGACAATTATATTGTTGATGAAGACGAATATATGCGTGAGCTGTTGCCGCTGGTTCCTGCCGATGATGATACGGTTAGCGCAGTAACCGAGCGCGCAGCTAAATTAGTTGAGCAAGTGAGGGAACAGGCAGATAACGGCGTCGTCGACGCATTTCTGCAAGAGTACAGCCTAGATACCAAAGAAGGTATTATTTTAATGTGCCTTGCCGAGGCACTATTGCGAATTCCTGATGCTTATACAGCCGACGCGTTAATTCAAGATAAACTCTCCGGCGGAGACTGGCAGAAACATATGGGCCAGAGTGCGTCCTGGTTAGTTAACTCAGGTACCTGGGGGCTGGCACTGACAAACAGTGTGACAAACCCTACGGGTAAAGCCATGGAGACGCCGCGTGGTGCGTTCCGTCGCCTTGTTCGCAAACTCGGTAAACCCATTATTCGCAAGGCTACCTACACAGCCATGCAAATTATGGGTAAGCAGTTTGTACTGGGACGTACCATTGAGGAAGCCTTGAAAGAAAGTCGCGATAACCGTGACAAGGGCTACACTCACGCTTACGACATGCTTGGCGAAGCCGCATTGACAATGAAAGATGCGGAATACTACAAGCAGCAGTACGTCAACTCAATCAAGACGATAACCAAAGAAGAATTCAATAACCCGGATGCGCCGCGCCCGACAATTTCAATTAAATTGTCAGCATTGCACCCTCGTTATGAAGCATCAAATCACGAACGTGTGCTGACTGAGCTGGCCACCACTTTGACGGAATTGGTCAAGCTGGCTAAAGAAGCCGACGTTGGTGTAACCATTGATGCTGAAGAAGCCGACCGCCACGAGCTTTCAATGGAGCTGTTTGAGAAAGTCTACCGCAGCGGCGTCTGTAAAGGCTGGCCACGTTTTGGTTTGGTTGTACAGGCTTACTCGAAGCGTGCACTACCAACCTTGTGCTGGATAACCGCACTCGCCAAAGAGTGTGGCGATGAAATTCCTGTACGCTTGGTAAAAGGGGCTTATTGGGATAACGAAATTAAGTGGACCCAGGAAAATGGTTTGCTTGGCTACCCGGTATTTACCCGTAAGTCACACAGCGATATTTCATACCTGGCCTGTGCCCGTTACTTACTGAGTGACGACACCGACGGTGCTATCTACCCGCAATTCGCGACTCACAACGCGCAAACCTTTATGGCCATTCAACAAATGAATGAGACCCATCAGCGTCGCATTGAGTATCAGCGTTTGCACGGTATGGGTGATAGCTTATACGACACCATAATGGAACAAAATCCAGGTATGGTGGTACGTATCTACGCACCGGTCGGGCCTCACAAAGATTTGTTACCGTATTTAGTTCGCCGGCTTTTAGAGAACGGTGCTAACTCGTCGTTTGTCCACAAGCTGCTAGATGCAGACACCCCGGTCAATGACTTAGTCGAGCATCCGATGAAAACCGCGTCCGGCTACGAAAAATACGCAAACAGCAAAATTCCACTTCCCTCAGAAATGTATGGGGATCGCACAAATTCATTAGGATTGAATATGAATATTCACTCACAAGCAGATGATTTTATTGCAGCGGTTCAACAATACCGTGACAAACAATGGCAAGGCGGCCCCATCGTTGATGGGAAAACCATAGAAACCGACCACCATGTCAGTATTACCAGCCCTCAGGAAACCTCTAAGCAGGTTGGCAGTATCTACTGGGGTGATAAAAAGCTTTCGGAGCAGGCACTGAAAAGTGCGAACGCTGCCTATAAATCCTGGCGTAACGTTCCTACCGAAGAGCGGGCGAAATGCTTAGAAAACTTCGCTGACTTAATGGAAGCGAACCGTAACGAGCTTATCGCTCTGTGCTCGGTAGAAGCAGGTAAAGGCTTACAGGACGGTATCGACGAAGTTCGCGAGGCAGTTGATTTCTGTCGCTATTACGCCAATCAAGCGCGTGAACTCATGGGTGGCCCTATTCAGTTACCGGGTCCAACAGGCGAAGACAATGAGTTATTTGTTGAAGGCCGTGGAACTTTCATCTGTATTAGCCCCTGGAACTTCCCTCTTGCGATTTTCGTGGGTCAGGTTGCAGCCGCTTTGGTTACCGGTAACTCAGTTATTGCTAAACCGGCAGAGCAAACTGGGCTTATCGCATACCGCGCAGTGCAGCTGGCTTTAGAAGCGGGTATTCCAGGTAACGTACTGCACTTTATGCCGGGCAGTGGTGCCGAAGTCGGTAGCTACCTAACCAGTCAGGAAGATATTGGCGGTGTTTGCTTCACCGGTTCAACTTATACCGCTCAGGCCATTAACCGCGCGCTAGCGGCTCGCACGGGCCCAATTGTCCCATTGGTTGCTGAAACCGGCGGACAAAACGCTATGATGGTTGACTCCACCGCTCTGCCGGAACAGGTTGTTACCGATATCGTTGCCAGTGCCTTCCAGAGTGCAGGACAGCGCTGTTCAGCCCTGCGAGTTCTGTTCGTACAGGATGATGTCGCTGATCGTGTTCTCGACTTACTGCGTGGCGCTATGGAAGAGCTGAAAGTTGGTGATCCGCTGTTGCATGAAACCGACGTTGGTCCAGTTATTGACGGCATTGCAAAAACCAACCTGGAACAACACATATCTGATATCCAGCAAGCTGGCCGTCTGATTGCTCGCGCGCCGCTGCCAGATTACGCTATGGGCGGTACCTTTGTTGCGCCGACAGCAATCGAAATTGACAGTATCAGCCAGTTGGTGAAAGAAAACTTCGGTCCTATTCTGCACGTTATTCGCTTTAAAACGAGTGAAATTGACGAGGTTATCGAAAGCATCAATAACACAGGCTTTGGTTTAACTTTCGGTATTCACAGCCGTAACGAAACCTTTGCTCACGACGTGGCTAGCCGTATTGATGTGGGTAACGTCTATATTAACCGTAACCAGATAGGTGCCATTGTCGGCGTACAACCATTTGGTGGTCGAGGCATGTCAGGTACCGGACCTAAAGCTGGTGGTCCACACTACCTTACTCGTTTTATTACCGAGAAGACGCGTAGTGATAACATTACGGCCGTTGGTGGTAACGCCACCTTGTTGTCTTTGGACGATTAAAGACCAGCAAGAGACAAAAAAGCCAGCGAGAAATCGCTGGCTTTTTACTTTATTCTTCGTTTATTTCTTCGTAACGTTTTAGCTCTATCTGGTAATTTTCCAGTTGCTGCCTGAGGCTGTCATTTAAAACGACAATAATTTCCTGCCTGCGCCCTTTTTCATCAACAAAACTCAAACCGGCTAAATCCTTTTCATACTGCTGCAATACCGGCGGGCTTTCCAACTGGTAAGTTCTGGGAGGTAAAATTAAGCGCTTTTCCGTTAGCTCAAGGCCTTTATAAAACGCGGCTGGTTGCAATGGCCTGAACTTCACTACAATTGCCATAATAATAGCCATGGTCAATAGTGCGCCTGTAACGATAATCCACAAGGGAACCGCATCGCCGATGTAAATTGCCATCCATATCGCTAAAAAGAAGCCGCCCCAGGCCTGGGGACGGCGACTATCACGATAAAACGTCAGTGCATTGCTTTCTTTTTTTTCGTTTTTAGAATTCATCGTCACTATGTAAGTAAAGGCTTTCACTACCATCTTTTATCGCAGCTGCCAGGCTATGAATGCGAGGCAAAATGCGGGCAAAATAGAAGCGTGCCGTTTTTGCTTTAGTTGCAAGGTATGGCTTGTCGTTTAACAGTGGTTCTGCGGCTATTGCCATTTTTAACCACAGGTAAGCGTACGAAACATAACCTACCAGATGCAGATACTCAACCGCCACACTGTTCACTAAGTTCTCATCACCAGCCGCTTTTTGCAGTACTTCCTCACTGACACCATTGAGGATATTCAGCGCCTGCTGCAATTGCTCACGCTGCTTTATCCATTCATTGCCAGTAGCGCTTTCATCCAGAAAGCTCTGAATTTCTTCGTTAAACGGCTGCAGTAGCTGGCCTTGTGAACCAAAAACTTTACGACCCAGCAAGTCCAGAGCCTGAATACCATTAGTGCCTTCGTATATTTGAGCGATACGCGTATCGCGAACCAGCTGTTCCTGGCCCCATTCTCTGACATAACCATGCCCGCCAAAAACCTGTTGGCCATGAATGGTCGACTCCAGTCCGGTGTCGGTTAAAAACGCTTTCGCAACAGGCGTCAATAAAGCCACCATGGCATCGGCTTTTTGTCTAACCTTGTCATCCCCGGCGTATTTTGAACGATCGAGCTGCTGCCCCACCCAGGTCGAAAACGCGCGACCACCTTCGGTCAAAGACTTCATGGTCAGCAACATACGGCGCACATCGCCGTGCACTAAAATTGAGTCAGCTTCAGCACTGTCGTTACGAGTTGCTTTTGCACCACGGCCCTGAATACGATCTTTAGCGTATTCCAGAGCATTCTGATACGAACGCTCTGCTGCGCCCAGCCCCTGAATACCAACGCCTAATCGCTCATAGTTCATCATGGTAAACATAGCAGGCAAACCTCGATGAGGCTCACCCACCAGCCAGGCCTTTGCACCATCAAAATTCATCACACAGGTTGCTGACGCGTGAATACCCATTTTGTGTTCAATAGAACCGCAGCTAACATTGTTGCGTTCGGTCAGGTTACCCTGCTCGTCGGATAAAAACTTAGGCACAACAAACAACGAAATACCTTTTGTACCCGCCGGTGCATTAGGCAGTTTAGCAAGCACCAGATGTACAATATTGTCGGTTAAGTCGTGCTCACCGCCGGTAATAAATATTTTGGTACCGCTAAGCGAAAAACTGCCATCCTGCGCAGGAATAGCCTTGCTACGAATAATGCCTAAATCCGTTCCGGCATGCGGTTCGGTCAGGCACATGGTGCCTGTCCATTCACCCGATACCATACGTGGTAAGTAATGATTTTTTAGTTCTTCGCTACCATGCGAGTTAATTGCCATGATAGCGCCGGAGGTTAGGCCCGGATAAAGAGAAAAGGCTATGTCCGCGCTGCAAAGCATTTCTTCGTATTGAGCAGATAAAGATTTAGGCAGACCCATACCGCCAAAATCGGGATTTGCCGTTACACCAACCCAGCCACCTTCAGCCAGCTGGCGAAAATTCTCTTTATAGCCTTTAGGTGTTGTCACCTCCCCGTCCTTAAACTTAACACCTTCTTCATCCGCTTCACGGGCTATAGGCGCGACCAAGTTTTCCGCAACTTTTGCACCTTCATCAAGAATAGCGCCAGCGGTTTCAACGTCCATCATGTCGGCAAGTTCCGGAGTCTGCTGCCAGTCATCAGCAACGCGGAATACATCATGCAATACAAAATCCATGTCGTCGCGGGGAGCTCTGTAGTCAGCCATATCATTACCTCTTGTAGAAATTACAAAGCGTTCAAACTAATAATTTAAACGCCTGTTTAAACTTTATCGCACAAGAGTATGAATCCCTTTGCAGGATGTCAATAATTTCTATGGTTGCCAGTCTTCTAAAGCTGGCTGGGAGAATGCCTGTGAGTCTTTAACCAAAACCACCTTTTGCGGCTCTATTCGCAATATTGTCAGCTGATTTAACGCGTCGCCCTCGTACAGTCTCTGGCCATTCAGTTCAATCCACCGCTGCGACGCGCTGGAACGATACATGTGGCTGTCATAACTAAAGGCTGGTATTTGGCTCTGAAACGAGCGTGAAAGTTCACTTAATGAGGGTATCACACTTGTATCGCCTCTATTATCATCGCTACTACTGGTATCATTCACTGCCGCTTCAAAGCGCTGCAACAAGTCTGGCGAAACAGTCGAGAGATCCAGCGCTTGCCGCTGCGACCTCGCTTGTCCAGTTGGCTCCGATTCTAACGATTGCTGTTGACCACCGCTTTGCGTTACTTCAGGCTCTTCCTCCGGAGCGGGTTCGGGTTCAGCTTCCCATTCAACCAATTCAATACTGGCGGTTTCCCCCCACCGGAAACCTTCCGCTTCAGGACCTTGAGACTGGTTTGTTTCACCAAGCCAAACAGCTCCGGCAGAGCCCAGCACTGCGCCGAGAATAAGCGCCAAAGGCCAAAGTAACCAACTCCAGCTACGGCTATGTTTATCGTTAGCCATAAGCGAGGCATCGAGCACCGAGGTTTGTTTTAATAATGGCGACTGTTGTTGCTTTAACGCTTTTAATAAGGATGACATTACTTGCTCTCTTTACTCGCTTTCTTTACCCAATCGGGGCCCAAAGTCAGACGCGCGTGATGCCAGCCATGCCATTGTCGCTTCATCCAGCTTTCCGGTTACCCGCAGCCCCTGGCTTTTTTGCAGTGCTTTAAATTGTTCAGCCGATGACTGACTTTCCCATTCAGGACTCAAGTGTTTTGCCATCTGTTCACGAACCCACTGTTGATGTGCGTCGCCGTTTTCAGCCAACGGCTGTTGATACAAAATAAGAAAAGCACCGTTCCAGCCATTAGTATCTATCGCCGTACCATCGGTTATTAAATCGGCGCTTTTATTTCGCTTATAAAGCAATGCCGGATAGTTAATGCTGCGCAGCTGCTGCAGGCTCTGGTTTAACTCAAGGCAAGCGAGATCATATTGTTCTACCCACTGACAAAAATCCGCATCTACCGGCGGTTCAGGCAAGCCCCAGACACTAGCCAGCTCCTTTGCGGCCTGATATTGACTGCTGGTAGCATCATCCGACGGTCTTTCCGTATTGTTAATTAGGGTGTAACTGCCAATAGCGCTGGCGACAAGAAGCACAAAAGCCCCCGTCCAGCGCCATAAAGCCGAGTGTGGCTGCCGATTTCTGCTATCGGTAGTGCCATTCAGTTCAATATGCGCTTGCTGTATATGCCTTGGCAACACTTCGCTACTGGATTCCGTATAAGCGGCCAGCAATGCCCGGTCACAATAAAGGTTTAATAAACGGGGAATGCCCTGAGTTAACTGATGTGCCTTCCGCCCTGCAGCTGAACTAAATAACGGACGGTTTGCGCCAGCCACCTGCAGGCGATAAGCAATGTAGCGTTGCGTATCCTGCTCGGTCAGCGGCAAAATATGATACCGGGCGGTAATACGCTGTGCCAGTTGACGAAGCTCCTGCCGACGCAGTAAGTCCTGTAATTCCGGCTGACCAATGAGAATGACCCGAAGTAATTTACGATCATGAGTTTCTAAGTTGGTCAGTAACCTCAGCTGCTCCAGAACCTGTGGTCGCAGATGCTGAGCTTCATCAATAAGCACCACACACTGGCGACCATCATCATTGGCTTTCAGAAAAAACTGGCTGAGCTTATCGGTCAGTGTTTTGCGGGTCGCGGAGCGTTTTTGATAACGGATACCAAATTCATCGCACAGGCTGGCAAGCAGTTCATCTTCATTCAACATCGGGTTGAGGATGAACGCAGTTTCTGTTGATTCAGGCAACTGCTCCAGTAACGCTCTGGAGACTGTGGTTTTACCGGTGCCCACTTCCCCGGTTAACAGAATAAAGCCGCCACTGCCTTGCAGCCCTTGCGTCAGGTGTGCCAACGCCTCCTGATGCCGCTCACTCAAATAAAGGTAATTCGGGTCCGGAGCAATAGAAAACGGCTCTGCCTGAAGACCAAAATAGTTTTGATACATATCGGTCCGCTACTGTGCTGATAGTATTATTTGTTCAACAGTGTAACGACTTGCTTGCACATCGACCAGTGATTCGACATGATCATGCCAAACAAAGTTGAGGTGAACAGTGGACGTATACTTAGTCGGCGGCGCAGTACGCGATAAACTCCTAAAATTACCCGTGCACGAACGTGACTGGGTAGTGGTAGGTTCCCGTGCAGAAGACTTGCTCAAGCAGGGGTTCCAGCAAGTTGGTAAAGACTTCCCGGTATTCCTGCACCCCAGTACCCGTGAAGAATACGCGTTGGCCCGTACAGAGAGAAAGTCCGGCAAAGGCCACACCAGCTTTGACGTTTTTGCCTCCCCCGATGTAACTCTGGAGGATGATTTAGCCCGTAGAGATCTTACTATTAACGCCATTGCGCAAAGTGAGGACGGTGAAATAGTCGATCCATACAATGGCGTTCAAGATATTAAAGAGCGCAAGTTACGCCACGTTTCTGAGGCTTTTACTGAGGACCCGCTACGGGTATTAAGAGTGGCACGCTTTGCCGCACGTTTTGCCCACTTAGGTTTTACCGTGGCCGATGAAACTCTGCAACTGCTGCAAGAAATGTCTGCCAGCCAGGAGCTCAGTCACTTAGTCCCGGAGCGGGTCTGGCGGGAATGGGAGAAGTCGCTGGTAACCCAGACACCAACCGTTTTTTTAACTCTGCTTAAAGACATACAGGGGCTTTCTCAGGTGTTGCCCGGAATAACCGCCGATGATTCACAATTGCAGCGTTTGCAAAGAACATCGACTTACTCCGATTCGGCGACACTGAGATTTGCCAGCTTGTTTATAGAGCAGACAACCCCTGAGAGCCTGAAGCAGTTCTGTCGGCAACTGGCTATTCCGAATCACTACCGTGACTGCGCTTTGCTGGCTAGAAATCATGAGGATTTTATTACTTCACCGGAGCTCCCCGAAAAAGTCCAACTGGCAGCAATACTGAAACAAATTGACTACTGGCGTCGTCCCGAAAAGCTCGAGCAATTACTGCAGTTAAGGCAAGCTGAATATAGTGAATCTACGCAACAGCAAAGTATCGCTGTTCAGCATAAAAAGTTACGTTCGGGGGCAGAACAAGCAGCAGCGCTTAATGCTGAGACTTTGCAGCAACAGGGCTTTACCGGTAAAGCCCTGGGCGATGCCTTACGCGAACAGCGTGAGCAGATACTTGCTGAAGCATTGAATTAGTCATCCAGCCAATGAGTATCACTAATCGGCTCTAATTGTTGCGGCGAGTCTTTATGGGTCTGCTGGTATTGTTCCCACAACTGCTGGTAACTTACATTTAAAAGCGGATGCAGACGGCTTCCGACAATTTCAGCCAGCGGCCAGAGCACAAAAGCATTTTCAAGAATTTCGCCACGGGGTAACTGCGGCTGTTGCTCCCGAATGACGTCATCATACAACAATACATCAATGTCTAATGTTCGCGGACTGAACTTGGCACTGCCCGGAATCCTTCCGTTTTCCTGCTCAATGCGCTTACATTCAGCCAGAACTTCGGTAACAGAAAGGTCAGTTTCTACTTCGACCACCAGGTTGTAAAAATCACTGCCGGAAAACCCCACCGAGGCACTGCAAAAAATTCTGGAGCGTTGCTGCCAGGTAAAGCTCTTTGCAATGGCTTTCAGCCCTGCCCGAATGTGCTTTTCACGATCCGTATTAGAGCCTATTCCGAAAAAAACTTGCGCCACAACTTATCCTCTTACCCAAATGGACTGTCAAAAACGCTTCGGCGAACTGTTACGGCGACCGTTTTAGCATTAGCCACAGCTCCGGGTTTAGCCACCCGAACTTCAACGTTTTGTACTCCAAATTCATTCAAAATGAGGCCGGCAACACCTTCCGCAACCGTTTCTATAAGCTGACGCGGTTTTTCAGTTACCCAGGCAGACACCCGTTCGCTCACCAGTGCATAATCTAAAGCGTCATCGATATTGTCGGTGGTTGCCGCGCGCTGGTTGTCCCAGCTCATCTGAATATCCAGCACCAACTGCTGCTTTTTTTCTTTTTCCCAGTCATAGACACCAATGATGGTCTCTACGGTTAAGCCTTCAATGCTAACGACATCAATATCTGCTTGTTCCATTTGTGTTAACCCGTGGTAATTGCCCAAAAAACCGCTTATTCTAGGGGCATTGACTTTTAATCGCAGTCTACCTTAATCAACGAGGGATTCGTACCCCATGACAGCGCTTACTTTACTGATGATACTTTCAGCCTACCTTCTGGGCTCTATCAGTAGCGCTGTGGTTATCTGCCGACTTTGGGGCTTACCTGACCCGCGCAAAGAAGGCTCGGGCAACCCCGGAACAACCAATGTTTACCGGGTTGGCGGGAAAATCCCTGCGTTATTAACCCTATGGTTTGATGTTTTAAAAGGTATGGTTCCGGTCTGGGGGTCTTATTTTTTAGGTATAGAGCCGTTTTTCCTGGGCCTAATTGCTGTTGCTGCCTGTCTTGGCCACATTTTCCCGCTCTACTTCCATTTTCGTGGCGGCAAAGCAGTTGCTACCGCATTAGGGGCTATGTTTCCGGTAGCCTGGGAGATGGCTTTGCTGCTTATTGCAACCTGGTTACTGGTTTTCCGTATAAGCCGGGTATCTTCTTTAGCGGCTTTAGTAACCGTTTGCCTGGCACCCTTTTATGCCTATTGGATAAAACCCCAATACACGGTGCCGGTTATTATGATTTCACTATTGATACTATGGCGTCACCAGGCCAATATTTTACGTTTGACCTCCGGCGAAGAAAAAGCCTTTAAACGGCGTCGCTAATATTCGCCATCGGTTTCAAATCTGTCATCGGCCATCTTGGATGTGTTTTTACTGCCAATGACTCACGTTCCCCCGCTTGTAAACGCAGAGCGCCAGCTAAGGCGATCATTGCGCCGTTGTCGGTACAAAATTCCGTGCGGGGATAAAACACCTGACCCTTCTGTTTTTCTAGTAAAACTTCAAGTTTTGCGCGTAAATGCTTATTGGCACTAACACCACCGGCAACGACCAAACGCTTGTAGCCGGTTTCTTTTAGCGCCCGGCGACATTTAATCACCAGCGTATCAACCACCGCATCTTCAAATGCCCGCGCAATATCCGCCAGGGTCTGCTCATCACTGTCATTAGCAGCCAAAGTGTTGGCCGCGGAAGTTTTCAAACCACTGAAGGAAAAGTTAAGGCCAGGCCTGTCTGTCATTGGTCTGGGAAAGGTAAAGCGGTCGCTGTTGCCCTGTTCAGCCAAAGCCGCCAGTCGCGGTCCTCCCGGATAATCCAGCCCCATTAGTTTGGCGGTTTTATCAAAAGCTTCACCGGCGGCATCGTCTACTGATTCGCCCAGTAACTGGTATCCGCCTATACCTTTTACTTGTACCAGTTGAGTATGCCCACCTGATACAAGCAAAGCGACAAAAGGAAATTCGGGCTGGTTTTCTTCCAGCATGGGCGCCAGCAAATGGCCTTCCATATGGTGAACCCCAACCGCCGGTAGGTTCCAGCCAAAAGCCAGGCTGCGGCCGATGCAGGCACCAACTAACAACGCACCAACTAATCCCGGACCCATAGTATAGGCAATGCCATCCAGTTGTTGATGTGTGATACCCGCTTCTTTTAGAGCAGCTTTAATCAGCGGTAGGGTTTTACGTACGTGGTCACGAGATGCCAGTTCAGGTACAACGCCACCATAGTCAGCGTGCAGTTTCACCTGCGAATACAACTGGTGTGCTAATAAGCCCTTTTCGGTGTCGTACACCGCAACGCCAGTTTCGTCACAAGACGTTTCAATACCCAATACCCGCATAGTACTAACCAATTCTGCTATTTACCGACAATTGACGCTATTTTACCTGATTTTCATTCTCATGACTCGCCTTACAGGAAAAGTTATGCCACTTTATAAAAAACATAAAAACAACAAAGGCTTTAGCATGAGACAACTCTTTGCATTTCTATTTATTCTGACCTTATCGGCCTGTCAGACATCACCGACAGAGCAGCACAAGTTTTCCTGGCAGGACGCCTCTGTTATCGAATTGCAAAACGCCATGACCAATGGTGATTTAAGCGCCGAACAACTCACACAATATTACCTGCAGCGTATCAATACTCATAATCGTCAGGGTGCTAACTTGCGAGCGGTAAACAGCGTAAATAAGAACGCTCTGACAGATGCTAGACGGCTTGATGAGGAACGCGAACAAGGCAAGATTCGCGGTCCATTACACGGTATTCCTGTTCTTTTAAAAGACAACATTGATACCGCCGACGGTATGGCAAATACCGGGGGTTCATTATTGTTCGCAGAAAACTACCCGGAAGATGATGCATTTCTTGTACAACAACTACGTGATGCCGGCGCTATTATTCTAGGTAAGGCCAACTTAAGTGAGTGGGCGAATTTTCGTTCGACCCGCTCGAGCTCGGGCTGGAGTGCTATCGGTGGTCAGGCGGTCAATCCGTACGACACAACTCGTTCCACTTGTGGCTCCAGTGCAGGTTCCGCTACCGCCGTTGCTGCCGATTTAGTCGCACTTGCGGTAGGTACCGAAACCGACGGCTCGCTAACCTGTCCGGCCGCGGTTAATGGTATAGTTACCATCAAGCCTACGCTGGGCCTTATCAGTCGTGATGGCATCATTCCTATTGCACACAGCCAGGATACCGCAGGCCCGATGGCCCGTAGCGTAGCCGGAGCCACCTTAATGCTGGATGCGATGCAAGCTTACGATCCGGATGACCCCGCGGGCTATCGTACTGAAACGAATTTTGCTTCGCATTTAAAAACAGACGGACTCAAAGGCAAGCGTATTGGTGTGGTTCGCAACTTAATGGGTTATAACGAATTACTAGACCAACAGTTCGAACAACAACTTTCGGTTTTGAAAGCTCAGGAAGCTGAAATTGTTGACGTTGAGATGGCAACCTACGGTGAATATGGCGGTGATGAATTTACCGTGCTGCTGTATGAGTTTAAACAGGATATGGCGGCTTACCTGAGCAGCACGAATCTGCCCTATAACAATTTAAGCGATATGATAGCGGCAAATAATGAATTGCCTGAGCAGGAATTGTCACTATTTGGTCAGGAACTTTTTGAAATGGCAGAGGCTCAGGATGACGAAGCCGCTTACCAGAAAGCGTTGGCCAAAAGTAAAAAACTGGCGGGTAAAGAAGGCATCGATGCCATGCTTCAGGAGAACAATATCGACCTACTAATAGCTCCGACAACAAGCCCAGCCTGGAAAATTGATCACGTAATTGGCGACAACTATTCAGGCTCGGCCAGTTCACCGGCGGCCGTTGCCGGATATCCGCACATATCAGTGCCAATGGGTTATATCCAAATTGGAGACGAACCCGCCCTACCGGTAGGTATCAGCTTCTTTGGTGCCGCACGCTCTGAGGCCACGCTCATAGAAGCGGCATTCGCCTACGAACAAGCGACAAAACACCGTAAACCACCTAATCTGGTTGTAACTGACTAAGGTTGAGTTTACGAGTATCGAGCGGCCGGCCGTCGACATCGCGGAGTGTTAGTTCCAGTTCCGGCTGCTCTTTCCAAATAACTTCAATTTGACCGTAACGGCTTTCAGCATAAGCCTCACCGTCGCGATAACTAGATGAGTAAGGCGTTTCACCATCAAAGTTAATGGACCCAGGCGTCACCTGCCAGAGCGGATAAGACAGGAATTCATCTGACTTAGCGAACTCGCCGAACAAGCGGTCACCACTGGCCAACAGTACCCCCGAAGGCTTCAATTCAGTCAGCAACTCTTTTAAACGTTTCTGTTCACGCAGATAAAGTGCCCAGCTGTCATAGCCGTTAGCAGGAGCTATGACTGGCGTAGAACTCATAATAATGCGGACTTCCGCGGGCTTTTGTAATTGCTCCGCAAGCCACTGCCACTGTTCATCACCCAGCAAATCGCCCGTATTATTAGACTGATAGGGGCCTAGGTCAGCATTAAATCGGCGAGTCTGACGCTCTACCCAGCCCACCTGACTCAGTGGGTCACGGTTCCAGCGACCGTCCAGAACAATAACCTGCACGCGTTGCGGTTCATTACCAAAAATTACGCTCTTTGCAATACCATGACTTTGAAACAGCCGTTCCGAGGTTGCCGGCTCACGCCAAAAGGTCAGAAAGTGGTTGCGAACGGCATAGCGATTGGGGTTATCTTTTCCGCTCTTGCCATCCAGACTGTAATCGTTACGGTTCCAGACCGACATAACCGCAGAGTTGCGCCGCAGAACCCGTGGCCCGCGGTAACGGTTAAACACCTCATAAGCATCCAGTAAATCATCCATGTCACCGGCGTTCTCATCGATAGTATCGCCCAGAAACACAAAGACTTCAGGCTGCGCATGATTAATAGCATCCCAGACTTCCTGTCGCTTGGTATGGTCAATGCAACAGCCAAAAGCCACTCGTGTTGTCTGCTGCGCGGGCGCACTAAACGCCACAGCCAACAGCAGAAGCAGCCAAACGCTCCGTATTAGCATTAGAAATCCTCTTTAGTCACCGCACAGCGGCGTGCCTCTTCTGCATCTATATCGCCACGAGCCAGTAATTTCTTGAGTGCCTGATCTAATGTTTGCATGCCCCGCTCTGCTCCAGTTTGAATAGAGGAGTACATTTGCGCCACTTTGTCTTCTCGAATCAAGTTTTTAATAGCTGGCGATGACAGCATAATTTCATGTGCGGCAACACGACCACCGCCAACTCGTTTTAGCAAGCTCTGCGAGATAACCGCACGTAAAGATTCTGACAGCATGGAGCGGATCATCGGTTTATCATCGCCCGGAAATACGTCAATAATGCGGTCGATAGTTTTAGGTGCAGAAGTTGTATGCAAGGTACCTAAAACTAAATGCCCGGTTTCGGCTGCCGTCATAGCTAAACGGATGGTTTCTAAATCGCGCATTTCACCCACCAGAATCACATCAGGATCTTCACGCAGTGCTGAGCGCAGGGCCGCACTGAAACTGCGAGTATCCCGATGAATTTCACGCTGGCTGACCAAGCTTTTCTGGTTATCGTGCACAAATTCAATAGGGTCTTCTATGGTCAAAATATGCAGCGCCCGGTTTTGGTTCAAATAATTAACCATGGCCGCTAGTGTGGTTGATTTACCCGAGCCGGTCGGTCCGGTTACTAACACTAACCCCCGGTTGGCACTGACAATGTCCTTAAATATTTCCGGAGCATCCAGTTGCTCTAAAGTGGTGACTTCGGCAGGTATCATACGAAAAGCGGCGGCAATGCCTTTGCGCTGGGTAAACACGTTGGCACGGAAACGCGCAACGCCTTCTATTTCAAAGGAAAAATCACACTCAAATTTTTCCTCGAACTCCTGCCACTGGCCTTTGGTCATCACCTCAAACAACATGTCTTTCAGCTCATCCGGCTGATGCTCGGGTTGATTTAGCGGACGAATGTCCCCATCCACTCTAATCATAGGGACACTGCCGGAGGACAAATGTAAGTCCGAGGCATTTTGTTTCACACTGAAGGCCAGTAATTCGTTAACATTCATATATCTTATCCCTGAATAAGTGAGATGCCGGTGGCAATGACAACTAAGGTAGCAGAAAAGATAACAAATAATCTCGCGAAAATACGTCAGCAATTGCAGATTTTATCTGAAGAATCGCCACACCAGCAGTCGGTCAAATTGCTGGCGGTGAGTAAAAAACATTCTTTAGAAGCGATAAAAGCCGCTATTGCCGCCGGGCAAATGCATTTTGGCGAAAACTATGTTCAGGAAGCCGTTGATAAAATTACTCAGCTAAAAGAACAAACTACTGAGCCGGTGCAGTGGCATTTTATCGGCCCGGTTCAGTCGAACAAAACAAAAGACATAGCTCAGCACTTTGACTGGGTACAGAGCGTAGAGCGGGAAAAAATCGCTCGTCGTCTCAATGAGCAGCGCCCCGACGATTCGCAGCAGCTCAACCTGTTATTGCAGGTTAATATTGATGATGACGACAATAAATCGGGTTTAGCTCCCGAGCAGGTTGATGCTTTAGCGGAATACGTTATGAATTGCCCTAAACTAAAGTTACGCGGTTTAATGACTATTCTTAAAGCTGGGACAACAGAAGACGAACGGAAAAAAAGCTTTCAGCACATGTATAAGCTCTACCAACAGTTGCAGCAAACTTATGGCGAGCAAATTGATACCTTATCTATGGGTATGTCCGCTGATATGCGACAAGCGGTGCTTGAGGGTGCTAACATGGTACGTATTGGAACAGCAATTTTTGGAGAACGGGAGTCCTAATGAACGACATTCGGAATATTGCCTTTATTGGCGCAGGAAACATGACACAAAGCATTGTCGGCGGTATGTGCAAAAGCGGTTACCCTGCTGACAAAGTCTGGGTCAGCAACCCCAGTGACGCCAAGTTAGAAAAAATGAAGTCCGAACTGGGTGTGAACACCAGCAACGATAATCTGGAAGTGGTGAATAACGCTGATGCTATCGTACTGTCGGTTAAACCTCAGTTAATGGCAGAAGTTTGTGCTCACTTACGTGAAAACGTGCACAATCTGACTGACAAGCTCATTATCACCATTGCTGCAGGTATCCGTATTCCTAAGTATCGCGAGTATTTAGGCGAAAACATCCGTATTATCCGGGTTATGCCAAATACGCCGTCACTGGTAGGCCAGGGCATGTCAGGTTTAGTCACAGATGACTCTGTTGACGAAGCGGATAAAAACTTTGTAACCGAAGCCTTTAATGGCGTAGGTGAAACACTCTGGGTTAGTGACGAAGATCAACTCGATATTCTTGGCGCCGTAGCAGGCAGCGGACCAGCTTACTTTTTCGAGTTTATGGACAGCCTGGCAAAAGCCGCGACTGAGCTTGGTTTTGATGCAGAAAAAGCGCGCGCTATGGTTCAGCAAACCTGCTTAGGTGCCGCTCAAATGGCCAAGGAAAGTGAATTGTCGCTGGAAGACTTGCGCAAACAAGTCACCAGTAAAGGCGGCTCCACGGCTAAGGGTGTTGAAGCTTATCAAGACTCAGACTTACACGGTATTTCGGAAAAAGCGGTAAAAGCCGCCGTTAACCGTAATCAGGAAATGGCGAAACTCTTTTAGGAGTCATTATGAATAACGCCCTTACATTTTTAGTCGCAACCATAATTGACCTGTATTTGGTCATAGTACTTTTGCGACTATGGATGCAGTTAACTCAAGCTGACTTTTACAACCCGGTCAGCCAGTTTGTTTATAAGGCAACCCAGCCTGTAGTGGGTCCGCTGCGAAGCTTTATGCCAATGCTGGGCAAGCTGGACACAGCTAGCTTAATTTTTGCATTGGCATTAGGCATGCTGAAAGTAGCGGCTCTGGTCTGGCTTAACAATTTAGTTGTCGACCCGCTGGTGATTGTTATTCAGGGAATATTAACGGCTGTAAGCAGTTTGCTGTCAATGTTGTTCTGGGTACTGGTTATTCGGGCAATACTCAGCTGGTTCTCACAGGGGTACAACCCGGTAGAAGCCATGCTACACCAAATCACAGAGCCGTTATTAGCGCCTGTACGTAAAATTCTTCCTCCAATTGGAGGCTTAGATTTATCGGTACTGGTTGTCATTATTGCACTGCAATTTTTACGCATATTAATTGGTGTTTAAAGCTACTGGTGGAGGAAAAAGTGATGAGTAAAACATTCTTTGTTAAAACAGTAATGACTATGTCTTTGCTATTTTCAGGCATTGTTATGGCCGAACAGAAAGAGACGCTCGGCGACTGGGATGTTCACTACAGCGCTTTTAACTCCACCTCTTTATCTCCCGCTATTGCGACGCAATACGACTTAACCCGTAGTGCATCGAAAGGCGTTATCAATATTGCGGTATTGGATAAAAAGACTCAAAAAGCGCAAACACCAGAAGTAACAGGGCAAGTGGTTAATCCGCTGGGACAAATACAGGAGCTCGATTTTCAACAGGTGACTGAAGGTGATGCCAGTTATTACCTGGCTCAGTTTGAGCACTCTAATGCCGAAACCCTGCGTTTTACCATTCAGGTTGGTGAACATCAGTTTAAATTTAACCAGGAGTTCTGGTTAAACGATTAGCTTTAAACCGGCTTAACGCCTATTGACTGAATATCACCTTTATCACTGATTTTCCTTACCGTCAGAATGACATCGCCCAAACGTATCATATCGCCAATCACCACACGGCGGTGGAACTTCAGTAAAAAGTAGTCAGATATCGTGGTGCTCAATAAGCCTTCATTGAGTTCCCCTACGGGATAGAAACTACCAACATCGGCCAGGGTAAGATCTCCCCGTAAGGTGAAATCACCAAAGAAGTCTTTTTCCGATACTTTTAAGCCCTTACCACCTGAAGCTAGAATTCTGCTCACTTCATCAATATCGTTTACCGTCGCGGCGACCAGTAGGCCATCACCCTCCTCCACCATGGGCTGAGTTTCTGGCTGTAACCATTCGCCATCTCGGATGAGCCCCACGAAGGTAGCCGGAGCCGTTAGTTTTAGCTCCTTCCAGGTATGGTCACAAGCTGGCGAGTTTTTGTCGATTTGATAAAGCCAGACTTCCAGGGCTTCCTTACTGGGAACTGAGGATAGTGGCATACGCTGCTGAGGTTTAGCTTTTAACGGTACCTCAAGCCCTAACCAACGCGCTACCGGTGCAATACTCCACCCCTGGATAATGAGTGAAATCATGACCACCACAAAGGCAATATCAAAATACAGTTCTTGATCAGGTACGCCACTCAACCAGGGGAATAACGCCAGTATAATAGGAACCGCACCTCTTAAGCCCACCCAGCTAATAAACACCTGTTCACGCCAGGGAAAGCTAAACGGCAGTAAGCTAACAACGACAGCTAACGGGCGGGCAATAAAAATTAAGGTAAAGGCAATACCAATGGCTACCGGCGCATTAGCCACTAAATGAGAAGGAACAACCAATAACCCCAGAATAAGGAACATGGCTATCTGACTTAGCCAGGCCAGCCCATCCTGCACTTGCAGTATATGCACTAGTTGAGGCAGTCGCGCATTGCCAATAACAAAGCCCATTAAATAGACAGCCAGAAACCCACTGGCATGGAGTTTTGCGGTTAGTGCATAAATGGAAATAGCGCAGGCTACCGCTAGCAATGGAAAGAAGCTGAAACTAAGAGGCAACTTACGTGCCGCAATAATGAATAACCGACCACCTAACCAACCTATGGTCAGGCCGCCAATTAGCTGCCAGATGACATCAAGGCCTACCCAGTACCAGTCAGGGAAGCTGCCACTGGCTACGGCACCGGTCATGGTTAAAGTCAAAATAACGGCCATGGGGTCGTTACTGCCCGACTCTATCTCAAGGGTAGATGCAACCCGCTCTTTAATCTGCAACCCGCGGGACTGAAAGATACCAAACACCGCAGCAGCATCTGTAGAGCTGAGTATCGCCCCCATCAGTAAAGCCGCAGGCCAGGGTAAACCAAACCAATACACCGCTGCAGAAGCCACCAGAGTACAGGTTAATGCAACACCTATGGTCGCCAGACTAATAGCTGGCCAGAGTGCTACCCGAAACCGCTCAGGGTGCGTTCGCATCCCACCATCAAACAAAATAATAACCAGAGCCGCAGAGCCAATAAAAAACGCAATATCCGGATTGTTAAATTCGACACCTAATACACCTTGCTCACCCGCGAGCATTCCAATCAACAAAAAGGTCAGCAGTACAGGTGCACCCAGCCGGTTGGATGCTACAGCAGCTAAAATACTGACAACCAGCAGCAAGCCACACAATAAAATCAAGGTGTTAGCCGAATCCAAATAGAATCTCCTTATCTTTGTCTCTGCTTGTTCATCATAGCAGGTTTCACTTAGAGGCTAATGTTAGATTTCAAATCCCGTTAAAACCCTTTATCCTGTGCCCCTTGATAATTAGGGTACAGGTTCGCTTATGACGTCACAAAAAACCTTAGTGCTGGCTACCGGCAACGCAGGAAAAGTTGCGGAGTTGCGCCACATGTTAAGTCAGACACATGCCACTGCCGACTGGCAAGTTCGTCCGCAGTCAGAGTGGGACTTCGCTGAAGCTGATGAAACCGGCACAACTTTTGTTGAAAATGCCATTATAAAAGCTCGCCACGCTTGCCAGCAAACGGGTTTACCTGCTATTGCTGATGACTCAGGTCTGGCCGTTACGGCTTTAAAAGGCGCCCCCGGGGTTTACTCGGCTCGCTACGCTGGCGGCAATGCCACCGACTCCGACAATATCAATAAACTACTGCAAGCCTTAGAGGGCGTTGAAGAAAGCCAGCGTCAGGCCAGTTTTCATTGTGTACTGGTTTATATGCAAAATGCGGAAGATCCGACACCAATAATCTGCCAGGGTCGCTGGGACGGACACATATTAACTCGCTCGGTTGGAGAAGAAGGCTTCGGCTACGACCCGGTGTTCTGGGTTAAAGAAAAAAACTGTTCCGCAGCGCAATTAAGCAAAACAGAAAAACAAGGGCTCAGCCACCGCGGACAAGCGTTAAAGCTGCTGCTGGAGCAGTTAGCTGAATGACTTCTCCTCTGACTCTTCCCCCGCTGTCTCTGTACATACACATTCCATGGTGTATTCAGAAGTGCCCTTATTGTGACTTCAATTCCCATAAGCTGACCGGTGATGTGCCTGAAGCGAGCTATGTCGGCCGTCTTTTAGAAGACTTACGAGCCGACTTTGACTGGGTTCAGGATCGGGAAATTCAGTCGATATTTATCGGCGGAGGAACCCCAAGTGTATTGTCCGCAAAAGCAATACAGCAGTTAATGGACGGCGTTCGTTCAATAGTGACTTTAAGTTCCGATTGTGAAGTCACTATGGAAGCGAACCCGGGAACCTTTGAGACTGAAAAATTCTCTGCTTTCGTTGCTGCAGGCATCAACCGCTTGTCTATTGGTGTTCAGAGCTTACAGGAACATCAGTTACAACGCTTGGGGCGTATTCACAATCCGCAACAGGCAAAAGATGCGGCCGCGCACGCAAGTGAATTACCGCTATCCAGTTTTAATCTCGACCTTATGCATGGCTTACCGGATCAAACCGTAGAAATGGCATTAGACGACTTACGTCAGATTATTGCCCTGAACCCACCGCATATCTCCTGGTATCAATTGACTATTGAGCCGAATACCTTGTTTGCCAGCCAGCCGCCCGAGCTACCGGATGACGACACACTGTGGGAAATTTACCAGCAGGGTCATAAACTTCTGGAAGCAGCCGGTTATTCTCAGTACGAAGTGAGCGCTTACGCTAAACCAGGCCATCAGAGCAGGCATAACCGTAACTACTGGCAATATGGCGACTATTTAGGTATTGGCTGCGGAGCCCACAGCAAAGTGACTTTGCCCCAGCAAAATAAAATTCTGCGTTGCGAAAAAGTGAAGCACCCCAAAGGCTATTTAGATTTAACCAAGCCTCTGCGTTATCAATTAAAAGAAGTCGCAGTAGATGACCGCTTGTTTGAGTTTTTCATGAACCAATTCCGCTTACTGGAGCCGGTTAGTAAAGGTAACTTTGAACAAACCACAGCTCTTTCTGCAGAGGCAGCCTCAAAGCAGTTAGCGAAAGCGAAAACTCTGGAACTTGTAACAGAAGACGAGCTTAACTGGCAATTGACTCAACGCGGCCACAGATTCTTAAACTCGGTTCTGGATACGCTTCTGGATTAACCCAGAAGCGTGGCAGGTTAGTTGATTTTAAACTGAAGGTCCCAAACGCCATGGCCTTTTCCTTCGCCCCGGCGTTCAAACTTGGTTTTTGGGCGATTGTCAGGACGAGGCACATAATCGCCTGAAGACGACAAATTCGTTAAGCGGGGTTCGTCATTCAGAACTTCCAGCATATGCTCGGCATAGTTTTCCCAGTCAGTTGCAAGATGAATAACACCGCCAGTCTCAATTTTCTGAATTAATAATTGCACAAACTCGGGCTGTACGATGCGGCGTTTATGGTGACGCTTCTTGTGCCAGGGGTCGGGAAAGAAAATTTGAACACAGTTCAGACTTTTATCCGGAATACATTGTTTTAATACTTCAACAGCGTCTTCATGAAACACCCGAAGGTTTTTCACCTCAGCTTCCTCAGCAGCCATAAGACAAGCCCCGACACCTGGTTCATGCACTTCTATACCAATAAAGTCACGCTCGGGGGCATTAGCCGCCATCTCGACTAACGAATGTCCCATACCAAAACCAATTTCCAGAGTTACCGGCGCTTGCCGACCAAAAACACTAGCCAAGTCCAGTCGACCATTTTCCAGCGTTAAACCTACTGAAGGCCACAGACGTTCAATTGCAGCAGCCTGTCCTTTCGTCAGTCTTCCTTCTCTTTTCACAAAACTGCGCACGGTTCTTACGTATTTACCCGCGGCGGCGGCTTCTTCTGCGCTCTTAAAATGGCTCATGACCTTCCTGCAAATTACTCATTAGCTGATACGAAAAAAACAGGCCTGAAAAATCAGGCCTGTTTAAAGTAGAGCTATTATCGCTATTTCAAGCAATCAATACAATCGGTATTAACGAGTTTTAGGTACCCGGTTTACGACTTTCAATGTTGCTTCGATGCGACGGTTGTCTTGACGATCAGCTGCACTGTTTTCGCGAACTTTCGGTTGAGATTCACCGTGACCTTTAAAGTCGACGCGGCTTTTCGCTATACCGTATTTATTCACTAGCGCATTAGCTACCGATTCAGCGCGACGCTCAGATAACCACTGGTTATACTTAGCTTCGCCCGTGCTGTCTGTATGGCCATGAATAGTAATATCCAGCTGTGGATGTTCTTTCATGAAATCGGCCATGTCTTCAATTTGAGAAAATGCATTATCTCGAATTTTCGATGAATTTAAATCAAATTCAACAAGTAATTCCTCAGTAATGGTCTCGTTTTCATAAAGAATACAACCGTTTTCGTCTACCGAATAATTTCTGGGTGTGTTGGCGCATTTGTCTTTTGAGTCAACAACGCCGTCACCATCAGAATCTACAGGTTTAGACTCCGGCGCAGGTGCCGCTTTTTGAGGTTCAGGACGTGGCTCCGGACGTGTTCTTGGTTCAGGGCTGGTATCGCGGCCACCAAAGAACCATTGCAAACCAACGTTTGCGAACATTTCCGTGTAGTCTTCTTCCCAACCACGCTGAGCACCACCTTCTATACGCCAGGCCAGGTTATCGGTAATAAAGCTACGATGACCAAGTGTGGCTCGTGCGGCAACATCCGTAACATCACCAATTTCAGTGTTGTTTACACCTAAACCAGCATAAAAGTTGTTGTTGAAGTGGTATAGCGCATCAACACCGTAGCTGTCGCCGTAGGCATCGCCTGCGCCAACCAGATCAGCTTCCATGTAGTCATAATAAATACGGGCTTCCCATGCTTCAGTAAACATCATGCCCGCTTCGACACCCGAAGTGATGGTTTTAAATCCGTCATCAACGAAAAATGCTTGACCATTTTTTACCGCAACGCGATCATCGTCGGCAGAAAATGCCCCTAAACGCGCGCCCAGATAAAAGTCGTTTTGCTCAACCTCGGTCTGCTGCGCAAAAACTGGAGCGGTTAATCCAGCGGTTAGCAAAGATATAGTGATTAAATTTAAGGTTTTCATTGCAAAGCTCCTTTTAATTGCAATAACAATCATGCTCGGAATATGAGACACTGTGTATGTCATAAAGAGTAGTACATTCTTCAGTTAAGTCATTTTTATTTGCAGAGATTTACAGTTGACTCAGACATTCAGCTCACAGGTTCTCAATTGGTTTCAGCAATACGGGCGTAAGCATCTGCCATGGCAGAAAAACGTCACGCCGTATCGCGTCTGGGTGTCAGAAATTATGCTGCAACAAACCCAGGTCACTACCGTTATTCCGTACTTCGAACGTTTTATGGCAACCTTTCCTACGATTCAGGAACTGGCCTCAGCTCCACAAGACAAAGTATTGAATTTATGGACTGGATTAGGCTATTACGCAAGAGCCCGTAACCTTCATAAAACTGCAAAACTTGTTTGCACTCAATATAACGGTGAATTTCCCAAAAAAGTTCATGAACTCGAACAATTACCTGGGGTTGGTCGCTCAACAGCCGGTGCAATTCGCTCACTTGGACACAGTGAGTACGCACCTATTTTGGATGGCAACGTTAAGCGTGTATTAGCACGTCATTTTGCTGTTTCTGGCTGGCCTGGTAAGGCAGATGTTTTGAAGCAGCTGTGGCAACTGAGTGAACAGTTGACCCCGAAGCAAGACTCCGGCGCATACAATCAGGCAATGATGGATATCGGTGCAATGATTTGCACTCGCAGTAAACCGCTTTGCGAGCAATGCCCTGTCAATAGCACCTGTACCGGCAGAGCAACGGACACAATAGCACAGTATCCGGGAAAGAAGCCGAAAAAGATTAAACCAGTAAAAGCAACCCACATGCTGCTTTTTCGGCATAATCATCAGTTTTTGCTCGAGAAGCGCCCGCAGTCTGGTATATGGGGCGGGCTTTGGTGCTTTCCACAATGTGATGAGGAAACGGATATTCCTTCATTAGTCCAACAATACGGTCTCACTGAACTGGCAAGACAGCAACTACCACCTTTTCGCCATACCTTTAGCCATTTCCACCTTGACTGTAAGCCACTGCTAATTGACGTTGCTCCCTCTGAGACTTTACTTAACGAAGCTCAACACTTATGGGTAAAGGCTGATACCAATCAGGACTTGGGCTTTGCTGCACCAACCGTTAAACTGATGGGGCAGTTAACTACTAAATAGGTGAACACAGCATGAGCCGTACCGTATTTTGTGAGCATTTTCAAAAAGAAGCCGAAGGTCTCGACTTTCAACTCTACCCCGGCGAGCTGGGCGAGCGTATTTTTAACCACATATCAAAAGAAGCCTGGGCCGAGTGGCAGAAAAAACAAACCATGCTGATAAACGAAAAACGTTTAAACATGATGGATCCCACCGATCGTGAATTTCTTGAAAAGCAGATGACAGCCTTTCTATTCGAAGGCGAAAACCCCGAAATTGAAGGCTATACCCCACCAGAGAATTAATGTATTACATTAACGAATTTCCTGACTCGACTCTTTTTTCTTGTAAATCGAAATTATTGTCTAATATATTGACAATAGGTATGGCTTATGAGCCTCGCTGGAGCTTAGACAGCCAATCTGTTAGACTACTAACGAATTCAACAAAAGGGAGTCTCTATGAAAGCGCCATCCTGGCGAAGAGCCGTACTGAAAGTGGGGAGTGCGCTCATCGCGCCAGATGAAACTGGGGTTAGCACCAAATACCTATTACCCATAGCTCGTTTTATTAACGAGTGCCGAGAACGCGGACAAGAAGTTGTCTTAGTCTCGTCAGGCAGTGTTGCTGCCGGCCGCAAACATTTTAACTTCGAACACAAGAAAGTACCGGTTGCCGTGCGCAAAGCAATGTCGGCGGTTGGTCAAAATGAAATGATGGGTTACTGGTCACGCTTTTTCGATTCCCCCTGCGCCCAGTTGCTTATGACCCACAGCGACTTACGCGACCGAGCTCGCTACGTCAGCATTAAAAACACCCTAAACAGATTGTTAGAGCACGACATTTTACCAGTGGTAAATGAGAACGATGCTCTTGCTACCGACGAAATGAAAGTGGGTGATAACGATAACTTGTCGGCCATGATCGCAACTTTGGTTGATGCCGACGCCCTGTTTATTTGTTCAGACATCGACGGTCTGTATGACTCAGATCCGAATCTGAATCCGGATGCGAAAAAAATACCGGTGGTTGAACAAATTGACGAAAGCATTTATTCGCTTGCCGGTGGTTCCGTAAGTTCCGTCGGTACAGGGGGAATGCGCACTAAAGTTGAGGCGGCAGAGAAAGCCACTTCACACGGTATCGATACTTACATAGTTAACGGTCGTAAAGGTGAAACTTTTGAATCGTTACTACAAGGGGATATCCCCGGCACATTATTCCGTCGCCAATCTGATCCAATTAGCAATAAAAAGCATTGGTTAAGACACACTCTGGTCGCCCAGGGTGAAATATTGGTTGATGAAGGTGCTGAGAAAGCATTAATTGAGAACGGTGCCTCACTACTCAGTTCAGGCATCGTTGATGTACAAGGTGACTTTGATCGCGGTGACGCCGTGCTGGTTCGCAGTGCCAACGATACTGACGCTATCGCAAAAGGTATTTGTCAGTACAGCGCGCACGAACTGATGCACATTAAAGGGCAGCAAACTGAAGATATAGCAGAGAAATTTGGCTATAGCCCGATAACGGAAGTTATTCACCGTGACGACCTAATGATTTTGGAGGACTAATGAGTCAACAAATAGCAAAAGAAATTTCACAACGCGCGGCGAAAGCCGCACGGGCAGTAGCCACCTTATCTGAAGCAGATAAAAACAGCGTACTGCAGAAAATGGCTGACGCTATTCGTGCACGCCAAGATAAGATTATTGAAGTAAATAAGAAAGATCTGGTCGCTGGTAAAGAAAAAGGCCTGAGTGATTCTATGATGGATCGTCTTGAGTTAACGCCTGAACGCATTGAAGGTATGGCTTCTGCCATTGAAGAAATCATTGCGTTGAAAGATCCTGTAGGCGATAGCTACGTTCTGGACGAGCGTCCTAACGGAATGAAAATTGAGAAAATGCGCATTCCTCTGGGCGTTATATGTATGATTTACGAAGCTCGTCCTAACGTAACTGCTGATGCTGGAGCACTGTGCTTCAAATCGGGTAACGCCGTTATCTTGCGTTGTGGGCGTGAAGCAATTGACAGCAGTAAAGCCATTGCTGAAGCATTGCACGAAGCTTTAGAAGCCAGCAATCTGCCTAAAGACGTTATCACCGTGGTGCCAACACCTGACCGCGAACTGATGACTGAACTTCTGCAACAGAAAGACTATATTGATCTGGTTATTCCTCGCGGCGGTGAAGGCTTGATTCACTTCGTTAGTGACACCAGTAAAATCCCAGTCATTCAGCATTATAAAGGTGTTTGCCACCTGTACGTTGATAAAGATGCAGACCTTGATAAAGCTCTGGCTATTTTGCTTAACGGTAAAACTCAGCGTACCGGCGTTTGTAATGCGCTCGAAGGTCTACTGGTTCATCAGGACGTTGCTGATAAGTTCTTGCCTATGGCTGCTAAGGCTCTGGCTGAAAAAGACGTAACCATCCATGCAGATAAGCGTTCAGTAAGCTACTTTGATGGCGCTGATGAGATTGCAGACGATGCTTTTGGTGAAGAATACCTGGCTCTTGAAATTGCGGTTCGCACCGTCGACAACTACGAAGGTGCTATTGAGCATATTCAGGAGTTTGGTAGCGGTCATACCGAAGTTATTATCACTGAAAACGATGAAACGGCTAAGCGTTTCATTCGTGAAGTAGATTCAGCCGTTACCATGGCAAATGTCTCTTCTCGCTTCTCTGATGGCGGCCAGTTAGGTTTGGGTGCTGAAATTGGTATCTCTACCAGTAAGCTACACGCATACGGACCAATGGGTCTTGAAGCACTAACAACTGAGAAATTCGTGGTGACCGGTAACGGTCAGGTCCGCGACTAGTATTTCACGCATTAAAAAGCCCCGGTCACTTCACTTAGTGGCCGGGGCTTTTTTTATGGCTTAAAGCTTAACGACGGTAGCCAGTTAATAATTCAGGCCAGTCACGTGACTCCTTCCAGTAGAACGTCTCATTCTTCTCTTTTTCTTTGCGTAAAGAGCGCAATAGCCGTTGGATATTGGCTTCTTTCCAGTCACCATTTTCACGGAAATCGCATTTATCAAAATCGACAATCCAGGCTTTGTCTTTGTCATCCAGCATAAGGTTGTGACAATTTAAATCTGAATGGTAGACACCGGTATCGTGCAGCTCTTTAATAACACTTCCCAGCTTTTGCCATAACTCTGCGGAGAGTTTCTTTTCACGCAGTAAGCGAAAAACATCGACAGCCCCCGGTATAACTTCTACCAGAATGTCGGCTTTGTAACTGAAAACCGCTGTCTTTTCCATACGAGCTGCTACTGGACGAGGAACGGGCAAACCAATTTCCCGCAGCTTCAATAGCAAATCGAACTCATGAATAGCCCGGCTTTTTTCCGCAGGTTCACGTAAAAAACGATCTTTATTAATTTTACCGACTAAACCACCACGATAATAATGGCGCAGTAAAAGTCCCAAATCACCCTGCTGAATAAACCAAACTGTTGCGCGTCCCGTTGAGTTTCCCGCAATCGACTTCTGTTGCTGCCAATACTGGGCTGTAAAATGCTTGTCTTCTATCGTTTCAAAAATATCGCTGTCGTAGCGAATAAGCCCTTGGGGACTCTGCTCTGTTTTTATCATACCACTTCCTGTCAGAGTATATTCCAGTGCCCGCTTTAATACTCTTAACGTAGCACCCTGGTGCGTTTGTAAAACGCTTTTAGCAGCTTCATGTTGCGCTTTCATGACAGCTGTCTGCTGCATCAACTCCACAGCTTTTTTAATTTCTCCGGCATTACTGACCCACTGCACAGCGCCCGCCTTTGCCAACTCACCATAAACTTGCGGGAAATTGAACACATGCCGCCCTGACATAACATTGGAGCCAGCAGCAATAACTTCAAGGGGGTTGTGCCCTCCTCGCTTAATAATACTTCCGCCGACAAAGCTCACCGAGGCTAATTGACCCCAAAGCATCATTTCCCCCATGCTGTCAGCGAGAAAGACATCACAGTCTGTAGGTATAGCATTACTTTGGGTTCTACGAGCAAGCTTAAGTCCGGATTCCTGTATCATTTGTGCTACCAGCTCAAATTGCTCAGGGTGTCGAGGCGCAATGATAAGGCATGAATTCGGTAAGTCCTGTTGAATAAGTTTATGTGCTTCTAACAGCACCTCATGCTCACCCGGATGGCTGCTACTAGCCAGCCACACATGTCGCGATGCACAGCTATGCTGCCATGCCAGAGCTTTTTCAATGTCAGTAGCACAAAGCTCAACGTCGTATTTAAGATTTCCATCCACAAACAGCACACTATAGGGGACACCTAAAACCTTCATTCTGCGCGCCGTTTCTTTATTCTGAACAGAAACTAATGTCAGTTGTTTCCAAACCGTCTTCATCAACCAGTGAAACCGCCTATAACCCGCCGCTGAACGAGCCGAGAGGCGTGCATTTAACAATGCAACGGGAATATTAGCACTGGCACATTGATGTAACATTTGCGGCCAAAGCTCGGTTTCCATTACCCACACGGCTTTAGGTTTAAACTTACGTACAAAACGCTTCGCAGCACCCGGAGTATCTATCGGCCAGTAGCGACAACTAACAGCGTCGCCAAAATGCTGCTGGATAAGTTCCCGGGCCGTTGGTGTCATACAGGTAATGAGTATTTTTTGACACGGTTCCTGACGCAAAAGCTGCTCGATTAACCGTTTCGCCGCCAAGGTTTCGCCAACGGAAACGCTATGAATAACCACACAGCCGTGCTGTCTTTTATCAACAGAGCCCAGCGCAAGCCGTTCTGACCAGTTCTGACGATAGCGGCTGTCTTTTCTGCCACGCAACCACAACCAGACAAAAACGGCTGGAGTGACCAGCCGTATTAATACTCCGTAGATCCACAATCGCATATCATTTAACGCCAGTATTCGGCTATCCACTTGGTTGGCAGAACCTTACGGTACCACTTGCCGCTTCGGCCTTCCAACGCATCATCCGGGTGCGGTTTGCCGTGGAAAATAATAACTTTCGCTTCTTCCGGAATACGCGGCTCCTGAAAAAAGCTAAGTGGAAATGGACGCAGACAATGGCGCTTAAAGCTACGACACCACTTTTCCGGCCAATACGTCAGCTTGTTTTGGCGATCGACAAAGTGCGTAATATATTCTTGTTCATTTCGTACGTCAGCAATAGCCGCTTTCGGGTCTTTTTTCAGATGCTCTAACGCATCTTCATGAGCGCCAATATCAAAACGAAATACCGATGTATTCCCGGTAGCGTCAGATTTATCCCACTCTTTGATCACCATAAACTCGCCTTCCGGCTCAAAGAATTCGTCCAGGCTGCCAACAATAATAATATCCAGATCCAGGAATAAGGTTGGGCCTTCAAGATCATAAAGCGGGTTCGCAAAGCAGGTAAGCTTTAACCAGCCGTGACCTTTTGTCCACGGAACTTGTTCATCAAAGTCTTTAAAGCCAATTTTAGGAATAGCTTTTACTTCAATCTCGTCATTGATACCCTCAAAGTCATCGGTAAAACAGACAAAACGGAACGGTCGACTAAGGTGCCGACTGACCATTGAATGCAATGTATTGACGTAATCGGGGCCATACTTTTTACCCCATTTAATGCAAATGACGTTGACCGGTTTTTGCTCTGATGAATTCTCGTTATCCGTTACCTGACTCATAACTACTCCAATCTGAAACTGAAACTACCGCGCATAATGCCATATTTTGGTGCATTTAGGTATGTCGATCTGAATCCCTGAATAGAACGTAATGAAGCTATCAACCCTAACCCCTCACTACTTATGAAAATTCATACTCTACGGCTAATACTTGGCGACCAACTCAATGCCAGACATTCGTGGTTCAGAGAAAAGAACGCGGGCGTACTCTATGTGATGATGGAGCTCAAACAAGAAACTGGCTACGTTGTTCACCATCGGCAAAAAGTATTAGCCTTTTTCGCTGCAATGCGGGCTTTCGGTAACGCACTGAGTACTGCAGGACATCAAGTAAACTATATAAAACTTGATAATGACACTAATAACCAAAGCCTGACCCAGAACCTTCAGCAATTAATGCAAGACCACGAAGTGACTACTTTGGAGTGCCAGCAACCCGACGAATACCGTCTCGATCATCAACTTAAAAGCTGGGCCGGCGCCAATAAAATTAATATAAACTGGTTTGATACAGAGCACTTTCTTACTGGCCGCAACTCGCTAAAAGAGTATTTCCCCAATAGCGAAAACTACTTAATGGAAACCTTCTACAGAAAGGTACGTAAGCAATACGATATTCTGATGGAGGATGGACGCCCGACCGGAGGCCGCTGGAATTACGATAAAGAAAACCAGAAAAAGATTCCCGCAAATCATGACCTAGAACCGCCTTTAATCTTCTCTAATGACGTATCAGATATTGATGAGCTGTTGCACAACAGTGAAGTTAAAACCATGGGGCAAGCGAACGCGGCTCAACTGATATGGCCGGTTAACCGAAGACAGTCTAAGCAGTTGCTTGAACATTTTTGTCAGTTCGGACTCCCCGACTTTGGTCGTTATCAGGACACCATGGCAACAGAAAACAACGTTGGTGAATCTCACTGGAGTCTTTATCACTCACGGCTTTCATTTTCTCTCAACACCAAAATGCTGCATCCGTTAGAAGTGGTTAACGCTGCTATTGATGCCTGGTCGAAAAATAAAGACAGCATTTCACTTGCCCAAATTGAAGGCTTCTGTCGGCAAATTATTGGCTGGCGAGAGTTTGTGCGGGGCATTTACTGGGCGCATATGCCTGACTATAAAAACCTTAACGATCTTAACCACACTAGAGCGCTACCGGAGTTTTACTGGAATGCCGACACCAAAATGAACTGTCTGCACTATTCCATTAAGCAGTCGTTAGACTATGCCTACGCACATCACATACAGCGGTTAATGGTAACTGGAAATTTCGCACTACTGGCCGGTGTATCACCGGATGCTTTGGACGACTGGTATCTTGGCATTTATATTGATGCCATTGAGTGGGTGGAACTGCCCAATACGCGCGGCATGAGCCAGTATGCCGACGGCGGATTGATAGCAACCAAACCCTACATTGCCAGTGCCAACTATATGCAAAAAATGGGGCACTATTGTAAAGAATGCTATTATAATCCGAAGAAGAAAACCGGTGAGAAAGCTTGTCCTTTTAACAGCCTGTACTGGCATTTTATTGAACGTCATAAAGAACGCTTTAAAGACAATCACAGGATGAGCATGATGTATCAGGTCTGGAATAAGAAACCCGAAGAAGAACAGCTGGCGTTAATCAAACAAGCCGAAACTTATTTAGATAATATCAACGATTTATAAAAGGAAGCACTAATGAATAAATGGATGGTGTCATTGTTTTTTACGTTTCTACTGAGTGCCTGTAACTCTCAACCAACGCCGGTAGCTGATGTTGTTGACGACTTTGAGGCCGAGCGCTACCTGGGTAAATGGTACGAAATAGTCCGCATGCCACACAGTTTTGAAGAGGGCCTTCAGGGTGTTACGGCAGAGTATCGGTTAAATGGTGATGGCACACTGGAAGTGACCAACCGGGGCTACCATGTCAAAAATGAAGAATGGCAAACCGCCATTGGGTTGGCTGAGCCGGTCGAAAATATGGACGCCGCATATCAGGTTACCTTCTTCTGGCCCTTTTATGGCGGTTATTACGTGAGTTGGTTAGGTGGTGATTATCAGCAGGCAATAGTAACCAGCGACTCACACGAGTATTTCTGGTTTTTATCGAGAAGCCCGGATGTTGCTCAGGCAGATATTGATTACGCCTTAGCCAAGGCTCATGAGTGGGGATATGACATCGACCAGATGATCATTGTTGATCATCCGGCCGAGTTAAGAGACTTTAATTAAAGCGGCGCGCGGCACCTTTACCAGAGCTGCGCTTAGGGCCACTACGAGCATCACGGTCACGCGGCGGACGTGGCGCGCGTTTAACTTGCTCGTCACTTAGCTCAAGGCCCATAGGCTGTTGACGCACGCGAGCTTTTTTCAGTACATGCACGATGTCTTTTGGCATGCCTTTTGGCAGTTGCACTAAAGAGTGATTATCAAACAACTGAATTTGCCCAATATATTTGCTGTCCATTGAAGCTTCGTTAGCAATAGCCCCAACGATGTCACCCGGACGAGCACCATGCTCACGGCCTACCTGAATTTTGTAGGTTTCAAAATCTACATCCGCTGCACGACCACCACGTTCTGCACGAGGTTTACGTTTATCGCCACGGTCACTACGTTCATTACGACCAGAACGTTCGCTACGCTCACCGCGAGCTTCACGTACCGGACGGTCTTCTTTCAGGAATAACGGACGCTGCTCATTATGCTGAGCCAACAACGCTAATGCGATTTCTTCAGCGCTTAACTCTGACTGTTCGAGCCACTCGCCTAACAGTTTCTCTAGTTTAGGCTTATCAGCGCTTGCAGTTTCAGGAGCCAGTGACGCCTGCAACTTCTCTAACAATTGTTGCTGACGGTACTTGCTCAGTTCATTGGCGTTTGGTACTTCAAAGAACTCAACCGGAGCATTGGTTAAGCGCTCATAGTGACGCAACAAATGACGCTCTTTTGCACGGAAGAACAAAATCGCTTCACCTGTACGGCCGGCACGACCAGTACGTCCAATACGGTGAACATAAGATTCAGTATCGCTCGGTAAGTCATAGTTAATAACGTGCGTAATTTCAGGAACGTCTAAGCCACGGGCAACAACGTCGGTTCCTACCAGAATTTCGATGTGTCCACTACGTAACTGACTAACAGTCTGCTCACGCTGAGCCTGGTTCAAGTCACCGCTTAATGGCGCCGCTTTAAAGCCATTGCGTTGCAGCAATTCAGCCACATCCATCGTATCCTGACGGGTACGTACGAAAATTAACGCACGTTGGTAAGGAGTCACTTCCAGTAACCGCGTCAGAGCGGTCATTTTCGTCATGCCCTGAACTTTCCATGCTTTCTGCTTAATCGTCGCTTTTTCGCGGGCAATAGCTTCAATCTGAATATTCAGCGGATCTTTCAGGAAGGTTTTTGCCAGTTTACGAATTGCATTCGGCATAGTTGCTGAGAATAACGCGCGTTGCGCCGTATTCGGTACAGCTTTTAAAATCGTTTCGATGTCTTCAATGAAACCCATGTTCAGCATTTCATCGGCTTCATCCAGAACGCCCACTTTCAAACCATCTAGTTGCAGGACGTTTTTATTCAATAAGTCGATAAGACGACCCGGGGTACCAACAACAATAGCGGTCCCCTGCTTCAGGGCTTTAACCTGAGGACCAAATGGAGCGCCACCGTAAACGGTTGCTACGCCAACGCCACGCATTTTCGCAGCAAAGCCTTCAAGCGCTTCAGCTACCTGAATAGCCAGCTCACGAGTTGGAGTTACGACTAATACTTGAGTTTGCTTAACCGACGCATCAATTTTTGCCAGTGCAGGCAGACCGAATGCAGCAGTTTTACCGGTACCGGTCTGAGCTTCGCCCAGCACGTCCTGCCCTTCAAGCAGTGCAGGAATAGCCTGTAGCTGAATAGGAGTCGGAGTTAAAAACTGCATTGCGTTTAATTGTTCAAGCACAGCACTAGGTAAGGCCATGTCGTTAAACGACAGACCCGTTTGGGTATTTGACATATTTGTCTCACTTTATTCCCGTTTGCCCATTGGCAAACACAATAAAAAAGGGGTTATGGCCCGGCAACAGGAATCAGTGTTCAGTCTCTAAACTGTCTGGACTGGAATCAGGCGCTGCAACCCCACGAATCAAGGGTGACCGCTGCCTCATCAGTTATGCGGTGTTCCTTGAGGAACGGCGGATTATACGTTTTTTTACTCAAAAAGCAATGCCTTTGAGCTTTTTTTCACCAAACGCATCTATTTCCATCAAAATAATCGAAAAAGTTGAACCATTTCTTTTTATATTGCCTACATTATTAGAGTTATTCTCAAATTTGGAGGAATTATGTCAGCACATTCTATGTCATCCCTGACTAAGAAAGACTGCTTTATTGAAGGTCACTGGGTTCCTACGGACAAACGTTTCTCAGTAACTAACCCGGCAACTGGCGAAGTAATAGCCGAGGTTGCTGACGCTGACGAAGATTTAACTCAACGCGCCATAAATGTTGCAGAAACAGCCCTGAAAAGCTGGCGCAAGAAAACGGCTCGTGAGCGTGCGATGCTGCTGCGTAAATGGTACGAGTCCATGATGGACAACAAGCAGGCTCTGGGTGAGTTAATGAGTGCAGAGCAAGGTAAGCCGGTCGCTGAAGCCATTGGCGAGGTCGAATACGGCGCCAGCTTTGTTGACTGGTTTGCCGGTGAGGCTGAACGCATCGATGGCGATATATTGCCTAACGCCGATAGCAGTAAGCGCGTAATGGTCACTAAAGAACCGGTTGGTGTCTGTGCAGCCATTACGCCCTGGAACTTCCCCAACGCGATGATCACTCGTAAAATTGCGCCGGCATTAGCGGCTGGGTGTACCATCGTGGTTAAGCCACCGCAATTAACTCCACTTTCCAGTCTGGCATTAGCCCAACTGGCTAGTGAAGTTGGCATTCCCGACGGCGTTATCAATATTATTCCGACCAGTGATGCCAAGAGCGTAGGTAAGCGTTTAGCGACCTCACCACAGGTTCGCAAGCTGTCATTTACCGGTTCTACAGGTGTCGGAAAAATTCTAATGCAGCAATGTTCGGAGCACGTCACCAAATTGTCTCTTGAGCTTGGCGGTAACGCTCCGTTCCTGGTCTTTGACGATGCCGATATAGAGCAAGCCGCGGAACAGCTAATAGCCTGCAAATTCCGCAATGGCGGGCAAACCTGTGTTTCAGCGAACAGGATACTGGTACAACAGTCAGTAGCCGAAAAATTTACCGACGCGGTTGTCAGTAAAGTGAAAGCTCTGAAAGTAGGGCCCGGTACAGAAGAAAATGTCGACCTAGGTCCGCTTATCGATCAGGACGCTGTTGATAAAGTACAACGTTTAGTACTTGCTGCTAAGTCTGACGGTGCAACCATAGAAACCGGCGGCTCAGTAATGACCGAGTTAGGCGATTTATTCTATGCACCAACCGTCATTACAGGCGTAACCGAAGAAATGGATATTAGTGAAGAAGAAATCTTTGGTCCGGTAGTGGCTATTAATACCTTTGAAACAGAAGAAGAAGGCATTGAGAAAGCCAACAATACTCCATTTGGCCTGGCTTCTTACTTCGCAGCCAAAGACACCGCTCGTATTTTCCGCGTAAGTGAAGCGCTTGAATACGGCATGGTTGGTGTGAATACCGGTGGTATCTCTCACGCCTACAACCCATTTGGCGGAATTAAAGAATCCGGTGTTGGTCGTGAAGGTTCTAAGTACGGTATTGACGAATACCTTGAGTTAAAAACGGTGACTCTTGGCGGGCTTGGATGAACCCATTTGAACAAACGCTTAAGCAGTTAAAAAGCCATTTTGACAGCGGGCTCACTCGTCCGCTGTCATGGCGTTTAAACCAACTTCAGCAACTTCAGCGCTTTCTCATTGAAAACGAAAAACCAATACTGCAAGCACTGAAAGCAGACCTCAACAAACACCCAAGCGAAGCGCGCTTAACCGAACTACAGTTCCTACAAAACGACATCAAACATACTATTAAAGCTCTGCCAAAGTGGAGCAAGCCTCACAAAGTTGGTAACCCTTTACTGGCCTGGCCGGCGAAAAGCCAGCTAGTACCTGAGCCGCTTGGTACGGTGCTAATTTTAGGTGCATGGAACTACCCTTTACAGTTACTTCTGGCGCCTTTAATTGCAGCCATTGCGGCCGGCAACTGCGCCGTCATAAAGCCCTCTGAACATGCGACGGCAACAGCAGACCTACTGGCGCGCCAGTTACCAGACTATCTGGACAATGCCGCGATAAAAATTGTGACCGGAGCAGCGACTGAATCGCAACAACTGACAGCACTGCCCTTCGATCACATTTTCTATACTGGCGGTGAAAACGCAGCCAAAGCTATTATGGCCGCTGCGGCCGAGAATTTGACCCCGGTCACGCTTGAACTTGGCGGTAAAAGCCCGGCGGTAGTTTTAGCCGATGCGCCAATACGAGTCACAGCTCGGCGTATTGTCTGGGGTAAATTCCTTAACGCCGGGCAAACCTGTATAGCACCAGATTACGTGCTGGTAGAAGACAGTGTTAAAGAACAGCTCATTGCCGCCATACGGGAGGAGCTAATTCAATTTTATGGCGAAGACCTTCAGCTCAGCAATGATTACGGCAGGATCATTCATCAGACTCACTGGCTGCGATTGACGCAAATGCTGGAAGGCGAAAACGTAGTTGTCGGCGGCGACTCTGATAAAAGCGAGCTTTATATTGCGCCCACAATAGTCGATGGTATAAAAGACGGCAGTGCGCTCATGCAGGAAGAAATTTTTGGTCCGTTACTGCCGGTTATAACCATTAAGTCTGCAGCGGATGCCATCGAGGAAATCCGTCGCCATCCAAAACCGTTAGCGCTCTATGTGTTTAGCAACAATCAGCGCCTGCTCGATTTATTTACACAGCAAGTGTCTGCCGGCAATGTTTGTTACAACGACACGCTCATGTTCATGCTGAACGATGAATTGCCTTTTGGTGGCGTTGGTCGCAGCGGTATCGGCCGCTACCACGGTAAATGGGGCTTTGATACCTTCAGCCATTTAAAACCCGTGATGAAACGCAGTTTTCGCTTCGATGTCGCTTTACGCTACCCGCCTTACAGCAAGTTAAAAGATAAAATCTTATCCTGGTTTAGTCATTAACCATTGAAATTATGGACTCGCGTCAGCATATCCCTGATAACAGAGATTAAAGTGGCTTATTAAAACAGGAGCGTCGCAGCTGATGTCCGAATCCAATATCGTTAACCTTGACTTGCAGAACTTTCAGCAAGTTTTGCTGGAAGGCTCAAAAGAGAAACTCATTATTATCGATTTTTGGGCTGACTGGTGTGAACCCTGCAAACAACTTATGCCAGTGCTTGAAAAGCTGGCTATACAATACAGTGATCAAATTATTCTCGCCAAGATAAATTGTGATGAGCAGCAAGAATTAGCCGCCCAGTTTGGTATTCGCAGTTTACCTACCGTAGCCTTTTTTAAAGACGGTCAGCCAGTTGACAGTTTCGGTGGAGTGAAAACCGAAGGTGAAATTCGGGAAATACTGACGAAACACCTGCCCAGCCCGTCAGATGACTTAATTCAACAAGCTCATGTCGCTATGGGCGAAGGTGACACGAATACGGCTTATACTCTGGCTAAACAAGCTTACGATTTAGACAACACCAATATGCAGGCTCTTAAACTCTTAGCCGAAGCCGCAGTCGATGCCGGTCGCCTGGATCAGGCCAAAGAGCTGGTCGCTAAGATTCCACTGGTCGAGCAAGACAGTGATTATCAGCGTATAAAAGGCAAGCTTGAGCTGGCCGAAGATGCCGCTGACTCTCCGGAATTACGTGCGTTGCAGGAGCAAGTAGAAAATAACCCCGACGACCTGGCTTTAAAATTACAGTTGGCACTTAAATTTCATGAAGCAAATCGTGATGAAGAAGCCCTGCAGCAGGTTTTCATTGTGTTGGGTAGAGACGTCAATTTCGCTGATGCGAAAAAATACGCCCTCGATATTATCAATTCGTTACCCGATGGTGATCCTCTGGCAGCGACCTATCGTAGAAAATTGTACAGCACAATGTATTGAAGACCTGCATTGGTGGTTGTTCACTAGCAGCAGTGTTTGGCCGGCTTCCCCAGCCGGCTTCTTTTTGTCCTGACGTTTTGTAATAATGAACTCATGCAAGAAAACTATAAGCAAAGCATTCAGTCCGGTGCGCTCCAGCCCGATAAATATCAGTTAAAGGCGGTAAAAGCACTACAGCAACGACTGGACTCACTTGCACAAGGACATAAACCGAAAAGTCTTTACTTATTCGGCCCGGTCGGCCGGGGAAAAACCTTGCTGATGGATATGTTTTATCAGCATCTTTTTGAAAACAAGGCCATTCGACTGCATTTTCACCATTTTATGGCCAAAATCCACGAAGAACTTAATCACCTTCAGGGCGAAGCTAACCCTATGCAAATTATTGCTAAGAGGTGGTCACAGCACTATTCGATAATCTGTCTGGATGAGTTTTTCGTTGAAGATATTGGCGACGCAATGATTTTAGCCGGGCTATGGCATGCATTGTTCAACGAGGGTGTTAGTTTAATAACAACCTCGAACGTCCCACCCAATGAGCTCTACAGAGATGGCTTGGCGCGTCATCGCTTCGAACCTACAATAGATTTATTGAATAAAGAGTGTGACTGCCTGGACTTAGGTATGGGCGTTGATTATCGCCGACTGCACGAAACAGATTTACCTTATTACCTTAAGCAAGGCACTCTGCAACAACTCCGCTCACTTGCAGAAAGCTGTTTCGGTAGCACAAAAGAAACCCCCTCCGTTAGGATAATGAACCGCGAAATCCCCTGTTTATGGCAAAATAATAAAGTGATTGGCTTTGATTTTATGTCACTCTGCTCAGGTCCCAGAAGTCAGCGCGACTATATGGAGCTGGCCGATAGTTATGCTGCTATTGCAGTACATAAGGTTCCGGCCTTTTCTTATATACCGGATAAAGACCTGGTACATGGAGTAGAGGAAACCTACCAACGCGAACATCAGACAAATATTGTCAGCAAACTGGATAACGAAGCCCGCCGTTTTATTGCTTTAGTCGATGAGTGCTATGACCGAAAGTGTCACTTATTGGTAACCGCTGAAACCGACATTGATAGATTGTATCAGGCCAGACAATTGGCTTTTCCTTTCCGGCGTTGTGTTTCACGGCTTTTTGAAATGCAGCAATGGAGCGACTCAATTCAGGGAAACACGCTGGTAAAAAGACGCCAATCTGTTCCAGAGAGTTGAATTCCCTGTATTTACCAGCGTGTTAAAACTGAGTTAATGAAATGTTATCTAATTTGCAACAAATTCCAATATTACAATTGTCATGGATGTTAAAATAAGTTTTGTTTCCAAGCCGGATTTCCCGCATTCTGCCGCACAAACAGTCATTAGCTGCTTGCCGTTAAATTAACGCCTTGCTAGGATTGCTGGAATTTGCTGAACAGCAGCGCTTAAAAAGCGTAAAACAAAAACGATAAAAGAAGGTTCAGAATGAGCGAACAACGCGATCAATTTAGCTCTAAGATTGGCTTCATATTAGCAGCGGCAGGTTCTGCCGTCGGCATTGGTAACTTAGTTGGGTTCCCCGTTGCTGCCACCAAGAATGGCGGTGGGGCATTTTTAATTATCTATGCGTTATTCGTTGCCTTTATCTGCGTGCCAGTTATGTTGGCGGAAATGGGTCTGGGCCGGCGCGCTCAAAAAAGCCCTTTAGGTTCATATAAATCTCTGGCACCAAACAATAAAGGCTGGCATCTTGCCGGCTTACTGGCCGTTATCACTCCGTTTATGATTGCAGTTTTCTACATGGTCATTACGGTGTGGATCTTCGGTTACCTCTGGCATTCAGTCACTGGTAACCTTGATATGCTCGCTGACGCCGAATACTTTGGCCAATTCGTAAACGATTATGGTTTTGTTGGTTTTCTTATTGCAGTGACAATAATCGTCAATGTCATCTTACTCGGTGGTGTTCGTCAGGGGATAGAGAAAGCCGCGAAATTCCTGATGCCAGCATTGTTTATTATGCTCATTTTGCTGGTTATCTTTGTACTTTCGCTGGATAACGCCGTGCTCGGCCTTGAGTTTTATCTGGTTCCCGACTTTTCAAAAATTGATGGTTCGGTAATAAACGGCGCATTATCGCAGGCATTTTTCTCGTTATCGCTCGGTATGGGCATTTTAATAACCTATGGCTCTTATTTCAGCCGTAATGATGACATTGTCACCTCAGGTAAACTGGTCGCTTTAACAGATACAGCTGTTGCCTTTACCGCCGGTTTAATGACTCTGCCAGCCATATTCGCCATCAATCCAAATACTAATCCGAACTCGTTGAGCGACTCTTCGGTTAGTATGATTTTCTCTTTCTTTCCGCAAATATTCATTGCTCTGGAAGGCGTTGTGGGCTATGTCGGCGCAAGCATTGCCGCTACTATCTTCTTCCTCTTAACCTTTATTGCGGCCATTACGTCTTTGGTTTCTATTCTTGAAGTACCAACCGCCGCGGTCATTGAGCGAGCGAAGATAAGTCGTAAAAAAGCTCTGCTGTTCATGGGTATTGCGGTAACGGTATTGACGCTTATTGCCGCTACCTCTTTTGGTTTTGTTCCGGCATTCACTGAGTTTACTTTCTATGCTGACACGCCTAAGTCAGTTTTCGATGTAATCTATGATGTTTTTTACGACACCATCTTGCCGCTGAATGGTCTTTTAATTTGCTTATTTGTCAGTTTTCACTGGCGCCGTAAGAACCTGGATTCGGAACTTGCTGAAGGCAACCCCGGTTATCCAAATACACTACTGGCCAAATATGTGCGCTTATCTATCTGTACCTTCATTCCGTTGATATTAGCGGCGGTATTTATTAATACGGTGCTGACTAAATTCTTCGCTTACCCTATTTTCTAAAATGTCAGAACGCAGCGGTTACCGACAACTCCAACTGCTGCAAGATGCGAGCCTCTGGCGCGAATACTGCGAGGCTCGCTCTGACAGTTCTATCTACTTATCAAACCAACAGACTCATGCCGATGCCGTACTCTCCCGTTACCGGGATTATCTGGGGCATGAGTTTGAACAAGTCTGGATAGACTGCCAAGACGGTTTGCACGCCGACGCCATAGCCGCACTTTGTGGCACCGTTACCACCGGTGGTCTGTTGTCTATTTTACTTCCGGCTAAGAGCAGCGCCATGAGTCACCGCATGGAGCGTTTTGCCGAAAAGCACTTTGCCGAGTCAAATACCCACATGCAGTCATCGGTCAGCGAACCCGAAACACGTTCAGCAAATGAGACGCTACAGCTAACCAATGAGCAGAGCTCTATTTTTAACGCTCTTACGCAAAGCACAGAAAAACCATACGAAACTCATATCATTACCGCCGAACGCGGTCGCGGTAAAAGCACCTTGTTGGGTCAGGCGCTTGCCCAAGCAAAAGAGCACAGTTCGATTATCGTAACGGCACCACGAAAGGCCAATGCTAAAATTTTGCTACAGCAGGCGCCGGAAGCTCATTTCGTTGCCTGGGATAAGCTACTGGAACAACCCAGTAATTCGGAAATAACATTAATTATTGATGAAGCAGCGGGTCTGCCATTGTGGGTAACAGAACAGCTATGCCAAAAATTTAATCCCTGGCTGCTTGCCACAACCGTTGCTGGTTATGAAGGTTGTGGTCGTGGTTTTGCCGTGCACTTTACTGACTGGGCTAAGAAAACCTTGCCACAGATATCGGTTCACCAGCTGACTCAACCATTACGCTGGCCCGTAAATGATCCGTTAGAGCAATGGCTGACCGACACTTTTCTCCTTAACGAACAGCCAGTAACACAATTCGGGATCCGGGAGTCCGGCACTTTTATTAAACACGCATCGGAACTTGAAGAAGATATGCTGCAACAGTGTTTTCAACTTCTTCTCAACGCACATTACCAAAGTAGCCCGAATGACCTTAACCTGCTGCTGACCGAACCCGGACATAGGCTCGCATATCAGTCCACGAACGGAGAAGTTACTGCGGTTGCCTGGCTTATGAGTGAAGGGCCCATTTTATCGCCATTAAAAGAAGAAGTCAGACAAGGGCAAAGACGCCCCAAAGGAAATTTACTGCCTCAGGCCATAGGCTACTTTCTGCAACAGGACTGGGCTATGGATTTACATTGGCTCAGAGTTGCACGTATTGCGGTACCAGCAGCGAAAAGACGACGTAAAATCGCCTCCGAATTGCTGGCTGAGATTTACCGGTGGGCACTGGACAACAATTACCAAATGCTGGGCACCAGTTTTGCCTGGTCACCGGGACTGGATAATTTCTGGAAGAAGAATGGCTATGCCCTTTGGCGCCTCAGTAGCCGTATAGACAGCGTATCCGCACGGCCAGCGGCTATTTATGTCCAACCTCTATCAAATGAGTTCACTGGTTTATGCCAAGTATGCCAATTGCTCAACCAGTGGGGACATAACCAGCTACAATGGTTGTCAGGTGGCAAAGAAATGCTGCAACTAACAGAAGAAAGCAATGAGATAAGAACAAGCCTTATTCAAGCATACCGTGTTAAGGCAATACCTTTTGACGCGGCACATTTTGCCTTAGCGCAGTGGTTTTATTGGCAACATAATCAACACCCTTTGACCGAACTGCTATGTAACTCATCAACAACACTCAAACATCTGGGCGAGTATTGGGGGGGAATATCGCAGCGTCTGGCAAATGAAAATCTCTGTAAAGAAGTGCTCTCACTACACTAATGTGACTTGTTGTTTTGACAGCAAATTCCTATGATCACCGCAGAACCTAAACAGGAAGCCCAACCATGACTCGTTATTCAGCTTTTATTCTTTGTTCAACTGTGTTGATACTGAGTGCCTGTAGCTCTTTCGAACAGGAAAAAGAACAACCTGACGGCCCTTACCCCGAAACTAAAACCGTCGAGCAGCAAGATGATTATCACGGTACCCGGGTTGAAGATCCTTACCGCTGGCTAGAGCAGGATAACCAGGAAGTGTCTAATTGGGTGGATGCGCAAAACCAGTTATCTACTCCTTTATTGCAAAATCTTCCGGCGTTCGCGGGCATTAAAGACCGCATGACTGAACTGTGGAATTATGAAAAAGTCAGCACGCCTTTTCGCTATGCCGACCGGTACTTTTATTTCTCAAACGACGGCCTTCAGAATCAGTCCGTGCTTTACACCATGACAGATTTAAACAGTGCCCCAGATGTTTTGATTAACCCTAATAACTTCAGCGACGACGGAACCGTCTCGCTGGCACGTATTAATGTTTCTCCCCGCGCTACCTATGTTGCTTATGCCACTTCTGACGGAGGCAGTGACTGGACGGAAATAAAAGTCCGTAATGTCGAATCAGGAAAAGACACCAGTGATGTTATTGAAGGGGTAAAATTTACCGAAGTCGCCTGGCTGCCAAACGAACGTGGTTTTTATTACAGCCGCTATCCTGAAAATAAAGACGGCAGCTTTGATGATACAAAACCTGTCAGTGTCTATTTTCACAAACTGGGAACGAAACAAAGCGACGACGAGCTGATTTTTGCTTTTGATAACCAACCCGACCTAAACCCTTACGCAAAAGTATCGGACGACGGTAAGTACTTACTTATTGATGTCTTTAAAGGCTACGATGCTAATGCAGTATACCTGCGTCCGCTAGCACAGGAAGATGCACCTTTTGAAGGGCTTTTCACCAAGTGGGACGGTCAATATCAATACGTTACCAGCCAAAAAGGCCAGCTGTATTTTAAAACCACGAATGAAGCGTCGACAGGTCGTGTCGTTGCCGTTGACCCCAAACAACCTGAACCTGAGAACTGGAAAGAAATTATTGCCGCTAAAACCCATACACTGAAAGACGTACATGCGGTAAACGGCCAACTATTTGCACATTATTTTCAGTCAGCGCGCTCACGAGTGGCTATATTTGATATAAAAGGAACCATGCTTCAGGAGCTGGCTTTACCCGGTATTGGATCAATTAGCGGTTTTGAAGGCAGCCATAAAGCACCCGATGTATTCTTTTCCTTCAAAAGCTTTACCGAGCCGGGAAAGATCTATCGCTACCAGCCTGACCAACGACGTACCACCTTGTGGTATGAAACCAAAGTGCCGGCCGAGTTAGATCAATATACAACCGAGCAAGTGGTATACAACAGTGCCGATGGCACCGAAGTCCCAATGTTTTTAGTGCACCACAAGAACATTGAACTTAACGGCGAAAACCCAACGCTGTTATATGGCTATGGCGGCTTCAATATTTCTATTACGCCAGATTACGACACAACCCGTCTTATCTGGTTAGAAATGGGCGGCGTACTGGCCATTCCAAACCTTCGCGGCGGCGGCGAATTTGGTGAAATGTGGCATCAACAAGGCACTAAAGAAAACAAGCAAAACGTCTTTGACGATTTTATTGCCGCCGCTGAATGGTTAATAAACAACAACTACACCAACAAGAATAAGCTAGCTATTCAGGGACGCAGTAACGGCGGTTTATTGGTCGGCGCCACAATGACTCAGCGTCCTGAATTGTTTGCCGCGGCCCTTCCTGCCGTTGGTGTTATGGATATGCTGAGATACCAACTGCCCAGCGCCAATGCTCGAGGCTGGAGTAGTGAATTTGGTTTAAGCGAAAATAAAGAGGACTTCAAAACTCTTTATGCTTACTCGCCGGTGCATAATACCGAGAGCGGCACCTGTTATCCGGCAACCTTGATCACTACCGGCGACCACGATAATCGAGTGGTTCCGTGGCACAGCTACAAATTTGCAGCTGCACTGCAACGTGACCAAAGTTGCGATCAGCCCATACTGTTAAACGTAGAGACTCGCGCTGGTCACGGAGCCGGTACACCAACATGGATGCGCATTGAAGAACATGCCGAAAACTGGGCCTTTTTACATAAGCATTTAGGTATGAATTCAGAGGTAGCAGAAAGCAACGCTTCTGAATGATGATTTCATAAAAATATGCTATCTTTCGCAGCAACTTTATTAGTTAAAAGATTTCTGTGAAGGATAGCATTCATGTCTAAAGTTCTAATTATTGGTGCCGGCGGTGTTGCTGGCGTAGTCGTACAAAAATGTGCAGGCCTACCTGAAGTATTCTCTGAGATTCATCTAGCCAGTCGCACTCTGTCAAAATGTCAGGCGTTGCAGGAAAAAGCCGGTAAAGACCGCGTTGTCGGTGTGTATCAGGTCGATGCCGATGATTCAGCCGAAGTTGCTGAGCTCATTCGCGGTATTAACCCGTCATTGGTTATTAACGTCGCGCTTCCATATCAGGACTTACCTATCATGGATGCTTGTCTGGAAACCAACGTGCACTACCTTGATACCGCAAACTACGAACCAAAAGACGAAGCGAAATTTGAATATTCGTGGCAGTGGGCTTATCAGGAACGCTTTAAAGAAAAAGGTTTAATGGCCTTGTTGGGAGCCGGTTTTGATCCGGGTGTTACCAACGTATTTACGGCTTATGCCGCCAAGCACTACTTTGACGAAGTGCATTATCTGGACATTGTTGACTGCAACGGTGGTGACCACGGTCAGGCGTTTGCGACTAACTTTAATCCGGAAATTAATATTCGCGAAATTACCCAAAAAGGTAAGTACTGGGAAAACGGCGAGTGGCATGAAACCGATCCTATCAGTGTGCGTAAAGATCTGGACTACCCCAATGTTGGCGTACGCCCTTCTTACCTGCTGTTTCACGAAGAGCTGGAATCGCTGGTTAAGCACTTCCCGACCATTAAACGTGCGCGTTTCTGGATGACCTTCGGTGAGCAGTACCTGACGCATTTACGTGTACTTGAAAACGTTGGTATGACGTCTATTCAGCCAGTTGAGTTTGAAGGTAAAAAGATTGTACCACTGGAGTTTTTAAAAGCCGTGTTACCTAACCCGGGCTCTCTGGCTGAAGGTTACACCGGCAAAACCTGTATTGGTACTTATGTCACGGGTATGAAAGACGGTCAGGAAAAAACCATCTTCATCTACAACAACTGTGACCACGCCGAAACTAACAAAGAAGTGGGCGCTCAGGCCGTTTCTTACACCACCGGCGTACCGGCGATGATTGGCGCATCTATGATGCTGCAGGGTCATTGGATGGAACCAGGCGTCTGGAATATGGAACAGTTTGACCCGGACGAGTTTATGGAACGGCTGAACAAATATGGCCTGCCATGGCAGGTTATGGAATGCGATAAGCCATTTGAGAAGTAACAGAGAAGACAACGCATGAGTCAATATACATCGCCGGAAATTCCGTCTCCCTGCTATGTGCTGGATGAAAAACTGCTGCGCAAAAACCTCGAGCTGATGCAAAAGGTACAAGAGCAAAGCGGTGCCGACATTATTCTGGCACTGAAAGGCTACGCCATGTGGTCAGCTTTTCCGCTTATTCGTCAGTATCTCAAAGGCTGCACAGCCAGCTCTGTCTGGGAGGCAAAGCTGGCAGCGGAGGAGTTTTCGCGCGAAGTTCATGCTTATGCGCCAGCTTATAAACAGGACGATATTGATGAATTGCTGCCGCTGGTGAATCACCTGTCATTCAACAGTGTTTCACAATGGCACAAGTACCGTGAACAGACAGCAGCTGCCGGTGTTTCCATTGGTCTTCGTATTAACCCCGAGCATCAGGAAGCCGAAACCGAGCTTTATGATCCCAGTGCGCCCGGTTCACGCCTGGGTATTCGCGCCAGCGAACTTAAGCAGCAGGACTTAACCGGCGTTGAAGGCTTGCACGTTCATAACCTGTGCGAGTGCGACTCTTTTGCCCTTGAGCGTACCCTGGAAGCCGTTGAAAGCCGTTTTGGCGAACAGCTAAAACAAATGAAATGGCTGAACTTAGGCGGTGGCCATCTCATGACCCGTCAGGGCTACGATGTCGACCATCTGATAAAGCAGCTGAAGCGCCTGCGTGAAACCTACGACCTACAAGTGATACTGGAACCCGGCTCGGCCGTTGCCTGGCAAACGGGTCCGCTGGTCTGCGAAGTGGTGGATATTGTTGAGAACCAGGGGCAAATTGCTTTACTGGATATTTCAGCTACCGCGCATATGCCGGACGTGTTGGAAATGCCTTATCGCCCGGTCATTACAGGAGCAGGCTTACCGGCAGAAAAAGCCTTCAGTTACCGCTTGGGTGGCAACAGTTGCTTAGCCGGGGATGTTATCGGCGAGTACAGTTTTGATCAGCCGCTGGCTGTTGGTGACCGCTTAGTATTTGAAGACATGATGCACTACACCATGGTGAAAACATCATTCTTTAACGGCGTTCAGCATCCGGCTATTGGTATTTTGCGGGAAAATGGTCAGTTTGATTGTATACGACAATTTAGTTACGAAGATTTCCGCAACCGGTTATCCTAACTTTTCGTTAAGCTAAATCTAAACAAAAAGGCCACTAATCCAGTGGCCTTTTTGCTTTTTCAACTACCGAAGGTGGCATCCGTTCAGCCAGCTTCGCAAGTTTTTGTTCAATATCGGCATAAGTCCGCTTATCGGCCGTAATTGAGTTATGCAGCCAATGATAGGCTTTTTCGTAATCATAAGGACTTCCCTGACCAGACAACAGGATATCGGCAAAGCGTCGTTGTGCCGGTAAATTCCCTAACGATGCAGCTTCACGAAGGTACAAAATGGCGCGCTCGATGTCTTTCTGCACCAGAACACCTTCGTGGTAATAGCGACCTAACTGCTCCAGAGCTTCCAGTAAGCCATGCTGAGCTGCTTTCTCCATATACAGCAGGCCAAGTTCAGGGTCACGGTCATAACACACTCCCCAGGCCATCATGTCGCCATAAAGAAACTGATAAGTCGGTCGGCGCTCAAGCTCAGCCTGAGCTTCAATATCCTGTGCCAACTGGCAGCGATCGGTATCGCGTACTCGTTTCAGATGCGCATTAGTTGCAAACATCTCAACCAGTTCCGCGTCTGAATATAGCTGTACCGCTTGAACGTCCTGAGCATGTGCTTTGTGTATAGCGGTCAATCCGGCTACAGCAATCAGCATTGGAATGACTATCTTCATAAAGTTGCCTGTGGTCTCTGTGAATATGCCTAAAAGCTTAACTGTTTAGGTTATCGGCACAGAGTCGCAAACCCTTAAACAACAAATCGTCATAACGGCAAAATTCAACCGACAACGTTCTCATCAAATGTTCACCGTCACCACCGGTGACCACCACATCAAAAGGCTGGTCGGAAAAATAGCGGCCGGACAACTGAATCGCTTGTGCGATAGCACCGGTTAAAGCCGCTTCGGCCCCTTGAGTAATGCCGTCAAAAGTATCCAGCCCGGCAGCTAAACCATCACGCTCAATGTCATTTACCGTAATGCCCTTTAAATTAGCCGTACCCTGACCCAGCGCATTTAGCATTAACTGCCGTCCGGGAACAATCCAGCCACCAAGATGACGACCATCAGCTGTCAACCAGTCAATGGTCAGCGCAGTACCCGCATCCACAATCAGTGCGTTCTGCTTCACTTGCTCATGACAACCGAGTAAGGCCATCCAGCGGTCCGAGCCAAGGCGTTCTGGCTCTTTAGTGTAACCATTAGTAACCCCTGCTTGCTGTGCTCTGGTTTTTTGCCAGAAAACTTTTATACCCAGTTCCGCCAGCGAGTTATTTAACGTATCCATAACCTGAACGGCGGCTACACTGCAACCAATAGCATGCTGCTCACGTTCTATCTGACGACCGCTGACAACTTCAAGTAACAAATCTTTTAGCGGCTGGCTTAAATCGTTTAGCCAGCTCTGATGAGGAATAGCTCCCAGAATCTCTATTTTATCGGTGTCAGCATCCCACCATGCAAATTTGCTGCGAGTATTGCCCGCATCAATTAGTAGCATCTTGCGCCCTCAATGAAACTTCACCTCCAAAATAACGGCGTACGCCCTGTTCATCTTCTACCAGTAACGCACCATTTTCGTCTATTCCACGACAGGTTCCCAGGCAAATTCTCTGCCCCATAATAAGCTTCACAGGCTTGTCCAAAAAGCAGTCGTACCGGCGCCAGCTTTGCTGAAACGCAGCGAGTCCATGTTGCTCGTATTGCTGTAAAGCCGACAAAACAGAAGCCCGCACCCGCGCCGCAATATGGTTGCGCGACCTCGGCTCAGGTAATTCAGAATTCAGATCCGTCCAGGCCTGATCAATGCTCGCACCAACATGCTCTGGCATGGTTAAATTAATACCAATACCAATAATGCTGTGCGCAGCACCTTCCGGCGAGGTTTCAAGATCAACCAGTATTCCCGTCACTTTCTTACCGCTAATATAAACATCGTTAGGCCATTTTACGCTAACGCCTTCAATACCCAGGTCAGTAAAACATTCAGCCAAAGCTACCCCCGCAGCAAGGCTTAACCCCATGGCGCCATGAATTCCGTCATCTAAAGGCCAGTACACGCTAAAATAAAGATTATTGCCAAAGGGCGAAATCCACTTTTTCCCACGACGCCCGCGACCGGCGGTCTGAGCTTCGGCGAAAATAGAAAAACCCGCTTCTAAAGGCCCTTCTTTTGCCAGCTCTTTAACCCGGTCGTTACTGGAATCAACCACCGACTTCACTTCAAACCCCGGTGACTGCCGCCACTTTTCCGGGCTTTCTCTTTCAATCACCCCGGCCTGCAACAGTTCTATCGGCCGGGCAAGCTTATAGCCCCGACCCGTTACCGAAAACAGCTCCAGCCCAAGCTCTTCAAGTTTATGAATGTGTTGATTTACCGCTGCCCGGGATATAGCCAGAGACTCACCAATAGCCTGCCCGGAATGAAACTCACCATTAGCCAGTAAAGTAATTAACTGATCAAGACGTTCTGCCTGCTTCATTTCTTTACCGCCAACTGCACAAGGCCATGTTGGCCGACCAGACGAACTTCAGGTTCCAGCATAATGCCACTGGCATCCACCACTTGTTTCATAATTTTCAGTGCCAACTGCGTAATATCACTGCCCGTGGCCTGTGCTTTATTAATCAATACCAATGCCTGATGCGGGTTAACAGCTGCATCGCCGACAAACGCTGACTTTAGACCTAAATGCTCAATAAGCCATCCAGCCGCCACTTTTACTTGGTTATCGGCTACTGGAAAATAGACCATGTCCGGCCATTTCTGCAACAGCTCATCAAGCTGCGCTTTGGTAATAACCGGGTTTTTAAAAAAGCTGCCGGCATTGGGTATAACTTTTGGGTCCGGCAATTTTTTCTGACGCACTTCCACAACCGTATCGAAAATTTTCTGAGCACTCACATGTCCCTGCAGTTGGTTTAACGGAGCATAGTGAGTAACCGGCTGCCAGTCTTTCGGCAACCGAAACACCACCGAAGTTATCAACCAACGGCCAGGATTTTGTTTGAAGACACTGTCGCGATACGCGAACTGGCAGGCTTCTCTGTTCATAGAAACCCAGCGTTTTTCTTTAATATCCCAGGCCGTTACCTGTTCAATAAAAGTTGCCACCTCGACCCCATAAGCCCCAACATTTTGCACCGGAGCCGCACCGACTGAGCCCGGAATTAGCGCTAAGTTCTCCAGCCCGTCGATACTTCTTACGCGTAAGTCAGCAACAAAGTTATGCCAATTCTCGCCTGCTGCGGCAGTAATTAAATACGAGTCTTCCTGTTCTTCAATGCAGACACCCAGTAGACGGTTGCAAATGACGGTTCCATAGAAGTTGTCGACAAATAAGGTGTTACTGCCCTCACCAAGCAAATAATAAGGTTCCTCAAATACTAACTGCTCAACGTCGTCGCTGCTTTTCAGTTCAATTAACGAACGGCATTGTGCCGGCAGTTTAAATGTGTGTCGCTCGGCAAGCTCTATCAACTTCTGGCTCCTCCCGCCTTTCGGGTGCTAATGTATTTTAAAAATGCTTTTAATGCGGCAGGCTTAGCCGGTTTAGGTAAAAATTGCAGACCGCTTTTGCGGGCTGCCTGCTTCACGGCATCATCGCGCATGGCTGTCACCAAAGCGGCCGGTATCTGTTGCTGCCAAATATCACGTAATTCCTGTGCCAACTGCAAGCCGTCGCCGTCACCTAACTGATAATCTAATAACAGTCCGTGCGGCGCTTTGTTCTGACTGTGAGCCTTAGCATAAGCTAAAGCTTTGCTATAACGATTAAAGGTTAGCGCTTCGCATCCCCACTTATTCAATAGCGCGCTCAACGCGCTTAAATTTTCATTGTCGTCATCGACCACAATAAGTTGTAAAGGGTCAGATAAAGCATCTTCCAGTTGTTTCTTCGGCCGGCTGACAACCTGAGCAGCATTGCCTAATGGCACTCTGACCGAAAAACAAGAGCCTTTACCTTCAACCGACTCAACCTGTACGTCACAGTTTAACTGTTCCCCCATACGTTGGGCGACACTTAATCCAAGGCCGACACCGTCTACAGTTTGATTCTGTACTCGATAAAATGCGTCAAACACCTTATTTTGCTGCTGCGCCGCAATACCCGGACCAGTATCCCATACGGCTATTTGCAGCTCCTCTCTGCGCTTGCGCACGCCCAACAACACGCTGCCTCTTTGAGTGTATTTTATGGCATTAGATAAAAAGTTCTGCACAATTCGGCGCAAATACGTTGGGTCGGTATACACTGGCCTGTCTTTATAAAACGCACGAAAATCCAGTTTCCGCTGCTCCGCCAGCACCGCGTATTCTTCAACCAGAGGCTCCAGTAAAGAGCTAAGTTGCACATGCCGGAACTGCGGTTTCAGGGCACCCTGATCCATTTTCGCTATCGACAATAAGGTAGAGAGTAAATGCTCTGTTGACCCAAGTGCAGTATCCAGCTTGCCAACCAAAGACAAATTCCGCTCCGACAGTTCTTTCTCCTGAATAGCCGAAAGGTACAAACGCGCCGCATTAAGAGGCTGCAAAATATCATGACTGGCCAGTGCCAGAAAACGCGTTTTAGAAGCATTAGCCGCTTCAGCTTCAGCCTTGGCCTTTTTCAGCTCGTCCTCAACTTGTCGACGCCTGTCTATTTCCGCTGTCAGCTCCTGGTTTATCTCGCGTATTTCCTGAGTCCGAACGTCAACCCGCTGCTCCAGGTCAATATTGGCATCTTCCAGTGCCTGCTGGGTTTCAACGTGCGACGTAATGTCGGTAAAGCTGGTAACGAAGCCTCCGGTCGGCAAAGGGTTACCTACCATTTCTATAACCCGCCCATCGGCGCGGCGACGAATAAAACGGTGTGGCGACCCCAGCTGCATATAACGCAAACGCTTATTAACCAACTCGTCAACGTCACCGGGACCACATTCACCACGCTCTGCGTTATAGCGAATAAGGGTCGCTATGGGCTGTCCGGGCTTCACCATGCCCTCAGGATACTGAAATAAATCCATATAGCGTTTATTCCAGGCCACTAAACGTAACTCGGCATCCACGACACTAATGCCCTGCGCCAAATTCTCCAGTGAGCTAAACAAAATAGATTGCTGGGTTTGCAAAGCTTGCGTTGTATCGTCAAAGAAGTGAACAACTTCCTCTAAATTCAGCTGCTTATCGCGCAGTGCCGCGTCAACCAGAGAGCGCGCCGTGGCTGACCCCAACACCCCGGCTATTGCTCTCTCCACAAAGCTGATAAAGGTTTTTTCTGCCACAGCTTCCAGCGGAAGCTCCGTATTTTCCGGACGCTGATAATATTGCATTAACTGCTGAGCCCGCTCTGCACCTAAAAAGGTTCTTAACAGCAACAACATATCAGCATTGGTGGCACTGTCGTTTTTGTTGAAATGCAAGTCGGGTAAAGCGGCTCTGGGTTTAACAAAGGCGGTTGCCTGAATACGATCAACCAAACGCGGTTTTGCGAGCAATGAAAACACAATAAACCCGAAGCTGTTTAAAGCTAAGGAGACCACAGTGCCTCGGGTTATGATTTCCACATCGGTTAGCTGTAAGTCGGTATAAAGGGGGATTAATACCGCTAAAACCCAGCCGACGGAACCCGCAGCCAAGCCGGCGTAAACACCCCGTGCGTGTCCTTTCCGCCAGTATAGTGCGGCGAGCAACGCCGGCAGCAGCTGTAACACTAGCGAAAAAGCCAACAAGCCAATACTCACTAAGTTAGTCCGGGCTGCCCAGAAGTAATAACATAAGAACGACAGCACCATAGTAACGGCAATAGCTACGCGGCGAATTAATAGTAAGGCCCGGTCGTATTCACGACGCCGATGTTTTAGCGGCAAACGAGACTCTCGTTGCAATAAAATAGGCATGATAACGTCGTTGGTTATCATGGTACTTAAGGTTACAGACGCGATAATCACCATGGCTGTAGCTGCCGATATACCACCAATAAAAATAACCAGCGATAACCAAAGCTGATCTTTGAGCAACGGCAGTTGCAGCGCAAACGTTGAGCCGTCGGTGGTTGCTGACAAGTAAAAAGTGCCCGCAATAGCAATAGGAACAATAGCAGCAGCGGTCAATGCCAGATACAGAGGGAAGCCCCAGCGGGCCGTGCGTAAATGCCGGACATCAACATTGTCCACTACCGCCACATGAAACTGTCTGGGTAAACAAAGAATAGCCCCGGCCGCCATCAGGGTTTGTACAATGAACTCAAACTCGCCAAAGGCTGCAAATGACCACTGAGGTTTCGTTGCGTCACTGAATGAACTGAATAAGTCCGATTGTGCGTCGCCCTGAATCAGGAACCAGGCAAAAACACCAGCTGCCAGCAATGCGACCAGTTTTATCATCGACTCAACAGCAATAGCCAGTATCATGCCACTGCGATATTCAGTGACTTCAACGTGGCGGGTACCAAACAACATAGCAAAAATTGCCATTAGCGCAGCGGCACCCAGTTCTTTTATCGAGAACTGTGCCATCACTCCAGTGCTTTCAGTCAGAACCGCAAAGCTAATGCCCACAGCTTTTAACTGAAGCGCAATGTAAGGAATAATAGCAACGGCAGCAATGGCGGTAACAGCCACGGCAAGCCGCCTACGCTTACCAAAGCGGGAAGAAATAAAGTCGGCTATTGAAGTAATGTTTTGTTGTTTACTAACCGAAACCAGCTTTTCCAGAATTCGGATACCAAACAAGAACAGCAAAATTGGCCCGAGCAAAATAGGAAAGAACGCCCAACCGTCAACCGCTGCATTACCCACAGCGCCGTAATACGTCCAAGACGTGCAGTAGATGGCCAGCGACATAGAGTAGACAACTGGCTTGTGACTGATTTTATTCGCCCACGAGCCTAAACGGTCGCCCCAGGTGGCAACTGCGAAGAGGAAAATCACATAAGCCAGCGAGGCAAAGATCAGTAACCAGGTCATAACTGCAGGCGTTCAGCCACCAAAACCGCCTGGGTACGACTGTACACACCAAGTTTACGAAAAATTGCCGTGATATGCGCTTTGACTGTTGCTTCAGTAATGCCCAATTGATAGGCGATTTGTTTATTCAGCAAACCTTCATGAAGAAAATGTAAAACCCGATATTGCTGTGGGGTAAGCTCCGAAACCTTTTGCGCAAGCTGCTGATCTTCGTCCGAAATCACATCCAGACGCTCTCTGTTCTCTTTGGGAACCCAAGTGTCGCCTTGCAGGATGGTGTCTATTGCTTCTGCTATTTCTGCAGAGGGTAATGATTTTGGAATAAAGCCTAACGCCCCAAAACCAATGCACTTAGCCACAATGGAGGAATCCTCACTACCGGAGATGATGGCAACGGGAAGCAGCGGGTAGTCTTCCCTCACACGAATAAGACCATACAAATCACCACTACCGGGCATGTGTAAGTCCAGCAGCAATAAATCGACATCGTCGTCGTTATTTAGCGCACTCAGAGTTGAGTCTAAGTCTTCAGCTTCGCGTAAGGTCAGCTCAGAAAAGTGATTCGCGAGAGCGCCCTGCAGCGCCTCGCGAAACAATGGGTGGTCATCTGCGATTAAAAATTTCGCCATGAGATTCCAGATTAAGTGACATTATTTATTCATTCGATTCTCTATCAAAGAATCTACCACACTTGGATCGGCAAGCGTAGAGGTGTCACCGAGGTTTTCATACTCATTAGCGGCAATTTTACGCAGAATACGACGCATAATTTTACCGGAACGAGTTTTCGGTAAGCCTGTAGTCCAGTGAATTAAGTCAGGTGTTGCTATCGGGCTTAATTCAGAACGAACCCAGTTACGAACTTCTTTGGTGAGCTCGTCAGTAACTTCCACGCCTTCCACAGGCGTTATATACACGTAGATACCCTGACCTTTTAAGTCATGCGGGTAGCCAACAACGGCCGCTTCGGCCACCGCTTTATGGGCTACCAGGGCACTTTCAATTTCAGCCGTACCCAAACGGTGTCCTGATACGTTCAGAACATCGTCCATGCGGCCGGTTATCCAATAGTAGCCATCGGAGTCACGGCGGGCGCCGTCACCACTGAAATACATGCCTTTAAAAGTAGAAAAGTAGGTTTGCTCGAAACGTTCATGGTCGCCCCAAAGCGTGCGCATTTGGCCCGGCCAGGAGTCTTTAATAACCAACCCGCCTTCGGCTTCACCTTCCTGAATGTTGCCTTCGCTGTCAACCAGCGCGGGCTGAATACCAAAGAAAGGACGAGTCGCAGACCCTGGTTTCAAATCAGTTGCGCCCGGCAGAGGAGTAATCAAAATACCGCCGTTCTCGGTCTGCCACCAGGTATCCATAATAGGGCATTTGCCGTTACCAATAGCGCGGTGATACCACTCCCATGCTTCAGGGTTAATTGGTTCACCAACACTTCCCAGAATACGTAAGCTTTCACGAGTCGAGGTTTTGGCCGCTTCGTCGCCTTTAGCCATTAACGCACGGATAGCGGTTGGTGCCGTATAAAGAATATTCACTTTATGTTTATCGACAATTTCACCAATACGACCAACACCCGGATAAGTGGGAACACCTTCAAACATCAGTGTAGTTGCGCCATTAGCCAATGGCCCGTAAACAATATAAGAATGGCCTGTAATCCAGCCAACATCGGCTGCACACCAGTAGACTTCGTCTTCCTGATAGTCAAAAACATACTCGTGGGTCATTGATGCGTACACCATATAACCACCGGTGGTATGTACAACCCCTTTAGGTTTGCCGGTTGAGCCCGAGGTATAGAGAATGAATAGCGGATCTTCAGCGTTCATCACTTCAGCCTGACACTCATCACTCACTTCACCAACTAATTCGTGCCACCAAACGTCACGGCCCTCTGTCCATTCAACCTCACCTTCGGTAACACGGCACACAATACTGTGCTCTAACGACGGGCAGGCATCATCTGACAATGCTTTATCAACGTTAGCTTTCAGACCAATGGTACTGCCACCTCGCCGACCTTCGTCAGCAGTAATAATGGCTTTTGCCTGACAGTCGTTAATACGGTCAGCAATGGCATTAGGTGAAAAGCCACCAAAAATCACCGAATGCACCGCGCCAATGCGTGCACAAGCCAACATGGCGTAAGCCGCTTCCGGTACCATGGGCATATAAATCGCGACGCGGTCACCTTTGCCAATACCTAATTTTTTCAGGCCATTAGCAAAACGGGATACCTCTTTATGTAGCTCGCGATAAGTGATGTGTTTGTCTACACTAGGGTCGTCGCCTTCCCAGATAATCGCAGTTTTATCTGCATTATTCGCGAGATGGCGGTCGACACAGTTATAACAAGCGTTTAAAGTGCCGTCTTCGTACCACTTGACGCTGACTTTTCCTGATTCAAAACTGGTGTTTTTTACTTTGTTGTAAGGTGTGAACCAAGTAATACGCTGTCCGTGTTCACTCCAAAACCCTTCAGGATCGTCTATAGACTGTTGGTAAAGTTTTTTGTAACCGTCATTATCGATTTTGGCTTTTGCTTTAATGTGTTCAGGAACTGAATAGAGTTGCGACATTACCTCTTCCTCCTTAATTCGCAAGATGGTATCTGTTGTACGTTTTAAAGGGCTTAAACACTATTAGACCATAGTCTAGATTGATAAAAATTGACCAGTTAACGAGAATTAACAGCGTTTATACTTGGCATGACTAAAAAGTGCACAATCAAAAAATGACTATTTGGCTTACAGGGGAGAACACCATGGCTAAAACAAGTACCGCAAAAAAATTCACCTTAACGGCGGCAAGCGCTGCTGTACTAGGTGTTATGAGCTTAGGCGCTCAAGCTGACCAGACAGATATCGATTTCGGCGGTTACGTAAAACTGGATATGTTGGTATCTGATTACGCTGATGGGCAAGCACCTGCAAGTGCAAACATTGGACGTCAACAGTACATCCCAAGTATCACTCCAGTTGGTGGTGAAGGCGATGATCTGACTACAGACTTTCATGCTCGGCAGTCGCGTTTCTTCCTGACCAGTAAAACCGAATTAGATAATGGTGAAACACTGACCGGCCATATTGAAATGGACTTTCAGTTAACTCCTGATGGCGACGAGCGTATTTCAAACTCATACAACCCGCGTCTGCGTCAGGCCTTTCTTAAATACGGCAAATGGACCTTTGGTCAAACTTGGTCAAACTTTCAGGATCTAAACGTTCTGGCTGAATCTGTCGATTTCATCGGTATCACCGACGGTATTATCTTCGTTCGTCAGGCGCAGATTCGTTACACCTCAGGCGGCTTTAGCGCCTCTATCGAGAACCCTGAAACAACGGTTACAGAAACCAGAACCGGCGGCGTTGCGGCTCCGGGTGGGCGTATTGTCTCCAGCGATGGTTTTGTTCCGGATGTAACCTTTAAATACACCGGTAAAACAGACAACTTAACCTGGCAGGCATCAGCACTTTTACGCCAGCTGGCTTACGATGTTCCACAAACCGGCGATGACGAAACAACTTTTGGTTATGGTGTTAGCCTTGGGGCTAAATACACCTTCGGCATGGACGACATTCGTGCGTCAATCACCACAGGTTCTGGCTTAGGCCGCTACTTAGGTCTTAACACCTGGAATGGCGCCTACATTGACAGCAATGGTGAACTTGAAGCCATTGATTCAACGGGTGTTTCGTTTGCTTACCGTCACTTCTGGACTGAGAAATTACGCTCTAACGTTGTTTACTCGCGTGGCTGGGCAGATAACGATGAAGAGTTATTAGCATCTGTCAACCCAGCGACTTACACTGAATACACTCAGCGTCTTGCGTTTAACCTGATGTATTCACCAGCGTCTAACCTGACTTTTGGTGCTGAAATTTCACAAGCGAACCGTGAAACTGAAGCCAATGTTGACGGTGACTTAAACCGTTTACAGCTGATGGCTATGTATAAGTTTTAATCAATAAAGTAGATACGGGCGCACAAAGAAATATGTTCTACTTTGTGCGTCTGCTGTTTTCAACAGACTAGCAGTTCGTAACCTAATTTATGGATAATTTTGGCCTCGGACTCAAGTTGCATAGTAAGTACTGAATCCTCTTTAGCTGAACCTTTCAGTTGCAGTTTCAACGCCCCGTCTTCAACAATCGCCTCATCCAATGAGCTCGAGTTTTGCCTATCGCTGTTTAAAATAACGCCCAGACGCATAATTATCAGCATTTTAATGAGCTGATTCTGGCTAAAAAGAATCAGATCCGGGAATTCTGCGGTTTGTATTTTTTTACGAAAGTACCGAACAATGGTTGATAAGAACCGCTGTTCTTCGGCATTAAACCCGGGCATATAAGCGTGAGCTAAAATATAGCCAGAGTGCTTTTGGACACCACTGGCACTAATGCTTAACCCAACCTCGTGTAACTTAGCCGCACCTTCTAATAACACTTCCAAATCTTGTCCGGTGAGTCCCCAGCTTTCAGCTACGCTACCCCAAATTTGCTGAACCGTAGATAACACCCGCTGGGCTTGAGCCGAATCAACCGAGTAGCGTTGCGCTAAACTGTTGATGGTGCGCTCACGGACGTCCTGATGCAGCAAGACTTCGCCTGCCAGTTCATACAACACGCCTTCTCTTAGCGCAGAGTCGTGAGGAACCAGACGTTCAATTCCCAGTTCTTCGAAAATACCCAACAGCACCGCAACACCGCCAGCAATAGACTCTCTCCGCTCTGGTGAGACCCATTCTTTATTCAGTTTTTTTACCGACTCAGCTGCAATAAGATCCGTTCGACACCCCTGAAGCTGGGAATAAGTTATGCCCAGAGGTTGCTCGCCATCACGTTTCACAATCCACTGATAAATAGCCTTAATGGTTCCCGACGTACCGAAAACACTTTCTACCGGCTGCTCCGCCAAATAATTCGCTATAGGCTCAACATGCTGACGAGCCGATACAACCGCCTTATCAAAACGTTTGGGGGTGATTTTCCCTGATGAGAAAAACTCTTTTGAAAAAGCCAGGCTTCCAATACTTCGCGAGCTTAAGAACTTCGGTTGGCGATTTTTTCCAATAGCGAACTCAGTACTGCCTCCGCCAATATCAATAACCAGCTGAGAACCAGTAGATTCGGAACTGGTTTCTGCTACGCCACGAAAAATTAACCGGGCTTCTTCCCTGCCTGAAATGATTTCGATAGGAAACGGCAAGACTTTGGCGGCTTCAGCCAGAAATCGTTTACGATTCTTAGCTTTTCGCAAGGTGTGTGTAGCCACAACTTTAACGGTATCGCGATGGAAACCTTCCAGCCGAACAGCGCATTGCCGGAGTGCTTCAACACCACGGTAAAGCGCAGCATCACTCAGGTGTCTATTAGAGAGGCCTTCTCCCAGTTGTACGGGTTGCTTGAATTTGAAAATAGGCTGAAGCTGACCTTCCACTAAACGCGCAATAATTAAATGAAAGCTATTGGAGCCAATATCCAAAGCAGCAAATTGCTTCGGGTCATTATTAGAGGTCTTTTTGTTGGCTTTCATAATCTCTCTTACGTCGCTTAAGATATCGGTGAATAGCGACTTGTGAAGGCACCAGCGAACGGCCTTTAGGAGGAGCCAGCCGATCCGACTCAAAACAGTATTTATTCTGTTGTTCCGCATCAATAAAGCGTGACTTCGCTTTATCCTGCCACTGCAAATTCATAATTTTCAAAATATCAGTTTTCACCTCATCATCATAGATGGGTGCGGCAACTTCCACACGATGATCCAAGTTACGTGTCATTAAGTCGGCCGAAGCAATGAAGACTTCTTTCTTGCCTGCGTGCTCAAACACGTACACCCGGGCATGCTCCAGATAGCGGTCAACAATACTACGAATTTCAATGTTCTCGCTGAGGTTTTCGATTCCAGGACGCAAAGAACACATGCCTCGCACTATGCCTCTAATTTTAACACCGGCACGCGACGCTCTATACAGTTGCACAATTAGGCTTTCGTCTTCTAAGTTATTCACTTTAAAAAACAGTTCTGCGGGTTTACCGGCTTTAGCCTGATCTATCTCGAACTCGATAAGATCATTTATTCTCTGTCGCATATTTACCGGCGCTACCATTAAATGACGGAACTTATGTGCCCGGTAGGGTTGCTCAAGATAATGAAATACCGACTCAACATCGGTACAAATATCCGGCTGACAGGTAAATAAACTAAAATCGGTATAAATTTGTGCCGTTCCCTCGTGAAAGTTACCGGTTCCAATTACCGCATAACGCCGGTCAAGGTTACCCTCATTGCGATGAATCAGCACCAGCTTTGAGTGCACTTTAAGCCCATGAATGCCAAAGCTGACACGGACACCTGAGTCGGTTAATTCCTTTGCCCATTCAATGTTTGCTTCTTCATCGAACCGAGCCTGAAGCTCAACCATAACGGTCACATGCTTCCCGTTTTGCACCGCATCCATCAAGGAACGTATTACCCGTGAATTGGGCGCCACCCGATAAATACACATTGAGATTCGGGTCACTTTAGGGTCATAAGCAGCCTGCCGGACAAATTCGGTAAAATGCGAAAACCTGTGGTACGGGTAATACAAAGCGATATCGCTTTTCTGAATGGCATCAAACACATTATCAAAGTGTGAGAATTTCGGATGAAATAACACCGGCAAAGCTTTGTGCGTCAGTGATTTTTTGCCTAAGTGCGGAAACTTAGCGAAATCCCGTGTATTGCGATAACGCCCCCCAGCTACAAAAGAGTCAAATTGCGTTAGCTGCAGCTTTTTGCTTAGAAAGGCGAGCATTTCTTCCGGCATTGCGCGGTCGTAAACTAAACGTACAGGATCAGCCTTCACCCTTTGCTTTAAGCCTTCTTCCATACGTTCAAGCAAGCTTTGTTCAATATCATCTGAAGGGCGGTATTCCGCGTCCCTGGTGGTTTTAAACGAAAAAGCCCGCAGTTGCTTGAATGGAATAATTCCCTTAAACAGCACCTCTAAATTCAATTGCATAATATCATCTAGAAAGAGGAGCTTATGCTTCTTACTGTGCCCCTTAGCAGGCAACTTAATAAAGCGATCCATCTGATCAGAAGGCACTTCCAGCAGCGCATATTGTTTGTCATCAGAGTTTATAATTTCAACACAAAGGTAGGTTTCATCTTCGCGGATAATATTAGAAAGGTTCCCTTTACCATTAACCCATATAGGCACAATAAAACGCTGTACTTTTTCTGTGAAAAAGCGCTTCAGCCTTTGCTTTTCTTCCTCGTTCAACTGGTCAATGCTTAGTAGCGAAATACCATTTTTTCTTAAAGTTTCTAATACTTCTTCCAGTACTTCATCAAAACGTTTTTGCAGCAACACAACCTTTTTTTGCAGCTGTGCCATTAGCTGCTCATATTGTTCACGCTCTTCTGTCGCCTGACTAAAGAAAATACGGCGCTTTACATCAGCCACGCGCACCTGAAAAAACTCATCCATATTACTGGAAAAAATTCCGAGAAAGCGAATTCGTTCAATTGCCGGAACCGTGCTGTCAGCAGCCTCTTGCAACACCCGTTCATTAAAGGAAAGCCAGCTTAGTTCTTTATTAAAAAATTTCATAGCGTAGACATGGCAACAGATACATCATGCGACTAGCCTAGCGTATTCGGGCTGTATTTTTATGACAGTAATATGACAGTCGCGTTATAAAACGCGACTGTCGGAGGGAACTTACAAAAAGGGGTTATTTAACGACTTTTATTAACTGCTTGCCAATATCAGTATTGTCCATATAGCCACCGAAATTCTCGCTATACGGGCCGGCGGCAAAGACCGGAACATCAACACCGGTGTGCCCGCTGGTTGTCCAGCCGGTACCAGTAATATCACCAGTTATATAGACCAACGCCTGATGCAGGGCCTCTTGTTGCTCTTCACCTTCTGCTTCCGCGGCAATAGCAAGCTCATCAAGATATTCCTGAGTCAGCTCAAAGTTAACTTTGTCGGCTACATACTCCGCCCAGTTATCAGTATCCATGGTAGCCATTTCCTTACTCATGGAGGCAATAGAGCTTTCAATTTTCATAACACGGTCAGAATGCCAGGCATACTCACCGTCTCGCCCTAATGTCAGGCCGCCAGTTGAATGATCAGCCGTCATAACAATTAAGGTATTGGGGTTCTTTTCGCGGTACTCGCTCACCACTTTCAATGCGCGGTTTAGCCCGTCCATTTCGTGTACGGCACAAGCGATGTCATTAGCATGACCACACCAGTCAATTTCGCTGCCTTCAATCATTAAAGCGAACGGCTGCTGCTTTTTATCTAGTAAACGCAAAGCGGTACGTGTCATATTGGCCAACGCATCAACATCGCCATCAATAGCAAAAGGCAGACCTTTTTCCGCAAAAAGCCCCATCACAGGCGTAGTCTCAACAGAGCTCAGCTTTTGCATATCGGTTACTACCTGCATACCGTGCTCCGGCAATACATCCAGCCAGTTTTTGTCGTCACGGTTAAAATAGCTTTGTCCGCCACCTAGCATCACATCAAAAGACGGCTTACCTTCAACCACCTGAGTCGCAATTTTATCGGCTATTTGGTTATATTCGTAGCGCGACGGGTGATGAGTGAAAAACGATGCCGGTGTTGCATGGTTAACTTGGGATGTGGATACCGAGCCGGTTGACCAGCCATTCTCACGAGCCAGTTCCATAATGCTTTGCAGTGGGTATTTATCTGAATCGACCGCAATAGCCCCGTTATAGCTTTTCACACCCGTGGCCAAAGCGGTTGCACCTGCGGCTGAGTCGGTAACCCAGGTATTATCATCCGGATAGGTGGTTGCGGCGCCTTTCAGCATGGCATCAAACTCAGTTTCAGCAATAGTTTTGCTGTCTAAATCAGACATGGCATAACGGTACGCGCTAATATATTCAAACCCCATACCATCACCAATAATATAAATAATATTGGGTTTCTGTTCTTCTGCCTGCACCATTGTTGATGCCAAAGCCAGTCCAATACCGGCTGCCAATGCTTTGAGTTTCATACCACGACTCCTTTGTGAATAACCTAACCAGTATACCAAAGCGCGAATGTCAGGAATATGACGATAGCCGCAGAATCATTGCCGTTTAGCGGTAATATTACCGTCAGCCAGACGAACTTCTATTGATTCACCCACAGCCACTTGCTTTTCGCTACGAACAACATCGCCGTTTTCTGTAAGGACGATAGCGTAACCCCTTTCCAGAGTATTCAAAGGACTGACAAGGTTCAGAGACTGCATCAACTGTTGCTGCTGAGTTCGTTTGTCTTTTAAAACTCGTTGCATAACCTGCGGTAATCGTTGCTGCTGCGTCTGAAGTTTTTGCTGCAAACGCTGTAACTCTTTTTGCGGATGCATAGCCTGCAGGCGACCGTGTAAATAAGACGCTTGCTGCTTCTGTCGCGCCAGGCGGTTCTGTAACGCCCGGTTAGCTCTGGCTTGCAGTTCATCGGCCAACTGCGACTGTTGTTGCAACTGTCGTTGCGGGTGCTGCTGTTGCAGCCGGGTTTGTAAAAATTGCCAACGCTGCTGTAAACGCTGCAACAATCTTTGCTGCGCCAGACCTAAGCGCTGTTGCAGTGCCTGTGCCTTTTGCTGTTGCTGCTGTTGGTCTCTGGTGACTAACTCAGCGGCTGCGGACGGTGTCGGAGCGCGGACATCAGCAACAAAGTCGGCAATAGTAAAGTCAATTTCATGACCCACAGCGCTAATGGTTGGCATGGGCGCTGTCGCCAAAAGACGCGCAAAAATCTCATCGTTAAAACACCACAAGTCTTCCAGAGAACCACCGCCACGGCTGACTAACAGTACATCCACTTCATTACGTTCAAATGCCGTTTTTAGCATAGCCTGCAACCGCGGAACAGCTGCCTCTCCCTGTACCGCGCTCGGATAAATAACCACTTCCACGCCGGGATCCCGGCGTTTCATCACCGCCAGTATGTCTTTTATCGCAGCACCGGTGGGTGAGGTCAGCACGCCGACTTTGCGAATATGATCGGGTAGTAAGCGCTTACGTTCCGCCGTAAATAACCCTTCAGCGGACAGTTTCTCTTTTAGTTGCTCATAACGCTGCTGTAAAAGCCCCTGACCGGCGTCTTCAACCTGCTCAATAATCAGTTGGTAGTCGCCCCGCGGTTCGTAAACCGTGACTTTAGCGCGTACCAGTACCTGCATACCATTTTGCGGCCGAACCTTTGCACGCTGATTCGCATTGCGGAACATAGCGCAGCGAACCTGAGCCCGCTCGTCTTTTAAAGTGAAATACCAGTGTCCTGAACCCGGCGCGGCAAAATTTGAGATTTCTCCAACCAGGCTTATTTGGCCAAAGCCTTGCTCTAACAGTTGTCGAATCTCAGTATTTAACTGGCTGACCGAATACACCATGGGCATCACTCTTGTTTCGAAATTAAAAATAAATCATACCATATTCCGCTGACAACGAAATAAACCCACCTAATTTAGACGTCTAAATGTCTTGACGGCTTTATATCTATTTATTACAGTCGAAGCATCACTCAGAATATTGAGGTTAACTATGGTTCAGCCAGTTGCCCGCAGTTTTTACGCAGACACTCCTTTCGCACGTCTTAAAGGTTATCGCTATGGCGATCCTGATAAACCGGTCGTTGTTGTTCAGGGCGGGATTAGTGCCAGTGGCCTAATCTGGAAGCCTGATAAGAGCGGTTGGTGGCAGTCACTGCATCCGCTCTTTTCAGAGCTGACTGATGTGCAAGTCATCAGCTTCGACTACCCCGGAGGCATAGGAGGCTCAGAGTGTCCGTCCGTGCCTTTAACGGTACAGCAACACAGTGAAGCCATACGACACGCACTGAAGCAGGAAACCGACAACCTACAGGCGTGGATCGGGGGATCTTTTGGCGGTGTTCTGGGACTTCAGTATGCAGCTGATCACCCAGCTGAATTGCTACGTTTAAGTGCTATTGGCGCGGCTCATAAACCGTCAGTTCATTCCGCTTTATTACGCTACTTTCAACAGGCACTCATTCAACGTTGCGATGATAAACAATCGGGCATTATTCTGGCACGCGCGCTGGCAATGCTGAGTTACCGTACCGCGGAAGAATTCGAACAACGTTTTAACCATGCGGACGATGCCTTTGAATACTTACTGTATCAGGGCGAAAAACTCTTGAAGCAAAACGGCAATGGCTGCCGCAGCTTATTTACGCACCTTACGCCGATACTCAACGATTACGCCATTGACCCAACCCGTGTACAGGCAAAAGTGCAGCTAGTCGATTTTAACAACGACGCTATTGCCCCGCCCAGTCTGGTTAATGAACTGGAAAACTTGCTTCCTAACACTTTTGGCCGGGTCACTATTGAAACGCCTTTCGGTCACGATGGTTTTATCAAGAATGTTGAACAATACCAATCGGCTTTAACGCATTTTTTAACTGAATCTGAACTGGAGTCTGTATGAAAGACGAAACACTGGCTATACACCATGGCTATGAAACTGATCCAACGACTAAGTCAGTAGCTACCCCCATTTACCAAACCGTTTCCTACGAGTTTGATAACGCACAGCACGGCGCTGACCTGTTTGACCTGGCAGTTGAAGGGAATATTTATACACGCATTATGAACCCGACCAACGATGTTCTGGAAAAACGTGTCGCAGAACTGGAACATGGTGTGGCGGCACTTGCCGTAGCTTCAGGTATGGCAGCCATTGAGTACGCATTAATTACGCTTGCCCGTCAGGGCGATAACATAGTGACGACACCACAACTCTACGGCGGAACCTACACACTATTCCAGCATATGTTGCCTTCATTTGGCATTGAAGTCCGTTTTGCCGAATCGGATAAAGCCGAAGACATAGGCAAACTTATAGACGATAAAACTAAGGCGGTATTCTGCGAGAGTATTGGCAACCCGGCGGGAAACATCGCCGATTTAGAAGGCTATGCTGAGGTCTCCCACCAACATGGCGTTCCGCTGGTCGTGGACAACACGGTTGCTACACCGATACTTTGCAAACCCATTGATTTTGGCGCTGACATTGTGGTGCATTCACTGACCAAATATATTGGAGGTCATGGCAATTCAGTTGGCGGACTAATAGTCGATAGCGGACGGTTTGACTGGGTTAAGCAAAAACAACGCTTTCCTCAGTTTAGCTCACCGGAACCGGCTTATCACGGCGTGATTTATACCGATGCGTTCGGTCCGGCGGCCTTCATAGCCCGCGTTCGCACTGTCGCCTTGCGTAACACCGGAGCCTGCTTGTCACCCTTTAATGCTTTCCTGTTATTGCAGGGTTTAGAAACTTTACCTTTGCGTATTGAACGCCACTGCGAAAACGCGCTAAAAGTGGCTGAATACTTACAGTCGCACCCGGAGGTAGACTGGGTCAACTTTGCCGCACTACCGGAGCACACTAACTACGAACGGGCAAAAAAATATATTAAAAATGGAGTTCCTGCGTCGCTGCTAACCTTTGGCGTTAAAGGCGGCTACGATGCAGGTGTTGCCTTCTACGATAAACTAAAGCTGTTTAAGCGACTGGTCAATATTGGTGACGCAAAGTCGCTGGCCTGCCACCCGGCTTCAACAACTCACCGCCAGCTGTCTGCCGAAGAACAGGCCTCTGTTGGCGTAAAACCAGAAGCCATTCGTTTATGTGTTGGCATTGAAAATGCGGAAGATATTATTGCCGATATCTTTCAGGCACTCGCTTAAGCGCCCACAAAAAAGGCCACTGTTGAAGTGGCCTTTTGTCAGAACAACAATAAGTTAATCGTCTTTTTTCAGGTGAACGTCCATTTGGGGAAAGGGAATACCAATGCCCTCTTCGTCCAGACGGTCTTTAATACGCTCTAATAAGTCCCAGCGGGTCGGCCAGTAATCCTCGTTTTTCGTCCACGGGCGAACGTTAAAGTCGACTGATGAATTGCCAAGATTAGTCACCGTAACAACAGGCTCGGGATCTTTTAATACCCTTTCATCGCTGGTAATAACATCCATCAGGGCTTTCTTCGTCTGCTGCAGATTCGCGCTGTAACTTACACCAATAACCAGGTCGATACGGCGCAGTTCCTCGCGATTATAGTTAACAATAGGACCACCGATAATCTCAGAGTTAGGTACAAAAACTACTTTTCGGTCGGGGGTTTTCATAATGGTCTGAAAAATATTAATTTGCTCAACGGTTCCAGAAACACCACCAGCATCAACGTATTCACCCGCACGAATTGGGCGGAACATAATAAGCAGGACGCCAGATGCAATATTAGACAGTGAGCCCTGCAACGCCAGGCCAATTGCCAGGCCAGCCGCACCTAATATGGCAATGAAGGAAGTGGTTTCAACGCCCACATGCGACAGTGCCATCATAATAGCGGCAATGAATATCACCGTTTTTAAGATTGCACCGACAAAGCTGATAACAGCACCATCAACCTCGCGCTTTTTCATACCTTTGGTCATGACACCCGTCACGGTGTTAGCAACAATTTTACCGACGATAAGTATCGCAATAGCGATGATAAATTTAATCGAGAAGCCGATCAGCATGTCCTGATTATCGTTAATCCACTGGACGATGTTATCCATACAAATTCCTTATTTCGCAAAGACTTTAATTAGTGATTTATTATTACAGTAATCATAAACGTTTTTGCCCGCAAGTGGGATCACAAGCGAAATGAGTAACGTCCACGCGAATCTGGCGTTCCCATGTATTGCATCATTTTAGCCAGCCCTTCCGGGGTTTCCAGAGTCGGCTTAACTGTCCCCTCAGCACTGAAACTTTGGCTGTTAATGCTACCTTTAAAATCTAACCCAAGACTGTTGTTGCCATTCATGGCTAAGCCCACCGAGTTATTGTCATTACAGCTAAGTTCCACCGGAAAGTCTCCCAACGACTGCCATTGATTATTCACCAACACCCGAATTTGCTCGCCTTGTGCCTTACCTTTTAACTCGTCACACCAACGTACCGGCCCGGGAGCAGTAACAACAAAACTGTCTAATGACAAACGCCAGTTTCCCCCGGTCTTTAAAGGTAAGCGTGTATTTGCCAACTGCAACAGAGCATTAACATCACCACTGGCGGTAATATCTTTGGCCCCGACTTTAGTGGACCCCGCCAGCAGACGTCCATTCAGCGAAAACGGATTGTTCTTTGCAGGCAAATTGACATCCATCACCAGCTCGCCCAGAAATACCGACGACACCTGCCAGTTCCAACTGAGGTTAGTCAGTACGATATCGTCAACTGCCACCTGCCCGGCAACACCATTCCACAAACTCCCACTGACCTGAGAGAGCCGGACGTTATCCGGCAAAGGAAACCAGTAGATGACCCTTGCCGGTAACATTACCAGCATGGCAACCAGATACACGACCACTAACCAGGGTATCCAGCGTTTTAAATTCATGAAGCCTCACTTACTAATAGTTTACGTAAACGCACCTGTCCGGGCGTATTTAATTTTGCAATATCTACAGCTTTTAGTGCTAACCCCTGGCGTTGCTCCAGTTCAGCTAAAAAGCTTAATAAATCAGAAAAAGCCACCTCATCAACACTTAACAGATACTCCTGCCCCTGAGGCTGCAAACGCGCAATTTGAATATCCTGTGCCGCTGCAGCACGATTAATGCGTTGACTGACAGAACCCGATGCACTTTGTTGCTGAGAGTTGCTCTCTTCCAGCTTTTTATAGCGCGCTATTGCCCGCTGAACCCATTGGTACTGCTGCTGTTGAGCTGCAAGCTGACGCTCTGCATTGGCTACTGCCTGGGAGCTGGGCTGCCAAATGACAAAGTACAGAAAAGCAATAAACAGTACTCCTGCCAAAACAGCTAACAAGCTCTGCTCGCGGTGGTTAAACTGCTGCCAGCGTTGCTTACCTAAATCCAGATAAGGCGTTAAATGACGACTAATTCTTTTCATGACTGCGCCCCCTGAGCATCGAGTTGCACGGTTAAAGACCCCGAAACTTGTTCACCCCGGTTGCTCATGGAGCCGGCTTCAACAGTTAACCCTTCGGCTTTTGCCGCCTGTTGAAAAGCCTCAAATTGAGAAAAGCTGCTGGCGGTTGCCTGTAAGCGCAATTCATTGTTTTGAAAGCGAAGTAACTCAAGCTGCAGTTCAGGCTGCGACTTAAACGCAGGAGCCAGTTGCTGCAAAACCGCGAGCACTGACGCTTCATCCGCGCTACCCAGTCCAAGGCTTTCCAGTTGTCGTTGTAACTGTACTTTTAAGTTCACAATACGAGTCTGACCGGGAAAGGCATCACGATAGAGTTCCTCAGCCTGCGCTTTTAAAGTGTCACGCTGAGACTCCAGTTGCCAATAGCGTACGCCGTTTAATAACACGGCCAAAACAAAGAGTACACTCGCGGCAGTAGCCAGCCCCTTCCAGGGCAAGTCAACTGAACGTTTTGCCCGTTGTGAGCGATAAGCCCCCTGCCTTAAGTTAATACAGTTCCCTGTCGCGATACTTTGCACGGCAATAGTAAAAGGCACCTCAATATCAGCAGGTGTTAAAGGTGCTGGCGATTGCGGCCAGTTTAACGCGCCATAGTGAATAATTTCCGTTGGACTGTCTTGTTCAGCAGCAAAAGCTGGTGCTAACTGGGCAAACTGGTCTTTTTCTATAGTAAAGCCCTGCCATTCAGCGGTTCTGACAATAACACTGTCGGCGAGCTCTATCGCCTGCCAGGTATCGTTCTGATGCGGCAACAGAAAACAGTCGGGCACCCAGAAAGCCGAATCAATACCGGCTTCGGTTAATACCTGCAACCAGTAATTCATTCGTTCTTTAGCAACTACAGCAACCGGCAATTCTGTGCCTTTTAGATCCGGCCAGGCAAAGTGCAACTGCTCAATATCTGTCGCCAGCTCTTCTTCCAAAGCATAAGGAATAATGCGTTGTAAATGCCTTTTTGTGCCTGCGGGCAATGTCACTTTCGTCATCGAAACATCTTGCCCGGGCAAGGCTACAATGACTTCGCAACGGTTGGCTTTGTCTTTTAACTGAGCAAGCTCTGCTACCGAACTCAGCTCTCCACTGGCAATTAATTCTTGCTGTCCTTTGTGCCAGACCAACCAGGGTATGGGTTCGTTGGTACCATAAGCCGGTAACCGCAGAATCAGTGTTTCATGCATAAACTAATCTCCCATCGCCCGGTACAAAGTTTGTACTCGACCTTCGTTTAAATGTAATACCGAGCGCGCTCTCATTTCTACTTCGCCCCACTGAATCATCGCAATCAACTGAAAATACTCACTACTCACGGTCAGTTCCGACAACTCACCTTCTAATTCCGATCGCACTCCCGAAAGCTCAGCTAACTCAGCGAGTTCTTCATCGGATTCGTAGCCTTGAGGCGGTCGATTACTCAGCAACGCCATAGCGTCAGCAAGTGCTAACTTACCTTCGGTAATCCCGGTTAAAATCGCAGCCTGATCCTGTTCCAAAGTATTAATATTAACTTTTAAATCTGTCTCATTCGGAATAACGCAAGCAACAGAGTGTAGAGTATTGACAATTTTAGCGCTGTATCCACGCACCATTCTTAGCTCGCTCATCTCAAGGAGTTGGCTGTTTGCGGCCAAATAAGGCTTAGGTAAACTCTCGTAGTCAGGGTCTTCGGCACCGTTACTGCCCGACAACTGACTGTCTTCATCCAGCCAGTCTACCAGACTGTCGGTTAAAATCTCGGCCTGATAGTTATCAATCTCCAGTGCTTCCAGCAGCGCTTTGTATTGTCGTTTGCGTTTTTCCAGAGTCCCGGGGTCTTCTGCATCGGTAACCAGGCTATTAAGGTTAAAGCAGCTGTATAAATCCCTGACTTTCGCGGCAATCTGCCCACCTTCTACCGGAAAAGGTCCGCTGCGCTGAGCCCAGTTTTGTTCTTTATGCGCAACTCCATCGTTCTCTTCCAGCTCAGTTTGCAGCACTTCTTTTAGAACATCCTCTGCGCTTAACCACATCCAGTAGCTTTGTTCAGCTTGCTGCAAGTTACCCATACGAGTTATTTGCAACTGTAGCTTTCCGCCTAAATTCACAGCAATAACCGACACAATAGCAATAACCAGCAAAACCGTTATCAGTGCAGCTCCGGTCTGTAATGACTTACCCCGGCTAATTTGCACGTTGCAGCCCTCCGCTATTACTTTCCACTTGCTGTCCTACTGCGGCTATCAAAAACACGCGTCTGATGGTGCCAAAGTTTTTGCTACGAATGGTCACTTCAACGGCTTGAGGTAAATCGCCGGAGCTTTCCCAGCTGTCGCTCCAGCCTTGTTCTAGTCCCTGATTCGCGTTACTCACGCCATCACTGCGGTAAAACCGAAAAGACAGTTCTTCAACGCCTTCTAATAAGGTCTGAACGGATGGCTCTGAGGAGCGATCATTAACGAAAGTCTCGGTTACTCGCTGCAAATTCCCATCCCATAAACGGTAAACTACCGGCTGCAATTCGCTTCGGGGCATCATGTTACCGGGGTTATCAAAACCACTTCTGACAAAGGCCAGCACACCGCCGTCAGAATCGAAGTAACCCGGATCATTACTCAGGTATTGATGGGTAACCTCGACACCAGATGGCCGCGTTGGTTTAGCGACCATTTGCCGAATATCCTGCTGTATCAGCAACTGGCTGAACTGCAGACGCTCCAGCTGTTCACGCTGTTTTTGAGATTGCTCTTCGGTATTGACCATCTGGTTCAGAACCTGAAAGCTGGCAATACCGATAATGGCAAATATCACCATGGTCACCAGCACTTCTACTAAGGTAAAACCTTTGTTTGCGGCGTTAACGCTCATTGCTCGTTTCCCCCGCTGAATCGGGTTTACGCACATAACGGGTTAACCGAAAGTGTTCGCGACCGTCCTCGTTTTTCATCACTTTCACCGTTACTGCAACAACATTTGGCGTTACCGTTTCAACCACCTGTTGTTGCCAGTACCAGGTAACACCAGCCTGCTCCTGCTGGCCGCTACGTTTATCTTCAAGTGGCCACTTGTTCTCAAGCGACAATTCCGCGAGACGATTAGAAGCTACGTACTGAGCAAAGGTTTTATCCTGTAAAGCGCTTAGCCCAGTCAGGTGCCCACTTGCGGCCTGCAATGCGGCAAGCGCCGCCAGACTGAATACCGACAAGGCGACCATCACTTCAATTAAGGTAAAGCCGCGTACCCACCGCATAGTTACTCCGGAGCCTCGGCAGAAATACTAACTTGCCAGCTGTTTTCAGCAATAAGCCAACGATCAGCATCGGGGTCGTTTAAATACTCAATATGCACTTCAAATAGTGTCATTTCACCGCTGGGTAGAATCAGAATATCGGGAATTATGCTGTCTTCGTCACTTTCCTCAGCAAACAACCCGCTACTCAACGACTCGTTCTGTTCCAGTATTTCCAGACCCCGGCTAGTGAACTGCCAGCGTAGTGGACTCTCTGTTTCCTGAGCGCGTAAACCACGAACGTGCTCTTCGCGCCATTGCTCGTCTTTCCAGAACAAAAAACGATAGCCATCTTCTTGAAATTTTAATCCGAGAGGTTGTTGTCGAACCATAGCGTATTCGCGGGCATAGTTTAGCTGTTGACGTAAACTCACGGCCGCATTTTGAGGGGAGTCCTGGCCCCGTTCACCGCCGGGCAGCGTAAACATAACAGCGCTGGCGATGAGACCGAGAATGGCCATCACCAGCATAACTTCAATTAAAGTAAAACCAAATTGACAACGCTTATTGATCACGGTCGTTGTTGCCAATCATCCAGTTGCCAAAATCATCATCCGTTCCGGGCTGACCATCCTGGCCTGGGGAAAAAATATCGACGTCATCGTACTGACCGGGATTCAGTAGCAAATAATCGTTACCGTAGGGGTCCTGAGGTAAACGACGAATATAACCACCGTTACGGTAGCTGCGTGGCTGCGGATCCATGTTCGGTTCATTGACTAAGGCTTCAAGACCCTGCTCAGTCGTCGGGAACATACCGTTATCTAAGTGGTACTGAGCCAGTGCGTTTTCTAAAGCGACAATATCAGCTATCACTTTTTGTTCATTCGCTTTTTGCTGGTTACCCAGTACGTTCGGCAACACCATAGTGGCCAAAATACCGATAATGGCAATAACCACCATTACTTCGACCAATGAAAAACCTTGTTGATTACGTCTCATAGCTAAAGCCCTACACTATTATTTAATTGTAAAATGGGTTGAATGATAGACAGCACAATAAAGAACACGATACCTGCCATCGTCACTATCAGCACCGGCTCAAATACTTTTAAACTAACCGACACCAAGTTTTCAAATTCTTTATCCTGATTATCGGCCGAGCGTTTTAACATTTGTTCCAATTCACCGGATTTCTCGCCTGCAGCTATCATGTGCAGCATCATTGGCGGGAACAACCCCGTTTCCTGTAACGCACCACGCATTGATGCCCCTTCCCGGACGCGTCCGGCCGCTTCATCTACCGCCTGACGTATGGCTAAATTACCAATGACCGACGAGGTAATACGCAACCCGTCAAGCAAGGGTACCGCTGAAGAAGTCAATATGCTTAAAGTCCGGGCAAAACGGGCAGTACTTACCCCTCTTATGACCTTACCCAGCATGGGAAGTTTTAACAGGCTGCGATGATATTTCAGGCGGTTCTTTTCATTTCTTAACCACTGGTTAAAAGCCACCAGTACCAGAACAATACCAATAAGTAACCACAGCCCCCAGTTTTGCAGAAATTCACTAATGGCTATCATAGCCAGAGTGGTTGGCGGCAAGTCCTGGCCCATAGTGGAAAAGTTATCCACTATTTGCGGTACAATAGAAACCAACAGAAAAACCACAATGCCGATAGCAACCAAAGTTAGCATAAGCGGGTAGATAAGCGCCTGGGTCAGTTGGCTTTTCATGTGCTGGCGTTGCTCAGTATAGTTTGCCAGCTCATCCAGTACAGTATCTAAATGACCAGACTTTTCCCCGGCAGCCACCATAGCAGTATATAAAGAATCAAAAACACCGGGAAACTCTGACATCGCTTCGGCAAGGCCATAACCTTCAACCACTTTACTGCGCACCGACATCAGTAATTTTTTCAGGCGCGGCTTTTCAGTTTGATCAGCAACCGCCAACAATGCCTGCTCAATGGGCAACGCTGAACCTACTAAGGTGGATAACTGACGGGTAATTAGCGCTAAATCCTGTGCTTTAACCTTTCGTTGCGGAAGCCCAAACCGGGGCTGTAGCGTTTTCTTTCTGTCTTGATCCGCTGCCGGCTCAATGGTTAAAGGCATTAAGCCTTTTTCACGCAATAACTGACGTACCTGTCGCTCAGTATCGGCTTCCAGTACACCTTTTTTCTTTCTGCCATTAGCTTCAACGGCTTGGTATTCAAATGCTGCCACCCTCTACTCCTCGCGGGTAACCCGCAGCACTTCTTCCAGCGTTGTTTTGCCTTTCAGTACTTTTGCTAATCCGTCCTGGCGAATACCGGGCGTCGACTGCCGAATATACTTTTCAATAGACTGTTCACCGTGACCGTTATGGACTAACTCACGTACATGATCGTCCACCAGCAGCAGTTCATGAATACCCGTACGCCCACGGTAACCGGTATAATTACATCGCTCACAACCCGCGGCACGATAAATCACACTGGTATCGGAAGCAGCAAGTCCCAGCATATTCTTTTCTTCATCATCAGGCTCGTGAGGCTGTTTGCACTCGCTACAGAGTGTCCGCACCAGGCGCTGTGATAACACAGCTAATAAGCTTGATGAAAGCAGGAAAGGTTCTACGCCCATGTCTTCCAGACGAGTAATAGCGCCGGCGGCCGTATTGGTGTGCAATGTAGACAAGACCAGGTGACCGGTAAGCGACGCCTGCACCGCAATTTGCGCGGTCTCTACATCACGTATCTCACCAACCATTACTACGTCCGGGTCCTGGCGCAAAATAGCGCGTAAGCCGCGGGCGAAGGTCATATCCACCCGAGGGTTAACCTGAGTCTGCCCAATACCATCAATGGCGTATTCTATCGGGTCTTCGACTGTCAGAATATTACGGTCTTTAGAATTAATTTCGCTAAGCCCGGCATACAACGTCGTACTTTTACCTGAGCCCGTGGGGCCGGTTACCAAAATAATGCCGTGGGGTTTGTAAATCAGTTCCTGGAAAATTTTTCGGTTGCCGTCAGTCATTCCCAGTTCAGTCAGGTTGAGCCGCGCGTTGTTCTTATCTAATAAACGCAAAACAACCCGCTCACCATGGTTCGACGGCATAGTCGACACCCGGACATCCACTGCCCGGCCAGCAATAAGCAAAGAAATGCGCCCATCCTGTGGGACACGCTTTTCGGCAATATCCAGCTGTGCCATAACTTTTATGCGCGACACCAGCAGCGATGACAACTTACGATTTGGTCGCAACACTTCGCGCAAAACGCCATCTATACGAAAACGTATGAGCAAAGCTTTCTCAAAAGTCTCAATATGAATATCTGAGGCGCCCTCTTTTATCGCTTCGCTCAGCATGGCGTTAATCAGCTTAATAATAGGCGCGTCGTCTTCACTTTCGAGCAAATCTTCGGTCTGCGGCAGCTCATCAGCCAGAGAGAATAAATCGGACTCGTTGCCAATATCTTCCATTAACTGCTGGGCTTCCGATGAGTCTCGTTGATAAGCACGGGTTAACAGGCTTTCAAAGTCGCTTGCGGCATGCTCCTGAAGAGTGACCGGTTGACCCAGCGCGCGCCTCACTTCTTTTAACGCAGCAGCCGAAATACCGGCGCGGCAATGCAAAATTAACGGCTCACCCTGCTCAACCACCACGCCAAAGCGCTTAGCAAAGCTGAAAGGAAGGCGAGCTGTTGCAATGGCACTGGCTTCAGTCATTTTGCGGCTCTTCATTCTGTTCGTCGCTCTTCTCACTACCCTGCTTTTTCAGGTATTCGTCAAAGCCCGGCGGTAACGTCAGTTCACTGTCCCAGTCGTTAAGCAACGGTGAGTCTTCAGAAGGCATTAGCGAGATACCGCGCGAACGTTCATCCAGTTGCAGCGCCCGCATATAATTGTATTTTGCCGAACTTAACTCACGCATACGGTTCCCGTCACGGACTATGGTGGGACGGATAAAAACCATCAGATTGCGCTTTTGCTTAGAGGTTGAAGTTGAGCTAAATAATTTACCCAAAATAGGGATATCGCCCAAAATAGGAACTTTAGATACAGATTCCTGCACGTCTTCATCAATCAGACCGCCCAGTACAATGGTCTCGCCATCGTCAGCCATAACTGTAGTTTTCAGCTCACGCTTATTAATAATAACGTCAACCGCAGTGGCACCACTTAAACTGGACACTTCCTGCTCTATCGTCATTTGTACGGCGTCACCCTCGTTAATTTGAGGCGTTACTTTTAACTTAATACCTATCTCGGTGCGATCAACCGTCTGGAACGGGTTATCGTTGTTATCACCCGTAGTAGAGCCACTAATAGTAGGCACTTCCTGACCAACCAGGAAACTCGCTTCTTCGTTATCGACGGTAACAATACTTGGAGTGGCCAGAATATTTGAACGCTTATCCTGAGTAACGGCCTGAACCACCGCAGCCCAGTCATTCTGAATGGTACCGAACATCATACCGTTTACCGAACCCAATAAATTCGCCAACAACGAAACATCGCCGGGTTCATCCGGTTCTGTCGTCGTCACCTCGACCCCTCCATCTGTTATCCGAGTCGTCGTTGTACCTTCCCTTTCACGCGCCTGATAAGCACCCGCAGCCAAACTTCCAATAGGTACCTGATTACCATTATTATACTGAACCATACCGCCGTCTTCACTGATCCACTGCACACCAAAGTCAACGTTATCGCCTTCCATAATCTCAACAATAATGGCTTCAACCTGAACCTGAGCACGGCGAATGTCTAAGTCGTGAATCACTTTTTCCAGCGACGCCAGCATATCTTTTTGGGCGGTAATGACCACTGAGTTTGTCGGCTCATGCGGGCTGATACTGACCGTTTCATCACCTCCGGTACGACGGCGCTGAGTTGCCCCACCGCTACTTGACTGTTGTTCAACTTCAGCCTGAATAGAACGGCTGACATCTTTCAACACTTCAACCACTTCAGGCGCTTTCGCATACTTTAAGTAGAAAACACGAGTGTTACCTTCGGTTTTTAAGTCCTGATCAAGCTGTTTAATCAGCTTGACGACTCTGGCACGGGCACGGGGCTCACCGCTAACAATAACGCTATTACTACGATCGTCGGCAACAATTTTAGGAATAAGCAATGCCGGTACGCCTTCATTATTTTTCTCGAACAGCGACTGAGCTATACGAACAATTTCACTGGCTGACGCATACTCCAGGCTAATCATATCAACATCCTGATCGCCAGCCCGGTCTACCCGTTCAATAATCTCAACTAAACGCTGCACTGTTTCAGCGCGCCCGGTCATCATGATCACATTTGATGGGTCATAACTGACGACCATGCCACCACCGCTTTGATCATTTAACTGACGCAATAAAGGAGCAAGCTCCCTTACGGAGACATTCTCTACCGGCACAACCCGGGTCACCATAGTGTCGCCCATAAGTTTTGTGTCACTACCAATAACAGGCAGCGAAGAGGTTTTTGCGTCTTTATCACGAATGACTTTCAGGACGCCGGACTCCATTTCAACGGTGGCAAATCCGTAGACCTCAAGAACATTAAGAAAAAACTGATAGTACTGCTCTTCATCCATCACATCGTAGCTGCGCACATCAATTTTACCCCGCACGTTAGGGTCAATAATGATGGTTTTGCCTAAGTTTCGGCCGACAACCTGAATAAACTCGTTAATATCAGTATTTTTAAAACTGGCGGCATATTCTTCGCTGCTTAATGGTGAACTCATCAGTGTTAATGCCAAACCGAGAGCTCCCAACCATGCTTTTAAGCCACTCTTTGCCACTGTCATATCAATTATCCTGTTTTACCGGTAGCTCAAACGACAGTTCCATCCTTTCACCGCCGCGCTCAATTTCTATGGTGACCCGCTCTTGTTCCGACAGTTCCTGACTAGCAAGCATGGCCTGCTCCATGTCGGTCAAATCGAACCCGTTAATAGCCACTGCAAGATCACCGTTCTGGAATCCAGCATCCCGAAATAACTCGGGGTTCTTGCCTGAATTCAGTTTGTATCCTTTTAACTCGCCATTAATTTGTACTGGCGAAATATTCACGTAATCGAGTAACGACGAAGGATTATCAGCAACCTGTGCCAACTGTTGTTCGACAGTTGCATCATCATTAACCGGATTGCTGTCATCACTATCGACAGGTACCAGCGCACCGCTGTTATCTGAGTCACCTACAATTAGAGACAGTGCAGGCCTGTCTTCACCAATGTCTTCCATTTTCAAAGTTTCTAATCGGCCGTTATTATCAAGAATAACGCGATCTGCATGAATCTCTTCTACAGTCACAGATGAACTGCCAAGGCTCTCACCAATAATGTAGGTTTGTTGCTTGCTGCCTTGCTGAATAATAGCCGCAGAACGTTCAGGGTTAGAACTGGCAGATACGCCTATCAGACGGACGTTTAATGATGTTTTCGGCGCATTTTGAACGCTTTCAGAACGGTTTCCCCGCTCTGCTGCTCCAAAAAGATTCAGCGCTGTTAAAGTCTCTAAATTCATCGAGCCAGTTGCAGTAGAGTCAACCGTAACTATAGGTAACACTGCGCTGTCGTCGGGCTCTGCAGGGTTAATTAGTGACCAGGTAAACCGAGCCAGCAATACCGCAACCAAAAACCATGCGAAAGCCGTTAGCGCTTGCATTAAGCGGCGCCACATTTGAGTATCTTTAAATATTTGTTGGAGTCGGGCAGTCACTTTATTCTTATTCTTGTTACACTGACAAAAGGCGATTCATGCATTCTAGCGCAGGCGACATGAGTCAACAATCGGTTAACACAAAGTTTATAACGAATTCGTTGCGTTTTTATGACAAAAACTCGAAAAGAAAGTCCCATTCGTCTGGATAAATGGCTGTGGGCAGCAAGATTCTACAAAACCAGAGCACTTGCCCGACAAATGATTCAGTCAGGCAAAGTACATTATGATGGGCAACGTAGCAAGCCTTCTAAGGTTGTGCAGGTTGGCGCTATTATCACTTTGCGGCAGGGCTTCGATACAAAAGAAGTTGAAGTCATGGAGTTAAGTGAACAACGCCGCGGCGCCAGCGAGGCGCAATTACTCTACAGGGAAACTCCTGAGAGCGTAGAAAAGCGCGAAAAAAATGCGGAAGCAAGAAAACTTAATGCGTTGTATAATCCGCACCCGGATGGACGGCCAGATAAGAAACAGCGCCGTCAACTTATCAGAATGAAAGACAGCGGTGAGTAAACCGCTTGTTGTCGATAAACAGGAGTGCCCATGGAATACCCAACTGACCAATTGTCACGCTACACCTTTGAAGAGCATGATGTGCGGGGTGAGCTCGTTCAGTTGACCAGCAGCTATCAAACCTTGCTCCGTGGTCATGACTATCCTGCACCTGTTCAGGAATTGCTTGGGCAAATGATGGCAGCAGTATCATTACTAACCGCCACTTTAAAGTTTGAAGGCCATATTGCAGTGCAACTTCAGGGCGACGGGCCTCTTAACTTTATTGCCGTTAATGGCAATCATAATCAAGAGTTAAGAGGCATCGCACGATTAAAATCCGAGCTTGGTGCAACGGATTTACAATCGATGATAGGAAAGGGTCAGTTGGTCATTACCTTAACCCCGGATACTGGTGAACGTTATCAGGGCGTTGTCAGCGCGGATGCCGACTCCATCTCTGCCATGCTAGAAAACTACTTCGAACAGTCAGAGCAATTGCACACCCGGGTTTGGTTACACGCCGATGGCGAACACGCCGCAGGCATGTTGTTACAGCGCCTGCCCGCTACCGGGAAGGACTTAACCGGGTTCGAACATCTGGCAACTCTGACCAATACAATTACCGCCAAGGAAATTTATACGTTACCCGCAGAAGAGTTACTGCACCGCTTGTATCACGAAGAGAAAGTGCATTTATATCCATCGCAATCCGTCAGTTTTGTTTGTGGATGCTCGCGTGAACGTACGTTAGAGGCATTGGCTTCAGTAAGCCCGGAAGAAATTCAGGAAATTTTAGCCGAGGAAGGCGAAATTATGATGAGGTGTGATTATTGCCTGACCGAGTACCGCTTTGCGCCGGCAGACTTCAATTAACAGAGACAAAAAAGCCTGCATAATTAGCAGGCTTTTCTCGTTTAAAACTACTTTTTCTTTTTCAGGAACTTCATCAGGCGTCTGCGTTTTCGCTGCTGCGACAAAGTAAGCTGGTTTTTCTTACCTTCATACGGGTTAACCGGTTCACGGAATTCTACTTTTATTGGCGTACCCATAACGCCCAAAGACTTCCGGAAGTAGTTAATTAAATAACGCTGATAAGCGCCCGGCAAATCTTTTACCTGGTTACCATGAATAATAATACGCGGTGGATTATAGCCACCCGCGTGCGCATATTTAAGTTTCACCCGGCGACCACTAACCAACGGCGGCTGATGTTCTTCCTGCGCCATTTCCATTATTTTCGTAAGCTTAGAGGTACTAATTCGTTGCGTTGCGCTGGTGTAAGCTTCTTCAACCGACTCAAATAAATGGCCAACGCCCGTACCGTGCAGTGCGGAGATAAAATGCAAGCGGGCGAAGTCGACGAAACCTAAGCGTCTATCCAGCTCGCGCTTTATCTCTTCTTTGTGGTCATTTTGCAAACCATCCCACTTGTTCACCGCTATAACAATTGAACGACCGGCATTTAACGCAAAGCCAATTAAGTTGAGATCCTGATCACTGATGGTTTCGCGTGCATCAACCACAATAAGAACAACGTTTGCGTCTTCAATTGCCTGCAAGGTCTTAACCACCGAAAACTTCTCAATAGCCTCACCAATACGCCCACGACGACGGACTCCTGCGGTATCAATCAGAACATATTCACGCTCGTTCCGCTGCATAGGAATATACACGGAATCGCGAGTAGTGCCGGGCATGTCATAAACGACAACCCGCTCTTCACCCAGTATACGATTGATTAAGGTTGATTTACCGACGTTCGGACGACCGACAATAGCCAGTTTTAATGGCAGTTTGTCGTAGTCAATTTCATCATGCTCCAGCTCTTCAGACTCAACGTCCTTGGGGACGATAACATCTGGGTATTCTTCCGCTATTGGCTTAAAGCAAATCTCTAGTAACTGCTCAACCCCACGACCGTGAGCCGCCGCAATACCGTAAAGTTCGCCTAAAGATAACGAATAGAAGTCGGCCATTGCCGAATGGGCATCTATACCGTCAATTTTGTTACAGACCAGGTAAACTTTCTTATTCTGTTTACGCAAATGGTCGGCAATGGCCTGATCGCCAACGGTGACTCCGTCACGCGCATCGACCATGAAAAGAACGACATCGGCTTCGTCAACAGCAAGCAGTGACTGCTTTGCCATTTCCTCGTCAATGCCTTCTTCATCACCATGAATACCACCGGTATCAATAACAATAAATTGATAACCGTCGTAATTTGCCTGACCGTATTTACGATCCCGGGTTAACCCGGGAAAGTCCGCTACCAGTGCGTCGCGAGTCCGCGTTAAACGATTAAAAAGCGTGGATTTCCCCACATTTGGGCGCCCAACCAGCGCGACAACAGGTAACATCTCTTATTCATTTCCTGATTGAGTATCGAGCGCGATGATATCACCGTCCCGAGTTTGTACATACATAATGTTGTTATCTACGACAGGAGCAACATAGACTCCATCGCCGCCAACTTCATAACGACCCACAATGTTGCCGGTCTCGCTATCTAACCAATGCAGATAGCCGTCAAAATCGCCAACAACAATATTACCGCGATGCCATGCCGGTGCGCTCAACTTACGCCCAAACAGCTCAGTGTTACTCCAACGCTCAATACCACCGCTCTGGTCAAGTGAGTATACGTGGCTGTTCACATCGGTTAAGAAAATTCGGCCACTAGTCACCAACATGTTCTCAAACGCTTTGTAGTCGCGTTTCCAGCGCACTTCGCCACTCATGAGTTCAAGCGCGACCAGCTCTCCGTTGAACGCAACCATATACAGGGTAGTTCCCTGCGTAGCGGGTCTTGCGTCAACGTCGGCTAAACGTTCCAGTTCTGTACTTCCACTGGGCTTACCAATAGGCTGACTCCAGGCTTGCTGCCCACTGTCTGCAATTAGCACCATACCGGAACCGTTGCTATCACCAACTACAACACCACCACTAATAATCGCCGGAGCGGAGGCACCACGAACAGTCAGCATGGGGGTCTGATACTCATATTCCCATTGTTCTTCACCGGTTTCGGCATCCAGACTAATGACCTTTCCACCTCCAGTGTGAACAACAACACGACCTTCGCCGACGGCTGGGTCTGACATGACCTCGTTATTCACCTCTGTATGCCAAACAAGATCGCCAGTCTCAGCATCTAAAGCAACAACATCACCATTTTCAGTACCAAGAAAAACACGATTATATTGAGCAACTAAGCCACCAGATATGCGCGCCGGGAATGGGCTAGCAAATAAGCCGCTAAACCAGCCTTCATCCGTTGCTTCATCAAATCTAATACGCTGACGCAAATCAATTCGCCACAAGCGCTCACCTGTGGACTTATCAAATGCGCTGACGATGCCATTTCGGTCAGCGGCGAAAACCTTGCCATATTCAACCACAGGATTCAGTCGGGAGAAGTGCTCACCAATACCGCTTCCGACAGAGGCGTCCCATAAAACTTTTGCTTGTACTTGCTCGGAAATAGGCTGAAGTACAGCAAACTTAGGCTCTTCATCATCGTCACCGAAAATGGAGCAACCACTAACAAGAACTGCAGCAGTCAATAACAAACTGCCTTTGGTAAAGCGTTTAATCAATTGCATTATGACTTAACCAGGCTGTTGAGTTTCATTTGCAGCGCCGGAGTCAATGACTCACCAGCCTGCAATGCGCGTTCGTATGCGGCACGAGCTTCTTCGGTATTACCCTGCTCAGCCAAAATGTCGCCTTCAAGCTCTGCGGCAAAGCCCGCATAAGCTTCTGGCAAAGGTTTCTTAACCAAGCTTAAAGCAGCGTCAAGCTGTTCCTGAGCAATTAATACCCGAGCTAGGCGGATACTGGCTAAGGCCGACATGTTTTCATCTTCAGCGCTGTCGACAACCGACTGCAGTGCTGTAACCGCCGTTGCTAAATCAGCGCGCTCCACCGCGTGCTGAGCCAACTGCAAAGCCACCAACTGCGCGTAAACATTTTCAGGGTTTTCGCTAACAAACTCTTGCGCTTTCAGTACCGCATTTTCGCTACCTTCGGAGAGCTCGGCCGTCAATTGCTCATAGTTTGCTGAAGCACGCTGCTGAGTTTCCAGCGTATGCTGATCATAATAACGCCAGCCATAAAACAAACCAAAGCCAATTACCACACCGGCAACAATACCTTTACCGTGTTCTTTCCAAAACTCTTTTAAACGTTCTACTTGTTGTTCTTCGGTATTATCCACCTGACTACCCTCTTGTCAGCGGCTGCAGAAACTCAATAAGTGCCTGCCAGCCCAGAGTTTGTTGTTCTTCAGCAGTTCGTAACGGTTTTACGGTTACCTGCTGCTGAGCGATTTCATCTGCACCGATAATCAGTGCCACTTGTGCACCCGACTTATCCGCTTTCTTCATTTGTTTTTTCATAGAACCGCCACCACAGTGGCTTACCAGTCGAAGTTCCGGTAACTCATTTCTCAGCTGTTCGGCAATTCGCGGGGCATTTAGTTCCGCTTCTTCGCCTAGCGGCATTAAGTAAGCATCTACCACTCGTCTTGGGGTCAGCTTACCTTGTTCTTGTAACAACAGTACCAGGCGTTCCATGCCCATCGCAAAACCGACCGCCGGCGTTGCCTTACCACCTAACTGTTCAACCAGCCCGTCATAACGACCGCCGGCACAAACGGTACCCTGAGCGCCCAGAGCCGTGGTAACCCATTCAAACACGGTACGGTTGTAATAATCCAGACCACGAACCAAACGTTCGTTTAAAGTATATGAAATACCAGCCGCTTCCAGGCGAGCCGTTAATTGCTCAAAATGCTCTTTAGATTCAGCGTCCCAGTATTCAGATAAACTAGGTGCACCTTCCAGAATCTTCTGAGTATTTTCGTCTTTACTGTCCAGAATACGCAATGGGTTGCTTTCGAGCCGGCGTTTACTGTCTTCATCCAGCTCGCTTTCATAGCCAGACAAGTAAGCTTTTAACGCATTGCGATAATTCGCCCGGGCTTCATTAGATCCCAGAGAGTTCAGTTGCAGCTCGACCTGATCGGCAATACCAAACTCGCGCCATAATCTGGCTGAAAGCAGAATGACTTCCGCATCAGCATCGGCGCTATCTAAACCAAAGGTCTCAATACCAAACTGATGAAACTGGCGATAGCGACCTTTTTGCGGGCGTTCGTAACGGAACATAGGGCCCATATACCACAACCGCTGAATTTGGTTGTACAACAAACCATGTTGATTCCCCGCACGCACGCAGCTCGCTGTCCCTTCTGGGCGCAAGGTCACGCTTTCGCCGTTGCGGTCATCAAAGGTATACATTTCTTTTTCAACAATATCGGTAACTTCACCAATAGAGCGTTTAAACAGTTGTGTGCTTTCCAGCACCGGCATGCGGATTTCGCTATACCCGTAGCTTGCAGCAACACGCCGTATTACTGCTTCAACCTGTTGCCAGGCCGGACTCTGCTCTGGCAACAAATCATTCATGCCACGAATTGCTTGGATTGTATTCGCCACGGAACCTTCTCGTCTGGTTATCGATACAGAAAATAAGCGGGTATTATAGGGACTTTGTCGATGCGGGTAAAATCAACCGTTAATTTCTTTTACGTCAATTTTATTAGCTTCAATGAACTTAACCTGTTCGCGAATTTGAGCTTCCAGTTCATCCACTAAATTTTGGTTGTCCAGCCGGAGTTTTTGACGTGCTCCGCCAATGTACAAGCCACTTTTGTTTTTCGCACCGGCAAGGCCGACATGCGATACCAGAGCCTCGCCCGGGCCATTAACCACACAGCCTATTATTGAAACATCCATTGGAATAGTAATATCTTCCAGACGCTCCTCTAAGGCATTAACGGTGTTAATAACATCGAATTCTTGTCTGGAACAACTTGGGCAGGCAATAAAATTAATACCCCGTGCGCGAATACGCAGTGACTTTAATATATCAAAACCTACTTTAATTTCTTCAACCGGGTCGGCAGCGAGCGAAACCCGTAGCGTGTCACCAATACCCTCAGCCAGCAACATGCCTAAACCAACGGATGATTTCACCGCGCCGCTGCGTTTCCCACCGGCTTCGGTAATACCTAAATGCAGTGGTTGATCAATTTCTTTCGCCAATAAACGATAGGATTCAACGGCTAAAAATACATCGGAAGCTTTAACGCTGACTTTAAAATCGTAAAAGTCCAGCTTATAGAGAATATTGACATGCCGCATTGCCGATTCTACTAACGCCTCAGCTGTCGGCTCCCCGTATTTTTCTTGCAGATCTTTTTCCAGCGAACCGCCATTGACCCCAATACGAATTGGAATGTTGCGTTCACGTGCTGCATCTACTACGGCTTTAATTCTGTCTTCGTGACCAATATTGCCCGGATTAATACGTAGGCAATCCGCGCCATATTCGGCAACTTTAAGCGCAATACGGTAATCAAAATGAATGTCAGTGACTAAAGGCACTGGACTGCGCTGCTTTATTTGCTTAAAAGCTTCGGCAGCTTCCATTGTTGGTACAGACACACGAACAATATCGGCACCAGCTTGAGCCAGGGCTTCGATTTGCGCTACGGTCGCATCAACATCGGTTGTTTCGGTATTTGTCATGGACTGCACAGCAATCGGTGCGCCATCGCCAATAGGCACATTACCTACATACAAGCGGCGGGAAGGGCGGCGTTTAATTGGATTTTCGTGCATCATAACCTTAAATTGACCTCTACTGCTCTTCTGACGGTACGGTAAAGCGCGCGACACGACCAGTCCGGAACTGGTCCATATTAAAGGCATTACCGTTAAAGCTGACATTAACAGCTTCAGGTTTACACAGTGTTACTGAAAAAGGTGCTTCGCCCGGAACCGGCATACGGTAGCCCGCAGCTTTTACACCAACAGCCTGAGTTTCACCGGAAGCATCATCAATTTTAACCCAACATTCTTCGTTAAACTCTAACACCAGGCTGGCTGAAACAGCTTCTGGTTGCGGCGACGGCTCAACAGCTTCTGACTCGACCGAAGTTTCAGCTTGGTTATCTGTCTGCTCGACACTTTCAGTTGGTAACTCTTGGGTATCGCTAACATCATTAGCCGCCGACTCAGTGTTAGCGGCCTGCGATTCGTCGTTATTCTCGCCGCTTTCACTAACGGGCTCTTGTACCGACTCGACCGCAACATTAGTGTCATCAGCTTCAACTTCTGACTCTAATATAGCTTCATCTTCATTCGGCTCAATTTGTGGTTCTGTCGGTTGGTTTAAAATTTCAATTTCACCAAGGTTACCAGCTTCACCGTCAGTATCTGCCGGGGAAATCTCTGAACTTCCCTGAGTACCTGTTTCGCCTTCACTAAAACCAAGATCCGGCTCTTGCCACCACCAAATAACCAAGGCCACAACAATAATGATAACCACATAAGTAATTAACATTAAGCGGTTGTCGCTCTCTTCATGCTTTTTCCGTCTTGAGAAGCTTTGCATCTGACTGCTTTCAACTTCTTTATAGCCTCTGGCTTTATAAGCTTCAAACAACTCAGTGTCGTCTAAATCAAGCAGTTTAGCGTAGGAGCGCAAATAGCCTTTAATAAAGGTTGCCGTAGAAAAAGTTGAATAATCATCAGCTTCCAGCAATTCAATAATCTGCTTTCGCAAACGCAACTGGTCTGCAACCTCGCGTTGCTCTAAACCTTTGGCTTCACGGGCTTCTCTCAGAATTTCGCCAGGACCTTTACTCGGCTTTTGCTCTGTTTCTTGTGCCGCTTCCGCTTCTGGCTTTTTGTTATCTTGTGTTGATTCGTTTTCAGCAGTCATGATTGTAAGGGGTTTCCCTGTTATGGTTGAGCTGCGTCGTGACTTACCTGTGCCAGACATTCGGCTCTATTAGCCTCAGCTCTGGCATGATGTGGATACGCTGGATCCAATGCCACTTTATCAAAATACCTGAGTGCTTTTTTCCAGTCACCAGCCACACACAGTGCAACCGCATAGTTATTGTACAATGCACCGCTCATAGGTTGCCATGATAATGTCTGTTGGTAAAGTGACAAAGCTGAATCAACGTCATTTGTCGCTAAATACCATTGCCCTAAGGCAAGATTGGCATCCAGAGACAGGGGGTTGTTCGTCAATGCGGTTTGCAAATGCGGATACGCAAGCTTCAATTTCCCTTGCGCCAAATAAGCAAGTCCAAGCTGCAACCGTACATCATTACCCACAGATACCGACTGTTCAGGGTTAGCGGTACAACCATATAGCGCTGCGGCTATCAATAATAAAGCGGTTCGCATTATCACACTCCTTGTGCCTGCGACTCTGTAAATTTACGTGGTCTTTACAGCTATTGCCTCTCCACCACGCTGTTTCTGCTGACGTTTCAGTATGCGTTTTGTACGATCGATGACATCGCCCACTAATTGCCCGCAAGCTGCATCGATATCATCCCCACGAGTTTTCCGTACCATTACCGTCAAACCGTACTCCATAAGCACTTTGGCAAAACGGTCAATTCTCGAATTACTGGAGCGTCCGTAGTCCGAGCCAGGGAAAGGGTTAAATGGAATAAGGTTAATTTTACTCGGGGTGTCTTTTAAGGTTTTTGCCAGCGCATGTGCCTGATCGGTTGAATCATTAACATGGTCCAGCATGACATACTCTACCGTTACTTTACGCTGAGCTTTTGACTGCTCAACATAACGACGGCTCGATGCCAGAAATTCTTCAATATTGTACTTCTTATTAATAGGTACAATTTCGTTGCGCAGCTCATCGTCTGGCGCATGCAACGAAATAGCCAACATCACATCAATGCGTTCACGCAATTTTTCCAACGCAGGAACAACACCTGAAGTACTTAAAGTAACGCGGCGTTTAGATAAACCGAAACCCAGGTCATCCAACATTAACTCCATTGCCGGAACAACATTGTTTAAGTTAAGCAATGGTTCACCCATGCCCATCATGACAACGTTCGTTACGGGTTTAATTCCGGTTTTGCCATAAGCACCTAAAAGCTGGTTCACCCGCCATACCTGACCGATGATTTCCGCCACACTGAGGTTACGGTTAAAGCCCTGAGCCCCTGTTGAGCAGAAAGTACACTCTAATGCACAACCAACCTGAGAGGACACGCACAAAGTAGCGCGATCCCCCTCGGGTATCCACACTGTTTCCACGTCCTGACCGTCAAACAAGGTCATAGCGAACTTAATAGTGCCGTCCGATGACTGCTGCTGTTCACGAACTTCAGGCGCGCGTATTTCAGCGACTTGCTTGAGCTTTTCACGCAATGCTTTATTAAGATTGGTCATCTCATCAAAGTCATCGACACAAAAGTGATACAGCCACTTCATTACCTGTTCAGCACGAAATGGTTTCTCACCCATCTCACGAAAGAACTCTTTAATTCCCTCACGATTCAGGTCGAGTAAGTTCACTTTTTTATCTATTGCGTTGGTCATAAAGCTCCGGTTTTCTGATGTGCCTCGACATTTTTGTAGCCTGACGTTTAAATCAGGATCTCACCTGACGTAAACGTCAGGCTACCTAAGAACATCAGGCTACATTCAAATACAGTCTTAGCGAGTGCGCTGGCAAACTTCTTCGTCGCTGAAGAAGTAAGAGATTTCACGTGCAGCAGATTCAGTTGCATCTGAACCATGTACCGCATTTTCGTCTATAGTTTCAGCATAGTCGGCACGAATAGTTCCTGCCAGTGCTTCTGCAGGATTCGTAGCACCCATGATGTCGCGGTTTTTACGTACAGCGTCTTCACCTTCAAGAACCTGAACAACGATAGGGCCTGAAGTCATGAATTCAACCAAAGCACCAAAGAAAGGACGTTCTTTGTGTTCTGCGTAGAAACCTTCTGCCTGTTCTTTGCTTAAGTGCATCATTTTAGCACCAACAATGCGAAGACCAGCAGATTCAAAACGGTTGTAGATAGCGCCGATTAAGTTTTTTGCAACTGCATCAGGCTTGATAATTGATAGAGTGCGCTCTAAAGCCATGGTTATAAACTCCAATAAAATTAAGGGATAAATCAGTCGCGCGGATTATACGTGAGATCGGCGCAGAAATCGAATACCCAGTGATTGTTTTTTCATTCATTCTCAGCTAGGATGAGTGAACTTATATAGCCATATAGACGTCTATTTGACGATAAGGAGTTCTGACATGGCGAACAACGAATATGAACAAGCCACTCTTGGCGGAGGTTGCTTCTGGTGTGTTGAATCAGCCTTCTTGCAGGTAAAGGGCATTCAGTCAGTAAAGTCCGGTTACACGGGCGGTCATACCGTTGACCCAACTTACGAGCAGGTTTGCAGCGGCGAAACAGGGCATGCCGAAGTTGCACAACTCCAGTACGATCCGGAGCAGATCTCTTACCGTCAAATCTTAGAAATCTTTTTCACTCTGCACGATCCAACTCAGGTAAATCGTCAGGGCAACGATGTGGGTACACAATATCGCACATCAATTTTCTATCATAACGACGTGCAAAAACGCGAAGCTGAAGACATTATTGCTGAACTTGAGGCTGACCGGACCTTTACTGATCCGATAGTGACCGAAGTCTCTAAGCTGGAAACCTTTTATCCGGCCGAGGATTATCACGAAAATTATTACGCCAGAAACCCGGAAAACCCCTATTGTCAGGCGGTAATTTCACCAAAGCTGGCTAAATTCCGTAAAACTTTTGCAGGTCTGCTTAAAGACTAAGCTGCGCCTCTTAAGGTTCCGATAGTGCGGTGGATAAGTTCTATCGCACTGTCAATGTCTTCTTCGGAAGTATAACGGCCAATGCTAAAGCGCAATGAACTCATTGCCAGCTCATGTTCAACGCCTAATGCTCTTAACACATACGAGGGTTCAACACTGGCCGAAGTGCAGGCCGAGCCCGATGAGAGCGCAAGATCTTTTAACGCCATTAGCAACAGTTCACCATCAACTCCGGCAAAACTGATATTGGTAATATGCGGAACCCGTTGCTGGTCAGAGCCATTCAAAGTTACACCTTCTAACTGGCTAACCCCTTTCCATAGTCGCTGACGCAAGTTTTCAACTCGTGCCGGCTCCAGTTCCAGCTCGTTACGGGCAAGTTCCGCAGCAACGCCCATACCCACAATCTGGTGAGTTGGTAACGTGCCTGAGCGCATGCCACGTTCATGACCACCGCCATGCATTTGCGCAAGCAGCCGAACTCGCGGAGTGCGGCGTACATACAATGCGCCAATGCCTTTAGGTCCATACATTTTGTGAGCAGAAAGCGACAGTAAATCGACCGGTAATTTCGCCATATCCATTGGCACTTTGCCGGATGCCTGAGCGGCGTCAACATGAAATATGGTGCCGTTTTCACGACATAAATGGCCAATGGTGGTTATATCCTGAAGCACACCTATTTCGTTGTTAACCAGCATCACGCTCACTAACACCGTATCTTCACGCAAGGCTGAGCGGAACAAATCCATATCCAGCAAGCCGTCAGTTCCGACATCCAGATAAGTCACTTCAAAGCCTTCTTTTTCCAGCTGCGCGCAGGTATCTAAAACCGCTTTGTGCTCGGTTTGAAGTGTAATAACGTGTTTGCCTTTATCTGAGTAATATTGGGCGGCGCCTTTTATGGCAAGGTTATCTGATTCAGTAGCGCCTGAGGTAAAAACAATTTCGCGCGCGTCGGCGTTAATAAGATCTGCAACCTGATTCCGGGCAATATCCACAGCTTCTTCTGCCTGCCAGCCGTACTTATGGGAACGCGATGCCGGATTACCAAACAAGCCATCCTGCGTTAAACAACCCATCATTTTTTCTGCTACAACAGGGTCTACTGGCGTGGTTGCAGCATAATCAAAATAAAGGGGTAACTTAGACACTTGCTTGCTCCTGACAACTTAAAGGCAATATTATAGGTGAGAGTTTAACTTAATCTCTTCTTCACTGTGGTTATGCAACGCATTTTGTCTATTCAGAACGTCACCCACGTCCTGCTTTTTCATCAACTCGGCCAGAGTAATACCGTCCAGAAAGTCAGATATTCTGTCGCTTAACCCTTCCCACAGAGAGTGGGTCAGACAGCGTTCGCCGCCCTGGCAGTTAGCTTTACCCTGACAACGTGTTGCATCAATTGACTCGTCCACCGCATGAATGACGGCACCAACAGAGATATCACTTGCGGCACAGCCCAAGCGATAGCCACCACCCGGACCTCGCACACTGTCCACCAACCCGTGCTTACGTAAGCGCGAAAACAACTGCTCTAAATACGACAGAGATATTCCCTGACGCTCAGAAATATCCGCTAACGGCACGGGACCATTTGCCGTAAAAAGCGCAACGTCCAGCATAGCTGTTACTGCGTATCGACCTTTTGACGTCAGGCGCATGGTGGTTTCCTCTGCTGTTTAATTCATCGTTAATGTATTGAGATTCTACATTCCCGACTATTTTAGTCAAGTATTGCCTGTTGATTTGTCCACAGAGGCTAAGATGCCACGTAAAATATTAATTTCATTTTCTTCCGGGCGAGCGCGGTTAAATAAACGACGCAACTTCGTCATGACTTGTCCGGGGTGCTGACGAACGATAAATCCGGTTTGACCCAGAGTTCTCTCCAGATGCTCGTAAAAACGTTCTAAATCCTCAGCGCGCGGGTATTCGGGTAAGTTTTCCGGGGCACGTTGTTTCGATTCAAGCCACTGCATACGTAGCTCATAACTCACCGTCTGCACCGCCATAGCCAGGTTCAGCGAGCTGTAATCCGGGTTGGTTGGTATATGTAAGTGGAACTGGCTTTGCTGCAGCTCTTCGTTGGTTAATCCACTGTTTTCACGACCAAATACCAGAGCAACCTGATGCTGACTGGTTTCCTCTAACACCTTTGCTGCACATTCCCGCGGGCCTAACAGCGGCCAATCCAATGTTCTGTTACGAGCGCTGGTGGCAATAACCAGACCACAGTCGGCAATGGCCTCCTGCAAAGTATCCACAATAGTCGCCGACGCTAAAATATCGGTTGCGCCCGCAGCTAACGCCGATGCGTGACTGTCAGGCTCCTGCACAGGGTCGACTAAGGTTAGTTTAGACAACCCCATAGTCTTCATGGCACGGGCGACAGAGCCTATGTTTCCGGTATGAGACGTATTCACCAGAACAATACGAATGTTATCAAGCATGGCGTTTCCCTTGAGTTTTTCTCGGCTTATGGAAAAGTTTGGCATGATACCGTAACACTGGTATGATCCGCGACCGAAAATTGTTCTTTTACAGCACAGGTAATTGGTATGCATCCGATGTTAAATATTGCGGTGCGCGCAGCGCGTGCGGCCGGCAAAATTTTAGTTAAAAATTTCGACCAGGGCAGTCCTGTTGAAGCCGAATCAAAAGGTTTGAACGACTGGGTTACTGATATGGATAAAGCCGCAGAGCAGGCTATTATCAACACAATCAAAAAGTCTTACCCTGATCACGGCATCATCGCAGAAGAAAGCGGTACTCAGGCTGGAAAAGAAAACGACTTCCAGTGGGTTATTGATCCGCTAGACGGCACGACCAATTACATGCGCGGTATCCCTCATTTTTGTATCTCTATAGCGTTACTTCACAAAGGTTCTGTTCAACAGGCCGTTGTTTACGATCCTATGCGCGAAGAATTATTCACGGCTACACGCGGCGCCGGTGCGCAGCTAAATGGTCGTCGTTTACGTATTTCACCTAAAGTGGAATTAAAAGGCGCTATTTTAGCAACGGGTTTCCCGTTCAAAATGAAAAACCGTTTACCGGAATACCTGGAAATGTTCAGCAAGTTGTTTGAGCACTGTGCCGATGTTCGTCGTGCAGGCGCAGCAGCACTAGACTTAGCTTACGTTGCGGCAGCACGCCACGACGCCTTCTGGGAAATGGGTCTTAAGCCGTGGGATATGTTGGCTGGCGAATTATTGGTTCGCGAAGCCGGTGGCATAGTCAGTGACTTTCAGGGTGGCCACAACTACATTCAGTCAGGCAACATAGCAGCCGGTGCGCCAAAAGCATTAAAACAAATGCTGGCACAAATTCGCTAAGCTCTTTCTAAAAACAAGAGCAGTAAGCCCAAAAGCAAAACGCCGTCTGAGGTAACCCAGACGGCGTTCTTTTTTATAATTCGATTTCTTCTAAATCGAGGTCTAGCGAGTAATCCATTTCAGAGAGTTCTTCCCGCAACCGGTACTTCTCTTTTAGTTGTTCTATTTCACGCCATTTACGTTTTGCGGCGCGGCCCTTTCCAGACTTGTCATTTACCTTTTGCAGTTCTTCTGAATGATCCATGGTATGACCCTCTGCTTTTTTTGATACAACTTTTTTAATTATGGTATTAGCGCTGCAGTTAATCTGTTTGTTAACAAAAAAACCACAACTCATAAGTACCACACACCAGGCCACATTAAAAGAACTTTGTTACGCTTTTGTTAACAAATGATGGCGAAGGTGTGAAGAATTAGGTGATCAACTCAACTTGAGGGTAATGCGTCTTAAAGAAGTTCTGAACGGAGTCAAATTGCTGAATCGGAAACACATAATGATGGCTAATTTGGTAGTTAAAAGGAAAACTCAAAATAGCTGAGTTTTTATCATATTCACCAACAGCCACTCGCTTTAACTTTTTAGCCGGCACCTGCTCAAGTCCTACACGCAATTGCTCACCCTGTACACCCAGCAACGCCATCATATTTTTTACTTCGCTTCGGTTGTGCGACCGATTCCCAAAAGCGTCAGGGGTAATATAAAAAGCCAACAACACAAGCATAGCCCCATACAATTGTCCCCAAAATCCCAACTCAAAATAAAACAAGAGAAAATAGGGAAGAAAGATCAAAGCCAATCTTATCCATTTAGGAATTTTTAGCATGTGCTCATTAAGTTTCTCTTTGAAGCTAAGGTGTTTATTCATTTATCTGTCATTTTTTAAGCGTTACTAACTGCTGCACGACGGCATCAATATTCGAAGGTGCCCGTTTGGGCTGATAGTTCAAAATATACTCGACCAGTCCTTTACGTTCAAGAATGGCCACGCTGGGAGGTGAAGACAACTTAACCCGAGCGCTGCGGTGTGAAAAAAATACAACGCCGTCTATCCAGGTAGATGCGCGGTTTTTCTTCAAATGCTCTGCCAATACATGTATTTGCTTTTTTAACTGCTTTATTGGATTTCGAACTTTGGCTGTATACCGGCCACCTTTGCGCCCTACTTTATGGGCTACCCAATTAGAAGATTGCTCATCTCCCGTTACTTTAGAGTTGTTGTTTTTTACTTCCACAACAAACACACCGTTAGGGCCCACCACGATTAAATCCAGCTCCGTGAAGCCGCGTTTTGCTCGCGAATTGGGTACGTCGACCTGATTAAACAGCACATAGCTATCGGGGAGCTTTTTTAGCAGCTTCAGTGTTTTTAATTCGCCTCTGGCACCCGAACGCTTAGTAGATGCCGCCCCAATAATACTGAAGAGGTAAATTAATCCGACAATCCACCAGAGATTTGGTAATTTGTACATTAAAAAACCCGCAATAGGTGCGCCAATAATAGCGACCCATACGCGGGCTTTATTCACTTCTTGCGAAAGACGATTTTTGGTTATGTACTGCGTGTCGGCCATGACAATTTGACTGCTTTATTTCCCAAACTGGTGGCTATATTAAACCACCAAAACAGACATTCGTCAGCTTTAATCCTTAGTTATCGGCTGGCTCCTTCAGCAGAATAAAGTGTTCTATCAAACGAATCATCGGCTCTTTTTGATTTGGTAAGCTCTCAGCTACCAGTAGTGCCAGAGCCACGAGAGTGTTGTCGTTAATCAACCGCTCAACGGGCTTAGCTAATAAATGCTGATTTAATCGCAGATACCACAAAAATAGGAAAGAACCGGAGCGTTTATTGCCGTCGGCTAGTGGATGGTTTTTAATTACAAAGTACAATAAGTGGGCAGCACGGCTGGCTATGTTCGGGTAAAACAGCTCATCTGCAAACCCTTGTTCTATGGTCGCTAATGCCGAGGAAAGCCCGATCCCACGAACCTGTCCGAATAATTCAGTGGCTTCGCCTTTAGCTATAAGTGTTTTTCTAAGCTGTTGAATGGCATCGGCTGCATTATCTGGATCCAGAGCCTGCATACCATTTTGTCTGGTGCCTATTTCCGCTAAAACTTGCTCGTCATAACCTTGCAGCAGTGACCAGGAACGAGCGTACTCACTTATAACCTGAGCAACGGCTTCACCAGCTTCAGATACCAAGCCTTGGTTGCTCAGTGTACGACTGAGTAGATTCAGAGCCTGTTCAAACTCAACGCCCCGCTCTTGCAGCCGACGTTGGTTTAAAGTGTAGCCTTCAACCAGGTGCTCTTTTAATATTCGGGTTGCCCATTGGCGGAACTGTGTCGCGCGTTTGGAGCTCACGCGGTAGCCCACAGAAATAATGGCATCAAGGTTGTAATGTTTTACACGACGGCGGACTTGTCGTTTACCTTCTTGCCGAACTACCGAGAAATCCTCGGTAGTTGCCATTGCTTCCAGTTCACCTTCCCTGTAAATATTCTTCAGGTGCAAACCGATGTTATCGGTCGAGGTATCGAATAGTAATGACATCTGAGCCTGGTTCAGCCAAACTGTATCCTGTTCCAAAGCCACTTCCAGTTGTGCCTGCCCATCCTGGCTCTCAAATATTTGAATTTGCTTGTCATTCACGCTTCATCCCTCATCCTTGAGCTTTGTGTCTTCATCAAGCGCTCTAGCATAGTCGGCATTTCTTCATTCGGTCACAATGCTTTCATTAAACCACCAAAGCAGTCAGACGTCAGCTTAAAAGCTCTACTGCTTTTGTCTTATAGCCTCAATCAATTCATCTTTACTCTTTTGACTGCGGTTATCAATATTGAGCTGCTGCGCTCTATTGTATAACTCATCTTTAGTGCGCTCTTCCAGACGGGTATTGGGGTTACCTGTCCCCTGAGTAGTGGTGTTATCGGTAACCCCCTCCTCGCGTCGCTGCTTATTCACAGTGCGACTGGCAATTTCCTCTGCTTCGTCTTCACTCTTTCCGTCATCCAGCTGTGACTGCTTAATATGCTGATACATACGCTCGTCTTTGTCGCGCCAAACGTCTGGCATGGTTGCCTCCTTTCTCAATCAGTTGTTAATTACTGAGAGTCCCGGCCACGTTGCTCTGGGGCAATCTGCTTATCTTTCTGCGAGTGAGTGTCATGAGTTGAATTTGGCCGACGGTGGTCTTCACGGCTCTGATTTTCTTTGTCCTGCTGTGACTGCAGCTTCCGCTTTTCTTCTTCGCTAAGATCCTGCTCGTCTTTTTTAATTTTCGGATTCATTGGCCCGGTCATAAAGCCTCCTTAATCGTTAGAATGTCAGTGCGTTTTCTCAACTTCTTAATTATTAAGTGTAGTAAAAAAAGAAATGAAATAAAGGTTCGTTGCCCCCTGACTTTAAAGATCCACATCAATTGCTATGCAACACCTATTTAATGGCAGAGCTTATTAGACTCAACTAAGATTAGGAGCAACCACAACAAAGTGGTTTCGGCTATTAAGGGATTCTCATGAAATGCTTAAGTCATAAAATGTTCAGCTTATTTGCAGGTGCTGTGGTGCTAGTGAGTCTTTGTTCTCATAGCTACGCGCAAACAGCTTCCTACTCCGATGCAAAAGCGACTGACCCAGAAACGCTAGGCTGGATGCAAGGCTTCCCGCCATCGCCAGAGAAACTCATCATGCAGCCTGAATCAGACTTCTTTAGCTTTCCGAAGCTGCGTTGGACGGTATGTCATATTCGCGAACTCATGCCGACGAAACGCGTGAGAAAGGGATCCGAACCTCCATTATCGTTAGAATACGCTATTGATAAAAATATCGATTCAGTGACTTTCAACACTATGGGTACGGAACAAACCATGACGTGGAGGGACTCTCTTGGAGCAAATTATACCGACGGCATTCTTATACTTCATAAAGGCAAAATTGTTTATGAACACTATTCGGGGTGTCTGGACGAGGGGGGTAAACACGCTGCTATGTCGATGACTAAGTCCATGACCGGACTGCTGGCAGAGATACTCGTTGTAGAAGGTGCGCTTGACGATACCGTAAAAGTTTCATCAATAATTCCCGAGCTTATCGATAGTGCTTTTGGTAGTGCAACTGTACGTCAGGTTATGGATATGACCACGGCACTAGATTATAGCGAGGATTACTCCGATCCAAACGCAGATATATGGATCTACTCAAAAGCTGCCAATCCCTTGCCGAAACCCAAAGAATATAAAGGCCCGAACGGCTATTTCGAATATCTACAAACCGTCAGACAAAAAGGCATTCACGGAGAAGCCTTTGGTTACAGGACGATTAACACTGATACTCTTGGCTGGATCATTTCGCGGGTCACGGGTAAAGATTTAACCCAACTATTATCTGAACGTATCTGGAGCAAAATAGGGGCTGAGCAAGACGCTTACTTTACTGTTGATGCAAAAGGAACTCCCTTTGCAGGCGGCGGACTTAGCGCAGGCCTGCGTGATCTCGCACGTGTTGGCCAGTTGGTGCTAAACCGCGGAAGAATCAACGATCAGCAATTATTTCCAGAAGAGGCGGTCGCCAACATACAAGCCGGCGGCGATAAAGAGGTTTTTGCTAAAGCAGGTTACAGCACGCTAAAAGGCGGAAGTTACACAAGTATGTGGTGGGTTTTACACAACGAGCATGAAGCTTTTGCAGCACGAGGCGTTCATGGGCAGACCATTTATATTGATCCAACGGTAGATATGGTAATAGTGAGGTTAGCGTCTTTTCCTACCGCTGCAAATGCCAAGATTGACCCAACCTCGCTACCGGCTTATCAAGCGGTTGCTGAGTACTTAATGGGAAAAGGTGAATCCACAGAGGCAGCGTCAGAATAACAAAGATCTGATTCACAAAGGCTAACGTAATTGAATAAAAACAACTAAGTAGCCTGTTTATGAACCTGACTGAATCTGAAGTATCACGCGTTATAGAAATGGCGTGGGAAGACCGCACGCCATTTGAAGCTATTGAAGAGCAATTTGGCCTGCAGGAAAAGCAGGTTGTGAAGTTTATGCGCTCGCAACTTAAGCCGGGCAGCTTCCGCTTGTGGCGGGAACGTGTGTCGGGGCGCAATACCAAACACCGCAAATTACGCCCCGCGGGAGTTTTACGAGGCTACTGTCCAACACAATATAAACAGCGTTAGGCAATAACCTACTAAAGCATACTTTTCAGAACCTTGTCCTTGCGAATAAAGTGATGATGCAAGGCCGCAGCAACGTGCAAAGCAACCAGTGCCATAAGTGCTATTGCCAGCCAGCCGTGCAGTTCCCGGAATATGGCATAGTTCTCAATATCGACATTAAGCGCAGCCGGTAAGCGGAACCAGCCAAATACGTCAATTGGACGCCCGGCAAAGTACTGCATTAAATACCCTGAAATTGGCATGGCGAACAACAGCAAATAAAGCAGCCAATGAGAAGCCTTAGCGACAAATTTCTGCAAGCTTGATAAGTCTCCGGGTAGTGCCGGAATTTGATGGAACAAACGATTCACTAAACGAGCAATAACCAGTACGGCAGCTACAACTCCAAAAGCTTTGTGCACGGTTAAAATGCTTAACTGCCAAGGCTCTAAAGAACGAACCATCAATAGACCAGCCGCCAGCATCGAAATAACCAAAGCCGCCATAGCCCAATGAAACAAGCGCATCGACAAGGAAAATTTTTGTGTGTTACTCATTGCCCTGTTCCTCCAGCTCGCCCATTAACGCTTCTTTTGCTCTGCGCCGATAAGACTCGGCATAAGCCGCGGAACGAGCCCGTAGTATGGGATCACGGGTTGCTTCAATACCAGTTGGTAACACCAGAGGGTCGTAATTTATACCGTGGCATTCGCCCTGTAACTGCGGCGTTACCCCGGTAATAACAATTTGCCCCGCCGTAATCTGCTCACGGCTGTCCGGCCATGCCTTTGCAGGATTGTTCTCGTCATCTTTCTCATTTGCCAACGTAAAAACCCAGTCGAAAATGACATTTTCTTTCGCTACCCGGTTGGTAATTTCTTGGTGCAGAGCATCCACACCTTCTAAATTGCCAGCAGAAACTGAAACCGTCGGTTGCATAGTCCAGCGTACGGCTTGCTTTTCACCCTTTGAATTCACCAAATAAAACGCGTTAATGCTGTTATAAGTTTCGGCTGCAAAACTCCCACTGGGTTGGTACTGCGCTTTCCAGCTTAAAAAGTCATTGCTCTCAGGGTGTTCGGCAAAAAACGCTTGTATTGCTTTGGGGCCTGCCTGAATCGCCTGAATTTGCTGGTAAAACGTATGCGGGTCTTTAACCGCCATAACGGGGGGCGTATTCATCGCGATCCGCCATTGCTGGGTAGGGCTCATGGCAAAGCTCAAGGCCAAACTGCGCACCGGTGCCTTTAAATCGGGAGCCGTTGGATTATTCCCTGCAACAGAAAAACGCCCAATAAAAGGCATGGATCCCGTTTCAAATAGTGCCGCTTTTGAATAGCTGGCTAACTGTCCGTTTGAACGAAACTCACCACTAAGGCAAATACCTTTTGCGTGAGCTCTGCGGAAGCCTTCATGGGCGGTTTCTCCCTGCTGTAAATTAACAAACTCTTGCGCACTAACTTTGGGGGGATCATCGGCTGCCACGCTCATTATTGGCGCCAACAATAATGCCAGATATTGTTTTTTCATGTCGAAAGTACTCTTGTTATCATTCTTTCGGTTAGAGTATATCAGTCAATCGAGCACTGCGAGCAGCGTTCTTTACCTGTTAATAGCTTGGAAATGCGGTTGCGGTATCGCGCGAAAAATAAGTAGGCTTTATCGGCAAACCACCGAATGACAGGCCAGCGTAAAGGCGCGATCATCCAGCCTTTACCCACCTGCGACCAGGCTGCATAGGTTACATCCAGGCCATAAATCATTTCACCTGAACGGATCTGCCCGTGTAAATACTGGTTAGCCTTAGCAACGTCTACCGCAGGGTAACGCTGATTAAAATCCGGCTCGTTAATATTCTCAAACTGGATGCTTCTTTGTTCATCCAGTTTCCTTAAATGCCGCATTTCTTTCACGCACAACGGACACCCACCGTCGAAGAAGATAACAAGTTTCGAACTTTGTTCTGACATTAGAACCACCGTTTTGCGAATTACACCTTCTTATACGCTGTTTTTGCGTATTTGATTCATAATGTAATGCGAAAATCGGTTTGCTTAGCTCATAATACGACATTGCCAAGCAGCCAGACTTAATAAGCAGTGCTAGTCTTTTTATGACATATGGCGCAGACGCGCTGCAATTCGCTCCAAAATAAGAGGCAAGGATGCCAGAACTCTCTAAAATTCGTTTCGTTTACTTAGCGGTATTTTTTATCGCTGTCTTTTGTGCCTTTCCTGCAGCCGCGTTACAGGCCTCAACACAAACCCAACTGGCAAAAGTGTACGAACAGGACACAACCAATCCCATCAGCGACTATCTGGTGAGTGAAAAGTACGACGGTATCCGGGCCATTTGGACAGGCTCGCAACTACTGACCCGACAAGGCAACCTGATATCGGCTCCGGAATGGTTTACTGCACCACTACCCGCCGTTTGGCTTGACGGTGAACTGTGGACAAAACGTCAAAACTTTGAGGTGCTAAGCTCTATTGTGCGCACCCAAACACCAAAGCACAGCCGTTGGCGGCAAGTGAAGTATATGGTGTTTGATATGCCTGACGCACAGCTACCTTTTGAGGAACGATACAAAAACTACTCAAAGTTAATTGAGCAAGTAAACGCTGAACATATTAAAGCAGTACAACAACAGCGGTTTCATTCCAATCATGAGTTAAGCGAACACCTGAAAGCTATGGTTGAGCATGGTGCAGAAGGCCTGATGCTGCACTTAGCTACAGCGCTTCATCAATCCGGCAGAAGTGACGCTTTATTAAAATTAAAACCCTATTTCGACGAAGAGGCCGAGGTAATTGCGCATTTACCGGGCAAAGGCAAATATACAGATATGCTCGGTGCGCTGCGCGTGCGTAATCAGCAAGGCATTGAATTTTCTATTGGCACCGGATTCACCGACGCTGAACGCGCAAACCCTCCGCCTGTCGGCAGTATTATTACCTACAAGTACCACGGCTACACCAAGAATAACGTGCCACGCTTTGCCAGCTTTTTACGAATTCGGGAGGGTGTGGAAGGTGAATAAGCTTTTAGACACGGTGCGTATGCAAAAAATACAAAGAAACCACGAATTGACAACGTTGCGCAACACGCTACACTAAGAGCTCATGATCAAAACTTTCAAGCACAAAGGACTGAGGCTTTACTTCGAAAGTGGAAGTACTCGCGGAATTAAAGCGAGCCATACTGCGAGATTACGCATGCAGTTGGTGGCATTAAATACCGCTATGAAAGTTTCAGATCTCGACATTCCGGGATACAAACTCCACCCGTTAAAAGGTAGTCGAAAAAATATTTGGTCGATAGCGGTTAGTGGCAACTGGCGTTTAACCTTCGAGTTTCGTGATGGTCATGTATATCTGCTTAATTACGAGGATTATCACTGATGTCTATTATGTTTGACCCCGCTCACCCAGGTGAATTTATTCTAGCAACCTATATGCAGCCTTTTGGCTTGAGTTGCCGGTATTTAGCTACAAAGTTAAATGTTTCTCCATCCACTTTAAACAGAGTTTTAAAATGCCAAAGTGGCATAAGCCCTGAAATGGCGTTGCGTTTATCGAAAGCTTTAGGCAGAAGCCCGGAGAGTTGGCTAGCGATGCAGGATGCGTACGATTTATGGCATGCTGGAAAAAACTTAAGTTTAGATAAGGTTCAGAAGCTTGATCTTACAGTCGCATGATAAATGCCTAACAGGCTCGCGATAAGCTGAGTTTTGAACAGAGTTCCCGCATCCAATCAATTCACCGCCAGCAACTTGAACATGCTCTCATCCCCTTTTACAGCACTAAAGTCAACGGCTCAGGCATTGGCTTAACACTGTGCCGAGATATTGTTGAAGCTCACGGCGGTAGCATTAACTTACGTAATCAACCGGAAGGGCTCGAAGTTAAGCTGTTGCTTAAACTCCCATCATAACGTCCCAAAACGAGTATTGATATTTGTACTCCAGTGGAAGCGTATAAGACACCGTCTTTTCTTGTCCATTAATGATGAGCTTAAAACTGACTTTTTCCAGGAGCTTTTCAGGCATGCCCTTTTCGTAGTGCAGAACAACAGACTCCCGGCAACCCACCTTACCCGAGCATTTTGATACCGTTGACTCAACCTTTGACGGCATGATGCGTACACCCGATTCAGAATAGTGCTCCAGAACCACCGACTCGGGTATCACCTCTACGCCGGACTCATCACTCAAATTGAAGCTTAAAAATGATTTTCTCCAGGTCGACTCCGGCGTTCCTTGATGACTATTGTACACATCGTTCAAATGCGTAATCTCGACCAGATCGCTAAACCGACTGTCTGCGTTAACTTTATAAAGAGTGCTGTAAAACTCGTACTGGTTGTCATCATTGTCAGCATACTTATTTTTATAGGGAACAGGTGACCCATCCCGCTTTACGGCATAGTTGTAATGCCCGCAACCAGCGATCAATAAAGAGGCCAGAGCTGTCAAAATTGTCAGTCGTTTCATAATAAGGTTTCGACACCGTGAAGCCGATTTTCAAATATTTTAAAGTACGCAGTCACCTGCGCAGGAGCAACATCTTTTACAATAAAGACTACATACCCATGCAGTATTCTTGCCCATGGGCTCAAGAGCTGGTTAGACCTGCCGATAAAGATGGATTATTGTTGGCTGGAATATCCAGATGTTTAATCGCCGCCTCAAAAATGAACTCGAAGATCAGCGTAAAGAATTAGCGATGCTCCGCCAACTGGCTAGCCAGATGGATCGTGGCATGCTGTCCATCACACTGAACTCCGACTTCTGCATATCTGCCGTAAACCAAAGCTTTGCTGATGTTCTGGGCTACCAGCGCGAACAGCTGTTAGGGCGACCCATGTCGGAGATTGTACCAGCTTACGTCCCGAAGCTAGCTTGTTTTCGAGACTTTAATCAGGCCGTGGCAAAGCTCGCACCGATAAGCGATGACTACCGCTACTTGCGTGCTGACGACTCCCTCGCCTGGCTTCGTATCAGTTGGCTTCCGATACAAAACGCTGACGGCAAACTATCCCATGTACAGGGATATGGTCGCGATGTAACCAAAACAGTTGAAGGCAAAAAAGAGAGTGAAGCATTCATTGATGCGCTGATCCGCTCCACTGCGGTTATTCAGTTTAACCTTGATGGCACCGTAATCACCGCAAACGAACAGTTTCAGCAGGCCATGGGCTACCGGCTCGAACAAATTGCAGGCAAACACCACCGTATATTCTGTACACCAGAAGAGGTTCAGTCGCCCGAATACGCCGCCTTCTGGAAAAAACTAAACAACGGCGAGTACGTAGCGGACCGTTTCAAACGAGTCGACAGCCGTGGCGAAGAAGTTTGGCTTGAAGCCACTTATAACCCGGTTTACGACGCCGAGAACAACTTATCTAAGGTTGTGAAATTTGCCAGCGTGGTCACCGACCAAGTGGAACGGGAAGCTCAGGTAAGAGAAGGTGCAAGCGTCGCCTACGACGTTTCACAACAAACTGATGTAAGCGCCCAAAAAGGCTCCGCTGTGGTTCAGAAAACGGTAGAAACCATGCAGCAGATAGCCAGACAAATGCAAGGGACGAGCGAGAGCATTGAAGCGCTGGGTAAACAATCCCTGCAGATAAACGCCATAGTGCAAACCATCGGTGGCATCGCAGAGCAGACAAACCTGCTGGCACTAAACGCCGCTATTGAGGCCGCCAGAGCCGGTGAACAAGGCCGCGGGTTTGCCGTGGTTGCCGACGAGGTTCGGAATCTGGCTGCCCGCACCAGTAAAGCCACAGAAGAGATTGTAAGAGTCGTCGAGAAAAACCAGACTCTCTCTGATGAGGTGATGCGTCAAATGTCCAGTACCCGAGAGGAGGCAGAACAAGGCCTGGAATTAGCCAACCAGTCGGGAGCCGTCATTGTCGAGATTCGGGAAGGAGCTAAACAGGTGGTCAACGCTGTAGAACGCTTCGCTAATGAATTATAGTAGCGATGAGGTGCCCGATTGCTCCCTAAGCTACTCCTGTTTACTCAAGACAGTACCGCAGTAATCGTTATACCAATGAAAGTGGCTATGGCATAACCCAACACACCGACCAGCATACCGGGGGTGACAAGGTGACGCCAACCTTTACTGGCAGCCAGTGCCGCAGCGGCGGCCGGGCCGAGGATGCAAGCACTTGAGGCTATCATCATTTCCGCCAGGCTGAACCTGAACCGGGCACCAAGCCAAACCAGCAAAATAATATGCACCATAACGAGAATAACCAGGAAAGCCACCATGGGCAGCGCTACGTCTACCATTGCGCCTAAGTCGGCGCCAAACCCAATGGTAGCGAAAAACACGTACATAAAAATGGTTCCTAAATGGTAATCAAACTGAATTTTCCTGGTGACTATAGCGGGCATGAAGTTAGCAACTATCAGTGACAACAGCGTTATCGCAATAATGAACATACCTGAAAATGGGAGTAGCGAAGCGACAAACAAACCTATGGTGCAAATGACCGCGCTCAGTAGTAAGGAAAAAATGACCCCGACTTCTGAAATCTTTTCTGGCTGAATACCATTATCTCCCTGCTCACCGGCTTTACTTAAGTCAACGGTTCGGACACGCTCCCTACTTTTAAAGCGAGCAGCGACAAAATTTATCGCCGGTAATGCCATCAATAAGGTAAGAAAGACCATAGCCCCCAACGCATCAGCAGTGAGTGCTGCAGTATAAAGCGATGAATCCGCAAAGTTCACCGCCGCCGCAGTTGCCACAAAGTTAGCGCTGCCACCAATATAGCTGGCGGAGAATACTCCTACCAACTGGCTTTCTGCCGCTCCCATATCAATCGCAAAAGCACCCACCACCGCACCAATTAGAGTAAATGCGACAGCTAACAAAAAGGCAATAAGCATAAAACGGCTTTCGCGAAATGCCAGGCGCAGATCGGCGCTAAATAACAGCATGGGAATAGCTAATGGCACCAAAACCGCTTGAATAGTGCTGTATAACGGTGCCTGATTAGGCAGAATACCTAAATTTCCCACCACAAAACTCAGCAGCAGTATGATTAAGGGTGCCGAGAGTGTGCTGCCCAGCTTGGTTTTCTCGCTCTGGTAGCCAATAAAAACAAGCAATAGCAAGCAAGCCAATAGCGCCATGGTGTTTTCTGGATCAATCATGTGCTGCCCCTAGTTTATCGTTATTGCGCGGTCGAGTTCCGATTCGATAAACTCAGCACCATGACCTACTCCGTCAGGTAATACGATTTTACCGCCCTCGTTCGCAACATATTCAAGTCCGCCTTTAACCGGATCCGCACAATAGTGCAGCGCAGAATCCAAATCTATAAACTGAATATTTGGCCGGGCGCAGGCCACATGAGCAGCTGCCGAAAGCCCTAAGCGGCTCTCACCAAAACACCCAATCATACAGCGCACACCAGACGCTTCGGCAATACTGTTAATTTTCAGTGCGGTATTAATTCCTCCAGATTTCACCAGCTTAATATTCAGAAAGTCCACCGCGTCGGCTTTAATCAAACGCAACGCATCAATATGGTTAAATACGCTTTCATCAGCGCAAATGGGCATTCTTGTATTCGCACGCAACTGCGCGAAGCCGTCCACGTCCCACGCAGGCAATGGCTGTTCAAGGTACTCTATGTCCAGCTTCTCTAAGTAATGCAGGTTTGCCATTGTCATGGGGTAATCCCAGCCCTGATTACAGTCAATACGCAGCTTAATAGTCTCACCAACTGCCTCACGCACCGCAGCAACATGCTCCACATCAATCAAATCAGCTCGGCCGGTTTTCAGTTTTATCGTCGAGAACCCTTCGGCTACCAGGCGCTTTGCCATGGCTACGGTTTCTTGCACCGAATCCTGATGGCCGATGGTATGGTCGGTTTCCAGCGGCCGCCTTTGCCCACCTAAAAATTGATAAAGCGGCATGCCTGCTTGTTTGGCTGCTAAGTCGTACATCGCCATATCAAACGCGCAGATCATACTGGTCGCCCGGCCACTGTAGCGCCTTAACACCGCTAAATTATCTTCCATGGCTAACGCGTCTTTACCCACCAACAGGCGTGCCAGATCTTGCCCCAGCGCATAACTACTCTCCTGTGTGTCACTGGTTATCGCTGACATTGGACTGGTTTCACCCCAGCCATACAGGCCGCTATCGGTTTCAATTTTCACCACCACATTGCGGGCTGCAGCAATCACACCTATGGGTGTTTTAATCGCGTGATGCATCTCGACATTCAATAGTGCCAGCTTAATCGCGCTGATCTTCATAGTTTTTCCTTTAGTGAATCAAAACATTCTTGATGAACTATAAGGCTGTTAAATTTAAAAATAAAGCTGTACAAGATGTTTTTTGTTGATTATTGTTTAACCACTAAGGCAGTAATGATCACGAATAATTAACGAAAAAATCACCAAAAAGTAACCAGAATATAATAAACAACAGGTGAAAGTAGGTATCCTATGAACAACAAAATCAATTACTTAACCCGTAGTATTCGAATTTTAATTTATGGTATGTCGGTCGTTTCAGTCAGCGCTTTGGCTCAGCAAGCAGAAGAAAATGACAAACAATCGGTTGAGGAAGACAGTTTAGAAATCATTGAAGTCACCTCCTCCCGACGTGTCCAGACCATTCAAGATACCCCCGCAGCAGTTTATGCCGTCGACCCAGACTCCTTTATTCAACGTGGTTTAACCTCCATATCCGATGTGGTTGAAGAAGCGCCGGGATTCAGTTTCAGTAGTGCAACGGGTCAGGCAGGACGCGGCTCTATTAGTGCCCGCGGTGTAAGCCAACAAAATGACTCGCCGGTAACGGCCATATACTTAGATGACGTACCACTGACCAGTAGCACCGGCTTTGCCGCTGGCGGTCGCTTATTCTTTGACGGCTTACTGGGAGACGTGGCCCGGGTTGAACTCGTTAAGGGCCCGCAAGGTACACTATTTGGTGCAACCGCCATTGCCGGAGCGGTGCGTTATATTACTAACAAACCTGAAGTGTACGACTCACGCGGTAAGTTCACCGTCGATTACTCTCAAACCAAAGGGGGCGATTTAAACCAGCTGTATCGCGGTTTTTATAGCTTTCCGCTAATTGAAGGCAAGCTGGGTCTTACCTTAGCAGGCTTTTCTCAGGATAACGGCGGCTACGTTGATCAGGTGAGTCCAGCAACGGGTTCACTGATTCGTGAAAATGCCAACGACTCCGAAAACCACGGCTATTCCGCCGATCTTTATTACACCCCAACCGATAAGTTTGATATTCGCCTGAAAGCAATGAAACAGGAGTCATCCTTTAACTTAAGCTCCGCGGTGCGCATTGCTTCTATCGACAAAGACGAAGCCTATGGTGAATTTTTGTCTGACGCGGCCTATGGCTCCGATGAGCTGACCCAAACCTTATACTCAGTCAGCGCCAGTTACGAGATGGAAGGAGCAGTGCTGGATTTCACCAGCAGTAAAGCGGAGTATGAAGGTGCTGCAGCGGAGGATGTCGTATCACTTTACGGACCTATTATCGAACAGTTAGAGGGACTACCTGCTGGTAGTGTCGAATCAGCTCCCCTCTCACGCGATGTGGGATCCGACAAGTCGGTGCATGAACTTCGACTAACATCGACCACTGAAGGAAATTATGAATGGTTGGTCGGACTGTTTTATTCAGATGAATCGACCCAAAACTCACAACGCTTAACCGGCATGCCACAAGATATTCTGGCACTCAACGCCGAGTTCCCAAGTGACTACAACGAACTCGCAGCTTTTGGTAACTATACCTATTACCTAACCGATAATTTTGATGTTACCGCAGGCTTGCGAGTATCAAAAACTGAGCAGTCACTTATTTTTGTTCAGGAAGGTCCGCTACTTGGTGGCGGCAGCGTTGTTGAAGAACTGGAAACAGCCAAAGAAACAGTTGAAACTTACCTGTTAACAGCGCGATACAGACCAACTAATGACACCTCGTTTTATACCCGCATCGCAAGCGGCTACCGGCCAGCTTCGTCGAACTTAAGTGTGAGAAACCCTTTTACCGGTGAAATACTCTCACAACCAGTTGTCGAACAGGATGATTTATGGAGCTATGAAGTTGGTGTGAAAGGTTCGTTAGCCGACGACAAGTTTAACTATGAATCAGCACTTTATTACATTGACTGGAAAAACTTCCAGACCATCGTCACCTTTTTTGGTATTGGTACCGACGGCAACGCCCGTAACGGCATTACGGTGCAGGGTTGGGAAGGCAGTTTCGATTACCAAATTACGCCGAACTTAGCCTTCAAAGCAGCGGCTGCTTACAATGAAAGCACATTGAATGAAGATGAACCCGAACTGTTTGGCTTAAAAGGTGCCACGGTGCCAAACACACCAAAATGGACCTTTAACTCCAGCGTTTTTTACGACTACCAACTGCCTTACAACATGAATGGCTGGATTAGCGCTAGCGCAAACTATAAAGACAGCATGAACTCAGCCTTTGTTAATGGTGACCCGGAAAACCCCTCGGTTAATTTACCCAGTGATGACTTCACCACAATCAACCTGACCACCGGCGTTGAAAAGAATAACTGGCTATTCACGTTGTACGTGAACAACCTGCTGGATAAAAAGGCCTACACCTTCTTTAACGCTAATGCCGTACCGGGCAGCGATGTCGTGGATATCACGGGTATTCCCCTGGAACCCCGTACCATCGGTGTATCGGTCTCGTATTCATTTTAATCCATCGTTAAATTTCAAGAAGTAAGGCAGGTAGCGTATGAGTACTATGAAGATTAAGTTGCCCTATGTCATTTTCCTGGGCGACGTAGAGGATAAAACGCTGGTAAAGACAGGAGCGGGTCTTGCTAAGTGGTGCGGCGATGACGTTTTGGGACAACTTAGACTAGCCTCTTGTGCGGTCGATCTTGGCCTTACAGAATTAACGCTCACCGAGGCTATTGCTAAAGGTGCAAAGAGCTTGGTTATTGGTGTTGCAACGGTAGGCGGTAGCGTCAAACCAAGCTGGTTGCCTACCTTCGTGCAGGCATTGGAGGCAGGCTTGGATATTATCAATGGACTACATACAAACCTGAGTAATATTCCCGAATTGGCAGAGGCTCAACAAAAAAGTAGTGGGCAAATTATTAATATACGTCAGGTCACCGGAGAATTTCCTATCGCAACAGGCAAGAAGCGCCGGGGAATGCGGCTGCTGACGGTTGGAACCGATTGTGCAGTTGGCAAAAAATATACCGCCCTGGAACTCAGTTTAGGCCTGAACACGGCGGGAATAGACGCCACGTTTAGAGCCACCGGCCAGACCGGTATTATGATAGCAGGCGAAGGTCTGCCGGTGGATAGCGTAGTCAGCGACTTTGTCAGCGGTGCAGCAGAGCTCATCTCGCCAGATAATAATGCCGACCATTGGGATATTATTGAAGGTCAGGGGTCGCTCTTTAACCCGTCATTTTCAGCGGTCAGCCTCGGTTTACTGCATGGCTCACAGCCTGATGCCATTATTGTTTGTCACGATGTCGCCCGCGAAACTATTAGTACCTGCCCTGACTATCAATTACCGACTCTGCAAGCCTGTATCGATCTGCATTTGCAATGCGCCCGAATTGTTAACCCCACCGTCCGTTGTATTGGTATCAGCGTTAATACCTCGTCGCTGAACCAGGACAAGCGAGAGGAATACTTGCAGGCACTCGAACAAGAATTAGGTTTACCCTGTGTTGACCCGTTAATCACCGGGTGCGACACTCTGATTAAAGAGCTGATGATGCAATTTTATCCGCAGCAAACCAGGCTGGCACATGCCGAATTATAATCGTTGGATTCGTGGGTTTAGTATTTACCTGGTACCAGGCCTGGTATTCCAGTCGGTTATTGTTGGTGGCGGTTATGGCACAGGACGCGAAATAACTGAATTTTTCTTAGTTCACGGCGTGCTCGGCGGCTTCTTTGGTATGCTCATATCCTGTCTGGTGTGGGGCGCTGTTTTAGCCGTCGCCTTCGAGTTTGCCCGCATTACCAAAAGCTACAACTACAAAAGCTTCTTTCAAGCTCTGCTCGGTCGCTTTTGGTGGTTATTTGAAGTTATTTACTTATTAATAGCCTTATTGGTACTTGCCGTACTCGGCTCAGCCGCCGGCGAAATTATCAGCCAGCTACTGGACGTTCCTGCGGTAATTGGCGTACTCACACTAATGCTGTTTGTCGGCATACTCACCTTTTTCGGTAGCAAGCTTATAGAACGTGTTTTTGTCGGCTGGTCGGCGCTATTATTTTTGACTTACATAGCGCTATTCGCCAGTACGTTCACCAATTTTAATGACGAAATTATTGGCCATTTTAATGCAGCAACAATAACGGGAGCCTGGGCTGTCGATGGTGTACGTTACGCAGCCTATAACCTGAATGCTCTCGCTGCCGTGCTATTTATTGTACCGCGCTTTGTTAAAACTCAACACGCGGTCGGTGCCGGTTTATTGGCTGGTGTAGTCGCCATAGTGCCAGGAATTTTTGTGTTTTTAACCTTGTTGGCGAACTATCCGGGCGTATTGACTGCGCCCGTCCCTGTCACTCAGGTGTTATCTGCACTTAATCTCGTTTGGCTGTTAGTGCTGTTTCAGGTGATGTTATTTGGCACTTTTATTGAAACGGGTACCGGTGTCATTCACGCTATTAACGAACGCGTTGCCGGAACCTTTCAAACGAACCGCAAAGCCTTTCCACAGTGGTTACGGGCAGCTATAGCGCTCAGCTTTTTATTTATTGCTACGTTTTTAGCTAACAAAATAGGCATTATCAGCCTAATTGCCAGCGGCTATGGTCTACTCTCTTACGCCTACATTGCGGTAGTCATTCTACCCTTGCTAACCGTTGGCCTGGCCAGAATACTCCTGCACCGGCGCAGGCAAGAGCAACTGGCAACCAACTCTCTAAACAATTAGATCCTGAGTGTAAAACTGCTTGTTCTGGAACACAGCGTCCAGCACCCGTTCTTCAGTTTGCACTATCATGTCGTTAATACAGGCGTGAATGCGTTTGCGATCATCGGTGCGCATCACGTCAATAATGGTGCTTTGCTGATCACTCGAATAAGGAAATGCTTCCTTAGTTTTTATGTAGAGCCAATAAATACGCATAGCGGTATCTTCTAATTGACGCACCCAGTCAATCATTAATGGATAGCCAATAGGCTCACATAGCGTGAGGTTAAGCTCTTTATTTACTTTCAGTAGCTCAAGCGCCGTCTCGTCATCTTTGAAAGGAAGCAGACTGGATATTTTTTTATTCAACGCCGTTATTTTATCGAAATCAACTTTAGACGCGCCAGCAATGATCTCCGGCAACAGCATGCGTCGCAGCATAAAGTTTTGCCTTATTTCGAGCAATGTCAGCGGTGCTACCTGAGTGATCCGAGGAGATAGCGTGACCAAAAAATGTTGCGCTGCCAGACGTTCCATCATATTTCTCGCCATTGCGCGACTAATACCAAAAGTCTCACTCAGAATATTTTCTGACACTTTTTGGCTGGGTGGCAATGCCTGAGTAACGATGGCATCCATAATCATGCCATACGGATCCGCAGCTTCTTGTTTCATGATGGCCTCTTCTCTCTGCTAAAACCAGATAGCTTATTATTAAAAACTTACCCGCTAGTATAACAGCATGTCATTAAATTTAATCCTGTACGGCAAGTATTTAATTTTGACGGAATAGAACAACTAATAAATCAGCCATAATTAAATATAAAGCTGTACAAAAAGAAATGAATGTGGTTAATTAATCGACAAGAGCAATAAAGGAAGCACGCAAATGTGGCAATACAATAAACGCTCCTTGTTGAACGTACTGTTTATTATAAGTTTAAGTTTGAGCTTCGGAATTCCGAGAGCTTTCGCTCAAACCACTTCAGCTGAAGAATACGATATCGTGTTACTCGGTGGTCGCGTCATTGATCCCGAAACTGGATTGGACGATATTCGCAACATAGGCATTAACGACAGCAAAATTGCCATAGTTACGGACGACTCTATTACTGGCGAACAGAAGGTAGATGCCAAGGGGTTAGTGATAAGCCCCGGCTTTATTGATATGCATGCCCACGGACAAACCATTCTATCCGGTCGGGTACAGGCCTTTGATGGTGTCACTACCGCACTTGAGCTGGAATCAGGCACTTTTCCTGTGGACGAATTCTACGAAATACGCGCGCAAGAGGGCCGCCCCATTAACTATGGCGCTTCGGTCAACTGGCTCAGCGCCCGCATTGCTACCCTACTGAATGTTGAACCCTCTAGTGAGGCCAGCTGGTTTTCAGAAATGATGAACCGTAAGGGTTGGCAAAATTCAATTGCCACCCGTGAGCAGCTCAGTGAAATTGAACGCCATGTGAGCGAAGGTTTAGACGCCGGAGGCCTGGGTGTGGGATTTCTGACTGGCTATGCGCCGGGCTCTGGACAAAAAGAATACTACCACGTGAGCAAGCTTGCCGCAGAGCGCGGAGCTCCAACGTTTACCCATGCACGTTACTTATCAATGGCCGAGCCGCAGAGTTCATTTGAAGCCATTCAGGAAATTATTAGCGTAGCCGCCAGTACAGGTGTCCACGCACACATTGTCCATTTAAACTCTATTAGCCTGAAAGATATTAAACTCATAGCAGACATGATCAGCACGGCACAGGAAGCTGGGGTAAAACTTTCCACTGAAGCCTACCCTTACGGTGCTGGTGCCACCTCCATTGGTGCGGAAATGTTCCGTGGAAAAGGTTGGCGTGAACGTATTGGCAATATCAGCGCAGAGAATTTTGCCGTTGACGGCAAGCGCCTTTCCGAAGTTGAGTTTGCTCAGTTACAGGAAGAAGCACCAGGCACCGATATTATTATTCACTTTCTTGAAACCGAAAACCTTGCTGAGCGGGCTTTTATCGATCATGCGCTGCTCATGCCAGACGGTGTCATCGCCTCTGATGGCGGTGACTGGCTGAATGATGGCGAGCCGGTTGATGAACTCACTTGGCCACTGCCAAATTCGGCCTGGTCACACCCTCGCAGTGCCGGCACATTTACGCGCTTCATTAGCCAATACGCCGTGCAGCGAGAACAGCTACCACTAAGCGATGCTATCGCAAAAGTCAGTCTTCTACCGGCGCAGCTACTGGAAGACTACGTGCCCTCCATGAAGCATAAGGGCCGAATCCAAGTCGGCAGTGATGCCGATTTAGCGGTGTTTTCACTCACAGAACTGGCGGATGCCGCCACTTACGCCAATCCAGCTCAATTGTCTCGTGGCATGAAGTACCTGTTGGTAAACGGCCAATTTCTTATTCACGACGGTGTGTTAAACACCGACGTTTTACCAGGCAAAGCAATACGTAATAACTGATAAGTAACACCCAAAAATAATAAAAAATTAAAATAATAAAGACAGAACAACCAAGGAGAAAGTTATGCAGGTTCATCAAAAAATAAGCAGCGGTGCGCAGTTTTTTGCACTGTGCAGCTTGTTACTGATTACCTTGTTATTCAGTATTCTGACAAGTGCTCAGGCAAGCGCACAAGAGCAGCTAGAGAACATCGATACATATATAGACGGTACAATTGAAGCCCAAATGATTCTGGAGGACATCCCGGCTGTCACCGTATCCGTGGTGAAAGACGGCGAGCTTTTATTCTCCAAAGGCTACGGCTTGGCGGATATTGAAGAGCAGGAACCGGTGAGTGCAGAGACCTCTCTCTTTCGCATTGGCTCTACCTCTAAGCTATTTACCTGGACCGCCGTCATGCAGTTGCATGAAAAAGGTCAGCTTGATCTGGATGCCGACGTTAACCAGTATCTGGATTTCGAAATTCCGGCTACCTACGAGCAACCTATTACCCTGCGCCATATTCTATCGCACACCGCTGGTTTCGAAGATGGTGGTTTAGGCTATTTAATTCACTATTTCCCGGACAAAGGTCCTGAATTAGCCGACGCAATGAAAATGTACATCCCAACCCGCGTCAACCCACCGGGTGAAGTATCATCTTATTCCAACTACGCGACCGCGCTGGCTGGTCTGATAGTACAGAACGTATCCGGCACACAATTTAATCAGTACGTTGAAGAAAATATTTTTGCACCACTGAATATGAAATACGCGAGCTTCAATGAGCCTCTGTCCGACAGCATGAACGAGCATATGGTCAAAGGCTACACCCGTGAGATGGGTAAGTTTGCGGAGCAACCATTTGAAATGATCAACGCCTTTGGGCCAGCCGGCGGGGCTTCCGCAAGTGCCGATGCTATGGCCAAATTCATGATCGCCCATCTGAACAATGGTGAGTTCAACGGCAACCGGATCCTCCAGAAAGAAACCGCAGAGCAAATGCATTCGCTCTTATTTACCGCGGATGAACGCTTCTCGGGCGGCATGGCACACGGCTTTTACGTCAGCGACTATAACGGTCATCGCGTTATTGGCCACGGTGGCGATACCATGCAATTCCACACCGACTTAGCCATAGATAAAGACCAGAATCTCGGTATCTTCGTCTCTTATATGTCGACTGTGAGTAATGCCGCACGCAATAATTTTGTAAAACAAATTTATGATCATTACTTCCCGCAACCACTTAAGCAGCTAAAACCTCCGAGCGACTTCGCCGAGCGTGCTGACAAGTATGCTGGCTCTTATACCTTCTGGCGCCGTAATATTAGCTCCATTGAAAAGGCCTTAGGCATTATGGGTGGCACTATTGATGTTGTTCCAACCGAAGATAATACCCTGATGGTCACGGGTCTTTATCATCCGCGCCAGTTTGTTGAAGTGGACGATAACTTATTCCGTCAGGTTGACGGTGACGAGCAGATAACCTTTGTGTCCCGCAGCGGCGATGGCATTGATACACTGTATTTCGAAAGCTTCCCGTTTATGGGCATGGAGCGTACCCCAACCTTTGAAACCGGGTTATTCAAGCTGCTATTACCAACCTTCATTTTACTGCTGTTCTTACAGGTTGTGATTAGCTGGTTCTACAAGCGCAAACACTACAAAACCCTGCCTTCGGCAAACCGTTCGCTGGTGTATAGCGCACTATGGATGAGTCTGTCTCATTTAGTCGCTGTTATCTTGTTGGTTGGCATTGTGCTGGGCTATCAGGATGCTCTGTATAGCGGTATTCCGTTCATACTAAAAGCGGCCCTAGTACTGCCTATTATCGCCGTGCTGCTGACGCTGTTTAGCATTTACACCTACGTTAAGCGCATTAAAACAGGTGAAGCCTCTACGCTAAGCCACATTTACTACAGCGTCGTCATATTAGCCGGAGTTTATATGGCGGTGTACTACTATTACTGGAACATCCTGGGCTGGAACTACTACTAAAAGCTCTTAGTGTGACTTACACAGCCCTCCACCGGAGGGCTTTTTTGTGTTAACTCTTTATCAAACACTCTCTTCAGTTCTGAGCGTCAGTACCTCGTAACCATCTGAAGTAACGGCCACTGTATGTTCCCACTGAGCAGATAATTTCTTGTCGCTGGTAACAACCGTCCATCCATCTTTCTTAACTTTAATCTTGGCTTTACCCTGGTTAATCATGGGCTCTATTGTAAACACCATTCCTTCTTTCAGAACCAAACCCTTCCCCGGCTGGCCGTAGTGCAAAACTTGCGGTTCTTCATGCATTTCCCGGCCTATACCGTGACCGCAATACTCGCGCACAACAGAATAGCCATTCTTCTGGGCATAGCTCTGAATAGCATGACCAACATCGCCCAGTGTCGCGCCAGGCTTTACCTTCCGTATTCCCTGCCACATTGCCTCATAGGTTTTATCAACTAAGCGTTTGGCCAGTGGACTGACATTGCCAACCATATACATTTTGCTGGAGTCGGCAATGAATCCATCCTTTTCCAGGGTAATATCAACGTTGATGATGTCTCCGGATTTTAGCTTTTGCGTGGTCGAAGGCACACCGTGGCACACAACCTGGTTGACCGAGCTATTAAGAACATACTGGTACCCATACTGACCTTTACTCGCTGGACGAGCGTTCAACTGATCTATGATGTACCTCTCCGCCAGATCGTTGATGTCCATGGTTGAGATACCGATTTCAATGAAGTCATCCAGGTAGTCAAAAACCATTGCAAGAAGACGGCCTGACTCCCGCATAACATTTAATTCGTCAGTACTTTTCAGCTTTACACTAGCCACCGACAGCCTTCCTTATGTCCACGTCGGCCAACTTCATCTGGTCACGCAAGATATCCGAAAAAGACATGCTGGGGTTCGCTTCGGCTAGCATACCTACTTTTATCCAGTACTCGGCCTGAGCATTAATAGAGCGAACCATAACTGAACTCGCCTTGCGAATTTCCCCATGCAGTTCGTCATCAATTTTGACAATTCCCATAGCAGCCTCTGAATATATAGAGTGTATATGAATCATATATTCAAAATGGGAGTCTTACAATATTAGCGCTTATTATGCCTTCTCAGCGGCTGCATAGATCCACGTTTCCTTGCCCGACTTTAACTTCGCAGCTATGCGAACGTAATCAACCACTTCGTAGTCATCCGCTTGCGCTAACTCTGCATCCGTAACCTCAAATACTGTACCCTCAATTTCGTCTTGCCGGGAACCAGTAAAACGTAAAATCGGATGAATTGATTTACCGCTTTCACGAAGCACGCGCTCATCAGTAATTGTAATTTCGCCGACAACGTAGCACTGCAGAACATCTTTGCTGCCTGCCAATTCTCGACCAAAATTAGCAATCTGTACTTCTTTTTGCTGAAGTGTCCCATACGAAAACAATAGTGGCATCGTTACTCCAATATTTGGGTTGCATTAAAGGTATAACGCCCCGGCATAAGCGGAACTGAGTTAAACGCCTTGGTTATACGCTGCCTTCACGTTCTACCACCAGAATTCGAGCCTGGCCTTTGGGGTGAGCAACATGCTCGGTACCAATTGAAGCAAAGAAAATGTCTCCGGCGTTTAGTGTTGCCGATTTCACTTCGTTGTTTTCTTTGTACAACATTTCTACAGTGCCATCCATTACAGCAAAAACCTCTTCGCCGTCATTTACGTGCCACTTATAAGGTTGATCTGTCCAGTGCAACCGAGTGGTAACGCCGTTCATGTTGGCAATATCCTTTGCACCCCATGCCTTATCTGCTGTGAATTGCTTACTTCTAATGACTTCCAATTTATTATCCTCCTTACTACTACTTTTAAAAACGCATCGGCGAAGTGGAAACGAAAATAAACGTCGCCTTAACTGGCTAAATTATAAGGAATGTCGCTCCCACTGGCCTCTGTTTATCTTATACAAAACATGATCGCAAAGCGGGTGAGAAGGTTCTAAGTCTGGGTGCTTAAAATTACAGGCATAAGACATTCCAATTTTTTTCATTACGGCTTGAGAACGTATGTTGTGCGCTGTTGTAAAAGAGACCACCTCTTCTAAACCCAAGTGAGTAAAAGCATAGCGCAGTGACGCTTTAGCAGCCTCGGTTGCGTAACCCATGCCCCAATATGGTTTCGCCAGGCGCCAGCCAACTTCAACACATGGTGAGAATGGCATATTTTCTTTGGGGGTGTGCAGCCCGACAAACCCTATAAATTTACTCTGACCAGGGTGCTCTATCTGCTGCGGCCTGCGCCATAGCGCAAACCGTCAACTAACAGGTCCAACATGCGATGAGTGTGGGCAATGCCGTCATCCCCTTTGGCCACAGAAAGGTTGCCAATACCCCGCAGCAGATCGTAGGCCTCGACATCCCCGCGGATGTCGCCTGCCGCCACCGACGCCTCAAGCAGTGAAACCAAAGCAGGCTCAAACCGGGAGCGGAAGTATTCGGGCAATTCATTAAACGCAGGGTCGCCGGAGTGCAGCGCCGCAGCCAGCCCTTTCTTGGTGGCAAGAAAGTCGGTGTAATGCCTCAGCCAAAGCGTAAGGGCAACGTCTGGCGGGTGTTGCGTCGACAGCACTTCCGCCTGAGCGGCACAGCCGTCCACCTCTCGGCGAAACACTCCAGCCACCAGGTCGGAACGCTTAGGGAAGCGCCGATACAGCGTACCAACTCCAACCCCCGCCTTAGCGGCGATATCCCTGACAGGAGCATCCACCCCCACTGTAGTAAACACCTCTTTCGCCGCTTCAAGTACGGCATCCTCATTGCGCACGGCATCCGCGCGCAATGATCGTTTCGGTGACTGTTCCCCTACATTTTTTTGTTTAGGCCCCCCAGACACGTACTTCTCCTCTTTCAAAAGCCACAATACACCATTGAACCACTTGACAAACGGATCATTGATCCGAATAATATTATCAAGCGGAACGCCGATCCATATATAAACGGTGGGACGCTCCGTTTCTACTATAGGCGAATATTGCCCCTCACCCAATACTTTGGAGTTTCGACATGAACAATCTTATTAATGCCTCCCGTCATATCCCCATTGATACTGCACGCTCGATTCTCTCTGTCAGTCCAATCACGCTGACCACACCGCAACGGAAGCAGCCGCTCGAATTACGTATTACGGCACCAGTCACCGGCAACAAACTGCCAGTGATTTTATTGTCCCACGGTCATGGCCCTTCACTGTACCTTCCGTCGAAAGATGGCTACGGTCCGCTGGCTAACTTCTATGCGGAACAAGGGTTTGTCGTCATTCAACCAACCCATGCCAATTCCAAAGTCGCAGGCTTTGCTTCAGACGCACCGGGCGCGCCGCTATTCTGGCGAACACGGGTTGAGGAAATGCAGCTCATTCTGGATCGGATGAATGACATCGAAGACCAGGCACCTGCCATTGCTGGCCGTCTTGATCACAACAGAATCGCCGCAGTCGGCCACTCAGCAGGCGCTCACACTGTCGGTATGCTGCTGGGAGCCCGGCTCACAGACCCAAAAGACACGTCCGCGACAGACGTCGATTTACTTGATCCACGCATCAAAGCAGGGGTTCTACTCGCGGCTCCTGGAAATGGAGGTGACGACTTGAGTGAGTATGCCCGTGAGCATTTCTCAGAATTGAACCCAGATTTTACTTACATGACCACCCCCACGCTGGTGGTTTTTGGAGACGCCGATGTGAGTCCCCATTTGACCTCCCGGGGTGCTGACTGGCACGCAGACCCTTACCACTTCAGTCCAGGCAGCGACTACTTGCTAACGCTCTTCGGAGCCAAACATGGGCTGGGCGGCATCGCTGGTTATGATGCCAAAGAAACGGACGATGAAGACCCGGATCGATTAGCGGTCACCCAACGCATGACCTCCGCCTATCTGTATTCAGCCCTTTATGAAGGAGACACCCGGTGGACCGCAGCATGTAACGCCCTGAAAGCCCATGCTCATCAATGGGGTCAGGTAGACTCTAAATAATCTATCGCTTTAAACTAAATGCTTATCTCTTTTACTATTGCCCACAAGGATAAGACTATGCTGGCAATAAAGCCAAGGGCCACGAGCCCTAATAAGGTGTAGAACCCGAATCGAAAAGCGTTCAAAATGCATTCGTAAACTACGGACAGCGGTGGCTTTGCTTTTAATAGAAGGCTTCCTGTCCGAGAATTCGCGCTGAAATAGGCTGTGTAAATTGAATACAATACACCCACCGCCATCCCAACATAGGTGACTGAGAAATATGCTTCAAGAAAATGTATCCAGCCCACTTTTTATCCTATATACATGTAACGCCACGAACGCCGGCGATAAAAATTATGCTAAACCGCAACTCTAGCCCTATGTGTCCAATGAGATATTGTCCCATTCTTTCTCTGCATCGCAGATCCACTCAAGAGCCTTCCTCCGCTCCATAACGATATCCAAGTCAACAAGCGCTGATTTCTCACCCTCAAGATTTCGTTGCCGTGCAAACCAGTGTGCACGGTAGAGCATATCCAGATTGGAAAAGAGCTCTTTTTTGGATCTCAGGTGATATGAAGCAATAAAACTGTGAGCCGCTTCCTTTTCTGCAAAGTTTGGAAGCATTGATGCCAGGCTATCTTCAACACCTGTGCTCAACGAAAATGAATCGTGCTTCTGGCCAGCCCAGGCAAAAGCCCAAATGGCTTCTATAGTCCAGTACAGATCAGTCTTCTGCTGATCATTTAAGCTTTCATACCCGGAGTCAAGAATCTCTTTTTCTTTGGGCGACAAAGCTTCTAATAAATCGTTTTCATCCAAGTATTCTTTGATGAAGGTTTCAGGTGCTTTGAAATGCAATTGAAGTAAAGCGCCCATCGCAATCCACCGTTTGGCAACAACATCTTCAGTTCTGTTCTCAGAATCATCCAGAGCGGGTAGGTGGTCGATGACTTCAATACCAGCCCTGCGTAGAGCCGCAGTATTCTCAGACTTTATTTTGTGTAGGCTAAATTCCAAATTGGACATTATAGTTCTCCAACGCATCAGTCAGCCCATTCTAATCGACCTTCGAAATGAATTCACGAACCTCGTCAGAACTTAATGGCCTCACTAGACGAGCCACTTCATTGCCATTGTGCAAGAGTATCAGAGTCGGCCAAAGCTTTACCTTGAACGCACGCCCCAGTGGTTTGCCCTTGCCGTCGTATATTTTAATATGACGTAGCCCTGAATGTTCAGTTACTGCTTCTTTTATCGCAGAACTTGCCGCCTGACAGTGCCCACACCAGGGCGCGCCAAACTCAAGTACAACGTCACCGGATAACTCGCCAGTTTGTTCAAAGGTAAACGCTTCTTCTGCGTAATCGGAGTTAGAGCCAATATCATCGGTTTTCATTCCACCTACTCCTGAATAGAATTTACAAGAATGCCCAATAAAGCTATCGCTGTGTTTGGCTTTGTTAAGTAATTACAGCTGCCTAGTAACAGGTACCTTAGTCTTTATTTAGCATTTTCGATGCGTCTTAACATAATACTTCCCATGAGCGTTGGGATCTTTGACTGCCGGGAAACCAGCATTTCCTCGTAGCCCCCAACCGCCTCCATGCCATGCACCGCCGACCAAAAAACACCCTCCCCATCATCTTCCTTATTACGCTCAAATACAGCGAATATGGCAGGGTAGAATTTCTGTGGTTCACCCGACGCGAAAACTCGCTCAAGTAAGCCTTCAAAAGCCAGCCAATTACCATCTACTGGCTCAAAATTCTCTATTTTTTCTATGAGTTCAGAAGTTTTCATATTCACTTAATCCCTGCAGCAAGCGCACTGCATTTTGGCGTTGGTTTGCCTGCGAATTTTATATGCAATTTGCAACATGCACTTTGAGCTCCTTTTCAGACCAGTTCTCCAGTTCAAGAACTGCAGCGTAGGGGTCTCCAGAAATTCCCATAACCTGACAAATAGCAGGTTCTGTTTTGAGACCGCTCTCTTTAAGCTGCCGTATCCTGTCGATGAACTCATTGCCCCCGATTTTTACAAGGCGTTTCATTACCTGATAGTGGCGATATGCAGCCTGCAACTCCACTGGCGTTTTCGACGCATAGACTTCAATTAAAAATTGGTTACAGTGAAACTGACCTAAAGCGTGATCTTTGCGTGGGCGCATGCTGTAAGCTTCATAGCCAGAATAAGCCGATTCAAATGCCTCGATAAACGCTTCCTGTTCCTGGTACGTACAAACGATATCAATGTCGCTTTCCTTCGTATCCAGAGAAACAAATATCGTACTAACGACTTCCGGCGAGTATGCGTTGAGCTTAATCAGAATTCCCGATTCTTCTATCGCTTTGTTGGCACCGGCCATTTTGCTATTCATTCCAACCTATTATTATCTTTTTTTGATTTAAACACATAGAACCTAAATACTAGAGCCTGAAGCGTAGCTGCCACACCAAAAACGATACATCCCAATTACCCATTAACGCTGACTCCTGGTGAAATAAACGCCCACAGCATGGTTATGTGATATTTCACAGTAGCCCTTTGTTTTTCTTAAATCGCCTAACCTTACTACGCATGTTTTTCATTGGTGATGATGTATTGAACTGAATCATGCGGCCCAACGTCCATTTATCGTACCAAGTAGTTTCGTAGAGAGCATAGTTACTTAAGCTTGAAATCAGCGAAAGCAGTTCATTAACTGTCGATTCAAGCTCCTTTAGCAGGGCTTCATATTTCCAATCAGCATATTGTTCATGGAAATGCTCTGCAAGCAAACCCAACTGATTCCATTTAAAACCGGCTTCTGGAAATTCAACTGGCAGCCCTTGAGCCTTCAACCTATGCCATTTCAATACCAACTTACCCCAACCAATAAGGTAAGCAACCGTGTCACAGACGCTTACTTGCGTGCCTTTTATGTTCCCCTCAACATTACGCTCTCGTGTCAATTCGACAGGTATTGTCAGATAGTCTGCCATGAGCTTGTCAAATATTGAGTTGATAGCAAGTTCCAACTCTTCTTTTGATTGTGGAACAGATGAAAACGGCTTGTTATGTGTTTTTCTCATAACCAGAACCTTGCACAAAAAATTTGAACGCTAAAAGTGGTGGCAACAAAATGGCTGCCCAAATAGTTGATAGAAACAAGATAGCCATGAGGATGGATATACCACCTCCCTCCAGCTCAAAATTAATGGTGTATGCTGTGATCACAGATAAAACCACGCATAAAAAAGTCATTTTAATAGGTGGAAAGTAATACTTCTCAGGAAGCCATTTAGCTGATAGTGACCAAACCAGCAAACATGGCCCAGCCGAAAGACATGCCAGTAAAACTATAAAGCCTATGAATATGATTATTTCCAACTACAGAATTCTCCCTGAAAAATAACGCCGCCACACACGCGAGCAACCTGTTGCGAGTCGAGCGTCGCAGGCGCGTCATATTGGCGTTTGTTAGAGCTCATACGTTTCAGAGACCCACATGAAAAACCTACAGGTTTATCGTTCTGATATATGGCTATGCAGGTATACCCTTCGCAATAAGGTGATACTCATCGCCTCCATAGCTTATTTTTTTAGATGTTTTTAATCACATATTCATGAAAACCTTCCGTTTCAGGTGGATCAACTTTCATGATATGCACATTAATTAATCTCGCAAAAAACCTATCCCAAAATTTTAATGCCTCGCGGTCTTTTTCATAAACGGCTACATGCCATTGCATTGAATCATCTAACATTAACTCACTAACAACGTGCATAGCGATGCCTTGCGAACGGTACTTGGGTAGGATAAAAATATCTGACAGCTCTGGCATTTCACGATCTAATATCTCAGTTGGCTCCACAGTTACAAAGCCAGCTATATGATCATCAACAAGAATCATGTAAGCATCGCAATCTTCTTCACCAGCAGCGATATCACTAAGGTATTCTTCATCAATATCAAACCTACCTGAACTATCAAGATCTTCTTTATCAAAAGCACTTTGATGGTATTGATAGAATTGCCACAGCATAGAAAATGCAGCTAAATCAGTTTTCGTTAATTTACGCAGTGCGATGTTCATTCTAACGCCTTCATTAAGCCGCTCCGCGCAGCGGCCAGTAAAAAACTTAGATGCCAGCACGCTTTATGTTTTGAGAAGGCTCAATATCCAACTTACGGTTTTCTTATGTATCTGACATTAAACGAGTTAATTAGCCGATACAACAATAAATGAGCAATAATACTGATAAAAATGAGCGTTAGGTTAAACTAGAACTAAAGGTAAAATCGTTTATCAAAAAGCCCTATGCGAGACACACCATGAACTCAACTAAAATTAATTACATTGAACTTCCGGCGCGGAGCCTTGAAGCAACCAAGCGCTTTTTCCAACAGGCTTTTGGCTGGGAGTTTGTAGACTATGGTCCGGAATACGCGGCTATTCAAAACGCCGGAATTGACGGCGGCTTTTACCAATCCGACTTAGTTGCTCAAACGTCGAGCGGCAGTGCGCTGGTGGTGTTATACAGCAAAGACCTTGAGCAAAGCCTGAAAAGTGTCGAGGACGCGGGCGGTAAAATCCTCAAGCCTATATTTGATTTTCCCGGTGGTCGACGTTTTCAATTCACCTGCCCTAGCGGGAATGAGTACGCAGTATGGTCGGAATAACAGTTGATGAACTTATTGAATACGGAAATCTGGTTGTAGATTCTGCCAATGAGTTCACACTATCTTTTTATGGGCCTCAGCCATACAGCCATAATTTTTAGTCCTCTAAATGCTTATTCTTATTTGACCAAAAATCATCAGCCGGGCGGGAAGGTTCAACGGTTTGACTGCTCTCTGCCTGATCCGGATCAGTAATCGATAATTCAAGCCTTAAACCAGCCAGGATACGCAGTAAAGTCGAGACTTTAAGATCCTGACCAGACTCAACTCGTTGATATTGTTGCTGCGACATACCAATAAGCATCCGCATATCTTTTTGAGATAAGTTCTGCTTTTTTCGCTCTGCAATCAATCGTTCTGCAATGTCTTCTATCTTTTTCATAAAACAACTTATAAATTGTACTTTAATTCAATATACAACATTTAAATTGTAAATCAAAATAGAAACTACTTTTAAGTTGTTATTCTAAAAAGATCGACAAGCCAGACGACGCTGGCATCGGCTATTTCATAGAAATTGACGCTACATAGCTTTTTACGTAAGTTACTTACAACTAAACCGAAGTAATCAAAAACAAGGAAGAAAGCATGTCTAAGTTTACGGAATACAAAGTCATTCATATTGCGGAAGGTGGCTGTGGTACTTTGCTTCTGGGCTCAAGTGGTCTGCCGTTAAAGAAAATTGAATCCACTTTGAACCAGGAAGCTGCCGACGGCTGGCAAATGGTGTTTCAGGTACTGGAGCAAAAACGCTTTTGGCTGTTCTGGACACGTGAAGCGGCCATTGTCACTCTGGGTCGATAAAACCGAGCATGATAAAGCGGCTCATTTTAGCCTCAATTCGCTGGTATCAGCGTCGTGGCGGTTCGCGCCACTTCTTTAATACCGAGTGCAATTTTGAGCCATCTTGTTCGCAGTATACTTATCAGGCCATTAGCCAATACGGTAGCTGGCGCGGTATAAAGCTTGGTGTCGCGCGCATGAAGCGTTGTAACGACCCTGACTGCGTGCATAAAAAACATGACCCAGTTCCCTAAATAAGGTAGCCCTTATGTCTTACGAAATGTCTTCTGAGCAGTTGCGAGATGAAGAAGAAGCCCTGCGTAACCAAATACGCGAGCTAACGCCTGAGCAGCGAAAAGAATACTACCGCCTTGAAGGTCAGAAAATTAAAGACCCTGACACCTACGCGGTACTGAACTGGTTCATTATGGCGGGCCTGCATCATTTTTATTTAGGCAACACGCAGCGTGGTGTTATCAACCTTTGTGTCATGCTGGTTGGCCTGGTTTTCTTACCTTTCTTACCCATAGTCGGGGTTATCATTCTTGTCGGTATTGTCATTGTCGAGCTGCCGCAGTTGTTTAAGTCACAACAAATTGTTCATGCTTACAACAATAACGTTATGCGCGAGCTCATTCATAAAGTGAAGTCAAATAACGCCTAAACTCCGTTCAGGCAAAGTCTTTCAGCCTGAGATGCCCCTCTATTGAGTCGGCAAGTGCTTGGGGCACCTCATGTTCAGTGGCTAACCCCCGCCACTGAGACACCGCGTTAATCACATCATCAATAATTGCATCAATTTCTTTGCGCTCTACCTTTGGTAACTGAACGTCTGCCAGCGCGTAAAAGTCGGCGCGGGTATGGCCGCTGCGCTTGCCATTTAACGACATCCAGTGCTGCTCTACCCAGGGGTTTCCGGGCTTATAGCTAAAGGCAACATCGTAAGCCGGGCTCAACCGCCATTGCTTGTCCTCCAGCATAAAACCAAAGTTCTTGGAGTGATCATCGTGGTTGGTTGCTACGTGGTTAAACACCATACGGCGAAACAAGTCTATAGCGTCCGCCCGTGGCAACCTTAGCTGGCGAGCAACCTGAAACAGCTCTTCATAAGAAAACGCGCCAATATCGTGATAGTTCACGTGCTTAATAGCGGTAAGCGTTTGAATGTGCTTTTTCTCATTGCCTATTCTGTCAAAGCGCTTGGTCACAAAGTGGCGTCGGTTGCCTTCATCCAGCAAATGACATGGCATCATATGAATGCCGGCTTTTGTGGCCATTAAGTAATACACATACTCCATGGCACCGTAACCTAACGGGTCACCAAAGGTTTGCTGAGAAGGGTCGCGCTCCTTTACTCCGTCAAACTTCAGCAGATAATGCTCAAACCCTTCGGGCACAACTCCCTGCCCTGAACGAACCTGCCTGAAGTCCTTATTAAATGCCAGAACCGCTTTTGGCCTTGCGCCACCGGCGCTGGTGCCAACCGCTAATAAGGCCTGCATCATTTCTTTGTCTGCCGCGTCGTCAAAGTGCGTGCGCTGACGAAAGCCCTTTCGTGCATCCAGCACTTCCTGCGCTAACCTCATTAAGCTCTCAAGCTCTATGTCTTTGTTCTTGGCGTTGGTTTGATTCTTACGCGCGGGGTGATACTCAAGAGCGCCCATACCCCGCTCGCCGGTATACTGAAGCCGCTCAAGCGGGCTCAGAGGCTCGGTGCGATCGGGCTGTTGCGCAACCCATTGGTTCAGTACCGCATTACCAAAGTCATCAGGCAAAGAGTCTGCCAGCATACCCGGCAGTCCTCTGAACGTATCCCAATTTAACCCCGGAAAGGAGTAAATTCGTCCCTTCTCGGCAGGCATAGTTAAAGGCGCAAGCGGAATGTTTTTTTCAACAAATTCAGATAAATACTCGAACCGCGCAGCCGTGTCGCCTTTGTTATAACTTAAGGCACCGACAGGCTCACCTTTGTAGCGAACTTCAATGGTATTAATCACCAGTCCAGCTCCTCATTGTCAGCAGGTTTCACACGCGTTTTACCGCTCGCCCGCTTCTTCTGTTTGGTGCTACTTTTGAGTAGTTGCACAGGAGAAACGCCCTCGTCCGGGAACGCAGCCAGTAAATTGTCGATATGACCCAAAGCCTGAAGAATAGCGACATAGGTCGGTAAGGTGCTTTTACCACCCTCGGCAGATTTAACGGCATTCAGTGAGACATTCGCTAAGGTCGCTAAGTCCTCCTGAGTTAAATCCTGGTTCAGCCGATACTGCCGGACCCGCTGACCAATGAGTGAAGGAACACGATCAAAATCCATATAAAGAACCTTAAATAGGTTTTAAACTGATAATTAGAGTTTAGCAGACTATTTAAGGGATGTAATTATATTTATATAAAAGTCTTTATATGGACTATAAAGTGGTTAATTCATGTAGGAAGCCTTTTTAAGGGCTATAAAAATATACTTGAAAGAGGGTTGTTAATAACACTTGATTTGAGTATGAATCGATAGTCCGCTTCGTGCCATCAACGGTAACTAGTGAGCTTAGCGAGTAATTTATTAGTGTGCAGCTCATTGTTGTGCATTGGCCTAATATGCGAATTGCACAATATTACTAACAACAATATGTTTCCCAGGTTTAATAGGATTGGGTTGGCGAATTTCTACGCGAGCATTTTTCATCGCGAAATCTGCTTTCTTTAGCTGAAAATCGGTGCCGTGAAGCTCCCTGCTTGAATGCCCGTCAAATACCCATAAAACTTGATTCGGTTCAAGCGGTTCTGAAATCTCAACTTGAACTGATATTTCATCTTCGTATTTATAGCTATCTTCCAGCTTAATCACACTTACTTCTCCTGGCCCTTCTTTCTTGATATGACTCCCCAGCACATAATCCTTATCGCCTACCGTCAGCTTCACTATTTTCTTCAACGATATTTTTCCTTCATCGGCAAATTTATTCAGCTCTTCTCCCAGTTTGATTTTATTTTCTACCACACTTTCAGTTTCTTTTCGTGGTCGCACCGACGATGGTGTAGATGAAGTTTGCTTCTGATTGGCTATCAATCCTTGCAAGCGAGCAATTTCACTATCTCTTTCGGTAAGATCAGAATAGTAGCGATTCTCAAGTTCATTAACCTTGCGCCTTAATTGTATGTGCTCTTCTTGAGATGCGGGAGTTTCATCCTCAACTTCGAGCTTTATTCTTTTCAATTCCTTGAGCTGAGTGCGGGTGTACCTATAAACATACTTTGCTGGAATCGGATATGCGTATAAGAACACCATACTGCTTATTAGTGGAAGCGCTATAAGATATAGAAGGCTCCAGTACCAACTGGGATATAAAACTCCTTCGATAAAAGTAATCTTTTCGGCTGGTGTAATCGAAGATAGCAATATTAGAATTAGTTTGTAGTTCCAAAATACCCACGCGACAGCGGCTGCACCAAGCAAGGGGTTTGTGATTCGCTCGTAGAGATTAGCCCGAATTGAGCGAGACAGATCATCAATCATTACAAAATGGCTCCTTCTGGTGTATAACGCTTTGCATAAACGGCGATCCTACAAGAGCGTCCGGTCGAGGCCCATTGGGCCGCAACGAAGTTAATACACTTGTTAAGCATGCAGAGCTCGAATATCAAAATTTGCATCGCCATGATGATGACCTGAGATGGACATGAAGAGCTTTCCCGTTAGCTCCACATTTGTGCGGACGATTTCTCTGTTAGATTTATAGAATTCTGAATCCACACACAACTGTAGCTTTTTTATGTTTTCGATTTTTATCGTCTCTTCAGTCTCGAAACTATTAGTGAATAGGGAAATTGGTTCTGGAAGAACTAACATCCAATAGGTTTCGATTCTATCGGTTTCAAAAGAATCATAATTTGGAGGACCAGGAAATGCTTCTCGCCAGACAAACCCCTTTAACGTGACGACTTGATCTTCGTAAACCTCTTCAATCTGCTTGTTCTGACTTTCTTTCCATTTACTCTCTAAGAACTCAAGCTCTTTTACAGCCTGATACCAGCGGTCTCTATGCTTTCGAAGCTCTTTTGATGAGTATTTGGTACCTTTAGGGTGTTCGCTATTGTAATGGCCCGCCTCAGCATGGCAATTAAAGCAAAGCGGTATGCAATTATCGAAGTTAGAATCACCACCTTTCGACTCCATCAAGATGTGATGGAGCTCTATATTTCGCCCACAAAACATATGACAGACACAGCAATGTCTCCCACAAGCAACTAGTACATTTTCTTTAACTTTTTGAGGCCACATATCTTTTTTTTGGCTTATTTTGTTGTCTAACGAAAAGCTAATCGACGTGCGTTAGCACGTCCTTGCTTAAACGCTTTGGTAGCTTATTAAACTCCAAAGCTACCTTATATTTTAAATTATCAATAGTTTCTTTCGGGTTTATAGATGCTTGAACTGTAATTATAGGAATACCAGTTTTTTTGGCCTCACTCAATTCCCACTGAACCCATTCAGATTTTTGAATAGACCGCGAATTTATCAAAATCATGAGCTGAGCATGAAATAGCATCTTTTCGACATGACGTTGCTTTTCAGAAGCGTCGTTATGCAGAAGGTCAATATAATGCGGCCCATAATTCGACAACACGTCTGACACCATTTCTAATGTATTAAGGTCAACATAGTTATCCCTAGTGGTATAGCTGACAAATATAACCATTATGATCCAATCCATTTTATGGCATATGCTATCCAGCCAACAGTCCCGAAGATCGCCAGCGCAAAATAAAGTGCCATTGAATGATTAAGTGCCGCACTAAACCAAGTTACAGCTAAATCCCCATCAGGATAATTACTAATGGAGTTTCTCTGTGCAATCGCAAGTAATTTTCGATTCATAGCACTTCGTGTTTTTCTTTGAAAATAGTACGCAGAAAAATCCGCAACCCAAAATCCAAAACAAATTAGAAGCGGGATAACAAAGTAGGAATGATCAAGGTGATTATCAGTTAGCTTGGCTAAGATCGCCAAAGCGGCACCAATAAGCCCCACGCAGATTTTCTTGAATTCAAAACAGCTCTTACTTATTTGTAGAGTCGCTTCGTGAAGCTGATCCACACTTGCCCAATCTAGCTCATCCTCACATGATCTCTTATATTCTGTCATCTTTTTATATGTCTCCAGACTGCCATAGGAATCTAACGCCGCCAGTACGAGCGGCTTTGTAAGAAAGCAGCCACAACGAAAAAAACGTCGCTGTACCTGGCCTTATTAAGGCTACACAGCCCTTCCAGAAAGACTGGCATTGTGCTGTGTTTCCATTCTCCCAACTAGATAAAGCTCAAGCGCGTTTGCTAGATAGGCATATTCTTGTGGAAAGCCGATAGTAACCATACTCCCTGCCCTTTAAGAAAGAAAGACATACACACCTTGCATATTATGATTCGGAAGCGAACCTTCGAAGGCATACCTCTCCGACCAAACTGGTGGTTCGCTTAACTTTCCTCGATTCCAGTGCTTGAATGGCTCGTTATGTATTACTTACTACGATTTCCGTAAGCTGCAAATAGTATAAATAATATAAGATTAAAACCTACTGGGTATAATCCAAACAGAATCCAATCACTCCAGTTTGTTGGTAAAAAATAGCCAACGGTACCAGTAAAGACCCCTATAATTAGGCAACCAACTATACCAAATATGTCGTTATTTTTATTTTCTCGAAATGCCCTAGGAATAAGAAAAAGTGCAAACAAGATCCAAATAATTGAACCTGCGATAGCCTGCTTAACCTCTTGTTGGATTTCAATATCTAAGCTTGTGTCGATATTTTTCTTAGAAGTGATCTCAACCAAGCCTCTATGCACATTTTCTACAGCTTGATTTGCTAATTTATCTTTATGATCAAACTTATCTGTTTTTTCTAATAGCGCTATAGTACGTTCGTATGCAGTCAACTCGTTGTTAAAGGTTTGTGATTCATAAAAAAAGAATGCAAAGCCAATAATAACTATCAAAGTAAAAAATATAATCAATCTCCGCCATGAAAAGTCGGTAGCGAATTTTTCTATAAAATCAAAGAAAGGTTGAATCATAACGACTTAAATCCTGTAATACATAACATCTATGGACGCTCCCAATTGTGCGTGCACACTTTATAACTCGTTCAATTTATAGGTGCTGAGTCTTAAGTTACTGAAATAGTGAAGGTTCCGACCTTGAAATTCTCTGAATAAGCGAAAGCAATCTGAGCATGCACTCGACCAGCGCATAATACTCAATTTTAATTTTTTTATATAATTGACAGTAAACGACTTAAATACACAACACAATAACAAGACGGTGAGTCAACAGTTGAAATCCGAAAGTCCGCTCTTCGCACTTTACAGACCGTCGGCAAAGTGCCAAGAGCAGACACTCAGATACAGCTTCAGGGTATATAAAAGTTTCCATAAACTTTAAGCTATCAAACCGAGTGTCTCATGCTGTCTATTAACTATCTTAGGTATTATCTTCTAACTGCCTCAGCCACTGATTAAATTTAGAGACGGTTGTTTCGTGCCGCCTTTTCAGTTTCAGTTCCTCACACATTACTTCCACAGGTGAATTAGGATCTTTGCTTCGAGCAAACTTTGCTAAACCGAGAGCTTCTTCATAAGCTAACTCACTCCACTTCCTGTCGTAACCGAATGCTTCCACACCACGCCATTCAATCAGATTAACTATTTTTTCTGGGGCGCTCCAAAGAGTTGGGGAGTAATCTTCGTTCTCTTTAATTCCAGCGAACTGTTCCACAATTGTCCGAAGGTAGTCGACTTGCTTTTTACTTGTTTTCGCTAGACCATGCAAATCTGCCAATTCTAGAGCTAATGAATGTAGGGTAATACCCGGACGTTCAGTCAGAACTTCTTTTGCAAGTTGAGCCAATTTCTCAGCATACTCCGGCTTAAAGTAATCTGCCGAATTTAGCGTTTGTTCATGTAAAACTTTGTTACCGTCAGAGTCTTGTGGTATTACATTGTCAGTAGGTGCACTTTCAGATTTAGAGCTAATGGAAACACTCTTGGATAAGATGGCTGCCTCTGCTTCCGCCTCTTCAAGAGTATCTTTTTCCATCTCGGCCTCAAGTATTTCTCTTAGCTTTAAATCAATCTTTTCTATAGCAGACTTCGAGTCTACGAAGTAGTCGGTTGACCATAATCGAACTATATTCCAACCAAGGCTTTCGAGAATTATTTGTCTTACTCTATCCCTGTCCCTGGCAGCTGGAGATCCGTGATATGTAGCTCCATCGCATTCAATTCCAGCTATATATTTTCCAGGCCTATCTGGATGCAAAACCCCCAAATCGACTCTGAATTTACTCACGCCAACTTGAGTTTGAATCTTCCATCCTTTAACTCGAAGTTCCTGCGCTACGGCTTCTTCAAAATCACTGTCAAACTGATCGACACCATGATCAGCCGATGCTATTTCAGCCAGAGCAATGGGTCCTTTTTCAGCGAATTCTAAGAAGTGTTTTAGGTGTTCAACCGCTATCGAATTGGTTCGGCTCAAGTCAATCATCGAGGCGTCAAAGCTACTGAAAACAACAATTTCAGTTGTAGCGCGAGTTATAGCAACATTTAGACGCCTTTCTCCTCCGCTTTTATTGAGAGGACCAAAGTTCATACTCATTGTCTTAGCACCAGGCTCCGTTGGGCCATAAGCTAAACTAAGCATAATGATGTCTCTCTCATCTCCTTGTACCGATTCTAAATTTTTGACAAATACAGGCTCTTTATCCGTACCATCTTGAAAATACTCTTCGATAGCGGAGTGTTGCCTTCTCGCATCATCTAAGAGATCTTCAATAGTCCGTTGTTGATCAGTATTGAGTGTTACAACACCGATAGATTTTTTACACTCATTTTTATCAAGCAGCCTTCTAACAATTTCATCCACGATTGCTTTCGCCTCAATAGGATTGTTTCTTCCTGTTCCTTTCGCGTAAATTCCGTCTACACGATGCAGCGATACAGCAGATTCTTTTGTTTCTGAAGAGGGGTAAGTAACAAGCGAGTTCTCATAATACTTACTGTTTGAGAACGCAATAAGCGTTTCATGCTTGCTCCGATAGTGTCCCATAAGACGCTTAAGTGGAAGTCTGGCAGCTAATGCCTGATCTAAGATTGACTCCAGATCTTCTTCATCGGGATCATCTGAACTGCCACCAGCAGAAAAGAAGTTAGTTGGTGGCATTTGCTTTGGATCACCAACAATTATCACATTTTTTCCTCTCGCTATCGCCCCTACAGAGTCCCACGTTGTCATTTGTGAAGCCTCATCAAAGACAACCAAGTCGAAGCCTTTAAAGTCGGACGGTAAAAACTGTGCGACTGACAAAGGTGACATCATTAGGCAAGGAGAAAGATCTAATAGGGAGTTCCCCAATTGATTAATTAAAGCGCGGATTGGAATATGTCTTGTCTTCTTCTGTAGCTCTTTTGCAAGCACCCCAAACTGTCTGGGATTATCCTTAGCGCCCTGAACAGGTTTTGTCTCTGATACTAGAGCAACAATGTATTCGCTCGTAATTTTCGCAACTCTCTCATCAAGTTTTTTGAAAGTTTCAATTGTCTGTTCATGCGTTGATGCCTTGAATTGGCGAAGTTCATCTTTTGCATCAATAAGTAGCGGAGCAAGCCACTGGCAGAAAGCAACTCTAAATTGCTCACTTAGCTCCTCCGGGCTCACTACACCAGATTCCAACCCTTGACTAAAAGATTGGAGGTCAAGTGCAGTCACCTTTTGCTTTGCCGACTGCCATTCACACCAGCTTTTCAGTTTTGGCGAGTGTGAGCTTATTTCACTGAGATTATTGATTAAACCTGATAGCTCAGCATCAGAGGGGACTTTTAATCCCACTTTATTCAGTTCGGATTTAGAGTCCTGAAGTTTTTCTAGCACCTTGTTGTAAATCGTTAACGCGGAATAGACCTTTGAGTCCTCTAAAAACTCTCTGCCGTCAATAAACCACTTTTTAACAGGAATCAGTATTTCAGTTGGGTCCTCAGTAAGGTTGACTAGCTTTGAGACACAGTCCCTCACTTCATCACCTATATCAGCCATTTCCTCTAAGCTTTCAGGGCGTGTCTTCCAGCCCGACCAAATCGAGTACTTCTCAAATATTTTTAGCCTATCTTCGATGTTTAACTTTAACTCCTGACAATTGGCAATCTGTTCAATAATTGACAAATCATCTATTTTTGATAAGCCAAGAGCTACCGCTTCACTATTAATTTTTCTTCTTCTGAAAAATGACTTAAGCCACCCATTTTTGGCTTCTTCAGCAAGTTTATGCCAATGTTCAACTGGCACTTTAGAAACGTTTTCACTTGTTACACCATGTGATATCTCTTCTAGAGCTGCATCAAATTCCATTTTAAGATTTGCGATTTCTCGAAGAGCAGCGATACGTTCTTTTGCCCCATTATCGATAGCAAAAGCAATATCGTGTTTACAGGCAAAGTCAGCAAGATGATTTAATCTTCCAATTGATTCAAGATTATCTACGGTTTTTAAAGTTGCCTCTAAAGAAAAATATGGAAGCAGTACAGATAAGGCCTCTTCCACAGCTTTTTGATTTTCCTTCCAACTATCAATTGCGGATAGGAGCCGGGACTGCCAGACATTAGACCACTCAACTGCTGTAACGAGCACAAATGCCTCTATATTCAGTGTTCTTACGTCGGAAAACGCTAGAGCTAGCTGACCAATTAATTCCTTAGTTTTGTTTAAATCTTCTTCAGACGAGATTGGAGCGGCTTCAATATCCGGCTGCCAATTAACCTTTACCTTCAATGATTCGCTATTTATAGCTAATGCTGAAATAGTATCTCGCGCAGTAAGACCAAAAATGGACTTAGCATGCAGGGCTCGCACGTAGTTATTTAGCAGCTCTTTCTTTTTCTTCAATTCTGCAACATTCGTTTCCCACGTTCTGGGATTCAGACCCTCACGCTTTTGCCATGCTTTGTTTAGTTGATCTAACACGGCCCGCTTATTTGCTTTATTACTGTGAAGTTCCAAACATAAATGGTCTAAACCAGCTTTTTCCAGTCTCCGGTAAACCACATTTAACGCAGCCATTTTCTCGGCAACGAACAGAACCTTTCTACCAAGACCAATGTTGTGGGCTATGATATTCGCTATTGTTTCAGATTTTCCTGTACCTGGAGGTCCTTCTAAAACAAAGTCTTGAGCACGGGCAGATGCATCGACTGCCACCAGCTGCGAGCTATCGCAATTCAGTGGTGTATAAATAGAGGCTGGATCAAGCTTTTTGTCGATCTCATCCCGTTCAATAAATGTACTTTCTTGCGGATACGGATCTCGCGGGTTATCAACTAAGTGCTTCACGAACGGATTTTGCTTCAAATCGTCCAATCGGTCTCTAAGATCTTTCCACATCAGATATTTTGCAAATGAAAACGACCCAAGCACCAACTCTTCGACTAACTCAAAACCCGCCTGTTCTTTAACTGCATCTCTCACCCGCTGCCATACATACAAAACATCTACGCCACTGTCATCTTCAGGTAGCTCCTCCTTAAATTCACTCAGATTGATATCATGCTCTGATTGCAAAAACTCAATGAGAGTGAGATTGAAGATAGGATCTTCCTCTTGCAATTGCTCTACGTAAACCGGCGCCCGTGCACTACGTCTCGTTAATTTAACGGGCACCAACAGTAAGGGAGCTTTATAACTTCGAGAGTCCTCAGGATTTTCTTTCCACTTTAGAAAACCTAGCGCGAGAAATAGAGTATTGGAGCCGCCCTCTTCAAGATCGTTTTTTGCCTTCCGGAAAAGTTCAACGGAGTTTTTATCCAGCTTTTTAGTTGGTTGATTAGCAATAAGTACTTTATTTCTAATTTGGTTTAGAGCGTACTCCCGGTGAACATCAGATCCTGTTTGCAGCCTGAACATTTCACTGTCACGGCTAGCGTCGAAATAGGGGCTTTCCTGTGCAGATTGAAATTTAAACTTCGTGCCATCCGCCAGCATATCTTCCATTGCGGCGATATCTGGACAATAGAGCTTGATGGCAATAGCCCTATCATTGAAATTAAGTAGACGATTTTTTTTGGTAAGGTCAAGCAGCTTCCGCGACCACGTATCTATTCGAGTTTCCGGCGTATCATCTACTACCTGCTCGTCTTTTCTTACTGGGGGTAACGGAGGAATAACGGGCAACTCAAGGTCAGCAAAGTCTTCTTCCGATGTTTTTTCTTCTTTCTTTTCTTCTACCGTCGAAAGTGGCTTTATTGACTGTGTTCTTGCTTGGGCAACATCAATAACCATAACAAACTGAGATTCTAACTCTTCAGCCAACAAGCCTCTTGCATGGTCTCTAGCTTGTTCAAAGGTTACAGAAGAATCATTCGTCACCAATGTAGTTTCAAATAAGACTAAATCTCTGTTATCTACGCGCTTACGAACATCCTGAGGGTCATCGTTAGTTAAAATAGGCAATTTCTCATCTATAAGCCATGCGCCTGCGAAAGCGTGCTCTTGAGTCACAGCTATTACAGGGTTTAAACCCATTGCCTCAATGCAGCTCGCGAATAACAACGATGAATCCAGACATGCTGCCATCCTGGAGTGACTTATATCAGCCGCCAGTCTTACCCGTTGCCCACGTTTTGCAAAGCCTTTAGGAGGGCTTACGTACGCGAGCTTTACTTGAAAAATAACATTCCAAAGCGCCGCCAGCATTAAATAGGGTTTGTCTCGAGTATTAGATTGATACCCGTCCACTGAGCGCCCATAACCGGCTTGCTCAAGTGTAAGAGCCACTTTTCTGACTAGAGACTCTACGTACACACCGTTAGGCTTTACAAAAGCAGCAAGTAGAGCAGGTTGTCTCTCTTCCCCTCCCCAATAGTTGGCAGGTAACACATTTAGCTTTGTCTTATACTCTGCGACTGCTTCTCCATCTTCGCTGAGAAGCTTAAACGATAATTCTTGACTGATTTCCTCGGTAATACCGTAAAGTTTTTCGAAAGGAAAACGGAGTTCTTTTATTTTTAGATTAACCGATTGACCAGGCTCCAGCCTGTCTATGTGCCAACTTTCCTCTTCTAGCCAATCATTTATGCCAGACAAGTTGAGTTTCAATGAATTCAACGGCTGGAGTTCTTGTTCATCACTTTTTGGATAACTTATGCGAATCGATTTTAATATAGGATAGGAGTTTTGCTGAGCTGCAAGTGAAAAAGTAGGCGTAACATCAATTGCTAGTTCGATATTTTTGATAGTTGTATTTTTTATATTTTTGTCTTCCATTTTCGATCCCTTTCGAACAAGGTTCCTAACGGCAATTCAAGCTGATTCTCCCTTTTTACTCTTTCATTCAAATTAAGTCCAATTTTGAACCTCCGTAGCCATACATTATGAGCAAAAACCTGCCATCAGTTTTGACAGGCTGGTAATTGCCAGGAGCAGACGTTAACGCAGAGTGCAGCGGCAGTTCGTGGAGTGATATTTGTGCTAGCTTAGCGACCAACACGAAAAAGCCACGGAACAAACTGTCCGACTGGCACGTATTGTTATGCCTTTAACCATTGCCACGTAATTCCGCCGACGATCACCATAGCCACGAGCGCAAAGAACCCAGCAACCACCTTACTTCCGAAAGAATTCCATTCCGTTCCAAATCTTTCATCCAGAAGAAGAACCAGTTTGTATGTGCCAATTTCGGTTTTATTGAAGGTGATGAGAAAAATGTGATTTGCACAGACGGCCAAAACCACTGAAGAAATCATCAGCACAACGGGAAGCCAAAACACTGAAGATAATAGAAAGTATGCTGCGGAGAAACCGGCGACCCCCATCGCTAACTCCATAAACTGTCTTGAACTGTTGTATAGAAATTTTAGAAATTTACTTTCGCTAGGCTTGTCTTCCCATAGAAAAGAAAGCCATAAGGCAGCCATTGAGAGCACAAATGCCAAAACCAGCCCAAACTGAAGGGTTGTAATCGAGACATTGTCGCTATTTAAAAGCGTCGAAGGATGAATCCACTGAGCAATCAAACCTATAGAAAGCCACCACAACATAGGTAGTGGGCTTATCATTTCAAAATTGTTAAAAATCGCTTTTACCATTTAACTGAAAATTTCCCCTAGTGAAACATTGAGCCATAACGCTCCGCTAATGTGCGCCGCTTGCGGCGTAACCATTGAGCGGCTTGTTAGACGAAATCTTTGGAACACCTCCCAATGGGGTAAAATCAAACCCATTTTCTCCCTTGCTTGCAATTATTATTTCTTCATTATTGATATGGATGACCCTGTCCCCTGCAGGGACATTTTGGCACCTAGAGAATCTGGGTCTTTTCGAACCAGTTCCTCAAGTTAACTACTATGGACAAGTTCGGTACTCCTCCCTAATGGCAGTCTTCGTATAACGCCTTGCTAAGCGGCTACTTATTCCCCACTTTCCCTTGCTTTCATAAGGTAGTGAGCCATACTATCTGCGGGGTTTATTCCACCATCATACTCTGCTCCTAAACTTTTCGGTGTTACATCGAGAGTTGGCCAAATTTTATTTCTCGTAGTTAATTTATCCAAACCAAGCTTATTCAATTCTAAAAAGAAATAATCGTCTTCTTCGCCTTTACTTACCCCATTTGCCCAATAAGCAAGCGAGCTGGCAATAATATCCGCAACTTGAAGTTGAGCGTATTCTTCAGAGCTTGAGAATTTCAAGCTTTTCCCTTTAAGAGGTAAGTTGAATTTCCTACGGTCATACCCTAATTCAATGGTGTCTTGAGTCCAGTCCATGAACTGCGCGAATAGAGCCTTCTGTTTCTCTAATGTTTGTGAATCGTCATGAATAATATGAAAACCTTTAGGATGTACATCCCCCCAGTTTAAACACTGGGAAAAGAGTGCAGGAATTGAAGGATCAAGAGCCTCTTTTTCTATTCCGCCAAGAGCACCCTGAATAATAGATCTCGTACTCAAAATCATATCGATATCACTTTTAAAGCTGTCGTTTGAACAAGTATCGTTCAAGGCTTCAACATCAAAGTAGAACTGTTCAATAAACTCATCAGTTTGAAATTTAATCATTTTAACAAATGACTTATACATTTTCAGAACTGGTTCTTCACCGCAAAAAGTTGGCAAGCAATAAAACCACATATTTGACAGAGCAATATTGGCTCCATTTAGATATAAGTCTTTCCCCTTCAAGTGCATCATATGCTCAATTAAGAGGTCTACAATTTTTGTCGTAACCATAAATTTTTTATGGAACAACTCAACCCTAACTCTATTTTTGTTGATTAATGAGTGTTTCATTAATCTAACCATGCCATCCTGACCTGACTTTTTTCTCTTTAGCTGTTTAAAGTGTGCTTCTTTAGGCGAGCGAGAACCAGTTAACTCTATAAGTCGAAGGGCTTCTTGTTCAGTAAACTTACAGCCTGAAAGTGTAAATATGGGTTGGTTTTCATCAATGATATTAGAACCTGTATTTCCAGATTCATCTAAAAATATAGTTGCTATTTTTAAGCTTTCTGATGCTTTGATTGCCAGCTCTGCTGACCGTTTTTTCTTTTTATCAGCAATCTTCTTTTTTCTTTTAGCTTGACTATTTCGACTCATGCCGACTCCTTGGCCTTTTAACGCCCTAATTTGGTGGCGCAAACGCGTAGGTTATACTGCAAAGCAGAGCCCACGTGTTCGTGTCCCCAACATTTGATTGTTATGTGCCTAACTTTTTATAAAACCGTACAACGCAATAGCCAATAACACAAAGATTGCAGTTGGCGTAACAAGAGAAATTGGGGCCTGAATTAATATTTTAAGCCACAATGGTATCGCCAACTTGGATAACCATTTATTTAGAGTGTCTAACAAGCTACGCACCGCGGTCCACCACGCGAGCACAGTACAAATAGCGGCCAAAAAATACAATACCGTGGCACTGGTTTTATTAGCGGCTATGTAAAGTGCGGCAGTTAATGTTAGCGCTTCAACCCAAGCAAACCAGTTTCGAATAGAGCCATCATGATGCATTTTGTCTAACAAATTAAACAATGTTCAAATTCCTTTGGCACATAACGCCCCCATCAGCTGCGCGCGTTAGCGCGTCTGCTGCATGGGTTTGTTCGCAATTGATTCTTCACTAACTGCTCATGTTTTCAAGTAATAATCGCGTTTCAGGATCAAGATCTAACTCATCAACATAGCTCTCTATTGAAATAGTTGTCATAGAGTCCGATTTTTTTGTTGCGTGTAATTGCTTTGCCTTAGCTAACATAGATTGTGCACTCGGTGGATTATCCGGAATATTTCCAGATCTATTTGGGTGCCTTTTTCTCAACGCGACGAGGTTGCTCCGGGCACTTTCAAGCGAAACCTCAAGCTCTTCATCATCCCACTCCGGCAACTCAGAGTTACCAATAACATCTTCAATCTTCACGCACACCTCCAAAATTTATGAGCAAAGGGATAAGTCCAAGAACGCATAAATACCCCAAAACACCGACAATCACTACAGAGAAAGAACTCCCCAGCAATGAGTTTGCAACAATATGCCCCAGTGCAATAAAGCTAGCACCAAGCGACATAAATGATGCCAATAAGCATTTTCTGTAGTGGCGCTGATTTTTACTAAGAACATCGCCTAACGACTTAATCTCTTCGTTAACCTTGAACAAAATATTGAGACCAACAACTTGAGATATGCAGTCAATAGACATATTGTCATCAATTTGACTTGAGACCTCCTCTTCAACATTTTCATAAACAGTTGCTGGATCCTTTAAAACTGAAGCGGCCTTCGGTTTAACCACTTGGTAAGTGTAAACAGAAGCGAAGATCAGATATATGAAGGAAAATAGAAATGCTAGGTGAAAAGAATATGCAAAATTACCAAGTTGCCTCAGAAACTCTTCTACATTAGATAACTGGCTTGTTACTGCCACCAATAAGCTTGCAATTATCGCAATAACAGTAAGCACGCCACCAGCACTAGCCTGCATGTTGCCTATTCTCTGCCAGTGAGCCCCGTACTGCTGATACGCCAAGTCCAATATTGTGGCTACTGCGTGAGCTGTAGCGATTTCCTTATTACTCATTACTTACAAGTTTCCTCTATCATGCGAACATTTGTATATTGTGCGTACTTGGTAACTCGTTCAATTGATAGTTATTGACTCTTAAGTTACTGAGCTAACCAATAAAGCGAAAGCAATTGGAGCATGCTCAGTTACACTTTAATGGGCGCACAATATCCAACTTTTATTTTTCGTTATGTAATTGACACTAAACGACTTAAATCCACAACACAATAAAAAACGCGCAATATTGCAGAGATAAGAGTCTTGCCTAATCCACACTTAGTAATAACGGTGAGGTGAGTCACTAGTTGAGTCAGGTAAAGAACGAAGATCCGCTTATCACTCATAGCTGCTGACTAAGCTCAAATAACTGGTTAGTGAGAAATTTCAGCGCTGCTCTACCTTAGGGCTTTCCATAAATCCAATCTAAACCTTGAATTAAGGTGATCGGAAATGCGGTGGCGTGCTTTGCATCCTCAATTATATTAAACTTGAGGGTGACAGATTCACCAGCTTCGGTAACAATTTTGTCCTTCAGTTTGGTAGCTCCGGAAACCATATCCTGCTTTTCTCCAAACTGCGGACGCTCAAGGCTTCCAACTGATATATAAACTTTAATGGGGCTGCTTGACTCGTTCAGCTTTAAATTCAACAAATCATGGCTGTTGAACCAAATTGACGGGCTACCAAGCACATAACTACTGAACATACTAGGGTGTCCAAACAGTATATAAGCACCAAATAATCCGCCCAACGAGTTTCCCACGTAGGTGCGCTCATGTGCGCTTACCCGATAATTAGCCGCCATATAGGGGAAAACCATTTCTCGTATGAAACGCGCGTGCCCCTCAGCATTGCCAGTTGGCAACTTCCAATCATCTGCGCGGCTTGGGGTGTAGTCTCGAATACGGCTCGATGCACCTTTCGACCCTTTGGAGTATGACAAGCTGACAATAAAGGCTTCCTCCATTGCTCCACTATTCATCGGGAATCGTGTGGCGCCAGAGGCTATTTGAAAGCTATACATGCCATCGGTCAGGTAAATAACGGGATAGACCTTGTCGGTATTAGATCTATATGAGCGCGGCGTCTTAATAAAAACTGGATAAACAAGTTTACTCGCGGGGTCGGTTAACTCAACTGTCTTGCTTCTGGGAATTTCTACAGCGTCATTGGCGAAGGTTACTGGGCAGAAGATGAATAGGATGAACACCCAAACTAACTTCATTATTGATTTCCTATAAGCTTGAGCAAGGCGCTCAGAATGGTTAACGTACTTAACCAGTTTTCACTCTTGCATTCAATAGCTTTTAGCTCGACCTATACTTCTATCAATGAATAACCTTTTGCTTACGTCCGCTGAGAGCGAGGAACGGACGTTGGCTAGAAATTCTGGTAGCTTAGCTAACAGCCTGTATTACTGGCAAGGGTATTAATGAGAATCTGGCCCTGAAGAATACCGAATATTAACTGAAACTACGCGAAGGCTGTCGGCTGGAAAAGAACAGATAGTAATTAGCCAACATTCGGGAGAGTATTAAAACAGCTTGAGCGAAAAATAGGCATTGTACACAATGCATTAACTGATTATGGGACATTTTTAATGTTAAATTAAATAAAAACAAGGCCAGTTTAGACAACCGTCTTAAGTAGATAAAAGGAATTTACAATTCATGACTACCATCAATGAGCAAATTATGAGTGCTGATTATACAATCAGTCAAAATATAGATCGGCTAACTGATCAGAGAGACTTGCTCTCCCAGAATATACTTTCACAGTTAAGAAATCTGGTAGAAGGGGTAGTGGTTCTTTTTAATAACGGCGCTTTGGATAATGAGTTTAACTATGATTTGGTTAACCCAAGTATTCGCGTAATCAAAAGCGACGGTCGTCTTAATTTTTTAACCAAATTTCATCGTCTTCTGCAAATTAGTGTCTCGCACTATACCGTTGACGGCGACAGTTCTGAGCGCTTAATGCTCAAGTACTATGAATATTTGCATCGCATCAGAGATTTACTTCGCAATCGTTTAAACATCCAGATATTGGCAAACCTTGAATTATTCCCTGTTGACCTCGACCCCTCTCTTAGAGAATACCATGAAAAAATTGCCAATAAGATTGATGCACATATCAATGTTAGCGGCAGTAATACTACCTCTGAGCGATATTACATCCACAAAAAAAGACCGTTTTTTTGCTTTGGTAGAATTTACTATGAGGTTACCTTTTACAGAGCAATCAATAAATCAAATAAATTCGATCGAATTATAGCGTTTACCCATTTCGATATTGCTGACAAACACGCGGCGATGCTCACTTTACAAAGAGAGTCAATCCAAGTACTTGGACAAACTATGCCTATAACGGTAATTCGGGGCTGGAGGGTATCTATAAGGCCTTGCGAGTTCGATAATTTCGCCAAATCGTTGGGAGTACGCGCGAAGGTCAGAACGAATTCATCTGAATACAGTCACGTGATGCAGTGTCTAACATCAAATTCAGAAAGTCTTCTCGATTTTGTACTGATGTCGGACAATAGTTATTCAGCAATTAAGCTAGCTGCAACAAGCAAAGTTAAAGCACCACAAATTTTTCCTATTTTGGATAAAGCCCGCGGGTTAGTTAAAGCGAATTCACAAGGCCATAATATCATTCGCTATCTATTACTTCGCATGAACAACCAAATCATAAAAGCACAATATTCGAGACAACGGTGTTATAAATTATCTAATTTAAATTTCGCATTTAGCTGTATTCCATTCGATGAAATGCCTTTCTGCACTTCTTTATATGGTCACAACCCCCGTTTTATCGATATTGTAGAGAGCATTGACGCGACAGGAAGAAGTCATGAGATTTTAGCAAGAAAGGTAAAAACTAATGTTGAACGCCATGGGATTCTGTACACGTCTATAGCGGACTTCCCCAATGAAGATGTCGCTGCACTCATTCGCGAATACAATAGTCGCCTATACTACTTGCATGGAGAACGTAAATTAGTCTGTGATAAGGGACACATATTCGAATGTGGATATGAAAACCAGACTGTTTCTATCATTGAAAAGCTGCAAGAAAATACAGGTAGAGGAATAGCAGGCTATAAGCAAGCTGTGGAAAAATGGTTAAATGAGAACCCTAGGTTGATCGATGACCCTACGAAAGCGGAGGCTCTAAAGCAACTGTTTTGTCAATCGTGTGTAGCTCTTATTTATGGAGCTGCTGGGACTGGGAAAACTACGATGGTTCACCATATAGCCCAGTACTTTAATGAAAAGAAAAAGCTTTTTCTCGCTCATACCAATCCCGCAACCGATAATCTTAAACGCAGGGTAAACGCTCAAAACGCTGAGTTTAAGACGATCAGAAAGCAGATTAAGTCACCAGCATTTAATCAAGATTATGATTTGCTCATTATAGATGAAAGCAGCACTGTAAGTAATGCGGACTTAATTAAAGTCCTTGAAAATACCTCCTTTAAACTTCTGGTTTTTGTTGGTGATATTTATCAGATAGAGTCGATACAATTTGGAAATTGGTTTAGTGTTGTTCCATCCTTCATTCCTAACTCATCAATATTTGAACTGAAAACACCATACAGAACACAAAGTGATGCGTTACTACGCTTGTGGAGCAGTGTCCGTGCTTCAAGTGACGATATTGCAGAGATTATGGCAAAAAATAGCTACTCAACGTTACTGGATAGTTCGCTTTTTGAATCACAGTCACATGATGAAATCATCCTTTGTTTAAATTACGACGGTCTTTATGGAATAAACAATATTAATCGTTTTTTACAAAGTGGTAATCAGGGGCAAGCAACGATGTGGCGCGAGTCCACGTTTAAGGTCGGCGATCCCGTTCTCTTCTCTGATAGCGAAAGATTTAGACCTGTTATCTACAATAATTTAAAGGGGTGGATAGTTGCAATCGCTAAGTCTCCAGGGTGGATTCAATTTGATGTGGAGCTAGATAGACCTTTAAGCGAATTTGATGTTTGTGAATGCGACGAACTTGATTGGATCAGTGGCTCGATCGTTAGGTTTACTGTTTATGACTATCCAACTACTAGCGATGAGGATGATGATAGTTACAACACCACAATACCTTTTCAAGTTGCGTATGCTGTATCAATCCATAAAGCACAGGGTCTTGAGTACGACTCTGTTAAAATTGTTGTGACTGATTCCAACGAAGACGATATTTCACATAGTATTTTCTACACAGCTATCACTCGCACCCGCGATCGCTTGAAAGTGTTTTGGACACCTGAGACTCAGCAAAAGGTTATAGAAAGACTGGCACGTAAAAACAACTCTAAAGACGTTTCTTTGCTCTTAAGCCGTAGAAATCTCAATAGGGTCAGTTAAAAAGTCGGATTACACGATCAAACCATCTGGAAATTGTCACTAAGCCGATTGCTGGCAGCGAGCGATTTCCCATTATTCCCGTCTTTGAGCGAGGATTTTAGCAATCAAGTAAAGATAAAGGGGTCGTAGTTGTTGAAACCAATCAGTTCACGTAATTGGTGCGCGGGACTGCTCATGCACTGCTCTCAATGACCGCTTTTGGCACAGGGCTGCCGTAGCAGCCCCCTAACAGTCAAACCTCAATTGACTCAGAAATATCAAGCGCGTCATCGACTTCAATTCCAAGGTAGCGATAAAAAAGCCCGCTAAAAGCGGGCTCCATATTCATGTCACTGAGATATCGAACCTGACGTGAACGTCAGGCCACACAGCTTACCGATACTCTTCAATGCTCGGGCATGAGCACATCAAGTTACGGTCGCCGAACACGTCGTCTATACGGTTAACGGTTGGCCAGAACTTGTCGTAACCAACAGCTTCAACCGGGTAGGTTGCCGTTTTGCGATCGTATGGGCGGTCCCATTCTGCATCGGTAATGTCGGCTAGTGTATGCGGTGCATTTACCAGTGGGTTGTTGTCTTTCGGCCATTCACCGGCGGCTACTTTCTCGGCTTCAGCTTTAATGCTGACCAGGGCTTCAATAAAGCGGTCCAGCTCAGCTTTAGACTCAGACTCGGTCGGCTCAACCATAATGGTACCCGCTACCGGGAAGCTCATGGTGGGTGAGTGGAAGCCGTAGTCTTGCAAGCGCTTAGCCACATCAATTTCGGCAATGCCGGCAGCGTCTTTCATTGGCCGCAAGTCGATAATGCACTCGTGTGCAACACGGTTGTTGCGGCCACGATACAGGATTTTGAAGTGCTTGCTTAGCTTCTCAGCCAGGTAGTTGGCGTTCAAAATAGCGGTTTCTGAGGCTTCACGTAAGCCGCGTCCGCCCATCATGGCAATGTACATCCATGAAATGGTCAGAATGCTGGCACTACCAAACTGCGCAGCAGATACCGCGCCGTTGCCTGCTTTAGGGCCGTCAATATTCACAATAGAGTGGTTTGGCAGGAATTCAGCCAGGTGCTGTTTCACACCAATAGGACCCATGCCAGGGCCACCGCCACCGTGCGGAATACAGAAAGTTTTGTGCAGGTTAAGGTGCGATACGTCCGAGCCAATGTAACCCGGTGAGGTTACACCCACCTGTGCGTTCATGTTAGCGCCGTCCATGTAAACCTGACCGCCGTAGCTGTGAACCAGGTCACAAATGTCTTTAATGCCTTCTTCGTACACACCGTGGGTGGACGGGTAAGTGACCATAATGCACGACAAGTTCTCGCCCGCTTCTTCGGCTTTGGCTTTTAAGTCGTCCATATCCACGTTGCCGTGCTTGTCACAGTCAACCACCACCACTTTCATGTTCATCATTTGAGCTGAAGCCGGGTTGGTGCCGTGGGCAGAGCTTGGAATCAGACAAATGTTACGGTGCCCGTCGCCGCGGCTTTCATGGTACTTCTGAATAGCCAGCAGCCCCGCGTACTCACCCTGTGCGCCGGAGTTCGGCTGCATAGACATAGCGTCGTAACCGGTTACGTCAATTAACCATTCAGACAAAGTAGAAACTAGCTCGTAATAGCCCTGCGCTTGCTCTGCCGGGCAGAACGGGTGCAACTGACCAAACTCAGGCCAGGTCACCGGAATCATCTCGGCGGTGGCGTTCAGCTTCATGGTGCACGAGCCCAGAGAAATCATTGAGTGGTTCAGGGCTAAATCTTTGTTTTCCAGCTTTTTGATGTAACGCAGCATTTCGGTTTCTGAATGGTACTCATTAAATACCGGGTGCTGTAAATACTGAGAAGTACGCACTAAGTCAGACGGAATAGATTCTACGTCGCCACCAGCAACACGGCTGTCTAATACGTCGATGTCTAAACCGTGGTTGTCGCCAAACAAAGCTTCGAACAAGGTTTCAACGTCGTCACGCGTTTTGGCTTCGTCCAGGCTGATACCAAATACGCCTTCGCCGTCAACGCGTAGGTTAAGACCCAGCGCTTTGCTGCGCGCCAATACGTCTGCAGCGTTTTCTTTCATTTCAAAGGTTAAGGTGTCAAACCAGTGGCTGTTAACCAGCTTCACGCCTTTGTCCTGCATACCTAAGGCAACAATGTCAGTTAACCGGTGAATGCGGTTAGCAATACGACGCAAGCCGTCCGGGCCATGATAAACCGCGTAAAACGACGCCATGTTCGCCAGCAGAACCTGCGCAGTACAAATGTTCGAGTTCGCTTTTTCGCGGCGTATGTGCTGCTCACGAGTCTGCATGGCCATACGCAATGCAGGGCGTCCACGAGAGTCTTTAGAAACACCAATAATACGGCCAGGCAATGAACGCTTAAACTTGTCACGGGTTGCAAAGAATGCGGCGTGAGGACCACCATAGCCCATTGGCACACCAAAGCGTTGTGCGTTACCGAACACCATGTCCGCGCCCATCTCGCCCGGTGATTTCACCATTAACAGGCTCATTAAGTCAGAAGCAACGGCAACAATGGCCTTTTTCTCCTGCAACTCACCAATTAACTGTTCAATGTTGTGCAGCTGGCCTTGTTTGTCCGGGTACTGCAACAACGCACCAAACACGTCATGATCGGAAGCTTCACGCGCTGGCCCAACAATAATGTCGAAACCAAAGTATTCGGCACGGGTTTTCACCACGTCAATCGTTTGCGTATAAACGTTGTCGGCAATGAAAAACGCGTTGGACTTTTTGTTTTTAGAAACACGCTTCGCCATGGCCATAGCTTCGGCGGCGGCAGTGGCTTCGTCCAGCAATGAGGCGCTGGCTAAATCCAGACCGGTTAAGTCCATGGTCATTTGCTGGAAGTTAAGCAGTGCTTCTAAACGACCCTGAGCAATTTCTGGCTGATACGGCGTGTAGGCTGTGTACCAACCCGGGTTTTCCAGCACGTTACGTAAAATAACGTTCGGCACTACGGTGTCGTAGTAACCCATACCAATGTACGAGGTACAAATTTGGTTCTTTTTCGCGATGTTTTTAAGACGAGCCAGAGCTTCGCGTTCAGTTTGCGGCTCCCCTGTTTGCAGGAACGGTTCACGCAGAATCGCACCAGGCACAGTGTCTTTGGTTAATGCTTCTAAAGAATCTACACCCAGCTCAGCCAGCATGGCTTTTTGCTCATCAGCGCTTGGCCCAATATGGCGGCTAATGAATTCATCGTGGTGCTCTAATTGCGTCAGGGTAGTACTGCTCATTTAACTCAGCCTCGTACATTTATCGGAAATTTATTGGAAACTTATTGGAGACAAGAAACAATGAACCCCGGCTAAGTTCCGGGGCTCAGGACGCTCTGTGTCATTGGTGCTATGCGCCAATGGCCTCAGTCTTCGTCGATTGAAGCCTCGTAAGTATTTGCGTCCAGCAAGTTGTCCAGCTCGCTGCTGTCATCTGCTTTTATACGGAATAACCAACCGTCACCGTAAGGGTCGTTGTTAACGGTTTCAGGCGCGTCTTCCAGGTCTTCGTTAACCGCAACCACTTCACCGGTCATTGGTGCGTAGATGTCGGATGCTGCTTTTACAGATTCAGCGACAGCGATGTCGTCGCCTGTTGCCACTTTGTCACCTACGTCAGGTAACTCAACAAACACCATATCGCCAAGAAGTTCCTGCGCGTGCTCCGAGATACCAACGGTAAAAGTGCCGTCGCCTTCATCACGAACCCATTCGTGGGTTGATGCGTATTTCAAATCTGCTGGAATATTGCTCATTTTACTTTCCTTCTAACCGGCGTAGCCGGAATGTATTGAATCTTGTTCGATTATAAAACAGATTGACCGTTTCTGACGAAACCTGGCTTAACTACCTTCACTGGCATTTGTTTTTTACGCATTTCCACTTCCGCTGTATCACCAACACTTGATGGAACGCGAGCCATTGCAACTGAGAAACCAAGTGTAGGCGAGAATGTACCAGAAGTGATGATACCTTCGCCACCCTCAACGGTTACTTTTTGACCGTGACGCAGTACACCTTTCTCTTCCATCACAAGGCCGACTAACTTGTCGTGGCCTTCAGCTTTTTTCTGCTCTAATGCTTTACGACCAATGAAGTCGCGATCAGCCGGTTCAAACGCGACGCTCCAGCCCATGTTGGCTTCCAGCGGCGTAATGTTCTCATCCATGTCCTGACCATACAGGTTCATGCCCGCTTCTAAACGCAGTGTATCACGAGCACCCAGTCCACATGGAGCAACATCGGCTTTTAGCAAGTCATTCCACAAAGCTTCAAGCTGCTCGGCCGGAACCACAATTTCGTAGCCTTTTTCGCCGGTATAACCTGTGGTCGCAATAAAGTAATCGCCAACGTCTTTACCCACAAAAGGCTTCATGCCGTCAATTTCGGCGTACTGCTCTGCGGTTAATACGTTTTGAATTTTGTCAGCGGCTTTAGGGCCCTGCAGCGCCAGCATACCCATGTCGTCGCGCTCTTTGGTGGTGACATCAAAATCGGCAGCAACTTTTTCAATCCATGCCAGGTCGCGGTCACGGGTGGCTGAGTTAACGACCATGCGGTAGGCAGTTTCTGAGAAGAAATACACAATAAGGTCGTCAATAACACCGCCGTTTTCATTCAACATACTGGTGTATTGTGCTTTGCCTTCGGTTTTTAGCTTGGCAACGTCGTTAGCCAGCAGGTAACGCAAAAACGCTTGTGCCTGTGGGCCTTCTACGTCAACAATGGTCATGTGCGACACATCGAAAACACCGCAGTCACGGCGTACAGCATGGTGCTCTTCAATTTGTGAGCCGTAGTTCAGCGGCATGTCCCAGCCGTGAAAGTCAACCATCTTTGCACCCGCTTTTACGTGTGCTTCGTACAGTGGCGTTCTGCTACCCATACCGTGTTCCTTTTCTGTTCACTTTATGTGCGTGTGTATGGGCGCAAATTATAGGCGTGATTCGTTTAAACTTAAAATCAATAATGCTTATAATGGTATTAATTTTTCAAATACCCAGTAATGACTTTATAAAGCGAACCAATGAAACATTTATCCTTAGAAGCCTTACGCAGTTTTAGTGCGGTGATTGAGCTGGGTAGTATGACACTTGCCGGCGAACGCATGGGTCGTTCTCAGCCAGCTATTAGTTTGCAGCTTAAAAAGCTGGAGCAGCAACTGGGCGTTGAACTGCTAACGCGTCAGGGCAGCGGCTTTGCTCTTACCGCCGACGGTGACGTGTTATTTGACTACGCCCAGCGAATGTTGGCGCTGAATGATCAGGCCTGGGCGCAGTTCGAACCGCAACAGGTTAGCGGTAAAGTGCGGCTGGGTATTACCAGTGAATTCGCTTCCAGTTTGTTACCTAAAGTGCTGGGGCAGTTTGCTCAAGTTTACCCGCAGGTTACGCTGCAGGTGACTTCCGCGTTGAGTAAAGACTTACTGTCCGGACTAGGACAGCAATTCGATATTATTCTGGCACTGCGCGAACAGACCAATAAAAGCGATGTTTTGATTCAGCGCGAAGAGCTGGTTTGGGTGGGCTCCCCCGCATTGGTTGAACAAGCCAGCTTGCCTTTGGTTGTGGCTCCAGAAGGATGCATTTACCGCCGCCGTGCCGAACAGAGTCTGCAACGGATACACCAGCCCTACAGAATTACCTACACCAACACCGACTTCTCAGGGCTTACCGCCGCACTACACAGCAGTTTGGGAATAACCGTGCTGGCCCGCAGCACGGTACCAGATAGTGTTTCGGTCATTGATGCGCTTGCCAATGGAAAGAAATTACCAGCCCCGGGCTCAGTCAACGTCATTATGCGCCTGGCAGGTGGCGCTTCAAGTGCAGCGTCTCAATTGGCGGATTATCTGAAAGCGAGAATTTGAACATTTCACCTGACGTGAACGTCAGGCTACATATGGGTCGGATGTCGGGTAGCCTGATGCTATTGCATCAGGTGGGATGTTTAAATGATCAGATGAGCCGTTTGAATAATAAAGCGATGGTGGTGGGTTCGATATCTCACCTGACGTGAACGTCAGGCTACGACCGTTGCATCAGCCTAACGCTATCGCTGCAAGCTTCCTTTTGAGAAAGGTGAGTTTGCTTGGCAGTGCGAAAGCCAGGGCGCGTAGGCCTTTAATTACTGGGTTTGCTGTGCCGAAACCGCGTTTGAACGTTTCCATTGCGGCTATCATGAGCTGAGCGTCGGCTTTGCGCTCCCGCTGATACGCACTCAAAGAGCGGTGCAATTGCGCCAGCGAGGATAAATCCGCACCCTCAATTTTCTCGGTTAAGGCTTTCACGTCACCAAAACCTAAGTTGGCGCCCTGCCCGGCCAGCGGGTGAATGGTGTGAGCCGCGTCACCAGCCAAAACAATACGATACTGATACCATTGGCGGGCATACTGCATTCTAAGCGGGAAGGCTTTGATATCAGAGACACACTCGCAACCGCCTAATACCCGCCCCGACTCTGTTTCCACCTGTTTTGCAAAGCGCTCCGGTGTCTCATTAAGCAAGTTTCTGGCAAGATCTTCATCGGCAGACCAGACAATAGAAACCGTATGAGAGTCAGGCGTTGGTAAAAGCGCCAGCGGCCCGGTAGGCAAAAACACCTGACGAGCCACGCCATTATGCGGTTGTTCCGTGCGAATGTTCGCCACAATGCCTTGCTGACCGTAGTCCCAGAAAGAAATTGGTAATTCAGCATACTGACGCACTTTCGAACGACCACCGTCGGCTCCAATTATTAGATCAGCTGACAGTAACCACTCACCAACTTCTATTTCTGCGGGGTGAGAACCGTCGCCGCCGTGAACCATTGTCCACTCCTGCGTCTGTAAAATCTCAACACCGGCCTGCTCAGCACATTGCCACAAAAAATGCTCCACCACGTTGTTTTCAACAATAGCGCCTAAATCTGCGGCGTTAATTTCCTTTGCGGAAAACTCAATATGCGCCGGGCTGTCTTTATCCCACACTTGCATGCTCTGGTAGGGGCCGCTTCGGTGTTCCTGCACTAAAGGCCAGGCACCGCAGTCTTTTAATACGCTGCGACTGCGATCATTCAATGCGCTCACCCGTAAAGCCAGCTCGTCAGAAAGTTCAGGCTGCGAATGTCTTTCCAGCACCATCACTCGGCGGTTCTGTTGAGCCAGACGTATCGCCAGACTCAGGCCAATCATGCCGCCACCAACAATCACAACATCTAACTTTTTGCGTTTCATGGTCATGGTTGCATCCCCATGGTTAAGCGTGCAAAGGCGGATTTCAGCGGCGAGCAATGCTGCAGTAACATCAGCGCACTGTTACGGCCCACAACAGTGGGTAAATAATGGTTTGAGAAACCACGCACCAGACCGTCGGTCAACTTAATAATGGCCTGATAGTCGCGTTCGCGGTTCTGCTCGTAGCCTTGTAAAACGCGGAAATTACCGGGGTCATCGGTTGTTGCCAGTACTTCACACAACACTTCGGTATCCCGCAGGCCCAGGTTAAACCCCTGCCCGGCTATGGGGTGTAAGGCATGCGAGGCATTACCAATAATAACACTGCGATGATGGGTTGAGCGTTTAGCTCGGCGTAAAATGAGCGGATAAAAAACCCGCTTCGATACCCCGGTAAATAAGCCTGCACGGTAGCCAAAGGCCTGCTGACAACGGTGTAGAAATTCGGTATCTGACCATTGTTCGGCGGCTTCACGTTGTTTTTCAGTAAAGCTCCACACCAATGAGGCCTGCGAATTCTGCATGGGCAACAAAGCAATGGGTCCAGCTTCGGTAAAACGCTCAAAAGCCCAGCCATCTAAGGGCTGTTTCATGTCTAAGGTGGCAATACAGCCAAACTGACCGTAGTCGTAGGTATCGGATTTTAATTCAAGCTGCTCGCGCACTAACGAGTTCTGGCCGTCGGCGCCAATCAGCAATTTAGTCTGTAATTTCTGCGCGTTATCCAGAGTGAGTTCAACCTGATCCTGCTGCTGTTCCAGTAACTCCAGTCGCACACCGGACAACCAGTTTAAATTAGGCTGTTTCTGGCAACTCAGGTATAGGTTATTGACCAGCTCTGCAGCTGAAACCACGCGCCCCAGCGCCTCAACTCTTTCATGTTCCGCGTGTAATTCGGCAGCGCCGGAAAAACCACGATCAGAAATATGAATGTGTTTTATTGGGGTAGTATCAATGCCATCGAGCGCACCAAGGCTTTGTAACCGCTTTGCTGAGGCAGCTGCCAGCGCAATAATACGTTTGTCGGCAGGCGGGCCTTCGGCGCGTGGTTCACACACCACAATACGCCAGTCCGGTCGTTGCTGCGCCAGCATTAAGCCTGTTAAGGCACCCACTAAGCTGCCTCCGGCTATAACCACATCAGCCTGAGTTACTGGCTTTTCATCCATTCTTCAATCTCTTCAATGGTTTTTGGTACGCCCGCGGTCATGTTGTCAAAGCCATCGGCTGTTACTACCAGGTCATCTTCTATACGAATGCCTATGCCGCGCCACTTTTCGTCAACCTCGGCGTCTTCCGGAATATAAATGCCCGGCTCTACCGTCAGCACCATGCCGGGTTTAAAGGAAACCGGCTCGCCTTCACTGTTGCGATAACGACCCACATCGTGAACGTCCAGACCCAGCCAGTGGCCTAATCCATGAATAAAATAGGTTTTCCAGCGCTGTTCTTTAAAATTCTCTTCGGCATCACCGGTTAAAATACCAAGCTCTGTCAGGCCATCGCTAATGACCCGCGCTGCGGCTTCGCTCGCATTAACCAGATTACTGTCGGGTTTTATTTCGGCAAAGGCGGCTTGCTGAGCTTTCAGCACTAAATTGTAAAGTATGCTCTGTGGCTCACTGAACTTTCCATTCACCGGGAAGGTGCGGGTAATGTCTGCTGCATAACCCTGGTATTCCGCCCCGGCATCCACCAGCAGTAAATCGCCGTTGCGCAGAACGTCGCGGTTGTCGGTGTAATGCAAAATGCAGGCATTTGCACCGCCGCCGCTAATAATGCCATAGGCCGGATGCAAAGCGCCGTTCATAGCAAACTCGTGATGCAACTCCGCCGCTACCTGATACTCGTGCTTACCGTCTTCGACAAAACGCATAATGCGACGAAAGGCCTGCGTGCTAATGCGTGCCGCTTCTTTCATTACCGCAATTTCTGCTGCGGACTTAATTAAACGCATGGCATCCAGGTTAGGCCTCAAGTCAGACAAGCTCTGAGGCGCCAGTTTGCCGCTTCGTCTGGCTTTAACACTCACTTCGTCACGAGCTTCGCTGACTAACTCGGCCAGTATTGAATCTTCACCCATAGGGTAAAAAACCGATTCTATGCCCTGCAACAATTCGGGTAAGCGTTCGGGCAAGGTATCGAGGTCTTCTGCGCTATCGACAGCTAAGGCTTCAACGGCATTTTCATAACCCAGACGCAACCCGTGCCAGACTTCGTGCTTTGGGTCTTTGTCCTGACAGAATAAAACACTGCGTGGGTTGCTGTCGTTGATCAGCAGCAACACAGCGTCCGGTTCATTAAAACCGGTTAAGTAGAAAAAGTCGCTGTTTTGCCGAAACGGAAACTCGGTATCGTTGCTACGGGTAACTTCACTGCTGGCGGCAACCAGTGCCAGTGAATTAGTCGGCAACAATTGCAGTAACTGCTGCCGGCGCTGGTTAAATTCGTCCTGCGGAATAACGTCTTTCATCAACGACCTCAACTCCGTCAGTATTAATGTAAAGTTTTAGGCGGCTGGTTCGCGGGCTGTTCTTTTCGGCCTAACTCGGTGTAGCACATCATGGCTGAAATACGCAGATACTCGACAATTTCGGTGTAGGCTCGTTCTTCTTCCTCATCACCGTCGTCGGTAAATTCTATTTTTGCCAGCTCGACCATGTCTTCAATGGCTTCTTTTAAATCACCACTTAAATTGGTCATATTTTCCTGGTTCACACCATAGCCCACTAAAAAGGCGTTAACCCAGCCAGCCAGCGCGTTTAAGCGGTCAGACAACGGCGTTGTGTCTTCAGGTAACAACAAGCGGTAGCCTAAATCTTCGTCGCCCAGCGAGTGCTCAATTTCTTCGGCCTGCTGTTGCAGCAAGTTCTCCAGCTCAACGGGCAAGCCCTGTCCGTCGTATGCCAAATCTGACATTAAAATCATTAATTCATTGCTTTTGGCGTCGCTACCGGTGGCTATTAGCCCGGTTAACATGCCCTGCACTTCCGACGCACTTGGCGTCATATCGTATTGTGCGTAAAGCTCAACTAAACGGTCATAATTAAAACGTGTCGACATTCACATTCTGCCTTTGGTTAATCTTGCCCTAATCCTAACACTGGCTTTACGTAATCGCTAGCTGACAAACACCGGTAGCTCATGCCATAATGCCGTTATCAACGCTGTTGAGTCAGTTGCAAGGAGTCTTTGAATGACCGCAAAAACCATGGATATAAAATTGCTGGAACGTAACTACAAGGTCGCTTGTCCTATTGGGCAGGAGAGTGCGTTACAGCAAGCGGCAGATGCGCTTAATGAAAGGCTTGAAGAAACCAAGGAACGGACCCAACTGACCAATGTGGAACAGATAGCAGTAATGACAGCCCTGAATTTGTGTCATGAATGGATTCAGGATCAAAATGAACAATCTGCAAAAACTGCTAAGCTGGAAGAGAAAATTCAGTTGCTTCAGGCAACCATTGAACAGGCTATGAGTGAGCAACGCTCACAACGTAACCGTTAACGGTTAACCTAAAGCAACAATGTAAACCCTTTTGCGGTTTCCTGGGGTGTTTGCCAGCAGGCTTATGTCCCTGAGCCGATGCTTGTATTAAAAGGGGATCACTGGCCTGCCATGAGCAAGCCCGGCTTGAACCGGGAAGCCTACGGCAGATACCATTTGCTCCCCGCCTTGAACCAATGGGTTCAAGGGCTACAGCCAGCAGCGGCACCTTGGGAAGCCACCCTTATTTTTCGCGATCCGCCTTTTCCTCAGCAACAATGGCTTTAACGTCCCGCAACAGTTGCTGAGCATCGAAAATAATACCGTCTTTAATGGTGTACTGAATGCCTTCAGTGCGCATTGGCTGGTTATTATCATCCAGTTTGAAATGCCCGGTGCCATACAGCACTTTAAAGTTATCCATCGGGTTTTCATTCACAATGACCATATCGGCCTTCTTGCCAATTGCCACCGAACCAATGTCGTCTTCCATATTCAGTGCTTCGGCACCTGCCAGGCTAGCGGCATGAACCACTTCCAGAGCGTTCAGGCCAGCTTCGCGCAGTAACTCCAGCTCGCGAATGTAACCAAAACCGTAAATTTTGTAGATGTACCCTGAATCCGAGCCGGTGGTAATACGACCACTGTTTTCATGGAAGTCCTTCAAAAAGGCCATCCATTTCTGGTAGTTCTTTTTCCACGCAATTTCGTTATCGGTGGTCCAGTCAAACCAATACGAACCGTGCGCATAGCGGCTGGGCTCAAAAAAGTCCCATAACCGGGGCAACGTGTATTCGTCGTGCCATATGGCCTGGCGCTCACGCATTAAGTCACGCGAGGCTTCGTAAATGGTTAAGGTGGGGTTAATGGTAAAATCCAGTTCAATGAGTTCGTCACGCACCGCGTTCCATTTTTCAGAGCCCGGCTCTGCCGCCTGCTTCCATAAACGCCCCGCTTCTTCAAAACGGTTCTGCTCGTTGTTGTAATTATAATCTGCCGGGTAATCCTGCACGCGCTGCTCTTCAAACAAAGCCTCCGGCAAACCATACCAGTGCTCCATTGAAGTTAGGCCCAGGCGCGCCGAATCCAGTGCGCTCATTGACATCACATTCAGTTGCGCGTGATGCATCATAGTGCCTAAGCCCTGCTTGTTGGCTTCGTCCAGCGCCGCTTCCATAACCTTACGCGAAGCACCGAAAAACTTAATGCCTTTTGCGCCCTGGTCTTTTATATAGCGAACCCACTCGCGCGCCTGTTCGCCATTATAAATGGGTTTATCCCAGCCTTGTCCGAAACCAACGTAGGGAATAATTCGCGGCGACGTAATGCGGTTGTCCGCAGCGCGTTCTTCATGCCACTGAACCCAGTCCAGACCGTTAAAGCTGCCCGGTTCGCGAATGGTGGTAATACCGTGCGCCAACCACAACTTCAACACATATTCTGCAGGAATACCTTTTGCGGAACCGCCGATATGGGCGTGCATATCGACAAAGCCCGGTAAAATATATTGTCCGCTCACATCCAGCTCTTTGTCGTTAGCGCCCGCTTCAGGCCGCCCTTCCGGCTTAATTGGCACGCCTGGGTTACCCACGCTGACAATATCGACAATGCGGTCATTCTCAATAACGATATCTACCGGCCCAAAGGGCGGCGCACCTTCACCGTTAATTAATGTGCCGCCACGTAAAATAAGGCGTTCGTATGGACCTTCACCGCGGTCACGTTCCGGGGCTTTAGGTGGCGCTTGCACAGCATAGGCTGCAACCGTAAAGGCCATGGCGACCATGGCTAAAGCTATCGTTTTTATTGTTTTCATCGGTTATCCTCAGACCATTCTTCAGCGTTTTTCTAAAAGCAGACTCTAGCATGACTCGACAGAACCTTAGACGCAAGTTACAGCAGATTCGCCGCAATTTACCCGCCGAAAAGCAACAAATGGCGGCGCACGAAGTTGCCAATAGGCTGCTACAGCGTTTAAGTCACCTGCAACCAGAGCAAACCACAGTGGCCGTATATAAGAGTTTTGATGGTGAACTGCCAACCGCTCCGGTTATTGAAAAGCTGTGGCAACTGGGGGTTAACGCCGTTTTGCCGGTACTTCATCCTTTTGCTAAAGGTCATTTGCTGTTTTTACGCTATACTCCTGATACCCCAATGACGCTCAACAAGTACGGTATTCAGGAGCCTGAATTAAACGTACAGAATGTAGTACCGCTATCTGACATTCAGGTACTGCTTATGCCATTGGTGGGTTTTGATAGCCGGGGAAACCGTATAGGCATGGGTGGCGGTTATTACGACCGAACCCTGGCTCAGTGGCATAATGGCAACAGACCGAATTTATTTCCTATCGGGTTAAGTTATAACCAGCAACAGGTTGAGCACATTCCTGTCGAGAGCTGGGACATTCCATTACCAGAAGTGATAACACCGGCAAAACACTGGCGTTTCTGAAGCAAAGAAACGTCGATAAAAACCAACAAATTCCTTATACTGGCGTATAAAAAACAAACGGAGAAAAACGCTCATGTCAGGCAACGCTGATGCACTCAAAAAAGCGGCGGCAGAAGCTGCTATGCAATACATTGAAGACGGCACTGTGGTCGGAGTCGGCACTGGCTCAACGGTAAACTTTTTTATCGATGCTCTGGCCGAACGAAAGCATGACATAGAAGGCGCAGTATCCAGTTCTGAAGCCTCAACCGAGCGCCTGAAGTCGCACGGCATTGAAGTGCTTGAGCTTAACTCAGTTGTGGAGGTGCCCATATACGTAGACGGTGCTGACGAAATTACTGAGCACGGCCAAATGATTAAAGGCGGCGGTGGCGCATTAACCCGCGAGAAAATTATTGCCGCCGTGGCGAGAAAGTTTGTTTGCGTTGCAGATGAAAGCAAAATGGTTGGCCGCCTGGGTCAATTCCCGGTGCCGGTTGAAGTTATTCCTATGGCGCGCTCTTACGTTGCCCGTGAAATTGTGAAACTGGGCGGCGACCCGGTATGGCGTCAGGGTTTTACCACCGACAACGGCAACTGGATCCTCGACGTGCATAACTTCGATATTATGGAGCCAATGAAACTTGAAGCTGAGCTGAATAACATTGTCGGCGTGGTCACTAACGGATTGTTTGCCCAGCGCGGCGCTGATATCGCTTTAATTGCTCGTGAAGACGGAGTACAAACCCTGAAGGTACGTGGCTAATGCAGATATCACTGGCAAAAGATAAAATCAAAGTTTTGTTGCTGGAAGGTGTTCATGAAAGCGCTATTCAGCTGTTTCGGCATCATGGCTACCATAACCTGGAAATTCTGCAGACGTCGTTGAATGAAGACGAGCTGTGCGAAAAAATTAAAGACGCCCATATTCTGGGCATACGCTCACGCAGCCAGTTAAATGACCGAGTGTTTGCCGCTGCCGAAAAGCTCATTGCCGTGGGTTGCTTCTGTATCGGTACCAATCAGGTTGATTTAGAAGCGGCGAAAAAGCACGGTGTTATTGTTTTTAATGCGCCATTTTCAAATACCCGCAGTGTTGCTGAGCTGGTTTTAGCCGAAATTATTATGTTGTTGCGCGGCATTCCGGAAAAAAATGCCGTAGCCCACGAAGGCGGCTGGCTGAAGTCAGCAAAGCAGTCCTACGAGGCTCGCGGAAAAATACTGGGTATCGTCGGCTATGGTCATATTGGCAGTCAGCTCAGCGTATTGGCCGAGCAACTGGGCATGCACATTCGTTACTTTGACGTGGAAGACAAACTGCCCATGGGCAATGCTCAGTCCGTTCCCACGTTGGACGACTTACTGGCGCAGGCTGACATCGTCACTCTGCATGTGCCGGAAACCGAGCAGACTCAATGGATGATAGGCCGTCGCCAAATTGAGCGGATGAAGCCTGGCAGCCTGCTGATTAACGCTTCGCGCGGAACGGTTGTAGACATAGACGCTCTTGCCGAAGCCTTGTCGTCACGGCACCTGGCCGGCGCTGCTATTGATGTGTTCCCGGTTGAACCCAAAGGCAACAGCGATGAGTTTCTGTCGCCTTTGCGCGGCCTGAAAAACTGCCTGTTAACCCCCCACATTGGCGGCTCAACCTTAGAAGCTCAGGAAAACATTGGCGTTGAAGTGGCCGGCAAACTGGTGCGCTATTCCGATAACGGCTCAACGCTGTCTGCAGTGAACTTCCCTGAAGTTAGCCTGCCGACACACGCAACGGCACAGCGCCTGCTGCATATTCATAAAAACCAGCCGGGTATGCTAAACGCCATTAACCGCATTATTAGTGACAACGAAATTAACGTGGTAGGTCAGTACTTACAAACGGATGAGAAAGTTGGCTATGTAGTGATGGATATCGACAGCGATAACGGTGCCGATGTATTGCAGCAACTGAAAGACATTCCGGGCACAATTCGTGCCCGGCGCTTATTCTAGTCTTTTTTACCCATAACCGTGCGTTCCATGCTCTCTGGTGAGACATGGCGCACGTCTTTGCCTTTCACAAAGAAGATAATGTACTCGGCAATGTTCTGACAACGGTCGCCAATACGCTCTAAAGAACGTGCAGACCACAGAACATTCATAATTTTTGGAATAGAACGAGAATCTTCCATCATGTAAGTCATAAGCTGGCGTGTCAGCGCTTCATATTGACGGTCCGCCTGTTCGTCCTGCTGATGCACGTCGTAAGCCGATTCAAGATCCATGCGCGCGAAAGCATCCAGAACTTTATGCAACATGCTCAACACTTGCTGTCCGAGGTTTTCCAGACTCACCAACAGCTGTTGCTGATCGTTGTTAAAGCTTTCTTTTGCGACCTTAGCAATGCGTTCCGCTTCATCGCCAATACGCTCTAAATCAGCAATGGTTTTAATAATCGCAATAACCAGACGCAGGTCACTGGCAGCGGGCTGACGCTTAGCAATAATATGTACGCACTCTTCGTCAATCTGCACTTCCAGCTTATTGACTTTGTGGTCACTGCTCAGCACTTTTTCGGCCAACTCGGCGTCGCCTTTCTGAATTGCCAGCAGCGCATCCTGCAGCTGTTTTTCAACTAAGCCACCCATGCTCAATACACGGTTACGCACAGCCTCAAGTTCTTCGTTGAACTTGCCGGAAATGTGCTTATTCATATTCATCTTATCCATGACACTCTCCTTAACCGTAACGACCGGTAATATAATCTTCTGTTTGCTTCTCAGACGGGGTCGTAAACAGAGTATCAGTATCGGCGTACTCAATCAGTTTACCCATATACAAAAATGCTGTCTGGTCTGAGACACGCGCAGCCTGCTGCATGTTATGCGTAACAATTACCACGGTGTATTTTTCTTTCAGATCGCTAATCAACTCTTCAATGGTCAAAGTCGAAATAGGATCCAAAGCGGATGTTGGTTCGTCCAGCAACAGAATTTCCGGCTCAATGGCAATAGAACGCGCAATAACCAGACGTTGCTGCTGACCACCCGACAAGCTGAACGCACTGGCGTTTAACCGGTCTTTTACCTCGTCCCATAAGGCCGCGCCGCGCAATGATGTTTCTACCGCTTCATCCAGCACACGTTTGTCTTTTACACCCTGTAAGCGTAGACCATAAACCACATTCTCATAAATAGACTTAGGGAACGGGTTCGGGCGCTGAAACACCATACCGACACGACGACGCAGAGCAGCAACATCGACATTCTTGTCGTAAATATTGTGGCCGTGCATATCAATCTGGCCTTCAATACGACAAATTTCAACCAAGTCGTTCATGCGGTTAATGCAGCGCAGAAGCGTTGACTTACCACAACCCGATGGTCCGATAAACGCCGTTACGCGGTTATTCGGAATGCGCATAGAAATGTCATACAACGCCTGATCTTCACCGTAGTAAAGATCCAGGTTTTTAATATCTAAAGCAGTCTGTTCTGCTGGCAAGTTGTGTAAGTCCAGCTTTTCTAAGTTGCTTGTACTCGGATTTACCGAAATCATAAGTTCAGACCTTTTCGCTAATTCATCAAAACTTTCATGCTCAACTTTAGTGCTCAAGTGAGCGGTATTTTTCACGTAAGTGGTTACGCACGCCAATGGCTGTTAAGTTCAAACCGACAATAATGGTAATCAGTAAGAAAGAGGTGGCGTAAACCAACGGCCTGGCCGCTTCAACGTTTGGACTCTGGAAACCAACATCGTAAATGTGGAAACCCAGGTGCATGAATTTTCTATCCAGATGGAAGTAAGGGAAGTTTCCGTCCACCGGCAGCATAGGTGCAGACTTAACCACACCCACCAGCATCAGCGGAGCGACTTCACCCGCTGCACGGGCAACTGCCAGGATCAAACCGGTCATAATAGCCGGTGACGCCATGGGCAGAACAATACGCCAAATAGTTTCCCACTTCGTTGCCCCCAAAGACAAACTGCCTTCACGTAACGTCGGTGGGATGCGCGAAAGCCCTTCCTCGGTCGCGACAATCACCACGGGCAACGTCAATATAGCCAGAGTAACAGCAGACCACAAAACACCCGGCGTACCAAAAGTAGGATTAGGTAAGGCCTCCGGGTAGAAAATTTGATCGAGACTGCCACCCACCATATAAACAAAGAAGCCTAAACCAAATACGCCGTAAACAATCGACGGTACACCGGCGAGGTTAATGACAGCAATACGAATTAATTTAGTAACCGCATTTTTGCCCGCATATTCATGTAAATAGACTGCCGCAATAACGCCAAACGGAGCGACAATAATTGACATCAACAGCACCATAAATACGGTACCGAAAATCGCAGGGAACACCCCACCTTCGGTATTTGCTTCGCGTGGTGGCTCTGACACAAATTTGCCAATTTGCTGGAAGAAGTGACCCAGCTTGGCAAAAAAGCCCATGTCGTTAGGGAAGTTCACATCCAGCACCTGATACATCGGCACCTTGATTTCCTCACCGCGCATATCGCGCATGATCAAAGAGTCGCGTCCCGCTTTATCACGAAGTGCAAACAGCTCTTTCTCATACTCCAGATACTGACTCTGCAATTGTTCACGACGCTGTTCAATATCGTTTATCGCTTCTTCAGTCAGGCTGCCGCTAAGCTCAAGGCCACGGCGCTGGAGGTTTAATTGCGTTAACTCATAGTTAATAGCACCAATTTCGCCTTCCTGCAGCGCCATAGCTTTTTCATTAAGCTCTACCGCCCGTTCCATGCGTTGAAACAGCTCTTCTCGCAAGTTGCCTTGTGTCGCAACTCGCTCCCCCTGCTGCTCAATCGCAACGGGATAGCCATAGAAGTTACCATCTTTGGTTCGTTCAATAACGGCAAGGCCAGCTGGCGTTTCGTCGGCACGAATCGCTGGCCCTAATACCCAGGCAAAATCGAGAGGCACATACTCACGGTTACCAATTTTCATTAAGTAACGAGTAACCTTCTCGCCCTCATAGCCGTCCATGATAGTGCCGGCGTCACTCACTCGTGAAGTTGGCACCGACTCGCTTTCATAGATTTCGCCAATTAACGTGCGCGTTGAGCCATCAGCCTGTTCAATAGACATTTCGTGAATAGCTGAAGGCCAGAAAAATGACAGCCCGCGCCAGCCAATCATAAGCACCAGCCCGACAACAGCTATCAGGCTGACACTGACCGAACCGGCGGTTAACCAGATCCAGGGCTTTCCGGATTTAAACCATTTATTCATTGCTATAAACCTCTGTTCCGGAATTACATCGAGCTGTATTTGTCACGCAAGCGTTGACGGACAAATTCAGCAATGGTGTTAAAGAAGAAGGTAAATATGAACAGCACGAAAGCCGCCAGGAACAAGATTCGGTAGTGCGAGCTACCAACCTCAGACTCCGGCATCTCGACCGCAATGTTGGCAGATAAGGTGCGCATACCTTCGAAGATGTTCCAGTCCATAATTGGCGTATTACCGGTTGCCATCAGTACTATCATTGTCTCGCCTACGGCACGTCCCAATCCCATCATGACCGCTGAGAATATACCCGGACTGGCTGTTAGCAGAACCACTTTAGTTAAGGTTTGCCATGGTGTAGCGCCCAGCGCTAGCGAACCGTTAGATAAATGTTTCGGTACACTGAACACGGCGTCTTCCGCAATTGAGAAAATGGTCGGGATAACCGCAAAGCCCATCGCAATACCAACAACCAGGGAGTTACGCTGGTCAAAGGTTATGCCCAGTTCATTGGTTAAATAGCCACGCACGTTACCGTCAAACAGAACTTCCTCAACCCATGGACTAAGGCCGAAAGAGAACCAGCCAACCAGCAACACCACAGGTATTAGCAGTAAAGCCGCACGTCCGTCGGTAACGGTGTTACGAATATGGGAGGGTAACCTCGACCATAAGAATGCCGTCAGTATTATCGCTGCCGGCACCAGCAGCAAAACGGCTATCAGACCCGGAAGATACCTCTCGATTATCGGTGCCAGCCAAAGACCCGCCAAAAAGCCGAGAATAACCGTCGGTAAGGCTTCCATAATTTCAACGGTCGGCTTGACGTATTTACGCACCGACGGAGACATAAAGTACGCCGTGTAAACAGCCGCTGCCAAACCAATAGGCACAGCAAACAACATTGCATACGCTGCTGCCTTGATGGTACCAAAAGCAATGGGTACCAAACTGTATTTAGACTCGAAGTCATCGGAACCAGAGGTCGACTGCCAGGTGTAGTCAGGCTCTGGGTAACCTTCGTACCAGACTTCCTGCCACATAGCACTCCAGGTTACCTCAGGATGTTCGTTCTTAATATCAAACACACTGAAGCGATTACCACTTTGCATAATGAGGTAGTTGGCACGTGGGTCGACCATGACATGCTCTACACCGGTCTCAAGAGGATTTCCCCGATACAGATCCGCCTCTGATGTCGTATAGAATATGCCCAGCTGTCCGTTTTCTGAAACGGTGTAGAAAGTACGTCGATAGTATTCAACTTCAATATCTTTAACTGGCGAGCCGGCATCAAATGAGCGAATATATTGATATTGTCGACCTTCATCTGTCGCTACCTGGAACCACTGTGTTACCAGCCCGGTATCATGAGTCACCAATATAGAACTTGCCCCGGCTAGTAAATAGAGGCCCGTGGCATTACCCTGCTCACGCGCATTAACCAGCATTAATTCACGCTCAGTCACCTGGCCTGAAATTCCGACATCGAATACGTGAATTCGGTTACCGCGACGTGCCATAACCTGACGTAAGTCCGGCGTGACAATTAAGTCATCGATAGTACCGTTTAGAGTCACTTTATGAAAAACCGGCTTTAATGTCGTTTCACCCGTCATAAAGTTTTCTTCTGCTGCGTATTTGGTAATAAGCAGGTTATTACCGCCCTGCACAGCAGCAAACATCATGGTGTCACCATCGCTCTCGTAAGCCAGCTTTTCTAGAGCCTGACCACTTTCATCGACAACTAATGGTTCGCCATTATTCAATACCTCTACACGCGGCGTTATAGTGCGCTCAAGTGCGCCTGTTTGAGGGTCTTCAGCAAAAGACACTTTAAATTTAGGCTGAACCACCATCGCCGTACCATCGTTCAGACCGTATGCGTACTGCTTGTTGACCGGCAGAGTGCTGGCAAAACTCGTTATTTTGTCATCAGAAACCACTTCTTTTGAGTCGATGATATCGCCGGCCTTGCGCTTAACGATAGATTTATCGGCCAGCGCAAAGAACTCAAATTTTCCCGATTTCATTAGACGGTAGCCAATTTCGGCCTGCTCTTCCATGCCAAGTGCTTCTACATCATCACTGTTTGGCAAAGAAAAGCTCTGTTCCTCTTTTAAGGAAACCGATTCGAAAATAGGCTGAACAACATAAAGCAGATAGAAAAAGATAAGCAACAGCGCTACCAACACCATAATGCCACCTAAAGTGACACCATAGCGTGCGGCACGATCTTTAAATAATCGGCCCCGATTAGCGGCTAGTTGTTGAGCTGACAGTGATGCCATCAGAAACCTCAAGTTTGAATACGCGTTACTAAAAGTCTGCAGACAGTTTAGTTGAATAATATGACAGTATTGTTACACCGCTGTCATATTTTCTTAATAATGCAGTAATAGTTATAAAAAAAGCCGGCAGCAAGCTACCGGCTATTTGTTTTCAGGGACAAATTATTCTAAGCCAAGCTTCTTCAGTTCGGCTTTAACTATCGCATTTGGCAAGCCTATGTAACCGTCTTTATTGACGATATCCTGACCTGTTTTTGACAAAATCATGCGCAGGAACTCGCCTTCCGCTTTACCCAAAGGTTTAGTCGGATGCTTATTCACATAAATGTATAGGAAGCGAGCTAATGGATACTGACCTGCCAGCGCATTTTCAGCGGTTGCACCAATAAACTCCTGACCTTCGGCTTTGGCGATAGGTACCGATTTAACGCCTGAAGTCACATAGCCTATGCCGGAATAACCAATCGCATTAATTGAGGTAGAGACTGACTGCACCACAGAAGCTGAACCCGGTTGCTCGTTCACGCTAGAACGGAAGTCGCCGTCGCATAATGCTATTTCTTTAAAATAACCGTAGGTGCCGGATACCGAGTTACGGCCATAAAGCTGCAAGTCGCGGTTAGCCCACTCATCTTCCATGCCCAGGTCGCCCCAGCGATTAACTTGCTTGTTCAGGCCACACTTACGTGTTGAGGAGAAGATAGCGTCAACTTCAGGAATCGTCAGACCTTCAATCGGATTATCTTTATGTACGAATACGGCCAACGCATCGATAGCAACACGAACCGGAGTTGGCTTGTAACCGTGGCGTTTTTCAAAAGATTCGATTTCTTTTGACTTCATTGCACGGCTCATAGGGCCAAAGTTTGATGTGCCTTCAGTTAAGGCCGGAGGAGCTGTTGAAGAACCTGCCGCCTGAACCTGAATGTTCACGCTTGGGTAGTTGCGCTTAAACTCTTCACTCCAGAAGGTCACCATATTAGCTAAGGTATCAGAACCAACTGAAGATAAGTTGCCTGATAAACCGCTGACTTTTTCGTATTCTGGTAAATCGTCAGTTGCCGCAGCTAACGAGCTGAACGCCAGTGAACCTGCAACCACTAAACCGGTTAATGTTTTGTTCAAAGTTGATTGAAACATAGTGTATTCACCTCTAAGGGTTATTGAACTGTTTTCGAATTGTGGTCAGTTTAAGACGGTTATGTGACAACTTTATGACAATATGAAAATTTTATGACTAACTGACTAATAGTCCACTCGGTATTCGAAATGAAAAGCGACTGCCCTTTTCCAGCGAGCTATTAATGTCTAATTGCGAGTTGTGATGTTCTATTGCGTGCTTAACTATCGACAGCCCCAAACCAGTACCACCACTGGCACTGTTGCGATCATCCTCAACCCGGTAGAAACGTTCGGTAAGGCGCGGCAAATGTTCTGCAGCAATGCCTTTACCGTTATCTTTCACGCTAAACTCAACACCACCGGCTACGGTTTTCCAGGTGACTTTTATTTCACCGCCGCTGGGTGTGTAATTAATAGCGTTCGTTATTAAGTTCTGCATCGCACTGCGCAGCAAGTTTTCTTTGCCGTAAATCCGCACTGGCGCAACGTCAAACTCAATCTTATGTTGTTTCGCTTCGTTTAAACGCTTCGCTTCAGACTCTAACTGTTCCAGCAAAGCCGGCATGTCAACTTCGTGGTCAAAGACATCGTTGCTTGGCGTTTCCATGCGCGACAAGGTGAGCAACTGATCTACAAGGTTAGCCATGCGGGTGCTTTGGGCATTCATGTTTTCGACTGCTTTTTTCAGCATGGCCGGCGGCGTCTGTTCAGGCTCATCCATCATTTCCAGATAACCCTGCAATACTGTCAGCGGCGTTTTCAGTTCGTGAGACACGTTTGCCACAAACTCACGACGTAAGTTCTCCAGACGTTTCACCTGAGTTACGTCACGGGCAACCAGAAGAAACTGGTCTTCACTGTACGGCATAATGCGAATTTCAATATCCAGACTTTCACGAATGGGCGAAGGAATCGTCAGTTCTTCGTCAAAATTGCCTGCGTTCAGGTAGGCATAGAATTCGGGGTGCCGAATCAGGTTAGATAACCGCTGTCCGGCATCGTCTGGCCAACGCAAACCGAAATAAAACTGCGCCAGCTTATTACTCCACAGCAATGCACCGTCGGCACGGAACACAATAGCAGCGTCAGGCAAAGCTTCAGCAGCTTCACGAAAACGTCGTAATAAGCGAGCTAAAGATTTACGTCTTTTCTGACTGCGTCGCTGCGAGCGATAAATGCCATCGTAAATATAAGACCAACTGCCCGGCGCAGAAGGCGGCATTAAAGTGCGGCTTTGCCACAACCATTTAATGAGCTTTTGCTGATAATAATAATGCCAGCAGACCAGTCCTAATAACACCAGAGCCATTACCGGCCAGAACAGGTCAAACAGCCAGCCAATAAATAAAAAAGGCAGCAGGAATAAGCCCAGGCTGGTCAGTGACTGCCAGTTAGAATAGTTCCTGTCCATACTAAATCAGCCTAAACTTAACGACTTGAGAAACGATAGCCAACTCCACGAACCGTCTGAATCAAACGGTCATAACCATGTTCGGTCAGAGCTTTACGCAAACGACGGATATGCACATCGACAGTCCGGTCTTCAACATAGACGTTAGTGCCCCAAACATGGTCAAGCAGCTGTTCACGGCTATATACGCGCTCAGGATGTGTCATAAAAAAGTGCAGTAACTTAAACTCTGTCGGCCCCATGTCGATGCCTTTGTCGTCGACCGAAATACGGTGCGAGACAGGATCGAGTTTTAAACCTTCAACTTCCAGCGGTTCATCAAGCACCGTTGGCGCAACACGGCGAAAAACAGCACGCATACGAGCCATAAGCTCTTTAGGAGAAAAAGGTTTGGTAATATAGTCGTCAGCGCCTACTTCCAGACCTTTAACTTTATCTTCTTCTTCGCCTCTTGCGGTGAGCATTATGATAGGAATATTACGGGTAAAATCATCGCCCTTAATTTTCTTAGCCAGTTGCAGACCTGAACCGCCCGGAAGCATCCAATCCAGTAACACCATGTCCGGATATGGTTCAGCAATTTTATCGACAGCAGCGTCAAAGTCGTTGGCTTCCACAGCTTGGTAACCGTGTTGTTCCATAACAAAGCTCAACATCTCACGAATAGGCGCTTCATCTTCAACAATTAGAATTCTACGTGACATGCATTGTTTCCCTAATATGAACTGATGGTTCAATTATTACCAAAGAATATGACACTTTTATGAATTGGGACACATCTCTGTAAAATTTCTTATATCAATGCGCAGAGAGTAACTGCAATAATTGGTAAACAATGGGTAAGGAAACAAAGGCAAATAAGATACCGTAGCCAACCATAGCCGCCGATAAACGCGGCGCCAGCCCAGCCATAATAGCTACTGCGCCCGCCGTTATCATAGGCGGCATGGCACTTTCAAAAATGGTGACCTGTACCAACGTGCTGTCAAAACCAAAGCCATACAACAAGCCAACTGTAATCAAAGGCATTAGAACCAGTTTCGTCAATAAACCGACAGTTAATGGTGTTTTACTGCCCTTAGGCAGGCGGAATTTCAACTGAAAACCCACTGCTATCATAATGACCGGCACTAATGTCACCGCCAACGAGTCAATGAGCCGCTGAAAAACTTCCGGATAAACCAAAGATTTCGTTAACAACGCAATAATTAGCGCAATAAAGGGCGGAAAAGTCACAATTTGACGCGTAACACTGCCCACTGTGGGTTTATTGTCCTGCTCACGGTACAGGGCGATAACGATGGTCGAGTAAATTGCCAGACCAAAAAAGGAACCAAACTGGTCGTACAGTAACCCATAGACAATAGCGTCACTGCCATAAAAGGCTTCTATCATTGGGAAACCAAAGAACGAGGTATTGCCCAGTGGCACACAGATAAGTAACGCGCCTACCACTTCCCGGGGCCATTTAAAGGCCCGTCCTAACAACCATATAAAAACAGCACTAAAGGCTAAAAGAACCCAGGGAATAACAACTGGGATCAGCAGATCAGTGGAAAATTCCAGAGCCGGAACTTTACTAAAAATAACGCCGGGCAATGCAGCATAAATAACGTAGAGATTAAGAACTTGCGCTGTGTTGTCCGGGCATTTGCCGGTACGCTTCAGGATAAAACCAATGAGTAAGTAGAGCCCCAAGACAGCGAGGTTGATCATAGCGTACAGATAGGTTGAGAGTGACCGCTATAGTGTAGCCTGACAGAGAGTGTCAGGCTACTTTTGTGTTTTTCTTTAGTAGAAAACGATTACCAGGAAAAGTCGTGGCGGATACCGACAGCAACAAAGTCTTGCTCGATACCCGGTGTTGCGCCGCAACCCTTAGTGGAATAAAGGCTGATGTCGCATTCACGACCGGTGTACCAGGCATAAACGCGAGTGTCGCCGCTGAAGAAGTAATCGGCACCCACAGATAATGAAGCGTCATTATCTGTGTCATCATCTATGGCCTGATACTGCGCTTTAAAAACCCAGTTATCATATGGATGAGCAGCACTAATCAGGTAACCGTCAGAGTCATACGAACCATTTATGGTTTCAAACTGCTGCAGTACAACACCGACCCGAGTTTTTCCAAACTTAGTGGCACCTGTTAGCTGAGTAATATCATAACCATTCACGTCGCGATCAAAGGCTAGCGCAGCGTAGTAATTGGTTTTCTTTAGCTTGCTGTCACCGTATAACAGACCGAACGAAAAGCCGTCATCAACATTGTCATTTTCTGACGCTATGTAAGTAACACCAAAACTAAACCCCTGATATGACGGAGAATAATAAGTCAAAGTATTGTCCGGGCGGTTTTCCCCCTTGAACAAACTTTTTAAGTCAGCTTCAAAATCTTTAAACTCATCGACTGAACCTTGAGAGTCTTTTAGAAAGGTATCGTAACGGCCTATCATTACTTTACCAAAGTTACCGCGCAAGCCGACAACCTGTTCACGGTTAGTCACTGCGTCTTCGTCATCATCTGAGTCGGCTAAATCAACACCAAACTCAATTTGATAAAAAACTTCTAAATCGGACTCCAGTTCGCTGGCACCTTTAAAACCAAAACGCGATGAATTACTCACCACCTCGGTTTCAGAACCAAAACCATAGTCATTACTTTGAAACGAAACATTTGCCCGGCCGTAAACCGTTAAACTGTCATCATTATTAGCGAAAGCCGAAAAGCTGGCTGCGGTGGCAGCAATCAATAACGGAACCGAGTACTTATTCATCATTATCCTCACCCAAAAAACAATAAAACTGTATAAATTTCGCGCACATTATAATGAATGAAAAAATTATTACAGTTTTTTTTCGTTTTTTAGTCAATCAAATGACACTGTTGTTAGGATAAGGTTACAAATACTCGTTTACTGTAAGTTTGCCATTTGCTGTTGTTGCTTCTGCTGGCTTTTCGCGTATTTAAGCCATTGTTTTGCAGAGCGTTCTACTCCTTCAATCTCCACCGCCTGCTCAAAGGACTCAATAGCCTGCTCGTAACGATTTAAATTCAGTAATGCCATGCCGTTAGCCAAATACAGATTACCTTCGTTGTCCAGCTCACCTTTATTGATGGCCTGTTTCGCGTATTCTACAGCTTCTTCATTGTTATCCAGAGTCAAATGTAGCTGTGCTATTTGCGCCGCAAATTTTCCATGCTCAACTTTTGCGGAGGCCTTCTTGTAAGCACCAATGGCTTTTTCGTATTCTTTTGCCTGCGTATAGGCCTGAGCCATAAACTTTAAATTATCAACAGAAGCATCAACTTTGCCTTTAGACATTGCTTCCTGCATGGTTTCTGCCGCTTTATACGGTAATTCATTGAAGTAATAAGCCTGCGCCAATTGACGCCACTCACTGCCTGTTTCAATATAACCTTGCTGATGTGCGGCTTCCAGTACCGCCAGCTGCTTCGCATCCTGTTCCAGCTGCGCATAAACCCCCGCCAGTTGCACCCAATATTCCGGCTTACTGTAACTGGTGACTAAACGCTCCATAACCTTAGCTACCTGCTCCGGCTGCTCAAGTTCATAATGCAATGCGCGTTTTAAAATCAACCAGTTTTCATCTGGTATTTTATTTTCTGCGTCGACAGCTGCAATGGCTTTATCAATTAGAGGCAAAGCTTCCCGGTGTTTATCAGCCTGGTAATAAGCCTGTGCTTTTAACACCCATGCCTTACCCATCTCACCTTCTTCAGCAAGGCCTTCCCATTGGTCTAAAAAGCTAATTGCGCGTTGGAACTGGCCATCACTTAAGGCCAACTGAGCCAGGCTGTACAGTGTGCTTTTTTCCAAAGATTCAGGAATAGGCGACTCTTTCACTACTTTTTCAAAGTAGTTAATAGCTTGCTTAGTATTGCCCTGTTCGTAATACATGAAACCGTAAAAGTTCCACATCATGGCGCGCTCGTAACTGTTCATGCTATCGGCTTTTTCCGCCACTTCGGCCAGTATCGAAATACCTTCAGCAAGGTTACCGTTATCGGCCTGTTCCTGAGCGCGGGCCAATTGTGCGTAGACTTTTTCCCGTAACGCCGGAACCCGTTCGGTCTGCTGTGCCAGCACCGGGTGAGCAAAAGCCAGCCAGCAACTGCAAGCCGCAAAAGCAATAAATTTAAATTTCATAAGTCACCCAATCAGTTCATCTCAAAGGTCATGCGGTTGCGAACACCGTCCACTTCCACCGCCTCACCATCAATAACCCGAGGTTTGTATTTAAACTTCAGTACGGCATCCATCGCGGCCTGATCGAAAATTCCTTCGGGGTCAGCTTCGACCACGATAGGGTCTCGTACCGAACCCTGTTTTGTTACGGTAAACTCCACCACCACGTAACCTTCTATACCGCGCTGCAACGCCCGGCGAGGATACGCAGCCTGAACTTTCACTATAGGCAGATATTCACCGTCGCTTGCTTGTAGCGACATGCCACTGCCAATGTCCGCACCGCTGTCCATATTGGCTGAGAAGTCATAACCAGCCCCACCATCAGTTTCCGCAATATCATTGTTCATCTGCGGCTGGGGTAAGTCTTCCGGTGGCTGCTCGGGTTCTGGAGGGCGTTCAGGTTTGCGCTCCTTTTCCTGCACTTCTTCAGGTTCAGGCGTGCGCACAAAGTCCAGCACGCTGCCTCGCGGCGGTTCGCTCATTGCCCCTTCGCCACCACTGATCAAGGACTGCATCAGGTAAAACAAACCAATGGTGACAAAAGCTGCAACCAGTAATGCTGCCAGGAATCTCATCATTTACTCTTCATCCGTTGCTACAGAAACGTCGTAAACCCCCGCTGAGCGGGCTGCATCCATTACCTTAATTAACACCCGGGTGTTTGATTCCTGATCCGCCTGAATCACCACAGACCCCTGCGGGTTCTCCGCGTACAAACGCTCTATGTTAGCCTGCACTGCCCGTACATCCACCTGGCGCTTATCAATCCAAATTTCGTTGTTTTCGCTTATTGCGATTAAGATATTGGCGCGGTCTTTCTGCACTGCGGTGGCCGCATCAGGGCGGTTCACATCAATACCCGCTTCTTTGACGAAAGAAGCCGTGACAATGAAGAAAATCAACATAATGAACACCACGTCCAGCATCGGTGTCATATCGATAGCACTTTCTTCTTCTTCAATTAAATTGGCAAAATGCTGCTTCATAATCCTGTCCTCAACATCACCTTAGTGACGTTCCAATAAAATTTTGTCTTCCAGCTTCATGCGTTCACGTCGTGTGGTGCGCTGTAGCCAGGTTGCGGCAAACACACCCGACAAGGCACCAACCATACCGGCCATGGTAGGAATGGTGGCTTTTGAAACACCCGACGCCATGGAGCGTGCACTGCCGGTTCCGGTCACAGCCATCACATCAAACACTTCAATCATGCCGGTTACCGTACCCATCAGACCCAGCAGCGGGCAAAGCGCAACTAAAGCTTTTATCACCGGTAGGTTTCCACCTAATGCCAGGCTTACGCGGGAAATCATTGCCTGCCGAATTTGCTCTGCATTCCAGGACGACTTGTCTTCACGCTGCTGCCAACGTTGCCGCGTTTCTTTCACATTTTTACGGTGCCCGTTGAGATAATAAAAAATGCGTTCAAGAATCATCAGCCACATAGTAAAAATGAGGATTCCGATAACCAGCAGAACTTGTCCGCCGGCCTCGATGAAATCTCTAATTGCATTACTGAATTCAATGAGGAATAACACGGTTACTCTCCTCGCTCAGACCGCTCCGCAATAATACCGGACGCTTGTTCCTGCAATATGTGAATCAGGTTCTTGCTGCGTGTGTGCAATGTCGCAAACAGTAAGGTCATTGGAATTGCTACCACCAGACCCAGTACCGTTGTTACCAGTGCCTGTGAAATACCGCCCGCCATGAGTTTCGGGTCGCCCGTACCAAACAAGGTAATAGCCTGGAAGGTATTGATCATACCGGTTACGGTTCCCAGCAGACCCATCAGCGGTGCAACCACTGAGATTATTTTAATAAACGTCAGGTTGCGGGTGATTTTAGGCACTTCGCGTAAAATACCTTCGCTCAGCTTCAGTTCCAGTGTTTCAGTATCAGCCTGCGGATACTTGTCTTTCAGCAACATCACCCGGCCCAGCGGGTTATCATCACTGGGTTTATCTTTTTTCAGCTGACGCTTCACTTTATTACCCAGCAGCATCAAAGAAACAAAGCGTTCCAGTGCAAACAGCAGACCAATAGCACCCAGTGCTAAAATGATGTAACCAACGGTTCCCCCCTGATCAATACGTTCACCCAAACTTGGCGCCTGAACTAACAGACTCAGAATTGAACCACCGGTGGGGTCAAGACCAAAAGTCACAACGCCGCTGTCAGTTTGCTGAATTTCTTCTGCGGTACTGAGGTAACGTCCTGATGGCTGACGAACCAGCTCTGCAACCGAACCAGTAGAACTCATACGCTCTAAATATTTGCCGTCAGACACTAAGTTAAACGAACCAACACGAACAACTTGCTGCTCTTCTTTGTCACCATCAGCCTCAGTTACCTGAGTGGTGAATTCCGCAATTTTTCCTGACTCGGTCATTTCCTGTTGTAGCGCAAACCAGACACTTTCAATGTCTTCAATAGAGGCCAGCTTAGACGAAGACCCCATGCGCTCAGCAAGTTCGGATAACCGCTCTGCACGATTAGGGAACTGAGCAGAAATAACCGAGTTTTCAAAGTTACTGGAGGCATCGTTAGCTACCTGCTGCAGCACACCGAATAGCTCTTTTAGTGAGCCCATACGCTGCGTTAAAGTATCGCTCAAGTTGCCCAAATCAACTTCGTTCTGTTCAAACTCAGTTTCCAGTTGCTCTGCACGTTTTTCTAAACGGTTACGCTCAGCAATAGCAGCCTCAAGCATGGCCTTTTGTTCTTGCTCTCTTTCACGAAAACGCTGTTCACGTTCTTTATTGTTCTGCGACTGAGAAAACTTTCCCTGTTGCAGTTGCTGCAAAAGCTCATCCAGGTTAATTGGGTCTTGCGGAGCCGGTGCTGCTAAGGCGGTAATAGAAGTGACTGCCAATACCGTCGCTGAAAACCATTTTGCAATATGCTTACTTAATCTCATGGCTATCACCCCTTATTGCCCGGCGTTGTTGTTAGTGGAACTGGTCGATTTATTTGCGAACAAAGGCATCATCAGTAAATCTGGTGCCAGTTGTTTTCTGGCAATACGAATAGCTTCTTCAACTGCAGGTAAGTGCTTGCTATCAAGCTCTTCCCAACTGCGCGTTTCCTGATTCCATAATCCAAGATGTTCACCGTCGCGGGTTTTATAAATTAACGCGACACGACCCACACGCAGGAAGGTCACGTCTTGTTGCTGACCATCAATTTCGTGCTCGGCGGTATAAGCTTCAATGTTGCGACCGTAGTCAGCCTCTATCTGATAAGCTTCCATAACCCGACGAAACTTCTCAGAGACGTCAACGTTAGCTCTTTCCATCAGGTCGTTCAGTTGCTGTAAGCGTTCACTTCGCTCTATCTGCAAAAACGGCACATCCAATTCAACAAAAGACTCAAGCGAGTCAATCATACGTAACATCAATGGAGTAATTTGACGCTCAACATAACTGACCTGATCAATAGAATTATTGATGTCGCTTTTTTCGCTTTCCTGACTCTCGATTTGCTGCTCGACTTGTGCGGTATAAACCTTTAGCCCATCAATTTCTTTCATGATGCGTTTATACTGTTGCAGTCGTTCCTGCATATCATCGGAAATTTGGTCTATAGTCAGCTGCGACTGACGGGCAGATTCATTGATAGAAGAAGCCTGCTCAACCACAGGTTCCAGTGTGTCCTGTTGCGAATAAGCCGGAGCCGCGACTAAGGCTGCAACAGCTAAAGCGCCAGCAGAAGTAATTAACTTCATAAGTTATGACCTTTGTGAATTAATTTGTGGCGACTTTAGTCACTTTTCGTGACAGCTTAATGACTGTAATATGTCATTTTTGTGTCAGTGCTTTTTATTGGGCTGGATTGCTTTATTGCGTTATTTCAGTCAATGAATTAGTTTATCCCTATCTGTACAACTCGTTGACCTCAGTCTATGGCAATCAAAAGTATTTCATCCTCCTTATTAACTCGCGTGCTTTCCGTCTACTTTTTGTTGACGTTAATTGTGACCGCGATACAAATTGGAGCTGAATATTTTGATACTAAACGGGTACTGATTGCCGAACTGCAGAACCAGCAAAGCACCTTTAATGGCTCTCTTACCCGTTCGCTTTGGGAATTCAACAGCAATCAAATTGATACCATTGCCGACGGCCTTATTAGTATTCCAGCTATTGCCGGTGTTCTTATCCGCGACGATGCCGGTAATATTTTGGTGCAGCTGGGCGAAACCACAACCATGAGCGACTTGCCTGACGACAATAGCGAAGGTGCTCTTCTACCCGAACGTAACGGCATTTTTGGCTACTACGATTCACTCATATTTGAATTTTCCGGCCACTCCACCAAAGTCGGCGATGTCAGCCTGTTTTCAACCCGCGACATTGCTATTGACCGTATTAAAGTGAGCCTCGGCTTTATTATCGGTAACGCCATTATTAAAAGTATCTTCCTTATTGTACTTTTCACTATTGCCTTTAACCGCATGCTGAACCGGCCGCTCAGCGACTTAACTCAGCAAATTAAAGGTTTTCGGCTGGATAACTTAGAACGCTCCAGAATTCGCTTAGCCGACCAACACAACAATGAGCTGGTACTGGTAGAGCAGGCCTACAACCAGCTTCTCGATAACATTGAAGAATATCAGGCCGACTTGGATCGTACCCAGAAGAAACTCAAAGCGGCTAACCGTCAGCTGGACGAACAAAATGCCATTCTTGAACAGGAAGTGGCGCGCAAAACATCCAGTTTAAGTCAGGTTATGCTTGACCTTGAGCAACGCAAGAACGAGCTGGAAATGCGCCAGGAGAAACTGGAGCGCGAAGTTGGCCAGCGCCGCGCCATTGAAAATACATTGCGTCAGTCTAACCAGCGGCTGGAGTCTTCGCTGAATAACTTGCGGGAAACTCAGCAGCAACTTATTGAGTCGGAAAAAATGGCGTCGCTGGGTGGGCTGGTTGCCGGTATTACGCACGACGTGAATACGCCCATAGGCATTAGTGTTACCGCGTCTTCTTATTTACGCGAAAAGCTCGACACTCTGGATCAGTCGCTGCTTAATAAAGAACTGACGCAAACGCAACTGAAGAAGTTTATAGAAGAAGGCCGCGAGAGCCTTAACTTACTCGACAGCAACCTGCACCGCGCGTCTGATCTTATTAGCAGCTTTAAACAAGTGGCTGTCGACCAGGCATCGGATGCTATCCGCGACATTAACCTGAAAAGTTATATCGAAGACTTAGTTCAGTCTTTGCAGCCTCATCTTAAAAAGACCAACCACCAGGTGCGTCTTGAATGTGCCGATGACATTTTCATACGCTGCCCGGCCGGCGCTTTATCGCAAATTTTTACAAACCTGATTCTTAACTCGCTGCGGCATGCCTTCGACGGCATTGATGAAGGCCTCATGACCATTTCCATACGGCTTGATGGCGAGACCCTTCAGGTGCACTATTCTGACAATGGTAATGGTTTATCTGAAGCTCAGCTTAAACGCTTATTTGACCCCTTCTTTACCACGAAAAGAGACCAGGGCGGCAGCGGCCTGGGTACGCATATTGTCAGAAATTTGGTCACTCAGACACTGTCTGGTGAAATCAGCGCTGAAAGTGAACCCGGTAAAGGCTTAAGCTATTTCTTTTCATTTTCTGTACAGGTTTTAAACTGACAGCTCTGCCCTAACGGGCTACAATCCCTGCCCTTATTTTTGTTTTATTTGTTGCGACAGGAACAGCTTACCTATGTGGTTTAAAAATCTTCGTTTTTATCAATTCAGCGAAACCTTTTCCCTGCCTGATGACTTCTCTGAGCAATTAGCTGAGCACAGCTTTCACCCCTGTTCGCGCTCGGACCAAAGCTCATTTGGCTGGTCTTCACCTTTTGGCGCAGACAATGAAGTACTGACTCACAGCCTGGGTAATTGCTGGTTGCTCTGTGCCAAACGGGAAGAAAAAGTGCTTCCCAGTACGGTTGTTAACGCCCAGCTAGACGAAAAAGTACGCCAGATAAGCGAAGCTGAAGGTCGTTCGGTGCCGCGCAAAGAAAAACAAAACTTAAAAGAAGACTTAATTCACCAGCTGCTGCCACAGGCATTCAGCCGTTTTCGCCAAAGCTGGGGGTATATCGACCTCGACCGCCAAATTATTGCTATTGATGAATCTGCTGCCAATAAAGCCGAAGACTTTTTAGGTTTGCTGCGCTCATCCGTTGGTTCGTTACCTGTGCGCCCGGTAAGCCCAAGCGACGCAGTTGAAACCTACCTGACGGCCTGGTTACAAAGTGCTGAATTACCGAATCCATTCGAGTTTGGTGATGAAGCAGAACTGCGTTCACCACAAGCGGACGGCGGCATTATTCGCTGTAAGCAGGAAGACTTAACCCGTGAAGACATTCAGGCGCACTTAGCCGGTGGCAAGCAAGTCACTCGTTTAGGTCTGGTATGGCAGGAAAATTTAGAGTTTATTATTGAGTCGGATATGGCTTTGAAACGAGTTAAGCCGACGGACCGTCTGCTCGACGCCAAAGACGATTTAGTTGACCCTAGCCCGGAAGAAAAAATCGACGCCGACTTTGCCCTGGTCAGCGCCGAAGTCGGGCTTTTATTTGACGATTTAAAGAAAGCTTTTGGCTAAGACAGCAAGTCCAGCATTTGGCGGTAGGATTTCTGCACAGACTCCTGCTGCCAAAAATCATCGGTCTTAATTACCCCCAGCATTTGATACTCAACCAGAGTCACACTGTCTTTGCCAGGTTTCACATTTCCGGTTAACAAGGCAGCCAAATGCACAATGTCACAATAGTTCACGGTTATCGCATCGTTTAAGCTCATTCTGCCGTTATAATAGTGCAGCGGCACCTGCACCAGGTTTGGTGTAAACTGCCAATAACTGAGAATATTACTGCCTAAAGTGGAACTAAACTGGGTAATGCACTCTTTGATAAAAGAAGGGTTAGCAAAGCTATCTGCAAACTCATTCGCCATATGCAAAATTGGTGCAACCCCAATGCGCGACACCATACCGGCTAACAGTGCAACGTCCTGATGCAACCGGTGACCAATTCCTCTGCGCTGTAAGTCTTCGGTTATAACAACGGCTGCCGCCGCAATTTCCCTGCTTTCAACAATAAACTGCTGAGAAAACATTTGCACTATGTCATTGTCCGGTTTAAACACCTGCTCCATTGCCATTGCCAGTGCCAGTGTCCGAATGCGGCGCATACCTATGCGAGTTAACGCCTGCATCAAACTCTCAGCTTTATTTCTACCACCAAGGTAGGCACTGTTGGCCAGGCGAATAAGCCGCGCTGTCAAAGCGGTATCTTGCTGAATAATATGACTGAGATCGTGCAGGTTGCAGTCCGGATCCATGGTTGCATTACGCACTTGCTCTGCCGTTTCAGGTAAGCCGGGAAGTTTTAGTTCATCACGTCTGAGTCGCTCGTCAATTAGCAGGTATAGTGCATTTTGCGATGACATTTTATTTCCTTATTATTATGGTTTTCTTGCTTCTGAAAAAGCTTGGAAGTAGATTAACAGAACTTTACAACAACTCAATTTCCAGAAACGTCATATTATGAAAAAAACACTTTTTAGCTTAGCACCACTAGTGCTGGTTTTAATGGGTTGCAGCGAACCGCAAACCACAACACAAAATCCTGATGGCGAACAACAAAATAACTACGAATTAGTTGAGGGGGCAGAACAAAGACTTGATATCTACACACCCTACCAACTAAAAACTGACCTGTCGCATTTATCGGGCGAGCAGAAAGAAATGGTTGGTTTACTCATAGACGCTTCGAAAATTATGGATAACCTGTTTTGGCAGCAGGCGTTTCCAGGTGATAAAGAACACCTTTTAAATCACGTTGAAGAACAAGCCCATGAATTTACTGTTATTAACTACGGACCATGGGATAGGCTAAACAATAACCAGCCCTTCTTAACTGGTTTTGAAGACAAACCAGCAGGCGCTAATTTCTATCCTGCCGACATGACCAAAACGGAATTTGAAAACGCCGAGCTTGCGGACAAAGACAGTTTATATACGTTATTGCGTCGCGACGACGAGGGCGAATTGAAAACAGTTTCCTACTCAGAAGCTTATAAAGAGTCTTTAACTAAAGCTGCTGATTTACTTCGCCAGGCTGCCGATTTAGCAGAAAACGAAGATTTTTCAGAGTACCTGCGTTTGCGCGCCGATGCTTTTTTAAGCAATGAATACCAGCCTTCCGATATGGCCTGGATGGACATGACAGGTAACGATATTGATGTGGTTATCGGTCCTATTGAGAACTACGAAGACCATTTATTTGGTTACAAAACCGCTTTTGAGTCTTACGTGTTAATAAAAGATAAGGCCTGGAGCCAGCGTCTGGAAAAATATGCTGAGTACCTACCGCAGTTACAGCAAGGCTTACCGGTTGAGTCAGCTTACAAAGCAGAAAAACCTGGCGCTAACGCTCAGCTAAACGCATACGATGTTGTTTACTACGCCGGCCATTCAAATGCTGGCAGCAAAACCATTGCCATTAACCTACCTAATGACGAAGAAGTTCAGTTAGAAAAAGGCACACGTCGTTTGCAGCTTAAAAATGCCATGCAAGCTAAGTTCGATAAAATACTGGTACCAATCGCCGAACAGCTAATTGTGCCAGAGCAACGTGAAGACATTACCTTTAACGCCTTTTTCGCTAACACCATGTTTCACGAAGTGGCTCACGGTTTAGGCATTAAAAATACCCTGAATGACAAAGGCACCGTACGCTCAGCATTAAAAGAGCACGCCTCTGCTTTAGAAGAAGGTAAAGCAGATATTCTGGGTCTGTACATGGTGACTCAGTTGTTCGAACAAGGCGTTTTAGCCGAGGGCGAACTGAAAGACTACTACACCACCTTTATGGCCAGTATTTTCCGCTCAGTTCGCTTTGGTGCCTCAAGTGCACACGGCAAAGCCAACATGATCCGCTTTAACTACTTCGCCGACGCAGGTGCCTTCGATCGTAACGCCAGCGGTCAATACGCCATTAATATGGACAAAATGCGCGAAGCCATGAACAGCCTTTCGAGAAAAATTCTGACTCTGCAGGGCGACGGCGACTACAACGGCGTAGCTGAGCTGGTTGCAACGCTAGGTGTTGTCAGCCCACAGCTAAGAGCCGATTTGGACAAATTAACCGACGCAGGCATACCGGTTGACGTCACCTTTGACCAGGGCAAAGAGGTGCTAGGCCTTTAACTGGCATCGCGATACGTAGCCTGACATTTATGTCAGGTGGGATGTTGGAGCTACCACAAATGCGTAAATAGGCCTCATCTCACCTGACGTAGAATGTCAGGCTACAAGGACGCCCGTGAATACATCCCTGTAGGGCTTGGGCAGATAGGGTCGGTTGCTCACTTGTAAGCGTTATGAGTGTTGAACCTCCTGTGTAGCCTGATGCTATTGCATCAGGTGAGATAGTTGAACACCTCACCTGACGTAGAACGTCAGGCTACTTAGTCTCCGCCACAGGAGGTTTAATGCTCAAGCGAAACAAGTGACAACCGGCCCCTTCTCACTGTTGCACCATTTATATATTCGATCTACCATATATATGAAATATCGAATATATGGTGATACCCATGACCATAAAGGTTCTGTTTCTCTGTACCGCCAACTCGGCTCGCTCGTTAATGGCCGAAGCCATTTTGCGACAGTTTGGTAATGATGAGCTGGAAGTTTACAGTGCCGGCACTGAACCTACCCAGCCTGAACCTAAAGCTCTTGAGGCGTTGCAAGCCCTGGGGGTCAGTACCGAAGGGTTATGCTCAAAGACCATCTCGGATTTAAGTATTGATGAATTTGATTACGTTATCAGCTTATGTGACCGCGCCCGTTCTGAATGCCTGCTACAATACAAAGAAAATCATTTTATAGCCTGGGACTTTCCCGATCCGGTTAGCAGCAAAAACTCCAACGCCTTTACGAAAACCGCTCAGGAACTGAGCAAACGCATTAAGATGTTTTTGCTCATTTTGCGCAAAGATAAGGGCAAGCCGCATTTATTTAATGCACCGGAAGACTTTTTCAAGATTATGGCGGACCCGCTGCGCTTAACCATGATAAGCCTGTTAGCAAAACACAAAGAGCTGTGTGTGTGCGAGTTTGTTGATGCTACCGCCATGTCGCAGCCTAAGGTTTCGCGCCACCTGGCACAGCTGCGCGAATATGGGCTGCTGATTGACCGCAAAGACCAGCGCTGGGTTTACTACCAGCTGAATCCGGCACTACCTGACTGGATGCGTAAAATCATTATCACCACCGCCGACTATAACCCCCAACTGATAAAGGACATCGATAATGGGTGTGTTTGAACGTTTTCTCTCTGCCTGGGTAGCCTTAGCTATTATTGCCGGAACCGCCCTGGGGAGCTTCTTTCCCAACATTTTTGAATGGCTTTCGGCTTTTGAATTCGCGCAGGTTAACTTAATTATTGCGGTACTTATCTGGCTGATGATTTACCCCGTCATGGTGCAGGTGAATTTCGGCGCTATCACGCAAATAGCGAAAGAGCCCAAAGGTTTAATTCTGACGGTTGTTATTAACTGGCTGGTGAAACCTTTTACCATGGCCTTGGTGGGCTGGTTATTCTTCAAAGGTATATTTGCCGACTTTATTGAACCCGAGACCGCAAATGAATACCTCGCCGGAGTCATTTTATTAGGTGTTGCGCCCTGTACTGCCATGGTTTTTATCTGGAGCCAGCTGACCAAAGGCGATGCTAACTACACGCTGGTACAGGTGTCGGTTAACGATATTATTATGATTTTCGCGTTCGCGCCCATTGCCGCCCTGCTGCTGGGTATTACCGACATTATTGTGCCCTGGCAAACCTTGCTGTTAAGTGTTGGTCTGTACGTAGTAGCGCCGCTTATTGCCGGGCTGCTAACGCGCCAGCGATTAAAGAGCAAAGCAACGTCGCAGCGGCAAGACGTCGAATCGGCACTGAAAGCCTTTGATACGCGCATGAAGCCCTGGTCTATTATCGGACTATTGCTAACGGTCGTACTGCTGTTCGGCTTTCAAGCGGAAGTTCTGCTTACACGTCCATTGGACATTGCCATGATTGCTACGCCATTATTGGTACAGACGTACGGCATTTTTGCTATTACCTTTATTATTGCGTTACTCATTAAGCTGCCTTACCGCATTGCGGCTCCGGCCTGCTTAATTGGTACCTCAAACTTTTTCGAACTGGCCGTTGCTGTAGCTATTTCATTATTTGGTTTGCAGTCCGGCGCAGCGCTAGCCACGGTTGTTGGTGTGCTGGTAGAAGTACCTGTGATGCTCTCATTAGTCTGGTTCGCGAATAAAACCAAACACTGGTTTGCCAGTAATGAGTAATGACGTAGCCTGACATTTATGTCAGGTGAGATATAGGAGCTACCACAAAGGCGTAAATAGGCTCCATAAAATAGCATCTCACCTGACATAAATGTCAGGCTACGTCAGAAATATAAAAAGGAGTCTTTTATGACTATTAAGGTTGGAATTAACGGTTTGGGTCGTATTGGTCGTTTGGCGCTTCGCGTGGCATGGGAAAACCCTGACCTGGAAATTGTTCAGGTGAATGACCCGGGCGCTGATGCGGCGACTTTTGCACACTTGCTGAATTTTGACTCGGTACATGGTCGTTGGGGTTATGAAGCCGAAGGTCAGAACAATGCCATTCAAATTGGTGATGAACGCATAGCTTTCACTCAACACAAAACCATTGCCGAGAACGACTGGAGTGTTTGTGATGTGGTTCTGGAAGCCTCCGGCAAGATGAAAACAGTGAAAGTGCTCAACGACTACCTGGCACAGGGCGTTAAGCGTGTGGTGGTATCAGCTCCGGTCAAAGAACCCGGTGCTCTGAACATTGTCCTAGGCGTTAACGACCACCTTTACGATCCGGAAAAGCATCAAATACTCACCGCCGCGTCCTGCACCACCAACTGTCTGGCACCTGTGGTTAAAGTTCTGCAGGACAAAATTGGTATTAAGCACGCGTCAATTACCACCATTCACGATTTAACCAATACGCAGACCATTCTGGACGCGCCGCACAAAGACTTACGCCGTGCCCGTGCCTGCGGTATGAGCTTAATTCCTACATCCACCGGTTCGGCAACCGCCATTGTGGAAATTTTCCCGGAGCTGAAGGATAAAATTGACGGCCACGCAGTACGTGTACCTTTAGCCAACGCGTCATTAACCGACTGCGTGTTCGAGGTGGAAAAAGCCACTAGTGCGGAAGAAATTAATGGCTGGATGAAAGAAGCTTCTGAAGGCGAACTCAAAGGCATTCTTGGCTATGAAGAGCGCCCGTTAGTGTCTATAGATTACAAAACCGACCCTCGCTCAAGCATTGTCGATGCCCTCTCCACCAAAGTCATTAACGGCACACATGTGAAAATTTATGCCTGGTACGACAATGAGTGGGGTTATGCCAACCGTGCGGTTGAACTGGTCGAAAAGGTCGGCTAATGCTGAGTCAGCTGTCGCCGGCTATACGCCAATACTTAATTGTTACGGGTAATTACTGGGCTTTTACTCTGACCGACGGCGCACTGCGCATGCTGGTGGTGTTGCACTTCCACCAGTTAGGCTACAGTGCGCTGGAAGTGGCCATGCTGTTTCTGTTCTACGAGTTTTTCGGCATAGTCACCAACTTATTTGGTGGCTGGCTGGGGGCTCGTTGGGGGCTCAACAGGACCATGAATATTGGGCTTGGCATACAGATTGTGGCGCTTGCCATGCTGCTTGTGCCCGCTTCAATGCTAACGGTAGTTTGGGTTATGGCGGCTCAGGCGCTGTCTGGCATTGCCAAAGATCTCAATAAAATGAGCGCCAAAAGCACCATTAAACTGCTGGTGCCGGACGACAAACAAGGTCAGCTGTATAAATGGGTCGCCATACTAACGGGCTCAAAAAACACCTTAAAAGGCGTTGGCTTTTTCCTTGGTGGCTTGTTGCTTACGTTAATTGGCTTCCAGGGTGCGGTGCTCGCCATGGCGGTTATGCTCAGCCTGGTCTGGGTAGGCAGTTTAATTTTCCTGAAAAAAGAGTCGGGCAAGGCAAAGTTCACGCCTAAGTTTAAGGACATTTTATCCAAAAGCCGGCCTATCAATATTTTATCGGGGGCTCGCTTTTTACTCTTTGGTGCCCGCGACGTCTGGTTTGTGGTGGCCTTACCGGTGTTCTTAGCCAGCCAGCTGGACTGGAACCACTGGCAGGTCGGCAGCTTTTTAGCCTTGTGGGTTATTGGCTATGGCTTTGTACAAAGCGTTGCTCCTAAATTCACGAAAAGCGACCAGGACGTACCAAAAACTCAGGCCGTGGTTTGGAATGCGCTACTGACTATTAGCCCCCTAGCCCTTGCTCTGGCACTTTGGCAGGGCTTACCTGTTACCCAGAGCATTATTATTGGCTTAGGGCTGTTCGGCATTCTGTTTGCCATTAATTCGTCGCTGCACAGTTACCTTATTGTCTCTTACTCACGCGCCGACGGGGTGTCTTTAGACGTAGGCTTTTACTACATGGCCAACGCAGCCGGGCGTCTAATGGGTACCGTTTTATCCGGTTGGGTGTATCAGCAATGGGGGCTGGTTGCATGCCTAATGATATCAACGCTGTTATTGCTATTATCCACCGCCGCTATTAGCTTTTTACCAGCGCGGGAGCAGAGTTTGTAGCCTGACATTTATGTCAGGTCAGATATCGCACCTGACATAAATGTCAGGTTACGCCGATGTGGAAAGCGCTTGTAGTTGGCACATTTTATGCTAAAATTCGCGCTCTTTTTTTGACCAGCCTCAAACCATAAGGAGCCACCTACGTGCTGACGCGTATTACACCACCCTAGCCGTCACTTTCCTGTCACAGGTGCGCAGTAGGCTGTTCTCTGCTTTTCTGGCCATTCCGGCCGCTTTATATTTACGATTAAAATTTGGTGTTATCTATCTATGTTGAAGTCTATCCAGCAGAACTGGTTTTCTAATATACGTGGTGATTTGTTGTCAGGTATTGTGGTCGCTTTAGCGCTTATTCCTGAAGCCATCGCATTCTCTATTATCGCGGGCGTAGATCCGAAAGTGGGCCTGTATGCCTCTTTCTGTATTGCCGTTGTGATTGCTTTTACCGGCGGTCGTCCGGGAATGATATCTGCCGCAACCGCAGCCATGGCGTTGCTTATGGCGTCGCTGGTCAAAGAGCATGGGCTTGAGTACTTGTTAGCGGCCACCTTACTGACCGGGTTGCTGCAAATTGCTGCCGGCTACCTTAAACTGGACGAGCTGATGCGCTTTGTCTCGCGCTCTGTGGTCACCGGTTTCGTAAATGCTCTGGCCATTCTTATTTTTATGGCGCAGTTGCCCGAACTGACCAACGTCACCTGGCATGTGTATGCCATGACGGCAGCCGGTCTGGCCATTATATACGGTTTCCCTTACATTCCGGTGATTGGTAAATTCCTGCCGTCGCCGCTTATTTGTATCGTTGCGCTGACTATTACCTCAGTTCTTTTAGGACTAGATATTCGTACCGTCGGTGATATGGGTAAATTGCCGGACACCCTGCCTATTTTCCTATGGCCTGACGTTCCATTGAACTTCGAAACCTTAGCCATTATCTTCCCTTACTCGTCGGCGCTTGCCGTCGTAGGTTTACTTGAGTCCATGATGACAGCGACCATTGTTGACGACTTAACCGACACTTCCAGCGACAAAAATCGTGAATGTAAAGGTCAGGGCGTTGCTAATATTGGCGCAGGTCTGTTAGGCGGAATGGCCGGTTGCGCCATGATTGGTCAGTCCATTATTAATGTGAAATCGGGCGGTCGCACGCGGTTGTCTACATTAGTTGCCGGTATCTTCCTGCTGATTATGGTTCTGGTTCTGGACAAGCTGCTGGTACAAATTCCTATGGCCGCGCTGGTTGCCGTAATGATCATGGTCTCTATTGGTACCTTCAGCTGGAGTTCTATTAAGAACTTAAAGAAACATCCGCTGTCCACCAATATTGTCATGGTTGCAACAGTTGCGGTCGTTGTCGCAACTCATAACCTGGCTTATGGTGTACTGGTTGGTGTGCTGTTGGCTGCTATGTTCTTTGCGAACAAAATTGGGCATTACCTGTACATTAAGTCAGAAATTGACTCTGACGGCAAAAAACGTACTTATCGGGTCATTGGTCAGGTATTTTTCAGCTCATCTGAAAAGTTTCTTGGCGCATTTGATTTCAAAGAAGGGGTCGAGCAGGTTGTAATCGACCTCAGTCAGGCCCATTTCTGGGATATCACCGCCGTCGATGCTCTTGACCGTGCTGTAGTGAAATTCCGCCGTGAAGGTGCGGAAGTGGAAGTTATAGGGCTTAATGAAGCCAGCGCGACCATCGTTGACCGCTTTGGCGTGCATGACAAACCTGACGCTGTCGATAAGCTGATGGGCGGACACTAATGGAAAAGGATTTAATAATGAAACATGTTGTTGCTTGTATTGATGGTTCTGCGTCAACTCAATCGGTCTGTGATTACGCCAGTTGGGCAGCATTACGCTTACAAACGCCATTAACGCTTTTTCATGTTCTGGACGAAGCGCGCTACCCTACCGAAACCAATATGACCGGAAATATCGGCTTAGGCAGCCGGGAAGCTTTGCTTGAGCAACTAGCAGAACTTGATCAGCAACGCAGCAAGTTAGCCTTAGAGCAAGGCCATCACATGTTGGAAAGTGCCAAATTGCGCGCGACACAAAGTGGCGTCGAACATATCAACTTACGCCAAAGACACGGCGACCTGGCGGAGTCCTTGTTAGAAATTGAGGACTCCATGAGATTGCTTGTTATGGGTCTTCATGGCGAAGAGACAACCCGTACGAATCGCGTTGGAAGCCAACTTGAAACCGTTGTAAGAACCATGCACAGACCTATTCTGGTCGCACCGGAGGAATTTATTGAGCCTAAAAATGTGATGTTAGCATTCGACGGCAGTGATTCTTCCCGTAAAGGTATTCGCATGCTTGCGGAAAGCCCTATTTTCAGAGGTCTTCCGTTACATTTGGTTATGGTCGGAGCTGATACCAACGACAGTCGCGCGTCCATCGAAGCGGCATCTAACCACTTACGGGAGCTTGGACATAACTCCCGGTTTGAAATACGTTCAGGCGAAGTAGAGCCCGCACTTCATGCGTACCAGAAAGAACACAATATTGATCTTCTGGTGATGGGGGCTTATGGTCACTCGCGTATTCGTCAGTTTTTAGTAGGCAGCACCACAACTAGCCTGCTACAGACAACTAACTCCGCTTTATTGCTGCTACGTTAATTGCAGCAGACAAGACGACTTCAAGGAAAATAACATGACGCCAGACTGGGAAGAGTTTGATCTCGATGACCGCTTAATTGCGGTTCTTCGCGATGCTGAACTGAACAAACCAGCAAAAGTACAACAACAGAGTATTCCTGCCGCCCTGGATGGTCGCGACCTACTTATTAGCGCACCAACCGGAACAGGTAAAACTTTGGCTTTCCTGCTGCCGGCACTGCAGCATTTGCTGGATTTCCCGCGTCAGCAACCGGGACCAGCTCGTATACTGGTGTTGGCGCCAACGCGCGAACTGGCTGAACAAATTCATGAACAGGCAAAACAGTTTGAAGGCAAAACCGGATTAACCTCTGTGGTTGTCACCGGAGGCATCAACTATGGTTCGCAGCTGTCCGTATTAGAGAAGACACACGACATACTGGTTGCTACACCCGGCCGACTCATGGATTTGCTCGAAGCCGAGCAATACAACCTGGAAGGCATTGAGTGGCTGATTATTGATGAAGCCGACCGAATGCTGGATATGGGTTTTGCCGCTACAGTAAAAGAAATGGCGCTGCAGGCGCGTCATCGTCAGCAGTCGTTGTTGCTCTCGGCAACGTTAAACAGCTCTGGCGTTATTAAGTTCTCCCGCGAATTATTAACTGAACCCGAGTACATTGATGTTCAGCCACCCAAACGTGAGCGCGGTAAAATTCTTCAGTGGGTTCATTTAGCGGATACCGATGAACATAAGCGTAAACTGTTAATGAGTGTTCTGCAGACGCATCCTGGCCGGCAGTTTGTCTTTGTCAGAACACGTGAACGCGTGGAGCTTATTGCAAACTTTCTGCGCAGCCAGTTTGGTACTGGCCGTAAAATTGTGACGCTACGGGGCGATATGCCGCAAAGCGATCGTCAGCGCATTATGAACGAGCTTAAGCAAACTACAGACATTACTCTGGTTGCTACTGATATTGCAGCGCGAGGGCTGGATGTAGACGACATTACCGTAGTGGTTAATTATGACTTACCTAAGCAGGCTGATGTTTATCTGCACCGTATTGGGCGCACAGCCCGTGGCGGACAAAAAGGAACAGCCATATCGTTGGTAGAAGCACACGATGCTTTACTACTGGGGCGTGTCGAGCGTTATCTGGACGCCAAACTCGACAGACGGACAATTGAAGGGTTGAAGCCTCAATATAAATTCCCGTCGACAGAAAAGTCCCGCTCGAAGAAAAAAGTAAAAAAGAAAAGTGATAAAAAGAAGAAGTCGCGTTAACGCGACTTCTTGCTTAGTAAATGGTGCAAAATAAAGTAAACAACAACGCCACTGGCATCTGCCAACCAGTCGTAAACATCGGCACTACGGCCTGGCGCATAAGACTGGGCTATTTCTATCAAGAAGCCATAGCAAACTAAAATCAGTAGCGACAGTTTAACCGACAACGCAAAAGCTCTGTGAAAGGTCAGTGCTAAGACAAAAAAGATTCCAAAGTGAACCAACTTATCCAGATGTGGAATGCTCTGAGCTCCCGTACTTGGAAATTGCCACAAAAAAAGAAAGGTGGCTGTCGATAACACAACAAAAAATAAGGCTCTTGCCAGCATAGTTTACTTCTCTCTAAATTAGGGCTTATAAACCGATACGTTGTTATAGCCACTTTCGTGCAATAACAAAGCCTGCATTCGACTCATAATGCCTTGATCACAGTACAGCAAGTATTCTCGGCTTTGATCCAGTTCAGCAAACTGAGAGGCTAACTTAAAAAATGGAATTTCAATAACCTCAACTTCTACTGACAAGGGTGCTGTTTCAATTTCTTCATCGTTTCGAATATCTATGATGATTGTCTGGCTACTGAGTTCCGTCGTGGTATCCGGCAGTGCCAGTTCCGCGTCTGTTTGCGTCGCTATATCCTGCATGCTCAGTACGTTTGACGCCTGTACCACCTGCTCGAGTAAATCTTTGTTAAGCTTCGCTTCTTCGGCTTCGATAACCGCTGGAATGGCTTTTACTGTGGGCTTATTAGAAATAACACCACAATATTCAGGAATGGATTTAGCCAATGGTTCAGTACCAATGCGCTTTGCTTCATCCACAATTTCCTGTTTGTCTTTGCTTATCAGCGGGCGTAAAACCAGCGCCGATGTCGCCTGATCAATGACTTTTAAATTAGACAGAGTCTGACTGGATACCTGCCCCATGGCCTCACCGGTCACCAACGCCTGCGCTTTCACATAACGAGCGACTTTATCCGCAGCTCGCAGCATTTGTCGTTTTAAAACAACACCCATTTGACCGTTATCCACGTTTGTCAGAATGTCATCAACAATAGGGGCAAAATCAACACTAATAAATTTAATAGGGTGCGAGGAGCTGTAACGCTTCCATAAGTAATAAGCGATTTGACGTACAGCGACTTCATGAGCGTCACCGCCTAAATTAAAAAAGCAAAAGTGAGTTCGCGCACCGCGCCGGATAAACTCATAGGTTGCAACACCGGAATCAAAACCGCCACTTAACAATGACAGTACGGTTTCCTGAGTAGGAATAGGGAAACCACCTAAGCCATTCACTCGTTCCCCGACCAAGTGCACAATCTTATTAGTAATTTGCAGCGCAATATCCAGGTCTGGATTAGAAAGGTTTACAGAAGTATCAGGAACACGCTCCAGCAAATAGCCACCGATATAGCGTTCTAGCTGCTGTGAATTAAACTCGTGGTTACCTTTACGTTTAACCCGCACAGCAAAACTGTTTCCCGGTAAACGCTTTAACCAGTGTTCACCAACCAGCTCGGCAATAGCATCAAAGTCGGTTAGAGGCCGCTCTATAACTTCGGCAAACCAGGAAATACCGGGGGTGTTTTGCAGAATTTCATTGATTTCACTACGCACCTGAGAGTCATCGCCATCAGCAGAAACTTCGATGCGATCCCACAGCCATTTGACGTATACCGAGTCGTCGACCGGAGCCAGAATTTTACGCAGGTTATTGGTCAGTACTTTACCGTAACGCTTACGAACAGAACGGCTTTTAATGGTAATTTCAGCGTGCAGGCGAACAACAAACTTCATAGCTAAATCGTCAAGTCTTTAGGAAAGTGGGCAATTATACGTGTCCTGCCCGGCAGAAACCAGCGCTCAGTCTATAACATCAACCGGGTCAGATTCTGCAGCTTTACCCTGCATGACAGATATTTCAACACGACGGTTTCGCTCACGGTTCTCTTCCGAGTTATTCGGCACCAACGGTTTCGTGTCGGAATAACCCATCACCACCAGCCGATCTTCGCTAAAGCCGTCCACTTTCAGCATTTCTTCTGCAACAGCAACGGCACGCTTACTGGAGAGATCCCAGTCTGATGAGTAGATTTCCGATACCAGCTTTTCATTATCACTATGGCCAGAAATAGTCACCTCACCGGGAATATCTTTCAGCGCCCCGGCGACCTGCTGAATAATAGGCCGGAACTGTGGCTGCAAAAATGCAGACCCTTCTGGGAATGAACCTTGTTCGCGTATGCGAATAATAATTTGTTGGCCGTGCTGCTCAAGCTCAATAGTGCCGGCTTTAATCTCATTCTCAAGCTGCTGTTCGATACGACGCATAAGCTCCTTAGATACCTGCGTCATAGCTTCCGTATTTTCTGCCTTCGCCTCTTTTGCGTCTTCTGCGCTGTCAGATTCCTGACCGCCACGCTCGGTTTGCTGGCCACCGGCAAAATCGGACTCACCTTCCTGGAACTCCAGCATCTGTTGTGTCATTTCAACAGTTTGCTGCTGGATAGTTTCAATTGGTGTTGGCTCCGGCCGCCCGGGACGGAATTCCTGGGCAATAACACTGGTGCCTTTCGGTATGTCTTTGACTTCTATTTTATTTTGCACGCCCAAAGCGTACTTCATTGAACCCGCTATTTGCTTAAACTTCAGCACGTCCATTTCGGAGAAAGCCAACAACAGCACGAAAAAGCACATGAGCAGGGTCATGAGATCGGCAAAGGTTGCCATCCACATAGGCAATCCCGCTGGCGGACAGTTGCAGTCCTCTTCTTCTTCGTCTCTGACTTTCTCTGAGGCCATAACTACTCGTCCTCATCCTCGTTACCAATACGCTTAGATTCAGCTAAGTAATTACGTAAAATACCTTCAATAACACGAGGGTTCTGACCATCCTGAATACCTAAAATGGCGTCCAGTATCAGTTGCCGGTTCAGCTTTTCCTGTTCGGCCCGTAGCAATAACTTATTCGCAATAGGAATGGCAATAACGTTAGCTAAAAAGGCACCATAAAGGGTGGTTAACAAAGCAACGGCCATGGCAGGGCCTATCGCTTTGGGGTCATCCATATTAGACAGCATAGCCACCAGGCCAATTAGGGTACCAATCATACCCATAGCCGGTGCTACATCGCTCAGTATTTTGAATACCCGGGCGCCCTCTTCATGGCGGGCAAAGCTCATTTTTATGTCTTTCGACAAGGTTTGGCGAACAACTTCAGCATCGTGACCGTCAACCAGCATGTCTACGCCTTTACGAAAGAATTTGTTCGGAATTTCCGCTTCTTCAAGCGCCAGAAAACCACCTTTACGCGCAGAGTCGGCCATCTCAACAGCAGTATCGATAAGCTCTTGTGGATGTTCAATTTTAAAGAAAAACGCTTTAACGACCACTTTCCCCGTGCCCAGAAACTGGCCCAGAGAAAAGTTCGCTAAGGTTATAAATAATGAACCGCCAAATACGATAAAGAACGATTGGGTATCTAAAAACAGGGTTATGTCCCCACCCAGAACCATAGCAACGACGACAAAGCCGATGGCCCCTATAATTCCTAAGAGCGTTGCTATATCCACTCAGCCTTCCTCCCCGATTTGAGTTTTCATTTATGCTGTTGTGCTCATTCTTAAACAATCGCGTCGCGCTTACAAGCGACATCTGTTCATCTTACACAGGAATAATGAGATCATCGGCTGACATTCCGGATTCTTTATCGGATAATTAACTTTCATTCTAGTAGCAACGCGGCTCATCACAGATTTTAAGGCAGACTTAGCTATGGCAGACGAACAAAAACAGCAATCCTTCGAACAGGCTCTGGAGCAGTTAGAGCAACTGGTTAATGAACTGGAGCAAGGCGACTTACCGCTTGAGCAGTCGTTGAAAAAGTTCGAACAAGCCATTGCCTTGTCACGTTCCAGCCAGCAACAACTGCAGCAAGCCGAGCAAAAAGTGACAACTTTGTTGGCTGAACAGCAATCTGGAAATGATGAAAGTAATGGAGAACTGATGTGACGATTAACTCGTTAACAGCAGCGACAAGAGAACAAGTCGATACTTTTTTAAAGCAAACACTCGCGCAGTTAAGCCTGAATTCACGTCTGAATCAGGCCATGCAGCACGGAGTGTTAATGGGCGGAAAACGCATTCGCCCCTACCTGCTGATGACCGTTGCTGATATTTGTGGTGCTAATGAAAACGATGCTCTTAGAGCCGCCGCTTCAGTGGAATTGATACACGCGTATTCGTTAATTCATGACGACTTACCCGCAATGGATGATGACGACTTACGCCGTGGTCAGCCGACTTGTCACATTGCTTACGACGAAGCGACAGCCATTTTAGCCGGAGATGCTCTGCAAACATTGGCTTTTGAAGTGTTAACCGAAAACAGCATGGAACAGTTATCCAGTGAGCGACAGCTGCAATTGGTTCAGGTACTGGCTAAAGCCAGTGGTGCCCGAGGAATGTGTGCGGGTCAGGCAATTGACTTACAGGCGACAGCTAAAATCGTCACTGAAGACGCACTAGAACAAATGCATTTAAGTAAAACCGGCGCGTTGATAACAGCCGCCGCCACTATGGGTGTATTGTGCGGTATGGAAGACTCACAACAATGGCGAGAGAAGTTTGAACTGTTTGCTCGTTATCTGGGGCTGGCATTTCAAGTACAGGATGATATCCTCGACGTTACAGGTAACACTGAAGCTCTGGGAAAACCTCAGGGGTCAGATACCGCGTCTGAAAAGTCAACTTACGTGCGTTTGCTCGGTATTGAAGGTGCTCAGCAACGCCTGCAAAACTTACACCATAAAGCACTACAGTCGTTAAGCGATATCCCTTACAATACAGACAGACTTGAACAATTTTCCGACTTGCTGTTAAAGCGGGACCACTAACTGAATGACTCAACAATATCCGTTACTTGATAAAATTAACTCCCCCGCTGACCTGCGCCGTTTACCGCGGACGCAATTGCCGGAACTGTGTGCAGAAATTAGACAGTTTTTATTGACCTCAGTGAGCCAAAGCAGCGGCCATCTCGCGTCAGGTTTAGGCACCGTAGAGCTGACTGTTGCCCTGCATTATGTGTATCACACACCAGAAGACAAACTGGTATGGGATGTCGGCCATCAGGCTTACCCACATAAAATACTGACCGGGCGTAAGCAACGATTGCACTCTATTCGCCAAAAAGACGGGCTTCACCCTTTCCCCTGGCGTGAAGAGAGTGAATACGATGTGCTCTCAGTCGGGCATTCAAGTACGTCTATATCGGCAGCTTTAGGAATGGCGGTCGCAGCGCAACGACAAAGCCTGAGACAGAAAGTCGTTTCTATTATCGGTGACGGCGCAATGACCGCAGGTATGGCATTTGAAGCCATGAATCATGCCGGTGATATCAAACCGGATATGCTGGTTGTACTGAACGATAATGACATGTCGATTTCAGAAAACGTTGGTGCTCTGAACCATCATTTCGCTCGCTTATTGTCAGGTCGTTTTTATACCTCGCTGCGGGAAGGCAGCAAAAAATTACTCAGCCCGCTCCCTCATATTCGCCATTTTGCCAGCCGTGCCGAAGAACATATGAAAGGCATGATGGCACCGGGCACTATTTTCGAAGAACTGGGGTTCAACTACATCGGTCCGATAGACGGCCATGATGTTGATACCCTGGTCGACACGTTATCGAACATGCGCAGTTTAGGCGGCCCGCAGTTGCTGCACATTGTGACGCAAAAAGGCAAAGGTTACCGACCTGCAGAGAAAGATCCTATTGGTTACCATGGCGTGCCAAAGTTTGATCCCACAGAGTCCAGCCTGCCTGAGAAAGCACCGGGTATTCCCAGTTATTCTGAAATTTTTGGCCAATGGCTGTGCGATACCGCAAGTAACGACAAGTCACTTATGGCCATAACACCGGCTATGCGTGAAGGCTCTGGTATGGTGACGTTCTCACAGCAATATCCACAACAGTACTTTGACGTGGCTATAGCTGAGCAGCACAGTGTAACTTACGCAGCGGGCCTGGCTATTTCAGGACTGAAGCCGGTTGTCGCCATTTACTCCACCTTTTTACAGCGCGGTTATGATCAGCTCATTCACGATGTCGCTCTGCAAAATCTTGATGTGCTCTTTGCCATTGACCGGGCAGGCATTGTCGGTGCCGATGGCCCCACTCATCAGGGCGCGTTTGACTTAAGTTACCTTCGTTGCATACCGAATATGGTGGTAATGGCTCCCAGTAACGAACAAGAATGTCTGGATATGCTAACCACGGGATATCAGCACAAAGGTCCGGCAGCGGTTCGTTATCCCCGTGGGGCGGGCGTTGGTCTGGAGCTTCGTCAGGGTAAAGTTATTGAGATAGGAAAAGCTCAACCCCTTACTCAGGGACAAAATATTGCTTTCCTTAATTTTGGTACCCTGCTGCCGGAAGTGGAAGCAGCGGCAGCCAAATTTAATGCCACCGTTGTCGATATGCGTTTCGTAAAGCCTCTGGACACCGCGTGTCTGGACCAGTTAATGACAACCCATTCAGTGCTGGTAACCGTAGAAGAAAACGTAGTCGCAGGCGGCGCAGGCAGTGCTGTGAGTGAATACATAGCCCGACACAAAGCAAGCCCGCAAGTGCTAACAATAGGCTTACCGGACGAGTTTATTAAACATGGTTCGCAAGGTGAAGTTCGTGCCGAACTGGGTCTGGATGCCGCAGGTATTGAGCGGCAGGTGAATGACTTTATTAAGAAAAAGAGCTGAAGTACTACGGCAAGGTCAGGTTTGCTTTAGCCCAGCAGACCTGACAACCACCAACCTAAATGCAGTAATACTGCCGAGAAAATCCCCGCCAGCACGTCATCCATCATAATACCGTTGCCGCCGCTCAGTTTTTTATCTGCCCAGCCAATTGGCCCGGGTTTCCAGATATCAAAAATACGAAACAACACAAACGCGGCCAACAACCAAAATGGCTCTGCAGGCAATGCGAACATGGCAACGGCGTAGCCAACTATTTCATCCCAGACAATTGAAGGATGGTCATGCTCTCCCATTGCCTTAGCGGTATACTGGCATATCCAAATACCGGCCAGCGTCATTACCACCAGAGCCAGCAGATATTCCCACCAGTTAAGTTGAGCTAATAGAAAGACAACCGGAATACCAATAAGCGTTCCAAAGGTACCAGGGGCTTTAGGAGCAAGACCAGAGCCAAATCCCAACGCAAGCCAGTGTATGGGGTTAAACCATGAAAGTTTTGCATGAGACATGGACTTGTGGCTCCTTAAATCTCTTATTTAGTGGCTTGATTCTGCGGAAAATGATTAAAGCTACTATAACCTTCAGCCAGCAACCAGTCTTCGCCATTATAGCGTAGCTGAATGTCACCGGATTCACCGTTCGCTACACGACCAATACACACAGGTCTTGTTTTAAGGTGAGTCGTTAAGGTTTCCATACGCCCCCGATGTTCCTCGGGTAGGGTAAAGCAAAGCTCGTAGTCGTCTCCGGCAGTCAAAGCCAAGGCAAGTGCGTCATCCACCTGAAGTGTTTCGGTTAACGCCAGTGACAGTGGCAGCTTTTCCAACTCCAGTTGCGCCTGAGTGCCAGCTTCTGTCATTAAATGCCTTAAGTCGGCCAGCAGACCGTCAGAAACATCAATGCAGGAACTTGCTACGCCCCGCAGACTTTGCCCTAAAGCTACTCTGGGGGTGGGGTAATGCAGGCGTTCTATCACCTGCTGCAAATGTCGTCCGGTTGTGCTCACTTTATTTTGCGTAACCTGCAAGCCTAAGCCCGCATCACCTAAAGAGCCGCTAACATAAATCCAGTCGCCCGCTTTGGCACCGGAACGCGGTATCGCGCTACCCGAAGGCAGTTGTCCATGAGCCGTAATGGTTATTGTCAACGGGCCTTTGGTTGTGTCACCGCCAATTAACTGGCAATCGTAATAACTGCAAATTTCATCCAGGCCACCACTAAATTCCTGTAGCCAGTCTTCGTCCATACGCGGCAGCGTCAGAGCCAGGCTAACCCAACACGGCTGAGCGCCCATAGCCGCTAAATCGCTTAGATTCACGGCAACACTTTTATGACCAATAGCACGTGGTGGCGTGGTCATATCAAAATGCACACCTTCAACCAGAGTATCGGTAACAATGACCAGGTCATGCTCAGGCATTGGCCGGACAACAGCGCCGTCATCTCCAATGCCCATAGCAACATCGCCCCGTTTTGCGGAGCGATGAGTGAAGTATTCATTAATTAGCGAAAATTCATCGCGGGGCATAATTTACTGCCTGGTTGGGCGGAGAGTGTCTACTGCTTTATCGAGTACGCCGTTGACAAAACGATGGCTTTCATCGGCACCAAAAGACTTAGCCAGCTCTATCGCTTCGTTGATAGCCACTTTATAAGGTACATCAACGCGCTCACGCAACTCGTAAGCTGCCAATCTCAAAACGGCCAGTTCGATAGGATCGAGCTCTTTAATTGGTCTGTCTAAAAACGGTTCCAGCGCTTCGTCCAGTGTCCGGTAATGCCCGCCAACACCACGCACTAACTCTAAAAAGTAGTCAACGTCCACTTTGCTGGTGTCATTTTCCGTTAAAAATTGAGCCTCAATATCGCTAAAGCTATTTTGCGATAGCTGCCATGAGTAAATTGCTTGCACGGCCAACTTGCGGGCCTTTCTTCTTGCTGCGGGTTTCATTTGAAGTATCTCAGAGTTGTTTCAGTACATTGACCATTTCAAGCGCGCTTAATGCGGCTTCCGAGCCTTTATTTCCGGCTTTAGAACCACTGCGCTCAATGGCTTGTTCCAGGGTATCGGTAGTGATAACACCAAATGCGACAGGTAAATCAAACTCGGTCGCAACCCGGCCTAAACCACTATTACATTCACCGGCAACAAACTCGAAGTGTGGTGTTCCACCGCGAATAACCGCACCGACCGCAATAATTGCGTCGTATTTACCAGAGCTGGCCAGACGTTTTGCTGTTACCGGCATTTCATAAGCGCCGGGAACACGCACAACGGTTATATCGTCGTCTGCTACTTCGCCATAATGCTTTAATGTTTGCACGGCACCGTCTAATAAGCTTTCAACCATAAAATGGTTAAAGCGAGAAACGATAATGGCAAACTTTTTACCAGCCGCGTTTATTCCACCTTCAATTACCTGCATGAGTTTTCCTTATTAACCGTTCGTTAATTGCGCGCGATCATAGCACAATGTGGGGCTATTTGCGTGAAATTGAGTAGGAGAAATACCTTTCCTGAGCATCTAAGTCACGACCCAGCGAGCGGGCACTACTACTTTCCAGTAGCTGCAAAGCTGTTTCGTTATTTTCTGATACCGGAAACAGCACTTGCCGCCAGGGCCAACTTGCTTTCAGCCAGTCTTTCAAAAGCACGAAAAAATCGTTATGTAAGTTATCGCTTATCGCCGACTCTAAAAGCCACCAACTGACCTCGGCGTTATAAGCATTACGTGAAATACCATTTCTTTCTTGTCTACTGGAAGCCACCGGTACCATATACACGGCGCCAATAATGGACTGATCTTCTTTATCAATTACCAAATAAGTAAAAGCCGTTTGCGCTTTTGCCTGCTCCAGATGGTAGTTCACCATGGTTTCGTTTTGCTGAAGAGTGCTTTTTTCAGATGGCCAGGACCATCCCAGTCGCTTATAAAGCCACTTCTGCGACGTCATATAGCTGTGAAAGAAACGATCGGCATCAGAGCTTTTAAGAGGACGAATAATTAAGCTATTACCTTCGGCATATTCGGGGACAACCCATTCTTTTTGCCAGAAGTCTGCTGCTACTGCCACATTAAATAGCGGCAGTATTAACAGGAGCTGAAAACTACGGAAAAGCGTTCTCAACACGCTTCTCCGTGCTTACCTTGCGCATGCTCAAAATAAGATTTAACCCGGGCGAGCTCTTTTTCCAGCTCATCGCCAATCATCAGCGCAGGGCCTATATCGATAGCTTTACGTGCATAGTCAAAAGCTACGGGGACAACGGGTACACGAGCTTGCTGTGCCATATGTAAAAAGCCTTTTTTCCACTCTTTTACGCGCTTTCTTGTGCCTTCAGGAGTTATCACTAAAATCAGTTCATTTTTCTCCCGAAACTCTCTCACCATATTTCCAACCACGCCATTTGCGCTGCTTCTGTCTATGGGGAGACCGCCCAGTTTGGTTAGCAAACCTTTCAGCGGAAAGCGGAACAGGCTACTTTTGGCTAAATAGTTAAGCTTTAGCCCCATAGCTAACATGACACAGGCCCCAACCGGAAAGTCCCAGTTAGATGTGTGCGGCGCAACAGGAAGAATCGCTTTTCTCACGTGAGGCATTTCGCCATTAATTTTCCAACCGCCCAGTACGCGTAAGCCAAAACGACCCACCCAGCGCAAAAAACGGTTATGGGTAACAGGAAATTCGCCTTTAACAAATTCCGGGATTACTTGTTTATCGGTCATAAAATTACTGTAGTACCCGTCTTATCTCTCGTAATTTTTCTTTCACTCGCTGAATGTTCTCAGGACCCATACGAATCAGTTGTTTCTGCGCTGCAGGCAATGACTCATAAGACTCGTTAGCAAAAGTATACATAACACTGTCGTCTTCTACCTGAACCAAGCCCTCTGGCACTGGGGTATCAAGCATCACATTAATGGCTTCTATTAAGGTGTCATCAAAGTCCGACTCCGGATAGCCAATTTCTGCGTAGGCTTCTTGCACTAAAGGTTTAAATAACTCATAGTTTTCTACCAATGCGTCAGGTTGCAAACTTACAAACCAGTCAACTAAAGCGTCGTATCGGCGATAGCTGCTTTCATCAATATAAAGTTCACCATCCACTTCCAGTACACTAAAACGACCGTCGGGACGCTGAACAATAGTCCGTTCACGAACAATGCTGCCGTTGCTGATATTGTCCATCAGCACAACCGCGTCACGAATAATCTGAGAGCTTTTTAATGGACGAATGTTAACGTCTGTTGAGTCAAGATTCTGAAGCACCGTTGGTGTGCTGTTATCCAGCTCCGGTAAAGCAATAGGCTCTGGCTCAGGTTCAGCGGGCTCCGGTTCCGGCTCGGACGCTGGCTCTGTCGGAATTGGTTCCGGCTCAATTTCAGGCTCAGTCTCTTCGGACTCTTGTTCATAACCCTCAACCTGAACTTCTGTTGATTGCTGCTGATCAACCTCTACCGTTTCGGTTTGTTGCTTCTTGTCTTCAGAAGCCGGCAGCCACCACCATACTATGGCAGCGATAACCGCCAGCACAATAAGCGTAACAACAACCCAAGTCGTTTTGCGACTCGCTTCTTCTGTTGGTGTTGATGTTTCAACCTGATCGTCACTCATTGTGCGCTCCTTTATTTTTGCTCAGCACGACAAAAAACCAATTGTTTATCGCTGGACATAGCTTCATTGAAACTATAGCCATTTGCATCAAATTCTTTTAGATCAGACACGGATTTTGGCTTTTGGTTCAGGATAAATCGTGCCATTAGTCCCCGCGCCTTCTTGGCATAAAAACTGATGACTTTATATTGACCATTTTTTTCATCTTTAAACACTGGAGTAATAATATCCGCATTAAGCACTTTTGGCTTGACCGCCGAGAAATACTCATTAGAAGCTAAGTTCACTAAAGTTGAGCTATCCAGCTCAGCCAAGTCTTTATTTAGCATCTGCGTAATGCTATCGCCCCAGTATTCATATAGGTTTTTGCCGTTTGGATTATCCAGCTTGGTACCCATTTCTAATCGGTAAGGCTGCATCAAATCCAGTGGCCGTAAAACACCATAAAGACCAGACAAAATCCGCAATTGCTTTTGTGCCGTATCAATTGCGGATGAATCCAAGCTGGCGGCATCTAAGCCAGTATAGACATCACCGTTAAATGCATACATAGCCGGGCGTGCATTGTCCTTATTAAAAGGCCGTTGCCATTGCTCAAAGCGAGCCGCGTTTAAGCCGGCCAACTTATCGCTAATTTTCATTAGCGACCCTAATTGTTGTGGGCTTAATTGCCGACAAACCTGAACCAGTTCTTCGGCGTTATCCAGCAACCTTGGCTGAGTAACATTAAGTTCCGGCAAATCACTTTCGTAATCCAGGTTTTTAGCAGGTGAAACAACGGCCAACATGTCTATGCACTCCATTTATCTTATACAATAATACCGGCATTAAGGCAGAGGATCTTGATCCGCACCTTCTTTTTCCACTTCCGGCGGCATTAAGTCCTCTCGGCTAACACCAAATTTCAGGGCTACAGAGCTGGCGATATAAATGGATGAATAGGTACCAATAACCACACCAAATAATAACGCCGTAGCAAACCCATGAATTAATGGCCCACCCAGGAAAAACAAGGTCAATAACACGAGTATCGTTGTTATTGAAGTAATTAACGTTCGACTCAGCGTATCGGTTAATGCCCGGTTAACGGTTTGAACTGGTGTTAACTTAACAAACTTACGGAAAGTTTCCCTAATTCGGTCACAAACTACGACCGTATCGTTAATTGAGTAACCGATAACCGCCAGCAAGGCCGCCAAAACCGTTAAGTCAAACTCTAACTGCAATATGGAGAATAACCCTAAGGTTAAAATAACATCGTGCGCTAGTGCTGCCACAGCACCTACCGCTAAACGCCATTCAAAACGCATCGCAATGTAAAGCAAAATACAGATTAACGCGGTTAGCATAGCCAGCCCGCCCTGCTCTATAAATTCGTCGCCCACATTCGGGCCAACAAATTCGATACGACGCATTTCAACGGTTTGGTCAAACTCGGTACGCAGAGACTCAAGTATAGTGGTACCCAGTTGCTCCGCTTTTACTCCTTCACGAGGCTCCAATCGAATCAGAATGTCTTCCTGTGAGCCATAATTCTGTACTACAGCATCACTGAAGCCACTTTCATTCAACGCACCGCGAACACGACTTAAATCAGCTGCACCTTTGAAGCCTACCTCAAGTAAGGTTCCGCCAGTAAAGTCCAACCCAAAGTTGAGCTTGTTAACTGACAGCGAAACGATGGAAGCTACTACCAGTAATGCACTGATAAGACCCATAATTCCGCGGAAGCGCATGAAGGGAAGTCGTTCATCAGTTTTTATAATCTCTTGCATGGCTCCCCCTAAATAGACAGTTTAGACAGCTTTTTGCCGCCCCAAACTGAGTTAACAATGGCACGGGTTCCAACTATCGCGGTAAACATGGACGTTATAATTCCGATAGCAAGAGTGATAGCAAAGCCTTTAATAGGACCGTTACCAATAGCGAACAAGATAAGCGCTGCAATCAGCGTTGTTACGTTCGCATCGGCAATGGTCGACAAGGCGCTGTCATAGCCGTGATGAATTGCCTGTTGAGGGCTTCGTTTGGCTTTTATTTCTTCGCGTATGCGCTCGAAAATAAGGACGTTAGCATCGACTGCCATACCAACCGTCAGTACAATACCGGCCATACCCGGTAAGGTTAGCGTTGCGCCCGGAATCATCGACATCACGCCAATAATAAGCACCAGGTTTGCCGCCAGAGCACAGTTGGCAACCAGACCAAACTTTTTGTAGTACAACAACATAAAGGCGAGAACTAAAACAAAGCCCCAAAAAATAGCCTGAGTACCAGCATCAATGTTCTGCTGACCTAAGCTTGGCCCTACGGTACGTTCTTCGACAATTTGAATAGGTGCAATCAATGCGCCAGCGCGAAGTAACAAAGTAAGGCTTTTAGCTTCCTGAGCACCGACGCCGGTTATACGGAAGCTACTAGGCAAACGTGATTGAATAGTCGCCACGTTGATAACTTCCGCGTTCTTAGTGAACTGTAAGTTACCTTCTGCGTCGCGCTCGTCTGTGGCTTTATACTCAATAAAGACCGTCGCCATTGCTTTACCGACGTTATCTTTAGTTGCTAAGGACATTTTGTTACCGCCAGCACCATCCAGGGTAATATTAACCTGCGGACGGTTGTACTCATCGTAACCAACGCTGGCGTTCACTATGTGATCACCCGTAACAATAACTTCTTCTTTCAGCAATTGATCCGGACCGTCGCGCATTGGCATTAATTCGCTGCCAAAAGGTACCCGACCGTTCTGGGCGTCACGCACATCGTTCTCGGAATCAACCATACGGAACTCCAGCGTTGCTGTAGCCCCTAAAATCTCTTTCGCTCGTGCTGTGTCCTGCACGCCAGGTAATTCCACCACAATGCGTTTTGAGCCCTGACGCTGGATAACCGGCTCGGCAACACCTAATTCGTTAACCCGGTTACGCATAATGGTAATATTTTGAGATACCGCGTAATCACGTGTTTCAGCAAGCTTTTGCTCGCTCATCTGTAGTTGCAGCAGTTGGTTTTCATCGTCTTCCAGAAGCGTATACCCCTGATAACGACCATCCAGATACTCAGCAGCCTCTGCGTAAGCTTCTTCATTACGAAGTTCAATTTCAACCGTCGTGTCATTAACGCGAACAGCACTGTAACGAATACGCTCTTCACGCAGTTCGGCACGAATCGTGTCCTTCATACCATCGACAATTTTACGGACGGCTTCGTCCATGTCGATTTCCATCAAGAAGTGCACACCACCACGTAAATCCAGCCCTAACTTCATTGGCTGAGCGCCAACACTTTTCAACCACTCGGGTGTTGCTGGAGCAAGGTTTAAAGCGACTATGTAGTTATCACCTAAACTCTCCATGATAGCTTTCCGAGCTTCTAACTGCTCATCATCGGAGTTAAGTCGAACTAAAAGCTGCTCTTCTTCTAAAGCAATGCTTTTGGGTTGTATGCCAACGTTTTCCAGACTGCTCTTCACGCGATCCATGGTGCTGGTATCGATGGTCGCATTTCGGTTTGCGGAAATTTGAACTGCTGGATCTTCACCGTAAATGTTTGGCAGCGCATAGAGCGCTGCCACCAATACGACAAAAATAACCAGCAGATTTTTCCACAACGGGTATTTATTTAACACGTCGTGCCCCTGTTTCTAATGTCAGAGATTAGAGAGACTTCATTGTCCCTTTCGGAAGAACGGAAGTCACAGAACCTTTCTGAATGGTTACTTCAAGCTCGTCAGTCAAAGCAATAACGAGAAAGTCTTTGTCTTCGCTTACTTTAGTGATTTTACCGACCAAACCACCTTGAGTCAGCACTTCATCACCCTTGCTCAAAGCACCCATCAGCTCTTTATGCTGCTTGACACGTTTTGCTTGTGGACGATAAATCATGAAGTAAAAAATTAACGCAAACATGACCAGCATGAAAATCAGTTCCATACCGCCACTGCTCTGGCCGCCGGCCTCTTGCGCATATGCTGAGCTAATAAAAAAGTCCATAAAATTCCCTCAGTTAATTTAAATTTATTATTAAATTTCGGATAACCATCTCACGATATGGGGACAGTTACTCCAGAATGCAATTCAATTTTTCTAAGGCGGCTATACTATCAGAAAGTTTAACGCCGCTCAGTATTATCAAATATCATATCCCAAACTTTTAAGCCGACGCCGTAAACCTATTTGAGACACTTGCAAATCCCACATCATTTTTTCAGTATCGGAACGGTTCTGCTCATAACTCTTTTTAATCTCTTCTTCGGATAAATCCTGCGCTGTGCGAACCCCTTCAAAGCGCTGAATCAGCTGATATACCGATGCCCGTGAGATGCCCAAAGCTTTTGCTGTTGCCTGCAGCTCAAACCGGCAACTACGCAATGTTTCCAACAGCTCATCTCTGCTGACGCTGTTGGGCTTACGATGAACGCTGGTTTCATCTTCCCAATGCCCGGGGTTGCTCGGCTTAAGCATAGATAAAAGTTGCGGGTCAAGGTGCAGTTGCTCTTGCTCGCGGCTATCAATAACGACCTGCCGCGCGACATTTCGCAACTGTCGTACATTACCCGGCCAATGAAAGGTCAGCAGTTGGCTCATCAATTCACCGGGAATTTTGACATCATGAGAGCGGTCAGCGTAAAGCTTACGCCACTGCTCACGTACAAAATAATCGAATAACAGACCGATATCTTCACGGCGCTCGGTTAATGGCGGGATGAATAATTGATAAGCTGAAAGCTTTTCAATTAGCATGGACAGCGTTGAATTCTCTTCAAAGCCGCCAGAGTCCTGATGGCTGGTCAGCATAATACGGCAAGTAATTGGCAGCGTTTCCTCTGTCCCAACAGGTACTACAGATTTGCTTTGTAGAACAGTATAAAGCAAACGGTGTAAGCTCGGCGAGGCATCCTCGATGTCTTCCAGCACAATAGTGCCGCCACCGGCTTGTTGGAAATAGCCGGGTTGTCGGCTACCGCCACGATAGCTACCAAACAATTCAGCTTCTGCAACCGCATCGTGTATTGCAGCCAGATTAACACTAATAAAGGGTTGTTCCCGACGCTCGCTGGCCTGATGAATAGCGTAGGCCGCCTGTTGTTTACCCACTCCGGCAGCACCTCTAATCATAACCGGCAAGTCCATTCCAGCCAGTTGGGCAACGCGATTCCGAATGGCGCGAATATCCGAGCTAATACCAAACAGCACATCGTTGTCATCTACCGAGGAATCTTGCAGCGGCAATAACTTTAAAAGTAAAACGATACGGTGGTTTAGGCCAATAACGACACCGTTATCCAGGTCACTTTCTTTCAGAATATATTCGTCCTGAACACCGCGCCCGGCAATAGTGACTGTTGTTTTGGTGCTATGCGCCTTTAGCTTAATACGGCCACCTGATTCGCGCTGAAAAATGATTGGAGAACGGCTGATAAATTCATCAAGCAATGCTCTGCCGGCATTACCATTTTTGGCGAATTCAGGTTTTACCCTGCTTAGGTAGTCACTTCCCTGACTGTGTAAATCCATTAACGCTGCGCGTTCACCAATCCGCGACCGATCAGGATGCGCTGCGATCACTAACATTGGAACTCGCTGGTAGCTACTAACGAGATCATCAACTACATGTTTTGTCGTGTACTCGGTTGCACTCATTCTCGCTGATCCTTAGCCCAACAGCAGCTTTTAAATTGATGCCATCATAAAATTATGAAGTCTAAATAGCCAATCAATTTGTGCTGGGAATCAATAAAGGTTAATGACAAACTAAGTTATACCACTGCTACTTTTTGATGACTCATGGAATTGATATTTTACTGGACAGATCACGCAGGTGTCGCGGTTTTTGCGGTAGCTGGCACTTTATTAGCGTTTCGCAAAAAGATGGATGGTTTTGGTGTACTTGTTTTAGCCTCAGCGACAGCGATTGGCGGCGGTACAACGCGCGATCTCATTCTTGGTTTACCGGTTTTCTGGACACATGACCCTGCCTACCTCTACACCATAATTGTTGCAGCTCTGCTCACCATTATATGGCTGCGGTTCAGAGCCTATATTCCTATGAACACACTAATGGTTGCAGATGCTATTGGTCTGGCCTTTTTTGCGACTATGGGCGCGGAGAAAACCCTATCAGCCGGTTTTCCACCCTTTATCGCTATCATCATGGGCACCATATCCGCCTGTTTTGGTGGCATGCTGCGTGATGTTCTGGCGCGCGATATTCCAATGGTCTTAAAAAGCGAACTGTACGCCACCACCTGTATTATAGGCGCAACCGTTTATGTCATGCTCGTGCCCTATCAACCTTTAATAGCATTAGCTGCGGGCATGACTTCAACATTGCTCATTAGACTTGGAGCAATAAAGTTTAACTGGTCACTGCCCGTGTTCCGGGATCATCAGGACCATTAGTTATGTTGAGCATGGTTTATTTCTTTAATTCGCGGGGGTAACTCATGTTAAGTATGATTGGTCTGGTTGGCGGCCTTGTGTTGCTTATCGTACTCACTCTAAAAGGGGTAAACCTGTTTATCAGTGCCCCTCTGTGCGCCTTTATAGTCGCGTTGTGTAGTGGAGTGCCGCTACTGACCGGTGAGGTCAATTTCGTTAGCGCCTATATGGACGGCTTTGCCAGCTTTGTTGCCGCCTGGTTCTTTATGTTCCTACTCGGTTCTCTGTTTGGTAAGTTTATGGAGGATACCGGAGCAGCCGACAGTGTTGCGAGTTGGATCATCAATAAACTCGGTCGCAAGCAGGCAGTTCTGGCGGTGGTACTGGCCTGTGCGATTCTAACCTATGGCGGTGTCAGCGTTTTTGTTGTCGCTTTTTCGGTTTACCCAATGGCGCTCAGTTTATTCAAAGACGCCAATCTACCACGGCGTTTTATTCCGGCAGCACTGGCCTTTGGCTCCGTCACTTTTACTATGACCTCGGCGGGCTCACCGGAAATCCAGAACTGGATACCCGTGAAATACCTCGGTACATCACCTTATGCCGCATGGGAGGTCAGTCTGGTGGTCGCGGTACTAATGGCAACCTTCGGCTACTGGTGGTTAAGAAAGATTATTAACCGCGCTATAGCCAATGGTGAAACGTTCGAAGCACGTGAAGGCGACCCGATATTGCTGGAACGCAAGTTGCCTTCACCCATTAGTGGCTTAATTCCACTGTTAGTTGTTCTGGGGCTCTCTTTCACCTTTCACGACACCCTGCAGCAGAACGCGTTAATTGTTGCTTTGCTGGGCGGTGTAATTGCTATTGCAGTTATTAACTTTAAGCATTTTCACAAACCCCAAACCGCCATTCACGAAGCAACAACAGGAGCTTTAGTGGCTATTGGTAACACTGCTGCGGTAGTCGGGTTTGGCAGTATCGCTAAAATTACGCCGGCCTTTGACGCTGCGGTCACCGCCATGACCAGCTTGCCGGGCAATGAATTAGTGGGGGCAGCGGTTGCAGTGAGTGTTATTGCCGGGTTAACCGGTTCAGCATCCGGTGGACAGGCTATCGCCTTACCTGAAGTAGGCCCGCACTACATGGCTGCGGGCGTTAACCCTGAGCAATTGCACCGTATTGTTTCGATATCTTCAGGTGCGCTCGACTCTTTACCTCACAACGGTTACGTGGTCACTACTATTCGCGCTATTTGCAACGAAAAACACAGCGCCGCTTACTGGGCCGTTGCCGCGGTAACTGTTGTAGTGCCGTTAATGGGCCTGGCCGTGGCTATTGGACTGTTCATGCTGTAAACATGGAACTCAAGAGCCGCCCAACAGGCGGCCTTTGAGCTTATCTTTAAGACTGTCTCCAACTTTGGCTTTTAACAACTCTTCCAGTTGCTGGCTTTGTTCACCTGACTCATTGTCCCATTGAGTCAGGTTTTCAAGCAGGCCTTGCTGCCCACCTAATTGCTCTGAAACTTTGGCAGTAAGGTCGGCTTTTATTTCGGCCAGTTTTTCATCGGCTTCACTCATCGCGGATTGAGTCAAGGCATCACCTAGCTGGTCATCTAAATCAGATTCAAAACTCAGCGATGGCCGCTGAATATCGCCGCCAATATTGGTAGTAATATCTAACCGCTCTAGTTGCTTTAAAGCACCTGCAACCGCAGAGGTCAGTTTGCTGCTGCCCTCGGCTTCTAAGTCAAGGTTCAGCATCCGTACCATGGCTTTCCCGTCCAGTTTGTTCTCTCGCACTAGCACGGTTCCGTCACTGTCCATCATAGATGATAAAATATTGGCACTGAGCGCGCTGCTGTTACTAAGCCCCAGATTGTTCAGTTTTGCACCTTTTAACTGCCATTGTTGTTTCGCATCAATGCCCAGGTCAGTCAGCGACAATTCACCATTCAGGTTAAACGCATTCCACAAGTCGCTGTTATCAGCCCGAGCCTGATACGTCGTCGGCTGACCCAGTAAATTATGCTGGTGGGTAATATTTTGCCAGTCGACATCAATAACCGTACCGCCGACCATAAATTCAGTGCGCGCCTTCTTAATTAAAAACTCCGGCGGTGCGTTATCATCAGCAAAGGAAATTCTCTGCCCCTCGCCGCGAACAGGTTCTACTGTTGCAGAGTTGTCCGAACGAGCCAGCATAGGACCCAGCTGTTCATAGGCAAGAAGTACGTACTTACTCCACTCCCGGGCTTTTTCGCCTAATAACAAGCCAGTCACGTTCTCTAAACCACTTCCGTCCAGACTGAAAAACGACTTAATTCGGTCAATATCGTTACCCGGCGCGTTCTTAAGTTCGGTTATTTGCTGTTGCACTACCTCTTTCGCTTGCTTCACTTCATCACGAAAATTACTGACAGCTTCTTTGTCTGCCCGAATCGAGTCTTTTAACTCATCTAAAGCCTCTTTTCTCGCCGCAATATCAGCCAAACCTTCTACTTTGCCTTCGGTAATTTGCTTAATTTTCTCTTCGTATTCTTTTGTTTTGTCCTTACTGGGCAAAGCTTCTCTAGCTGCTTTAACCTCTTGTTCTTGCTGCTCATAGGCTGCTTTGGCTTCATCAATCACCGTTTCTGTACGCAAATCAACCTTGCTGACAATTTCGTCTACAGAAGGTAAGGACGTGGTCAGTTTATCCCAGGACTGATTAGCCCAATTTTGTACGTCTTCTTCGTCCGGCATGACATACACGTCACCTTCGCTTTCCCGGGGTTGATTAACGCGTACTCCGGTCATAGTAAGCTGTTCAATTAAGGTTCGGCCAAGCACAATTTCTGTAGGGCTAATGTCAGCCGACGCTTCACCAACCTGTACCCGGTTATTTTGCGGTGCATTAGGGTCGGTAACCTGAATACCAGCCAAAGTCAGAGATAGAGGTACCCAGCTATGCTCAACACGCTCAATATTAACTTCAGCGCCGTTCAGTCTTCCCAGCGTGTGCTCTAGTGTGATTTTTATAATGCCGTCCAGAAACAACCAGGATATAGCAACCAACAGCAATACGAACCCGGCAAAAACGGCCAGCCCCGGCCAGCGAATGATACTGCGTTTCATACTCACCCCCTCAAGTCCGTATAGATCTGCCAGAAACGGCTACCGCGAATAACCTGCACCACGCGTAGTTTCATTATTTGAGCCTGAATTCTTTTACGGTAATTGGTAATAACCCAGTAACTCAACGCAGCCACTACCGGCGCGGCAATCAACGCGATAACAAAGCTGCCCATAGTAATGGTGTGATTAAACATGGACAGGCGTCCTAGTGCGGTCGCATACAGTGCTTCATAAATGCCCTGCCAGCCCGATGCCTCTAATAAGCTCAAGCCGACACTGTGGAACCAGGGGTCCAGCAGGTAAGCGATACCAGAGAAAATACCAAAAGATACAATGAATAAACTGAGGTTTACGCGGAATATTAATGCCGCCAACAAAATAATTAAGTTATGAATTCGCCATAGCGGGGTTAACCCCATAAACATTCCTAATACTACAGCTAACGCAAGTGCCCAGGCACTGGTTTCAGAATTCAAAGCTTTTAACAGCTTTGCCAGAATTGTCAGCATTCACCTGACTCCTTTGAAAAAGATAAAATAGCAAATCTGCTTGTTATCCGTCATCTTTCTAATATAGTGTGAGTTGCATTTATTACGCAAATAATAAGCAAATAACTTACATAATTTTTAACGACTTCTGAGTACTTTACGACATGCAGCAACACGTTCACCTTATCATAGATAACGCCGCCGACTGGCAGCCTTATTACCCTAGTCAAAGCCTACTCACCGCAAGTGAATACTTACAATCGGCACACTTGCAGAGTCGTTATCACGTCTTAAATTTGTGTAACGACTTATCTTACCTGTCAACGGGCTACTACGTCAGTCTGCTGGCAGAGGCTCGCGGACAAAGAGTCATGCCATCGGTAGCGACCATTAATGACCTGACTAACTTTTCTCATTATCAGTTACTGATTAATACCGCCGACCGATCACTCACTAAATATTTGCAAAATCGTGACGAAAAATCTCTGTCGTTACTGATTTGTTTTGGCTTATGCGAGCAGCCCGAGCTGGCGTCTTTTGCGCGCCAAATTTTTGAGCGCTATCCGTGCCCTATTCTAAAAGTTGAGCTGGAATTTAACGGCCGCTGGCACATCAACAAGCTGACATCAGGTGCACTGAATCAGTTAACTGATGAGCAACAAAGCTTTTTTGGTAACTCACTGGATCATTTCAGTAAACGTGTATGGCGCAAAGCGCGCACCCGCAAAGAATACCGTTTTGATTTAGCCATTCTGTATAACCCGGACGAGGCCATTCCGACCAGTGACAAAAAAGCATTGTCATTGTTTATTAAAGCCGCGAAAGAAGCCGATATCGAAGCTGAACTGATTACCGCAAACGACTTCAACCGTTTGCTGGAGTTTGATGCGCTTTTTATACGGGAAACCACCCGCATTAACCACTATACCTACCACTTTGCGAAAAAAGCCGAAGCCAACGGTATGGTAGTGATTGACCACCCGGACTCCATTGTTAAATGTGCCAATAAAGTGTTCTTAAAAGAGTTACTGGATAAACATAAGGTGGCGACACCAAAAACAGAACTCTTGTTGAGCCAATCAGATATCGACTACGAAGCAATAGGCGAACGTTTGGGTTACCCGGTTGTGCTGAAAATTCCTGACGGCTCATTTTCTATTGGCGTAGAAAAAGCAGAAGACTTAGCTCAGTTTAAACAAGTGGCAACGGAGCTTTTCAAGCAGTCCACTATATTGCTGGCACAAGAGTATATGAGAACCGACTACGACTGGCGTATTGGTGTGCTGAATAACCGCCCCATTTACGCTTGTCAGTACTTTATGGCGCGTAATCATTGGCAAATTTATAACCACAGCGAGTCCTCTTCGCGTGGTAAAAGCGGTTCTTTTGCCACTTTAGGCGTGCATCAGGCTCCTAAAGATGTGGTGCGGCTGGCATTACAGGCAACTCGCTTAATTGGCGACGGCCTGTACGGTGTGGATATTAAACAAACAGCGCAAGGTCCGGTTGTTATCGAAATTAATGACAACCCGTCAATTGAATCTGGTGTGGAAGACAAACACTTAGGTTATGAGCTTTACCGGCTAATAATGGCTGACTTTGGACGACGCCTGGATGAATACTGAGTTTCGCATTGAGCGGGCAGATAAGAACGACCTTGAACAATTAGTTTCTTTAGAACGTGCAACTTTTAATTACAGTTGCATTAGTCGTCGCAGTTTTAAGCGGGTAATTGAGTCCAACCACAATTACTGCTGGGTGGCGCGCTCAGGTAACGATTTAGCCGGGTATGCTATTGCCTTTACCCGGCGTAACAGCAAAGTATGGCGCCTGTACTCAATAGCCGTAGCTCAGAGCTTTCGCGGTTTAGGGGTAGGTAATCTGCTTATGAATGAAGTGCTGAATTCGGCGAAGAGCAGCGGTGCTGTTGCCATGTCGCTGGAAGTAAAAAGCGACAACAAGGCCGCTATTCACTGGTATCAAAGCTGTGGTTTCGAAACCATCGATATTCTGCCGGAATACTACGATGACGGCAGCGACGGTTTCAAAATGCGCTTTACTTTTTGTCCGGAAAGTCAGTAAACACGCCCTCTACGCCAGCTTGTTTTAACCACTGGCGTAATTGCGCATGAGACTCCACGCCTTTGGGTAAGTCATCCGCCCGCAAGGTATAAACATGAACATCCAGACCTTTCTCTTCCGCTGACTTTAAAACACTGTCCCATTCCGGCTCACCGTTTTCATTAACTCCGGTCAATACGTGGTTTACCCACAAGCCGACACCTTCAGCGTAGCTTTTTACTGACTCCAGCCCGGCACCCGTGCGCATTGCGCTGTAATCAATATCGGTTTCTCCCCACTCATTGTCACCCACCAGCTGAATTAACGGAAAGTCCCAGTTAAATTCACGCTTTAAGCGACGTAACACTTCCGGGTCAAAAGACTGCAGATAAACCGGTGTTGGCCGTTTGTCATGGTATCCGTTGTGAGCTAAAACAGACATCACTGCCGCCGTCGCGTCGTACCCTTGCTGCTGATACCAGCGCGGAGATTTGATCTCGACATAAATGCCTGTCGACATATCCCGAACGCGATTCAGCTCCTGAATCAGTTTGATTTCCTCATCCAGCGTTTGTATCGGAAACTGAACTTCGGGGTGAGAAAACCGCTTAGGGTAAACCAGCTCATAATCTTTATGCCGGGCGACCATAGTTAACTGTTTAAGCTCTTCCAGCGAAAAATCGACCACATAGTATTTCCCATCGGGTCGGTGCTTTTCAGGGAATACTTCGGAGACATTGGTTACATGATCCAGAATTTCATCATGCAGAACGACCGGAACGCTGTCACGGCTCAGTTGCACGTCCTGCTCTATATAATCCGCTCCCAGCCCATGAGCCATAACGGTGCTGGCCTGAGTGTGTTCCGGCAAATAACCGGAAGCACCGCGGTGCGCAATGTCCAGAAACTGCGGAACTTGAAGGTCATGGAACGGTGCATCCGGCGTCTCGTCCTGCGCCTGAACTGCGGTTGCTGCTACCAATAAAAACAAACACCCAAAAATACGTTTAGTCATTGTTCCAGTTAACCTCTAGTACCTTATCGCCAAGCTCGCGATAACGTGTCATTAATACGTCAATGGGTTCCGGGTCAGGGTTTAACCCGCGTCCGCGCAAATATTCCGGGTTATACAGTTTACTTACTGAGCGCTCACCTAAATCACAGGAGAAGGTCACAATGCGGTGTCCCGGCCCTTTTCGTAAAGCTGCCGCCAGTGCGCCAGCAACATTCAGCGCCGAGCTACTCCCCAGAACAATACCATCTTCGTCTCTGATATAACGTGACAAAGTCACTAAATCTTGATCGGGCAAATTAACCGCGTGATCAATACGTGCCTGGCGGAAATTATCCACTAACCGCATAATACCAATGCCCTCCGTCATAGAGCCGCCATTCGACACATACTCGCCGCTGCGTAAAAACTCATAGATACCGGAACCATCCGGGTCAACTACCCAAACATCCAGCTCCGGGTTCTGCTCTTTTAAGAAACGTGAGTTACCGCCTATAGTGCCGCCAGTGCCTGCCACAGACACTAAAACGTCTATTTTCCCTTCGGTTTGTTCCCATATTTCCGGGCCGGTGTGAAGGTAGTGCGCCCGGGCGTTACTGGTGTTTTCAAACTGGTTGGCCCACCAGCAGTCATCGCGTTCTTCCGCTAAACGGCGTGCCGTATGATAAAAGTGGTTTTCATTTTTAAAAGGAACCGGATCAACGGACATAAGCTCACCGCCATGTAAACGGATCATACGCTCCTTTTCCGGTGTCTGGTCATTGGGCATGACCGCTAACATACGCAAGCCGTAAGACTTTGCCACAACAGCCAGGCCAATACCTGTATTACCGGCTGTACCTTCAACCACCGTCATACCCGGCTTTAATTCGCCGAGTTCCATAGCGTCATCAATCAGTTGCTTAGCCGCGCGATCCTTAATGGAGCCGCCCGGATTCTGGAACTCACATTTAATAAAGATATCGCATCCGGTTAAATCAGACAGCGACGGTATACGAAGTAAATCCGTCTGCCCGATAAGATCGCTCTGCCGCGCGCCAACTCTCATGCCACTGCACCTTTAATCATTCGCTACTGTAGGTAAATAGTATCTCCCCTGTACCCTTTTGGTTCAATAGCACTTTTGGTGCAATGCACAGAAGGAGCGCACAATTTTTGTGCAGAAAAATCCAGAAAATATTTTTTATTTATAAATATCATGAATTTAAGTTATGGCACGCTTCATGAAGTAAAAGGGTTGCTTAACAATATTTTAATAAGGAAAGCACCATGAAAATGCTCGTTGCGTTAATCAAACCCTTCAAGCTGGAGGATGTGAAGCAAGCGCTGTTTGAAATTGGCTGCAAAGGCCTGACAGTAACCGAAGTCCGGGGAGTAGGACGTCAAAAAGGGCATACCGAACTGTACCGGGGCGCCGAATATCAAGTCGACTTCCTGCCCAAAATGAAAATTGAGCTGGCGGTTCCCGACGAAACCGTCGAACGAGCTCTGGAAGTCGTCATTGCCGCTGCTCATACCGGCAATATCGGCGACGGAAAAATATTCGTTATGCCGCTGGAGCAATGCGTTCGCATACGCACCGGCGAAACCGACCAAGACGCCCTTTAAGGAGCCCATCATGGAAGCACAAAACTTACAACAACTCACTTTCGCGGTAGACACCTTTTACTTACTCATATCCGGGGCGCTGGTTATGTGGATGGCGGCTGGTTTTTCCATGCTGGAGGCGGGTCTGGTCAGAAGCAAAAACACCACCGAGATTCTGACCAAAAACATCGTGCTCTACGCCATCGCCTGTATTGTTTACCTGGTTATCGGCTACAAAGTCATGTACCCGGATCCTTCAACCTCAGCTTACGCGGCTGACGCCAATTTCTTTTTCCAGATGGTGTTCGTTGCCACCGCTATGTCGATAGTCTCAGGTGCCGTTGCCGAGCGTATGAAGCTAATGAGCTTTCTGCTGTTCTGCGTCGTGCTTAGTGCGGTCATTTATCCGGTACAGGGCTTATGGACCTGGGGTGGTGGAATGCTGACAGAATGGGGCTTTGTCGATTTTGCCGGCTCCAGCATTGTGCATTTAACCGGTGCATCAGCGGCACTTGCTGCGGTTCTTTTACTTGGCCCTCGCTCCGGTAAATACCTCAGTGACGGCAGTATCAACGCTTTACCGGGCTCAAATATGCCGCTGGCAGCGCTGGGTACCTTTATTCTATGGTTTGGCTGGTTTGGTTTTAACGGTGGTTCACAGTTAGCGCTAAGCACCGTTGACGACGCCAATGCCATAGCCCGCGCCATGGTAAACACGAACACCTCGGCCGCAGCCGGCACTATCGCCACTCTGTTGTTGACTAAACTGCTTTGGAAAAAAGCCGACTTAACCATGATTTTAAACGGTGCCTTAGCCGGCCTGGTTGCCATTACCGCACAGCCTGTTACCCCAGAGCCCTGGCTTGCCGCCGTTATCGGATTTATTGCGGGACTTATTGTCGTGCTCTCCATTATTGGGCTGGATAAACTTCATATCGATGATCCGGTCGGTGCTATTTCGGTGCACGGTGTGGTCGGTATTTTTGGCACTCTTGTGGTGCCGCTCAGCGATGACGGTGCCAGCTTTGTTATTCAGTTAGCCGGTGTCGGTACCATTTTCTGCTGGGTGTTTTTCAGTAGCCTTATTGTCTGGGCTATACTCAAGCTAGTATTGGGCATTCGTGTGACTAAAGAGCAGGAGTATATCGGCTTAGATCAAGTCGATTGCGGCGTTGAAGCCTATCCTGAGTTTACCTCGAAAAAAGACGGGTAAAAGGCTCTTTATTGCCAGTTTCGCCCATTCTTGATAACGTTTTTAACCATCATTTTCCGGAATGGGCGAACAAATATGTCGACATCACGAGAGTATGTTGAAGAGCTTTTAGCGAAAGCAGATATTCGCATTAACGGTGACAGAGCCTGGGATATGCAGGTTCATGATGAAACCGTATTTGATCAGGCACTGTCGCGCGGTAACCTTGGCTTGGGTGAATCCTATATGGCTCGTTTGTGGGACGCCGAGTCACTTGACCAGTTTTTCTTCCAGCTACTGCGCTCCGGCATTCAGGATGAAGTTAACCCCGCCCGCCTTATTTTCCATTCCTTAAAAAGCCGAGTCTTCAACTTACAAAGTAAATCCAAAGCCTGGGAGGTTGGTCAGCATCATTACGACATGGGCAACGACCTTTATCAGTCGATGCTCGATGAACGTATGGTGTATACCTGTGGTTACTGGGAAAAAGCCAAGGACGTTGATGAAGCACAACGACACAAACTTGAACTGTGCTGTAAAAAACTGGGATTGAAACCTGGTATGCGCGTTCTTGATATTGGTTGTGGCTGGGGCAGCTTCATGCAGTATGCCGCGGAAAATTACGGTGTCGAATGTGTTGGGGTCACTATCTCTAAAGAGCAGGTAGCCCTTGGCAAAGAACGCTGCAAAGGCCTTCCAGTAGAATTCCGGCTACAGGACTACCGCGAGCTTGATGAACAGTTTGATCGCGTTATTAGTTTAGGGATGTTCGAGCATGTCGGTCAGAAGAACTACGACGACTATATGGATGTAGCTCTGCGCTGCACCAAAGAAGACGGCCTGTTCCTGCTGCATACTATTGGTAAAAACGTCAGTGATACCGCAGCCGATCCGTGGATCAGCAAGTATATTTTCCCGAATGGCGAAATTCCGTCTATTTCACAAATTGGCACAGCATTGGAAGAAAAGTTTGTCTGCGAAGACCTGCACAACTTTGGTGCCGATTACGATAAAACCTTAATGGCCTGGTTTGAAAACTTCGATAAGGCCTGGCCATCTATTAAGTCACAATTTGATGACGAATTTTATCGTATGTGGAAATACTATTTGCTGTCCTGTGCTGGTGCGTTCCGGGCGCGTGACATTCAATTGTGGCAATGGGTGTTATCGCCCAAAGGCAGGGTTGGAGGATATTTACGGCCTCAACTTTAAGAGGCCGTATTAACCTAACCGCTAAAATTCTGTCATAAAGATATTCCAGAAAACCAAAAACAGGGCTGCAATCAGTGGCCCTAAAACGAAACCCGTAATTCCAAATAAGGACATACCGCCTATGGTGGAAAACAGCACCAGATAATCCGGTAATTTGGTATCACGTCCCACCAAAACTGGACGCAACACGTTATCGGCTAAACCAATCACTATGGTGCCATAAGCCACTAGTATGGTTGCCTGTATCCAGCTTCCTGTAGCGTATAAATAGATAGCCACTGGTGCCCATACAAAAGCAGCTCCCACAGCCGGTATCAGTGACAAAAACGCCATAACCACACCCCAGAGTAAAGCTCCGGGAATACCAAGTAATGCGAGAATAATGCCACCTAAAGCACCCTGAACTATGGCGACGACAATGTTTCCTTTTACCGTTGCCCGCGTAACGCCCGCAAACTTGCTAAAAAGTTTACGCTCCCGGTCATCACCCAAAGGTAATGCCCTCACCATAAGGTCAATTAAATACTGTCCATCTCTTAGCAGAAAAAAGGTTAAATAAATCATCAAACCCAGGCTGAGAAGAAAAGAGAAGGTATTTTGACCAAAGGCTAACGCCTCTTCAGCTAAGAATTTACTAGCAGTAGCTGCGCCTGACGATATTTTCTCCCGCACATCGCTGGCTTTAATATCAAACTGCGCAAGTAAATCATTAATTACCGGGAACGCATTTTGGATGTCATCGAAGCGCTTACCCGGATTAATCTTACCTTCGTCCAGTCGCTGATAGAAGCTAACGCCCTCCTGCACGAAGGAGTACGAAATACCCAGCGCCGGAATCACCACAATAACCAATGCAATCAACAAAGTTACAAGAGCCGCTCTGTTTGGTTTGTCTCCAAACTTATTTTTCAGTTTTTGTTGTAGCGGGTAAAAAATAACAGCCACCACACAAGCCCAAAAAATAGCGCCCCAAAACGGTATAAGCACCCAGGCGAAGGCGATACTGACTAAAACCAATGTCAGTAAAAATGACCGCCGTTCTAAAGATTCCCGCATAGCTCGTTCCTTGATGTTAATGATTCTCGGCTTAAAGACTTGACAGAAGTTAATATTGATAACAACCTCAAGATAGCTAACTGCCTAATTTATCACAACTGATAAGAATAAATGCCTAAATCAGAAGATCCAAACAGCTTTACTAGCTGGCTTAAAGAAAGTGTAGTCAACTTTACGGAAATGAACGCCGAAAAACAGGTGTTCATTGGCTTTGTGTTGGCGATACTTATAGCGGCTATTATCAGAGTCATTGAAATAACTGGCGGCCTCCCGAGCCTTTACGAGCACCTACTTTACTTTCCCTTAATTTTTGCCGGTTTACTGCTGGGATCACGCATTGGTGCCTTGGCCGGTTTCATGTGTGGCGTATTACTCAGCCCATTTTCTTTCTCCGAGTCGCTGATAAGCAGCAACGAAATTGCTGGCGGCTGGGTGCTTCGCATGGTCGCTTATACTCTTGTGGCCACTATGGCGGGGATGATTGCCAAAGTCATAAAAGAATTGAGCGGCGCCGAACAAACTGCCAAATTCAAATATCAGGGAACGGATCTTCCCAATATCAACGCCCTTCTAAAACAGTTAGAAACCATCGGCCATAGAAAAGGCAGCTCACCCGATGACCTGGTCGATATTTTCAACTTCCGCTTGCAGAATATGGATAAAATTCAACAGCAAGTCGGAACCGAAAAAGCCAACGAACTGGTTAAGCAAATGGCTGTTCAACTGAAAAAACTCCTTGGAGACCAGGTTCAGGTTGGTCAGACTTCAAGAAATGAGCTGGTTGGGGTTCGCTCTGAAGCTGAAGAAGACTCAAAAGAACTAAAACAAAAAATAGAAAACTTTTTGGAAAAACCCATAGTCATTGACGGCGTTTCTTATCAAATGGACAGTACCGCCGGCGTGCTTCGGGTGAAAAAGGAACAGCTTAAAGAAGACCACCAGAAAGTTTTCGACGAAGCTCAGTCACATGCCTTTAACGCTTTTCAAAAGAAACAGCAGTTTTCGTTTCTGGAGCAAAGTGAGGCCATTGACCAAATTGAAGAGGTCACTTTTTCGCGTCAGTTTAGCGAGGCAATGAAGAATAACGATATTCAGCTTTACTACCAGCCTCGCCTCAATACCAATTCCGGCTATTTCTCCGTACTGGAAGTTTCAGCCAAATGGGTGCATCCCAAGCGCGGCAGTATGAGTTTGGAAGAATTTAAACCAATGATAGAAGAGGCTTCTTTAACACAGCAATTTACGTCATGGATTATTCAACGCACCTTTAAAGACTTGCGGGTATGGCAAAAACAAAAAGTCACTGTGCGCGTCGCCATTAACGTCACCATTAATGACGTTGTCGACCCACTTGTGCTCAATGTATTAGCGCACGAGTTGCAGGAAACCAAATTTCCGGCACAGAATATTAATATAGAGGTCAGTGAGCGAGCCTTAATGTCACTTTCCGACAAATCGAAGCGCTATCTGGAACGTCTACGTAGCATTGGCTGCAACGTCATCGCCTCGCATTTTGGGGAAGGCCGCTCCACAATACAGTCGCTGTTTGTTCTGCCTGTAGATGCAGTAAAGCTGTCTGAGGAACTAGTGCAAAAAGCCACTTCCCACAGCGATCAAAAACGAGAGCTGGCGTCTATGGTCAAAATGGCCAGAGCCCGTGGTTTAACAACCATAGCTACGGGCATCAATGACCGCGCTAAGCTGCTACTGTTAAAACAAACAGGATGTGAGGAATTACAAGGTTCTATTCTTAGTAAGTCATTGAAGAAATCAGAAATACCCTGGGCACGGATACGATAATGAAAGACGAAAGAAAATTAATAATACACAGAAAATGGCGTAAACCCTTTTTCAAACGCCCGGAAGTTATTCTGGTGCTTATCTATATTGCTGCCGCAATTGCCTGGGAACTAGGCTCGAAAGCGTTAATTCCACAACTACCGCTAGAGGCGAAAACAAAATACGGGCTTATGCAGTGGGAGCCGTGGGGGTTCGTTGCGTTATCCGTCATTTTCTTGTTTTTTTATACTCGTATCTGGGTCTTAAGACTCAAAAAATCACGGGAATTACTACACAATTACCTTAGCAACAGTCCGACAGTCCATTATGAGCTTAGAGCACTGGAATCGGGTTTTCGTGTGGATTGGGTTAGCCCTAACTGCGAGCGTATTATGGGTTACTCACCAGAAGAGGTCATGGCGCCAGGCTGGTGGTTAAGTAACATTCATTCTAATGACGTACAGGTCGCTAAAAAGACCGCTTTACGGGGACTTGAAGAAGATCAGTTTGTTTATGAATACCGATTTCGGCATAAACAAGGGCATTTCGTCTGGGTGCGGGACGAACTACGCCGCAGCGGTAAGCGTCCTCTTCGCTTTCAGGGTTCCTGGACAAATATCTCTGCCGACTACATTGATAATGCCAATATCAATACCGGCAAACTCTCAGAGCACGGGGTATTATCCGGAATAGCACTACTTGATAACCAGCGCCGGGTCATCGCTGTTGATTCACCTTTTACTGAAATTTCAGGCTTAAGTGAGGCTATTTGTCTTAATTCAAAGCTTGAGGAATTACTGGCGGCAACCGACATTGATAATGTTGACGGGCACTTCCCTTGTGAACAGAGTATTCTGATTGTTGGACGTAATGCTGAAAAACAACGTTACTCAGCCATTTTAACCGTCAGAGAAAGTGCCAATGGTTTTCCTGGACAAGCGGCTTACATTGCCACTTTAAGCGATGTCACCCGAATGAAGTTGCAGCAGCGGCAATTGCAAAAACTGGCCTTTTTTAATGAGTTAACCGGCTTACCTAATCGCAACTCACTTTCTTTAGACTTAGCCCGATTGTTGGATGAGTTACCCAGCGATCGGCTGGCCGCCGTAATCGTAATGAACGTTGATCATTTTCATCAGGTGAATGACCGGTATGGTCACCATATTGGCGATAAAATTTTACAGCGCCTGTCACAGAGACTAAAGGATGCAATTCCTTTTGGCACCAAGCTTTATAACCTGGGCGGTGATGAATTTGCTGTCGTTTTGAACCATATTGTTGAATACATTGATATTCAGAACATCATTTTGCAAATTCAGGCCGCGTACGAGCCTCCATTCTTATTGTCCGGCAGCGAGCGACAAGTGCAACTGGCTGCCAGTATTGGCGCCAGTGTCTACCCACTTGACGGTTACGATGCCGAAAAGCTTCTGGCTCAGGCCAATTTAGCCATGAACTCAGCTAAAGACGAACATAATGAAAGCAACACTTACTTTAAACAGGAACTGGAAACTCGCTCTTACGATGAAATTCAATTAGAAGAAGACGTCCGCAGTGTGTTGCAAACCGAGCAAATGCAGCTGGTGTATCAACCCGTGCTTAACATGCAACAGCAGATGGTCGGCGTTGAGGCTCTGCTGCGCTGGGAGCACCCCGATCTTGGTACATTGAAACCCGACCAGTTCCTGCCGCAATTTGATGCCAATGGCATGCTGGACACTCTTGGAGTCTGGGTAGTCGAACACGTTATAGCGCAAGTTGATCAATGGCAGCAGCAAGACATTGTTCCCGGAAAAATTGCCATTAATCTGGCAACAGAGCAAATTTCACAGCAGCTTTATCAGACGGTGAGCCGGTTCATTCAGCACAATCCCAAACTGGCTAAAGAACTTGAGTTTGATTTAAGCGAAAGTAGTTTAAACGAACCGCTGCCGCACACTCTGGAAATTATTGAACAGTTGCATCAACTCGGTATAACTCTGGTGATTGACCGCTTCGGTAAAGGTATTGCCAGTATGCTGCATTTGAAAACCATGCCGGTGAGTAAAATTAAAATAGAAAGAGAGTTTATTCGCGATCTTGATACTAACGAGCGCTCACGCAATTTGGTGCGTGCGGTTATTCGCATGACTTCTGAGCTGGGACTGGAAGTACAAGCGGTTGGCGTAGAAAACCAGGCCCAGTTAGGTATACTCGCCGAATTTGGCTGCCAATACTGGCAGGGTGAGCTTTACAAGTTACCGCAAACCGCCGACACCGTATTTACTCAGGACACTAACTAGCCCGGTCTGCCATTAAGGCCTCATAAACCTGAGTAATATGAGGGTCGTTGACGCCCAGTTGCTGTAGCGCCAGCTGTAACTTGACCAGGTATTCGGCATTGGGTCCGCTGGGACCGGACGAACGAGCGATATGTCTGGCAATTTCCGACGCCGGAGCCTCGCCAAGAAACGCTTCGTTGTCTTTTGTTGCAATATAAACAAGGCCTTCTTGTTGGCTGCCGTCACGAAAGCTCATAGGCGTGGTGAACCTTAAATAGCCGTTTTTCTCACGATGATCTAAATGCCCGAACACATCGGGTGAGACTTTGTAGGCCATTCCCGTGCACTCTTCACCCGGAGTTTCTGTTAAAGTCAGTACCCTGCCCGGAGCTTCGGGTGTACCCCGATGGTCGTGCGACCCTTGCCAGAAACGTCGTGACCATCCTTGTATTGAGGCAGCCGCCCGTTCCAGATACGGAAAGTCGACTTTATAAATCAGTGAGCCATAACCAAACAACCAGACGGCCTCCAGCCCACTTAAGTCCTGCCGCTCTTTATTCATTGCAATGGTATCGTGTGACATACTGCTCTGCCTCAATGTCGCCTGACTATCTAAAGGGGGCGTAGCCTGACGTTTACGTCAGGATAGATATTTCACCTGACATAAATGTCAGCCTACATGCGCTCACCTGACATGAATGTCAGGCTACAGCGGCTTATAGCCGATACGGAAGCCGCCCCAATGTTTTCCATTTACATAAACGGGTACCGATAAGTCGTGCATAACCTCGCCGGTATCGCGCTTATAGGTCTGTAACAATAACGTTTGCGTGTGAGCTCCGCAACGTGCCCCGGTTTTGTCATTAAATAGCCGACGCGAACGGTTGCCGACCAGGTCTTTCTTCGGGTCACCTGTTAACGGTTTATTAAACGCATCGTTGTGCCGCGCCACATAGCCTTTCGGATCAGTGGCAATAGCGTAAATAATGTGTTCATGCCGCTTCAGAGTTGGCTCCTGAATAGCAGGCAATATACTCTCGAAAAACTCCGTGTAAGGTGTCTTGTATTTTACCGGCTCGGTTCCTGGAACCGCTTGGTAATCTCGCGAAAACAGTTGTTCTGACGTCAGCTCGCCTTGCTCAATAGCCTGCTCTAAACGTTGCCCAATTTGTTCAGCGGCGTCGGTTGCGGCCTGGTAAATCATTCTATGTTCAGCGTCGGCATCATTTTCAACCAGGTGTGCGAATAATTGCTCCGACTGCAATTCCAGTTGCTCGGCCTGCCCACTTACGTCATCCAGTTGCTGGTACTGTTCAGATAAGTCTGAGTTTACAGAATGCAGAAGCTCGCCGTTGCGGGAGAGATCTTCTGCGTTCTCACCCATTAACCCGGTAATTTTCTGCAATTGCTGCTCCACCGTTTCAGCTTGTTCTACAATACTGGCCAACTGTTCAACAATGCCCTCGGTTGTTTCCGACTGCTGTTCAATGTGCTTTGACAGCTGCTCAATATTATTGACCGCAACCGTGGTTTCATTATGAATCGCTTCTACCAAATTACTCACTTCTACGGTTGCATCCGAAGTTCGCCCGGCAAGCGTTCTGACTTCATCGGCTACGACCGCAAAGCCACGACCATGTTCACCGGCGCGCGCCGACTCTATTGATGCATTCAGCGCCAGCAAGTTGGTTTGTTCAGCGATGCTGTCAATAACCTGAGTCACTTTACGAATATCATCGGCTTTAGCCTGCAGTCCTCTGACCGCTTCAGCACTTTCGCGGCTGTCCGCCACTACCAGAGCTATTTTTTGAGTGAGCTGCTTTATTCTTTCGCGGCCTTCGTGGCTTATCTGCTTGGTTTGCTCTGCCGCAACAGCCACTTCCGATGAAAAGCTTTCTATTTCCTTCGCCCGCTCACTAACCCTTGACGAGTTATCAACACTCTCTTTCAGGCGCTCGACAATATCCGCTAAAACGGTTTTAAACCGGCTTATCGCAAAACTAAGCTCCGCGGTCGCTATCGCATTTTTACCTGAGTTTTCGGCCAACTGATCCGTGCCGTCACCCTCAAGGGGCTCTTCATCACCCACCATTCCAGCAGAGTTAAAATAGCGGGCATAAAACCAGCTCAAGCCAATGAATAATAGGCTTTGCAGACATAACTGCAGCCACAGCCAGGGCACAAAAGAAAGGACAAGAACACCGGCGGCTATCGCCAAAGCCGTTATTAACAAAGGAGGTTTCACATCAACTGTGGACATTTATTTGCTTCCATAAGGCGTAAAAAACGCAACGTACCATGTATAATTATCGAACAGTTTCTATGAAACTTTATGGTGCTGCACTACGACCTTGGTAGCAGGTGCAGACGGGCAAAGCACCCGCCTGCGGTTTTTAAGGTTGGAAATTAACGATCTTTGTCGGTATCAGAGTCGTTGTCTGAGCCCAATTCTTCCTGCTGACGAAGGTAACCAGCGGCCTCTTCATCAGAAGTCTTCGACTGCGATTGCTGCAATCTGTCCTGGTCTGTTGGAATGGCGCGGGTCTGCTCATTTAACTGATGTATCTGTGAGGCATTGCCCAAATCGCGATTACTGGTTATAGAAGCAATAGACTCGCGGTCTTTCAGGAAGTCGATAACATCCTTACGGATAGACGCCATTTCGTCATCCGATTTATGCATTTCCAGAATATGTCGCGGATGCTCCAGATTTTTCATTCCGGTTGCAGCGAAAGTGGTCGACACAATACGTGACACGATAACCCAAGGCGTAATACTACTGCGAACCAGCGTATTCTCTGAGCGAGTACTGTCGTGAATACCGGTACCGGTTGAAATTTTAGACTCAGTAAAGGTTCCTTCGCACTTAAAGTAAATAAGCATGGATTCAAACTGAATTTCCGCATAAAACAGATGCGCGATATTAGCGGCTAAACCCGCAAATGCCCGCAGGACATAGCCAATAAGATAAAAATGAGCGGCAGTCATGACTCCGCCTGCTAAGGTCATTAAGTCGCTATAGGGAGTCTCTTCAGTCAGCCTATAGTTCATGCTATCAAGAAGTTTGACCACATCGACTGCTGCATAGGCTAAGAAAAACGTAAAAACCACACCGATAATGAACAAGCTATTACCCAGCAACAAGCTGACCAAACGCGACTTATCAAATAACCCGCCCAGTCCCATAGGTTTTACCTGAGGCTGAATTTCCTGAATCATCTCGCCGCTAAAGGCGCCTTTGCCGTCAACGTGTTCCTGCAAGTTAGGGTCGAGTTCACGATACACCCGGTTTGGCACTTCGCGATAACGGCGGTTTGCCATTACCAGGTTGTCGAGGTTAATAAAAATCTCTTTAGGGTGCACCGACTCCTGCCAGTTTTCCCGTAATTCAGAGACTTCAGAAACCGGATTCGCATGGGCTAAACGTCTTTTCAGCAACACCACAGTGACAGCCGTGCAAACTAAAGCGCCAACAAAAATGCCAAATAAGTACCAACCGGCATGAAAGTCCGGCAAAGCCGCATAATATTGCTCAACCGTTGCCGCCGTTACGTCTGTTGCAGCCATCCACCAGCTCACTACCAGCCCTACCACAACAGGCAACAACAAGGCGAAGGCAATAATTTTGACCAAATCGCCACTGCCCATAGAGTCAATAGTCTGCTCTGCCCCACGGGATATCGCCTTACCCGCGGCCTTCCATACGTGCATGATGTAAAGCGTCAGTAAAACAGTGTAGACAGGGAAAGCCAGCACGCCTGCGTCTCCGGCAAAACCAGCCAGGGACACAAAGGCAGCAAAGCCAAACGCAACCATTGCCGTAAGAGTACGCACCCAGGCACCTAATAAGCGTTGCGCCATATTACGAATGGGGTAAGGCATAAACAGTAATTTGGGAAATACCGTGTGAGCTATTCGCGCCAGTAAGCCTTTGGGTTCAATAAAGGTGCTGTTTTTGCGGCCCATAAGCATCTCTTCCAGAGCCTGATCGTTATAAGCAACATAACGCGACTCTTCCTGCGCAGTACTGCGCTCAGACTTACTAAAGTTAGGAGCCAGTGATGTAGGGTGATTACGGCCAACAAAGTAGCGCAGCATTGCCATAATGCCGCCGCTAAGTACCTTAATGCCTACGGCCAGAAGTGAAATACCAAAAATAGCCAGTACCCAACCCATAATCGGGTCTTGCTTTACAGAGCCTGCTCCGGCTACCAGCAAATAAACGCCAAACAGCGATTGCACAACCCCACGAATACTCGTTACCAAGCCTTCGGTTTTAAACGGGTTTTTTAACCCAAGATCAATCGAACCGTAATCAAACGCCACCGGATTTCCCCTACTCAATGCCTGCTTAAAATAAAGGCATTAGGTTAGCGGTAAGTTAACTACTGAGCAATAGAAAAATAAAAGCCTGAAAGCATTGAGCTCCATTGACATCAAGCCATGTGCGTAGCAATCTAAGCCTCTATTTTACTACCAAGCGGCACAGACTATGAAAACCATCGTTGATCACCTGGCACAGTATGCGGCTTATCACCGGAACCGTAAGAATGTAATGACTCATCTTGTCGGTATTCCGCTGATTGTTGTCGGCATCATTAGTTTATTATCTCGGCCTGCGCTACCCTTGGACTACTTTTTGATTACCCCTGCCAACTTAGTTGTTCTGGCGGCGGTTATTTTTTACATCCGCCTGGATATCAAACTCGGTTTACTCATGACTATTTTGCTATGGCTGTCGCTATCAGTCGGGCGTGACATAGCCGCATTACCAACCAGCTTATGGCTTAGCTGGAGCATTGGTCTGTTTGTTGTCGGCTGGGTATTTCAATTTGTCGGCCATTATTTTGAAGGCCGCAAACCGGCTTTTGTTGATGATATTATGGGCTTAGCAATTGGCCCCCTATTCGTCGTAGCAGAGGTCGTATTTATGTTGGGCTTTAGAAAGGACTTAAAAGCAGCGGTGGAACAAAAATTATGATGGAACTGGATTACCCGCAGTGGTTTCATGATTGGGCAGCAACCCAACCCTGGGCCTACACAATTGGAGCCTGTTTTTTCCTTGTTATAGCGGTTTGGTTGTCTCAGCTTGTAACCAAACACGTTTTACTGCGCGGTATTTCCCGTCTGCTGTCTCAAACCCAGCTAGGCAGTGACCCGGGCATCGGCATTCGCGTTATTGTCAGCCGCCTGGCTCAGGTTGTTCCTGCGTTAGTGTTGTCCGGCGGTATTTATCTGGTGCCGGACTTACCGGAAACGGCCACCACCATCATACGTAACATCAGTATTGCTTACCTTATACTAACTCTTGCGCGTTCGTTCAGCGCGGCCATGACCAGCGTTAACGAAATATACACCCGGCAGCCTGACGCGCATACAAAACCAATAAAGGGTTATCTGCAAATTGCGAAAATAGTCGTCTATGTAGTGGCGACTATTCTCATTATTGCCTCACTGCTGGACCGCTCTCCGGTTATTCTGCTGTCAGGAATTGGCGCCATGGGTGCGGTTGCCATGTTGGTATTTCAGGACACCATTTTGTCACTGGTCGCCAGTATTCAGCTCTCATCTAATGACATGCTTCGTGTAGGCGACTGGATTGAAATGCCCCAGTTAAACGCTGACGGCGATGTCATTGATGTGGCACTGCATACGGTTCGGGTACAAAACTGGGATAAAACCATTACCAACATTCCCACCAAGCGCCTTATTTCCGAGTCGTTTAAAAACTGGCGAGGCATGCAGGAAAGCGGTGGACGCCGTATAAAACGAGCTTTATACATTGATCAGAACAGTATTCACTTTTTGTCCGCAGAGCAAAAGAAAAAGCTAAAACGGTTTTCGTTGCTTAGCGAATATCTGGAGCAAAAAGAAAAAGACATATCGGAATGGAATGCAGGGCTGGAGAAAAAAGGTTTCGACCCTATAAATGGGCGTCAGGTAACGAATATTGGCACCTTTCGCGCATACATAAAGCAGTATTTAATGCACAGACCGGACGTACATCAGGGAATGACACTCATGGTTCGCCAGTTAAACCCCGGGCCTCAGGGGTTGCCCATTGAAGTGTACTGTTTTAGTAACGATACCGCCTGGGAAATCTACGAAGGTATTCAGTCCGACATTTTTGATCACTTGTTTGCCATACTGCCACAATTTGACTTACAGGTTTTTCAGGAAACCTCTGGCCAGGACGTTCGTTCAGCGGTACAAGCGCTTGAGATTAAACCAAGAAGTGATGATGAATAAGTTAAGACTGAACTAACACTTTACTGTCATTAAGTCTTCATGTTTGCGGAGTAATTTCTTTTACTCTGGGAAAAATGCATGGAGTAAAACAGTGAAGCAATTTAACCGACGTGACTTTTTAAAGCTATTTGCAGCAACTGGCGCAGCAGTCACCGTATCAACAGCATTACAGGGCTGTGTAAGTATTGGCAAAGCCAGTGAGCGCAGCTCCGTCAAGTTTGACCACGGCGTAGCCAGTGGCGATCCAACTTCAAACGCCATTTTGTTGTGGACTCGCGCAGTCCCGGAAAATAGCGCAGAGAAACAAGTAACGCTGGGCTGGGAACTGGCCGCCGATGAAAACTTTTCAAAGATCATTCGCTCCGGAACAGCCACAACAAGCGCCAGCCGCGACTATACAGTCAAAGTCGACGTTACCCAATTATCGCCAAACCAGCGTTACTACTATCGTTTTTTAGGTAAGAACAGCAAAAGCCCCTCCGGCAAAACACAAACGCTTCCTGAATCTGGCTTAAGACCACTGAAGTTTGCGGTTTTCTCCTGCTCTAATTATCCCGCCGGTTACTTTAACCCATACTCCGAAGCGGCAAAGGACGACTCTATTGATGCGGTCATTCATTTAGGTGACTACATATACGAATATGGAGCTGACGGTTACGCCACCGAGGGTTCCAAAGAAATAGGTAGGGGCTTACCCGACAACAACAATACCGAGCTCTTCACTCTGACCGACTACCGCCGTCGCTACGCGCTTTACCGCACCGACCAAGGGTTACAGGCGCTGCACGCACACGCCCCTTTTATTGCCGTATGGGATGACCATGAAATTAGTAATGACACCTGGAAAAACGGCGCAGAAAACCATCAGGAAGATGAAGGTAGCTTTATAGAAAGACGCGCAGCCGCGGTTCAGGCGTACTATGAATGGCTTCCTATTCGTCCGCCACAAGGCGAAGCCAACCTCACTATTTATCGTGATTTCAAATTCGGTGACTTAGTCGATTTGATCATGCTGGATACCCGCGTCATCGGGCGTGACAAACAACTCAATTATGACGACTACCGCGACGTAGAAAGCGGCCAGTTCAATACCCAAAAATTCCAGCAGGACATGTCCTCTGACCGCAGTATCATGGGCAAAAAGCAGTTACAGTGGCTGGTTAATAAACTGAATAACAGCTCGGCGCGCTGGCAAGTTTTGGGGCAACAACTGCTTATGGGGAAAATGAACTTTCCTGCAGCCGCATTCGCGGCAGATGACCGCAGTAAAGTCACACCACTGCTGTTACAAATAGCGGAGCTTAAAAAGCGCCTTCAGAACGGCGAAGAGTTAACAGCCCAGCAAAAGGCAATGGTCACTCAGGTTACGCCCTACAATCTCGATGCCTGGGACGGTTACCCCATTGAACGTGAGATGCTGTACCGGGCGGCGCAAAAAGCCAACAAGCAACTGGTGGTTATTGCCGGTGACACTCATAACGCCTGGCACAGCGAGCTGCGCAGCTCTGATGGTGCTCACATTGGAGTCGAGTTTGCCACGTCTTCGGTCTCATCTCCGGGAATGGAAACTTACCTAAGTCTGGACACAAAAACCGCAGAACAGCTGGCAAAAGCACTTCCTACGCTTATAGAAGACTTAAAATATACCAACCTGCATCAGCGTGGTTATATGAACCTCTTTGCATCCGAGGACGCGGTAGAAGCGGAATGGGTATTCGTGGATACGATTCGCAGCAAAGACTATCGGGTAGTGAATAAGCACAGAGCGCGCTACACGGGAAGTTAGTTTAAAACTCATAAAATGAAAAAGGGAACCGTGACACAGGTTCCCTTTTTTCGTTTAGCGTAAATTTACATACCAAACTTCTTAGTAAACTCTAAATAGAATAAACGCGGAGGACCAGCAATAAAGGTTGGGTTACCAAAGCTTCCGCCCGTATTCCCGGCATCAACCAGGTATTCTTTGTCGAACAAGTTGGTGGCTTTCAGCGCCAGACTCCAGTCGGCAGAGTCATTATAAAGACCCAGCGACGCATTCACTAAAGTGACAGAGTCCTGACTAATATCCAGACCGGCTACCGGCGCATTTTCCGGTTCAAAGAACACTTCAGACCGATAGGTGCCGACTACAGAGCCGCGCAAGGCGTATTGACTGGAAAGTGCCGCCTCGTATATCACCCCAAGGCTTGAAGTCCATTCAGGCTGAAGACGGAAGCGGTTTCCGGCTAAACTGCCGTTGGTGCTGTCGTCATCGATTTTCGCATCCAGATAGGCCAGATGACCAAACAGCTCAATGCCTGCGCCTAAATTCGCATTAATTTCAGTTTCGACACCAAAGTTCGTCGCAGAGCCTGCGTTTGCGGTGTAAAAGTTGCCCGAATCGTCCTGCAGCGTTACCTGAAAGTCTGAATAGTCCTGATAAAACACCGACGCAGAATAACGTACACGGTTTTCGGTTAAGTTTCCTTTAAGACCGGTTTCATAATTCCAGATAACTTCCGCCGGAATTAAACCAAAATCACCCACTGCTTCACCGTCTGCATCAAGAGTCGAGCTTACATCAACAACTTCCGAACGACGTCCCTTTGAAACAGTAGCAAACCAGTTATTGTCGTCGTTCAGCTTGTAAATAATATTAAAGCGAGGCAACCAGGCGTCTGAACTGTTGCTGGCGGAAAACACCTCGCCGTCGGTTGAAACAGTCGGCAGCAGCGTTTGGGTTGGCAGACCCAGCAAAGGCAGCAACTGGCTGTTCGGCATGGTCGCAGCAAAACCACTTTCGCGATCTTCTGAAACGTAACGAATGCCCGCAGCAACTTCGGTTTTATCGTTTAACTGGTAAGTTAAATCGACAAAGGCAGACCAGGATTCGTTGTCACCAAAGTTTGTAAACTCACCTGCGTATGGAATTTCCTGCAAAGCGCCACCGGTTAATACCGGCGTTAACTGATTAACCGAACCATCAGCATTAATACAAGGTAAACCACTTGGCAAAGCACCGGCGCAGTTCAGGAAGATAGATTCTTCTGTGCTGAACGGTACGCGCTGACTGCCGTCTTCCGTGAAGTAATTTATGCCCCACAGCATTAAAAGATTATCGCCGGCGTAGTTAAAGCGAAATTCCTGACTGAACTGGTCACCTTCGGCATCTTCACCAAACTCCAGGAACCATGCCTGGGTGCCGTCTGCGTCGAACACTTCCAGTGAATCGAAGCTGCGATAACCACTCACCGAGGTAAAGCTTAAGCGCGGGCTAATAGTCCAGTCCACGGTTAAATTAATGTCATCAACAGTTCTGTCTAAACCCAGCTTTTCACGGCCTAAGACCGAGGCCGAGTAAGGGCTGCCGGTCATTTCAACAAAACTGTAAGGGCTGGTGTCGCCGCCAGTTGGTGCGAAAATACCATTCTTAAATGAGGTTCCGGTATCTTCATTTTTCTCATAGCTGTAAATTAGGTCAGCAGTCACCGCATCGCTAGGCTTAAAGCGAAGTGAACCTCGCAAGGCTTGTCTGTCAACGCCATTCATGTCGTCCTGACCCGGCGCAATGTTCTCAATAAACCCGTCTCGTTCACGATAGCTGAACGCCAGGCGCCCGCTAACTAACTCATTACCACCGTTAATGAAACCACCCAGTCGTTTCTGAGATTCATTTCCTGCACCAGCGCTTAGCTCGGCGGAGAAGCCAGGCTCTGGCTTACGAGTTATGACACTAATAGCACCAACCGATGCAGCCGTACCGAATAACGTTGCCTGCGGGCCTTTTACTACCTCTACACGCTCTATATCAAACAACTCAAAGTAGGAGCCACGTGAACGTGACACATCCACTCCGTTGTAATAAACCGACACCCGCGGAGATGCCTGAGCTGAGCCGCTGTCTGAGGTAATACCACGAATGACAAAACCAGGGTTGTTCGGGCTTTGTTCCTGAATAACCAAACCCGGCGTCAGATCGGAAATCATATCCAGTTCGTTCAAGCCCAGCTCGTCCAGACGGCTTCCTTCAAACGCACTGATACTGGCAGGCACGTCGTTAATAGACTGCACACGTTTTTGTGCAGTCACTTCAATTCGCTCAAGTTCATCTGATGTGTCCTGTTGCGCAAAAGCAACAGGCGCACTTAACGCACAAAGCGCGGCAACAACAGAGTTTAATACTTTATTTGTTGGGAACGGTAATGCCGATGTTTTCTTATGAGTAGTCATAACCCTTAAAACCTTAATGTGAGTGGTTAACGCGTTAACGCCGGGCTAATGTACTGAGGTCAGTTGACGATACGATGACGAATAAATGACGCATTTGTTGCTGATCTGTCAATTTTGTTGAGCCGCCCTTTAAATACTTGTATGGTCTCCAGTCCGTTATATTTAAAAACATTAAGACAGGTGGTATCACTTGAAAAAGCTTTCCTCAAAACTGGCGGCCTGCGGGCTTGTTATTTTCAGTCTGGCTGTCTCTAATGCCTTTGCCGGTGACAGTTCGTTGCAACAAGTGTCTTTCCAGTCAGTGCTCGAACTGCCTTCTGGTAGCCCCGATAACAACTACAATTACGGACCTCAATCCTCTCAGTTTATTCAATACTGGAAAGCGCCAAAACAGTCCGACACCGCAGCTAATGTGATTTTTATTCACGGTGGTTGCTGGCTAAAAGAATACGATATTACTCACACTAACCCGGCAAGCAGTGCATTAAGGACAGCGGGTTTTAACGTCTGGTCTGTTGAATATCGGCGTCTGGGAGAGCAAGGCGGAGAATGGCCAGCGAGTCTCAATGACGTGAAAACCGCAGTTCACTTTATACAGCAAAAGCTCAATGGCCAGCCGGTAGCGGTGATGGGACATTCTGCCGGTGGCCACCTCGCATTTCTGGCTACCACCCAGGAAACACCCTTGGCTGAAAATATAAACGCGGTTATTGGCCTGGCCGCCATTACTGATATGGTTAGCTACACTCAGGCGCAAGGCAGTTGTAACCGTGCCGCCAGCAACTTAATGAAAACAGCTTATACCAACGAAGACGACTACCAGGCCGCCAGCCCCAAAGCGCAGAAGCTGCACGCTAATACCTGGCTTATGCGGGGTACCGACGACCAAATTGTCCCCATGAGCCAAACCGCCGATCTCGACGTAGAAAAAGAACAACTTGAAGGCGCAGGCCATTTTGATTTGATACACCCGAATTCAACTGCTTGGGAAGCCATTATTCAGCGACTGAACAAAGAGCTAAAACCATGAACCTTACTGACGTAAAAGAACTCGACAGCATTGACCCCTTTGCCCAGCACCGTGAACAATTTCAGTTGCCGGTTAATAAGGTTTATCTGGATGGCAACTCGTTGGGGGCCATGACCAAAGCAACGTCAGCCCGTTTACAGCAAGTTATTCAGCAGCAATGGTCGCAGGATCTTATCAGTAGCTGGAACGAGCATAACTGGGTTAACCTGCCGCAAAGCGTCGGTGAAAAAATTGCCAACCTTGTTGGCGCACAGCGGGAGCAGACCATTTGCTGTGACTCAATATCGGTGAATTTGTTTAAGGCACTGGCGGCGGCACTTACCATCGCGCAACGTCAGGGTTCCGGCCGTAATATTGTGTTATCAACAAAAGACAACTTCCCTACAGACTTATACATGGTGCAGGGAATTTCGCAGTTTGTTGGTGAGCACCGTTGTCAGCTAAAGCTGGTTGAGGAGAACGAACTGGAGCAACAGGTTGACGATAAAACCGCAGTAGTTTTAGCAACCGAAGTGAACTTCAGAACAGGGAAACGACTTAACGCTAAGCAACTTATTACCAGCGCACACAGCCAGGGAGCACTGGTTATTCTGGATTTAGCCCACAGCGCAGGGGCAATGCCCGTGCACCTGGACGACTGGGAAGCGGACTTTGCGGTTGGCTGTACTTATAAATATTTAAATGGCGGCCCTGGCGCGCCAGCCTTTATTTATGCCGCAAAACGCCATCATAAAAATATGAGTCAGCCTTTAAGCGGCTGGTTCGGACATGCCCGCCCGTTTGATTTCACTCCGGACTACGAGCCCGCTACCGGTATTCAGCAGATGCTGACCGGCACCCCCTCCATTCTCGCTATGGCAGCGGTTGACTCGGCGCTCGAAGCTTTTGAAAATGTGGACATGGAAAAGTTAAGAGAAAAGTCCCTTCAGCTGGCCGAGGTTTTTCATCAATTATTAGAAGACGCTGCGCTGGGCAGCTGCCTACAGCTTATTTCTCCGCAGCAACGGGAACAGCGAGGCAGTCAGTTGTCGTATCGTTATGAGCACGCCTATGGCTTATGTCAGGCGCTTATTCAAAGAGGCGTAATAGCTGACTTTCGTGCCCCCAATTACATCCGCTTTGGGTTTACCCCTCTTTATAACAGCTTTGAGGATATATGGCAGGCCATTGAGCAGTTAAAGCAAGTTATTGAAGCCAAAGAGCATCTCGACCCGCGCTGGCAAAGCCGTAATACTGTAACCTGAAACAAAAAAGCCTCAGCAACTGTATCCTGCTGAGGCTTTTCATTACCATTTTTCTATCACCAAGCAATAATTACATCATTTTGGCTACTGGAATTTTCTGACCATTAAGTACGCCTTCACCGTTTTCCATCTGGAATTCGCTGCGGTACTCGTCATCTTCTTCCTTCAGCAAACCTTGTTGTATGTACATATCAATCATCATTGGCGCTTGTTGTTCAGCCATTTTCTGCAGTTCAGCTTCATCGGCACCCGGCATTTGCATACGCATTGTTGACAACATCTGCTGTTCAGCAACCCATTTCAACAGTGGCTTATCAATAGCAATGGATGAGTCAACAATCAGGTTGGAAAGCCAGAATTGCATGTCTTCCATATTGTCCGGCATTTGGCTTACGCCCACCAGCTTAGCGCTTAGGTCACCTTTAAATTCGCCCGGCTCCATTTTCCCGCTAAATTCACTAATAACGAACTCAGGCTCTGCCTGCAGTAACTTAGGTAGGTTTTCCTTTACCAGCTTTTGCGTCGCAACTTCTATTTCGTCGGGGTTCTGGTCATAGATCTTTTGCATCATTTGGTTATAAGCAAGCAAGAACTCAGAATCGATGTTATTAAAAGCCATCTTCAGCTTCAGATCGTCAAGGTCAAAGTTTTCGGCTTTCAGCGACTCTACAGAATAGTTCATATCAATATTCATGCGCTCTTTGTCGTCGCTGAAATAATTAACGAACTCAATTCCAAGATCTTTCAATTCAAACAGGTCGACATCATCCGGCTGGCCTACAATGATTTTATCAAGCTTCATAGACATTTCGCCTTCATAAAGCTCGCCCTTCACAATTTCCAGCATGTTGCCTTTAGCTTCGGTGCTTATTTCAAACTCACCAATGCTGATAGCCTGGCCCTCAATAAGACCTTCTGCGCCTTCCAGTTTTCCTTCGTAACTGAACTCATCCGAAGAAATGGAACCTTCACCTTCATAGCCAGTAAAGGTCAGTGACGTTTGCTCATCATTCGGTTTAGAACTGAACGCGACAATTTCATCGTCATAACTAACACCACCAAAAAAACCTGCTGAACCCGTCAGGTGATAAAAAGGCGTGCCTTCTTCCCATTCAATATATTCTCGTAACCCATCGTCCTTGGCATGAGCTTCAAACGAAGCCATACCCAGACCAGGAGAAAATTGAGTCAGAACCGGACCGTGCTGAACATCAATAACCACTTCAAAAGACAAGTCATCAGGTGCTGACCCTTCCGGATAAATAGAGCCGAAATCTACGCCCAGCGCTATGGTTGCAGTTGAACCGAACCAGCCACTATCAAATGAGACCATACGGGCGTTATAAGCCGGTAATTGATTTATCACTTCAACATGTTGCTTTAACGCACCCTCAACTTGAGGGCCAACGAATTTAGGGCCAATTAGAGCGCCTGCAACTATGACGATACCGACGCCACCAAGGAGTCCTTTCTTATTCATAATATACCTTTCATTTATAGGGCTGGATTGTAATTATAATGTTGTAAATGATACAGAAACTTTTTAATAACGGCAAAGTTTTTGAGTGTAAAGGAGCGTTAATGAAACCCACGCGGATAATGATCAATAAGTGAAAAGATGGGATAATGCCGCTTATTGCTCGCTGACAGCAGTCAACTTATCAACCGCGGTGCCCCTTAAATGGAAATCAATGTAAACTTTCTCGACAATATGCGCCTTGAGGCGAAATTCGATGACTTCACAGTTATTTCGGATCAGCCTATTCGATACAAAGGCGATGGCTCTGCTCCCGGTCCTTTTGACTACTTTCTGGCATCTTCTGTTATGTGCGCGGCGCATTTCATTCGCCTGTATTGCGATACCCGCGATATTCCAACCGAGAATATCCGCATTTCACAAAACAACGTTGTCGACCCGGAAGACCGCTATAAGCAGCTGTTCAAAATTCAGGTTGAGTTACCGGCCGATATTTCCGAGAAAGATCGCAAAGCCATTATTCGGGCCGCTGAGCGTTGCGCCGTTAAGCGCGTTATAGAAAATGATCTGGAGTTTGACGTTGAAGCGGTTGAAAGCATTACTCAAGATGCTCAGGCGTTACTGACCATACGCCCGGACAGCGAAAGCAGAACCTTTATTGAAGGCAAAGACTTACCGCTGGAACAGACCATTGCTAACATGACGGCCATACTGGCCGATTTAGGCATGAAGATAGAAATATCCTCCTGGCGCAATATTGTCCCGCATGTGTGGTCGCTGCACATTCGCGATGCCGCCTCCCCCATGTGCTTTACCAACGGTAAAGGCGCGACCAAAGAAAGCGCGTTATGTTCCGCACTGGGTGAGTTTATTGAACGCTTAAGCTGTAACTTCTTCTATAACGACCAGTACTTTGGTGAAGAAATAGCAAACGCAGAGTTCGTACATTACCCCAACGAAAAATGGTTTAAACCCGGCGCAAACGACGAGCTGCCAACGGAAATTCTGGACGAATACTGTCGTGAGCTTTATGACCCGGAAGGCGAGCTGCGTGGTTCACACCTAATAGATACTAACTCAGGCCGAGCTGACCGCGGTATTGTGTCCTTGCCGTTCACACGTCATTCCGACGGCGAGACAGTCTATTTTCCGTCGAACTTAATTGAAAACCTGTATTTAAGTAACGGCATGAGCGCGGGTAATACTCTGCCAGAAGCTCAGGTTCAGTGCTTATCAGAAATTTTTGAGCGCGCCGTTAAAAAGCACATTATTGAAGAAGAAATTGCCCTGCCAGATGTGCCGCAAAAGGTGCTTAACAAGTACCCGAATATTCTTGAAGGAATAAAAGCCTTAGAAGAACAGGGCTACCCAGTGTTAGTTAAAGACGCGTCACTTGGCGGTCAGTTCCCGGTAGCTTGTGTGACCTTAATGAACCCGCGCACCGGCGGTGTCTTTGCTTCTTTTGGTGCACACCCAAGCTTTGAAGTGGCACTGGAACGCAGCTTAACCGAGTTATTGCAAGGGCGTAGCTTTGAGGGTTTAAACGATCTTCCGGCGCCAACTTTTAATTCAATGGCAGTCACCGAACCAAATAACTTTGTGGAGCACTTTATTGATTCATCGGGTGTCGTGTCCTGGCGTTTCTTTAGCGCTAAGTCCGACATTGAATTCGTTGAATGGGACTTCAGCGGCTCTAACCAAGAAGAAGCCGATACGCTGTTTGATATTTTGCAGGACATGGGCAAGGAAGCTTACGTAGCCGTGCATGAAGATTTAGGCGCGCCGGTGTGTCGAATTCTGGTTCCGGGCTATTCTGAAGTTTACCCAGTAGAAGATCTTATTTGGGACAACACCAATATTGCCCTGCAATACCGCGAAGACATTCTCAACCTGCACCGCTTAACCGATGAGCAGCTAGAAGACTTAGTTGAGCGCCTGGAAGACAGTCAGCTTGATAACTACATGGACATTATCACCCTAATTGGCATTGAGTTTGACGAAAACACGGTTTGGGGTCAGCTCACCATTCTTGAGTTAAAGCTGCTTATTTATCTTGCATTGCAACGCCATGACGACGCTTTCGAGTATGTAGAAATGTTTCTGCAATTCAACGACAACACCGTTGAGCGCACACTGTTCTACCGTGCCATTGAAGCCGTGCTGGAAATTACTCTGGACGAAGAACTGGAATTAGGAGATTACCGCTACAATTTAGGCCGCATGTACGGTGAAGAGACCATTGAAGCCGTTATAGGCTCTGTTAACGGTACTACACGCTTCCACGGTCTAACGCCAACCAATATGCAGCTTGAAGGTTTGGACAGACACTTGCGCTTAATAGAAAGCTATAAGAAGCTGCATGCGGCAAGGGCTGAACGGCAGGTTCAGAACTAAAAGTTCAGCCCGACAAAGGCGCCGCGGTTGCGTTTTGCGACCGCCTGCATAAAGGCAGCGAAGGTTTCTGCGTTACCACTTGCGCGGCTAAAGCCGATACCATGAATGCGCATTACAGGCTTGCCGTCCGCGCCCTGATTTTGACTGGTGATCTGCCGAACTATCGCATCCAGATTATTTACCCGATAATCGTCACCAAAAACATACAAGCTGGTCGTACCCTTGGTGTTTTTATAAAGATTAATGGCTTTCAGAATACCCAGCTCGGGCGCACTTTTACCACCGGTAAAGTTTGGCATTTGTTGCATGGCCATTTGTCTGAACCTTTTGCTGTCAGGTAACCAGTCACCCGCTTTACTGCTGAACATAAAGTCACCGTCGGCGGCCATAATCTGGAAGCCCTTCATTTTCGGGTGACTTTCTATGATGTCGTTAACTACACTAATGACCCGGCTCCAACCCCGGCCTCCCGACATAGACCCGGAATTATCAATAACAAAAACTACGTACTCAGCGTCGGTTGGAATACCGCCTACGTCATCATCCGGTGTGTCTGTACTGTTCGGCGTGTTTAGCATTGCCGTGGCTTGCCGTATTTCAGCCCTTAACGACGAGGCTTTATCCTGCAACTGTTGTAGGGTTTTCTGTGCCCGCGGAATAGAGCTTTCTAAATTCTTTTCCTGCTCAGTAACTGATGCGGTCTTTTGCTCTGCGGCAGACAGCTCATCCTGTTTGTCGGACAAAGCTCCTTTTAATTCCTCCACCGACTGCTGCGCCTGCAAAACTTCTGCAACTAAGGTACTGAGGTTAGCCGGTCCGCGTTCGGTATCCTCGGTACCGTTTTTCGCTAACAACACCAGCATAATCACCGCACCAAAAGCACAGGAAATAATATCCAGAAAGGCAAGGTTAAAAACCTCTACTGGCGCACGCTGAATTTTTTTCATTATGGCCACTCCGGAGCTGGTGATAAGAATGTGCCACCACTAACCCGCGACCAGTTCCAGTAAAGCGGGGAAGCGTAGGGGTCACCTTCTATCGGCAGAAGAATAATATTGTAACGAACGCCTTTAGGAGCGCGCTTGATGGTCTCTACCATCAATGCCTGACGGCAGTCTGAGGAAATGGACTTTTTCGTCGAAATAAAGTTACGACACGAAAGCGGCAGACCGTCGCCTAGTGTCGGCAGACCGTCAGTGACAATATACACATCGGTAATATCCGGGTTTGTCTCAAATAACGTGCTAATACCCAACTGAAGGTTGGTTCCGCCCTCTGGCACAACCGCGCCTAAGTCCTTCACAATAGAATTCATAGAGCCGCTGACTGACGCCGTACTCACATTACGCATGCCCAGCCGTTTGGCGGTATCGGAAAACGTTACCAAACTCACTTTCGAGGTTTGCGGAAGCCTTGCCAATAACCACTGAGCAACCCGGCGTGTTCTTATCCACTTAGCGGTAGACACTTTGTCGCCATCGCTTAAAGCCAACTTGCTCAACACATCAATTAAGTTGTCGCCCATCATAGAAGCACTTTTATCGATCAGAATGCCTATTTGTTCGCCTTCCACCTTCATGCCGGTGATAAAGTTTTGCTCACCAGTGCCTGAAACTTCAACGTTGGCTGACTTCTCAACTTCTTTGGACAACGCCGCTAACTGGTTTTCCAGGTCGGCAACTACGGCCAACTGAGTCGACAAGTCCTGCAAAGCTTTGGTTTGATCCTGGGTGGTGTCGTTTTTCGCTTCTTCAGAGTCTTCCTGCTTAGCCGACTCCAGCGCAATTTTGTCATTAATTTCGTCAATGGATTTTTTCAGACGCTGCAGCTCGTCCATTGACGCCGCCAGCTCCTGCTCGAGCTTTTCTTTTTCTTCTGAAGGGTCAGGCGTAAAGGCTTTAAAGTCTACCAGGATGAAAATAAGAATAACGGCGCCCAGGCCGCATGCCATGACATCCAGAAAAGATAGATTAAATCCGTCGCCAGCCTGGCGTGTTCGTCGCATCTGAGCCGCTCAATTAACTGTGTAAATGAGACAGCAAATGCTTCTCGCAGGACTCTTGCGTGCGGATCACCATCTTGTCCTGACGGCTGTTCAGCAAGTGCATAAACAACATCAGAATCAAAGAAATAAACAGCGCCACCAGAGTCGAGTTAAAAGCTACCCCCAGTGATGCAGTCATACCGGCAATGTCTCCCTCAAGCGCTTTGTCGGCCTGCGCCAGCGCCGCGCCAATACCGCGAACCGTACCCACGAAGCCAATAGACGGGATAGCCCAGATAATGTAGCGGATCATGTTGTTACCGCTTTCTAACTGAATGGCAATATTGTCTACCGACGACTCGATAGTATCAGCCGCATGCTGAACGTTTTTGGTGTTCTTAAAACGACGAATACAGTTAATCCAGGTGCTGTATGCCGGGGTTTCTTTATAAGCCGAACTTTCTAAATCATTTAATGCCGCATCAACGTCCAGCGCTTCCGACTTATCGTAGCTTTCCAGTAAGTCTCGCGAGTAAATTTCTTCTTCGTCAATTAACCGCCACAGCTTATACAGCATAAGAAACAGACAGAACAACATAAGCGAAATACACACCTGCTGTTCAACATCTTTGAAGATAACCGAAAATGCAGTTAAAGCTTCTGTTCCTTGCTCTGCCATTGCCACTTCGGCCGCCGGGCGAATAAGTCCTGCATACAGCAAGTGTATAAGGGTAAAAATAGCCAGTAGCACACCACCACTGACAAAAAAGTTAGGGCTCATTGAAAGCGTATTATTTTTAGACATTATGCATTCCGGGCGTTAAATGTTGGTGGGGAAATCTTGTGGTGCATCCAAAGACACAAAGTAAGCAGTCGCGCTGCCGGCCAGAGCCAGCAGTATGACGCCCAAAATCACGCGTTTTTTCATGATGTTTCTCCTCATCACTCATGATACCGGGCTATTCTAAAGCCGATATCCTCTGCCGAAGCGCTTTCACCGTCGCGAACGCTGGCACGAATATTCTTCATGCGTCCGGTTTTATAAGACGCACCTTTTACCACATGGCCATTGCCGCGAGCCGCGCCCAGGTAATCGGTGTAAACCCGGTCAAGGTCGGGCGGGTTTAAAGTGTAACTGTCGTGTACCCACTCTTTGACGTTGCCGTCCAGATCAAAAAAGCCGCCGCGCTCTGCTTTAAAGCTGCCTACCGGTGCTTTACCGGCAAAACCGTCATTGTAACCGCGTAAAATAAAGGTTTGCTGACCTTTTGCAGACTCATCGGCAAAGTTGCCCTGCTTGTCACGCAGGTGTTCCTGACTGCCCCATACGTAAATAGTAGAGTCAGCTCTGCGATTAATTTTGGCAATGTATTCCCACTCGGCTTCGGTCGGCAAGCGGTAACCACGCGAGCTCGCATCGGTTCCCACCACTTTACCATTACTGACTTTATAAAAAGGCTGCAGGCCTTCCTGTTCGCTCAACCAGTTGGTAAATAGCGCAGCCTCGTCCCAGGACACATTCGTAACCGGCATTTTTGTTTTGCTGCCAGAGCCTTTAAACGCGGCGAACTGCGCTTCGGTAATTTCATGGCGCGATATCCATACGTCGCGTGAGAAATCCACTTTCACCTGATGCTCATTGCGCCCGCGACCAGGCTCATTAACCGGCGAACCCATAGTAAATTTTTTCGGCGACAGACGGTTCATTTCAATGCCTAAAGTACTGACAAACAACGGTCTGCCTTCTTTTCTTCTGGCATCGAACTCACGCAGTATCTCGGCTTTTACGTTCACCAGCCGATCGCTGCTTGGCTGAAACTCTTGCTTAACCGTGCGGTAACCGGTTTTACGAAACTCAACTTCAGAAGGCAGAGCTTGCAAAGTGGTACGAAGCGGCGTCGTGCCCTGCTTTTGTCCGTTAATGTACAGGTCGCTGGGTTCGTTGGCGGTAAACGCTACGTCACCCATTTCCGGGTCTAAGTTAAAGGTCAGCTGCTGGTTTTCGGCTGGCCCCAGTTTAATTGTCCGGCTTTGCTTAATGTAGCCGGCCTTTTCGTAACGAATAACATGTTCTTTATTGGCATCAACGCTAATTGGATTTTTTGCCGGCGCGCCGTTAACCAACAACGCCCCGCCCTTCGGACTCACTAAGACATTAACAGTGGCCTGCACTGGCTGTAGTCGGTAATTACGCTTAGGTTCTTTGTTGCGCACGGTTAAAGACACCGTGTCCGTAATCGGCTCATACCCGGGGTAATTCACCACCACAGGGTAATCGCCGCCCACTTTAGCAACAGTTACCGGCGTTGAACCAACCTCGTTGCCATCAAGGGTAACCGACGCGCCAGCCGGGCTGGAGTTGATAGAGATAGTGCCACTAATAGGAGTTAACCGAATCTGCTCTTCAACCTTACCGTCTATTAGCGCTTCAATAGCTACTGAGGCGGGCTCATAAGCCGGATGAGAGACCGACACCGTATAAGTTCCGGGAGCAAATTCACCCTCAAAGGTAGAAGCCGTTTCTCGCTGCTCACCGTTAACTGACCAGACAATATCATTTGCGCCCGGCTCTGTTGTTATCGTCACTTTTGCCGGTTTAGGCTCCAGCTCAACTTCAATGGTTGAAGGGCTGTTGTCGTTTACCTGCACTTCTTTGGTTTGGTACTTGTCGGCCGACACCGCCACAAGGCCGCCAGAGCCGACTGCGTAATATTTATTGTCGATGAAAAAACCAATACCGGAATTAACCGCAAAGCGCTGAGTTTGCGCCGCTTCTGTTGGCTTTACGGTAAAACTGTAGCCTTTGGTTAGAAACAACCAGCCAAAGTAAATAATCAGCAGTGCAAGAATACTGACCGAGAAGCCAATAGCCATTAACCGTCGTTTACGTCTTCCTTTCTCAATGGCTTCGTCAAGTGTGGCCACGAAGTCTCTCCTGTTTTTTTAATTATTCTACGCTAAATTATGCTAAACGCGTTCGTTACACTGAACGTTAATAACAATTGGCGTGCCCGACTTCTCCACCACAACATCGACAATGGTTGAGCGGTAGCCTTCGCGGCGGCCTTCTAATTGGTATTTACCCGGCTTTAACTGGATGGTTTTCTCTCTTACCTCACCCACAACACCAACGCCCAGTACTTTTATATAAGTGCGGTTGTCGGAGCGAATGGTCACATCGATGGGCTGATTTTCTTTTTCAATAAGCTGCTCAACCTGGTTTATTTTTTCACCCAGCTTTGCACTCAATTGCGTGAGCCCACTGTATTTTGACACCGCATTTACGGCATTTTGGCGAATGTTGTTGTCTGCAAGGCGGCCCGGTCTTTCAATATACACATCCAGCGCACTGCTGGCGGCTAATATTTCTCCCGCGCTTTGTTTAGCCTGCTGCACAACCCGGCTGTCCGGATAGTCCGCCAGACCCTTTTCTGCCAGCATCTGTACCGTCTGCCATTCGTCGGCACCGGCAAACACCTGAATGCGTTTTTCTAACGACTTCACACCCTGACTTTTTAACTCAGCGTCAATTTGCGCTTGCAGGGTAGCCAGTTCCGGCCGGTTGTTGTCTATCGCCGAAGCTTTGGCTAATGCCTCCTGGGCGCGATCAAAGTCCTTGTTATCAATGGCATTGACCGCCGTTGCCAAGGCACGGGCAAAACGTTGTTGTTTAATTTGCTGTTCCACTTTCGCTAAGGCTGCCTTTGCTTCCTGCTGTTGCGGATCAAGCTCTAGAATTCGTTGATAAGCAGCGCGCTGCTTCTCTATGTTACCTTCTACACCGCCCACTCTGGCCTGTTCATACAAATCAGCAACTTCATGGTAGGTGTCTATACGTTTCTGCAACGCCAGCGCATCGCTATAGTCGCCTTTTACGTTTATAGCCTGAGCATTCAACTGAGCGGCGTCATCAATGTCGTCGGCAGCAAAGGCTTTTGCTGCGTCTGCATAAGGTTGTTTATAAGCCTTTTCAAACGCGTTTTGGTACTCTGTAATACCAGTATTAAGTTGCTCGATAGTGGTTTGCGCCTGGCTGTAATTACTGGCGCCATAGTCATTAAAAGCCTGATCTATGTTGGCCTGAAAGCCCTCAACTTTGGCGGTCTGCCACTTCGATAAATACGGGGTAGCAACAAGATCAGAAACGCGCTGATTGGTCTCATTTAAGGCCGTTTGCAGCGCTTTTCTGTCTATTGCCTGGTTAGCAGAACTTGTCTGCAGCTCGCTTTTTTCTTGTTTTTCCGCGACTACCGGCGTGTTACCCGAAACCGGAAAATAAGCGAGTAAAGTAACGATAACGCCAATCAGCAAACAGGCAAAAACAGAGGCAATTACGCCAGTTACTATCATTTTCTTCTTTTTAGCGCGGTTTTCCGCTATTTGCTGATCAACAGACGACATCGTTACCTTTCCTTAGGTGAATTAAAGCTGAGTTAACGGCGTTGATTCGAGATCATAAATCTCTTTCAGCTTTTCGCGTAATTGCGCGTATTGCTCACCAGCGGTACCGGTTAATTCAATGTTCTGGTCATTAAGCTCAACCACCTGCGGCGTTACTTTTATGTCCAGGTTTTGTCCCATCTCATCAAGCAGTGCGCGTTGAGTGCCTAATTCACGATTGGTTTTTATTGCTTCGCTTAAGCTGTAAACCGCGCCTAAGCCCGCAGCAGCACTTGCCACCTGGCCCGCAGTAGAGCCTGAATTTTTTCCAAGCAAAATAGCAGCCGTAGCTAAAATACCAGCACCAACCTGCGCGCGGGTTCTCTCTGCTTTCTTACGGCGGATATCAATAGCAACCGGTAAGGTCTCTTCCTGATATGCACGGTAGGCGTCATGAGTAGTGGCATAAAACGTGTCGTAGCTGTCCTGCAATGAGTCAACAAACTGCTGGTCTTTCGCTTTAATCACATTAACCCGCTGATACATGGGGTCTGATTCAGCCGGAGCGCCGTTCAGCGTAATAGTGGTTCTATTCGAAAGAAAGCCACTAGACTCACCGAGGTAACCGCCGAAAGCCTCAGGACTGTACATTGCGGCATAGCGCATATCTGAAACCGCCTGAATGGTTTTCTTCTCTTCTTCAGACTTTTGAATTAGCAAGTCATAAACATAACCCGCAATGCTTTTAAAAATAGGGCCATAAGGGTTCTCACCCTTTCTTAACGCGTCACGGTAAAAGCCTGCGCCTACCTGATACTCAAACTCTTCCTCGCCCCAAATTTGGTTACTGGCGTCCATAACACGAACACCAATTTCAACGGTTTCGGTGTCTGAGTAATTAATTTTTCCTAAGACGTAAACATCGGCACTGACATTAGCATTGGGAGTAACGTTAATAGCACCAAAGGCCTTAGTATCAGAGAGTGCTTCGCGGGTATTTACGGCGAAACGGTTCGCTTCTAAACGGCGTACCTGCGGCCAAATATCTTCTTCAACAATGGCTTCATCATCAATATTACCGTAACTGTCTTTCGGCAAACCCGGGTCAAACACCGGAATAGCAACGTTAAGGTAAACATTAGAGTTGTAGCTGTAGCTACGCTCTTCTTTTCCTAAAGCTTTAGAGCTTCCCGGCCCGCTCATACTTGGGCCAACGCTGGTGACATTGGTTTGAGTTGACTGGCAGCCGGCTAATGTAAACATTGCAGAAAGCGTCATAACGACTGAAAATCGTTTTAGTTTTTTTAATTGAGCTAGTGTATTCATTGTTCTTCTTCCGTTAATTATTAACATCCGTACTCGGCCATTAAGCCTTTAAAATGCTCTTTCTCGGCTTCTGTTGTTGCAGAAGCCATGCCTTCTTTCACTGCGTCGCACACGGCCGAACTGCCACCACCGCTGTTGCCACGCTTATGATCTTTTGTATCCACCGAACTTTCCGATGCCATTGACGTAGATTGCTGTTGCTGCTCACTCGAGTTTGCGCCGCTATTACCTGAGCTGCCGGCAGAGCCCGAAGCACCACCTGCAGCACCAGAACCGCTACCGCTGGCAGCATCAGCAAGGCTGCCGGAAGCCGACGTGGTCGCCTCTTCCATACACTCTGCCGAGTCATCTAAAGAGGCAAATAACGCAGCCTCTTCAAGAGCAATGCGTTCTTGCAGAGTGAGAGTGCTGGGGTCGACGTCGTCAAACTCTATGTAGGCACAATCGGAATAGCTTTTATCCTGCGCTTCAGCCACACCACTGCCCAAGCAAAACACCGCCAGAAAACACACAGGCGTGTAGGCAAAGAAGTTGATGAGTGATGAACTGATTTTATCCACGGCTAGGAAACTATAAAATGACTTGAGGGCAGTACTCAGATAACGTTAAGTTAAGGTTATTATATTCCCGAATGTAAATAAACTGTAAATGTAAATTTTTTGTGGGGAAGCCGTTCGTTTGCTGCTATTTACAGCACTCCATCATTACCTTGAAAACGCTGTAGCATAAAATCAATAAACAGCCTTACCCTGTATGGAATATTTTCTCTGTCCCGGTAGAGCATTTCACACCCGCGAGCCTGGTTGCTCCAGTCCGGTAAAATGTGTTGAATTTTGCCTGACTCGAGCAGAGATTGCGCGTGGTAGTCGGGAATAAAGCCAACGCCTATGCCACCGGCTATTACTTCAGTCAGTAAACTCATGTCATCCACTTTTAAGCGTATGTTGTCGGTAGCCGTATAAGCCTGCTTTTCACCCGAGTGAATATGCTGCAGACTCCAGATCAACATAGGCGAACATAGTACCGTGGGTAACCCGGCTAAGTCGGCGGGAGCCTTTATGTGGGATACGTCCAAATTTGCCGGACCGCAAATAGCAAAACGAATATTGGTTAATTGTCGGCCAATCCAGTGAGTTGCGCTGTGATGACCAATGCGAAAAGCCAAATCCATGGCTTCTTCATCAATGTCGATAGTTTGGTTTGATAGCTTTAAGTCGAGCTCAATGTCCGGATACTGCCTCATAAACGCATTAAAATGATGAACCAGTACCTGAACGCTGAAATTAATTGGGGCAGAAATTCTTATCGTACCCTTGGCCTCGTTTCTGTCCTGCTGCAGGCACGCAGCCACATTGTCCAGCTCGTCGAAAATAGGCGCACTTCTGCGGTAATACCGTTGCCCCGCAAAAGTTAGTTGCACACGGTGAGCGTCGCGATTAAAGAGCCGCAACGCTAAGTCTTGTTCCAGCTTGGCAATTCTGCGGCTGAGTGTGGAAAGCGGCATTTGTAAGGCAACCGCCGCTTGTTTAAAACTGCCATACTGCGCCACCATACAGAAGCAGCGCATGTCATCCAGTGAGTAATTAGGTTTCATATTTGGAATTTTAATTCCCATTTTCTCTTATTTATACCGTAAATAGAATCTATACACTGTCAGTCATGATTTCTCAAGTTTCTTCCTGCGGAGATACGTATGAACCGTTCAGCCAATACAAACGCTGTTTTGCTATTACTATTATGCGCTTTCTTCTGGGGAGCTTCCTTTCCCGTGGGCAAACACGCTCTGGGAGAAGTTCACGCCCTGACGTTAGTTATTTGGCGTTTTGCCATAGCCGCCGCTTGTCTGTTTGCTTTCATAAAGTGGAAGCGCATACCCATACCCGAGTTAAGAGCTAAACAATGGCTGTGGGTCGTTGGTGTCTCAATTGTTGGCGTAGGCGGACTCAACCTAGGGCTATTCACCGGCCTGGCTCAAACTAACGCCAGCAACGGTGCCTTGATTATGGCGCTAAGCCCGTTAACCACATCGCTAATTGGCTCTTTATTGCAGCGTAAGCTGCTGACGCGCGGTGCCGTATTCAGCCTGGTGGTGTGCTTGTCGGGCGTGTTGCTTGTGCTGACCAACGGCGAACTGAAACGCTTACTCAGTTTCGAATTTAACCACGGCGACCAGATCATCTTTTTAGGTATGTTGTGCTGGAGCCTCTACACCTACTTAACGCAAGGTATTAGCCGCTGGATGCCCATGATCCCCTATACCTTTATTGGCATGTTAGCCGGCCTTGGCGTTATTTCTGTAGTAGCGGCGTTTAGCGCGGAAGCCCACCCTGTTCAGGAAAGCCTGGCAATAAGCCAAATTGTCTTAGCCGACTTACTCTTCATTGGAGTTTTTGGCACCGTGGGTGGCTACCTTTTATGGATTTCCGGCGTCAAACAGCTTGGTGCCGCAAACGCCTCTTTGTTTTTTAACTTCGTGCCAATTTTTGCCGCACTTACCGCCGTAACTTTCGGCCAGAACGTTACCGGTTTGCAGCTGCTTGGTATGGCGGTTGTAATTTCAGGGCTGCTGCTACCCCGACTAACTCATTGGCGACAGCAGCGTTTTGCGCGCATGGGTTAAGACAAATAAGCCATAATTTGAGGGCGGAAAATAAAAAACACCGCCGCCAACAAACATAAACCAGCCCAAACAAAGTCCAGCCGGAACGGCTCATTCATATAGAAAATAGCAAAGGGTACAAACACACTTAGGGTAATCACTTCCTGAATAATCTTGAGTTGCCCTAAGTTCAGAACCGTATAGCCAATTCTATTAGCCGGAACCTGAAATAAATATTCCAGCAACGCGATGCCCCAACTAACCAATGCGGCAATAATCCATGGCTTATGGTTCAGGTCTTTAAGATGCGCATACCAGGCAAAGGTCATAAATACATTGCTGATTACCAGCAAACCAATTGACCATACAACAGGGTGAATTCCGTAAATCATGATGAAAAGTCCCTAGATTACTTTGAGCAATATTGTTGTTAAACGAAATAATAAGCTCTTGCTTATCGGATACCAGGATAGTATCTTATAAAAATGTCTAATTCTAATACACAATTTTCAATCGCCGTTCATATGCTGGTAGGCATGGCAAAACATGGCAAAGTGAGCTCTGCGGTGCTCGCCGAAACAGTGAATGCTAATCCAATTTTCTTGAAAAGGATTCTTGCGAAACTATCAAATGCAGGTCTTATTAGCACAGTATCGGGAAGAAATGGAGGCTGCATGTTATCTCGGCAGCCCGAAAAGATATCATTACTTGACGTGTATAAGGCTGTTGAAGCACCGAAAGCTTTCGCTATCCATCGTTACGTAAAGAATAACTCTTGTGCTATCAGCTCTAATATACAGGGCGTATTGGCCGGGGTTCTGACCAAAGTTCAAATATCGCAGGAGGAGATCCTGAGCAGTAAATCAATCCTTGATATGTCAAATGAAGTGACAAGAAAGGAGTAACTTTTTTTTACCTAAATTAGATACTTTTTTAGTATCCATTAAGAGGAGTTTAACATGGCTAAATTAGACGGAAAAATCGCTCTCGTAACCGGCGGTAACTCGGGCATTGGCTTTGCCATTGCAAAACAGTTTATTGATGAAGGCGCGTTCGTTATCGTTACCGCTCGAAGAAAGTCTAAGCTTGAGGAGGCAGTTTCAGAACTTGGAGACCGCGCGGCAGGTTTCACTGCCGATGTTTCAAACCTTAAAGCATTAGACGACCTGTACCAGTACATCAAAGAGAAATTCGGGAAACTGGATATCGTAGTAGCCAACGCTGGCGGTGGTAAATTTCAGTCACTAGGTGAGATAACGGAAGATAATTACTATTCAACATTCGACACCAATGTGAAAGGGGTAATCTTTACTGTACAAAAAGCACTGCCACTTCTTTCCTCATCGTCATCAATTATTCTTACGGGCTCCAGTACTTCGGTTAGTGGAACACCCGCATTTAGCGTATACAGTGCTAGTAAAAGTGCCGTTAGAAATCTTGTCCGTAGCTGGATTATTGACTTGAAAGGCACCGGAATTAGAGTGAATGTTCTTAGTCCAGGTACAACGAAGACTCCAGGACTAGTTGGCCTTGTTCCCAAAGAGCAGGAAGATGAATTCTTACATGCGTCTTCATCAGAAATTCCGCTTGGACGATTAGGTGAACCACAAGAGCTAGGTAAAGCTGCCGCTTTTCTTGCGTCTGATGATGCTTCCTTTATCAATGGCATTGAGCTATTCGTTGATGGAGGTCAGGTTCAAGTTTAGAACCCAAATTGAAGTGGACGAAGAAACAGGCGAGATTAAATCGACCAAGTACACTTGTTACATCAGTAGAAAGTTAACTGGTTTAAAAGCGGATAATGAACGCTTAACTACCCGCTTTCACACATGCCTGCTGTGTCTTTAGGAGCCGATTAATCGGCTCCACTTGGAGTGCTGAGAGTACTTGCCATGGATAGCTCACGCCTTGCTATGAATCGCCACCAGTCCACTAAACTCGAACAAGATCCATCAAGGGCTCAAATGAATAAAGGGCAGCCCTCCTACCGGACGCTTCTTCAACTGTTTTAAGGATACCTTGATCAAGTAATACTCTCGTGAATCGCGATGCTGTGGCTGAAGGAATACCGCTACCTGCACTAAACCTATTATTTCTAAAAACTGGGTTAGTGAATACAAAATCTAATGCAGCTAAGCTCCATTTTGAAGATAACAAATCCGCAAACGTTTGCTTCATCTCTTCGTATAGACCTCTAATATTTTCTGCAACAGATAAATTTCTGATAGCTTGCTGCTCAATTGCTTCGAGAAAAAAGGAACACCACTCATCCCAGTTTCCGGTCTCAGAAACACGTCTCATAGTATCAATGTATTCATCCTTATTCTCTTCAAGGTATCCACTTACATAGAAATGAGGAGCTGATATAGAGCCTGCTTGCCAAAGCATTAACGTGATCAGCATCCTACCAATCCTTCCATTTCCATCCTTAAATGGGTGCAGGGCTTCAAACTCAATATGGGTCATCGCAGCTTTAATTAAAGCTGGGTCTCCATTGTTTTCTATATAGTCAAACAAAGTATCAAGCCCGTCTTGTAATTTTTCTGGGCTAATTGGCACAAAGAGTATTCTCTTTCGGCCTTTGTCAGCTAGATAGTTTTGCTCATTTTTGAACTTACCGGGTGATTTTGAAGCTCCTCGACCAAAAGAAAGTAATCGCCCATGGATGGTTCTAATTAAAGATTGCGAAATCGGGTATCCATCAATAATAGCTCCCTGTGCTAGTTTCAGTGCTCTCTGATACAGCAGGGTTTCGATTACTTCAGACCTTACTCCCTCAGGAGTTGTCGTTTCATTTTCATGGTCTGCCTCATATTTGAGGATCTCATCCATCGTACTGACCGTTCCCTCCATCCTCGAGGAGATGACAGCCTCCTGGTTTCTAAGAGGAGCTAGCAATATCTCACTGTTATGCATGTTTTTCAGCATCTGGTCATATCGTGCTATTGCATCCGTAGCTTTAAGTAATGCGCCGACGAATTTACTATAGTCCAATTTTTGAGGTGGGAATTTTTCATAGTGATAGTGAACTGCATGTTCTAGGTTGAGTTCCATTTTTGAGTTTGCCGTTTTAGTAAAGGTTTTAGCATCTAAGTGTATAGGTTTATAATATTTCATAAAGTTTGAATGTCAAATAACTCAAAAAGTGATAAACAAAAATATTTTGACGCGAATCGATCAAGCCCTAAATTCATTTGTTTCTCATTTTTGGCAGTTATTGATTACCAATTGGATTTGATGTGCATATATTAGCATCTACTGGTTTTGCCTATCACTTTTGTGATTTTTTGATAGACAAGTGTTTTTGACGTGAATTCGTTAAGCTCTAAGGTCTTTGTCCTTCATTTCAAAAGATATTTGGTACGCAAAAGACATTAAACAGCAGTTATTAGACTAACTATGAATCAAGAGCTAGCTTCTCATGACCACTACATTCGGGCGGGAGAGACGAAAAGGTCGGCTACCTTAAATGTTCAGAACTATTAGATCCTAAATATATCTCAGGAATAGCATACTATTATGCGACGTGGAGGGAAGAGCTTACAATAACGTTAAATAGCTAACTTCATCAAAGCATTAAAGAGATAATTAATGATGAACATCTTTGTATAAGTGGTGGCCCCTCCCAGATTTGAACTGGGGACCAACCGATTATGAGTCGGGTGCTCTAACCACTGAGCTAAGGGGCCATTTTTGATTGAAAGCTGTGAAGCGGCGCAAATTATACGAACTTTTTAGGCTTTTGTCATGGGTATCAGCACGTTAAATCGTGAAGTTTTATCAACTTTTTCATAACTGATGTCGCCACCCTGGCTGTGCAGTGTGTCCCGCACTACCTTAAGGCCTATGCCGTAGTGCTTTGGGGCCAGCTCGTCGGCGTGGAAGAGTAAATGCTTGTTTTTCTCTTCTATACCCGAGCTTTCGTCGCTAACGGCAATTTTTATAAAGTTTTCTTCGGTGGTTGCCTGCAGCATAATTTCGGAATTTACCGGCACAAAGCTCATTATATGGCGTATTAAGTAGTCCATTGCAAAGCGCACAAGTAATGGGTCGGCCTCTAGCTTCAGCCCTTTTTCTGCTATGGCGGTTAGCGTAATATCTTTTTCGTTACCATGGCCTTCGTGGTAGTCGGCTAGGTTCTGCAGAAAGTCTTCTACATCCAGTGACACGGTTTTGCCATTGCCCATTTCTGAGGTAACTTTCTCAAACGAATTAAACAGTTCGGTTAGCTGCGAAACCTTGCGCTTAATGTCGTCTTCACTCATTTTTGAGAGCTTGCGCTGCATGTCTTCCAGATCAGTTAATGCCAGCGCTGTCATTGAGCGGGCAATGCGCCCTACCAGCGTTTTCTGGTTAGCCATAATAACTTTGTTCATCTGCTGGCTAAGCTCACGCTCTTTGGCCTGAATTTTCTGACGCGCCTGATACAACAGCAACAACAACGGCTGTATTTCTGGTATTTCAGTGGTTACGGTAACGGCCTGAGAGCTGTCTTCAGCCTGCGCCACAATGCGGTCACGTTCAGAGTGCCAGTTGCGGTTAAATACCGACTCGCACACCACCAGTATGCCGCCAATAATGGCAAGCAACACAAACAGTACGCTTACAATAATAGAGAAGTCGGCAGGTACCAGCTGTACTTCTTTTTTAAGCCAAATGCCCAGGTTGTAATGGTTTGTCTCGGGGCAAGCAGCGACTACTGTCGCGACCCGGTCATTCGACTGTACCGAGACCACCTCGCGCTGCTGCTCTAATGAGCGCTGTACTGCAGAACGGACAATAGGAACATCGTCATTACTAATGCCAATTTCCGAGGCGCTACTGCCGCTGGTAGGGAATGCGAAACCCATAAAGCCTTGGGCTGTGTGCCAGAAACCACCTTTAACGCCCTGAGTATCCGCTATAGCGTCGCTGAGTGCCTGATGCATTAAGTCGGGGTTGGCTACTTGTTGTTGCGGTGATTCAGAAGCAGGGAAAAGGCTATTTACCGCTAATTGCACATTCTGGCAGGAACGGCTCATGGCATTTTGATTGCGCTGCAGGGTTTCGCTTGCCGAAAACCAGAACGCAACTAACAAACCGCCGACAGCCACTGCAATTAACGCAATAGCCAGACGGCGGTTATATTTAGTGTGAGATGAGAGAGACTGCACTTACCTCACTCTCTGTTTTTAAGGTAAATTGTAAAAACTGCGGGCATTTTGATAAAAGACTTTATCAACTGCCTCTTCGCTATCCAGAGCATTCACAATATTAGTGATGTCTGAAGGCTCGAATGAACGATTACTGCGCGTGCCCGGTAAATCGGTACCAAACATCAACGCGTCCGGGTTCGTTTCATTCAGGGTTTTAATAGCCTCTTCAATATTCACTTCGGTACGACCAAAACCACTGGCTTTAATTTTTACGCCACCTTCAGCTAAACGACGAACCTGGGACAGGCCAGACTTCGCCATACCTAAATGGTCAACACTGAGTTTCGGCAATTTAAGCAGCGTAGGAACCATGTCGTCCAGCTCGCGGCTGTCAACATATATTTCCAGGTGCCATCCGGCTAAGTCCCAAATGCGCTTACCAAAATCAACAATACCTTCAATATCACGATGCACACCGCGTTTTAAGTTAACGCGCACACCGCGAATGCCGTGCTCTTTCAATTGCTGAATTTTTTCATCGCTAACGGTTCCCGGCAACTGGGTAACACCCACAAAGTTGTTGCCCAGGTTTTCCAGTGCGGCTTTCAGGTAGCGCTGTTCAAAACCCTGGAACGAACCTGACACAATGACTCCACCTTCAATAGGCATGCCTCGTACCAGGTTACGATAGTCATCAATGTAAAAAGGCTCAGGGATATGACCTTGGTTTTCAATTAGCGGAAACTCGTCATCATAAATGTGCAAATGCGAGTCAATAATACGTTTCGGCCAATTGTCACGGTTGTTACCCATGCTGCCTCCTTTGTCAGAGAATATCTTACTCATCCAAGAACGATTTAAGCTGCTCTGAGCGGCTTGGATGGCGAAGCTTTCTTAATGCTTTGGCTTCAATTTGACGAATTCGTTCACGTGTCACGTCAAACTGCTTGCCCACTTCTTCTAAAGTATGGTCGGTATTCATATCAATACCAAAGCGCATACGCAATACTTTAGCTTCACGTGCTGTTAAACCACCAAGTACATCACGAACCGAGTTACGCAGGCTTTCTGATGTTGCCGAGTCAATTGGCAAGTCCAGCGTGTTGTCTTCAATAAAGTCACCCAGATGCGAATCTTCATCGTCGCCAATTGGGGTTTCCATTGAAATAGGCTCTTTCGCTATTTTAAGTACTTTGCGAATTTTGTCTTCCGGCATCATCATGCGCTCTGCCAGTTCTTCCGGCAGTGGCTCGCGACCCATTTCCTGCAACATTTGGCGAGAAATACGGTTCAGCTTATTGATGGTTTCAATCATATGAACCGGGATACGAATAGTACGCGCCTGGTCCGCAATTGAACGGGTAATTGCCTGACGGATCCACCAGGTTGCATAAGTTGAGAACTTATAACCACGGCGGTATTCGAATTTATCCACGGCTTTCATCAAACCAATGTTACCTTCCTGAATTAAGTCCAGGAATTGTAAGCCACGGTTGGTGTATTTTTTCGCAATAGAGATAACCAAACGCAGGTTAGCTTCAACCATCTCTTTTTTCGCACGGCGCGCTTTGGCTTCGCCAATGGACATGCGACGGTTAATTTCTTTAACCTTACCAATGGTTAAGCCAGTTTCACGTTCTACATCAACCAGCTTGTTTACGCAGCGTTCAATTTCGCCGCGAACTTCTTTCAAGGTGTCGGAGTAGCTCGCACCAGAGTCAATTTCTTTATCAACCCAGGCCATGTTGTTTTCATGGGTAGCAAAAGCTTTCATGAAGTTGCGTTTAGGCATTTCGCCCTGTTCAACGCTTATCTTCATAATAATACGTTCCTGCACACGAACACGCTGCATCATGGCACGCATATCTTTAACCAAACGGTCAAATTGCTTAGGAACCAAACGGAACTGTTTGAATAAGTCGCTTAACTTGTCGATTTCAACACGAGCGCCCGCGCCATCACGACCATGTTTAGCAATGGCCTGACGTGTCGCTTCGTATTGTTCGCGCAGTGCATTAAATTTGCTGCGTGCAAATTCCGGATCAATACCGGTATCCGCTTCTTCCTCGTCTTCGTCATCATCGTCGTCTTCTTTTTCCAGCTCTTCGCTTGGAAGTTCAGAACCCACGTTAGTAGCAGCTACTGGCGCTTCGTCTACTTCGTCTGGGTCGATGAATCCGGAAATAATGTCGGTTAAGCGCAGCTCTTCGGCTTCGTAGGAATCCCACTGCTCAAGCAAGAAGTTAATGGCTTCAGGGTATTCAGCAACAGAGCACTGAACCTGGTTAATGCCTTCTTCAATACGCTTGGCAATGTCAATTTCGCCTTCACGAGTCAGTAGCTCAACGGTACCCATTTCACGCATGTACATGCGCACTGGGTCAGTTGTGCGACCAATTTCGCCATCGACAGAGGCTAATGCTTGCGCGGCTTCTTCGGCAGCGTCTTCATCTGCAGCACTTTCTGCCATCATCAGATCATCGGCATCGGGTGCGCTTTCAAACACGCGAATACCCATGTCGTTGATCATGCGAATAATGTCTTCAACCTGATCGGAATCAACAATTTCCTGAGGTAAATGGTCATTGACCTCAGCAAATGTCAAAAACCCTTGTTCTTTGCCTTTCGCAATAAGGACCTTAAGTTGCGATTGCCGATTCTGCTGCATACAGACGTTCCACCTGTGACTGTGAATGTAGAGTATCCAAAATGACCAAATAGTATATCAGAATACTGATTTTGAAGCTAGCGTAAGGCGTACCCAGATGTACTATCTTGCCTTACTCAAATACTGAATCAGCGTCTGATATTCCTGACGCTCAACTCGTGTTAATGCGCCTTCCTGCTCTTTCTTTAAAAGTGCGTTCGCGCGCTGCTCAAAATATTGGTCAATTAGATAAATAAATATATCGTTAAATTCTTGCTCAACGTTGTCTTCGTCAAGCTGATGTTGCCATAACGCGAGTTTCTGCAAAGGCTGGTAAAACTCGGTATCGCGCCAGCCTTCTAACACCTGCGCTGTGGTCATTTGTCGTTCTGCACACTGCTTGTGCAAAGCAATTAGTAAATCAATGCCGCTAACCTGCAGCTCTAACAGTTCTTCACGAACCGGAACCGACTGCGCCAGTTGCGGGTACTGCAGTAACAAAGCAATAGCTTTGCGTAACGGCGTCATTTTTACGCTTTCTTTTGGTTGCGACTGACGTTGCGGCTTTTCAAACTGACGCTCCAGTTGCGACGTTTCGCGGCGAAGCTTTTCTGCTAACCGCTGCATTAAGGTGTCGCGATAATATTCACTAGCCACTTTCTCAATTAAGGGTTTTGCAATATTCAGTAATTGAGAGCGTCCGGCGTCGCTACTAACGTCAATGTCGGCCTGTAAATGCTCGAAGAAATATTCAGTGAATGGTGTCGCCTTTTTTAATTCACGTTCAAAGGCTTCGGCGCCGTGCTCGCGCACAACTGAATCTGGGTCTTCACCTTCCGGCAAGAACAGAAACGCCATATCCAGACCGTCGCGCAACAGTGGCAAGGCATTTTCTAATGCACGCCAGGCGGCGTCGCGGCCTGCGCGGTCACCGTCGTAACAACAAACAATTCTGCCACTAGTACGGAATAACCGCTGTAATTGTTCACTGGTAGTAGCCGTACCCAAAGACGCAACGGCGTAGTGAATGCCCGCTTCGGACAAAGCCACCACGTCCATATAGCCTTCGACAATACAAACCTGTTCTGGTTTCCTTACGGCCTGCTGCATATGCCAGTAACCGTATAACTCACTGCCTTTGTGAAACAGTCGGGTTTCCGGAGAGTTTAAGTACTTGGGTCCGTCGCCATCAATAATGCGACCGCCAAAGCCCACCACCCGGCCACGCCGGTCATGAATAGGAAACATGACCCGGTCACGAAAAAAGTCGTAATGCCGACCTTTCTCGTTGCGGTTAATAAGCTTTAATTCCAGTAACTGCTGGCGTTGCGGGGCCGAGCTGCCAAACGTACTTAGCAGGCTGTCCCAGGCGTCCGGTGCATAGCCAATTTGAAAGCGTTTTACCGTTTCGCCGCTTAAGCCCCGACCTTTTAAGTAATCTATAACCCGCTTTGAGTTTTCATGGTGCTTTAACTGATGCTGGAAAAAACGAGCTGTTTTACTCATAAGCTCGGAGTCATCCTGCACCTGTTGCTGCTTCTTTTGTGCTAACTGAGGGTTCTCCGGTTGTTCCCGAGGAACCTCAACTCCCATAATGCCGGCCAGTTCTTCCACCGCATCGGGGAAGTTTAAGCCGTCAAACTCCATCAGAAAATCAATAGCGTTACCGTGCGCTCCACAGCCAAAGCAATGGTAAAACTGCTTGTCCTGGCTAACGGTAAACGACGGTGTTTTCTCATTATGGAACGGGCAACAGGCCTGATGGTTTCTACCGGCCTTTTTCAACGGTACGCGGCTATCAACTATTTCAACAATGTCTGCTCGTTCGAGCAAATCATGGATAAAGCTTTTGGGGATCAGGCCTGCCATATTGTTTCAATACCGAAGTTGCGAAAACAAGAAAGTTGCGAAAACAAAAAGTAGCAGAAACACGAAAGCCGCGACGATATAGTCACGGCTTTCAGCACTTTACGGAAAAGTGAACACTCAAATTGTCGTAGGTATGGTCTTAGTAAAGACGAGTACGACGAGCGTTATCACGAGACAGTTTTTTCGCGTGACGCTTTACCGCAGCAGCTTTCTTGCGCTTACGCTCTGAAGTCGGCTTTTCATAGTGCTCGCGACGACGAACTTCAGAGAGAACACCTGCTTTTTCACAAGAGCGCTTAAAGCGACGCAAAGCTACGTCAAACGGCTCGTTTTCTTTCACTTTAACGACTGGCATTAAAAAATCACCTCGGGTAAATTATCTGTTTCGGTTAAAAATTAACCACTACGGGTTCAATTGGTGCTGAATTGTACCGACTCAGATTCGCCTTGTAAAGTGTTATCCGAAGCATCCCATCCAGGGTCATTATCGCTAAGCAGTTCGCGGACTGGCGTAGAGTGCAGGAAAAGCTTACTGACTAAATCCTGTAAATTATTTGGTTTTTCTTTGTACGACAAACCAAGTTGCCATAACTGCGGGCCGACCGACCTGATGCTTCGGGTTATTAACTGCTGAAGCAAAATGGTTTCGTCGTCTGTTTTGACTCTGACTTCAGCTTCTAAGCCTCTGCTGTCCTCGATATTAACCGGTGAGGTGCCAAAGTAATTGAATGCGATACCTTTATTGGAAATATCCACAATTTTCCCGGTTAGAGGTTCACCGAGTTTATCTTTTAGCTGCAACTGGAGTCTTGCATCGCAGTTTACTCCAACCCTTGGCGAAGACCGCAGAATTTCCACACTGGCATTTCTGGGGTAACTGACAAACAGAAGTTTTTGCGGGTATTGGGTAATATGGAGAATGTCGACTACGCCGGTTACCTGCTCACCTTTTGGAGAGACCGTTTTTATTGCAACATTCTTTTCTGTAGCCAGCATTGGCAAGATATCTTGCCAGCAATACTGTCTGGAAAGTTCCAGAATAAGATAATCAGGATGCTGTTGACCCACCAGCGTCATATTTAAGCGTTTATAGCTCTGCTTATCTTTAATCTGGACTTCGACGGACTGCCTGAATCCACTGTTTGCCAAAACATCGCTGTTCTCCCGCATCAGTGTTAACCCCTGCTTTATTATTTTTATGAAACTCATCATAGCTTATATCTAAGGTTTTTTAAGCCACAGGCCAATTATTTTTATTTGATGTCAATTGACGTCATTTAATGCGTACACTGTAAGCTCTTCCTCAAAACCTGTTGTTTGGTGTTTGTCATCGTTAGACTGGATTTGAGCTTAAGTAGTAAGGATACAAGTTTGGCTGAGGTACATCCGGACAACAATTTTCCCTATCCAATACCAGCACGTTACCAGTCAATAAAGTTACTGGGACAAGGCGGTAGTGGCCTGGTCTATAAGGCCTACGACCAGCGTTTAAAACGCACGGTTGCAATTAAGTTTGCCCGCTCGCCCTCTATTGTCAGCCGACACCGGTTGGTAAATGAAGCGCGTTTGTTATCCAGCGTTGACCACCCTGCTCTTTGCCGGGTGTTTGATGTTGGCGAACCAGAAGTCTCTTCCTCCTCATTGTTTATGGTGCTTGAATACATTGAAGGCAAACCTTTAAGTAAGCAACGCAGCTGCCTGTCTGTCTATGAGGCAGCCAAGGTGGTTAAGTCGCTGACTGACGGAGTTTGTCGCATGCACGAGGCCGGATACGCACACAACGATATTACCGCCCAGAACATTATGATCCGCTCGGCAGACAATACTGAAGACGAGTGCAATAATTCCGCGGTTCTGGTTGATTTGAGTATTGCGGCGCCGAGCTCACCCACCACAATTAAGCGCGATATATATCAACTGGGCGCGTTACTGTTATTGTTATTGACCAACATGAAACCGGAGCAGTTTTTTCTGCACCCAATAACGCACCGCAACCGGCTTCCTGCCGAACTCAGCCGCATAATACAAAAGGCGCTCTCGGCTGAACCAAACGAAGGTTTTCTGCATTGCCGCGAGCTTCAGCAAGAGCTGAATGGCTGGCTCCGTCATTATCAGTTAAGAAAACGCTTCTTTTGGCTGGGAGCTGGTGGCGCCGCCATTTTAGTTATTATTTTTGTTTTGTTCATTTTTCTGCGGGAACAGACAAACCGCCACCTGCTGGACGGCTACTCGATTGAACAGAACCAATACGCGCATGCGCTTGTCTTTGCTCATTATTCACGACATCTTGCCAAAGGCGGCCAGCTTCAACAGGCGGTGGTGCAGGCTGAGTTAGCACTTACCCACTTCGACGACGCTGTAGCAAGCAGTCCGGAGCTGTTGAAGTACCATTCCGAACGCGCTCACTTTGTGCTGAGCTCAGGCAACATTTTTACCCGCTCACAACGCACGACTATGCTGCTTAATGCAATTAACGAACTGGGTAACCCGGATACCTATGAAGAAAAAGCGGCAGCCCATTATTTGCGGGCAGAAATGTATTTAGGTCTTGCTGAACTTAATAGCGAACAGCCACATTTAGTTGAACGATGGAGAGCATCTGCACTAAATTCACTAGAGGCAGCGATCAAGCACCAGCCTGGTGTCGATCGCTACCAGCAATTACGTACTGAAATCGATAAGTCTCAGCCCAGTGCAGGGACGGATTGATCTCTTAAGCGATAAAACTCTTTTACATAGTCATCAAAAGTACCGGCATCCAGTGCGTCACGCATATCACTCATTACTTTTTGATAAAAGCGCAGGTTATGAATGGTATTCAGGCGTGACCCCAGCATCTCGTTAGTGCGATCCAAATGATGTAAGTACGCCCGTGAATAATTTTTACAGGTGTAGCAGTCACAGTTCTCATCTAGCGGAGAGGTGTCCGTACGGTGCACTGCATTACGGATTTTTACTACGCCAGTGCTAATAAATAAGTGACCATTACGTGCATTACGGGTTGGCATAACGCAGTCAAACATATCAATGCCTCGACGCACAGCTTCAACTAAGTCTTCCGGCTTGCCCACACCCATCAAATAGCGAGGTTTTTGCTCAGGCATTTGCGGCGCAGTGTGCTCTAAAATGCGCATCATATCTTCTTTCGGTTCGCCAACCGACAAACCACCAATAGCATAACCGTCGAACCCGATATCGGTCAGGCCTTTCAGAGAAATATCGCGCAACTCTTCGTACATGCCGCCCTGAATAATACCGAACAACGCTGCTTTGCTGTCTCCGTGCTCTTGTTTAGAGCGTTCGGCCCAGCGTAGCGAAAGCTCCATTGAACTGCGCGCTTCGCCCTGAGTGGCCGGGAAAGGCGTACATTCGTCAAATATCATGACAATGTCTGAGCCCAGCTCACGCTGAACCTGCATAGACTTTTCCGGGGTCAGCAGTATTTTCTCGCCGTTAATGGGCGAACGGAAAGTCACACCCTCTTCGGTAATTTTACGAAGCTCACCCAGACTGAATACCTGAAAGCCGCCAGAGTCGGTCAGAATAGGCTTGTCCCAGTTCATAAAGTCGTGCAAGTCACCGTGCTGCTGGATAATTTGCGTACCCGGACGCAGCATTAGGTGAAAGGTATTACCCAGGCAGATTTGTGCGCCGGTGTCTTTTACCTCTTCTGGTGTCATACCTTTTACGGTACCCAGAGTACCTACCGGCATAAACGCTGGCGTTTCCACGGTTCCACGTCCAAACACCATGCGCCCACGACGCGCGCGACCACTGGTTTTGTCTAATTCAAATTTCATTGTCATAAGTATTCACTTCAGTGTATTAAGTTTAGCGCTGTAACAGCATGGCGTCGCCGTAGCTAAAAAAGCGATAGCGCTCTTTAATGGCTTCATTATAAGCATTCATAATTAAATCACGACCAACAAATGCCGAAACCAGCATAATGAGCGTAGACTCGGGCAGGTGAAAGTTGGTTATCATGCTATCGACCACTTTAAATTCATAACCCGGATAAATAAAAATATCGGTGTCATCAAAAAACGGTTCAATGGTTTCGTTAGTTGATGCCTGAGCAGCCGATTCCAGCGAACGAACCGAGGTTGTGCCTACAGCAATAACCCGGCCCCCCGAGGATTTGGTCTGCTTAATGGCATTACAGGTTTCAGCACTGACTTTCGCGTATTCGCTGTGCATAACATGGTCGTTAATGTCTTCCACACGCACCGGCTGGAAGGTTCCGGCGCCTACGTGCAGGGTAACATAGGCGAAGTTCACGCCTTTATCGCGCAGTTGTTGCAGTATTTCGTCGTCAAAATGCAGACCGGCGGTAGGGGCAGCAACGGCACCCGGCTCGCGGTTATAAACGGTTTGGTAACGCTCTTTGTCAGAACTTTCATCCGGACGGTCAATGTACGGTGGTAATGGCATATGCCCGTATTGCTCAAGTAGTTCGAGCACAGTCTCGTCATGTTCAAACTTCAGTTCAAAGAGTGCGTCGTGGCGCGCCAGCATAGTGATTTTTACCTGGCCTTCCAGCAGCAATTCGGCACCCGCTTTGGGTGCGCGGTTAGCGCGGACATGAGCAAGCACGCGATGGTCGTCCAGCAAACGTTCAACCAAAACCTCAACTTTACCACCGGACACTTTTTCGCCCAGCAAACGTGCAGGAATAACCCGGGTATCATTAAATACCAACAAGTCGCCAGCGTTTATCTCATCCACAATATTTTTAAAGTATTTATGCTCAATTCTGTTTTCATTGGCTTTTACCGAGAGCAACCTACTGGCACTGCGTTGCTCCTGCGGATAGCGGGCAATAAGCTCATCGGGTAGCTCAAATGAAAAGTCACTGACTTTTAAAGTAGAATGATTGGTATCTGACATATCCGTGCTGTAATTGCGAGATGTAGTGAAGCGCGGATTTTACTGGAAAGTAGGCAGCCTGTCACTGTTGCAGGCTGCCCGTTTATCGCAAGTTTATGCTACGCCGAAAATTGCTTTTAAAATGTAGAAGAAAATAATCGACATAATAGCACCCGCCGGCAGTGTAACCACCCATGAAATAACGATATTGCGAACAACACCAAGATTCAGAGCGGCAATACCGCGCGCCATGCCGACACCTAACACTGCACCTACCAGAGTTTGCGTGGTTGATATTGGCAATCCGGTACCTGAGGCAAGAACCACGGTTGACGCAGCAGCTAATTCCGCTGCAAAACCACGGCTTGGGGTTAAGTGCGTAATACCGTTACCAATGGTGGCAATAACGCGTTTACCCAGCATAGCAAGACCAGCCACAATACCAACAGCGCCTAAAGGTAATACCCACCAGGCTAATGTCGCTTTACTGCCAATATCACCACCGCTGGTAACTACGCTCACTACAGCGGCCAGCGGCCCGATAGCGTTAGCAACGTCATTTGAACCATGAGCAAAGGCCATAGCACAGGCGGTTACAACCATTAATATCGCAAAGACTTTTTCCACGTTGGTGTAGTGCATGTCTTTGTCGTCTGAAGGGTTAAACTTAAGACGTCCAATTGCCATCTTACCAATAGCAAAGACCAGTACCGCAATACCTAATGCCCACAGGTAACCTTCAATGCTGCCAAGGTTCAGCCCTACGTGCTTAAGACCTTTTTTAATAGTGACCAACGACAGTACAAAGCCCGCTAACCCCATATAATAAGGCACATAGCGCTTAGCCATTGCTAACGGATTAGAACGATCAAAAATGAGCTTCTGTGCACTCATAAATATGAGGTATGCAATGAACCCGGATATAGCCGGAGTGACGACCCAGCTTCCAACGACACCTCCCACTTTCATCCACTGAACCGACTCCATGCTAACGCCAACGGCGGAGAAACCAACAATAGCGCCAATAATGGAGTGAGTGGTTGATACCGGCCACCCCAGATAAGAGGCAATTAAGAGCCAGAACCCGGCAGCTAATAACGCCGAAATCATACCGAACACAAGCAGTTCTGGTTGATTAACGAAGTAGCCGGAATCAATAATGCCTTTTCGAATGGTTGAGGTAACTTCGCCGCCGGCCAAATAGGCACCGGCAAACTCAAAAACCATAGCAATGAGAATTGCTTGTTTTATTGTCAGAGCTTTAGAACCAACCGACGTTCCCATAGCGTTGGCAACGTCATTTGCCCCAATACCCCAGGCCATAAAGAAACCGAAAACCGCGGCCATCCCGATAAGCAGGAGGCTATAGCTAGAAATAATATCCATAAGTCAGACTCCGCTTAGACGCGCGCTAGCATTAGTTCGAAACGTGCACCGACTCGTTCAGCCAGGTCAGCTAAGTCGCCAACCCAGTCGAGAATACGGTATAAGAACATCGCATCTACAGGGTTCATATCGAGCTCGATTTTGCGTAGATCCTGACGCAGTTTAATTTGAAGTTGATCGGTGTCGGCTTCAATGGCATCAAGTTCTATAATGAAGTTATCGACAAGGTCTCGTTCACGGCCTTTAAAGCCGGTTTCCAGCAAGTCATCAAACTCGCCGATGGTTTCGCGGGCTTTATCGGTTGCATCCAGACAACGGTTTAAGTAAGCATCAAAATCTTTAACCAGAGGCTCGGGAATAACCAATTCACGCCCCGTAACCAGACCGGAGATGTCTTTGGCTTTATTGGCAATTTTGTCCTGTTGAGAGACAAGTTCAAGCAAGTCGGCTCGCTCTACAGGCATAAATAAGCCACTGGGGAGGTTCAGACGGATTTTACGCTTCATATCATCCGCGGTTGATTCGTGTTTTACGATGGTTGCACGAGCCACTTCTGCGCTCTTCCAATCCTTCGAATAAACCGCTTTAAAGAAATCTTTAAGCGCATAGGCGCAGCGGTGCACTTCGTCCATGTGCTCAATCATCGGTTTAATAGGGGACTTTGCAAATACCCCAAGAAATGAGTTCACTGACATAACATTATCCGATTTTTTCAGCCGATGTTAGCTGCGGCGAATGTTAGCGAAATCTAAAGGTAAAGGGAACCGTAAGATTTGATTAATTCATCACTCACTGAACGCCCGTTCTATTTGAGTTCGCTGAGTATCCACCTCAGCTTCTACTTGTCTTAACAACTGGTGTGCGTTGTCCATTTCGTTTACTAATTGCTGTAACTGCACTGAGAATCCGTTCACTTTGTCTGTCTGCTGTTCCGCCAACCGGAATGACGTTTTAGCTTCTTCGGTTGAAGCCTGCGCCTGAGCAGAAACCTCATTTGCAGTTTCCACCAGGCGTTCAACGAATTGCTGTTGCGAATGACTTGCTTCGGCAATTTCCTGGTAGCCACTTTCAATAGAAAGCGATGCCTCCGTCAGCTGATTCAGAGAGTCATTAATGCCACCAAGAGAGGACTGTGTTTTCTGCGCCAGCTGCCGGACTTCATCAGCCACCACCGCAAAACCACGGCCCTGCTCACCCGCTCTGGCAGCTTCAATGGCGGCATTCAGCGCCAGCAAATTGGTCTGGTCGGCAATGCCTGAGATAATGGAGAGCGCGTCTTTTACCTCTTTTACCGAGTGATCCAACTCTTCGGCGGAGCGTTTGGCTGTTTCTATGGCTTTTTCATTCAGCTCTGAGGCATCTCTTAATTTAAGAATATGCTGACGGCTCTGTTTCATTGAATCTTGAGTATCCAGTGCATTCTTTTCCAGGGTACGAGTGCACTGATTTAACTCGTCGGTTAACTCACTCAGCTCGGTAATACCGTGAATAGTGACCGATGCAGATGACTGCGTGTTGGCAGAGGATTGCACAATGTGTTGCAGCTCTTGTATTACTCGCTTCAGGGCTTCGTTGACCACAGTCATTTGCTGGGACTTTTCTTCGTCGCGAAGCTGAGTCTGCTCGAGTATGCCGTTAAAGAACCGGGCAATCTCCGCCATCTCGGTGTCTCGATCGGCGTTAGGTAAATAGTTGAGTTCCTGCTTAACCAGTAAAGTTTCCATGGCATTGCGTAAGCTTCGCAGAGGGGTCAGAACCATGCGTTTGAGTAACACAAAGTTCAGTATGGCAAACACCAATAGCACCGCCACCAAAGCCACAAGACTCAGCTTTATCTGCATCAGGCTGGCTTGCTGGTCTTTCAAGAGGCTCTGTTCTACTTTTACGGCCAGCGATTGAATGTTGGCAATGTCATCGGAAATTGAAGCAAAGGCTTCACGTCTCGACTGAATAAGCTGTAATGTAGAGGACAGCTCTTTTGGGTATCGCTGAATTAAGCTGTTCATTTCTGAAATAATTTTCGGACCCAACTCTTTGGCTTCTCTTGGCACAAGCATCATTGACTGGTCGGGAAGCTCTTCTTTTACACCCAGCTTGGGTAACTGCTGCAACCGGGATATTTCTTTTTGCATCGCGCTAAGCACTTGCTCTAATGCCTGCTCCTGCGCTTCCCCGTTGGATAAACGTTCCCGCGTATGCACCAGGTCAGCAATTAATAACACTAAGTCGCTACCGATACTTTGATAACGTTCGGCAGCCGCCGGGTTATTGCTGCTGCCTTTTTGCACGTAGTCAAACAAACGCGACAACTCGTTGAATAGAGACCGCTCGGCATTTACCAGCAGAGCAGCCTCCTGACCAGAAAGTTTACCTATGGCGCGGTAGTCATCAGAAATTCGGCTGCGGATGATATCCAGTTGTTCTTGCATAACCGAAGTGGAGGCTAAATTCAGTGTACCAAGCTGGGCGTTCACCTCATTCACCGAGGCCTCGGCTTGATTCAATAAAAGCGCATTACCCGATTGCAGATAACCACTGAGCTCAGTGACTACTTCAACCATCAGTTTCTCTTTTATCGATGAGTAAATATTCTGCTGCTGTTCAAAATGCTTTAATTGATTATTAGCCCAGATAAGAGCTGACAAAAAAACTAACGACAAACCCAGCAAAGAAAAAGAAGAGACACGACTAAAAGTTGAAACGCGCATAAATAAGCCCAGTTGATATCACGGGGCTAGCTTAAGACGGTTTTGTGACAGCTTAATGAAAAAAGCCGCGGCAATTGCCACGGCTCTGAGGTTTTCTGAGGTATAGCGCTAAGTTTTCTTAGAAAGAATAAACCAGCGTAACAGCTGTTTCAGTATCAAGTTTCTCGATAGTTTCATCAGCAACCTGAGAGTTATGATTTGCTCCCAGTGACACCTTCATAGCCAGCGAACTGTTGATGTTCGCTGAGACTGACAACTCGGCTTTACTCTTCGTATTGTCTTCACCAACTTCAGAAGAAAGTAAGGCGCTGAAACGTGAGTTTTCACTGATTTTCCAGTTTAAGCTACCAGCTACACGCAGAATCATTGAGCCATCGGATTCAACCGGCGGCTCACCTTCAACCTGCACAGGTTTGGTGCGTGAATAACCGGGACCAATTTCATAGTCGGCGTAAATGTCTTGATCATAACGATAACGAGCACCATAACCCGTTGCGACAGTAGCCTGATAGTTAAAACCACTGAATTCATCTTCTTCATAGGAACCGAAGACAAATAATGAATCGCGGCTATCAGGTGCAAACTTATAGTTACTCTGCGCCGAAATGAACATCCGGTCTGCAGTTTCGTTCATTTCACCTGTATCCTGATCTTTCTGCTCCGAGGTGTAATAATCGAATACGCCTTTATGGCGCCAGTTCTGCACGTCCCGCGATGCGGTAAACTTGCCTTTCAGACTTTCTGTTTCAGTGTTACCTGAGGTGTAAAGCAGGCCGAATTCGGCGCTGGCTTCCCACTCTTCTACGGTTTCAGTATCAATGTCGTCAGCATCGTCAAACATAAACGTTTGCGCACTTGCTACAACGGGTAAAAACAAACTAGCGAATAATAAAGAAAGTCGCACACTAACCTCGTATCTGTATCTTTTATAAAGTTCTTAATTACTTAACTATGGCGTCTAATTCGCCGTTTTCGTAACGCTGAAACATTGTTTCTAAATTAATTGGCTTTATTTTACTCGCCATACCCGCACAACCAAAGGCTTCATAGCGCGCGCGACAAATGTCTTCCATCGCTTTAGTTGCCGCGGTAAAGAATTTGCGCGGATCAAAGTTTGACGGATTCTCGGCCAAATGACGACGAATAGCACCCGTTGAAGCCAAACGTAAATCGGTATCAATGTTCACTTTGCGAACGCCGTGTTTGATACCTTCCTGAATTTGTTCAACCGGTACACCATAGGTTTCCGGAATTTCGCCGCCAAATTCGTTAATAATTTTCAGCCATTCCTGCGGTACAGATGATGAGCCATGCATAACTAAGTGTGTACCCGGAATGCGACGATGAATCTCTTTAATGCGGTCAATGGCTAAAATATCGCCTGTTGGCGGACGAGTAAACTTGTAAGCACCGTGTGACGTACCGCAGGCAATTGCCAGCGCGTCAACATTCGTTGCTTTAACAAATTCAGCCGCTTCTTCAGGGTCGGTCAGTAGCTGTTCGTGCGACAACTTGCCTTCGGCGCCAACACCGTCTTCTTCGCCAGCTTCACCGGTTTCCAGTGACCCCAGACAACCCAGTTCACCTTCCACAGAAACACCACAAGCGTGGGCCATTTCTACGGTCTGTCTGGTTACTTTTACATTGTAATCGTACTCTGCAGGCGTTTTGCCATCGTCCAGCAATGAGCCGTCCATCATTACCGAGCTAAAGCCCAGTTGAATAGAACGCTGACATACCGCTGGCGAAGTACCGTGATCCTGATGAACAACCACCGGAATATGAGGCCATTCTTCAACCGCAGCCTGAATTAAGTGGCGCAGGAAAGGTGCTCCGGCGTACTTACGAGCACCAGCTGAGGCCTGCACGATAACCGGGCTGTCAGTGGCATCGGCGGCTTGCATAATTGCGCGCATTTGCTCTAAGTTGTTGACGTTAAACGCCGGTACGCCGTAATCGTGTTCTGCGGCATGGTCTAGTAACTGTCGTAATGACACCAGGGCCATAAAAATACTCCTTAATTAAAAAACTTGTGTTCAGGCGTCTTTAGCCCGTTCTTGTAAAATAGCAACGGCTGGTAATGTTTTACCTTCGAGGAATTCAAGGAACGCCCCGCCACCTGTCGAGATATAACTAATCTTATCAGCGATAGCGTATTGATCAATTGCTGCCAGGGTGTCGCCACCTCCGGCAATAGAGAACGCATCGCTTTGCGCAATCGCTTCGGCTATGGTTTTTGTACCATGCCCAAACTGCTCAAATTCAAAAACACCAACCGGCCCGTTCCAGACAATGGTTCCTGCGTTTTTCAGCATAGACGCTAATTGCTCTGCGGTTTCAGGACCAATATCAAAAATCATATCGTCGTCAGCAACAGCATTCACGGCTTTAGTTTCTGCCTTGGCTTCTGCGCTGAACTCTTTACCTGTTACTACATCGACAGGTAATGGAATGTCGCCGCCTTTAGCTTTTGCCTGCGCCATTAAACGGTTAGCTTCGTCGGTTAAGTCCGCTTCGTAAAGCGACTTACCCACATTATGGCCTGCTGCCGCAACAAAAGTGTTAGCAATACCGCCGCCCACAATTAACTGGTCAACAACAACGGACAAAGACTCTAATACCGTCAGTTTTGTCGATACTTTAGAACCACCGACAATAGCCACTAGCGGGCGCTTCGGATTTTCCAGAGCCTTACCTAAAGCTTCTAATTCACCAGCCAGCAAAGGCCCTGCGCAGGCAACGGGGGCGTATTTAGCCACACCATGAGTGGATGCCTGAGCGCGATGCGCGGTACCAAACGCGTCCATTACATAGACATCACATAAGCTGGCTAATTTTTTAGCAAGCTCGTCGTTATTCTTCTTTTCGCCAACATTAAAGCGGACATTTTCAAAAACTACCAGTTCTCCGGCCTTTAATTCAATACCGTCGAGGTAGTCTTTACATAAGCGCACCGGGCAATCCAGCGCCTCTTGCAAGTAATCAACAACGGGTTGCAACGAAAACTGCTCATCGTACTCACCTTCGGTTGGACGGCCAAGGTGAGACATTACCATGACTTTAGCGCCAGCTTTCAACGCTTGCTGAATGCTGGGCAGTGCGGCTTTTAAACGCGCATCGGATGTCACTTTCCCATTCTTAACCGGAACGTTTAAATCTTCCCGAATCAGTACGCGTTTGTTATTTAAATCCAAATCAGTCATAGCAATGACAGACATGCGATATCCTCTCTAAGCTTAATGTTCTGTTTGTTCAGCCATCGTTTTTGCTGTATCCAGCAACCGGTTCGCAAAACCCCATTCGTTATCACACCAGCATAACAGCTTAACCAGTCGCTTATGACTAACGCGGGTTTGCGTGCCATCAACAATGGATGAATGTGGATCATGGTTAAAATCTATTGAGACTAAAGGCTCTTCGGTGTAATCCAGTATGCCCGCCAGCTGCTGCTCGCTCTGCTCACGTAAAACCTGGTTTATCTGCTCAATAGTGGCGTCGCTGTTTAGCGTAACGCTTAAATCCATAGCGGTCACATTGGTGGTTGGCACGCGCACGGCAATGGCTTCAAAACGGCCTTCTAAGTGCGGCAGTATTCGTTCAATGCCTCGTGCCAGCCGGGTGTCTACAGGAATAATAGAACGTCCGGCGGCGCGGGTTCGTCTTAAATCCGGATGGTATGCATCAATAACCTGCTGGTCGTGCATAGCCGAGTGAATGGTTGTAATCGCACCGGAGTCTATTCCGAAAGCATCGTCCAGTACTTTAATGACCGGTACAATGCAGTTTGTTGTGCAGGAGCCGTTCGATACCACTTTATGGTCAACGGTGAGCTCTTTTTCATTCACACCGTAAATTGCGGTGAAATCAACGTCCGGCTTGCCGGGATGAGAAAACAGCACACGTTTTACGCCTTGTTGCAGATAAAGCTGACCGTCGGCCTGACTGCCAAATACACCGGTACAATCAACAACAAAATCAACCTCATGAGCGCGCCAGTCAATGGCTTCAATCTCAGTCTGGTGAGTTAAAGCAATATCATCTCCGGCAACCGTCAGCGCATCACCCGACTGCGTTACTTTTTCTCCAAAGCGACCGTGGCTTGAGTCGTATTTAAGCAAATGCGCTATCGCTTCCGATGCCGCAGGCTCGTTAATAAGCACTACCTGCACACTGTCACGATAGCCGTTTTCGTACAGCGCGCGCAAAAAGCTTCGGCCAATGCGGCCGAAACCATTAATCGCAATACGAGCCGGTTCGCTCATTTAAGCTCCCAACAAACGTTTAGCGGCAGCCACGGTATTTTCTGTGGTAATGCCAAAGTGTTTGTATAAGTCGCCGGCCGGAGCAGATTCACCAAAGGTTGTCATGCCAACGACTTCACCGTTAAGGCCAACATATTTGTACCAGAAGTCGGCAATACCAGCTTCAACGGCAACTCGACGCGTAACGCTGGATGGCAACACCGACTCTTTGTATTCATTATCCTGAATATCAAACACGTTGGTCGATGGCATAGAAACAACGCGTACGTTATGACCCTGATCAGTCAGTTGCTCAAAGGCGTTAACGGCTAAATCAACTTCAGATCCCGTAGCAATTAGAATAACGTCCGGCTCGCCGTCACAATCTTTCAGCACATAACCACCGCGGGCAATGTTCGTTAACTGGTCGTCATTGCGCTCTTGCTGTTGCATGCCCTGACGGCTGAACACTAACGCCGATGGGGTTTTACTGCTTTGTACTGCGGCTCCCCAGGCTACGGCTGTTTCAACCTGGTCGCACGGACGCCAGCACTGCAGGTTTGGTGTCTGACGTAAGTTAGCCAGTTGCTCGACAGGCTGGTGCGTCGGCCCGTCTTCACCCAAGCCTATAGAGTCGTGAGTGTAAACAAAAATACTGGGCTGCTTCATAAGCGCTGACATACGCACGGCGTTGCGTGCGTATTCCATAAACATTAAAAAGGTAGCGCCGTAGGCTTTAAAGCCGCCGTGTAAAGTCACACCGTTCATAATGGCAGACATACCAAATTCACGAACACCGTAGAACACATAGTTACCACTAGCGTCGTCGGCAGTAATGCCTTTTGCGTCGTTCCATAAGGTTAGGTTAGAACCGGCCAGGTCGGCAGAGCCACCCAACAGCTCAGGTAATTTAGGACCAAACTCATTCAGTACATTCAGTGAGGCTTTACGAGTTGCTACCGCTTCAGGGCTGCTCTGTAACTGCTTCGCGTAGTTATGCACAGTATTCTCAAACCCTTCCGGCAGTTCGCCATTTAAACGGCGCTTCAATTCTTTTGCCAGTTGCGGATACTCCTGCTCATACGCCACCCAGCGCTTATTCCAGGAGGACTCTACCGCTGCACCTTTATCCACCGCAGACCATTTTTGGTATACGTCTGCCGGTACTTCAAAGGCTTGGTGTGGCCAGTTCAGTTGCTTACGCGCAGCAGCAATTTCGTCGTCACCCAGCGGGGCACCATGGCAGCTCTCAGAACCTTGTTTGTTCGGTGCGCCATAGCCAATTACGGTTTTACAGATAATAAGAGTCGGTTTGTCTCCATTCGCACGGGCTTCATCAATCGCACGGGTTATGGCAGCTGAATCGTGTCCATCAACTTTATTAATTACGTGCCAGCCGTAAGACTCAAAACGTTTTGCGGTATCGTCGGTAAACCAGCCTTCCACTTCTCCGTCAATGGAAATGCCGTTGTCATCGTAAAAGGCAATGAGCTTACCTAAGCCTAAAGTGCCGGCCAGAGAGCAAACTTCGTGCGAAATGCCTTCCATCAAACAGCCGTCGCCCAGGAAAGTGTAGGTGTGGTGATCAACAATTTCATGGTTGTCGCGGTTAAATTGCGCAGCCAGTACTTTCTCAGCCAGCGCCATACCTACGGCATTTGCAAGTCCTTGTCCCAGCGGCCCGGTTGTAGTTTCTACACCAGGGGTATAGCCGTATTCAGGGTGACCCGGGGTTTTTGAGTCTAACTGACGGAACTGCTTAATGTCTTCAATGCTCAGGTCATAACCGGACAGGTGCAATAGCGAGTAAATTAGCATTGACCCGTGTCCGTTCGATAACACAAAACGGTCGCGGTCAGCCCAGCTGGGGTTGTGAGGGTTATGTTTTAGGTAGTCACGCCAGAGAACTTCGGCAATATCTGCCATACCCATGGGTGCTCCGGGGTGGCCTGATTTGGCTTTCTGAACCGCATCCATACTAAGCGCACGGATAGCATTGGCGAGATATTGACGTTCTGACATGAAAAACCCCCTGGAAGATGAAGAGCAACTTGCGATGCGCGTATTCTCCACATTTCAGGGGGTACAAGCAAATTTATAGGCAATATTTTGTTTAAATATCAGCCTGTAAATCGGCAGCTTTGTCGGTTTGTTCCCACGGCAAGTTGTCCCGGCCAAAATGCCCGTATGCCGCTGTCTGTTTATAGATTGGGCGTTCCAGGTCAAGCATTTTGATTAATCCGTATGGGCGCAAGTCAAAATGACGACGCACCAGCGCAATTAATTGCTCTTCTGAGTGCTTCGACGTACCGAAGGTATCGATGCTGATAGAGGTTGGCTCTGCCACACCAATAGCGTAAGAAATTTGCAGTTCACAACGTTCAGCCAGACCAGCAGCGACCAGGTTCTTAGCAACATAACGCGCGGCATAAGCTGCACTGCGGTCAACTTTTGACGGGTCTTTACCCGAAAAGGCGCCGCCGCCATGACGAGCCATGCCGCCATAGGTATCAACAATAATCTTACGCCCGGTCAGCCCGCAGTCACCCATAGGCCCGCCGACCACGAAACGACCGGTTGGGTTAATGTGAAACTGTGTGTCTTTTGAAACCCACTGCTCCGGCAATACAGGCTTGATAATTTCTTCCATCACCGCTTCGCGCAGCGTTTCCTGAGTAATATCTTCTCTGTGCTGAGTGGAGAGCACGACGGTATCAATGGCCACCGGCTTACCGTTTTCATAAACGAAGGTCAGCTGACTTTTCGCGTCCGGACGCAACCAGTCCAGTGTACCGTTATTGCGTACTTCCGACTGACGCTGCATAACGCGGTGGGCGTAAGTAATAGGAGCCGGCATTAAAACGGAGGTTTCGTTTGAAGCATAACCAAACATTAAGCCCTGATCACCTGCGCCCTGCTCTTCCGGGTTAGCACGGTCAACGCCCTGATTGATATCACCGCTTTGCTTACCAATAGCGTTTAACACAGCACAGGACGCACCATCAAAGCCCATGTCAGAGTGCCGGTAGCCAATATCTTTTACGGTTTGACGCGCCAAGTCTTCAACATCAACCCAGGCCTTTGTCGAAATTTCACCACCAACCAGTACCATGCCGGTTTTCACGTAGGTTTCACAAGCAACACGGGCTTTAGGATCTTTTGCTAAAATTGCATCTAAAACTGCATCGGATATCTGGTCGGCAATTTTGTCCGGATGCCCTTCGGACACTGACTCTGAGGTAAACAGGTGACGTGACATATGCCCACTATTCCTTAATTTTAATGAAATCGTTTAATACTGGTTGCATAATGTAACCGATCACTCTGTTTTTTTCTACTTCTGGACGTCTAAAAGTCCGAATAAGGCTGACGACATGCGAGTACCGCGGATTTATCACCCCGCCTCTATAAGCTTACAAACTGAAACCGAATTGAGTCCGGATGCTTTCCAGCACCTGATCAAAGTATTGCGTTTGAACGTAGGTGATAGCATTGTTTTATTTAACGGTGACGGTCAGAACTACGAGGCGAAAATTACCTCAGTTCAAAAAAAATCCGCGCAATTTGTTGCAACCAACAGTCAGGCTAACGCATCTGAGTCATCGGTCAATGTTCATTTAGCACAAGTTGTTTCGCGCGGTGACCGTATGGACTTTGTACTGCAAAAGTCGGTAGAACTGGGGGTAACCGAAATTACCCCGCTGTTCAGTGAGCGCTGCGGTGTTAAATTAAGTGGCGACAGGCTGGAGAAGAAACAGCTGCAATGGCAGAAAATTGTCCATTCTGCCTGCGAGCAATGTGGCCGTAGCGTGGTTCCACAAGTGAATCCAGCACAGCAACTCACTGGCTTTATTGAAAGCGACTTCGAAGGGTTGCGCCTAACGTTAGACCCAACCGCCACCCAGCCGTTGTCGTCATTTCAGCAGGCCGAGAAGGGAATACAATTATTGATTGGTCCAGAGGGCGGATTCACTGATACTGAAGTCAGTGCCGCCGAGCAACAAGGGTTTAAACCCATGCGTTTAGGACCAAGAATACTACGAACAGAGACCGCCGCGCTTTCAGCGCTAACCGCCGTGCAGTACCAGTTTGGCGACTTAAGCTAAAGGAGTTTACATGAAGAAGTTAGCTATGGTGATGGATCCTATCGCCACCGTTAAGACCGAAAAAGACACCAGTTTTCGTTTATTGCTGGAAGCTCAGGCGCGTGGTTATCAGTGTTTTTATCTGGAAATGGGCGACTTAGTTATTGATAACGGTCAGCCAATGGCCTTTGCACGGGAAGTTCGCGTTCAAGATCAAAAAACGGACTTTTACAGCCTAAGCGACAGTGAATACCGGCCGCTTGAAGATTTTGACGTCATTATGATGCGTAAAGATCCACCGTTTGACAGCGAGTTTTTATACGCCACGCAAATTCTGGAACTGGCCGAGCAACGCGGTAGCCTGGTGGTGAATAAACCGCAGAGCCTGCGTGACTGCAACGAAAAACTCTTTACCTCGTGGTTCGCGGATTCTATTGCCGACACTCTGGTGAGTTCCAGAGCGGATGTCATTAAAGCTTTCCATAAAAAGCATGGTGAGGTGATTTTAAAACCGCTGGACGGTATGGGTGGCGCTTCAATTTTCAAAGTCGGTGCCGATGGCAGTAACTTAGGCGTTATTATTGAAACTCTGACCGAAAAGGGCCAGCGCTACGCCATGGTACAAAAGTACTTGCCAGAGATTAAAGACGGCGACAAGCGCATTTTAATTATTGATGGTGAGCCTGTGCCTTATTCTTTAGCACGTATTCCCAGCGCCGGGGAAACTCGCGGCAACCTGGCAGCCGGTGGCAGCGGGCGCGCTCAGCCTTTGTCGGACAGTGACTGGGCTCTGGCTCGTAAAGTCGCACCGGAATTGAAAAAACGTGGGCTCATTATTGTTGGACTGGACGTTATTGGTGACCGCATTACAGAAATTAATGTGACCAGCCCAACCTGTATGCGCGAAATTGAAAACGCCTATGACATTAATATTGCTGAGTTGGTCTTTAAAGCCATAGAAGAAAAGCTGAATTGAAATTCAACTATGCGCCCCCATGTTATCAGTAAAGATTATCGTTAAGGAGTCGGTGAATCGATGAACAGTTTGCAGAACCATTTATTGATAGCAACACCTATGCTGAACGATCCAATGTTTAAACGGACCGTGACCTACATCTGCGAGCACAATGAAGAAGGCGCTATGGGCTTAGTTATTAATCAGCCTGCCGATTTAAGCGTGACCTCGCTACTGGATAAACTGGAAATTGTTTACCCGGAAAATAACCAGCACTTACAGGGCAACGTTTACCAGGGCGGACCTGTAGGCCGTGAACGTGGCTTTGTGATCCACCCTCCACAGGACAATTGGCGCGCCAGCCAGAAGATGAGTGACGATATTATGGTGACCACCTCGCGTGATATTCTGGAAGCGCTTGGCTCATCTGCTGCGCCACCTCAGTTTCTTCTGACTTTAGGCTACGCAGGCTGGGAAGCCGGACAACTGGAAGAGGAGCTGGGGGAAAATTCCTGGCTGGCTATTCCGGCAGACCCGGAGCTGCTATTCAATACTCCACCTTCCGAGCGTTGGCAAAAAGCCACCGAGCAACTGGGGTTTGACGTGTGGCAACTGGGGCCGGATGTAGGACACGCATGAGCACAGTAATAGGCTTTGATTTTGGCACCAAAAGTATTGGCGTTGCGGTGGGCCAGACCATAACAGCAACCGCATCGCCCTTAGCAGCTCTTAAAGCCAAAGAAGGCATTCCCGACTGGCAACTGATTGAGAAACTGTTTGCCGAATGGCAACCCGAACAGTTAGTGGTGGGTCTGCCCTTAAATATGGATGGCACCGAACAGCCGCTAACTCAAAGAGCTAAAAAATTTGGTAACCGGTTACGTGGACGCTTCGGTTTACCCGTGGCATTTCAGGACGAACGGCTGACTTCGACCTCGGCACGAGAAAGCCTGTTTGCTGAAGGTGGTTTTCGTAAACTGAAAAAAGGTGCGGTTGATAGTCAGGCTGCATTAATTATTGTTGAAGATTTTATGAACGGTTATTTGCCAAAAAGCGATAATTCGTTATAGTGTCGTCAGTAATAAGTTAAAGCGATAGGAGCTGGCCTTGTTTGGTAATGAAGAACCCTATTCAGTAACCGGTAACACCATTTTACTGAAAGACGAAAATAAAAAACTGCTTTTAATTACTGGTCCTCGTTACCAAAACATATTGGTTTCGCGCGGCTCTGTAGAATTAACGGACATGTCGGCTGAGCGTCGCCCGGGTTTCCGGATTGTGACTCTGCAGGAAGTCTTTAAAAAAGATAAAACCTACTTTTTTGTTCGTGCCGGTGGCGTCGAGTATCAAGTTGACCTTAAATTCGAAGACAGTCCTATTACAGAAATGAAGTTCTAGAAATTAACGGGAGTAGCCAGAATGACACATAAACTCTGTGCTGTTGTCTGGTTACTCTTTGTCATCCCCTCTGTCGCCTACAGCCAAAACTTTTTCCAGCTTAATGAAACCGATAACGAACAACTCGTTTTTTCTTACCAGTGGCGCGATTTCGATGACCGTCAACAGTCATTCAGTTTCCAGGTTGATAAAAAAGAGTTCCTACAGCCACTAAAACGTTACCGCGGGTTTAATCGTGAACGCAGTCAGCGTGAACTGGCACATCAACTCAACCGTTATATAAAGCAACAGCAATGGCAAGGCATTCAGGCTCGTTTAACCCCGCGCCAGCAGTCCGTTGAGTTAGTTACGGCAAACGCCAGAACAGCACAAAAGCAGCAACAGTTTAACGACTACAAAAGGCGTTTACGTGACTACTACCATGAGCGTTGGGACAACTATCTGAATGCAAACTTCTACCGTCAGTTGACCCTGCCTCCCGGAGAGCAAGGTATTATTCCCGACCATCCTGCGATAGCCAATGAAGTTACTCCAACTCTAAGGCCGTTAATACAGGCTATTGGTGAACAGCTGGGTACGAATACTCAACGAAATTACATCAACTATGTCGCCAGTTTTATTCAGCAAATACCCTACAACGACTTAAACAACAAACTGGATAGCCGGGGTGATGGTTTTGTCCCTCCGAACCAGCTGCTTTATTACAATCAGGGGGACTGCGACAGCAAAGTCACCTTAATGACCTCGGTTATAACGCAAATTATCGAAACGCCAAAAATGGCGATTATTTATTTACCTGAGCACGCAGTTTTTGGCATTGCTATTAGCAGGCAACCCGGGGATACGGCAGTTAAACACCAAGGGAATAACTACGTGCTGGTTGATGTAACTGGCCCCGCGGCAATGCCGATGGGCCAGGTTAGCGAAAAGACTAAATTTCAGATAGAAACTCAGCAGTACACAGTGGTACCACTCAACTGACTACAAGTGCTCTTCCGCAAATTTTGCGAGTGGACTACGCACTACGCCGTTTAAGTTGATGGTGGCGCTGCCCGGATAGTCTTTAAACCGCTCAACGATGTAAGTCAGCCCCGAGGTTACCGCGGTTACCCCATTCTTGATATGTTACCAGCACCCCATTCTTTACTCATCGTTATTTTCATGTCACCATGCAGTATAGCCTGAGGGAATAGCATGATAACTAAAAGCTCGACTAAGATTATTACGACCGAAGTAAATTTAGGAAAAATACCCTTTTTCTTAACTAATGAAACAAACGATCTCTCTGAGCTCGAAACTCCTCCGCATGGTCTGCGAGCATTGAGTTATCACACCGACCAAATTATTGAGGATTTTCCTCTCATATCCTGCCCAGATAGAATAAAAGAATGCATGGAGTTTAATCTATTTATTGCGGATCGAAAAACTGGCGCATTTTCAATCAAAAAAAATAGATATTCGCAAAACGAGCAGTATGTATGGAGTCAAGGATATCTTGGAGCTAAGAAAGGTTCAGGGCTGAAAACTAAAAGCCTAATGCCAATTGCAAAAGATTTACGTCGATTCTTAGACTGGATGATAGACGAAAATATCACCTACGAAGAAATTATTGCGGTACCAATAGATTATGATCCGAATAGCATAATGGAAGCTGAAGAACTACTTCCTGTTTGGAGATTTCAACAACACCTCACTGATCTTGTTGAAAGACAAAAGTTATCATTCGAATTAGCAGATCGAGTTCTTCAAAATGTGAGAACATTTTATTTGTGGAGTTACAGAAGAGGTGAGAGTAACGCACTACCGTTCTCACACAAAATAAAGAATATAAGGGTGACTCGAAGCGAGAATGCTGATGCAGTTTTCGCTATGCCGGGCACTAGAGCAGCGAACAAAAGAGCACTGCGGTCATATGTAAGCAATTTACGTATCCCGAAAACCGCTATCCAAAAAGATAAAACCCCAAAAAAGAAACTAATGGCTTACTCTGGAGCCGAGCTAAAACTGCTGATAGGTACAAGTCTTTATGCTCACCGTACATATGGATTATTCATCAAGTGTGGCTTATTCGCCGGGCTACGAGCTTTCGAAGTAGTACAAATCAATCATGATGAAATAATCAGCCCATCAGAAAAACGAGTCTCCTTTTCACTTTCATTGCTTCGTAAATTTAGCAAACCAATAAACCTCAGGATTTCTCCAAAGCTCATGGAGGAGTTGTGGAACTACACTCAAGACAAAGAGTATTTGAGACGGCGCGAGTTACATGAACGCAGATACGGAGCCAACAGTTCAGAGCACCCTCTCCCTCTTTTTCTAAACAAGAGTGGAGAGCGGATGTCAGAAAACAGTGTTAAAAATTCGATAGCTAAAGTCCGGCTTGAGCTTAAAGAATTAGGCCTGCCAATAATTGAAAGAACATTTCACGATCTCAGAGCTACATTTGCCACACTCTGGGCTATTGCTCTAATTCGAAAAGATTATGAGCCCAGCGAAATTAAAGCCAAGCTAACGCTTCTTCTCTCACATGAGAACTTTCACACAGTTCAAAGGTACCTCGATTTTGCGACAGAGGGACGTGTAGGCTATCACGGCGCAATGGACCCTTGGGTGGTGGACATTTATCAAGAGGTTGCAGCAAGAGCTGACAAGTCGGGGCAAAATAATGATTCCTGATAGAAGCTTAAAGCTTGTAAAGCAGTTTGAGACCCTTTCAAAGCCCCTTGGTCAAAATGTACTAAGAATTTTAGAGGAGTCCTGCAAACCCTCAGATAAAAGACGCTGCGCGGGACATGACGTAACCGAAGAAAGATTGAAAGATCTTCTTAAGTACATAGAGCAAGCTACTAGCTCATTTAACAGCATTCATTTTCTACGGTTTGTCGAAACAGGATTCGATTTACTTAAGGATAAAATTGAATGGGCTAGAGTTGAAAAAGAGCTCTACGAAGTTGAAGCAGTTCAAGTATATACACGCCGTAAGGGCTCAATCCTTGCCTCGTTAATACATTTAGCTAAAACATATTTTGATGACCCGTCCCTGAGTTCTCCCTCCCGAGTTCGCTCATCAACATCAGACCTCTCGATAGATATATCGAAACTATACATATATTCCGCCGAGACGGTCGTAGATTGTAGTGATTTGTTTCTTAACGTATTGAAAAAACCTAATGGCTACAATAAATATAAATCAGGAGTGCACTGGATTTCACAAGCTTTGGTCAACGCTAAAGGCGATGAAGCTTTAAAAAGAGCCTTTGAGAAAAAGAAGACTGTTGTGGACATTATCGATGATGACACTACATTTGAAATGCTCAAATCAAAGATCCCCTCAGATAATCACAGCAGAATTATTAAGTTTCGCAGTGCTCACAACCCCCAATTACACGGGCTTGAGTCAAAATCAGCTAAAAAGTCCTCTCATGTGTTAAAGGCAGGTAATATCAAACGTGGAGCTGTTTGGATATATGAACTGTCGCCCGTTTGGTTCATACAATGCCAAGAATATGTGAACGAAGTACACAAAACACGAGGCAAAACGGCGGCCTTGAGTGCCATAACCCGTTTAACGAAGTTAGGTAGCGCGATTTATGATCACAAAAATAAATTACCTGACTTGAAAGACTTCAAAAGCGAAGGTGTTTTAGCGTTTTATAAAAATGGTCATTCTCTAGCAAAAAGCGTCTACCAAATCAAAGAAAAAAGAGTAGCTGACACGCTAGGAGAGCTTATAGCCGTACATAACTACGTTTACGGGAGTGATTGGAAAATAACTAGCCTATTAAACTTAGTCGTAAAATTTGACAACGAATCGAGTGACGACTCTGAAAATCATATAGTGCTAGACCCATTGCTTGATAAATTTCCACATCTTGCCCAATCAATTTTCGATTTCGCACAGTATGAACTAAACCGTATTGATGGGGATAAGAACTCAAGGAACACTGTTTTCAGCCAAGTTTCAATATTAAAAAACATTTTTAAAAATCATTTAGGCACACTCCGCAAGGCAGAAGTTAAACCTCTACAAGAGCATGGCGTAGAAGGTTTAGCGATGAATGATTGTCGCCTAATAAAGAAGATCAGGTTTATTATTAGAGATAAATATCAGACTGGTGAGTTTACGCTACAAACTGCGCGTTTTTCACAGTCAGTACTAAGTTTGTTTTGCGACCATTTCAACCTTCCAAAGGTAAAGTCCTACAGTATTTCCAAAACTAAGAGAAAAGCTAACGAAGACAAAAACAAAGCTTCCGATTACTATTCGTTAAGAGATGTTGCTTCTCTTGCCTATTCAATAGAAGTAGGGTTACTAGATAACAGCCTATCGAGCAAAGATGAGCTCTTCCTCAGACTTGGTAGAGTTTTACTAAAGACTGGCTGGAACCTAGATCCAGTGTTGATGCTAGAGATTGACGACTTGTTGAAATTAGATGCACCAATAATTGGCAAAACTACGAATTTTGTTAGATTGTTCAAGAAGAGAGCTGGTTATAAAACTCAATTTTATGAATTCAATATCGATGAAAAGGGAATTGAAAAAGAAGGGCTAGTTTTCGGAAAAGAGGTGACTAATGCTCTATCTGACCTTGAATATATCAGAGACAAAATCTCCGCTCGAATCCGTCCATCACTCAAAGAGAATAGTAAGCTAAAATATCGTTTATCGCTTTACCGGGCCTCAAATGGACGCATTTATAGTCCATCATTTAACAACTTTAACTCGCAAATTAATCAGATTTTACGCAAGTACGAATGTTCTATATCGTTCAATGTCCAAAGAATTCGTAAAGGCGGTCTCAATTACGTATATAAGAGCTACGCAAAAAAGTTCAAGAAGTACTACGAAGCTGGTCAGCATTCTCTGAGTGTTTTTCTTGATGTTTATCTTCGAGATGATGGGCTAGAGTCTGAGGAAACTATTTCTTCTGCCACATCTATCATGGCTGACTACTTTACCGGTCGGCCTCTAGCAGAAGAGATCATCATCGTTACCGACATTCCTCCTGAGAGTAAACAAACACCTAGCGGACGGTGCGTTTCCACAGGAAATGATGAAGAAGCTGAAGCGTTCATGAAACTACGCCGCAGATTAAATCGAGAATCGGGCAGTGACAACTCTCAGTGTGGTGACTTCAACGCATGCCTATTTTGTCGCCACTATCGGCTTGTTGCGGATGCAGAGCACGTTTGGCGTCTATTGTCTTACCAGAGCTACGTGGTCGGTGAAATGGAAAGAGGAATTAGTGATTATGAGAGCTCTACTGATCAATCAGAGTATATCAATCTGTTGAATAAGCGGGTTGAAAAGATACTAGCCGATGTTGAAGAAATAAATAGCGCGGCAGTAAGAGATGGAGAGTATGAATTTAAGACCAAGGGTTGTCACAAGGATTGGGCCTTTTTCGCTAGTTTTGGGAGTGAGTCGTGAAGATTTTTGACCTGATAGAACACATATCTGTAGCTGACGAAACTGGCCTTTTGAGAATAAAGCCACTTAACGAAATTGATTACAAAAAAATTGCTTCGACAAACATCTACGAATCCGAAAGCGTCCACCAAAACAGTCATAAGAAAACCAAATTTAACGATGACGTATGGCGGATATCGGGCAATAAGTCTATGAACTTTTCTGATTTACAAGGCGCACTGAAATATGAAGTAAAAGCTGCCTTTTTAATCGCGAACTACTGTGGTGTTTTTGAGGGTGGGAGAGGTATAAAATTTCAATCCGCAAAAATACAAACTTCACACTTAATAAAATTCGCGAAAACATTGCAGAAAGCAGGAGTTAATTCACTCCTTATGTTCGACTCACTTAGCGGGTTGATAAAGAGAAACTATATTATTAAATTCATAGAAATCAATTTTATCGCTCGTGGAACTTACACTTTCGAAAGTTTTCAACGTCGATTCTTTGAAGAAAAGCTGAACTATGGCTTATTTTCAAATGATACGGTTTCAATTTTCCAGGAAGAGTTTTTCAGACATAACCTATCATCTGAAGCTCAAGATTCGGTGCTATCCCATCCAGTTGTTCCATCTGGAGTATTGCAAAGAGCAATTCAAGAGTGTGACAAAAAGATATCAGGCGCGAAAAACCTTATTTCTGATTGGGAACTTGCAAATAAGGGTTTTACAAAAGCAATAAGACAGATGAATGGAGGCATAGGTAAACACAATACTGTATCAAGTATTACGAAAGGCCTTACTTCGCAAACCACCGACCCACTCAGGATTGGATTTAAAGCACTGGATAACCTTAAGTTATCCGTACTAATGTACCTACTTACATTCACAGGTATGCGGAAGGAAGAAGCTCTCTCATGCACCATCGGTTGTGCTGAATATAAAGACAGTAAATATTATATTGAAGCTACTTTGAGCAAGACTGATGATACAAAGATCAAAATGAAATGGGTGACAAATAAGGATACCTACGACGCAATTAAGTTACTTGAGCGTTATGTAATCGGCATGCACGACAGAGCAAGAGCTATCTTGAACAACCCTAACCTTAGTATTACGTCAAAATTAAAACATCAGCTATCCCATGGTTTAGTTAAAAAGCATATATTCGGTGTAGCTGATACCCTTAAAACCGTTAGGTTTACAAACGCTGCGTTAGGGATCAATTCTGACTATGATAGTAGCGTGTTTGGAAATAAAGACTCGAAGTTCTCTCTACAACTATACAAGTACCAACTGACTGAAAAAGATATCGATCAACTAGAATCGCTAGGTTGCAATTACAAAGCGGTTAGAGGACGCTCAAAAGGAGAAAGTTATGTTGTGGGAGATACTTTTAGAATCACACCGCATATGCTCCGCCACACTTTTGCGTGGTTCATTATAGCCAATAGGCTTGGTCAACTGGACGATATAAAACATCAGTTTAAGCATTTAGCAAGCTCAATGACAATGGTTTATGCGTTCAGGGGGTATGACAGCACTGATGAAATGATCGACTTGTTCGAAGATTTTGAGGAGCTCTTGGTTGACAATATAGCCTACGAAATAGCATCACAAGCAACTAACGGCACGCTGAAAGGAGAAGGAGGGAAACGCCTAAACGACGGTGCCAGAAACCTTGTCTTCAATGTTACTGCTTCTAATGGGTCTCAAACGGAAAGAACTATCAAGCAAATACACTTTAGTAGCTTAGAAGCGTACAAGGCATTTTTAGTCCAGAACTTGAAAAATATCCGGGGGCTTCCTCATGGATATTGTACTGGTGGTTCTGAATGTAAATTAAAAAATGTCGGCATTCCAAGTGGTTGTGTTTATTGCCCTAATTACATTGTTTCCGAAAAGCAACGGATACATTGGCAAGCTATGAAAAATTTTGCCGATGACAAACTACTCATTTACAAGCAGTTATCTGATGAACAACAAACAGAATACTCTTTGATGGCCGAGGCGTGGAGAGATACCAGCAACGCTGCCTTAATAATTCTAAAAAATTCAGCGCCTGATAACGCTGAGGAGAGTTCAGCATGAGCCCCAAAGACGAAAAATCTGGTCAAGAACTTATGATGGACGCGTTAAACGAGTTGATCGCAACTCCCAACGCAAAAATTAATAGAAATATAGTCGCTAAGCGGGCTCGTTTGAGTCATACCTTACTTAGAAAGAAGTCATATAGCGATGTTGAAAAGAGAATAATCAAGGCTGAGAAATTAAGAGCCATTGAAATGGAAGATAGAAGCAAAGACCAGCGGATAAAGCAGCTCGAAAATATGTTAGTGGCTGCTAATATCAAGTTAAAGAAGTTGACCGAACGCTCACAAGCACCATCATCAAAAACCATAAAAAAAATAGAAGGTGACTTAGTAGCTCAGCTTTTAGAGATGTATAGGTATAACGATCTATTGAGGGCTAGGTTGGCGGAAAAGCATGGCGAAAGTATAGACAAAGAGACAGGCGAGGTTATACATATCAACCGGATCAAACGACGTTAGGTCAGGGGAAACTGGACTTCCCATACTTTGCTAGACACTTGTGAAAGTTACAATTTCTCGCAAACCTATCGAGCGTCTATTTATGATGTAATCTTCCCCTAGGGCGCACGTGCTACACTTCATCACTGGATAAGAGAGTGTATTAGGTTTACATGCCCCTAGAAGTGACAGCGCATGACACTGTATACTGTTAGACTACTGGTCATTTACGCGACTTCTCCCCACCCGATCTTGTATCATACTCCTTTATGAGGGGGCGGAGGTTGAGTTCTGCGATGTCTTTGTAATATCAATTCTTAAGAGCAAGACTGAGAAGGGTTTTTAGACCCCTTTTGCTATAATGCTCGCTCAGCTACGTCAGCATATCGGTACTGTCCAATGCTTAGTAAGGCTGAAAATCGAAAAATCATAACGATGAGTATAAATCCGAAAATGGCTAGAAAAAGTAGAATTCTTGATTTGTGCGAACGAGCATCGAGCCTGAACCAGAAGCAGCTGTTAACTCTAGAGTCTCAATTTGATGTTAATGTTGTAGGGGGCTTGGAGAACCTTGTAAATTACTCTCCAAAAAGTGAGCGACCTATCCATAGATGGTTCCGTTATCGTGAGGGATATTCTATCGAATTAGTCAAGAGCATGCTGAGTGAACTACCCAAGAACTCAGTCATTTTAGACCCTTTCTGTGGTGCAGGAACGACTCTTTTAGCTGCAAAAGAGCTGGGTATGAAAGCTATCGGACTAGACGTTAATCCAATGTCGGTGTTGATAGCAAAGGTTAAAACTCGAAATTATAACAGCTCGCAAATAGATGAAATTAGGAAGCTTACCGACTCTGTATCGTCCCTTACCCTAGATAGCGCTTCTGACGAAGCCCCTGAACTTAAAATTATTGATAAAGTTTATCACCCAGAGATTCTAAAATCCCTATTGATAATAAGGTGCTTCATTAAAGCAATTCAAAATGAAGTATCAAGAGACTTCTTCAAAGTGGCTTGGCTATCTATTATTGAAGGTACATCAAATGTCTATAAAGAAGGGAACGGGATTAAATATAGAAATAAAAAGCGTTCTAAGTCAGGTTCATACACAATACCAATTGAAATATGGCAAGAGGAATATTTCCCGCAAGATAAGTTTCGATTTGTTTTAGAAACTTTCTTAAAGAAGTTGGCGGAGATGCTAGATGACATAGCTATACCAGCACCAGACAGCGGTATTACGCCAATAGTAAAATGTGCAAAGGCTGAAGAGATAAGCAACCATGTGAACAGTGAAACAGTGGACTACGTTATTTTTTCCCCACCTTATTGTAACTGCTTTAACTATTTTAAAATTTTCAAGATAGAGCTCTGGATGGGAGAATTCATTGATTCATATGAAGACATGCGAAAACTCAATAGTCAGGCTCTGCGTTCCCACGTAGAAACCACACTGAAAAGAGATTCAGATAAGCGTCTCCCAGCTGTAGAAGCGATAGTGAACCTTGTAGATAGGGATAAGGTTTGGGACAAGAGAATACCCGATGCTATAACTGGGTATTTTGTTGATATGAACTCCGTGTTGGAACAGTGTAAAATCGTTTTGAAAGATAAGGGTTTTTGTTCTGCGGTTGTAGGTAACTCAGTTTATGGAGGAATTGTAATCCCTACCGATCTAATTTTAGCTAGCCTTGCAAGGGATTTAGGTTATGAGAACCAGCATATATCTATAGCTCGATTATTACCTACGAGTGCACAACAGCAGAAATCATTAGGTGATAAACGGCGGTATATGAGAGAAAGCATAATTACCCTGAGAAAGGGGGAATTATGATTGATGATCCAATTAACAACCAAAAAAAAATGACAGTTGAAGAGCCTGAATTAATCTACGTAGACGAGATCCCAAAAAATGTAACTCACGGAAAGAATAAGGTATTTGTTATAAAAAATTCTGGGCTAACTCGGGCTACTCATAAGTTTCACCGATATCCGGGTAAGTTCATTCCACATGTACCGAGGTGGGCTTTAGATAAGTACTTAAGTCCCAATGATAGCTCAAAGTTAGTTCTTGATCCATTTATGGGATCGGGCACCACCCTCGTCGAAAGCAGTATATTCGGTGTATCATCTTATGGCTTAGATATAGATCCAATTGCACGTCTCATATCTAAAGTCAAAACTGCTTCTTACGACTTAAGGGCCCTACAGAGCCATGTGTCCGAACTGAAAGCAATATTAATGTCGAACCAAGTGGCTGAACTTTTTACACCAACGCTCCCGACTCTATCACATTGGTTTAATGAAGCTGCGGTGAAGCAACTTGGAGCTATTCGCGCAACAATTGATAGGTTCAAATCTGAAAAAACCACATACGATTTTTTTCTCGTATGTTTTATCGCCATAATAAGAAGAGCATCGAATGCCGATAATCAAACTCAGAAAACCTATGTCTCGCATACACATCCGAAAATTCCAGAACCTGCCCTACCTTTATTTCTAAAAACAATCGACGATTACTACAAGCGTGTAGTTGAATTTTCGGAACTGAGCTCCACAGATGTGCAAGTTAACATTCTAGAAGAATGCGAAGCTAGAAACGTCGGAGACTTTTGGAGAGAGCACGGCCTACCAAAGATAGATTTGGCAATCACGTCGCCACCTTACGTAAAAAGTGTTGATTACGTTTACAATCAAATGTCCGAATACTTTTGGATTGGAGATCTTTTTGAACTGGAAAGTCAGGCGAAACAAAACTTACAAAAGAAATTGTATGTTGGCACTGATAAAGTTTTCGCTTCGGAGTATCGAGAACAGAATTTTCTGGGGATCGCGACAATAGATAAAGTCTTAGAGCAACTGTATGAATCTAATCAGAAAAGTGGATACATTGTATATAAATATTTCTCTGAAATGCTTCAACATTTTCACCAGATGCGGTCGGTACTAAAGGAAAACTCTAGATACTTGGTTGTAGTTGGCGATAGTGTAGTTAGTGGCATTCCAATTGAGACACACGAGCTATTAGTCGATTGCGCTGAATCTGTTGGATTTTGTCGAGAAAATACGTTTGGATATGAGATAAGGAATCGACATATGCGGTTCCCTCGTCAAGGAAACGGCGGTATTGTAAAGTATGACTGGCTCTTAGATTTAAGGAACTGTAAGTAATGTCTGAAGATTTTTACTGGCGAGTACCAAGAGATAGCTTGATCACAAACTCTGCATTGCAGATGTTCCAGTTACTATATCAAAGAAAAGGCTCAATATTCGATGAGGTTAAGGCTGATATAGATAAAGATTATTCAACACTAACTGGAAAAGAGTATAAAAAGCATGGTGGGCTAATCCAAACATGGGTAAAAGTATTTCAGGAGGCCGGCTGGGTCGCATTAATCCCGAATAAAGACGGAAAAGAGCTGATTGAGATAACCCCAGCCGGGGAGCAAGGGTATCAAATACTTATAAAATTACCTGATTTCCACAAGGCTGCTCCCTACTTTGTAATTGAACTACTTAGTCGAGCACAGTTAAATAACCCTGCGAAACCCAAGTTGACCAAAGACACTGAATATGAAGAAAAACTCTCTTCAAGTGATATATTTCCATATTGGACTCTTTTTAAAATTATTATTGAACTGGAAGATTATATTACTGCTGACGAGCTGAAACGCTTTGTATTCAAACTTCACAGTTCTTCTGAAATTGATAATGCAATAGAAACAATTCGTGCTTATAGGATAGACAAGCATAAAGGCCTCAGTAAAAGTGAGCTTGATACTAAATATAGCGCTGAGCTAGAAGGAGCTAAATCTGAGCCCAAGTACTATATGGGACGACTCGGGACACAAGTTGGTAAATATCCTGCTGTTCTTGAAAAAGAAGGGACTCAGAAATGGGTCCTAAATAAATATTATAAGCCTACTATTCTTGAGATTCTTAAAGAAGAAAAGTCATTTAAGTTATTTGAATCAATTATTGATTGGACACAACATATTGGCAAACCAGTTGATTTAGATGGCGAGTCGCAAAACAACTTGGATAGAGAGGATGATCCTGAACCGGAATTGATACCTCCTGAAATAGACAGTAGTGACAAAATTTTCCAACAATTCAAAGAGCTAATTGATTCAGGTAGTAGAAATTTTATACTATCTGGACCTCCCGGTACTGGCAAAAGTTGGTATGCTCGACAGGTAGCTCTATTACTATCCTCTGGAAAGACTAAGTATATAGAAAGCACTCAGTTTCATCCAAACTTTGGCTATGACGAATTTGTAGAAGGCTATGTTCCATCGTTTGATGAAAATCAAAAGAGCAACGGATTTGAAATTAGACCTAAAGTATTCTTAAAAACGTGTAGTCGCGCTAAGCGCGAGCCTGATAAACTTTTCATAATAGTCATAGACGAATTTACTAGGGGTGACCCAAGCAGGATATTAGGAGAGGTATTAACTTACATAGAACCTGATTATCGGGATAAATACTTTCGTCTTGCATATTCGCAAAGAAAAGAGCAGATTCCTAAAAACCTGATCATTATTGCAACAATGAATCCATACGATAAATCTGTGTCGGATTTGGATGATGCATTAGAAAGAAGATTTGAAAGCATCCTTATGAATCCTGATAGAGAAGTATTGAAGTCATTGTTGGAAAGGAACGGAATGGAGCCTGCACTTCAAGGACGTGTAATTAATTTCTATAACAAGGCTAATAAGTCTTCACCTCATGGTTTGGGACATGCGTTATTTTCGAAGGTGTCCAACCAAAGCGACTTAAGACGTCTTTGGAAACACAAGTTAGAGCGTATTTTTGAAAAGATGTTTCGCTTTGAAATGGAGAAGTACAATGAGCTCAATCAACTCTACAATGAAACAGTTTTGAATGAGTAGTGATTTGGAATTGCAAGACGTTTCTGTAAAAAAACCAACTGAATACATTTTTGATATTCACGAAAATGAATATATCGACATCCCTAATGATTTTATTATCGGGGCTTCGGGTGATATAGAAATAAATAAGGAGGTTTTCGAACATAGCTTAGTAGAAGTAAGCTACCGAAAGGGTAAAATATCTGTTCGGTCGGGAAACTATATTGGTGAAATAAGACTTAACAAAAATGTAATTTTAAATATTAAGCCTAAAGCTCCAATTGCAAATCTCATGCATATAATTTCATGTGCGAATAGTGAAATAAAAATATTAGAATATTATAAACGGTTTTACGGAATTTCGAGTATAGAATCTCAAAATTTAAAACACTTTCTTGTATCTTGCTTCATAGTTGAGCTTAGACATCTTTTATCTGAAGGTATTTTCAAGGTTTATATTGAAAAAGAAGATATCGTCAATTCACCTAAGGGTAAAATATCGTTCTCTAAAACTATTTCTCAGTGCGTTGCTAAAAACCATCCTAATAAGTTAGCAGTTATTGACTACAATTTCACTTCAGACCATGAGTTGAATCAGTTAATAAAATATACAATTTGGTTCTGTTTATATCAGCTACCAAATTTCGATGGTGAAAAATCAAAGGCATTGAAAAAGAATTTATATGAGATTTACGAACAATTCGATAATGTGACATTGGATCTAAGCAGAAAATTCATTGAAAAAGTTAATAAAATAATTTTAGATAACTCAATTCCTACGCTTAGAAGTTATTATTACAATATAATCAACTTGTCAAAGGAAATTATAAATGCTTCGATATTGGATCTTGAAAAAAACACTAATAATATCTCTTTATCTGCATTCGTAATTAATGTAGCTTACGTTTTCGAATCTTATTTACTTAACCTATTCAAATCTAATCAATATGGATTTAATGTCTTTGATGGAAACAGTGACGGTAAGAAAAAATTATTTAATGACAATAATACTTATGAAGCTAAGCCTGACTATATTTACGAAGATAAAGATAATAACATACGGCTCGTTGCGGATGCAAAGTATAAAAAGTCAGCAAAGGAAACCGACCGCTATCAATTGATTTCTCATGCGCTTTCTTACGGAGCTAATATCGCAGTGTGTATTTTGCCAAGCTTTATTACTCGGGAAGAATCATTAGTGTACATTGGCGAGATTGGTGGCGGTCATAAAATTAATTTCTATAATTATTATCTAGATTTACAAAATGAAAACATTGAACTAGTTGAGCAGCAGCTTATTGATTGCATCAGTCGCTTAGTAAATGAAGCTTGATTATATTCAAGCTGCTTAGATTCCCACGTTAGTTCGGAAACTAATAAAAATAGGTATGCTTTCTAGAGAATGCTAATACTCGAAGCTTGCAAGGTTTTGAGAGACCTGAGCAACAACACTCTCGTCACCTGTAAGTTATTCGATTAATCTGTACCAAGACAGCCTCACAGCTGTGAGCTATTCGACTAATCTGTACCAAAACAGACCCGCACCTGTGAGTTATCTGATTAATATTTACCATAACGCCTTGAAATAAAAAGATTCAACATGCTTCTCTATCATCAATTGTAGTGCTCAAGAAGGCGTTAACGAATATGGGAATAAACGTATCATTAAGGTCGATTGGCAACTATTCGAGTATATCCATCTTGCCTATTGCTTAACGCTTCACAAGTTGCAGGGGTTACAAACGAAAAACGTAATCATACTTGTTGAGCGAGGCTTTTTACTTGACCGAAGTTGGCTATATACGGCTGTATCCCGAGCCGAAGATAAACTGCATATTATTGGCAAAAAGTCAGATTATCGATATGGTGTCAAGAAGAAAGGGGCTTACGATACCCAAAAAACTGCCTTAGCTGAAATGCTGAAGTACTCATACACAAGCGATACACAAAGATGACTTTCGTTGCAGAGCTAATAAACTTGTAACTTTACATCAGACACAAAAAAGCCGACACAATGTCGGCTTTATACGGAGCTGCTTAAATATTATTTAATTGAGAGACGAGTCTTTGTGCGGATTCTGCCTTCTTGCTTAGCTTTAGCGATAGCGGTGTGAAGCATGTGCAAACCGGCGACTTTCCTCTCAGAAACTTTACGAGTTTGGTTTGAATGCATAAAAATCTCCAGAATCACTGTCGTGGGGGTTATTTATTAACCGATAGTTCCATCTTAACGCAACACCCTTATAGTTGGCCAGTTTCTTATAGAAAGCATTCAACTTAGAGTATTGAGCTTCCGCAACATACACTGAAGGCGTTATCTCACTACACGCATAGTGCGATTTTAAACCGTCCGTGATAACAGGGTAGAACCCCACCGAGACTTCCAGTAGCTAATTTCGCTTGTTGGGCCAGCTATGAGCCTAATTTTTGCTAAATCGAAACAAGTTATGTTTGACATTCATAACCTTTCAGCTTAATTTTGAGTGGTACGTAAATCATCCGGGATCAATAACCTACGTACTTAGAACAACTCATCAACCAATGACAAGTTGCTAGTTCACTCCATGCTGATCGAGATCCTATCAGGGGTGAAGGAGTAATTATGTCTATCTACAACATTTTCTTAAGCCAAAAAGACAAGGCTTTTCTGAAGGCTCTGGCCAAAACCATCAAATCAGAGTGTTCCCCTGAGTCAGAACTTACATCTATTCAAAACACTATCGCGTCCAGTTTAGGCTACAACAGTTGGAACGCCCTGCAAAAATTTAATCAATGCGATGTTCAATTCACCGATCTGGCATCAATCCTGAAAATCGCTATTTCACATACGGTAACAGAGTTGTTTAATGCTACCGATGTCAATGACGCTAGTAACGAGCTTTATAGCTTGTTTTTCGGCTCCTCGGTATGGACTGAATATGGCGACAATACTCCCGGTAACACGATTAACATGTGTTTACTACCACTCGACCATCAGGGGCAATACGAACTAGTTGGCTTCACGAGTGAGCTAGATCTTGTTAAGAAGATAGAAAGCCGTCTCAGTACAAGTCTGGTAATGAATCCCGTTATTAGCATTGACAGAAAACTGATTAGCCGTCGTGAGCGTCCATATGCTGCGCGCCGCCCTATCCTAAAATACTTTGAATCAGTAGAAGGGATTGTGTTTATAGAGTCCGATACGAAAATCTGCCATTTTGATTATATCTCATCGTCGGAGATTAATATCACTAGTGATGATATCAAGCACGCTTTAATGCGTTGTGCTTTTCTTAGTCCATCGTCCTACATATACCAATTTCGAATTGAGAAAGATTTATTTGTAGCTCGGGTCTATCGTGAAGAAATTAATAGTAGCAGAAACAGCTTGGCGGGTGCGGTAAAAATTGATAGCGAAAACCGCGATCTTCTAAAATCTCGAACGCACCCTGTAGAGGGCTATTCATGCGTAGAGGATGCTTTAATCTATGCTGCTTTTGATGACAATTTTCACATGACGCCTAATGAGAACCATAGTTACTTTGATTTTTGCCGATATAGCATTGCAAAGATTTTCGAACTTCAGTCCTTTGCGTCCGATCTCGTCAAGGTGGCTGATACCTTTAGATAGAAAGTCGCTGACCTAATTCGAGAATACTCAGGTTTCATTTAAAAACTCACCACTTCTGGAAACGTCATCAGAATAGGTATGTTATGACAAAACGACCTAAGTATATTGGCTACTGGGTTAATGGCAATTTGATGGGCGTTATATGCCGGATGGAGAGAAATGAACATTTTTATTACTATAGTGGCTGATCGAACCTATTCATGAGTTTCGTAGGCTCAAGGGCGAAGTTCTCTTCACTTGCCGTTAACTTCCAGTCTAAGTAAACTCTAATTAATTTGAGCTGCAAACGTCATGTAAATATTTGCCCCAAACTTCACTTGTACTCGGGGGACGCCGTCAGAATGCGATTAAAGAGAGTACGAGCAGCACTTTTAGACTCACCATAGTTTCTCGTCATTAATCATGTGTGTGCTAGCACGAGCATATACTGGAATCTTTATAACTACGTTACGTCTACTCTTCTACTGACAGTTGAATAACGCCACTGCCTGCCATAAGCAGAAGCCTTTCCTTTTCGGTTAATTGGGCTTCAGCTGCTTGACCAAGGTATGCCCAGCGCTCAATCACTTCTGAGGCTGATTTAGGCTGACGCTCAAATACTGCCTGCGCTTCATTGATGAGAAACTGGTCAAGCTCGACTTTACCTATGCCTTGTTGCTCTTCGTCCATTTGCTACCTCGTGAATTAGGAGTGCTATTTCGCGCAACTTGACTGTTGGGCGGAGCGACTACTCGTTGGGTTCAACTAAACATAGCTTCCCTATCTTTATTAAGCAATAGCAATCTAAACATAAAGGATTGATTAATAACAAAAAATTTAAATTTGTCAGTGTTTTTTAATTCGTTTTTTTATTCTGTATCTGGAGTAACTGACTGTATAAAAACACGATATTGGGTATTAATTGTATGAAAATATAATGGTATGAAAAGTCGAAAATTCAATAGTAAACAATCTCACTTTTTTCCAAGGTATCCGTCATTAAATGATGCAAATAATTGCTATCACTCACTCATAGACTTTAGATAGCGGCTCATTGCCTCTTCAAAAATGTGTTCATCGCCAAAGTCATCAGTTATTAATGCGGCTGCTTCACCATTAACAATTGGGTCAATTGCATCAATAACGGAATAGGCCCATGATGAAAAGTTAGCCTTTTGCTCCTGAGAGCCATGCTGATAAATATCGGCTCCGTTTAGCTCGCTCAGAAACATTCGGCAGTCCCTAGCTCGCTGCCATTTCATAAATAGCGCAAGAAAGGTCTTTATGCGGCTGTGCTCCGAGGTGACTCGTCTTTCATGCTCTTCGCGACGCAGCCTCAACTTTTCGAATCGTTGTCTCCCTGCTTCTCGCTCAGCTCTTACCACTTTTGTTTGCTCGGATGACTGCTCCAGTGTAGTCATCACGTGAGCAAGCTGCTGTTCAAGGGAGAGGGTTGGCTTATCCTCAAAAACGCCTTTTACTCCGGCTGGCATCGGACCTTCAATAATGAGCTGTAGACAACCACTAGGAACATTGATTTTTTCATGCCAGACACGACCATATTTTGTTTTCTCTTCAATCTCCTTTTTCTCCAGTTCACGCTTTTGTTGTTTGAGGCGCTCACGCAAGCGAAACGGAACGGGCTCCCCATTGATTGTCACCAAGTTAGTTAAACGTTTCGCATAGCGATGCTTTTCGACTTTTACTATCCAGCCTTTCTTCTCGAAGGATTCAAGTAGTGTATAAAAAATATAAATAGCCCGAGTTTGCTGCTCTGGAGATACATCCAGCCTCATCACTTTATCATTGTCGTATGGCTGAACCATCAGGAAGTCATACTTGTAATGAGGTTTGGACATCGACGATTTAATCGATTTTAGCAAGGGGTAACGAGATATCGGTTTTGTGGGCTTTGGTAGTGGGGCTGGAACTAATTTGGACTTTTCACGCTTAGTTCGTTGTAGTGGAGTAAGGTCAATAACAAGTGAGGGTGATACCGACTTAGGTAAAGGTGTTACTGAAACCTTTTTATTCAGAGCCTTCTGGGCCCAGTAACCGCTTTTAGGTCTTGGGATACTATGTCTATCAAGAAGTTTCCCCAGTCCATTTGCATCCACTTGCCAACAGGCTGCTAATTTATTTAGCGGTGAACTCCACACCGCATAATAAAGTTCAGCAATGGTGTATTTTCGTTTTATCATTTTGTAGACCGCCTCATCCTTAGGTTCCTGACTGCACAGTTGGTTGTTCATAAGCCTTCTTCCGATGCCCAAATAATAGCCGGAAATTGTCTATGATTCTCTGTTCAATCCATAGAAGGGCTGGAAAGTGTCTAGGTTAGTGATGGCGGTCCACTATTCATGTTTCATCGAACGCACTTGCAACAATCTGTGTCCGACGCGTAACATTTGGGCGTGGCATATAGACACATTATTTACTCAAAGCCAAATAATGGTGTGAGGTTCACGCATTTGGACATAAGCTATTGATAAAGATGAGTAAAGTTGACAATCCAACTGGTATTTTTTTATCTTTTGCTGAAATCATTTGAGAGTAAAGTCCTTTTGACTAAGAGGCGTCTACTAGGGCTAAGCAGCAATTTCACCGACGAAACCCATTATCAAGCAGTTATCAAAATCATACTTAACAGGAAGTGAATGCCTTTTAAGGCTATCAACGTGAAGCCGCAGAATGCGGCTTCACGAACGATGCACTTTTCTTGTCCAAATATTAGGATAAACAGTGATCAACCTGCCTTTCGCATTGATTAAAAATCTAAAAGTAAGTTTCCGTAAACTCAGCCAACGCACTTCGTTCAACTTCATCAAATACTAGAATGCTAGCCCTATCGAATTTTCGGTAAATATTTATCGCAGCGCTTATCCCCGCGCTGGCAGGTGTCACAAACTTATCGTCAATTTGAGCCAAATTGCCCAATAAAATTGTCCGGCAATTTGTCCCTCCGCGACTGAGGACACCTTTCATCTGTGCTCGAGTAAGGTTCTGACACTCATCTACAATGAAGCATGTATCATCAAAACTCCTACCTCGAACATACGCCAAGCTAGTAATTTCAATATTGGCGCTTTCCATGATGTGCTCTACAGTCGTAGCAGTTGCTAGCTCATCTCCGACTTCACCATGCATCGAAATTAAAGCATCAGTGACACCACCAAGAAGGGGTAATGATTTTTCTTTCAAATCGCCCGGCAGAAACCCCGGATCGTCGTCCATAAAATCTCTTGAGCGAACAATGACGATTCGCTTATATCGCTTGTCTTCCAAAACTTGATGCAGTGCGGCTGCAACGGCAAGAAAAGTCTTACCTGAACCTGCTGGCCCCATTAAGATGTTTAACTCGTAATGCGGATCTGTAAGCTGGCTTAGTGCTATCGTTTGTCTCGGGTTTTTCGGCAAGATGCCCCACACTTTGGATGGCTTTCGTGGAAGAAGCTTTGTGAATATATACTTTTCTGTTACCTCAGACACCATACCAATGTGACCAGCTTCATCGTACCAATGACTGTTGTATTGGATATCGTCTCTAAACAATGAACGATCTAACTGATAAATGTCACCTGACAATTTGAAATCATCATCTGTTGTGAGTTTTGCAAACAGGTCACCCTCGAAAAATTGAACCCCCGTGTAAAGTAAGTCTAAATCTGAGATATCATTATCAATCGGTACATCTTCAGCAGAGACACCAACTGTCCGGGCCTTTAACCGCATATTGATATCGCGACTCACAATCGAAACTGGTCTTTCAATTATTCTTTGTAATTGCAGAGCGTAGTTTATAATCCTATTATCAGCCTCGCTGCCAATACCATGTGATAACGCATTGTCTAAATCGATCTCCGTATCAATTGCGATAAACAATTTGCCCCGACTTCCCGTTTCACCGTTACCTAAGTCAACTCCATTAGCCAGTTCATCAGTATCATAGCCTGAGACAATATCTTCGAGCATTCGAATACATGCACGCGCATCAGCGCTCACAGACTTGTCTCTTCGTTCTTTAAGATTATCCAGCTCTTCTAGAACCGTCAGGCAAATATAGATATCATCTTCATACGCGTATAGGGATTTCGGATCGTGAACTAAGGCTGAGGTATCAAGCACTCGAGGTGTATTAGTCTTTTTAATCATTATGCTGCCTCGCTGAAGTTTGTGTCAATTAACGAAGTATTTGTGACCCTGCTACAGTATTTAATAGTGAGATGGGATGACACAGACTTAGCGAGTTCAAATTTTTTGTTACTGAATGAAGTCATTTTTACAGTTTTTTCTGTTACCCCAGTCTCAAGCCAGTAAAAACAAGAAGGTGACAACTTTTCCAACTCTTTTAGAATTGGGTATTTTGTTAAATAGTAACTATCAATTTGCGCCAGGTTACCCGACACCACTAATTTGGTGTTCTCGCCACAGCGGGTAATAAGCGTTTTTAGCTGAGACGCGGTTAAATTCTGAGCTTCATCCAGAATAACAATGGCATTTTGTATGCTACGCCCGCGCATAAAGTTCAGCGATTTAAACTGAATGTTGGCCTTTTTCATTATGTAATTGAGGCTCGATTCCATGCTCTCATCCTGCTTATGCAAAGCTTCCAGCGAATCAGTTATGGCCGACAGCCAGGGAGCCATTTTTTCTTCTTCGGTGCCGGGCAAATAACCAATAGATTCGGCAATTTCAGGCGTATTACGGGTAACGATAATTTTCTCATAAATGCCCTGTTCCACCACCATTTGCAGTGCAGCCGAAAGCGCAAGAAAAGTTTTACCACTGCCGGCAGGTCCGGTTAGAGTCACCATGTCCATACTGGTATCTAATAAAGCGTGCATTGCCATAGCCTGATAAATATTCTTAGGGTGAACACCCCAGGCTCCGTAAGACATCATCCGTTCTACGCTTAAATCCATCAGCGTTACGGTTTCGCTGTCGTATTCTTCCACCCGCGCCGCAAAATTATTGGTTGAGTCAATAATGTATTCATTAGCGAAAACCTGAGGCAGCAGTTCACGGCTCACCGTATGGTAGGCATCACGACCTTCCTGCTGCGTTTGCACTTCTCCCACCTGCGACCAGAAGTCGCCTTCAAACTTATAAAAACCTTTGGTCAGCAAGCGAATGTCGTCAATAAGCTGGTCGGTGCGATAATCTTCAACATACTTCATACCTGCGCCTTTGGCCTTCAGGCGCATGTTGATGTCTTTGGTAACCAGCACCACGCCAGCCGGCGAGCGCTCCCGTTGAATTTCCAGTGCCGCCTGAATAATGCGGTGGTCGTTCTCTGCCAGCGACAACACTGACTCGGTCTGCTCTAGCTGATAGTCGGGGAAAATGGCCAGGGTTCCGTTCGCTGTGTGCTCACCTTGCACCCGGTTTAACGGAACACCAGCAACAATTTCTTCCGGTGTGGCTTCTTTTAAAACCTCTTCCAGTGAGCGAATAGCGACCCGGGCTTCTCGGCTCACGTCTCTATTGCGGTCTTTTATATTATCGAGCTCTTCCAGAACCACCATGGGGATAACCACGTTGTGTTCATCGAAGTTGAGAAAAGCGAGAGGGTCGTGCAGAAGAATATTGGTGTCCAGGATAAAGAACTTGCCAGCGTTTGTTGTCATTAGCGCGTACCTTTGCTTGTGATTATTCTTTTCTTACAGCTTAGCCTAAAATTCATGACACAACGGTTACAGAAATAAATTTTTCCTCGGAATTGGCGAGCGAATTAAGTACCATTGCGACCTTGGAAAATGGCGCGCGGGAGTGTGTAGTGAGCGAGTTTAGAGTTGGACAACGTTACCTTAGTGAAACTGAAACCGAATTAGGGCTAGGCATGATCACCCAGGCCGAAGGTCGTCACTTAACCGTGATGTTCCCCGCAACCGGTGAAGTGCGACTGTATTCAGCTCAGGAAGCCCCTCTGGCGCGTTATCAACTGCAAGTACAGCAACAGGGCAAACACGCCGACGGCTGGAGCTTCACAATTCATGAACTGACAGAATCACAGGGTATTGTGACCTACCATGGTTTACGCGATGACAATCAGGAGTCTGTTGTGGTTCCGGAAACCCAGTTATCGCATCAGGTGGACAGTAACCCAGCATTGACTCGTTTACTGGCAGGCCAGGCCGACCGCCTGGATATGTATCAGTTGCGCTGCGAGGCCAGTGAACATCTGGCGCATCATCAGGCCAGCGAAGTTGCTGGTTTATTAGGTGTTCGCACCCATTTGCTGCCGCACCAGTTGTATATTGCCAAAACCGTTGCCGACCGTTACCACCCGCGCGTGCTTTTAGCCGATGAAGTGGGCTTAGGAAAAACCATTGAAGCCGGCATGATCATCAAACGCCGCCTGAATACCGGCCGCTCACAGCGGGTCTTGATTGTGGTACCGGAATCGTTAATGCATCAGTGGCTGGTTGAGTTACGCCGCCGCTTTGCGCTGAACTTTACCCTGTTTGATGATGAGCGTTGCGAACAAGCGGAAGCCGACAGTGAAAATCCGTTTTTAACTGAACAGCACATTATTATCAGTAGCCGCTTTATGCACGAGTCGCGCTGGAGTCAGGCGTTGCTTGAAGCGGAATTCGATCTGCTGATTATTGATGAAGCACACCATTTACAGCCAGAGGCGCCCGAATTTAGTGCGGTTAAAAACCTTTGTGAAGCGGTGCCCGGCTTGTTGCTGTTAACGGCAACCCCTGAGCAGGAAGGTGCCGAGGGCCATTTCCAGCGACTGCAGCTGCTGGACCCGGACAGATTCTCCGACTTTGCCAGTTTTCAGCAAGAGCAAACCGAGTATAAAGAATTAGCAGAACAGGCCGAGTCAGTTACTGACCAGGCCAAACTCGATGACCTGCTGGATAAACATGGTACCGGCCGTGTGATGTTCCGTAACCGCCGGGCCGATATCGGCGGTTTTCCTGAACGCCATTTTCATCCGGTAGAACTGGATGAATGCGAACCCGATGAAGACATGCCCTGGTGGATGGAAGATCCGCGCATTGACTGGTTATTGAATCACATTAAACAAAACCGTTCGGAAAAAGCACTGCTGATATGCAAAACGGCAGAGCAAGTTCTGGATTTATCCGAAGCCCTGCGGGTATTGGCTGGTGTGCAGGCGGCAACCTTCCATGAAGGTATGACACTGACCGAACGAGACCGTTCTGCCGCCTTTTTTGCCAGCGAAGAAGACGGTAGCCCTATTCTGCTGTGCTCAGAAATTGGCAGTGAAGGCCGTAACTTTCAGTTCGTGCATCAGCTTATTTTATTCGACTTGCCGAGCAACCCGGACTTGCTGGAACAACGCATTGGCCGCTTAGACCGCATTGGTCAACAGCAGAATATTGATATTTATCTGCCTTACTGCAAAGGCTCGGCTGAAGCCATATTGCTGCCCTGGTACGAGCAGGGTATGAACGCCTTCTCTCAGTGTAATGCGATAGGCCGTAAACTGTATGATGCTTTTGGTACGGACATTGAGCAGGCTGTTGCTGAGCAAAAGCCACTCAGTGACGAGTTGCTGGAGCAGACGAAAGAACTGCACAAAACCTGGCTGGAACGGAACCGTGAAGGGCAGGACAAGTTGCAGGCACTAAACGCCTGCCGTCCTGAAACCGCTGAAAAAATCATAGAACAAATTCATAGCGACAGCGATACCGACACCCTGGCCGACTTTATGATTGCCTTCTTTGACCGTTTTGGCGTGACTAACGAAGTGCTGGACGAAGAGCGCTGGTTTATTCGCCCGGGTGAGCATATGCGTGTCGGCAGCCTGCCGGGACTGCCGGATGATGGCATCACCATAACCTTTGACCGGGTCACCGCGCTGAACTTTGAAGATACTGACTTTTTAAGTTGGGATCACCCTATGGTACAAGCTGCACTCGAACTGTTGACTGCAGATGACTTTGGCAGTACTTGTGTGGCGGAACTGAAAAATCCAGCGATTCCAGCGGGTAGCTGGTTCCTGGAACTGGACTTTGCCAGCATAGTACCGGCACCTAAAGCCGCGGCGTTGCAGGAGTTCTGCCCATTGCAGAGTTTACGTCTGTTGTTTAATGGTCAGGGTCAGGAGCTTTCCGCTAAAGTATCGCGCGAATTGCTCGATCAACAATCCAGCTTTATTGATAAAAAAACCGCGCGACAGATATTGCGTCAGTTACGCGACCCTGCGCAAAAAATTATTCAGTCCGGCCAGCAACAGGCTCGTGAGTGGCAGCAAAAGCAGTTGGATGAAGTAAAGCAAAATGCATTGGCCTCGCTGCAACACGAGCGCACACGACTGCTCGAATTGCGGAAGAAAAATCCGTCAGTACGCAGCAGTGAAATAGAGGCTATAAATTGGCGCGAAGAGCAAATTACAGCGGCGCTGGAAAGCCCGCAGTTATCGCTTCAGGCCGTGCGTATTCTGGTTAATAACCATTAATGACGCTGCTCCATTATCAGCCGCCGACAACACCATTTCTTCAGGTTATTTATGAAGACAGACAGTTGCTGGTGGTTGATAAGCCCAGCGGGCTACTCAGTGTTCCGGGTAAGCGACCAGAGCATAAAGACTCGGTTTATACCCGCGTACAGCGCGTGCATCCGGAAATAAGAGTGGTCCACCGGCTGGATATGGCAACTTCCGGAGTTCTTTTACTGGCAAAAACCAAAGCCGCGCAAAGCCACCTGAACCGACAATTTCAGAATCGCACAACCAGTAAAAGATATATTGCACGCGTTTGGGGCAAATTGCCCGCTCCGCAGGGAGAAATAGAGTTGCCGTTGTCCTGCGACTGGCCAAACCGCCCACGTCAGCACATGGATTTTTTCACCGGTAAACCCAGCACGACTTTTTATCGGGTAACGAATTTTGATAACGGTTGCAGCCGCGTTGAACTGACACCTCATACCGGACGCTCACATCAGCTAAGAGTTCATATGCAGGCCATTGGCTGCCCCATTCTGGGGGATAAGTTCTACGCCCACAACGAGGCCTTCAATGCCGCCGAGCGCTTGTTGCTGCACGCAGAATACCTTGGCGTAACCCATCCGCAAACCGAACAGCCCATAGAGTTCTCCAGCCCCGTTCAGTTTTAGCAATTTGCACTCAAGCTAGCGCCGCTTCAGCCGATACAGGCTGCATGAAGCGCTATCTGTTATTGCTGCTGCTGACGCCGGTGTTTATCAGCCCCGCAGTAAGCCAGGACGACTTAGAACGTTATTTGCCACAAAACCAGCTCCATTGGTTGACCGGAAATGACGACGAACGCTATTTGGCGTTAAAGAAAGAATACTTGCAGGCCTTTGAGCGCGGACAAATGGTGCTTTTACCAGATTGGTACTACCATCCACTGCAGTCTTTTTATATTCGTCCGATTTATGAAAACGCACCGGATTTTGGCTGGACCACCTGGGCTTTAACCCCGCCTGACCATGACATACGCACAGACAATTTGCAGACACCTGCTACGACAACGCATTTCCCTGAGGCTGCGGACGAAGAGGTATTTACGCCCCCAGTTAATGCCTTACAGCAGCGCATGACTCTGCTGCTGGACGAGACACTGGATCGCCCGGGCTTTTCTGTATGGGTAGTAGAGGGAATTACTGCAGACATCGCTCTGCGTTTGCTGGAAAGAGAGCCCTCAATAATGCCCGATGCGATTGTCCTGGTTAACGCTTATGTGCCTCAGTTTCAGTATAACCGCGCTCTTGCCGAACGCATTAGCCAGTCGCAACTGCCGGTTCTGGATATTAGCAGTGCGGAAGCTAACCGTTGGGTGAGTGAACACTGGGCCTTGCGTAAAAAACTAGCGAATAAATACCAGCACCCAGCGTACCGCCAGCGTCAGCTGGTTAATTCCGGTAACACCGGGCAGCGGGAATTAATCTCCACCATAAAAGGCTGGCTGGAATTTCACGGCTTTTAACCTTTCCAGCCCCAACGTTTTTTTAACGGATGCCGCGCTTTTCTTTGATCTTCTCATAAGCCGCCTGAATGTCCTGAGCACGTTGCTGGGCTTGCTTCATTACCTCTTCCGGTAACCCCTTAGAAGCCAGCTTGTCCGGATGATGCCGGGCCATTAATTTACGATAAGCTTTCTTAATTTCGGCGTTACTGTTTTGAGCTGTTACGCCAAGCACTTCATAAGCGTTTTGAATTTCATCCTGGCTGGTGGTTTTGCGCTGTTGCTGATGCTGTTGCCGACGATGCTGATGAAAACGAAAAGCCGCTTTTTCCATCATCAACCATTGGTCCAGCTGAAAGCGAGTAAAACCAAGGTGTTTAGCCACGTTAACCAGAACTTCATGCTCTGACTTTTCCAAAACACCGTCATTTAACGCCAGACCAATCAGCTGCTCCATAAAAAGCTGCAGAACATCGCGATTGCCGTAAAAGGAGGCACTAAAATCCTTCATGACTTGTTGCAGAGGAAACGTCGGTTCTTTACCTTCGCGAAAGGCTTCCTGTGCTTCGCGGGTCGCGTCCTGATTTAAATTCAAACGACGCATTAGCTCCTGAGCCTGAGAAATATCGCTAGTGGTGACTTTACCTTTTGCCTTAGCAACGTGGCCCATTACCGCGAACAGTGTGTAAATAAAATTGGCGTCCCCGGCGGCTTGCTCTGCCCCATACAAAAAACGCCCCCAGGCGCCTTTTTGGGAAAAGTCCTGAGCCATTCCCCGATCAAACCAGTGACCAATGAGCGCCCCCAGAATAGCACCCGGCCATTTCATAAACGCAAAGCCAGCCAGTGCGCCGACTACCTTTCCCCAAACCATGTTATTTCTCCAGCCGCTGGTTAAGTTGATGCAGGCGTTCCGGTGTACCTACGTCTGTCCAAAATCCATCGTGATAGCTTGCTGCCAGTTGCTTCTTATCTATTGCCCTGTCGAAAAAAGGCTTTAATGGCTGTTTCCCCTCAGGGTATGGCGCCAGCAATTCTTTGCGATACAAACCAACACCGGAAAAGGTTTTACGGGCATCATTCTCATTTTCCCCATTAACCAACAATCCGTTTTCAATAGCAAAGTCACCATTTGAATGATGAATCGGATTATCTACCATAATTAAATGTCCCAGCAGCCCTTTTTCCAGGTCCGTTGGTAAATCTCGGTAATCCCAGTCTGTCCAGATATCACCATTAATAACCCAAAACGGGTCCTCTCCGAGCAGTGGCAAGGCTTTAATAATCCCCCCCGCAGTCTCAAGTCCCCCCTCAGGTTCCACAGAAAATGAAACCTGCAGACCCCACTGGCTGCCGTCCCCGACAAAATCTTCAATTTGCTCACCATGCCAGGCGTGGTTGATAACCACCTCGTTAACTCCAGCACTCGCCAGTTTTTCCAGGTGATAACCCAACAAGGGTTTTTCCGCTACGGGTAACAAAGGCTTTGGCTGATTATCCGTTAACGGACGCATGCGATTGCCCCGGCCAGCAGCTAAAATCATCGCTCTCATAAGGTGTCCTTCCAGGCTGGGATGATGCGCTCACGCAACCAGCGGTTGTAATTTGAAAGCTGCGGATAGTTAGCACTTACTCGCTGCAAATACCCCAGGGTTCTGGGCACATCCTGTAAATAGCCAGGCTTATGATCACGATGCGCCAACCGGGCAAAAATACCTGCCGCTTTGGTGTGTCTCTGCAGTCCCATCCAGTCAAACCAGTGTTGCCATTGTTGTGGTTCAACCTGCGCCGCTAAGCAGTCAGACTCAACCAGATGTTGCCTCAACCCTTCACTCAATTCGTTAACCAATTCTTCTGGCCACTCAATATAACAGTCGCGCAATAAAGACACAGCGTCATAGGTCACCGGACCCAGTACCGCATCCTGAAAATCGATAATACCGATACGGTCATCGTCCAGTAGCATTAAGTTGCGTGAATGAAAGTCCCGATGAACTCCCACCTGCGGTTGCTGCAATGCGTTATCAATCATTTGCTGGCTAAACTGGCTCCAAATGTCATCGTCCCCGGTATGCCAATCCAGATTCAGGTGGTGTTTTAACAACCAGTCTTTAAATAAAGAAAGTTCACGTTCCAGCAAAGCGGTATCGAAAGCGGGCAGCTCACCCTGTTCAGTCCGGCGTACAGACATAATGTCAGGCAGCGCGGCAAGTGCCTGCTGGTAGTATTGCCGGGCATTTCGCGGATGCAGTTTACTCAGCAACAATATCTGACCAAAATCGGATTGCAGCATAAAACCCTGGTCTAAATCCGCCGCAATAATCTCTGGCACAGTAACGCCTGCTTCAGAATAGGCTTGTGCAACGGCCAAAAAAGGCTTCATTGGTTCTTTTTCGGGAGGGCAGTCCACCGCTATCAGGCTTTCCTGCCCATTAGTTGCCCGAAAATAGCGACGGAAACTGGCATCACCGGATACAACTTCTAAAGTTGGTTGTGAAACGCCTGTCTGGGCTTCACACCAAGCCTGCAGAGCCACTTCTCGTTTGTCTTCCAAAATATCCTCCACCAAATTTGTCGCAAAGCCTTAAAACTAGCAGTGTACCAAATAGCGAAACAAACAAAATTGCTTTATTATACCCTCGCGCTGCAAAACAGAATAAATGCATTTAACAACAACGACGGAAGATTAAATTGCTGCAACGGTTTATTACTTCGCTAATGCTACTGCCCTTTTCCGGCAGCGCGCTAGCGGCTTTACAAAATCAAGACGCACCACAACACATGACTTGCACCGTGCCTCAGTCTACTGAGAGTACGATTACCGCCGTCCAGTTGCAGGAAACCGATGCAGGAACTATTGGTGTTGAATCGCGTAGCGCCGAAATTCTGGCCAATGAAAAAGCGTATTTTACCGGTAACGTCATCATTCAGCGTAACGGCCAGTGGCTTTCAACTTCAAAAGCCACTATCGATCAGCAGCGGGGTGAAATTATCGCCTCAGACGGCATTACTTTTAATGACGGCTATTTAAGCGTTACGGGTGATTCGTTATCGCTAGACTTAAACGATGACGAGGCCAAACTCTACAACAGTGATTACCGCCTGCGAAATCATAACGCGCGTGGCCACGCAGAGTTGCTTTCATTGTCCCGGCAGGAAGTGTTATTACAGGACTCAAGTTTCACCACTTGCCCGGGTGAAACTCCGGCCTGGCAATTACGCGCAGAGCGTATTCAGATAAATGAAACCAGTGATTTCGGTGAAGCCTGGCACGCCCGATTTGAATTATTCGATGTACCGGTACTTTATTTACCCTATTTTAATTTTCCTTTAAGTGACGCGCGTAAAACCGGTTTGCTCTACCCCACGTTCGACTCATCATCAACCAGTGGTTTTGAAGTAGAAGTTCCCTACTACTTTAATATTGCTCCCAATATGGATGCGACAATAGCTCCGGTTTATATGTCCGAGCGCGGCACCATGATGAAAGGCGAGTATCGCTATTTATTTGAGCAAAATGCCGGACAATTCAATTTAGAATATTTAGGCAATGACGACACCCGCATTGCAAATAAAAAACGTTACCTTTGGCACGTTCAGCATTCCGCGCAAATAAACCAAAATTTGAGTTTTTACCTGGATGCGACTGAAATTAGTGACGACAACTATCTGAATGACTTTGGCAGTGACTTTGCAGGCCGGGCCGACACTCACTTATATCGCGTAGCCCAGCTTGATTACGACAATGAAAACTGGACCGCACAATTACGCACCGAAGACTATGAGCTTATTGGTGACTACCGCAGTCCGTATCGCACACTGCCGCAGCTCAGTATCGACTACAATACCGGCGACTTCGTTGGCTTTAGTGCCAGCTTATACAACGAGCTAACCTATTTTCAGAATCAGGATCAGACACGCGAATACGCGACTCGGGCACACATAGAGCCGAGTATTCAGTACCGTTTTGAAAAACCCGCTTTTGATACAGAAGCCGAGCTTTCTTATCTTTATACGCGCTATTGGCAGGAAAGCCCGGACAGCAAGATTGCCGAGGAAGTTACACGAGCGCTTCCGCGCGCTCGTGTAAGAGCCCGTTTGCACCTGGAACGCGCCATTGAACTCGGTGACAGCCAATATCGGCAAACGCTGTCGCCACAAATTCAGTACTTGTACGTGCCTTATGAAAACCAACAGAACATTGGTATTTATGATACCTCCTTATTACAGGATGATTACCACGGACTGTTCCGTAGCCGCCGCTTTTCGGGGTTGGATCGCATCGCCGAGGCTAATCAAATAACATACGGTGTCAGCAGCAGCTTATTCACCCAGAATGAACGAGAAGTTTTACGCGCCAGTATCGGGCAAATTTACAATATTAATGACAGTCGCACGCAATTGTTTGCCAGCAATGAAGAAACCACAACTTCCAGTAACAGTGAGTGGGTTGCAGACATTAACTGGGCCGTTGATGAGAACTGGTCAATACGCAGCTCAATTCAATACGATACGGAACTTAACTCCACCCGTAAGAGTCAGACCGCGGTAGAGTTCCGTAAAGATGAATCAAACCTGATACAGGTCAGTCATCGAACCGCTACCAACATTCTGAACAACGATATTGAACAAGTTGGAACGCAGGCGGTTTGGTCAGCAAGTTCGCGCTGGCAAGTCGCATCAAATGTCTTTTACGATCTCACACATGATCGTTTAAATGATGCTATGGTGGGCATTCAATACAGCAGTTGTTGCTGGGCCTTACGGGTTAGCGCATACAGACGCATAAACCGTGATCTTGAGCCGGCTTTTAGTGCGACTCAGATAAACGGCGAAACTCAATTTGACAATGGCATTAGTATACAATTTATTATCAGCGGTTTAGCTTCTGATAGCAGTGGTCTAATTAACATGCTTGAGAAAAGTACGTACGGTTACCGCCGTCCTTTTTATCTCAGTAACTAGTGGTAGGTATAATGAAAAAAATTGCATCGTTTTGTTCAGCAGCTGTGCTGATTGCATCGTCTTTTTTGCTGAATAACACCGTTCAGGCTCAACAAATACTGGATCGCGTTGTCGTCGTAGTGGACGACGGCGTGGTACTGCAAAGCCAAATTGACCAACTTATCAAACAAGTTAAAAACGGTCAGAACTTCAACGCAAGTAACGCGCCTTCAGACGAAGTTCTGGAAACTCAGGCTATAGAACGCCTGATTCTGCAGGAAATTCAGTTGCAAATGGCTAACCGCATGGGTATCGAGATTGACGACAACCAGTTAGAGCAAGCCATCAACGAAATAGCAAGTAATCAAGACCTTACAACAGCTGAGCTTCGGGAAAACATGGTCAGTAGTGGTATGAGCTGGGCAGCCTACCGAGAAAATATTCGTAACGAGTTGGTTATCCAGCAAGTTCAACGAGCAGCTGTACAGCAACGTGTCTCTATCACGCCGCAAGAAATTAATAACCTGGTGAAACTTATAGAAAGCAACCAGGAAGTCCAGACAGAGTATCGTTTGGCTCAAATTCTGATTTCCGCTGATTCAAACTCATCACAAGCCGAACTTGAAAAAGCCAAAGAGCGCGCCAACACCGTTTTGAGTTTACTGGACAAAGGTAGTGACTTTGCTGATTTGGCGGTACGTTCCTCTTCAGGTTCTGCGGCATTGGATGGCGGTGACCTGGGCTGGATGACAGTTAACAGCATGCCGACCTTATTTGCGGAAGCTGTAGATGGGAAGTCTGTAGGTGACGTTGTTGGTCCAATCCGAAGTGGTATCGGCTTTCATATTTTGAAAGTACAGGACAAGCGCGGAGAGCAAACGGTCGAAGTACAAGAAGTTAAAGCGCGTCATATTTTAATCAAGCCTTCCGTTATTTTGTCAGACAACAAAGCGAAAGAGATGCTCAATCAATACCGTGAGCAAATTGCCAATGGCGAAAAGACTTTTGCTGAACTTGCACGTGAACATTCAGCTGACCCAGGTTCGGCCTCTCGTGGCGGTGATTTGGGCTGGGCTCGTCCAAATAAATACGCACCGGAATTCAAGCAAAAAGTAGAAAGCATTGAACAAGGCACAATAAGTGAACCGTTCAGCACGCAGTTTGGCTGGCACATTGTAGAAGTTACCGGCCGCAGAACTCTGGATGCAACGGAAGAAAGCAAGCAAGAACGCGCATACCAAATGCTGTTTAGCCGTAAATTTCGCGAAGAGCTTGATAACTGGCAGCAGGAAATTCGCGACCAGGCGTTTATCAGAAGAGTTGCTGAGTGAGTATACCAACTCTTGTATTTACACCGGGTGAGCCCGCAGGTATTGGCCCGGACTTAATTATAAAAATAGCGCAGCAGCCCTGGTCGGCTGCTGTCGTTGTCTGTGCAGATAAAAATTTACTGAAACAACGCGCTGAACAATTGAACCTTCCTATTACCCTGCACAGGTATAGAAAAGGTGAAGAACTTCCGCAACACGAACCCGGACACCTTTGGGTAGAGCATATTCCAGTGTGCGAAGACGTGACTCCGGGCGAGTTATGCACAGCCAACGGTCATTATGTGGTTGATTGCTTAAAAAGAGCCTCTGACGGTAATCTCTCAGGCGAGTTCGATGCCATTGTTACAGGCCCCGTACACAAAGGTGTGATTAATCAAGCCGGCGTGGCGTTCTCAGGACACACTGAATTTTTAGCTCATGAAGCAAACTGCAACGATGTGGTTATGATGTTGGCCACAGAAGGCCTGCGCGTGGCACTGGTCACGACTCACATTCCGCTGGCCTACGTGGCAAAAGCTGTTACCGCCGAACGTCTGACCAACATTATTACCATACTGCATAACGACCTGACGAAGAAATTTGGCGAGTCATCACCCAAAATATTGGTTTGCGGACTAAACCCTCATGCGGGAGAGTCGGGGCATTTAGGCCGGGAAGAAATAGACATTATTATTCCTGTTCTGGAACAACTTAAACAGCAAGGCATGAACTTGCACGGCCCGTATCCCGCGGATACCATTTTTCAACCAAAGTACCTTGAGGATGCCAGTGCGGTGGTTGCTATGTATCACGATCAAGGTCTTCCGGTACTAAAATATAAAGGTTTCGGGCAGGCCGTAAATATTACCCTCGGATTACCCTATATCCGGACTTCTGTTGATCACGGTACAGCACTTGAGCTGGCCGGGTCTGGCAAGATTAACGACGGTAGTTGCCGCCTGGCAATGCAAACCGCTATAGATATGGCAAGAGCAGCGTATTATGAATAAACACCAGGGCGGAAGTAAAACCCACTTGGGTCACCGGGCGCGTAAACGGTTTGGCCAAAACTTCCTGAATGACGACTATATTATTGAGCAGATTGTTGATGCCATTAACCCTCTGCCGGGTGAGAACCTAATAGAAATTGGCCCGGGTTTAGCGGCATTAACTGAGCCGACAGTAGATCGCAGTGGCCATTTAAAAGTTATCGAAATTGACCGTGACTTAGTTGAACGGCTTCAGCATCACCCTTTTTTGAGTTCAAAACTGGAAGTGATTCAAGCCGATGCCCTAAGCATAGATTTTAGTCAGTTTGCCGAAGAAAGCCCGGCACGAGTGTTCGGTAACCTGCCCTATAACATCTCCACGCCTCTTATCTTTCATTTGCTGAAGTTTGCCGATGATGTAAAAGATATGCACTTTATGCTGCAAAAAGAAGTGGTTGATCGCTTAGCGGCAGAGCCCGGCTCAAAAAGTTATGGCAGAATCAGCGTCGGTGTACAGCAAGCCTGTAAAGTCACTCCGGTGGTTGCCGTCCCGCCATCGGCGTTTACGCCGCCACCGAAAGTAGAATCGTCGGTGGTTCGGTTAGAACCCTACGCCGAAAGCCCGCACCCAGTTAAAGATAAAGCGCAACTGCATAGCTTATGTTTGACAGCGTTTAACCAACGCCGTAAAACAATAAGGAACAACCTTAAACAGTTGGTTCCTGCGGAGCAGCTGGAAGCCCTTGGTATTGACCCGGGCGCAAGGCCGGAGACGCTCTCTGTAGATGATTACTGCAGGATATCCGACTGGCTCACTGAACAAGCGGAAAAGAATGACAGTCAGTAACATTACAATAAGTGTTAAAACACAATATTTAGCGGCGCAGTCAAACCCTGATACCGGGCAATATGTGTTTTCATACACCATAACCATAACTAATGAGTCCAGCCAGTTAGTGCAGTTGCTTGCCCGCGAATGGCGCATTACCGACGCTGACAATAAAATCACCCGGGTGGCTGGAGATGGCGTTGTGGGACAACAACCTAAATTGGCTACCGGTGAATCATTCAGTTATACCAGTGGCACCGTTCTGGCTACGCCTATAGGTACTATGGAAGGACACTACCTAATGATAGATGAACAGGGCTCGCAGTTTAAAGCGCCTATTCCATCGTTCCGTCTGGCCATACCTAATATTATTCATTAATTATGAGCAATTACGTTGTCGGTGATATCCAGGGTTGCTTCCGCGAACTTGAAGCGCTGCTGACCCAGGTCAGCTTTAACCCTGCAAACGACTCTTTATGGTGTGTCGGTGATATTGTCGCGCGCGGCCCCAGTTCGCGCGATGCTTTGCGTTTTTTCTATGAAAACAGTAACTCGGTACACAGCGTATTAGGTAATCACGATTTAAACTTAATGGCAGTGTTACTTGGTTACCGCCAGCCTAACCCAAAAGACAAACTCAATACGTTATTAGAAGACAGTGATCGCTATGACTGGTTAGAGTGGCTACGCCACCAACCTTTGATGCATCAGCTAGAAGAGCACAAGACAGTCATAGCTCATGCCGGTATTTACCCATGGTGGACACTCAAACAAGCCGGTCAATACGCACAGGAAGTGACAAAAGTTCTTACTGGCAATGAGTTTGAAAACTTTATGCAGCAATTATTTGGCAACTCTCCGGAAAAATGGGACTCAAGTCTGCAAGGTTTTGACCGATACCGTTTTATAGTGAACGCGTTTACCCGAATGCGTTACTGCAACCCGGAAGGTGAACTGGATTTTTCCCAAAAAGATAATCCATATGAACGTTCATCGCAGGATTCGTATAAGCCATGGTTTAACTTTTGGTCAGAATCCGAGAATCGAGTATTATTCGGGCATTGGGCTGCGCTAATGGGCGAAACCCGGCGTCAGGATGTGATAGCGCTGGATACTGGCTGTGTCTGGGGTCAGTATATGACGTTATATAGCGTTGAGAATAAAACCTTCTTTCATGAACCGGCTTTGACCGGAAAGTGACAATAATAATTATGCAGTGCTGAGGAAAGTTTCATGAAAATTACTGTTGCCATGCGAGTTATCGGTGGTTTTGCCATCATTACTTTGCTGTTACTCATCATTAGCTTAAGCTCGTTGTTTAATATCAACAGCATAGGTTCGTCAGTTGATAAACTCAACGATGAGGCGGTCCCTGCATTGAACCAGGTCTCGGCGATTAAGGTCGATATTCTCGAGCTGGGTACCGTTCAGTTAGAAACTTTTTATGATGAAAGTTTAGAACAGGTAGAAGCCCACAAAAAAGAATTCAATGAATCGAACAAATTGCTTTTTGCCTCTCTTGATAAACTTAAAGAACTTATTCAGGGTAACGGTCAAAGCGACGAAATTAGCGCTTTGGAAAAGGACTCGCGCCAATACATTGACCTGATAGAGCGCCTGTTTAATCAGCACAGCGAGTATCTGCAACTACAAAATGTTACCGCCTCTCAGTTAGATGAAATTGCATTCAATATCGATGATGCGGCTATTATGCTGCTAGATACTATGGACGCTTCTAATAACGAAGTCATTTCTCGTGAAGCCAGTAATATCGAGTCGTCACTGTCCAGTCTTATCACTTTAATGTATGACTTGAACAAAGCTAATAAATTAGACAGCGCCCAAATCATTCGCAGTGAAATCGATATTAATATTGACAGTATCCGTCCTCGCCTTGAATCCTTAGATAACGAAGCAACTGGTGGCACAGAAGCCATGGTTGATGACGCTATTGGAACAGTTCGTGACGCACTCGACAGCCTTCAGGGTGCAGGTTCCTATCCGGACAATGTCATTCGTCGCCAACAACTGCGTTTAGATTCTGAAGACTCTCTGGATAAATCAGAAATTCAACTGAATAAACTGATGTCTGAGGCTGATCGTCTGCAAACTGCGGTTCGTGGAATAGCAGACGGTACTCGTGTTTCAGTAACAGACTCTATCTCTACCAGTAGCTGGCTCAATAGTATTATCACCGTAATTTCTATTGCTCTGGCGGTGTTTATTTCATGGTACACCGTGCGCAGTATCAGCCGCCCATTATCGCGGGTTAACCATATGTTGAACATTATGGCGGATGGTAACTTAACCGAACGTGTTGACTATGACGCTCAGGACGAATTTGGTGAACTCGCCTCAAACACCAATAAACTGACCGGTAATTTACGTAAACTGATTGAAGGTATTGCGAACCGAGCAACGCAGCTAGCTACAGCTGCAGAGCAGTCGTCCAATGTATCGGACGAGACCACTAACGCTATTGACGAACAACGTCGTCAAATTGAACAAGTTGCTACGGCGACTCAGGAAATGAACAACACAGCTAGTGAAATGGCTGACGGTGCCGACCAGGCATTGCGCGAAATTCAGCACTCTGATGATGAAGCCAAACGCGTTCGTCAAATTTCAGACAAAAACCGCGCGACTATCGAAGGCTTAGCCAACGAGATTAAAGGCGCATCTGAGGTTATCGACCAATTGTCAGAGAACAGCAAAAACATTGGTGGCATTCTGGATGTTATTCGCGGTATTGCCGACCAGACTAACTTGCTTGCACTTAACGCGGCCATTGAAGCGGCACGTGCCGGAGAACAAGGACGAGGCTTTGCGGTTGTTGCTGACGAGGTTCGTACTCTGGCTAGCCGTACTCAAGAGTCCACCGAAGAAATTCAGGACATGATTGAGAACTTACAAAATGACTCTCAGCGGGCCGTTACCGTAATGAATAAAGGCCGCGAGCAGGCTGAACTCAGTGTGCAGCAGTCCGATGAAGCAGCTCAGGCACTTCAATCTATTACTGAGTCAGTGCATCAGGCGTCTGACAGCAGTAACCATATTGCTAATGCGGCGAAAGAGCAAAGCAGTACTGCGCAGGATATCAGCGAGCGTCTTGAGTCTATTGTTTCCATTGCCGAACAAACGGCTTCTGGTTCCAAACAAACAGCTCAGGCGTCTAATGAAGTCGCTAAACTGGCCGATGAGCTCCAGGACTCAATTAAGAGTTTCAGAGTCTAAAGTAAAAACCTCTGAACTGCAGAAACGAAAAAGGCGCCCTTTAAAGGCGCCTTTTTATATTTCACGGATTTTATTGCCTCAATAATTAACGCTGTTACGCCGTTAAGTTAATTTTAGCGAAGCGACGTTTACCCACCTGATAAACTCCAGAGTCCTTTTCTGTGCACAGGTAACGCGAATCGCTGAATTTCTCACCATCCACTTTAACGGCATTTTGTTTTATCATTCGTAACGCTTCCGAGGTGGACTCAACCAAGCCGGCTTCTTTTAGCACATTACCTATTGCCATTCCCTCAGCTCCAACTTGCACCGTCTTTTCCGGAATATCATCCGGTAAAGCGTTTTTCTGGAAACGCTGGATAAAATCCTGTTCGGCTTTCTCTGCGTCGTCTTCCGAGTGAAAACGAGCGATGATTTCTTTTGCCAGCAAAACTTTCACATCACGTGGGTTTTTGCCGTCGGCTACAGCAGCTTTCAGTTCGTCAATTTCGGTAATGGAACGGAAGCTGAGTAACTGGAAGTAACGCCACATAAGCTCGTCTGACACCGACATAATTTTACCGAACATGTCATTCGCCGGTTCAGTAATGCCAATATAGTTATTCAGCGATTTTGACATTTTCTGCACACCGTCCAGCCCTTCCAGTAACGGCGTCATAATGACAGTTTGTGGACGCTGCCCTTCTTCTTTTTGCAGTTCGCGACCCATTAGCAGATTGAAGCGCTGGTCGGTGCCGCCAAGCTCAACGTCTGCTTTTAATTCAACCGAGTCCCAGCCCTGAACTAATGGGTATAAAAACTCGTGAATAGCTATGGACTGATTGTTCTGGTAGCGTTTTTTAAAATCATCACGTTCTAACATACGGGCTACGGTCTGGCGCGCAGCCAGTTTAATCATATCGGCGGCTCCCATTTTCGACATCCACTCGGAGTTAAAACGGATTTCGGTTTTAGCCGGGTCGAGAATTTTAAAAACCTGTTCTTTATAAGTTTCAGCGTTAGCAATAACCTGTTCCGTGGTCAGCGGCTTTCTGGTCACATTCTTACCTGTAGGGTCACCTATCATGCCGGTGAAATCACCTATAAGGAAAACCACTTTATGACCAAAGTCCTGAAATACTCTCAACTTGTTGATTAAAACAGTATGCCCCAAGTGTAAATCAGGTGCAGTTGGGTCAAAGCCAGCTTTCACTACCAGCGGCTTACCACTGGCTAGCTTCTCTGCCAGTTCCTGCTCGAGTAAAACTTCTTCGGCACCGCGAGTAATCTCGGCAATAGCTTCCGCCACTTCGGTTTTCATCCACATCTCCAACTGTAAAAACTCATAAACCAGCCATTTTACGCCATTATTACCACTGTTTTAAGCTCAATAATCTGGTATTCTTCATTTTTTCGTATTATCCTCGAAACCATAAGGTTATTCCGTGGTCGTAAACAGGTGCGGTAATCCCCGTGTTTGCTGACACATGTTTACTGGGTAATCACAATAAAGAAAGTGAAGTGCGCTATAATATGACATTAAAATCTGTCACCAAAATTCAGCGGATGTTTCTGCAACTTCCGCATTCTCATAAAATTCTGATCAGTGCGATCAGCGTTGCCCTCTTGCTATTACTGATCATTCCGTCGGAACCTGCCACGGCATCTAAGAACAGTACTTCAGCTGAGCAGTTAATGCCGGGTAAACGTTATCAGCTCGATTTAGCTTTTGAGCAACCCAGCTCAGATGAAAGTACCGAAAACTCAGAGCTGACCTGGCAAACCTATCAGATTAAATCGGGTGACAGCTTAGCTAAAATATTTAGCAAAGTAGGCTTTAGTGCCCAGCAACTGTATCGCGTTACCGAGTCCGGCGATGAAGCCAAATATCTTCGTAAAGTTCACCCTGGCGATTTGCTTCGCTTTGCGACTGACAGTGACGATAACCTAGTGCAGCTAGCGCACCAGATAAACGATACAGAAACGCTTATTATCACTCGTCAAAACGACAGCTTTGTTGCTGAAATCGAAACTAAAAAAGTTGAAGTTCGTACTGAATTTACTCATGCCGTTATCGACTCCAGTTTCTGGAATGCCGGTATCGACTCGGGCCTGACTGACAACCAAATTATGCGCATTGCCAATATTTTTGGCTGGGATATCGACTTTGCCTTAGACCTGCGTAAAAACGACGAATTTAGCGTACTTTATGAAACGCACTATGTAGATGGCGAGTTTGTTGGCTATGGTAAAATTTTAGCCGCGGAATTTGTAAACCGTGATGAAAACTTTCAGGCTATCCTCCACGATAACGGACAATATTACACGCCGAACGGTCGCGCCATGCGCAAAACCTTCCTGCGCTCTCCGGTTAACTTTACCTACATAAGCTCGAGCTTCAACCCTCGCCGCTTACATCCAGTTACCGGTAGAGTGCGCCCGCACAACGGTATAGATTACGCAGCCTCTACTGGTACGCCTGTAATGTCTTCTGGTGATGGAAAAGTTATCGCGGCTGGTTATACTTCATTGAATGGTAATTATATTTTTGTGCAACACGGCGAACGCTACGTTACTAAGTATTTACATCTTAGTCGTAAGCACGTTAAAAGAGGTGATCGTGTTAAACAGGGTCAGGTTATTGGCCGTGTCGGCGCGACAGGTCGGGTAACAGGCCCACACTTACACTATGAATTCCTTGTTGACGGCGTACATCGTAACCCCCGCACGGTAGAATTGCCGGAAGCCAAGTCGCTGGGTGAATCAGAATTACCGGCTTTCCGTCAACACGCGGATCAGGTAATGGCCATACTAAACGACAACAGACGCGTTTACCTGGCGATGCAGTAATGTTTCAGCGTTATATTGGACTGATGTCGGGCACCAGTATGGATGCGGTTGACGCGGCATTAGTTCAGATAGATGCGCAAGGCACGCCCAGACTTGAAGCTCATCACTCTTTGTCTTTCCCCCCGGAATTACGTACTCGCTTATTGGCTTTAAGCCACACAGACAACTGGCAGGCCGATGAGCTGGCCGGTTTAGACATTGCTTTTTCCGAGCTCAGTGCCGAAGTGGTACGCCAACTTCTTGAACAGGCCGATATAACAGCAAAAGAAGTTACCGCTATTGCCAGTCACGGGCAAACCGTTCGGCACAAACCCAATTCAATACCAGCTTACACCTGCCAAATAGGCGATCCTACACGGCTGGCTTTGGGTACGGGTATTGATGTGATTTACGATTTTCGTCGCAAAGACATCGCCGCAGGTGGTCAGGGTGCGCCGTTAGTTCCCGCTTTTCATAAGCAGGTTTTTGCCCGCAAGAATCAAAGCATTGCAGTGATTAATTTAGGTGGTATTGCTAATGTCACCTGGCTCGGTCATGAAGGACAACTACTGGGCTTCGATACAGGACCTGCCAACACCCTGCTCGATCAATGGGTTCAGCATAATGACTCAAGTAAGAGCTTCGATAAAAACGCCCAACTTGCGAGTGCGGGCAAGCTTCAGCCCGAACTGTTAAGACGTTTATTACAGCATCCGTTCTTTGCCAAGCCAGCTCCCAAAAGTACGGGTCGCGAGGAGTTCAACCTAAATTGGCTGCAACAACAATTGGCAGGGCAGGATATATCCCCGGCTGATATACAGCGCACTTTGACCGAACTTACCGCTATTAGCATCAAAGATGCACTGACAACCTTGCCACAACAGCCCGATACGGCTTATTTTTGTGGTGGAGGCACCCGAAACCCATTATTGATGGAGCGCTTAACTGAGCTCTTAGCGCCGATTCAATGCGATACTACAGCAAGTTTAGGCGTTGACCCGCAATGGGTTGAGGCAATCGCTTTTGCCTGGTTAGGCTGGTGTTACGAGCATAAAAAACCGGGTAACCAGCCTGAAGTTACAGGAGCCAGCCACCCGGTTGTTTTAGGCGCTAAAGTCCTACATCAATAGCAGCGTTATTCAGCACCCAGTTCTTTGAAGGCGTCCCGAGTCAGGTTTTCATTGCCATCAGCCCCAACGACAATACTGTCTTCAATACGCACACCGCCGTATGGACGCAACTCATCAACTTTCTCCCAGTTAATGTCAGCACTGTCTTTGTGCTCTTCCAATAGCTGGTCTACCACGTATAAGCCCGGCTCAATAGTGAAGACGTGGCCAACTTCAATGTCTCGTAGTAAGCGTAAAAACGGATGACGCTCACTGCGCTCGTAGCTGTTGCCTTTGTCATCTTTCAAGAAGCCGCCAACATCATGTACCTGCAAACCAATAAAGTGGCCTAACCCGTGCGGCATAAAGGCACTGGTGTAACCTTTGTCGTAAATGCTTTGCGCATCACCTTTAATAAACTCGAAGTCAGTTAAAATTTGCGCGACTTTCAGATGCATAGATACATGCAGGTCGTAATAGCTCACACCTGGTTTAATCTCGCTCAACAGCTCTTGTTGAGCTTTATCCATAGCTTCAACCAAATCCGCGTAGAAACCCTCTTCATAAGCGTATGAGCGGGTTATATCAGAGCAATAGCCACGGTAGCGTGCGCCAGCATCAATTAAGAACGAACGGATTTGCTTAGGCGGAACGGTGTCGTATACGTCGTAATGCAAAATTGCGGAATGGCTGTTCAATGCAACAATGCTATTGTAAGGCACCTGTGACTCACGAAAGTCGATAGCGCTCAGGTAAGCATGGTGTATTTCCAGCTCGCTTTTACCGGCAAAAAAAGCTTCTTTTGCTGCAACATGGGCTTTTGCCGCTAAGCGGTTGGCTTCGCGCAAATTATCCACTTCCCATTGCGTTTTTATTGAGCGGTGGAAATGCAGATGATCAATCAATGCCTGCGGGTTACGTGCTTTGACTTTCCAGTCGCTGACTGGCTGTGCAAAGTCTTCACCAATAAAGGCAGACTGTTCTAAGTCACTGCCTAAATCTTCCGTCAGCGTGCTTAAGTCGTCGATAATTTTTAAATCGACATGCTGCTGCCATTCTTCTTCCGGCACGTTAACCGGAGCATGCCAGAAGTCCCGAGCCTGAAATAAGTAAACCGTAGGACGTTGGCTACCCTTACGATAAAAAATAGCACTTTTGGGGCTTTCTGTGACCGGAACCCAATATTTAAATAGCGGATTAACCCGGTACGGCGGCGCGTTATCGTCGAGAAAATCAACTCGTGGCTGGCCCGAGTAAACCAAAACGGATTCAAACTGATTATCTTCTAACGCTTTATCAAAGCGGCTACAAACTGTCTTGATGTGTTCTGCGTACGCGCTCATAAAAAAACCTCACAAAAAATTGTGAGGTTATTCTAGCGGAAAAGCCAAAAAATTTCAGCTGTTCCCGGGGGGAAGCTAAAGCCTAAACGGAAAAGCTGGAGCCACAACCACAGGTTGTTGTGGCATTCGGGTTGTCGACAAAAAAGCGTGAGCCCTGCAGCCCTTCTTCGTAGCTGACCACGCCACCCATTAAATACTGTAAACTCATTGGATCAACCAACAGGGTGACACCGTTTTTTTCAATTTCCATATCACCCGGGTTTTTCTTTTCATCAAAGGTAAAACCATATTGGAAGCCCGAACAGCCGCCTCCAGTTACGTAGACACGCAACTTCAAATTTGGATTCTCTTCTTCAGCAATCAGCTTACCCACTTTGCTTGCCGCTTGTTCAGTGAACTCAATCGGCATTGCCTGCTCTGCTGCACTGCTCATGATTTCTCTACCTTAGTTGAACTCTACTGCTATTTTCTCTTACCTGAGTATTTTGGTCAAGTATCGCCGTCACTACGCACACCGGGGTTTGCATCGCCACGGCTAATCTCTTTCCAGAAAAACGTTCGATCCAACGTTCCTCTACCACCTTTGGTTAGCTGCACTTTTACTTCAACCCGCTCAGGCACAAGCCCTTCAGGCATAAAGAAGTCGCCCTCATACAAAGAGAAATAGCGCATAGAAAAACTGCGATCATCTTGTCCTATATTGGCCAGTTTCAGTAAATCATACCGCTTTTTCTTGCCATCAATACGGCCGACCAGTTCAACGGTGACATTACCCTGCACAAAGCTGCGACGCTGCTCAATTTGCAGTACCGCCAGAGAAAAATGGAAATGATTTTCCGAACGATTCTGAGTAACGGTTAAAGAGTCTATAGTAACACCGCTTTCCTGTAGCTCCGGCGCCATAATTTTCTGATAAAACGCTAAGTCACGACGCAAACCATAGTTATCATTTTGTAACGCGCTCAACTCGTCCTGCAAACTTTGATTTGCCGAGCGCTCAATGTCTAGCTCAACTTGCAGAACGTGGCGTTGATACTCCATCTGTTCAATGCGCTGATAAAGCTGCTCAAGTTGCTGCGACTGCTTCGAAACTTCTTCTTTCAAGGCTTTTGCATGCCAAACTCCGGCTAAATAAGCCAGGTAAACAACCAAAACAGCAACACAGATCAACAACACAAATACCGGGAAAGCTCCCCAGCGCTGTTGCCAGTATTTCAGGTTAAAATAGGGCTTCATAACTTCCAGCTCATTTCCATCAAGCGTTTATGCTGATATGTTATTGATAAATATGCAAGCTCATCCCACGGTTTAAGGTAAGGATCTTATTTTAAATGGCCTCTAACTCGGTATTCCGACAGCAACTGCGCAAACAGCTGGCGACCCCGTCGACCACTATCGCCATTTGTTTAATGGGTCTGGCCGGCGGTATTCTTGCAGCTCTTATGATTGCAGGATTTCGCCTGGCGATAGAGCAAGGTGCTTATCTTGTCGGTAATGAAAGCTATTGGCAACAGCCTTTACCAACCACTTACCGGTTTCTTCTGCCGATTATTGCCGCGGCTATTGTTTATCTTCTATTCCGGGTGTCGGGTTCTAAGCATGTACGCATGGGTATTCCCTACGTTATCCATCGTATGAAACAGCATTACGGCATGCTGCCCTGGCGCAGTACGGTGAACCAGTTTTTTGGAGGGATAATTGCATTGGTTGCAGGTTTCAGTGTTGGCCGCGAAGGGCCTGCTGTTCATTTAGGCGCCGCGGCAGCTACCTGGCTTGGTTTTCATTTCGACGCCCCAAAAAACTCCATACGAACCCTTGCGGCCTGTGGTATTGCAGCAGCTATCGCGGCCTCTTTTAACACGCCGTTGGCAGCTATGGTTCTGGTAATGGAAGTGGTACTGCGGGAATACAAAGTTCACGTTTTTATACCCGTAATGCTGTCGGCGGTAGCTGGTTCGCTAATTACCGAAGAGATTTTTGGCGTAGCCTCTGAGCTGGCCGTGCTCTCAGCTCAGGATATTCCAACCACGCAACTTCCCTGGGTTATGATACTGGGCGTTGTACTAGGCTTTGTCGGGGTATTGTTCAAAAAGCTCATGCTGGATGTCATGGCAACCGTACAAGACATGTCATTGCTTACCCGCTTGCTCTTTGCCGGACTTATTACCGCGATGCTGGCCGTCATCATTCCCAGCAGCTTAGGTCCGGGGCTTACAGCCATTGAGCAGGTATTGAATCATCAGGGTGAAATATCGCTGCTGACCACCTTACTCATAGCAAAGCTTTTTGCCTCGGCTATCGCTTTAGGTATGGGCATACCCGGAGGTTTAATTGGTGCGGTTTTTGGTATTGGAGCCATTATTGCAGCGGTATTTGTCGGCGCAGTTAACGGTCTGGATATTCAACAGCCACTGTCCTTCGACAGCTTCATTCTGCTTGGAATGGCAGGCATTTTAGCGGCCTGTATTCACGCACCAATGGCAGCTCTGCTCGCTATTGTCGAGTTGTCTCGCAGTGTGGAAATTATTATTCCCGCTATGTTAGTTATTGTGCCTGCCTATCTCATTTCCAGTCAGCTACTAAAATCTAAATCCATTTTCATCTCCCAGTTAGAGCTGCAGGGTTTACCTTACCAACTGGCTCCGGTGCATGTCGCTTTACAGAAAACCGGTGTTGAAAACGTTATGGAAACAGATTTCAAATTGCTGCTTGAGCCCACTCAGAACGAGCTGGTGGATTCACTTGAATCTGCGCAGGCGAAAACCGTTATTGTCATGTCTGTCGATGAAGATAATCAGGCACTTTATCGCCTGGTGACTTATGATATCAACGCCGGCGACAGTCCCAGCCTGAGCTACACTCCTATTAAAGGAATTCGGGTCACGTCGACTCTGGCCGAAGTGTATGATGAAATTGGAGCCCAACGCCGGGGTGCTGTATATGTTTATGAGACCGACGACGGCCAGCCCTGCGGCATTGTTACCTGGGAACTTGTTCGTAAAGCCCTACAGAGAGAACTCGCATGACATGGATACTATGGGTTAAAGCCCTGCACATTGCTTTTATGGTGGCCTGGTTCGCCGGCATCTTTTACTTACCGCGTTTATTTGTTTATCACGCAATGAACGCCAAGCCAGCGGTAGACGAGCAACTCTGCATAATGGAAAGGCGCTTACTCTACTTCGTCACCCCCTTCGCCATTCTTACGCTCATTTTCGGTGTCGTACTTATTTTTGCCTATGGTTCAGCCTGGTTTGCCGCCAGTGGCTGGATGCACACTAAACTGGTACTGGTGTTACTACTTTTTGTGTATCACGGTTACTGTTTCAAACTATTGAAGGACTTTAAAACCGGTACCAACCGTCGCAGCCACCGGTTTTACCGAGTGTTTAACGAGCTCCCGGTACTGGCACTTTTCGCTATTATCATTTTAGCGGTAGTTAAGCCTTATTAGATTCTCTTGTGCCGCATGATTTGCTATAGTGTGCGCCCAGTGACATTCTGCGGCAGAGGCGCACCCAAAGATGAATTTCACCGGCTCCAACATTCTTTCTGTAAATCAGTTCAATCGCGACAGCATTGACTACATATTTTCCGTTGCGGACAAGATGCAACCTTACGCCCGGCGTAAAACACGCACTCGAGTTCTTGACGGCGCTATCCTCGGTAACCTTTTCTTCGAACCTTCTACCCGTACCCGGGTAAGCTTCGGCACGGCGTTCAACCTGTTAGGGGGCGAAGTCCGTGAAACTACCGGCATGGAAAGCTCGGCCATTGCAAAGGGCGAATCGCTTTACGACACCGCTCGCGTATTAAGCAGCTACAGCGACGTTATTGCCATGCGACACCCCAAGTCGGGCTCAGTAAAAGAGTTTGCTGAAGGCAGTCGGGTACCGGTCATTAACGGCGGTGACGGCGCAAACGAGCATCCGACTCAGGCATTGCTGGACCTTTACACTATCCAGAAAGAACTGGCGTACCATCAGCAGAGCATTGATAACATGCACATTTGCATGATTGGCGACCTGAAGTACGGACGTACAGTACATTCACTGTCCACTTTACTCTCTATGTACAAGAACATTAAGTTCACTTTAATTTCGCCACGTGAACTTTCTATGCCGGGCTCCGTATTAGATACGCTGGAAAACGCAGGTCACCGTGTAACGGTTACAGAAAAAGTCGACGGTATTGTCGACGCTGATATTGTCTATCAGACTCGAATTCAGCAAGAGCGTTTTGCCAGCCCGGAAGACGCTGATCAGTATCGTGGTAAGTTTCGTTTAAATCAGGACATTTACACTAAACACTACAAACCCAATACGGTCATCATGCATCCTTTGCCGCGGGATTCGCGCGCCGAAGCTAATGAATTGGATAACGACTTAAACCAAAACCCCAACCTGGCTATTTTCCGTCAGGCTGACAACGGAGTTCTCATTCGTATGGCTTTGTTTGCATTAACACTTGGGGTCGTTGATCAGGTTGATAAACACCAATGTGATGTCATCTGGTACAGCGAAAAAAGCCAACAGTAAAGAGGTAGTTACGACATGAGTCGCTCAGAAGAACTATACACTAAAGCACAAATCAGTATCCCTGGCGGCGTTAACTCGCCGGTTCGGGCTTTTAATGGCGTTGGTGGCAGCCCCATCTTCTTTGAGAGTGCTGAAGGCGCTTATATGATTGATGCAGACGGCAAACGTTATATCGATTACGTCGGCTCATGGGGCCCAATGATTTTGGGGCATAACCACCCGGCAGTGTTAGAAGCCACCCTGCAGGCCGCCAAGCGAGGCCTGAGCTTCGGCACACCAACGGAAGTTGAAATCACCATGGCGGAGACTATTCGCAAAATAGTCCCTTCTATTGAAAAAGTGCGCATGGTGAACTCCGGCACTGAAGCCACGATGACTGCCATTCGTCTGGCACGCGGCTATACCGGCCGGGATAAAATTCTGAAGTTTGAAGGTAACTACCACGGCCACGCCGACTCCTTGCTGGTTAAAGCCGGTTCCGGAGCATTAACTTTGGGCGTTCCTAACTCTCCCGGCATTCCGGAAGACTTCGCAAAACATACTTTAACCGCGACTTACAACGATATTGAATCGGTAAAACAAATTTTCTCTGAAATGGGCGATGAAATTGCCTGCATTATTGTTGAACCAGTTGCCGGTAACATGAACTGTATTCCACCAGTTGAAGGCTTTTTGGAAGGCTTACGCAGCATTTGTGACGACCACGGTTCAGTTCTGATTTTTGACGAAGTTATGACCGGCTTCCGTGTAGCTCCGGGCGGCGCTCAGGATCGTTACAAGATTAAACCGGACCTCACTACTTTGGGTAAAGTCATTGGCGGTGGCATGCCGGTTGGCGCTTTTGGCGGTAAAAAAGAAATCATGGACTACATTGCGCCAGTGGGCCCTGTGTATCAGGCAGGAACCTTGTCGGGTAACCCGGTCGCCATGGCAGCAGGCTTAGCAGCGTTACAGCAATTATCCACCCCAGGGCTTTACGAGCAGCTTTACCAGCGCGTTGACACGCTGCTCGACGGTTTACAAGAACTCGCTGACAAGGCTGGCGTACCAATGACAACAAACCGTGCCGGTTCTATGTTTGGTTTCTTCTTTACCGAAGAGCCTGAAGTAACCACTTACGCTCAAGCTACGCAGTGCAATATGGCGCACTTTAAAACGTTTTATCACGCCATGTTAGAACAAGGCGTGTATCTTGCGCCATCAGCCTTTGAAGGTGGCTTCATGTCAGCAGCGCACAGCGAAGAAGACATTCAAAACACTCTGAATGCCGCTGAAAAAGCCTTTTCTAAGTTAGTCTAACACTGCAGCTGTAGCGCCTGGCCTTGGCCCCGGCGCTTTTAGCCACCAAATAAACGTTCCCACCAGCTTTTCTCGCGGATAGTGCCTTCACAGGTAATATCCTCGGGAAGCCTGATTTTCTCAGCTGGTAATTTTCTCCCATTGTTACAGTCTTCAGGAATTCGCTGCCCTGTGGTTGGGTGAAAGTTTTGCATTTGCAGAGGTTCCGGCACATCTAAAGCCATGCTCAACGGCGGTAAGTAATCATAAAAATCCGCCACAACTTTGAGAGCGCCGCTACTTCCGGTTAAGCCAACCGGTTGATTATCGTCACGGCCTAACCAAACCGTAACCACGTGCTCACCATCTACTGCCACAAACCAGCTGTCACGATAATCATTCGTTGTACCTGTCTTGCCACCAACTACCTGACCGGCTAAAGCGCTTTGCAGCCGGCTTGCGGTTCCTTCAGCCACCACTCCGCGTAAACCATAACGAGTCAGATAAGACACGTTTTTATCGAAAACTTCTTCCGCTTCAGGTGGCTGACGCCGATACAGCACTTCGCCCTGATGTGTAGTAATAGAAGAGACTGCGGCCAAAGGCTGATAACGACCATCATTCATAAGCGCGCTGTACATTCGTGTCACCGCCACAGGAGACAGCGACGCTGAGCCCAAAGTCAACGACGGGTAGGCTTCTAGCGGCGTTGTCACTCCTAACTCACGTAAATAACTCACTAATTGGTCTATGCCCACTTCCATGCCTACCCGAACGGCCGGTAAGTTTCGCGACTGAACCAAGGCATCGTACAACAGCAAACTACCATCAAATTCTTTATCGTAGTTTTGCGGCTTCCATTCTTTTCCTTTTTTGTCAGATAACGTAATGGGTTCATCTGCGACAGGGGTATGCAGACCAATGTCTGAATCCTGCATCGCGGCGGCATAAATAATGGGCTTCATTAGTGAACCTATTGGTCGCAGTGCTAACAACGCCCGGTTATAACCTATAGCCTGACTTAAGCGCCCACCAGCCAGCGCACTAACCGTGCCGTTGCGATAATCAGCAACTACCATTGCCCCTTCTAACTTTTCATCTTGGCCGTTAGCCATAAGCTGTTGTGCTAACGAGCGCTGCACTGCATTTTGTACATCCACCTGCAAATGCGTGAAGATTTTCAGCCCGGTTTCCTGCCAGTCTTCCGGCAGGATAATGCGCTTCATTTCCCGACGTACTAAGTCCATATAATGGGGGTAAGGGTGTTCAACCAGACGGCGGCTTTCTTTAACGTCAAGCGCCTGCTCAATCGCAGCAACGTAGTTATCTTTACCCAGTAAATCCTGTTCAAACATGACTTTAAGCACCGTGTCCCTGCGGCTGCGGGCACGCTCGGGGAAACGTCTTGGGTCATAATAAGAAGGACCCTTTATCATCCCCACCATTAAAGCAATTTCGCCAGGGTTTAGTTCCTGCACCTGCTTACCAAAATAGAACTGACTGGCAAGCCCTATACCGTGAATAGCGTTGCTTCCGTCCTGCCCAAAATACACTTCGTTGAGGTAGGTCTCTAATATGGTGTTTTTATCAAACCGGTAATCGATAACCAGCGACATCATGGCTTCGTGAAACTTGCGCCACAACGTCTGCTCTCGGCTCAAATAAAGGTTTTTGATCAGTTGCTGAGTCAGTGTAGAGCCGCCCTGAACCGTTCTGCCCGCTTTCAGGTTGGCGGCCAACGCCCTTAAAATTGACCAGGGCGATACCCCCTGATGATGGTAGAAGTTTCTGTCTTCCACTTTTAATAAGGTTTCAATGAGTAAGTTAGGCACGACTTCCAGCCCAACTAACAAACGGTCTTCTTTACTTAAGGTACTAATGCGGCCTATTAGCTCAGGTTCCAGGCGAAAGCTTTCCAGCTCTCTGCCACTGGGCCAGCTCTTAATAGATTTAATGCGGGCGCCGTGAAAGTTGATTTGCACTCTTTGCGCCATTTGCGGCCCATCGGAAAAGTCGAAAGGCCGTCTGTGCACCATGACATTGTTTTTACCAACCGAGTAGTAACCCGACTGCTCGGTATTACTATTACGCTGATAACCGACTCGCTCCAGAACGTCGACTAACCGTTGCAGCCGCATAGGATGATTCTTTCTCAGCGTTACCTCATCCGCGTATACCAAAGCAGGCGCCTGATAGCGCTTGTTACTAAAATGACGGGACAAACTGGCATCCAGATAAATGGCATAAAGCCCAATAACGGCGACAAGTACCAGGCCTATCTTAAAGCTTGTCCAGAATAGGTATTGAAACCATCGACTTTTTATCACTACTGCTGCCTTTTGGTTTTAAACGTTGCGGTTGCATTCAGAGGGTCTTCCGGCCACGGATGCTTAGGGTAGCGACCACGCATTTCTTTGCGCACGTCGGCGTACGCATTTTGCCAGAAACTCGCGAGATCATTGGTTCGCTGTAACAGACGCCCGGCCGGAGACAGAAGATCCACGGTCACAACTTGTTGGTTATCAATAATTTTAGGCGATTCAGAGACACCAAACATTTCCTGTAATTTGACCTCAACTCTGGGGGTATCGTCCAGATAATTTATAAACACTTTACGTTCTGTCGGAGTTTGCCACCATTCAGGACAAGCCGAATTAAGACGTTGCAGTTCTGAGTAGTCGAGAAAATAACACAAGGCCTCGTAAGGATCCCACTGATGCAATTGTTTTAATGACCGGATATTCGTCCAGTATGGCGCAGCCCAGCGCTCCAGGCTATTAAGTAGTCCTGCATCGCTCATGTCGTAAGCCCCCAGCTCTCCGGCTTGTTGCAGCCAGTAGACCCGCCGTTGTAGCTGTTTCGCGCGTTGACTCCAGCTGAGTTTATCCAGGCCTTTATCGCGCAACCACAGGCAGAAGGCTTCGGCTTTTTGTTCATTAGAAACAGGTCCACTATTCGTAGTCTGGCTGAGTACCAGGGAGCCCAGCTGAGTACGAGTTATTTGTCGCAGTTGTTGCTGCTCACCTACCCATTCAGCTGTTTTCCTGGTCTGCAAAGGTATGCCGGCTTCTTTCAGTAACGACAAGGCATCGTCCACAGGTAACAGACAGCGGCTGCGGCCTATCGTATTTTGCTCATGAAAGGTGACATCGAAAATAATTGCCCAGGTTGGCTGTTTCAGGCGACTGCTGTCGCCACTCACCCGCCCGCCACAGGCCAGTTGAAAGTCGCCTCGGCTGGCATCGTACTTTGCGACTCGGTCGGGGTAACCTTGCAGTAAGGCAGCGGCAAGGCCTTCTTCACAGGTTTCTGCGGATTCTGCAGCTTCTTTCAGACCAAAATGGTTTAACCAATAGCTCCAGCGTTGTTGCCACAAAGGCGCCTGGTTTCGTTGTTGATAATGCTGCTGAGTGCGTTCAAATAGATCGACTGTTTTTATGCTAGTTTGCGGCTCTTCCAGTGTAGCCAGAACACGAGCCATAGCAGCTTGCTGCTCGTTCGCCAAAGCTTTGGCTGCGTCCGCCACCAGTAAAATTCGGGGATCAAAACCGCCGGACTCCAGTTGCCTGGCTTTTGCGGTTAACTGCCCCTGTTTTATTAAGCCGGTGCTGGCTAAAAAGTCGGTCGCCGCAGCGCAATGCCCGGGGTCGGGCTGAGAAAACCAGGCCAGTTGGTTCACCTCACTGCCCCAGCGCAGCACATCCAGTACCAGTGCTGATAAATCCTGAGTGGCAACGTCCGGAGGCGCATAATCGGCAAAGCCATGCTCATCGGAGCGCGACCACAGACGAAAACACTGCCCGGCCTGCTGACGACCTGCGCGCCCCGCACGCTGTGTTGCTGAAGCTTTAGCAATACGTTGCGTTGTTAACTGGCTTAACCTGTATTGAGGCAGATACTGAGCCCGGCGCTCGCGACCACTGTCGACAACCACATCAATACCGTCGAGAGTTAAGCTGGTTTCAGCAATATTGGTTGCCAGAATAATGCGTTTTTCGTCCGCCGCCTTTAATACCTGCCGCTGCTGCTGCAAAGGGATACGCCCATGCAGAGGTAAAATAATTGTGCCCGGCTGCAGTCGCTGACTCAGTTCAGTCGCAATCTTTTGTATTTCATAAACCCCCGGCAGGAAAACCAGAACACCTTTTTCGGCAGCAGCAAAGGCTTCGATAACCACTTTGGGTAATTCAGCCAGCCATTGAGTAACATGAGATGCTGGGCGATAGTGATACTCAACGGGGTAACTGCGGCCTTCGCTGCGCAAAACCTTCACCTGATCACAGTAATTCTCTAACCAGAGTTTCAGACTTTCTGCGGGCAAGGTGGCCGACATAATCAGCAGGTTTAAATCCGGACGCAGTGGCAGGGCATCAATCACCAACGCCAGACTCAAGTCACTGTGCAAATTGCGTTCGTGGAATTCATCGAAGATTAGCGTGCCAATGCCGCTAAGTTCAGGATCGTCCTGTAACCATCGCACCAACACGCCTTCCGTAATAACGAGTAACTTAGTTGCCTTACTGCGCTTGCTGTCGCCGCGCACCGTGTAGCCAACTTGCTCCCCTACCGACTCGCCCAACTGCTTAGCCAAATAATGAGCAATATTCAGCGCAGCAACACGCCGGGGTTGCAGCATGACAATAAGACCGTCATTAGCAATACCCTGCTGCAACAGAAATAACGGAAGTTGTGTTGATTTGCCGGCACCGGGCGGTGCCTCAATAACGACACGTGCTGCCGGAAAGGCTTTCGCCAGCTCCGGCAGCACGCTCTCAATTGGCAAGGTCATGCCAAATTAATCACCTTGTACGGTGGCGGCTATGGTGCGCACACCGGCGGCTGTAGCGCCTGTCGCCCACATAGAGGTAGCCGATTTTTGGTAAGCGCCAGCTAAGTCGAAGTGCAGCCAGCCTTTGCCGCTGTTCGGCGCAAAGCGCAGTAAAAAGCCTGCGGCGTTGCTTGCACCACCGGCACCACCGCCTTTTTGCGGGCGGCTGTTAGCCGTATCAGCAAACGCTGACGGACAGTTTTCACTATGCCATGGGGCCAACGGCAAGCGCCACAGTAGCTCATTTTCTTTATCCGCATTAGCCAATGCTTTAGTGGCAGCCACTTCATCCACACTAAACAGCGCGTTGTATTCATTACCAACCGCCATTTGTGCAGCGCCGGTAAGCGTCGCCGCATCAATAATCTGTTTCGCACCAAACTCACCCGCGGCTTGTAAGCCATCGGCCAGCACCAGCCGGCCTTCTGCATCGGTGTTAACAACTTCAACCGTCAGGCCGTTTTTATAGCGAATAATGTCGCCCAGTTTGTACGCGCGGCCATCAATCATGTTTTCGGCACAGCAAAGAATGAGCTTCACGCGCTTGTTCAACCCTCTGCGTATTGCCAGCGATAATGCACCGGATACGGTAGCTGCTCCACCCATATCGCACTTCATGGCGAGCATGCCTTCGCTCGGCTTAATACTGTAACCACCACTGTCGTAGGTAATACCCTTACCTATCAACGCGGTTTCTACTGGCGCATTCTCATCGCCGGTTGGATTGTAATCTAATACCAACAAACCAGGTGCATGCTGACTGGCGCGACCTACGGTGTAAATTCCCATCCAGCCAGCATCTTTCAACGCTTCACCTTTTATAAATTCGGCGCTGATGGCGTCTGGTGCCAGAGCCTTAAAGTGTTCGGTTACACGTTGTGCCAAACTTTCAGGGTAAATCTCTTCCGCTGACAAATTAGTCAGTTCGCGGCTGAAACGAGTCGCTTCACGCATGGCATCAAGCTCTTTGACTGCAGGCTCATCAGTTTTATTCCAGATAACTTGGTTGGTCGACAAGGTTGACGTAAACCCTTGTGACAATGCCCACTGACGCTCCAGGCTCCAGTCACTGCCAGCAGCTTCAATGGTTACTGCTCCGGTGTTGTCCAGAGTCCGGCCTGCTTTCTGGATACGCCGCAAGTTTTCAGCTTCATCTTCAACTAAGATGATTTGTGCTTTGTTTTCACCAAAGACTAAGTTTGATTTTGGATTCCAATAACTTGCGGGGGCTTCCTGAGTTAAATAGATTGCGAGTGCGCTGGACATTCTGTACCTCTCCCGATAATTTGCTGTCTGTTTATACTAGAGTTATGAGGTCTCTGATGCAATTTAACAAGCCCCTGCGCCAGGGAGTTTTGCAAAAAAGATACAAACGTTTTCTCGCCGACATCGATTTCGGTGACAACGAAACGACGACAACCCACTGCCCTAATACCGGAGCCATGACCGGATGTGCAGAGCCTGGCTTTAAGGCCTGGTGCAGTGTTTCCGATAACCCCAAACGTAAATACTCACTGACCTGGGAGCTCGCTCAGAATAACAAAGGTGAAATGATTGTAGTCAATACACAGCACGCTAACCGCATGGCCGGAGAATTACTACAAACCAACCTTGTACCTGAATTAAGCGAGTGGCAAGAGCTAAAACCAGAGCAACGCTACGGTAAGGAAAAAAGCCGCATCGACTGGTGGGGCGTAGACCAGAATAACCGTGAATGCTTTATTGAAGTGAAAAGTGTCACTTTAGCGGACGCGAGTCAGGGTTACTTTCCCGACGCAGTCAGCCAACGCGCTCATAAACACCTTAATGAACTGATGCAGGTTGTGGCCGATGGTCATCGCGCAGCGCAGCTATACATGGTAATGCACGACGGTATTGAACAAGTTTCTCCCGCCGCACATATTGATAGCCAGTATGCTGAGCTGTGTAAAAAAGCAGCGTCAGTCGGAGTCGAGTTTTATGCCGTAAAGTGCCGCGCGTCGGCGAAAGAAATAAAACTGGAGAGACCAGTTCCCGTAAGCCTTTAAAACTCAATGCATTCACAATTTCACCGCAGAAATTTAATCCGAATGACATTGCCAACCGTAAACCTTTCTGGTATACGTAGCGTCCTTTTTTTAATGTACTGCTTTTTAAGCACTCTTTATATAGAGAATGTAGGAGATCCATGATGCCTCAAGGCAAGGATAAGAAAACCCATGGCATCCTGGCGATGGCCGGCCTGGAGCCGTATCAGGAAAAACAGGGCGAAGAGTACATGAACGATGCGCAACGTTCGCATTTTCGTCGTATTCTGGAAGAATGGCGTCGTCAATTACGTCAGGAAGTTGATCGCACAGTGCATCACATGAAAGACGAAGCAGCGAACTTTCCTGATCCGGTAGACCGCGCTGCGCAGGAAGAAGAATTCAGCATCGAACTGCGTACACGTGACCGTGAGCGTAAGTTGATTAAGAAGATTGAGAAAACCTTACAAAAGATAGAAGAAGATGATTTTGGCTTTTGCGAATCGTGCGGTATTGAAATTGGTATCCGCCGCTTAGAAGCTCGCCCAACAGCTGACCAGTGCGTCGACTGTAAAACGCTGGCCGAAATGAAAGAGAAGCAAATGACCGGAGCCTAAAGGCTCATGTATCGTGGCCGTTTTGCACCAACGCCTTCAGGACCTTTGCACCTGGGATCGTTAGTAGCTGCCGTTGGTAGCTACTTAGATGCTAAAGCGCATAAAGGTGAGTGGCTGGTTCGCATTGAAGATGTCGATAAACCGCGAGCTGTGCCCGGAGCGGCCGATAACATTTTAACTCAGTTAGAAGCTCATGGTCTAGAATGGGACGGTTCCGTTTTATACCAAAGCCAGCGCGATTCGGTTTACCAGCATCAGCTCAACCAGCTGGAGAACGCTCAACGTCTTTATCAATGCGACTGCAGTCGCCGGACTATTCGTGCCCGCAGCGATCACTACGATGGCTACTGCCGTAACCGCCAGCCTCGTTCAACCCCTTACGCCCTGCGCTTTGTTAATAATAACCCCATTGATACATTTAATGACCGCGCGCACGGCGTATTAGAAGATCACTCAGCTTCAGTCAGTGAGGACTTCGTACTGAAACGTCGCGACGGACTGTATGCTTACCAGCTGGCTGTGGTGGTTGATGATATTGAACAGGGCATTACCGATATTGTACGTGGTAGCGACTTGATAACTCCAAGCTTCTGGCAGCTCACTTTATGGCAGTATTTCACCGCAAAACAGCCGCGAATGATGCACTTACCTCTGATAATGAATGACGATGGTCGCAAGTTGAGTAAACAAAACCATGCGCCGCCAATTGACTCCAGTCAGGCAAGTAATAACCTGTTCACGGCGCTGGATTATCTGGGTATTCAGCCTGAACCGGAGCTGAGACATAGCCCTGCCAGGGAAATATTGGAGCAAGCGTTGCAAAGTTGGTGCAAAAAGTGGCATATAGCAGGTCGTTAACGGTACAATATGCAGACAACAACTGATTCTAAATAAAAACAATGGTAAGGGAGAACCACCATTATTAAGCGAATAAAAGCACTGGCAAAGCGCGCCTTTTCCAGTAAAACGGCAAAGCCTGAATCCAGCCGGTTACCTAAATTACAAGTTATCTCACGGGACAAACATCCAATATCCCGCAACGATATCAGTAAAAATGCAATAAAGGTTCTTTACCGCCTGCACAACAGTGGTTTTGAAGCCTATCTGGTTGGCGGCTGCATCCGCGATATACTACTGGGGCTTGAGCCAAAAGATTTTGATGTCACCACTAATGCTACACCAGAGCAGATTAAATCCCTATTTCGTAACTGTCGCCTAATTGGTCGTCGCTTCCGCCTGGCGCATGTGGTGTTTGGAAAAGAAGTCATTGAAGTTGCTACTTTCCGCGGCCACCACGGTGACAGCCCGCAGGAAGAAAATAAGAAAAACCGCACGGCAGATCAGGATGAGCACGGCCAACTGGTACGCGATAACGTCTATGGCAGCATAGAAGAAGACGCCGAGCGTCGCGACTTTACCGCCAATGCGCTGTATTACAACATCGCCGACTTCGCTATTTACGATTTTGCCAATGGCGTTGATGACATTAACGCCGGTATTTTGCGGATGATTGGTGACCCGGAAGTACGCTACCGTGAAGATCCGGTGCGTATGCTGCGCGCGGTTCGCTTTGCCACAAAACTGAATATGCAGATGGATAATTCGGTCAGCGGCCCGTTAAAAGAACTTGCGCCGTTACTGATAAACATTCCACCGGCGCGTTTGTTTGACGAATTCCTGAAAATGTTTATGTCGGGTAAAGCAGAAGCTAACTTCCTGATAATGAAAGAATTCGGACTGTTTCAGCAGTTATTCCCAATGCTGAAAGATTACGTCGCTGACGAACAAAGCCCGGCCTATCAAATGATGCTGAAGGCCTTTAAAGACACCGATAGACGCATTGCAGAAGAGCAGCGTGTTACTCCGGCCTATTTAATTGCCGTGTTGCTGTGGTGGCCATTACAGGCTCGACGCGAACAACTTGAGAACGAAGGTGGCCTGCCACCTATGGACGCATTAAACGTTGCCGCCGCTGATGTTATTCACAGACAGTCGCAACGCGTTTCATTACCCAAGCGGTTCAGTCTGCCAGCCAGAGATATCTGGCAATTGCAGCGTCGCTTGAATATCACTAAAGGCGTGCGCGCTCAGAAAGTGCTTGAACATAAACGGTTCCGTGCAGCTTACGACTTTTTGGTGCTACGCTCGTATGCAGAAAATGGCGACAAAAAATTAGCCGGGCTGGCAGAGCACTGGAGTAAAGCGCAGGACAACCCGGCGCAATTAAAGTCCTCAAAGCCGGAAGCGGGATCAGGCCGACGCAAACCGCGCCGTCGTCGTGGTCCACGCCGTAAGCCTCAGGAAAATAAAGGCAATGACGCGACATAAAGCCTTTATTGCGCTGGGTAGTAACCTGGGTACGCCGATAGACAATATTCTATCGGCTTTAAAGGCGCTGAATAATGACTCCCGCTGGCAGTTATTAGCTTATTCATCTCTTTACGGCAGCAAACCTATGGGGCCTCAAGACCAGCCCGACTACGTTAATGCCGTTTGTTCCGTAAGCACTATCTTACCGGCGGCCGAGCTTTTGCAAGCCTTACACGATATAGAAGATGCTTTTGGTCGTAAACGAGTCAGGCATTGGGGCGAGCGCACGCTGGACCTGGATCTGCTGCTGTTTGATGAGCAACAACATCAATCGGACTCTCTCCGGGTTCCTCACCCGGGGTTATACGAACGCAGCTTTGTACTTTATCCTCTGGCCGAAATAGCCGCCGACAAACTTTTGCCTAATGGCAATACCGTAAAACAACAAACAGAGACTCTTACCGAAGAGGGTCTGGACGTGCTAATCTGTCGGTCTGATATAACCATCTAAAACTGCTGAAGGTGCGCTATGGCAACAACCAAAACCAGCATTGCAACGTTACAAAAAATGAAACGGGAAGGGACCAAAATCAGCTCCCTCACCGCCTATGATTCAAGTTTTGCTAAGCTCATGACCGAGCAAGGCGTCGACTTTATTCTGGTGGGCGATTCACTGGGTAATGTTGTGCAGGGACGTGACTCAACTGTGCCGGTAACAGTCGATGATATGATTTACCACACTCAGTGTGTGCGTCGTGGTGCGAGCAATGCCTTTGTTATAGCAGACATGCCATTTATGACTTACAGCACGCCCGAGCAAGCCTATGATGTCGCCGCAGCTTTAATGCAGGCGGGTGCCAACATGGTCAAACTGGAAGGTGGTCACTGGCTGGTCGAAACCATTGAAGGCTTGAAAACCCGGGGCATTCCGGTATGCGCTCACCTTGGTTTACTGCCGCAGTCGGTTAATGTTCTTGGTGGTTATAAAGTACAGGGCAAAGAGCAACAACAAGCCGACGACACACTGAACCAGGCTTTGGCTCTCGAAGAGGCCGGCGCTCAATTGCTTGTTCTGGAATGCGTGCCCGCTTCTCTGGGGAAACGTATTACCGAGCAGGTATCTATTCCCACTATTGGTATTGGCGCAGGCGCAGACACCGACGGACAAATTTTGGTTATGCACGATATGCTCGGCATGAACAGTGACTACCTGCCCAAATTTGCCAAAGACTTTTTAGCTCAGGGCGGCTCGCTTGCTGATGCATTCCGTTTATATTCGGAACAGGTACGCTCAGGTGAGTTTCCAACAGCAGAGCATAGCTACAAATGAGAATTCTAAAATCACTTGCTGAACTTCGAAGATGGCGTCAACAGCAGTCTGAAGTCGCTTTAGTACCGACTATGGGTAACCTGCATGATGGTCACCTGCAGTTGGTAAAAACTGCGTTAGAACGATGCGATAACGTGGTTGTCAGTATTTTTGTCAACCCGATGCAATTCGGTGCAAACGAAGATCTCGACAGTTACCCGCGCACGCTGGAAGCCGACTGCCAGGCGCTGGACGCTTTAGGTGTTTCTGCGGTATTCACCCCTCAGGTAAGTGATGTTTACCCGCGCGGTCTCGACAAACAGACTCGTATTGAAGTACCCGGCATCAGTGATATTCTTTGCGGAGCCAGTCGCCCGGGGCATTTCACCGGAGTCGCCACTATTGTCTGTAAGCTATTTAATATGGTGCAGCCACAACTGGCCGTATTTGGCGAAAAAGATTATCAACAGCTTCAGGTTATTCGCCTAATGGTACAAGACTTAAGCCTGCCTGTAGAAGTTCTGGGAACAGCCACACAGCGTGAAACCAGCGGCCTTGCCATGAGCTCCCGTAACGGTTACTTATCCACAGAACAAAAGCAGCAAGCGGCGGCGCTTTATAAAACCCTGGAAGAAACCAAAGCGAAATTGAGCGTAAATACTGACTTTGGTGAGCTGGAAGCTGCAGCAAAGGAAAAGCTGACCCAGGCGGGGTTTGTGCCTGATTATTTCAGTATTCGTAACGCCGAAGACTTACAAAAAGCGACGCCTGAAGACCCTGAGTGGGTCATCCTGGCGGCCGCTTTTATGGGGAAAACACGCTTAATTGATAACTTACGAGTTACCAACGCAGCGGCTAAATAAGCATACCCAGTTCGCGCATTTCAGTGTGCAGAGCGCCACGCAAACTGGTCGCTCTTGCCGCTATTTGACGCTGCTCACTCAGAACTTCCTGCAGCATCTCGTCAGTTGTTAATGGGTTTGCCAGAACCACACGGAAAACCACCGTTGGTTCATGATGATATTGAGCCGGTGTTAACTTAGTCCGCGACACAAACGACTGCCCGCTTTCCCGTTGACGCTTCTGAATATATCGCGTCAGTGCGTTTAAGTGCGGCGTAAGGCGCGCCAGCTGCTCAGGTGTTGCTTTATCCAGAACCGCTTTCACTTTCTTCGGCACAAACCGATAGGTTAAAAGGCAAAGCTCCGGCTCAGTAATGACTTCAAAGTCATCCTGCTCGCTGATCAGCTTAGAGAAATAACGTGCTTTATCAATACTGTTATTAATCAGCAGCTCGTAACCCCGGCGCCCGATAACATGCATGGCCGAAAACACCATCATTGCCATGCCCGCGCGTGAACCTTCCATGGTATGCGAACCTAAATCTTTTGAGCCCTGACGAATAATATACTCTGCATGGTATTCTATCGACTTAACCAATGACGGGCTTTTAAATAACACCAGACCCGCGCCCATAGGAACGTACATTTGCTTATGCGCGTCAATGGTGACACTGTCGGCTCGTTCAATACCAGCCAGTAGCGGACGGTGCTGTTCAGACAACAAAGTCGCACCACCCCAGGCCGCGTCCACGTGAAAGTGAGCATCCACTTCTTCTGCAACAGTTGCCATTTCGTCAAGCGGATCAATATGGCCTGTCTCCGTTGTGCCCGCGACACCGACAAGCGCCAGCACTTTACCGCCTTCTTTCGCAATTCGCGCACAGGTGTTACGCAGCTCATCAATGCGAATACGGTTATCACTGTCGGTGGGCACTGACACTAAGTTTCGGCGGCCAATGCCGAGTACATCCGCGGCTTTGCTTAATGAATAGTGCCCACGCTCAGACACTACTACGGTTAACTTCGAGTAGCCATAATGCTGAAGGCCAGCAGCCAGTCCATCGGCTGAAATGCCCGCGAAATCACCATCGGCCTGTAACAAACGGTTGCGCGCTACCCATAAAGCCGTCATGTTGGCTATGGTTCCACCCGAGCAGAAAGCACCCAGAGAATGCTGAGCGCTGTGCATCCAGCGGTTATAAAACGGCGCGTCCTGCTGATACACCAGGTGGTGCATCATGCCAATAACGTTACGCTCCAGCGGCGTAAAGGCTTTAGAGGTTTCAATTTTGACCAGATTCTGATTCAGCCCTACCATCAGCTTAGCTAAAGGCAGCAGGAAATACGGTAAGGCTGATGTCATATGACCTATAAAACGCGGCGACGCCGTATGCACCGAATGAGCGACCAGCTTATCCAGCAGAAACTCTGTATGGTCGGAAACAAAAGCAGGCTCTTCCGGTATCTGTGACTTATCAAAATCACGCTCAATTTCCTGCAGCGGCTTTTCGCGGGCAACAATATGTTCACCCAAAAAACCCATCAGGTTTTCTGAAAGGTGCTTTTCGATTTTACCCAGCGTTGAGTCCGGAGCCTCAGGTATCGTAAAAATGCGATACAAAGACTCCTGGTTCACTTCCGCTATTTCTGTTTTAGAGCTCAATCAAGACTCCTTAGATAAATTCGCGTGCAGTTGCCATAACGCCTGTCCGCTGTTCTTATATTTGCGCTCAAAAGGCGTTATTGGCTCAGCGTCATCGGACAACAGTGAGATATCGGCATAATGCCCGCTCACCTTAAGTGCCTGAGCCACTTCTAACAAGTATAGGCTCCAGTTAGAACGCATATGCAACTCACCACTAAGCGCAACCACATCTTTCCAGACCGGACTACCGTGCCAGCGGCGTGCTAAATGAGCCGATTTAGGCCAGGGGTTAGGGTAAAAAATACAATGCTGCCGGGGCTGCCATCCGGCTCTGTTCGCCAACCGCCAGAAATCATTCAGGTCGGCTCTTACCACCCAGTAACGCTGGCCATTCTCGCTGGTCTGATAGTGGCTGTGACGGTCAACCCGATGCGCCGATTTATCAACGCCGATAACCATAGCATCGGAATGAATTTCTGCCAGTTTTGCAGTACTTTCGCCCACGCCGCAGCACGAATCCAGAATAATCGGCCCGCCCCAGTTTTCAACCTGCGCGTTGATTTCGTCAAACGCCTGCTGGTTGTGCTCCTGAATAGGTTTCAGAAACTCACTTTCTAAATGGCGACGAACCGCTGCTTCAGTATCTTCATGCGGTCCATTCTGGTTGGTCGTAACCGGTCTTGCCTGCTGCATCAGGAACGGATTCCTATACCTTTATCGAGGATATAATAAGCCGCCGCAAAGAACAGCACATTGAAACCGACCAGCACCGCAATTGCGACACCAATACCAACATCCGACTGGCCTAAGAAACCATAACGGAAGCCATTAACCATATACAACACAGGGTTTGCCATAGATACTTTCTGCCAGAATTCCGGCAACAAACTAACCGAGTAAAACACACCACCTAAGTAGGTTAGCGGCGTCAGTACGAATGTCGGCACGATAGAAATATCGTCAAAGGTTTTGCCGTAAACGGCATTAATTAACCCGCCCAGACAGAATAAGGTGGAGGTTAAAATGACGGTTAATATGACATAACCAATATGAGCAATTTGGATGTCTTCTACAAAGAAGAAAGACACACAAGTGACAATAACCGCGACAATCAAGGCTCTGGCCATACCGCCGCCAACATAACCTGCAATAATGACCGCTGTAGGAACAGGGGACACCAGCATCTCTTCAATATTGCGCTGAAACTTAGCACTAAAGAAAGACGACGCCACATTGGAATACGAGTTGGTAATCACCGACATCATAATAAGGCCGGGAACAATGAACTCCATATAGCCGACGCCACTCATTTCACCAATCCGTTCGCCCACAATGCTACCGAAAATGACAAAGTAAAGCGTCATGGTGATTGCCGGCGGCACCAGAGTTTGTATCCAAATACGAAGAAAGCGAGTGCATTCTTTTATCCAGATGGTTTTTAACGCAATAAAATTCGCTGCGGAATGGCTCATTTGGCTTCCTCCTGCTGACGCCCCTGCTCGACCATAGACACAAACAATTCCTCTAAACGGTTGGCTTTATTGCGCATTGACAGTACTTTTACCTTTTGGGCAGAAAGCTGCTCGAACACGGCGTTCAGCCCGGCATTTTTATCAACTTCCACTTCCAGTGTCTGCTCATCTGTCCAACGGTGATTAAAGTTCTCTATTTCTGCACCGTTATGGCCCGGCTCTAAATCTAAGACAAAGGTTTCCCTGCTTAGCTGCGCCAGCAAGCGCTTCATTGACGTGTTTTCAATAATGCGGCCACTATCAATAATACCGATGTTACGGCACAGCGTTTCAGCCTCTTCCAGATAGTGGGTGGTCAGAATAATAGTAATACCCTGCTGGTTAATCTTGGTCAGGTAGTCCCACATGGAGCGGCGCAGTTCGATATCCACGCCTGCCGTTGGCTCATCCAGAATCAGTAATTTAGGTTCGTGCAATAATGCGCGGGCTATCATCAGCCGGCGCTTCATTCCACCAGACAAAGAGCGCGCCGGTTCATTGCGCTTATCCCATAACCCCAACTGTTTCAGGTATTTTTCAGAACGTTCCTTAGCCAGCGAGCGAGGAACACCATAGTAACCCGCCTGATTCACGACAATTTGCTGAACCGTTTCAAACTGGTTGAAGTTAAATTCCTGCGGCACCAAACCAATCTGGCGTTTTAAATCGGTGAGCTGCGTGTCTAAGTCGTAACCAAAAACCTTCACCTGACCCGAGGTTTTATTTACCAGCGATGAAATAATTCCGATGGTGGTCGACTTCCCGGCTCCATTAGGACCAAGAAGTGCATAGAAATCACCTTCGTCAACCTCTAAATCAATACCTTTTAAGGCTTCAAAACCACCACGATATGTTTTGCGTAAGCCTGTAATTTCTAATGCTTTCATAGACCTCTTTATGACTCCTTTCCATAGCCCCAACGGCTGACTAAACGCTGCTCAAGGCCAAGATGATCCAAGATTCTGGCCACCATAAAATCGATTAAATCATCAATACTTTCTGGTTGATGATAGAAGCCCGGCGCTGCCGGCATTATCGTTACGCCCTGCTGACTGAGTTGCAGCATGTTCTGTAAGTGGATTGTCGAAAGCGGAGACTCTCTCGGAACTAAAATTAATTGTCCGCGCTCCTTCAGTACGACATCGGCGGCACGCTCGATCAACGTATTACTACTGCCATGCGCAATTGACGACAAGGTACTGGTTGAGCAGGGACAAACCACCATTTTTGCGGGCGCCGCTGAACCTGAAGCCACCGGCGAAAACCATTCTTCTTTGCCGTAAACTTTGAGTTGTTCAGCATCAACAGAAAAGTGTTCACACAGCATTGCCGCAGCTTTGTCAGGAGCAGCCGGAATTTGCATACCCTGCTCCGTTGCCATAACGACCCGGGCAGCACTGGAAATGAGCAGCAGCACCTGTTGATCCTGATCAAGCAAACATTGTAACAAACGCAGCGCATAAGGGGCACCCGAGGCACCCGTTATTGCAACAGTGATTCTATTGTCTGTTCTCATTACTCAGTTCCTGTCTCATCAAGTTGTTGCAAGGCTTTAAGAAAGCGCTGGTGCAAACCATCGAAGCTGCCATTACTCATAATAAGTACGGCGTCTCCGGTTCTGACTTCGGCTAGCAACCCTGCCAGTAAGTCGTCGGTCGACTTAAACACATGCGCCTTGGGCATTTTTTCGGTCAATTGCCATTGTAGCCCTTCGGGCTGCAACACGAATACATCGTCTGCGTCTTCTAATGACTGAACCAAAGTATCGCTGTGAACGCCCATTTTCATGGTATTAGAGCGCGGTTCAAGTACCGCAATAATACGACTGTCAGGCTGATGCTGCCGCAAACCGGATACGGTTGTCTTAATCGCGCTGGGGTGGTGAGCAAAATCATCAAAGACTTTTACGCCGCGGTGCTCACCTAATAACTCCATACGTCGCTTGGGACTTTTAAAACGGACTAGCGCCTGCGCACTCTGCTCAGCTTTTATGCCAACATGGGCGGCGGCGATAATGGCCATCATGGCATTATTAACGTTATGAGTACCCAATACGTTCCAACTAACCTGCGCAATGCATTTGCCCTGGTAATGCACTTCGAACTCCGTACCGTCAGCTTTAAGCAATTTAGCCTGCCATTCACCCTGTTCACCCATACGTACCACCGGACTCCAGCAGCCTTGCTTCAACACCTCTTCCAGTGCTTTATCACCACCGGGTAGAATCACCTGACCGGTGTCGGGAACAACCCGTAGCAAATGCGCAAACTGTCGTTGAATAGCCGCTAAATCAGGGAAAATGTCTGCATGATCAAATTCCAGATTATTCAGAATTAACGTATCCGGTGCGTAATGAACAAACTTGGACCGTTTATCAAAAAACGCCGTATCGTACTCATCGGCTTCAATCACAAAAAAGTTCGAATCAGTTAAACGTGCACTGACCGGAAAGTTCCCCGGTACACCACCAATCATAAAGCCGGGATCAAAGCCGTTATCTTCTAAAATCCAGGCCAGCATACTCGCGGTAGTGGTCTTGCCGTGAGTTCCGGCAACCGCCAATACCCAGTGCTGCGTTAATACGTTGTCGTGCAGCCATTGCGCGCCAGACACATAGGGAATGCGCTCCCGTAAAACCGCCTCTATTTCATCGTTACCACGGCTTAACGCGTTGCCGATAATCACTATGTCGGGGCGCGGCTTTAAATTGGTATGCGAGTAGCCCTGCATTAATTCAATACCGAGATTTTCCAATTGCGTGCTCATGGGCGGATAGACCTTAGCATCAGACCCGGTTACCCGATGGCCAAGTTGCTGTGCAATGGCGGCCACGCCTCCCATAAAAGTTCCGCAAATCCCAACAATATGAATGTGCATGTGCTCTCTAAATCCGTTCGTTTTAAAAATACCGAAAGTGTACCACCGTACTCACTGACAAGCAGGATTTTTACCAAAAAATAAGGTATCATTTGCGCTCTCTGAACAAACATTTGTTAGCACCCAATAACCAGAGCTGCAGGAACTTTCATGAAACGTTTATTACCAACACTGAGAGCGGATCAAACCAGCGAATCGCTTATCTCTGTTATTAACACCATTCAAATTGCAGCCAAGGAAATTTCTTTCCGTCTGCACCAGGGCGCATTAGCCGGTGTATTAGGCTCAACTCTGGACGAAAACATTCAGGGCGAAACGCAAAAGAAGCTCGATGTTGTCGCCAATCAGCTGTTAAAAACTCTGTTGCTTGAGTCACCTAACGTCCATGCTGTTGCCTCTGAAGAAGAAGATTCCATTGTCGAGAGCCCAAATTCAGGGCATTACCTGGTGGCATTTGACCCACTCGACGGCAGCTCTAACATCGACATAAACGGTGGTGTGGGTACTATTTTCTCTATTCTGCGTAAGCCTGAGGGCGAAGAGACCAGCGAAAACATGTTCTTGCAACCGGGTAAAGCTCAGGTTGCTGCCGGTTATGTCTTGTATGGTCCGGCAACGATGCTGGTTATGACGACCGGTAAAGCGGTGCGAATTTACACGCTGGATCAGACCGTTGGTGAATTCTTGTTGACCCACGAGAAAGCGGAAATCCCGAAAGACACCAAAGAGTTTGCCATTAATATGTCAAACCGTCGTCACTGGGCTGACCCTATCCGCGCTTACATTAACGACTTGCTGGAAGGCGAAGAAGGCCCGCGCGGCAAGAACTTTAATATGCGCTGGAATGCAGCGATGGTCTCTGATGTGCACCGTGTTATTTCGCGTGGCGGTTTATTTACCTACCCCTGGGATGCCCGTAAGCCGGAAAAACCCTTTAAGCTGCGCCTTTTATACGAAGCCGCGCCTATGGCTATGTTGGTGGAAAAAGCCGGCGGGAAAGCCACCGACGGTTACAGCCGTTTAATGGAAATTGTACCAGAGCATATTCACCAACGCGTCTCGGTGGTTATGGGGTCTGCCAATGAGGTAGATGTGTGCATGGATTACCATAAGCAACATCCAAAACCCTATTAGACTGATGTCGATATTGCGCGCCTATTGCGTGAGTGGCCCGAGCCGCTATAATCGCGCAGTACCTTTTATTATTTCATTACTACTTATTTTATTACTACAGCAGGAAGTACTATGAGCTTAGGAAACGTAACGGCTGGCGCGAACATGCCAGAAGAAGTTAACGTCATTATCGAGATTCCGGCAAACGCCGATCCGATTAAATACGAAGTTGATAAAGACACCGGTACATTATGGGTTGACCGTTTTATGGCGACCGCTATGTTTTATCCGGCGAACTACGGTTTTGTTAACCAGACCCTGTCTCTGGATGGTGACCCGGTAGACGTACTCGTCCCGACTCCGTACCCGCTGCAAGCTGGCTCTGTTATTAAATGCCGCCCGGTTGGCGTGTTAAAAATGACTGACGAGTCAGGCGAAGATGCGAAAGTTATCGCGGTTCCGGTTAGCAAGCTGACCAAAGAATACGATCACATCAATGACGTTGATGACCTGCCTGAGTTGTTAAAAGCACAAATCACTCACTTCTTCGAGCGTTACAAAGAGCTGGAAAAAGGTAAGTGGGTTAAAGTTGACGGTTGGGGTGATGCCGCTGCAGCAAAAGAAGAAATTGTGTCTTCTTTTGAACGTGCGAAAAAATCGTAATTTAAAGTGGTCAGCAGCACCAACGTAATGAATGCCGTCAATATAGAAAAACTGAGTTTTTCCTGGGCGGGACAAAAACCAACTCTGGATATTCCTGCCTGGCAGGTAAAACAGGGTGAAGCGGTGCTGCTGCGCGGCCCCAGCGGTAGTGGTAAATCAACGTTACTATCGCTGCTGGCCGGCATTAATACACCGGAACAGGGTCGGTTAGACCTGTTTGATACTGCATTTTCCAGTTTGTCCGGCAGACAACGAGACCGTTATCGCGCCGACAATATTGGCTATATATTTCAGCAATTTAATTTGCTGCCCTATTTATCCGCCTTAGAAAACGCCTTACTCGCCTGTCAGTTCTCGAAAAAGCGCAGACAACGTTTGGCAGAGCAGGGAACATCGGCAGAAGCGACTGCGTTGGAAATGCTAAAGCGCTTAGGTTTATCCTCAGAACAAATTCAGCAACAGGCTCATACCCTAAGCGTTGGTCAACAACAACGCGTTGCAGCTGCCAGAGCCTTACTGGGAGCACCGAAACTGCTGATAGCGGATGAACCAACCTCGGCGCTGGATGCTGAGCACCGGGATACCTTTATTCAACTATTACTCGAGCTGAGTAGCCAAAATAACACCACGGTTATTTTTGTGACTCATGACGCCGCTTTGTCTTCCTATTTTGATAAACACGTCGAGCTTAACGAACTTAATCAGGCGGGGGCTAAACCATGATCCGCCTGGCCATGAAAAGCTTGCTGAACCGACGCGCGAGCGTACTTTTAACTGTTATAGCTATTGCTGTCAGTGTCACCCTATTACTGGCAGTGGAGCGTGTCCGTGACCAAGTGCAAAGTCATTTTGCCAATACAGTTTCTGGTACGGACTTAATTATTGGCGCCAGAACCGGACAGACACAGTTGTTGCTGTCTTCGGTATTTCATATTGGCAGCATGACCAACAATATGAGCTGGGAAAGCTTTGCCGATATTAGCAGCCGCCCTGAAGTCAGTTGGGCCGTGCCAATTTCACTGGGTGACAGTGTTCAGGGGTTGCCGGTTGTAGCGACAACCAATGCGTATTTTGAGCACTTTAAATATGCTGATAAGCAGCCTTTAGAGTTTTCACAAGGCCAACCTTTTGCCTCAGATAAAGACGTTGTATTAGGAGCTGATGCAGCCGAGAAGCTATCAAAAGCTCTTGGCGACGATATTATTATTGCCCACGGCAGCGGCGGCATTAGCTTTAGCGAACACGATGAGCATCCATTGACTGTTACTGGTGTTCTGCAGCGCACGGGAACCCCGGTTGATCAAGCGGTGCTGGTAACCTTGCACAGCCTGGAGATGATTCACAGCGGTGGGGCCGGGCACGACGAAGAACATAACCACAACCATGAACACGAACATAACGATGCTCATGCCGACGAGCACGAGCATCATGGCGAAGCCCCGGCTGAAAGTATCAGTGCCGCATTACTTGGCTTAAAGGCCAAGCCTCTGGCTTTGCGCCTACAACGTCAAATCAACACCTATGACAAAGAGCCTTTAACCGCTCTGCTACCGGGTATGACGCTGCAGCAACTATGGAAAACCTTAAGAGTATTCGAGCAGGCTTTAACCGCCATCTCGGCTATGGTGGTGCTGATTGGTCTGCTGGGTATGCTGACCATTATGCTTGCCAGCTTAAGGGAACGCCGTCGCGAAATGGCGGTCTTAAGAGCCGTGGGCGCAGGTCCGGGAACAATATTCGGCTTATTACTCAGTGAAGCCCTGCTACTTACCGTGGTCGGCGCTTTCTCTGGCTTACTCTTGCTATATGGCCTGCAATGGTCGTTGGCCGGCGTTATCCAGTCGCAGACAGGGTTAATCTTTACCAGCTCATGGCCCAGCATTAGTGAGTGGTGGCGCATAGTACTCGTGATTGGTGCCGGCTTTATGTTAAGTTTAATTCCCGCATGGCGTGCGTATCGCCAATCTCTTGCAGACGGACTTACGGTGAAAATATGAAGAAGTTATTTGCGGTTGCACTCTTAATGCTAACCCTTCCCGCATTCGCGGCTGCTGAAAAAATTGGCTGGAAGGATCTCATCCCTGAAGGATTTACTCCGCCTCCGGTCAAGCCTCAGTCATATTATGATGCCAATCCTGACGAAGACAAGCAGGTTAGCCTGGACGCGCCTGTAGTTAAATCTCTGGATGGTAAGAAAGTGCGTATCCCTGGCTACGTTGTGCAACTGGAAGGCAACGCCGATAACGTCACTGAATTTTTACTGGTGCCTTATTTTGGTGCGTGCATTCACGTTCCGCCACCACCGCCCAACCAGATTATTCACGTTGAATACCCGGAAGGTGTTCCCTACGAAAACACTTATGATGCCGTTTGGATAGAAGGCACCATTAAGGTAGAACGCAAAGAGGGTGACCTCGCCGTTGTAGGCTATCAGATGAAAGCTGATAGCGTAGAAGTCTATAACTAAGAATAACTCATTTGCTTTTGTAACAAGCAAATTAACTGGTCAGCGGGCATTGGTTTAGCAAAGAAAAAACCTTGCCCCTCAGTGCAGTCCAACCCTAAAAAGTAGTCCAGTTGTGACTGCTCTTCGATACCTTCAGCCAGCACTTTTAAACCTAAACGACGAGCCATGTCGACAATAGTCTCTATGATGATCTTGCCGCTCTTCTCATCTGAATTATTCACAAAAGTTTTGTCTATTTTAATTCGATCCAGAGGCAGTTTTTGTAAGTAACTGAGTGATGAAAAGCCGACGCCGAAATCATCAATTGCCACCTGAATTCCCTGCTGCTTCAAACGCCTTAAAATATCTGCAACCAGATCAGGGTCTTCCATCACAATACTTTCTGTAATTTCCAGCTCAATTCGCTTCGGATCAATTCCCCACTGTTCTATTTGCTTTTCGACTAGCTCAGGGAAGTCGCGCTTTCGAAATTGTGGTACTGAAACATTTACCGCTACCCGAAGCTGGGGTAACCCAATTTCATCGAAAGCATTAATTTGACGACAGGCTTCTTCAATAACCCAGGAGCCTATTTCTACAATCAACCCTGAATATTCAGCTAAAGGAATGAACTCTGCAGGAGAAATAAAAGAACCGTCGCTTTGAGGCCAGCGTAGAAGAGCTTCTACACCTACCACTTTTTTCGTTCTTAGCTCAACTTGCGGCTGATACCAAACCTGCAGTTTTCTATTGGCAAAATCGGCGCGCAGCCGGCGAACCAGATGAAGTCGGCGTTGGGTGTCTTGTTCCATCGACGGTTCATAATAGTTGTAGCGGTCAAAAGAGTTATTTTTCGCATTTTTTAAAGCGATATAAACTTGCTTCAACAACCCTTTGCCATTAACACTCTCAGGGTTTGCCGCTGAAGCAAAGCCACAGGTTACCCGCAGCGGTATGTAATGCTCTCCGGCTCTAAAAGGTAAGGCAAAAAGCTCGCTGAAGGCATTAGGAGTGACAATATTAACAGGACCATAAATGCCAAATACGTCGGCAGAAATACGCGAAACAAAGACTTTATCGCCAAGCTGATCTGTCAAACGAAGCGCCACAGCACGCAGCAGTAAATTTCCCACATCCTGACCTAGTCCATCGTTAACATCAGAAAAGTGGTCAATGTCGATGACAGCAATCATTTTGTCCTTGTCCGGCTTTTCCGACAGCTCTTGAAGACACCGTGTAAATTCGGCCCGATTCGGGATACCGGTTAAAGGATCAAGGTACGCCGCAGTCTGCAATTCTTCGAATAAATTCGCGTTTTCGAAACCAACCGCAATATTGGCTAAAAAGACTTCCAGCAATTCCTGGTCATACTCAGCGACAATATTCTTTGTCTCTATGTAGGCCGCCGCCTGATGTGCCTGTCCATCAATAAAGAAAACCGTGGCCGTGTCTGTATGAATATGGCGCTGTTCATTCAGGCATTTTCTGACATTTCTTTCTATTTCATCAGAATTAAGAGTGGATAGGCTCTTATTAATACTATCCGCAAAGTGACCGGCAGCTCCGAGTACCAGAATATCGTTGTCTTTATGGGGCGCTCTGGCACCAACTATCCCTTCGGCACGCAAACCAAGCAAGGAGGCTATTTGCGTGACCACCCCTTCAGAAAAGTTAACAATGGAGTGCTTTTCCATTAAGTTGGAAGCCGAGTGAATGATCTTGCGTAATCCCCGACGATTTTCGTTAATGGTACAAAGTTGCTGATACGAGCGAACAGCGGAAAATACAGTGGTTAAAAGACGGCTTCTTGTGAGTTCTGTTTTTGTCTTGTAGTCGTTAATATCATAGTTTTTTACAACGCTTTCTTCGGGAGCATAACCCGGTTGTCCCGTTCGCAGAACAATCCGGATCTCGTCATTGCCTAACTGCTCTCTAATAGCCTGAGCCACTTTTAAACCGGCGTCATCGGTTTCCATCACAACATCAAGCAATACCATGGCAATGTCGTCATGTTCTGTCAGGCGATCAAGCGCTTCACTACCACTATACGCATGGAAGAATTCCAACTGGCGACCACTAATAATAACATCAGCAAGTGCCATTTTAGTGACCGCATGAATTTCCTGATCATCATCGACAATCAGAATTTTCCAGAAGCCCTTACTGTATTCTGTCGGAGTTACTTCATCGTCGTCGTGAAGAAACAGTGGTTCATCTTGACTACTGACCATGCGTTGAGGCCATCCATTTATAAGAAGTTACAAACATATAACAATTTAGCTTATATGCTGAACGACCTGCAAGCTTTGAATAGTCTAATTAATCGATTAAAAGTGAACTTCGACTCCAACAAATGGGCCTTTAAAGGTCACATCTGAATAAATATTATCAACATCATCCAGTTCTATCACCGAATGGCGATAACCTGCATTAAGGCTTACATCGACAGCTAAATTATCAACTAAACGATACTCGACGCCAATTTGCGCATCCTGAACTTTACTGTCTTTCACGCTAAGCGCACTAGCATCAGCAAAGAAGGTCCAGTCGGTAGCCGGTATTCCCACTCGCGCTGCTACATAGGCTGTAGGCACAACAACGGAAAAGTCCTGGCGGCCAATAGTATCGCTACCGAGTACCCACAAACTGCCGTCGAAATCCATAGCATTGACGCCAATATCAAATGAGACTAAATCATTATCGAAAATTTCGTAGTAAAAAATGTAATCTCTATGACTAAAGTCATTTTTCCCGTAGTCACTGGTAACTTCCAAACTATTTTCCCGTACTTTAATATTTGGGATGAATGGAACCGGGTGCTCCAATGCAATGTAATAACTGCTTTGGTTTTCATCCTCGAAATTAGGTTCTATTACGTTAGAAGCAAAAGCATACTCGCCTTCACTGTCGGCATCCCAGAATTGTCCACCGGCATAAACACCAAAAACTGTATCAGCCAGCGCACTGGCAGGAGCAACCGCTAACGCAACGGCTAACACTAATGTCTTTTTATACATAACTCTTCCTATTAGATGTCGGATTCTCTATTTCTTCACTAGAAATTGAATGGTTTGTTTGGAGCCTGACTCAAAATGTAAGGTCAGAGAAAAGCTTTCTTTGGCTTCAAGCGGAGATTTCAAGCCAAATAACATAAAGTGATACCCTCCTGGTTGAAACTTAATTGTTTCACCCGGAGCAATAGAGAGTGATTTAACCTCTTCCATTTTCATCACGTCGCCCGACATTGTGTGTCGATGTATTTCGGCTACTTTAGTGACGTCTGAGCTGATACGAGTAATTTCGACAGGGGCATCATTCAGGTTTTCAAGTGTGGCATAAGCGGCACCATTTTCGGTTCCAGGTATAGTCGCACGAGCCCAGGCATCGTCAATTTTTAATGTCTCGGCGGCGACTATAACCGGTAACAAACTCAATACAGCAATTATTGTTTTAAACATAGCCTAAGCCTTATTGGATTTAACTTAGGCTTTATATTACACGTGATTAACCCGTTCTAGAAACCTTTGGTTTGCGAAATATAAAGTAAAGAACCAGAACACAAAGAATCAGCGGCCAAAAGAAGCCTATTCCACTGAGGATTAGCGCAATAAATGCTGCACCAGCGCCTAAGAGCACGCTGCCGAATACCGTGACCACCACAAAAAATACTAAGCCAACAAAAAATAAGCTGATCAATAAAGTAACTGACAACTCAATCACCGAGCCAAGAGCCATCCCGAACACTGAAAATATCTCTTCAGCGAAAAAGAACAAACCAATAACAGATAAAACCAATAACCAGCCAAAGCTACGATTCGACATGACAATAACTCCAATAGTGAGCAATTTAACTATACTTCCTTCTTTTAGTTACAACTACCATGCCAACTATTTATCTTATATATTTCAAATAGTTAAAATTTAAAACCTAAACCTGAAATAAAAAAACCGCCAATAATTGGCGGTTTTTACTAATATTAGCTCTCGGAGGCAATTAGAATTTATATTCAACTTCCGAGTAGAAATAGCCGCCGTTGAAGCCGATAGGCGAGTTAGTTAATGGGTACTTAAAAATACCATTAAACTGATTGCCTTCTGAGCGCTCGTCAGGATACTCGTTGAACAGGTTTTGAGCTCCCACTCTAACTGCCAGAGCATCGTTCCACTGATAACTAACGGTCACGTCTGTTATCCAGTTAGGACCGTAAGTCTCGGTTCCACTGCTGTAACCAATGGCATAGTTACCAAAATAACTGAACTGGACATTGCTGGTCCATTTGCCCTTAGTATGGGTTAAACCAATTGACCCTGAATGATCAGGAGTGGAGCGCGTCATACGTATTTGCTCATCACTATCAAACAAAACATCGTCCAGTCCGTCCAGCAATTGCGGAAGGTTAATAGAGTCTATCTCAGTATTATTATAACCGTAAGCTAACTGCGTTTTCAGATCACCGTAGTCGCCAATATCGAAGGTTTTACTGGCTACAATATCTATGCCTTTGGTCGTTGTATCAACGGCATTAAGGAAAAAGCGCGCATTTTCCGCTGATGTATTAGCAAGCGCTTCTTCCACAGCCGGAGAGTCTCCCGGAGCTACATCGCCGGATAAAATTATCCGATCCTCAATTTCGATTTGGAAGGCGTCAATGGTGATTGCCAGACCATCATAACCATTCCAGACCATGCCCAGGCTAACGCTTTCAGATTCTTCGGGTTGAAGAGCACCAATACCCAGAGCCTGTGTTACCGGACTAATATTATTAAAAGTTCCGGACTGTTCAGGCTCCAGTCCGTTGCCGCGATCAACAAACAGAGTAGAGATATTGCTAAAGTACAATTGTTGTACGCTAGGCGCTCTGAAGCCAGTATTAATAGCACCACGTACCGCAATTCTGTCGGTTAAATCATAACGACTGGAAAGTTTCCAACTAGTGTTATTACCGAAGTCTGAGTAATCTTCATATCGGACCGCAGCGCCCCACATAAAGTCAGTTGTGAGCTGGTTTTCTGCTTCAACATAAACACCCACATTATTGCGCGACTCATCTACCTCCGAATCAGGAGAAAATCCAGTAAAGCCCTGACTGCCACCGGGTCGATCTTCGTAGCCGCCGTTAATATAGGATGCTTCTTCACCGGCAATAACTTCATAAGAATTCTTGCGGTAGCTGATACCCATAGCCAGGGAAATTTCTGAATTATTCGCAAATGGAATAAAGCGTTGAGCGTCTAAGGTAACGTTGGATTCACTATTTTCCAGCGTACCTGCATCAAAAGAAGTAGGCGTAAGCTCAGGACCTAAAGACGCATTTAATGAGTTCTCAACGTTATACTGAAACTTACTGAAGCCATAGCCACCGCTAAAATCTAACGTCCATTCGCCGACTAACCATTCGTAGCCAGCATAAATTGAATGGTCATTAACGTCGGGGGCTAAAATAGGTAAAAAGCCATCCGGATACAATTCAGTTAATGTATTACTTTGAAGAGCCCGGCGATAAAATGCACCTGATTCAGAAGTGCGATCACTGATCCCACCGAACGCATAGAAATTACCTTCACCTATAGCGATATCGAGGTTAGCGAACAACGCAGCATTTTCGTACTCCGCATCACCGACATGGAAACTCTGTCTGTCGAAGGTCTCTTCTCTTGGATCGGGATCGCCATTTGGCAGTTCTGGGTATTGTTGGCGCGGATCGAGCCCTGCACGGTTGGTTCTGTTTTTATGATGTAACTCACCAGACAGTGTTAGCGCACCGTCGTTACCAATAGCAAAGCCTGAGCTGGCAGACAGTTTCCATTGCTCGCCATCACCTTTATAGGTTTGACCACCTTGTATACTGGCGTTGCCGCCGCTGTCGTTGTCTTTCAAAACGATATTGATAACACCAGCGATGGCATCTGAACCATATAAAGCCGCCGCGCCGTCCCGCAAGACTTCAATACGTTTTATTGCCGCCATAGGAATAGCATTCAAATCGACGTTCGAGCTGCCTCTTCCTGTTGTTCCGCTTAAATGAACTAAGGCTGACTTGTGACGTCTTTTACCATTAATGAGTACTAATGTGTGATCCGGAGACAGACCTCTTAAAGAGGCTGGACGAACTGCGTCTGTCCCGTCTGTCACGGACGATGCGGGAAAGTTAAAGCTGGGTACCGCGTACTGAAGTGCTTTAGCGGTTTCAGTAATACCTGTCGCGGCTAAGTCCTCTCCACTAATGATGTCCACTGGTGCAGCACCGTCTGTTGCTGTTCGCATTGATAATCGGGAACCTACAACCTGAATCACTTCCTCCACGTCTTGCGCAGAATCTTGTTGCGCTGACGCAACTGGCGTAATGAAAAATGAGCTCGCCAAAGCAAGCGTAATAGCATTGAAACGTTTCATACTGCTCTCCCTTATAATTATTACAGTGAATATAGCAGTAAATTAGCAGTTTGGTTCAGTCTGGAAAGCAATTAGGTATAAGCAAACGTTATAGTAGCCTGATGCTCCTGCATCAGGTGAGGTGGTTGGAGATAAACGCGGTTGGGCGGAGTATTCAGTGACTTTGCCGGAGTACGTGGCGTACATCCACATCTCACCTGACGTGAACGTCAGGCTACGGAGCAGACATAAAAAAAGCCCCCAGCGTGAGCTGAGGGCTGTTTTATTGGTAGTCTGGACAAGGTTTCGCAGAGCTCAACCTGTTCAGCGGGGTAAAGCCAAATGGTTGGCTTTACCAGGAACCCGCTTCACCCTACTCTCGCCGTAGCTCCACACCAGAAATAAAAAACCCCAGCCGGTTTGGCTGGGGTTATTTATTTGTAGTCTGGCGGTGACCTACTCTCGCATGGGGAAACCCCACACTACCATCGGCGCTGG
>NZ_JAMZDE010000007.1 GCF_024159085.1 Idiomarina rhizosphaerae
TGACCCGTCCTAAATTATGTTGACGGTTTTAACTAAGCCAGTTGCACCTTGCAACTGGCTTTTTTATGCACCTCATTTGGGGTTTTCATGCCCAAACTAAGGTGCGGCCTGTATTCATTATAGATTGCAATCGATTGCCTTACCGCGCGCTTCAACTCCTCACCCGTTTTGCACTTCGTTAGTAAAAACTCGTGCTTAAGGATTCCGTTAATGCGTTCCGCAAGCGCATTCTGGTAACAATCATAACCATCGGTCATGGAGGGCGTAATCGAGCTGGATGCGAGCTGGGTTTGATACGCCTGTGAACAGTACTGACTGCCCCTATCGGAGTGGTGAATTAACGGGTCCTGGCTAAGTCGTCCTGTAGTCGCTTGCTTTAGCGCGCGCCCGATATCTGCCGCTGTCATGCTTTGGGAGACGTCATGCCCCATGATTTTCCGGCTATAAGCATCTGTTACCAGCGATAAGTAATGGACTCCCGCATCGGTTTCGACATAGGTTATGTCGCTAACAAAGACCTGCTCAGGTCGGCTTACAACCAGCTCCTTTAGCAGGTTAGGATGCTTCTTCATCCAGTGTTTACTATCCGTAGTTTTATGGTAATTTCGCGGCTTCTTTACCAGCAAGTTATGATTGCGCAGGTAGTCAAAAAGGCCATCCCGGCCAAGTTTAATGCCGGCTGCTTCTAGCTTAGGCTTAAGTAAATAATACAGTTTACGAGTGCCTAGCCTCGGCATAAAGCGTCGTATCTCTTGAACCAGCCTGAGAACTGGCATCAATGCCGCTGCTCTTCCCTGGTAGCGGCTTTCAGCTTGATAAACAGACTGCCGGGATATTCCCATTACACGGCACAGCTGCGATAAGCTTATTTGAGCTTGGCTCTGGAGTTTCCTAACCCCATGTCGACAAGCTTTTTTCGCAGTTGGGTTCCTTGTGTCGTATCGATGTAATCAATCATTTCATTGAGTACCAGGTTACGAACTTTCTCGTCTTCAAGCTTACGCTCTAGCTCTTTGATTTGTTGCTCTGGGGTGGGGTTCGAAATAGTCATAAGTGTTAACCTCGGGCGATACCAGTCTTGCCGCCCATGCTTGCGAAGCCACACTAAAACAGTGCTTCTGCCTTGTATTCCATATTTAGCTTGTGCTTGCTTGTAGGTCAACTCGCCTTTTTCTACCTGCTCTACAACGGCTAATTTAAAGGCTATTGTGTAATCTCGTTGAGTACGCTTAGAGATTGATTTGGTTGGATTTCCCATAATAAGTCTCCGATCTGTCAACTTATTTCAGGACGGGTCACGGGAACAAAAAAAGCCCCACTCGAATGAGCGGGGCTTTTTTCTGAATTTGGCGGAGAGGGAGGGATTCGAACCCCCGGTGGGTATGAACCCACGCCTGATTTCAAGTCAGGTGCATTAAACCGAGCTCTGCCACCTCTCCATATTTTTGTTCTCTGCAACTGCGTTGTTGAGAACGAGGCGAATATTAAAGACCTAAGTTACGCTTGTAAAGTAAAAATTTGAACAAAGTGTTCGTTTGGGCGTTTATTAAGCAAACTGAGCAGATTTCACTGGAAATTAATGTCCAATGCCCCCATTAATGCTGTAGTATTGAGGAAACTTTTTAAATAAAAAACAGTCTTAACAGACAGTAAGTTCAACACGGAGAAATCTATGAACAATCGCAGTCAGACTTATGTCGGTCAGAACGAATCGACGCTGGCCGTTAATAAGGTATTACGCAACACCTACACTTTATTGGCAATGACATTAGCCTTTAGTGCTATTGTTGCTACTATCAGTACTATGATGAACTTGCCCTATCCGGGTTTCATCATCACTTTAGTTGCTTACTTTGGCTTACTTTTTGGTATTCACAAAACCAAAGATAGCGGCATGGGTATTGTACTAACCTTCGCTCTAACAGGCTTTTTAGGTTACACCCTTGGCCCTATCCTTAATATGGCATTATCAATGCCCGGTGGCGGCGAGATGGTAGCTACTGCGCTAGGCGGTACAGCTCTGACCTTCTTTGCAACTTCGGCTTATGTGTTAACCACGAAAAAAGACATGTCTAAACTGGGTGGTTTGGTTACTGCCGGTATTATCATGGTTTTTGTGGCAATGTTGGCTAACCTGTTCTTCCAACTGCCAGCATTACAGCTTGCAATATCTGCTATCATGATTCCATTAATGGCGATGCTGATTATGTGGCAGACCAGCGACATCATTAACGGTGGCGAGCGTAACTACATCCTCGCAACAGTCACTTTGTATGTTTCGATTTATAACTTGTTCCTTAGCTTGCTACAATTGCTAATGGCGTTTGGTGGCGACGAATAATCGCCACTTTAAAATCGTAATAAGCGCCCCGCAATGCGGGGCGTTTTTGTATGAACGGACAGTTTATGGCTAAACTCACACTCATCCTCCAAAACTCAGTTGAAGAACGCGCTCAATCTATGAATGCTCTGGCATTTGCAAAAGCGGCTATCGCCACCGGCCACACCATAGCCTGTGTGTTTTTTTATCGGGAGTCAGTAAATCACGCAGCATTTCCTACACCAACAGAAAATGAAGACTTGATTACGCAATGGGAAGAATTTAGCCAGCAAAACCAAATTCCTCTGGTGGTCTGCCATACGGTAGCTGAACGCAAGGGAATGGAAAAATTCCATCCAGGTTTTGAAGCCTCCGGGCTGACGGCTCTGGCAACGGCTATGGCTAACAGCGACCGGACCTTACAGTTTTAATGACCATGAAAAAAATTGCTATTTTACAATGCAGTGCAGCGAACGACTCAGCAACCGAAGCACTCGATATCGCTTTAGCATTAGCCAGCTTTGATTATCCGGTGCAATTAGTATTGTCCGGTGAAGCCGTTAAGTCTTTACTGAACCAGCCTTCGAAGCGTTACGCCATGCTGGAGTTGCTGGATGCTGAACCTATTGTAATAAGTTCAGGAAAATTAACCGATACAAGCGCCCTGCCCGCAAACATTGATACGGTTATAGTCTCACCAGAACAATTAAAGCGTCACCTAAGCCAATTTGACGAGGTATTACAATTCTCATGACCTCTACTTTACACTGGTTAAGAAATTCGTCTTTAGTGAACTGGCTGGAACAGCATGACCACCTGCTGAGTGACACTGATGCCTTGCTTATGTCCGGCGTAGCACTCAATCAACTGCCACCTGAGTCACCTGTTGAATTACCCGTTTATGCCCGCAAGCAGGAAGCTGACGCTTTGGATACTGCATTGCCTGACTACGTCGTCGTGTTAAAATCGGACGAGCAGTGGGTTGAGCTGGTGCTTAGCTTTCAACAACAAATTACCTGGTAATAACACGGCATGATTGAATTTAACGGTAAAGAATACGAAACCGACAAGCACAACTACCTTGCAAACTTAGACGACTGGAGCGAGGAGTTGGCGCTTCACTTTGCACAGTTAGAAAATATAGAAATGACACCGGCACACTGGGAAGTCGTTACTTTTGTGCAGGATTTCTATCGTGAATTTGATACCAGTCCGGCAATGCGCGTACTGGTTAAAGCCATGAAAAAGCAGTTAGGCGAGGATAAAGGCAACAGTCGTTATCTGTACAAGCTGTTTCCCAAAGGCCCGGCAAAGCAGGCCACACGAATTGCAGGCCTGCCTAAACCGGCTAAATGCATTTAATTTAAGCCTTAAGTACTTCTACACCACCCATGTAAGGACGTAATACCTCAGGAACAACAATTGAGCCGTCTTCCTGCTGATAGTTTTCCAACACGGCTACCAGCGCACGGCCTACTGCCAAACCAGAGCCATTTAATGTGTGCATAAGCTCAGGTTTCTTCGCGCCTTTACGGCGGAAACGAGCCTGCATACGGCGCGCCTGAAAGTCCTGCATGTTCGAGCAAGAGCTGATTTCACGGTACGCTTCCTGAGCTGGCAACCAAACTTCCAGGTCGTAGGTTTTAGCTGCACCAAAGCCCATATCCCCAGTACAAAGCAGTACTTTACGGTATGGCAACTCAAGTTTTTGCAGCACGGCTTCAGCGTGACCTGTTAATTGCTCTAAAGCGTCCATTGACTGTTCAGGTTTAACCAACCAGACCAGTTCCACTTTATCAAACTGATGCTGACGAATAAGCCCACGAGTGTCGCGACCATGAGAACCGGCTTCACTGCGAAAGCACGGCGTATGCGCGGTAAACTTAAGCGGTAGCTCTTCTTCGTCAGCAATTTCATCACGGTATAAATTTGTTAACGGCACTTCAGCCGTTGGAATCAACGACATAGGAATTTGATCCTGAGATTCGCCTTCAATATGGAATAAGTCCTTACCGAACTTAGGCAACTGACCGGTTCCATATAATGAGTCCTGATTCACCATATAAGGCACATAGGTCTCAAGATATCCGTGCTCGTCAGTATGTAAATCCAGCATAAACTGGGTCAGCGCGCGATGCATGCGGGCGATACCACCACGCATAACCACAAAGCGTGCTCCAGTTAGTTTTGCGGCCGTTTCAAAGTCCATACCTTTGGCTAATGCTTCACCTAAATCAACATGATCTTTTACGTCAAAATCAAAAGCTTTAGGCGTGCCCCAGGTCAGAACTTCCTGATTTTCATTTTCATCCGCCCCTTCCGGAACTTCGTCTGCCGGCAAGTTCGGAACACCCATAATAATATCGTTCAGTTCTTGCTGAATAACTTTTAGCTCTTCTTTGGCATTATCCAGTTGTTCACCTAAATCGCTTACCGCGTCCAGCAAAGGCTGTATGTCTTCACCCGATGCTTTTGCCTTGCCGATAGCTTTCGAGCGGCTGTTACGCTCTGCCTGCAGCTGTTCGGTGCGCACCTGCACCTCTTTACGCTGCTCTTCCAGCTTTTGTAATTTGGCAACGTCTAAGTCAAAGCCTCGCGTTGCTAGCTTTTTTGCGGTCTGGTCTAATTCCTCTCGGAAGTATTTTGCGTCTAGCATGAGTGTCCTATTTAACCGTTGTTGAGTACAACATCATTGCCGCGAAAACAGCAGCAATACAAATAATTACATTAAAGGCAATGTGCAGAGCCGCTTTAAATAGCTCGCCCTGACTGGCTAAGGCCACAACCTCGACAGAAAATGTCGAGAAGGTTGTAAAAGCCCCCAGTAAACCAACTCCTAAAAATAAACGAGTTGTCTCAGAAACGGGTTGTTGCTCTGCGTAAGCCAGTAACAACCCTAAGAAAAATGAACCTATTATGTTAACGGTCAACGTGGCAAAAGGGAATGCCCGAAACCCAAATGATTGCATAGCCAGAACCATAGCAAAACGTGCCGATGCGCCTATTGCACCACCCGCGGCTACGCAAAAGAAATGAAGAAGCAGATTATTCATCGGGTTCCCTGTGCCAGCCTGACTTTGAGTCCATATCTTGCAACCAACGGAGCTTTTCCTGCAACTTTATTTCTAAACCACGAGGCTCAGGGGCGTAAAACTGGGTATCAGCAATTTCCGACGGTAAGTAACGTTCACCCGGAACGTAAGCGTTAGGATAATTATGTGCGTACTGATAATCAGCACCATAACCCTGAGCTTTGTGTACCTTGGTCGGTGCGTTACGCAAATGTTCAGGCACTGGCGCATCGCTGTGTTCTTTAGCGGTTCTTAGTGCGCTCTTAAAAGCGTTATAAACCGCGTTGCTTTTCGCTGCACAGGCACAATAAATAACTGCCTGAGCAATGGCACGCTCGCCCTCTGCCGGCCCCACTCTGTGGTACGTATCCCAGGCGTTTAACGCTAACTGCAGCGCACGAGGGTCTGCGTTTCCAATGTCCTCCGAGGCTATTGCCAATAAGCGGCGGGCAATAACCAAGGCATCACCACCACCGGTCAATAAGCGCGCATACCAGTACAAAGCGCCGTCGGGGGACGAGCCTCTGACAGACTTATGAAAAGCGGATAAAACATCGTAGTAATGGTCACCCTGATGATCAAAAGCCGTCGCTTTTTCGCCAATAGCCGCAGTGATCAACTCTGGTGTAATAGGCTGGCTACTGCTCTCGACAAAGTCAGCAACCACTTCAAGATAGTTTAATAAGCGACGCGCATCCCCACCGGCTAAGTCCAGAAGTTTTGCCCGGGCTTCCCCTTCCAGTTGCAACTGGCGTTGACCAAGGCCACGTTCCACGTCTGTTAGTGCGCTTTCCAGAGCCTGTTCAAGGTCCGTTTTGGACAGTGTTTGCAGTCGGTAAACCCGCGCCCGCGACAACAGTGCATTGTTAAGTTCAAAGCCCGGGTTTTCGGTGGTCGCGCCAATAAAAACAATAGTACCGTCTTCAATGTGGGGGAGGAATGCGTCTTGCTGGCTTTTGTTGAAACGGTGCACTTCGTCCACAAACAAAATGGTGCGGCGTCCCTGCTGCTGAGCCAGCAACTTAGCTTCTTCAATAGCTTTCCGAATGTCTTTAACACCGGATGTTACCGCACTAATGCGGCTGACCGTAGCATTTGCCTGGGTGGCAATAAGCTCAGCTAAGGTGGTTTTACCGGTACCCGGAGGGCCCCATAAAATCATTGAATGCAGATGCCCCTGTTCTACCGCTACCCGCAAAGGTTTACCGGGAGCAAGAAGATGCTGCTGACCTACATACTCGTCAACCGTGCGCGGGCGCATTCGCGCCGCAAGGGGCTTAAAATCGGGTTGAAAATCTAAGTCCAGACCTGTCACAACAGTTAACTTTGATCGTCAACGTCTACATCAGCGGGCACGTCAAAAACAAACTGTTCGTCGCTGATGGTTTCATTTAACACTACATTATTCAGCATCAGTTCAGTTCGCTCGCCCTGAGCCTGAACCATGGTTATCTCTGTGAGTTTTTCATCAGTAAATGCCAGCTCCAGCTTGCTACCATTAGTTTCATGTTCGACAAAGTAGCGGTTATCGCCAAAACTGACATTGTAGTTCTGCCACTGATTACCGTTGCTGTCCAGCACCAGCAGCAAAGGGCTGTCGTCAACCATGTCCTGCTGTGCATAAATGGTCACTTGTTCAACAAAAGGATTGTAGTACCAGACCTTTTTGCCGTTAGCGACCATCAGGCTTTCATCCGGCTCTTTCGTATGCCAATACAAACTAGCGGGTCGTTTTAGCTTTAACGTACCGCTTAATGTTTGTAGCACTTCGCCCTGTTCATCTTTTACTTGTTGTTCAAACTCTGCAGATAAGCTTTGAGTTTGTTTCAGTAAACTTTGCAGAACCTGCTTGTCTGACTCGTCGCGTGAGGCAAACACATTAAACGAAACGGCCATAACCATGGCAAATACAACTGCTTTCATGAATTAATCCCTTGGAGCTCTTGGGGCCAGCACTTCGCGCTGACCGTTATTACCGGCACTGGTTACGACACCGCTGACCTGCATTTGTTCGACGATACGCGCAGCACGGTTATAACCGATGCGGAACTTACGCTGTACACTCGACACAGAAACACGTTGTGTCTCGGTAACAAAGGCAACCGCTTCATCATATAAAGGGTCAGATTCGGCATCATCCGAATCTTGCTGTTCACCCGGTAACAATGCTTCCTCGCCCTGATCACCCGATAAAATTTCTTCCAGATAGTTAGGTCGACCACGTTTCTTCCAGTCTTTAACCACCGCATGAACTTCGTGATCATCCACAAAGGCACCATGTACACGCACCGGAGAACCGCTACCTGGCGGTAAATAGAGCATATCGCCCTGCCCTAATAGCTGGTCGGCACCCGGCTGGTCCAGAATGGTTCTCGAGTCTATTTTTGATGATACCTGAAACGCAATACGGGTTGGTATATTCGCTTTAATCAGGCCAGTGATAACATCCACGGACGGACGTTGCGTTGCCAAAATTAAGTGAATACCGGCAGCACGTGCTTTCTGAGCGATACGAGCTATGAGCTCTTCTACTTTTTTACCAACAATCATCATCATGTCAGCAAATTCGTCTATTACCACGACAATATTCGGTAGCTTTTCCAGCAGAGGCGGCAACTCATCCATAGAGTCACCCGGCTTCCAGATAGGGTCACGCAGTGGTTCCCCAGCATCTTTGGCTGCCTTAACTTTAGCGTTATAACCTTTTAAGTTACGCACACCTAAAGATGACATGAGTTTGTAACGGCGTTCCATTTCGCCAACACACCAACGCAGTGCATTGGCAGCATCTTTCATGTCGGTAACGACCTCAGTCAACAAGTGCGGAATGCCCTCATAAACCGACAACTCAAGCATTTTAGGGTCAATCATAATAAGGCGTACGTCTTCTGGTGTGCTCTTATAAAGCAGACTCAGGATCATCACGTTAACACCCACTGATTTACCGGAACCGGTGGTACCCGCCACTAGCAAGTGCGGCATTTTGCCTAAGTCGACAACAACTGGAGTACCTGCAATGTTTTTACCCAGGATCATAGTCAGTGGCGAACCGCTATGGGTAAATTGGTCACTATTAATGACTTCACTCAACTGAACAATTTCACGATGTTTATTCGGCAATTCCAGGCCAACATATGATTTACCCGGAATAACCTCCACTACACGCACAGCAACAGCTGACAAGGTACGGGCAATATCTTTTGCTAAGTTAGAAATTCTGGAGACTTTAACACCCGGAGCTAAGTCGAGCTCGAAACGAGTAATAACCGGACCTGGCTCAACGTGCGCCACGCGGACGTCCACGCCAAAGTCTTTTAATACGGTTTCAACGGTGCGTGACACCTGATCCAGTTCTTCCTGAGTCACCGGATGCTCTTTCTTATTGGGTCGGTCCAGAAGCTCTATGGAAGGCAGCGGCGGAAGTACGTCACCTTCTGCGGAGTCGCTTTCTGACGCCTGTTCATCTTTAGCTGACGTTTTTGAAGATGACCCAGAGGTTACAGGAGTCTTAGGCGTATCTTTCTTCGCAGCCGCCTGCTTGCTAAATTTAGGCGCATCGTTGTCTACGTCATCGTCTTCATCAACAGAGCTCATTGAGGGCAAACTCAAAACCGGTTCTTGTTTGTCAGCCCCGAATAAGTCACTACTGAGCGTTGTCGGTTTCTTTTCCTCAAGCGTCTGCTCACGATCGCTGTCACCATAAGCTTCAGAATCGTCGTCTTTACCTTCCGCCTCCGAGCTTCCGCGACTTTGCCAGAGAATTTTAACTTTTTCGGTTAGCCACAAAGCTCCGTCAATAACCCACTCACCGAGTTTGTCCGCAACCTGCAGCCAACTAATACCGCTAACCAGGGTGATGCCAGTAAAAAAGAAGGTTAATAAGAGTAAGGTTGTGCCGACAAAATTCAGATAAGGAAGCAAAGACGCCGCAATAACATCGCCGATAACACCGCCGGCAGAAAAGTAGTAAATATCGTCGAAATTAATAGAGGACAGTGCGGATGCGCCAATAAGCGCGAGCATAGCGCCTATCATGCGCAAACTGACCGCAAGGTAATCCATTTCTAATAAATGGTAAGTTTTGCGAAACAGTAAGTAGCCGAGGCCGACAAAGCCGAAAGGAATAAGGTAGGCAACGAAGCCAAAAGCAAACAAGAGCACATCCGCCATCCAGGCGCCCACAACACCGCCGGCATTATGTATGCTTCCTTCATAACCGGTCTGCGACCAACTGGGATCCGCGGGATTAAAGCTCACCAATGACAAAAAAATGAAAATGGCCAGCGCACCACTTATCAGCAACCCTGCTTCTAAAACTCTTTGTACACCTGTCATTATCTTATTGCAGCGCCTTCGTTAGTATTCTTGTTAAGATAAAATATCGAGATAAATTTTATCCGCATGATTGTAGCGAATATCAGCCCCAATGTTACCCCTTTACTAATACTTTATTTTCTTGTTTTACTTCTTCCATAACTACATAGGTTCGTGATTCATCAACCCCCGGCATCATTAGCAGGGTTTCCCCCAATAACTTACGGTAAGCGCGCATATCCGGCACGCGGGCTTTTATTAGAAAGTCAAAGTCTCCCGCCACTAAATGACATTCAAGAATTTCATCTGTTTTACGTGCAGCCTCACTAAATTCGGCAAAAGCGTCGGCTGAGGTTCGGGTTAAGGTAATTTCAACGAAAACCATCAGGTTTGCGCCTAACTTAGCAGGATTAATCCGCGCATGATAACTTTCTATAACCTGTTCCCGTTCGAGCTTACGCACACGCTCCAGACAAGCGGTCTGGCTAAGGCCTACACGCCTTGCCAATTCGACATTCGACATGCGTCCATCGTCCTGCAAAAGTCGCAGGATCTTCCTGTCGGTTTTATCTATAGTGACTTCTGCGGGCTGCTCGGCATTAAACATAATAAATCTCTAAATAAGTAGTTATAATTAGTATATCACACCAGAAAATAACTTAAAAAAAGTAAGTCATGCACTGTGGTTTGCGTCTATAATTTGCGCCAAATAATTCCCCCTTAAACACGAAATTGTAAGAGGCAGATAATGTTAATTGGTGTACCAAAAGAGATTAAAAACCACGAATACCGTATCGGCTTAACTCCTGCTGCTGTGCGTGAATATGTGGAAAATGGCCATGACGTCATCATTGAAAATAACGGTGGTGCAGCAATTGGTTTCACAAACGAACAATACATGGAAGCCGGCGCAACTATTATTGATACACCAGAAGAGATTTTTTCGCGAGCCGACATGATCGTTAAAGTAAAAGAGCCTCAGCCAAACGAATGCAAAATGCTTCGCGAAGGCCAGATTCTTTATACTTTCCTTCACTTAGCACCGGATCCAACTCAAACTGAGTTACTGGGTAAAGCCGGTTGTACTGCCATTGCTTACGAAACCGTCACCGATAACCGTAACGGTTTGCCTCTTTTAGCACCGATGAGTGAAGTTGCCGGTCGTATGTCAATTCAGGCAGGCGCGCATTACTTAGAGAAAGCACACGGCGGCAGCGGCACATTATTAGGTGGCGTTCCGGGCGTAGCGCCTGGCAAAGTGCTTATCATTGGCGGCGGTGTTGTTGGTACTAACGCGGCAAAAATGGCTATTGGTCTGGGTGCTGAAGTCACTATTTTGGATCGTTCTCTGCCTCGTTTACGCGAACTGGACGACATTTTCGCAGGTCGTGTACAGACAGTTTATTCTACTGTTGATGCTATTGATAAATACTCTCGTGAAGCCGATTTAGTTGTGGGGGCGGTTCTTATTCCGGGCGCCGCAGCACCTAAACTGCTGACACGTGAGAACATCAGCAACATGAAACCGGGTTCTGTACTGGTTGATGTTGCAATTGACCAGGGCGGCTGCTTTGAAACCTCAAAGGCAACGACGCATCAGGATCCTGTTTACATTATTGATGATGTGGTTCACTACTGTGTCGCGAACATGCCGGGCGGTGTGGCGCGTACCTCTACTATTGCACTGAACAATGCAACCTTGCCTTATGGTATTGCTCTGGCAAACAAAGGCGTGAAAGCCATGCTAGAAAATGAGCACCTGTTACGCGGCCTGAACATGCACAAAGGTAAAATTACCTACAAAGCTATTCACGATGACCTCGGCCAGAAACTAGGTCTGGATTACCAGGACCCACGCGAAGCGCTTCAGGCGTAATATCAGGTTTTCTGAATAAGCCCGTGAACAAAAGTTTGCGGGCTTTTTTATTGGCAGTTCTTGTCCGCCAAGCTTGTAAACCCTACAATCAATCCCCATAGCTAAAGAACGAACAATCAAAAACGAATTAATGGAGTTTTCCTAATGGCTGAAGCCAAACACTGCAAGTTACTTATTCTGGGATCAGGTCCGGCTGGTTACACAGCTGCCGTTTATGCTGCTCGCGCCAACTTAAATCCAGTTATGGTAACGGGCATGCAACAAGGTGGTCAGTTAACCACCACAACAGATGTTGAAAACTGGCCTGGTGACGCAGAAGGCCTAACTGGCCCTGACCTTATGGTGCGCATGCAAAAACATGCAGAACGTTTTGATACCGAAATTGTGTTTGACCATATCAGCAGCGTCGACTTTTCCAAGCGCCCTTTTCGTTTGAAAGGTGATGTAGGCGAGTATACCGCAGATTCAGTCATTATCAGCACGGGCGCATCAGCTAAATACTTAGGCTTAGACTCAGAAGAAGCCTTTATGGGCAAAGGCGTTTCAGCTTGCGCTACATGTGACGGCTTTTTCTACAAAAAGCAAAAAGTCTGTGTTGTAGGAGGCGGTAATACCGCAGTTGAAGAAGCGTTGTACCTTTCAAATATCGCTAGCGAAGTGCATGTTATTCACCGTCGCGACACTTTCCGTGCTGAGAAAATTCTGGTCGACCGTCTGCACGAAAAAGAACAGAACGGTAATATTACCTTCCACCTGAATAAAACCTTAGATGAAGTCCTGGGTGACGATGCCGGTGTTACTGGTGTTCGTATTAAAGATACGCAAGACGGTAGTACCGAAGAGCTGGAGGTTGCTGGCTGCTTTATTGCTATTGGGCATCAGCCTAATACTGGTATTTTTGACGGTCAGTTAGAGATGCAGGACGGCTACATTCAGGTGCAGAGCGGGCTTCAGGGCAATGCGACAGCAACCAGTGTTCCGGGCGTTTTCGCAGCCGGTGACGTAATGGATCACATTTACCGTCAGGCAATTACCTCTGCCGGTACTGGCTGTATGGCCGCGTTAGATGCCGAGCGTTACTTAGACGCATTGACTAAGTCTTAGTCTTTTAACGTGATTGTTCAGCTTGATCCGGCATCAATAAGTTTTCCACCCGCAGCGACAGCTTTGCATGAGCCCAATGGGCTACTCGCTGTCGGTGGAGATTTATCGCCGGGTCGACTGATACACGCTTATCAACAAGGTATATTTCCCTGGTTTTCGGAAAATGATCCAATTCTGTGGTGGTCCCCTAATCCCAGAGCCGTATTCTTCCCCGACCAAATCCATACTAGCCGCTCTTTGGCTAAAACCAACCGTAAGCCAAACTGGCAAATGAGCATCAATTGTAACTTTGTTGAAGTGGTTCGGGCCTGTGCAGACGAGCGCGCCGACAAGGAAGGTACCTGGATAACGGAAGAGATGATTGAAGCTTACTGCAAGCTTCATCAGTTAGGTCATGCACATTCGGTCGAAATTTGGTTCGACAATGAGCTTGCAGGCGGTTTGTACGGTATTTCAGTTGGCCGTGCTTTTTGTGGGGAAAGTATGTTTCACTACAAAACCGACGCGTCAAAAATTGCCTTGTTGCGTTTCGCTCAGTACTTTAAAAAGCATGGCGGCCAGCTAATTGATTGTCAGGTAGGAAATCCGCATTTATTTTCATTAGGTGCTGTTAACCTTCATCGGGAACGTTTTTTAATGAAGCTCAATATTGCGCAACAACAAAAGATGCCGGATACCTTTTGGCAAGCTCGTGAGTTTTCTCATTCTGGAGAACTCTAGTGCAGTTTGGCGTGACGAAAGAAAGCCAGTGTCACTACTTAACCGACCAGGAAGAGCGACTTGTTGTTGCCCTGCCTAATGATCTTGAAAGCCTTAATGCAGACGCGTATCAGCAACTCATGCAATACGGTTTCCGCCGCAGCCATAATGACGTTTACCGTCCTCACTGCCGGCTCTGTAGTGCTTGTCAGTCGCTACGTGTGGTCGTGCCTGAATTTCGCTTTAGTAAAAACCAAAAACGAATTCTAAAAAAGAATGACGACTTAACGCTGCAGATTAAACAGCAGCCGGAAGCCGAATACAGTCAATTGTTTTCACAGTTCATTGAATCACGACACGCGGATGGAGAAATGTATCCACCCGACCCGGACAAATTCTGGAACTGGATAGATTGCGACTGGTTAACTCCTGAGTTATTAGAGTGGCGCAATGCCAGCAATGAGTTAATGATAGTTTCGATAGTTGATCGCACTGCTGACGCAATGTCTGCGGTTTATACCTTTTTTCATCCCGATGAGGAAAAACGTTCGCCGGGTACCTTCGCTGTATTAGAAATGATTCGATTGGCTCAGGAACGAGAAGTTGCCAGACTCTATTTGGGTTACCAAATTGATGACTGCAAAAAAATGAATTATAAGACTCGATTTGCCCCATATGAACGACTGGTTGGCAATCATTGGAAAAAAGAGCTAAAATCGCACACACTTAAAGCTCAAAACAAAGATTAGAGGATTTTAATGGCGAAAGAAGACAGTATTGAGATGCAGGGAACGGTTCTAGACACCCTTCCTAACACTATGTTCCGAGTAGAATTGGAAAATGGTCACGTAGTTACTGCCCATATCTCAGGAAAAATGCGTAAGCACTATATCCGCATCCTGACCGGCGATACCGTGACTGTGCAGTTAACTCCTTACGACCTGACCAAAGGCCGCATCGTCTTCCGCGCACGTTAATCCGCACTGAGGATTAAAAAAACCGGCTTCATTTAATGAGCCGGTTTTTTCATTTCTGCCGAAGGCTTATTAACCTTCGACGGTCTCGTTCTTGCTGTCGTAATCGAATTGCAGTCCGTCCTTGCCATCAGCAGTCACTTTCACGCTGCCGCCACTGGCCAGTTTCCCGAACAGAATTTCGTTGGCTAAGGTTTTCTTCAAGTGTTCCTGAATAACCCGACTCATTGGACGGGCTCCCATTTCCTTGTCGTAGCCTTTTTCTGCAATCCAGGCATGAGCAGAAGGGTCAACCTCAAGCGATACGCCTTTTTTATCTAACTGAGCCTGCAGTTCACAAATAAATTTATCGACAACTTGTTCCAGTACTTCCGGTGTCAGATGGTTAAACCAGACAATACCATCCAGGCGGTTACGAAACTCTGGTGTGAAAATATTATTAATTTCAGCCAGCGCATCGAAGCTATGATCCTGCTGCTTAAAGCCAATAGACTTACGCACAGTTTCACGAACGCCCGCGTTGGTTGTCATAACAATAATCACATTACGGAAGTCAGCCTTACGGCCGTTATTGTCCGTTAAGGTACCGTTATCCATCACCTGCAACAGTATGTTAAATACATCGCTGTGGGCTTTTTCCAGCTCATCTAACAGCAACACACAATGTGGTTGCTTAATAACGGCGTCGGTCAATAAACCGCCCTGCTCATATCCTACATAACCCGGAGGCGCACCAATTAGGCGGCTGACCGCATGGCGCTCCATGTATTCCGACATGTCAAAGCGCACCAGATCAATGCCCATGGCTTTCGCCAGTTGCTGCGTTACCTCGGTTTTACCAACACCTGTTGGTCCGGCAAAAATAAACGAACCTATTGGCTGATTATCATTGGCAAGACCTGAACGTGACAACCGAATAGCGCCAGTAAGTTTGTCGATGGCTTCATCCTGACCAAACACCACCATTTTCAAATTGCGATCCAGCTGCTTCAGTAAGTCCTGGTCGGACCGAGAAACAGACTGTTCCGGAATACGGGCTATCTTAGCGATAATGGTTTCAATATCAGAAACACCAACGGTCTTACGGCGCTTAGATGGCGGTAGCAAACGCTGAGAGGCTCCGGCTTCGTCCATTACGTCAATGGCTTTATCGGGCAAATGGCGCTCATTAATGTATTTAGCAGAAAGCTCCGCTGCCGCTTTAATAGCCGGTTGCGTATAACGAATACCATGATGGCTTTCGTAGCGTTCTTTCAAGCCCATTAGAATCTTAGTGGTGTCTTCTACAGAAGGCTCAACCACATCCACTTTCTGGAAGCGACGAACCAACGCTCTGTCTTTTTCAAAAACATTTTTGAATTCATTATAAGTAGTGGAGCCAATGCACTTAAGCTGACCACTTGAAAGCAATGGCTTAATCAAGTTAGATGCATCTAAAACGCCGCCGCTGGCAGCGCCGGCACCAATAATGGTATGAATTTCATCAATAAACAGAATAGCGTGTTCTTTTTCTTGCAGCTCTTTTAAAAGCATTTTAAAGCGCTTTTCAAAGTCGCCACGGTATTTTGTGCCCGCCAGCAGGTCGCCCATGTCCAGTGAATAGATGGTGGCATCCGCAAGTATCTCCGGTACTTCACCTTTAATAATGCGATAAGCCAGACCTTCTGCAATAGCAGTTTTACCCACACCGGCTTCGCCGACTAACAACGGATTATTCTTACGACGGCGGCAAAGAATTTGCGCACACCGTTCCAGCTCAAAATCGCGTCCAATTAGAGGGTCAATTTTGCCTTCCTTTGCCTGTACATTAAGATTGGCACAAAAGCGCTTTAAGTAGCTCTCTTGCTCTTCGCCACCCTTAACGGCCTCTTCTTCCGCCATTTCTTCGTCCATAGGCTCATCGTCATCGATACGAGAAATACCATGAGAAATGAAGTTAACGATATCCAGTCGGGTAATATCGTTTTTACTTAGCAGATAGACGGCTTGAGATTCCTGTTCGCTGAAAATGGCAACCAATACATTGGCGCCCGTTACCTCAGCGTTACCGGATGACTGAACATGAAATACCGCACGCTGCAAAACTCGCTGAAAACCAAGCGTAGGTTGAGTGTCCGGACTTTCTTCTTCCGGACCAAACAGCGGCGTACTGCGGTCAATATAACTTAACAGTTCTTCTTTCAGTTGTTGAAAGTTTGCCCCACAAGCTCGAAGCGCTTCAGATGCATCAGGGTTATCCAGTAATGCAATTAGCAAGTGTTCAACTGTCATCAATTCATGATTACGTTCGCGCGCTAGCCGAAACGCATCGTTTAGCGTTAATTCAAGGGCTTTATTCAACATAGACCACTCCTTACCAGCCAACCCGGATCATTCTTGCTCCATGGTACACAATAATGGATGCTGATTTTCCCGAGCATACTGATTTACCTGTACTACTTTAGTTTCGGCGATTTCCGCAGAATATACACCGCAAACGGCCTTTCCTTTATAATGCACCTGTAACATGGTGTCCGTGGCGCGCTCCTGATCCATCTTAAAAAATCTCATCAATACTTCAATCACAAAATCCATAGGGGTGTAATCGTCATTATTAATAATGACCTTATACATGGATGGTGGCTTGAGCTCCTGCTTTTCCTCTGTATCGCTAAGGTGCTGGTGATCAAACTGACTCATTTATTAACAACCTGCCATAATAATAGTTTTAAATTTACCAGAAAATAGAAAAAAACAACCAAAATATTAACAACCAAGGTTATTTTTTGAACTTTAGGGCTTGACTAATCACTCACGTCACCTAGAGTTAAACATGGTGCTAAATCGGCGATTTTTCAAGCCACCGCACCTAATAATAATAAACTATCTATCTGTTGCAGAAGAAGGATGTAGAAGTATGGCTACCGGAAAAGTCAAATGGTTCAATAATTCGAAGGGCTTCGGCTTTATCGAAAGCGAGGACCGCGAAGGTGATATTTTCGCTCACTATTCAACCATTGAGATGGAAGGCTATCGCACACTTAAAGCGGGGCAACCCGTAGAGTTTGAACTCGAAGAAGGCCCTAAAGGTTTGCATGCCAACAACATTGTTCCCGGTGCTGCCGATAAATAACATCGGCTAAACCAAACAATTTAAGTACTTTCAAAACGCCGGCTTGTCCGGCGTTTTAATTTACTTAATCACATCAACTAACTATCTATACCAAAATAACGCCGTAATTGATCACGTAAATTTGGCGGCGTACCATTAATTGTTAATGTATCCGTCGCAGCATCGTAATGCACTCTCTCTCCCAGAGCCGTGTGATCAAAGCCAACGCTGACGCCTCCGCCTTGTCCCTGAAACTTAACCAACTTGCGTAATGTCGACTTATCAGCCGGAAAATCATCGACTAATTCACGAGAATTCTGTTCAGCAAAATCCTTTGAGAAACTCTCGAAGCTTTTTTCTACCGGGTACTGCTCTGCAAATTGCTCTGATAGATCTTTAATCTTTACTGTGTCGCCCTGCTTCCATTGATCGTCACAATACTCATAAGCCGCTTTATTCAGGGCCTGGCGTTGTTCCGTTTCCAGTTCAGACTGTTTTGCATATTCTTGTACAGAATCGACTAACTGTTGTGTGTGAGCTTTTGAATTCAAACGCTCAGTACAGCCCAGAAAATCCAGGAAGAAGTCTGAAACCTTGCGGCCGGCGCGTCCTTTAATAAAGGAAATATACCGCTCACTTTCCGGAGATGTTTTCCACTCGGTTAAGTCAATACGAGCCGCCAATTGCACTTTCGTTATATCTAACTGCGACGAACGGTCAACAGCCAGCTCGGGGTTTATTGTTACCCCTTCTTTAACGGGCAAGAAGCAGACCAATAAATACTCGGTGCTAATATGCTGGTAGCGGGTGACTAACAAAAAGCCCGCTTCTAACAAATTATAGTTTTGCAGTTGTTCCAGCAATAGCTTGGCAGACTGCTGGCTGAATTCGACAAAGTCCAGTTGCCCGTCATACCAGGAGGTTAAATGCTCAGGAAAAGGACCGGGTTCCCCTTCTTCTTCGTCTTTAAGAAAACTCGCATAACCTTTTGCCGGTTTGCTGGTATACACATCCGTTAATTCAACTAACAAATCGTGCAACTGGTCATCTTCGGTTAATGCCGAAGGAGCCAGCCGAAGCCCGACTTGTCCGTCATTTTGATAAAACTGGTGAATAATGCTTTCTTCTATCCGCAATTGCATAACGGGGACTATCCTTGCTGTTTTGCTGTGTTACTATAATGCCATTGTAACACGGGACTGACGAACGATGGGAAAGTACCAACGTAGGGATAAAATTGCCCGATTAATAAGCTGGGGACATTGGTTTACCTTTGCCAATATCATCCTTTGCCTGTTTATTGGACTTTTGTATATTGAAGCGGCCCCGAAGCCATCTACGGCTATCGGTAATCTCTACATGCTTGTCAGCTGGATAGGTCACTTTGCCTTCCTGCCTTTCGTATTCTTCATAATTCTGATATTCCCATTCTGCCTGATAGTACCTTACTCCAAAATATTACGTGGTTTTGCAGCCCTGATAGCCTCATTCGGGCTGATAGCACTTATCGCCGATGCACTGTTCTTTCGTCAGTACGGGTATCATTTAAATACCTATTCTATGGCGCAAATGACCCGCGATGCAGAAGCGGTTTTCACAGGGGCAAGTTTCGTTATTATTTCCGGTGTTCTGTTAGGTTTCTTACTGACTGTCGGAATACAGCTGCTACTGGCTAACCTCGCCTGGAAACGTCTGGAAGACTTGCAACAGCGAAAAATCGGCGCTCCGGTTACGGCTATTTTCCTTTTATGCTTTTTCGTTAGCCACAGTATTCATGTTTGGGCTGACGCAGTGTTGTACGATCCTATTACCCAACAAGACGATATGTTTCCGTTGTCCTATCCAACAACAGCTAAAACATTAATGGCTAAGCATGGAGTCATTGATGTTGAAAGCTACCAGGCCAGACAACAAATGCTGATGGCTACCGATAAAATAAGGCTTAAATATCCTCAGCACCCGCTTTTGTGCTCTAAAATAGATTCTCAGCAATCAACAACTCTGATTCTATTTGAGCGCAGCAGTAGCAACATTCAGAAAGAACTGGAAACTCTGGCAGCCAAGCATCAACTAGAGCGACCTGAGCTTAAACTCTTGGCTCATCCGAACCGCGACGGCGGATTATTTCAGGTGCTTTATGGCTTGCCCGACTTTTATCAGGAGTCCATTGAGCGACAGCAGCTGAAACCCGCCTACCTTAAGCCACTTAACGACTTTAATTTTGATGTGCGCTGGTATCACAGTGAAAACTGGGACAACTCTCTGAGTTTGAGTCAGTTCCACCCTGACTGGCAAAGCCAGGAGCTGGCAGAGTTTAGCGCTCATCCTAAAAACCAAATTAATGTCATTTTAATTGCTGAAGACGATATTTCTACTTTAGATAAAGTGCTTCAGCAAACCGGAGACCAACAATTGCTGCTCACGGCCTTGTCTCCTGCGCAAAGTGAAGAGTTATTGGGTAACAAGCAATTCGCGCTTGAAAACATGCAGGTTCCCCTTTGGCAGCGAAACTACCAGTTGGCAGACCAACCTATTGCCGGACTTATGGATTTGGTTCCAACCATGCTGGAAGATCGTATCTCCTGCGCTGGTTCTCATAAAAACTACACCAATGGGGAAAGCTTGCAGACATCTCAGCGTCGCTGGCCGCTGGTTGAAACCTACAGTCCTTACATTGTTATTTACGACCAGAAAGAGATTACGATTTTAGATAACAGTGGTCAGTTTAGCGTATACAGCAGCAGCGATTTTGAACTGAAAAAACAGGCCGAGCCTCCCGTTCCGGTGCTTATCGACGCCCTGAAAGATTTAAAACGCTTTAGCGAAACTGAAAACAAGGAGTAATTGTCGAAAATAGCAGCAGTTGAGCGTCTGAGAGCGTGTTGAGGCTTGCTAATTCGGCTTAATCCAGTAACATAGCAGTCCTCGGTCGGCGTGTGGCGCAGCTTGGTAGCGCACTGTCATGGGGTGTCAGGGGTCGGAGGTTCAAATCCTCTCACGCCGACCAATTCTTCTTCTGGTAACACTCAATAAAGCATTCATTGGTTCCATTCGGGTAAGCTAAGCTGCTCTCCCATTTCGGTTGCCACTCGCCAGTAACCTCCTCTGGCAGAACCTTTTCGAATTAATACCCCTTGTTCTTTCAATTTAGAAATGTGTTTTTCTACCGCGCGCGACGAAATATTCAACACTTCAGCGACTCTGGCGGCACTCCATTCGGGTTGCTCATTTAATAGCCTAAGTACCATGTTTCGTGTACTCATCCCCGAATATCGACTTTTACCCGAACCGTTATCCGAACCTAACGGCGAACTTTTTACCGAACTCACTGCCATTTCACTGGAAAAATCATGCAAAATATTCGCCTCTTCCAGCACTGCAGCTTTGTCTTTTTCCTCTTTCAATGTGGTTGAAATACTCTGTTGCAAACAATCCAGAATAAACTCAACCATAAGACCTCTGTCATTTTCACTAATTGAGCGTCGCAAGCAATCAAGATATTCGTCTTTGTTGAATTTAAAAGTTTGTTCAAAGCTTAACCAGGCAACTGCCGGATGCCATTTAGCAAGAATGAGGCTAAACCAAAGTCTGCCAACACAACCGTTGGCAACAGAAAACGGCTGAACAAATTCGAACTGCTGTAAAAAAATAGCGGCTTTAATTAAAGGGTGTTCGTTACTTTCGTCTAACCAGGACAATAGACTTCTTACCGATTTCCCGGCCTGCCCCGCAGGAGCAGTCATATGAACCAGTTTGTTGTTTCGGTAAACGCCCATTCCCGTTGCACGATAGCTTCCGGCACTAGGCGTTACTGCGGCACAAATCATCTGGTGAGCGTTTTTAAGATCCGACTCCGAATGTAAATCCCATTCATCCAGCTTTTTATAGGCTTCGTCTAAACGAATACCCTCTAGCGGTTGTGACTGCTCATCCATACCGACCGACGCATGAGCTTTAATTGGCAGTTGTTGAGACTTAAAATCTTCTAAATTGCTTTTACCGGATTCAAGTAATGCTAACCAACGGCCAAAGTCGGTGCTTATTTGCGCCACTAAATTCACGCATTTACTGGTAATCAAATAATCTGCTGCCATTTATTATTAGTAACCCAAAAGTTACTCTCCGTTATTTTGTTAACGCATACACTGAGTCAAAAACACTTACACTGTAATATCAGCGAATACCGATTGCAGCCTTGCCACTTCACTTTCTTCCAGCGGAAGCATGGGTTGCTTCCCCCAGACTGGAGCGGGCCAGGCAACGTCAGTTTGAAACCGCGCTATATGATGCACATGCAACTGCGGAACCTGATTTCCTAAAGCAGCGACATTGAGTTTATCGGGTTGGTATTCAGCTTTTAGCCAGTGGCATAGAAACCGGCTTTCTTGTAGCAACTGCTGTTGGTTATCTTCAGAAAGGTCTATGGCTTCGCGCACGTCTGCCACTTTAGGAACCAACAAAAACCACGGAAACTGTCTGTCATTCATGACTCTGACTTCGCATAACGGCCAATCGGTTAAATGATAACTGTCTCTGGCTAATTCCGGAGCTAATGTATATTCCATAACCTACCCTTTTAATAATGTCTCAAGAAACCGTTTAAACAGTGCATTAGTTTGCGGCAGGCTGTCAATTAAACGGTGATCATCATTCACCAGGTGTAACTCTGCCTTGGTTCTTTCCGCGTAACGCCAACTGTTTTCGACAGGAACAATATCGTCGCTCCAGCCATGAATAATTTGAGTCTTACAAGCCGGTGTTAGTTCGTCAAAATTGGCCTGACCACCTAAGTAAAACGCCGGAGCCATTAAGAACAGTCCCCTGCTCGTTGTTTTGGCTGCAGCGACCGTTGCCACGTAACCGCCCATGCTGGAACCAACCAGTAAGAAGTTTTCCGTTAGTGCTTCAATATAAGTTGTGAGTTTTTCCACGCGCTGATCAGGATCATCAATACCCTGATAATCGACACTGGTTACGCTAAACCCCAGAGTTTCAGCAGTTTCGGCTAAAACTTTAATTTTTCTGCCCCAGGGGCCGCTCTCTTTTCCGTGATTAAAAATAACCTGCATTTAGCAATTACCTATATTTTGTGCTTAGATAAAACTATCAGAAATAACAATTAAGTAACAATGTAAGCTTTTACCATGATAGTAAAAACGTTCATTATAAAGAAAGGCGGTTACTATGACCTTTAACAAGCAACTTGTTGCGCTGTACACCACATTATCTGTAGTAGTTCTGTTTAGCTCAAGCAGCCTAGCCGAGCATGAAGACATTATCTGGGGAGTAAACTCCTCCCCTCCATTTCATATATTTGATGGAAAGTACGAAGAACAAGGTTTTTGCGATGCTTTAGTCAGCAGCTTTCAGCGCCAGCTACCGGAACTATCGCACAAGGTCAGAAAACTGCCCTCCCGCCGTATTACCATGCTTATGAAAAAGAACAAAAACCTCTGCTTTCCCTGTCTTATTAAAGGAGCAAGTTACAATTCCGAATTTAATTACACCGAAACAACTCACCGATACCAACCACACGGTATCATTACCCGTGCTGATACAGCGGCCAGAATCATTGGAAAGTATGGCCAGCCAGTAGAGTTTTCCAGTCTGGTTCAGGACTCAACTTTACGCTTTGCTCAACCCGCTGAACGCCGTTACGGCCGCCTGCAACCCTTACTGGAAGAACACCTCATCGATTCGGATAATTTCAGTTTCATTAACGGAGACAATGCCCACATCAACCTACTGACCATGATAGTCAACGAGCGTATTGATTACACTATAGATTATGAAATGATCATGACTTACTACAACGAAACTGAGTTTAAAAACAGCGGACTGGTGTTCCTGCCTATTAAAGAGTACGAGGGTGTAATTATTGAAGGTGCGGTTGGTTGCAGTAATAACGAATGGGGACGTAAAGCTGTGCGGCATCTTAATGAAGTCATCAACGAACTTAAAGCTGATCCGGACTTTCAACAAAGCCTGGACCAGTGGTTAGGAACTAGTCGCCCAATATTTGATTAAGCAAAGCGCTGTTGTAAATACTGGTTAATGTCATCGGACTCATACATCCACTGTACTTTATCGCCTTGCTCAATGCGTAAACACGGCACTTTAACTCTGCCGCCGCCATCTAACAGCTCTTGTCTGTGCTGCTCATTATTTTTTGCGTCTCTTAATTCTATATTTAAATTAAGGCGGGCAATTTCCTTACGTACCTTGACGCAAAACGGGCAAGCGGCAAATTGATAAAGAGCCAACGACTTGCAGGCTTCATCTACCTGTTGCTGAGCCTCATTACTGCGGCTCTGACCTTTTGGCGTGGTCAATTTTTCGACCAGTAAAACAATAGGCGTTAAAATAAGCCGTAAAGTACGAAAAAAGTAACGAATGATAATTCTCATAGAAATACAACCAGACTGCCTGTTAAAGATGCCGCTATTCTAACGTGTTTAAGGTAAAGCGTCAGTCTTTTAACTAAACGCTTTTCACTTTCCGTTTAAAGCTTCCGCGGCAATTTCGAACGACCTTAAACGAGCCTGATGATCAAAGGCATGACAGGTAAGAATAACTTCATCTATACCGGTATCATCAATAAACTGATTAATATGTCGTTGAACTGAGTCCTTAGTACCAACCGCCGTATAAGTTAATGCATGATTGGCTCCGGCCAGTTCATGAGGCGCAGCAACCGTTCTTATGTCATCCACAGGTGCTTTTAAAGGTCCGGGTGTCCCGCGACGCAACGCAATAAACTGCTGTTGCATTGAGCTCATCATTTTTCGCGCATCGGTTTCGCTGTCTGCAGCAAAAACATTCATCGCCGCAGCGGCATAAGGTTTGCTCAGATAACGCGACGGACGAAAGTTCTCGCGATACGCTTTTAATGCATGCTGCAAATAGTCTGGTGCAAAATGCGACGCAAAGGCATAAGGCAGACCTAAATGCGCAGCGAGCTGAGCGCCAAAAGTGCTTGAACCTAGCAACCACACCGGAATTTTCTGTCCAAACCCGGGCACCGCTTTAATCGCGTCACTTTCCTGTGCTTCTTCCAGATAACCTAAAAGCTCCTGAACATCGTTGGGAAACTGTTCGGCGTCGTCGGGTTTACGTCTCAACGCCCGTAAGGTTCGGCCGTCTGTTCCCGGCGCTCTGCCCAAACCAATATCAACACGCCCGGGGTACAGTGCGTCCAACGTACCGAACTGTTCAGCGACCACAAAAGGCGCATGGTTCGGCAACATAACACCGCCTGAACCCACTCGAATTTTGTCGGTTTTGCCGGCGACATAACCTAAAGCAACCGCCGTTGCGGCCGAGGCAATTCCGGTCATATTATGATGCTCAGCCATCCAGAAGCGGTGGTAACCCCACCGCTCTGCATGCTGGGCTAAATCAGCAGAATTATGCAATGATTCAGCCACTGACCCGCCTTCCGTAACAGGTGCTAAATCAAGAACTGAATATTTCATAACAAATTACAGCTCTTGCTTGGTTGGGCGAATGATCATTTCATTCACGTCAACTTGCTGAGGTTGCTCAATAGCAAACGTAATGGCACGGGCAATAGCTGCAGAATCAATAGCGTCTGAATACAAACTGTCAGCCATTTCTTTCGCGTCTTTGTCGCTAATGTGGTCAGTCAATTCTGTTGCTACAGCGCCCGGTGAAATATTGGTCGCGCGAATTTCACCATTAGATTCCTGACGAATGCCTTCGGAAATCGCTTTTACTGCGAACTTGGTTGCGCAATACACCGTTCCGCCGGCAAAAACTTTCTGACCAGCAACCGATGACAGGTTGATGATATGACCGACATGCTGTTCACGCATAACCGGTAATACAGCAGCTACGCCATATAGAACGCCTTTAATGTTCACATCAATCATGGTGTCCCACTCGTCCACTTTTAGCGCATCGAGCGGTGCCAATGGCATGAGTCCGGCGTTATTAATGAGCACATCAATACGGCCAAATTCTGCTTTAGTGTCGTCAGCCAGTTTTTGAACTGCCGCTTTGTCGGTTACATCAACCACACGGTAAGCTGCCTGACCACCGTCTTTTTTAATTGATTCAGTCAATTCTTTTAGACGATCTTCGCGGCGTGCCGCTAACATCAGTTTTGCGCCTTTTGCCGCAAGCATACGGGCTGTTTCTTCACCCAAACCGCTGCTTGCACCCGTAATAATCACAACTTTATCTTGTACTTCTGACATAGCTTTACCTCCGGTTAGTGCTATTGGTCAACTGCCCCTAACTGCTTTAATATCATCTCTTCAAAACGCAGTAGCGGCAGCATAGAACGCTGAACTTTGGCTCGCAGTATAGCTCCCTGCCAACCAGAAAGAATGAAGGCTCCCATCTGTTCGGTGTCAATGCATTGCTGAATTTGCTGTGCGTCCTGCGCAGCTTTTAAACACCGAGCAATACGCTGCTCCCAGTCAGAGAAAATGTCATCTAAACGTTCGCGAAATAAATCACTCTGCGAGGCCATTTCCTGACCCAGGTTGCCTATTAAGCAGCCTTTGGAAAAATCACACGACTTTAAGTCCTCTACCGAGCGACGCAAATAACTGCGCAGACGATCAACCGGCTCCAATTTTTCATTGGCCAGGGTTTCGTCCATGCGTGCTTCATAATCCTCAGCGTAGGTTTCGATAACAGCCAGGCCAAAATCATTCTTACTTTTGAAGTAATGATAAAAAGAGCCCTTGGGCACCTGCGCCTCGCTCAGAATTTTATTCAAGCCGGTGCTGCCGAACCCGTGTATGGATATCAGGTCAGCACCGATTGTTATGATGTTTTGTCGTGTGTCATTCTTAGTCATGCGCTCTATATTAGACCAGTCGTCTAGAAACTTCAAGATCAGTCTGTTAATTGCAATTATAGAGCTTCGGCAATGGGTTCCGGCCAGACACCACACTGAACTTTAGCAATGTGGTCACTTTGTAAAATTTGCATCACCACCCGTGACTGCCCTATTCCCCCTCCAATAGTTAAAGGCAGTTCACCCGCTAACAATGACTGGTGCCAGGGGAGCTGGAGCTTTTCTTCCTGTTGACTAATAGCCAACTGACGCTTTAATGCCTGTTGGTCAACACGTATCCCCATAGACGAAAGCTCCAGCGCGTCATCTAATGCCGGATGCCAGACAAGAATGTCGCCGTTCAAGCCGGTACTGCCCTGCTCGTTAACCGAACTCCAGTCATCGTAGTCCGGTGCTCTGACGTCGTGCGCATGACCATGACTCAGCTCACCACCTATGCCCACCAGAAATACAGCTCCATACTGTTTAACCACCTCGCGCTCCCGCTGTTTTGCGGTAAGGCTTGGGTAAGCAGTGATCAGGTCTTCTGCATGCACTACATGGATCGTCTCCGGCAAAGTGCTCCTGCCACCGTGTTGTTCAATATATTGTTGCTCGGTTTGGCGCAGAGCATCATAAATACGCTCAACTGTCTGAATCAGAAACTCCAGCGAACGCTGCTCTTCAGTAATGACTTTTTCCCAGTCCCACTGGTCAACGTAAACAGAATGTACGGAACTCAGGGCTTCTTCGTCGGGTCGCAAAGCTTTCATCTGCGTAACAATGCCTTCTCCGGCGCCAAAGCCGTAACGACCCAGGGTATAACGCTTCCACTTAGCCAACGAATGAACTACTTCATAATCTTTATCGGGCACGGCTTTTACTTTAACTGCAACCGCCTTTTCCCAGCCCGACAAATCATCCTGAACGCCACTGCCCAATTCACTTAGTAATGGCGACTGCACTTCAATAAGTCCTAGCTGAAGCTGCAACTGCTGAGTAAAGCAGGCTTTTACGAACTGAATTTTCTGTTGCTGTAACATGTATTGTGACTTCATAAATACTCCGAATCGTTAACAAAAGAATAAAAACACGATTCAATTAATACCTTTTATGTTTATTTATTCAATAACGTTTAACAAAAATAGCTTTACTTATTATTTTCCGTTAATTTATACCTAAGTTAATTAACGAAGCTTTAATAAAACATGAAAAAATCACCTGAAAATTATCAAATTGATGATCTGGACCGTTCCATACTAAGAACTCTGATGGAAGACGCACGTATTCCTTACGCTGAGCTGGCCAAACGCTATAAGGTGAGTCCGGCCACTATTCACGTGCGGGTTGAAAAAATGAAGCGTGCCGGGATTATTGAGGGTACGCGTTTACAGGTTAACGCCAAACGCTTAGGCTACGATGTCTGTTGTTTCATTGGCATTACCTTGAAAAGCGCGGGCGACTACCCGGCAGCAATTGAGAAACTGGAAAAGCTCGAGGAAGTTATTGAGGCTTACTACACCACCGGACAGTACAATGTTTTTATTAAAATTATGACGCCGTCAATAAACGAGCTACAACACACGCTAATCAATCGAATTCAGGCTATCGATGAAATACAGTCGACGGAAACGCTCATTTCATTACAGCAGCCAATTAACCGGGACATACAGCCATGACAGCGCAGAACTGCATAAACAGTGGATAGAAGGCTTACTGGTTGACTACTACGACCCCATGTACGACTACCAAATGAAAAAGCGATAAGCATCGCTAAAAATCTGCGACCCGCCGAAAACAACAGTCAATGCGTTACGCTTTTGTTATGGTGTTGTCATAATAACACCAAGGGGATCTATCTATGTTGAAGCGAATGTTAAGCCGTGTCACCGCGGCCGCATTGGTCATCGTTGCCCTGCCTTCTATGGCAGCAACAAAAGACCTTTCTTACTACCTGCCACAGGATGTCAGTTACAACCCAGAAATTACCAAGCCTAAAGATGTACTCGGTTATCAGGTTGGTGAATGGCATGCCCGCCCCGAGCAAATTGTAAAGTATATGGAAGTTCTGGCCGAAGAGTCGGATCGTATTACGTTGGAAGTAACCGGTCGCACACATGAGCAGCGTCCTTTGTTACTTCTTACCGTCACTTCTGAGAAAAATCACGAGAATATTGATGACGTTCGTGAGCGTCATTTGGCAGCCGCTGATCCAAGCCGTGATGCCGACCCGGACAATACCCCGGTGGTCATGTACATGGGCTACAGTATTCACGGGGACGAATCGAGCGGCAGTAATGCAGCAATACTGTTTGCTTATTACCTTGCCGCCGCTGAAGGGGAAGCCGTGGATGAGCTTTTGAATGATTCAGTTATTCTGCTTGATCCGGCATTTAACCCGGACGGTCTTGCCCGCTTTGCACAATGGGCAAACCAGCACCGCAGTCAAAACCTGGTTGCCGACCCTCAGCATCGTGAGCACGTACAACCTTTTATTCGTGGCCGGGTCAACCATTACTGGTTCGATATGAACCGCGACTGGCTGTTACTGCAACACCCTGAATCGCGCGCGCGTATCGCTAACTTTCAGAAATGGAAGCCAAACGTACTGACCGATTACCACGAAATGGGAACCAACAGCACGTATTTCTTCCAGCCGGGTATTCCGTCTCGCAAAAATCCGTTAACACCGGATGAAAACGTGCGCTTAACCGAAATTTTGGCAGCAGAACATGCTGACTCGCTGGATGATATTGGCAGCTTGTATTATACCGAAGAATCATTTGATGACTTCTATTATGGCAAAGGCTCCACCTACCCTGACATTCAGGGTGCCGTAGGTATTTTATTTGAACAAGCCTCCAGCCGCGGACATCTGCAGGATTCGGTTAATGGTGAGGTCAGCTTTCCGTTCACTATTCGTAACCAGTTTGTCGCCTCACTCAGTACCATTTACGGCACACACAAAAACAAAAGTCGTTTTATTGAGTTTCAGGAGCGTGCTTACGACGAAGGTATGGAGGCCGCACAAAAAGCCAAGTTTGAAGGTTATCTAATTGGTGACTCAAGCGATCCTTCTCGTGTAGAAGGCTTACTGGAAATCTTTAAACAACACGGTATTAAAGCTTATCGTGTAGAAAAAGATATTGAACAGAACGGCACTCAGTTTAAAGCCGGAAGCAGTTATTATATCCCTCTGGCTCAAGCTCAGTATGGTTTGATTCAGGGAATATTCAGTACGCGCAAGAACTTCCCGAACAATACCTTCTACGATGTTTCAGGCTGGACTCTGCCATTAGCCTTTAACGTGCCATTTGAGACTCATCGTGGTCGTATTCAAATTGCGGATAATGCCTGGGATGCACCAAAACGCAAGACGTCGGCTCTCACTGATGCCTACGCTTACGCATTTAACTGGAACGATTACTTCGCTCCGGGTTTATTACAAGAGTTGCTGGAGCAGAACATTCACGTTCGTCAGACAACAAAACCCTTCACTGTAGAAGGTGAACAAGGCCGTCAGGAGTTTTCAGCCGGTTCTATTGTTGTACCTAAAGCCTATCAGCAACGGGAATGGCGCGATGTACAACGCCGTCTGGCTACCGCAGCAAAAGAAAAAGGTATTCAGGTAACCTCTATCGAGACCGGATTAACACCTGAAGGTGTTGACCTGGGTAGCCGCAATATTCAACCGGTAGAAAAGCCCAGCGTAATGATGCTGACCGGCGCGGGTGTTAACCTTTACGAAGCTGGGGAAACCTGGTACTACCTTGACCGCCATGTCGGTATTCCATTGTCGATGGTTGATACTGAACGTTTATCCAGAGCTGACTTAACCCGTTATAGCCATATTATTATGGTGGACGGACATTACAGCAATTTAGATAAACAACTGCGTAAAAAAATTCAAAACTGGGTAAGCCAGGGTGGAACAATAATTGGTCAGCGTGGTGGTGCTGAATGGTTAGCAGAAAATGGTCTTCTGCAAACTCGCTTTATTGATGACGCAGTCTTCCAGAACGCTTTTGCTAAAAAGCGGCTAAGTTACGAAGAGCGTGACGATTTCTACGCCGAACAGCGAATTGCCGGAGCCATATTCTCAATGGATGTAGATACTTCTCACCCACTATTCTTTGGTTTTCCGCGTGACCAAATGCCGGTATTCAAGAATTCGGCTGCCGCCATGGAAGAACCTGAGTCGCCTTTCGTTTCAGTCGCTCGCTATTCGGAGCAACCTTTAATCAGTGGCTATACGGATGAGCGCAATCGCGAAATACTAAAAGGTAAAACCAATATTGCTGCCCATCGTTTAGGCAGCGGTCAGGTTATTGGTTTTGCCGACAACATTAATTTCCGAGCCTATTTTTGGGGTACAGCTAAGTTACTCAGTAATGCTATTTATTTAGCTCCCCGTATTCAGGTTTACGCGAAAAAACTGGACGATAAAGCGGCAGCTGATGCCGCCGCTGAAGCGCATTAATTAATCAGCTTCTGTATAATAAAAACCGCTAGGACTTTTTGTCTTAGCGGTTTTTTTACACTTACATATAGTGGTTATTTTACAAATCATGGTCTACCTTACTAATTGAATCTTCTAAATTAATCAGTGAGGTGAATATGTTACGTTGGGTTCTTATTTTTCTAGCCGTGGCTGTAGTGGCTGCTATTTTAGGCTTTGGTGGAATTGCCGGAACAGCAGCTGGAATAGCCAAAATTATCTTCTATATCTTTATCATCCTCTTTGCGATTTCTTTAGTTGTTCGCCTTCTTCAGGGGAATAAAAGGCTTTAAATGTTTTAGCCTTTGATAGATATTAGACATTGGTCGTATGCCAACCGTTATTGAGTTTACGCTACAATAACGGTTGGCATTTTTCGTTATCTGTCTAACACTACAACAATGAGGCTCTTGCCATGAACGCAATCGTAATGATGGTTCTGGGTTTAGGCGCAATGTTTCTCGGTTATGTTTTTTACTCTAAATTTATTGCTGAGAAAATTTTTAAGCTTGATCCTAACTTCAGAACACCCGCTCACGAATTAGAAGACGGAGTCGACTTCGTCCCTACCAATAAATACGTTCTGTGGGGCCACCACTTTACTTCTGTAGCCGGTGCAGCACCTATCATTGGTCCTGCCATCGCGGTTATCTGGGGTTGGGTACCTGCTTTCTTATGGGTTATTTTCGGTACCATATTTTTTGCTGGCGTACACGATGCTGGCGCAATCTGGGCAAGTAACCGTAATAAAGCCAAATCTATTGGTAACCTGACTGGCGATGTTGTTGGCAAACGCTCTCAAACGCTGTTCATGATCGTTATCTTCCTCGTGTTGCTGATGGTCAACGCGGTTTTCGCTACTGCTATTTCAGGTCTGCTGATTAAATTCTCCAGCTCAGTAGTGCCGGTTTGGGGCGCTATTTTTGTCGCACTTATTATCGGACAAATTATTTTCCGTAAATGGATGGGCTTAGGTGCAATATCCATTATCGGTGTACTGGCACTGTACGCACTTATCTGGGCAGGTCCTTCATTCCCAATTGAATTGCCGGAAACGGTAATGGGCATCAGTGACAACGCACAATGGGTTCTTATTCTGTTTGGTTACGCAGCCATCGCTTCGGTATTGCCCGTTTGGATGTTGCTTCAGCCTCGCGACTACATCAACGGCCTACAGCTATTCATTGGACTTATTTTGCTTTACGGCGCAACTTTATTGCTGGCTCCGGAAATTTCAGCTCCGGCCTTCAATAGCAATACTCCGGAAGGCACGCCGTCAATGTTGCCGCTGTTGTTTGTCACCATAGCCTGTGGTGCCATTTCAGGCTTCCACGGATTAGTTGCATCAGGCACAACCTCTAAGCAACTTGATAAAGAAACCGATGCCCGTTTTGTAGGCTACTTCGGTGCCATTGGTGAAGGTTCATTATCACTGGCGACTATCATCGCTGCAACAGCCGGTTTTGCGACATTAGCTGACTGGGAAGCTGTCTACTCGTCCTTCGGACAAGGTGGTGTATCAGCTTTCGTCGAAGGTGGCGCTAATATTATTAGTCAAGGGCTTGGCCTGGACATTGGCGTATCAGAAACCCTGCTAACGGTAATGGCTGTGCTTTTTGCCGGTACCACAATGGATACTGGATTACGTCTGCAACGCTATATTTTCCAGGAATGGGGAAGCTTATATAACATTAACTGGATGCAAAAAGCATTTCCGGCAACGATGCTTGCCGTCGGCAGCTGCTTATTGTTAGCCTTCGGTGCTGGTGGCGCAGACGGTTCCGGCGGCTTAGTTATCTGGCCTCTGTTCGGGACCACAAACCAGTTATTAGCAGGGTTGACCTTGTTGGTTATTACGGTCATGTTGGTGCGCTTAGGCCGACCAATGTATTACACCTTAATACCGTTGATTTTCCTGTTGATAATGACAGTCTTCGCTCTTATTGTTCAGCTTAAGGATTTTTATAACAGCGGTGACTGGTTCTTAATGGGTCTGGATTTAGTGGTGCTGGTTGCCGCTATCTGGATTGCTCTTGAGGCTAGCGCAGGCTTAACTAAAATCCGTAAGGAACAAAAAGCCCAGAAGCAGCAATAAAAGTAACTGGAGTAAGTAGCATGAATATACAGTCAGTGCGCCGTTGGTTCAGCCGGGCGAGTGATTTGGCCAATGAGTTTTATAATGCGCCCTATCGTTCTGCTATTGCCCGGGCAAAGCGCGATGAAGATGACTTATTCATGCTACTGGTTTTTTCTGAAATGATGGGCGTGCCGAATCCGGCCGCCTATTATACTTTAGAGTTACAGCCATTAATGCTGGAACGCTTCCACGAATGGCATCAACGTATGGGGATGGAACACTCACCTCTCGACCATTTCCGTTGTTGCTAATTTTATAACCCGACCAAAAACAGGGTTCATTTCTCATGTTGTTAAGCGATAAAAAAGTTTTATTAATTGGTGGTAAAGGCGGAGTTGGTAAAACAACAGTGTCTTCTGCTCTGGCGGTTTTAGCTGCCCGCCAAGGTAAAAAAGTACTGCTGGTTTCAACCGACCCGGCACATAGCCTGGCCGATGTATTCGACAAAAAAATCGGCGATAAAAAAACTGTCATGCGCGAAAATTTAACCGCATTAGAAATTGATCCTGACCACGAAGTTAAAGCTCATATCGATCGCGTCAGTTCTCAAATGAAACGTTTTACTAACCCCGATCTTTTCCCCGAAATTGAACGTCAAATGCGTTTAACCCAGCAGTCACCGGGTGCTCAGGAAGCTGCTTTGCTGGAACGAATTTGCAACGTTATTGATGAAGCGGAAAAGGACTATGATTTACTGATTTTTGATACAGCCCCAACCGGGCATACCCTGCGTTTACTTACGTTACCCGAAGCAATGGCTGCCTGGACTCAGGGTATGCTGCGTTCGCAAAAGCGCTCTGAAGACTTCGACTCAGTTCTTGAGCACTTATCGCCTAAAGCCGGTAAAGACATTAATAACCCAATGGCTGACCCTAAAGACAATGCCAGCGACGGTATGACGGACCGAACCAAAGCAATTACAGAACAACTATTAACACGGCAGAGGCTTTTTCAGCGAACCCGACGCTTATTGCAGGATAGCAATTATACATCCATCCTGTTTGTGCTGACACCCGAGCGGCTGCCTATTCAGGAAACGGATCGGGCATTACAATCGTTAACCGCAGAAAAGTTACCTGTTGGCGGTGTTGTCATTAATCGAATTTTGCCTGAACAGGCCGACGGCAGCTTTTTGGCCAAACGCAGGCTTCAGGAAAAAACTTACATAGAAGACATTCACAAACGTTTTAAAGCATGGCGAAATTACTCTCTTTATCTGTTAGAAGAAGATGTGCAAGGTCTCGACGCATTAGAAGCCTTTGCAAATAATCTGGAGCAAGCAGGATTTTCTTCCTAACTGCCATTTTTTTGTCATCGCTTTCTCTAATAATACGTATACAGTGTGATTGTTGTTAATTAAGGAGAAGACTATGCGCGCTGTAGGATACAAAGAATCACTTCCGGCCGAAGATCCGAATTCACTGCTGGATATTACTGTCGATGACCCTGTTCCGGGAGCAAACGATTTACTGGTTAAAGTTAAAGCCGTAGCCGTTAACCCGGTTGATACCAAAATCAGAATGCGCATGGCGCCTGAATCTGGCCACAAAATTATTGGCTGGGATGCGGTCGGCGAAGTTGTCTCTACCGGAGATAAAGTAACAGGATTTAAAACCGGAGACCGGGTTTGGTACGCGGGTGACTTAACCCGGCCGGGTTGCAATGCACAGTTACAAACGGTTGACTACCGTATTGTGGGCAAAGCCCCGACAAACCTCGATGATACTCAGGCCGCCGCCCTTCCCCTGACCAGTATTACTGCCTGGGAAGTTCTGTTCGATCGCTTACAGGTTGATAAACCTTCACCGCATAACAAAAGAACTCTGTTAGTCATTGGCGGAGCCGGTGGCGTTGGATCTATCTTAATTCAGCTTGCCGCTCAGCTAACCGATGTCACCATTATCGCTACGGCCTCCCGCGCAGAATCTCAACAATGGGTTAAAGCTCTTGGGGCTGACCATGTTATCAATCATTACGACGACTTAGCCGAGCAAATAGAGTCTGTTGGCGCCTCGCCGGTAACCGATGTGGCCTGTTTGACTCATAGCGAACAGTATTTCGCACAATGCATGAAATTAATGGCTCCTCAGGGTCGTTTTTGCCTTATAGATGATCCGTCAGAAAGTATCGACATTACCCTGATGAAACAAAAAAGTATCAGTTTGCACTGGGAGTTTATGTTTACCCGTTCTATGTTTACTACAGCAGACATGATAAAGCAGCAGGAATTACTGAACCATATAGCCAAAATGGTCGAAAAAGGCCAAATCCGTTCGACTCTGGGTAAAACCTTTGGCGAAATGAACGCAAATAACCTCCGAATGGCACATCAGGCTTTAGAAAGTCATAAGACCATCGGAAAAATAGCGCTAACTGTCGCTGAATAGTTTTACAAACATACATGAATGTATGTATAATTCCGGATTGATATAAATTAATAGGTCAGAGGTAATTTAATGAACACGCGTTTTAGGTTTGCCCCCATTTTTGCCGCGGGTCTTCTGTTAACGGGAGCACTAACCGCATGCAGCGACCAACAACAGCAGCAACAAGGTCAGCAGCAAGCAGCTCAGGTTGAAGTAATTACCGTCACGCCTGAGTCAATCAGTCTTAGTACCGATTTGCCTGGGCGTACAGCTGCCTATAGAGTTGCTCAAGTTCGTCCACAAGTTAGTGGCGTATTGTTGAAACGAACTTTTGAGGAAGGAACTTTTGTAGAGAAAGGGCAACAACTCTATCAAATTGATCCTGCCGTTTACGAAGCAGAATTAGCCAGTGCCGAGGCCGAAGTTGAAAGTGCAAAAGCTGTACTGCGCAGCTCAGAACTTCGTTATAAGCGCTTTCAGGAATTACTTGAAGAGAACGCTGTCAGTCAAGACGAATTTGATAGCGCAGAAGCCACTTTTTATCAAAACAAAGCGGCTGTTTCAGTAGCTGAAGCCCAGTTAAAAAATGCCCGTATTAATCTTGAGTACACGAAAGTCAATGCCCCTATCAACGGTGTTATTGGCCGCTCCAATTTCACTGAAGGTGCATTATTAACAGCGTCGCAAACGGAACCTTTGGTTACTATTAATCAACTGGATCCAATTTATGTTGATATTAACCAGTCCAGCAAACAATTTATGAAATTACAGGCCGATATAAAATCTGGCCGTATTCAGGCGAACGAAAAAGGTAATGCTACCGTTCGCTTAAAATTAAATGGTCTGGATTACGATCAAAAAGGTGAATTGCTTTTCTCTGAAGTCAGCGTCGATGAAGACACCGGCGCTATTCTATTACGTGCTGAGTTCCCTAACCCCGATAAAACACTGTATCCCGGCATGTTTGTGCGTGCCGAAGTTAGTGAAGGTACTATCAGCTCAGCGATTAAAGTACCGCAAATGGCAGTAACTCGTGACCCCAGAGGACGACCTTATGTCATGCTGGTAAATGATGACAAAAAAGTTGAACAACGGATGATAACGACGGAACGAGCAATAGGCAGTAGCTGGTTAGTTTCTGAAGGACTCAAAGAAGGTGACACCGTAGTCACCTCGGGCCTACAAAAAATTCGTCCGGGCGCATCGGTGACTATCGATTCATCTAACTCTGAACAGCAGCAGTAAGGGAAGTCAGTAATGGCCAAGTTTTTTATAAATCGCCCGATATTTGCCTGGGTTATCGCGCTGCTGACCATGATGGCCGGCGCAATCGCGATGCTGCAGCTCCCTATTGCTCAGTATCCGACTATCGCGCCGCCTGCAGTCGAAATTCAGGTGAGTTACCCTGGCGCTAATGCCGAAACCGTTTCAAATACCGTTACCAAAGTTATTGAACAGAATATGACAGGTATTGATAACCTGCTCTATTTCTCTTCTCAGAGTAACTTTGGCAGCGCTACCGTTAGCCTGACTTTTGCTTCAGGAACCGATCCTGATATTGCTCAGGTGCAAGTTCAGAACAAGCTTTCTCAGGCAACCCCCCAGTTGCCTCAGGAAGTTCAGGCTCAGGGTATTACCGTTAATAAAGCGAGCAGCTCGTTCTTAATGGTTGCCGCACTCGTTGCCTCTGACGACCGTTACTCTCAAACCGACTTAAGTGACTATATTGCGTCAAATATTCAGGACCCAATAGCCCGTACAACCGGGGTTGGTAATGTTCAACTCTTTGGTTCTCCCTACTCGATGAGAATTTGGGTCGATCCTTCCGCGTTGGTTAATTACGGCCTGACAATGGCCGACCTGAAAAGTGCTATTCGGACACAAAATGCTCAGGTGGCAGCCGGTGAACTCGGCGGCACACCAGCCGTCGAAGGTCAACGTCTTAATGCGACAATTATCGCGCAAACTCGTATGTCTGATGTCTCTGAGTTTGAAAACATCACCTTAAAAGTGTTGTCCGATGGTTCTCAGGTTCGTCTTAAAGACGTTGCTGAAGTCGAAAAAGGCGCAGAAAACTATTCCATTCAGGCGAATTATAACGGTAAGCCGGCTACAGGTTTGGCGATTAACCTACAAACCGGAGCTAATGCATTGGAAACAGCTGATGCAGTAAAAGCCCGAATGGCTGAACTAGAAGAGTTTTTCCCTGATGGAATGGAGTTGGTTACAGCCTACGATACAACACCTTTTATCAAAATATCGATTTCAGAAGTGGCTCAAGTTTTAATCGAGGCCATTATTCTGGTCTTCCTGCTCATGTTCGTTTTCCTGCAAAACCTACGTGCAACCTTAATACCCACCTTAGCAATACCAGTGGTTATTCTGGGAACCATGGGTGTCATGGCATTAGCAGGTTTCTCAATTAACACCCTGACCATGTTCGGGATGGTGCTGTCTATCGGTCTGTTGGTTGATGACGCCATCGTAGTTGTAGAGAACGTTGAGCGCTTAATGTCTGAAGAGGGCTTGTCACCCAAACAGGCAACGATTAAGTCGATGGGGCAAATTACCGGCGCACTTGTTGCTATCGGTGTTGTTATGGCTGCGGTATTTGCACCTATGGCCTTCTTCCCGGGTTCTACGGGTGCCGTTTATCGACAGTTCTCACTGACCATCATTACCTCGATGGGTCTGTCTGTTCTTGTCGCTATCGTGTTCTCACCAGCATTGTGTGCCACCCTGCTGAAACCGGTTAAGCACGATAAAAATAGTGGCTGGGGCCCGCTTGGCTGGTTCAACCGTACCTTAGAAAAGTGGACCGAGAAATACACCAGTACCATTCACTCAATCTTACGTCGTACTGTACGTTTTGGTGTGCTTTATCTGGGTATTATCGGTATTCTGGTGTTCTTATTCATGAAATTGCCATCGGCCTTCTTACCCGACGAAGACCGTGGTGTATTTTTGACACAGATGCAGTTACCGGTCGGCTCTACTATTGAGCAGTCAGTTAATACCATGGATAAAATAGAAAACTACTACCTTAACCAGGAAGATGCGGTTCAGTCGGTATTTTCTGTTGTTGGCTTTAGTTTTTCGGGACGGAGCCAGGCTAATGGTATCGCCTTCGTACGTCTAAAAGACTGGAGCGAGCGTGACGAAAGCCAGAGTGTTGAAGCCGTTATTGGACGAGCTTTTGGTTACTTTGCTGGAATTAAAGAGGCGATGATATTTGCCTTTAACCTGCCTCCAATTCCGGAACTTGGTGTTTCCAGTGGTTTCAATCTGTTCCTGCAGGATCGCGGTAATCTTGGTCATGCTGGCTTATTAGAAGCCCGTAACCAGTTACTCGGAATGGCAGGACAGAACGACAAGCTGGTGCAGGTACGTCCAAACGGGCTTGAAGATGCACCACAGTTGCGTATTGATATCGACTTTGAGAAAGCTCAGGCTTTGGGACTGACTATTGCCAATATCAATGAAACCTTAAGCACAGCCTGGGGTTCATCCTACGTTAACGACTTTATCGATCGAGGCCGGGTTAAAAAAGTCTACTTGCAGGGCCAAGCAGAATCGCGCATGTTGCCTGAAGATATCAACGAATGGTATGTCAGAAATAACCAGGGTGATATGGTGCCATTTAGCTCATTCTCGACCTGGGAATGGACTTATGGTGCCCAGCGAGTTGAAAGCTATAACGGTGTTTCTGCAATGGAAATTCAGGGGCAGGCTGCTCCGGGAGTCAGTACCGGCGAAGCCATGATTGAAATGGAGAAGATGATTGCAAAGCTTCCTCCGGGCATTGGTTTCGAATGGACGGGTATTTCTTTACAAGAACGTCAATCTGGTGATTTTGCGCCTATCCTTTATAGCGTATCGCTGATTGTTGTATTCCTGTTCCTGGCCGCCCTGTACGAGAGCTGGTCGATACCATTCTCAGTCATGCTGGTCGTTCCTCTGGGTATTCTGGGTGCTGTCGTTGCTGTTATGCTTCGCGGTATCTCTAACGATGTTTACTTCCAGGTAGGTCTGTTGACAACCGTTGGGGTGTCGGCAAGGAACGCCATACTAATCGTTGAGTTTGCGAAAGACTTGCAGGCTCAGGGTAAAGAGCTACTGGACGCGACGCTGGAAGCCGTGCGCTTACGTCTGCGCCCTATCCTTATGACGTCCTTAGCCTTTATCTTTGGTGTTATGCCTCTGGCGCTAAGCGATGGTGCAGGTGCAGCAAGCCGTAATGCCATCGGTACCAGTGTTATAGGCGGAATGATTGGCGGTACTGTACTGGCGATCTTCTTCGTACCATTATTCTTCTATGTTGTGCGGCGAATATTCCCGCCCAAACAAGCTGAAGAATAACGAATAGCAGAAACAAAAAACCCGGAGCTCAACTCCGGGTTTTCTTTTTTAAAACGATATCTTATTAAGCCGCTTTTTTAAAAACTAAGCGTTTTTGCCCACCGTAACTCAATAAAAATACTAAGCCTTCCGCTAATGGCTTACCAATAAAGGGTGTAACACCAAGATACCGGAACGCCTCAGTAAGGCCGTAATTAGCAGTCACTAAGACAACGGCAAGACAACTGTACTTAGTTGCGTCCCAGGCGACATGAGACCCTTGTTTGAATACCCACTGGCGATTCAAAGAGAAGTTGAACACCCCGGATATAACTCGCGCCAGAACAATAGACTCCAACACCTGGCCGGAGAAAAAGTAAGCTGTCGCAAAAACGGAGTAATCCAGGCCGGCAGACAGAATCCCAATACTCGCAAACTTTAAAAACTTCTGGTAAATTTTTATCGAGTCGATTACTGGTCGGTAATGGCTTGTTTCATTACCCTCTTCATAAACCGTGGTTATTTCCTGAGAGTTTATGCGATAGCCGCAGCGCTTAGCCGAAAGCAGCATTTCCAACTCAAACTCATAACCTGAACTGGTAAAGTGAACTAACTGTTCAAGAAAACCTAAAGGAATTCCACGTAATCCCGTTTGGGTATCTTTAATATCCTGGCCCGTTACCAGTCGAAAAATAACCCGGGTAAACTTATTACCGAGTCTGGAGCGGAAAGGTATGTCTTTTTCATCGAAAGTTCGGCTACCCAGCCATAGTTTATCCGGGTACCCTTTTAGGCAAGTGCAGATAGCAAGAATGTCTTTCGCCAAATGTTGACCGTCTGCGTCAGCAGTTACGGCACCGGAACAGCGTTCATCACTTTGCTTAATAATCCAGTTAAATGCCGTGCGCAACGCCGCGCCTTTTCCCCTATTTTGCTCATGCCTTAGAACATGAACACGATGTCGATCAGTCAGTTGCTGAAAAACATCGGAGAAGCGACTACCGTCATCAACAACAATAATACCCAGATAGTGATTCCATTCTGGATCTCCAGTGGTAATGCTATCAATAAGCTCCAGCAAGTGCTGGTCGGGATCCAGCGCCGGAATAACAATATAAGGTTTTTTCATTCCAGCACTGGGCCTTTGTTTCTATGGTTTTTTGTCCTGATCTTCTTTGATTTCGTACTCTCCATCAATAACCGATCCACGGTCTTCCTTATTATTTTCATAGTGTTCTTGTTGTTTTTCGTGCTGCCGTTGTTGCTCCTGGTAATGCTGTTTCGCTTGCTTACGCATACGCCAAACCTGTTTAATAGCATGGCGTTGACGCCACATAACCGGAATCATCAGCACAAATAAAACGGCGGCGATGACCATGCCAAAAGCCAGTCCAAGGCCTATCAGAACCAATAACAAAAAAAGGCCCAGCAAACGGCTGAGCCAGTTACCGGAGGATGAACCTCCGGTACGCGAACCCTGGTTGAAACGGACATAAACTTTATCTCGTTTATGAGTCATAACTGCTCCTAAAAAATGACTACAAAGCTAAGACAACATAAGGTACTGACCGTTCCTACAAGGTTATCTTAACGTCTATTTACGCATATCTTCTGTTGCTTTACGTGCCGCTTCAAATTCATTACCCGGTGCCCATTGAGGCCATTCACGTGAGTTTGCTAACTCATTACCGATTGAATAAAAAACGGACATATCCTGCTGTACACCACGTAAATCCCAGTTTTCATCAAATTCATCAGCCGGTTTATGATAAGCATCGCGGTTAAATATAGCACGCTGCTCTTCAGTCCACTCACGGCCTTTTTCAACATGGTCATTGCCGCCTTTAGCGTAAAGCATTGGAACACCTCTTTTCGCCAGATTAAAATGATCTGAACGATAGAATGAACCAACTTCAGGAGTCGGCTCAGGTGCTACATAACGATCTTGGGCCTTTACGTAGCGTTTCAAGTAGTCTTCCATAGAAGAATTGCCATAACCAACGACAACCATGTCTTTCATTGGACCATAAACATTCATGACGTCCATATTGATACCGCCAACGGCTTTGCCCAGCGGCAGCATTGGATGCGAGGCATACCAGTCAGAACCAAGCAAACCACTTTCCTCTGCACCTACTGCAGCAAACACAATGGAGCGCTCCGGTTGAGGATCTTTAGCAAACTGCTCAGCCATAGCCATCAATGCAGCCGTGCCCGACGCATTATCCTGCGCACCATTATAAATGGGATCATCTTCACGCACCGGGTCGGTGCCCAGATGGTCATGGTGAGCCATATAAATAACGTGTTCTTCCGGATATTTAGAGCCTTCAATGTAACCAATAACGTTATTGGTATCTAAATATTCAAATTTATTTTGAACCGTCAGTGAAGCTTCTATGTTCAGCGGCTGAGGCTTGAACTCACCACTTAACGCCAGCTCCCGCATTTGTTCTAAATCCTTGCCTACAGTAGCAAAAAGCGAGTTTGCGCTCTCTTCGGTTATCCAACCTTCAATTGCCGAGCGATCCATGTTCTTGTTTTCACGCTTTAAGTCAAAACGCACTGGAGAGCCACCAGCGACAACACCCCAGCCATATCCGGCAGGTCCAGTCTCGTGAACCACAAAAGCGGCTTCAGCGCCCTGTCTGGCGGCTTCTTCAAATTTATAAGTCCAACGACCATAATAAGTCATGGCATTGCCATTAAATAGCTCAGGGTCACCTGTTGCGTAGCCCGGGTCATTGACTAGCATAACAACGGTTTTACCTTCAACATCCAGTCCTTCGTAATCGTTCCAGTCGTATTCAGGAGCAACAATGCCGTATCCGACAAAAACGACGTCGCTGTTTTCGACTTTAACTTCGTCAACCACGCGCGGTGTCCACGCCATCATTTCCGTACGGTACTTCATTGACTCTGGTGCTGACTCACCGTCGAAGCTCAGAGAACTGACTTTATAAGGCATCAGTTTGACCAGAGGCACGGGTTGACGATAACTGTCATTTTCCTGGTCATAAGGCTTTAAGCCCCACTCGCGAAAGTTGTTTTCAATAAAGCTAACCGTTTTCTCACCACCGGCTGATGCAGGCGCGCGCCCTTCAAATTCGTCAGAAGATAATGTTTTAAGATAATCCCGGTAATTGGGGTTAAAAGCTGAATCCTGTATATCGGCAACGGCTTTATCTGTTTCTTTGTTTGATTCGTTTGCCGGCCCGCAAGCAGCTAAGACACTTAAGCTCAGTGCTCCCAATATGACGTACTTCATGGTTTCTCCTTTTGTATTACTCTTCATTATTACTCTTTACCCTATTTTTGCTTACAGCTTTCGCCCTTAGCTTTTCTTAATTGATCGCCCATGCGAATATCGTGCTCCGCAAAAAATCCGCCATTAACTTCAAGTACGCTCCAGTAGTTTTTCCCCGGAGAGTAGCTTCGGCATTGCGTTGGATCATCGCTGCCGCAGGGGCGCATTGTGAACGTTTTCACAATACGGCCTTGGCGATCAAGGTAAGCAATATCTAATGGAATTAATGTCTGATACATCCAGAAACCACTGTAGCCGGGGCGCTCATTTCCATAACGGAACCACATTCCGTTGTACTCACCCAGTGACTCACGCTGCATTAAACCGCGCGCTTGTTGTTGCTGATTATCCGCCAGTTCGACTGTCAAAGGTTGTTCAAGCTCACCCAGACAGACTTCGGTCTTATCAAACTCTTGTGGTTCAGGAACATTCCATTGCTGCGCCAAACTGCAAAAAGGTAAGGCGCTGATTAACATAAAAAGCACTCGATAGTTCATTTGCTTGACCCTGTCATAATCAGTAACTCTGATTTTGTCCTATCCAGTGGGAGATCGCAATTCAAACCTCAACTTGAGCAGGACAGTTCAGAAACCTGTTCCTCAGCTGTTGGTGGCTTAGCCCATACGCTCTCACGTAAACTCTCAGCAAAAGGATTCATTAAAGCCTGCATATAGTCGTTTAATAACGAGTCATCACCTGCTTCTGCAGCATCAATTACCCGCTGCGCATGGTGTGTCCTGACAATAACCCAGGGGTTAACTCGCTTCATGACGTCAATATCAGTCTTTCCATTTACCGCTTTATTGTATTCCTGCCACCAGCTCTCACCACTTTGTGCCAATAATCCTTTCGGCTCTCTCGCTTCAAGCGAGTCAATTAAATCGCGGAATGCTAATTGATAATCGGCCTGGTTCACCTCCAGCAGACTTAACCAGCCGCCGACCAACTGCATTCTCTCGTTAGCGGGTACTGACGACATCCCCAGACGTTTTGTCATTCGGTTTAAGTAAGCTTCTCGAAGTTCGGGTTCGTAGGTGTCCAGCGCCGCCCGCAGTTTATCCGACTCAATTAAAGGACTCACTGCCTGAGCCAGTCGCTGTAAATTCCAGAGGCCCACTCCCGGTTGTTGCAGAAGCCCATAACGCCCGCCCGCATCGGTATGATTAAAAATCTTTTCGGGCTGATAATTATCCAGGAATGCATAGGGACCAAAGTCGAAGGTTTCGCCAGCTAAACTCATATTGTCAGTATTCATTACACCATGAATAAAACCATAAGCCTGCCAGGCAGCAATCATGTCCGCAGTACTTTTTACCACTTGAGAAAATTGTTCCGCGATATCCGCATCCGCTAAGTGTGGCCAGGTCACTTCTATGGTGTCCTGCCAGAGGTTGTGCATAGTGTCTTCCAGCCCTCGGTGAAAACAGTGTTCAAAATGACCAAAGCGGACGTGCGTAGTCGCTGTACGCGCCAACATCGCGCCGGGTTCAACCCGCTCCCGTTGTATTTTCCCTTGTGTCGAAATTAATGCCAAAGCGCGCGTTGTCGGAATAGTTAACGCGTGCAGAGCTTCGCTTGCCAGCAACTCTCGTATGGAAGAACGCAATACAGCCCTGCCATCAGCCCCCCGGCTGTAGGGAGTCGGTCCGGCACCTTTTATATGAATATCCGTTATTTTCTCCCCCACAACAGCCTGACCCAGAAGCAAGCCGCGACCATCGCCTAAATAAGGGTTAAAATGTCCGAACTGATGCCCTGCGTATTTTTGTGCAACAGGTTCAGTTCCCGGCCAGGACTCAAGCCCTCCCAGCCACTGAGACAATTCAGCCGGAGGCGTTTCTCCCTTGGTTAATTCAGCCCATAACTGGCTATTTAACCAACGTAAACTTACCTCGCCGTCGGGCTTTATTGGCTGTCGGGTTGTAATTTCCGGGAACTTACGGGCAAAGCGGTTATCAAAAACTATTGGCATACATCCTCCTGCTAAATAGATTGTTACACAGTCAGCGAGGCTTGCATAACTCATAATAAATCAGCTAAGGTCGCAACGTTTGGCCATTGGCAGCAAAGGAAGCCACATGCAACTTCATTCTTTACGACGTATCACCGCAATAGGCGGTGGCCACGGTCTCGGTCGGGTACTGTCGACTCTGTCGTTTATGAAACATAAGTTAGTCGGTATTGTAGCAACCACAGATAACGGCGGCGCAACCGGTTTGTTACGTGAGTCACAACACTGCATTGCCTGGGGTGATATCCGCAACTGCCTGTCACAACTTGTTGAACAACCACTAGCCGCCGAAGTACTGAATTATCGTTTTGATTGCACATCGTCACTGCATGGTCATAACTTCGGTAACTTACTGCTTTATACACTGGACCAGCTCAGCGCACGTCCGTTAGACGGCATACAGCTTTTAAGTCGTTTATTGAATGTCGATAACCGCATACTTCCTATGTCAGAATGCCCGACCGACCTCATTGCGACAACCAACGACGGCATTCAGTGTCATGGCGAAATACGCATTGATAAACTGCCTGTTATGCCACGCAAGCTGTCTTTGTCCGGCAGTGTTACTGCAACTCCCGAAGCAATACGCCATATTCGAAGCAGTCAGTTAATATTGCTGGGGCCAGGAAGTTTCATGACCTCGGTTATGCCACCGTTACTCGTTAATGGTATTCGCGATGCCTTACTGACAACTCAGGCCAAAGTGGTGTTTATTGATAACTTGGTGGATGAAAACGGTCCCGCCGGCAAACTCAGTCTGGCTGAAAAAGTTGGCTTTATCGAAAAGCAATTGGGTAAGCAAGTTGTCGACTTAGTTTTAAGTAATAAAAAAGAGAATGGCCTGAAGTTACCGGTTATTGGCGGTTTGCAGAGCGATGAAGACGTCTACTACCGCCATAACACGAGCAATTTACTGGCTAAATTGGAAGAAGCCGCTAAACAACTCCTGGTGGAGAGTGCTTAACCGCCGTCAGCTGAAATACGCGAAGCCACGGCGCTGTGTTGATCGCGATATTTAGCGTCTTCACGCTTGTTGTAAGGCCTTGCACAAGGGCCACTGAGCTTCTCAAAACTAATAGCGCCTATCTTCATACCCGCTCGTAAAGCCAAAGGTAACTTACCGCTATTAAAAAACTCCAGAACAATTTGTCCTGACCAGCCTGGGTCAATGCGATGAGCTGTTACATGTACCATCAATCCTAAACGCGCTAATGACGAGCGACCGTCTAACCAACCCACCATGTCGGCCGGTAAGGTAATAGACTCGTGTGTTACCGCTAAAGCAAACTCGCCCGGGTGAATAAAAAACGCCTGGTCGTCTTTAAGTACAATTTCATCACTCATGACTTCCTGAATGGCCGCTTCAATAGCTTCGCGCGAGCCGCTGATATCAATAAAAGGTGCCGCATGGTCCTGCAGCACACGAAAGTCGTTGCCTAAATGAATATCCAGTGTAACGCCTGAGATATTATTGGCTTGGGGTGCAGGTTCGACACCTATAATTCCATCTTTCAAATGTTGTTCTATTTCAGTGTCGTTTAGGCGCATCGTTCATCGTTCTCCGTGTTGTCGTTTAAGACCTTAAGGCCAGTACTATAACGAATTTTCTTGCTGATAATAGAGGTTTGCAGCAACTTGTTGCGCTGAATTTAAAATTAGCTGACTTAACGGGTGTTCCGGCTGTGCTAACAAGAGTGGTGTATCGCCATCCAGACTCTCGCGTAGCTCACTGTTCAAAGGCCATTGACCCAATAACGGTAAGTTGTGTTCAGTTGCCATAACCGCGCCGCCGTTTTTGCCAAAAACCGAATCTTCATGCCCACACGACGGGCATTGGTAAAAACTCATGTTTTCCAGTATGCCTATGAGCGGAATATTCAGCTTTTCAAACATAGCTACGCCTTTTTCTGCGTCTTTAAGAGCCACAGTTTGAGGTGTGGTGACAACCACAGCACCAGTTACCGGTAGTTTTTGTGCCATGGTCAGCTGAATATCACCGGTTCCCGGCGGCATATCCACAATCAGGTAATCAAGCGCTGGCCACGCCGTGTCTTTGTATAGTTGCTGCAGAGCACCACTTGCCATAGGCCCCCGCCAAATAGTCGCATCGTTGTCCTCAACCAGATATCCCAGCGAATGTACATACAATCCGTGGCGCTCTAAAGGCATCATTTTATTATTCTTAGTCAATTCCATCTCTGAGCCGCCACCGCCAAGCATCGTCGGAATTGATGGCCCGTAAATATCGGCATCCAGCAACCCGACCTTAGCACCTAGCTGCGACAAAGCTAATGCCAGGTTAACACTCACAGAGGATTTCCCTACTCCCCCTTTGCCTGAGGAGACAACAATGACATTACCTGTGGTAAGCGGTAATTCCGGCTGAGAGTTCTTCAGTTTTTTGATCTGACAATTAAGCTGCCAGTCGAACTCGCCCAGTTCAGAATCCTCCTGTATGGCTTTCAGCAAGGACTCACCAGCAACAAAAGGCAAGTTCAATACCCGTTGCTTACCGGAGCCAGTTACCCAGTTATCGGGCATGCCATTAGGTAATAAGGGGTGAGTAAAATCTTTCATCATCAACCTCGGGGATCTGTGTATCAGCCAAGAGCTATGCTAACATGAGCGGCATAGAACTTTGGGGTTTACATTCGATTAATCAACAAAACGGAAGCAGATTTTCGCATGAGCCAATCCGCACGTAAAATACTGGTTACCAACGCACTGCCATACGCTAACGGACCTATCCATATCGGTCACATGTTAGGTTATATTCAGGCCGATATCTGGGTACGCTTTCAGAAGCTGCGCGGTAATGAATGCCACTTCGTCTGTGCCGACGATGCGCACGGTACTCCTATTATGCTGAAAGCCCAACAGCTTGGCATAACGCCTGAGCAAATGATTGGCGACATGCAACGCTCGCATGAATCCGATTTTAGTGACTTTTTAGTCGGTTTTGATCACTACTACAGCACACACAGTGACGAAAACCGTGAGTTGGCTGAGACTATCTACACCCGTCTTGATAAAGCCGGCCACATTAAAACAGAAGTCATTGAACAGCTTTATGACCCACAAAAAGAGATGTTCCTGCCCGACCGCTTTGTTAAAGGCGAGTGTCCGGATTGCGGCGCAGAAGACCAGTACGGCGACAACTGTGATGTTTGTGGTGCGACATACGCGCCAACCGACCTGAAAAACCCGAAGTCGGTGGTTTCTGGCGCGGAACCCGAACTGCGTGAGTCAGAACACTATTTCTTTGACCTGCCGGCATTTGGTGACATGCTAAAAAGCTGGACGCGCTCTGGATCATTGCAAAATGAAATGGCGAACAAGCTCAACGAATGGTTTGAACAAGGCCTGCAGCGTTGGGACATTTCCCGCGACGCACCCTACTTTGGCTTTAAAATTCCCGGCACCGAAAATAAATACTTCTACGTCTGGCTGGATGCGCCAATAGGCTACATGAGTAGTTTTAAAAACTACTGCTCAACCACGGGCAAAGCCGACTGGGACACTTATTGGCAAGCTGACAGCGAAGCCGAGCTTTATCACTTTATTGGTAAAGATATTATTTACTTCCACAGCTTATTCTGGCCTGCCATGTTAAAAGGCGCTGACTTCCGTCAGCCAACCAATGTCTGGGCACATGGTTTTATTACGGTTAACGGGACTAAAATGTCTAAGTCTAAAGGGACATTCATTAAGGCTCGTACTTACCTAGAGCATCTTGACCCGGAATATCTGCGTTATTACTTTGCAGCCAAGCTGACAAGCCGTATTGATGATCTCGACTTAAACCTGACTGACTTCGCGCAACGAGTCAACTCTGATCTTGTTGGTAAGGTGATTAACATTGCCAGCCGCTGTGCCGGTTTTATTCAGAAGAAGTTCGATGGAAGACTTTCAGCTAACGTAGCTGACTCAGCATTGCTCGAAGACTTTCAGCTAGCCGGTGACAACATCGCTGAGCTTTATGAAAAACGAGAGTTCTCACGTGCCATGCGCGACATTATGGCGTTGGCTGATCGTGCGAACCAGTATATTGCGGATAAAGAACCCTGGCAGTTAATTAAGCAGGAAGGCAGCGAGCAGGAAGTTCACGAAATTTGCTCGCTGGGTATCAACTTATTCCGAGTGTTAATGGTCTATTTAGCGCCAGTTGTACCAAAACTGACTGAAGAAGTGCAGAGCTTCTTAAACGACAACTTCACCTGGGACAGCCACAAAACGGCTTTAACAGACCACCCGATAGACAAATTCAAAGCGCTCATGCAGCGCGTTGAAATGGATGACGTAAACGCTATGATTGACGCATCAAAAGAAGAGCAAGCTTCACAAACCCCGGCTATGGAAGCCAACGACGAATTGAAGAAAGAACCCATTGCCGATGAAATCAGCTTTGACGATTTTGCTAAAGTTGATTTACGCGTTGCCCGCATAGCAAATGCTGAGCACGTTGAAGGTGCTGATAAGTTATTGAAACTTACGTTGGATCTTGGAGGCGAAACTCGTCAGGTATTTGCCGGCATCAAGTCAGCTTATGCTCCGGAAGCATTGAAAGGTCAATTAACCGTTATGGTTGCGAACTTAGCACCTCGAAAAATGCGCTTTGGTTTATCTGAAGGTATGGTGCTTGCAGCAGGCCCGGGTAAAGATGAAATCTACATTCTTAACCCGCATGACGGCGCCAAACCAGGTATGAGAATAATGTAATCAATCAGGCAGTTAGTCCATTGATATAATACGACACCCCAGAATAAAGTCGCCGCTGTTGTCTTCCAGTCTCTGACTGCGAACAACTTCAGCGGTAACTTTCAACGGGGCTATCGAACCAGACGAGCCAATTTCGGCAAATAAGCTATCGCCAATTTCTGCACTTGCAGGTAATTGCAAAGATAAACCCGCCGCACTTAAATCCAGACAAACCCCCTGTAACTGCCGCTCTCCCTTTTCATTTTTAAGGGTAACCTTTACATCCGCATTGACTGCCATTCGCATAAAATGTCGATTTTCCGGGGATTCCAGCATGTTGCCCTCTTATTTGTATATTAAGTGTAAATCTTACTTAAGTTTTAGCACGCCTTAGCCGATAAAAAAACATTATCGGATAACATGGAACCGTCATCATGGTAGAAGCGAAGTTTTCAATTGGTCAACTTATAACACACAGCCTTTACGGTTACCGTGGTGTTATTATTGATGCTGACCCGTGCTTCACACTATCTGACAGCTGGTACAATAAAATGGCGACCTCTAAACCGGCCAAAGATCAGCCGTGGTACCATATTTTAGTTAACAACTCGTCAATTCAGACATATGTCAGTGAAAGCAGCTTAGAAGCCGACTTTTCAGAACAGGCAATTCAACACCCAATGGTTGACCTTTTGTTTTCGGGAAAATCCGCTAGCCAATATAAGCTGTCCGAAAACCTCAACTGAATTTGCCGATGCCCAATGCTATAGTTACCATAGACTAAAATAGCGTAATAAGGGTAAGACAATGGCAGAAGAAACGATTTTTACAAAAATTATTAACCGTGATATTCCTGCGGACATTATCTACGAAGATGACAAAGCGCTTGCGTTTAAAGACATAAATCCACAAGCCCCGTTCCACTGCTTGATCATTCCCAAACAACCTATTGCGACAGCAAACGACATTAATGAAGACAACGCCGGTTTGGTTGGCCACTTGTATGTGGTTGCAGCTAAATTAGCAGCGGAACATAATTTTTCACAAGACGGTTACCGGTTAGTCATGAACTGTAATGAGTATGGTGGCCAGACGGTGTATCACATTCATCTACATATGCTGGCTGGAAAACAAATGGGCTGGCCACCTTATACCGATAAGAAAAAAGAAGCGTAAAGCAATTAAGGGCGATACCGGGTATCAAGAATTTTATCCACGACCCAGGCATCGTCCCTTTTAATCAGTACCACATCACGGCTGTCCTTCGCTCTCTCACCGTTGTGATAGCCATCAAAAATCACCGTTACTCGTAATTCTTCTGAATTATTCAAATAATCGGTAAAAGAATTGGTTTCTACTTCAATCTCAACTTTTTCGAAGTAGCGGCCAAGAATGTATCTCTGAACCGCACTAACCGCACCATAATGATTAATTAAGTCAGCCATACGCTCTGATGATAGCTGTTTCGCCTGCTCTAAGTCTCTGTCCTTATAAATTGAGTTATAAAACCCATTGATAACTTCTTCCGGCTGGGCTTGCGCATAGTTGATAGGTTCGTCGTCTCCGCATGCAGATAACGTCACTATAGCGAAAGCCAGAACCAATAAGTTTATAATTTTCATCACCTGCTATTCTCCTTTTGCCACACCTTCGCGACGTGGGTCAGCACCGCCAATAAGCGTGCCGTCTGAATCAATGCTAACTCCGTGTAAGCCACTGTTTAAATCAATAACTTTAACGTCATGTCCGCGCTTCTCTAAATCTGCTTTGAGTTCACTTATGTCCCGGCCTTTTTCCAGCGAAGTATAGTCATTACGGTTAGTTACGTGACCAAGATTGATAGCTTGCTGGACGTTTAAGTTCCAGTCCAGCATGCCAACTAATGTCTGGCTGACATAATTAATAATTCGGCTGCCACCGGGGGAACCTAGCGCGTGTAAAACCTGTTCACCCTTCTCGTCCAGTACAATAATGGGATCCATGGAACTACGGGGGCGTTTACCCGCCTCAACTCTATTCGCGAACTTCTCTTTACCATTCCCCGGAGCCAGAGAGAAATCTGTTAACTGATTGTTTAACAAGAAGCCGCCGGCCATTACTGTCGAGCCAAAGCCCATTTCAATACTGGTGGTCATAGACAATACATTGCCTTCAGCGTCAACTATTGAAACATGGCTGGTATTTGGCAGTTCGTAAGCAATATCCTGCTCATACTCGGGTTGCAACTGTACTCCCGGTTTTGCCTTGCCCATGTCATTTTCGGTAATTTTATCTGCCCGGCTCGACAAATAAGTTTTGTCCAGCATGGCTTCAACTGGCATCTCTACAAAGTCAGGATCCGCAATCCATTGATTCCTGTCAGCGTAAGCCATCCGTGACGCCTGAGTAAACAAATGGACGAATTGTTCCGAATTAGGTTCAAGCTCACCTAACTCAAAGTTTTCCAGCACGCCCAGTGTCTGCAGTGTTGTAATCCCCCCAGAACTTGGAGGCCCCATGCCACAGACCTGATATTGTCGATATGCGCTGCATACCGGCTCGCGCAGTTTGGCTTTGTATTGGCTTAAATCTTTAAGACTTAATACGCCTGGCTCTATCGGGCTGTTTTGTACCGCATCCACAATCTTTGCAGCCAGTTCCCCCTGATAAAATGCATCAGCCCCCTGCTCAGCAATAAGACTTAAGCTATTTGCATAGTCAGGGTTCTTGAGAATGGAACCCGCTTTTAATGGCTCGCCATTGGGAAAAAAGTAATCGCTGGCTTCTGGCATTTTTCTCACGCCTGGGTTAATTTCCATTTCGACCAGCTTGGCCAGTCGTGGAGATACTTCAAACCCCTCTTTTGAAAGTTCAATGGTTTGACTGAAAAGTGACGACCAATCCGCTTTACCCCATCGCTCATGAGCCAGCTCCAATCCGCGAATGACTCCCGGAGTTCCCACGGAACGGCCACCGATTACGGCATCAATCCACTTAGGCGCATTGCCATCCTCATCCAGAAATAACGATTCTGTAGCATTCATAGGAGCGGTCTCACGCGCATCGATGCTGTATAGTTTATTCTCTTCGTTATCCCAATACAGAATAAACGCACCGCCACCCGGACCCGATGACTGAGGCTCAACCAGCCCTAGCATCGCCTGTACAGCAATAGCGGCATCAACCGCAGAACCACCACGCTTTAAGACTTCATAGCCAGCGTCAACCGCGTGCGGGTTAGCTGCAGCAACCATAAAGTTATCGGCAGTTACCGCACTTTTCTCAGTAAAGCCCGTTGCGGCTTCAGGTTCACGCGTTTCTTGTTCGGATGCAGGCGTACAGGCAGTTAATACACTTGCAGCAATTATTGTCGGTAGCCAGAACTTCATAAGGCCTCATTCATATTGGGAGGAATTTCCCCTATCATACGAATCAGAAACCAATGACGCAACGAAAAGGAAAACGAATGGAGAGGTTTAATCAATACTGGGCAGGGCTTGCCCTTGTTCTGATTTTATCCATTTTTTTACAACTGATGCCTCAGTGGCACTCATTACTGACTTTCAACTCAAAAACGGTCATGGCCGAAGGCTGGCCACTTATTAGCGCCCATTTTATTCATTTAGGCTGGTGGCATGCGTTGTTTAACTTCATTGGTCTGGTGCTCATTGTGCTGATTTGGCGCGAGTACTGGACAACTCGTTGGCTAATAAACGCTCTGCTGATAAGCGGTGTTGCAACCTCAGTAATGCTCTGGATTATTCCTGCTAATTTAAGTTTTGTCGGTTTATCCGGTGTTTTACATGGACTACTTGCTTATTGCTTAATTAAGGACATTCGTGCGGGTAAAAAGTGGATGTGGCTTATTCTAATTGCACTTGTGGCAAAAGTTTTTGCCGAGTTACTTGGCTGGCAGCCGGAGCATTTTGTTGGCGAACACGTTAGCTATATTCACGCTGCAGGTTTGCTGAGCTCATTACTGCTCTATAAATTAGAACGGCGCCGCATTAGTGACGCCGTTCCTCATGATAAGTAAAATTGGTTTTACTTAAGGTTTTCTTCAAACAACTTAAAAATCCGACGGTATTCGTTCAGCCAGCTTTCAGGCTGACGGAAACCGTGCGGTTCCACCGGATAAATTGCCGTTTCCCAGTCTTCTTTCTTCAGCTCAATTAAACGCTGAACAAGGCGAACACTGTCCTGAAAGAACACATTGTCATCAACCATTGGGGAGTTGATAAGCAGCGCATCTTCTAAACCTTCAGCAAAGTAGATAGGAGAACTGCGACGATAAGCAATAGTATCGTCCTGCGGTAAATTCAGAATATTTGAAGTATAGCTAGTGTTATAATGAGCCCAGTCAGTCACCGGACGCAAAGCAGAACCAGCCTCAAATAAACCAGGCTCTTTAAACAAGGCCATAAAAGTCAAAAAGCCACCATAAGAACCGCCATAGGTTCCTAACTTGTCGCCATCTACGTTTAAATCGCTTTCTAAGTAATTAGCAACGTCGACCAAATCTTCAACTTCCGGTGTTCCCATTTGACGATAAATAGCGGTACGCCAGTCGCGCCCATAGCCTTTTGAACCGCGGTAGTCCAGGTCAGCAACCACATAGCCATTTTTATTTAATAGGCTATGGAACATGAACTCGCGGAAATACCCTGACCAGCCCATGTGCGCGTTTTGCAAATAGCCGGCACCGTGAATGAACACAACCGCAGGATATTCTTCGGCTCTGTTTTCATCAAAGCCTTCTGGCTTATAGATGCGGGTATAAATAGGCTCCTCCACATGAGAAGACTCAATTCCAACTACTTCAGGCGCAGTCCAGTCAATACTCAGGAACTTTTCCGAAACCGTATGTGTCAGGCGCTTTGCTGTTTGAGATGAGTCTACAGCTTTATGATAAAGCTCAGGTGGCATTAACGGTGTTGAATGAGTCAGCAACAACTCGTCACTTTCAGGGCTGAGCTCAAATGCGGTCATACCATCAAGATCGGTCAAAGCTTCCGGTTTATCTTTGCCATCGGTTTTCACCCGGTATACTTCGTAGATACCAGGGTGTTCAATGTTCGCCTGAAAGTATAAGTAGTCCCCATTACTACTTAAATCAGCATCTTCAACGACATAATTCCCTTCAGTCAATTGACGTGTATTGCCGCCAAGAGGTTTAACATACAAATGCGAATAGCCGTCCGCCTCGGACATGAACCACAACTCATCGCTGTCTAACCAACCAAATTCGTTGTGAGTGTAGTTGATCCAGGCATCGTCGTGTAAACGGTCCTGAGAAACGAACTTTTTACCGGCGGTATCGACCGTAGCAAGCCAACGGTCTTTGTTATCCCAGGCTTCCAGCATAACCGCAACTTCAGTGCCCTCTTCATTCCACTGAATAGCACCGTTTTCCCAGCCCCAGTCAGCCATTAGCATAATTGGGCGAGGTTTCTCTTCGGACTTATAGGTTTCACCGCGAGCTTCATGGTTTTCACGTTTAACTTCTGCCAATACATCTTCGTTCCAGCCCGGCAAAGTGTTGTAAGTTAAAGTGGACTGGCTACCATCAGTTAAATTCAGCAGAACCAGCTGATGTTCAACCGGTTTGGCATCAGCCACTCGGCGACGCACATTCTCACTTTTTACGCGTCCATCTTCGCTGATGTAGTTCGGCATTATATCGCCTTCATCACGCCAGCTTTGCGGCTCAGTAATAGCCACCAGCAAAAAGTCGCCTTTTGGTGACAAACTGGCCGATACCAACTCTTTATTTTCAGGTAAGTAGAAAGGTTCAGGGGCTAAAGTGGCGTTTTCCTTTTGCAGTTTTGAACGCTTTTCGAAACGCTCCTCTGCTGCTTGGCGCTCTTTTTGCACGAACTGAATTAACTCTTGTTCTTCACGAGCAAGGTAATCTTTGGGTTCTTCGTTCGCCTTAGGTTTTTCTTTAAAAGCTAATGACGCAACCTGACGGCTTAACCCCGAGTTCACATCAATAACAAAAAAGTTATTATCCTGCTGGTAGCTCAGCTGCCCATTGGTCATAGGCTGCAGATTATGCTGGCGAGCATCGTCACGAGTTAATTGACGGAGGCTGCCGTCATTAAAACGAACAAAAATATTGCCTTCAAAGGTATAAGCCAAAAAACTGTCATCCGCTGCATGCACTTTTTCATCAGCAACGTACTGGTGCAGGTTTTCCACAGCAACTTTCTGTGGTTCACCGGCACCATTTTCCAGAATCATTAAGTCACGAATATCGCTGCCTTCGCGCTTTTGATAAAAAAGAATATCCTCACCATCCATACTCCAGAAAGCCTGCTCCGGGAAACGTCCCATCCAGTCCGGATCAGCCATAATTTGTTCCATGGTGAGAGCAGCGGTTCCCTGCGCACTGGCAAGAGAGTTAGCTTGTATGGTTGGTGTGTTTTTCTGCGTATCAGCAGTATTCGTATTCTGAGGAGAGGTTGAGGCGCAAGAGGCGACAAACAATGCCGCCCCAATGGCCATCACCAGACGTGACTTCACCATATTATTATTTTCCTTTTAGGATCCCTGAATTACTGTGCATCCGCTTGATTTTCAGGCCGAGCCTGTTGCACTGCGTCAAGCGCCTGCAAACGTTCATGCACCGCCATTAAAGTTGGATATGCCGTTAAATCCAAATTAAAGCGTTGCGCATTGTATACCTGAGGTATCAAACAGATATCAGCCAATGTTACCGAATTACCATAGCAATAATCACCTGCATACTCGGTCAGTCGCTGTTCAAATGCGGTAAAACTTTTTTCTACCCAGTTTGCAATCCAGTTTAAACGTTGTTGATCGCTGCAATTCAGCTCACCGGTTAAATACTGTAATACCCGTAAATTGGTAACGGGCTGCAGCTCACAGGCTAGATCATAAGCCAACGCTCTGACTCTGGCTTTATCTGCTGGAGCAGAGGGCAGTAATGGGTTTTGTGGATAACACTCTTCCAGATACTCAATAATGGCTAAAGACTGATTCAACTTAACGTCGCCATCTAAAAAAGTAGGAACCAACTGCGCAGGATTAAGCTTTCGATAAGCCTCACTGTGCTGTTGCCCGCCATCTTTCACTAAATGTACCGGTTCATACTCGTAGGATAAGCCCTTCAGGTTTAAAGCAGTACGAACCCGGTAACTGGCGCTTGAGCGCCAGTAGCCGTAGAGTTTCATCACTTTTCAGGACCTTCATATTGAACAACTTTCTGATTAATGGTGCCGAATATTGACTGGCCACCATCATCTTTCATTTCCATTTTGATGGTGTCACCAAACTGCATAAACTGCGTTGCCGGCTTGCCATCACGAATGGTTTCAATCATGCGGACTTCGGCAATACAACTGTAGCCAACACCACCTTCTTCAATAGAGGTTCCGTGGTCAGTTCCCTGTTTATTAGAAACCGTACCCGAGCCGATAATGGCACCAGCACCTAAATGACGGGTTTTCGCCGCATGAGCCACCAACTGACCAAAGTCAAAGGTCATGTCTTCACCGGCGTTAGGTTTACCAAAAGCTTTGCCATTGTACTCTGACAATAAGGGTAAATGGACCTTATTGGCTTTCCATGCATCGCCCAGTTCATCCGGTGTTACGGCTACCGGAGAGAAAGCAGACGAAGGTTTACTCTGGAAAAAGCCGAAGCCTTTGCCTAGCTCACCTGGAATTAGCCCTCGCAGCGACACGTCATTAACCAGCATCAGCAGTTTTATGTGTTGTCCGGCGGTTTTAGCATCAACGCCCATAGGCACATCGTCAGTAACAACGGCGACTTCGCCTTCAAAGTCAATACCCCATTCGGTACTAGCCATTTCAATGTCGTCGTACGGCGCTAAAAAGTCATCAGAGCCGCCCTGATACATTAAAGGATCTTCCCAGAAGCTTTCTGGTATTTCAGCGCCGCGAGCCCGGCGAACTAACTCAACGTGGTTAACATAAGCACTTCCATCAGCCCACTGGTAAGCGCGCGGCAACGGCGACTCGCATAGTGACTCGTCAAATTGAACGCTACCGTCAACATCGCTGTCGTTAAGCTGCTGATAGATTTTTTCAAGTTTAGGCGCAATGCCGTCCCAGTTATCGAGTAACTCTTGCATACAAGACGCAATGGCCGGAACCGCTACTGCCGAATTTAAATTTCTGCTGACCACCATTAACTGGCCGTCACGTGTACCATTTCTGTATGTGGCGAGTTTCATAAGTTGTTATTTCTCCTGCCAACTGTAGACGTAGTCCGGATTCTCTACTGCCAACGCCTCGTCACTTGCTTGCAAGGCATCGCGGGTGTCGAGCATGACCGCAACTTCGTCAGTGAATTTCTTTTTATGCTCACGCCCGGCTTTAAACGCTTTCGGGTGTGGGCCATGAGTAAAGCCTGCCGGATGAAAGGTTACCATACCGCGATCGATATTATCACGGCTGAAAAAGTCACCTTCATGATAGAACAGTACTTCGTCGTAATCGTCGTTGTTGTGGTAGAAAGGCACCTTTAAAGCGCCCGGGTCTGATTCAATAGGACGCGGAACAAAAGTGCAGACCACAAAACGATCAGCAACAAAAGTTGTATGCGCCGACGGCGGCAAATGATAACGATGGCTCATTAACGGCCGGATATCACGCCAGTTCAGACGAACCGGAGCTAACTCACCGTGCCAGCCTATCGCATCCAGCGGGTTATAAGGGTAAGTAATAACCGATACCTGCTGATGGCGTTTTACATACACCTGCCACTGCTCTTCGCTGTATTGCGCCTGAAACGCTTCATCGATATCCGGCGTATCCAGAACTGCCGAGTCAAAAATAGCATGATTACCCACCAGACCTTTCTCCGGCAAGCTATATGAACCATTAGTTGCCTCAATCATCAGCAACTGCATGGTTTCATCAGGCTCAAGGCGCCAGTTAGTAGAGCGGGGAATTAAGAAGTAGTCCCCTTTTACCAGCTGAATATGGCCGTAGTCACAATGCAGATGACCACTGCCTTCATGAACAAAGAGCAAGTCATCGCCGTCGGCATTACGCACTAAATAGTCCATTTTGCTGTGGCAATGCCACAAGCGAAAACGGCAATTATTATTGTGCAATAAGTCAGGCGTTAACCAGGGGTTTTCCGGAGCTATGGCTTCTAACTTATTAAAGTCAAAGGCCCGTGGACGCAAGGGTCCACGCCACTCCGACCAACCGGTCGGAGCATGCTGATGGTGAAAATGCGTGGCCGGGCCAAAAAAACCGCTACGGCCAGCTTCACGTTCATAAATGGCCTGCTCCGGAAAATCAGCATGAGCCTGTCTAGATGACTTGCCCACCTGTTTCGGAAAGCTGATCCATTTACGCATCGCTTAACACTCCCCGGCGGATCTGGTCTTCTTCAATGCTTTCGAATAACGCTTTGAAGTTACCTTCGCCGAAACCTTCGTTACCTTTACGCTGAATGATTTCAAAGAACACCGGGCCAATTACGGTCTGAGTAAAGATTTGCAGTAAGATACCGTCTTTCATTGGCGCGCCGTCAATTAAGATGCGCTGTTCACGCAGTGCGTCCAAATCTTCCTGGTGACCTTCAACACGGTCATTAACTTTCTCGTAGTAGGTTTCAGGTGTATCCATGAAATCCATACCAATGGAACGCAGATCTTTTACCGTTTTGTAGATATTGTCACTGGTTAGAGCAATGTGCTGGATGCCCTCGCCTTTGTACTCTTTTAAGTACTCTTCAATTTGCGATTTGTCATCGTGAGATTCGTTAATTGGAATACGGATCTTACCGCAAGGCGCTGTCATCGCGCGGCTTAACAAACCTGTCAGTTTGCCTTCAATGTCAAAGTAGCGAATTTCACGGAAGTTACCAATGCGCTCATAGAAACCAGCCCAGGTATCCATGTTGCCGCGGAATACGTTGTGCGTCAGGTGGTCAATTTCGAATAACCCAGCAGCGTGATCGCTCATTTTCGCTTCCCAGTTTTCATAGAAGTCGAAATGCTGCTTATAAATTTCATGGTTTTCGTAGTTATCGACAAAATACAACGCACTTTCGCCAATACCAAAAACTGCCGGGACACCTTCAACAACACCTTTATCGGCAGGGAAAGCTTTGGCACCGTTATCAAGAGAATGCTTTAACGCATGCTCGGCGTCTTTCACACGCCATGCCATCCCGCAGACACTCGGGCCATGGTCTTTAGCAAACTCTTCAGCCTGACCACCCGGTTCAGCGTTAATAATGAAATTGATATCATTCTGTTTGTATAGCCAAGCTTGCTTGTTTTTGTGCTTAGCCACTTCAGTGAAACCCAGTTTGTCGAACAAGTCTTTTAAAGCATCAATGCCTTTTTGATCCGGAGCGGTATACTCAACGAACTCAAAACCGTCTGTATTTAATGGATTAATCATTTTATCTGTCATGGTTACTTCCTCTTATTATTCGGTTGTTAACACCATGACTGTAGCGGTAGTTGCGGGAAAAAGGCGAATATGAGGAGAAGATAGAAAATTGCTGAAGTTAACGCCAAAACGTAAAGTTTACTGTACAGGCTGAACACTTGCTCTGGATCAAGGTGCAGCCTGTTTAACTTGTAAAGCTTTTGTTACAACACTACTTTTTTGTCTGCTCTGCTTTACGGGAGCGACCACTGCGTTGCTTACCAATGCCATAATCACGTAGCTTATTAGCCACTGCAGTATGGGAAAGACCTAAGCGTTTTGCCAGTTGACGTGTACTGGGAAAGCTAGGATATAAACGGCGTAGTACGTGGCTTTCAAAACGGCGAACCGCATCATCCAGACTCATGTCATCGATATCCAGCGCCAGTTGGTCATCTTCCTGGTTGAGTTCGGGTAAACGGATATCGGCGGGCTCCAACGTATAGCCTTCTATCATTGAGACAGAACGAAACATGGTGTTTTCCAGCTGGCGCACATTACCCGGCCACTGGTAACGCTTGAGCCGCTCTTTAGCCGCCCGGCTTAAACTTACCTGACTACGGCCCAGCTTTTTGCAGGCCTGGGTAACGAAGTGTTCAGCCAACAACAAAATATCACTTTTACGTTCACGCAGCGGCGGGACACTAAGCGCCAAAACGTTAAGTCGATAATACAAGTCTTCACGAAACTCGCCGTTTTCAACCAGTTCATAAAGGTTGCCCTGAGCTGTGCAAATAACCCGTACGTCGACGCTGACTTCCTGCTCTTCGCCAATACGGCGGAAAACGCCGTCTTCTAAAAAGCGCAACAATTTTGCCTGCAGGCCAATGGACATTTCACTGACCGAGTCCAATAATACAGTGCCCCCGGCAGATTGCTCCAGAACTCCGGTTTTACGAGTGCTTTGGCTACTTATACTTCCTTCAGCATGACCAAAAAGTTCACTCTCAGCAACATTGTCTGGTAATGCCGCACAATTTATAGCGAGAAAGGGTTTATCCTTACGCTGGCTGGCTAAATGACAGGCTTTTGCCAACAGCTCTTTACCAACACCCGTTTCACCTTCAATTAACAGTGGTGCATCAAGCTCTGCCATACGCTGCGCATCTTTAATAACACGTTTCATGGCGATGTTATCGGTCAGCAGGCGTTCAAAGGCTTTTTCATTGTCCTGACTTTGCCAGGTTGCCGTAACCGGCTCAGACTTACAGGTCATTACCGCACCGGCAAAGGCCGTACTACCTTCTTCGTCATTAACCCAGATAGGCAGTAATTGTGCGTAGTATTCTGAATTGCCTATAGTCACCGCCTCGTATATGGGGTCACGAGGCTTCTTATCCAGCCAGCGCTGTAGAGAGATGCCATGCACATATTGCATCAACGGTTCTCCTTTCAGGCTTTCTTCCTGACCGGCTAATAAGCGCAAACCCGCGTCATTGATAATATCGATATGGCCTTTGCTATCAATAGAAAGAACCGGGTCCGGCAAGGTACTTAACAGCAAACTAAATTCATAATGCTCGCGTTCAAACGGCATGTAAGGAATGGTTTTTACGTCAATAATGTTGGGAATGCGACGAATCTGAGGCATAAGATGCCGAAAGTCATCGAAGGCTAATTCGGGAAAATTGAGGAAGATTTTTCCTTTAGGATCGACTTCAATGCCACGTAAATCAATTTCGTGGTCTCGCAAAATTTGCAGAACATCCTGACAGATACCCAGACGGTCATCACAAGTTATCTCAAGTCGCATAAACCCTACTGCATTGAACTAAATGTAAAGCAAATAATACACTATTGTTCCCGCGGACAAAACAAAAACCCCGGCCAATAGACCGGGGTTCCATGCAGTTCATCGACAAAGTTACCTAAGCGTCAAGTACACTGTCGGTTTTTGCCGCCATAATAAAGTCATTTTTATGCAAACCGTTAATGGCGTGAGTCCACCAGGTAACCGTTACTTTACCCCATTCAGTAACCAGCTCAGGGTGATGTTTTTCTTCCTCAGCAAGGTCGCCTACACGGTTAGTAAATGCCAGCGCCTGCTTAAAGTTTTTAAACTTAAATTCGCGCTGCAACATCATAACGTTGTCTTTTGTTACCGGCGTCCAGTCAGGTATCTCACGCATCAACTCTTTCAGTTCTTCATCGCTGACTTGTGGTGCGTCTGCATGACACGCTTCACAACGTGCATTTTCCAAGTTTGACATTCTTTAATACTCCTTTGCCTTAAGCTGCATCTTTTGGTGGAAATTTTGGTTCAAACAACCCTAGCTCCATAGCTTCATGAACCAGCGACATAATATCCATATCGGATATCTTAAACAGCTCGTCCACACTCTCTATGGTGTAGTAGATAGGTTGAATGATATCAATTCGGTACGGTGTACGTAGCGCATCCAATGCTTTGAGTGGTTTGCGCTCTGGCGTATCGCTATTAACAGCGTATTCCGTTTCAGCGGGAGACGATAAAATACCGCCGCCATAAATTCGGATACCCTCTTCAGTTTTTAATAATCCGAATTCTACGGTAAACCAATACAGACGAGCCAGATAAACCCGCTCTTTGGGTGTGGCCGCCAAACCTAACTTACCGTATTGATGTGTAAAGTGCGCAAACGCAGGGTTCGTTAATAATGGACAATGCCCAAATATTTCGTGAAAAATATCCGGTTCTTGTAAATAATCAAACTCTTCGCGCGTACGAATAAAGGTAGCCACCGGAAACTGTTTGTTTGCCAGTAGACGGAAAAATTCATCGAATGGAATTAACGCCGGAACCTGAGCAACCTGCCAGCCAGTTTCACGTTCCAGTACTTCGTTAACTTCATGCATTTGTGGCAAGCTATCCTTCGGCAAGTCGAGTAATTCCAGTCCCTTCATATACTCATCGCAAGCTTTACCCGGTATGCATTCTAACTGACGTTCAACAAGATCTTTCCAAATCCCGTTTTCCTCATCACTCCAGTGAATAATTCCGTTTTCATCCGGTTGCCTTGATACGTATTGACTTTGTTTACCCATAATTCAGCCTTGTTGCTTCCTCATTAATGTTAGATCGTTATTGTTATTTTTAGTTCATCTTTCGCAGAATTACGCGGACTTCTGCCACTGCACACGGCAGGCCTCCAGCGCCTGTTCAAGATCTGCAATAATATCGTCTGCTGCTTCTAAGCCTACAGCAATTCTAATCAATGTATCCGAAATTCCCGCTTTAAGACGAGCCTCTGGCGTATACGGAGAATGCGTCATTGATGCCGGGTGCTGAATCAGTGTTTCAGCATCACCCAGACTTACCGCCAGGGCTATCATTCGCAATTGATTAAGAAAATAACGCGCTTTGGCTTCATCGCCTTCCAGTTCAAAAGCGATAACCGCTCCGTTGCGGCTCATCTGCTTACCCATTAAAGCTTGTGCCTCGTGGTCAGGCGCTCCGGGGTAGTATATTTTCTTAATATCGTTACGCGCGGCCAGAAAATCATAAACCGCATCGGCGTTTTCGCAGTGGCGCTGCATGCGCACATCTAAAGTTTTCAGACCACGCAGTATAAGCCAGGCGTCGTGTGGACTAATGGTGGCGCCCATGTCTTTTAAGGTTGTACTTTTAATGGTGTTAATATCATCGTCACTGCCACAAATAATGCCAGCGACCACGTCACCATGGCCATTCAGGAACTTAGTTGCACTGTGCACAACAATATCGGCACCATGCCGTTTAGGCTGCTGCATCAGTGGCGTCATAAACGTATTATCCACCACCAGACGAATGTCTAAGTCAGCAATTACGGCATGAACTTTTTCAATATCAACCACTTTTAAGTGAGGGTTAGCCGGCGTCTCCAGAAAAACCAAACGGGTATTTTCGCGCAAGGTTTCTTTTAACAAGCCTTCGTTGTTTAAATCAATAAAGTCGGCTTCGACGCCGAAACGCTCAAACAACTCACTGAACAGTGCAAAACTGCAACCGTAAATGGCATCGGATACCACAATATGATCACCGCTGCGCACAAATGCCATAGTAGCAGCGGCAATAGCACCCATTCCGGTTGCCGCGGCCGCCGCGGCCTCATAACCTTCAAGCGACGCCATCCGGCGCTCTAGCTCTGCGGTTGTGGGGTTGCCTAAACGGCTGTAAATGTAGCCTTCTTCTTCGCCAGCAAAGCGACGAGTGCCCTGCTCCGCAGAAGAAAATCGAAAAGTCGATGTCTGATAAAGTGGAGCGGTTAACGCACCATGAGGGTCGTCATGTGCGGCTCCGGCATGAATTACCTGAGTCGCTGGCTGCCATTTATTATTATGTGTTTTTAAATCAGAAGACATGCGTTTTGGCTCGTTTGTCAGAAATTTGTTAACGAGCAACAGAGTGCAACGAGCTTACCTTAGTTGGCAATCTTTGCGCTGTGTCAAATCTTCAAACAACTGTAACGCTAGTTTTCCACTTCCTGCTCAGATGTCGCTGCAGCCTTTGTCTGACGAGATTTATAAACAAAAGGTAAAACGCTCTTTAACTGGCTTAGTAAGTCTTTTTGCAGTTTTAAATAGCCCGGCTTTTTGACCTTTTCGAATGGCATGGGTCGACATAATTCAATCACTTGATAGCCCAGTCTGGCGGTAAGCAAACCGGCTCCTAAACCTTGTCCGGCCCGGGTTGATAAACGCGTTAATAGTTCAGCACTAACCCACTGAGCGCCTAAATCTACCGCGACTTCGCTAAGCCCTGCGTAGACAATATTGGCAAACACCTGACGCCATAAGCGAACTCTGGCCCAGTACCCCAGTTTTACGCCGTACAATTCGGCAATACGCGATATCATCCGCTGGTTACGCCACATAACGATAAGCATATCCAACAAAGCAAAGGGGCTCACTGCAACCATAGCCGCAGCTTCTGCCGCCCAGCGACTGATAATACGGGTAGCCTGCTGGTCTATACGGCTTAAGACGTCCACTTCAAAACGTTCACGTTCTTCATCCGCAGACCAGTACGGTTGTTTAATTTGCTGCCAGCGATGTTCTAAGTCCGGATGTTGCAGAAGCTGTAATTGTTGCTCCGGCTTAGGAGCTTCAGACTGCTTTTTCCAGCGCCGTTTCAACTTTTGCAGCAACCAAGTTTCGCGCACCATAAAGCTCAATAATGCCAACGCAATAACGCCAAAACCAACAGCCCATAAACTGCCTAAAAATATGTTTTGTTGAAAACGCTCAATAACCATCAATACCGATTCAATAACGGCGGCGGTTAAAGCAACAACTAACCCCAGTGCCAGCCACTTACCCCAACGACCAGAATTTACGCCCGCAGCTGCTTGACCGGAACCCGGTTCATGTCCGGCTTGCTCAGGCATACTATCGGTATCAGAAACTTCAACTGCCGGTTCGTCCACCGAATAGTAAGTTAATTTGCGCGGATCACTCATTTGAGTTTATCTCCCAGAACGTATTCAAGTAGCTGATCCAGCCGGATATGCGGCAGAGGTGAATTCTGTGCGGTGAAGCCGGGATAAAACTGCGGATAAATATAGCCTTGTTGCCAGTCTGCAGCGGTTGGTATGGCATTAGGTACCTCTGGTGCACCAACCCGCACAAACTCACGGTTCTCATTAATGCCGTCCAGAACCGTCGTACCGTTACTTAATTTCTTAATTTGACTGGTGGCAATGCCGGCAACACTAAATACCTGGTGCGGTATTTGATCAAACTGTAGCTCCTGACGCTGCTTCTGCGTCATAACACGCAGTAATTCCGTCAATTTTTGATGGTCTTGCGGGGCAATACTGTCAGCTTTCGTCGCAACCAGCGCGACTTTATCAATAACCGGCGACATCAGCCGCTTAAGCAAGCTGTTATTACCATAAGAAAAGCTCTTCATCAGTTCATTTATTGCCAACTGTAATTCGGCAAAATGATGCTCACCATTCTGCAGCGCCTGCAGGACATCAACTAACACAACCTGCCGGTTAAAGTGCTTAAAGTATTTTTGATAAAACGGAGTCACCACATGCTGCTGATAGTAACGGTATTTCTCGCGCAGACGTTTCGCCCAGGCATCGGGTATTGCTTGTGACAACGGCCAGGGGAAAAACTCCAGCGCAGGAGCTCCTTCCAGTTCTCCCGGGAGCACCATACGTCCGGGCTGCAACAATAGTAACTTTTGCTCCCGGCACTGGCGTAAAAAAGTGCGATAACCCGATGCCAGCTCACGTAACTGCTGCTCAGCTTTATCCTCTGACGCGGCGTTCGCAGCCGTCTGCACCTTAGTCAACCAGCTCTCTGCCAGCTTATGTCGTAGCTCAGCTTTCAGTAAGCGCTGCTGTTGCTGACTCCACTCGTCATAACTGAGTTGCAATAGAGGTAAATCCAGTAGCCATTCGCCCGGATAATCGATTAAGTCGAGCGTTAACTTGCGCGTATCAAGCACCCTGCCCGCCAACCCTCGATGCGGCTTATATTTTATTTCGACCCGTATTTCACTCACATCGCGTGTCGACTGTGGCCACCGGGGCACATCTGTGGTTAAACAGTCTATTGCCCCTTCGTAGTCAAAACGCGAGACTTGCCAGTTACTGCTGGTGTGCAAACGACAGCCATTAAGACGCTGTTGTTGCTTCACTTTAAAATAAGGCAATTGCTGCGTTTCGTTCGCATATAATAGCTGCTCAAGTATACCGGTGATTAACGCGGTTTTTCCCGCTCCACTTAACCCCGTTACAGCCAGACGTATATGACGATCAAACCCGCGATGAATAACGTCGCGGGTTTGATGTTGTAGCTTTTGAAAACGGCTCACAGACGATTAAATTCTCGTTGAAGATTATAGTGATTTGAGGTTACGTACTTTTCCATTGATTGCAACTGTTGTTCCAGTTCATCAAACTCCCGCTTAATATCGCGAAAAGCTTCACGCGGCGGTTCTCCGCCTTGCCAGACCTTAGTCTTTACATCAACATTGTGGCGCTCTGTATTTGGTAGCTTTTTATCCAGAATTAACCAACCGGCAATATAAAGTACAAAGAAAGAGCCGTTAGTAAAAATCACTCCAGTAACAAAAGCAACTCGTATTAGCCAGGGTTCCAGGTTCAGGTAGTCTGCAATACCGGCACAGACACCTGCAATTTTTCCTCGTTCTGAATCACGACGTAACTCTCGCTTTGGTCTTCGCTCGCTCATTGTCTGTCCCTCCAGCCCGGAGCGTCAGCATCCAGAATACGTTCCAGTGTCTGTACACGCTCACGGATGCGTTTTGCCTGATTCGCCAGTAACGCCAAAGATTCCCTTTCTTCCTCGTTCAATCCCTGATTCATTTGTCGTTTACTGCGGTAATGAAGGATGATCCAGATAGGCGCGACTATAATGACAAACAAAATAATCGGCGCCATCAACATCCCTAGTATTGCTTCAATATCCATTTTTTTAAGCCTGTTTTAAGAGTCTTGTTTGGTTTTTGAGCTCATACGGGCACGCAATGCTTCCAGCTCGTCATTTACTTTACTCTCGTTTTCCAGCTCTGCAAATTCGTCACGTAATGTCCGTTTACCCATATCATATGATTCAACCTGGGCTTCTAAATCATCGATTTTGGCTTCGTAACGGTCAAACCGCTGCATCGCGTCATCGACTTTGCCACTATCGACCTGTTGTTTAACCTGCAAGCGGCTGCTGGCTGCCTTCTGGCGCATCAGAATCGCTTTTTGGCGAGACTTCGCATCAGCCAGCTTTTCCTGCAGTTGACCAATTTCGTCATTCAGCTTGTCCAGGCTTTCATTAACACGATCCATTTCCTGCTGTAATGAGTCAACGCCCTGCTGTGCTTTTTGCTTCTCAACTAATGCCTGGCGCGCTAAATCGTCACGCTCTTTGGTTAACGCCAGCTCAGCTTTTTTTTCCCAGTCCTGAACTTCGTTTTCCATCCGTTGCTGCTGACGCTGAATGTCCTTCTTTTCAGCTAACAGGCGCGCTGACGTAGAGCGTACTTCAACTAACGTATCTTCCATTTCCTGAATAATCAGGCGTACCATTTTTTGCGGATCTTCGGCTTTATCCAATAAAGAATTGATATTGGAGTTCACGATATCGCTAAAACGTGAAAAAATACCCATAATAATGACCTCATACTGGTTTAATAAACAACTCGATGATTTATTATTCAAGTATCAGGCCAACTTTTATTTTCTCTATAACAAACTGTTTTATAAATACTTTTTATGATTTATACGAATTCCGCCCTTGCGGGAGTTCGTAAAATAAACTAATAATTAGCAAAAATAACTATAATATAAGGCATTCGACATGCGCCCTGAGCGAAAACCCGACAACCTCATCGGACAATCCAACAGCTTTTCCGATGTGTTGGAACAAGTGTCGCAAATTGCTCCTCTCGATAAGCCCGTATTAATTATAGGCGAGCGTGGTACCGGTAAAGAGCTTATTGCGGCGCGTTGTCATTACCTGTCCAGACGCTGGCAACAACAGTACATTACCCTTAACTGTGCAGCACTGAATGAAAACTTACTCGACAGTGAGCTCTTTGGTCATGAAGCTGGTGCTTTCACCGGAGCCGCAAAAAAACACGAAGGTCGTTTTGAACGCGCTGACGGAGGCTCTCTGTTTCTTGATGAATTAGCCAATACGTCCTTGCGAGTTCAGGAAAAGCTGCTGCGGGTTATTGAGTACGGAGAATTTGAGCGAGTCGGTGGCCGCCATTCAGTTAAAGTCGATACTCGCCTCATTGCTGCTACTAATGAAGACCTTCCATCGCTCGCTGCCAAAGGCAAATTTCGTTCAGATTTACTGGATCGCCTGGCATTTGATGTCATCACCCTGCCGCCTTTACGCGAACGCCGTGACGACATTATGTTACTTGCTGAGCACTTTGCTATTTCCATGGCTCGCGAAATGGAACTGGAGTTATTCAGTGGCTTTTCCGAGAAAGCACGTAAGACCTTGCTTGAATATCATTGGCCCGGTAACGTACGCGAGCTTAAAAACACGGTAGAACGTAGCTTATATCGGCTGGGAAATGGGCATGTGCCTATTCACGACATTATCATTGACCCATTTAACAGTCCGTTCCGGCCAAAAGCTCCGGTAACAGAAAAAACGGCACCGCAACAGCCAATAGCGGATGAGCAAAGCAACGCTGAAAGTAATGAAATAATTGATATGCCGAAATTAAACGCTGAACAGCCAATAAACTTTAAGCAGAAATCGCAAGAGTACGAAATTGATGTCTTGTCACAAGCCTTACGTTTATGTCAGTTTAACCAAAAGAAAACAGCTAATTTTCTTGGACTGACTTATCATCAGTTACGGGGATACTTAAAGAAGTATCAGTTATTGGAAGGGGCTTCTGCAGCTAATGATTAAAGCGTACGCCAATGTAGCTGTTATTGCAGCAGCGTTTCTCTCAGGCTGTCAGTCCGATGAACCTGAGCCGGCTCCTCTGGCCAACGGTATTATTTACTGCTCAGAAGGCAACCCCGCTTCTTTTAATCCTCAGCTTGTTACCTCAGGCACTACCGTTGATGCCACCGCTGCTCAACTCTACGACCGGTTAATTGATTACGATGCTGAGCAACAAAAATTTGTACCAGCGCTAGCCAAGCGCTGGGAAACTTTGGATAACGGCACTCGTTATCGATTTCATTTGCGCGAAGGCGTAAAATTTCATACCACCAGCTACTTTCAGCCTAGCCGCGAACTAACCGCTGAAGACGTTCGGTTCAGCTTTAACCGGTGGCTGGATGAAACCAGTCTTTATCATCAAGTTGGAGGGAGTTATCCCTTTTTCAGAGCCACAGGGCTGGACCAGTTAATAAATAAAGTTGTCAAAATTGATAAAATGACGGTCGATATTGTGCTGAATAATGCCGATAGTTCGTTTTTAGCGAACCTGGCGACAGACTTTGCCGTTATTTTATCCGCAGAGTACGCACAACAATTATTAATTGAAGAGCGCCCCGGACAAATAGATGCTCTACCGATAGGAACCGGCCCCTACCGTTTCGAAAGTTATCGCAAAGACGTGTTAATACGTTACTCCCGACATCCTGGGTACTGGCGGGAAGGCCCCGGAATTGAACATTTGGTGTACTCTATTACCCCTAATGCAAACAAGCGTATGCTTAAGCTGGTTACCGGCGAATGTGACATCATTCCTTACCCGCTGGTGAGTGAGTTGCAGGCTCTCAACCGAGATCAGTTAATTGTCACTGATGAGGTGAGTCCAAATGTGTCTTTCTGGGCATTTAATACTGAGAAAGAACCTTTTGATGACCCTCTGGTTCGTCAGGCACTGAGCCACGCTATTAATCGCGAAGCGATTATTCAAACCATCTATGACGGTAATGCTGAGCTGGCACAGTCAATACTGCCGCCGACGTCCTGGGCTTATGATGACCGAGGTATCCAGTATCAATATGATCCGGAAAAGGCTAAACGCTTATTAAAAGAAGCCGGTCATTCAAATTTAAATATAAATATCTGGGCTATGCCGGTACAGCGGGTTTACAACCCGAACGCTCGCAGAATGGCGGAACTAATGCAGTCAGACTTAGCCCAAATTGGCGTTTCTGCTAGCATTGTTTCTTATGAGTGGAACACCTTTCGCCGACGCCTTTCTCGTGGTGAACACGATACCGTCCTCATTGGTTGGTATGCCGATAATGCTGACCCTGATAACTTCTTCAGACCACTGTTGAGCTGTGCTGCCGTAGCTACCGGTGGCAACCGGGCTAACTGGTGCCACCCGGGTTTTGACCAATTGCTTTACAGCGCCATTGCAACCACGGTTCCGGAAGAACGTAAAGCTCTGTATCAGTCAGCTCAGCACTTACTGAATCAGCAGCAACCTTTGCTGCCTATTGCCCATTCCAAACGCTTTCAGGCACAGCAAAAAAATATCAGCGGCGTAGAGCTTCCCCCCTATGGTGGCATTAACTTTCGCCTGGCCACTAAAGATACGGCCGAGGAGGAATCACAATGACCCGCTATCTTTTAGGCCGTTTAAGCGTTTTTATTATTGCTGTGTTTTTACTAACGGTGTTTAGCTTTAGCCTTAATTACTTGTTTCCGGGTGACCCGATAACCAATATGAGCGGCATCCGATCGTTCCAGAGCAGTTACCCATTAATGGTTGAACTGCGCGGCGGCGACCAGAACCTGGCCATTCAATACCTAAGTTACTTGCAACACCTGTTTGCCGGAGACTGGGGATTATCGCTGAGTAATGGTACACCGGTATTTGCCGATGGCATTCAACACTTTATGGCGTCAATCGAACTCATTCTTTTGGCTTTACTGGTTGCCGTATTTTTTGGTCTACCATTGGGCGTATTTGCTGCCTCCCGCTTTCGACAGCGTTCCGACCAAACCGTAATAAGTCTGGCTATGGTTGGTTACTCCATCCCGGTATTTTGGTTAGCTCAATTAATGATACTGCTGTTTGCCATAAAGCTAGGCTGGTTTCCCATTACCGGTCAGATAAACCCATTATATGGCGTCGAACCACAAACCGGTTCAATTCTCATCGATGTCTTTTTAAGCGACTCCGAATACAAGGCAGCGGCGCTTCAGGACGCTTTGAATCATATTGTTCTACCGGTAATCATATTGGCTATCATGCCGATGATGCTGTTACTGCGCTTAATGCGAAACGCAACCCAGGAAATGCTGCAAAAGCCTTTCGTAAAAGCCGCCCGAGCCCGCGGATTAAATGAGTTTCGAGTATTAGTAAAACACGCTATTCCAAATGCGGTGCAATCGGTGCTGCAACAAACCACCCTCATCTTCAGTTTACTGTTAACTAACAGTATTGTGGTTGAATCCATTTTTAACTGGCCGGGAATGGGCAACTGGCTTATCCGTAGTATTTTTGAGCGTGACTATCCTACTATCCAGGCAGCTGTATTAATGTTTGCTTTCGTTATTTTGTTCTTTAACCTACTGGTCGAGCTTTACCATGGCTGGCGATTCCCGATAGTGAGGCACGAACAATATGCCACACGTTAATCTTTACCATCACGATGAAACCCCGTCGCCACTGAAGCTAGTCTGGAAGAGCTTCCGGTCAAGGTTTCTCTCCATGGCTGCCTTATATGTTCTGCTGGCAATGATACTCGTTGTGTTGCTGTCCCCGTTGCTGACGCCTTTTAATACATCAACCCAGTTCTCCGATGCCATTGCGCTTCCCCCTTCATGGGTTGAGAGCGGTAATATGAATTATTTATTTGGCACCGACGATTTAGGTAGGGATATGTTGTCGCGACTATTAATTGGCGGACTGTACAGTTTGGGCCTACCAATACTCATGGTTGCAGTATCTTCAATAATTGGCATGAGCATAGGGGCCCTTGCCGGTATTGACCGAACCATAAAATACCAAAGCTTGTCGCGGCTTTTTGATACCTTGCTGTCTATTCCGTCTTTCTTAATGGCTCTTATCATTATTGCGATTCTCGGTACGGGTTTTAACAACGTAGCCTTTGCCATAACACTCTCATTAATTCCGCAGTTTATCTTCGTTACCCGCAACGCGGTGCACGAAGAGTGGCATAAGGACTACGTTACGGCCTCTCGACTCAATGGTTGTTCAAAAGCCTATCTGCTCTATCGGGTAATATTACCCAACGTTACACCGACTTTGGTGATGCAGCTTACGGTGTCTCTATCGGTTGCTATTATGGATATTGCGGCTCTCAGCTTCCTTGGGCTGGGTATTCAGGCGCCAACTCCTGAATGGGGTAGTATGCTGGCGCGCAGCCTGGACGAGGTTTACTTGTCTCCCTGGTCAATGGTGCTACCGGGCATAACGTTGTTTATTACCATTATGTCCATTAACATTGTCGGAGACAGTCTGCGGCGTGCTTTAAAAGAAAGGGTCAACAGCTAATGCAGTTACTCGACATACGCAACCTGACGGTAGAAATGCAGACAGCGCACGGCATCGTTCGAGTATTGGATAAAGTCAATCTGCAGCTTACCGAGGGCGAAATTCATAGTATTGTAGGTGAATCTGGATCGGGAAAGAGCCTGCTGGCAAAAGCCATTATGGGCTTTATAAATCCAAACTGGCAGGTTACCGCCGATAGGCTCTGGTGGAACGGTCAGGATTTACTCGCAATGACGCCTAAACAGCGGCGGAAAATTACCGGGCGCGATATGGCTATGATTTTTCAGGATCCCAATGCCTATCTGGATCCTAACAGCACAGTCGAGCAACAAATTGTGGAGGCCATTCCACAAGGGGATGTTCGCGGTACATTCATGCGTCGACGAGTTGACCGTAAAACCCGGGTTAAAAGACTGCTTCATCGAGTCGGTATTCGCGACCACGAGTCAATAATGGAAAGCTACCCTTTTGAATTGTCTCAAGGCATAGCGCAAAAGGTGAGTATTGCTATAGCCATTGCGCACCGTCCCAGGCTTCTTATTGCCGACGAACCCACTACTGCAATGGAGCCTTCAACCCGTTTACAGATCCATCGTTTGCTGGCGCGCCTGGCGGTTAGCCAAAAGATGTCCGTTGTACTTATTTCTCAGGATGTCGGCTCCATTTTGCCTGAGACCAAACGTTTAACACTGCTCTATTGTGGGCAGTTGATGGAAACTGGGCCCGCCCACGACATTTTGTCAGAGCCGGCGCACCCCTACACCGATTCGATGCTCCGCATGTCATTACAAACACAACAAGAGTTGCCTCACAAGGCGCGCTTACCGACTCTACCCGGTTCTATACCAACATTGCGGCATATGCCGATTGGTTGTCGTCTGGGGCCCCGATGTCCTTACGCTCAAAAAACCTGCGTTAAAGCCCCACGGGCGACTCACGATAGACAGCGTGTGTATCATTGTCATTTTCCGCTACTGGATAGCAGCTCATGAGTCACTTACTGGAAGTTCGGAATCTCGGCAAAACGTATCGCTCCCGAAAAGGCTGGCCATGGACTCCTAAGTCGGTAGCGATAGAACCCTTGTCTTTCACTCTTGAGGCTGGAGAAATATTGGCTGTAATGGGCGAGACCGGATCGGGAAAATCGACCCTGGCACAAATTATTGGCGGGGTAGATACTGCAACCAGTGGCGAAATTCTGCTTAATGGCCAGAAGCTCCATAGCAATAACTATCCGCAGCTATGTAACAATATTCGTATGATATTTCAGGACAGCGAAAACTCCCTGAATGCGCATCTCAACATAGGTAAACAACTGGAAGAACCCCTGTTATTTAATACCCAGTTAACGGCTGCCGAACGCCAGGAGCGGGTCAATTTAACCTTGCAACGCGTCGGTATGCTACGGGAACACTGGGAGTTTTATCCTCATATGCTGTCCAGTGGGCAAAAGCAAAGAGTCTGTATTGCGCGTGCCATTATTCTGGAACCGCAGATTGTTGTCGCTGATGAGGCTCTGGTTGCACTTGACCCATCAATTAGAGCTCAAATCATTAACCTTATGCTCGATCTACAGAAAGATATGGGTATTTCTTATATTTTAGTGACACATTCGCCACAAATAGTGAAACATATTGCCGATAAGATCTTAATTTTATATCGTGGTAAAATGATCGCGTTTGATAAAACAGACATAGTACTAGAAGACACGCAGCAAACTTATGTTCAACAATTGCTGCACGAACATTTAAAACAGAACATTCAATATAACAGCGACAGAAGCGCTAAGATCGCTGACTAAAAACTAAAAAACGGGAGTTTAATGTGGAAACAGGTACTCTGATATCACTAGCGCTGTACTTTATTGTCATGCTAGGTATTGGGCTTTATGCCTATAAAAAGTCTACCGACTCAGTTTCAGGCTACATGCTTGGAGGACGAGGCTTAGGCCCTGCAGTTACGGCATTATCAGCAGGTGCATCCGATATGAGTGGTTGGATGTTGATGGGCTTACCCGGTGCAATTTACGTCTCTGGCGTGTCACAGTTGTGGATTGCAGTGGGTCTGGTCATTGGTGCATTCTTAAACTATGTCATTGTGGCGCCCCGCCTCAGAACCTACACCGAGGTTGCTAACGACTCAATTACGATACCCGACTACTTTGCTAATCGATTTAAAGACAAAGGTCGTCGTCTGCGTATCTTTTCTTCAGTCGTTATTATCATCTTCTTCACCTTGTACACTTCAGCCAGCCTGGTTGCGGGAGGAAAGCTGTTCGACAGCTCCTTCGGCATGGACTACACCACGGGTCTCTGGGTAACAGCCGGCGTAGTCTGTGCTTATACCCTGTTTGGAGGCTTCCTGGCGGTGAGTATGACCGACTTTGTGCAAGGCTGTATCATGTTTGTCGCTTTGGTCTTAGTACCTATAGTGGCCTTTGCAGAGCTTGGCGGCTATAGCAGCGTTGTTGGTCAGGTTGGAGACATTAACCCAGACTTTATTCAGTTCTTTACAGATGCCAAAACGGGCGAAATGTTAGGCTTCCTTGGCATTGTCTCATTGCTCGCCTGGGGTCTTGGTTACTTTGGCCAACCGCATATTATCGTGCGTTTCATGGCAATTCGCTCAGTGAGCGATGTTAAAGCCGCTCGTCGTATCGGTGTCTCATGGATGATAGTTTCCATCATTGGTGCCATGGCAACAGGTTTCGTCGGTATTGCTTATGTCGCTGAAACCAAGATGACCCTGCCCGATGCAGAAACTATCTTTATTATATTCTCGCAGTTCTTGTTCCATCCTTTAATTGGTGGTTTCCTGCTGGCCGCTATACTCGCAGCAATTATGAGTACTATCTCCTCACAACTGCTGGTTAGCTCAAGCTCTTTAACCGAGGACTTTTATAAAGCCTTCCTGCGTAAAGATGCCACAGATAAAGAACTGGTTCTGGTTGGCAGAATATCGGTTCTGGCGGTCTCTTTAGTTGCGATTTGGTTAGCATGGGATCCAGAAAATACCATTCTGAGTCTGGTCAGTAACGCCTGGGCTGGCTTCGGTGCCGCATTCGGTCCAGTGGTTATTCTCAGTCTATTCTGGAAACGCATGAACCGTAACGGTGCATTAGCTGGTATGTTAGCTGGTGCTATCACAGTGTTGTTCTGGATTTACGGACCAACCTTTGGTGGTGAGCACCTCTCAGCTTACGTCTATGAAATAGTTCCCGGCTTTATCCTCTCTACTCTGGCGGTTATTATCTTCAGCAAAATTACCGCTGAACCAGAACAGGAGCTTCAGGACAAATTTGTTGAAATGGAAAGTGTCATTGATGATTACTACCATGGAGACAAAAAAGGCTAAGCTATTTACGCCTTGTAACTGATAAAAAGACCAGCCCATCGTGGCTGGTCTTTTTTGTTTTGGAAGTCCCGCCTATAGTGGTAGAAAAACAAAAAGGTAATCACTATGGCTAAATTAAATATTATTGCATCCGCGGCACTCGCATTTTCTTGCGCGGCAACAACCTTACCCAGTACTGCCGGTGACCGTATTACCGGACATCACTTTGCGACCCGCTCGGAAGCTATGGGGCCAACGGCAATGGCCGCAACAAGCCAGCCATTAGCCACGCAAGTTGCGTTAGATATTATGCAGGAAGGCGGTAATGCAATAGATGCCGCTATTGCGGCTAATGCGGTATTAGGCTTGGTCGAGCCAACCGGAAACGGCATTGGTGGCGACCTCTACGCCATTGTCTGGGATGCTGAGGCTAAGAAACTTCATGGCCTCAATGCCTCTGGCCGTTCTCCGCAAAGCTTAACGCTCGACTATTTTAAAGAAAACGGATACGAATCAATTCCGGCTCGCGGTGTACTCCCCTTATCCGTTCCTGGGGCGGTAGATGGCTGGTTTGAGCTGCACGACCGCTTCGGTGAGTTAAGCATGGATAAAATATTACAGCCAGCTATTAACTATGCTGAATCCGGTTTTCCGGTTACTGAAGTTATTGCTTATTACATGAAGCGTAACGCCGAAGTACTGAAAGATATCCCCGGCTTTGCCGATGTCTTTATGCGTGACGGCAGCGTTCCGGATAAAGGCGAACGTTTTAAAAACCCCGATCTTGCTAATACTTACAAAACACTGGCAAAGGAAGGGCGTGACAGCTTTTATAAAGGGAAGATAGCCCGTACTATCAATGACTTTGTCGAAGAACACGACGGTTTTCTGTCGTATGAAGATTTAGCACAACACAGCTCTACCTGGGTTGATCCCGTATCCACTAACTACCGTGGCTACGACTTATGGGAGTTACCGCCAAATACTCAAGGCATTGCGGCACTGCAAATCCTGAACATGCTTGAGCAATTTGATATCAAAGCCATGGGTTATGATAGCCCTGAGTACATTCATCACTTTGTTGAAGCTAAAAAGCTGGCGTTTGAAGACCGTGCTAAATACTATTCGGATCCAGCGTTCAATGACGTACCTGTTCAAGGCCTTATTGACAAAGAGTACGGCAAAAAGCGTGCGCAGTTGATTAATTCTGAACGCGCCGGACGCTCATATGAGCCGGGTAACCCGCCAACGGAGGGTGACACTATTTATCTGACCACTGCCGATAAAGACGGCAATATGGTGTCACTCATTCAAAGTAACTACCGCGGTATGGGTTCCGGCGTCACTCCAACTGGCTTAGGTTTCGTTCTGCAAAACCGGGGCGAGCTCTTTGCGTTAGATCCAAACCACCGTAACGTATTTGAACCAGGTAAACGCCCTTTCCATACCATTATCCCTGCCTTCGTCACTAAAGACGGAAAGCCGATTATGAGCTATGGAGTTATGGGAGGAGCTACTCAGCCACAAATGCATGCACAAATTCTTATCAACCTCATTGATTTTGGCATGAACCTGCAAGAAGCCGGTGACGCGCCGCGTATTCTGCATACAGGCTCGAGTCAGCCAACAGGATCGGTAATGGAAGATGGTGGCGTTGTTAGTCTGGAAAATGGTTTCTCAAAAAACACTCGCCGTAAGCTAATAAAAATGGGGCACACATTGCAGGAAGCCGTGGGACCCTACGGTGGCTATCAGGCTATCTGGAAAGACCATGAAGAAGATGTTTATATTGGTGCTTCTGAAAGCCGTAAGGATGGGCACGCCGCTGGTTATTAACAATAAAAGCCGTTTCGTCTCAGACCAGACGAAGCGGCCTTATCTTTTCAGGTGAGAGATTCCTATTAACCTCTGCGCTCACGATAGAGTTCAATTTCTTCCATGATCAAATCACGCATTCTGGTAGTTGTTTCGTAACCAAGATCAATAGCTTCCTGACCTCGATAAAACTCCATAATGCCAATATGGCCGAGCTTAGGCTGCACTAAGATATCGGGTGGATCGCCTGCCATGCGAGCTTTAGTAATACGCTCCTGCATAATATCTATGGAGCTGGCCATAACACTGAACATACCGGGTGCTTTCTCACCATTATTCCTAAAGCGTTCTTTAAAGCTATCCAGATACTCTTTACTGCCCGACCACATATTATCGAAAAAGCCGTTTTCGTTATCCTGAATCTCCGTATCAGCCTTTTCTTTATCCAACTGTTCAGCTTCTGTCTGAGGCGGAATACTGCGTCCTTTTCGTTGTTGCGCCTTAGAGTTCAACTGTGAGTTAAGGTGAACAGCAATAACAAAGTCGGCACCCAAAGCGCGGCATAAAGACACAGGAACCGGGTTAACTAAGCCACCGTCAATTAACCAGCGACCATCGAATGACTTAGGCGACAAGATTCCCGGCATCGCGCAGGAAGCTCTGGAAGCATCGTAAAGGTCACCGTTGCGCAACCAAATCTCACGACCACTATATAAATCGGTAGCCACTGCTCCATAAGTAACAGGTAAGTCTTCAATATTACGTTGCCCAAATTCCTCTCGAGCACGGTTAAAGACTTTCTCTCCACCAATAATACCGCCGTGGTTAAAACCAAAGTCCAGCAAATTAAACACTTCCCAACGGTTCATGCCCTGAACCCATTGTTCTATCTCCGCCAACCGCCCGGACGCATAACCAGCCCCCACTAACGAGCCAATTGATGTACCGGCCACCATATTAATACGGACACCCATCTCTTCTAACGCTTTGATCACTCCAATATGTGCCCATCCCCTGGCTGCCCCAGAGCCCAGAGCTAAAGCGACTTTTACTTCTGACATCTGTTGTTTCCTACTTTTCTTAATAATGCATCTATCGTACTATGATTACTCATTCGTCAACAACATCACTGAGCAGTTAGATGATTTGGACAGAACGTCAGTCAGGTACATCGGAGCAGCGCCCTAACGATACCCGCACAAACTTTCAGCGGGACAAAGCCCGAATTCTTCACAGTGCGGCATTCAGACGGCTGCAGGCAAAAACTCAGGTTATGTATGTTGGTATGCATGACTTCCCCCGCACACGACTGACCCATTCGCTGGAAGCCAGTCAAATTGGTGCCAGCCTGGTAGTTCATTTAAGTAACCAGCATCCGGCACTAGCTGAGCAACTAGAGCTTTCAGAACCTTTGCTCGAGTCTTTATGTCTGGCTCACGACATAGGCCATCCACCATTTGGCCACGGCGGTGAAATTGCTCTTAATTATATGATGCGCAATAACGGCGGATTTGAAGGTAACGGCCAGACATTTCGTATTGTCACCCAGCTTGAAGCTTACACACCTGAGCATGGCATGAGCTTAACCCGAAGAACTCTGTTGGGGCTGTTAAAGTATCCGGTATTAGCCAGCGCAATCCGAAGACAAGAACTTCCCCCTGAGGTAACAAACTTTCGTCATTTACCCACTCGCGAATGGCTACCGCCAAAAGCTTTATATGATGATGACTCAGAACAGTTAAACTGGGTACTTCAGCCGCTAAGCACTAACGATAAGACAAATTTTCAGGCATTAGTGCACGAACCCGCACAAACTACCCACGGAAAAAGTGCTCTAAAAAGTATTGATGCATCGATTATGGAAGCCGCAGACGATATCGCATACGGCGTTCACGATCTTGAGGATGCCATTGTTGTCGGCCTGATCCAGCGGCATCACTGGGAAGAACACATGTTCTCCGATTTACAGCAACTTGAAGCAGAGCTTTCCAATTTTAGCGCCCAAAAGTTAACCGAAGATCTTTTTTCTGGCAGCCATCACCTTCGCAAGCAGGCAGTAGGAGGATTAGTGAACCGGCTGCTGACCTCAGCAAGGCTAAACTCTAATGAATACGATTTTGACTGTCCTTTGCTGCAATATGAAGTTCAGTTAGGAGCCGCCGAAAAAATTCTGCTCAACTCGTTAAAGCAATTTATTTTTAAATGGGTGATTCGAAAGCCCGAAATGCAGGCACAGGAGTTTAAAGGCCAACAAATTGTTATGGAGCTATTTGAGGTTTTAGCCGTAGAGCCGGAACGCTTATTGCCTGAAAATACCCGTTTACGTTATCTGCAACAGCGACAAAAAGGTGGAAATGCTCTACGCGTAATTTCTGATTACCTTTCCGGCATGACTGACGGGTATGCCGCTAAACTTTATCAGGAGCTGTTCTCAGTAAGCTCACCCAAAAGTGCGTTTCAGTAACTTTTGCTCATAAAAAAACCGGAGCAATAAGCTCCGGTTTGTTATTCCAAAAAATAAATCAGTTATGACAAACTGATATCATCTTTCTCGTTACCTTTCTTTTCTGTTTTCTTGTCGGCCTTAACTTCGCTATTCGCGTCTTCTCTAGCAGCAGCGCGCTCAGCTTCTCGAATTTCTTTTGTTCTCTTTTCTGGTTTCGACAACAATAATTCGCGAATACGACCTTCTAATTCATCGGCAATTTTAGGGTTGTCCTGCAAAAACTTCATTGAGTTAGCTTTACCCTGACCAATTTTATCGCCGTTATAGCTGTACCAGGCACCGGCTTTATCAACCATCTTGTGTTTAACGCCCAGGTCAATCAGCTCACCTTCTTTAGAAATGCCTTTGCCGTATAAAATTTGGAAATGCGCTTCTTTAAACGGTGGAGCAACCTTGTTCTTAACCACTTTTACGCGGGTTTCGTTGCCGACAACTTCGTCACCTTCTTTCAATGCACCGGTACGGCGAATATCCAGACGAACAGAAGAGTAAAACTTAAGTGCGTTACCACCCGTTGTGGTTTCAGGGTTACCAAACATCACACCAATTTTCATCCGAATTTGGTTGATGAAAATACACATGGTATTGGATTTCTTAATGTTCGAAGTCAACTTACGCAAAGCCTGAGACATTAAACGAGCCTGTAAACCAACATGGCTATCGCCCATTTCGCCTTCAATTTCAGCTTTTGGTGTCAGTGCGGCTACCGAGTCAACAATAACAATATCGACTGCGCCGGAACGAACCAACATGTCGCAAATTTCTAAAGCCTGCTCACCGGTATCTGGCTGCGATATTAATAAGTCATCAACGTTAACACCTAAAGCTTCTGCGTAAATCGGGTCTAACGCGTGCTCAGCATCAACGAAGGCACAGGTCTTACCCATTTTTTGCGCTTCGGCAATCACTTCCAGAGTCATAGTCGTTTTACCACTGGACTCAGGACCGTAAATTTCTACAACCCGGCCAAAAGGTAAGCCACCAATACCAAGAGCAATATCCAGCCCTAACGAACCGGTTGAAACAGAATCGATATCGAGAGTCTGGTTATCGCCCAGACGCATGATAGAACCTTTACCAAATTGACGTTCGATTTGTCCGAGCGCTGCATCTAACGCCTTTTGACGATCATTGCTCATTATAAGCTCCGTTATTAATCACTGGTTTTATAAACAGTATACTGTACACATTTACAGTATCAAGCGTTGTTCTTATTTTTTCACTAAAACAAAAGTAAGTTATTGTAATTCAATTAGATTTATAAGTTTATCCAGAACTGTATCTAAGGTTTGTAAACGCACCTGAGAGCGATCACCTGCAAATTGTTCAGACCAGCACCAACAGCTTTCACCATTTGCTATCGCCATCCACACCAGTCCCACCGGTTTATCCGCTGTGCCACCTGCAGGCCCTGCAACACCACTCACTGCAATACTCCAATCGGCATCACATGCCACTATGGCACCAGTGGCCATTTGCTGAACACAAGCCTCGGAAACTGCTCCGTGCTTTTCCAGTACGCTGGGCTTAACCAACAACAGCTTTTGCTTAAGGGCGTTAGTATAGGTGATTAATCCACCATTAAACCAAGCAGAACTTCCAGCAACTTCGGTAATAGCGTATCCTATCCCTCCTCCGGTACAAGATTCTGCGGTGCATAATGTCTGCTGCTTCTGCTGTAGACTCGAACCCACTTGTTCCGCGAGTTTAAAGGTTTGCGGCGCGATTGCCGTGGTTGCTAACATAACACTGGCTCCAGATAAGAATAATCAATTATGCCTGAATTCTCTGATAAACAGATCCAATCACATACCCCAATGATGCAGCAATACCTACGTATAAAAGCGGAGCATGCTGACATGCTTTTATTCTATCGTATGGGGGACTTTTACGAACTGTTTTTTGAAGACGCCAAACGCTCAGCCCAACTGCTGGATATCTCCCTCACCGCGCGGGGGCAAAGTAATGGTGAACCTATTCCAATGGCAGGTGTTCCCTATCACGCAGTAGAAAACTATCTGGCGCGCCTGGTCAATATGGGTGAATCCGTTGCCATCTGCGAACAAATTGGCGATCCGGCAACCAGTAAAGGCCCGGTTGAAAGAAAAGTCGTGCGTATTGTCACACCGGGAACCGTCACTGACGAGTCGCTGTTAGCAGAAAAAAGACAGAATCTGTTAGTTGCTATTTGCCCGTTGAATCCGAAACAGCCAGAAGCGGAATACGCGATATCCAGTCTGGAGTTAAGTAGTGGCCGTTTCTGGCTAACCAAAGCGCATTCCAATGAACAACTGGCTGCGGAAATGCAGCGTTTAGAACCTGCCGAACTGCTCTATCCAGAGTCTATTTCCTTAGCCGGGCTGCCTTTGGCAAAAGCAAAATGCAAACGCCGACCGGCCTGGGAGTTTGAGCAGCAAACCGCGTTTATGCTGCTGACGCGCCAGTTTGGCACTCAGCATTTAGAAGGCTTTGGTATCAAAAATAATGAGCCTACCCTGGCAGCTGCCGGTGCTATTTTGCATTATGTAAAAGAAACCCAACGCGCTGCTCTGCCTCATATTCAGGCACTAGTAACGGAACATCCGCAAGACGCTATTATTCTCGATGCAGCAACACGCAGAAACCTTGAGCTGCAGCAAAGCATGGGCGAAGGCGATACACACCTTTCGGCGGTACTCGACAAAACCGTTTCGGCTATGGGTAGCCGTCAGTTCCAACGTTGGTTGCAACGCCCGATTCGCAATCATCAGGAACTAAACCAACGCTATGACGCTGTCGACGCGTTAAAAGAAAATCTGAATTTTGAAAATATACAGCTAACATTAAAACAATTAGCCGATATTGAACGTATTGTTGCCCGTGTGGGCTTACGAAGCGCGCGTCCGAAAGACTTTGCCCGTTTGCGCGACAGTCTGGCTAGAATACCGGAAGTCAGAGCATTTTTGTCTCACCGTTCGCTGAGTTATCTGCACGACATCATTGAACCCTTTCCAGAAGTTGTCGACTTACTGGCTAAAGCCGTTATTGAGCAGCCACCTTTATTGATCCGCGACGGGGGAGTTATTGCCGAAGGGTATGATAAAGAACTTGATGAACTGCGCGACCTTGCAACCGGTGCTACCGACTATCTGAAACAACTGGAACAGCGCGAGCGTGAAAGAAGTGGCATTGCTACATTAAAAGTTGGCTATAACAGAGTTCACGGTTACTTCATTGAGGTCAGCCGACAGTCATCAGAAGCAGTACCCGATGATTATCAGCGCCGCCAGACACTGAAAAATACAGAGCGCTATATTATTCCTGAGCTAAAAGAGCACGAAGACAAAGTTCTGAATGCTCAGGCTCGTTCTCTGGCGAGAGAAAAATGGCTTTACGACCAACTCTTTGAGCACTTATTGCCACAGGTAAACGCGCTGCAAAAAAGCGCTTCAGGCCTGGCTCAACTCGATACTTTATGTTGTTTTGCCAAGTTGGCCGACAATTACCGTTATTGTCGCCCACAATTGCAAAAGGAAACCAGCTTAATTGAATTGGAAGCCGCCCGTCACCCGGTTATCGAACAGTTGAGCGATGCCCCCTTTATTGCAAACCCTATGTCGCTGACACCGCAGCAACGTATGCTGATGATTACGGGTCCCAACATGGGGGGAAAATCAACTTACATGCGACAAGCCGCGCTAATCGTTATTCTGGCGCACATGGGCTGCTATGTACCGGCTGATAAGGCAATTATTGGCGACATCGATCGTATCTTTACCCGTATTGGAGCCTCTGATGATTTGGCCTCAGGCCGTTCAACTTTTATGGTAGAAATGACAGAAACAGCAAACATTCTGCATAATGCCACTGCAAAAAGTCTGGTGCTTATGGATGAGATTGGCCGCGGTACTTCAACCTATGACGGCTTATCATTGGCGTGGTCTTGTGCAGATTACCTGTCCCGACAGCTCCAGTGTCTGACCTTATTTGCCACTCATTACTTTGAGTTAACGGAATTGGCAGAAGAGTTACCAGCCACGGTAAACGTTCACGTCGATGCGAAAGAACATGGCGATACTATCGCCTTTTTGCATAAAGTCAGTCCAGGAGCAGCCAGTCAGAGCTTTGGTTTACAAGTAGCTAAATTGGCCGGAGTGCCGGATCATGTCATTCATAAAGCAAAACAAAAGTTATCAGAGCTGGAGCATACTCACCACGGTGTTTTAAACGAACCTAAACAAACCACCATGGAGCTCACCCCTCCACCTGAAACCACCATGCCGTCTCATGCAGAAAAACGCGACCCACTGCTTGATGAGCTGGAACAACTGGATATTAATGATCTGACGCCGAAACAGGCGTTGGATATTCTGTACCAATGGCAGCAGAAACAAAAAGGCTCAACACAAAGTTGAGCCTTTTCAGTACGTTAAGTACTTTCATTAACTGTTGTGTTTACTGAGCAGTAAATAGTGAATCTAATGTTAGGCCTTGCTGCTTTAACGAATCGCGTAATTTACGCAGGGCTTCCACTTGTATCTGTCGTACTCGCTCCCGTGTAAGCCCTATTTCACGCCCAACATCCTCCAGGGTCGAAGGCTCATAGCCCATCAGTCCAAAGCGGCGAGCCAACACCTCTCGTTGTTTCTGATTTAACGACTGCAACCATTCAGTGATATTCCCTTTTAGGTTTTCATCCTGCAAGACACCTTCAGGTCCGGTATCAGCATCATCGGTCAGAATATCCAACAAGGCTTTGTCGTTATCGCCGCCTATCGGTGTATCTACCGAACCAATGCGTTCATTCAGACGCAACATTTTGGTGATATCGCCTACTGGCTTATCGAGGCTTTTCGCAATATCTTCGGCGGTTGGCTCGTGATCCAGTTTATGCGCAAGTTCACGGGCAGCACGAAGGTACACATTAAGCTCTTTAACGACGTGAATCGGCAACCTAATGGTGCGCGTTTGATTCATAATAGCGCGCTCAATAGTTTGTCGTATCCACCAGGTAGCGTAAGTTGAGAAGCGGAATCCGCGTTCAGGGTCGAATTTTTCAACCGCCCGGATAAGCCCCAGGTTACCTTCTTCAACTAAATCTAATAAAGGCAGTCCGCGATTAGAATAACGGCGGGCAATTTTAACAACCAACCTCAGATTACTTTCAATCATACGACGGCGAGCTGCTTTGTCACCCTTCAATGCGCGGCGGGAATAAAAGACTTCCTCTTCAGCAGTCAGTAACGGAGAGAAACCTATTTCCCCCAGGTATAACTGCGTCGCGTCCATTTTCTTTTGATATTGGGTTGAAGACGACGATAACGCCTCTTCCAACTCTTCTGCAGCACTGTCCGTGCTATCTACAATAGACTCTTCTTCATTAGCTTCGACGTTTTCAACTGCTTCTTCCTTTATGCGGCTCATAACAAGCTCCTGTTATACTGAACACCGTGTTACAACACACGTCGACTTCCTTATCTTGTTATTATTATTCCCACATGACTAGCGAGATTTGGGTAAGTAATGCCTCGGATTGACCGACTTACCACGGAAACGAACTTCAAAATGTAATTTCACACGAGAACTACCAGAATCTCCCATACGTCCGATAGTCTCTCCTACGTCCACCCATTCTTTTTCCTTCACCAGAATGTCTTCGTTGTGAGCGTAGGCAGTAATAAAATCATCGTTATGTTTCAAAATGATTAAATTACCAAACCCGTGTAATGCGCTTCCAACATAAACCACTTTTCCTGCCGCCGCAGCGTTAACTGAATCTCCCCTGCTACCGGCAAAATCTATTCCTTTATTGCCTTGTTCACGCAACGAAAAGTCAGCTATTATTTTTCCCGATGAAGGCCAGCGCCAAATAATATTGTTATTGCTCGGCTGCGCCACTTCAGGCCGTTCAATTCGCTGTATCGGTTGGCTCTTGCTACCCTTATCGGTTTGTTTTGCAACCGTTTTTCTTGTGCTCGTTTTTTGACCATACCCTTTCTGTTTCTTATTAGCAACGGGCGTTTTTATATTATTTTGTGTGTAATCAGAGTCTTCTTTATTCTGTTTAGCACTAGCTGTTCGCTGCGCCTTTCTGGCTGTGGTGGCGCCCCGATGCGGTGCGCTCTCCAGACTCAACTTTTGTCCCGGATAAATAGTGTAAGGTTTGTGTAAATTATTGATTTGGGCAATATCCTGGACATCCAGGTTAGCCCGGAAGGCGATTGAATAGAGTGTTTCTCCGGGCTGAACTTCATACTCATTGTCGTTAATCGAGTTGGCTTCAAAATCGAGGTAAGTTTTTCCGGTATAAAGCTCTTCGACCGGTGCAGGTGCTGACCGGCCACTGCAGGCCTGCAGTAGAATTATGGCAAACACCAATAATACAGATTGCTTAATTGCCCCGGACGATACCAACATCATTTATACCAACTGCGCTATTACGTACCCAATAATAACCAGTATTACCAGTGTCCAGCCAATGCGGTCAACATATTCACGAAGTTTTATGCCCATTTCGGGACCACCGGTACGTAACAACCAGGCGACCAAATAAAAGCGCATACCGCGGCTGATAGCCGATGCAATAACAAAAGGGAAAAACGCTATCTGCATAACACCGGCCGTTACTGTAAATAATTTATAAGGAATGGGAGAAAAGCCTGCAATAAACACTATCCACACACCCCAGTCCGAAAACCAGCCCTGAACAGTAACCAGTTTCGATTCGTAGCCAAGTGCCTCAACCGCCGGCAGAACCAATGATTCATAGGCCCAATAGCCGAGAAAGTAGCCTAAAATTCCGCCTGCAACTGAAGTAACTGTCGTCAGAAATGCTAATCGCCACGCCCTTTTAGGCTGAGTCATAGCCATTGGCGCCAGCATGACATCGGGTGGAATAGGAAATATCACCGACTCTGCAAAACTCAACAGGCCAAGGATAATGTCTGCTCTGGGATGCTGAGTCCAGGATAATACTTTATCGTACAGCGCGGAGAACAGCTTCAAATGACATCTCCTTTAACCAAAGGCACGAAACGTACATCACCAATACGCTGTTGTTCCAGAGAATCACCAAAACGGCGCATAACTACCAAGCTCTGCGACTGGTTCTGCTCGCCGACCGGAATAATCATCACGCCGCCATCGGCAAGCTGATCAACTAAATCCTGAGGTATATCACTGGCGGCTGCGGTAACAATAATGCCGTCGAACGGACCTTTGCTGCGCCAGCCTTTCCAGCCGTCGCCATGACGCATGGCGACATTATGTAAATCCAACTGCCGCATACGTCGCTTGGCCTGGTACTGCAATGTGGCAATACGCTCAACACTGAAAACTTTATCAACCAGCTGAGCCAGAACCGCCGTCTGATAACCCGACCCTGTGCCTATCTCCAGCACATTTTTACAATGGTGCTGCATTAATAACTGCGTCATTGTTGCCACCATTAATGGCTGCGAAATAGTCTGTCCGTTACCAATAGGTAACGCCGTATTTTCATAGGCTTTGTGAGCTAACGACTCGGGCATAAACAGATGTCTTGGGGTTTCAGATATCACCCGCAAAACCTCTTTGTTGGTAATGCCGAGATCTTCTAATTGTTGAATCAGTCGCTTAACCCGCGACTGCCCATTACTAATCATCATTTTTGTTGTTCTAACCAGTCTGTCAGTGTATCGGTGTGTCGTTGCGCGGTCATATCCAGGCTTAACGGTGTAATAGAGACATAACCTTCATGAATCGCGGTAAAATCGGTATTAGCCTCATCACTTGCATGATGCCCAATTGGACCATACCAAAAAATTTCGCTGCCAAAAGGGTCCCGGTCGTGAACCATGGTCTCTGCGCGATGCCGACGTCCCAATTTAGTCACCCAGGTGCCTTTTAGCTTATCGTAAGTCGTGTAAGGCACATTGATATTCAGTACTGTATCAAGTCGCAGCGGATCGTTTTCCATATTAGCGACAATTTCTGCCACGACCCGCCCGGCGGTATCATAGTAGTCGTGTCCACGACCACCCATTGACACAGCAATAGCAGGCAGCCCCATAAAGCGCCCTTCCATTGCGGCTGCCACTGTACCCGAGTAAAGCACATCGTCACCCATATTAGGGCTGTCATTAATACCGGACACGACTAAATCTACGTCTTCAGCCATCGGCGAATTTGTGCCTAAATGAACACAGTCTGTGGGCGTACCATTAACAGAATAGAAACCATTATCCAGCCGACGCACCCGCAAGGGATTATGTAAGGTTAATGAGTTACTGGCACCACTGCAGTTACGGTCCGGAGCTATCACTCTTACGTCTGCCACTTCCTTTAAAGCCTGGTACAACGCGAGAATACCCGGAGCGTGTACGCCGTCGTCATTACTTAATAAAATTTTCATCATCTGGATTCACCACTTAAGTCCACAATTTCATTTAATACGGTTGTTGCATAAGCACCGGACGGAAGCGTAAAACGAAGTTCTGCGTCCTTGCCCTGCCAACTAACTTCTGGTTTTTCTACGCGCAACAGAATAGCCCGGCGAGCCGCGTCTACGCGCAACTTTCTCAGTGCCTGTAACCAGCTATCAAAAGGTTGTAATAAGCTTTGTTCAAAGGCGTCGGCTTCTCCCTTCACTAAGGGCTTATTTGTGCTTCCTGCTAAAGGTGCCGTTAAGTAAATATTATTATTTGCCAGCCGCTGTTTAAGTTCATCATCCCATTGCTCTACGGTAAAAACCGACTGCGAGCCTTCCAGCATGACACAATCACCTGCCAAAGTGCCTTCTACACCAAACTGACGTATTCGCTCAGCCACTATCTCGTTAAATAAATAGCTGCGCAGTGCAGACAAATAGAGGCTTCGCTTAGTGCGGCTGATCCGCGGAGGGCGGCTCGCCATAAGCCAGCGCTCTGCCTGGGCAACGTTATCTCCGTTACGGCCAAAGCGCTGCTCGCCAAAATAATTTATTACGCCCCGCTCACTCACTCCTTGCCAGAGTTGTTCCAGCGCCTCTCGGGAGCTGACATTAGCTAACCGAATAACGAAGCGGTTCGCGCGGTGAAAACCCGTCTTTAACTTTTTAGTTCTGCGTATCACTCGCTCAACCGACATTTCTTTATCGTTTAACTCATTCCAGTTAAGCGTTTCTTTGCCGGGTAGCTGAATGGAAAACCATTGCCAGGTCACTGCCTGACGATCTTTTAACCCGGAATAACTGACATTTCTTTCTGATGCTCGGGCAAAACGGGCAATTTTTTCCGCACAAAAATTTGTATTAGCTCCGGTTTTCCTAACCCAAAGCCACTGGTGCTCACCTTCACCGTCATCGGCAACATCCAGCTGTTCAATAACCTGAAAATCTTCCGGCGTCTGTTTAAATTCGGCCTGCGGTCTGTCGCCTTTATGTAAACGTGGTAGCTCAGCTAAAGACACTTGTGAGGGTGCCAACATTAAAATGACTCCATCAGAACTACGGCATGACAGGCAATACCTTCTTCACGCCCGACAAAGCCAAGCTTCTCTGTCGTTGTCGCTTTGACATTCACATTATCGATGCAGGTTTTTAAACACTGGGCGATGCTGGCCCGCATATCGTCAATATGAGGAGCCATCTTGGGAGCCTGAGCGACAACGGTTACGTCAATATTACCGGTCTTAAACTCTTTCTCCTGACATAGACTTACCGCATGACTCAGTAATTCGGCACTATCCGCACCAGCATAGCGCTCATCGGTATCAGGAAAGTGCTGACCAATATCACCCAAAGCTAAAGCACCTAATACCGCGTCAGTGACAGCGTGCAGAACAACATCTCCGTCAGAATGAGCGATAAGTCCCTGGTGATGTTCTATTTCAACGCCCCCTAAAATCAAAGGCTTATCAGAACCCCAACGATGAACGTCATAACCATGACCAACACGGATTTTCATGAACGATGTCCTCTTTAATTTTTATGATCATTATTGTTCGCTAATAACCAGTCGCGAACACATTCAAAATCTTCCGGGTGAGTCACTTTTAAGTTGCGGATAGAGCCGGGAATCAGCGCCGGCTGGAAACCACACCACTGCATAGCAGAAGCTTCATCAGTTAACTGAGGGTTTAACGCACCCATGTGCTCAATGGCCTGTTGTAAACGCTCTGCATTAAAAACTTGCGGTGTCTGTGCCTGCCACAATGCTTCACGGTCAACACTGGATTCTATATGGGTAACACCGGCTTCATCATTGACAGAGATAACTGCGCGTTTTAAGGAATCCCTTACCGGAATGGCAAGAATTGCACCTTGAGGGTCCTTTAATCCGGTATTAATAACAGCTGTTAATGCCGTTTTCGGTAAGCATGGGCGTGCCGCGTCATGCACCAGCACATGGGTAGCCCCTTGCGAAACAGCAACTTTAACTCCTGACAATACGGATTCGGCGCGGCTATTGCCACCTTTAACAAAATGAACCTTTGTTGGCAGGCTTTTTTTAAGTTCAATAAGGTATTCAGCATTAGGGTCAGAAACCGCAACGAAAACCTGTTCAACCCGCGCATCGTTCAATACGGCTTCTATGCTGTACTCCAGCAAAGTCCGGTTAGCGACCGTGAGAAACTGCTTAGGGATGTTTGCCTGCATCCGGCTTCCGTTGCCAGCCGCAGGGATCACAGCCATTAACGAATCAAGCGGGCTGTATGCGTGGCTTTCTGACTCACTCTTCATCTCGCTCACCCGCTCAGGCTATGGATTACGATCAGGCACAAGACGAAAGAAAATTTCATCCTTTTTTACCATCCCTAATTCGTTACGGGCACGCTCTTCCAACGCATCTTCCCCTTCGCGCAAATCTTCAATATCTGCGTAAATGAGTTGATTACGTCTTTCCAGATTTTCATTTGTATTTTTCTGATTGCTGACTTCTTGCTGCAACCGCCAATAATCCGGTAGGCTGTTTTTGCCAAACCACAGACGGTATTGTAACGCAAGGAACAAGGCCAACAACACGACCAGAGTCACCCGCATGCTCAGCTCCGTTGTTTTTCCTGTTATCATTATGAAGACTATTGGCGTGACTGAAAAGCCGTTTTCAGCATTATAAGACAAAAGAGGTTCATTTGGAGTATTTCGCTGCCGCAATAGTATTTTTCTTCGCAGCTTTGGTTCAGGGGGTAAGCGGTTTTGGCTCCGGTTTATTAGCCGTCCCAATTCTGGCGCTGTGGTTCCCTATTAGCGTACTTACGCCCGCACTGTCTGTCATTAATATCGTGATTGGCGGCTGGATCTATTGGAAAAACAGGGAGGCGGCTCGCCCGTCTCAATGGAAGTGGCTAATTTTGTCAGGTGTCATTGCCTCTCTGGTATCGGGATCTTTACTGTTAACCGTAAACGAGCAGTTTATTAAACTGGTTCTTGGTTTCGTTATACTCGCTGTTGCACTCGCTTTAGCCAGCGGTAAACAACTACCAACGGCTGAACATGCGCCCGGACATATTGCGGTGGGTACCGGCTCTGGCTTGCTCAACGGGCTAATGACATTAGGCGGGCCTCCTATTGTTTTATTTCTGGCCAATGCCCGTATTCCCAAACAGCAGTTTCGCGCTACGCTCAGTCTGTTTTTCTGCTGCATTGCCATGGCAAACGTCGCGAACTTCTCGCGTCAGTCTATTTATGCCGAGCCCCATCTTTATCTGGTGCTTACCTTACTACCCTGCGCGCTCATTGGCGCCAGCGTCGGGCAAAGACTCCAACAGCATGTGTCAGAGCAACGTTTTAGGCAATTTACACTGGTACTAATGATACTTTCGGGACTCAGTGTCGTAGTGCAAAGTATTAAATAGTTTTAGTATTCCAGCCAACGGCTCTGGTAAAATTAAATTTATGCTTGAAACCCTGTACGCATTTTTCGATTTGGGTCAATTTACCCAACTCCCTATAAATGGCTCCCATAACCCAGGGCTAGTCGTACTCTCCTATTGTGTCGCACTGCTTGCTTCTTATACCGCGATACTCACACTGGAACGTGTACAAATATATCAGTCTAAGGTTGCTCGCTATAGTTGGCTAGTTGTCAGCGCCGTCATTTCAGGCATTGGTGTCTGGAGTATGCATTTTATTGGCATGCTGGCTTTTGAGCTTCAACTGCCCATGAGTCATGGCGTGTTGTTAACTCTTATTTCAGTTATTCCAGCCATTGTCGGCAGCTTTATTGCCATGAAGATTCAAGTGTCCTTGTCGTCGGTTAGCGCGACTCTGGTTGCAGGCACCGTTTTAGGCGCAGGTATTGGTCTGATGCACTATACCGGAATGGCTGCAATGGAAATGCCAGCCCACCTTCGTTATGACCCTCTCTGGTTTGTACTTTCGGTGGTTGTCGCCGTATCGCTGGGCATTATTGCTTTATTGGCATATCGTCATTATAAAAAGTCGGAAAGAACCAATTGGTTCAAACGAAGAAGTGCACAAATTGTTGTTGCCGCCATTATTGCTCTGGCTATTTCTGGTATGCACTATACCGCCATGATAGCAGCCAATTTTTACCCCACCCGGGAGCCCGATGCGGTCTTCACCGGCCATGGTAACTGGCTGGCTTACGTTGTCGGAGTTGGCTCCTGTTTAACCGCTCTCATGGCCATTATAGCCTCTCAGATAGACAGACGCTTACAGCAACAGCAAAAGTTAGCTCAAATGTCGGCAGAGCAACTTTATGAGGTTATTAGCGCCATAGATGACGGCTTGTTGCTATTCGACGAACACAATCGTGTTTTGTTAGCTAACCAGGCGTTTACGCGACTCACCGGAGATGACCTGGATCGGATAAAAGGAAGTAAACTCAATATTGAAGACTATATTGAGCACGCCGATAAATTACTGGAGAATATTAAGAACACACTAGCCCGCAGAGTTGCCTGGCAAGGTAAGGTTAATGTGAGAAAGCGCTCTGGTAAAACTTTCCCTGTCCGTTTAAGTATTTCAGAAGTACGCTACAACCAACAAAAAGAACGACATTTTGTAGCAACGATCACAGACATTAGTGCAGAAGTTGAGTCCAGTGAGCGTATCCGTTACCTGGCTTACAACGATGCGTTAACCGGATTAGCGAACCGCCGCTCTTTGTTGGATCATTTACAGGATCAGCTCGCAACTTATAAAGAAGACGGACAAAACGGTGCATTAATTCTATGCGATATCGATAAATTTAAAATACTGAATAACACCCTGGGTTCGGACATGGGTGATTTGCTGCTAAAACGCGTGGCAGAAAGGCTGAAAAGCTCAACCAAAGCCAACTCATTCCTGGCACGTTTGAGCGCGAACGAATTCGCTGTTGTGCTAACCGGTCTTGAGCGTGGTAATTCAGTCAACATAAAACAGCAATTGCTAACCCGAATTTATCAATTACAGGATCAACTGCAGCAGCCCTATCAGCTAAACAGCTACACGCACCTTTGCTCATTTAGCGCAGGAGCTTCCCTGTTTGGCGACAGCGAATCGAATGCTGAAACCTTAATGACACAGTCAGGCCTTGCGTTATCCCACTCGAAACGCAAAGGCACCGGAGAAGTCTCACTGTTTCGTCAGGACTTTGCCGATGCGGTCAGCAAACGAGTGAAACTGGAAGAGCAATTACGTAATGCAATAAAACAGAACGAATTCGAACTTTATCTGCAACCTCAGGTAAATGTTGAGTCAAAACCCACCGGAGCTGAGGCACTCATCCGTTGGAGACAGAGTGATGGCCGCTTTGTTTCTCCTGCTGATTTCATTCCTTTAGCCGAAGAAACCGGTTTGATTGTTCCTCTGGGGTACTGGATTACTGAGCGCGCCTGCCAAATTCTCCAGCAATGGCAACAGAACCCGGACAAAGCAAAGATGCAACTGTCGATTAACGTCAGTGCCAAACAGTTTCAGCAACCCGAGTTTGTCGAGCAGGTTCAACTTCTGGTAGAGAAGTACAAAATACAGCCTCATCGGTTAAAGCTGGAACTCACTGAAAGCTTATTGATGGATGACATTTCCAGCGTCACCAATAAAATAAAACGCTTGAAGCGTCTTGGTATTGAGTTCGCTCTGGATGACTTCGGTACCGGTTACTCGTCTCTTTCTTATCTTATGCAAATTCCGTTCGATACTCTGAAAATTGATGTATCTTTCGTACGTAACATGCTGGATAGCAGGGAAAAAGCTCAGATTGTTCACACCATTATCCAGTTAGGAGAAAGCCTGAAACTGAACATCGTTGCTGAGGGAGTGGAAACCGAAGAACAGTTTAACTATCTGACGCGACTAAATTGCGATACCTTTCAAGGCTACCTGTTCAGTAAGCCTGTACCTGAGTCTGAATTTCTGGCAGATAAGACAGCCCCATAGCTTAACGTAACTGGCTGTCTTTACTTCCCCGCCGGTTAAAGCCCGCTTTGTTTGAGTCCTGCTTGTCGAGTTCCGCCTGGCATTCCACACACAAACGAACACCCGGAATCGCTTTGCGTCGGGCTTCTGGAATAGGCTCGCCACATTCTTCGCAAAACTCCAGACTTTCCCCGCCGGCAAGCTTGCTGCGTACACGCTTTACTTCATCTTCAGTACTGGCATCAATTTGTTCCTGTACGGCACCATCGTGCGACCAGCCACCCGCCATATACAACTCCTTAGAAAAAAATGGAGAACACAAACAGACGCTGAGTCTGATACATTAACTATAACGTAAAAATTAACTGCTATTCAGGTTTTACCTATAAGAAACGCCTATGAAACTTATTTATACCCATGAAAACAAACTATTAGTGGAGAACGCCCGTAATCTATTGCAAATGGAAGGCATTGAAACGGTTATGAAAAATGAGTTTTCCAGTGGCGCCGCGGGTGATTTAGCACCATTAGATACCTGGCCTGAATTATGGCTTGTTGAAGATGCTCAACTCGCTGTCGCAACAACACTGATTGAAAAAATGGAAGAACAGGCTAACGGAGCGGACTGGCGTTGCAATAATTGTCAGGAAATTAACGGAGCCGCTTTTGAAGTCTGCTGGAGTTGCGGAACCCCGGCTTAACCAAATCATACGGAACAAAAGGAGACATAAAATGAACGGAAGTGAAACTTATACAATGGCTTATTGGGGCGTACTTATTGCACTGGTCATTTTGCTGGTTCAGTGGGTTATTGCCAGCGGTCAAAAAGCGAAACAACCAGGTGCTGTTCCAGGCAAAATCGACGATTCACTGAGTCATTCATCTTTTGTGTTTCGAGCTCACCGTACCCTGATGAACTCGTTAGAAAACTATCCGCTGATGCTGGGCACAGTATTTCTTGCGTTCTTTATTGGTACCAGCGCCTTCTGGACAGGGCTGTTTATCTGGATTTTCGTTGTTGCCCGCTTAATTCACATGGTTCTTTACTACGCCATAGCAACGGAGAAAAACCCCAGCCCCCGCAGCTATTTCTTTATGATTGGTTTGGCAGCTAATGTTGCGTTATTGGTCTTGTGCGGCATCACTCTCATCTAAATACTCTGCTAAATGGGCTGATCACACATCAGCCCATTCTCTTAACAGGTTATGAAACACCTTGGTCAGGCGATCAAAGTTTTCAGACTTACCGTTTGCATCAAATTCAGCTTTCAACGATTGTTCTATATCAAAGAGTAGCTCCCTGTAATTCGGCTGTTTAACCAAGCTTTGCACCCAACCTATCATTGCCAGCCTCGAACCTTTAGTAACCGGATTAACCCGATGTAGGTAATGGCTCGGATACATGAGAATATCCCCCTGCCCCAATCTCCAGCTCCGCTCGCCACTGGCATCCTCAATAACCAGCTCTCCACCATCAAAATCCGATAATGGCGACAAGCCCAGCGTAAAAGAAATATCAGTTCTTACACCGTTCATTAAGGAATCATCCATATGAGTACCATAATACTCACCCTGCTGATATCGGTTTATAGTCACCCGCGCCACCTGCTTTGGCCGCATAACCGATTGCACCAGAGCATTTTGCTGAAGCCTGTCCAGCAATACCTGAGTAGCCGCCTCAGACTTTTTACCCGACAGTTGCTGGTTGTTTTTTACATCTTTCGCTGCCCAGCCTGCGGTTTTTTTGCCATCACTAAACTGCCTGGCATCAAGACCCGCAACAATACTCTTTACCGTATCTGTATCAACGGCATTGCTAATTTGTATTATCATGTTTCCACACTTCTAACTTGCGAATAGTTATCATTTCTGCAAATATACATGAGTTAACTCTCTCAAAAAAGCATACTAAGGTCTTTATATGTTTGAAAAGAAAAAAGTTTGGCTTGGTGTTGGTAGCGTTCTGGCCACCACCGTAGCAGCATCACAGGTAACAGCTGCGCCACTGACACAACCAGGCGCAGCGCCTTCTATGTTCATGGCGGCCCCTATGGCAGAAGGCGAAATGGCAGCCCCTGAAATTGATTTAAACACCAATGACACCGCTTTTCTGGCGCAGTTGGGTTTTATTCGCGGCCATTTATGGGTGGGAATGAAACTTTACGAGCAAGGTCACATTGAAATGGCCAAAACTCATATGAAACACCCGGGTGACGAGCTCTACAGTGGCCTCACTGAGGCATTTGAAGCACGCGGCTTACCCGGATTTGCCGAACCGTTAAATACCCTGGCGGAAAGTGTCATTAATGATAAAGATGAAGACACGGTTATGAGCAACTACAAGGCTCTGCTGGACTCTATCAGCGCTAATGAACCTATTGCTGAGATGTCAGCTAAAGACGTCATACTGAGTGTTTCATCGATGCTAATGGTAGCCGCCGACGAATACGCTATTGGCATTCAGAATGGCGAAGTCGCTAACGTGCACGAATATCAGGACGCCATGGGCTTTAAAGAAATTGCGCTCGAACGTTTAAACCGCATTAATGATAAAGAAGCAAGCAAAGCTGAAGAAGCCATTAGCGAAACCCGCAAGGTCATCGGTAATCTAGAAAACCTCTGGCCTACCACAACTCCAGAAGGCAAATTCGAGGGTGATCCGAGTAAAATTTACGGTGCTGCCTCTCGTATTGAACTGGAAGCACGCAGTATTTAATACCCACCAACCTGCATTAGGCTTACTTCTTTTACACATAAAGGAGTAGGCCTGAGTTACCCCTTCATTTCACTCGTAAAAGCTCATTAAAGCAGTATTCTAAAGGCATCTTAAGTCAATTACGAAGGTGTCGTTATGAGCATTCAATCTCTTTGCAAAGTATCACTTATTGCCGTGTCATTAGCTGGCTTGTTTATGAGCCAGTCAGCCAACGCAGGCGAAGGCGAAAACGTTTACAAAAAATATTGTCAGGCATGTCATCAACCAAATGGCAAAGGCATGCAGGGCGTATTTCCTCCGCTGGCAGGAAATACAAATATCAAAGATAACCCCGACTACATAGCTAAGACAATTATCAATGGTAAGTCCGGCGCGCTAACCGTTAACGGAACAAATTACAACGGAGCTATGCCGCCCATGGGTTATCTGAAAGACGCCGATATCGCAACCTTAGTTAACTACATCAATACCGATCTTGCAGGCGGCAGTGAGACTATCACAGCCGAAGCCGTTGCCAGTTTGCGTTAAACCTATTTGTTATCAGTTAAAGGAAAATTTATTATGAAAACTCTAAGCTTATCAATTATCAGTGCCTCTCTTCTGGCCGCTATGGCGTCTGCGTCAGCTCCGGTTAATGCTGAAGAGCTTAGCCTTAAGCACGACAGCGAGTATGTCATTGATGGTAAAATTTTTGGCTTACCAGAAGCTAAAATTTACCGTGAAGACTACAATGGTCCGGCGGTTGTTGGCGACTATCTTACTCAAGTTCCAAACATAGCCAAGCTCGACTATGAAGGTAACAAAACTCACGATGTACGCATGGATGTGTTCTCTCAGAAAATAGAAGTTGCACCGGGAGTAACCTATTCGGCCTGGACATTCGGTGGCTCAGTACCCGGTCCTGTATTGCACGTGCGTGAAGGCGACCGTGTTATCTTCAAAATGAAAAACCGCTCTGACGAAGAAGTGACTATTACTAAGCCAGTTAAAAATGGGGCTCCGTTCATTCAGCAACTGCAGGCCAACGGTTATCAGAACAACCAGCCTGTAGTTAACCCAATGCCCCACTCTATGGACTTCCATAGTGGTACCGTCGCTGCTGAAGACAAATGGCGTACTATTTCTCCGGGTGAAACTATTGAGTTTGAATGGATAGCCAATTACGCGGGTACTTATATGTATCACTGCGGTACTTCCAGCGTACTCATGCATACAGCTATGGGACAGTACGGCGCCGTTGTGGTTTCCCCTAAAGATGGCTACCCAACTGACAAAGACGTTGATAAAGAATTCGTTCTGGTGCAATCAGAGCACTATCTGGAAGAAGCATCTGAAGGTAACTACATCTATAACCACGGTGCAGCTTTAGACCGCCAGCCAAGTCATGTGACTTTTAACGGACATGTTGCAGCACTTAGCGATAATCCTTTACGCGCAGACGAAGGTGACCGAGTGCGCTTACATGTGTTAAACGCAGGTCCGTCAGGCACTTCCAGCTTCCACGTAATTGGTGCCATTTTTGACCGCGTCTGGTACGAAGGTGACCCGCGCAACGAATGGTATGGCATGCAAACCGTGCTGCTGGGTGCCAGTAACAGCGCAACAATTGAATTTATTGTTCCGGAAGAAGGCATCTATAAGCTGGTCGATCACGAATTTGCTGATGCAGAGCGTGGCGCAGCTGGCGCATTAATTGCCGGTCCGCGTAAAGAGAAATAAGGGGAAACTTATGGTTAAGTGGCTTGGAGTTGCAGGTGTTTTATTATCACCGTTAGTGCTCGCCGATCCGGTTCTGATCAATGGTGGTACTTTCGAACCTCCGGTCTTACTGGACAAAGAGCGCCTAAGTATAGAAATGGACAGTTTCATGCTGGACGCAACCCCTGTCACTAACCAAGAGTTTCTGGAATTTGTCATTGAACAACCTCAGTGGCAGCGAGACAACATCGCTGCCCTATTCCATGATGGAAATTACCTGAAGCATTGGGACGATAATACCGGATTTGCTAAAGGCAAAGAAAATGAGCCAGTCACTTATGTTTCCTGGTTTGCCGCACGCGAATACTGCTCCGCACAAGGTGGCCGTTTGCCTGGTCTTAACGAGTGGGAGTATGCGTCGGTCAAATATCGGCAACAGCAGAACATCAGCGATGATGACTATGCCCGCAACCTGTTTGCCTGGTACAGCCAGCCACACAGTGCGAAACAACAGACGGTAGACCCAAATGCTGACCAGTTGATGCACATGCACGACCGGGTCAACGAATGGGTAGACGACTACCAATTATTACTAACCAACGGCGATGACGTCGATTTGCTCTCCGGTTCTTGTGGCGACGGAGCACGCTTTATGTCCAGTTTTAGTAACGCCAATTACGCCACATTTTTCCGTTATCAGTCGCGCAGTGATTACGCCCCGCAAAGTGCTACCAGCACTATGGGTTTTCGTTGCGCGTACGACCTGGAGAACGACCATGAATAAATTGCTAAAATTGACCGCCCTGGCCTCTTTGATCTTTGCTGCCCAGTCTTTTGCGCAGGATCATTCGCATCACGATATGCACAAGAATCAGACAGCTAACGATCACAGTAATCATACGGCAATGAACGCAGCAGAGGTCTCTCACTCCGAGTCGGTATACCAATTGAATGCGACCTGGAACACACATAAGAATAGCGAACTCAAGCTTTCAGAACTTGAAGGGCAGCCAGTTATTCTTTCCATGATTTATGGCAGTTGCACCACCGCCTGCCCAGTCTTGGTCCATGATGTAAAACGCTTATACAGCAAGCTGCACGAAGATACTAAACAACAAGTTAAGCTCGTAATGGTGAGTTTCGACACCGATCGCGATACACCCGAGGCACTCGCTGACTATGTTAAGCAATACAAGCTTAACAACGACAACTGGCTGTTTCTGAACGGTTCGGAGCAGGATATCAGAACCTTAGCTACAGTACTTGGCGTGAGGTATCGCCAGCGTCCCGACGGTGATTTTGATCACAGCAATTTGATCACTATTCTCGATAAACAAGGACTCATTGTTGAGCGAATTGAGGGTCTGAGCCAGCCTATGGAAGAGCCTGCTGAAATTGTTAATAAGCTAGCGAAACAGTAAGACTGGTTGCATTCGTTCTAAGATTTTGTTCCACTAAAAAGGAATCTTGTCGGAGTGCTGGTAGCTTTTTTAATTAAGTTACCGGCTGAGACCGCAATTGCGGGATCCGTTGAACCTGATCAGGCTAATACCTGCGAAGGGAACAAGAGAGCACCAGCATGACACAACCGTCGTTTCTGCGCTGGTGTTCCTTTCAACACTCCTGACAAGCATCTCTAACATCAACAAAATGAGAGAATGCTATGTCAACTGCACCATCGAATAACCGTTTAAATCGCCAACAGGCTGAATCTTTTTTATCATCGCTATCCGGGCATTATTACCCTAATTCCAGCCGCGAATTTTTGTCTGGCAGCAACAATGACATCCAGGTTCCCTTTCGCCGCATTCATTTAAGCGAAACTTTGCACCAGCCCACGCCGGGCGTAAAGTTACCACCGAACGAGCCGGTGGATGTGTATGATACCTCCAGCGTTTACGGTGACCCGGACTCCAGAATTGACGTGAAAGCGGGTTTGAAAAAGGTTCGTGAAAACTGGATTCAGGATCGCCACAGCGAGAACCAGCAATATAATCACCGAGTTACTCAACTGGCCTACGCCCGGCGCGGCGTAGTTACACCTGAGATGGAGTTTATTGCACTGCGGGAGAATATGGGTAGAGAACACCTTGAAAACCCCATAACGCCGGAATTTGTGCGCGATGAAGTCGCCAGTGGACGCGCAATTATCCCCGTTAATACCCACCATCCCGAATCTGAACCGATGATTATTGGCCGCAACTTCTTAGTTAAAGTGAACGCCAACATTGGTAACTCCTCGGTCAGTTCGTCCATTGAAGAAGAAGTTGAAAAGCTGGTATGGGCCACGCGCTGGGGCGCTGATACCGTTATGGACTTATCTACCGGCCGTAATATTCACCAAACCCGTGAGTGGATCTTACGCAACAGTCCGGTGCCTATTGGTACGGTGCCTATCTACCAGGCATTAGAGCGCGTCAATGGTGTTGCCGAAGATCTGAGCTGGCCAGTATTTAAAGACGTGCTGCTGGAGCAGGCTGAACAAGGTGTCGACTATTTCACGATTCACGCCGGCGTACTGCACAACTTCATTAAACTGACCGCAAAACGAGTGACCGGCATTGTTTCGCGTGGCGGTTCAATTATGGCCAAATGGTGCATGGCGCACAAGCAAGAGAGCTTTCTTTACCAGCATTTCCGCGATATCTGCAAAGTTTGTGCGAAATATGATGTGTCGCTGTCTTTAGGTGACGGCCTGCGCCCCGGATCCATTGCCGACGCCAACGATGAAGCTCAGTTCGCAGAACTTCGGGTACTAGGCGAGTTGACTCAAATTGCCTGGGAGTACGATGTGCAGGTGATGATAGAAGGCCCCGGTCATGTACCCATGCATAAAATTCAGGAAAATATGGATGAGCAATTAAAGCACTGCCACGGTGCGCCGTTTTATACCTTAGGACCGCTAACCACCGATATAGCACCAGGTTACGACCACATTACCTCAGGTATTGGTGCTGCGATGATCGGCGCCTTTGGCTGCGCTATGCTCTGTTATGTTACCCCGAAGGAGCACTTAGGCCTGCCTAACAAGGAAGACGTAAAACAGGGGATGATCGCCTATAAAATCGCTGCGCATGCTGCTGATTTAGCCAAAGGACACCCAGGTGCACAGGCGCGTGATGATGCTATGTCAAAAGCCCGCTTCGAGTTTCGCTGGGAGGATCAGTTTAACCTGGCGTTGGATCCTGTCACTGCCCGCAGCTATCACGATGAAACACTGCCACAGGACTCGAACAAAACGGCGCAATTTTGCTCCATGTGCGGTCCTAAATTCTGCTCCATGAAAATTTCTCACGAGGTGCGTCAGTACAACCCTGACACTCGCATTGAGGTCAAAGTGAAAGACGCGGCGACCGAAGGAGCAAACTAATGTCAGTACCTGTCGTATGGACCGTCGCTGGTTCTGACAGCGGCGGTGGCGCAGGCATTCAGGCGGACTTGCACACGTTCCGCAGTCTGAAGGTACATGGCTGCAGTGTCATAAGCACAGTGACCGCTCAGAACTCTGTTGAAACCACCGGGTTATTCCCGTTAGCTGCTGACGCCATTCGTCAGCAGCTGGAATGCCTGCAACAGGACATGCCCCCTGTTGCGATAAAAGTTGGGTTGCTCAGCAACAGACAGCATCTACAAGCGGTGGCTAACTTTTTAAAGCAGTGGCCTGATACCCTTCCCCGACCTTTCATGGTTTGGGATCCAGTGGTTGTCAGCACTCAGCAGGATCAGTTGTCTGAACTCAAACCAGAACACTGCGCGAAGTTACTCCCACTGGTTGATATTATCACCCCAAATTTGAATGAGCTCAGTTGGTTGAGTGGCTTGAGTGTTAACGATGAGAGTTCAATGTGTCGCGCCGCAGAACAACTCTTTCATGCCGGGCTGCCCCGAATTCTGGTAACAGGCTCCGATTTTGGTCGCGCCGATGAAATATCTGACTATTACCTTAGCACTAATGAGCATATTCAGTACATTCAGCAGAAGTTGAAAACAAAACACAGCCACGGAACAGGTTGTACTTTGTCTTCTGCTATTGCGGCGGTATTAGCGCATGATTATCCACTTGAGGATGCCATTACGGTAGCTAATGCTTATGTGCATCAAGGCTTACTTCAAGCCAAAGGTATAGGCCGCGGACCCGGTCCGGTGGCTCATACACACTGGCCACAGCAAATTAAATATTTTCCAAAAATTGAAACGCCAGAGTTGCCCTATATCTATGGGGAATTCCCGAGGTTAAACCAAAACCCAGGACTCTATCCCGTAGTAGATTCTTATGAGTGGATAGAAAAGCTTTTAAAACTCGGTATTAAAACGCTTCAGCTGCGTATTAAAGATGTAGATGACCCGCAGCTAGAAACCGCTATTAAAAAAAGCATTCAGCTGGCAGAGCAATATTCAGCACAGCTGTTTATTAATGACTACTGGCAATTAGCCATTAAGCACAACGCTTATGGCGTTCATTTAGGCCAGGAAGACTTAACGGAAGCCAACCTTAACGCTATTCAGCAGGCGGGTCTGCGGCTGGGCATTTCCACTCACAGCTACACCGAGTTATTGATCGCCAACGCCTATAAGCCCTCTTACATCGCGTTAGGTCATATCTTTCCAACTCAGACCAAGGCGATGCCCTCTAAACCGCAAGGTTTGGAGCGACTACGCCGCTATGTGTCGTTACTGGCGCCAACGACTATACCGACAGTCGCTATTGGCGGTATTTCTTTAGAGCGCGTAGCTACCGTAACAGCTACCGGCGTTAACGGCATAGCGGTTGTTAGCGCGATTACTGCTGCGAACGATGTCGAACAAGCTGTTCATCAATTACTGACTGCAATGGACGCTAAAGTTGAAGTCGGGGTCGCTCATGCTAAATAACGAGCAACTTCTGCGCTACAGCAGTAACCTTCTGATGAAAGAAATAGGCGAAGTTGGACAACAGCGTTTGCTCAAAAGCCATGTTTTAATTATTGGTTTGGGCGGTCTTGGTTGCCCAGCGAGTCAGTATCTGGCGTCATCGGGCGTTGGGCAAATCACACTGGTCGATCACGACACCATAAGCCTCAGCAACTTACAGCGGCAAACACTCTATTCCAGCGATGATATTGGCTTGTCCAAGGCGCGGCAAGCTGGTCATTCTTTGTCGCAGTTAAACCCGGACATCCGTATAACCGCTCTTGAAGAGCAAGCCTGTGAAGACAACCTGGATGCACTCATTAAACAGGCCGATTTAGTCCTCGACTGCACCGACAATCGCGAGACCCGATACCTGATCAACCACAGCTGCTACCGACTGAATACGCCGCTAGTTTCTGCTGCGGCACGCGGCTTTAACGGGCAAATTATCGCGTTAAACCCGGAGCATTCGCACGGCTGTTATCAGTGTCTCTATCCCGACAATGTTAATGAACCTCTGAACTGCAGTAATGCCGGCATTGCAGGTCCTGTTGTCGGCATTATGGGGGCCAGTCAGGCACTACAGGCAATTAATTATTTTACCGGGCATGAGCTTAACTGGGGTTACCTGCAAACCTTCAATGGCTTATCGCAAAACTGGCAACAACTCTCTTTACCCCGGACCGCTTCGTGCCCTGTATGCGGAGGTAAAAATGCGCGTTCAAGTTAATGACAAACATTTTGAAATCACAGAAAAAACCAATTTATCGCAGCTATTGTCCGCTCAGAATATCGATACCTCGGCCGTTGCCGTCGCCATGAACGGACAGATTATACACCGCGAACAATGGCAACAGACTGAGCTTAAAGACAACGATACTATCACCCTTGTTCAGGCCGTTGCCGGAGGTTAACCATGCTGAGAATAGCCGATCGTAATTTTCATTCCCGCTTACTCATAGGTTCTGGCAAATACAGTAGCGCGGATATTATGCAGAAATCCCTTGCAGCTTCCGGTAGCGAGTTAGTAACGCTGGCGTTAAAGCGCGTTGAGCTTGAACGACCTACTGACGACATTGTCACGCCCATAAAAAATTTGGGTTTACAGCTACTACCCAATACCTCCGGTGCAAAAACCGCACAAGACTCTATTTTTGCTGCGCGCCTTGCCCGTGAAGCTTTAGACACCCACTGGCTTAAACTGGAAATACACCCCGACCCCAACTATTTGCTACCGGACCCGATAGAAACCCTAAAAGCCGCGGAGGCTTTGGTAAAAGAGGGCTTTACGGTACTACCCTACTGCGGTGCTGATCCGGTATTGTGTAAACGCTTAGAGGAAGTTGGCTGCGCGGCAGTTATGCCGTTAGGTGCGCCCATAGGTTCAAATCAGGGGTTGTTAACACGGGATTTTCTGCGAATTATTATCGAACAGGCATCGGTACCGGTCATTGTCGATGCAGGCATTGGAGCACCAAGCCACGCCGTTGAAGCCATGGAAATGGGCGCTGACGCCGTATTGGTAAATACCGCGATAGCTACTGCGAATGATCCTGTCGCTATGTCAAAAGCCTTTCGCGATGCCGTTATTGTTGGACGCCAGGCCTTTGAAGCAGGCTTAAGTCAAAATGCTTCATTAAAAGCCACAGCGTCCAGCCCGTTAACGGAATTTCTGGAGTCATTATGAGCTTTTACACTGTCTGGGAGCAAACCAACTGGGATGATACCCGCCTGCAGCTTTACAGTAAAAACGCCGCTGACGTTGAAACCGCTTTAAACAAGAAGCATCTGAATACCGGTGATTTTATGGCTTTATTGTCGCCGGCAGCAGAGCCTTATCTGGCCCTTATGGCAGAGCGTTCGCAGCAACTAACCCGGCAGCGTTTTGGTAATACCCTGCACCTGTTTATTCCGCTGTATTTATCAAACCTGTGTGCTAACGATTGCAGCTACTGCGGCTTTTCCATGAGTAACCGCTTAAAGCGAAAGACCCTGTCGCCAGCTGAAATCGAGCAGGAATGTCAGGCCATAAAAGCCAAAGGTTTTGATACCTTGCTGGTGGTTACCGGCGAGCATGAAACCAAGGTAGGTATTGATTATTTTCGTCAGGCGCTACCTATTATCAAACGCTATTTCAGCTATGTGATGTTTGAAGTGCAACCATTGGCTACCCATGAATACGCAGAATTACGCACGTTGGGTCTGGACGCGGTTATGGTCTATCAGGAAACTTATCAGCCCGCTACGTATGCTAAACACCACTTAAAAGGAAGAAAACGTGATTTCCGCTGGCGGCTTGAAACACCCGACCGTCTAGGGAAATGCGGTATCGATAAAATTGGCCTGGGATCGCTGATTGGGCTGGAGGACTGGCGTATCGACAGCACCTTTACCGCCATGCATATGGATTATCTGCGACGACGTTACTGGCGCAGCCGTTACTCGCTGTCATTTCCAAGGCTACGTCCTTGTGCCGGAGGTGTCGATAACGCACTCACCATTTCCGATAAACAACTGGTTCAGTTAATTTGCGCCTACCGGTTGCGGTTCCCGGATGTAGAGCTCAGCCTTTCGACACGCGAACAGCAAGCGCTTCGTGATGGGTTATTCCGTTTAGGTGTAACTTCAGTCAGTGCTGAATCAAAAACTCAGCCAGGCGGTTACGCCAACGAGCAACAAGAGCTGGAACAGTTTTCGATAGACGATGACAGACCAGTCAGTGAAGTGGCACAAGCAATAAAGGCGAGAGGATTACAACCGGTATGGCAGGACTGGCTTAACGAGCTATCCGCAATGCCACCTGAAACTTTTTCCAGTCCAGAGTAGCCACCAGTAACAACTCACGCAGCGTTAAGGTGCGTGGGTTAATGCGCCCTTTATGATTCCACTGATGCCCGCAGCTGGCTGCGGTCATAATGCGCTTATTAGGCTTCAGTAAGGTATCCTGACTGTGCTCACCCTGTCCGGAAAAATCAAACCAGCCACGGTAGTTGAGATGCAGGCGCTTTTTCTCCTGATCAACGCGATCGATGCTGTCGAGCATAATAGTTGTAAATTCAGGGGTTTGATAACGAACAGGAACCACCAACCCCAAAGCTGCATGTTTAGCAAACCATTGGCTCTGCCCTTCGGCAGATATACCGGCTGAAGGAACTTTTGTTGGCTGAGGAGCTTGCCAACTGGCGTTCTGAACATCCAGCTTTAACGGCGAATACTGCACTGCATTGAGACAACCATGCGCAGCGTGACGAATGTAATGCGGAAGACTGGCTAAACGACGTTGCAAAGCCGCAACAGGCATATCATTAACCTGCGCCAGTTGCGGTAATTCGCGTTCATACAGCGCTGAGCACAGCTCGGCAAAATCGCCCTGCTGTGCCAGCGGCTGAAAAATGTCCGCCTGTTGATTAGCCAGCGTTGACTTCCTGTCGTCCGCGGTATGGCGCTTGGCCATTCAAATCGCCCTCTATACGCAATAATTGGTTGTACTTAGCAACCCGGTCAGAACGACACAGCGAGCCGGTTTTAATTTGACCCGCGGCGGTGCCTACTGCCAAATCGGCAATGGTAGCGTCTTCGGTTTCACCAGAACGGTGAGAAATAACCGCCGAATAACCCGCTTCACGCGCCATTGCAATAGCTGCTAAAGTTTCTGTCAGGCTACCAATCTGATTAAACTTAATCAAAATTGAATTGGCAATCGACTTGTCGATACCTTCTTTCAGAATACGCGTATTAGTTACAAACAGGTCATCACCGACCAACTGAACTTTGCTGCCCAGTTTTTCGGTTAAGACTTTCCAGCCGTCCCAGTCGCTTTCGTCCAGGCCGTCTTCAATAGAAATAATTGGGTAACGGTCGCAAAGCTCTGCCAGGTAGTCGGCAAATTCTTCTGCAGTAAAAGACTTACCTTCGCCAGACAATTCATATTTACCGTCACGGTAGAATTCAGATGCCGCGCAGTCCAAAGCCAGAGTAATGTCGCTGCCCATTTTGTAGCCCGCGTTTTCAACCGCTTCCACAATAACTTGCAAAGCTTCTTCGTTAGACGCCAGGTTCGGTGCAAAACCGCCCTCGTCGCCAACGGCTGTACTTAGACCACGCTTCTGCAGAACCTTTTTCAGAGCATGGAAGACTTCAGCGCCCATACGCAGGCCTTCTTTGAAGCTTTCAGCGCCAACCGGCTGGATCATGAATTCCTGAATATCCACGTTGTTATCCGCATGTTCACCGCCATTTAAGATGTTCATCATTGGCAATGGCATGCTGTATTTACCGCTGGTGTTGTTCAGGTTAGCAATGTGTTCGTAAAGCTCGATGCCTTTACTCAAAGCCGCCGCTTTAGCTACCGCCAGAGACACAGCTAAAATAGCGTTAGCACCTAACTTTTCTTTATTGTCGGTACCGTCCAGATTCAACATAATGTTGTCGACAGCTTCCTGGTTAATCGCATCAATACCATTTAAGCTTTCAGCAATAGCACCATTAATATTGGCAACCGCCGTTTCAACACCTTTACCTAAGTAACGCGATTTATCACCATCACGTAACTCTAGAGCTTCACGTGAACCGGTTGATGCGCCACTTGGTGCTGCCGCACGACCCATGTGGCCAGACTCCAGGTAAACGTCGGCTTCAACCGTCGGGTTACCACGGGAGTCCATAATTTCACGACCAATAACTTTAACAATCTTACTCATGCTTAAATCCTGTTTAATGCTTAATCATTAGCCGGGTTATTAACCCAAACGCTCTTTATGAAATTCGCCTGCAGCTTCTATGAAGCCTTTAAATAACGGGTGTCCGTCACGCGGCGTTGAAGTGAATTCCGGGTGGAACTGTACTGCCACAAACCAGCGATGTTTCGGGTTTTCCAGAATCTCGACCAATTGTTTGTCATGCGAGTAACCGGTAATTTTTAAACCAGCTTTCTCCAGTGCCTCTACATAATGGTTGTTCACTTCGTAACGATGACGGTGGCGTTCTTCAATGGTCTCTTTACCGTACATTTTCAGTGCTTTAGAGCCTTTTTCTAAGTGACACTCCTGTGCGCCAAGGCGCATGGTGCCGCCCAGATCAGAATGCTTATCGCGCAATTCTTTCTGGCCACTGGCGTCCATCCACTCAGTAATAAGTCCCACCACAGGATCGCTGCAGCTCTCATCAAATTCAGTACTGTTAGCGCCAGCTAAACCTGCCACATTACGAGCAAATTCAATCATTGCGACTTGCATACCTAAACAAATGCCCAAATACGGAACATTGTTTTCACGAGCGTATTTTGCCGCAATTAATTTTCCTTCAATACCGCGACCACCGAAGCCACCGGGAACCAGAATAGCGTCCACGTCTTCGAGCTTAGAGGTGCCTTTGGTTTCTAAATCTTGCGAGTCTATGTAACGAATGTTCACCGTTAAACGATTCTTAAGGCCGGCATGCGCCAGGGCTTCGTTAACTGACTTGTAAGCGTCCGGAAGTTCAACGTATTTACCGACAAAACCAACTGTGACTTCACCGTTCGGGTTCGACTCCTGATACAGAACCTCTTCCCACTCATGCAAGTCGGCTTCAGGACAATCAAGACGGAAACGTTTGGTCACTATGTCATCCAGGCTCTGAGCCTTTAGCATAGAAGGTATTTTGTAAATACTATCAACGTCGCGCAGGCCAATAACCGCACGTTCTTCTACGTTGGTAAACAACGCAATTTTCGAGCGTTCTGTTGCCGGTAACGAACGATCTGAACGGCATATCAATATATCGGGTTGAATACCAATAGAACGCAGCTCTTTCACTGAGTGCTGTGTTGGCTTGGTTTTCACCTCACCCGCAGCGCCTAAGAATGGCACCAGGGTTAGGTGCATAAATAAGGTGTGATCACGACCAATTTCCGTGCCCAATTGACGAATGGCTTCAAGGAAAGGTTGTGACTCAATGTCACCTACGGTGCCGCCAATTTCAATAATAGCAATATCGAAGCCTTTACTGCCTTCAATAACACGACGCTTAATTTCGTTGGTAATGTGAGGAATGACCTGAATGGTCGCTCCTAAAAACTCACCTTTACGCTCACGGCGTATAATGTCTTCATAGACACGGCCGGTGGTAAAGTTGTTGCTGCTGGTCATACGGGTGCGGATAAAACGCTCGTAGTGACCAAGGTCAAGATCGGTTTCAGCTCCGTCTACGGTGACAAAAACTTCACCGTGCTGAATTGGACTCATGGTACCCGGATCTACGTTAATGTAGGGGTCCAGCTTCATGATAGTAACGTTAAGGCCCCGTGCTTCAAGAATTGCCGCCAGGGAGGCTGCAGCAATGCCTTTACCCAGCGAGGATACAACTCCGCCGGTTACGAAAATATAGTTTGTCGCCATGTGATACCTAGTTGGTCAGGTCAAATTTGGGATTGCATTCAGACGGGAAAGTAGTATACCGAAAGACGGCTCTAACAACAAATAAAAGCTGTCGTCACCTACTTCTAAAAGCTAGTAATCGGCATCAAACAGTTTCTCTTTTATTCAGATTTAAACTCAAAAGGCCCTTTCGATTCGCTGCGAACCACTACGGTACCGGCCAATATATCGTGCCATGCCTGTTTTTTGTCACTGAACGCTATCCAGAAAAAGCCTAAAAATATAGGTAGTGCCGAGGGAATGTAAGCAAAATAACGGCCGATGGCTTTCCCTATACTCAGGCTTCCTCCGGTATGCTCATCCACCACCCGTAAGTTCAATATCATTTTACCGGGTGTGCCTAAAAACTTAATCCAGAAAAAGATAGTCAGTATGGCCGGTATAACGTAGTTAATCAGTACGTCCCAGAAGCCGTATATCAGCTTTTCACCTTGCCAGTATTCCTGACCGTAGATAAATCCAACGGGTATTGAAAACAAAATCACCAAGATAACAACGTCAATTAACATCGCTGCAAAGCGAATTCGGAACCCAGCGTACTTAGCGTATTCTTTTTTATCTTCCATTATCGTCCCTTTCCAACCCGTTTTTAATTATGGAAGCCTAATCATCAAACCGCTTTAAATAATGAAACAGGACATATGTCCAAATAACAGCTGCGGGTATCAGACTAAAAGCAAGTTGAGAGTACATTTCAGAATTGCCGGTAAACTCAACCATACTTATGGCCAACCCTAGTCCCACACCGAAAAGTAAACTTAGAACGGAAAATAAAATGGTAAAGGTTTTGCGGTCGAATTTAGTTTTGCTAGCAGCTAATGCCTTCGCGCCTGAGTTCATGGTACCTCCTTAATAATCGGAACTTATTGTTTTAATCATGTTAATAAAAGCAAACTAACTTGTTAAGAGTAAATCAATAAAAAAGCGCGCTCAAAATGAACGCGCTTATTCGGAGGCATTAATAAAATTACGTTTTCGCCTGTTTAAATCGATTTACCAAATAAAACAACGCGGGTAGAACAACCAGCGTCAGAAGCGTTGACGAAATAATACCGCCAATAACAACGGTGGCCAGAGGCCGTTGAACCTCTGCTCCTGTCCCCGTATTAAATGCCATAGGAACAAAGCCCAAGCTCGCGACAAGTGCGGTCATTAATACCGGCCGAAGACGTTGTTGCGCTCCCTCAAATACAGCGTCTTTCAGCTGTAAACCATCCCGGAGCAACTGTCGGATAAAAGACAGCATAACAACCCCGTTTAACACCGCGACGCCGGACAAAGCAATAAAACCGACCGCCGCAGAAATAGACAGAGGCATGCCTCGCAATGACAAAGCGAAAATTCCGCCGGTTAATGCAAGCGGCACTCCGGTAAAGATAATCAATGCGCTGCTTAAAGAACCGAAGGCGCTATACAGCAGACCTAGAATCAGCAACAGCGTCAACGGAACCACCAGGCTTAAGCGCTGTGAAGCTGACTGCAACTGCTCAAAAGTGCCACCGTAATCAATCCAGTAACCAGTCGGAATATCCAGGTTTGTGTTTAAACTCTCCTGAACCGCATTAACAAATGAGCCCAAGTCGCGGTCAGTAACGTTAGCACTGACAATGACATTCCGTTTACCACTTTCCCGGTTAATTTGATTAGGCCCATTAGCTAAAGTCAGTTTAGCCACTTCACCTAACGGCACGTACTGTAGCTCGGGATTATTTGCCGCAGGCACATCTACCGGCAGTTGTTTCAATTTTTCAATGTTCTGCCGCCAGTCATTGTTCAGCCGAACCAATAATTTGAAACGTTTGTCACCTTCATAAATAACTCCAGTCTGAATGCCGCCTACAGCGCTCTGCAGTGTACTTTGTACATCAGCAACCGTAAGCCCCAGCAACGCCAAATGGTCTCGCTTAGGTTCAACAGACAAGATAGGCAAGCCGGTCATTTGCTCAACGCGCACGCCGGAAGCCCCCGGAACCTCTCTGATAATAGCCGCTGCTGAGTCACCCAATTGTTTGAGCTGCTCAAGGTCATCACCGTATATACGTACGCCAAGATCAGCCCGCACTCCCGCAATCAGCTCGTTAAACCGCATTTCTATCGGCTGGGTAAATTCGTACTTGTTACCGGGTAACTCTTGTACCGCCATACGAATTTCACTGACCAGTTGCTCTTTAGTTTTATCCGGATTGGGCCAGTCTTTGCGTTCCTTCAGCATAATGAAGGTATCAGCCACGCTCGGCGGCATCGGATCCGTAGCCACATCCGGGGTACCAATTTTAGAGAATACCCGTTTCACTTCGGCAAAGTCAGCAACCACGGCTTCTACGTCTTTTTGCATATCGACCGACTGCTGTAAGCCTGTGCCCGGAATCCGCAGCGCATGCATGGCAATGTCGCCTTCGTCCAGTTGTGGCAAAAACTCCGTACCCATACGACTGGCCTGAAACAAAGAAACAGCGAACAAGCCGAAACCGATAGCAATAACTAACACAGGAAGTTTTAGCGCACTTCTTAATACCGGTTGATAGGCTTTACGAGCTCCGCGCATGACTTTGTTCTCGCCGTGCTTAATATTGCCACGGACAAATATAGCGACAGCGGCAGGAACAAAAGTGACCGAGAAAATCAAGGCACCCAGCAGCGCTGCAACTACGGTAAAAGCCATAGGATGGAACATTTTCCCTTCCACGCCGCTTAGCGCGAAGATGGGCAGGTACACCAGCATAATAATGAGGACACCGAATACCGCCGGGTTGAATACCTCACGCGTACTTTTTGTTACCTCAATCAGCCGTTCCTGAGTACTTAAGACCCTTCCTAACCGCTGTTGCGCATTACCCAGTCGTCGCAGAGCATTTTCCACCACAATAACGGCCCCATCGACAATAATGCCAAAGTCTATCGCTCCCAGGCTCATTAGGTTGCCGGACACCTTATTCGTGACCATTCCCGTAATCGCGAAAAGCATGCTTAACGGAATAACGCATGCCGTGATCAAGGCAGCGCGTATATTGCCCAGCAAAATAAACAGAACCACAATAACCAAAACCGCGCCTTCGAAAAGGTTCTTCTCAACCGTGGCAATGGTTTTATCCACCAGGGTAGTGCGATTATAAATAGGCTCAGCAACCACGCCTTCCGGCAGGCTTTGTTGCACTTGTTCCAGCTTTTCAGACACCGCTTGTGCCACTATGCGACTGTTCTCACCAATCAGCATCATGGCGGTGCCCAGAACCACTTCTTCCTGATTAGATGTAGCCGCACCGGTACGCAGTTGTTTACCCAGTTTGACTTCAGCGACATGGCGAACCCGAACCGGCGCATCGTCCCGCTTTGATACCACCACATTGCCAATGTCTTCCAGAGACTTTAGCTGACCCGGCGAGCGCACCAGCCACTGTTCCCCGTTCTTTTCTATATAACCGGCACCAGCGTTTCGGTTGTTCAAATCCAAGGCCCGAAGCAAGTCTTGCATGGTCACTTTATAAGCCAGCATACGGCCCGGTTGAGGCGCAACCTGGTATTGCTTTTCATAGCCGCCGACACTGTTTATTTCGGTAACCCCAGGCACTTTTACCAACTGAGGTTTAATGATCCAGTCCTGTATGGTGCGCAAGCTTTCTGCAGTGTAAGCCTTACCCTCTGCGTCGGTAGCCCCGGGTTTTGCTCTGACAACGTAGTTAAAAATTTCTCCCAAACCTGACGCAATGGGACCCATAGCCGGTTCAACGCCTTGCGGCAGCTCCCCCCTAACCTGCTGCAGTCGCTCGCTAATTTGCTGTCGAGCCCAGTAAATGTCGGTGCCTTCTTCAAATACCACCGTCACCTGAGACAAACCATAACGAGAAATTGAGCGGGTATAATCCAGCTTTGGAATGCCCGCCATAGCCGTTTCTACCGGGTAAGTGATACGTTGTTCTGTTTCCAGCGGTGAGTAACCCGGCGCTTCGGTATTTACCTGTACCTGCACATTGGTAATGTCCGGCACCGCATCAATTGGCAGCTTCATGGTGCTATATACACCAACAGCCGCAATCAAAAAGGTAGCGGCCACCACTAACCAGCGGCGTTCAACCGCAAAGCGAATGAGTGCATCAATCATGATAGTCCCCTTAGTGGCTGTGCCCTGCACCTTGTTTGAGAATGTCAGCTTTGATCAAATAACTGTTGCCAATGACATACTCTGCGCCTGGCTCAAGCCCCGAAAGAACCTCGACGTAGTCACCCGATTTGCGGCCGGTTCTAATCTCACTGGCTTCAAACCGGTTGCCGTTGCGGATAAAAACTACGGCTTCTCCGTTCAGGGTCTGAATGGCACCGGACTCAACCGCGATATCGGCAGTAAAGGTGTCGGTTGTGACATCCGCTTTAACATGCATTCCCGGGCGCCAATGTCCTGACTTATTGGGCAACACCACGCGTGCCCGGGCTATGTGGCCACCGGTCATTTGCGGTGCAATGTAAGATACTGTACCGCTTACCGTTTTATGGTGGTGCAAGTCGTATACCTCGGCGCTTTGACCTTCCTGCATTGCTTCCACGTTTTCGGGAAACGCCGACAACTCTACCCAAACTGAAGCGGTATTAATTACCTGAAATAAAGGTTGCTGATCAACCAATTCACCAACATTGGTAAAACGTTCGGAAACCTGGCCACTAATGGGACTGACCACATTAAACTTGGTACCTGTACTGACGTTTTCTACTACAGCAAGCACATCGCCCTTTTCAACTGAGTCGCCAATGTTGGCATTAAGCGAACTCACAATGCCTTTATAGCGGGCGCTAATATGCGCAATATTGTTATTTTCCGGCGCAATTACGCCGAATACGGTTTGAGTCACAGCCATGCGTTGGGAGCTAACTTGTCCCATAGTCAGGTCGGCGTTCTCTATGGCTTTATCGCTCAGTTCAGTATGGGACTTTTCATGGTGGTCATCTTCCGACGCCCAGGTTTGTTGGGTGTAACTACAGACAGCCCAAAAAGCAGCTGCTAGAAAGTAAGTTGATAGTTTCACTGCTGTTCTCCTAAAAATGCTTGTCCGGTCATACGTTCCAGCTGAATGACATCGCTGTATATGGCGTGCTCCCGCGAAACTCGTTGATACTCGAGCTGAGCTAGCTCATTCTGCGCATCCAGCACCTGCAATAGCGAATGCGTACCGCGCGCATATCCCTGGTTAGTTTGTTCGACCAGTTGCTGTGCCAGTGGCAATAGAGTGTCTTTCACTTTTTGTCGGTAGTTTTGGTGGGTTTGCAGGCTGTTTATTAGCGCCAGTGCCAGCGAGCGCAACTGAGTTCGCACCAGCTTTTGCTGCTGCAGGTTCGATTGATGCAACACCCGACGCTGCTGAATACGCCCAATATTAGGATCTTGCAGCTGCAACGGCATCGACGCCTCAACCACAAATCCTGTATCATCCGACTGATTGTTGTAACGCACGCCAAATCCCAGACTTAAGTCTGAGGTGGAGTCTGCTTCCAACGCTTTTGCCTGAGCCTGCAATAAGCGCTCGGAATCTAACAGGCGTAAATATTCAGGCGCCTTATTTACTGCATTTAGAACGTCGGCCTGTTCCGGTAAATTTAAAGGGAAATAAAAAGTGCCCGAAACTTGGTTAAAGTTCGGCTGCTCAGCCCACATTGCGCTGAGCTTTGCCTGCGCTTTAGCCAACTGGCCTTTCAGTTCCTCTATATCAGCCCGTTGGCTCTCGCGCTGAAGTTGAATACGGGTTACCTCAGAGTTTGCTACAGCGCCGGCATTTGCCCGCTCCTGTGCTGTTCGTAGCAGACTCTCCGTACGATGTAGCTGCTGCTTGCTAAGACGAATAAACTCCTGCAACTTAAGTACCCGGTAAAAGCGCTGTGTTGTTTGTGCCAGCACCTCAATACGCTGATATTCAAACTCCGCCTGTTGCACTTTCTCTTCGGCTGTTGCCGCATTCATTCGCTGCTGGCGTTTCTCTCCTAACTCAATGACCTGAGAGAAGGACAGCGTCATCTGCGCATTATCCAGACCGGAGCTTTCACCAGAGCCGGCAAAGTTTTCAACTTCCAGTCCAACTCTCGGGTTAGGTGAAAACCCAGCCTGCAGAGTCAGTGCCTCGGCGGCCTGCTTTTGATAGTCGTACTTTTGTAAATCGGGGTTGCTCTTCAGTGTGCGATTTAGTGCATCACTTAAAGTTAAATCTGACGCGGCAGCACTAACCGGAAATACCAATATGGCACCCAGAAAGACCACCACGAAGCTCAAACGCTTCATGTTTTTTCTCCAATTGTTCGCTATTTAAAAATGACGGTAGAAATGGAGATTAAGCGTTTGGTGGGGGAACCGGCGGTTGATGGGCTAAACCCTTATCAAAAATTACGGCGGTAGGTTGAGCTTCGGTAATAATGGGACAAGCAGAGACACTAATGCCATAACCAGTAATGCAACTCACGTGCGCATGAAACTGGTGGTCGTGCCCCTGCTCAAGATCTAAAGATGAAGAATTCGGGCTATGTTCCAAACCATGGTTGACATCAAAAACAACATCCACACTGCTGTGGCTTGCGTCTTCCATATGGCCAACCACAGACGCACAGGTAAAAAAGCTGTGTATCAGGATGACTGTAATGAGTAACCATGGGATTTTCATGCCCGCTACTTTATCGAACTTAAGCCGCAAACGCTAGCGCAGAACAAAGAAGCTATAAGCTACTTTGCGTTCTGCGTGCCAGTAGAATTCAAGTCAATATCTACGTCATAGTCGATAAATTTAGCCTCCCCCATATACCAAACTTCAAAGGTTTCGGGCTCGCCATAAAAATAGTAAACATCTACCGGTGGCTTGTTCCGACCATGAGCATACACAAAAGACTGCCTCGTTATTTCCTTTAGGTATCCCCTGCTGTCCTTAACAAAAACCTCATTCCGACGACGCTCTTGTTCATACGCTTTTCTTTTTATCGTTTCGCGCGGCTCAAACTCTGCATAATCAATAATTAACCGATTTCCTTTCAGGCTGACACCTGGCGGCAGTTCGTCTTTAGCATAACTTTCTTTCGTCAGATTAGGTGCAATAAGCACCGGAAGCGCAGCTTTAAAGCGAGCAGGTTTAGTTGTGAACCTTTTTGGATAATAATCAATACTGTGCGCTTTAAAGTCATAAGCAAATTCAATGCTCTCTAAGTCCGTGTTTTCGAGGTTCCCACTTTTCTTTAACTCAACTTCAGCGGCATCCTGCACTGGCTCATTATTTTCATCAAAGAACTTATGACCGGCCATTGCAGATGCCGCGACCCGGTAGCCACTTTCAATAAACACATCGCTTTGTACATTGGGGTAAAACCACCTTATAACTCCCGGGGTTTCAACATCCTGTCTTTTCGGGTCGTCGAACTCATATCCCCGGAAATGTAGTAATGTCATTAAATCTGAAATTTCTTGTGCATTTAACTCGGTACGTGATGCTGTAACAGGCAGACGATCATTGTAAACCGGAGCTGTTAGCTCAATCTCTGGTATATCACCCAGGCTAATCTCGTAAGTCCGGGAATATGGCATATCAAGCACAGGAAGATCTAACTCACGTTCCAATTTTTTACTTTCTTCACCGTACACTAATAGCGTTAACAATCCTTTGTCTACTTGTCCGTTAAAGGCCCTGCCTAAGTAAATTTTACCGGCGCGCGCCTCTTTACTGTCTTTTTGCCAGGCCTCAAAATCCTTTTTCACAGCTTCTAAATCGATATTTCCCTGTTTAGCCTTTGCTATTACCTCTTCCAGCAAGTCGTTTTCCTGATAAACCTCAGACATAGGCCGACGTCGCGTTGACCGCCAGGCAAGGTAATCACCATTGGCTGTAACGGCCTCAGCAAGAACATCTTCATTTCCGAACAATTTAGAAGGGTCGGTGCCGTCTTCAGTACTAATTTCAACTACGTAATAGTCTTCTCCAAACTCCAGCACGTTAATTAAAAAGCCGTCCCGCTCCAGAGTTTCGCCAACATCTTCAGCGTCGAGTTCAAATGTAATCATCTGCTCTGGCAATTCTGCATAAAACTCTCCTTTTACAGCAACTGGTCTGGGAGACTTCTCATCGCGTGCATCGGTGAAACAAAATTCTTCACGCGTATCGACAATATCGCCCAATGCCTGCCTATTATTTGCCATATCAGGAAAGCTTGCATATTCAGGGAAGTCCAGGGTATCACCGTTGTCCAAAACCAACTTGGTGTATGTCAGGCCGTAACGAAACGGAAACTCAAAGCCTGGCTTCAGAGTAAAACCCTGTTCGTTTGAATATTGCATGCAAGAGAGGTGTTTCCAACTGTTTACCGCTACCAGGCTCTGCAAGTACGCTTCAGTCATCGAGTTTGAGTCACTGTATTGATTAAAGTGGAAGAGCTCTGGCTGAGCGTATTCAACTTTTTCTATTCCGGCATAAAAGACAAAAACGTCCATCATCCATTGGAAGTTAGACATTTCCTGACCGTACAATGCACGTCCGAGCTCTTCGTCCTCCAGCCCTTTTAATATTTCGAAACGGGCGTCGTGAAGTTCATCGCGTTGCTGAATTTGCTCATACACAGTTCGACCCTCCTGCTTAGCTTCCTTGCTTTCTGCACAACCCGCGCTCAGCATTGCGCTAACGACGGCAACACCCAAAACTTTGTATATATTCACTGTTTCCCTACCTATTTAAGTTATATCGTCAATCAGCCCTGTGAGAGTTCACTTCCAAACCGAGTTTGCAGTTTTAACAATAAATCGTCTGCGCCTGTCAGTTCCCACTCAAACCAGTTATTCCATTCCAGCAACAACTTATGCTCGTATAAAACCAGTTCATACCGGTCATAATCGATGCCTTTATCAAAAGCTAGCGGGCTGTACTGAGATTTTATCTTCCAGCCTTCAGAGCGAAGGGTTTCAAGGAGTTCATTCCCTTTACTGGTAGTGAATTGAATTTTCATCAAGCTGACCAAGCTCCCAGCCTACAAATTTAACGCCAAGCCCATGTTCTTGTTCCCACTTAGACCAGAACCCCATACCGAATTCACCGGGCCCTTCAGAGTCCTGAATAAACAGTGTCTGATATATCAGTAATGGAGCTAATTCACGTATATCGCTAATTACCGGAGCCAGCTCATCGGGGTTTTCACCCCAACTCCCAACGGCCCGGCGATAACTGAATAATGACGCGCGATATTCTGCGTAAATAGCCTCGGCAACAACCGAATGAATAGCCTCTGAATTGTTTAAATAGCCGTTTAAGGTTTCAAGCTGAATTGGGCTCGGCGAACTTCCTTTCTGAATAAAGCAAACTTCCACCTTTGTGGTAACTCCGAGAAAAGACAGATTTAACTCGCCTATCAAAAGGTCGTCTTCTCTTTTAAGGTTTTCATTCCAAGCCACTAAGTCCATTGTCGAGCGCTACCCTTTAATTTGAAACCACCAGGACAAATACGGATATTCTTCTAAAGCTTCCGGTGGCGGTTGCTGTAAAAAGCCATGCCCCGGGTCAAGATCAAGCGCCCCGGTTTCCTGAACAATGTCTCTAATTGCATTAATGGATGCATCCGACTTAGCCTCTTCCAGCTGCGCCTCCTCGTTAAAAGACCATAAATATAAGCCTAATGCCGAATACCACAGGCTGATTAATTCAGGGTTATTCTGCTCTTTTGCCTCAACAATGACTTCTTTTGCCATATCCTGAATAGCCATTTCCACCGGCGGCAATGCATCGTCGCCCGTCAGCAAGCCGGCTTCGACAAACTTCTGCCAGAGCGGTGAGCCAGCATCGCAATATAGGTAAGGTGGTTCAATGTAACCGACAGTAGGGTTCGTCTCGCCGTTCCACTTTTCTTCAGGGTGAAGTCCAACAAAAGTAAACTCGCGGACGCTATCGAAAAAGGCTTTATGCGCGGCGTAGTCAGGGTGTTGAGTGAGTTTAAATTGGTAAACAAAGTTGTGTTTCAACAAAGTGTCAATAACACGAAGATGAGTGAAACCAGTATCCCAACATTCCTGAAATTGATAGAGGTTCCAGAACAGCGAGCGCAGTTCCTGGCTCGTCTTTGTGTTCGACTGAGCCAGACAGTTAACCGACGACTCAACAAGGTCTTCAAACTCGTGCATCGACATGGGACATTTCCTTATTAGTAATAGCGCGGATCTTCACAATACAGCTAACGGAAGAAAACTTACTATGCACCTTCCATTGGCACCGTGTTGTCATTTTGTAAACTGAGTTTACCCAACTTAATACCCAGCTCCAATACGGGTGCCGACACCTTTACAGAAACTTAACCCTAAGTTTCTACATAACTGCCTGGAGGAACTAACGTATGCGACGAGCGCCCTCGTCCATTCCTGTCACTCTAAACTTCTTTCCAAGAGGAGCTCTGACAACGGGGCTTGATATCAATTCATCACCACAATAAATCAGCATACTTAAACCAATATGGTCAGCACTTGCAGCTTCCCATTTAGCAAGAGCGTGATCAGCCACTTCTATTGTCCATTGAACCGTATTATTGTCGGTAGTTGCATTTAACGAACTAAGGTCAGAACGCTCTAACAGTATGGTATCCGGAGCTCTCTCACTCTTTGCTGGTAAATATAAGTTAAAATCACAGTGCTTTTCTTTGTGCTCTATCTTTTTTTGTTCTGCTCTATCCTCTGCGACCGCAGTATCGTCCGCATACGTGAAGCTAGTTACCAACACAGCAAGAATCAGAGGGTATTTAAAGTCGGCCAAGTTTTGCTCCTATTTTATATGCAATTTAGCAGAGGATATACGCTGCCACCTAAAGTACTTTTCATGCGCTAATGCCAACATGGGTACGTCTTCTTCGGTATCACCATAGGCAAATATAGTTTCAAACGCGGACAAATCGAGGGTGCTTTTAATCGCTTTTACCTTATTATCCAGACTGCAGTCTCCGGAGACATAACGCCCTGTCAACTTATTGTTTTTAAGCTCCAGTTCACTGCATATGAACTTAATACCCAGAGCCTTACACCAAAAAGATAAATATGAATTTAACGATGCTGACACCACATAAATTTCGTCGCCACGCTCTTTATGCCATTTAATTTTTGCAAGCGCTTCTTCTCTCATAACACTCGGGAGGTAGTGCGTAGCAAATTCTTTCGCTGACTTTAAAACTTCAGGCTCACGACGATTCCAGAATACAATTCTGGATAACGCAGGCCTCGTTCGTGAGGCTTTTAAAAGCCCCAGTTTATAAAGAATAATAATTGGTGAGGCTAAAATCAGAGTTGCTATAACGCGGTGCTTAGGGGTTGCGTAAAACAGGAACTTTGTGTAGGTGTCCTGGTTAGTTATTGTGCCGTCAAAGTCAAAGAGGGCTAAGTTCATTGAGTTAGGCTATCCCGAATCCACTTTCATCAATCAATTTTTTGCAAGTTTGGCTCTAAAGCGTTGTCACGATAATCTAAATACCGTTGAAGCAATCACCGCGCAGTTATTATTCGAAGGCTTCATCTAGACTCAGCTCTTTGCTGCTTAGAGTCTTTTCAGACAACTTGACCAACTTAAGTAAAGCCATGATTTCCTGCTGAAACTCGTAATCAGAATATGATTGCACCATATAGGCGGGCTTACCTTTTTTAGTTACCAGTAAGTCTTCTTCTAGCTCAAGCGAGTTAGCATGCTCTTTTAAATAGGTAACCGTTTCCGTTTTCATAACCAACCTTAAAAGGCTTTTTCAAGACTGTTTCAACTGTAGCAGGTTACGAATTAACCTCAAACCCAAACATTGTTCTTCGCCTTAAGCTCACCACCGGCTTCACCTGTATTGATAACGCCACTTGGTTCAATCAGGAGTACCTGGCATTCGCTCTCGGCAAAGGGTTTATGCTCTACACCTTTAGGCACCACATACATTTCGCCTTCCGCTAGCTGCACAACGCTATCTCTGAACTCAATACCCATTTTTCCCTTGAGTACCAGAAAAACTTCATCAGTATCTTTATGATCGTGCCAGACAAACTCACCCTGAATTTTAACGACCTTAATTTGATAGTCGTTCATTTCAGCAACCACCCGCGGCGACCAGTGTTCAGAAAACTTACTCAATTTTTCGGCAAAATTAATGACCTTTGATGACATTGATGTTCCCTTTTTTTGGCTGTTCCATAGCTACTCAGCTTCAATTGCAACAAGCACACTATCGATTACGCGGTCTGGATCGGCTTATGGGTTGGCCGCTACTGAACACTGCATGCAATGCTCAATCTTTTCAGCAATACCTTTCCTACCTCAGGCCAAAACGCAATTATACGTACGGCGTTTTTCTAACTGAGTCTTAAAACCTATATTTTAATCCAACTTGATAATTAATCGGTGCGCCAGGCATTGTCCAGAGTGCAGAATAAGAGCTCTCGTAATAATGTTCGTCGAACAGGTTATCAATATTAACTTTTAACGAAAGATCATCGCTCAACGCTATATCGCTAAAGAAACGAACCAAGCTATACGATGGTAAAATATAATTCGGATCGATAGTTTCGCCAAGCCTGTCACCGACGTAATTTGCACTTACACCGACTAACGCCTGGCGTCCGAATACTGACAAGTCATGCTGCAGGGTAATATTCGCAGTATTTTTTGCGATATTAATTAAACGACTTCCCGCTTCAATCTGAACGCCCCAATCGCTATTTACTACATCATTTTTAGTGTACGCATCGGTATAAGCATAAGCCAGGGACAAACTTGTATCTTTACTAAGGTTCGCAAGTAAATCCAGCTCGACACCTTTACTCTCTGCCTCGCCTAATGGCGCCGAAAAACCAACATGTTCCATATCTGTTGTCAAAATATTACTTTTTTGCGCTTTGAAAAAGGCGAGTGTACCGGTAAATGAACTCTTTAACGCAGACCATTTAACACCCACTTCGTACGATTTACTCTGTTCGGGGTCAAACGCTTCATTGTTGTAGCTAATACCTGAGTTCGGTCTAAAGCCTTCAGAGTAACTGGCATATAGATTAATTGAATCGTTTGCATTATAAACGATACCGAATCTCGGGCTCGTTGCTGTTTGCTCCTGTTTCGTAATACTACCTGTCAAATTATTACTGACATCTTGAGAAAATTTATCAATACGAATTCCAAACAGAGCTTTCCAATCTTTGTTGAGGTCGACTTGATCTTGAACGTAAGCGCCTACCGATTGCTGTTTATCGGTTTCATTTCGAAGCGGAGACATATCCGGAGCCTGTTGCCCATATTCAGGGTTAAATAAATTAATTGAATATGTTGTATCATTTTCACCGAAAGCCGTACGCCATCTGTTTTGTACTTTATCCAGTTGATAATCGTAAGCATCGACACCAACCAAAATATGATGCTTTAATTGCCCTGTCGTCAATTGACCACTTAGTTCTAGCCTTCCCGATAAGTCACTAGCGTCGAAGTCTCTATCAACCCGAAGGCGGGTAACGGTTTCACCATCAACGTAAAGCAGTTGTCTTCCGGCAGATAAATCGACTTCCGTGCCGAATCCTTCAAATGAAGACTCGCGAAAACTTAATCCAGCCTGAAGATCCCAGTTTTTGTTTAATTCATGCTGTAACACAAGCTGATGACCTAATGCTTCTATGGTCATATTACCGTCATCCGGCTCACCTAAAAAGCGTGATACCGGAACCGTATCGAAGTCATTATTTAAAACCACAACCCCACGATCAAACGGAGTATCCTGATCTAATATTTCAAGCTCATAACTAAGGCTGGTATTGTCATTAAATTGGTAAATAAATGAGGGTGATAAGTTGATATCTTTTGTTTTCACGGTATCACGAAAACTTCCGGCATCCTCATACGAACCATTTATTCTAAAAGCCGCATTCGAATTAATGGCATTGGTATAATCACCTTCCAGACGATATGTATCGTAATTACCGCCCGAAACTTGCAAATAGCCGTACTCATAAAACTGCGGCTTCTTGGTAATAATATTAATAGTCCCTCCGGGCTCACTCCGGCCATATAAAGCGGACCCTGGACCTTTTAATACTTCAATACTTTGAATGTTGGCAGTATTTCTCCGGCCACTAAAACCGCGCCCGGCATTAAATCCATTGACAATGTAGCCTGAAGGAAGGTTTTCATCTCCAGCAAATCCACGAATCGCAAAACTGTCCCACATGCCACCAAAGTTATTTTGTCTAATCACACCACTAGTAAAATCCAGAGCATTCTGGAAATCGTTAATACCAGCGTCATTTAGCAGCTCACCAGAAACAATGCTAACTGCCTGAGGAGTTTGGTTAAGAGGAACATCACCACGATATGGTTGTTTATGATGCACTACCTTAAGTGTTTCAATATCAGAAGAAACATCTTGCGCACTAACGTGAAATGCAAGTGAAATGGATGTAGCTAATAAAGTACGACAAATTGCAGAACTCGTTTTCATGCGACCTTCTCTTTATTTATCCGCAACAAGATTTAAGAGCCGCATAAGATATCACACGAAAAGCTTAATGAGAATGATTTTCAATTCTAACCATTATATTGCCGTTACTTGCTTTCCAACAACTCTCGTAACGCCGCAGGAAGCACCGCACGCGATTTTTTGGTAATAGCTTTTTCATGCTTTTGCCAGAGAATACCTAAGTAAATAATCCCCAAACCAATAGCCGTTAAAGCGGCCGGAAATAGCCAGCTGTCCTGGAAAACGTCCTGAGCTAAGTAGCCAAGATAGAAGCAACTGCCAAGAGCTCCAAGTACCACAAATACCCGGCGAACCAGTAATACACCAACACCTATCATCAGAAGGTTTACGCAGAAATAGACAAATTTTGACAGTTCACTGTCCGATTCCATAAAGGATAGACCGCCCCAAAAAGCCAAAGCACCGAAGATATAAATCCAGAAAGCATAGTCGGCGGTATCGCGCGAACGAATGTCCACCCAGAATGCAAGACCTATCATTAATAACCCGGTGTACAGCGATACGAATTTTCTTAGTTCCCAACTGATGTCACCGCCAGCAATCATGACGGTAATATCCATAGTCATATACCAAAGTGTCACAGCTATAGGTATAACTAAAAACGGATATTTGTACTTCCACGCCATAATAACACCGACAGCCAGGGTAGCCAGTTCCATGTATATCCAGTGCCACTTTATGTACCGGTGATACTCACGATAGACAGTTTCGTCGGGCCACACTCCCAACCATTGCTGGAGGCCATAAATAGCCAACGGCGTTAAGCAGACCACAAAGGTGGCACAGATTCCTGCGGGAATAGATAAGCTTTTAGCGGAGAAAACATGAGTAAGCTTTAAGCCAATAGCGGCATAAAGAACAGATATCAGAACAATGCCGGCACCACCGAAAGATTCCCACCCCAGGTTCATAAACAGCGTCATTGCGCCAATAGCAATCAGCCCGCCCAGATAATACAGCACATGATTAAAGGTAAATTGCGGCTTGTCCTGATGTTGCTCTTTAATGAACTCAAAAAGAGCGTCGGCTTGCGAAGCAGAGATAATGTTTTTATCCGCCGCCTCGCTTAAGTTCTTCCTTGTAATGTTCATAGTCCATCTCTTGTTTATCCAGTTTATTCACGGAGTTTCTGAAACCGTCCCTCTTATTACTCTTTGTTCATGACGCAATTCGGTCATACAAGTATTCAATGAGTCGTATACTGCACACAAAAGGAATGCGTTTTCATCCTCTTCTTCCAGTCCCAGTCCGGGTAAAAGAGTATTCTTACAAACTCGTCGATCTGACCGACTGGAAAAATACACCGAGAAATAAGAATAAAGCGTATCCCTGTAGCGTTTAAATTCTTCCATGTTACTCAGGCGATCAGCCATCACATCAATAATACTATTCATAGTCACAAGTTTAGGAAAGTCACTAAGATTATCCTGGCCACTAGCTCTCAACTCCTCAGCCGCTAAAGAGCACTTCTCTAATGTGGGTATCAGAGTGCGACTCACTTTTTTTACATTTCCTTCCAGTTCCTTGTTAGAAGATGAAGAGCCGCTATAGAGAGAGAAATCACTTGAAACATCCTCGGAAAACTTCAGGTCTGACGCAGACCCCGCAAGGGCAATAAGCAGAATTTGTGAGTAAATTCTCTCGCTCTGCTCTTCTGTGCGTGGTCGTATCGACATTAAATAAAGTTGGTCTACCAATTCCATTCCCGGCGGGCTTTCCAGTGATTGCCCCAGCTCAATAATCTCAGTCGGAGTCATACCGTGCACAATGTCACCTACCTCTTTTACTGCATAAGGCAAGGGCCGAAATACTTCCCCATGGGACCGATCAATCACCATCAGGTTCAACGTTTGTATCATAGCTTCGTAGTCGGCTTTAGTCGTCGTGTAAGAAAGCTCGTCCAGCGACTGTGCTAATTTTTCATGAGAAGTTGTATCCAGAGTGGCACCCGGAGAACTCTGAGCATAAGACTGAGGCGTAAAGCCAAGAACGCCTATCAAGAACGCTCCGAACATAAGCTGAGAACTGCATTTTAAAGCAGCAGACATTAATGTATCCGATAAAAAATTAGGCATCTTCAGCCTCCAGTTTTCCAGCTTCACACTCTATAACTTACATCTACAATCGGATTACTGCCGCTATTACTTTATTTCAGAAAGCAGTTCAGGGTTCGTTACTAAGTTTCTTACCCCATGAGCATGGTCTTCTTCAAAGACATTACCTTCGCACCAGTCACCCACCGACTCAATATCAACTTTGGCGACTTTCGGGCGAACGCTCCAGGTAACCTGAAACGGCGAGCCTTTTTCATTATAGTTGGGTCCGGTAGTTGAACCTGCGTATTCAACTGGCGTTCCGGTGTCCTCCGGAATATTCACTGCCTGATATAACCCGTCAACCAATTCGTGTTCGTTGAGCTCGCCAAAATCACCGGCGTCGTCATCATTCACCAGCACAAAAACCTGCGCTTCTACTCGCAACTGCGGGTTAACAACAGCATCGTTAAAGCACGCACCCAAGGTCGAACCTGGCTTTATCTTAGCGGTTGAATAAACGTAATGAACTTCAATAGTGTCGCCTGAATAAAGGCTGCCGTGCTCGCTTGGGCAAACGTTCGAATCCTCTGGTTCTAGTTCATCCTCAGTTAACTGCCCTGAATATTCATAACCAGTAAAATAACCTTTTCCGTCGCCGTTCCCAGCGTATTTTGTAAATTCACCGCCTTTGTGCTCGGCATTCTTGTGGAAATGAATATTGCACAGGCTCATCTCAGAAGACTCTGGTGCCTCGTTAAAGTTAAGAGTATTGCTACCACTAAAAGAGTCAATGTCACGCGGTGACTGGGCCCAAACCCTTTCCCCTCCGTATTTTCCGCCAGGTTAAGCCGCTGTTGCTCAATAACTTTATCCGACGCTTCCTCATGAGCACCCGACTGGTCATTCTCGGCGGCAACACTCAAGGGTAATACAACTAAGATTCCCAGCGTAAAAAGGTTATTCGTTTTCATGGATTTACTCCTCAATGAGAGTGGTATCACCCCAAATTCCGCGGTGACTTGGTATTCCATCTGCTAGAATAGTCGCTCACATCTGTATGCATTTCAATATATGGAATGATAGCTATGATTTTATTCTCTATTCTGGTCGCACTCCTCGGCTTCGCCTTAACGGCAGGTGGCGTCTACCTGCTCACACTTGGCGGCAGCCCCTACTACCTTCTGGCGGGTCTGGTCTTACTATTAAACGCCTGGCTTGGTTACAAACGTCATCCGTTAACCCGCACTTTGTTCACTGTATTTCTGATCCTCACCATGCTGTGGTCATTGTGGGAATCCGGTTATGACTGGTGGGCATTAGCGCCGCGCATAGGTTTATTTTTGGTGCTGGCCATACCTTTGCTGTTTTCCAAAGAGGCAGACAACGGCGGGCGCAAAGTATTGCTCCCGGTCTGGGCCGTTCTTGCGCTAATGACACTGGGCAGCCTTATGGCAAACCCACATGACTTATCCGGAAAGCTCGATACGCAAGTAGACAGCGAATCTCCTAAACTGGGCAACTCTCCGGAAGACAGTTGGTACGCTTATGGCCGGACTAATATGGGTCAGCGTTATTCGCCACTGGATAAAATCACCACCGAAAATGTGGGGCAGCTGGAAGAGGTCTGGCGTTACCGCACTGGTGATATGAAAGGCCCTAAAGACGTGGGTGAAACCACCTATGAAGCAACACCATTGAAAATTGGCGATACGCTTTATTTGTGTACGCCGCACAACTGGTTAGTCGCACTGGATGCCAACAACGGCTCTAAACGCTGGGTATTTGACGCCAAAGTGCCACCGGAAAGTCAGCGCCAGCATCAGACCTGTCGCGGTGTGTCCTATTTGCCACCCAGCTCCGGTGAAGCGCCGTCTGCTGAAAAGCTGGACATAGCAGCCGAAACTCAGACTCCGGTGCAGTGTGACGCAGAGCTCTTTTTGCCAACTTCCGATGCCCGTTTAATTGCAATTGACCCGACCACAGGCGCACGCTGTGCAAACTTTGCCGATAACGGTGAACTGGATTTAACCCACAATATGCCGTTCAAACAAGCCGGTTACTATTACTCTACGTCGCCGCCAGTTGTAGCGAATGGCGTAGTGGTAGTTGCAGGCTCGGTAAATGACAACTACGACAAAAACTCACCTTCCGGCGTTATTCGTGCCTATGACGTAAAAACTGGCGAGCTGGTATGGAACTGGGATTCCGGTAACCCGGATGAAACCGCTCCTATTGCCGAAGACGAAGTTTACACTACCAGTTCTCCTAACAGCTGGTCGGTAGCCAGTGCTGATGAAGAGCTGGGTCTTATTTACTTTCCTATGGGGAACCGCACCCCCGATCAGTTGGGTTGGTACCGCTCTGAAAATGAAGAGAAATATTCCAGCTCTGTGGTTGCGCTAAGCCTTAAAACCGGACAGGTAGAGTGGGTACAACAATTTGTTCATCATGACCTGTGGGACATGGATACCCCTGCCCAGCCGGTACTACTCGACTTAGATACCGTAAGCGGAAAACAGCCGGCTCTTGTGGTACCCACTAAGCAAGGCGATGTGTACGTGCTGAATCGTGAAACCGGCGAACCTATATTTCCGATTACCGAAAAATCAGCACCTCAGGGAACGGTGGCTCTGGATAATGCCTCGCCAACACAGCCAATTTCAGCGCTGACCTTCCGTCCACCCACCATGACTGAAAAAGACATGTGGGGAGCGACACCGCTGGATCAGATGATGTGTCGTATTCAGTTTAAGTCACTGCGCTATGAAGGTCAGTACACGCCGCCATCAGAACAAGGCACACTGGTATATCCGGGTAACTTCGGGGTCTTCAACTGGGGCAGTGTTGCAGTAGACCCAAAACGTCAGGTTATGTTCGGTATGCCTTTATACCTGGCCTTCACACAAACGCTGGTTAAAAAAGACGGCTCCGACATGGGTCCGGCGAACCAGGGAGAGCAAGGTCTGAACTCAAACGACGGCGCGCCTTATGCCGTAGATATGAAGCCTTTACTTTCTCCGCTAGGTGTCCCCTGTCAGCAGCCACCATGGGGCTACGTGGCCGGTGTTGACCTGAAAACCGGCGAAACCGTATACAAGCATAAAAACGGTACTGTCCGTGACCTGACACCGCTTCCGCTGACAATTAAAATGGGCGTCCCCGGTATTGGTGGCCCTGTCATCACCGAAGGTGGTCTGGTCTTTATGGCAGCCGCTGTCGATAACTACCTGCGCGCTTATGACTTATCCACCGGTGAAGAACTTTGGCGTGCACGTTTGCCAGCTGGAGGACAGGCCACACCAATGACCTATTTGAACAGCCAGGGTGAACAAATGGTGGTTCAGGTAGCCGGTGGTCACGGCTCTATAGGCACCACCATTGGCGATTATGTGATTGCCTATAAACTCAAACGCTAAATATCCATTGCCAATGAAGGGAAAAGCCTAGCGGCTATAAGAAAATACTGCCAGTCGATTCCCTTCACTGTCCTCAAAACCAAAGCCCCTTGGAGCCCAATCATTAACGGGCTCAGGGATAGCTCCAAGGCTTGGAATTAGAGTAAGAAGATGTTGATGAAATCGTTCCAAATCATCTGTTTCGAAATCAATAACACTGTGTTCCGTGTTAGTAAATGTTGATTTAAATTTCAATCTAAATGAATCATCGGTCTTTACCAAAAGAATTTTTGCTGAAGATTCGACAACTGCTTGAGGATGAAGCATCGCATGCCATTCGTCGGACCAGACACAATCGTACCTCAACGCCTTTTTATACCATTCGATTGCTCGTCGCAGATTAAACACCGGTATCTCAATCGAGCCAATACATATTGTCGCCGAATTAATACTGCTATCCATCTTTTCCTCCTTAGAATTAATTGGTTCCCTCTTCATTAAGAGCTTTCAATGCTTTTTGTAAAAACGTCAAAGTTTCATTTTTAAGCCAAGTACCTCGACATAGTTCAGGTTCAGACATCTGTACTTGACGGATCTCAGCCTGTGTTTCAGGATCAGATCCGGCATACCCCACAAATATTGACTCCCATTCCCGCGCTGCGGATAGCCCTTCTTCACTTTCCGGAGGAATCCCTTCTTCAAGCATTTGATGAATACGGGCAAGAAGAAATGGCCACCGTTTCATCTGACGGGGATAACGATCAGCTAAGTAGGAGTATACTGAGGGCCTCAGATGCTGCTTAAATATAGCTTGTTTATGATTCAAAAATGCCTGTTGAATAAAAGTAATTTGCTCATTATCAACGCCTAAGTAGGTCTGCAGAGCTTCTTCTCTCTCGGCCATTACGGTAATTTTCCTGAGAAGTTCGGGATTACCGTCGGTATCCTGCTCTAACTGTTCCATCCAGCGTACAGCGAGATCCCAGCTTTTTGGATCGGTGGGCGGAATACCTTTCTCACGTAAAACTCTAAGCTCCTCCAACAATTGCCGCCAACGAATTTTGGTGGCTCGTTGACGAGTATAAAATCTCAATTTTTTTAACTCATCGCGAGTAAAATAACGCTCATAAGCGCAAATGAGTTCCAGAGTTTCCAGAAAAGTTTCGGTGTCAGGTTCTTCATTCTGCTCTAATAACTCCTGCATGCGCCAGAGCTTCTCCCGCAAATCGATACCGGTAGTAATTCGTTGGTTAACAGCCGCGAGGTTATCTACAACTAGAGCTTTAATAGAATAGTTATTGCCGCCATTAAGGAGATCTTTTATTTCCGTTAAAGTAAGCCCTAAATTCTTCAATAACTGAATTCGTTGCAACCGAATGATGTCAGCTGAGGTATAAAGACGATAGCCAGCGTCAGTACGCGACGACGGTTGCAACAGGCCAATCTCATCATAGTGGTGCAATGTCCTTACCGTAATACCTGCACGTTTGGCTAAAACCCCAGCTTGCATGCCACCGGAACCTACCGGACTGTTCATCCTATCTCCTCCCTACAGATTCGAATATGTTTAATCCTAAAGCTGCGCCACAATATAGCGAAAACCACCACCAGCAATCTGTAAGCCGTCTTTACGACGGGAAAAATACCTTTGATTCAATTCACTTGAACCAAAAGTACGGACTTGAGGAAACCCCATAATCTTTAATTCCTTTTCAAAATGGGTCGGATCGAACTGCGAACGCCACGGCTCACCCATTGCAGAAAAAACCTCTTCAGAAACTTTGACAATTGCCTGCTCAACCACATTCAATAACTCGGTTTTCACTCGATAATCAAAAATTAGACTCGAGCCTGGTGCTAGTTCTAATATCTGCGACAATAGTTGTCGAACTTGCTCTGCATTTAGATAAGGAATTAGTCCAAGGCAACTGATTGCTACAGGCTTACTTTTATCAAACCCATATTCAATCAAGTCACCAACCCAATTTTTTCGGCTTAGATCGGAAGGGACAAAATGTAAATTTTCCGGTACTTTAAGCCCTGACATCGAAAGCAAAGATTGCTTGTGATTTAACATTTCCGTACGGTCGATCTCGAATAAGTTAGCTCTGGGCAATTTTGTTCCCTGAGATAGACCAAAACTATCAAGGCCTGCACCAAGTAATAATACTTGCCTAACGCCGCTGGCAATCGCAGCACTTACATACTCCTCGGCCAACAGAGAGCGGGCAACGATCCCCGCCCGCATTGAACGAGAGCCAGGCTCGTTATACTTATAGGGATCAGCAATAACAATATCCTTCAGTTCAGGTCCCAAAATAGGCAAAGCTAAAGGGTCATCAAGAACTATTGGTTCATCTAGTAACTGATGTATTGCTCTGGCAATAGCGACAGTATGTGCCGAATCCTGAAAGTGAATTTTTCGCATTCCTTTTCTCCTGCTCCATAAAAATTACAGAGCTTAAAGTCACACGCAACGTAAGGGTCAACCGCTTTTTTTATATGCATATCAACTTCAACTTTTTTATAGAATCAAAGCAAAACACTTAAAATTCTAAACAAATCCGTTTGTTCGTCAGCCTTTATTTCCCCCGAATAATTGACAAAAAATCTCAAGCAAGTTTTAACTTAAGCATCTTCGGTGCTAATACGTTTTCCGTAACGCCAACTGATAATAGCGGGTACAATAATGATTAACGGGGCAAACGCGATAAAAACGGTTAACACAGGAAAACTTTCAAACGGAATAAAAAACGTCACAATACCAAGTAAAACAAGCGGCACCGACCAGAGGATAAATTGCTTCCCTCCATAAGCGTTAATTTTGTACCAATTTTCTTCAGACTTAAATGCGCTACGAGTTCTTATTCCATAAACTGCGTTCATCTTTACTTTTCCCAAAACCAAGGGAATAGCAAGAGCAATCATCAAAGCGGCAGTCAGAATATTAATTATGCCAAGAATAACGCTTGAAATATCCACTTTATTCCTCCTATTGAGAGTTATTATTTGTGCATTTATATGCGTTTCCGAAAACTGTTGCGCTAAATGTTCCCCCGACACCATCGCTGTTATTACTTTGACTTTGATTTTGGAGAACGACATAGTTAGCCCCTAGCTTTAATGCATTGTTACGGAGCTCATTTCTGGCTCCCTGCATCAAGTTTTTGTCTGATGTAATATCAGCAGTAATAACGTTTCCCTGGGCGCCACTAACCTCCCCCAAAAACTGGCATCCGGATGGCACCGGGTTACGCGTTAACAGTACCTTTTCAGCCCCCGCTATCATCGGTTTAGATGCGCATCCAGTTAATGCAATCAAAAAGAAAAACGTGACGATAGTTTTCATTTTTTTCTCCTAAGTAGAGTCGAATTTCGTATAAAAGGTTAAAACAAAACTTCATGCTCTTCCGCTGTTGAATTAGGCTTATCAGAACTTGTAGATGTAACCAAAAAACACATTATTTTCGGCAGAGCGGCCAATCAGCGGACTGTTTTTTATTTCCTTTGCCAGGCTTGTAACACTGAAATCTAAAATCAAAAGCTTATTCTGGCTGAACATATAACCAACCCGCGCTCCAACTTCCATATTGATAGCGGCCTCTCCCTTATAGAGAGCTCGATCAGCGTTCACTTCGTTTGCCTGAACGCCATAGTAGTAATCAACATAATTATCGTCGTGCCATTCGATTTCGACACGCGGACTGAATGTATATTTCTTAGCAAAGTGCCAGGTTTTCTCAATACCCAAATTAAAACGAAGGCCTTCGCTGTCCCCGGCAACTTCACTCAAAAATTCTGCGCTAATATTAGCCAAACGACTCTTCCACTTTACTCCTGCACCAGCCCAGAAACCGCCTTTCCTATCTTCCATACCCTCAAGAATCCAGGTATCACTCTCGTCATAATTATTAATACCGACCCTACCAATAAGACTAAAATCAAGCCTGTTGAAATTGCTAATCTCATAGCTTGGAAGCCTTAACCTCAGTTCAGGACCTGCTAACCGAATATATTGATTTTCAAATGTTAAAACAGGGACACCTAGATTCTTACGTTCGACATCTATATAAGCTTTTTGCTCGCTGTACACCCCTAAGCCCAGCCCCCAAGATGAATTAACTGTTTCCCGTTCTATTAATTGTTCTGCACCAACAGGCAAAGCACTTCCCAAAATGAGCAGTAAAATCGTTACTTTAGTAAATACAAATTTGTAATATCGAAATAATAACCTGCAAGCCTCAAAAACTAGTGATGGCATAAACATACTCCCTGCAAAAAATATTGACGCATCTTCATCATCTTTAACTTCGTAAAGCAGATTAAAACCATACGCTACGTGAGGGTCAACGGTCTTTTTTAACTGGAAACAGGTTGTTATTTCGGACGAATTAAAGTTCTGGAATATACTGCCGATAACACTTGCAGGAATAAATTTTAACCTTCTGGAGAGAGTGCCATGCCTATATCTTTATACACGAAGACCGCCTCTTCCAGTGTGCCTTCGGTTAGTACTAAGCCACCCAACACAACAACGAATAGCAAACCTGAGAGCGACAAAACCAGTAGCAACGCCAGTTTTTATGTTGACCTGTCGCCTTTCGTTAAAGAACTTACCTCTGCCTCTGAAAAAGGGGAAAGTTCCCTGCTTTCTAAGAAGGAAAAAATTGACGAAAGTAGCCTTCCCACAGGGCTAAAAGACTTACTAAAACGGATAGCGGAGTACAGAGAAAAGATTAAGGAGAAACAGCAGGAACTGCAGGATGTTATGAACGATAGCGCCCTGAGCGATGAAGAACGCAAGACTCGTATAGACGCTCTGCAAAAGGAAATCAGTAGCTATAATACCGCACTTAGCCAGGCTATGCTCCAACTCAGCGAAACGGTTGATCAAATGGACTTAGATGACAAAGCAGTTGCGGAAGTGATGTCCTTGGTTATGTCCTAAAAATGATTGTCTCTGGCATTCAACTTTTCTTCTCTTGCAATCTAACCAGCTGACTTCCGGGGTGAAAGAGCTTCCAGGAGAACCAATATTCATCGGAAATAGCCACAGGAACCAGGTTCGATTCTATTTCGCCTTTTATAAACTTACCGCGAACATTCCATATCGTTCCGCTTTTTGTGTCGCAAAGCGTGCTATTAGCACCGGGTTCAATACTCACCGACTCTCCCTCGACTGAGCTTTTAAATCCAAGAATAGAGCCGTTCACAGCGACAAGCACAACACCTAATTCTTCGTTGTTAACCACGCCCTGCTCTAATAACTCGTCTTTAAGGTACACAACTTGCGGGTTAGCGATTTTATCGGTAATGCCCACCATACGCGTTCGTGGCGAAAAGGTATTATCCCGGTTTTTTGATGCAAGCCCTGGGGTCAAACCATTCGCTATAACCTTGTTCCAAAGGCCCTTAACGGGAAGCTCAAACGCTTTAAAGTCCTGCTTTGTTACTCTAACGACCTTAGGACAGAGGTTTAGCTTTTTCACCTCACTCCAGGTTAAAACCTGAAACGGGATCATTGTTAGCGTATACGGGTGTAACTTGCCAATAACAGATTCACAACTGGCTTGCTGGAAAAAGGTTCTAGTTTTTTTGTCAGCCACAATCATATTCGCATTTTTAAACGAACCGACAAACAAAGGGCCAATATCGGTGATATCGAAAGGAATAATACTGTGGCACATGGCGCAATAAGTTAACGCCACCAGTTTGTCGTCGAGACGATCATTAATAATGTGATGATGTATTACATAGTCCAGCGGGTACGCCTTAGTAACATCATTGTACTCAATAACAGCCAACTCCATGTTGTCCTGAAGAGGAAGCTTCAGCGGATCATCTGTCATAGCGGGGAAATCCACAGCTTTAAACACGTTTTCCTGATGCATTCGATGCGCTAATACAACGGCCAACGCCATTAGGATAATAGGAAACAATGTCCACAAAGGGAACTCACCCACTTGCCAGGTAATTAACAAGGAGGCAACGATACCGGCAGCAAACACACTCCAGGTTATAGGCTTTCTGATGAAGTAATGATAATACGACCACTGAACAGGAAACGCCTGAATAAGCGTCATGTAAATAGCAGCAGATCCCACTGCCAAAGACAAAACAGCGAGTGCATAAAAAATAAATACCATAGCGTTCTCTCAGTTAGAGCAAAAAACGGTACATGCCATTACCGAAGTAAACACCATCTCATTGAGTAAAGCCATAGCGGCAATAGCTCCCCCTTAAACGAAATTGATAATAATTATCATTAACATTATACTAACCTCCCAACATTTTCTACAGGCGAGGATAAAAAGGTGATAACTCAGCATTTAAGAAAATCCCCTCTTCACATAGCAGTGTTACTTGGCATAGGCGCTGCCTCAGCTGCTTTGCCGTCTTACGCGCAAGAAGAAAGCAATAAAAGCGAAGAAATGGAAAGAATTGAAATTAAAAACTCTTACACAACACGTGTTATGGATTACTCCACCGGGCTTAACCTTTCTCTTCGAGAAACCCCTCAGTCTATGACCGTAATTACCCAGCAGCAGATTGACGATTTAGCAATAACAGAAATTGCTCAGGCACTACGATACACCACAGGCATTAACGTCAACCGAGCCGAAACTGATCGTATATTCCCGACCGCACGAGGATTCTCTATTGATAACGTACAATTTGACGGTGCTAATGTGCGGGGTGCCTACGGTGGCGTTGAAGGAGACTTTCTTTCTGACATGGCCGTTTATGAGCGTGTAGAAGTGATTCGGGGCGCAGCAGGTTTACTCCAGGGTGCGGGCAATCCATCAGCCGCTATCAATTTAATTCGTAAAAAGCCAACGGAAGATCTGCGCTCTTCTATTAACATTAAAGCTGGCCGATGGGATTTAACCCGAGCGGAAGCCGATGTTTCTTCAAGTCTGGGTTTTGACGATAAGTTACGGGGACGCTTTGTTGCGGCTTATCAGGATGCCGGTTCTTACATGGACAGTGTAGAGCGTGATAAAACGATTCTTTACGGTATTCTGGAAGCTGACATAACGCCCTATACCGAAGTCAATTTCGGAGTCGACTACCAGAAACATCATGTTGATGGGATAAGTTACGGTGAGCCCGTACCTTTATATTACAACGACGGTACACGTACTGAACTCCCCCGTTCCAGTAATACCGGAAGTGACTGGACGTATCGTGATCGTAATCGCAACATTACGTTTGCGTCTCTGGAGCACCGGTTTTCAAACTTTTGGCAATTTGATTTTTATGCCAGCCATATTGACGGGCATTATGATGACAAAAGAATGTATGTAACCGGATTTCTTGATCGGGATTCCGGCCTCGGACTTGGAGCCAGCCCCAGCTCGACCAGAGGTGACTGGAATCAGTATACCCTGGACTTTAGGCTAAGTGGTCCGTTTGAGCTTTTAGGACGCCAACATCAAATGGTTGTTGGCTGGAACAGTAACCTTGAAGAAAATGACCGAAGCAGACGACCTGCACTGTCACCAGTTGAGCCATGGAGCTTTTACCAATGGGAATCTGTCCCTGAACCAGAATTTGCATCGGCATCTGACTATATCTGGGGCTGGGAAACCAAACAAAGCGGATTTTACAGTGGTGCGCAATTTGACTTAGCGGAGCCTTTGTCCCTAATTGTAGGACTTCGCACCAGCTCATGGTCGCATGAAGAGTACAACTACACTCCCGAGGCTATGAGCTCCCCTGTCATCGCGGTGGATGAATCTGACTCGGGTGTTATTACCCCATACGCAGGTATTGTTTACGACATTAATGATCATTTCTCCACCTACGCCAGCCTGACCGATATCTACAATATTCAAACTCAAAAAGATCGGAATGGTAATTTGCTTGACCCTGTGCACGGCGAAAACTATGAAATAGGTCTAAAAGGTGAATTTTTTAACCAACGGCTGAATTTTTCAACCGCTGTATTTCAGGTTAAACAAAAGAATGTCGCTATTCCGGATATTGAAGTTATTGTTAACGGTCAGCCAGAACAGCGCTATAAAGCTGAAGACGGCGTAGAAACAAAAGGTTATGAAGCTGAACTCTCAGGTGAACTTATGACCGGACTTCAAGTTTACGCCGGTTATACACACCGGGTAGCCCGCAACAATGAGGGTGAAAAAGTCAGCCGCCAGGCGCCTGAAGATATGGTAAGAATAACCAGTTCTTATAGCTTTGCAGAGAATTTGCCGGGGTTTACTCTGGGTGGCGGGCTTCGTTGGCAGAGTGAAGTATTTCCGTCAAGAAACCAAGGTGTGGGCCCTAATGGTGAAATTCCCCGTCAGGAAAGTTATACGGTTGCCGACCTGTTTGCCCGCTATCAGATCTCTGACAGCCTTACTGCGTCATTAAATATTAATAACCTTTTTGATAAGAATTACTTTGAAAGTGTCGGCGTATACAATTACGGTTCTTATGGCGAACCACGTAATATCAGTGCCAGTGTGCGCTGGGACTTTTAATATATTATTGGCCTTTATTATCTAAACAATGGATATAGCCCCGCTATTACCTATGGTAGCAGGGCTATATGTAGACTCTCTGGTGTGTTGATTTTATCTTTACGCCAAACTATTGATTCAGATCAAGCTATTCAGCGAAACAAAGGAACACAATAATAGAATATAAATTCACTGACAGAAAAGGCTAATGCCATGAGCAGTACTTTTTATATTCCAGCGGTCAATATTATCGGCGAGAATGCCCTTAAAGATGCGGCCACGCAAATTGATAACTATGGCTTTAAACAAGCCTTGATAGTCACCGACCCCGGCATGACCAAACTGGGCGTTACTGCCGAAATCGAAGCCCTGCTAAAAGAGCATGGAATAGACAGTCTGGTTTACGATGGCGTACAACCCAACCCGACAGTGACGAACGTTAAAGCCGGGCTAGATGTTCTGCAGAAGCATCAATGCGATTGTGTTATTTCACTTGGTGGTGGTTCAGCTCACGACTGCGCCAAGGGCATAGCACTGGTTGCCACTAATGGCGCGCAAATTGGCGACTATGAGGGTGTTGATGTCTCGAAAAAGCCACAACTGCCACTCATTAGTATTAATACCACCGCAGGCACAGCATCTGAAATGACCCGCTTCTGCATCATTACCGATCCGGAACGCCATATTAAAATGGCAATTGTCGACCAAAACGTGACACCTATTCTTTCTGTTAACGACCCAAGATTAATGGTCGGCATGCCTGCCAGCTTGACTGCAGCAACGGGTATGGATGCTTTGACGCATGCCGTTGAAGCTTATGTATCTACCGACGCTACGCCGATTACCGATGCCTGTGCCATAAAAGCCATAGAGATTATCCGGGACAATCTTCACGAAGCGGTTCATAACGGAGCAAATATGGAAGCTCGTGAGCAAATGGCTTACGCACAGTTCCTGGCGGGCATGGCGTTTAACAATGCGTCTCTCGGTTATGTACATGCCATGGCCCACCAACTCGGCGGATTCTACGATTTACCGCACGGTGTCTGTAACGCGGTTTTATTGCCTCATGTGCAACGCTACAACAGTCAGGTTATCGCACCGCGCCTGAAAGACATTGGTAAAGCACTGGGCGCAGAAGTACAGGGATTAACAGACAAAGAAGGTGCTGATGCTGCTATTGCCGCCATTGTCGAACTGTCTCAAAGCGTTAATATTCCGGCTGGTCTGGAAGAACTGGGGGCAAAAGAAGAGGACTTTAGTACATTGGCAGACAATGCGATGAAAGACGCTTGTGGCCTGACTAATCCAATTCAACCCAGTCACGAAGACGTTGTTGCTATTTTTAAAGCGGCTTTTTAACCGGAGTCACCGAAACTTAACTGCTCAGGATCGGGCCACCTATGGAGGTGGCTTGATCCTCAATGCTCTTGTGCATAAACATAAGCTGGCGCAACTTGCAGGCTTCGCGCAGCAGAGCTATAGCCGCAGGGTGATCTGACGAAAGCGTATTCTGTAGCTGCTGAAAATTATGTAATGTCCTACTTAACAGAGAAATGCCACAATTCACGCGATTTTGACGATGATATGTCTCAGACAAATTCTGCACCGCAATTGACAGGCAAATAATAACCTCGCCAGCCTGCTCGTTCTGGTGTTTCAGAATATCACTCAAGTGTTCTCGTAGCAGGAGAATGCTATTCATATAGTAATGATTGGCATTTTGCCATTGCCCCTGCTCAAACTCATAATTACCCATACGCTGTAACACTTTCCAATTCTGAATGAGTTCCATAGCAACCTCCTGTGTTGTTCATCAGCATGCCTTGCAATTTAAATAAATGCAAATGATAATAATTATCGTTACATTAACTAATCAGGAGTTAACTATGTCATTTGAATTACCTGCGTTACCCTATACTTACGATGCCCTTGAACCTCATGTTGATGCCATGACAATGGAAATTCACCATCAGCGACATCACCAGAACTATGTCAACGGTCTAAACCAAGTGCTGGCCGACACCCGTTACGAAAAATGGGACTTATCTGAACTGTTACGACAAATTCAGAGTATACCTAGTAATATGCAGTCTGCAGTGCGTAATCATGGTGGGGGTCATGCTAACCACTCATTGTTCTGGCAAGTTATGTCACCTCAGGGCGGTGGCAAGCCAACGGGCAAACTGGCTAAAGCCATAGAGAGCGACATTGGTAGCTTTCAGAATTTCAAAGAGCAATTCACTCAGGCAGCGGTCAGTCGGTTTGGTAGCGGCTGGGCCTGGTTAGTGCTTAATGCTAACGGACAACTTGAAATAACCAGTACAGCCAATCAGGATAGTCCTTTAATGGATGGACTGACTCCCATACTAGGATTGGATGTATGGGAACACGCATACTATTTAAAGTATCAGAACAAACGTGCAGACTATATTGCAGCATTTTATGAAGTGATTCACTGGCCGGAAGTTGCCAGACGTTTTGAGGAGAATAAATGAAGGTAATGGAGTTATTTCAACCTGGCTGGCGACTTGGAAGCAAGCTGCTTGCCTGGTGCGCCCTGGTGCTGGGCGCGGGCTATGGTCTGTATCAGCTCATTCTCCTAATGCAGTATCAAGACCATGTACGCTACGCCTTTTATGCAGGAATGATGGCTGCCGGTGCAACCGCTTTAGGCACTCTTCCGGCTCTGTTCTCCAATCAGTTATCTAGTCGTTTACATGCTGCAATGCTGGGGTTTGGCGCTGGTGTCATGCTGGCGGCCAGTATTTTTTCTCTCATTATACCGGCGTTAAACTTGTTTGAAGCGGCAGCACAAACGGCTTGGCAAGGCCCACTTAAAGTAGCTGCCGCTATTCTCCTGGGCTCTTTTTTGATGATGGCTCTGGAGCGCAGTGTACCGCATGAGCACTTTATTAAAGGTACTGAAGGGCATCAGGCGCTGATATTAAAACGCAGCTGGTTGTTTGTTATTGCCATTATCCTGCACAATATTCCGGAGGGACTGGCAATTGGCGTAGCTTATGCGGGCGAAGATACCGTTGGAGCGTCGACTCTGGCAACCGGTATTTCTGTACAAGACATACCGGAAGGTTTTGTCGTAGCCATGGCCTTACTGGCTGCCGGTTATAGCCGCAGACTTTCTATTGGAGTAGGTATGCTATCGGGGCTAGTAGAGCCTTTAATGGCTGTTATTGGTGCCATTGCATTGAGCAACTCAGCTGTGCTGCCCTGGGGGTTGGCTATGGCCGCGGGCGCTATGCTGTTCGTCATCAGTCATGAAATGATTCCCGAATCACACAGAAAAGGCCACGAAATGTCCGCAACGAACGGCCTTATGCTGGGTTTTGTGCTGATGTTTGTACTGGATACCGCTTTGGGTAGTTAGCTATTACTTTAATTAACGCGGCATCCAGGTAGCTGTTACAGAAGTATCCCGTTACAGCCCTCTTTAAAAGACGTAGCAAGCTCAGTTAATTGATGCCAGTATCGTTTTTTCGTTAAATAGACTACTTTCGAACAAAGCGACACATACCTTTCCCGAGGTTTTCGCCGTCTCGCGCAATAAACTCATAGTTCTGATAAAAAGCCTCTTTTCCTTTAGCTGCGAGTAGACCAATCGTTGAACCCTCGGGACATGCTTTACTTAAATAGTTTTCCACTCTTTCCATAAGCACACGGCCAATACCATAGCCTTGGTATTCAGGACTGACTAAAACGTCCTGAATATAAAAGTAGATGAAACCATCACCAACAACTCGTGCCATACCTATAAGGTTTTCCGCGTGCCGGATTGAAACATTGAACAATGAGTTATCTAAACTCTTTTTTGCGATATTCTGCTCAACACTGTCCCAGCCCAATTTGCCGCGTAATTCGAGGTATTCGCGGGCTGTGGGTGGTTCGTCATTTATTATGTAGTTTAGTTTTTTCATTGTGTGCTTTTAATCTTCTACTCAGCCTCCCCACAATTAGGAATAGCATTAATATTGCGCTGTATGTCGCCGTCTAATTTAGTGACGTCCATATCCTCAAGGAACAAGAAAAAGTCTTCATCATCCTGGGTTTTTAAATAAACGTTCAGCTCAGAATTGCCCCAAGAAAAATTCTCGTCGCGACAGGCAGAAATCAGTCTCACGTTCATACTGCCCGCTCCTCCTTTTTCATTGTTTTCGCGGTAGTCTTTAACCATCTTTTGTCCTTCAGCCATTGTTTGCGCATCTTCTTTTGATAGCTGCAAGACTGTTATTTTTTCATTTTCCTCAATGTTTTCTTTTAAGCTATCAGGAACCGCGTAGTCTTCATTAATAATTACCGGGAAGTGATGGTCAAAACTGGTACTTGGGTCGTTAGTTCGAAAACTGAAATCGATGACCACATCGCCGTCTCGCACGTTAACTCCATTCGGAGCCACAACAGCCACAACCAGCTGCTTAGGATCTGTTTCTAATGGATTCAGGTTCATCATTTTAATCATGGTACTGAGTGGAATATTACTGCATGCCGTTGCCAGAGTTAGAATGCTGGCTAATAAAATTATTTTTATTTTATTCACAATGAGTCCTAATTATAAAAACCAAATGTTGAATTACATCTTGTATTGTTGAAAAAATGTAACCCCTGTAGCTAGCTGACTATGGTTATGCAGTAAAGTTTCAATTTTGGTTTAGGAAATTCATTTTCGGCGAGCACCGATAAAAGAAGTAAGAGCCGGGGAATTGGCTATTATTTTGGTGTATTAAGAAGTTATAAAGCGTACCAAACGTGCAACACCAGGATACCTTTCAGCTTGGCTCATTACCGTCATAACGTGGTAAATCGGCATCTAAATCGTCCCAGCTTGCTCTTGATGAGACAAAATTGTGAGATATTGGCTTTTCAGCTATGTCTGAGTCCAAAATACCCAGTCTAAGGCGCAGTCTTTCCGGCAAATTTTCATTACTGTTGAAAATTGGAGATGCACACTTTTTACAAAAATGTCGTCTTTTACCAGGTGCAGTCTGGTAATAAGTAATGAAGTCTTTTCCCTCTTTAATAACTAAGTCACTTGTGGCTATAAACCCATTCGTAGCGTAAGCCGTACCGCTACTCTTTCTGCACCTGGAACAATGGCAATGAATAATTGAGTCTATCCCGCCATGAATTTCTAATTTAACAGCTCCGCAAAGACAGCTACCTCGGTACATAAATATCCTTAATTTTCGCCACTAAAAACGATTATTTAGACCATGCGCCATCTGCCGCTAGTCCGAGCAAACGACGAAATTTCGGACACTCCATATGGCTTGGCGCGGAACAAGCGGCAGCATGTCGAAGGCCGTCGCGCATCCCTATTAACTTCTTGATTGTTCTATCCAGTTCATCGGCTTTATTCGCTAATAATTCTCTATCTATATTGGGTTTTCCCTTTGAGCCAATCATGCGCGCAATTTCATCAAGTGAAAAACCTGCCGCACGCCCAAGAGCGATCAATGCCAATTGATCTAGTATGTTCGCGTTAAAAACCCTACGCAACCCTTGCCGTCCGACAGAGCTGATCAGCCCTTTCTCCTCATAGAATCGCAAAGTAGAAGCTGGCAATCCAGAAAGTTTGGCGACCTTAGCAATATCCATAAATTCCTCTTGACCTCAAGTTAACTTTAAGTTGTACGCTGTCATTGGTTCAAAATTAAGACGAACAAAAAGGATAATTATGAACAATTTGCTAGTTATAGTATTCATCGGATTTGGAGCAACTGCAGTTATGGATTTGTGGAGTATCGCGCGTAAATCGCTGTTTGGTATTCCTCTTCCAAACTATGGAATGGTTGGGCGCTGGATTGCCCACATGCCTCACGGTCAATTCAGGCATAACTCCATTGCGAAGTCCTGCCAGGTAACCGGGGAGCATATTATAGGATGGACCGCACACTATTTGATAGGCACGATTTTCGCTGCATTACTCATTATTATTTGGGGAGAATCATGGGTTCATAATCCAACAATTACCCCGGCACTACTCGTCGGTATAGCTACCGTTTTAGCTCCTTTTCTCATTATGCAGCCAGGTATGGGAGCAGGTATTGCAGCGTCCAAAACCCACAATCCTGCCTCTGCCCGACTACATAGCTTAATAACGCACACAGTTTTTGGGTTCGGCTTATATGTATCCGGCTGGGTAGTAAAACTTTTTTACTCAATATAAAAGTTCTACTTAGCAAACTTTAGCGACTAACGGCTAAAACGAGTTAGGCGCTAATGGATTTCGATTTTGCACTGAGAGATATAAAAAAAGCCCGACACCAATAATTATCAATGCATCGAGAATGCAGAGCGTTCCAAATTATAGTATTCGGTCCAGATACGGGACAGTAACCACCTGTTAAATGTTTAATGCACACTGACCTTAGAAAAAACGTTGAGAACTACAACCCCAGCAACAATTAGCGCCATGCCAATAATGCTGGCAAAATCTAATTTCTGATCAAAAATCAACCACCCCACTGCAGAAATCAATACGATTCCTAACCCAGCCCAAATAGCGTAAGCAATACCAACAGGGACAGTTTTTAAAGCCATAGAAAGACAATAGAATGCAATAACGTATCCTAGAATAACTAGTAGGCTCGGCCAAAGTTTTGTAAACCCCGCACTTGCTTTCAAGCTAGAAGTTGCCACCACTTCAGCGGCAATTGCAACACCAAGAAACAACCAACTTTTCATTCTAACTCTCCAAATAAAATATCGAAGAGCATTTTACTTAAACACCTTTAAAAAGTGCAGTCTTGTTATATCTATGCACCTGTGCGCAAAGCTCGTGAAGAATATTGTTTCTAATATATAGTGCTACAGAAAATCTAAGAGGTATGGTCAGTGGTGGTGATGTTTTTTAAGTCGCTCGCGACGTCAAAAATTAGGCTAGGCCTTAATTACAGAGCTTTCGCATCCAAAGTGTTTACCCAGCATATAATTAATTTTCATTAAATATACGAACATTTCCCCAAAAGCGACTGTACTTCCCTACTATCTTCACTGTTGAATTAACGGCAGCATTAACTTTCAACTTTTTCGATTTTCGTTTAATCAAGCTATGCTGAAGTGCCTGTATCTCATAACTTCCTGGTTCAACATCAACCGATATTGTTTCGCCGAAAGAGCCTGTCCCGACTCCCTCTCCATTAACAAGGAGTTCAACCTCAGGTTTTAAAATTATAGGCCCTTTAATCGGTTTTATATTCAACTCAATTCTTGTCATTTTATTTATCCTTTTGATAAGGAGCATAGCTGGCGGTCGTTTGTTTTAGATCGCACCTGACGTGAACGTCAGGCTACGCCGTCCGAGATAGCCACATTCATCATAAGCCTTGTTTTGCTTGCTGCCAGAGGGATTCGAGTTCGTCGAGTTTGCAGTCGGTTGGGTGTTTGCCTTGCTGGCTTAAGCTTTGCTCAATGTGCTGAAAGCGGCTTTTGAACTTTTCGTTGGCGCGTTGCAGCGCGGCTTCGGGGTTCACTTGTTTGTGCCGGGCGAGGTTAACTACGGCAAACAGTAAGTCGCCAATTTCTTCTTCAATGTGGTCCTGGTCGGTAGCTTCTTTTACTTCCTGAATCTCTTCGTCAACTTTGGCGTAAACCGGTTCGGCTTCGGTCCAGTCAAAACCTACTGATGCGGCACGCTTTTGCAGTTTGGCAGCTTTTAAAATACTGGGCAGTTGACTGGGTATGTCGTCAAACACAGAGCCTTTGGCATCTTTCTTTGTGCGCTCCTGCTGCTTTATCTGTTCCCACTGGGCTTTAATTTCAGCGTCAGACAGGTTGCGCTCCGCATCGGTGCCAAATACATGCGGGTGTCGGCTTATCAGCTTTTCGGCAGTATGTGCAGCTATGTCATCCAGCTCAAATTGCTGCTCTTCGCGCGCTAACTGAGCATAAAACACCACCTGAAACAGTAAATCTCCCAGCTCATCTTTTATCGACTGCCAGTTACCCGACTGAATGGCATCTACCACTTCGTAGGTTTCCTCTATGGTGTAAGGAATTAACGAGGTCATGTTCTGCTTTAAATCCCAGGGGCAGCCGCTTTCTGGGTTGCGTAACTGAGTCATAACCTGTTGCAGTTGTTGCATGCCTTTCACTGAGGTACCTCTATTGTTTCAACTAAAGCTTTAAAGTAATGCGCTGAACTTGCTCCACACCGTGAACCTGGCGCAGTCTGTCTGTAATGCGGCTCAACGCGTCGCTGTCTTTTACGGTCAGAGTTAACACTACGGTAGCCGACTGTGACTGCGCATCGCTTTCGCTGTCCATTTGCGCCACTGCCGCCTTTTCGTTCGACAGCACGCTGGTAATGTCATGCAACAAACCGTTACGGTCTAAGGCTGACACACGCAGGCTTGCACGGTATTCCTGTTTGGAGTGTCCCGACCAGGACACTTCAATACCCCGCTCAGGGTGCTGATGCAATAAATGCTTCAATTGATCGCAGTCGCTATGGTGCACAGATACGCCCCGCCCCTGAGTAATAAACCCGGTAATGGGCTCACCCGGCAGCGGCTCGCAACAGTTTGCAAAGTGCATCATCAGGTTACCAATACCCTCTACCGTAACGTCAGACTTCGGCGTTTTGGGTGACTGCTTGGCTTTACGACGTTTTGTTAAGCGCTCTACTTTGTCGGCTTCGGTTTCCTGCGGTTTCAGGAAGTTCACCACTTGGTGCAAGCGCACGTCGCCGGCACCAATAGCGGCTAACAAATCGTCCAGCGTCGGAACGTTAAAACGCTCGACCGCTTTACTAGCATCTGCCACATGCAGTTGATACTTCTGCAGTTCGTTTTCCAGTAACTCTTTACCGGCCTGCAGGTTCTTTTCTCTGTCTTCTTTTTTGAAGTAGGTGTGAACCTTGGCTCGTGCCCGTGACGAATGTAGGTAACCCAATTGCGGGTTTAACCAGTCGCGCCGTGGCTGGGCATTTTTCTGAGTCAGAATTTCAACCCGGTCACCGTTTTGCAGCTGGTAAGTAAAAGGCACAATGCGGCTGTCTATTTTCGCGCCAATGCACTTATGCCCTACCTGACTGTGAATATAGTAAGCAAAATCGAGCGGGGTTGAGCCCATGGGCAAATCCACTACCTCGCCCTTCGGGGTAAACACGTACACACGGTCTTCAAACACCTGCGAGCGAATTTCATCTACCAGAGTTTCGCTGCCGGCCATGTCTTCGTGCCAGGCCAGTAGCTTACGCAGCCAGGCTATTTTGTCTTCAAAACCGTGGCGTTTACCAGCGGCTGCGCCCTCTTTGTACATCCAGTGCGCGGCTACGCCCAACTCGGCGTCGTCGTGCATGTCGTGCGAGCGTATCTGAATTTCAACGTTCTTGTGTTCAGGCCCTATAACCACGGTGTGAATGGACTGATAGCCGTTGGGTTTAGGCGTTGCTACGTAGTCGTCAAACTCGGACGCAATATGGCGCCAACTGGAATGCACCACGCCCAGTGCGGCGTAACAGTCTTTCAGGTTATGGGTCAGAATTCGTACAGCACGAATGTCGAACAGTTGGTCAAACTGCAGGTGCTTTTTCTGCATTTTGCGCCAAATAGAATAAATATGTTTGGGGCGGCCATAGACATCGGCATCAATACCCTGCTGCTTCAGCGACTCCTGCAACCCCGAGACAAAATTATCTATGTAGAGTTCGCGGTCGGTGCGGCGCTCATCTAAACGCTGAGCAATGGTTTTGTAGGTTTTAGGATGCAGGTAACGGAAAGAAATGTCCTCCAGCTCCCATTTCAGCTGCCCTATGCCTAACCGGTTAGCCAGCGGCGCGTATATTTCCGCGCACTCTTTAGCCGCCAGTACCCGGGTTTCTTCGTCGGCTTTCTTTACTTCGCGCAGGTAGCAAATGCGTTCGGCCAGCTTTATCAGCACCGCTCGCACATCCTCCACCATAGACAGTAACATGCGTCGTACGTTGTCTATCTGGCTGCCGTCTGGCTGGCCGTGTTGGAAGTGTTGTAAGTCACCAATGCTTTGCATTTGCTGTACGTTACGCAGTAGCACAATCAGGGTTTTCGATTGTTTACCAGTGAGTTTGTCTAAATCGAGCTTGCCAGCTTCCAACAATGGCACATACAACGCCGCCAGCAAGGATTCTGCATCCAGCTTTAGTGGTGCCAGTATTTCGACCATTTCCTGGCCTTTCAGCAAGGCTTCAGCTTCCTCAGGAAACTGCTGCTTCAGTTGCTGAAAAGTACTTTCTAACGGCTCAGGATCACTCACAGCGTTCAGCCAATGCTGTTCACTGTCTTTGTATTTGGGGTCATCCACGTGGGTACTGCGTACATGGACCATGATTTACGACGCTCTCTCCAGACAAACCATAGTTTCAATGTGATGGGTTTGCGGAAACATGTCAACTGTACTCAGGCCAATTATGCGGTAATTACAGCCCTTGCTTTCGGTTAGCATGCCGGCAATATCCCGCGCCAAAGTATCCGGAGCGCAGGAAACATACAAAATGCGTTGTGGTCTGTGTTCGGGCTTCAGCTTATGCAGCAACTTCACCACACCTTCAGCCCCCGGTCTTGCAGGATCTAAACACCACAAATCGGCGGGCTCACCTAAGTCTGAAGCGGTAATTTCGTTTAAGTCGGCGCTAAGTGAACTCAGGTTATCCATCCCGTTGTTTTCAGCATTAATGCGTGTCTGCTCAGCCATGCGGTAAACACCTTCTACCGCCAGTACCGACTTTGCCCGGCGCGCTAACGGAAGACTGAAGTTGCCAATACCGGCGAAAAAGTCATACACGCGCTGTGTTTTTTCTGGCTTCAGCCAGTCCATAGCCTGTTGCACCATGCGCTGGTTAATACCGCCGTTAACTTGTAGGAAGTCACCCGGCTGAAAATACAGTTTGTCACCGTCAATGCTGGTATCAAAAGGCATTGCTGCACCAGCTAAAGGCTGCAGATCGTTCTCGCTCTGTAACCAAATATCGGTTTTATTGGCTGTTTGCCACTTCTGCAACGCCTGCATGGCGTCACCCGGCAGCGCTTCCGTGATACGCAGCAAAATAATAGGGGTATTGGTATTAATAGCCTCAATATGACCGAGCTTGCTGGCAACAGCCGATGTATTTAATAAAGGGTATAGGGCATTGACGCGTTGCAGCAGAATTTCATCGGCTACCAGGCAGTCCTGTATGGCGACAATATGGTGGCTTTGTGCTTCTCTGAAGCCAATCAGCAACTTTTGCTCTTTGCCCAGCCAGCGCGTTGCCAGCCTCACTCTGCGACGGTAACGCATCGGTTCGCTGATCAGCGGTTCCTGCCATGGCAGACTGCTGGTTTGGGGATTAAATACGCCGAATTTCTGAAACAGCTCTTCCACCACTTGCCGCTTATGAGCCAGTTGTTTTTGCTCGTCTATGTGCTGAAAGTCGCAACCTCCACAGCTAGCATAATACTGACAAGGCGCTTCGCGACGGTCGCTACTGGGCTCCAGAATACGCTCTAAATGACCACTATGTTTGCCGGCAGTTTTGTACTCTATAACTTCGCCCGGCAAGGCGCCCATGATAAAACGGGTGGGCTGACCTTTTACAGCTGCACGTACAACCGCACGCGCCTGATGGTCAAGTGCTGACACCTGACCTTTTAGGGTTTTACTTACGGACTTATTGCGCTTCTGCGGCTTAAAAAATTGCGCCATGTTGGTTTTGCTTTACCTAATTTATTTCTAATCTATTTCTAAAATAACCGTTGCTACCGCGTAGTGCTTTTCGTCACTAATGGATAAATGACTGCCGGTAATGCCCTGCTCTTTTACCCATTGTGCGGCGGTTTCGGTAAAATGCCATTCAGGTTTACCGTATTCGTTATGCACTACTTGCATATGCTGAAAAGACAATCCGGCGGAAATACCACGACCAAAGGCCTTGGAACAGGCTTCTTTGGCAGCAAAACGTTTGGCAAGAAAAGCCGCTTCATCAACCGAGGCTGTCATTTCTTCCTGTTCTTTTGGCGTTAACACGCGTTTCACTAAACTGTTGCCACGCGCTAACGACTGCTCTATACGGGCTACTTCAACAATGTCAGTACCTAAGCCCCAAATTGCCATTAGCGTGCCTTATCTAAAATATTGCGCATATCGCGCACAGCCTGATCCAAGCCAACCAATACCGCGCGGGCAATAATCGAATGACCAATATTCAATTCACAAACTTGTGGGATTTCCGCCACTTCTAATGTGTTGTGATAGTGCAGACCGTGCCCCACATTCACCTGCAAACCAATGGAATGCGCGTATTCTGACGCTTCCATTAAGCGAGCCAGTTCAACGGTACGCTGCTCTTCAGTTTCAGCCTCAGCGTATTGCCCGGTGTGCAACTCCACAATGGGTGCACCGGCTTTTTTAGCGGCGTCTATTTGCTCATGGTCAGCGTCAATAAACAACGACACCTGAATACCGGCATCGCTTAAGCGACGAGTGGCATCGGTAATCGTTTCTAACTGACCAGCAACATTCAGGCCACCTTCCGTGGTCAGTTCCTGGCGTTTTTCAGGTACCAGACAACTGTAGGTAGGCTGCGTTTTTATCGCTATATTGAGCATTTCCTCGGTAACCGCCATTTCCAGATTCATGGGCACATTCAGTGTTTGCTTCAGCATGGCAACGTCGCGGTCAGTAATATGACGGCGGTCTTCACGCAAATGAATGGTAATGCCGTCGGCACCAGCTTGTTCGGCAATAGCTGCCGCAGCTACCGGGTCGGGATAACGAACTCCACGTGCGTTACGCAACGTGGCCACATGGTCAATGTTAACGCCCAGGCGTAAACCTTTCATTATTCAGCTCCTTTCGCTTTCGGCTAGTTCTTCGCAATTCACTGACGCTTAGTGCCGCGGAACAGTTCACGACTGCGCAGCGGTTTGTCACCTAAATAAACCGCTAAGGCGTCACGCATAATATATTTTAGCAGTCTTAAACGGCTTTCGTCGTCAACATCCCACGCGGCCAGTTTCTGAATATCCGCCACCGAATACGCTCGTTGTTGATTGTCTCTGGCTTGGGTCACAAAGCCATGATCGGGAATAAAATAACACCACTTCGAGTCCGACAGTGCATGGCCGGTGTCGGCGTCATAATGCCAGTCAAACGCCGCTCCCAAATGCTGTAATAACTGCCATTCAAACTGACGTAAAGCTGGCTCTACGCGCTCGCTGTTGGTCATGTTTTGTAAGGCTGAAAAATAGCTTTCAAAAAGCTCGGGGGCTTCAGCTTCTGTCGGCACCAGCCGTTGAATTAACTCATTGAGGTAAAAGCCACTGTAAAGTTTATCGCCCTGCAACAGCAGTTTTTGGGTTGCCTGCTGCGGTTCCAGCAAGGTTAAGGTTTTTAAGTCGCTGCGCCCCTGAAACTCGGCCAACAGTGGCATAAAAGGTTGTGCTAAACCGCGCCAGGGGTTTTTCGGGCGCTTAGCGCCTTTAGCCACCACCCGAACTCGTCCTTTATCTTCAGTGAACAGGTCCAGAATGAGACTGGTTTCCTGATAGTCCCAACGATGCAACACCAGTGCCCGCTGCGCCACCGGTTAATCTTCCCGGTAGCCCAGACTTTTCAACGCTCGTTCGTCGTCCGACCAACCAGATTTGACCTTCACCCAAAGTTTCATCATGACTTTGTTGTCCAGCAGTTTTTCTAAATCGCGCCGGGCTTCAGTGCCTATGGTTTTCAGTTTACTGCCACCCTGGCCGATGATCATCCGCTTCTGCGCTTCACGCTCAACCAGTATTAAGGCATGAATGTGAGTGGTGCCTTTTTCAGACTGACCAAACTGCTCAATTTCCACCGTAGTTTCATACGGCAGTTCGTCGCCGGTAAAACGCATAAGCTTTTCACGCACAATTTCTGCTGCCATAAAGCGTACAGAACGGTCGGTTACATAGTCTTCAGGATAATAATGATAGCCTGGCTGCAAATGCGAACGGACAATTTTTCTCAGCTCGTCGATGTTGGCGCCGTGTGTTGCCGATATAGGCAGAATGGCATCAAACTTATGCTGTTCATTCAGCCACTGCAAGTGCGGCAATAAGCGTTCTTTGTCTTTCAATTGGTCGACTTTATTAACCAGCAAGACCACCGGGACCTTACTGCGCTGAATTTTTTCCAGCACCATTTTATCGTCTTCCAGCCACTTTAGGTTTTCAACCACGAACAGCACTAAGTCTACGTCTTTTAACGCAGAGGAAGCAGTCTGGTTCATCACCCGGTTTATGGCACGAGGTTCTTCTTTGTGCATACCCGGCGTATCGACATAAATAGCCTGACAGCCATCGTCGGTGTCTACACCTAAAATACGGTGGCGGGTAGTCTGAGGCTTATTCGAGGTAATGCTGATTTTCTGCCCCAGCAACCGGTTAATCAGTGTGGATTTCCCCACATTCGGACGACCAACAATGGCGACGAAGCCGCTGTGTTTATTCTCGTCCAGTTCTATATCCAGCGTCATGCGCTCTCCTGCAAATGTTCTAATGCGGCCGTTGCTGCAGCCTGTTCGGCTTTACGGCGGCTGGTACCTGTGCCTTTAAAAGGGCTTTCGATACCTTCTACAGAACAGTTTACGGTAAATTGTTGATTGTGCGCCTGCCCTTGCGTAGCAACCACGTCGTACTCAGGTAAAGGCTTCTGACGCGACTGCAGTAACTCCTGCAGACGTGTTTTTGGATCTTTCTGGCTGGTGCCGGGCTCAATCAAGGTTAACTGGGGTTCAAACCAGTTAAGAATGACCTTCCGAATCGTATCCATGTCACTGTCGAGGTAAATGGCACCAATAATGGCTTCTACTGCATCGGCAAGAATCGACTCGCGACGATAACCGCCGCTTTTTAACTCGCCCTGACCCAGCGACAAAAAATCGCCCAGTCCCATTTTTTTACCCAACTTCGCCAAAGAGCGACCACAAACTATCGCGGCGCGCATGCGGCTTAAATCGCCTTCTGCTACTTTGGGAAACTTTTGATACAAAGCTTCAGCTATCACCAAGCCTAAAATAGAATCGCCCAGAAACTCCAGGCGTTCATTGTGTGTTGATGATGCGCTACGGTGGGTCATTGCCTGACGCAATAAATCCTGCTGTTCAAAGCTATGACCAACAATTTTTTCCAGTTCCGTTAAAGGTGGTTTGGGCAAACTCACTCAATACTCCCTAGCCTTTCAAATCGAACTCCCGTAGGAACCCACGACGGCAACCAACTATCGCTACTGCGATCCATTTCAAAACTCATCCAGATGAATACCGCTTTGCCAACCAGCAGTTCTTCGTCAACGAAGCCCCAGTAGCGGCTATCACGAGAATTATCGCGGTTATCACCCATAGCAAAATACTGGCCTTCCGGCACCACCCACTCGTCTTTCTGTGTGCCCGGCTGATTAAAATACGACATAGTCCGTGGCGCAACGCGTGGGTCGATAAGAATTTCGTGGTTTACATCACCTAACTGTTCGTCATAGGTGCGTAAAGGTGACGAACCGGAGAAATACTCACCATCTGCTTTTAACGAGGTGGACACCACCTTCATTTCTTCACAGTCTTTCTGACCTACCGCACAGGCCGGTTGAATATAAAGCGACTTGTTACGGTAGATAATACGGTCGCCGGGTAAGCCAACAATACGCTTTATAAAATCAATATTTGGTTCTTCTGGGTACTTAAATACCGCAATATCACCGCGTTCCGGCATTGAGGTATCTACCAAGGTTTCCTGAAAAAGCGGATCTTTAATGCCATAGGAAAACTTCTCTACCAGAATAAAGTCTCCTTTCAGCAAGGTTGGCATCATTGAGCCTGACGGTATCTGGAACGGCTCGTATAACAAAGTACGTACCACCAGTACTAAAGCAATAACCGGAAAAATAGACTCGCTCAGCTCCATAAGTTTAGGCTGAGGCGCCAGAGTGTCAATTTGCTCTTCGGTTAAAGCCTTGGTTGTTTTTGTCTCAACTTCAGCAATAACCGCTTTACGCTTTGGCTTTAACACTCTCGCATCGTAAAGCCATAATAACCCGGACAGAACAGTAATAACGGTTAAAATAATTGAAAAATAATTGGCCATTTCCTATTTGCCTACTTTTAAAACCGCAAGGAAGGCTTCCTGAGGTACTTCTACGTTACCCAGGTTCTTCATGCGCTTTTTACCCTCTTTTTGTTTTTGTAAAAGCTTCTTCTTACGACTAACGTCACCGCCATAACACTTAGCTGTTACGTTTTTACGCAGCTGCTTGACCGTTGAGCGCGCAATAACATGGTTGCCAATGGTCGCCTGAATGGCAATATCAAACATTTGTCGTGGAATTAACTCACGCATTTTATCAACTAACATGCGGCCGCGCCCTTCAGCGTGATCACGGTGGGTGATCATTGCCAGAGCATCTACCCGGTCGCCGTTAATCAGTATATCGACACGAACCATGTCCGCAGGTTCAAATTTCTTGAACTGATAATCCAGTGAAGCGTAACCACGACTGGTCGATTTTAGCCGGTCGAAGAAATCCATAACCACTTCTGCCATAGGCAGCTCGTAAGTGACCGCAACTTGTTTACCGTGATAAGCCATAGCCGTTTGTACGCCGCGCTTATCAACACATAAAGTAATAACATTACCCAAAAACTCTTGCGGAACCAAAATGTTGGCTTCCACAATAGGTTCGTAAATGGTTTCAATATCGTTAACCGCCGGCAAGTTCACCGGGTTGTCCACTTTGACTATGCTGCCATCGGTTTTTTCAACTTCGTAAACAACCGTCGGTGCAGTGGTAATCAGGTCTATGTCGTACTCACGCTCTAAACGTTCCTGAATAATCTCCATGTGCAGCATGCCAAGGAAACCACAACGGAAACCAAAACCAAGTGCAGCAGAGTTTTCTGGCTCATAAAAAAGCGACGCGTCGTTTAACGACAATTTCCCCAAAGCATCCCGGAACGACTCGTAATCCTCAGAGCTGATTGGGAACATACCTGCGTAAACCTGAGGTTTGACTTTTTTAAAGCCCGGTACGGGCTCTTTTGCCGGGCTCTTCGTGTTAGTTAGAGTGTCACCGACCGGTGCGCCCAGAATGTCTTTAATGCCCGAAATAACATAGCCCACCTCGCCAGTGTGCAAAATACCAGTTTCATGGGGTTTCGGGTCAAAATAGCCGACTTTATCAATTTGATACGACTGGCCAGTGGACATTACTGTCATTTTTTCACCAGCTCGCAGCGTTCCGTTACGCACGCGAACCAAAGAAACAACGCCCTGATAATTATCAAACCAGGAGTCAATAATCAGTGCCTGTAAAGGCTCTTCTGGTTCGCCCTTAGGCGGCGGTATTTGCCGGACAATGCGTTCAAGCACATCATCAATACCTAAACCAGTTTTAGCCGAGCATTGAACCGCATCCACAGCCTCAATCCCGACAATGTCTTCTATTTCCTGTGCCACGCCCATTGCATCGGCCTGTGGCAGATCAATTTTGTTCAGTACCGGAACAACTTCTAAGTCCATTTCTATAGCGGTGTAACAGTTTGCCAAAGTCTGTGCTTCAACACCCTGAGCTGCATCAACAACCAGTAGCGCACCTTCACAACCCGCCAGTGAACGCGATACTTCATAAGAGAAGTCAACGTGCCCCGGAGTATCGATGAAGTTTAACTGATAGGTCTCACCATCTTTAGCCGTGTAATAAAGGGTTACGCTCTGCGCTTTAATCGTAATACCCCGCTCGCGCTCCAAATCCATGGAATCGAGTACTTGCTCTGCCATTTCACGGTCGGTCAGTCCGCCACAATGCTGAATCAGACGATCCGACAAAGTCGACTTACCGTGGTCAATGTGAGCGATGATCGAGAAATTACGAATATTACTTTGCTTGAACGCCCTATTCGGCATTGATGATACCTCTGTAAAACTTAAATTCTGGAACTTAAAAAATTAGTCCCGATCATACTCATGTTAGCGGCAAGAACAAAGGACTTTATGACAGTTCAGGGGTTTCAGTGCTGAACTTCAGCCGCAACGCTTTCCAGTTTGACCATCGCATTGACTTGAATGTCACGTTTACGGAACCAGCGTTTTAATCCCCAAAAGGTAAAAGCAAAGCCAGCAAAGGACAGTAAAATAACAAAACCTTCGGATAACGTGCCTGTATTTTCCAGTAGCACAGCTAATAGCAGCAGTGTCAGTATGGGTAAACCGTAGAGTAGTAAAGCAAAGCGTGTTACTGCGGTTTCCGGTACTTCTAATTGCACTTGGTCGCCCGGGCTAAAACTTTGTTCAGTAACCACGGTAAACTGCGCATTTCGGTCAGCAAAAACTTTACTTAAAATGCCGGCACCACAGTTAGATACCTGCGCACAACCCGAGCAGGCAGTTTTCAACTGGGTGGTAACGGTTACGCGGTTGCCATCAACCGCTGTTACTTCTGCTATTTCTTTCATTATTTAACTTCTGCCGCTATGCGTTGAGCCATAGCTAAAGGTACCTGACCCACCACTGTCACAAGAAAGTTATTATAACGCTTTGAGAACAAAGTGTGTGAAGAAGATAGCGCGAGATCGGTTTCCATACCTTCTGTTAGCTCAGCCACATAAACAGAATATTCGGCGAGGCCATCGGAAAACAAATAATGGTCAACCGGCGTTGCATCAACAACAAGAGTGTGGCTTTGCTGGCTTAATAATTTGAACCCGCGCGGTGCCCACCGCGGCCCAACACTGTAGTTTGTTGCGCTTTGCACCCGGAGATCTTTTAACAGCGGCGGCATTTCAATATTGCTTATTTCTTTGGTTATCTCGGGAGCGGTATCACGAACCGATAAACTGGTTAGTTGCATTTGCTCCACAACATCGCCGGACTGATTCATCATGATCATTTTAAGCGGCATACCGTGCTTACGATCTATCCATAGTGCGTAGCTATAACGCTGGTTATCGCGGCTTAAAATACGAATATGCTGGGCGTTGCGACCTAAAACCCGTGCGCCACCGCCCACCATAACCTGATAGCTATGGCTGAGACGTTCAAAGGGCTCGGAGAACGCAGCCGGCAAGATAGCAGTAATAGTATCGGACTTTAGCGCGTAGTTACTGGCTGAGGTATTAAAATGGGCGACTTTGTTATTAACCCTTAAGATTCGAAAATCCGGACCATTCATTTGAATTAACAGTTCGGTACTTCCTATTTCCGGGTCGTTGCCCTGTAGCCACTGGTAAGGCTCAATCTGGTCGCCATGTACATGAACCAGAGAAGCTTCAAAGTTCAATTCAGTTAGCGCTTTTGCCATACGGTTGAACCAGTCAGCACCACTTTCTGCTTGTTCGCTAGTCTGTTGTGCGCTTACCGAAAAGGTTCCGGCGAATAAAACAGCGCCACATAAAATAGACCGGTACAACCGAGTTATCATAGCCTTAATTACCTTTGTTGAGCTCCTGCTCTGACTGCTCATCTTTTTCTGTCTGCTCTGCTTTTTGCTGCAACATCAATTGTTGCTGATGGTCAATCAAGTATGACTGAACCTGACGGCGTCTTTGCTGGTCACTGATTTGCGACATTGGTTCAACACGATTCAAGCTCACCGGCTCACGACCGCCGCCGATAGGACTGGTTAGCAAAGTAGGCTCTGCGCTGCTACCATCGGGGGTTACTGGTTGCTGATAAGTTTGCACTGTCATCACCGCAACCACAGCAACACTTGCTGCAACGGCAACTTTAGCGAAAGGCTGGAACCAACGGGAAGCAGCTTTATTCTGGCTCTTGGAGCCACCAAAACCGGGCTTAACAACATTATTGGATTCCTGGCTTACGCTGACGCGAACCCGCTCACTGATATCAAGACTGATATCGGAGTTTAAGTCGCCTTTTAATGCCGCACGAATAACACTGTAACGGTGCCACTCCTGCTGAGCCTGTTCATCTTTCAACAGTGCTTCAATTTCATCGGCATTGATGATTTGTTCATCAAACAGCGCGGATGTTGATTCTGATTTATTCCGAGACATAGATGCCCCTCTGTTAGTTTACCGTTCCAGCAACGGTCGGAGTTGATTATCTATTGCTTCCCGAGCGCGAAAGATGCGAGAGCGGACAGTACCTATAGGACAATCCATTTCTAGCGCAATTTCCTCGTAACCGAGACCTTCAATTTCCCTTAATGTAATTGCCCGGCGTAAATCATCCGGCAACTCATCGATTGTTTTTAATACCACATCTCGAATTTCATCAGAGAGCATTTGTCTTTCCGGAGAGGCGCTGTCTCTTAGCGCACCGGCTCCTTCATAAAACTCTGCGTCTTCTGCATCAATGTCAGATGCGGGCGGTTTTCTACCTTGCGAAACTAAATAGTTTTTCGCCGTATTAACCGCAATTCGGTATAGCCAGGTATAAAAGGCACTGTCGCCACGGAAGTTCGGTAACGCCCGATACGCTTTTATAAACGCTTCCTGTGCAACATCAGCTACGTCGCCCTGTTGTTTGACATAACGCGATATCAAACTCATGACTTTATGCTGATACTTTTTTACCAGCAGATCAAAAGCCCGGTTATCACCTTGTTGTACTCTTTCGACCAGCTGTTGGTCACTCACCTGTTCGCTCATCCGAGCCTGTTCTCCCTTAACCCAGGAACTGCTGGAACTGGCGGCCCGTCCTGTTTCTTACTGACTGTGACAGAGCCGCATGTAAAAAGTTCGCAAAAATATCGCCAAATGCGTAAAATCGTTCAAAATTCACATTGAGTACTTTATGGAACCTGTTGCAAATTATCAATGCGATGTACTGATTATTGGTTCGGGAGCCGCGGGATTAACTACCGCTTTACAATTAGCCGATAACTTAAACGTTACGGTACTAAGTAAAGGCCCGCTGACTGAAGGCTCAACCTTTTATGCGCAAGGCGGTATAGCCGCAGTATTCGACGAAAACGACAGTATTGAGAGTCACATCGAGGATACCTTAATTGCCGGCGCCGGCCTTTGCGATCCCGAAGCCGTTAAGTTTACCACAGAAAACGCGCGCGCAAGTCTGCAATGGCTGATTGACGCCGGAGTAGGCTTTGATCAAGTTGAGTCTAAAGACAGCAACCCGGCCTACCATCTGAACCGTGAAGGTGGTCACAGCCATCGCCGCATTCTGCACGCAGCAGATGCCACCGGCAAAGCGGTACAAACAACATTGCAGAAAAAAGCAATGGAGCATCCAAATATTCAGGTGCTGGAACGATACAACGCCGTCGACTTGATCACGGGTTCACGTATCGGTAAACCTGACGGTTGCTATGGAGCTTATGTCTGGAGTCGCCAGAAAGAACAAGTTGAAACCGTTGCGGCAGGTTGCGTGGTGCTGGCTACTGGCGGTGCAAGTAAGGTATATCAGTATACCAGTAATCCGGATATTGCCAGCGGCGACGGTATTGCCATGGCCTGGCGTGCAGGCTGTAGCGTTGCCAATATGGAATTTAATCAGTTCCATCCGACTTGTTTATTTCACCCCAATGCACAGAGCTTTTTATTAAGCGAAGCCTTACGCGGCGAAGGTGCCTTGCTGAAGCGCCCGGACGGTACTCGCTTTATGCCGGACTTTCATGAGTCTGCTGAGCTGGCCCCGCGCGACGTAGTTGCCCGCGCTATCGACTTTGAAATGAAGCGTCTGGGTGCCGACTGCATGTATCTGGATATTTCTCATAAACCGAAAGACTTTATCCAGCATCACTTCCCTACCATTATGGAAAAGTGCTTGTCGCTGGGCATTGATATCAGCAAAGAGCCGATGCCGGTTGTTCCTGCGGCCCACTACACCTGTGGCGGTGTTAAAACCGATATGAACGCAGCGACCGATTTACCCAACTTATATGCCGTTGGTGAAGTTGCCTGCACAGGCCTGCACGGTGCGAACCGCATGGCCAGCAATTCGCTGCTGGAATGTCTGGTATTTGCCCGCGCGGCAGCTAAAGATATTTTATCTAAGCGTCCCCATCAACAAGCCTTGAACCATATTCCCGGCTGGGATGAAAGTCAGGTAGGCAACTCCGATGAGGAAGTTATTATTCAACATAACTGGCATGAGCTACGACTGTTTATGTGGGACTACGTGGGCATTGTGCGTACCACTAAGCGTCTGGAACGAGCCCTTCACCGAATTCAGTTGTTACAGCGCGAAATTCACGAGTATTACTCAAACTTCCGTGTGAGTAACAATTTACTGGAATTACGTAATTTGGTGCAGGTATCAGAGCTTATTGTACGAAGCGCTATTAGTCGTAAAGAAAGTCGCGGCTTACACTATACTCTGGACTACCCTGACACATTACCGGATCCTCAGCCTACGGTCCTGACACCTAAAAGTTAGGGCTCTGACAGCTGTTGTAACTGGCGCCGCAGTTTTATCTGCTGCGCCTTTGACAACTGAAACCACCAAACCCGCAGCCAGCGCCGCTTTTCCTGACCTTTTTCTGTTTTATAGGCAAGCGGCAGTAAAACCAACATACCGCCTACGACCAGTGCCTTGCTGAATAATTGACAACGTTCGCTTTGCCACCACCAGTAGCGTCCGCAAGCCGACACAGACAACACGCGCATGGGTCGCTGTAAGCGGAAATAACTGTCAGGGCTCACCGCGCGGATCTAGACCTTAACGCGCGACAACATAAACTGAACCATTTCAGCAAGCTCTTTGTCTTCGCACTTCTGGTGTCCCATAAACCAGGCAAAAAGATCCGGGTCATCGCAGGTAATCAAACGGCGAAATACCGCTTTTTGCTCTTCGCTTAGTTCGTCGTAGGCCTGATCGACAAAAGGTTCAAACAATACATCCAGCTCCAACATGCCCCGACGGCATGCCCAACGTAAACGACGCTTGTCTTTTAGTGCTTCTTCCGACTGTTTTAACGGCAACATAAAATCTCCGCAGCAATTGCCCTTGTAATTCGATAATGTGCCCTAATATTACCACGTAAGCCATTTAATAAGGAGTCATTGTGGTTGAGTTAACGCAGCATTTTACTGACGCAAATCAGGATCACCTTTCCGTTCAACTGACGGACTATGGTATCCTTTCGGTTTCTGGCGAAGATGCTGACAGTTTTTTACAGGGTCAGCTGACATGTGATTTACGCAAACTCGACCAGAATAATTACTTATATGGCGCACATTGCGATCAAACCGGAAAAGCATTTAGCATCTTCTGGCTTTATCGCGAAGACGACACCGTTTTTTTAATTATGCATCGCAGTGCAATTGAAGGCTCTTTGGCACAATTAAAGAAATTCGGTGTCTTTAGTAAAGTCAGTATTGAAGATGTAAGCGACGACTGGAACATAGCCGGTGTTTTCGGCAGCAAAGCAGCCAGCGTTGCAGCAGAATTTGATGGCCGGGTAATACAGGTTGGGACCAGTCCCGACCAATATCTGTTGCTCAGCCAACAACCAATTTCTACGGATTATCCGCAACCCTACTGGGATGCGTTGGAAATTGAACGGGTTCGTCCACAGCTTTCGTCTGAGAACATCCAGGCGTTTGTCCCGCAAATGATGAATTTGCAGGCGTGGGATGGAATCAGTTTTGACAAAGGATGTTATATCGGCCAGGAGACTATTGCCCGGATGAAGTATTTGGGCAAACAGAAACGGGCGCTCTTTCGCTTATCCGGTAAAGTAACGGCTCAAGTTACTGCTGGTACGCAATTAGAGAAAGCCATTGGCGATAACTGGCGTCGTGCAGGTACGGTCATTATGGCAGTGAACCGCACCGACACCCAAGTGGACTTATTAGCTGTTTTACCCAGTGACATAGACACTGACACAGCTATACGAGTTCGGGATGACGACGCAAGTCTTCTGGAAATACACTCACTGCCTTATCAATTAGGTTAAATTTATGAGCGAAACCATTGCACCAAACAAAGTCGTGGCTATCAACTATGCCGTTAAAACGGAAGATGGCCAGACCCTGGACCAGTCTAAAGATGGCAGCCCACTGAACTTCATCCACGGCCGTGGCATGCTGATTCCTGGTCTGGAAAATGCACTGGAAGGCAAAAAAGTTGGCGATAGCTTCACTGCAGAAGTTAAACCAGAAGAAGCTTATGGCGAACGTCATGACGGCTTAATCCAGACTGTACCACGTAACCTGTTCGGCGAAAACGAAGTACAGCCTGGCATGCAGTTCCGTGCCAGCACGGATCAAGGTGAGCAGTCTGTTGTTATCGTTGAAGTAAAAGACGACGAAGTCACTGTTGACGGTAACCACCCATTAGCCGGTGTTAACCTGAACTTTGACGTAGAAGTTATTGAAGTTCGTGAAGCGACTGAGCAAGAACTTGAGCACGGTCACGTTCACACTGACGGCGAAGATCACTAAGTCCTGCTTTTTGATTTTGATAAAAGAAACCCGGCTAATTAGCCGGGTTTTTTGTTTCAGAAAGGTAATTAATCCGCTTTTGGGCGCATATGTGGGAACAATAATACGTCGCGAATAGACGCAGAATCCGTTAGCAACATAACCAGACGGTCAATACCAATGCCTTGACCGGCTGTTGGCGGCATACCATGCTCCAGTGCGGTAACATAATCTTCGTCGTAGAACATAGCTTCGTCATCGCCCGCTTCTTTCTGCTCGACTTGCTCGCGGAAACGTTCAGCCTGATCTTCAGCATCATTCAACTCCGAGAAACCATTGGCTAACTCTCGACCACCGGCAAAGAATTCAAAACGGTCAGTCACAAACGGATTGTCGTCGTGACGGCGAGCCAACGGTGAAACTTCCGCCGGATACGCAGTAATAAAGGTTGGCTGAATTAAACGGTGCTCAGCAACGGTCTCAAAAATTTCAATCTGAACCTTGCCTAAGCCCCACGAAGGCTTAACACTCACACCAACCTGTTCGGCAATTTCAGTTGCTGTATTCATGTCATTAAGCTGCTCAACGCTCACTTCCGGCATGTATTTCACAATAGCTTCCAGCACTGTCATGCGTTCGAACGGCTTGCCAAAGTCATAATCCACACCCTGACTGGTAAACTGAGCAGAACCTAAGACCGACTCAGCCGCACCGCGTAACATTTGCTCGGTTAAATCCATTAAGTCGTGATAATCCGCGTACGCCCAGTAGAACTCCAGCATAGTGAACTCAGGGTTGTGACGCGTTGACAGGCCTTCGTTACGGAAATTACGGTTAATTTCAAAGACCTTCTCGAAACCACCAACGACTAATCGCTTCAGATAAAGTTCTGGTGCAATACGTAAAAACAGCTCCATATCCAGAGCGTTATGGTGCGTGCTGAAAGGACGAGCTGCTGCACCGCCCGGAATGGCCTGCATCATAGGAGTTTCAACTTCCAGAAACTGACGATCACTTAAAAAACGACGAATATAGTCAATGATTTTAGAACGAGCCACGAAAGTGCTGCGAGACTCTTCGTTAGTGATCAGATCTAAATAACGCTGACGATAGCGCATTTCCTGATCTGACAAACCATGGAATTTATCCGGCAAAGGACGTAATGCTTTAGTCAGCAAACGTACTTCGTCAACTTGCACGCTTAACTCACCGGTTCCGGTAATAAATAAGGTACCAGAGGCGCCGAGAATATCGCCTAAATCCCACTTTTTAAATTCAGTGTTGTAATAACCTTCAGGCAGGTTGTCACGGGCAACATACAGCTGAATTTTACCGCTCATATCCTGAATGGTGGCAAAGCTCGCTTTGCCCATAATACGGCGGGTCATCATACGACCGGCAACTTTCACGCGAATGCCCTTTTCAGCCAGCTCCTCTTTGCTCACATCATCGTATTCAGCATGCAAATCGGCTGCCAAAGAATCCCGACGGAAATCGTTCGGGAATGCGATGCCCTTATCGCGAAGCGCCGACAGTTTCGCCTTTCGCTGCGCGATCTGTTCGTTTACGTCTACTTCAGGTGCCTGCGATTTATCAGTCATTATCGATTTTCCTCTGTCGGGATACTTAAATTAAACTTACAGCCCGCTTTTTAAGCTGGCTTCAATAAATGGGTCAAGTGCGCCATCAAGCACAGCCTGAGTATTACGGTTCTCGATACCAGTACGTAAATCTTTGATACGCGCATCGTCCAGAACATAAGAGCGAATTTGACTGCCCCAGCCGATATCAGCTTTTGAGTCTTCTAATGCCTGTTTCTCTTCGTTCTGTTTCTGTAATTCAAATTCGTACAATTTCGCTTTCAGCTGTTTCATTGCTGAGTCGCGGTTCTTGTGCTGCGAACGGTCACTCTGACACTGCACGACGATGCCGGTTGGTTCGTGCGTTAAGCGCACCGCTGAATCGGTCCGGTTAACATGCTGACCACCCGCGCCCGAAGCCCGGTAGGTATCCACCCGCAGGTCGGACGGATCAATCTCAATATCAATGTCGTCGTCTACTTCGGGGTAAACAAATACCGAAGCAAACGAGGTGTGCCGGCGGTTACCTGAGTCAAACGGCGATTTACGTACTAAGCGATGCACCCCGGTCTCTGTACGTAGCCAGCCGTAAGAATATTCTCCAACCACACGCACTGTCGCCGATTTTATGCCAGCAACATCGCCCTCTGACAGCTCAGTAATTTCCGCTTTAAAGTCATGGGCTTCAGCCCAACGCAAATACATGCGTAGCAGCATATTAGCCCAGTCTTGAGCTTCAGTTCCGCCGGAGCCTGACTGAATATCCAGGTAGCAGTCTGCCGAGTCATTGTCTTTTGAAAACATACGACGAAACTCTAAAGCTTCCAGCTGTTTCACTAAACCGGACAGCTCTTCCTGAGCTTCGTTAAAGGTGTCTTCGTCTTCTGCTTCCACTGCAAGATCAACCAAACCCTCGACATCATCCAGCCCCTGCTGAAGTTTATCCAGGGTTTGTACCACTTGCTCTAATGCCGCACGCTCTTTACCTAAGGCTTGCGCCTTGGGTGGATCATCCCACACATTGGGTTGCTCCATCTCACGGGTAACTTCTTCCAGACGCTCTAACTTAGCATCGTAGTCAAAGATACCCCCTAAGCGAATTACTACGCTCACGCATTTCTTTGATGTTGTTGTAGGTTGCGTTAGTTTCAAACATGCGACTACCTAATTCTGTTAATTCTAAAAGGGGCGTAGTTTAACGTATTGCGCGGATTTGCTCCACCAACAACTGAACGTTTGTGCGTCCGCGGAAGTGATTAAGTTGCGGCTTGTATAAAAGTTCAACAACCGAGGACTGCTGCGCCGGCCATTGTTGTGTATCAACGTTAAAGGCAATCGCATCTAATAATTCGCCTTGCGGATGACGCACCACCAATTTTAGATGTCGCTCTCCGACAATACGCTGATCCACCAGCTCAAACTGGCCGTCAAACATAGGTTCTGGAAACTGTTGCCCCCAGGGGCCTGCACTTTGCAGCATATTCACACTGTCCTGAGAAAGTTGCAGTGTTGTGAGTTCGCCATCAGACCAGAATACACGTTGCTTCTGTTCTTCTGACAGCCACTCCGACGCAACTTGCTCAGCCAGTTCGGAAAAGCGCGTCAGATTCACTTTCTTCATGGTTAGGCCGGCGGCCATAGCATGTCCACCGAAACGTTCCATAATGCCCGGCTGCAGACTATGAACACGTTCCAGCAAGTCCCGCATATGCAGACCGCTAACCGAACGTGCGGAGCCTTTTAGGAATTCATCGTCATCGTTGGCTAACGCAATAACCGGCCGGTTCACCTGCTCTTTTACTCTACCCGCGACAATACCGATAACACCGGCATGCCAGTCCGGTTGGTACAAGGTCACTAAATCAGGCACCTGCCCCTGATCAAAGCGTAATTTCGCGACAGCGCTTTCGGCATGCTCGCGCATTTCCGTTTCAATAGATTTACGTTGCTGGTTTAAGTCGTTAAGCTGCTGCGCTAACTGCTGCGCGCGGGACTCACCCGCTAATAAGCACTCTATTCCCAGTCCAATATCGTCTAAGCGCCCTGCTGCATTAATTCGCGGACCAAGAGCAAACCCTAAGTCACTGGCGGCCAGCTGACTGGCATCACGGTTCGCAACTTCCAGCAACGCTTTAATTCCGGGGCGGCTCATACCTTTACGAATACGGGCTATCCCCTGTTGCACCAATACGCGGTTGTTATAATCCAGCGGTACAACATCAGCGACAGTGCCAAGAGCAACGAGATCCAGCCAGTCAGCCAGATTAGGTAATGGCTCAACACCTTCATCACGTAGCGCTGAACGCAACGCAAGCAGGACATAAAACGCCACACCCACACCCGCTAAATTTTTGCTGGGAAACTCACAGCCGTGTTGATTCGGGTTCACTATCGCATTAGCCGGAGGCAGCTCTTCAGGCGGCAGATGGTGGTCGGTAACCAGCACTTGTATGCCCTTCTCTCGAGCAAGTGCAATAGCATCATGCGCTGCAATGCCGTTATCGACAGTCACAATTAACTGCACATTCTCGACAGCCAGTTGTTCTACCATGGCAACAGACAGGCCATAGCCGTCAGTCATTCGATTTGGTACACGATAACCCACTTGCTGTAGACCAAAGGCCTGCAAGGCCGACACCATTAATGCTGAGCTGGTCGCGCCATCGGCATCAAAGTCACCGCAAATACAAACCTTTTCTTGATTTTTTAACGCTTTTTGCAGCAGTTCAACGGCTTTACCGATGTCTCTTAACGAAGAAAAATGCAGTAACCCGGAGGCTTTCAAAGATAATTCGTCAGCACGACGGACACCCCGACGGGCATAAATTTGCCGCAACAAAGGTGGCATTTGTTGCGGCAAAAAGTCATCGTCAACGACTTGATAACGACGTATTTCATAATCACTCATGAATTACTGTTACTCACCTTTTTTAATTTCAGCAATTAAGCGTGATGCAGGTAGCGCTCCCGGTACTAAACGACCGTCGGGCAGAACAATAGCGGGAGTGCCGCTTACCCCAAAAGATTTTCCCAGTTGGTAGTGCTCAGCAACCGGATTGGAACAGCTTGAGTCGCCACTGTAATTTTCGTCTTCTTTAAAGGCGGTAATGGCCGCTTTTTTGTCATCCGCACACCAAACCGTTTGTAGCTGCTGCCCGCCTTTGCTACTCATACCACCACGAGGAAAGGCCAGGTATTTTATGGTAATGCCTTGTGCGTGATAGCTGTCCATGTTTTCGTGCAGGCGCTGACAATAACCGCAGGTAGTGTCAGTAAAAACCGTTACCTGATATTTCTCATCCTCAGCCGGGTAAACGATCATATCGTCAGCAAAACCTTTCAGCATTTTCAGGCGAACTTTAGCCATGCCGGCTTCACTTAAATTTTCCGGTTCACTACCGGTTATATCAAACACATTGCCGCTAATAAGCCGTTCACCATCATCTGACACATAAAACATGCCCTGATTAGTCACTGCACGGACATAGCCATCAATTTCACCTGGCTCTGTCGACAATACTTCAATACCAATTTTATTCAGGTGCCGGGTGTCGACTTCATTTTGTTCCGCACTAATAGCCGGCGCACTAAAACTTGCACCGACCAGCCCTACTAATCCAACTACAGACATTAAATTGCGCATAAATACCTCTTAAATTAACTGTCCGAACCCTACCCTGTTACCAGCCAAAATGCAATTAGCCGCGCGGGTGATGCTGAGCATGTAAGGCCTGCAGACGTTCACGTGCAACCTGGGTATAAATTTGTGTGGTAGATAAATCACTGTGACCTAACAGTAGCTGTAAGACACGTAAGTCGGCGCCATGGTTCAGCAAATGCGTGGCAAAAGCATGGCGTAAAGTGTGCGGCGACAAATGTGCGTAAATGCCGGCTTCTTCGGCGTAATGCTTTAATCTGTACCAAAATGCCTGACGTGTTAACAACGAGCCACGTTGCGTAACGAATATCCAGGGACTGCTCTTATCTGTTATTGCCGGGCGTCCGTGCTTTAAATAATTGTCCAGCCACTCCAGCGCTTCTTCCCCTAACGGCACCAAACGTTCTTTGTTGCCTTTGCCAACAACCCGAACTAAGCCTTGCTGGCGGCTCAACTGGTCGTATTGCAGACGAATAAGTTCGGTTACCCGTAATCCGGTGGCATAGAGCACTTCCAGCATAGTCCTGTCACGCAGACCAATCGGAGTTTCTGTATCAGGTTGTTCCAATAAAGAAATCACATCCTCTTCGCTTAACGAATGTGGAATGCTTTGCGGTAATTTAGGGCGTTTCAGGCGTGTGGTCGGATCTACTGCCACCCACTGCTGCTTTACAGCAAACTGGAAGAATTTTTTCGCTGAGCTTAAAAAGCGCGAGGTGCTTCGTGGCGACAAGCCTTGCATACGCCGCCACAACAGGTAGTCCTGCAGAACGACTTCATCGGTGTCCATTAAGGACTTTTTCAATGGTATTAAATATTCGCAGAAACGACGAAGATCACTGCGATAAGCAGCCTGAGTATTATCGCTGGAACCATGATGCAGCCACAAGTGCTCAGTAAAAGCATCAATACGGTCTTCGTCCTCTGGGCGGAGTTGCTTCATGGGTTTTGGAAATTAGCGAAATGGTACTGGCATTATGCCGTATAGTGGAAACGGCGGAAACTCTTTGCAGCGAATAATAACGTAAGTTTAGTGGGTAATTCCGAGCTTCTGCAGAACGTCGTACAAACCCGCTGGCCCTTTGTGCTTGTACTCGTCTTTTTCTTCCGTTTGTGGCTGCTTCTTCTTTTCCAGCCGCTGACGAACCCGCCAGTCCAGGTTGTGAAGAAGCTCCAGTGGCAAACGATCTGGCGTTGCGTCGGGAATAAGTGGTTGAGGGTGAGTTGCGTCCTGTAATTTAAAATCAGACAATTGACTGGCAGTTGCATAGACACCACTAGCCAACACCATACCCGGCTTTGCATCTAAAGGTCGTGCCCTACCGGCTCCAATGGTTCTTTGCCAGTTAACTTGCGCAGGACGCTCAGAAACAACCGGTTCTGCACCCAATGCCGAAACCCAATAAGCAAACTCGCCAGCAAAGCCATGGTTAACCGCTTCGCTCGCGTGTTGCTCAAAGAAATAGGCAGCATTGTCCTGAACTGCAGCAACTTGACTCATTAAGACTCTGGATAATCGGTGACAGATACCTCTGTATCGGCCAAAGTCCTAAAAGTTTAAGTTTTCTCTTTACAGCTAAGCTAAGACTGTTATTATACGCGCCTCTTGAGTGGAGGGGTTCCCGAGTGGCCAAAGGGATCAGACTGTAAATCTGACGGCTCAGCCTTCGCAGGTTCGAATCCTGCCCCCTCCACCATTTCTTTACTGCACTGTCAGTTGGCTATCAGCCTGAATTACTCTTCCGAAAGCGTTATAACCACCTTACCCTGAGTTTTATTATCTGCAACATAATCCAGTGCTTGCTGAATATCGTCAGCTGCAAAAACCTCATCGATAATGGGTTTTATGGTGCTGCTTTTAAATTTATCACCAAAATCATGCCACAAACCTTGTAAAATTTGCCCTTTGCGTTCCGGTGATAATGCTCTAAGGGTTGAACCAATCAGCTTTTGACGCTTCATCAGCATGCGCCCGAAATCAACTTCACCAGTCAAGCCAGCCATTAAGCCAATTAAAATAATACGGCCATCCTGAGCCAGATACTGCTGGTCTTTTGCTATGGACTCACCGGCAACAGGGTTCAGAATAACGTCTACTTCACCCAGAGCTTTAACTTCTTCAACAATGTCCTGTTTATGGCGGTTAATTGCATGCTTTGCACCCAGTTTCAGACAAAACTCTGCTTTCTCTCCACTACCCACTATGGCGATAAGTTCGTTACCGCTTTCCCGGCAAAGCTGTGTTAATGAAGAGCCTACCCCACTGGCACCTGCATGAGCTAAGACTTTCTCTCCGGGTTTTAAGTCAGCTAATTGATAGACATTAAGATAAGCCGTAGCAAAAGTTTCCAGCCAGCCCGCAGCTTCTGCATGACTCCAGCTTTCCGGCACCTCCAGTATTTGTTCAGCGGAAACATTCACCTGCTCAGCAAAGCCGCCGCCAGCCAATAACGCGCTGACACGTTGCCCGGGTTGCCAACCATTGACCTCGCTACCCACTTTTTCTATAACACCACAGACTTCTAAGCCGGGAACAGCTGACGCGCCTTTAGGTGGTGGGTATTTCCCTGCTATTTGCATTAAGTCGGCACGATTAAGTCCGGCGCTTAGTACCCGCAGCTGAACTTCATTAGCCTGTGGTTCGTCCAGTTCAGGGTGGTTCTTCCAGTGTACTTTTTGTTCGGAAATCGCAATTGCTTTCATATCAGCCTCTGTTGCCGCTTAACATTATTGAAATTAGCCAGTATGCTGTCGGTATGAATAAGATCAGGATACTGTTTGACGCAAATGGACAAAACCTTAGAGCTCAATAATAAACGCGTATTATTAATAGATGACCAGAAGCCCTTTCAGGTCATGCTCAAAGGCTTGCTGTTAAACTTGGGGGCGCAGGACGTACAAGTCAAGACCACTGGCGAAGCCGGCATTGCCGCTTACATCAAAAATCCGCACGATATTCTGCTGGTAGACTATAACCTGGGGCGTGGGCGCAATGGCCGTCAAGTTTTAGAGGAACTGCAGGTTCGGGGGTTAATGAAAGAGCACACTCTGTTCTTTATTATTACCGGCGACAACACTCGCCCTATGGTGCTCAGCGCACTTGAATTACAACCCGATGATTATTTGATGAAACCGTTTTCACATCGTGTGTTGCGCTCCCGTCTGGTGCGCGCTTATAAACGCCGCATGTGGTTAAAAGACGTATTCAAGGCGCTGACAAATCATGATTATGAGGCCTGTATTGAGGCCTGCCAGAAACATATTCAGTCTAACAGCCGCTACAGTAATTACTGCCGCAAACTGCAAATTGAGTTGTACAACAAAACCGGGCAACTGAATAAAGCGGAGACGGCAATTAAAGAGTTGCTGGAAGAAAACTCTCACAGTTGGGTCTTTCTAAAACTGGCTGAAACGCGGTTATTACAAAACTCTCCCGAAGAAGCCCTGAATATTCTTAACCATTTAATTAAACGCATGCCTAATGCTGTTGAAGCGTATGACCTGAAAACGGAGTGTTACCTTCAACAGCAACAGCTGGAAGACGCTTTGGAAAGCGCCCGTGATGCCATTACCATGGCGCCATTTTCAATTGAAAGACAAACCAAACTGGCTCATATTGCCCGCGATAACGGCGACTTTGATATCGCCAAGCAGGCCATGAACAACGTGTTGCAGATAGCCCGTAAGTCAGTTTTCCGTAACGCACATCACTTATGCAACTATTTACGCAGTATTCTAGACGCGGCCGAAAATAGCGATACGCCTCAGCAAATCAGTAAGTATCAGACAGAAGCAACAATGGAGCTGCAACGAGCCCGCTATGACGAGCATCTGTTGCATGCCGATATTTCGTTTGAGGATTTGGAATCCATTTTATTGTCGCGTATTGATTCATTTAATGGTCGTCTACGCGAGGCACAACAGCGCTTAAATGAAGTTGTCGGCGAAAAACTGGCGCACAACCAGCCTATCAATAAAGACTTATTACCTGACGTTATCGCCATTTTGCTGGATGTCGGAGAGTATGAAAAAGCAAATGCCCTGGCAGCGAATCAGGACGAAAACCCGACTCTTGACAGTTACACTTCTAAAATTTTACAGGCGCGCTTAGCTGCTGCTCAAAAACAGCAGGACAACTTCTTTGAGGTTCACAAAGCAGGCTTAGATGCATACCAGCAAGGCGACTACATTCGTGCACTGGAACTGTTTCGTAAAGCCATGGAAGCCGCGCCAATGAACAGTGGTGCCGCACTTAACTTTATTCAGGCGGCCGTCCGTTATGTTGAAGAAACTCCAGGTGGAGAGCGAGTTCGGCTTAAGAAAGAATGCGATAATTGCTTTAAAGTCTTAGAGGGGCTGCAATTATCCAGTAGCCACAGTAACCGCTATGAGCGGTTACTGGAGCAAACTGAAGGATTAGAACTGCGTTAGCTCAGCTTTTGGTTAGCGGCTAACTGACCTGATTGATAATCCTTAATAGCCTGCTCAATCTGATCCGACGAATTCATGACAAAAGGACCGTACTGGGCAATGGGTTCTTCAATAGGTTTCGCGGCCAGCAGAATAAAGCGCGCATTTTCAGTGCCGGAAATATCTAATGTTTCAGCAGGATCAAGCAACATTAACTCGCCCTCTTTCGCTGCTTCTCCATTCACTGTCAGCTCCCCCTGATAAACATAAGCCAGACGTCGTTTTTGCCCTTGTGACGGCAAACTGAAGCGGTCACTTCCTAAGTGAACATCCAGCATTAGAAAGTCTCTTCCCGGCGCATTTACAGGGCCATTCTGCTGCTGGTATTGCCCCGAAATAATTCTGACCAGAGCATCACCATTTTTCACTTCAGGAATGGTAGCTGACGGGTAGTCGTGCCACTCAGGTTCACTCATTTTTTCATCGCCCGGCAAATTGACCCAGAGCTGAAAGCCCCACATAAGGCCTTCAACTTGCTTCGGCATTTCAGCGTGAATAATACCTTTCGCTGCTTTCATCCACTGCACACCGCCTGCATCAACTTCACCGCTATTACCGACAGAGTCTTTATGTTCCATAGTGCCCGCTAACATATAGGTCAGCGTACAAAAACCGCGGTGTGGATGGGGCGGAAAACCAGCAATATAATCATCCGGGTTATCGGAACGAAACTCATCCAGCATTAAAAACGGATCCTGATGTTTTAACCCTGGCTGATTAATAATACGAGTGAGTTTAACTCCCGCGCCGTCCTGCGCAGGCATTCCCCGATGTTTGGCTAAAATAACACTCATGACTGGCTGCTCCCCTCGCTACCCCGGTTATGTGTCTGGTGAAAATCGATTTCCGGCCCCTTAGGTACCACTTGGGTCGGATTAATGGTTTTATGGCTGGCATAATAATGCGTTTTAATGTGGTCCATCACTACGGTCTCCTCTACGCCCGGGTGCTGGTATAGCTCCAATAGGTAATTCCACATGTTAGGGTAATCGACAATGCGCTTCTTGTTGGTTTTAAAGTGCCCGAAATAAACCGCATCAAAACGAACCAAAGTAGTAAATAATCGCCAGTCCGCCTCGGTGAGCTTATCCCCGGTTAAATAACGGTTTTGACTAAGAATACTCTCTACCTTGTCTAAAGCAGCAAACAACGACTCGTAGGCTTCTTCATACGCCTGCTGCGTGGTCGCGAAGCCACTACGATAAACGCCGTTGTTAATGTCGTTGTAAACCCACTCATTAACTTCTTCGATTTGCTTTTGCTTATCTGCAGGAAAGAAGTCCAGCGTATTCCCGGTCAGTTCATTAAACGCAGAATTGAAAATGCGGATAATCTCGGCCGACTCATTGTTCACTATAGTCTGATTTTTCTTATCCCATAGCACTGGGACGGTTACTCGTCCGGTGTATTCAGGGTCGGCTTTTAAATACAGCTGATAAAGAAAGTCTGCGTCATACAGTGGCTCGTTAAGTGGCGCGTCAGCAAACTCCCAGCCATTCTCCAGCATCAGCGGGTGCACAACGGAAACGTCGATATGACTTTCCAGACCTTTTAATTTGCGGAAGATAAGCGCCCGGTGAGCCCACGGACATGCGTAAGAAACGTAAAGGTGATAGCGCCCGGACTCAGCCTCAAACTCAGTACCCTGCGCTACGGTATTGCGAAACTGTGATTCACTGCGAACAAAGCGGCCACCATGCTTTTTGGTGTCATACCACTTGTCGTGCCATTGGCCATCAACTAATAAACCCATAATAAACTCCTTAAGTTGGTATAGCCTTATAATAGAGTCAATTTTTTGGAATTATTAGCGCATTATTTTCTATTTATTATTCTAAAAAATAGAACTATAGAAAGGATTCGACCACATCAGCGGCTTTTTCGCTCGCCGACACCTTCAGTTGTTGGTGAAGATTCGTGAATTGCTCCAACAAGGGCTGGTTGTCTTGCTCAATTAACTGGACAAGCGCTTGTTCGATAGCCTCTTCAGAGGCTTCTGATTGAGCCAGTTCCGGCACTATTTCTTTACCCGCTAAGAGGTTAGGTAAGGAAAAGAAAGGCGCGTGAAACAAACGTTTAATGATTTGATAAGATAACCAATGAAAACGATAAGCTACTACCATTGGCCGTTTAATCAGCAAGGCTTCAAGCGCAACAGTTCCCGACGTTAGCAGTAAATAATTGGCTGCAGCCATAACTTTTCGACTTTCACCAACAGGTAGTGCAATATTCAGATCGGGGCTGTACTGATCTACTAGTTCCTGCAATTGTGTGGCGCGAGCTTCGCTTATCATAGGTGCCACAAAGCGTAGTTCTGGATATTTTTTCGCTAGCTTGTTCGCGACCTTCAGAAATATCGGCGCCATACGGGCAATCTCACCCTTACGACTTCCAGGTAAAATGGCAAGATACGTAACATCAGGTTCAAGTTCCAGTTCGTTACGTGCTTCTGTTTGTTGCCACTGCATAGGAATATCATCTGCCAGCGGATGACCAACAAAGGTTGCTGGTAGCTGGTGCCTGTCGTAGAAATCTTTCTCAAAAGGCAATAAACACAGTACGTGATCAACAGCCTTTTTTATGCCTTTGATACGACCCTCACGCCATGCCCAGACAGATGGACTGACATAATGAATAGTAGAGATACCGGCTTTTTTAAGGCGGGCTTCAACCGTCAGATTAAAGTCAGGAGCATCAATGCCTATCATCACATCCGGTTGCTCAGAAATGAGATAGTTCACCAGGTTCTTTCTGTGTTTTAACAACTTAGGCAGTTGCTGAAAAACTTCAGCAATGCCCATAACGGCCAAATCATCCATGGCAAAGAACGAGTTCATCCCCTGCTCTGCCATTAAAGGCCCGCCGACCCCAATAAAAGTTGCATTGGGGTGACGTTTGGCAATAGCCTGCATTAGCCCGGCACCTAACAGATCCCCCGAGTGCTCACCGGCAACAATAGCTATTTTAGGCGGCTGATTGCGGCTCATTACGGACGAATAATGCCTCGTGAACTGTTTTCAACAAAAGCTTTAAAACCATCCAATACCGGTTCATTTAATGCTGAAATAGCTTCCAGGGCTTCGTCGACAGTCAGGCTGGAGCGGTACAAAATTTTATAGGCACGACGAACGTTTTGAATTTGCTCAGACGTGTAGCCGCGACGCTTTAAACCTTCGGCATTGATTGTTCTCGGTTTAGCGTTATGACCCTGCGCCATCACAAAGGGAGGAATATCCTGAACGATAATCGAGTTAACCGCGGCGAAAGAGTGCGAACCAATATGACAAAATTGATGCACACCACTCATACCACCCAGAATAACCCAATCACCTACGTGAACATGGCCAGCCAGAGTAACCTGGTTAGCAAAGATATTGTCATTACCTATGACACAGTCGTGAGCAACATGTACGTATGCCATAAACAGGTTATTATCGCCAATTTTGGTTAGCGAATTATCCTGCACCGTACCACGATGAATGGTTACTGACTCGCGGATAACGTTATTGTCGCCAATCTCAAGCTCTGTCGGTTCGCCATCGTATTTTTTATCCTGACAGTCTTCACCAACCGACGCAAATTGATAAATGGTATTGTTTTTACCAATGGTTGTCGGGCCTTTTAAAACAACGTGTGAGCGGATATCGCAGTTGTCACCGATAACAACATCTGGGCCAATAACCGTCCATGGACCGACACTAACGTTAGTACCGAGTTTGGCGCTGGGGTCAATAATTGCGGTTTCGTGAATCACTTAAACTTCTCTTCTTGCACAAATAATTTCGGCAGTACAGGCAACGTCACCGTCGACTTCCGCACGACCGGTAAACTTCCAGATACCACGACGTTCTTTTTCGAAGGTAACAAAGAAATCAACCGTATCACCCGGGATAACCTGACGTTTAAAGCGGGCATTATCAATACCAGCAAAAAGATACAAATCGTTTGCATTCTTCTTGCTTTCTGTAATTTTAAAACCTAATAAACCACAAGCTTGAGCTATAGCTTCAAGCAATAACACTCCCGGGAAAATAGGCTTCGCCGGAAAATGCCCATTAAACATAGGCTCATTAAAAGTAACGTTTTTTATAGCGTGTAACGAGTCTTTAGAGTTTGTTTCTATAACTCTGTCTATTAATAAAAACGGATAACGATGAGGCAGTAAATCTAGTACGCCCTGAATATCAAAACCTGATTCCGTAATTTTCAAATCTTTCACCTTACTCAGTTATTATCGTCAGCTTGTTTTTCTAACTCTTTGACACGCTTGAATAGATCATCCAGCTGACGGAATCTCGCCCCATTACGTCGCCATTCGCGGTGTCCACTGGCGGGGATCCCTGACGCATAAACTCCTGGCTCGGTGATTTCTTTTATCACCATAGCAAATCCCATAATTTGTACGTCGTCACACACACTGATATGACCGTTAATAGCCGAAGCCCCACCAATCATACAGCGCTTACCAATGCGGCAACTGCCTGCTAGTACAGTACAGCCTGCGATAGCCGTATCTTCATCAATGAATACGTTATGCGCAATTTGGCATTGGTTATCAATAATGCAGCCCGACGAAATAATAGTGTCGTCCAGAGCTCCGCGATCGACCGTTGTACTGGCACCAATTTCAACATTGTCTTTAATAACAACGCGGCCTAGCTGAGGAATTTTTAGCCATTTGCCATTATCAGGAGCCCAGCCAAAACCATCAGCACCAATAATTGAGCCGGAATGAAACAGGCAGTCATCACCAATAACACAACGGTGGTAGATTTTAACGCCTGACCAAAGTGTGCATCCGGAGCCAATTTGAGTTTCCGAACCTATATAACAATGTGGCCCAATACTGGTGTTATCACCAATTATGACGCCATCATCAATAACCGTATATTCACCAATACTAACGTTCTTACCGATACTGGCTGACTGCGCAATTTTTGCGGTTTCAGCTATGCCTCTAGCTGGCTTTGGTGTGGTGTCTAATAGCTGTGCAATTCGTGCAAAAGCCGCGTAAGGGTTAGCTACCCGAATTGCGTTATCAATCGCATCGCTATCGTCTTTTTCAGAGACAATAACAGCGCCGGCAGAGGTTGTTTCTAACTGACTTTTGTAACGGCTATTAGCCAGAAAAGCGATAGCGTCACCAGTAGCAGACTGCAAGGTCGCCACGCGCAAAATGGGGAGCTGCGAATTACCTCGCACCTCCCCACCCACATGGTCAGCCAACTGCTGCAATGTGTACTCAGACATAAATTAGTTACCTGAAGTCATTTTCTCGACAACGGCACCAGACAAGTCATTATCGGCTTTCATGTAAGTAACCGCGTTACTTTCAAGAACCATGTCATAGTCTTTTGCTTCTGCAACAGCAGTAATCGCGTCCTGAACTTTTCCAAGCAACTTGTTACGTTCTTCATTTTGACGACGACGAGTGTCCTCTTGCAACGCTTTGCTTTTCAGCTGCGCTTCAGAAATAGTCTGCTCAATGTCACGTTCTAGCTGAGTTTTTTCAGAAGCTGACATGATTGATGCATCGCGTTCTTGCTTTTGACGCAGTTCCTGAACTTTCTGTTCAAGCTGACGCATTTCCTCAAAGCGATCCTGGAACTCGGTCTGCAGTTGCTCGGAGATTTGCTCACGTTGTGGTAACTGCTGGAATACTTCCATCATATCGACCACACCGATTTTTTGTTGTGCCTGTGCGGCACCAGCAAAAAGCGCTGTTGAAACAGCAACCGCTGCAGCTGTAGATTTAATTAACTTTTTCAAGGTAAAACTCCTTCAAATTTTTTGTAACTATTATGTAATTATTATTATCAGAATGTAGTTCCGATATTAAATGAGAACACTTGGGTTTCATCACCCTCAACTTCTTTTAAAGCCCGACCTAACGAGAAAGTTAATGGACCCATTGGAGATATCCATTGCACAGACACACCTGCCGATGCGCGGAAATCTCCCGGTGAGCTATAGTCAGTTAACGGTTGTGGACTAGTATTTTCCAAGTCCTTGTATCTATCGTAGTCGAATTCAGTATCCCAAACCATACCAAAATCAACAAAGACACTAGTTCGTATGCTATTACGCATACCTTCGTCAACAAAAGGTGTCGGTACAATCAGTTCCAGTCCACCAGAGACTTTAGCATTACCGCCTAAAGAATAGTTATTTTGTACAAACAACTGCTGGTTACCCGTTTCCGAACTGTAGTTCGGTGTTGGCAATCCTGTGAAGTCCGGAATACCCTCTGAATTGACTGACTCAGGTACAACATACACAGCTCTAGGACCTACAGTATTAGGTTCAAAACCACGTAAGTCGCCCTGGCCACCAATACGGAAGTATTCCCAGAACGGTAACAGGTAATCATTTCCGGCATCGTCTTCACCGTAACCGTTACCATAACCTAAATTCAGTCTGGTGAGAAATGACCACTGCTGATCACGACTTAACGGATAATAGTGCTTGTACTCATAGTTTAAACGAAAATATTTCACATCGCTAAATGGTGCTGAAATTTCGGCACTAGCTTGCTGCGACGAACCGCTCGTCGGGAACATGCCTCGGTTAAGAGTCACACGCGACCAACCTGCGTTAAGTTCATAAATATCGAAACTGATTGGTCGCTCTGGATTCTGATCATCCAGATAAGACCGGTAAAACTGCTGAATCTGCTCAATACTTTGGTTCTGTGAATTGACACTCACTTCCTGATTTTTATAACCAACTCCAAAGTTTAAGCGGTTAATTTCATCTATTGGAAAGCTTAGTCCCGTGGATAATCCATAGGTTTTCTGATTATAGTTAACGAGGTTTTGCGCATTACCTGCGTCAAACTCACTCATATAAATCTGACCTGAGAGTCCAACACCATTCATAGTGAAATAAGGGTCGGAATACGACACGCTGACGTTTTTGTTAAAACGACTGGTACTGATATTGAACCCGACTCGGGTACCCGTACCTAAAAAGTTGTTTTGCTGAACACCGGCATTAAGTTGCAGACCAGAGTAATCGCCGTAACCAATACCGGCATTAAAGGAACCTGAAGGTTGCTCTTTAACCTTATAAGTCACATCAACCTGATCATCCCGACCTTCAACCCGTTCAGTGGACGTTTCTACGGTTTCGAAATAACCAAGACGCTCAAGACGCACTTTACCCTGCTCAATGTTGCTGTCAGACAACCAAGCGCCTTCGAGTTGACGCATTTCACGGCGTAATACCCGGTCTTTGGTCGCGCCATTGCCTTCAAAGTTAATATGACGAACGTAGACGCGTTTTCCTGGGTTTATCGAAAAGGTAATTTTAACCGTTTTATCTTCGTCATCGTGCTCAGGAATAGCTCTAACTTCTGGGTACGCGTAACCATAGCGACCATAAAAGCGGCTGATCATGTCTTCAATATAAGTTACCTGTGCCGCGTTATAGAGCGTGCCTTCTTCAATTTTAGCTATTTTCCCAACCAACTCGTCATGACCTTTTAAATCACCAATGACATCGGTTTCGCTAATTTTATATTTATCACCTTCACTCACGTTTATGGTGATATAAATGCCTTCACGATCCGGCGTCATAGAGACCTGTACGGACTCTACCCGGAAGCGCAAATAACCGCGGTCACGATAAAATGACTCTAAGGTTTCCAGGTCACCGCTTAATTGTTGCTTCTGATAACGCTTTTCACCTATAAAGTTCCACCATGGAAGGTTATCTCGAAGTTCAAAGGTATCCAGTAATAGCTCATCAGCGAAAGCTTTATTGCCCACAATGTTGATTTGTGCAATTTCTGCTGCATCACCTTCTTCAAAGTTCATGCGCAACTCAACACGGTTACGTGGCAAATCCACCACCTGAACTTCTACCGATGCATTGTATTTACCCACACTGTGATAAAAGTCTTCCAGACCTTTTTCAATGCCAGAAATAGTGGTTCTGTCTAACGGCTCACCAGTAACAATATTATTATCAACTAAGCTTTCCTGAAGCTGTTCGTCTTTAATATCGCTGTTACCTTCAAAGGTGATTTCGGCTATGGTTGGCCGTTCACTAACGGTGAAGATCAAAGTGTCTTCATCTCTGCGCGCATCGATATAGTCGAAGTGAGTAGAGGAGTAAAGCGAACGAATGGCGCTACGAATTTGCAGCTCACTCACTTCGTCACCAACCCTCACGGGGATGTAAGTTAACGCAGCACCTAAGGCGACACGTTGTAACCCTTTTACTTCAATATCTTCGACAACAAATTCATCTTGTGCGTAGGCTGGTGCTACTGCACCTGCAATCATGGCACTCACTAACAGCTTTTTAAACGTCATTATCACTAGCTACTTATTGTTAATTCGTGACTCAGAATGCGAAACGGGCGATGTCATTTGATATTGCTAACGCCATCAACGCGAATACCAGCACCCCACCAATCCTATAGCAAACGTCTTGCACTCTTTCGGATACCGGCTTACCACGCACCCATTCAATGCTATAAAACATCAAATGACCGCCATCTAAAACCGGTAAAGGTAATAAATTAATTATCCCTAAATTGACACTTAGCAGCGCCAAAAAACTTAAAAAATAAACGAACCCATTGCTGGCACTAACTCCAGCACTTTCGGCAATACTTAAAGGTCCTGCCAGGTTCTTTACAGAAACATCTCCGGTCAGCAGTTTACCTATCATTTTCACGCTAACAACCATCAATTCCCAAGTTTTTTCTGCGCCTTTAGCTAAGCCACCGAAAAAACCGTATTGATGGTTAAAAACGTAATTGTCTGGCAACGGCTCTGTTACCGGAACTACGCCAAGGTAGCCTATGACACCATTTTGGCTTTCCCGTTCCCCTATTTGAACAGAAATTTGCTGCTCAACCTGGTTCCTCTCAACAGTAAATAAAACTTCCTGTCCCGCCGATTGAGCGATTATTTTACGTATTTCAGCCCAGCTTTCGACACCTTCATCACCAATTCGAGTGATTGTGTCACCTTCTTTTAATCCACCGGCTTCGGCTGGCGAGCCACTTTCCACCTGGCTAAGTTCGGTATAAACAGTGGGTTGATAAACCTCAATTCCTAAACTGCCAAAGGTCGATTCCGTTTCCGGATCAAACTGCCAGCCACTTAAATTCAGTGTACGTTTCACTTCATCGCCATCCGGCGTTCTTAATGTGAGTACAGTTTCATCGTCACCAATTGCCGACATAAGCCCCAGCTGAACCTGTTGCCAGTCATAGGCTTCAACGTTATCAACTGAAAGAATTTCGCTGCCTCTTTCAAGCTGAGCTTCGGCTGCAACAGAGCCGGCTTTTACATCGCCGATAACCGGTTTCACCGTTGGAACACCAATGCCAAACATCAACCATAAAACAGCAACCGCTAATACAAAGTTCGCGATTGGGCCTGCAGCAACTATCGCGAAACGTTTATATACTGACTGCGCGTTAAAGCTGACATCTCGCTCTTCCTCGCTGACATCATCAATGCGTTCGTCCAGCATGCGAACGTAGCCACCAAGAGGAATAATACCCAGTTGATAAACCGTGCCGTCTTTGCCTTTACGTTTCCATATAGCCCGGCCAAAACCCACAGAAAAAGTTAATACTTTTACACCGCAACGGCGCGCAACCCAGAAGTGACCAAACTCGTGGAAAGCAACTAAAATGCCCAGAGTTACAACGAAAGAAAAGAAATACCAAATTGCGTCTATCACTGTGCGTACTCCTGCAACCATTTATTGGCCGCTAAACGCGCTTGTTTATCTATGGCTAACAGCGTCTGTAAGCTGTCGGCCTCATCAGCTTGTATTGACTGCAATACCGAATCACAAACTTTTGCAATATCAGTAAAACCAACCTGTTCTTGTAAAAATGCAGCAACGGCAACTTCGTTCGCCGCGTTTAAAGCCGTAGTGGCCCACTGCCCTTCCCAACATGCTTCTATCGCCAACTGTAAACACGGATAACGTTGCGCTTCGGGCTGCTTAAAGGTCAGTTCGGCGATTTGAGTAAAATCTAAGCCCGCAACACCACTTTCTAAACGCTCTGGATAACCCAGGGAATGGGCTATAGGTGTGCGCATGTCCGGCTCGCCCATTTGAGCAAGTACGGAACCGTCGGTGTATTGCACCATAGAGTGAATAACGCTCTGCGGGTGAATAACAACTTTAAGTTGGTCGCGCGAACAATTAAATAACCAGCGGGCTTCAATGTATTCCAGCCCCTTATTCAGCATGGTGGCAGAATCCACCGAAATTTTCCGGCCCATGGACCAATTCGGATGATTGCATGCCGCTCCTGGAGTTTGTTGAGACAACTCATCAAGAGGTAAATCACGGAACGGACCGCCGGAGCCGGTTAACAATAAATACTGTATCCCATGCTCGGTTAACTCCATAGTGCCGACCTGCTGCTGCGCAGCCTGAGGTAAACACTGAAAAATAGCGTTGTGCTCACTGTCGACCGGGATAATTTTAGCGCCAGAGCGTTGAGCATGATCAATAAACAATTGACCGCTCATGACCAGGGCTTCTTTATTGGCCAACAATACGTCTTTACCCGCGTCAATTGCGGCAAGTGTCGGTGATAATCCGGCCGCACCTACTATAGCCGCCATAACCACATCCACCTCACCGTCCGAACTGACTTCAGCTAAAGCCTGTTCTCCATAAATAACCTGAGTTGAAGTCTGTTGACCGAGCAGCGATTTAAGCTCAGCAGCGGCATTTTGTGAGCCCATAACCGCATATTGCGGATTATGCTTTAAACAAAGCTCAGCCATAGCACTAATCTGGCTATGGGCTGTTAAGGCAAAAACCTGAAAGTCATCCGGATGCCGTGAGACAACGTCCAGCGTGTTTTGACCAATAGAGCCGGTTGCTCCCAAAACTGTTATTCGACGCATAGGTTTAATGCAAAAACTCCAGATAAGCTAAGGTGAAAATAGGCACTGCAGCTGTAAGACTGTCAATACGGTCAAGAATTCCCCCGTGCCCGGGTAAAATTGAACCACTGTCCTTAACCCCTGCACTACGCTTAAACATGCTTTCGTTTAAATCACCAAATACTGAAGCAACCACAGTAAACAATCCGGTTAAGTAATAACCGGTAAATTGATCGGCCGGCACTTTGGTCCAGTGCGCCACAACCATCATCACCACAAAAGCTAAGGTCACACCACCACAAAGGCCTTCCATCGTTTTACCCGGGCTTACCGCCGGCATCATTTTATTACGACCATAGCGTACGCCGGCAAAATACGCACCGACATCTGCCGCCCAAACCAGCAGCAAAATAAACAGAACCACCCAGCCACCAAAGAAGCGAGACTCATCAATATCAATTGAGCGTACGGTAACTAAAGCGGCCCAGGTAGGAATAAAAATTAACAAACCAAATACGCCGACAATGGCGCGGGTTCGTGACCACATACGTCGGCTAGAGGGATAATTTACAATCATTGCCAGCGCAACGACCCACCAGACACCGCCAGCTAAAATGGTGTAGTAGATGAGTTTAGAGAGCTCACCGCCCTCCCATAAGTGCTCGTACGGAGCCAGCCAGGACAACACGCCAATTATGGCACCGACAAATAAGGTGTAAGCAATTCGCGCTGAGGTGCGGCGCACGCCCATTAGCGGCGACCATTCCCAGGCGCCTAGCATAAGTACACCCTGAATAAAAAGAGCAAAGCCCCACAACGGCAGCATAAAAACACCGTACAGTGCCACCGGAACCAGCAATAGTGCTGTAATAATACGTTGTTTTAGCAAGTGTTATTCCTCTATCCGAGTTTCTATGCCTTGCATTAGCACGGTTAGTTGTTCGCTTGTTAAACCAAAGCGGCGTTCCCGTTGCGCAAAATCTGTAATTGCCTGAGCAAAGGCCGTATCGTCAAAATCGGGCCATAATACTGAGGTGAAATACAGTTCGGCATAAGCCAACTGCCATAAAAGAAAGTTACTGATACGATGTTCACCGCCTGTACGAATGAGTAAGTCCGGCAAAGGCTGGTCTGCCATCATCAATTCGCCTGCTATTGTCTGTTCAGTAATTTCTGTCGGCTCTATTTCACCAGCTTTCACTTTCTCAGCTAATTTACGACTGGCTTGCGTAATGTCCCACTGACCGCCGTAGTTCGCCGCTATGTTCAGATTGAGTCCGCTGTTACTTTGCGTTTGCTCTTCTGCTTCGCTCATGCGCTTTTGCAAACGCTTTGAAAAAGCCTCTTTGTCACCAACTATGCGCAAGCGAATATCGTTGTCATCTAATTTTTTAATTTCGCTTTTCAGCACTGACATAAACAGTTCCATCAATACCGATACTTCAGTGGCCGGACGCTTCCAGTTTTCACTACTAAATGCGAACAAAGTCAGTGACTCAATACCGTTACGGCGAGCAAAGGCAACAGCCTTGCGCACTGCTTCTGCGCCCGCTTTATGACCAAAGGTTCTTATTTTACCGCGTTGTTTCGCCCAGCGCCCGTTACCATCCATTATAATGGCAACATGCTTGGGGACTAACTGCTCAATTGACGGTAATTCTTTCATTCAATCTGCCGTAAACATTAAAAAACGCCGTGCGAGTATACCTGACACGGCGTCATAGACCAACGTAGGGAAGGTTTGATGGTTAAATTTCCATCAAATCCGCTTCTTTTGCTTTCAGAGCTTCATCAATTTGCTTCACGAATTTATCGGTCAGTTTTTGAATCTCTTCTTCAGCATTACGTTCTTCGTCTTCAGTAATTTCTTTCTCTTTCAGCAGATCTTTAATATCGCCATTAGCATCGCGACGAATATTACGTACCGCAATACGTCCATTCTCAGCTTCGGCACGAACAATTTTAACTAAGTCGCGACGACGCTCTTCTGTCAACGGAGGTAATGGAATACGAATAACTGCGCCTGCAGAGGCCGGGTTCAGACCCAAATCGGAATTAATAATAGCTTTTTCGACAGCGGCTGAAGCTGACTTATCAAACACAGTCAGAGCCAGAGTTCTGGAGTCTTCCGTGGTGATATTAGCTAACTGCTTAAGAGGCGTGTCTGTGCCGTAATAGTTCACCATGACACTGTCCAGTATACTAGGATGAGCACGGCCCGTACGCACTTTTGACATCTGACTGCGCAGCGACTCAACACTCTTTTCCATGCGATCTTTAGCGTCTTCTATAATTTCTTTTATCACTGTCTTATACCCTTTTATTCAATAACTGCAGTTACTCTGCGTTCTTGCTGATCAGTGTACCTTCTTCTTCACCCATTATCACGGCTCGTAAAGCACCCGGCTTATTCATATTAAACACCCGGATAGGCAAAGCATGATCGCGTGCCAGAGTAAATGCGGCTAAATCCATTACTTTTAACTGTTTTTCCAGTATATCATCGTAATTAATATGCTTATACAAAGTCGCATCCGGGTTACTCACCGGGTCATCGGAATATACTCCGTCAACCTTGGTTCCCTTAAGTACGACTTCAGCTTCAATTTCGATACCGCGCAAACAAGCGGCAGAATCTGTAGTAAAGAACGGGTTACCGGTTCCCGCAGAAAATATCACCACACGTCCTGATTTTAGCAAACTGATAGCTTCAGCCCAGTTGTAACTGTCACAGACACCCGTCAATTCAATAGCTGACATTAAACGTGCGTTAACAAAGGCGCGGTGTAAAGCGTCACGCATAGCCAGGCCGTTCATTACGGTTGCCAGCATGCCCATGTGGTCGCCCACAACACGATTCATACCTGCTTTTGCTAAGCCTTCTCCACGGAATAAGTTACCGCCCCCAATGACTAAACCAACCTGAACCCCAAGTTCAACTAATTCTTTAATTTCCTGCGCCATACGATCAAGTACTTTGGCGTCAATACCAAATGGCTCATCTCCCATAAGGGCTTCACCACTGAGTTTTAACAATATGCGTCGATAACTGGGTTTCGGATGGGTGCTCATCATTGCCTCTACTCTTTCCTTTAGTTTAAAAAAAACCGCGTCCTGAACGCTCAAGACGCGGTTTATAATTTTCTATTTCATGGGGCTGGTCGAGACCACGCTATTAGCCTTTACTCGCTGCCGCCACTTGTGCCTGAACTTCAGAAGCAAAATCTTCTTCTTTACGTTCAATACCTTCACCCACTTCAAAGCGAACGAAAGTAACAACATCAGCACCAGCTTTCTTCAGTAACTCACCAACAGTCATTGATGGATCTTTAACGAAAGGCTGACCTGTCAGGCTGATTTCGCCGGTAAACTTACGCATACGGCCTTCAACCATTTTTTCAGCAATTTCTTTCGGCTTACCGCTTTGCATTGCGATATCAACCTGAATAGAACGCTCTTTTTCTACAACTTCAGCTGCAACGTCTTCAGGCTTAACGAATTGCGGGCTGCTTGCAGCAACGTGCATGCACAGGTCGCGAGCCAGATCTTCGTCACCGCCGGTTAAAGCAACAGCAACACCAATGCGGGCACCGTGAGTATAAGTCGCAACAACGTCGCCAGCTTCAAGAGTTTGAACACGACGAACATTCATGTTCTCACCAATTTTAGCCACTAAGTCTTCACGAGTCTTCTCTACAGTCTGACCATCGATGTCAGTAGTTTTTAATGCTTCAACGTCATTTTCTTTGTTAGCAAATGCAGCGTTGATAACTTTATCGCCGAATGCCAGGAAGCTGTCATCGCGAGCAACAAAGTCGGTCTCACAGTTCAGTTCAACCAAAGTTGCCTGGTTACCTTCAGATTTAACTAAGATAACGCCTTCAGCCGCAACACGGCCTGCCTTTTTAGCTGCTTTTGCCTGACCGCTTTTACGCATCAGTTCAATTGCCGCTTCCATATCACCGTCGACTTCCTGCAGTGCTTTTTTGCAGTCCATCATGCCAGCGCCTGTGCGCTCGCGCAGTTCTTTAACTAGAGCTGCTGTAATAGCCATGATTCTATTCCTCGATTATTCAGTTGCTTCGACGAAATCGTCTGAGTCTTTCGCTTCAACTTGCGCTGTACGTGCTTCTTTTACCGCTTCAGCAGCAGTGTTCAAGTATAATTGAACCGCACGGATTGCGTCATCGTTACCTGGAACAATGTAGTCCACACCGTCAGGGTTAGAGTTTGTATCCACAACAGAAACAACTGGAATGCCCAGGTTATTTGCTTCTTTAATAGAGATGTGTTCGTGATCAGCGTCGATAACAAACAGAACGTCAGGTAAGCCGCCCATGTTTTTGATACCGCCTAAGCCTTTTTCCAGCTTTTCCATTTCACGAGTATTAACCAAAGCTTCTTTCTTGGTCAGTTTCTCGAAAGTACCGTCCTGGCTCATTGTTTCAAGGTCTTTTAGACGCTTGATTGATTGACGAACTGTTTTCCAGTTAGTCAACATGCCGCCTAACCAACGGTGGTTTACATAGTACTGACCACAGTTAATGGCTGCTTCTTTAACCGCTTCAGCTGCTGCGCGCTTAGTACCAACAAACAGGATTTTACCTTTGTTAGAAGCAACGTGCTGCATATAGCTCAACGCATCGTTGAACATAGGCACAGTTTTTTCGAGGTTAATGATATGAATTTTGTTACGAGCACCAAAAATGTAAGGTTTCATTTTTGGATTCCAGAAACGAGTTTGGTGACCGAAGTGGACACCCGCTTTCAGCATGTCACGCATTGACACGTTAGCCATAATATTTTCCTTTTTAGGGGGTTAAGCCTCCATACATCCCATAAGCCGACCTGTTCTTAGACAAGCACCCCGCCTTATGTGTCGATGTATGTGTGGATTATAATTTACATACAAGTGTACTTTGTTGGCATAAGGCCAAAAAAGCGTGCGTTTTATACCATAAAGCCGAGCCCTGCACAACAAAAAACCTTCGCTAACTTCTGCTTTGACCCGCCTCAAAGATAGCGAATTTTATCAGTCACTGTTAAACTGTCGGCTTTTCCAGCAGTCATGGACAGGAAGAGAATGACCATCTCAATTAAGACACCCGAAGAAATCGAAAAAATGCGCGCCGCGGGCAAGCTCGCCGCCAGTGTGCTTGAAATGATTGGTGAGTACGTCAAACCCGGCGTAACCACGGAAGAACTGGATGATATCTGCCATAAGTACATCACGGATCATAACGCCTATCCAGCACCATTAAACTATCACGGTTTCCCTAAATCGATATGTACTTCGGTTAACCATTGTGTCTGTCATGGTATTCCTGGCCCGAAAAAACTGAAAGACGGCGATATCATGAATATTGACGTTACCGTTAAACTGGATGGTTACCATGGCGACACCTCGAAAATGTTTGTTGTGGGTAAACCTTCAATCATGGCCGAACGGTTAATTAAGGTAACTCAGGAGTCGCTTTATAAAGCCATAGAAATGGTTAAGCCAGGTATCAAACTGGGTGACTTTGCTGAAGTTATTCAGAAACATGCCGAAGGCCATGGCTACTCTATTGTTAGAGAATACTGTGGTCACGGTATTGGTTCTGTATTCCATGAAGACCCACAAATTCTGCATTACGGTGAGGCCGGTACTGGCGAAGAGCTAAAAGCCGGTATGTGTTTCACTATTGAACCTATGGTCAATGTGGGTAAGCGTCACACAAAATTAATGAAAGACGGCTGGACCGTACTGACTAAAGACCGCAGCTTAAGTGCACAGTGGGAACATACATTATTAGTCACCGAAAACGGTGTTGAAGTACTGACACTGCGCAGTGACGAGCCCGACTTAGCGCGAGTTATCGAGCACAGCTAACGCATTTGCAGGGAGAGCCTATGGCTAACGTTCAAGAAGATAAAGACTTTCACGGGCGCTGGCCTGACCGAACCCTGCAACCTTGCCTAAAAGACTACAAAGCGCTTTTAGAAAGTTACCAGAACTGGTCTGCAGCACGTTTTGTCACCGCCGATATCGATGAGCTGGTTCATCACCGTGCGACCTTCTTTGACCAGTTAATAAGCCAGTTGTGGCAGCAATTTCAGCTTGAGAACGAGCCCGCAAGCATCTTAGCTGTGGGTGGCTATGGTCGTGAAACTCTGCACCCTGGTTCAGACATCGACCTGCTCATTTTAGTGGGTTCGGAAAATGCTGAAGCCGAAGCTAAGTTGTCTGAAAAGCTCGGTCAGTTCGTTACCTTTTTATGGGACTTGCACCTGGATATCGGCCATTCGGTACGTACTATCGAAGACTGCTTCGCTCAGTCAGAAAACGATATCACGATAGCCACAAACCTTATTGAAAGTAGATACCTTTCAGGGGCTGAGTCGCTTTACAATGAATTTCATCAACAGTTGTTAAATGACTTCCCCTGGTCAAGCCGTGATTTCTATCAGGCCAAGCTGGATGAACAAAAGCAGCGCCACCAGCAATACCACAGTACATCTTATAACCTGGAACCGAATATTAAATCGAGTCCCGGTGGGCTACGTGATATTCAGACCGTAGGCTGGATTGCTAAGCGTCATTTCCGCACACACTCGGATGAAAACCTGGTTGAATACGGTTATATGACAGCCGATGAATTCGTTGAATTGCGTGACTGCATGAACTGGCTATGGCGTATACGCTTTGCCCTTCATTTGGAAGCAGGTAAGCGCGAAGACCGCTTACTCTTTGACTTTCAGCCAGGCGTTGCTGTTCGTCTGGGCTACGGTAACGACGGTAAGGCATCCGTTGAAACCATGATGAAAGATTACTTTAAAGTGGTTTTACGCGTCAGCGAGCTTAACCAGATGCTTCTGCAGTTTTTTCATCAAGCAATATTAGGAACACAGGACTTACAACACGCTGAACATATTAGCGATGACTTTGCGGTTGCCAATAAACTGTTAACAGCACGCCACGATAATGTATTTGATAATCACTGCAATATTATCCGCGCTTTTGTCTGCATTGCGGAACACCCGCAAATACAAGGCATACACTCGAATACCATACGTTTACTCAGAAATGCCCGAGCCCAACTCGGCGAGCCGCTAAGCCACGACCCCGAATGTCGTGACTTATTCAATCAGTTGATTCAGCATCCCAGAGGCTGTGGTTTGCCCTTTGCGCTGATGCATCACCACAGTGTTCTGGCAAGTTACCTGTCGCAGTGGCAACAAATTGTCGGACAAATGCAGTTTGACCTTTTTCACGCCTACACCGTGGATGAACACACCTTTCGTTTAGTGAGAAACTTATACCGCTTTAGCGACGAGGATTATCAGGATCAGTTTCCGCTGTGCGAGAAGCTCGTGGCGCAAATGGATCGCCGTTATTGTCTGTATCTGGCGGGTATCTTCCATGACATAGCAAAAGGTCGCGGCGGTGATCACTCAGAGCTTGGCGAAATGGATGCGCGAAATTTTTGCCACCAACATGGTTACAGTGAAGATGACGCCGAATTGGTTGCCTGGCTGGTGCGGCATCATTTAACCATGTCGGTTACCGCGCAAAAGCGGGATATTCATGACCCGGAAGTTATTCAGGACTTTGCAAATCAAGTTTCGACGCTCGAGCGGCTAGATTACCTTTACTGTCTTACGGTGGCTGATATTCGGGCAACGAACCAGTCGCTGTGGAATAACTGGAAAGCAACGTTACTGGAAGAGCTTTATAACGCCACTTCGTACTTGCTGCAGCAGGACACTAATAAGCCCACTCTGGATATTCGCCAAAGAATTAATGAAAATAAAGCCAGTGCAATGGCCTTGCTGCTAAGCGCTGGCTTTGAAAAAGCTGAAATTCAGGCATTATGGGGACGTTTTACCGCAGATTATTTTTTCCGCCATACGGCAGAGCAAATCAGTTGGCATTCACAGCATATTCTGAACCTGCCAAGCGAGCAATTACCGCTCATTCTCATTGGAGACGAAAACAACTATGGCACAACCGAGTTGTTTATCTACCATCACGAAGAGGGTCATTTGTTCGCGTCGGTTGCCGGTGTTCTCGACAGTCAGCAACTAAACATTCTGGACGCCCAAATTCTGGCTACCCGCGACGGCTTTGTCATGGATACCTTTGTGGTACTACAACGAGACGGTAAGCCGTTAACAGAGCATCATCGTATTGAAGAGGTAAAACAGCAATTGCTGGATGTTCTGCACAAGCGGATACCCGTTCCCAGCACTAAGCGGCCATTGTCGCGTCGCATGAAGAACTTTTCGGTGGCAACTGAGGTCACTTTTATACCCAGTAAACATCACGGCCGTACCACCTTCGAGCTGGTAACACTGGACAGGCCGGGGCTTATTGCTAAACTTGCCGCTATTTTACAACAACAGAACGTTATCCTGCTGGCAGCGAAAATTACGACCATAGGCGAGCAGGCAGAAGATTTATTTATTGTCACTACCGAGCAGCAAACCGCCCTTAGCGACAAACAGAAAAAAACATTGAAAGCAAAAATTATCAAAGACCTGGAGTTTTAAATTCTTATCATGGAAAACATAAAGCAGCGCATCATTGATGCATTTGAACAACGCGATCAAATCAATGCCCGTACAGACAACGACGACCTTCGTGAAGCCGTCCGTTACGTTATCGACGAAATTGACCGCGGCGAGTTACGGGTAGCCGAAAAAATTTCCGGTGAGTGGGTTGTTCATCAATGGCTTAAGAAAGCGGTTCTGTTGTCATTTCGCTTAAACGACAACGACCTGATTGAGGGCGGAGAAACCCGCTTCTGGGACAAAGTACCGGCCAAATTTGCTGACTATGACAGTGCCCGTTTCCGCGCTGAAGGCATGCGCGTTGTGCCACCGGCTATGGTTCGTAAAGGTGCCTTTATCGGCCGCAACGTTGTCGTAATGCCATCGTACGTTAATATTGGTGCTTACGTTGGTGAAGGCACTATGGTGGATACCTGGGCTACCGTGGGCTCTTGTGCGCAAATTGGAAAAAATGTTCACTTGTCCGGCGGCGTTGGCATCGGTGGTGTATTAGAACCGCTGCAGGCCAACCCAACCATTATTGAAGATAACTGCTTTATCGGCGCTCGCTCAGAGATTGTAGAAGGCGTCATTGTTGAAGAAGGCGCGGTGATTTCCATGGGCGTTTACATTGGCCAGAGCACCCGCATTTATGACCGCGAAAATGACCGTATTCTATATGGTCGCGTACCTTCAGGCTCCGTTGTTGTACCCGGTTCATTGCCTTCTGCAAATGGAACGCACAGTCTTTACGCTGCTATCATTGTTAAACGGGTTGATGCTAAAACTCGTGCCAAAGTGGGTATCAATGCCCTGCTACGCAGCGCGGAATAACTTTCACTTAAGAAATGGCTGGTGAAACTCATCCGGCAGTGGTATTTCCAAATTGATGGAGTCACCACTGACCGGATGTTTAAAGCTAAGCCCAGTCGCTGCCAGCAGTAAACGGTGGCAATTAAAGTGCTCGCGAAAGAAGTTATTATGCCGTCCGTCACCATGGTTAGTATCACCGACAATGGGATGCCGAATGTGCGCCATGTGTCGACGTAATTGATGCTTGCGCCCCGTTTCCGGTTGCATCTGAACCAGTGAGTAGCGCGTGGTGTCATGTTTTTTACTGACTTTATACGGCAGTTCAACCTGCTTTAAACACTGATAATGCGTAACGGCTGGCTGCTTATCTTTATCCGGATCCGCGTCTTTATCAGCAAGCTTATCCAGTTCTTCATTCAGTGCGTAATCGATAGTGCCGTTTTCTGGTACGTAACCTCTGACCACAGCATGATAAGTTTTACTCACTTCGCGCGCGGTCAGTTGCTCTGTCATGGTACGGGCAACATCGCTGTTTAAGCCAAAAATCAACAAACCGGATGTCGGGCGATCTAAACGATGAACAGGGTAAACGTGGCAGCCAAGTTGATTACGCAGCATTTGCATTGCAAACTCACGGGCACCGCTTGCTATACGGCTTCGGTGAACCAATAAGCCACTGGGCTTATTAATAACGGCAAGGTGCTCATCAAGGTAAACAAGGTCTAACTGACTCACCGTTAGACATCTTCCTGCAAGGGGTCAGTTCCGCTGAGCAACACATCAAATTCACGTATCAGTGCAATAAGTTGTTCGTATTGTTCCAGCTCGCTGCGATATATATGCGCAGCCATGGGGCTAACGGCAATACCTTCAGGCAAAGGACGCTTGCTATCCACTAACGCCCACATTCGGGGAAGCATAATAAACTGCAACCACTGATGAAATTCCAGCGTGTCGACAGCAAAAGGCTGCTGACTCTCCAACGCCTGCACCGGCGGGTGGTGAGACTGCCATAAGCCAAGACTGTTCAGTTCACGCTCTATTCTATCCAGCAATCGAGCGGCTTTCTGATACTGCTCCATATCAGACTCCGTTACCACATCATTGTATAAACCGATATAATGGCGCCATAGTGATTTAATACGCCTTAAAATTCAAGCGAAAAGGGAGCGCCTGTGTCAGCACCGACCATCACCACCTTAGGTGAGTTTTTGCAAGCCGGCCAAGCCGAATACAAAATTTTTGATATTGGCAGATGCCTGACGGAGCTGTCTCAAGAAGAGTTTGCAGCTATTGAGCAACAACAACGTCCGTACCCCTACCCCATTGCGCGGCAGGCTCAATTGGCAATACTGTTCCAACATAAACAACATGACCAACAGCCTTTTATCTGGTTTTTGCAATTTCCGTTAGACGAGCGCGGGCTCTTAAATATAGCCGCACGTAATCAATACCTGGAGTATGTAGTTAATGCATTAGGCCACGAAATTACCGGAGAAATGACCGAGGAGCAGCAAAAACAACTGCAGCAAAATCCGTATTTATTGACGCCGAATGAGCAACAGCGCGCGGCTTTGCATGCCCGGGTTCAGCGCCAGCAAAAATTGTCGCCGTCCATACATTTTGAAACGGCGGAAGCCTATTTGAGGCAACCTGAAAGCGGCATAGACTGGCAACAAATAGGCTTGCAGGGTTTACATGACTGCGCTGCCCGGTTAGAGCAATTGCCGGAACTGAGCAAAGCCATAGCAACGCATTTCTCTCATTATCCGAGTACTGTGCGCCAGCCGTTGGCGGTTGCGCTTGAGCAACAAAGCCTGACGCCACCGGTAAGAGACGCTCTTTTGCATAACCTCGAGAGCAGCAATGCTCAACTGTGCACTGACAGTTTGCGCGCGCTGGCCTCAGCGTCAGCTCATCCTCGGGTACAAAAAGCAATAAACAAACTGGTTCCAAATGCTAATGCCGATCAGCTCGTTGTTATTGCTGCACGTTTATGGCCGGTGCTTTGCGAAGAACAAAATTTGCTGCGCTACTTAGACGCCATCGCAGAGCTTGATAATTCATTATTTGATGCATTATTCCAGGATATTATTGCCCTGCCAGACATACGTCCGTTACTGTTATCCATTATTGCTCAACAAAAACAGTCTGCGGCGGTTAATGAAGCATTAAACCGATTAAAACAACAGACTCAGGGAAGCTAATGAATTTACTCGATGTCATTGTTTTACTGATGCTGGCAACAGCAATATGGGTGTTCTGGCAACATCGCCAACAGTCAGAAAGTGCGCAAAAACATGCGGTATTTTACTGTAAGCAGCAAGGGCTTCAGTTTTTAGATATTCGTCGCGAGGAGACACGTTGGTCGTTTAAAGGCAGCCAGCCGGGCTGGCGTAGTACTTTTAAAATGGGCTTTAGTAGCGACGGCGAGACTCGTTATGAAGGCGACTTAACCCTTCATAACCAGCGTTTGGTCGGCGTAGAATTACCGCCCTTTAGAATTCCCGCGCAATAATTTAACCAGGCTGCCGTTGGTAGAACAGGACTTCACCGGGCAGCTTTTCAACTTCTATCTGAGCTTGTATGCGGTAGCCGCGCTTTTTAAAGAAAGCCTGATAATCCGAACGAGTGACATAAACGGCTATCCCTTGTGATTCCGGATCTTCTTCAAAAACCGCTTTCGCGGCTTCAACAAGTAAGTGCCCCACTCCCTGCGACTGATACTGTGGTGCTACCGCAATAAATGCCAGCATATGGTAAGGCACATCCGGCATCGCTTCCTGAATTAAGCGTTCCTTTTCAAGTACCTGTTTAGTACTTAAAAAACCAGCCGTGAGCAACATGCTTATCCGCCAGTGCCAGAAACGCCCAGAACCAAAGCTTTTGCCAGGGCGGGTAAGACACGCGACACCTAATAGTGTGCCACCGTCTCTAATACCAATAATAGGCTGTCCGCTTTCCCAAAAAGCGTTTAAGTCTTCGCGGATAGCCGCGCGTAAACGCTTATCGTAGTCAGGTTTGTCTGACCGGAAAATCTTTTGCAGCAATTCATCATCGTAATAAGTCTGGAACAAAAGCGAGGCCGCTAATTTCAGGTCTTCAGCAACAAGGTAAACCAGCTCGCCCTGAACATGCTCACTGCTGTTCTCACCTGCCTCATCAATTTCGCTTTCCGTTTTTTCTGTCAGACCCTGCATAGTGAATAGCCAATTGTTAGTTTTTCATAACACCAACTTAACCATTTTTCGGAATTCTGTCGAGAGCCATTTCTCCACTATTCCAGCAAAGCTGTCACCAAGAGTTTTTGCCTGCATCAATTTGAGGCTGGCAATTATCAAGCCAGTCAGCCAATGAGTCCGACAGAACTTCGTGCTGTTCTTTACCTACCCACTCAAGTCCAACCGCACCACTTTGGTTATCTAGGGTTACCAATAAGCCGTCATCCTCGCTGCCTAAACCAATAAAGACAGTTTCAGGTTGCTTCAAACGACGCTTCATTAAAATGTGACCAGTAATATTTTCTAATAAACGCTCACCGTCTTCCAAACTCTGCGTTTGTAGTAAGCTAATTGTGTGCCCCTGATAATCAAGCGCAAGGTCTCCTGCGTACCAGCGACCAAACAAAGTCTTAATACTTTCATGAAAACTCACTTCCAAAGCACTCTCAAGATCATCAAAGTTTAACGCTTCGGGTTGCCGGCTCGGCGTCCATTCAACGGTATTCTCATCAATAACAGTTCCGTAAATTGGGCTATTCCACTCTTCTACGTACTCTGTATAGCGCACAGGAACATTCTCCTGATAGCGCATCATTAGTGCATCGATTGATTCTTCTAACGTCTTCATCTGGTACTTACACCTAAGAAAATTTACAATACGGCCATTGTACTTACGGAGCGACTTAAATGCCAAAGAAGGACGCACTAGACCATTTATCACTGGGTCAGCACACCGACTACCCTAATGAATATGATCCGAAGCAGCTGCAGCCAGTCCCCCGCTCACTGAATCGGGAACCTATAGGGCTTAAAGATAAGCTACCTTTTTCAGGTGTGGATTTATGGACCGGTTATGAAATCTCCTGGCTAAATTCAAACGGACTGCCACAGGTTGCGGTAGGTTATTTTTCGGTGCCGGCCGAAAGCCCTAACCTGATCGAATCCAAGTCGTTTAAGCTTTATTTAAACAGCTTCAATGACTCGCGTTTTGGCACTTGGGAGCGTGTGCAACAACTGATGGAAACCGACCTGTCCGCTTGTGCCGGTGCGCCGGTTAACGTCAAGCTGAGACATTTATCTGAGCTGGAAGGTGAATCGGTGGCGACTTTCCCGGGTCATTGCATAGATGATCAGAATATTAGTATTTCGCATTACGACTATCAGCCGTCACTACTTGCTACAGAACAAAATGAAACAGAAGAAGAACTGCACAGTCACCTGTTAAAATCGAACTGCCTGATAACCAATCAACCCGATTGGGGTTCGGTTTACATTCATTATCAGGGGCCGAAACTGGATCGCGCGGCGCTGCTGGCTTATCTGGTCTCATTCAGACGTCATAACGAATTCCACGAGCAATGCGTTGAGCGCATTTATCAGGATCTGAAGGCACTAAGAATGAAGAAGTTGACGGTTTACGCCCGTTACACACGTCGTGGTGGTCTGGACATAAACCCATTTCGTTCCGACTTCGAGCCAGCGCTGCAAATGCAACGCATGGCCCGACAATAATTGATTAAGCGTTAGGGTGCGGAATTTGTAACCATTGCAGGAAACGAGCTTTCTGTTTAGCAGTAGGCTCGTCTAATGGTTCAATTTTTGCGTCAGTTGCAGGAGTTGGTTGCACCGTTAAGGTTTTCTTGTGCAACTGGTCGCGACGGAAGAATGTCACTTCAATTGAATCACCCGTTTTATATTCAGCAAAAGCTTCTTTAAAGCGACCATCAACTACGGTGTGTCCGTCGTAAGCAACAATGACATCGCCCGGCGTAAAGCCCGCTTCCCAGGCGGGGCTGCCCTTACTAACCCGAGTCAACTCCATACCGCCGCTGACTTCGCTGGCACTCCAGCCAGCCCAGACTTTCTCAGCTTCGGGTTCGCCCTCGTCTTCATCCTTGTCCTGATCGTAAACCAGCTCTAAACCCACCTGCTCCAGCATGCTCTCAAACGGAATATCTGCGGCCGGACTTTCAACATTCTCTTGCCACCAGTCCTGCCAGGACTCACCCGTTAAATCTTTCAAAATAGTTAGCACGTCGGCTGAGGTGAAGCCCTGCTCTTCGGCATCGAAGCGCTGATACAACTCATTATGCACGTCGCGATAGCTAACTTCCCCATCAGTTGTTTTCAACAATTCGCTGTCCAGCAGCCAGGAAACCAGAGCACCTTCCGAATAAATATTCACAGAATCGTTGTGCGCGCGGTCTCCATATTGATCAATCCACGCCTCAAAAGAGGCTTCAGCCACTGACATAACCTCCCGGCCTGGCTTTGATCGATAACGGTCAATACTGGTTGCTACTCGTTCAAAATACTCAGACGGCTCCATAATGCCCGCCTGTAATAACAAATGGTTCTGGAAGTAACTCGTTGAACCTTCCGCAATCCAGAATAAATCGGTGTAGTTTTCCTCTTGATAATCGTATGGAACCAGCCCGTCCGGACGATAAGCTTTCACGTTCCATGTATGCACAAACTCGTGTGACGCTGTGGACATAAACGACAGGTAGTCATCGCGACTGGCAAAGCTGTATCTGGGACGTTGTATAATGGTTGAGTTTTTATGCTCAGTTGCGCCACCCGCGCCAGTTGTCGCGTGGATCATGAAAACATAACGCTCAAATGGATAACTGCTCCAAATCGAGTCACCGGTAGCGACCAGCTTTTGTAAGTCCTCGACCGTTTTTTCAGCGTCGTAGTTACCCTCCCCCCAGAATACGACTTCATAATCGCGATCATCCTGAGTGAATTCATAGTGTTTGTTAATACCCGTCTCTATGGGCGAGTCAACTAAGACATCCCAGTTTGCGGCCGAGAACTGGTGCTCGCCTTCTCTTTCCATACCGGAGTAACTCTTCCACTCGCCCGGAACATCCAGAGAAACGGACACCGGCTCATCACGCCAGGCGTCTGCATACATAAATACAGCGGATGCATCTAAGTAGGCATGAGTGTCATCGATATGCCGACTGCGACGCCCAAGTTGATTGGCGTAAATTTCGTAGTCAACGGTTACTTCGCCGCTGTCTTCAGGTAAATAAACGCGCCAAGTGCTTTTATCGACCTTTTCCCAGCGAAGTTCTTCCCCGTTGCTCTGGGCATCAAAGTCACGAACGCCATTAGCCAGGTTCAAAATGCGGTAATAACCTGTTCTCCAGGCTGGCATTTTTATATCCAGAAACTTAGCATCACTGGCCGGGAAGGTTATCGACACTTCGCCTTTGTGGTGCTCAGGTTGCGTTAAATCAATTTTATAATCGGTATTTGCCAATACAATGGAAGGTGCCAACATAACACCAACAGCTAATAAGCTCTTGCGCACAGTTTATCTCCGTTAGTTTCGCTTTATTTGTTAGTTAACTTGTTCAGAGACTACCACAATTCACCAATAGAAAATAAATTCAGATAGGTTAGACTTTATGGGATTATCTTTCGTATTATGCGTATTGACTTCAAAATTTGGTAGGTGAGCATTGGCAATACCGGAAACACCGCAAGAGCAGGTTCAGCACCTTAGCAAGAAGCTGCGACAAAGCATCCAGTCGCGTAAACAGATAGAAGACGACTATCAGCGCGACTCGCAACGTTACTCAAACTTTGTGAACGACCTTTGTCTGGCATTAAATGGTGTTGATAGTGAGTTAGACGGTTTACTGCATAAATTACGAGGTCACCTGCAACAAAATGCGTCAGCTGCGGTTCTAGAACCTATGATGCAACAAGTGGGTGAGGTAATTTCTCAGCATACCGTGCGTATGCAAACTCTGCTGAAAGAAACCAACGAAAGTATTAGCCTGGCATTACAGTCTATTAAGCCGCGCGATAGCGGCGGCAGAAGCCAACTACAAAAAATAGCAAATGAGTTCGAGCAACCAACAATGACGGTTTCTCATTATTTGCCATTGGTTAACCAATTGATGGCATTATCCTACCGGCAACAAGGTACTCAGACAGAAACTCCAGTAACCCAATATCAAAGTCAATTGCTTGATTTACTGAGTGAAGTCGAGTTTCTTGGAAGCGCAGCTGATACCTTGCAGCAAGTAAAAGTGGCTTTGCAAAAGCCGCAAACCAGCGAAACCTTGTTAGCTATCACCCTGAAAGTTATGCGGTTGCTATTTAACAACATTAATGATGAACGCCGCTCAGCGCAGCTGTTCCTGCAACAATTAAATGCTTCTTTAGAATCTGTTCAGAGTGTATTAGGTAAAACCATCAGCCACTCTGAAGACTTTGCCGACCAGCGACTGCACCTGAATCAACAACTAAAAAGTGGCGTTTCCGAAATAAAAGCTTGCGTCACTGACGCGTATGAACTGAACGATTTAAAAGAATCGGTCGGTTTGCAACTGCACCGTTTAGGTGAAACTTTAAATCAGCACCTAAAGTTGCATGACGAAGAACGTCAAAGCTTTCATAGCAACACCCAGGCCATGGAGCAGAAACTTCGTGAAACCGAAGAGCAGGTTTTACATTACAAGCAGGAGCTGGCTAAACAAAAGTTCCGCAGCTTACAGGACAACCTGACCAAGCTACCTAACCGCTCTGCTTTCGACGAACGACTGAATCTTGAATTTCAACGTTGGATAAAAGATGAAACTGCACTCACCGTTGCAATCATCGACGTTGATCATTTCAAAAGTATCAACGACAACTTCGGCCACATTGCCGGTGACAAGACCTTACAAGTCATCGCAGGCACGCTTAGCAAATCATTACGAGAATCAGCCTTTGTTTGTCGCTATGGTGGCGAAGAGTTTGCTATCATATTCTGTTCCGATGGACAAAGTGCCCATCAACATATAGAGAATACGCGGGAGAAAGTGGCTAATATCCCGTTTAAATTTAAAACCGACGATATACGCATTACTATTTCCGCGGGAATAGCACAATTTAAATACAATGAAGATACACCGCTGGCGGTTTTTGAAAGAGCCGATAAGGCGCTCTATGAAGCAAAAAATAGCGGGCGCAACAAAGTCATCGCAGCCAAATAGAAACCAACGCTGATGATCACCGCCGGCACAAGGATGACGCCGAGTCATCGTTATTACAGGAGTATGGAAAAATAATGAGAGCAAGTATTTCTCCAAGAGGCACCATGTCTCTTTTGTCACAACTGGAAATAGAACGTTTAAAGCAATCCTCAAACAGCCAACTTTATAAATTGTTTCGTAATTGCTGTCTCGCGGTTTTAAATGCCGGAAGTAATACCGACAGCAGTGCTGAAATTTACGATAAGTATAAAGATTTCGCCGTTAATATTATCCGCAAAGAGCGCGGTATTAAAATTGAGCTGATTGAACCGCCGGCAGAAGCTTTTGTTGATGGTGAACTCATTGTCGGTATTCGTGAGTTACTGGAATCTGTATTGCGCGATATCCTCTTTACCGGAGAACGATACTCAGAAGAAGAACTGAAAGACGCCGACAGCGCTACCCTAACCCACGTAGTGTTCGATATTTTACGCAACGCCCGTACTATTCAGGCCATGCAAGAGCCCGATATGGTCGTCTGCTGGGGTGGTCACTCGATTAACGAAGCTGAGTACAAATACACTAAAGAAGTGGGTTATCAGTTGGGTTTGCGTGGCTTAAACATCTGTACCGGGTGTGGTCCGGGTGCCATGAAAGGCCCTATGAAAGGCGCGACTATTGGTCATGCTAAACAGCGTATTAGTGGTGGTCGCTACTTAGGCCTTACTGAGCCTGGCATTATTGCTGCCGAACCACCTAACCCTATCGTTAACGAACTGGTTATTTTGCCCGATATTGAAAAACGTCTGGAAGCTTTTGTTCGCTGTGCGCACGGTATTGTTATTTTCCCGGGTGGCGCTGGTACCGCTGAAGAGCTTTTGTATCTTCTTGGCATACTGATGCACCCGAAAAACCAACAACAAAGCTTACCGGTTATATTGACAGGCCCTGAAGCGTCTAAAGACTACTTTGACGCGCTGGATACCTTTATTGTTGAAACTCTGGGTGAAGAGGCTCGAGGCTTTTACCGTATTATTATTGCTGACCCCTCAGGTGTTGCACAGCACATGCACGCCGGCATGGCAGCCGTAAAACAATACCGCCGTGATTCTGGTGACGCTTACTACTTTAACTGGACCTTGTTTATTGATGAAAACTTCCAGCGCCCGTTCTACCCGACTCACGAAAATGTTGCGTCACTGAACCTGCACCCGGAACAACCTAAGGAAGAGTTAGCAGCAGACTTACGCCGTGCATTCTCAGCTATTGTGGCCGGTAATGTTAAAGATGGTGGCATTCGCCAAATTAGGGAAAAAGGTGTATTTACCATTCATGGTGAAAAAGAGTTAATGAAACGACTGGACGTATTGTTAAGAGCATTCGTCGAACAAGGACGTATGAAATTGCCAGGTTCGGTGTATCATCCTTGTTATAAGGTTGTTACTGACTGAAGGATTTATGAAAAATAAAGTCTTTGTCATACTCTCCATTGGCGCTGTTTCTTATCTAGCTATAGTAGGAGCAGTGCTGATGCTTTATCAGGCTGATCCTGCTGATTTACAGTGGCAGGAACGAGAAACCTACAACGCCAGACAAATTGGTCAATTTGATCTCGGTATGTCCAAAGATAGCGTTATCCGAGTTTTAGGCTCACCAGACATAACTGAAGCAAAAGCGTCATCTGAAGGCGACATGCAAGTTTTGTTTTATCGAACTCATCACGTGACTTCTGACGGAATAACGACTAAAGATGAATGTACCCCTTTGGTTTTTCGCGATAATAAGCTTATCGCCTGGGGCAACGACTCTTATCGTGACTATCAGAATTATCAGAGGCGAGAATGAGAGAACTGACCGAGTGTTGTGAAAAAGCGGCAAGTTTACTGAAACAACACGACGTTCGTCAGCTTTATCGTCTGGTTCAGTTTATTGATGAAGAATATCAGCAAAACCGCTGGCCTGAACTGCTTCCCCTTTACGCTCAGCAACACGCTCCGGCGAACAACCAGCTAGTAAGTGAGTTACTCGCGCTTTGTGTAAACGCGTTGTATTGCGGCTACCAATGGTCTTTGCACTCACATTATCGCCGAATTCTGGCCGCTGCTTGTGTCAGTGAAAAACTTAACCCAGACCCTGTCCACTGGAAGCAGTTGCATTTAAGACAGCCTCTGTGGCTCTCTGCTTTAGAGCCTTTAACACTAAAGTCCGCTGACATTGTCGTTTTTCGCTACTGGGTTAACGCCTTAACTCAGGTTCAACTGCAACGCGGCGAATCCACACAGGCATTTTTTCCCTTATTAAACGGCAAATTCCGCTATCGCTTCTGGACGCTGTTAAATCAGCAGGATGCGCTTCCGGTACGGCTAACCGGGCAAAAATTTTCACATCATAAAAACCAACAGACCGCAGTACTTTTAGGTTTTGAAGGAAAGCATCAGATTCTGGCTCTATTACATAAGCTGGACAGCCCGTTTTATGTCAGCCCGGACGAAACACAAAACTGGCAAGTTAACGACAAGCCTTTGACTCAGGAACAGATGAACGCTCTGGCTCAGCACCGTTTGCTAAAACACGAGCAGAAAAGTGCAACACAACAAACGCCCAGACAACTGTTACGCGCAATAAACCGTTACGCCAATGCCAGTGGCGCCTTAAACGCAGTAATTCAGCAAATTAACCAACTGCCTTTTTTAGCCAGCAGTCTTCATGCCGCCGTGCATCAGAGCGAACGCATTGGCTACAGCGAAGCCAGCCGTATGGACTTGAAACAGTCTTATTTATGGCTAGGCTCTAAACGGGCTTCTGTTATTCTTGCCACCGCTTTTTTGCAGCACCAGTTTTCATTAAATACCATTCCTCTGCATAACGCATTGATGCAAAAGCTCGGCTTACTGACCACAACGCTACAGCACTTATCGGCAGAAACCGGCGTTAGCCTGCCAACCCCGGCACCACTACTTGCCCTACTTTCAGGGTCCGATCTTTTTCGTCACCCGGAGCTGCTTAAATCGGCAAAGTGGCCCCGTCCGCGCGAAATAGAGCACTGCTACAGTACAAGTTGGGTAGGCTCTGCGCTGGATATCAGTGACTTTCGTCGCAGTCGACAATTAGTTAAACGCTGGCAATTGTCCCCGGCTACCGAAAACTTATTAAACCCGGATAAAGCCGAAGCCAGTAAATTAAGTGCGCTATTTTTCTTAGCTCATTATTTAACACTAAGCACTTATTATCCCGATGTGTCGTTAAGCAGTTCAGTAAAATCGATGCTAAAGTCTTATTGTCAGCAACTGCAAATAAACAATGAGCAACTGACCCGAGTTAAAGCCAAATCGGCTTTTGAAAGTCACTGTTACTCACCGTTATAACCTACATTCACTGGCTGAATAATGCTTTGCTAGTCAGTATTAGCGCGGCAATGGTAGAATTACCATTCCTGTTTTTGTTGTAACACGGTTTAAAGGAATCAATTCATGAGTAGAACTATCACAGTAATTCCAGGTGACGGCATCGGTCCGGATATTGTCGAGTCTGCAACCGCTATTCTCGATAAAGCAGGTTGTGACTTTGAATATGAATACGTCGACGCTGGTTTAACTGCTTTGGAAAAAACCGGAGAGTTATTACCTCAGAATACTCTTGATGCGATTGAACGTAACGGTGTTACATTGAAAGGTCCACTGACCACTCCGGTTGGCGAAGGCTTCACCTCTATTAATGTCAGCCTGCGTAAACATTTTTCGTTATACGCTAACGTACGTCCTGTTTTGTCTTTTACCGGCACCCAGGCGCGCTACGAAAACATTGATATTATTACCATTCGTGAAAATACCGAAGGTATGTATTCCGGCTTAGGCCAGAAAGTGTCTGAAGACGGTAATGAAGCCGAAGCAGTCAGCAAAATTACCCGTGAAGGCGCTGAGCGCATTGTTCGTTTCGCCTATGAAACTGCACGCCGCGAAGGCCGTAAGAAAGTCACCGCGGTGCATAAAGCCAATATTCTGAAGTCCACTTCTGGTCTATTCTTAAAAGTAGCGCGTGAAATTGCTGAAGAGTACCCAGACATTGAATCGACAGAAATGATTGTTGACGCGGCCTGCATGCGCTTAGTTATGAACCCGGAAGAGTTTGACGTTATTGTTACCACCAACCTGTTTGGCGATATTCTGTCAGACCTGTGCGCAGGTTTGGTCGGCGGCTTAGGTATGGCACCCGGCGCTAACATTGGTAAAGACTGCGCCATTTTCGAAGCTGTACACGGCTCAGCCCCAGATATTGCCGGTAAAAACCTGGCAAACCCAACCTCAGTTATCTTAGCGTCAATTCAGATGTTGGAATACTTGGGCATGCAAGAGCAAGCCGAAAAAATCACCAAAGCACTAGAAGATGTGATTTCCAGTGGCGACCGTACCACTCGTGATTTAGGCGGTTCGCACGGTACCACTGATTTTACTCAGGCAGTTATTGAGCGTCTTTAACAAGGCTCAGCTTACAAGGCCAGCCTGAATTCACAGAAGCCAGTTTTCCCTAATTGGGAAAGCTGGTTTAATGCCATAGTCAGACTAACTTATTTACTTAAACTGATTTATCTCAACGTCCTGACCATCTGGAAACTTAGCGTGTAACTCCAGTGTTCCCCCTAAAGCTTCAACATAATGTCTCAATGTACTTAGCAGAGCATCAGGCCGCGTCTCAACCTGAGATATATTAGATTGAGCAAGGTTAAGCTTTTTAGCAACAACAGACTGGTTAAACCCCCGCGCTTTTCGTACTTCCGCCAGAGTCATTTCCGCAATGATACCAACCGCTTTAGCTCTCGCAGCGGCTTGTACTTCTGGCTTGATTTTCTTTTTCATCTCGTGCAATGATTTTGCCATAACCACCCTTAAGCTTTAGCTACTGTCAGTTTTCAAATAATCCAGAAACAACTTTTCAGCTAACGGGATCATTCGTTTATAAAAGTGTTTATCCCTACTTCCATCTTTACGACCGCCACATAACAAAACTGCCTGTCTTTTAGGATCAAATGCGTAGAACACTCTATATGGCTTCCCGTCATGTTGAATCCGGAGCTCTTTCAGGTTCTTCAAGGCTTTTGTTCCTTTTAAAGTGTCAGCTTGCGGCCTTCCCAAGCCAGGACCTTTAATTTCCAGTACATCTACCATCGCCTGAACATCGACTTGCTCTGCATCATTAAGCGTAAAAAACCACTCTTCGTAGTCATCCGTAACTAAAATTACCCAATCCATGGTTTACTCCTAAAATATACACTTAAAAGTATATATTTTCAAAAGTATATTACATATATTTATTCACTGAAACAATCATCTAGTAAGTGGCGAAGTATAGACAGTAATTTAAGAGTTGAAGGTGGGAACTTAGCTGATTCTTACATAAGACATCAGGAATTATAGGATATTATTCAATTGTACTTAAAATCTGGTGGAGCAGAGATCTTGAGAGTATGACAGGAAGTGCAGGCATAGCCATGAATGAACTCAGGCTATGCCTTTAAAGCTAGCTGCGTGGCAGCCAGCGCAAGTGTACGGTAATTTCTTCACGGTCGTGGTAAAGGTGCTTGGCCTGAATTTCAAACGGCTTAGTCCCCTCGGTTTGTAGCTGTTCTTTAATCTGATCCAGGTAGCCTTTAACAGCAGCATAGCGCTGACGCATTGGTAACTTAAGATTAAATATAGCTTCTTCACAGTCACCTTCGAGTAACCAACTGGTCATCAGCTCTCCGACACGTGCGGGTTTTTCAACCATATCGCACACCAGCCAGGTAATATTTTTGCGTTTCGGGCGAAATTTAAAGCCGTCTTCCTGAATGTGCTTAACCTGACCGGTTTCCATCAAGGATTCTGCCATTGGCCCGTTGTCCACAGCCTGTACCATCATGCCTCGACGTACCAGCTGATAAGTCCAGCCTCCCGGCGCCGCACCAAGATCTACCGCCTTCATGCCCGAATGAACACGTTTTTCATGTTCGTTTTCAGGAACAAACACCTGAAAGGCTTCATCCAGTTTCAACGTTGAACGGCTTGGTGCCTCTTTTGGCATACGCAAACGCACAATGCCACCGTTATGTACGGTTTGGTTATAGCTGTATGAATACCCCACCAAAGCATGTGCTGCATTGACAAATAACACATGCAGCACAGGTCGTTTAGCTAGCGGTTTATTACTTAAAAGCTCTTCTTTACGCAACGCCTGACGCAGCGGTACGCTAAACTTACGGCAAAATTTGGATAGCTGATTAGCTTCATTAGTATCTGGAGTTCCCACCCGTAACTCACCGGCTAAACCGAACGTTTCCTGATGAGGCTTTAACACTTTAATGACTTCGCTGGCACGGTCTTCAATACCGGCCACTTTAACCGGCCCCAGTAAGGCAAACATTTCGCGCGCAAAGACCAGGTCTTTCAGCGTCAGTTTACGGGCAATATGCTCTGCTTCTTCGTGCTGGCAATGATAGGTAACGTAAGCTTGCTCGGGTTGTGTCTGGCAATAACCATAAACACCCAGTTCCGCGGTTTTATCCTGAATTTCAGCCGCGCAATCACCTTCGAACCCTGCACGACACAGCAATACAATGCCACTACCTCTGCCGTTAACAATCTCACTCATTAACTACCTGCTCCTAACTTCATTGCGCCAACTAATAAACTGACCCAGCCAGCAATAAATAATACCCCGCCAATAGGCGTTATAGGTCCAAACCATTTAACACCGGTAAGTGCTAAGGCATACAAACTGCCGGAAAATAAAACCACGCCAGCCAGCCACAAATAGCCGCTGGCAACAAACCAAACCGACTGTGACTGCTTTAACCAAAGCGCTAAAGCAAACAGTGCCAATGCGTGATAAAACTGATAAGTGACGCCGGTCTCAAAAGCACTCAGCAAACTCTCACTTAATTTCGATTTTAAACCATGCGAAGCAAAAGCCCCCAACATAACGCCGGTACCGCCTAAAATGGCGGCCACAATTAAAAATATCTGACTCATTGAATAAACTCCTTAATGGCATCTGCGGCCTGTTCCCAAAGCTTCGGCGTATTCGCCGCTTTGGTTTTTGTGGCGGCAAAACCGTGATCGGCACCCTCTAGCCATTGTAACTGCCAGTTGTGCGGTAGCTCCACGCATTGCCCCTGCTCCGCTCTTTTTAAAAGCGGCTTACTGAAGGGGTCACGGGTTCCCTGCAAAATAAGGCCGGGCGCCTGCGTCATCTTTAATTCTTCATGACGTGACTTCTCAGGTTTTTGCGGCGGGTGAAACGGAAAGCCCAAAGCAATTACTGCTTTCGCGCCGTATTTATCGGCTAAGCGCAACATCACCCGGCTTCCTAATGACTTACCCATCAAAACTAACGGCTTATTATCTTGCTGTAATTCGTTCAGCAGTTCATCAATCGCATCGACCAATGCCTGCATTTTATTCGGCGGCCGAGGTTTCCCGGTTTCACGAACCTTTTCCCAATAAGGAAAGTCCGGGCGCACAACCTCCGCACCAAGCGCTATGCTCTGCTCTGCAAAGAAATCCATAAAAGCTGTGTCGGGACCGCCTCCTGAGCCGTGCAAAAACACGATGCGGAGCGCTCCTTCCGGGTTCTGTTGTTGATAACGCATTATTGGTTAAACTCTTGCTCTTCTTTTTGAACCAAGTTTAGCAGCCACTGACGGAAGGTCGCGATTTTACCTATCTCCGCCTGATTGTCACGACAAACCAGATAAAACGCTTTATTCCGCTGCAGTGCCTGAGGGAAAATACGAACCAGGTGGCCACTGTCAATTTCGGACTTCACCAGCACGTTATTGGCTAATGCAATGCCCTGCCCGTGGACTGCAGCCTGTAAAGCCAGGCTCGAATGACTAAACACCGGTCCGTTATCGCCTTTATACTGAGGTAAACCCACCAGTTGAAACCAATCCTTCCAGGCGTTACGAGTTTCATCGTGCAGCAAGGTTTGTTTGAATAAGTCTATCGGTTCTTTGATATTCGCTTTATTTAATAACAACGGCGAACAAACCGGCCACAAATACTCTTCGTGTAGCTGGTAAGCTTTTACCCCGGGCCAGCGGCCATCGCCATAGTAAATAGCAACATCCACGTCATCGGTTAACGAACCACTAATTTCATCCACGGCTTTTATGCGTATATCCATATCAGGGTGTTCTTCGCGAAAACTACTAAGCCGCGGAACAAACCATAAAATAGCGAAACTGGGCGGAACCGACACGGTCAAAGCACCGCGTTCAGACACTAACCGAAGCTTATCCGTGGCCTGCGCCAGTTGCTCAAAAATATCGCGTAACTCTAAGTAGTATTCCTGCCCTTCTTCGGTCAGCAACAGCGAGCGGTTACGCCGGATAAAAAGCTTAAGCTCAAGGAAGTCTTCTAACGCTTTTACCTGGTGACTGACGGCCGCCTGAGTCACAAATAACTCTTCGGCTGCTTTGGTAAAACTGAGGTGACGCGCTGCCACTTCAAATGATTTAAGCGCGTTTAAGGGAGGTAATTTCCGCATGCCATTAACTAAAAAGCGTCTCTGTTTAGTAGATAACCACCACTATAACAGAGACGCCCTTTGTTCGGCTATTTATCATTACTTTATCTAATGTGACTTACAACCGGACGCCGCCGTCAATTTCGACCACACGGCCGCTGAAGAAGTCATTTTCAATAATGTAGCGGGCACTGTGGGCAATTTCATTGGGCTGGCCCCAGCGTTTTAGCGGCACCATAGACAACGCGCGATCAACCGCTTCAGGTTTCATCTGTGCCGTCATTGGGGTTTCGATAAAGCCAGGCGCAATGGCACCACAGCGAATGCCGTAGCGACCCAGTTCACGAGCCCAGGTTACCGTCATGGCAACCACACCGGCTTTCGTTGCTGAGTAGTTGGTCTGCCCCATATTGCCAGCACGAGCGACACTGGAAATATTGATGATAACGCCTTTCTTACCAGCTTTTACCATCTGCGCTGCGGCTTCACGGCCACACAGGAACGTGCCGGTGAGGTTCACATCCAGTACCGATTGAAACTGCTGTAATGGCATTTTTTGTTTCAGTTCACCGTCTTTGAATTTAATCAGCAAACCGTCACGCAGTAGGCCTGCATTGTTCACCAGCACATCAATGCCATCAAACTCTTGCTGAATTTGCTCAAATACGGTTTCTACCGACTCTTCATCGGTAATATCAACTTCATAACCAACCACTTTGGCTGCACCCAGCTTTTCACATTGCTCCTGAGCTTCACCTAATACGTCGCCGTTAATATCGATAAGCGCAAGTTTGGCACCTTGTCTGGCGAAATCTTCCGCCATCGCAAGGCCCAGCCCCTGAGCACCACCGGTAATAACAATGACACTGTCTTTAATTTGCATGTGTTTCCCCAATTCTTAGGTTACTTCTGTGACTTAGGTGCCACATAATTAAAAATACTGGAAAAGTCCTGACGGCCATGACCTTGTTCAGACCAGCTGTGGTAAAGGTTGCGAGTCAGTGATCCCATAGGTGTTGCGGCACCGCTTTCTAATGCAGTTTGCTGCGCCAGGCCTAAATCTTTAGCCATTAAGTCAACCAAAAAGCCGCCCTGATAGTCATTACTTGAAGGCACGTTGTCCATTACCCCAGGGCACGGATTATATACCTGTAATGTCCAGTTGCTACCTGAGCTTGCCAGCATAATTTCGGATAAAACTTTCGGGTCCAACCCGTTAGCCTTACCTAATTGCAGTGCTTCAGAAGTCCCCACCATTAATACTGACAACAACATGTTATTACAGATTTTTGCAATCTGTCCTGCACCGACATCACCGGCGCGGAAAACATTTTTGCCCATGTCGTTAAGTACGGTGCGAGCCCGGTCAACGTTAGTTTCTGTGCCGCCACAAATAAAGGTTAAAGTACCGGCTTTCGCGCCACCAACACCACCGGAAACCGGAGCGTCGATAAAGGCAATACCGGCTTTCTCTAGTTGTTCACCCACATACATAGCGGTTTCAGAAGAAATGGTACTGCAATCAATAACGAGCTGATCTTTATTCAGCTTGTTGATTAGACCATCATCACCAAGGTAAACACCTTTTACGTGACGGTCTGCAGGCAGCATCGAAACCACAAACTCAGCTCCGTCAATGGCTTCAGCTGCTGTTTTCGCGGCCTGTGCACCGTCAGCAACTATTGCTTTAAGTGCTTCTTCCGATAAGTCAAAAGCCTTAACTGTGTGGCCTGCTTTTGCCAGGTTGCTGGCCATAGGGCCACCCATGTTTCCCAGTCCAATAAATCCTACGGTTGCCATAATGGCACTCCTTCTTGTTAATTCGTTTTATTTATCAAGATCGGCTAATGGATGCGTTCGCTCGCCCCAGGGCGGTAAAAAGAATGCATCAACCTCTTCCGCTGGTACTTCGGCTACCGAGCTATGCTGCCATTGTGGATTCTTATCTTTATCAATCAGCAGTGCCCGAATACCTTCGGCAAAGTCACCACGAACCGCACAGTTACAGGACAAGGTTAGCTCTAAACGGAAACAGTCAGCCAACGACAAGTCAGAGCCTTGCTGCAACTGGTTCCAGACCAGGTGCGAAGTAAAAGGACAACCATTGGCCAGGTTCTTCCGCGCCCGCGCCAGCCATTTATCATCAGTTTCGTCATTGACAATACGCTTAACAATATCGCCAATGTCGTTACCGGATGTCAGATCTGTTATTAGCTTCTGATGCGGTTCTACTTGCGGTGTTGGTAACGCTGTTGGGTCACTGCTTGCCACGTCACTTAGTAAATCCGTCACTTTTTGTTTGTTCAGTGCCTCGGTATTGCCCCACTGAACTTCTTTCAGCTGATTCAGAATGCTTTCTTTACTTTCGTGCCCGACAAAGTGATCGGCCAGGTTCAGATACAGTGCATCGTTCGCATTCATCGTCGCGCCGGTAATACCTAAGAACAACCCGCAACCTTGTGGCATACGATTAAGGAAGTAGGTCGCACCAACATCAGGATACAAGCCAATAGTCACTTCAGGCATGGCCAGTAATGAACGTTCGGTCACAATACGATGACTAGCCCCGTTCATTAAGCCCATACCACCGCCCATAACAATACCGTCACCCCAGCAGATAAGAGGTTTAGGGAAGGTCTGAATAAAGTAGTCCAGTTGATATTCCTGCGTGAAGAAGTTTTCGACTTCTTCCACTAATTTCCCCGGCTCTGCCTGCATAGCTTTATACATGGCGACAATGTCACCGCCGGCACAAAAGGCTTTTTCACCAGCCCCCTGTAACCAGACACAGGCGACTTTGTCATCCTCTGCCCACTTTTTCAGTTGTGGTAACAGCTTTTCAGCCATTGCCAGGCTCAGAGCGTTTAAAGATTTTTCGGAGTTTAATGTAGCAACGCCGATGACTTTCTCACCGGCGTTCAGTTCTTCAAAAAGTACAACGTCTTGCATGGAATCTCCTTACAAGATTTCGCGGTCATTATCCGCCAACATACGGCGGCCAATAATCATACGCATTACTTCGTTCGTGCCTTCCAGAATCTGGTGCACACGAACGTCCCGCACATGGCGCTCTAACGGATACTCTTTAATGTAGCCATAGCCACCGTGCAGCTGCAGTGCGTCATTACACACCTTAAAGCCGACATCGGTCGCAAACTGTTTCGCCATGGCACAATAGGTAGTTTTATCAGCATCGTTGTTATCGACTTTACTGGCCGCCAAACGCACCATTTGCCGGGCTGCGACCAGTTCAGTTGCCATATCAGCTAACTTAAACTGTAGTGCCTGGAACGCAGCCAGTGGTTTACCAAACTGCGTACGCTCCTGCATATAAGCTTTGGCAGTATTCAGTGCCGCTTGCGCTGTACCCACAGAACACACCGCAATGTTAATACGACCACCATCTAAGCCCATCATCGCAAACTTAAAACCTTCGCCTTCTTTACCCAGCAGGTTCTCTGCCGGAATGCGAACGTCTTCAAAGGTCACTAAGCGGGTAGGCTGTGCATTCCAGCCCATTTTGTCTTCAGCTTTCCCGTAAATAATGCCTTCAGCATCAGCCGGTACGGCAAAAGCAGAAATTCCTTTAGGGCCATCTTCGCCAGTACGAGCCATAACCACCAGTACATCGGTTTCGCCGGCGCCGGATATAAACATTTTAGAGCCGTTCAAAACGTACTCGTCACCGTCTTTTTTCGCACTGGTACGTAAGCTCGCAGCGTCTGAGCCTGAACCGGGTTCAGTTAAACAGTAAGAGCCCAGCTTCTCGCCGGTAACCAATTCTGGTACCCATTGATCGATAACTGACTGCTGGCCGAATGAGCCAATCATCCAGGTAACCATGTTATGAATGGTCATCATAGCGGTGGTTGCTGTACAACCACCCGCCAGTTGCTCAAAAATAAGCGCAGCGTCAAGACGGCTCATACCAAAGCCACCGGCCTCTTCCGGCGTGTACATGCCCATAAAGCCCATTTCTCCGGCTTTGCGGAACACTTCAACCGGAAAGTGATGTTCTTCGTCCCACTTAGCCGCGTTAGGTGCCAGCTCTTTGTCGGCAAACGCCTTGGCAGTATCTACAAAGGCTTGCTGGTCTTCTGTCAATTCGAAATTCATCGTTATCCCCTACTACCTTAGGTTAATTGACATATTTGGACCGGATACTTCTTCCAGATCACTTTCAAACCAACGGGCCGTTACTGTCTTAGTTTCGCTGTAAAAACGAACGCCCTGCTTACCATAAGCATGAAGGTCGCCAAAGAATGAACGCTTCCAGCCAGTAAATGAGAAGAACGGCAGTGGTACCGGAATTGGAATGTTGATACCGACCTGACCCACTTCAACTTCGTGCTGATATTTACGTGCGGCGGCACCACTTGCGGTAAAGATAGACGTACCATTACCGTAAGGGTTGTTGTTAACCAATTCCAAAGCGTCTTCAAGGCTGTCCACTTCTGTAGCGCACAATACCGGACCGAAAATTTCCGTTTTATAAATTTCCATATCCGGCGTTACGTTAGAGAAGACCGTTGGCCCAACCCAGTTGCCGTTTGGCAGACCGTCAACTTTGCAATTACGACCATCAACCAGCAATTTAGCGCCTTCTTTTTCACCCTGAGTAATCAAAGCTTCAACGCGTTCTTTCGCTTGTGGACTAATAACCGGGCCATAAGCGGCACCTTCGTCATTCCATGCGCCCGGACGAACCTTAGCAATAGCTTCCGCTATTTCAGGGATCCACTCTTTTGCCGCGCCAACAAATACCGCGACAGAAATAGCCATACAACGTTGACCCGCCGCACCGACAGAAGAGCCAACCATATTGTTGATGACTTGCTGTTTATTGGCGTCAGGCATAATAACGCAATGGTTTTTCGCACCGGCAAAGGCCTGTACACGCTTACCATTTTCCGTACCACGACGATAAATATATTCAGCAACCGGCACTGAGCCTACAAAAGACAAGGCACGAACGTCCGGGTGGTCTAACAGAAAGTCGACCTGTTCTTTATTGCCGTGCAATACCTGCAGTACGCCTTTAGGCGCGCCAGCTTCTTCGAACAGTTCAGCCAAACGGGTTGGCGTTAACGGATCTTGCTCGGAAGGCTTCAGAATGAAGGTGTTACCGCAAGCAATAGCCAGCGGGAACATCCACAATGGGATCATCGCCGGAAAGTTAAACGGCGTAATACCAGCGCAAACACCTAATGGCTGAGTGTAGCTATAAGAATCAATTTTACGGGCAACGTTTTCAACTGTCTCGCCCATTAATAACGAAGGAATATTCGCCGCGTGTTCAACCACTTCAATACCACGCCAGACATCACCTTTCGCATCTTCAAAAGTTTTACCGGTTTCTTGTGCCAGAGTCTCTGCAATTTCTTCCTGATGTTCTTTTAACAAGGCCTGATAACGCATCATTACGCGAGCACGCTCAGAAACAGGCACTTCTTTCCAGGTTTTAAAAGCTTCGCGGGCACTCTCAACCGCTGCGTCCATCTCGCTTTGCGTTGCAACCGGAACTTCAGCGATAACTTCCTGAGTTGCCGGATTGGTCACAGGGATCCACTGTTCTGACTTCGAGGCGATAAATTCACCATCTATATACAGAGGCACTTTCTTAGACATAATTCACCTTCTTATTGTGTTATTTTGTCATCTATTGATGAGCTAAATTTAGTTAAGTGAGCCTTTTACGTGACCCTCTTAATTCTGATTACTTTACTTTGGGCCGCCAGCTTTTCGCTAATTGGCGTTTACCTTGCCGGCCAGGTTGACGGTTATCTGGTTGTCTTTATTCGCATGATTTTAGCACTGATAACAGTGTTGCCCTTATTCCGCTGGCGTCATCTGTCGCCCCAAAATGGGCAATTGCCTCAACTGGCTAAACTGGCCGTTATCGGCGCTGTACAAATTGGCGCCATGTATTTGTTTCTTTATCATGCGTTTTTGTATTTGAGCGTTGCCGAAGTGCTTTTGTTCACTATCTTTACACCACTCTACATAACGCTAATTGATGAGCTGATACTTAACCGCAAGCATCTGCCGCTGTTATGGTGGATAGCCGCAGCGGTATCGGTATGCGGCGCCGCCATTATTCGCTATCAACCCTTGTCCGATGACTTCATCACCGGCTTCTTTTTAATTCAGGCAGCCAATGCCTGCTTTGCCGCCGGCCAGGTTGCTTATAAACGCTTACCCACGGGTAAAACCTTAGAACAAAGCCAACAATTTGCCGCTTTTTTCTTTGGCGCCAGTGTTATCGCCGGCCTTGGTGTTCTATTCTTTGGCGACTTAACCAAAATGCCGACCACCAATCTTCAATGGGGCATTTTATTGTGGCTCGGTATTGTTGCCTCCGGGCTTGGTTACCTTGGTTGGAACCTTTCCGGAAAACGAGTCAATACCGGGCAACTGGCCACCATGAACAATGCGTTAATTCCCGCGGGCATTTTGGTTAATGTCGTGTTTTGGGAGCAGCCTTTCGACTATACCCGGTTAAGCATTGGCGCTCTTGTTATTATTCTTGCCGTATGGCTGGCAGGACGGGTTAACAAACTTAAACCCGCCCGCTAACCAGCGGTTTTAGATCATTTCTACGGCCAGAGCAACGGCTTCACCACCACCAATACACAGTGAGGTGATGCCTCGTTTCTGGCCTTTTTGTTTCAGTGCATGCAGCAAAGTAACCAATAACCGTGCTCCACTTGCGCCAATAGGGTGCCCTAAAGCACAGGCGCCGCCATGGACATTCACTTTAGCCGGATCCAGTTTCATTTGCTGAATAGCCAGCATGGTGACCATGGCAAAGGCTTCGTTAATTTCCCATAAATCGACATCGTCTTTGGTCCAGTCCAGCTTACTCAGCAAGGAGTTCATTGCTCCAATTGGGGCAACGGTAAATTCAGACGGAGCCTGAGAATGCGTGGTATGACCCATAACACGTGCCAGTGGCTGCAGGCCTTTGGCCTTTGCATCGCTCTCACGCATTAAAATAAGCGCTGCTGCACCGTCAGAAATGGAACTGGAATTAGCCGCAGTAATGGTGCCGTCTTTTTTGAATGCCGCACGCAACTGAGGAATTTTATCCAGACGCGCTTTACCCGGTTGCTCATCAGTATCGACAGTGACATCGCCTTTACGGGTAGAATATGTCACTGGGGTAATTTCATCTTTGAAAAAGCCATCTTTAATAGCGGCCTGAGCTTTGGTCAGTGAGTGAATGGCAAACTCATCCATTGCTTCACGACCCAAACCGTATTCGTCAGCAGTGTCCTGTGCGTAACACCCCATAGCTTTATGTTCGTAGGCGTCTTCCAGACCGTCCAGCATCATATGATCCAGCACTTGTCCGTGCCCCATACGATAACCGCTGCGGCCTTTTGGCAGCATGTAAGGTGCATTCGACATGCTTTCCATGCCACCGGCCAGCACAACGTCTGCTGAGCCCGCTTTAATTAAATCGTGCGCCATCATTGCAGCTTTCAAGCCAGAGCCGCATACTTTATTAATGGTTGTGGCGCCCGTTGAGCGAGGTAAATCGGCATGCAGCATTGCCTGACGCGCTGGCGCCTGACCCAAGCCCGCAGGTAACACATTGCCCATGATAACTTCTGAAATATCATCGGCTGTTAAACCGCTGTTACTCAGCGCTGCTTTTATAGCTGTTGCTCCCAAATCAGGAGCAGTAACTTCACTTAAGCTGCCCTGAAAACCGCCCATTGGCGTACGGTTGGCCGCTACTATAACGATTGAATCGCTCGACATTTTTCCTCCAAATGCACTTTACGTTAACGTAAACTTCCTCTAAGCTTAGATCTTAGGACAACCAAAAAGCAAGTACCGATGAACAATAAAGTGACCTACAGTATTGGCGAACTGGCAAAAGAATTTGACATTACCACCCGCAGCATTCGTTTTTATGAGGACGAAGGCTTGCTTTCCCCCAGACGCCAGGGGCAACAGCGCATATATACCAACAAAGACCGGGTTCGTTTAAAGCTGATTCTACGCGGCAAACGACTCGGTTTTTCACTGGCCGAAACCCGCCGTTTGTTCGAACTTTACGACGCGGATAATAGCAGTGCGGCCCAGCTCGAAAAGGTACTTGAGCTGGTCAGTGAGAAAAAACACTCACTCAAACAACAAATGGAAGATATTAATGTGTTACTGACCGAACTCAGTGGTCTGGAGCAACGTTGTCAGGACGAGCTCGAGAGCATTCAGTCGTCAGTTTCAGAAGTTCATTCTCAGGAGTCGTTATGATCAGTCAATATACCACCTTTAACTTCGGTCTCGGCGAAACAGCCGACATGATCCGTGAACAAGTTAATGCTTTCGCGCGTGACGAAATAGCCCCACGCGCCGCCGAAATTGATGAAAAAAATGAATTTCCCGGCGATTTATGGCAAAAGCTTGGCGACATGGGTCTGCTTGGCTTAACCGTTGCTGAAGAATATGGTGGTTCCGGTATGGGCTACCTTGAACATGTTATTGCTATGGAAGAAATTAGCCGCGCTTCTGCCTCTGTTGGCTTAAGCTATGGTGCTCATTCAAACCTCTGTGTGAACCAAATTCATCGCAACGGTAACGAAGAACAAAAACAAAAGTATTTGCCTAAACTATGCACCGGTGAGCACGTTGGTGCTTTAGCTATGAGTGAACCTAATGCCGGTTCTGATGTAGTCAGCATGAAATTACGTGCAGAGAAGAAAGGCGACAAGTACATTCTGAACGGCAATAAAATGTGGATCACTAATGGGCCGGAAGCCAATGTCTTCGTAATTTACGCTAAAACCGAACCCGAGAAGAACTCACGGGGCATTACGGCCTTTATCGTTGAAAAAGACACACCAGGATTCAGCCAGGCGCAAAAACTCGACAAACTGGGCATGCGCGGCTCAAACACCTGTGAACTGGTCTTCGAAGACGTCGAAGTCCCCGAAGAAAACATTCTGGGAGAGCTAAACGAAGGTGTTAAAGTGTTGATGAGTGGTCTTGATTACGAGCGCGCTGTTCTTGCTGCGGGCCCTTTAGGTATTATGCAGGCCTGCCTTGATACTTGCGTACCTTATATTCATGATCGTAAACAGTTCGGTAAAGAGATCGGCGAATTCCAGCTAATTCAGGGCAAAGTTGCTGATATGTACACTCGCACTAATGCGGCGCGTGCCTATGTTTACGCAGTGGCTCAATCTTGCGATCGTGGCGAAACTACACGTAAAGATGCCGCCGGAGCGATTCTATACGCAGCAGAATTGGCGACTCAACTGGCACTGGATGCTATTCAGTTATTAGGCGGTAACGGCTACATTAACGAATACCCTACAGGACGTCTGCTACGTGACGCTAAGCTTTACGAAATTGGCGCTGGTACGTCGGAAATTCGCCGTATGCTCATTGGTCGCGAACTGTTCACTGAATCCAAATAATAAGGAGGCAACGCCGTGGCGATTTTATCCAGTAAAATCAACACCCGCGATGCACAATTTGCGGCTAATAGCGAGTCTATGCAGGGCGTAGTTAATGACCTGCAGGAAAAAGCGGCGAAGATTCATCAAGGTGGCGGCCCTAAGTATCAGGAGCGCCATTTGTCCCGGGGTAAATTATTGCCCCGCGACCGTATTAACAAACTGCTGGACGCGGGTTCGCCGTTTCTGGAAATAGGTCAATTTGCGGCCTGGGAATGTTACGAAGACTACGTTCCCTCAGCTGGTGTGGTTGCCGGTATTGGTCAAGTTGAAGGCACCGAGTGCATGATCATCGCCAACGACGCCACAGTGAAAGGCGGCACTTATTACCCATTGACCGTTAAAAAACACCTGCGCGCTCAGGAAATTGCCGAGCGTTGCCACCTGCCCTGTATTTACCTGGTGGACTCCGGCGGCGCTAACCTGCCCCGTCAGGATGAAGTCTTCCCGGACAAGGAACACTTTGGTCGCATCTTTTTCAATCAGGCAAATATGTCAGCCAAAGGCATTCCACAAATTGCGGTGGTTATGGGCCTGTGTACCGCAGGCGGTGCTTACGTACCGGCTATGGCCGATGAAAGCGTCATTGTAAAAGATCAAGGCACTATTTTCCTTGCGGGTCCGCCATTAGTTAAAGCGGCAACGGGCGAAGAAGTTTCAGCCGAAGAGCTTGGCGGTGCCGACGTGCATACACGCATTTCCGGTGTTGCAGATCATTTTGCTCACAACGACGAACACGCTTTAGCCTTAGCGCGTCGCTCAGTAGCCCGCCTTAACCGCGGTGAACCAACTAAGCTCGACCGCCAACCAGCCAAACCACCGCGTTACGATGCAAAAGAGCTGTACGGCATTGTCGGTACCGACCTGCGTAAACCTTATGACGTTCATGAAGTCATTGCGCGCATTGTTGATGACTCAGACTTTGACGAATTTAAAGCTAACTATGGTAATACACTGGTGACTGGATTTGCCCGCATTGACGGTTATCCGGTTGGCATTGTGGCCAACAACGGCATTCTATTTTCTGAGTCTGCGCAAAAAGGCGCTCACTTTATTGAGCTTTGTGCCCAGCGCAAGATTCCACTGGTGTTTCTGCAAAACATTACCGGCTTTATGGTCGGTAAAAAATACGAGGCCGAAGGTATTGCTAAGCACGGTGCGAAAATGGTTATGGCCGTTTCCTGTGCCAAAGTACCTAAGTTTACCGTATTAATTGGCGGTAGCTACGGCGCCGGTAACTACGGCATGTGTGGCCGTGCGTATGATCCAACTATGATGTTCATGTGGCCGAATGCCCGTATCTCGGTCATGGGTGGCGAGCAGGCAGCCGGTGTTATGGCACAGGTAACTAAAGACAATTTAGCGCGCAAAGGCGAAAGCTTAAGTGAAAAGAAAGAACAAGAACTGAAAAAGCCTATTGTTGAGCAGTACGATAAACAGGGGCACCCCTATTATGCCTCAGCCCGCTTATGGGACGATGGCATTATTGACCCGGCACAAACGCGCGAAGTTCTGGCATTAAGCCTTGCCGCTTCATTGAATGCACCGATTGAAGACAGCCGCTTCGGCGTCTTCCGCATGTAATCGGAGGTTATTAATAATGGCGAAATACACAAAGCTTGATATTAACGACCAGGGCGTTGCCACGCTGACATTAAACCGGCCTGACGTTCACAACGCGTTTGATGACGTGATGATTGCAGAACTGCTACAGGCGTTAAAAGAAGTCGAAGAGAATACGAAAGCGAGAGTGTTGGTGCTTCGTTCAGAGGGTAAAAACTTCTCTGCCGGTGCGGATCTTAACTGGATGCGCTCCATGGCCGATAAAAACTACCAACAAAACGTTGATGATGCTGGTGAGCTTGGTTTGCTAATGGAGCGTCTGGATTTGCTCAGCAAGCCCAGCATAGCCTTGGTACAAGGTGCAGCTTTTGGCGGTGCTGTAGGCCTTGCCGCTTGCTGTGACATTGTCCTGGCGCAGCCGCGTAGCAGCTTCTGCCTGAGTGAAGTCAAAATTGGGCTTATTCCTGCGGTTATCAGCCCTTATGTTGTGCGTACTATTGGCGAGCGTCAGTCGCGTCGCTATATGCTCACCGCCGAGCGTTTTTTTGCCGATAAAGCACTGGAGCTAGGCCTGGTCAACGAGGTTGTTGAAGACTTTGAAGAGCCCTTGAGCAAATTACTAGAAGCTCTTTTAGCGAATAGTCCACAAGCGGTAGACGCCTGTAAGCAACTGATTCGCAACGTGGGTTCACGTCCAATTGATAAAAACGTCCGTGAACACACTATTAAAGCCATTGCCGAAATTCGCGTGTCGGAAGAAGGTCAGGAAGGACTCAGTGCGTTTCTTGAAAAACGCCCCGCCGCCTGGCTTAAACAGAGTTAACAACAGGTCTCATTATGATCAAAACATTATTGATTGCGAACCGTGGTGAAATTGCCTGTCGTATCATTGCCACAGCTAAAAAAATTGGAATTCGCACCGTAGCGGTATTCTCCGATGCCGACCGTAATTCACGCCACGTTAAGCTGGCAGATCAGGCTGTACATATTGGCCCTGCAGCGAGCACGGACAGTTACCTGCGTGCGGATAAAATTATCGCCGCCGCTAAACAAACCGGTGCCGAAGCCATTCATCCCGGTTATGGTTTTCTTTCAGAGAACGAAGATTTTGCCGACCAATGTCAGGCTAACAATATTATCTTTGTTGGCCCGCCGGTATCGTCCATTGCCGCTATGGGCTCTAAGAGCGCGGCGAAATCTATTATGCAGGACGCCGGCGTACCATTGGTTCCGGGTTACCATGGTAGCGAACAGGATATTGAAACGCTAAAAGCAGAAGCCGAAAAAGTTGGCTTCCCATTACTGCTGAAAGCCGCGTACGGCGGTGGTGGTAAAGGTATGCGCGTAGTTGAAAATATGGGCGAATTTAATGAAGCTCTGAATTCGGCGAAACGCGAAGCTAAGTCCTCTTTCGGTAACGATAAAATGCTGATGGAGCGTTTTATTCGTAACCCCCGTCACGTGGAAATTCAGGTGTTTACCGATGAACACGGTAACGCCGTTTATCTGGCAGAACGGGACTGTTCGGTGCAGCGCCGTCACCAGAAGGTGCTTGAAGAGGCCCCTGCTCCGGCATTGACTGAAAAGACTCGCACAGAAATGGGCGAAGCTGCCATTCGTGCCGCCCAGGCGATAGATTACGTTGGTGCAGGCACGGTTGAGTTTCTGTTTGACCAAAGTGGCGAATTCTATTTCATGGAAATGAACACCCGCTTACAGGTTGAGCATCCGGTTACGGAAATGATCACAGGTCAGGATTTAGTCGAATGGCAGTTACTTGTCGCTTCCGGTCAGCCGCTTCCTCTGGCACAGAATGACATTCAGGTAAACGGTCACGCATTCGAAGCACGGATTTACGCCGAAGACCCGGACAACGATTTCTTACCTTGCACTGGTACCATTAAGCATTTACGTACGCCTGCAGAAGAAAACGGCATCCGCATTGACACTGGTATTGAAGAAGGCGACGAGATATCTGCTTTCTATGACCCAATGATAGCGAAGCTGATTGTCTGGGATACCGACCGTACCCGTGCTCTGCTGCGTCTGCAAAAGGCTTTGCGTGAATACCGTTTAACCGGGTTAACAACTAACGTCGACTTTTTGCATCGTTTGGCTTCGCATCCTGAGTTTGTGAAAACTAACCTGACAACCGAATTTATCCAGCAACATCAGGAGGAGCTGCAACCAGATAGCTCGGTAAATTATCAGCAAATTGCGACTGAAGCGGCTTTGTTTGATATTTGTCAGCGCCAACAGCAACGTGGCAGTTCACCATGGCAAAGTGGTAATGCGTTTAGAATGAACTCAGCGGCAACACATACGGTTCCACTGCAATTTGGCGAAGAAACCTACTCTATTTCACTAATAGAAACCGCTAACGGAGAGTTCCTGCAGCAAGTTGATGAAGAAAGCATACAATGGCAGACGTCTTTAACCGACGACAAACTCACGTTGACTGCCGGCAGTATGCGTTATCATCGTTATGTCAGTGCCGACGACCAGCAAATTACGGTATTCACCGATAACGGCCCTATGACTTTCCATCGACACCGCGTGGCTGATACGCTGTCGGATGAAGCGGCCCACGGTGGTCACGTTGCGCCAATGAACGGTACCATTATGGAAGTGCTGGTTAAAAAAGGCGATACAGTCAAAAAAGATCAGCCGCTTGTCATTATGGAAGCCATGAAAATGGAATACACCATTAAAGCAGGCCATGAAGGTGAAGTCACCGACGTCTTTTTCGCCGCAGGAGATTTGGTCAGCGACGGCGATGAACTGCTTGCAGTGAGCGAAGACGAATAATAAAAAATAATCAGAAGTGATCAGGAGTGACTATGGCAATTGCAGAACAGATAAAAATCGTCGAAGTTGGCCCTCGTGACGGCTTACAAAATGAAACAGCTGTTTCTGTTGACGCCAAAGTTGCCTTAATAGAAGCGCTGGCAGAAGCCGGCGTTTCTTACATTGAAAGTGCCAGCTTTGTCAGCCCCAAATGGGTGCCACAAATGGCCGACAGCACTGCTGTTATGGAACAGATTAAACGTCGTCCAGGAGTTACTTACGCCGGTCTAACGCCAAATTTGAAAGGTTTTGAAGCTGCAGTTGCAGCCAATATGGACGAAGTAGCAGTGTTCGGTGCGGCATCGGAAGCTTTTGCCCAAAAGAATATTAACTGCAGTATCGACGAGTCGCTGGAGCGTTTTAAACCAGTTATTGCCGCAGCTAAAGAAAAAGGCATTCCCGTCAGAGGCTATGTTTCCTGCGTTTTGGGTTGCCCGTATCAGGGTGAGGTTCCGGTAGAAAATGTTGTTAAAGTTGCAGAAGCCTTGTATCAAATGGGCTGTTATGAAATATCACTGGGTGACACCATAGGCGTCGGTACGCCTTTAAAAGCTCAGGAAATGCTTGCCGCCGTTGCAGAGAAAGTCCCCATGGACAAACTGGCGCTGCATTTTCACAATACATACGGACAAGCTTTGGCCAATATCATAGCCTGCCTTCCACTGGGTGTTGCTACCATTGATTCAGCCGTAGCTGGCCTGGGTGGCTGCCCATACGCTAAAGGCGCCAGTGGCAATGTCGCCACCGAAGATGTGGTTTACATGTTAAATGGTATGGGCATAAAAACCGGTATTGACCTGAACAAGTTAATCGCAGCCGGAGCCGATATTTGTCAGCATTTAGCGCATGGCCCTCGCTCTCAGGTCGCAATAGCAGAATTGGCAAAAGCTTAATTAGCAAAATAAGGGGATTAAAATGACTTCAGAAGCTTTATGGCAACCGTCAGCAGATACCATTGCTAATGCCCGCATGACTGATTTCCTGCAACAGGTGAATAAAGAAAAAGACGTAGCGCTGGCCAATTATCACGACCTTTATCAATGGTCCGTCGACAACGACGAAAGTTTCTGGTCTATGGTATGGGATTACTTTGATGTTATTGGTGAAAAAGGCTCGACGATAGTCACCGATAAAGAAAAAATGCCCGGTGCTCAATGGTTCCCTGACGCCAGCCTAAATTTTGCCGAAAACCTGTTGCGTCATAAAGACGACCATATTGCTCTAATTTTTCGCGGTGAGAATGGCACACGCCAACAGCTAACTTATGCCGAACTTAACCACGAAGTTGCCGCTTTTGCCGAAGGCTTACGCCAACGCGGAGTTGAGGCCGGTGACCGTGTTGCAGCCATGATGCCTAACTGCATAGAAACCATAATTGGTATGCTGGCAACCACCAGTATCGGCGCTATCTGGTCGTCTTGCTCGCCGGACTTTGGCGTTCAGGGCGTACTTGACCGTTTCGGTCAGATAGAGCCTAAAGTTCTGATTACTGTTGATGGTTATTTTTATAACGGCAAAAACCTCAACATAAAAAACAAAACCGCCGATATCATTAAACAAATTCCAAGCATTGAAGCCACGGTGTTGGTTAATTTCAGCCAGCAGAAAGACCGCATTGAAGGCGACAAAGTGTTTTCATGGAGTGATTTTGGCGACGCTGATAAGACCCAAATAGATTTTGCTCCACGCAACTTTAACGACCCGCTCTATATTATGTTTTCATCAGGTACCACGGGCGTCCCAAAATGCATTGTTCATGGTACGGGCGGTACTTTATTGCAGCACTTGAAAGAGCACGGGCTGCATACCGATTTAGACCGTGACGACAATCTGTTTTACTTCACCACCTGCGGCTGGATGATGTGGAATTGGCTGGTCAGTGGTCTGGCTGTGGGCGCAACCTTAACCTTATTCGACGGTTCGCCTTTTGCACCTAAACCTGAGTTTTTATGGGACGTGACTGACGAAGAAGGCATTACCGTATTTGGTACCAGCGCCAAATATTTAGCCGCACTTGAAAAAGAAGGCGTTAAACCGCGAGAAAGTCATAACCTGGAAAAGTTGCGTAGCATCTTAACCACGGGGTCGGTACTACCGCCAGAAAGCTTTGACTACGTTTACCGCGAGATTAAAAAAGACCTGTGTCTCTCCTCAATATCAGGCGGTACGGACATTGTCTCCTGCTTTGCCCTTGGCTGCCCTATTCTGCCGGTTTACCGGGGCGAATTACAATGTCGGGGCCTTGGTTTAGCCGTTAACGTTTATGACGAGAACGGAAAGCCAGTTAAAGGCGAAAAAGGCGAGTTGGTGTGTGAAAACTCATTCCCCTGCATGCCCGTAAGCTTCTGGAACGACGAGAATGGCGAGCGTTACTTTAATGCCTATTTCGACCGCTTCGAAAATACCTGGGCACATGGCGACTTTGCCGAGCTGACCGAGCACGACGGCGTTATTATTTATGGTCGTTCCGATGCCGTTCTTAACCCGGGCGGCGTACGCATTGGCACTGCGGAAATTTACCGTCAGGTAGAAAAGGTTGATGAAGTGCTGGAAAGTATTGCTGTCGGTCAGCAATACGAAGATGACGAGCGCGTCGTTCTTTTTGTAAAGCTAAGAGACGGCATAAAGCTTAGCGATGAACTTCGTCAAACCATTGCCAAAACCATTCGGGCCAACGCGACTCCACGGCACGTGCCTGCTGTAATTTTGCAGGTTGACGACATACCCCGTACTATAAGCGGTAAGATAGTCGAATTAGCGGTACGTAATGTGGTTCACGGCGAGCCTGTGAAAAACACGGATGCTCTGGCAAACCCAGAGGCACTGGATTACTTCCGTGATAGAGAGGAGTTGCGTTAATCCATGATGTTCCTGCACGGATCACGGCAGGCTGTTATAGCAGCCCTTGTTGGTTTGGTCATTACTGTTACCGCTTTTAGCTATTTGCGTTATCAGGAAAATCAAGTTGTCCACGATGCCCTGGAAGCCGAAACTTATAACTTGCAACGCGACATTCGACAAAGCCTGGTCTCCCATTTATTTGTCGCTGAATTGTTAGCTCGCGAGTGGGAACGTAGTGATCTTTCAATAGAGGAACGCTGGCAGGAAAATGCGGATATCGTCACTTTGTACTATCAGAATGTACAAGGCATCACCTGGCTCAATGATGAGCTGGATATTGAGCTTATCTACCCTCAAAACGAACAACCCGAACTACTGGGAACCCCTTTTGCTAAAACTCCATTATTAGAAAAACTGAAGACTTCTGAAGGCAACCGTCACGCAATGATGGGAGCCGCCGGAAATTTGGGGCGTATTAGCAGCGACATAGCTATTTTTGTCCGCGTAGAGCAAGAACAAACCCACGGCTTTCTGGGTTTTGTGATAAGCCTGCAAAGCCTGTTTAATAATGTCGTACGCAGTAACATCAGTGAAGGTTTCCAGCTCAGTGTACGCAGTGACAACGACATACTGTATCAATTTGCCGGCGATACTTCATTACGCAAAGAATGGTCACATTTTCATTCACTACAATTGGTAGGAAATAGCTGGGAGCTTTCGGTCTGGCCAACCGCTGGTCATCTGGAACAACTCCGTGGTGGAATTTCAGTAGCCGCTTTAATCGCCGGTTTACTCGTAACCGGTATGCTGACTTTTGTCCTTTATATTTTAGGCCAAAGTCGTTTTAAAGCACAGCAACTGGCTGACTCCAATATTGAGCTTTATAGTGAAATTGATGAACGCGAGCGCATTGAAAAACAGATGGCTTACCTTGCAGAACATGATTCTCTCACCGGCCTTGTAAACCGAAATGCGCTAAAACGTATTCTGGGTGAGTGGCTGGAAACCGAATCACCGCATAAAAAAGCCGCTTTGTTGTTTATCGATTTAGATAGGTTTAAAGAAGTCAATGATGCGCTGGGTCATACGGTTGGTGACGAATTGCTACGCCGGGTTGCGCGACGCATTACAAAATTAGCACCTAAAGGTAGCGTTCTGGCAAGAGCCGGCGGTGATGAGTTTTTGCTGGCAATAGCAAAGCCTGATAGTCGTGAAAGTGTTATCAAACTGTCGGAACAACTTCTCCAGGCGCTCGATACGCACTTTTTCGTGGACGTCTATGAGCTCTTTATTAGCGCCTCTATTGGGGTCACTTTTGCGGATGATGCCGATTTTAACGCTGAGTACTTTATTCGTAACGCAGACACAGCGCTATATCAGGCAAAAGAACATGGTCGCAATACCTATAAAGTTTACGATAAAGCCATTCACCGCGATTTGACCAAAAAACTGGAGCTCGTTAAACGGCTGCGCCACGCGGTTTCTAAGCAGCAACTAACGGTTTATTACCAACCTAAAGTTGAGCTCGGTAGCCGCCGTATCAGTGGTTTAGAGGCTCTGGTTCGCTGGGTTGATGACGATGGCAGTATCATTCCTCCGGATGAGTTTATTCCACTGGCTGAAGATACCGGTCTCATTATTCCAATATCGGAATACGTGATGGAAGAAGCCTTCCTACAATTAAAGCAATGGCACGAACTTGGCTTCGAAGAATTGAGCATTGCCATCAATATCTCAGGAAAGCAGCTACACTTAGCTGATTTGGTCGATGACATTATGGAGCGGGTGAACGAAGCGCAGATACCGCCAAACAAAGTAGAACTCGAGCTAACTGAACAAGTGTTTATTGAAAACATTCAGTCCCATACCCGTTTTATGCATTCGGTGCGTGAACAGGGAATGTCACTGGCTATAGACGACTTTGGTGTGGGCTATTCGTCATTGTCATATTTGAAGAATTTTCCGGTTACTTCGTTAAAAATAGATCGCTCTTTTGTCAGAGATTTACCACACAACGAAGACGACGCAACCATTACCCAGACCATTATTAGTCTGGCGCGCAATTTAAATCTGCAACTGGTTGCCGAGGGTATTGAAACCGAAGAACAAGTCGAATTTTTATTACAACGTGAATGCAGTACCGGACAAGGCTTTCTTTTCAGTAAACCGGTTCCGGCGCGGCAAATCACTGAACTATTACAGCAGTATAAAGGGCTTATCCCTATCCAGATAGCCTGAATATAGCGGAGGTTAACGTGGAACGCGAAAGCATGGAATTTGATGTCGTCATAGTTGGTGCAGGCCCGTCAGGGCTGGCAACCGCCTGTCGACTCGGCCAACTCGCACAGGAAAATGAGCAAGAACTCATGATATGCGTGGTTGAAAAAGGCGCTGATATTGGCGCTCATATTTTATCCGGCGCGGTGTTCGAACCACGAGCCCTGAATGAGCTTTTCCCTGACTGGAAAGATCGCGGCGCTCCGCTCAATACCGAAGTTACCGGCGATGATGTTTTATTGCTAAAAGACGAGAATAACCACAGTCGCCTGCCGGACTTTAGTGTCCCTAAAACCTTCCATAATAAAGGCAACTACATTGCCAGTATGGGTAACCTGTGCCGCTGGATGGCAGAACAGGCTGAGCAACTGGGCATCGAAATATTCCCTGGCTTTGCGGCCTCTGAAATTCTGTATAACGACGATGGCAGTGTTGCTGGCATTCAAACCGGTGACATGGGCGTTGCTAAAGATGGTAGCGAAAAAGACGGCTATATGCCGGGAATGGAACTGCGTGCTAAATACACCTTATTCGCAGAAGGTTGTCGCGGTCATTTAGGCAAAGAGCTGATTAGCAAGTTTGAACTGGATAAAGACAGCACCCCGCAACATTACGGTTTAGGCTTTAAAGAAATTTGGGATGTACCGGAAGACATGCACGAGCCCGGAAAAGTGGTTCATACCGCGGGCTGGCCACTAACCGACAGTGACGCCACTGGCGGCGGTTATCTTTATCATGCCGAAGACGGGCAAGTGTACTTAGGCCTTATTGTGGATCTTAACTACGCTAACCCTTACCTGAATCCATTTCAGGAGTTTCAGCGGTTCAAAACCCACCCGGCTATTAAGCAAGTTATAGAAAATGGTAAACGGGTGTCCTACGGCGCGCGTGCTATAGCTAAAGGTGGCTATTATTCGCTACCGAAAATGACCTTCCCCGGCGGTTTGTTGGTTGGCTGTAACGCAGGCACCTTAAACTTTGCCAAAATTAAAGGAAACCATACCGCTATGAAATCGGGTATGGTTGCTGCTGAATGTGTATTTGAACAGCTAAAAAATGGTAAAGCCAACGACGACATTACCAGCTACAAAGAGGCGTTTGAAAAGTCCTGGGTATTTGATGAATTGTATCGCTCACGCAATTTCGGTGGTGCTGTGCATAAATTAGGCACAATACTCGGCGGCGCTTACAATATGGTCGATCAAAATTGGTTTGGCGGTAAATTACCTTTTAAATTTAAAGAGTGGACGCCAGACTATAAAGCAACAGGTAAAGCCGAAAACTATACGGAAATCGACTATCCAAAAGCTGATAATAAACTGACATTTGACCGTCTGTCATCGGTATTTTTGTCGAATACTAATCACGCAGAAGATCAACCCTGCCATTTAAAACTCAGTGACGCTAATATTCCATTAGAAGTCAATTTACCGAAGTTTGCAGAACCTGCACAACGTTATTGCCCCGCCGGGGTTTATGAGGTTATAGAAGAAGACGGCAAACAAGTTTTTCAAATTAACGCGCAAAACTGCATACATTGTAAAACTTGTGATATTAAAGATCCCAGCCAAAATATTACCTGGGTTGTACCTGAAGGTGGCGGCGGACCTACCTACCCTAATATGTAAACACTTCGTAAAATTAATAACAAAAAACACCAAAGCATGTTAAATGTTTTGGTGTTTTTTCGTTTTAGGAACTGAAAATTATAAATTTTTAGAATTATCAAGTCGTAAAATGCACTTTTAAACGAGACCTATAAAAGCAGTAAAAAGAAAGCAGCATTGATAGTAATTATAAATAATTGTTAATAAATAACGCTAGACGGTGGATTTAATCCACCATTTCTATTTCTATGCACTTATTTAATAGAAAGAAGTTTCAACTTAAACTGTAATAACAGCTATAATGAAAACAAACCAATATTTAAGCAATCAAATAAGGTAAGCAAAAAATGAGTGAATTCATTAACATTCTTCGTCACGAACGCCGTTTAAAAGCAGCATTAAAAGAACTGGATTTAAATGAACTGGAAAGTGTTAAAGCTAAATTTGATTCGGTAATTTCTCAGCGTCGTGAAGAGGAAGCTGAAAAGCAACGTCAGAACGAAGCAAAGCAGAAAAAAATTGAAGAATTTAAAAGCGCGATGGCCGATGCCGGCATTGAATTGTCCGATATATTAGAGCAAGAGCTGGGTGGCGAACCTATCGCTAAAACCACTCGTAAAAAACGAGCGCCTAAGCCTCCTAAGTACGAATACACCGACGAAAACGGCGAAAAACAAACCTGGACCGGCCAGGGCCGCATGCCTAAAGCCATGAAAACAGCTGTCGATAATGGCAAATCATTAGAAGCATTTCTAATTAAATAGCGTTAATCAAGCGTAATCTCTGCCAATAATAAAGAGTAGAGATTACGCTTTTTGTTGAACAATAGGCTCAGCTTGATTAGGCTATAGAAAATTCAAACTGGCAAGGATCGACATTGCGCTATCGTTTCATAGCATTCGTATTAACGCCATTATTCGGCCTTTCTGCCTGTAGCATCTTACCTCAGATGTCAGGAGGCTTTAATCAGATCGACTCAGGTGATGTTGAAGTTTATCGTGGTGACAACAAGCCCTCGCGTGCATACGAGTTGATAAGTATTGTAAATGGTGAAAGCTGCCAGCGAAAATTTAGAGGCGCAGAAGCGTCGGCGAACGATGCCGTTCAAGCTCTGCGGGAAGACGCTGCCCGGTTTAAAGCTCATGCCATTATCGGCGCTCAGTGCTTTTCTTTTAAACCCGAAGCCGACTCCATCTGTTACAGTGAAGTCAGCTGCGTGGGTCGTGCTATTCAATGGCGTGATTAATGACCCTGTTTTAAGGTAACGTCACCAACGCCAACTTCAACCTTGATTCTGACAGAGCCGTTACCCCGATAACTTGACTCAGATGTCACAATCATTCTGTCTTCCTGAGTATTGCCGAAGTTCTTTAAACTGGTATCGCCAACTCCTACCGATGCTTCTACTTGCTTGTAGTCGCCCTTCGCCAAATTCAAGGATACATCACCAACACCTAAATCAACTTTTAAGTCGTTGAATGGTACGTCACCTTCAATCTGCCCAACACCCAGATCAATCTCCAACAACTTGCTACGCGGCACGGACACTATCCAATGTTGTGACATATCGTCATCGGGTGTTGCCGAAATTTCCAGACGATTCCCTTCCCGCTCGCCTTTTATAATCACTTTATCGAGCTCACCGCCACTGGCAAACCAGCCGTCATCATCCGACTCTACACGAAGCTCAATTCCGACAGTATCACCGTCGGTTACACTTAACTCAACCGTTCCCACCGTTGCGTCTAAATGAATTTCTGTATCACTGCTAACGATATAGCTACTGCTTAACGTGCGTTCACTTTCGGCAGAAAACGCGGCTGTACTTACTGTAACTAAACCAATAAAACCTAAAGTTAAAGGCCAAATTTTGTGTTTCATCATTTTTCTTTTCCTATTGTTATTAAAACGATTCATGCCAACCCCTAAAGAACTAAAAGTTGCTTATGCCTAGCTTTTGCAACGCTTGTGCCAAAAATAAAAAATCATTAATAATCAATTATTTAAATAAAAATCTTTTTTAGAGGTTAGTGAATTCACAAACAATGTGGTCAAATTGGCTACCACAGTTCTGTGGTATTCACTAACGGAGTCAGAATGAGAAGCCAGCAACAACTAACCCCCATCGCTATCATTCGTACGCCTTTTCCCGAAAAGTTTAGTGTTCCCCGGCAACCCGGTCTGGCTCCCTCTGCATTAGCTCAGGTTGAGTTAGTTGGAAATTACCAGCACACGCAAGCCATAGAGGGTATAGAGCAGTTCTCTCATCTTTGGCTAACCTTCGAGTTTCATCAGCACAGTTCGTGGCAGGAGCGCGTTCGTCCGCCACGGCTTGGCGGTAATGAACAGCTGGGCGTCTTTGCCACACGCTCACCCTTCCGGCCGAACCAACTAGGCTTATCTGTGGTTGAGTTAGTTGCAGTAGAAACCGAACCTAAGGTGGTGTTGACGGTGCGCGGAGCGGACTTAGTGGATAACACCCCTATTGTTGATATAAAGCCTTATATTCCCTACGTCGACGCCATTAGTGACGCTCGTGCGGGATTTGCTCAGCAGAAGCCGGAAGAAAACTTAAAGGTGCAATTTTTGGAAGCTGCGGAGTCGACTCTTAACATGGAGTCAGAGCGTACTCCTGAGCTTAAAATATTGATTACTGAGGTACTCAGACAGGATCCCAGACCGGCTTACCACAAGTCACAGGAAAACCAGAGAAATTACGGCACAGCACTTTTGAACTACAATATTCGCTGGTATGTACAACAAAACACCGTTTTTGTTGAAGAAATCTCGTTAAAACAGCTGTAAAAGGCTTTTGGGCTGAGTCAGACACTGCTAAACTTCGCTCTAATTTTTGACTACTATAACTTGCAGAGATGCCGGACTATGCGCAGCAGCAAATATTTATTATCAACGCTTAAAGAGACACCTTCTGATGCTGAGATCGTGAGTCATCAGCTGATGTTGCGGGCAGGTATGATCCGTAAAGTCGCCGCCGGGTTATACACCTGGACGCCAACCGGTTTGCGTGTACTGCGCAAAGTTGAAAACGTTGTGCGCGAGGAAATGGAAGCCATTAACGCATTGGAAATTTTAATGCCAATGGTACAACCCGCCGATCTTTGGCAGGAATCAGGACGCTGGGACGACTACGGCCCGGAATTACTGCGTATTAAAGACCGTAACCAACGTGACTTTTTACTGGGGCCAACCCACGAAGAAATTATCAGTGAACTGATGCGCAAAGAAGTCAGCAGTTATAAACAACTGCCATTAACTTTGTTCCAAATCCAGACTAAGTTCCGTGACGAGATCCGCCCTCGTTTTGGTGTTATGCGTGCGCGCGAATTTATGATGAAAGACGCCTATTCTTTCCATTTGACCGACGAGTCTCTGCAGAAAACGTACGACGATATGTATCAGGCCTACTGCCGTATTTTCGAGCGTCTTGGTTTAGATTATCGTCCGGTTATAGCCGATACAGGCTCAATTGGCGGAAGTCATTCGCATGAGTTTCATGTGCTGGCAAGCTCCGGTGAGGACGCCATAGCGTTTTCTGACTCTTCAGATTACGCCGCGAACGTGGAAATGGCAGAAGCACTACCTCCTGTCGGTGAACGCCCTGCTCCGAATCAGAAAGTAGAAAAGCATAAAGTACAGGGCGACGAACTGGCCTCTGTATTACAGCCTTTATCCGTAGAAAGCCAGCAGGCAACCAAGTCGGTCATTGTTAAAGCAGCGGACGACATTGATTCAGAATACGTTCAGCTTGTGCTTCGCGCTGACCATGAACTGAACACAGTAAAAGCCGAGAAACTGGCTCAGGTTGCGGCTCCACTGGAAATACTGACTGAAACAGAGAAAGCCACCGGCGTAGAAGCCCCTTACATTGGCGTTGTAAACGCGAAATTGCCTTTGTTAGTTGACAGCAGTGCAGCGCACCTTGCCGATTTTGCCTGTGGTGCCAATGAAAATGGTCAGTGGCTAACCGGTGTTAATTGGAAACGTGACACGGGTGATTTCAGCATCGTGGATATTCGCAACGTGGTTGCCGGTGACCCAAGCCCTTGTGGTCAGGGCAAAGTCAAAATTGCTCGCGGTATTGAAGTTGGTCATATTTTCCAGCTGGGCAAAAAGTACAGCGACGCGATGAAAGTTGGTGTGTTGTCTGAAAGCGGTAAACACGAAACTTTAACCATGGGCTGCTATGGTATAGGTGTTTCGCGCATAGTCGCTGCTGCCATAGAGCAAAATAACGACGAGCGCGGTATTTGCTGGCCGGAAGCTTTAGCACCTTTCCAGGTTGTTATTGTACCAATGAATATGCACAAGTCAGCACGGGTACAGGAAGCCGCTGAGAAGCTTTATACCGACTTGAAGGCTCAAGGTATCGATGTGCTGTTTGATGACCGTAAGGAACGCCCTGGGGTGATGTTTACCGACATGGAGCTCATAGGCATTCCTCATCAAGTCGTGGTTGGTGAGCGTAACCTTGATGAAAACCAGGTTGAGTACCAAAGCCGTAAAGGTGGAGAAAAGCAGAAAATTAACTTAGATGACTGCATTAGCTTCATACAGCAACAACTCTAACTGACGCTATTAATAAAAAGGCCTGACAGCAAAAACTGTCAGGCCTTTTTTGTCTTGAACCGTTTGAACAGAAAAAAGCTTAAGACTCCTGACCCGCCAAAGGCTCAATGTAGTGTAAATGCATATCCCATGGGAAATGGATCCAGGTGTCCTGATCTAAATCAGCGACATAGTCATCGACCATTTCCATACCACTGGGTTTTGCGTACACCGTTACAAACTTAGCTTTCGGCAATCTCTCCCGCAGAAACTTCAGAGTATTGCCGGTATCCACTAAATCATCAACGACCAGGAAACCTTCGCCGTCTTCCGTTGCCGTTACGTCTTTCATTACCTGCAAGTCGTCACGCTGTTCGGTGTGATCATATGAACTGACAGCAACACAGTCGACAACTCGGATATTAAGCTCGCGTGACACAATTGCCGCCGGAACCAAACCACCACGGCTAACCGCAATAATACCTTTATACTGCTCCGCCGGTAATTGGCGACGCGCTAGTTCACGCGTTGCACGGTGCAACTCTTCCCATGATACAAAAAACTCGCGGTTTGAATGCCATCCCATAATTTCGTTACCCTAACCAAATAAATTTAGCGACAAAAAGTGCGCCCAAGAAAACGACGCTTGGTGTTAAATCCTGATAGCGTCCGCCCAGTAATTTCACCACAACGTAACTAATAAAACCTAGTGCAATGCCGTCGGCTATCGAAAATGTCAGTGGCGTCATCAATAAAACCACTGTTACCGGCGCAGCCTCAGTAATGTCGTCCCATTCTACGTCTTTCAGCGTAAACAGCATTAACACCGCAACGTAAATAATTGCACCTGCGGTTGCGTAAGCAGGGATCATACCAGCCAACGGTGCAAAGAACATGGCCAATAAAAATAAAATACCAACAACCACCGCGGCAAGCCCGGTTTTACCACCTGATGCAACTCCTGCGGCTGACTCAATATAGCTGGTGGTGGTTGAGGTGCCCAGCATAGACCCGGCAACGGTTGCCGTGCTGTCTGCCATTAATGCTTTATTCAAGCGAGGCATTTCTCCATTGGCTTTTGCCAGCCCGGCTTTTTGCGCCACCGCCAGTAAAGTGCCGGACGTATCAAACAGGTCCACAAACAAGAAAGCAAAAATAACCGACAACATGCCTATATCAAAAGCCGCCGCTAAATCCATTTGCATAAAGGTTGGCAGCAAGCTCGGTGGTGCAGACACAATACCATTGTATTCAACCAGTCCGGTTGCCCAGGCAATAACGGTTACCAACAAAATACTGATTAAAGCCGCGCCCTGCACTTGTCGCGCAACTAACCCAATAATGAGAAAGAAGCCCGCTGCTGCGAGCAATACTGAAGGCTCAGACAAAGAGCCTAAAGTCACCATGGTGTCGTCGTTTGCCACAATAATATTCGCATTCTGCAAACCAATTAACGCCAGAAAAGCCCCAATACCCGCGGCAATAGCCAAACGCAATGTGGTTGGAATGGACTTTATTATCCATTCACGAACACGCAAAGCCGACAGCAGGAAAAACAAACAACCGGAAAAGAACACCGCTCCAAGAGCCGTCTGCCAGGTGTAGCCCATGCTAAAAACAACGGTGTAGGTAAAAAAAGCGTTTAGCCCCATACCCGGCGCCAATGCCACCGGATAGTTTGCCCACAGCCCCATGACCAGACAGCCAATAGCTGCAGCCAGACAGGTAGCGACAAATACGGCGCCGTAATCCATACCGGTTTCACTTAAAATGGACGGATTAACGAAGATAATGTAAGCCATAGTTAAAAAGGTTGTGAGCCCGCCAATAACCTCTGACTTAACCGAACTACCACTAGCTTTAATTGAAAACAGCTTTTCCAGCATGAGAAACCTTGAAAGTTTGGCGTTGTGGTTAAAGGGCAGGTATTTTATCCTAACCGCCGTAGAATTTGTTGCTCACTTTTTATTTTTTAACAGGACACTAAATTTATCATGCCAACCGTTTACTTTGTTGATGCCGATGGTAACCAATTTGAAGCTACTGTCGATGCAGGAACCAACGTTATGGAAGCCGCTGTCGAAAACTTTATTGACGGCATTATTGGCGAATGCGGCGGCGTTATGTCGTGCGCAACCTGCCATTGTTACGTACCACCTGAGTGGCAAAGCAAGATTCCTGCTCCTTCAGAGCAGGAAGAAGACATGATAGATATGGTTTTAGACCCGCAGGACAATAGCCGCTTAAGCTGTCAGATAGAAATAACTGACGAATTAGACGGCCTGGTTGTGCACATGCCAAAAACTCAGTTCTAAATAAGCCTGAAATTAATTTACGGCTGCCACCGGCATAAGAACTTCGTCGTGGTAGCCGGTAATAACCCGAATAGTGCCTGAGAGTTCTCGGTCTAGTTCCGAATCGCCGGTATCGACTCGTAGTGGTTTGTTATTCAGTGCCTGCAACTTAGTTTTAGTGGCAACCACCCAAATGTTCTCTTTACCAATATGCCGAATAACCCGTGGACTTAATTGCTGATTTCCACGACCAAATAAATGCCCCTGCCCGCCAATTAAGGTTATCACCAGTTTAATGGTTCCGGTTTCGTGCTGAGCCACTGCTTCATATAAACGGCTCTCGGTTACGTCGCTGGCTAGCAGGTTATTCTGCTGGACTAAATCGACACCGAGCAAGGTGTTCTCATGCCCCATGGACTGCATAATAGCTTCTACTGTAGAGCCAGACCCCATGACTAAAAGTTCGTCGTCAGTGCGCTCTGTTACTTCAGCAGCAATATCATCCAGTACCATCTCGTCACTTTCTTTGCCGCCCATTTTTACCGCCTGAACATATTCAAGTTCGGCCGGTACCGACATTTCACCAAAACGCCGGGCTTTTACTGTACCTTTTCTGAAAGCTTCTTCATCAATATCCATTACGTCGGCATTGTGAATGCTGGATAACTCGCCCTGCAGGATCTTCTCAATAACCCGCCCGGCACCGGTTGGACTAATAGCATAAACACCCGAATGAATTTTAACGCCGGCCGGTATACCCAAAACTAACTGTTGTTCGGGAACTACCTGATAAATATCGCGCGCAGTACCGTCACCGCCGGCGAATAAAAGAATATCGACCTTATGAGTCACAATTTCAGATACGGCTTTTTTTGTGTCTTCTGGTGAGGATGGGGTTTCAGCAGCTTTGTAGACCGAGTCAAATGAAAAACCCAGAGCTTTGAGGCTATCAGCCCCCATTTCATTGTCGGCAGTTACAAAATGAAGTTGCTGCTTGTATGGTTGCAAAAGTTCTAATGCGGTTTCAGCTCGTTTGGCGGCTTTTCTCTCAGCCCCGGCCGCTAATGCTTTTTCCCGAATATCGGCGCCATCGCTTCCCTTTAAAGCTAAGGCGCCGCCAATACCCGCATACGGGTTAATAATAAAACCAACGGTTAATCTACTACTCGTTTCCATTACTACTCGTCATCAGCCTCATCTTCTATTGCTTCACCGGCATTTTGCAAGTCGCGGCCAGCGCCTTCTATTGTTTCACAAGCGCTTAACCCCAGTATTGCAACGGTTACTAACAATGCTCTTAAAAACATAGATAACTCCTTATCAAAGACTACAATTAACTGACTGACCATTTGGCCAGCTACAATTAAAGTCGTGACAGAGTGCTTTTGCAAACTTTGCAGCGCGTGGAGGTATTGTATTTTCTTCCAGTAAACGGTTTAACTGCGCAGCCACTTTCGCAGTAAATGCCTGCCTGTCTACCTCAACACCATTTAAATTATCCACACTTACCTGAAATGGAAAACCACAACATAAAGAAAATAGCCACTCCAACGCCTGTGGTTTTTCCTCAACCTGCTCAAAGGACTTTTGCTGGGCTTCGTTGCGCCCGTCCGGTTCGTACCAATAACCATAATCAAACTGCTTTCTGCGCGCTTCACCCGCTATACACCAATGCGCGGTTTCATGAAGTGCTGAGGCAAAAAAGCCATGAGCAAACACCACTTTATGCGGTTCATCGGCTTTTGTTGCTGGCTGATAATAAGGTTCATCGTCACCAGCAACCAATATTGTGTTGTAATCTTCGCTGAAACAGCGCTTAAAAATCTCAATTAAGCGTTCATAATGGTGTTTTGACGTCTGACTCATATTCGCTTAGCGACTAATATCCGGTGTTTCAGTTTGCGCTGTTAAATTATGCGCACGCTGGCGTAACCAATGGTCGGCTAAAACCAGGCTGGTCATAGCTTCAACAATAGGTACCGCACGTATACCAACACAAGGATCATGGCGGCCTTTGGTCACTATAGCCTGCTCATTGCCCCAGCGGTCAATTGTACGTCCGCTAATGGCAATACTTGAGGTTGGTTTCAGTGCGATATCGGCAAAAATCGGCTGGCCACTGCTAATGCCACCTAAGACTCCGCCCGCATGGTTCGATAAGAAACCGTCCGGCGTCATTTCATCACGGTGTTCGCTGCCACGCTGGCTTACCACCTCGAAACCATCGCCAACACTCACCGCTTTTACCGCATTAATGCTCATCAGTGCTTTGGCTAAATCAGCATCCAGCCTGTCAAAGACAGGTTCGCCCCAGCCCGGTGGCACACCGGTAGCCTGCACCCGAATTTTAGCGCCAATTGAATCGCCCTCTTTTTTCAACTGACGAATAAGCTCCTGCATATCTTCAACGGCATTGGCGTCACCGCAGAACAATTCATTCTCGCGTACCTGCTGCCAGTCAATGTTACTAGCCACAACATGGCCCATTTGCGTTAATGCTGCCTGAACCTGTATGCCCTGCTGCCGCAACAACTTGTCGGCTATAGCGCCAGCGGCTACCCGCATTGCGGTTTCACGCGCTGAAGAGCGCCCACCACCGCGATAATCACGTACACCGTACTTGTGTTGGTAGGTGTAATCGGCATGGCCAGGCCGGAAAGTATCTTTTATGTCAGAGTAATCCTGACTGCGCTGATCGGTGTTTTCAATCAGCAAACCAATGGAAGTACCGGTTGTGACGCCTTCAAATACCCCAGAGAGGATCTTAACTTGATCGGCCTCACGACGTGCCGTGGTATAGCGATTTTGCCCCGGTTTGCGCCGGTCTAAGGCTTGTTGTAAATCGGCTTCGGTTAACTCTAAACCTGCAGGACAACCGTCAACAACGGCACCCAACGAAGGTCCGTGGCTTTCACCAAAGGTGGTGACTTTGAATAACTGCCCAAAACTGTTTCCTGGCATTAGCTGGCCTTAGTTTCCCGTTGTTTATGTTCAATTAGTTGTTGTTTTGTCAGTAAGAATACCCCGTCGCCGCCATTAGCAAACTCAAGCCAGATAAAAGGCGTTTGCGGGTATTTCTGAGCCAGCGCCGGCATGGAATTACCCACCTCACAGACCAACAGACCGCCTTCGTTTAATAAATCCGGCGCCTGCAACAGCATTTTATCCACCAAAACTAAGCCATCATCACCGGCGGCTAACCCCAGTTCCGGCTCGTGAAGATATTCCGGAGGTAAATCAGCCATGTCCTCAAAGTCCACATACGGCGGGTTGCTGACAATTAAGTCGTATTTTTCAGCTTTTACGGCGTCGAATAAGTCTGACTGAATAGGCGTAACCTGATGCGTTAAGCCGTGTTGCTCAATATTAAACTCTGCAACTTCCAGCGCTTCAGTCGAGATATCCAGCGCGTCGACTTCAGATTCAGGGAAAGCGTAAGCACAGGCTATGGCAATGCAGCCACCGCCGGTGCATAAATCTAAAATGCGTTTGGGTTGTTCTGCCAGCCAGGGCTGAAAGTCATTTTCAATAAGTTCAGCTATTGGTGAGCGCGGTACCAACACCCGTTCATCAACATAAAAAGGCAAACCAGCAAACCACGCCTGATGAGTCAAATACGCAGCCGGAATACGCTTTTCCACTCTCTGCTTGAGGAGTTCAGCAAACTCTTGCTTTTCCGAACTCAGCATCCGGCAGTGGCCCATATCGGCCAGCTGAGCGGTATTTAGCCGTAAGACATAACTTAATAACGCCCGTGTTTCATCAACCGGGTTGTTCGTGCCGTGACCATAATACACCTCCGCCTGGTTGAGCTGAGTTACGCTCCAGCGAGTAATGTCATCAATGCTAACTAACTCCTGAATGGCTTGTTCCAGATTACGCACTTGCAAAGGCTGTCTCCCGACCACTGAATGTTTTATACTGAATTAACTTAATGCCTTAAAGATACCTTAATTCAGCGCGGTTTTCATCAATCATGGTCGCAAACAAACGTAAGTCATCATCACTTTCTGAAGACGATATCGAGCTTTTTCGCGAAGCCGCAAAAGGTGCTGCCCGTATAAAGCAGGACAAACTTCCGCCGGAGCCGCCGAAAATTGCTGAATTACGGAAGCGCCGACAGTTATCGCAACACCCCAGTGCACAGCAAATTGCCGACGCCAGCCGCTCGGCCAGTCATTATTTTTCCGATGATTTTGAAGCCCATTTTGCTGATAGCCCGGTACGTTTTGCTGCGGAGGGTGAGTCTGGGTATTTGGTTAAGCAATTACGCCGGGGAGACTACACGCCCGAGTTGCTACTGGACTTACATGGTATGACATTAGCCACGGCACGTCAGGAGTTAGCGGCGTTATTACTGGCATGTGAGCGCGAACACATAGACTGTTGCTGCATTATGCACGGGCACGGCAGTGGTAAGTTAAAGCAGCAATTGCCCCACTGGTTAGTACAGCATCCGCATGTTCGGGCCTTTCATCAGGCCCCGCTGGAATGGGGCGGCGCAGCGTCGTTATTGGTACTGTTAAAAGTTGCGAGCTAGCAATTAGCCCGCACACCGTTCTGCTATTAACAGCTGCTGAAATTTACCGCGTAAGGTTTCCGGCGAAAAGTCGACAACCGCAATACCCGCTGTCGGAAAAATAGGAGGCTGCACGCTGGCATCCAGTTCATGCACTAAATAACTCACCAATGGCATGTGCGACACCAACACCACACTTTCATAGCCATGCTGCTGTATTTCTGCAGCAAGCCAACTGACAACCGAACCGGCATGACCATCGGGCGTAATGTCATCGCAATTTTGCTTCTGCCCGGTTTTCAGATGCGACAATAAGATAGAAGCCGTTTGCTGAGCCCGTATATATGGGCTGACATAAACACAGTCAACTTTCGGCTGTTTATCTATCAACCATTTCGCCGTGGTTGTAACTTCGTGTTCACCGTTAGTGGTTAAACGGCGCTCGCGATCGGAATAACTGCCCTGTGGGTAGTTTGCTTCACCATGACGCATGATATACAGCTTCATTCTGGCTTAGACTCCTCGGCCTGCGTTCGGCGATTTGTGTCAGGCCGGCCACCGGTAACCCGATTAGCCCGGCCAGACTCTTTAGCTTCTTCCGCACGACGTTTGCGTACGGCTTTTGGATCGGCAATTAGCGGACGATAAATCTCAATACGGTCACCGTCTCGCGGCTGTGCATCTAATTTCACCGTCTTATTCCAGATACCCACTTTTTGCTGTTCAAGATCAATTTCTGGAAACTGTTCGAATACGTCCGACATGCGTATGCACTCTTCCACCGTTGCGCCCTCTTGCGGATGCACCGTTAGCAGCACTTGCTTGTCAGGAGTAGCGTAAGCCACTTCAATAGTTAGTTTATTGCCCATGCTGGTTTCCATACACCTGCTCCGCCCTTTTTACAAAGGCATCGACCATACGGGAAGTCACTTCTCTAAATATTTTACCAAAGGCCATACCCAGCAAGCGACTGGAAAACTCAAAGTCCAGCTTAAGCTCAACTTTACAGGCGTCGTCGGCCAGTGGCGTAAATATCCAGCCACCGGTTAATTTTTTAAATGGCCCGTCTACCAGATCCATGTCTATACGTTCGGGTTCGTGCAACGTATTTCGGGTAGTAAAGGTTTTGCTGATACCCGCCTTGCTTATGTCTAACGCAGCCACTTTTTGTTGGCTGGACGACTCCAGTACCCGCGCATCAGCACATCCGGGCACAAACTCCGGGTAAGCTTCAACGTGGTTAACGAGGTCGAACATTTGTTTGGCGCTGTACGAAACTAAAGCACTTTTCTCGATACTCGGCATTTTTTTACCTACGACTAAAATCAACTGCGCAATAATAACGCAACCAGAAACGCTTTGAAGCCCTTAAAGCAATTTTCTTTTCAGTGCGCATAGGTATAATGGCTGTCATGAGTAAAAAGAAACCACAACAATCATCCAATACCATAGCTCGTAATAAAAAAGCGCGGCATGAATACTTCCTTGAAGACAAGTTCGAGGCGGGTGTCAGTTTGCAGGGCTGGGAAATTAAGAGCATACGGGCTGGCAAGGTCAACATAAGCGACAGCTACGTCATTATTAAAAATGGCGAGGCTTACCTTTTGGGTGCCGAAATTCAGCCACTTAACCAAGCCTCAAGCCACGTTTACTGCGAGCCGGACCGTAGCCGTAAACTGCTGCTGAAGCGCCGCGAGCTGGATAAGCTTATTGGCGCCTCAGAGCGTGAGGGCTATTCCATAGTTGCCACAACCATGTACTGGAAAGGCCCGTGGGCAAAACTGGAAATATTTTTAGCCCAGGGTAAAAAGTCACACGACAAACGCGACACCATTAAAGAGCGCGACTGGCAACGCCAGAAGGCTCGGATAATGAAGCATTCGGTGCGTTAATTGGAACTTCAGGTGCGTCACTCAGGCGTGCCTGCTGAAGTTTCAAGAGTTCATTAAGCAGTCTTTCAAGCTCTCCATCAAATGTTTTCAACTCAACACGAGCATCCATCAAAATGTTGGTGGTCTGACGTAAATTAAGTAATGCCAGATTAAACCACACATTCCGGTCAGAAGAGTTAAATCTCAGGGATTGCCCGTAAGCTGATTCACTAGCTTCAAAACGATACTGTCTAAAGTAAATGTTACCGAGTAAAGCCCAACTCTTATCCGTTCCTAACCCCTTACGATGCAACCATTGCAAGTGCTGTTCTGCTGATAAGAGGTCTCCATTCTTATACCAGTTAATGGCGCTCTCCAGACTCTGTTCTCTGACTTGCCTCTCTTCTACTGTCGCACTGCAGCCTTGGCTAATTAAGCTCAATAGCAATACAGCAATCAAAATGCTTGTTTTCATTTAGCTCTCCATGCTTATTAATAAACTTTAGTTTCTTCCCAACCCACTTTTCTAAAGGCCAAAAGTTTCCAGCGGCCATTTCAATTAATCCGTGAGCTCCTTTAAAACGAGCTATTTCGTTGGGACAAATGAATCGACGAACCTCTATAATTTTGTTTCCTTTGTCGAAGGCCACAACATCAATTGGCTCTTTCATTCCCCAAGTGTGTATTGATTTACAAAATGGAAACCAAAAAGCCATCTCTGTCGTTGGTTGCTGCTCGCCCAACATGCCAATCAACCTTTGATGAAACTTTTTCATGGCTTTTACTTTGGGCCATAAAATAATTTCTTTCTCGCTTGTCATCCAAACCCTCCTTGGCTTATTTGAACAATTACTGGACCCAGAATAACCAGAAAATTTACCGGGAAAAAACAGGTTACTAGTGGAAAAAGAAGCTTTACTGGCGCTTCTTGCGCTCTCTTCTCCGCTGAGTTGAGTAGATCCTGTCTTAATTGATTGGCATAAAACCTTAACGATTTGGTCAAGCTAGTTCCTTGCTGATATCCTTTTATTAGCATCGAACACCACTCATGGAGCTGCTTTACGTTATACCGTTCAGAAAGTTCATCCATTGACTGAGCAAAACTTCCCCCTCTCCGAAGCCGACTGAGCATCGATGTAATCTCCCGCGCCAGCAGAAGATCACTGCACGACGCAGATACCTTTTCTAAAGCGGAAATTAACGGAATACCTGAAGCAATCATCATAGAAATTAGATCACAGAAATCAGGAAGTTGGCGAACTATCGCTTTGTTATTTTTTAGAACTAACTGTCTTCTCTTATTTATGATCATTAGTAGTAAGAGAGCATAGGCAACGCTTAAAAGCCAAACCCCAGAAAGTAGAGAGACAGAGACTGATACACATGCCATAAAAACCCAGAAGCAAAATGATCGAGCGGCTCCTTTTAGAAAATCTACTTCCAGGTAACGAACAGTCCATCTTTTGACATTTTCCGGTAAAACGGACCAAATTTTTGATATTGCATAATCAAGCTTTTGCCCAAGCGCCAATATTTGCCAGACCGCGAGAGCTAAGAACGAAAAACAAAGAGTAGCGAGAAATATTAAGACGGCAACTATAATCATTTCTCATCTTCCGGATTCATAATTCTCTTAACCATCCATCCACCAATAACCATCAATATAAGAGCCACTATAAGCATAAAAATACCAACGCGTGACTCAGTGAAAAGCGCTGTATGTTCTGGTTTCATCCAACTTAAAAGAAAATACAATCCAACTGGCATCATAACGAGAATTTTAGCCTGCATTCTGGCTTGTGAAGTCAGCGTTATCTGCCGCTCTTTAATGTGCTGCTGTTGTTGGAGGTTGTCAGCCAACCTTAGAAATAAGTCTGATTGTTGTCCTCCACTTTTCAAACCTAAAACTAAAGATTGAACCACCAGTTTAATGGAGAAAACAGGAACTCTCCGCTGCCAGTCTTCCAGGCAATCCGTTAAGGGTTTACCCACTTTTTCCTGCCTCAATAGCTCGTCAACCTCTTGTCCTAAAGGAGCTAATAACGTTCCTTTTAAATTTTTCAAAGCGGATCCGACACTTGTACCACTTCTTAACTGGTTACTGAGCCCAATCAACATTCCGGGCAACTGTTTTTCAATTTTTATGTAACGTTGCTTTTTAAGTTGACGATAAACAAATGGCGGAGCCAACAAAGTAAGAATAAACGTCGCTACTGCCCAGGTTCTATTAACATAAAACCATACGATTAAGGGCGATAAGAGCGTGACTACCAGATAACTTCTGACCAAAATTATTACCGGCATTCTCAAGAAAAACTCTTCTAAAGAGCGTACTGTTGATAGCGTCAGTTTCTCTTCAAGTTGCTGATATCGTTTTGGTGTTAAATGCGAAAAGATCCATAGCCAGCAAAGCCCGCTGCAAACGATTAAGAACGCTAATCCGAAGATGAACATAACCCATCTCCCATAAGTGACTCCCAGACCTCCTGGCGAATGTCGTCCCCTTGCTCATCAGCGAACTTACATAACGTCTTATTACTTATTAATGACTGAGTCGTATTGCGTCTTTCAAATAGTGGTGACAGCTGTAAAACATTATCGTCTATGCCCGTAACTTCACTGATACTAAGCACGGATCTTCTGCCATCAGAAAGACGCGCTATCTGAATCACAATATTAACGGCACTGGCTATTTGTTGTCGTAACGCAGAAATAGGAAGTTCTATTCCGCCCATCAAGACCATAATTTCCAAACGTCTTAAAGCATCGCGAGCGCTATTCGCATGAACCGTGCTCAGAGATCCCGCGTGACCAGTATTCATAGCCTGTAACATGTCCAAAGCTTCCGACCCACGGCACTCACCTACAATAAGTCGATCAGGACGCATTCGCAGTGCATTGATAACGAGCTCGCGAATATTTATAGCGCCTGTTCCCTCCTGGTTTTTGGGTCTGGCCTCAAGACTTATCAAATTATTATGATCTAATTGCAGTTCAGCCGCATCTTCGATACTGATAATTCTTTCATCTTCAGGGATTTCCTGAGATAGAATATTTAATAAGGTTGTTTTTCCCGTTCCTGTTCCACCAGAAACAATGATATTTTGGCGACAACGAACAGCAAGTCTTAAGAATTCAGCAGCTTGCTCCGTTAATGAGCCACTATCTACTAAGTCCTCGATCGTTAGCGATTTCTTGGTGAACTTTCGAATAGTGAGACACGATCCTTTGGTCGCTAAAGGTGCTAAAACAGCGTTTACGCGAGAACCGTCCGGTAAACGAGCATCGACCATCGGCGAGGCATCATCAACGTGACGACCTAAAGGCAGAACGATCTTATCGATAGTCCGCCGCAGAGAGAATTCGTTACTGAATTGTTCATCCGCTTTTTTCAACTTACCTGAGCGTTCAACATAGATCTGATCATAGCTATTAACCATAATTTCAGTTACTGAGTCATCTTCTAAAAGGCGCTCAATAGGGCCCAGACCAATGACTTCAGCCACTACATCTGCTATATCTTTTCCAGACTCACCTGTAGTTTTCTTTAAATAGGATTCAGCATAGCGTCTCAACTCACATTCACTCATAGCCTCAAAACGTGGATCTCTGGTATCTAAATGCTCTTTAAGGCTATTGATCAAATTTACTGATGTCATCGAAATGTCTCCCTTAGCTGTAAAACGGAGTCTTTCTGATACCAGTCGTGTTTTTGCGCTAACCGTTTCTGCTTATCATTCAACCGCTCTTTAGCCGTATCCATACGCTCAGCGGTAACCATAATAATTAATTCCGTGGTTTGCTCTCTGTTCTGCTGGCTTCGGAAAGCATTTTCCAGAATCGGCAATGAACCTAAGCCCGGTATCTCGTCATCCTGAGCTGACTCATCTGTACTTAAAAGACCAGACAAAACCAAAGTGTCTCCGTCATTTGAAAGAAACACCGACTCCGTACGACGACTAAGTATGCCGGGGACACCTGAAACAGAAACAGCAGGATCAATATTGCTTAATTCGGCGTGGAGCTGCGTTTTAATTCTATTGTCATCTAAAACCACCGGCTGAATAACAAGTCTGATACCGTATTCGCGGAAAGTGACGTCCTGCATGCCCTGCGCAACAACTTGAGGGATAGGCAGTTCACCTCCCGCAAGAAAAGTCGCCTTCTCGCCACTTTGGGTAGATAAAACGGGATTTGCCAATAATTTCGCTAGACCACGACGCTGCATAAGCATCAGTTGGGAATTAATTTCCGCGTCCCACTCGAACAAACCAGATAGTGAGCTCGAAAATGTAGGGCCGCTCGTTGTCCCTTGCCATCTAATTCCAAGATCTTCGAGATACTGGTGCTTGGTTTCCAGAATATTGACTCGTAAGGTCAACATAGGAGGCTCTTCCTGAAAAGATTCTGTTAAATTTAAAATCTCTTCATGATTCTCAGAAATTTTCTCGAGTTCGTCGTAATTTCTTTTGGATACCTTGCCCGATAAAACTGTAAGCCCTGACTTTTCTGTTTTATTAAGAGCCTGTTCTGCTTCAGATATAGCTTCTAAACGCCCCTCCAGAGAGAGTTCCAGGCTAGCCGTTACCATAACCTTTAATTCTTTTAATACCTCTTCGGATTTGAGCCAGATATCAGCTTTGCCAACTCCCACCCCTCTTAGAATTGCCCTGCTATTATCGAGCACATGAACATCTACAACACTCTCATCACTGATAAGAATATCGCTTCCAGGTTCTATACTGATAATTCGAGTCTCACCTTCTTCAAGATAGTAGGAGCTATGATTAACCTCGGCCCTAACACTAAGGGCGACGAAAAATAACAAAGTCACGACTAAGTAATATTTGAACTTTACTGAACCTTCCATGGTTGCACCTTGCTTTGTTTAGAATCTTGATTCCAAATACTTGCTTGATCCAAATGGCGGCCTCTCGCCCAGACCAACATTGGATTTCCAATAGCTTTCGTAAATGCCGCTACCTTCTCAGGCTCCACCAACAATGTCAGCGAATATGAACCATATCCTTCCTGCAATCCGTGGATATCGAAAATCTCAATCTCTTCAAACGAAACGTATTCTCGCGAACTTTCAAAAGAGTCCCCGGCAAATACAATATCGACCAGATCACCGACTTTCAGTAGCGCATTATGGTGGCCTAAATTGTCCGTAGTCACCGTAATAGCGTAGTAACCACTAGGCAAAACTTCCGACAAACCACTGTTCTGATTATTTGATAAAACACGTTCAGAAACGGGTTCACCAGATTTAACAGAACTTCGTAGTTTCCTACCGATAATCAAACTCGCGGAACTCTCCAAGTACCAATGCTCATTGATGAGTTCGTGCGGATATTTTCGAACCAATAAGTCGTTTACCTCAAGAGTATCTCCGACATTAAGGTCTTTGGAAAAAACAACAACACTACCAGCACTTCCTGAAGCCTCTTGAAGTCGTCGGGAAGTTTCTTGCTGTAGATATTGATGAATTAAAAAAACCGTCACCATCGAAATTATTGAGCTAAAAATTACGGCAAAAATCCATTTCGCCTTTTTTGTCATGAGCCTCCTCCTGGAATTAGTACTAAATAGCGCCAAATAAAATAATAAAACTCTTTCGCCTTACGGCCGGTCTCAACTAGGTAGTCAATCAGTGAAAATTGCTCTTCAACAATAAATAAAGTGGTCATTATTAAGAGAGAGATCAATAACCACTCTGTCGATGTCTGGCCACTCTGCTTTCTTCTCATAGGACATGAACCAAAATCACATACTCACCTTGTTCAGAGAACATTAGGCGCCCCATATCTTCTTTAAAGACCCAAAAATCATGTTTTTTTTCAATCGATTGAAAGGAATCGATTTTTTGACTGTAAGTTAATTTCAATACGTTTTTTATATCTTTGAATTTGAATGTTGATAAATAAACCCAGACCTCTTTTCCATTTTTCTGGGTTTTTGAAATGGCATGAAAAGGCCCGTCAAGCTTAGGCCTTTCCATATACGGAAGAATTATTTTACTTAAAATCCATGAACCATCATTTCCTTTGAAGAAAGTCCAGTTATCTTTTCCAATAGGACAGATCCAAAAATCTCCATGAGGAGCTGGACAGTAGGAATAGAAATCTTCAATAACACTCCAGTCTGGAACATTAGGACTTTGTAAAAAATAAGCAGTAGCCGTCGCATTCTGAGAAATTGGTATTTCAGACCATTCCCATTTATCAAACCCAGCAGGAATATCAGAAATCATATTTATACACCTCAATTAGAGCTTCAACCGCTACTTATTACCGCTGTACTCGCGTGCTTTTTAGCTAAGTCGGTTTCGTAGTTCGTATCGGAACATGACTAAAATCTTCCTCATAAAAAATGAGCCAGAATCACATACTCGCCTTGTTCAGAAAAAATTACGCGCCCCATATTCTCTTTTAATATCCAAACATCATTTTCCTGCTCAATAGATTGAAAAGAATCAACTTTTTGACTGTAATAGGACATCATTGCGGTTTGTAATTGTTTAAGCGGGTATCTAGCCAAATAAATCCATATATTTTCTCCATTTCTCTCATGTTCTGAAATGGGAGTAATAGGTCCCTTTAAAGATTCTTCATGTGCTGGAAAATTAGTCAGTGGCATTAGTATCCATTGTCCGTTTTCTACCTCAAACAAGGTCCAATCGGTATCTTCTATGGGACAAAGCCAAAATATTATTTCCCCTCCGGGACAATATGGATAAAATTGGCTCAACTTTTTCCAGTCAGGAGTTTCTGGCTTTCTCAAAAAAAGAGCATCAATATTGATGGATGAGCTAATCGGTTGCTCAGCCCAGCTCCAGTCATCTAAAACTACGGGTAAATCCATAACTATTCCTTTTTTTGAAGTACTTCCTCGGGCACGACATCTGGAGATATCGTACCGAAAACTAAATAATCTGAACTAAGCTCTTTAGCCAAAAAAATTGAGCCAAGCCCATCTTGGATTAATTCTGTTATTTCTCCTGAGAGTAAGTTATTTACAACTAAAGACGCAGGCCTAGTCGATAGCTCCTCGCTGCTTCTCGCCTGCCAACTATCTGTTAACCTAGTCATTGGATAAAAAGGTTTTTTATCCAACTTCTTCAACTCTCTTAAGTTTTTTCCCTGGAGCTTTACGGGGAGAAGCTTATTTAGAGGGATAAATAGCTTTTCTGTATGTTTATTTAGCCGATACTCTCCCGATAATTTAGCTCGATCAACATCCATAACCCTGCTCCAAATAATTTTACGAGCCTCAATAAGGTTAACGGTACTGTTGTTAACCGAAGGTATAAGAACTTGATACAACGACAAATAAATAGCTAGCAAAATACCAATTGATAACATAACCTCAACAGTAGCTTGACCTTTATATTTAAAGCGCGTCACGACCTAAAATTCCTGTTTTATCTTTATAAGATATTGAAGTTAGCTGAGGCTCCCAGAGCGCATTAAACAAGTTATCCGTTTCATAAAGCTCATCTTTTCTAGAGAAGATTTTGTCTGGACGACTAAAATGCGTTTTTGCTTTAGCATATGCAACTTGGTTACTGCCCCCCACTTTTATTATCACCGTATCCATGCTCATCTTTAAAAAGTTGTTTAGCCGCATATAGCTAAACTTTTGCGGATTCGAATGAAACGACTCCATCTGAGCTAATCCTAGTCGGGAAGACATTGAGTTACTTTGAAACGCCTCCCCATAACCGGAACGATGATAACGTCTTTGCTGCTGTGCTTTAGCGCCCCAGCCTAATGGCAATTGCTCCCTATAACTTCCTACAAGCCATTTTCGTCCGTGAAGCGAGACTGAATCCAGAGCATGCCAGTCCCAGCCTCCGTTTCTATTTCTTGATAATTCTGTTCCGCCACGCTTTACTATTTTATGAGTGAATATGTCTACCCAGTCATATCCTCTATTTCGGCTAAAGGGATCCAAGCTTTTTAAAGTAAGTTCTTCAAACTCTTTGGATTCCTTAGTATTTTTAGTATTTCGAACTTCTGTTTTGCGCCACCAAAGAGTTGGAAATGGCACGACACCTCCTCCTTGATAGGCTTCCCAACTTAGATCTCCGGAATGCTTAGAAACGATATCTTGAATAAGAAGTGGTAACTCCATAACGAAACTCGCATCTAGAAGTCTCTGGGCTGCCGATATTCCCTGTATTACAGCCGATTGAAAACGGATTAAGACGCGCGCCAGTTGCTGATAGCTTTCCTCGACTCGGTCGAGAATGGTGGATAACACTCTGGTTATTTGCCCCAGATAAGGAATAAATGATGTCACAGTCTCTAAATTGTCCGCAGTCCGGTCCAACATAGACATATAGCTCGCTAGACCAACCCACTGAGCTATTGCCACCTGGTTTCCAATAAGAGCTCGATTTGTTAAAGCTAGAAAGTTCATCTGCCGGGACATAGCAACAGCTGCGCTATAAGCCGCGTTATCAGCAACACTTTGCAAGTACCATTGACGCCGGGCGTGTTTCCCCATATCCGTCACAGCGAAAAGCAACATCGAAACGAGTAACAAAACCCCGACCATTAAAATCAGGGTTTGTCCTTTTATTCGCGTGTTGGATTTTTCCAAAGCAATCATTTCTTCTTGCCTTGCTCAGTAGCCTCGTCATAATTTCCGAGGTTTACTTCAGTATTTGCTACGGTTCCTGCGCGTCTTGACGACTGGCGAGCTCGGTTTAGTTGTTGCGTAGATGATTGCCCTGTCATTTCCTGAGCAAGTCCAGCCACCTGGTTACGTATGGACTTACCAAAAAGTGAATAAACTCCGATTGCCGCAACGGCAACCAAAGCAACAATAATGATGTATTCCGTCATTCCCTGACCACGAGAACGCCGAGCTAAATGCGTATTCATAATTCCCTCCTGGCAATATCAACACCACAATTGGCGTTGACGTCAGGAAGTATAGAACGAGTTTTAGAGGGTCAGATCAGAAGTAGCAAATGTCTTACTCAATATTAAGATATTTATGCATCTGCACGGAAAGACGCCAGTTGCGCGCTATGCAGGTTTTCATGGCCAGCTCGGTGGCGCGCGGGCGCTGGCTTATCGGTTGCAGGCAAATAATAGCGTCTGCTTTGGGTGGGCAGCGTTCTAGTAAGGAATCTAGCGCGTCTATGTGTTTTTGCATGGCTATGGGGTGCTTTATTTCATTAGCGCGTGCCATGCAGTCGGGGCGTACTAAATAACCACCGGGCATATTCAGCTTGGGCGATACCGTTACCCAGGTGCTGTCAGTTACTTTTAGCTCAAAGGTACCGCTGGTTTCTATTTGCAGCTGGTAGCCTTTAGCTTCTAAGGCTTTGCCAAGCGGCAGCAAGTCAAACATAGCGGGTTCGCCACCGGTTATCACTACGTGTTTGGAGGTGTAACCTTCTTGCTCAAAGCGCGCAATAATGTCCTCGGCGGTCATTTCTGACCATTTTGCTGAGGCTTCGGTTTTTGCCATCATGGTGTCTATGCTGACCTGGTCGCTGGGGTTGGTTTCCCATGTGTGCTGGGTATCGCACCAGGGGCAGCCCACAGGACAACCCTGCAAACGCAGAAAAATAGATGGCACGCCGGTAAAGGTGCCCTCGCCTTGCAAGGTTTCAAAAATTTCGTTGATGCGGTAAGACATAGCTTCCGTTAAAATGGCTTTGATTAAAATGAGTGAATGCGGATTATACGGGGAGTTACAGCATGTCGCAAAAGGTCGTTGTTATTTATTCAGGCGGAATGGACTCTTTTACCGTTTTGCACAAAGCCCTGGCCGAGGGAAAAGAGGTACTGGCTCTGTCGTTTAACTACGGACAACGCCATGTCAAAGAACTAGAAGTTGCGGCTAACGTCTGTAAACAGCATGGGATACCCCATAAAGTGGTGGACATTACCGCTATTAACTCGCTGCTGTCGGGTAGCTCGCTCACCGACGACATAGACATTCCTGAAGGCCACTACGAAGAAGAGTCAATGAAGTCCACTGTGGTGCCCAACCGCAATATGATTTTACTGTCATTGGCCATTGGTTACGCGGTGTCTGAAGAGGCCTCTGCGGTGTATTACGGCGCGCATTCGGGTGACCACGCTATTTACCCGGACTGTCGTCCGGAGTTTGTACGGCAAATGGATGTAGTGAGTAAAATGGCGAACTACGAGCCGGTAGCGGTTCATGCGCCCTATTTAGATGTGGATAAAAACGCGATTTTGGCCGACGGCATTAAAATGGGGCTGGACTACAGTCAAACCTGGACTTGCTATAACGGCCGCGACAAAGCCTGTGGTAAATGCGGTGCCTGCCAGGAACGTTTAGAGGCCTTCGCCGCCAACGGCATTGAAGACCCCATTCTTTATGAATAAAGACCTACGAATAAAAAGCTACGAATAACCTACAGCCAGCGTTGGGCTTGTTCCCAACGCTCGGTGCGTTTTAACTCTTCCAGCGACACCGCACTGGACGACATTAGCATTCGATTCACGCGCTGGGCACTCTCTGGCTCTGTTGCTGGCAAATCAGCGTCCAACACTTGCACCGCTCCTGCTCTGTCATTACACACCAGTATCATGTCGCAGCCAGCCTTTAGCGCCGCCACAGCGCGCTGCTGCATGTCACCAGCAACGGTTGCGCCCTGCATAGACAAGTCGTCACTAAAAATAGTGCCATTAAACTGCAGTTCGCTGCGCAGTATTTTCTGTAGCCAGAACTCGCTGAAACCGGCGGGTTGTGGGTCTATTTGCGGGTAAATAACGTGAGCCGGCATTATGCCGTCCAGTTTCTGGCTTAATGACAAAAACGGCTTTAAATCGTGCGCGCGAATTTGCTCTAAGGTACGGTCGTCTTCCGGAATGGCAATGTGGGAATCGGCCTGAACAGAGCCGTGCCCCGGAAAATGCTTACCCGTACAAGCCATACCCGCTTCATGCATGCCTTCAATAAAGGACGACGCCAATTTAGAAATTTCAGACGGTACTGCAGAAAATGCGCGGTCACCAATAACGTCACTGCAGTCGTCTACATCCAGTACTGGGGCAAAACTGATATCAATGCCCACAGCCTGAACCTCTGCTGCCATTAGCCAGCCTAAGTCGCGCGCGGCACGCTGGCGTTCGTCTTCATCTTCAATTTTTTGCAGAGAGCCCATAGACGGAATGGCGCTAAAGCCCTCATGAAAGCGCTGTACCCGACCGCCTTCGTGGTCTACTGCAATAAGCAACGGCTTAGCCGCGGCAGCTCGTGCCTCACGTATCAACTCCTGCAGTTGTTCCAGCGAGGCAAAGTTACGCGTAAATAAAATGAGTCCGTTAACGGCGGGGGCCGCAAGAAGGCTTTTGTCTTCTTCGGTCAGCTCAGTGCCCGCAATATCTATCATTAATTGTGCCATAACAGCGGCTTTCTCGTTTGGTTTTCAGTAGTCAGCAGTTTGCCATGAGTTCAGTAAAGACGCCACGTTCCTTGTTTATCTTTTCGTTCGCTGTGCTAAATTAACATTATTACAACAACAAGAGAGACGTAGTATGAAACTCGAAAAATCGCTTTTATGTATTGGTATTACTTTGGCACTGTCGTCCTGTGGCGGCTCAGACAGCGGCAGTTCCGGTAGTTCAGATGGCTCTGCCGGTGGTGGTGACAATAATTACGCTTTTTGTTCTGCTGAATATCAAAATGAAGAATTTTTCGAGTACATGAAAGAGGATTACTTCTGGGCAAGCCAGCTACAGGAGAGTTTAGACCCTGAGGCCTTTGACGACGTTTATGCGGTTCTTGAGGAATTACGCGTGCCGGAGGATACCTACAGCTATATTCTTACGGAAGAGGAATATGATCAGTTGTTTGTCAGTGCCACTTACTTCGGGTTTGGTTTTTCAATGGAGCAAATTAGCGCCAGCCGGGTAAAAATCCGTTTTGTTTATGACGGTTCGCCTGCTGCCGCTGCAGGTATGGAGCGCGCTGACGAAATTCTGGCTATTGATGGCGTATCCGTTTCTGAATTATTGGCCAATGGAGAGTTCAATGAAGCCCTGGGGCCGAGTGAGCAAGGTCTGAGCCGTGAAATTACCTGGCAAAAGCCGGATGGAACCGAGCAGACCGAATTATTGAGCAAAGTTGAAGTAGAAACCAATACTGTTATGGGGGCTCAAACTTACACACAAAATGAAGAAACAGTTGGTTACTTTGCTTTGGACTCCTTTATAAACCGGACAGGCGGCGACTTAAACAATGCTTTTGACCTTTTCGCCACCGAAGGTATTAACCATTTAGTCATTGATGTGCGCTATAACGGCGGTGGTTTAATTCGTTATGCCAATCAAATCGCAACTCAGACTGCAGGCAGCAATGTGCTGGGTAAAACCTTCCTGCAATACCGCTTTAACGAGCAGAACAGCGACCAGAACCAGACCCTCCCTTTTAGTTTGGTCGATGGTGTCGAGCAATTAGATTTAGACCGGGTATTTGTGCTGACCACCGGCAGCAGTTGTTCGTCTTCAGAAATCATTATTAACTCGTTAAGCCCACATATTGAAGTTGTCACTATAGGCGAACAGACATGTGGAAAGCCTGTCGGTCAGCAGCCCGCCGAGCTGTGCGATAAAATCACTTTTGCCATTAACTTTGAAACGGTTAACTCAGAGGGTGAAGGTAAATATTACGACGGTATAGAGCCAAACTGCGCCGTTGAAGATGAAATAAAGGCTGACTGGGGTAGCCCGGAGGACCCATTAACGGCGGCTGCAAACACATACATTAGTACCGGCAGTTGCCCGGTAAGCGCTGCCAGCGCAGAAATAAAAAAGAGCGCTCAGGCGCGCTCTTTTGTTAAACCTATTCACAACATGAAGGATAAACGCGAGTCCCTGCAGTAAGATTACACGCAGAGACCCGAGACAGCAGCGGTTAGTCTTTAACTGCTGCTTTTCTTATGTCGCCTTTAGCTGTGTAGAACTGGTTATTTTCGATAATACCGGGAGCAAAGCTGTCCACGCCAATGGCGGTTAAACGAAGCTCTTCAGTTTCTGCCAGTTTTGCAGCCGTATCTGCATCCACCAAACCTTTTTCCAAAGCCGCATCTGCAAGCTCTTTACCATTGAGGTTAGAGGATAATTCACCACGTTTTTGCGCTTTACGCAGCGTTTTATAAACCGACTTCATTTCCAGCATAGAAATAAAGGCTTTTTCCATGTGTCCTGTGGCATCACCAATACTGTCTTTCCAGTAACACAAGAAAGTATGACGGTCACGAGTGACGCCCGGCTCCATCATGCTGACACTGATGTCCTGTAAAATTTCATCAGACGGCTTTTTGAAATGATTGCCCAGTGGGAATATCAAAATACGCATTACCCACGCCATAAAGCGATTCGGGAAGTTATCAAAGAAGCCGTAGAACGCATCGGCAATGCTGTATAAATGGTGCTTCAACGCATAATGAACGTAAGGTAAATCAGCTACCTGACGGCCTTCGTCTTCAAAGCGCTTCAGTACTGCCGAGCCCATATATAAATGACTTAAAATGTCACCTAAGCGGGCTGAAATCATTTCTTTACGTTTCAAATCTCCGCCCATCATCAGCATAGAAATATCTGATGCTAAAGCTAAACCACGGCTCATACGACCCAGCTTACGGTAATAATGGGCCGTTTCACCACTCACCGGAGACTCGCCAAAGCGTGCGCCACTTAGGCCCAGCCATAAGCTGCCAAAGACGTTACTGACGGCAAAACCGATATGTTTCATCAGCAGACCGTCGAACTCACGCATACCCTCATCTTCATTCGGGTTAGCCGCAGCTTTCATTTCTTTAAGTACGTAGGGGTGACAACGCGTTGCGCCCTGACCAAATATCATCAGGTTTCGGGTCAGAATATTTGCGCCCTCAACCGTAATAGACACTGGTGTCGCCATGTAGGCGTGGCCCAGATAGTTATGCGGACCTAATTGAATACCTTTACCGGCGTGAATATCCATTGCATGCTCTAATACTTCACGACCCATTTCGGTCATGTGGTATTTGGTCATCGCCGTTACTACCGACGGACTCTGTCCCTGACATAAAGCCGAAATAGTCAGACGACGCATAGATTCCAGAATGTAGTTGGTCCCGCCAATTTTACCCATTGATGACTGCACGCCTTCGAACATACCAATTGGCATGCCAAATTGCTGACGCACATAAGCATAAGCACCAGTCATACGCTGAGTTACGTGGCCTGATGCAGCAGCCAGTGCCGGCAGTGAAATACCGCGCCCTGCTGACAAACATTCAACCAGCATACGCCAGCCTTTACCGGCGTAGTCTGAACCACCAATAATCCATTTCAGCGGAATAAAGACGTCTTTACCAAAGGTTGTACCATTTAGAAAAGCCTGGTTCAGAGGAAAATGACGGTCGCCAATTTCAATGCCTTTGTGCGACGTTGGAATTAACGCACAAGTAATACCTATTTCTTTCTTATCACCTAATAAGGCTTCCGGGTCGTAGAGTTTAAATGCCAACCCCAGAACCGTTGCTGAAGGTGCTAAGGTAATGTAACGCTTCGACCAGTTAAGACGAATACCAACAACTTCTTCACCCTCGTGCTCGCCTTTACAAATGATCCCTTCATCCGGAATAGCACCGGCATCTGAGCCAGCTTCAGGCCCGGTTAAGGCAAAACACGGAATGTCGGTGCCATCAGACAGACGCGGCAACCAATAGTCTTTTTGTTCTTTGGTACCATAATGCGTTAGTAACTCGCCCGGTCCCAGAGAGTTTGGAACCATAACAGAGACCGCAGCACTGATAGAACGACTGGCAATTCGCGAAACAATGTAAGAGTTTGCCGCCGGGGTAAAATCGAGGCCGCCGTAATCTTTACCAATGATCATGGCAAAGAAGCGCTCTTTACGCAGATAATCCCAAACTTGTTTAGGCAGATCACGATCCTGCTGCACAATTTTAAAATCATCCAGCATGTCCAGCAGCTTAGCCAGCTGGTTGTCGACAAACGCCTGTTCTTCGGCAGTGAGTTTAGGTTCAGGTACATCCAGCAGTTTTTGCCAATCCGGACGTCCACTGAATAGTTCACCATCCCACCAGACATCGCCCGCTTCCATGGCCTCACGCTCAGTGTCAGACATAGGCGGTAAAATGCGTTTAAAAATAGCAAAAACGGGTTTAGTTACCAGGCTGCGACGGATATCTCCGACTGCAAACACCAGTACCACTAAAACCACTAACAGAATAAGAATTTCCATGGGTATCTCCAGTGCACCATCACAATAAAAGTGTAGTCAAATCTCAAACTTACGACAGGTTGTTTACGCTTCTTCCAGCCCGCCGGAAACAAATGGGATCAAATGATCGATAACGTCCTGCGCACCCACTTTTTGATTGAATTCGGCCTCCGCAATTTCAATCAGAGCTTGTCCCGATACCTGGGCAAAAACTGCAGCTCCCAGAATAAAGTGTAGACGCCAGAACATTTGTTGCTCATCCAAATGTGGATTTGCGCGCTTTAATAAAGCCATTAAATGCTGTAATACCTCACCAAACTCTTGCTGAGTGTATTTACGTAAATGGCCCTGAATTTCAGAGTAAGCAAAGCCCAGTAATCTTAAAAAGATATCGGGACCGTGTTTATTGACTTCGGTTAACTTTGCCAAAGGTATTTTAAAGCGCTTAAACAGCTCTTCTGTTTTTAGCTCGCTCTGCTGCTCTGCCAGTTTCAACTGTTCTTCCAGCACTGGCATAAAAACAACCAGATAACGTGCCATTACGGCCTGAATAAGTGCTTTTTTTGAGCCAAAATGATAGTTTACAGAAGCAAGGTTAACCCCTGCTTCCTGCGTAATTTGCCGTAGTGAAGTCTGCTCAAACCCATCACGGGAAAAGAGCATTTCTGCGGCATTCAGTATTTTCTTTTGAGTCGGAATTCGGGCTGCCATGAAATAAATAAACGCATGATTTAAACATGCGTTTAATCTAATTCATGTCGTTTCAGCGTGCAAGTGTTCGCTGAATTTATTTTTGGTAAGAGTGTAAACCTTAGTAGGCTGCACTTAATGGCGCCAATAATGACGGTGAAACAAAATAAGTACGGTCATAATTTCCAGCCGCCCTGCCAACATCGCAAAAATTAACAGCAGTTTAGCACCAGCATCAAGACTGGAGAAATTACCCGCTGGACCAATAATATCGCCTAATCCAGGCCCCACATTACCCACGGCCGTGGCGGCACCAGATATCGCCGTCATAAAATCCAGATCGAATAACGATAAACCCAATGCAATAACCGCTATCAGTAAGAAATACATAAAGCAAAAAGCGACCATTGAGCCAAGTAAAGAGTCATTTACCCGACGATCCTGATAGGTCTGAACACTAACCAGGTTGGGATGAATTAACTGGCTGAACTGTTTTCTTAACAACAGCTGCGACAACTGAAAACGAAAAATTTTCATACCGCCGGAAGTGGAACCGGTACAACCACCAATAAACATTAAGTAGAAGAAAGCCATTAATGACCAGCTTCCCCAATTTCCGTAGTCTTCGGTTGCGTAGCCGGTTGTCGTCACTACCGAGACGACATTAAATGCCGTATGCATTAACGCGTCACCTAAATCCCGACCTTTAATTATCTGAACCAGAGTAATCAACGCAATAGCAATGAGAAGAAAAGTCACAAAAGCCCGTACCTGGCTATCCTTCCAAAGTGGTCCAAAGTCGCCTTTTACAAAGCGTATGTAGAGCACAAACGGTAGGGCTCCTGCCACCATAAAAATAGTGCCCGTTATCACCAAAAATGGTGTATCAGAGAAATGCCCAAAAGACGCATCGTAGTTAGAGAAGCCTGCTGTCGCTATAGTGGTCATGCCGTGCACAAAGGCATCAAAACTGCCCATACCGCCAATTAAATACAAGCTAATAACGGCAGCCGTCAAAATGAGATAAACCCGCCCTATTGCCAAAACCATATGACTGGAGCGTGGCATAAATTTACCCGACATATCGGAAGATTCAGCCTGGAACAGACGCATGCCGCCAACCTGCAAAAACGGCAAAATGGCCATGGCCATAACGATAATTCCAATTCCGCCCAACCATTGCAGCATAGCCCGCCACAACAAAACACTCGCGGGTAAATCGTCCAGCCCCGAAATAACGGTAGCTCCGGTTGTGGTAATGGCTGACATAGCTTCAAACCACGCACTGGAGAAGTCCAGGTAGGGTCGCGCAAAAATAAATGGCAAGGTTGCGAATAAGCTGGCCGAAACCCAGCATAAGGAGGTTAACAGGAAAACTTGTCGTGCCCGCAGTTTGGCTTCCCCCGCTGGCTGCAAAAACAAAAGCAAACCAAAAACCAGACCCAGACTGGATAATGTCAGGTAAGTCCACTGCTCTTTTTCACCATTAACCACCGCCATAACAAAGGGTGCCAGCAAGGCGATAGAAAGCAAAGCAATGAGCCCGCCAATGGCTTTCAGCAATAACTTAATAGCCTGGCGCTTATCAAGCGGAGTCTGACGCAATGACTGGCTGGCCTGCATTGACATAGTTTTAGTTAGACGTGTCTAAAGGAGCAAATGATTTCACCAAATCATCAATCGCTTTCATCTGCTGTAGGTACGGCTCCAGAGCGCGAAGAGGCAACGCACAAGGACCGTCGCATTTGGCTTCATCGGGGTTCGGGTGTGCTTCAATAAACAACCCCGCAATACCCAGCGACATACCAGAACGAGCCAGCTGCGCCGCTTGTGCTCGGCGTCCGTCAGCAGAATCGGTTCGGCCACCTGGACGCTGCAAGGCGTGAGTCGCATCAAAAATAACCGGCGCCATTGGCTTCATTTCGTCCATACCAAGCATATCAACAATAAGGTTGTTATAACCAAAGCTTGAACCACGCTCACACAACATCAGCTTTTCATTGCCAGCCTCGGCAAACTTTTTAATAATGTGCTTCATTTCCTGCGGCGCAAGAAACTGTGATTTTTTAATATTAACCATAGACCCGGTTTCAGCCAGTGCTACCACCAGGTCAGTCTGACGGGCAAGAAACGCCGGTAACTGCAATACGTCAACCACTTCAGCGACCGGAGCGGCCTGATGCGGCTCGTGTACATCGGTAATTAAAGGCACATTAAACTGCTTTTTCACTTCTTCAAAAATACGCAGTCCTTCTTCCAGACCGGGGCCGCGAAAAGAGTGAATGGATGACCGGTTGGCTTTATCAAACGACGCTTTAAACACGTAAGGTATGCCAAGTCTACTGGTCACCTCAACGTAATGTTCCGCAATTCGCAAAGCTAAATCACGGGATTCCAGCACATTCATCCCGCCAAATAAAACAAAAGGTTTATCATTTGCTATTTGAATGTCACCAAGCTGCAACTCTTTAATCATCATAAACTCCCGCGGTTAACTACCAACAACTCGTAGAATCTGTCCGGCGAAATACGCCATATACGTTCCAAGCGCATAACCCATTACCGCTAATAGTACACCAACCGGTGCCAATGACGGATGAAAAGCTGAAGCAACAACCGGTGCTGACGCTGCGCCCCCCACATTAGCCTGACTACCCACTGCCATATAAAATACAGGAGCACGAAGCAGTTTAGCCACGAATAACATAAGCCCGGCGTGGATCAGCATCCAGATGGCACCAATTAAGAAATACTTAGGCGCTTCTACTATTTTGGTTACGTCCATATGCAGACCAATGCTGGCCACCAGAATGTAAACAAAAACGGAGCCTATTTTAGACGCTCCGGCAGCTTCCAGAGAACGAGCCCGGGTGAAGGAAAGTGCAATACCGCCAGCAGTGGCTAAAACAATAACCCAGAAAAACAGACTGTCCAGGCTGAACTTACTTAATGCGGGATAGTGAGTTGCAATACCCGGAGCTATCCAGTCAGCCAGCAAATGCGCTAACCCCGCAACACCGAAACCAACAGCCAGAATCAGCATTAAATCGCGTAAGCTTGGGTTTCTGACATGCTCCTCTTCATACTGCTCCACTTTACGGCGAATGTTATCGATAGCGGATGTATCAGCACCGGTGCGTGCATCAATTTTCTTAGCATTTGCCGCCATATAAAGCAGCACAGCCATCCATAAGTTGGCAACAATAATGTCTACGGTCACCATGGCTGAGAAAATATCGCCGCCGACTTCGTAAACTTCTTTCATTGCAGCCTGATTTGCACCACCACCAATCCAGCTTCCGGCAATGGTTGTCATACCACGCCACACAGCATCGGGGCCAGCACCGTCAAGCATTTCCGGGAATATGGCAGACACCAGTAACAAGGCTATAGGGCCGCCAATGACAATACCGAAAGTACCGGTTAAAAATAGGATCAGAGCTTTTGACCCAAGACCCATAATGGCTTTTAAATCCAGACTTAAGGTAAGCAGCACCATACAGGCTGGTAACAGATAATCCATTGCTATATCTGTTACGGCGGTTTGATTTCCGTCGACAATACCGAACGTATTCAGCAAAGACGGTATGAAATAGCAAAGCAATAAAGCCGGAACAAAACGATAGAATTTCTTGAAAAAAGGATGCTCGCTGCTATTGGTATAAAACACAAAACCAAGAATGGCCAGTAATAAACCAATAACAACCCCATCGTTAGTGATTAAGGCATTCGTTTCCGAAACAACAGACTCAGGCGCTAACATAGGTACTCCTTTTACTTAACCGGCAATAAGTGCTTGTTTGGACAAGGCCACGTGCAATAGAAATGCTATCCAACCGCAAGCGCCAATAAAACCAAGCCAGCGCGCACCCGCTGTTTTTCCTTTCATAGCTAAGACACCAAAGCCAATATAAGCAATAACACCTATGACTTTGTCAGTTAACCAGGGAACCTGAATTGGGTACATGCTTAACGTCACCATGATACCGACCGCACTAAGCAACAATAAGGTATCGTTAATGTGAGGAACTATCTTCAACCACTTCTTTTTTAATAGGGGTGAATCAAGAAGCAGAAGCACAAAACGGAATAAAAAAAGGCTGATCGAAATCAGCACAAATAATACATGCAGGTGTTTAAAAGCAGCGTACACAGTAACCTCTTATTTTTAATTTAATTAAATGGTTCTCAACTCAGGCAGGGATTTTATAACAACATCAAGAAACTTAGGTGAATAATAGCGGCCCCGTTCATCTTTCAGGCGTACAGCAATATCGCTGTCACTAATGTCACTTTCCCACCAATCCAGCAACTGCTCGGTCAACAGAAGAACTTGAGTGCTTATTGCAATATCCGAACCTTGTTTACCTTCGGGCAGACCCAGTCCGTCCCAGCGCTCTAGTCTTTCAATTAGTGCCCTGTGCGCATTTTGTGTTGCTTCGTGCTCACCGTGCCCCAACGCTCGTAATGAGCGGGAAACTCGTTGCTGACACGTGGTTTCTACCGCTGCAGCCGCATCTGAAGCGCAATTCAGCAACGGCCGCGCCTGCGCAAATAAAGACCAGGCCAAAGCCGTTGTCTCAGCGTCTTCTGCCGCGACTTTTTGAGCTACAGCGTACGCCAACCGGACTTCGCTATTTTGCTCCAGAATGCCGTTAAAGTGGCTGGCATGGTGCAGCATAAGTTGGTCAGCTAAACGCGCCAGAAACTGATCGGAATCTTCCAGACAGACCACGTTATCCTGTGCCAGCTGTACGTTTTCAGAAAATAGCTGAAGTACATGGTGATCATCGGCCGTAAGTGCTCTGGACAATCCGCCGATAAACAAAACAGAACCGTGCGACCGGCAATGACTTCGGCAATACAACAACACGAAGTCGTCACCATAATACGAGCCATGATTTGCGATAACATGCTCTAGCTCGGCTAAGGCTTTTGACGGAATAACCGAACGCAAAGTCTGACCAACGCACACTCCGGAATCTTCCCCATGAGCGGCTAACACTTTATAGGACGAGCCGTCTTCATTGGAAGTCGCGTACAAGGTTTGTTTGGCACCGCCGATAACCCAGCTCAACTGCTGCACTAAACCATCAACAAAACTGTTCATTGGTTGCAGAGCATAGAGATTTGCCGAAGCGGCGATGATTTTCTCAAGCCCGTGACGACTTTGGTCAATGGACATGATATCGCGGTACGAACGCAGCGATGACATTACTGCAGTAAAGAGTTTCTGTGCGGTAAGTTCGGTTTTGGATTTGTAGTCGTTGATGTCGTAGTTGACGATAACCGTGCGTTCAGGTGCCTGCCCCGGCTGCCCTGTTCGCAAAATAATACGGGTAAAGTGGTTGTCGGCCTCTTCCCGAATATAACGTGCCACCTGCAGTCCGGCATCATCGGTTTCCATAACAACATCCAGCAGTAATATGGCTGCGTCAGGATGCTCATCAATTAACTGCTTTGCCTCTTCACCAGAAAAAGCACTGTAAAACTTTAAACCACGACCTAAAAAATTAAAGTCGTTGAGTGCCAGTTTGGTTACCGCATGCACCTCTGGTTCATCATCGACAATCAGAATTTTCCAGTATTCTGTCGGTAATTTTGTGGTTTGCTGGCTGGCTTCGTCAGCAAACATAAACTGATTGCTCATTATTAGTCTCTCCCCGCCCTGGCTTTTGTCCCGCCGGTAACTCGTTCTACCCTAGCATAATCCTGCCAACGGTTAACCTTTTTATAACCACTTTTAAACAGTAGCTCCACCACGCTATCAGCCTGTTGCCATCCCTGCTCAAGTAGTAACCACCCCTGGTCTGCTAAATGGTTGTTGGCTTCTTTTATAATAGTCTCTATATCGGCTAAACCGTTATTTTCCGCAATTAACGCCGTCTGGGGCTCAAATCTGACATCTCCCATACTCAAGTGCGGATCGCCTGCATCAATGTAGGGAGGGTTCGATAGAATCAAGTCAAATTTAAGAGACTTTGGCACAGATTGAAACCAGTTACTGCACAAAATTTCAACATTTAAACCTAAAGCCTGACTATTTCGGCGTGCCAGTTCCACCGCATCGCGGCTTTTATCGCACGCCCAAACTTGCCAACCGGGACGTTCAGACTTTAATGCCAGCGCAACCGCACCCGTACCCGTGCCTAAATCCAGTACACGCGCCTGTTCGGGAAGTTCAAGACTAAGCGCCGCTTCAACCAGCGTTTCAGTATCGGGACGGGGAATTAACGTGCTGTCGTTTACTTCAAGCATCAATGACCAAAACTCGCGGCGACCAGTGATATGAGCCACGGGCTTGCCTTGCTGTCGAGCTAAAACACAATCCTCATAATACCGTTGCTGATCTTCCGTCAGCTGCTTTTCCGGCCAGGTCATAAGGTAAGTTTTTTCTTTATCCAGCACAAAGCAAAGTAAGGCAGAAACATCCGCAGCAGCATCTTCACTCTGCTTTAACTGCTCCCGCCCCCACTTTATGGCTTGCTGCAGGGTCATTGCTGTCCTTCAGACAGAGCCGCCAGTTGATCCGCCTGATGCTCAGTAATAATGGCATCCAGTATCAAATCAATATCGCCGGTTAGTACTTCATCTAACCGATACAATGTCAGGTTAATGCGATGGTCTGTTACCCGACTTTGCGGATAATTATAGGTGCGAATACGCTCCGAACGATCACCACTTCCAACCAGGTTACGACGGGTACTATCTTCTTCTGCCTGACGTTTTTCATCTTCCAGGCGTTGTATTCTTGCCTGTAAAACCGACATGGCTTTAGCCCGGTTTTTATGCTGCGAACGCTCTTCCTGACATTCAACCACCACACCGGTTGGTATGTGGGTAAGACGAATAGCAGAATCGGTTCGGTTGACGTGCTGACCACCAGCCCCCGAGGCGCGGTAAGTATCAACACGTAAGTCCGCCGGGTTAATTTCAACGGCCTCTGCTTCTGGAATTTCCGGTAACACAGCAACAGTACAAGCTGAAGTATGAATACGCCCTTGCGATTCAGTTTCCGGAACACGTTGTACGCGATGCCCACCAGACTCAAACTTCATGCGTCCGTAAACTCCGTCACCGCTCATATGCGCTATAATTTCTTTATAACCGCCATGTTCACCATCACTGGCACTGACAATATTGACCTTCCAGCCATTTTTTTCAGCGTAGCGACTGTACATACGGAATAAATCACCGGCGAATATTGAAGCCTCATCACCGCCAGCTCCGGCCCGAATTTCCAAATAGCATGAACGATCATCGTTCGGGTCTTTAGGTAACAACAGAAGTTGCAGTCGGTTTTCCAGCTCTTCTTCGGCTTTTCTTGCCTCTTTTAGCTCTTCTTCCGCCATTTCGCGCATGTCAGCGTCATCATCTTCAGCCATATCTTTTGCAGCTGCCTGATCGTCCTGATTCTGGCGGTACTCTTCAAAGCACCCAACCACTTCTTCTAATTGAGAGTACTCGCGCGACAACGAGCGAAAACGGTTTTGATCACTGATCACATCGGGCTCACCCAATAAAGCCTGCACTTCCTGATAACGCTCAACTAACCCTTCTAGTTTGCGTTCAATGGATGGATTCAACATGTTTTTATTTGCCTTTTGATGAGTCAGAGGATGGCTCTGACCAAAGTTGTTGCAAAACGGCCAGCGTATATTGGTCGTTATTTTCGCCGGCAGATTTCAATAAGCTTGTCGGTTTATGCGTTAACTGCTGCACCAGCCTGTGACTGAATCGTTGCAGCACTTCGGCCGGGTCTTTGCCCTGCTCTATTTGCGCTAATGCTTTTTTTAACTGCTCGTCAGCTAGCGTTTTTGTGTGGGTACGGTACTCCCGCACCAGCTCCACACTGTTCAGCGACTTCAGCCAGTCATTAAACTCTTTCGTTTGCTGCTGAATAATAACCTGAGCTTCACGAGCCGCCTGCTCACGGTTACGGATATTTTCACTAATAATACTTTGTAGATCGTCAACGGTATAAAGGTAAGCGTCATCGAGTTCATTAACCTGCTCTTCAATGTCTCGTGGCACAGCTAAGTCAATTAACAGCATGGGTCTGTGACGGCGCTTTTTCAGTGCTTTTTCGATGCTGCCTTTGCCGACAATAGGCAAAGTACTGGCGGTTGAACTGACGACAATATCGGCCTGCGGTAATAACTCTGATAACTCAGACAAGCTGTGAGCCGTTGCGCCGACACGTTCAGCCATTTCGCTAGCTCGTTGCAGAGTCCGGTTTGCCACCAGAATTTCCGTTACACCTTGTTGTTTCAAGTGCTGAGCAACCAGCTCGGAAGTATCACCGGCTCCTATCAGCAGCACCTTCGATTGCTGCAAATTAGCAAAAATATGACGCGCCATAGAAACCGCAGCATAAGCAACCGAAACCGCGTTTTGACCTACCGCGGTTTCATTTCTAACGGTTTTTGCTACACGAAAGGTTTGCTGAAATAAGCGTTCAAGGATACCGCCGACAGAGGCCTGACGTTTCGCGGCCTGATACGCTTGTTTTACCTGCCCCAGAATTTGTGGCTCGCCAAGTACCAGCGAGTCTAAACCACTGGCGACCGACATAAGATGGGTAATGGCTTGCTCGCCCTGAAAGTGATAATGATGATTTTCCAGAGCCTTTGGTGCCAATTTATGAAAACCGGTTAACCAACCCAGGAGCAAGTCACCAGACACTTCCCCACGGCAATATAGCTCGGTTCGGTTACAGGTAGAGACGATAACGGCTTCTTCAACACCTTGAAGATTACGCACGGCCTGCAGCGCAGCATCAAGCTGTTCAGCACTAAACGCGACTTGCTCGCGCAAATCGACTGATGCGGTTTTATGATTAATTCCGAGAGCTGAAATGGTCATCTGACTGTGAAACTCGTTATCCCAACGCGGCCAAAATCTAAGTTGCCCGATTGTACGTGAAAGCCTTAGTCATTGAAAGTGACAGCGCTTTCTGGTCAACTAATTACATTCCGATTGCAGCAATTGAAAAATATGATTCAACGCCGAATATTCTGGGTTTGCCTGATTGTTATTGTATCGTTAACCGGGTGCGCGCTGCCTACGCCATCAGAGCAAGCAAGCAGTACTGAAGTTAATCAACGTATTATTGACGCCCATCAACAAAAGCTGGAGCAGTTGCAACAATGGTCGCTAAGTGGTCGCATGGCGGTTATCCAGAAGCAGAATAAGGAAAGAGACAGCTTTTATATTAACTGGCGTTACCAGCCTCATCAGCAAATTATTCGCTTTTCTCATCCGCTAAAAGGTCAACTGGCTAAACTGACCGTAGACGACAGCGGCGCTTTGTTGACTAACTCCGATGACCAGGAACGCTGGGCTCCTTCAGCCGATGCCTTATTATACCGTCTGCTGGGCGCGGCTGTTCCTTTTGAACAGTTACACAACTGGGTTCTGGGCAGAAAAACAAGTACGCTAAAATCTGTGAGTTATCATAAAGATGGAACCTTAGCTCAGTCGACGATATTTCATCAGGGGCAAAACTGGCAGCTCAGTTGGTTCTATGATCAGAACAAAGCACAAACAGTAACCTTGCCGGAACAAATCCACCTGGAAAGTCCAGAGCTACAGATAAAGGTGCAAGTTAACGAATGGCAGTAAATATATTAACGCTCCCTGCTCCGGCGAAACTTAACCTGTTTTTGCATATTATCGGGCGTCGCTCCGACGGGTACCACAATTTACAGACCGTTTTTCAATTTCTGGACTACGCTGACACCCTGAAGTTCTATACCACCGATGACAACCAATTTGATTTAATTGACCATAACAGCCAAATTCCCCGCGACGAGAATTTAGTCTGGAAAGCGTTAACCGCGCTGAAAAAAGCCTATGAAGAAAAAGGCATTGGGCAACTGCCGGGCTGCTCGATTGAATTAATTAAGAGACTTCCTCAAGGGGCCGGGCTAGGTGGAGGTTCATCTAATGCAGCAACCGCACTGGTAGGACTGAATCAGCTTTGGGGCAGTCATTTAAATAGTACTGAATTACAGGCAATAGGTCGCAAACTGGGTGCAGACGTGCCGGTATTTATTCATGGACATGCTTGTTTCGCTGAAGGTATCGGCGATGTATTCACTAATATAACACCGCCTACTCCATGGTATTTAGTAGTTAAACCAAATGTTTCTATCAGTACCGCTGCGTTGTTCTCTCACCCTACGCTACAACGCAACTGCTCGCCGGTTACTGCGGAAAACTGGCAACAGCAAAAAGTCGCGAATGTGTTTGAACCAGTGGTATGCGATCTACACACCGAAGTTGCTATGTTACGCCGTGCCTTGCTAGAATACGCCCCGACTCGGCTCACTGGCAGTGGAGCATGTCTTTTTTCAACATTCGAAACAAGACAAGCCGCAAAGGAAGCGCAACAGCAGGTTCCCAAAGAACTTTGCTCATTTATCGCTCAAGGCCAGAACCGTTCACCACTTATCCAGACATTAACCCAATAAAAGTCGAGGTATGTTGTGCCTGACATGAAACTTTTCGCCGGCAACGCCACTCCTGAGCTAGCCCAGAAAATCGCCGATCGCCTTTATATCAAACTTGGTGAAGCTTCCGTTGGTCGCTTTAGTGACGGCGAAATTAGCGTCGCCATTAATGAAAACGTCCGCGGTTCCGACGTCTTTATTCTTCAATCTACTTGCGCCCCAACCAATGACAATTTAATGGAACTCATTGTTATGGTGGACGCATTACGTCGTGCGTCAGCTGGTCGTATTACTGCAGTAATGCCTTATTTTGGTTACGCTCGTCAGGATCGCCGGGTTCGTTCAGCTCGTGTTCCTATTACGGCTAAAGTTGTTGCCGATTTCTTATCCAGTGTTGGTGTTGACCGTGTACTGACCGTCGACTTACACGCAGAACAAATTCAGGGCTTTTTTGACGTACCTGTCGATAACGTTTTTGGTACTCCGGTATTGTTAGAACACATGCGTCAGCAAAACTTCGACCATCCGGTTGTGGTCTCTCCTGATATTGGTGGTGTGGTACGTGCCCGTGCTTTTGCCAAGCTTATGGACGACACCGATTTAGCCATCATTGATAAGCGCCGTCCGTCAGCCAACGTGTCGCAGGTTATGCACATAATTGGTGATGTTAAAGGCCGTGACTGCATTATTGTCGATGACATGATTGATACTGGCGGAACGCTTTGCAAAGCCGCAGAAGCACTGAAGTCTCACGGTGCAAAACGGGTATTTGCATACGCTACTCACCCGGTATTTTCCGGTAATGCGGTGCAGAACATTAAAGACTCTGAAATTGACGAATTTATCGTTACCGACAGTGTTCCGCTGAGCGATGCGATGAAAGCCACAGGTAAAGTTACTCAGTTAACCTTGTCCGGTATGCTTTCAGAAGCACTGCGTCGAGTGAGTAACGAAGAGTCTATTTCAGCAATGTTCGATTACTGATTGTTGTAATTATTCCTGCCCAGTGCTAGTATTGCGCGCCCTTAGAAACCGGCCACGTTGTCGGTTTCTAAGTTTCTGGGTCAGCTCTTGGTCGCGAGTGCTGACAAATAAAAAACTTTAAACATTGAGAGGCCAAATCATGGCTGAATTAGATTTTAACATCCAAGCTACCGTCCGCACGGACAAAGGGAAAGGTGCGAGCCGCCGCCTGCGTCATGAGGACAAAGTACCAGCGATTTTATATGGTGGTCAGGGCGAGCCAATCGCATTAGCATTAGACCACAACAAAGTGAATAACATGGCCGACTACGAAGCCTTTTATTCGCACATTTTGACGCTGGAATTTGATGGTAAGAAACATCAGGCAATTCTGAAAGACATGCAGCGTCACCCGTACAAGCCTAAATTGACTCACCTGGATTTCCAGCGTGTAGAAAAAGGCCACAAGCTTCACACTAACTTACCTCTGCACTTCTTAAATGAAACAACTGCGAAGGGCGTTAAAGAAGAAGGCGGTGTTGTTGTTCACCACGTAAATGACGTGGAAATTACTGTATTACCGAAAGACTTACCAGAATATCTGGAAGTTGATATTGCTGAACTCAGCGTTGGTGACACCATTCACCTGACTGACTTAAAACTGCCTAAAGGCGTTGAGTTAGTTGAACTGACTAAAGGTGAAGACCACGACCAGGCGGTTGTGTCTATTACTGCTCCTCGCGTCGAGAAAGAAGAGACCGAAGAAGATACAGTAGCACCTGGCGACGTTCCTGCTGAAAACAGCAAAGACGCTGACGAAGAATAAGTCAGTCTCCTGTTATGGGAACTGAAGTAAAACTACTTGTGGGCCTGGGAAATCCGGGCCCCGAGTATGAACGAACTCGCCACAACGCTGGTTTCTGGTTAGTCGATGACTTTTGCAGACGCCACGCGATTACGCTCTCCCCTGATGCAAAAAGCAAAGCTCTGATTGGACGCTGGCAACAAGGCGCTCATGACCTGCGCATTGTATTACCACAAAACTTTATGAACCGCAGTGGCTTCTCTGTTGCGGCTCTGGCTAATTTTTATAAAATACCGGCTAACGAGATTTTAGTGGCTTACGATGAGCTCGATTTACCCCCCGGCGTTGCTAAATTTAAAAAAGGTGGAGGTGCCGGCGGGCATAACGGAATTAAAGATATTATTGCTCAGACAGGTAGCCAGGACTTTATGCGGTTACGCATTGGTATTGGCCACCCGGGCGATAAAACAAAGGTAACTGGCTTTGTCTTAGGCAAAGCTTCAGCAAATGAACAGCGGCTTATTGATGACTGTATCGATGAAGCCAGCCGCAGTATCGACACATTAATGGCGGAAGGCTGGGGAACTGCGTTGCAGCGCCTGCATAGCTACCGCCCTGAACAGAAAGGCTAAACTCTCATGGGATTTCGATGTGGTATCGTTGGTTTACCTAACGTAGGTAAATCCACTCTCTTCAACGCACTGACAAAAGCAGGCATTGAAGCTGCAAACTTTCCATTTTGTACCATCGAACCAAACACTGGCGTTGTGCCTGTTCCTGATCCTCGTCTTGATAAGCTAGCCGCTATTGTTAACCCGGAACGCGTTATTCCAACAACCATGGAGTTTGTGGATATCGCCGGGCTAGTTAAAGGTGCTTCAAAAGGCGAAGGCTTAGGTAACCAGTTTTTAGCAAACATTCGTGAAACTGACGCTATTGGCCATGTTGTTCGCTGTTTTGAAGACGACAACATCGTGCATGTCAGCGGTGGTATCGACCCTGCCGATGACATTGACACCATTAACACCGAGCTGGCATTGGCCGATTTAGACTCGGTTGATAAGTCTCTATACCGTTTAAGTAAAAAAGCTAAAGGTGGGGATTCACAAGCTAAAGCCGAAATCGCCGTGCTGGAAAAGCTGAAACCGGCATTGGACGAAGGCAAAATGGCTCGTTCTGTTGAGCTAAGCAAAGATGAGCGTGCCACTATTCGTTCATACAATTTGCTGACTTTAAAGCCGACCATGTACATTGCCAATGTCAACGAAGACGGTTTTGAAAATAACCCTCATCTTGACAAAGTTCGTGAAATTGCCGCAACCGAGAATGCGGTAGTGGTTCCGGTATGTGCCGCTATTGAATCAGAAATTGCCGAACTGGACGAAGCGGACAAAGAAGAGTTCTTAAGCGAGCTTGGCCAAGACGAGCCTGGCCTGAACCGCGTTATTCGTGGCGGCTATGAACTACTTAACCTGCACACTTACTTCACTGCCGGCGTAAAGGAAGTTCGCGCCTGGACAGTTAAAGTGGGTTCAACTGCACCGCAGGCAGCCGGACGCATCCATACTGACTTTGAGAAAGGCTTTATTCGTGCTGAAATCGTTGGTTATGACGACTATATAGCAAACAACGGTGAACAAGGTGCAAAAGATGCCGGTAAATGGCGTCTGGAAGGGAAAGAGTACATTGTGAAAGACGGCGATGTCATTCACTTCCGCTTTAACGTTTAAATACCAATTAATGGCTCGCTCTCAGCGAGCCATTTTTTTCACTCACCCATTACTCTTCAACGATATCGCCATGCATTGGTGCCAGCAAACCCAATAGCTGATTCTGCGCAGAAACCGGAACATCCTCTTTTTCCATGGCGGCAATCAAGTGTTCGACTAAAGCGTTAAAATCCGCATTGTCTACTCCCATATTACGATGAGAAGTTTTCATATCCTCACCACTGTAATCACAAGGACCACCACTTAAATCACACACTTGTTCACTGATGAGTTTGTGCACACGCATAATATCAACACCATCAAAATGATGCGCAATACGCTCATCACCCCCCACCTGATAAAGCATTTCTTCGACAATAGTCTCTATGCCCTGCTGCTCACCCAGTTGCTGATATAGGCTCTGAGCGAAACTCAGTGGCGCAAACAACAACGCAGCCAATAACAAAACGATTTTCATAGTCTCTCCTTAAAAGGCTGCCTGAACCGATAAATACCAACCCGTTTGATCATTCAGGCCGGCAATAGAGCCCAGATCGGTGTAGGCTCCAACAACCGATACATGTTTATTCGGAAAGTAAGCAACAAAAAGATCTTTCCAGTCCTGCTCTTCCGCAAAACTTAAGTTGTCCGGTTTCTGCCGGTACTCAACACCTACAGCCCAGTAACGATTAATAAATGCAGCTACGGAAGCTTCAGCCAGCCACTCGCGGCTATCTTCTTTATCGCCGCCAAAGCCAAGTAGACCCAGTTGGTTTGCTTTGCTTGAACGCAACGTCAGGTTGGCAACCCAGGTACGGTGGAAAGGCCCGTCCAACCATGCTTTTGCTGCACTGACATACCAATCGGTGCCGTTGTCATCCTTGGAGCCTACCGCAGCGGGCAACTCATAGTCGTTGTTCTTCTTGTGTTGTAAACCCAGGCTAATTTGCGGTAGGTCACCATAAATTAGATTGCCGGCCAAACGTACTTTTGCACCAATAATTCTTTGGCTTAATTCGCCGCCAATGGTGGAGAGATCAAAGGTTTGCTCCGCATACGACAGCTCAATACGGTTATTCCAGCTCAAGCTGGCGCCCTGAACGCTTAAGCGAAAATCATCAACAGACACTTCACTCAAGTTAACCGTCGCGCCAAACTGGTCTTCACCGGCATAACTGCTTAACGTAGCCCAGGGCACTATGCCTCCGCCACCAGAGCCTTCAAGACTACTGGTGCCACCGGTTGCCAGTAATCGGGCTCCCTGCTCTGCGGCCGCAGGTGGGCTTAAAGCTAAAACACAGGTCAGCAAAAAACCGCCGCCATATAAACACTTGTTCATCATTCGTTATCATCCATTGGTTTCATGGTTATTTAAGTACTCTATAAAGCCTGAAATCGGTAAGGGTTTACTAAAGAAATAGCCTTGCAGCTCATCGCAATGCATCGACTGCAATACTCTCCAGCTGTCCTCATTTTCCACACCTTCTGCAACAACACGAAGGCCTAACTCGTGAGCTAAGTGTATGGTTGAACGAACAATAGACTTGTCCTTAGACTCTTCGCTCAAATGCTGTACGAAGGCTCGGTCTACTTTCAATTCCTCTACCGGTAAACGCCGCAATTGTGCCAATGACGAATGCCCGGTGCCGTAGTCATCAATAGATATTGAAAACCCAAGACGCTTCAATGTTTCCAACCGGGCAATGGCTTTCTCCGGGTCTTTCATTACCGCACTTTCTGTAATTTCCAGTACCAGTAACTTCGGTAATTCGGGAAAATCAATAATGAGTTGTTCAAACAGCAAAGGTAAGGCGTCGCTCAATAAGTCGACGGTCGACAAGTTGATGCTCAGTTTTAGAGTCCGCCCCTGCTCATGCCAGCTCTGAAGCAGTTTGGTAGACTCTCTGCACACCCAGTTGGTCAACTCTGTAATAGCTCCCGACTGTTCGGCTAACGGAATAAATTCATCCGGCCCGACAAATCCAAGCTTGTCACTTTGCCATCTCAATAATACCTCAGCCCCCACGACTGAACCCGTCTGGCAATTAATTTTGGGTTGCAATACCAGGTTTAGCTCCTGATCCGCTACTGCACCTTTAAGTGACTCGATAATTTGTAGGCGGCGCATGTATTGTTCGTCTAACCCACTTTTATATTCAACATAAAAGCTCTTCTCGAGTTTGGACTGCTGAACACTCACTTGCGCACGACGAATAAGTAAATCGACTTCACTACCCTGCTCAGGAAAATAAACAACACCGATATTAAAGGCCAGCCGATAATCACTGTCGCCAACTTTAAAAGGCGTATCAAGAAAAGAATGAAGCTCTTTAATTTTGCCATCGAGGTCGAATGCGGGTTTATCAGAAGCGTATAGAACGGCAAATTCGTCCCCCCCGATACGAGCCAATAACTCAGCATTGCCACAACACCACTTCAAGCGAACAGATAACTGACGTAGGATGTCATCACCAATTTCTTGTCCCACACTGTCGTTGAGAACCCTAAATTGATGAATATTCAACAGTAAAAGACATCCGGAGCTGGTATTCCCATCTAACCGGTACTGCAACTGCTCACGGAAAAACGAACGATTAGGTAAATCGGTTAAATGGTCATGAGATGCCTGATAAGAAATTCTTTGTTCACGTTCGGAAATAGCCGTGCGCATGCTGCCAAAGGTATTGGCCAGTTCTCCGAACTCATCATCGTTCAACGACAATTCGGACTCACTGTAGTCACCTTGCTGTAATTTTCTTGCGGCTCCCGATAACTGCTGTAACGGACGGGAAACACCTCGGGCTATGATAGCCGCCAAGAGCATCGCGATAACCAGAGCGACAATTGCAATTAAAGCAATTTGCCAATGCAGCCGCGTGAACTCGGCGGCGGCAGTTTCAAGTGACGTCGTTAAGGCCACATGAACGGCATCATCGGAACCGGCATCAAGCACCACCTCACTCCCCGCCAGTTCCTGACTTAACAGCCAGTTATCAAGAGTATGGCCGTCTTTGTTCAACGCTTTTGCGAACGAGGACACTTGCCGTGCCGCCAGACTGGAAGCAATAACTTTCCCTGAATTCTCCAGCCACAGGGTGATATCGGCATTAGCCAGGTTTTTTAACTCTTCAGCTAAACCCGAGTCCACTTCAAAACCTAAGGTTGCCCAGGCAATAAGATTTGGAGCATTAACCGGTACCGTAACCAGTTGAAACAGTTCTTCTTCGACAACCGCTAGCTCGCTGTTCGAGCCCGCCCCACTATGGTTAATGCGTAGCTGATCAAAAGCATGAGATGATGCAATTTCTTCACCTTCGGGAGTTTGCAACACCATCAACTCGGCCTCAATACGCTCACCGTAGTTGACCAAAGCTGACACTATGGTTTCCCTATCTTTTGAAGCCACCGCGCGTTTAAACCCAAAATCATCGGTGAGGACTTCTGCCGCTTGCAGCAATTGCGCGCTACGACTATCCAGAAGCTCCCGGAAGACTCTTTCACTGACACTAAGCTCGCGCTCAATGGAGCGATCTAACTGATTCTCTGTAGCGACCCAAACCGCGGCCAAAGCAACCAACAAAGCGCCAGCTACGAGTCCTGCAAGGATGAGAATTAAACGGGTTCTGAACCGTGTTATCATCAATTCCCTCTGCGATTAAATCGCTGTTCCAGCCGCGAGGGCTCTTTATCTTCCTGCACCGGCGGTGATACTTGCACCTGCGCAGTCAGCTTCCCTGAGTCTGAGGTTAATTTCACGTTCTGTGCTTTAGACAGTTCGTCCCCCATCCAATAGTGCCACACCTTGACTTCGGCGGGAGCTGCATTTTCTTCCAAATTCAGCTCGACAATACCCTGCTCATTCGTTACCGCAATATCGTATTCATCACTTACCAGCACATAAGCAACCATCTGGTCGTGGATATTACAGCCCAGAGTCACTATGCCTGCTTTATCAAAATTAACGCTTGGCTTTTCTTTATCTGAATAGAGTTTTAACTCAAAATTCTTAGCCTCAGAGAAAGAGTAAACATGATGCCGAATGTTATCACTGTTAGGAAAAACAACGTCGGTGCCCGGCTCTACTGCGCTAACCGTGGGGGTAAACTGCTTGTCCACCTGATCAACTACCGCCGACTGCCCAGGTACTTTGACAGATGGCTTTTCCCTCTCAATTAATAGCGCAGCATTTGCCAACGGCTGACCATCTGCGGCCAAAACCTCAACCCGTACGGTATCTGCAACTACATTTTGAACCGCAAATACCGTGAAAAAAACACCAACAAAAAATCGCTTCACACAGGATCCTCCACAAAATCACCATTGGGCGCGCACCAGTCAACCGTAACCGAAAAAACGAAACTGCGCTATGATTGGAGTACGTATTAATGATCCACTATGGTTCATTATTGGTACTTGAAATACAGTAAGTGTAGACATACGAATTTAGACACTAAGCTATTACTCTTAGCTTAATGACAGGAGGGATATTCATGAGTCAGGATTATCGCACAGAGAAAGACAGTATGGGCGAGGTCAAAGTCCCCCAAAAAGCACTTTATGCTGCACAAACTCAACGCGCCATTGATAACTTTTCCATCAGCGGGTTAACCTTACCCACTCAACTGATACAAGCCATAGCAATGGTTAAAGCGAGTGCGGCCGGAGCAAACGCTAAAATCGGTCAGTTAGAAAAAGAGCAGGCGGACGCCATTATCAAAGCGGCTAGAGAAATCATTAATGGCCAACACTTAGAACACTTTCCTATTGATGTATTTCAAACTGGCTCAGGCACCAGTTCCAACATGAATGTAAACGAGGTTATTGCCAATTTAGCTAAGCAAAACGGTGTTGAAATTCACCCCAATGACCATGTGAACCAAAGCCAGTCGAGTAACGATGTTATACCTACCGCCATTCAGGTGGCGAGTGTACTGGCTGTAGAAAAGCAATTAGAACCGGCTTTAAAAGGCCTTATTGATGCCATTCGCAGTAAAGCCATTGAGCTACGTAATGTGGTAAAAACTGGCAGAACCCATTTAATGGATGCTATGCCAATGACCATGGCGCAAGAACTTGAGACCTGGGCCGGTCAGTTGGACATTACCGCTGAACAGCTTCCGCAGTTACTGCAGCGCAGCCGCGTTCTTCCTCAGGGCGGTACAGCAATAGGCACCGGAATAAATGCCCCTAAAGAATTCGCAGCTGAGTTTGCTGAGCAGTTGACTCAGCTCAGTGGCAGTGACTTTAAACATTCAGCCAACCCTTTTACGGGTATTGCCGGACAGGAAGTCAACTTACAGCTCTCAGCACAATTGAATACATTGGCGACCACCTTACTCAAAGTCAGTAACGACTTACGCTGGATGAACAGTGGTCCACTGGCGGGCTTAGGTGAAATACAGCTAACTGCACTACAACCCGGAAGCAGCATTATGCCGGGTAAAGTGAACCCCGTCATTCCGGAAGCTGTAGCTATGGTTGCCGCTCAGGTTAATGGTAATCACACCACAATTACGACGGCTGCTCAGCAAGGCAACTTCCAACTTAACGTTATGCTGCCGGTTATTGGCTACAACTTATTACAGTCCATTAATATACTCAGTAACAGCTGTGACGCTCTGGCAAACAAAGCTATTGCCGACTTTGAAGTTAATGAAGAACGGCTGCAGCAAGCCTTAGCAAAAAATCCTATTCTGGTTACTGCCCTTAACCCGGTCATTGGCTACAATAAAGCCGCTGAAATTGCCAAAGTAGCTTACAAAGATGGACGAGCCATTATTGATGTCGCCGATGAGATGACCGACTTAGGTCGCGACCGGCTTGAGCAATTGCTGGATCCGAAAAAACTAACTGAAGGTGGCGTTAGTGAATAACGCCTCTGGTATTTGGAGTACAAAATGAGTCAACAACAGGTTTTAATTACTGGTGCTAACCGTGGCATTGGCTACGAATTCGCGCGGCAGTACGCCGAACAAGGCCACAAAGTTATCGCCGTTTGTCGCAACAATTCAAAGCAATTAACAGAGCTGGACGTTGAAATTATTGAGGGCATTGATGTCACCAAAGCCTCCGATTTACTGCGTCTTTCTGAAACCTTAGGTGATAAGAAAATTGATGTTTTAATTAATAACGCTGGATTGCTTCATAAAGACGAGCTAGGAGAACTAGACGCCGGTAATATCCGTGCTCAGTTTGAAGTCAATGCGTTAGCGCCGCTACGTGTAACAGAAGCCCTGCTTCCTAACTTAAAAAATGGCAGTAAAGTGGCCTTAATTACCAGCCGCATGGGTTCCATAGGCGATAATGGCTCGGGCAGCCGTTACGGTTACCGAATGTCAAAAGCCGCATTAAATGCCGCAGGTAAATCTCTGGCGCTGGACCTAAAAGACAAAGGTATTTCCGTTGTTCTGCTGCATCCGGGCTTTGTACAAACCGAGATGGTTAACCACGCCGGAGATATTCCACCGGAAACCGCAGCTGAACGTTTAATGCAACGCATTGAAGAATTGAATTTAGATACCACCGGACAGTTTTTTCATAGCAACGGAGAAAGCCTGCCTTGGTGATTTGCTGCCTTTTTAAGCAAATAACTGCTTTTTTGCTCAAACGCGCCCGTTAATATCGTTTTTTCTCAAAAATAGGTTGACGGGCTGCGGAGCGATTTGCATAATACGCGCCGCACTCACAGAGAGCGATAAGTAAAAAGGTATGGCTACGTAGCTCAGCTGGTTAGAGCACAGCACTCATAATGCTGGGGTCGCAAGTTCGAATCTCGCCGTAGCCACCAACCTTTAACTGATTATGATGCGGACGTGGTGGAATTGGTAGACACGCTGGATTTAGGTTCCAGTGCCTCACGGCGTGAGAGTTCAAGTCTCTCCGTCCGCACCAACTCTCAGAGCCAGCTAAAATTGGGGCATAGCCAAGCGGTAAGGCAGCGGGTTTTGATCCCGCGATTCCCAGGTTCGATCCCTGGTGCCCCAGCCATTAGTTGTTTCCAAAAGTGATTGCCATCTTAGTAGGATGGGGCATAGCCAAGCGGTAAGGCAGCGGGTTTTGATCCCGCGATTCCCAGGTTCGATCCCTGGTGCCCCAGCCATACTAACTACTGTTGCGGTGGTGGCGGAATTGGTAGACGCGCTAGCTTCAGGTGCTAGTGTCCGCAAGGACGTGGGGGTTCAAGTCCCCCCCTCCGCACCACTTTATTCGAGTATAATTTTACTCAAGTAAAAGTGGAAAAACAGAAAGGCCACCTTAAGGTGGTTTTTTTGTGCCTATTATTCGCCCACAGCCTGTTGTAATAACCAACGCTTCACCCACGGTAAAGCCGCTATTTTCAGAGATGCTGCGGTTGCAAGCTGCATAATTGGATTACTGCTACGCCAGCCTAACTGTATAGCATCCATCATCCGCATCATTTTCGCATTTTCGCCTTGCCGGGTCTTTTCGTACTTAGCCAAAGCTACGCTTGGAGTATTTTCTTGTAGCACCTCAACCAGACAGCGAACATCGGCAAACCCCAGGTTAACGCCCTGCCCGGCCATAGGGTGAATACTGTGTGCAGCATCGCCTAATAAAACAATAGAGTCTTCTTTAATGTAGCGTGCAGCATGTTTTCTCTGCAGAGCAAAACTAGCACTTTTAAGCACCCGGAAGTTGCCTATATGAGGAGAAAAGGTCTCACGCAAGTAAGCTTCAAGGCCCGCCTTGTCTTTCTGCAGGGAATTGATGTTGTCACGTAAGCCGTAGTCTATAAGGCAAGCTTGTTGTTCAGTCAGCGGCAGCAAAGCATAAGGCCCCTGCTTACGAAAAACTTCCCAGGTTTCGGGTTCTATTGGCTTTTCCAGACTGACATTAGCTAATAAGCAACGTTGGTCGTAGTCCCAGCCCCGATAATGAAAACCGGCAAGCTGCGCCACTTTAGAATTGGCTCCGTCACAGCCCAGCAACAGATCATAACTGAGCGTATCGCCCTGACTTAAAATCACCGTTTTTGTTCCAGCATTGAGTTTATCGAGCGTGTCGCCTGTTCGTAAGTCGACGTTTTTAAGAGTGCGCAATTTTGTCCATAGCGCCAGCTGCAAAGCGTTATTTTCAACCATAACGCCCAGTTTGGATAAGCCCGCTTCACTTGCCTGAAAGCTCAGGTTATGACCACTTTGCGATGTCACGCTCAGTTTCTGATAGTCAAAGACTCGCTGCTGACGCACACAAACGCCAATGCCTAAATCCAGTAACCATTCCCAATTGCTGCTATTCACAGACGATATGCGTAAATCCCAGTCAGGGTCTTTACTGCAATCTTCTTCTGGAGGAAAGGGTTCAAGTAAGGTCACATTTGCACCTTGCTGCGCTAATGCTAGTGCGGCCGCAGCACCAACCATTCCGCCGCCATTTATTAATACTGATAGCTGTTTCATGTACCGCGCCCTCACTCCTCACATTCCTGCTAGCCCTTATAAATAACACATCTCGTTGTGAATTTCCGTTATCATAGTCAATAAGACGATGTTCAGAGTGTTTTTTATGCAAGCCAGGGAAAGTTCACAAAAAGCGGTCATTATTGCTTCTTTGCTTATTTTAAGTGCCGAAGCCAGTTTTGCAGGCGTAAGTGCTCTGGTTAAATACATCAGTCAGGATCAACCTTTCGAGCAATTGGTCTTTTTCCGCAACCTGATGGCCTTTCTCGTTCTTCTTCCCTGGTTATGGCGAAAAGGCCTTGGCAACTTAAAAACAGAACGCCTGAAACTGCACCTTATTCGAGGTGCTGCGGGCATTGCCGCTATGTACCTGTTTTTCTACGCTATTGCGACAATACCGTTGGCGCAGGCCACTTTGGTTCTGTTGTTGTCCCCCTTTTTAATTCCGGTTATTGGCTGGCTTTGGCTACGCGACTATGTGGCTAAACAAACTTGGCTGGCTATTGGGCTGGGGTTTATTGGTGTCTTTATTTTTCTTGACCCTATGAACAGCCAACTTTCACCTGTCATCGGCTTAGCCTTTTTAGCCGCTGCATTAGCAGCCTTCACCAAAACGGTCATTCGCCGTATGTCGGACACCGAATCGACAAGTAAAATCGTATTCTACTTTTCCACACTTGCCACCATTGCTTCAGGGCTTCCTCTACTGTGGTTATGGCAGCCCATTCCAACGCAACACTGGTTGGGCGTTATTGTTATGGGTCTGCTGGCAGTTTATGGGCAATTGGCTATGACCAAAGCTTTTTCCATAGCTCCACCGGCAAAGGTTGGGGTGTTTACTTACAGCTCGGTTTTGTTCGCCGCGTTACTCGGCTACTGGTTATTTGGAGAGGAACTTGCCTGGCACATGTTGTGGGGCGCGTTAATCATTGTTGTTGCAGGCTATTTTGCCATACGAACACGGCGCAAAAGTTAATCATTTCAAACTTGGCAATCTGCTCCAATACGCGATAAAATAAGCGCCTTATACGAAATCCATCAACCATCGAGTGGTCATGAGTAAGAAGTTATATATCAAAACCTGGGGTTGCCAGATGAACGAGTACGATTCTGCCAAAATGGCAGAATTGCTGCACTCAACCCACGGCTACGATGTTGCCGAAGAAGCCGAAGATGCCGATCTCATTCTGTTGAATACCTGTTCCATCCGCGAAAAGGCGCAGGAGAAGGTTTTTCACCAACTAGGTCGCTGGAAAAATCTGAAAAAGAGCAACCCTAATTTATTGATTGGTGTTGGCGGCTGCGTTGCTTCTCAGGAAGGCAATGAAATACGCGCCCGCGCGCCTTTCGTCGATATTATCTTTGGTCCTCAAACTTTGCACCGCTTGCCGGAAATGGTGAATCAGGTCAGTGAAACTCATGCACCTATGGTTGACGTCTCTTTTCCTGAAATTGAAAAGTTTGACCGTTTAGCCGAGCCTAAAGCAGACGGTGCCAGCGCTTTTGTCTCTATTATGGAAGGCTGCAGCAAATATTGCTCTTTCTGTGTTGTGCCTTACACGCGTGGCGAAGAAGTCAGTCGCCCAGTTGATGATGTCATTTATGAAATTGCACAACTGGCGGAACAAGGCGTCCGTGAAGTCAACCTGTTAGGACAAAACGTTAACGCCTATCGCGGTGAGCATTACGACGGCGAAGTGTGCCGCTTTGCCGAACTTCTGCACCTGGTTGCAGCAATTGATGGTATTGATCGCATCCGCTATACCACATCGCATCCGGTTGAGTTTACAGACGACATTACCGAAGCCTATAAAACCATTCCGGAGCTGGTCAGTCATTTACACTTACCAGTACAAAGTGGTTCAGACCGTATATTAACCATGATGAAACGCGGTCACACGGCGTTGGAATACAAATCGAAAATTCGCGCCTTGAAAAAAGCGCGTCCTGATATCGCCATGTCATCCGACTTTATCATCGGTTTCCCCGGCGAAAGCGATGCCGATTTTGAAGCAACCATGGATCTTATCCAGAGCATTGACTTCGACATGAGCTTCAGCTTTATTTATAGTGCTCGCCCGGGAACACCAGCGGCTGATTTACCTGACGACATTAGTGAAGAAACCAAGAAAAAGCGGCTGCAGCTATTACAGCAACGTTTGAACCAGCAGTCTATGGCGCACGCTCGTCGTATGCTGGAGACGGAGCAACGCATATTGGTTACCGGCCCATCGAAAAAGAACCCGATGGAGCTTACCGGACGCACTGAAAACAATCGGGTTGTAAATTTTGTTGGTCAACCCCATATGATTGGACAGTTCGTTGATGTACGTATTACCGAAGTTCTTCCTAACTCGCTACGCGGTGAGTTAATTCGGGAAGAAGCCGATATGGGGCTTCGTGTAGATACGGCACCAGAAATTATTTTGCAAAGAGGAAAATCGAGCGAGCCTGATGAATTAGGCGTTGTTCGAATGCCTCGACAAGCCAGTTAAGTAAAGAGGAAACGATTGAGTCCACAAACACAGACACTTGATTTTGAGCTAGAGCCGACGGATTCACGTCGGCTTTCCAATCTCTGCGGCCCTTTAGACGAGAATCTGAAGCATATAGAGCGTCGCCTGGGCGTAGAAATAACGCACCGCGGTCATCAGTTTCAGTTGATAGGTCACGCAGCCAGCGTTGCAGCCGTGCACAAATTGTTACTCGACCTCTACATTGAGACGGCAACCCTAAAAGGCAAAGAAGGCCAGATTGAACCCGAACAAGTGCACCTGGCCATTCAGCAGGCAAAAGTGCTTGAGCAAAGCGACGATCAAGGCGACCCTGCCGCTGAAAAAATGACTCACATTAAAACCAAACGCGGCTTAATTAAGCCTCGCAATCATAATCAGGCTGGCTATGTTCGTGCCATTCTGGCTCATGACGTGAATTTTGGTATTGGACCGGCCGGTACCGGTAAAACTTATCTGGCGGTAGCTTGTGCAGTAGATGCTTTGGAACGTCAGGAAGTACGCCGTATTCTCTTAACTCGTCCGGCCGTAGAAGCAGGTGAAAAACTCGGTTTCTTACCGGGAGATTTAGCTCAGAAAGTAGATCCCTATTTGCGCCCTCTTTATGACGCTTTATTTGAAATGCTCGGCTTTGAAAAGGTTGAAAAACTGATTGAGCGTAACGTCATTGAGGTGGCTCCGCTGGCATACATGCGCGGGCGTACGCTGAATGACGCCTTCATTATTTTAGATGAAAGCCAGAATACCACTTGTGAACAAATGAAGATGTTCCTGACCCGTATTGGTTTTAATTCACGAGCCGTCATTACCGGCGACATCACTCAGGTTGATTTACCCCGCGGCCAACGTTCAGGATTAAGGCACGCCATTGAGGTGCTGAATAAAGTAACGGACATTAGCTTTACCTTCTTTCAAGCCGGTGATGTTGTACGCCACCCCGTAGTGCAGCGCATCGTTCAAGCCTACGAAGAATTTGATAAAAGCTAATGGCTGATTTAACACTGGATTATCAACTGGCTGACGGTATTACCGAGGCTCCAGAGGAAAACTCTGTCCATAACTGGGTCTCGGCCACTCTGGATTACCTGAAAAAAAATGATAAAGCGGTTGAGCTAACGGTGCGCATTGCTGCATTAGAAGAAGCTCAGCAACTTAATAATGAGTTCCGTAATAAAGATTACGCCACCAATGTTTTGTCTTTCCCCTTCAATAGCCCGGTCGAATTACCCGTCACTTTGTTAGGTGATTTGGTTATCTGTCAGAGCGTCGTTGAACGTGAAGCTGAAGAGCAACAAAAGTCAGCCATCGACCACTGGACGCATATGGTGATACACGGTACTCTCCACCTATTAGGTTACGATCATATTGAAGACGACGAAGCCGAAGAAATGGAACAAATTGAACGTAACATCTTAGCGAGTCTGGGAATATCAGACCCGTATCAAACTGCAGACAATATGGAGCTTAACACTCAATGAGCGACGACAACCTCCACTCAGCCAACGGCTCATCGGGAAAATCCTGGGCAGCGAGACTGCTGCAAGTATTCGCTGGTGAGCCGAAAAGCAGAGAAGAACTCGTCGATTTGATTCAGGACGCCGAAGACCGCGACCTGATAGACAACGATACCAGAGAGATGATTGAAGGCGTGCTCGATGTCGCTGAGCTTAAAGTCCGCGACATTATGATTCCACGTTCACAAATGGTCACCATTGATATCCATCAAGGTGTAGACGAATTCCTGCCTATCGTTATCGATTCTCAACACAGTCGTTACCCGGTTGTTACTGACAATAAAGATCACGTTGAGGGCATTCTGTTAGCAAAAGATTTGCTCAGCTACGGCTTTAACATGACCGATGAAGCCTTTTCGCTGGACAAAGTCATGCGCCCGGCGGTTATCGTTCCGGAGAGTAAACGCGTTGATGTGTTACTAAAAGAATTCCGTTCCAACCGTTATCATATGGCTATTGTTGTCGATGAATACGGCGGTGTATCTGGCTTGGTAACTATTGAAGATATTCTGGAAGAAATAGTTGGCGAAATTGAAGACGAAACCGATGCTCATGGTAACGACGAAAAGACCAATATTCGTCGCCTTAGCCCAAGCCGTTACTCGATAAAAGCTTTAACTACCATTGAAGATTTTAACCAATACTTTGACACCAACTTCAGTGATGAAGAACACGATACTGTCGGTGGCCTTGTTGCGCACGGCTTTGGCCATTTACCGCAGGCAGGTGAAGAAGTTAAACTCGGTAACATGACTTTCCGGGTCACTAACGCAGATAAAAGACGTATTCAACAACTGCAGGTCAGCCTCGACTCTGATACCGATACCCCGCCGGAGTCTGAACAGTAATGATAAAGCTTTCAGGAAGCGTTACGCGCTCTTTGCTGTTAGTGATTTGCGGCGCTCTCCTGACGCTGTCTTATTCACCTTTTCACTGGCATTGGCTGCCATTTATCATACTGCCTATAGTTGTAAGGCTGATATGGCCTCTCGCCCCTAAACGGGCATTCAGGGCCGGCTTTGTCTTTGGCATGGGCTTGTTCGGTGCCGGTTTAAGCTGGATTTACGTTAGCATCGATCAATATGGTGGTGTTCCGGTTCCGGTTACGCTACTTCTATTAGTACTGCTCTTTGCTTATTTAGCACTGTTTCCGGCAATTGCATTTTGGTGCTGGCAGAAGCTCTCTCATCGTAAATTTGCCTGGCGCTTCAGCTTGCCTTTCTTTTGGCTTATTGCTGAGCTACTCAGAGGCTGGCTATTCACTGGCTTCCCCTGGCTAAGTCTCGGTTACAGTCAAACAGATGGCATTTTCGGCGGACTGGCTCCGGTGATTGGTGAAACCGGTATTACCGTGGCTCTTTGGTTTACTGCCATTACTTTGGTTCTGGCACTAAGGTTCAAAAAGCCGGCGTCGCTTTTAATTCCACTTATTTTTCTCACTTGCGCTGTCGTATTTCCTAAAATACAACCCACAGAGAGAAAAGCAGAATCTATGTCGGTATTGCTGGTTCAGGGCAACATTCAGCAGTCATTAAAATGGCAGGCTGAACAACAATGGCCGAATATTCTTCGCTATCTTGATTTAACCCGCCCTAAATTTAATCACGATCTGGTTATTTGGCCGGAATCCGCTATAACCGCGCTTGAGCCATATGCCAGTGATGTCCTCAATACGGTAGAACAGTCCGCGAGTATGAACGACTCAGCCTTAGTTACCGGTATTATTGACTACGACAGGTTAAACGACGATTTTTACAACTCGGTTATTGTGCTGGACGAAGAAAGCTACAGTTACGGTAATGCTAACCGCTACCAAAAACATCAACTGTTGCCCATTGGCGAATTTGTTCCCTTTGAAGACCTTTTGCGCCCACTGGCTCCATTATTTAACCTCCCTATGTCGTCATTTAGCCGCGGGGGATACCAACAACCTAACCTTAAAGCCAACGGCAGCAACCTGGCCATGGCAATATGCTATGAAATAGCTTTTGCAGGGCAAGTTCGTAGCAATACCTACGACGATACCGATTACCTGGTAACCATTAGCAATGACACCTGGTTTGGTGATTCACATGGCCCCTGGCAACACATGCAAATAGCGCGAATGCGTGCAATGGAACTTGGTAAACCCTTGTTGCGGGCAACGAATAATGGTGTCACAGCGGCCGTTGATGAACATGGCCAGTACATAGAACTGGCTCCGCAGTTTACGGCAACAGCATTATCAGCTGATGTTTATCCGGTTAGTGGTTCAACGTTGTTTAATAAAATAGGTAACTGGGGGGCTATAATTCTGGCTCTGTTTGGCCTGTTACCTGTAATCGCTACAAAACGTACTAAGAAACGCGCTCAGACATAGTCATCGGGCGCGAAAATCAGTACACTATAAAGGCTTAGCAGAACTATTCTGTTGCTGTTCTTTTCCATTTTTTCACAGGGATCTCATTATGGAAAATATATTTGACGCCATTCTTTTTGCTGTGCTTGTTGCTGCAGGTGGTCTGGGACTAACTTCTTGGCTCATGCTGTTCGCCATTGATAAATCAGAACCTGCCGAAGTCAAACAACGCGCTGTTTTTGAAAACGGTTTTTTTGGTCTGGCCGGCATCGTCGTTGTACTTCTTATGTGGTACGCAATTAGCTAAACCGATATTTAAATTCAAACGGAATCAGCAGGAATTATGCAAGAACAATACAACCCGAGCAAAATCGAATCTGCCATGCAAAAACGCTGGCAGGAACAAGACGTATTTACGGCAAAAGAACAGCCGGGCAAAGACAAGTTCTACTGCCTGTCCATGTTCCCCTACCCCAGCGGAAAACTGCATATGGGGCATGTTCGTAACTATACTTTAGGTGATGTCATTAGCCGTCATCAGCGTATGCTCGGAAAAAATGTTATGCAACCTATGGGCTGGGATGCCTTTGGGCTTCCTGCTGAAAATGCCGCTATTCAGAATAAAACGGCACCGGCGAAATGGACTTATCAAAATATCGATTATATGCGCGAGCAGTTAAAAAGCTTAGGTTTTGGCTACGACTGGAACCGTGAGCTGGCAACTTGCTCGCCGGATTATTATCGCTGGGAACAATGGTTCTTCACTAAGCTTTATGAAAAAGGCCTGGTGTATAAGAAGAATGCGACGGTTAACTGGGATCCGGTAGACCAGACAGTGCTGGCCAATGAGCAAGTTATTGACGGCCGGGGCTGGCGTTCAGGCGCTAAAGTCGAGCAGAAAGAAATTCCTCAGTGGTTTATTAAAATAACCGATTACGCTGAAGAGCTGTTAGATGACTTGGATCAGCTTGATGGTTGGCCAGAACAAGTCAAAGCGATGCAGCGTAATTGGATTGGCCGCTCAGAGGGTGTCGAAATTGACTTTAACGTCGCATCCTCGGAGCAGACTTTACGCGTTTATACCACCCGTCCTGATACGCTTTACGGCGTTACCTACATGGGCGTTGCGGCACAGCATCCTTTAGCTACGGAAGCCGCCAAAACGAACCCTGAGCTGGCTAAATTCATTGAAGAGTGCAAAAACAGCAAAGTTGCAGAAGCTGATATTGCCACCATGGAAAAGCTGGGTATGGACACCGGTATTAAAGCCGTTCACCCAATGACCGGCGAAGAAATTCCGGTGTGGGTCGCTAACTTTGTTTTAATGGATTACGGTTCCGGCGCTGTTATGGCCGTGCCTGCACATGACCAGCGCGACTGGGAGTTTGCAACGAAATACCAATTGGAAATTCGCCCGGTAATTGAGCCTCTTAGTGGCGATAGTGACATTGAAAAAGCAGCCATTACTGAGAAAGGTACCGTTATTAACTCGGGGCCATATAACGGCATGAGCTCGGCACAAGCCTTTGACGCTATTGCAACCGAGCTAAAAGAGAAAGGCATTGGTGAGCGTAAAGTTAATTACCGTTTACGCGACTGGGGAGTATCTCGTCAGCGTTACTGGGGAACTCCAATTCCAATGCTGAACCTGGAAAATGGCGAGTCCGTGCCCGTACCGGAAGATCAGCTACCGGTTAAACTGCCTGAAGATGTGGTTATGGACGGTGTGAATTCACCGATAAAATCTGACCCCGAATGGCGTAAAACCGAATATAACGGCCAGCCGGCAGAGCACGAAACCGATACCTTCGACACCTTTATGGAGTCGTCGTGGTACTACGCCCGTTACTGCAGCGCACAAACTGATGATGCCATGCTGGATCCGGAAAAAGCTAACTATTGGTTACCTGTTGATCAGTATATTGGTGGTATTGAACACGCCATTTTGCATTTGCTGTATGCCCGTTTCTTCCATAAGTTACTGCGCGATACTGGCTTAGTGGAGTCTGACGAGCCATTCAAGCGTCTGCTGTGTCAAGGCATGGTACTGGCAGACAGCTATTACCGCGAAGATGAAAAAGGCGGTAAGCAATGGGTATCGCCTCTTGAGGTTGACATTGAGCGTGACGAAAAGGGTGCCATTGCCGGCGCTAAGCATAAGCAAGACGGCCAGCCGGTTAATATCGGCGGCATGAGCAAAATGTCAAAGTCTAAAAATAACGGTATTGACCCGCAAACCATGGTTGAACGCTATGGCGCGGATACCGTACGGTTATTTATGATGTTTGCCGCACCACCGGAAATGACGCTGGAGTGGTCAGACTCCGGTGTTGAAGGCGCACAACGCTTTCTACGCCGTCTGTGGAAACTGACTTACGACATAAATAACGCCGGTGGCGCTTGTACAGGTCAAAGCTTAAATGCAAACCAAAAGCAGCTGCGTCGCGAGTTACATAAAACCATCGCCAAAGTCAGCGATGACATGGGACGCCGCCAGCACTTTAATACAGCAATAGCAGCTATTATGGAGCTGCTTAACCACTTACAAAAAGCGCCGCTGGAAAGCGATGCCGACCGTCAGGTATTAGCTGAGTCTATTGATGCTATGGTGCGTATGCTTGCGCCTATCACGCCGCATATTTGCGAGCAGTTATGGCAGGAACTGGGACATCAGGAACCACTGTCTTTCGCCGACTGGCCAACGGTTGATGAAAGCGCGTTAGTTGAAGACGAAAAACTGATTGTGGTGCAAATTAATGGCAAAGTTCGGGCTAAATTAACCGTACCAGCCGATGCTTCCGCAGAACAAGTTGAGCAAATTGCTTTTGATGAAGAAGCCGTACAAAAGCATACTGAAGGCAAAGAAATTCGTAAGAAAATCTACGTGCCTGGAAAAATTCTCAATATTGTTGTTGGATAACCTATGCGCGTTACCATAAACCTTGTACTCACCCTGCTGCTGATAGCCACTCTTAACGGGTGTGGCTTTCAGCTGCGCGGAAACTATCAACTACCAGAAACACTGCAGGCGGTTTCTCTGCAAAGCCAGGTTTCAAAAGAATTAAGTGAGCATATGGAGCAGCGCTTTATTCATTCGGGAATTCAGGTCTCTAAAGCGGAACAACCTGTTGTTGTTCGGCTTCTTTCAGATAAGTTAGAGCGAAGAACATTGTCGTTGTTTGAAAGCGGTCAAGTTGCGGAATACGAGCTTCTGTATCAGGTCAATTATCAGTTGTTCAACAACGAAAAGCTGCTACTTGAGCGAACGGTTGAGGTGGCGCGCGACTATCAGGACGATCCTAACTTTGCATTGGCTAAAACCCGCGAACGGGAAATGCTGGTAGATGAAATGAGAGCCGAAGCGTCTCGCCTTATTTTGCAACAAATCATCTCCGAAATGTCGGAATAGAACTCTTAGCCAATGCAAACTATCTACCCTGAAAAGCTCGAACATTACCTGCAACAGAATGGGGTCCCCCCTGTCCTGCTAGTGTTTGGTGATGACCTTTTACTCAGGAACGACGCGCTGGCTAGTATTCGGAAAAGCATAGCCAGCGATGACCTCGAGCGGGTGCATTGGTTACAAAGTAAAGACTTCGACTGGCAACAACTGTCTTCCGGAGAACAGTCAATGAGTCTGTTTGGCAATATGCGTCTGATTGAGCTGGAATTGCCCGAAAACAAACCCGGTCGTGACGGCTCTGCCGCATTGACCGAATACGCGAAGAATCAGGCTGACAGCGAAATTCTGGTTGTTATTGGCGACCGGTTAAAAAAAGAGACCCAAAACAGTCGCTGGTTCAAAGCACTGGCAGAGCGCGGTCCGCTGGTTCGCACCCAAAGCCCGGATAAATCGCAGCTACCCGCCTTTATTCACCAGCGTGCTCAACGCTATCAACTCACTCTCGCCTCGGGTGTTCCGGAAAAGTTATCAGACTGGTTTGAAGGAAACTTACTTGCTCTGGATCAGGAGCTGAGTAAATGGCAATTGTTGAGCAACGATGGCGTCATTACAGAAGACTTTTTGAAAACATCAATTGATGATGTCAGTCGCTTTAGCGTGTTTGCGTTGCAGGAAAGTATCCAGCAACAAGACTTTGAAGGCGCATTGCATCGGCTGGAACGGTTACTGGACGAAGAAAATGATTTTCACAGGCTCATCTGGATTTTGCAGCGCGAAGTACAACTGCTAACAGCGTTGCAAAAAGCTAAGCAGACACAAGCCGATACAAACGCTCTTTTCCGTCAATTTATGATTTGGCCTAATCAACAACCGGGGTATCACCAGCGCGCAAATCAATTGAGACAACAAACTCTATTGAGTGCACAGCAGTTGATTGAGAGAATAGAAGCGGCGCTTAAGCTTGATAGCGGCGAATCCCCTCTTATACTAACGACTCATCTACTCAGTTTACTTTGCTGTAATAACGCCGACGCCATTAATGACGGGCTTTCGGTGTTTAATCACGGCATTGAGCCAAACGAAAAATTTATTCAGCTATGATACGCGCAATTTTTGGCGGCACTTTTGACCCGATTCATAACGGGCACCTGCAAACGGCAGTCGCTCTGGTGAAAGAGCTCGGTATTTCAACTTTAGCATTAATGCCAAGCGCGGTACCGCCGCATCGTCCGCAACCAGATGCCAGCCCGGAGCAGCGGCTGGACATGGTTAAGCTTGCATCTCAACAACACACGGCTTTCACCGTCGAGGACTGGGAGTTAAGACAGAATAGACCTTCCTTTACGGCGAATACATTAAGTGAGTTTAAAACCCAGTTTCCTGATGACACCCTACTTTTTGTGATGGGGATGGACTCATTAATGAGTCTTCACCGCTGGCATCAGTGGCACCAGCTTCTTGAATACGCTCACCTGGTTGTTATGCCAAGAGCAGGAGTACCTTTTAACCCTCAGGATGACGAGTTGAAAGAGTTTATTTCAACGCATCTGACCCGCGATAAAAACACCCTGCATGAGCAACGCCAGGGGCTGCTTTATATTGCAGAAACCCCGATGGTCGATGTTGCCGCCACCGAATTACGCGAGCAACTTAAACACCGTGAGAATAACCTGCCACTACCTTCCAATGTTTATGACTATATAAGACAACATCAGCTGTATTTGTAACTGAACACTTTTCCTAATTTCTGTTAAACTTCGGGTTTTAATCCTTAAATCGGAGAAAATCTTTTGCAGGCAGAAGAATTGCGTGAATTTGTCATTGATAAAATCGATGATCTTAAAGGTCGTGACGTTCAAATTTTAGATGTTCATGATAAAACGGACGTTGTTGATTACATGATCATCTGCTCTGGCAGCTCGAAAACGCATGTAAGAAGCATAGCTGAACATGTGGCGACAGAAGCAAAGCATGCCGGCACGCCACCTATTGGCGTAGAAGGTGGAGAACAGTCGGAGTGGGTTTTAGTTGACCTTGGCGATGTTGTTATACATGTTATGCAAGACAGCATCCGCGATTTCTATCAATTAGAAAAACTCTGGGGCTAGTCAGTGCAAATTCAATTACTCGCCGTTGGCACCAAAATGCCCACGTGGGTTACTGAAGGCTTCAACGAATATAAAAAGCGGTTCCCGGCGGATTGTAAGCTAGTGCTGCATGAGATTGCAGCTCAAAAGCGTACGCGTAAAGCAGATTTAAACCGCGTGATGCAACAAGAAGGTAAATCACTGCTGCAAGCAATACCCAAAGGGAACCGAATAGTCACTTTAGAGGTCACAGGTCAGGCCTGGGACACACCTAAGCTTGCTCAGCAACTAGAGAAGTGGCAAATGGACGGCAGAGATGTCACTCTATTAATCGGCGGGCCTGAGGGCCTTTCCGATGAATGCCTGGCAGCAGCTGAACAGCGCTGGTCTTTGTCTAAATTAACATTACCCCATCCGGTGGTGAGGTTAATCGTCGCAGAAAGTCTTTACCGGGCATGGAGCCTGAATAACAATCATCCGTACCATAGAGAATAAGAATAATAATGCGTCACCGCACCCACATACGTGATCATGATTCCGAAGCGGCCGTTTTTGGGCGACGCGTGCTTGTTGCTATGGTGATTGTTGTTGCGGCCTTTATTGCTCTGGCGTCAAACATGTATCACCTGCAAGTGAGTGAACATAAAGAGCTTCAGACGCGCTCTAACGATAACCGAATAAAATTACTTCCTCTGGCGCCGAATCGGGGCTTAATCTATGACCGCAACGGTGTTTTATTAGCAGAAAACACACCAATTTACAGTCTGGATGTAACTCCGGAAGAAATCGATAACCTTGAGCAGACCCTAAGTCAACTTCAACAGTTACTCAACTTTCCTGACAGCACTATTGAGCGCTTCTATCGGAATCTAAAAAATCAACGACGTTTTAATAATGTGCCCTTACTCGACGAGTTGAATGAAAAGCAGCTGGCAGTTTTTGCTGCGCACCAACATAAATACCCAGGCATAAGTATCGAAGCTCGTTTGATACGAAACTACCCTCACAAAGAATTATTAACACACGCAGTTGGCTATGTTGCCAAGATCAACCCAAGAGATGTCGAGAGTCTGCGCGAAAGTGGCGAACTACCTAATTACGCCGCCAGTCGGACTATAGGAAAACTCGGTATAGAGAGATACTACGAAAAAGATCTTCATGGCGAAGTCGGCTATCAGAGCGTAGAGGTAAATAACCGGGGACGTGCAGTTAGGACACTGAGTATTGAAGCCCCTAAACCGGGTCAGGACATCGTCCTGGAGCTGGATCTTGAATTACAGCGAAAAGCTGCGGAATTACTGAGTGAGCGACGCGGTTCTATCATATTAATGGATGCCACCACCGGTGGAATACTGGCTATGGTCAGCGCACCCAGCTACGATCCAAACTGGTTCGTCAATGGCATTTCGGTTAAGCAATATCAATCGTTATTGAACTCGACTCAGAGTCCGTTACTTAACCGCGTAACCCAAGGGGCTTACCCCCCTGCATCTACCATTAAGCCTCAGATAGGTCTGCTTGGATTAGAGGATGGCACCATTGAAGAAGATACTCGCATATGGGATCCCGGCTGGTTTGAAATAAAAGGCGTTGACCGACGCTACCGCGACTGGCTGGCCTGGGGACACGGCTGGGTCGATGTAGAAAGAGCCATTACTGAAAGCTGTGATACATTTTATTACGATCTAGCCCTTAAGCTCGGCGTTGATAAGATATCCAGTTTTATGACTGAGTTTGGTTTTGGCGAAAGAACAGGAATAGATATTCACGAAGAAGTCTCTGCACTAATGCCTTCTCGTGGTTGGAAGAGAGCTCGTTTTGGTCAGCCCTGGTATGCGGGCGAAACTCTCTCTGTCGGTATTGGTCAGAGTTACTGGACGGCAACGCCTATGCAACTGGCCGTTGCAACTGCCATGGTTGCAAATAAAGGTGAGCACCTTATTCCCCGGTTGCTTCGCGGCAAAATACAGGACGGTGTATTTGAAGAAGCTTTAATCGCTCACCGGGAAAAATTGACCTTATCCGATAGCAGTAACTGGGAAATTATCACTAGGGGAATGCGTAACGTCAATATGTCACCTAAAGGTACAGCGCATAGAGCTTTTAAAGACGCGCCCTACTCATCGGCAGGCAAAACCGGAACAGCTCAGGTCAGAAGCCTGGGACAGGAAGAGGAATATAATGCAGAAGATATTGCCGAGCGCTACCGCGATAATGCGATGTACGTGGGTTATGCTCCGGCAGACGACCCTGAAGTTGTTGTCGTAGTGGCAATAGAAAACTCTCTTGGGGGCGGTGGAAGTGTCGCGGCACCGGTAGCGAGAGAAATATTAGACGTCTGGCACGCCCGATTTAACAATGGCAACAAACAGCAGGAAAAAACAAATGCTGACAACTGAAGAACGTCAAAGAAGTCCTATTCTGAAGAAGTTACACATTGACGGGCCTCTGCTTATTCCTTTGATTGTACTCTCGGTTCTTAGTTTATTTGTTATTTACAGCGCTGCTGGGCAGGACCTGGAAGTCGTAGAAAGACAGTCGATACGTATAGGGTTATCTTTTGTTGTGCTTTTTGTGGTTGCACAAATTCCGCCACGTGCGCTATCTCGCTTTGCCGTGCCAGCTTTCTGTGGCGGGGTTCTGCTTCTAGTGGCCGTACTTGTTTTTGGTGAAATGGGAAAAGGCGCTCAACGTTGGTTGGATATAGGCCCTTTAACCATACAGCCGTCAGAAATAATGAAACTTGCCATGCCCCTTATGCTGGCCTGGTATATGAATCAACACCCTATCCCGCCCTCCATTTATAGGCTGTTTGGCGCTTTAGTGCTGGTGATTATTCCAACATTACTCATTGCCCGCCAACCCGATTTAGGAACTTCACTGCTGGTTGCCTGCGCTGGACTTTTCGTTATATTTTTAGCGGGATTAAGCTGGAAGTTAGTTACCGCCGCAGCTATTGCTGCCGCAGCCTTTACCCCGGTACTCTGGTTTTATCTTATGCACGACTACCAGCGTCAACGGGTGCTCACTTTTTTAAACCCTGAGCGTGATCCACTCGGTTCAGGCTACCACATTATTCAGTCAAAAATTGCCATCGGTTCAGGCGGCATTGATGGCAAAGGCTGGCTTCAGGGAACTCAGTCTCAACTGGAGTTTTTACCGGAGCGTCATACCGACTTTATTTTTTCTGTTTTTAGTGAAGAATTTGGCCTTACCGGAGTTATCCTTTTGCTTGCATTGTATGGCTTCATTATTTTACGAGGCCTAATTATTGCTCTGCAAACTCAGGATATCTTTTGTAAGTTATTAGCCGGTTCACTGACACTGACCTTCTTTGTTTATGTATTTGTAAATATTGGTATGGTTTCAGGACTATTGCCAGTGGTTGGGGTACCATTACCTTTAATCAGTTATGGTGGCACGTCGATGGTGACACTTATGGCCGGCTTCGGCATGCTCATGTCCATTGCGACCCATCATCGCTTAGTTATGAAAAATGGCTAAAAAAACAGGGAAACTTTATGCGCACCTTATTAGGATTAGCGTTGCTAACCGCAACAAGCAGCTTACCTGCAAATGCTCAGGAGCAAAGCCCTGAGATTGAAAAGTTTATTCAGCAGCAGGTAGAACAGCACCAACTTGACGAAGAGCAAGTTCGCCAATGGCTATTGACTGCCCAGAAAAACGACGAGGTTCTTGAAGCCATTCAACGTCCATGGGAAGCCAAGCCCTGGTACCAATACTACCCTATTTTCTTAACTGAAAAACGCTTAGAAGCGGGCGTTAAGTTCTGGAAAAAACATAAAGAAACGCTGGAACGTGCAGAAGCTGAATACGGAGTACCTGCTCAAATCATAGTTGCAATCATTGGCGTCGAAACCTTTTACGGCAATTATATGGGGAAATATTCCGTTCTGGATTCACTCTACACTTTAGGTTTCCATTATCCTCCTCGTTCAAATTTCTTCCGTTCCGAACTTAGCGAATTCTTTCAGTTAGCAACTGAAGAAGGTTGGGACGTAGCCGAAGCTAAAGGTTCCTACGCTGGCGCTATGGGTTTCGGTCAGTTTATTTCTTCCAGCTATCGGCATTACGCAGTCGACTTTGACAACGACGGACAGAGAGACATCCTGACGAATCCGGTCGATGCTATTGGTAGTGTGGCTAATTATTTTGCAGAACATAAATGGCAGCAAGGCCAACCCGTGGCACAGCCTCTTGGTAATGAACAAGACTGGAAAGCGTTAGTCAGCGACGGTATGAAACCCAATACCACGCGTTCCGAAATTAAGCGTAAAGGCTATGAGCTTCCGCAGCATCAGGCGGTTAATGATGACACCGAAGTTAGGGTATTTGAGTTTGAAACAAAAGACGCTTATGAATACTGGCTGGGATACGACAACTTCTATGTCATTACCCGGTATAACCATAGTCCACTTTACGCGATGGCTGTCTACCAGTTTAGCGAGCAACTGAAAAATGAAATGCAGTAATTTATCAACCATAATGCTGAGCGTGTTTTTGCTCAGTAGTTGCTCCAGCGGTCCCTCCGGCCGATACTCTCAGCATGAAGACAGTGCTCCGACTCGTTTACCTACTGAGTCGGAGTTACGCAGTGCCGTTCCCGTACATGAGCCTATCAGTCCTCAGGGTAATCGGGACTATCGGGTACTAGGCAATGACTATAAGGTAATGGACAGTGCGGTAGGGTATGTCGAGGAAGGTTATGCCTCCTGGTATGGTAATAAATTTCACGGACATCTGACTTCGAATGGTGAATATTATGATATGTACAGTATGTCAGCGGCTCATACTCGGTTACCTCTGCCTACTTATGTAAAAGTCACTAACTTGAACAACGACCGTACCGTTACTGTTAGGGTAAATGATCGCGGACCATTCCATCCTGAACGTATTATCGACTTGTCATTTGCGGCAGCTTATAAGTTGGGTATGCTGGATAGTGGTACAGCCCCGGTTAGGGTTGAAGCCATTAATTTAAAGACTCCAATGCGAGTCGAAGAGCAATCTGCCCCGAGAAGCCAATCGAATTATCATATTCAATTGGTTGCTTCATCAAATATTAACCGTTTATCGCAGTTAAAACACAACCTACCGCCCAAGTTCCAGGAAATTGCAACTACTGAGAAAACGGATGGTCTACATAAATTAATGCTGGGTCCGGTTTCAGAAGAGCAAAGCTACGACTTACTCGAGCAAATACGATCTTCCGGATACCCTAAAGCTTTTCGCGTAAAGGCGGCGCAAAGTCAGACGGATACTCCTGACGCTGTGCAACAAAACTGATATAATTCGGCCTCTTTACGCATTTGATTCACTTTTTGACCGATAAGATAAAGATAATCCCAATGAAAAAAATTTGTCACCTTTTTACCGCCGTAACCCTATTATTCAGCTCAGCAAGCTTCGCCGCTCAATCATTAGTTCCCGATGCGCCGTCGGTTAATGCGAAAGCCTATATCCTTATCGATCACACTACTGGCAAAGTGTTAGCAGAAAATAATTCCAATGAAAGTCTGCCTCCGGCCAGCCTGACCAAAATGATGACCAGCTATATTATTGGTAAAGAAATGCTAGCTGGACGCATTAGCGAGAAGGATATTGTTACTGTCAGCGAAAATGCCTGGGCCAAAAATTTCCCTGAATCATCCAAAATGTTTATCGAAGTTGGCAAAGAGGTCAGTGTTAAAGACCTAAACCGTGGCATTATTATTTCCTCTGGTAACGACGCCTGTGTCGCAATGGCTGAACATATTGCAGGAAGCGAAGACGCTTTCGCCGGCTTAATGAACAATTATGCTGAACAAATAGGCATGGAAGACAGTCATTTTGCAAACAGTCACGGTCTGCCTGATTCAGAGCAATACGTCTCCGCTCGTGATATGGCCACGTTAGCAAGTGCTTTAATAAATGAGACTCCTGAAGAATATAAACTCTACGCAGAAAAATCTTTTACCTACAATAATATCAAGCAATACAATCGCAACTCATTGCTATGGGATCGGAGTTTGAATGTCGATGGCATTAAAACCGGCCATACTAATGAAGCGGGTTATAGTCTGGTTTCTTCGGCAGTTGAAGATGGAACCCGATTAATTGCTGTGGTTATGGGTACTAACAGTGAACAAGCGCGTAAAGTTGAAAGTAAAAAACTACTTAATTACGGGTTCCGTTATTTCGAAACCGTCAAAGCGTACTCTGCCGGTGAAAGCTTCATTTCCCAACGTATCTGGGGTGGTGATTTAGATGAAGTCGAGCTGGGCATTAGTGAAGATGTCGTTATTACCTTACCTAAAGGTCAACGTGATAAATTAAAAGCTAACTTTGAGCTTGATGAGCAGCTACAGGCACCGCTTTCCAAAGGTCAACACGTAGGCACAGTTTACCTTCAGCTAAACGGCGAAGATGTTGCTTCGTTTCCGCTAGTAACTCTGCAAACGGTCGAAGAAGGTGGGTTCTTCAAGAAAATGATGGACTATATAAAACAGCAGTTTACCGAAGAATAAAGGTTTAGATAGATGCAAAAAACTCGTTTTGACGAACTGGTCGACTTTCCCTGTCACTTTACTTTTAAAGTGATGGGGGTTGCTAGTGAAAGCCTTCCTGACCAGGTCGTAGAAGTTTTACAAGAGCATGCTCCGGGCGACTACAGTCCTTCTGTAAAGCCCAGCAGCAAAGGTAACTACCATTCAATTTCTGTTGCTGTGCGTGTTGAAAGCCAGCAGCATATCGAAATACTGTATCGTTCACTGTCAGATATCGAGGACGTTCGCTACGTTCTGTAGTCATAGGGCTAGCCGTTATTGCTGACAAACGTTATAATGACGGCATGAACGATACCCTAATTATCCGTGAATTGGGCAGGCAGCCATACGAACCCGTATGGCATGCTATGCAGGAATTCACTGACCAACGCGACGAACAGACTGCCGACGAACTGTGGGTGGTAGAGCACGATCCTGTCTTCACTCAAGGACAAGCTGGTAAAGCTGAGCATATCCTCGCTCCGGGTGATATTCCGGTTATTCAGGTTGACAGAGGCGGGCAGGTTACCTATCACGGTCCAGGTCAGCTCGTTATCTATTTTCTTCTTAATATCCGTCGTCTTAATTATGGTGTCCGTCAGCTGGTTAATCACATTGAAAACACCGTAATTGAAACCCTTTCCGACTACGAAATTGATGCCAAAGCGCGTCGAGATGCCCCAGGAGTTTATGTCGATGCAGATAAAATCTGCTCTCTGGGACTGCGTATTCGTAAAGGCTGTTCTTTCCACGGATTGGCGTTGAACGTCAATATGGATATGGAACCTTTTTCCCGAATAAACCCTTGTGGCCTTTCGGGCATAAAAATGATTCAAACTAAGGATCTCAATGGTCCTGATAGCTTTAGTGAAGCAGCTGATGCAGTGATAAAACACTTTACCAGCTCTCTTTCCTACAGCAACATTCTTCAACAAACGGGACTCGCTCAAGATTATGTCAAAGCCAGTTAGAGTTGAACCTGGTGTCAAAATGCGTGACGCCGATAAAATGGCACTGATACCAGTACAAATTATTCCTACCGAACGCGACCAGATGTTGCGTAAGCCCTCGTGGCTGAAGGTTAAGTTACCTTCTTCAACTGAGCGTATTGATGAAATTAAGCAAGCAATGCGCAGCCATGGTCTGCACTCTGTTTGTGAGGAAGCATCCTGTCCAAATTTACCGGAATGTTTTAATCACGGTACAGCCAGTTTCATGATTCTGGGCGACATTTGTACACGTCGTTGCCCATTCTGTGACGTTGCTCACGGTCGCCCTCTTCCTCCCGATCCGGAAGAAGCTGAAAAGCTGGGCAAAACCATCCGCGACATGAAAGTGAAGTATGTCGTAATTACGTCGGTTGATCGCGATGATTTACGCGACGGCGGTGCTCAACATTTTGCGGACTGTATTCGTGAAATTCGTAAGCACAGTGAGAACAACATTCAGGTAGAAGTGCTGGTACCGGATTTTCGTGGTCGTATGCAGGTTGCGCTCGATATTCTGAAAGGTGAAGCGCCTGACGTCTTTAACCACAACCTTGAGACTGTGCCTCGCCTCTATAAAGCGGCCCGTCCCGGTGCAAATTACCAGTGGTCTTTAGACTTGCTGCAAAAGTACAAGGAAGCGCGTCCGGATATCCGTACCAAGTCGGGACTTATGGTCGGTCTTGGCGAAACCAAAGAAGAAATACTGGAAGTCATGAAAGATCTTCGTGCGCACGATGTCGACATGTTAACTATCGGACAGTATTTGCAGCCTAGCCGCCATCATATTCCGGTAGCGCGCTACGTGCATCCTGACGAATTTGAAGAACTGCGTGTTGCTGGTGTTGAAATGGGCTTTAGCCACATTGCCAGTGGACCACTAGTTCGCTCGTCTTATCATGCTGACTTACAGGCTGCAGGCGAAACCGTACGTTAATTAGGGAAGAATGACCATGAGCCTTTTACTGTGGTGTTTACTCATTGCCGGAGTCTTACCAATTTTGGCTAAGGCACCAGTGGTTTACTTTCAGAACCGGGATAACGGTTATGACAATAAACACCCCAGAGCTCAACAGCAACGGTTACTTGGGCGTGGAGCCCGAGCCGTTGCCGGTCACTATAATGCCTATGAAGCTTTCCCGTTATTTGCTGCGGCTGTATTGGCGGCCTTAGCAACTTCTCAGGTCACCGACCGAATTGAATTTTTAAGTATTTCTTTTATTGTGCTTAGAGTGCTCTACCACATTGCTTATTTAGGCAACTACGACAAGCTTCGTTCACTTATTTGGTTTCTGGCAACACTTTGCCCAGTGTTAATTCTGGCGCAAGTCGCTATTAGCGTCTAAATCAAAGTATCAATTTTTGCGTTTCAGCAATCTTAAGTAGAGTTCGGGCCATATTTGGGTGTCATGCTGCTCCATGGCGGTTCTAATATTAACTGGACGCCATGCTTGCCTGTCATCTACAGAATTACAGGTATCCGCTTTAAAAAGGCCGACAATAGCGTCCTCCGGGCTTCCTAAACGCCACTTCCCTTGCTTCTTAATCGCAATATCTTGCCAGGACCTGAGTTCATCTTTCCACGGCAGGCTTTTATAAATCGCTTTAACCTGCTGCGCCGCATAATCGTTATGAGCTTCAGTTACAATAATATTCAGGCTGTCATGATCGTAATAGCCATAGCAAAACTTCTGGGCGAGTACTTCCGACATTTCGTACTCATCAGCAAACCCAACCCAGTGTCCCAGCTCATGTTGAATAACTGCTTCTGAACTGTCAGCAGTTAAAGTCAATGTCTGACTATTGGCACTGGCAATACCCTCTTCGGCTAATAGCACTTGCTTATCAAATTGCTGTTCGGAATGACAATTTGCACGTTTTCTCTGCGTATCGGTTACACAAGATAAGTTTTCATCCAAAGTATAGCTAACGCACCAATTCTGAGTATCAAAAGGTGCATTTTGTACTGCGGACAAAAAGTTAAGATAGCGTAGCTTTTCGCCGGAGTCAGCAGCAACAACATTAATTTCCATATTGCATTGCGCGCTTGGCTTATAGCGTTCAATCAGCCCAAACTGACTCTGCAACCAAGAGTCTTTCGAGTTTACCCAGCGATGCATCCATTCGTGCATAGAAATGTTTTGATCGGCTAGCTCAGCGGTAGCCACTTGCCTTTGAGCCTCTGGGTCGCCAGCATCAGCGGCCAGTTCAAGCCAGACGGCATTTGCTCCTGGAAATTCGTTGATTAAGCTTTCTATGGCTGGAAAATAATGCTGCTTTGCCGACCGCTGCCACCAATAATAAGCAGCGGTACGATTATTAAGTTTCCAGTGGTGATTTGCCAGTTGGTGTTGCGCTTTCGTATTACCCTGATGTGCTAACCAGCTCCTTTCTTGTTGTTGGTTATAAATCTGATGAGACCACCCACTTAGAGCAAGTAAAAACAACACAATTAAGAGCCTGACTTTCACTCCTTTTCTCTTTAGCGACTAAGTAACGATTCACGAATGCGGGTTAATTCCACCGACGCATAACGGTGTTCAACGAAGGCATACACATTGGTCATTAAAGCCAATTTAAAGTAGTTAACTGCCTGTAATTGCTCGCCTTTCATTTGCATGTACTTGCCAAGATAAAAATAGGCTTCGCACAAACGTTCAGTCAGCTTTTCCGACTCCCCTAAGTTACGAGTCATACGTTGTAAAAACTCTTCTTCAGAAAGTTTTCCCGCATAAAGCTGTACAATCTGATAACCCCAGTCGGACTTATCCAGTTTCTCAGCGTTTTGCTCAAGGCTTTTTTGTGCCAACGCGGCATCATTTTCATGTTCGGCGAGAAACAGCCAAATAACACGGTAAGGGTCATCGGGTTCTTTTTCCAGGTGGTATTCTAAGTCTTCCTGAGAGAGTTTCGTTCTGGCATCGTAATATTCGGCAATACCTCTGTTTAAATAGGCATAACGATGTTCAGGGTTTAGTTCAATTGCGGAATCAAAGGCTTCGTAGGCGTAATCAAACTCTTGCAATTGCGTATATTGAATACCTAAAAAATTATACGCATCCGCCAGCCTCGGGTTATATTCTAAAGCCCGGGTAAAATCCATTCTGGCAAGAGTTCTTAAACCGACAGCGTCATATAACGCCCCGCGACGGTAATATAGCTCTCCGCGCTGTTCCTCCGTTAAATTTTCTCTTAGCATCTGCCCAATGCGCGCCAGTTCAATTTCATAACGAAACTCTGCGCGTTCAGGCTCTGCAAGCACTACAGTATCAGGTAACTGATTAAATGAACTTTGCGAGGCACAGCCCGTCATGGCACCTAATAACAACAAAGCTCCTATGAACCTAACACCTCTGCGCTCTTGCATAATTTTATCCTTAAATAAACACTGGCCTCTATTACAGCACATTCAATGCCATTCAGGCAAAAAGCAGACATAAAAAAACCCCGTTTTCACGGGGTTTTTAACAAAGCTGAAAAAATCTTTACAATTATTCTTCGCTTTTGCTTTCTTCTTCAGCTGCAGGCTCTGCCGGCGCTTCTGTTGCTGGTTCTTCTTTTTTCTCAGCGGCTTCTTTCATGCTTAAACGTACTCGACCCTGGCGGTCAATTTCCAGTACTTTAACCGGAACAACATCACCAACTTTCAGGTATTCGTTTACGTCGTTAACACGCTCTTCTGCAATTTGAGAAATGTGAACTAAGCCATCTTTACCTGGCAGAACAGTAACAAATGCACCGAAGTCTACGATACGCGCTACTTTACCCTGGTAAATTTTACCGACTTCAACGTTAGCCGTTAACTGCTTGATTTTCTCAATCGCGGCATCGGCATCGGCCTGGTCGCTTGCTGCAACTTTAATAGTACCGTCATCACCAATCTCAATGTTGGTATTGGTTGACTCCGTCAGCTCGCGAATGACTGCGCCACCTTTACCGATAACGTCTTTGATCTTGTCCTGATCAATTTTGATGGTGGTAAAGCGAGGTGCATAAGTAGACAGTTCTTCACGGTGACCGCCAATAGCTTCGTCCATCACTTTCAGAATGTGTAAGCGAGCTGATTTAGCCTGCGCTAATGCACTTTCCATGATGTCGCGAGTAATGCCGTCAATTTTAATGTCCATTTGCAGCGCAGTAATACCATCGGTGTTACCAGCTACTTTAAAGTCCATATCACCTAAGTGATCTTCATCACCAAGAATATCAGACAGAACAACATGCTTGTCGCCTTCTTTAACCAAGCCCATAGCAATACCCGCTACAGAAGACTTGATTGGTACACCCGCATCCATCAACGCCAGTGAAGAACCACAAACGGAAGCCATAGAGCTTGAACCGTTTGATTCAGTTATCTCTGAAACCACACGAATGGTGTATGGGAATTCGTCGTGGCTAGGCATAACCGCCTGAATACCACGTTTAGCCAAACGACCATGACCAATTTCACGACGTTTTGGTGAACCAACCATACCCGTTTCGCCAACACAGTATGGAGGGAAGTTATAATGCAGCATGAAGCGATTGGTGTTCATACCGGTCAGCTCATCAATCATCTGAGCATCACGATCGGTACCTAAAGTTGCAGTTACCAACGCCTGAGTCTCTCCACGGGTAAACAATGATGAACCGTGAGTACGCGGTAATACACCAGTAGCCACACTAATAGCACGAACCATATCAGGGTCGCGGCCATCAATACGCTTTTCACCGGCAATAATACGGCTACGGACAATGTCACTTTCCAGGTCATGGAAAATTTTGCCAGCTTCTTCTAAATCGACATTTTCATCTTCAGCAGTCAGCTTCTCGACCATCTGCTCTTTAACCTGGTCAAGCTTACCTTTACGTTCTGCTTTGTCGGTAGTGCGGTAGGCTTCGCCAATACCTTGCTCTGCCAATTCACGTATTTTGGTCTGTAAGCTTTCATCTTTTGCAGGTGCCTGCCAGTCCCACTTCTCTTTGCCTGCTTCTGCAGTAAATTCAGTAATGGCTTTAATAACGTCCTGCATTGCTTCGTGACCGTACATAACGGCACCAAGCATTTGGTCTTCAGACAGCAATTGAGCTTCTGATTCAACCATTAAGACAGCTTTATCAGTACCGGCAACCACCAGATCCAGTTTCGAGTTTTCTAACTCATCTGCGGTTGGGTTTAATACGTATTCATCGTTCACGACACCAACACGAGCTGCGCCAATTGGGCCTGCGAAAGGAACACCAGAAATAGACAGCGCTGCTGAAGTACCAATTAAGGCAACAATATCAGGATTAATTTGAGGGTTTACAGAAACAACAGTTGCAACAACTTGCACTTCGTTCATGAAACCATCAGGGAATAACGGGCGAATTGGACGGTCGATTAAACGACAAGTCAGAGTTTCATTTTCGCTTGGACGGCCTTCACGCTTAAAGAAGCCACCTGGAATTTTACCGGCTGCGTAAGTTTTCTCTTGGTAATTTACCGTTAATGGAAAAAAGTTTTGCCCTTCGCGAGCTTCTTTTTTCGCGACCACAGTCACTAAAACTGTTGTGTCATCGATGCTGGCAAGTACAGAGGCAGTCGCCTGACGTGCTATTACGCCAGTTTCTAATGTGACTGTATGCTGACCGTACTGAAATTGTTTAGTTATTGGATTCACGTTGCTTTCCTTTACCTTCAAAATATAGAGTATCCGGATTGATACTCGTCTTCTCTCTTTATTTATCTCACCGCATAGTATAGGGGAATTGTGACGAAATTAAGACCCATAAACCTAAAAAAGAATACAAAAAAAGGGCCTGAAGGCCCTTTTTATTTTATTCTTTTCAGAACGTTTGTCTTAGCGACGGATGCCAAGACGTTCTACGATAGCTACGTAGCGTTTTTCGTCTTTACGCTTCAGGTAATCAAGAAGCTTACGACGGCGGCTAACCATACGTAACAGACCACGACGTGAGTGGTGATCTTTCTTATGTTCTTTAAAGTGATCTTGTAATTCAGCCAGGTTTTTAGTTAAAAGCGCAACTTGCACTTCAGGAGAACCGGTATCGTTCTCGCCTTGGCCAAATTCTTTTAAAATCTCAGCTTTCTGTTCAACAGTTAGTGACATGATAACTCCTAAGTTTTGTCAAAATGATCGACGCCAATCACTAATTCAGCATCGATATGAAGGCGGCGATTATACTCGTCACCCGCCATAAAAACAACTATAAATCCACATGCTCTCGTGCAATAACGCGGCGCGGCCATAATTCCGCATTTTTCACCCGTCCAACGCCAAGAAATAGCGAGTTTTCAGTCGTAACCCGCCATTCTTCTGCTTCATTACCATTTTGCTCAGGTAAAGGAATGGGCTGTCCATGCAAAAAGTCGCGAGTTTGCTCTTGAGTTACTGTTACCACGGGCAATTCGCCCAGTAATAAATCAGCCGGATGCAATAACGCATCCAGAGCTTCATAGCCCTCTTCTGCTATCGCTTCCAGTTGTTCCAGAGTCACCATAGCGGCTTCTGCTATGTCAGCCACTGCGTTACGGTGTAACATGGAGACGTGAGCACCACAGCCTAGTAACTGACCCAGGTCATCAACTAAAGTACGAATATAGGTGCCTTTGCTGCAACTCACTTGCAGGGTCACTTTATTGTCCTGAATACCAAGCAGTTCGATAGAGTGGACGGTGATTGTGCGCGTTTTTTTCGGTACTTCAATGCCTTGTCGCGCATAATAATATAATGGACGACCTTCGTGCTTCAGTGCCGAATAAATAGAGGGGGACTGTTCCTGTTCACCAATAAACTGCTTTATTGCGTTAGCAACAGTAGCAGCATCGACTGCAACAGGCTTTTCCTCTACAACTTCACCTTCGGCGTCACTGGTGGTTGTTCTTACCCCCAGCGTAGCTTCAACCCGGTAGGCTTTATCGGCATCCAACAAATATTGCGAGAACTTAGTCGCCTCTCCCAGACAAACTGGCAGAATACCGGTTGCCAGAGGATCCAGCGCACCAGTATGACCAGCTTTTTGTGCATTATACAGGCGCTTAACACGCTGCAGGGCATGGTTTGAACTCATGCCCTGCGGTTTATTCAATAATACTACGCCCGTGACAGCACGGCCTTTGCGTAGACGAGCTTTAGACATTAATCGTCTCCGCTGTTTTCGCTGCTTTTCTTATCTCGTTCACGAGCTTCCGCAACCAATTTGCCCATACGAATCCCCTCGTTTAAAGAGGCGTCGTGCTGAAATTTTAGTTGCGGAACAATGCGTGCTTTGATGCGTTTACCCAATAAAGAGCGAATGAAACCTGAGGCTTCATTTAACACTTTTAACGCCTGTTTTATTTGCTCAGGGTCATCTTGGAAAAAGGTAACAAACACTTTGGCATAAGCTAAATCACGAGAAACTTCCACGTCGGATACTGTGACCATGCTAACGCGAGGATCTTTTATCTCGCGTTGCAGGATCATAGCGATTTCTCGTTGTAGCTGGTGCCGTACCCTTTCGGTACGGCTAAACTCTTGAGCCATAAATTCCTGTGTCCTTGATTACAGCGTACGTTCAATCTGAATGGTTTCGAAGACTTCGATCTGATCGCCTTCTTTGACATCGTTGTAGTTCTTAACGCCGATACCACATTCCATGCCGTTACGAACTTCCTGAACATCGTCTTTAAAGCGACGTAATGATTCCAGCTCACCTTCGTAGATAACAACGTTATCACGCAACACGCGAATTGGAGCTGAACGCTTCACCACACCTTCAGTAACCATACAACCAGCTATGGCACCAATCTTAGGTGACTTGAAGACATCACGAACTTCGGCCAAACCAATAATCTGCTGTTTAAACTCAGGCTGCAGCATACCGCTCATTGCCGCTTTAACTTCGTCAATTAAGTCGTAAATAACGCTGTAATAGCGTAAGTCGACATTTTCCTGTTCAACCAGTTTTCTGGCTGCAGCTTCAGCACGAACGTTAAAACCAACAACAATGGCATTTGAGGCACTGGCCAGAGAAATATCGGTCTCGGTGATACCACCAACGCCGCTACCAATGATGTTCACTTTCACTTCATCGGTTGACAGTTTGGTTAAGGCATCAGAAATCGCTTCCAGTGACCCTTGTACATCAGACTTCAGGACGATATTAAGCTCGGCAACATCACCTTCAGCCATGTCCGCAAACATGTTTTCCAGTTTCGCTTTCTGTTGCTTAGCTAATTTCACGTCACGGTATTTACCCTGACGATAGTTAGCAACTTCACGCGCTTTACGCTCGTCTCTTACAACCGTTGCTTCATCGCCTGCCTGAGGGACACCGGACAGACCCAGTATTTCTACAGGAATAGATGGACCCGCTTCTTTAATTTCTTTACCGGTTTCGTCGCGCATCGCACGAATACGACCATATTCAAGTCCGCACAGTACAACATCGCCCTGCTTCAACAGACCGCGCTGAACCAATACTGTTGCTACCGGGCCACGACCACGATCCAGACGTGATTCAACCACAATACCTGAGGCCATCCCGGTTTTCTCTGCACGTAAATCCAGTACTTCAGATTGCAGCAAGATAGCTTCTAGCAGCTCATCAATGCCTTCACCAGTGTGAGCCGACAGTGGAATAAACTGTACGTCACCACCCCAGTCTTCAGGGATAACTTCCAATTGCGACAACTCGTTCTTCACACGATCGGGGTCAGCGCCTTCTTTATCCATTTTGTTGATAGCAACAACCAATGGAACGCCAGCTGCTTTCGCATGCTGAACCGCTTCTTTGGTTTGCGGCATAACACCGTCATCTGCTGCAACCACCAAAATAACAACGTCTGTTGCGCCTGCACCACGTGCACGCATAGAAGTAAAGGCGGCGTGTCCCGGAGTATCCAGGAAAGTCACCATGCCATGACCGGTTTCAACGTGGTATGCACCAATGTGCTGAGTAATACCACCCGCTTCGCCAGATGCAACTTTGGCCTTACGAATGTAATCCAGCAAAGATGTTTTACCATGGTCAACGTGACCCATAACCGTAACGACCGGCGCACGAGGTGCTTCTTCACCGCCTTCCTGACGGTCAGAAAGCACTTCTTCTTCCAGCGCATTATCTTTTACTAATGCAGGTTTATGACCCAACTCTTCAACCACCAGGGCGGCGGTGTCCTGATCAAGAATCTGGTTAATGGTGACCATCTCGCCCATTTTCATCATTGTCTTGATAAGGTCACTGGCTTTAACCGCCATACGGTTAGCAAGTTCACCAACGGTAATGGTCTCACCAATTTTCACATCACGTTCAACTGGTTGAGCTGGTTTATTAAAGCCCTGTTGCAGCGACGAGCCGCGACGAGCACCTTTACGACGCTTCTCGCGGCGTGGAGTCTCATCACTTTCTTCATCTTTACGACGACGTTTCTTACCGCGTTTACGGCTTTTACGTTCTTCATCAAAGTCTTGTGCGTCTTCAGCTTCTTGAGCGGTAGATGACGTTGTAAAGTGCACGTCTTCTTTTTCTTGCTGTTTACGTTTTTGCTCTTCTTCTTCCCAGCGTTTTGCATTCTCTTCCGCCAGTTTACGAGCTTCTTCCGCTTGCGCTTCCGCTTCTTTCTCTGCTTTCTTACGAGCTTCTTCTTCCTGTTGACGCTTCAATTTTTCGGCATCGGCTTTCGCTTTGTCTGCCGCTTCACGTTCTTCAGGTGTCATTGCAGCACGCTTTTCAGCTTCTGCTTTTTGACGCTCTTTCTCTTTTTCTTTGCGCAGCTTTTCTTTTTCAGCTTTTTCTTTCTCAGCCTTTTCGCGTTCTGCTTTAGCCTTGGCTTCCGCTTCTTTACGCTGCTGCTCTTCTTCGCGCTGTTTTTCTTCTTCGCGAAGCTTCGCTTCTTCCGCTTCTTTCTCTTGTGCTAAGCGCTCTTGTTCTTCACGTTCCTGCTCTTCGCTTGCTGAACGTTTCACGTAAGTACGCTTTTTACGCACTTCTACCTGAACGGATTTAGAATCTCTTCCACCGCCAACGCTTAACGTACTTTTTGTTTTACGCTTTAAAGTCATTTTGCTGGGTTCAGAGCTGCCGCCACCGCCGTGCTGACGATTCAAGTGAGCCAGTAATTTCTGTTTCTCTTCTTCGTTAACAGAATCACCCGCTTTCTTGGTCATGCCCGCTTCAGCGAACTGCTGAACCAGACGATCAACTGTTGTACCGACATCTGTGGCCAGCTTATCGAGCGTTACTTCTTCCATAGTCTGTTGTACCTCCGCTGATCGTTCTACTGTTCTTCATTGAACCAGCAAATATTGCGAGCTTTCATAATTAAATCGCCAGCCTGCTGTTCATTTAATTCTTCAATATCGGCTAAGTCGTCAACACCCTGTTCCGCTAACTCTTCCAAAGTTGTCACGCCTTTGCTGGCTAATACATAAGCCAGGTGACGCTCCATTCCTTCCAGGTTTAACAGTGTGTCATCTGGTTCAGCCGATTCCAGAGATTCTTCTGTAGCCAAAGCTTTCGTGGTTAAATAAGCACGCGCTCTGCCACGTAATTCTTCTACGATATCTTCGTCCATTCCTTCAATATCAAGGAATTCTGCAACCGGAACATAAGCCACTTCTTCAAGTGAAGAGAAGCCTTCGTCAACCAGTACATTTGCAAAATCTTCATCGATATCTAAAGTCGACACGAACAAGTTCAATAGACGCTGAGTTTCAGCTTCATTTTTCTCATTGAACTCATCTTCGGTCATAACATTCAGCGTCCAGCCGGTTAGCTGGCTGGCCAGGCGAACATTCTGTCCACCTTTACCAATGGCTTGCGCCAGGTTATCTGCCGCAACCGCAATATCCATTGTGTGTGCATCTTCATCCACAACTATAGACGCTACTTCAGCAGGTGCCATCGCATTAATCACGTACTGAGCCGGGTTATCATCCCAGAGCACAATGTCTACGCGCTCGCCGCCAAGTTCACCGGATACCGCCTGAACTCGTGCTCCGCGCATACCAACGCAAGCCCCAACAGGGTCTATACGCTTATCGTTGCTCTTAACCGCAATTTTAGCACGCGACCCCGGATCTCGGGCAGCACCACGTAACTCAATCATCTCTTCGCCTATTTCAGGCACTTCGATACGGAACAATTCCAACAAGAAGTTAGGATTAGTTCTGCTTACAAATAATTGTGCACCACGAGCTTCTGGACGAACGTCATAGAGCAAACCGCGAATACGGTCGCCAGGACGCACCGATTCACGCGGTAACATTTCGTCACGATAAATAATCGCTTCTGCGTTATTACCTAAATCCAGAATAACGTGTTCCCGGTTCGCACGCTTAACAATACCGCTGACCATTTCACCCACTTGCTCACGGTATTCATCAACAACCTGAGCTCGTTCGGCTTCACGTACTTTTTGTACAATGACTTGTTTGGCAGTCTGGGTCGTAATACGGTCGAACTGTATCGAATCAATTTGTTCTTCTACGTAATCACCGGCTTGTACAGACGGGTCTTCATATTGCGCTGCTGACAAGCTAATTTCACGGTAAGGATGTTCTAACCCTGAATCCGTGTCTTCAACGACTAACCAACGACGGAATGTATCAAACTCGCCGGTGGTACGATCGATATCAATGCGAACTTCAATATCGCCGTCGTACTTCTTTTTGGTCGCATGAGCCAATGCTGACTCTAACGCTTCAAATATTTTTTCGCGTGGTACTGCTTTTTCGTTTGAAACCGCTTCTGCGACTAACAGTATTTCTTTACTCATGAGTGCTGCCTCGCCAACGCAATCTTTTAATCAAATGCCGGAACCAGGTGAGCGTTTTTCACATCACGCATATTCACCTGAAGAGTATCGTTATCAACGGCAAGGGTCAGTTCTTCACCCTCAACCGCAATCAATTCTGCCTTAAATTTTCTTTTGTTCTTTTGCGCCGCTACTAACTCAAAAGCAACGGTTTCATTTATATAAGGCTGCATTTGTTGGGCATTAAAAAACGGTCTTTCCATTCCCGGAGAGGACACTTCCAGGTTGTATTCAACATTAATAGGGTCTTCAACATCCAGTAGTGAGCTGACCTGATAACTCACGTCTGCACAGTTATCCACACTGATACCTTCCGGATGATCGATATATACCCGTAATGTTGAAAACTTACCGGCGCGAATAAATTCTACGCCCCACAATTCAAAGTCCAGCGCTTCTACCGCTGGGCGAATTATATCGGTTAACCGTTCTTGCAAATTTGCCAATTACTGCCTCCTGAAACAAAAAAAGGGCGCAAGCGCCCAGTGTTCTGGCTATCCTAAGATAGCTAAGGCCGCATAGCAAAAAGCCCCGAGCTGCTGCGGGGCTTTCTGAACACTGGACCCTTTGTCAGTTATTTTAGCAAAAGCGACGCCTTAATGCGAAACGCTGCTACTAAAATTGGTTGCGGGGGCAGGATTTGAACCTACGACCTTCGGGTTATGAGCCCGACGAGCTACCAGACTGCTCCACCCCGCGTCCGAAACTTGTTGCACATTATACGTATTTTTCGTTTATTTTCAACCTCTGAGGCAACAATCAGAGAGCTAATTTTGGTGCAGAAGGCGGGACTTGAACCCGCACGCCCGTAAGAGCACTACCCCCTCAAGGTAGCGTGTCTACCAATTCCACCACTTCTGCAAAATCTTAGTCAATTGGCGGCACGTCAGATTCAGATTCTGACTTATCATCCGCTGGAGGTAACTCTTGCTCTTCAGCCGGAACTGAAAGGTCTGAAAAGTCATTTGACGACTCATCAGTAGAGGTCGATAAGTTACCCAATACCAGGCTCAGAATGAAAAACACTACCGCTAACCCGGCTGTTGCCCGGGTCAGGAAGTTACCTGAACCTGATGAACCAAAAACAGTGTTCGATGCGCCTGAGCCAAAAGATGCGCCCATGTCTGCGCCTTTGCCTTGTTGCAGCATGATAAAGCCAATTAAGACCAAAGCGACAACGAGAAATGCGATCATCAAAATTTCGTACATAATTTTACCCTTGAGCAGCTTGGCAAATAGCAACAAAATCTGATTCTTTCAGACTTGCGCCACCTATCAGGCCGCCATCAATGTCTTTTTGCGCAAATAATTCGGCAGCGTTGTCAGCTTTAACTGAGCCGCCGTACAATAACGGCATTTTCTCACCAATCGCGCCAAGTTGCTCTACCAGTAACGCTCTTAATTTTGCATGAACGTCCTGTGCTTGTTCTGGTGAAGCCGTTTCTCCGGTACCAATTGCCCAAACGGGCTCATAGGCCAAAACAATTTTACCGGCTTGTTCTTTAGGAAGGTTAGCTAAAGCCGCTTTCGCTTGCTGTGCTACAACTTCCCAGGTGTTTCCCTCATCGCGTTGTGCTTTATTCTCACCAACACAAATTACCGCTGTCATACCGGCATTAACAGTAGCTAAGGCCTTCTCATTCACCATTTTGTCGGTTTCTGCGAACAGCTGCCGACGTTCTGAATGTCCCACTAGTACATAGCTAACACCAAACTCTTGTAGCTGTGCGGTTGAGATCTCGCCGGTAAAGGCGCCACCAGTGTGTTCAGATACACTCTGAGCACCAATGGCAATGTCATCGTAATAACATTGATTAGCCAGCTCGCCAATAAGGGTGAACGGAGGACAAATGACTAACTTAACTTGCTGAAGCTGGTTAAGTTTTTCCCGCAAAGCCGCAGACATTGTTTTCGTTAGCTCGCGATTTCCGTTCATTTTCCAATTTGCAATCACTAGTGATGCATTAGGCATAGTTTGTCCTCTACTCCAGAGCGCGGGAATAGTAGCGAAACACTCGCCAACTTACAAGCGAGATTTTCATCACTACCCGCTAACTGTTTAATTTGTAGCCGCTTCGACCTCGTTCGCAATTTGCTGAGCAAAGGCTTTTACCTTAGCTTCGTTCTCGCCCTCAACCATTACGCGAATTAAAGGCTCAGTGCCAGACTTACGTAATAAGACCCGACCAGTGCCTGATAAAGCGTTCTCAACTTCACGAACGACACTTTTCACATTTTCTGATTCCAGCGGCTGTTTATCGCTCTCAAAGCGGACATTAACAAGTACTTGCGGCAGTTTATGAAAGTCGCAGCTCAGTTTCTCCAGAGACTTTTGTTCCTGATACATAGCTGCCAATACCTGTAGGCCTGCTATAATGCCGTCTCCAGTAGTGTGATGCTGACGGTTTATAACATGGCCGGAATTCTCCCCGCCCAGATACCAGTCACGCTTAACCAGTTCCTCAATAACATAACGGTCGCCGACTTTCGCACGAACGAATGGAATACGCCGTTTGTCCAGCTCTTTTTCTAACGCAAAGTTGGTCATTAAGGTACCAACAACACCACCCTGAAGTTGCCCCTGATTCTGCGCCGTAACGGCAAGCATATAAAGAATTTCGTCACCGTCAATGGGGCGCCCGTTTTCAGTCACCATCATGATACGATCGCCATCGCCGTCAAGCGCTATGCCAAGGTCTGCTTTGGTTTCCAGTACTTTATTCTGTAATGCCGTTAAGTGCGTTGCGCCGCACTCTTTATTAATATTGAGGCCATTTGGCTGGGTTCCTATTTCTGTCACTTCAGCACCCAGTTCACGAAACACATTCGGCGCAATGTGGTAAGTCGCGCCGTGAGCACAGTCAACCACTATGTGAAGCCCTTCCAACGTCATTTCGTTAGGGAACACGCTTTTACAAAACTCAATATAACGACCTGCGGCATCATTAATGCGTTTTGCCCGCCCTAACTCTTCCGAAATAACGCAATCCATAGGCTCGTCCAGCAAACGCTCAATTTCAAGCTCTACCGCATCAGGAAGTTTGTGTCCGTTATCAGCAAAGAATTTAATGCCATTGTCATAATATGGATTATGAGAGGCGCTGATTACGATTCCGGCAGCGGCTCTGAACGTGCGTGTAAGATAAGCAATTCCCGGGGTGGGCATTGGGCCCAGGAAGTCCACGCCAACACCAGCAGCGGCTAAACCGGCTTCCAGTGCTGACTCAAGCATATAACCAGAAACCCGGGTATCTTTGCCCACTAATACGCGACTAGTTCCTTTAGCGGCAAGTACGCGCCCGGCTGCCCAGCCAAGCTTTACAGCAAATTCAGGGGTTATCGGGAATTGCCCGACACGTCCGCGCACGCCATCGGTGCCGAAATATTTACGCTCACTCAAAGGTGTTCTCCTTCTATAGTTGCTGCAACCACTTTCATCGCATCAACTGTCTCCTTAACATCATGAACGCGAATTATACGTGCTCCTTTCATAGCTGCAATGGTTGCAGCCGCTAAACTGCCTGCTAAGCGGTCTTTTACTTCACGTCCAGTAACATGACCTATCATGCTTTTTCGTGACATTCCCACCAATAACGGTAACTGCAATTCATGAAACGCCTGCAAACGTTGCAATAACTGATAGTTATGTCGCTGCGACTTGCCAAAACCAAAACCAGGATCCAACCAAATCCTCTCGCGTCCTATACCCGCCTTTTCACACGCTATGACACGCTCTTGCAAAAAAGCTTTAACGTCGCAAACAACATCATCGTAATTAGGGTTGTGCTGCATACTCCGCGGCTCTCCCTGCATGTGCATCAAACACACCTCTGCGCTTGTCGCCGCCAGCGCTTCCAAAGCTCCTTCTTCACGCAAGGCGTTCACATCATTAATTATATTCGCGCCGACTTCTATCGACTCTGTCATGACTTTGGGTTTGGTTGTGTCCACCGAAATAGCAACATCAAAACGCTCTCTTACCGCCTTTACCAAAGGAACGACTCTGTCCAGCTCTTCTTGTTCAGCAACCGAATAAGCACCAGGGCGGGTTGACTCCCCTCCAATGTCCACAATGTCAGCGCCGTCTTTAATCAGCTGTGCAACGTGGTCTATTGCATCATTTAGGCGGTTGTACTCCCCCCCATCTGAAAATGAGTCCGGAGTGACATTAACAATTCCCATAACTCGCAACGGCTTTGGATTTTTCGGCATGGCTTAGCTCCGCTAATAACTGTGTCCTACAAAAAAGCCACCTCTCGGTGGCTTTTTAAAAGAATCAACGTTAAGAAGTTGCATCCCCGGGTTTATCAACATTGATGGGGCGATCCGGACGTTCTTCGGTGTTCTCTGCCTTAGCAGCCCCACCGTCAGAATCATTACCACCACTGTCTCTGTCATCCCAGTCTTTTGGTTGACGAACATCGCGACGGTTCATCAAATCATCAATTTGGTCGGCATCAATAGTTTCATAGCGAACTAATGCGTCCTTCATTGAATGCAAAATATCTTCATTTTCTTCCAGCAATTTTTTCGCGCGCTGGTAGTTACGATCAATAACTGACTTAACTTCTTCATCAATAGCGCGAGCCGTGTCATCTGACATGTGCTTGTGCTGAGTTACCGAGCGGCCGAGGAATACTTCATTTTCATCTTCAGCATATAGCAACGGCCCCATTTTTTCTGAAAGCCCCCACTGGGTAACCATTTTACGAGCAATTTCAGTTGCACGTTCAATGTCATTAGAAGCACCGGTGGTCACTTTATCGTTTCCATAAATAATGGCTTCTGCAAGACGCCCACCGAACAGACTTGAAATCATACTTTCAAGATGCTGTTTACTGTGGCTGACACGATCCTGCTCTGGCAGATACATGGTCACACCCAGTGCGCGGCCTCGTGGAATAATCGATACTTTGTAGACTGGATCATGTTCTGGTACCAGACGACCAACAATGGCGTGGCCGGCTTCGTGATAAGCGGTCATCGCTTTTTCATCATCCGTCATCACCATTGAGCGGCGCTCTGCACCCATCATGATCTTATCTTTTGCTTTATCAAACTCTTCCATTGAAACCACACGCTTGTCGCCCCGGGCAGCAAACAGCGCAGCTTCATTAACTAAGTTCGCTAAATCCGCTCCAGAAAAACCCGGAGTACCACGAGCAATTACTGACGGTTTAACGTCATCACCTAATGGTACTTTACGCATGTGCACTTTAAGAATTTGCTCACGACCACGAACATCCGGTAAACCAACAATAACCTGACGGTCAAAGCGACCCGGACGCAGTAAAGCAGGGTCTAATACATCTGGACGGTTAGTCGCGGCAATAACGATTATGCCTTCATTACCTTCAAAGCCATCCATTTCAACCAGCATCTGGTTCAATGTTTGTTCACGCTCATCGTGACCACCGCCAAGTCCGGCACCACGCTGGCGACCCACGGCATCAAGCTCATCAATAAAGATAATGCATGGCGCAGATTTTTTCGCTTGTTCAAACATGTCACGAACACGGGAAGCACCAACACCAACAAACATCTCAACGAAGTCTGAACCGGAAATACTGAAGAACGGCACTTTTGCCTCGCCGGAAATCGCTTTAGCAAGCAGTGTTTTACCTGTTCCCGGAGGACCAACCATGAGCACGCCTTTGGGGATTTTTCCACCCAGACGCTGAAACTTAGAAGGGTCTTTCAGATAATCCACAAGCTCTGAAACTTCTTCTTTGGCCTCATCGCAACCAGCAACGTCTTTGAACGTTGTTTTTGATTGCTCTTCATTCATCAGCTTGGCTTTGCTTTTACCAAACGACATAGCCCCACGGCCGCCACCGCCCTGCATCTGACGCATGAAGAATATCCATACACCAATTAACAGCAGCATCGGGAACCACGAAATAAAGATAGATGCCAGAATACTCTGCTCTTCCGGCGGAGTACCTTGTGTTTCTACATCGTTTGCCAACAAATCATCCAGAATTTTTGGATCATATTGAGTTGGTACAACGGTTTTATAAGATTGACCATTGCGAGTCATACCTGAAATAGTGCGTCCATCATCACCAAATTCAGCACGACGAATGTTGCCATTATTAACCTGAGATACAAATTCGCTGTATACCATGGTTGATGATGACGTTCCGCTCGGACTGAAGCTCTGAAAAACGCTCATCAGTACGACAGCTATTACAAGCCACAAGATGAGATTCTTTGCCATATCGCTCAAAGCCTATTACCTCTATTAAAAATCAACTACCCAACAGGGTACTACAGTTTATAGTCTGTCGCTACCAAGTAGACCTCTCTAGAACGTGCTCTTGAGGACTCTGGTTTTCTCGTTTTCACATCGTTAAACGCTGCTCGTACATCTTTCAGGAAAGATTCAAAACCTTGCCCCTGAAACACTTTGACGGCAAAACTCCCGCCTGGTTTCAAAACCTGATGGCACATGTCCAGCGCCAGCTCTACCAAATACATAGAGCGCGCCTGGTCTACCGTGCCATTGCCGCTCATATTAGGTGCCATATCAGACAGCACCACATCAACATTTTTACCGCCGATACGTTCTAATAAAGCTTCCAGTACCGATTCTTCACGAAAATCACCCTGAAGAAAATCGACCCCGGCGATTGGGTCCATCGCTAAAATATCACAAGCAATGATTTGACCGTCGCCGTTAAAGTAGTCAGCAACGTATTGTGACCATCCACCCGGAGCCGCTCCTAAATCAACGACGGTTTGACCTTTTTTGATCAGTTTGTCCCGTTTTTGTATTTCTTCCAATTTAAAAACAGCGCGGGAGCGTAATCCCTTCTTCTGTGCTTTTTGGACAAACTGATCGTCAAAATGTTCTTTCAGCCAGCGCTGACTACTCACACTGCGTTTTTTTCCCATGATTTAACGAAGTTTCCTTAATTGTCTGGCCTGAATACCTGATCTGGCGTTACAATGTTAAAAAATCAAGCTCTAAAATGGATATTATCGAATGTCATTAAGTAATAAGCAAAAACAGCATTTAAAAGGTTTAGCACATCCGCTTAAACCCGTCGTACTACTTGGGGCTAACGGCCTTACTGAAGGTGTTCTTGCAGAAGTTGAGCAAGCACTTGACCACCATGAACTAATTAAAATAAAAGTTCCGGAAGAAGATCGCGAGCTCAGAAAGCAAATTATGGCAACCATTGTACATGAAACCGGTGCCGCTGAAGTGCAAATTATCGGTAAAACACAAGTGATATACCGTGCTGCAGAAGAGCCTAAGATTCGCCTTCCTCGCGGTTAATCTTTTGAATCGCAGGCTTAAGAGCTAATGCTTTCGCTACTAACTCTAATGCCTGCGATTTCTCCATCCACTTATCTGTAGTGGAAAAATACGCATCCAGCATCAAAGCCATGCATTGTTCATCATCTTGCAGCCCGTAGGCTTTCAATAACGGCTCTATCTTTTTGTGCGCTTTTAAAAACTCAATTCGCCGTTTGCGCTCTTCCTCTACCACGCTGGTCTTAACATAGTCGCCATGAGTATAAGCGTAACTGGGTTCGTGCAAGGTATAACCCGGAGCGAAAAACCAGTTAAGAGAAATTCTTTCTTGCAGTAGTTTCCGGATAATTTCGGCAAAAGGTAATTTGTTACTACGTTTCCAGTTGGCGTAATCGTTGGCATTGCGACCTAACCACACGGAAACATCTTTATAAGTTGCCTTTTGTGAGATGAGTTTTAAACGTTCGAAGCACTCCGTGACGCTAAGTTCATCAAGAGGTGTATGCTGAAGAGTGTTAAATGATAGTGACTGTTCCTTGTCCATTGTCATCTTCTCTTGTAAATTTAATGTTAGAAAACACGGTAAGAGCAAACTATACAATAAATCGTATAAAAAACAAACAGGAATGCATTTCAAAAGCTAATAAAAAGAAAAAGGCTGGTAAACTTGCGTTTCCAGCCTTTTATAAACTTATTATTAATATTACTTATATTGTACTGCAACAACCTCGTATTCAACTTCACCATTAGGCGTCGTTACTGTCGCAATATCATCAATTTCTTTACCAATAAGTGCACGCGCAATGGGTGAATTCACAGAAATTAAATTTGATTTAATATCCGCTTCATCATCGCCGACTATTTTATAAGTAACTTCTTCGTCCGTTTTTGTGTTGTAAACGGTGACTGTGGAACCAAAAATAACTTTACCGTTATTTGGCACCTTAGTTACATCAATAATCTGCGCGTTGGAAAGCTTGGATTCAATTTCCTGAATACGACCTTCACAAAAACCTTGTTGCTCACGCGCTGCATGATATTCCGCATTTTCTTTTAAGTCGCCATGCTCGCGAGCATCAGCAATAGCTTCAACAATGCGCGGACGCTCCACCGTTTTTAAACGTTTAAGCTCGTCTCGTAGTAATTGCGCGCCATGTTCCGTCATTGGAATCTGGTTCATATTAACGATACCCTTTTATGTAATTCTTGTACCGAGCTCACCCGAGCCCGATCATCCGCTGTATTTGCTTTTACTGTCGCAAACGCAGCATTCAATGTTGTGGTGTAAATGACTTTATTCAACAGTGCCTCGCGGCGAATATAGACCGAGTCTTCAATCGCCTGACGGCCTTCTACTGTATTTATAATATAGCAATATTCGCCGTTTTTAATCGCATCAACAATATTTGGACGGCCTTCTTGCAGTTTATTTACAATACTGCAGTCGATACCTTCTTCACCAAGCATTTTCGCCGTACCGCGCGTGGCTTCCAAACTAAAGCCTAAAGCCAATAAGCCTCGGGCTAAGTCCATCAGGCGTTGCTTGTCACTGTCTTTTACAGAAATGAGCGCTTTACCTTTTTTAGCCAGCGCTTCGCCGGCACCCAGGTTCGCTTTCGCATAAGCTTCTTCAAAGCTTTCACCCACGCCCATAACTTCACCGGTTGAACGCATTTCAGGTCCGCGAATAGGATCCACGCCCTGGAATTTAGCAAAAGGAATAACCACTTCTTTCACCGAGTAATACGGTGGAATAATTTCTTTTACATAGCCCTGCTCTTGCAGTGACTGGCCAACCATTACTCGCGCTGCCACTTTGGCTAACGGCACACCCGTTGCTTTAGAAACAAAAGGTACGGTTCTCGCAGCTCTTGGGTTTACCTCAATCAGATAAATTTCATCATCTTTAACCGCAAACTGAGCATTCATCAAGCCATTTACATTCAATTCAAAAGCTAACTTACGCATTTGTTCACGTAATTGAGCCTGAATAATGTCACTCAATGAGTACGGAGGCAATGAACACGCAGAGTCACCCGAGTGAACACCGGCTTCCTCTATATGCTGCATAATGCCGCCAATTAGAACATCGGTACCATCGCAAATAGCATCAACGTCAACTTCTATCGCGTTATCAAGGAAACGATCCAGCAGTACCGGCGCGTCGTTTGAAACTTTGACCGCGTCAGTCAGATAACGTTGCAAATCCGCTTCATCATAGACAATTTCCATTGCCCTGCCACCCAGAACATAAGAGGGACGAACAACTAGCGGATAACCGATACGTTTAGCCTCAGTTAGTGCTTCGTTAAAGCCTGTAACTGTTGAGTTTTCGGGTTGTTTTAATCCCAGGCGGCGTACTGCAGTCTGAAAACGCGCTCTGTCTTCCGCACGGTCAATCGCGTCAGGCGATGTACCGATAATTGGAACGCCATTGGCCTCAAGCTCACGCGCCAGCTTCAACGGAGTCTGACCACCGTATTGAACAATAACCCCTTTAGGCTTTTCAATACGAACAATTTCAAGGACATCCTCGAGTGTAATAGACTCAAAGTAGAGACGATCTGATGTGTCATAGTCGGTAGACACAGTCTCTGGGTTGCAGTTAACCATAATGGTTTCGTAACCGTCTTCGCGCAGCGCCAGCGAGGCATGCACACAGCAATAGTCGAACTCAATGCCCTGCCCTATACGGTTAGGCCCGCCACCGATAACCATGATTTTTTCTTTGTCCGTCGGCGCCGCTTCGCATTCTTCATCGTAGCTTGAATACATGTAAGCTGTGCCAGAGGCGAATTCAGCCGCACAGGTATCAACACGTTTGTAAACAGGATGAATTTTATACTTATAACGCTTTTTACGAACTTCTGCTTCACTCACATGCAGAACGTCGGCTATACGGGAATCAGCAAAACCACGGCGTTTCAATACCGTCATAACGTCTGCGGTGAGCCCGGCTAAACCAAGTTCATCAATTTCTTTTTCGAGGTGTACAAGCTCTTCAATCTGAATCAGATACCACTCGTCTATGCGTGTCAGCTCAAAGACTTCGCGTACCGTCATTCCTAAGCGGAAGGCGTCGGCGATATACCAGATGCGCTCTGCGCCCGGCTCTTTTAATTCACGGATGACTTTTGAACGAGCATCTTTAGCTTCTAAGTCCACAATAGGGTCAAAACCCGAGGCTCCAAGCTCAAGACCACGCAGGGCTTTTTGCATCGACTCCTGGAAGTTACGGCCAATAGCCATGACTTCACCTACCGACTTCATTTGCGTGGTCAGTCGGTCATTGCAGTTAGCAAATTTTTCAAAGTTAAAGCGCGGTATTTTCGTTACAACGTAGTCTAACGCTGGCTCGAAAGATGCTGGTGTTTTACCACCAGTTATTTCGTTCTCCAGTTCATCCAGCGTATAACCAACCGCTAGCTTCGCAGCAACTTTAGCGATTGGGAAGCCTGTGGCTTTTGATGCCAAAGCCGACGAACGGGAAACCCGTGGGTTCATCTCGATAATGACCATACGTCCGGTATCAGGGTTAACACCGAACTGTACGTTTGAACCACCAGTTTCCACACCAATTTCACGCAGAACAGCCATTGCCGCATCACGCATTAGCTGGAATTCTTTGTCTGTCAACGTCTGGGCAGGGGCAACCGTAATTGAGTCACCGGTGTGAATACCCATAGGGTCAAAGTTTTCAATGGTACAGACAATAATGCAGTTATCACTTTTGTCTCGTACCACTTCCATTTCATACTCTTTCCAACCCAGCAATGACTCATCAATTAGCAGTTCGTTGGTTGGAGAAAGGTCTAACCCGCGTCGACAAATTTCTTCGAACTCTTCGCGGTTATAGGCAATACCACCACCACTGCCGCCCATAGTGAAGGACGGTCGGATAATACAAGGAAAGCCCAGTCGACTAAGAACATCAAAGGCTTCATCAAGGCTATGAGCCATTTCAGCGTTCGGTGTTTCCAGACCAATCGCTTTCATCGCTTTGTCGAAGCGATCACGGTTCTCTGCTTTATCAATCGCATCGGCATTGGCGCCAATCATTTCAACCTTGTAGCGTTCCAGTACACCGTGACGGTCTAAATCCAGCGCACAGTTCAAAGCGGTTTGACCACCCATGGTCGGCAACACCGCATCTGGACGCTCACGCTCAATAATTTTCTCTACTACTTCCCAGTGAATTGGCTCGATATAAGTTGCATCGGCCATTTCCGGGTCAGTCATAATGGTAGCAGGGTTAGAATTTACCAAAATGACTCGGTAACCTTCCTCGCGCAGCGCTTTGCACGCTTGAGCGCCGGAGTAATCAAACTCACAGGCCTGGCCGATAACAATAGGGCCTGCCCCCAGAATCAGAATGCTTTTAATGTCGGTACGTTTTGGCATAAAGTCGCTCTATCTGTCCTTTCGCTACGGATGACGGCATCGAATATCATTCGACGAATCAGGCTTTGGCCTGCATCAATTCAATAAATTGGTCAAACAGTTCACTGGCATCGTGCGGCCCCGGACTTGCTTCGGGGTGCCCCTGGAAACTAAAGGCCGGCTTATCTTTGCGGCGAATACCCTGCAATGTTCCATCGAACAAAGATACGTGAGTCACTTCCAGGTTATCCGGCAGATGTTTCTCATCAACGGCAAAGCCATGGTTCTGGCTGGTAATCATCACCCGTTTCGTTTTTAAATCTTGTACCGGGTGGTTAGCACCGTGATGACCAAACTTCATTTTCATGGAGTGCGCACCACTGGCAATCGCCAGTAACTGATGGCCAAGACAAATACCAAAAATTGGAATCTCTTTATCCAGTAAGTCTTTGATTGCTGTAATCGCATAATCACAAGGCTCAGGGTCACCCGGACCATTCGATAAGAAAACCCCATCGGGTTTTAATGCCAGCACATCCTCGGCGGACGTTTGAGCCGGTACTACTGTAATTTTACAGTTTCGGTCAGCCAGCAAACGCAGAATGTTGTGTTTACAACCATAATCGTAAGCGACTACATGGTATTTATTCTGCTCTGGTTTCGTGTGGCCTTCGCCCAGCTGCCAGCTACCGCCCTGCCAGTCGTAGGGCTTATCGCAGCAAACTTCTTTCGCAAGATCCATTCCCTTTAAACCCGGAAACTTCTGAGCCAATTCCTGCGCTTTACTTTCATCCAGCTCGCCAACCAAAATGCAGCCATTTTGCGCGCCTTTCTCGCGCAAAATACGAGTTAAACGACGCGTATCAATATCTGCAATACCCACCACATTGTGACGTTGCAAGTAAGCGCTAAGCGTTTCCTCGCTACGGAAATTGCTGGCTTTCATTGCCAAATCTCTAATGATAAGTCCTTTCGCCCAAACCTGATCAGACTCTGCATCTTCAGAGTTAATACCGGTATTGCCTATATGGGGATAAGTGAGAGTAACGATTTGTTCTGTATAAGATGGGTCAGTAAGAATTTCCTGGTAACCTGTCATGGCCGTATTGAAGACCACTTCGCCGACTGCAAAGCCTTCGGCTCCGATAGCGGTTCCGCGAAACACGGTCCCGTCAGCAAGCACCAGAATCGCTCGTTTAGCGGATTGACTCGCTAGAATACTCAAGGGCAACCTCCGTACATAAAAAAACGGGTAAATCAATAATTTGACTTCCCCGTCTTGCGTCCTGAACCGCGCGTTTTGCCAAATCACGCCGGCCTTCGGACTGATTCAGGCAAATTCCCGCCATTCTACGAAATATTACGAAAATCGTCCAGCAGTATTTATTGCTTGAGCATGCGTTGCAGTATGTCCTGCAAATTTAAGGTGTCCTGCAGACTATATAAACCGGGCGCTTGTTCTTCAAGCCATTTGGCGGCACGTAAGGCTCCGTCGGCAAAAGTTTTTCGATTACTGACACGATGTCCAATCTCAATTCGTTCACCCGCAACCGCAAGCGTAACCTGATGCTCACCGATAATATCCGCTGCCCGCATTACAGAAAAACCTATACCCTCATCGCTGCGCAGTCCGTCGGAGCGAATACCATCGTTAACCTGCTCCCAGCTTTGCTGCCGGCCTTTTGCTGCAGCCTGCCCCAAACTCAGCGCGGTTCCCGATGGACCATCTTTTTTGTGCCGGTGATGCGCCTCAAAGATCTCAATATCAGCATTGGGTAATGCGGCACTGCTTATACCAACCAACTGTTCCAGCAAAGCAATGCCAACGCTGGTATTACTGGCATACAATACCGCTACAGTCTCGGCCGCCTGAGCCAGACGTTCTTTCTGTTCTTCGTTTAACCCCGTAGTGCAAACAACAATAGGTAATTGATATTGTTCAGCAAGCTTCAGGTTTTCAGTTAGTGCTTCAGGCAAAGAAAAATCAATAAGGACATCAATTTCCTCGGGCTGCAACTCATCGGCACTAATAAAGTGAACGGGTTCATTCTCTGTCGCACTCTTGCCGTAACTGCTGCTATTTTTTCTGACAATTGCAGCACTCAGGCTGGCTTCATTATCGTTCACCAGGGCCTGAATAACCGCTTGCCCCATTCTGCCCGAGGCTCCGAATATGCCCACATTGATCATTATTTTGACTCCGTCGCTAAATGAGTTTGATCCTGCAACAGGTTTTCACTACGCGCAACAACTCTGGAAACCATCATATCTCCGGTTACATTGGTCAGGGTTCGGGCCATGTCAATGATGCGATCAATAGCAGCAATAAACGCAATGCCTTCTAACGGTAACCCAATAACGTTCAGGGTAACGGTTAACATGACCAGAGCGGTACCCGGTACGCCCGCAGTTCCCACCGAAGCCAGCGTCGCGGTTAGCATGATCAAACCGTAATCCATCCACTCTAACGGTATTCCGTAGAGCTGCGCAATAAAAATAGAAGCCACAGCCGGATAAATACCACCGCAGCCGTCCATATTAATGGTTGCACCTAAAGGTAAAACGAAGCTGGCGTAATCCTTCGATACACCCAAACGTTCGGTGACAGCCCGGTGAGCCGCCGGTAAAGAGCCAAATGAACTGCAAGTGGTAAAGGCTACAATCTGGGCATCAAATACTGCTTTGAAGAACTGCCAGGGACTCATACCGCCTGCAGTGCGAATTAAACCGCCGTAAACCACCACAATATGGATAAGACAAGCCAAATAAATAACACCAACAAATTTCGCCAGTGGCAGCAAAGTGCTAAAACCGTATTCACCAATAACCCAGGACATTAACCCCAGCACACCAATAGGCGTTAACTGCAATACCATACGGGTAATTTCATACATGACTTCAGCGCCTGACTTTATCGTCTTACGCAAAGGCTCGCCTTTGCCTTTTAAACACTGAATAGCAATACCGACCAAAGCGGCAAAAACTACGATTTGCAGTACATTACCTTCGGTTAACGCTGCGAAAGGATTGCTGGGCACAAAATTGAGGAAAACTTGGGCTATGCCGGGAATTTGCTTTTCATTTTGCTCCGTTGCGGTCAAGGTGGCTGCCGGGCTCATGTCAATTACACTGGCCAAAGTTAAGCCAATGCCGCTGGCAATCACTGCAGTCAGCATAAATAAACCTATGGTTTTAGCACCCAAACGACCTAATTTCTTACCATCATTCAAATCGGTAATGGCACTGACAATGGCACAGAAAATAAGCGGCGCGACCAACATCTTAATGGCTTTTATAAATAAATCACCAAGAGGCTTAAGCGCAACGCCAACTTCAGGAGCCAGCCCACCTATTAGCATTCCTAATACAAAGGCACCTAAAACACGTTGCCAAAATGGAATTGCAAACCACGCTTTAAACATAATTCCCCAGCCGCTTTATAAAAAATGGGAGCTAGGGTAAAACGTTAAAGGGGCGGTCAAAAAGAATAAATTGAACTAGGTTATAACCTTTTGAAAGGCAGAGGGAATGAGCTGTTCCCTCTGTTACTTTATTTGTCTGAACTGCCAACCGATGCCGGACGTTGACAGTCTGGCGTATTCCCCGCTGCACGAGCAGCAGAGTAACGCGCTTGCAACGACGGGATCAGCGCTTCAAGATCCTTAATACGAGTTTTCGGATTCGGGTGAGTCGACAACAGTTCAGGCGGCGATTCACCGTCTGAAGCCGATTGCATATTGCGCCAAAGCTCAGGAGCCTCTTCCAGTTTGAACCCAGCGTCGGCCATATATTCCATACCCAGTTCATCCGATTCTGATTCATGGGTACGTGAATAAGGCAGCAGGATACCAACCTGAGCCCCTACACCTAAAGCAGCCATTAATAGGCCGGCTTTATCGTTATCCAACTGAGTACTGGCAAGAATGCCACCAAGCTGCAAACCAAGTCCGACCATCATGTTACTGGAGATACGCTCATTACTGTGTTCAGCAATCACGTGGCCAATTTCATGCCCGATAACCGCCGCAAGCTGGTGTTGGTTTTCGGCAACCTCTATCAGGCCGTCGTATACGCCAATATAACCACCGGGCAGAGCAAAAGCATTGACCGTAGGCTCTGCAAAGACAGTCACTTGCCAGTCCATCTGGCTATAATTTCCCGGCAAATTTTCAATTAACGCATCGCTGACACAACGCACGTAAGCATTGACCTCAGCATCGTCATTAATTTTCTGTTCTTCGCGCATCTCCTCGTAAGAGGCAGCCCCCATTTTATTCAATTCGCTACTTGAATAAAGTTGCAGCTGCGAGCGCCCCGTCGGAGATTTAGCACAACTGGAGAGCATCACCAACATGCAGGCACTTAACGTCACGGTCTTCCAATTCATTGACTGCCTCCGATCTTTTTTATCATGCACTTACTATAGTGATAGACAATCTAGCTACGTAAGTCATCAAAGAATTGTTTCACGCCGTCAAAAAAACCTTTTTCCTTAGGTCTAAATTTGGCTGCTTCATCGCCGGTACCCATTGAATCTTCAAGCTCTTCTAACATGTCGCGTTGCTTAGATGACAGATTTACCGGGGTTTCAATCACCACCTTGCAAATTAAGTCGCCGACTTCACCAGTGCGGACTGACTTAACGCCTTTACCGCGTAACCGAAAATGTTTACCCGTTTGTGTCTCTTTAGGCACTTTCAGTTTTACTTTGCCATCTAAAGTTGGCACCTCAATGTCACCACCAAGAGCGGCTTTAGTAAAGCTTACTGGCACTTCACAGAACAAGTTATTGCCGTCGCGGGCAAAAATAGGGTGTTCCCGTACGTGAACCTGAACGTATAAGTCACCTGCAGGTGCTCCGTGCTCACCCGCTTCGCCTTCATTAGCTAAACGAATTCGGTCGCCGGTATCAACGCCAGCCGGAATCTTAACCGATAACGTTTTAGTCTCTTCTTTACGGCCATGTCCATGACATGTGCGGCAAGGATCTTTAATAATCGTACCTGTTCCACGACATTGAGGACAGGTTTGCTGCACAGCAAAAAAGCCCTGGCGCATCTGAATCTGACCTGAGCCATGACAATGACCACAGGTTTGCGGCTTACTGCCTTTTTTCGCACCGCTACCGTTACAGTCGCGACATTCCACCAGTGTTGGAATTTCGAGCTCAACAGTTTTACCGCGAACAGCTTCTTCCAGCGACATATCCAGGTTGTAGCGCAAATCCGCACCGCGTTGCGCGCGGGCTTGCTGACGTCTGCCGCCACCAAAAATATCACCGAAGACATCACCAAAGATATCAGCAAAATCAGCACCGCCACCGCCGAATCCGCCTGCACCATGGCCAGCTCCGCCCTGGCGTGCCTGTTCGAAAGCTTCATGCCCATATTGATCATACATCTGGCGTTTCTGAGGATCAGAAAGAACTTCGTACGCCTGCTTAATCTCTTTAAACTTAATTTCCATATCTTTATCACCCTCGGTTCTGTCCGGGTGATACTTCATTGCCATACGTTTGTAGGCTTTTTTAATGTCACGTTCATTGGCGTCTTTCGATACGCCCAGAACCTGATAAAAATCTTGCGTCGCCATAATTTCTTCGTCTTCTATCTGTGCTGTTTGTCAGCCTGATACAAATACACGGGTATTACCTTGCGGCAACACCCGTGTGCTTTTGCGAAGTTGCCTTAATGCTTACTTCTTATCGTCGTCTTTGACTTCTTCAAATTCAGCGTCAACGACATCATCATCCGCTTTGGAAGACTGCTGTTCACCGCCAGCTGCACCTTCAGCACCTTGTTGTGCCTGTTGCTGCTGAGCTGCTTCCATCAGTTTCTGCGATGCTTCCATCAACGCCTGAGATTTCGCATCAATGGCTTCTTTATCACCATCTTTAGACGCTTGCTCAAGTTCTTCACAAGCTTTCTCAATGGCGTCTTTGTCTTCCTGAGACAAGGCATCGCCAACTTCTTTCAGCTGGTTACGGGTTGCGTGAACCAAACCGTCTGCCTGGTTACGTGCCTGCACCATTTCTTCAAATTTCTTGTCTTCTTCAGCGTGCGCTTCAGCATCTTTAACCATTTTATCGACTTCAGACTCATCCAGACCAGAAGATGCCTTAATGGTAATCTTCTGTTCTTTGCCTGTGTCTTTATCTTTGGCTGATACGTGCAGAATGCCGTCCGCATCAATGTCAAAAGTGACTTCAATTTGTGGTACACCACGAGCCGCTGCACGAATACCTTCCAGGTTAAACTGACCCAGAGATTTGTTATCCGCAGCGCGTTTACGCTCACCCTGAATAACATGGATAGTTACTGCAGACTGATTGTCTTCAGCCGTTGAGAAGGTTTGCGATTCTTTAGTCGGAATCGTTGTGTTCTTCTCAATCAGCTTGGTCATTACGCCGCCCATGGTTTCGATACCCAGCGACAGAGGACAAACGTCCAGCAGCAGAACGTCTTTCACATCGCCCTGCAGTACACCAGCCTGAACCGCAGCACCCACTGCAACAGCTTCGTCAGGGTTCACATCGCGGCGTGGTTCTTTACCGAAGAAGTCCGTTACCGCAGCCTGTACTTTCGGCATACGAGTCTGACCACCAACCATGATGATGTCCTGAATGTCACTGACCGACAGATCAGCATCGGCTAAAGCCTGTTTCAATGGCTCAAGCGATTTTTTGATTAAGTCTTCAACCAGTGATTCCAGCTTCGCACGGGTCACTTTAATGGCCATGTGCTTAGGACCAGCGTTGTCTGCCGTAATGTACGGCAAGTTCACTTCGGTTTGCTGAGCTGACGACAATTCAATTTTCGCTTTCTCTGCGGCCTCTTTAAGACGCTGCATAGCTAATGGATCTTTACGCAAGTCCATGCCCTGGTCTTTTTGGAACTGCTCAACTAAGTAGTTGATTAAGCGGTTATCAAAGTCTTCACCACCTAAGTGCGTATCACCATTAGTTGCCAGTACTTCAAAGGTGTGCTCGCCTTCAACTTCGTCAATCTCAATAATAGAGATATCGAACGTACCACCACCTAAGTCATAAACAGCGATCACGTTGTCGCCGGACTTCTTGTCCATACCGTACGCTAAAGCAGCAGCTGTCGGTTCGTTAATAATACGTTTGACGTTAAGACCCGCGATTTTACCGGCGTCTTTTGTCGCCTGACGCTGAGCATCGTTAAAGTAAGCCGGTACAGTAATTACCGCATCCGTTACTTTCTCGCCCAGAAATTCTTCCGCTGTCTTTTTCATCTTTTTCAGGACTTCAGCAGAAATTTGCGGCGGCGCTTTTTTGTCACCATCAATTTCTACCCATGCGTCACCGTTGTCAGCCTTAACAATTTTGTAAGGCATAATGCCGATATCACGCTGTACTTCTTCGTCCTGAAAGCGACGGCCGATAAGGCGCTTAATCGCAAACAAGGTTTTGTTTGGGTTGGTTACTGCCTGACGCTTTGCCGGTGAACCTACCAAAATTTCGCCATCATCAGTAAATGCAACTACTGACGGAGTTGTACGGTCGCCTTCGCCGTTTTCAATAACGCGAGCTTTGCCACCATCTAGTACAGCAACACAAGAGTTTGTTGTACCTAAATCTATACCAATCGTTTTACCCATGATTCGTCTCCAACTTCTGATTCATGTAATTTGTTTCGTTACCCCTTATCTGGGGTGCCTATGTTCGAATTTCAATACCCAACATAGGGATAATTTTCGATTTTGTTACGCTTTTGTATCGACACCCGAGTTCGAGTTACGCGCAACCATCACCATTGCCGGACGCAACAGGCGTCCATTCAGCTCGTAACCTTTTTGCATTACCGCCATAATGGTGTTGTTCGGATGCTCATCAGATTCCTGCATAGACATGGCCTGGTGTTGATCCGGATTAAAGGCTTCGCCTTCTGCACCAATTGCTTTTACTCCGAACTTTTCCAGTGTTGAGGTTAAGCTTTTGTAGGTCAGCTCAATGCCTTCTACGAAATTTTTGTTCGCCTCGTCTTCTTTATCAGCCAGCTGTAAAGCACGTTCCAGATTATCTACCGAAGTCAGTATCTCATTAGCAAACTTCTCTAACGCAAACTTATGTGCCTTTTCAACATCCTGACTGGCCCGGCGACGCACATTTTCCATTTCAGCCTGAGTGCGCAATACCGAGTCGCGCTGATCATTCACTTTCGCTTCGGCTTTACTTAAAGCCAGTTCCAGCTCAGCAATGCGATCCGTTTGATCCGATGACTGCCCTGCAGTTTCAGCTTCATCGGCAGCTACGTCCTGCTGCAACGCCTCTTCCGCTGCCTGTGCGGCTTCCTGTTCCGCTTTTTGCTGCTCTACGGTCGGCTCATCAGCCGTTTCGTTTTTCTGTTTCGAATCGTTTTTATCGGTCATAAGTGACTCTCTTTAACCAGTTTAAAATTAAGGTTGCAGGATTAATGGGGGCAAGTTTTTTTCTTTCAAGGGGATTTCTCTTACTTGATAAATTTTCTTGCTCATCGTAGCGTAAGCACACGAACGCATAAGGATCCCGTTAATGAGCGCATTTACAAAGATTGGGTTACTCGGCAAAGCCGACGACCGTGGTACCCAGTTAACCTTAGAAACGATTACCACGGCTTTAATTCATCGTGGTTTTGCGCTGTGTCTGGAAGCACGTACGGCGGAGCAATTAAACTTGCCGGAAGAAGTCGAAACGCTAAGCCTGCAGGATCTAGGAGAATGGGCCGAAATTGCTGTCGTCGTCGGTGGTGACGGCAACATGCTCGGTGCTGCCCGCGCTTTATGTGAGTACGATATCGGTGTTATCGGCGTCAACCGCGGTAATTTAGGTTTTTTAACCGACTTAGATCCCGATGAAGTCATGACCCCTCTGTTGTCAGTACTCAATGGAGACTATCACGTAGAAGAGCGTTTCCTGCTCTCAGCCGAAGTCATTAACAACGGCAATTCATCGGGCACCGGCAGAGCAATTAATGAAATTGTTCTGCACTCCGACAAAGTCGCTCACATGATAGAGTTTGAACTCTATGTGAACGACCATTTTGTCTTTAGCCAACGCTCTGATGGTTTAATTTGCGCCACCCCAACCGGCTCCACCGCCTATTCATTATCGGGCGGCGGCCCTATTTTGCATCCAGGCCTTGACGCAATGACTCTGGTGACTATGTTTCCCCATACCTTAAGCAGCCGACCAATTGTCGTCGACGGTAACAGTGAAGTCAGATTAAAGGCAGCTTTTGACAATGACTTGCTGCAAATTAGTTGCGATGGCCATGTCAGGATGACAGTGCACCCCGGCGATGATGTCATTATCAAAAAATACCCGAAAGCCTTACGCATGATTCATCCGATTGACCACAACTACTATCACGTATTACGTAATAAACTAGGCTGGGGTAGCCGACTTTTTTAAACGGGATACTTGCATTTCGATGCAGCTACTGTATAAATACTGTATAACCTGTATATATCAACAGTATTGGAGCGAAGGCTATGTTATCCCAATTAACTATTCGCAACTTTGCAGTCGTTAAATCGTTAGACATTGAATTTCACAACGGCATGACCGCTATCACCGGCGAAACCGGTGCCGGTAAATCTATAGCTCTGGATGCCCTGAGCCTTTGTCTGGGTAGCCGGGCCGACGCTAACTGGGTTCGCCCGGATCAGGAAAAAGCGGAAATTACAGCCGTTTTTGCTTTGGAAGATGCCAGCCCCGCTCACCAATGGTTAGCTGAGAATGAGTTTGATGCTGATGATGACTGCGTATTACGTCGGGTTATTCAGCGCGACGGACGCTCCAAAGCATGGATTAACGGAACACCGGTTCCTGTCAGTCAGCAAAAATCTCTGGCACCGCTGTTGGTCAACATTCATGGTCAACACGAACATCAACTATTGTTAAAAGAAGAGCATCAATTAACTCTACTCGACAGTTACGCCCGCCATAAACACTTGTTAGACAAGGTTCAGCAAGACTATAAAAACTGGGCTTCAGTTGAAAAACAATACCAAAGCTATCAGCAACAAAAAGAAGAGCTGGAAGCCCAACGTCAATTACTTGAATACCAGGTTAATGAACTGAATGAGTTCGCGCTAGCTGATGGCGAATTCGAAGAGCTGGAGCAAAAACACAAACGCTTAAGTAACAGCAAGGTTTTACTCGAAGCTGGCGTGTTTGCTTTAAACGCTCTTTACGAAGGAGAGCACAATAACGCATCCAGCCTGGTTCAATCCGCCAGCCAGCGCTTAGCTGAAGCTGAAGAGATGGACACCTCACTCTCTCCTATTAACCAGTTACTGCAACAGGCAAAAGTACACATTGAAGAAGCGGCACTTGAATTACGCCAGTATCAGGACGATTTAGAGCTCGACCCGGGCGAACTTCAGATTATAGAAGACCGCTTAAGCGCCGCTATTCATTTAGCGAAGAAGCACCAGATACCCGGCTCCGAACTGAGCCAGCAACACAAAAAGTTAATAGATGAGCTTAATAATCTAGAGCAGGCCGGTGAACAAGCGGAAAAGCTGGACGAAGACCGACAGCAGGCCCGCAAAATCTATCGAGAGAGTGCCCTTAAGCTTTCCACAAGCCGCGAGCAGGCAGCTGCGGAATTAAGTCAAAAAATAAGCAGCTCGATGCAAGAATTGAATATGCCGCATGGTCGTTTTGTTATTCAGGTCGAACATGATGCCAACGCCCGGGCTACCCGACAGGGTACCGATGAGGTCGAGTTTCTGGTAACAACCAACCCGGGACAGCCCATACAGGCGCTGAATAAAGTCGCTTCTGGGGGTGAACTTTCGCGAATTAGCCTTGCCATACAGGTGATGACAGCAACACAGAAAACGGTTCCTACCATGATGTTTGATGAAGTTGATGTTGGTGTCAGCGGCCCTACCGCATCAATAGTGGGTTCTATGCTTCAGGCTTTGGGGAAAAGCTCTCAGGTTATTTGTGTTACTCACTTACCGCAAGTCGCGGCTAAAGCTCATCAACAGTTACAAGTGAGCAAATCAACTGATGGAGCCGAAACTGAAACCGCAGTGATTGCGTTATCGAAAGAGCAAAGAGTTATCGAACTGGCGCGTTTGTTGGGCGGCGACAAAGTCACCGACATGGCGAAAGCTAATGCGAGGGAATTACTCGCCAGTTAAATTCGTTCTATACTGGCGTTCGGGTAAGTCATTGTTTATCATCGACGCCAATACAATCAATTGAGATTAATTTTAATAGGTATTTCATGTCAAGATTTGGAGTTTTTCTAGTTGCCGTTATAACCTTAAATGGCTGTTCTCTTCTCGATAAAATGGTATATCGTATTGATATCCCACAAGGAAATTACCTTGAGCAGGAAGATGTCGACAAGTTGCGGGTGGGAATGACTGAAGAGCAAGTTGTCTTTGTGCTGGGAACCCCTGTTGCGCAGAATAGCTTTGACTCTGACCGCTGGGTATACCTTTATAAAATGGATCCCAATTCAGGTGAAGATTACCGTAAAGAGCTGGTACTTACCTTCAATGACAAGCGTTTGCAGGATTTTAAAGGCGACTTTGATAAGCCAGAAGACTTTAACCAGGCATTGGATCAGTAACTCGCCTCGAAATCTACATCAAGGAGAATTATGGCGAACTCTTCACTTAACGATGAGGTCGTCCGTGTTGTCCGAAGTTCTGGAGACAAACGAGACTATCAGCACCTGACACTAGAGAACCAACTTAAGGTGTTGTTGGTTCACTGCCCTGATAGCCAGAAAGCCGCGGCGTCTGTCGCGGTAAATGCCGGCCATTTCGATGATCCTGAACATACTCAGGGGTTGGCTCATTTTTTAGAACACATGTTATTTTTAGGAAGCCAGGCGTTTCCTGAACCCTCCGCTTTCGGCCACTTCTTAAATTTGCAAGGTGGCCAGCACAACGCCTGGACAGGCACTGAATTTACTAACTACCATTTTGACTGCAATGCTAATGCACTGCCGCAGGCACTGGAATTTTTTTCCGCTATGCTGAAGAAACCGTTGCTGTCGGAGAGTTGGATAGACAAAGAAATAAGTTCTATAGAGTCTGAGTTTCGTCTGAAGCAGAATGATGAGCTCAGACGTTTGTATCAGGTTCATAAGGTTACGGCTAACCCAAAACACCCCTTCAGTCAGTTTTCTGTGGGCAACCTTAATACCCTCAGACACGACGAGCACGGTACCTTAAAAAGCAAGTTACAGCGCTTTTTTAACGAGCACTATGTAGCACAAAGAATGCGGCTGGTCATTGCTGGTCCTCAGTCTATTACTGAACTCGAACAATTAGCTCACAGCTACTTTGCCGATATTAAACAACAACGCACCGACAAAACTTCTATTAACGCTCCTCTTTACCGCCAGGAGCAAAAGGGAGTGTGGATAAAAGTTAAGCCCGTCAAAGCAGCTTACCGCCTTATTTTGACATTACCGTTACCAAGTATCGACGCAGACTACCCGCATAAAACCACCAGCTTTATCGCGCATTTATTGGGCTACGAGGGGCCGGGAAGTTTATTCAGCTCTTTACGCTCTAAGGGATGGGTCAACTCACTCTCGGCTGGAGGGGGAATCAGTGGCAGTAACTTCAAAGATTTTAATATTAATATCCAGCTTACTGAGTCTGGACGCCGCCATGTTGAAAAGGTTGTTCAGTGGGTTTTTGCCTATATAAGAAAAATTGAAGCTGAAGGGATTGAAGACTGGCGCTACAAAGAGCGCCGTATTACCACAGAAATGAGTTTTCTGTATCAAGAGCCGACTCCGGTCGGAGAATTGGCTAACCAGCTCTCCGTAAACGCTTTTCACTATAAACCGGAAGACACACTGTACGGTGATTATCGTATGGATGGGTTGAATCACTCTTATGCTGCAAAAACCCTGCAGCAGATGACCGCCGAGAATGTGCGCATTACTTTAATTGCTCCTGATGTACTTACGACTGAAGTCGCACCGATTTATCATACAGAATATGGTTTGAGCCCTATTAGCCAAAAGCAGTTTCAGTTATTTTTATCAACACCTGATGACTTCAACTGTCAGCTACCCAAGCCCAATCGTTTTCTCAACTCCCGGTTTAAACCTTTGCCTCTGGAGGCGGGTGGCTCTCTGCCAACACGATTAGAGGACAGTGCACAGTTACAGTTATGGCATCTGCAGGATCGTGATTTCCGGGTGCCCAAAGGCCATATTTACTTGTCCTTAAGGTTGCCTGCGGTAACCAATTCAGCTTTTCACTTCGCTATTGCCAGATTATGGTCTGAGCTAATGATAGATGCGTTAAATGACGACTTGTATGACGCCGAAGTGGCCGGCTTGCACTTTAATATTTACCCTACTCAAAATGGCATAACGATACATACAACTGGGCTTTCTGCCGGGCAAATTCCATTAATGCAACATCTTATCCGGCGAGCTTTAAAGACTCGTTTTGCGAGACGCCGCTGGCAGGATCTAAAACAAAGCTTGTTAAGTAACTGGCACTCAGCTCATCAGAGCCAGCCTCTTAATAAGCTTTTTGCTGAACTGAATCAGCAACTGCAGTCAGGTTTATTTCGGCTTAACGATTTAGCCAGTGAATTGGAAAAGGTCTCTTTCCGTCAGTTTACAATAGAAGTAGCTAAGCTTTTTTCCCCTGTGCATGTTACTGCGCTAGCTCACGGCGACTGGCAAAAAGGCGACGCTCTTAAGCTGGGACAGCTTATTAAGAATAATCTTCCCGACCAACGAAGCGTTCCTAACAAAAGACTTCCTGTTAAACGTGTCCGCGATTTTTGTTCGCAGCAATTAATTGTTCCTGCTGAACACTCAGACACCGCTGTTTTGCTTTATTTTCAAGGCGAAGATGATACTTCGACCGAGCAAATCAGCTTTATGCTCTTGCAACAGTTAATTCATCAACCGATATTTCAGGCTTTACGAACCGAACAACAACTGGGTTATGCCGCCGGAAGCCAGTACTTTCCGGTGCAACGTCTACCCGGAATCTTATTTTTCTTACAGTCACACGAGTTTGATGCCGATAAACTTTATCAAGCAATATATGACGTGATTAACGTGCAACTCGATGAGCTTGAGAATCTGACGCTGAAGGAATGGCACCACGCTAAGTCAGTACTTAAGCAGCAAATTAAGACAATTGATCGCAACTTAAGGGTTCGCAGCCAGAGACTTTGGGGCGCTATTCAACTCGCCGATACAGGGTTCAATCGCCAGCAAGAACTTCTCAGCGCCCTGGAACATTGCCAACTCAGTGACTGGCTGGAACGAATAAAACTGCGTTTAGGTGATAAATCGCAAGCTCTAAGGCTTCAAACCCAAACTCTGACCGAGTAGAATAGTCTTTGACAGTAAGTACCTCTCTCGTTATCTTAACGATATATTAACAATAAAGAGCTGCTAAAGTAGCCATTCAATAGGTTTGTCGTGAATTTTACATTGCCTATAAGAACATTATGCTCTGCTCTTTTTCTATGTATTTTGTTATCCGAAAGCTTTAGCTTTCATGTTTACGCACAGCAGTCCCCCTCAGACAATTCAGTGCATCAATGGACCTTTAATGAAGGCTTACCCAGCAACCATGTAAATGCTATAGCCCAGGGGCCTGAGGGTTTCTTGTGGATAGCGACAGTCAGCGGCCTAACTCGGTTCGATGGCAACGAGTTCAAAAACAGTTTAGCTGTACCTGAGGCGAAGAAGCATTTACTTTCAGATGATATCGAACATCTGTATTTTGATACGTCGGGTGCACTATGGCTCGGAACCCAAAGCGGTCTGGCAAAACTCCAGTTTTCATCAGAACATAAGCTTCAGACGTTCGATTTATCGGGTCATCAGTCTGGTGAGCGTACTCGTATAAAGCACATATCAGAAGATACGAAGGGCCGGTTACTGATTGCTACAGACAGACTAATTTACCGCCACACTCCCGGAACAGAGGGTTTTGAACCCTTAAGTCTAAGCTATAACGGCACCCCAATTGAGCAAGTCAACTATATTTATCACGGAAAAAACTGGAACTGGTTAAGTACTGATAATCAGGGGTTATTTGTTTGGGACGGTTTTTCCAGTGAAGTTTTTGCGGTGAATAAACAAAATCCAATTACAGAGAAAATACCCGGCAGCCTGCTTTATTCTGCGGTTCACTTTCAAAATCAGCTGTGGCTTGCAACCGAGCAAGGTTTGATTCTATTGGACAAAGATTTACGCCTAAAGCCCCTTCCAGAGTACCTTAACAACATAGGAAGAGTTAATAATTTAGCGTTGACTCAGAGCAATTCCGCAATTTTACTCAGTACGACAAAAGGCCTGTATGAATTACGAAATGGGAAGCTCACCCAGCTACATAATGCGCCCGCAACCGCAGCTATAGAAATTACCCGGGGGGATGTTTTTTTCTTAACCAATAATCAGGGCGTATTTCAAATAGACACGCCTTTTGCTCCGGCTATCCTGGCTTCCGATTCCAATAAAAAGCAAAACTCAGCAAGCATCAACATTCCGCAACTGATGCAACAAGTATCAGCAGCAATAGAAGATAACAAGGGTAACTGGTGGTTAGCGACAGAGTTAGGGTTATTATTTTACGATACGGTCAATGGAGAAATATCGGAGCTTAATCACTACCCTGACGCTCAGTTTGAGATAAATAAAATGCGCTTATTCGCGGACCAACTTTATCTTGTCAATAACTCCGGAGCGCTATATCAGTACAATATTATTAATAGAGACTGGAATTCGCTGGTAACGTCATCATTCTCAGCAACGCCCGATAATTTGAACTTAACGCCGTTTGGCCATTCGCTTTGGCTGCATACAAAGACTGAAGCCATCGAAATAAGCGCGTTTGGAGAAGTTTCACAGAAAAAAGCAATTTCTGTCGATAATGAACGGTTAGACAAACCGCCTCATATTGATTTAGAAAGAGTCAGTAATACTACATTTATAGCTGATTTTACGGTTCCGTTTTCAGCAGCTCCGGCAGAGTTACACTATCGCTACAAATTGAATCAGGCGGAAAGTAACTGGCAAACTCTAGAGAAAAGCAGAGCATCACTGCAACTATCTTCATTGCCCTCCGGATCTCATAAACTAGAAGTTCAGGTGGCTTATCGTGATGACCGTTGGTCGCCATCGGCTGTGGCTCATCTTGACGTGGCCGTTCCCTTTTGGAAAACGCCTATAGCCTGGACCGGCTACATACTTATCAGTATTCTGTGCTTGTTCTCGTACTGGCTTTATCAACGCCAGCGTCAGGCAAAAATGTGTCGAGACCTTAAACAATACCGCAGGCAGGCTCAAGGCGTATTATCCAGCCGTTACCAATGCTGGGAGTGGGATCTCGAATCGGGTGAACTGATACGACAGAATATCTGGGACAACTGCCCTGCTTTTCCTATTGACGGTATACGGCTAGGCCTATCTGGTGGCAAATCGAATGTGCACCCAGAAGATCTAAAACGACTGAAAGAAAGCCTTGAAGACCATTTAAGTGGAGAGTCTGAGTTGTTCGAATGCAGCTACAGGCTGGACAATCAGGGCAACTGGCTGTGGGTGTTAGATAGAGGAAAACTTCAAACTAAGGATGAACACCGAACCATGTTCGGCACGCTAAGTGATATAAGCAGTCTGGTAAGCTCTGAAGAACGAATTACAATGCTGGCCTCTTCGATTACGAATATATCTGATGGAATTTGCATCTTCGATCGTTTTTTCCGAAAACGCGAAGTCAATAATGCGTTTGAGCGAATTAGCGGCTTCAGTCGTGAACAGGTGATAGGTCAGTTATTAACGCTTGAGTGTTATCCCGAAAGCTTTGTTAATCAGATAAAGAGATCGGTAATTAAAGAGGGAACCTGGCGTGGTGAAATCACCGATGTTAAAGCTAACGGTGATGAGTTCCTGATGGAATTAACTCTTGATGCTGTTCGGGATGATAACGGCGAGGTATCTCTCATTGTTGCCAGTTTTTCAGATATCACCGAAAGGCGCCATACGGAAAACGAACTTCGCCGCCTGTCAAACACAGACACATTAACAGGACTGCCGAACCGCTCTTACTTTCAGGTTAGTCATTCAAATCTGGTTAGGAAAAAAGTTTCACATACTTTATTACTCTTTGATTTAGACGACTTTAAGAAAATTAACGACTCCTTAGGTCATGAGATTGGTGACGAACTTTTATGTCAGGTTGCCGAGCGACTCATGGATATTGGTCGTCGACAGGACACTCTTTACCGTTTGGGTGGAGATGAGTTTGGTTTGCTTATTGAAGATAGCGTAGACATTAACCTAATTGGCGATTTAGCCAATCAAATTAACCTTAAGGTGGCAGAGCCTTACTTTATTGAGCAGCAAGAAATTGTCATTGGCAGTTCCATTGGCATTGTACTTTACCCTCACGACGGCCACACTTCGCAAGAGCTTTTACAGAAAGCCGATATGGCCATGTATCATGCGAAGCAGCGTGGCGGGAATTGTTATCAGTTTTTCAGCCAGTCAATGAACGAGAACGCGGTCAAACGACTTAAGCTGGAAAATGAATTAAGAGCAGCATTAAAGTCTCATAATATTCGGGTTTACTATCAGCCGAAAATAGAAATACACTCCGGGCATATTGCCGGACTAGAGGCACTGGCTCGCATTGAAAGTGAAGACGGCTCAATGATTAACCCGGCAGACTTCATTCCTCTGGCCGAAGAAACCGGGCTTATCATTCCCCTGGGCGAAGAAGTTTTGCGGCTGGCATGTCGTGATATGAAGCGTTTTATGGCCTGTCAGGGCTCACCAAAGAGCATTGCTGTTAATTTGTCTGCCCGACAGTTTATGCAATCAAGTCTGGCCTTACAAATTGAGCAAATTTTACGTGAAGAGGGTTTGCACCCTCGCCATGTTGAGTTTGAAATAACCGAAGGTATGGTCATGAGCGACCCTGAACGTGCCATTACTATGATGGAAAACCTCTCAGATATGGGCGTAAAACTGGCTCTGGATGATTTTGGCACAGGTTACTCCTCGCTGTCGTACCTTAAGCGTTTTCCGATGAACAGTCTGAAAATTGATAAAGCCTTTGTTGATGACATAACCATCAACGACAAAGACCGTAATATGGTCGCGTCAATTATTGCAATGGCGCATAACCTTGGGCTAAAAGTTGTTGCGGAAGGAGTTGAAACTAAAGCCCAGTTACAGACATTAAAAAGCCTCAAATGCGAATACATTCAAGGCTTCTATTTTGCCAAACCAATGCCGGCTGATGCGTTAATTGAGTTTATTGAGCAGCACAACGAAGTCGCTGCTCAAGTTTAACGTTATTAATAAAGGCTATTGATAAAAATTCCAGCCATTTTCCAGCATTTGCTTCAACAAAGGCGCAGGTGTGTATCGTTCGCCACGCTCTGCTGCCAGCTTCTCTAGCTTATTCACTATGGTTTCAAGCCCCTGGCTGTCCATATAACGGAATGGTCCGCCAAGGAAAGGTGGGAAACCGATACCAAAAATTGCACCAATATCACCGTCGCGAGGACTGCGGATAATCTCTTCCTGTAAACAGTAAGCAGCTTCATTCAGCATGGGCAATAAACAGATATCAATAATTTCGTCCGCAGACTTGTTCTCGTTCGGATCAATATCCAGCAAAGAATACACTGAAGTGTCTACCGGTTTGCCCTTTACACCCTTTCCATATTGATAAAAGCCTTTTTGGTTTTTCTTACCTTTGCGGTCGTCGTCAATCAGCTTCTCAAAAGCTTCAGGCGCTTCAAAGCGATTACCCAGCTCTTTCACTAATACCGGAGCCACTTTTGCAGCAACATCAATACCAACCTCATCCAGTAAAGTAATTGGACCCACCGGGAAACCAAATTTCACCAGAGTTTTATCTAAATGCTCTATAGGTTCTCCGGCTAACAACAAGCGTGCCGCTTCATTCATGTAAGGTGCAAGAATACGGTTAACGTAGAATCCGGCACCATCTTTTACCACTATCGGAGTTTTGCCCTGCTTCTTAGCCAGAGACACCGTTGTGGCTATGGTCTTATCTGAGGTCCCAGGGTGGGTAATAATTTCTGCCAACGGCATTTTATCCACCGGAGAAAAATAGTGGAGGCCAATAACCTGTTCCGGGCGCTTGGCTGTAGCCGCTATTTGAGTAATAGGCAACGAACTCGTATTAGTTGCAAAAATGGTCGACTCGGCGGCGTGCTCTTCCACGTCAGCAACCATTTTTTGCTTCAGGTTAAGGTCTTCAAATACTGCTTCAATAACCACATCGGTACGCTCAAAGCCGCTGTAATCAAGCGAGCCGCTTAACATCAGCATGGTCTTTTCAAGCTCGGCGCGACGCATATGACGACGCTTCACTTTTTTATCTAAACGCTCGTAACTGTAATGCAACGCATGCCGAATTCCGTCCTCAGCGATATCCTTGATGCGCGCAGGAATGCCTGCTTTAGCCGCCGTAACATAGGCAATGCCGCCACCCATCAATCCACCACCTAAAACGCCAACCCGTTTAACCGTATCGGGTTTAACACCATCGGCACCGGTTTCTTTTTTCATTTCTGTGGTGGCGAAGAAAATCTGGCGCAGCTGATAAGATTCCGGCGTCATCGCCAGTTCACCAAAGCTGCGGGCTTCCTTGTCTAAGCCAGCTTCGCGGCCGCGCTCCACACCTTCGCGTACCGTCTGAATGATTTTATCAATTGCAGGGTAATTGCCCTGAGCTTTCTTCTGCGCCTGCTCACTGGCCTTTTTAAAGATAATGTCACGGCCAAACTTGGTCGCCTCCAGCACTTTGCTGATACCCTTAAGTGGTGGCTTAGTTGCTTTTGGTTTACGTTTTAACGCGTGCTCAACGGCAACATCCAACAATATGCTTTGAGGCACAACCTCGGTAACGAGCCCTGCTTTCAAAGCCTGTTTAGCACGCAGTTCTTTACCAGTAAGGATCATCGTCAACCCTTGCTGAACACCAACCAGTTCAGGCAGACGTTGAGTACCACCACTACCCGGTAACAAGCCTAATTTTACTTCAGGTAAGCCCAGAGCTGTCTTGCTGTTTTCGGTACAAACCCGCACATGACACGCCATGGCCAGTTCCAGTCCACCGCCCAGGCAAGCTCCGTTAATAGCGGCAACCACAGGTACATTTAACTGCTCGATGCGATCAAACATAGCCTGCCCTTTTCGCGCCAGACTTTCTGCGTCCACGGCATTCTCACAACCGTCTATCATGTTGATATCAGCACCGGCAATAAAGGAACCTGACTTACCACTGATAAAAACCACTCCCTTGACAGAATCATCGCTTTCTAAACGATTCATCAAACTGCCAACTTCTTCAGCAAATGAGTCTTTTAAGGTATTCATCGACTCACCAGGGACATCAATCATAATTACGGCGACGCCGTCGTCCCTAACTTCCATAGTGAATGCTTTATCCTGACTCATTATTCTGTCTCCACAATCATTGCTGCACCCAGGCCACCGGCGGCACAAGCGGTTGTTAAACCGACACCACCACCGCGACGGCGCAATTCATTCAAAGTCTGTGTAATCATTCGGGTACCGGTGGCGGCAAATGGATGACCATAAGCAATGGAGCCGCCCAGTACATTAAATTTATCCATATCGATTTCACCAATCGCTTTATCACGCCCCAGCTTCTCTTGCGCAAACTTGTCGCTGGCAAACATTTTCATATTCGCTAAGGTTTGCGCTGCAAAGGCCTCGTGCATATCAATAAGGTCTAAATCGTTTAAGCTCATACCGGCACGGTCTAAAGCAACCGGTGTCGAATAGGAAGGCCCCATCAGCATATCTTCTTCCACCTGTAAGGCAGCAAACGCATAACTGCGTAAGTAGCCGAGTACCGGCAGACCAAGTTCTTTCGCGCGGCTTTCGGTCATCATCATGACGGCGGAAGCCCCGTCCGTTAACGGTGTGCTGTTTGCTGCAGTCACTGAACCATGCTTGCGATCAAATACGGGTTTTAATTTCGCTAGTTTTTCTATCTGACTGTCGCCACGGATATTATTATCGCGACTCAAATGCTTTTTATAAGGCTCAGGGTAGGCAGTCATCACTTCGTCACTTAGCCAACCAGCTTCCCATGCAGCATGAGCCTTTTGGTGCGATCTTACCGTTAGCTCGTCCTGGTCGGCACGGCTAATGTTATGCGTTTTCGCCATTTGTTCCGCCGTTTGCCCCATGCTTAGCCCGGTGCTGTATTCAGCCACAGCCGGTGGTACAGGCAATAAGTCTTTAAACCCTAAGCGCTTCAATATAGAAAACCGTTGTCCTAATGTTTTTGCTTTATTTAAATCGACTAATGCACGTGCCAGACGTTTACTGACACCAATAGGTAATACCGAAGACGAGTCGGCACCACCAGCTATGCCGCCACGAATGTGTCCAGCCACCATAGCTTCGGCAATATTAACCGCCGACTGAAAGCTAGTAGCACACGCGCGGGATACACTGTAAGCATCGGTACCAACGGGCAAACTGGTGCCCAATACTATTTCACGGGCAATGTTAGGCGCTTCCGGCATTTGCACAACCTGACCAAACACCAGTTGCTCAACCCAGTCACCATCAATACCGGTTTTATTCACTAATTCCTGAACAACCATTTTACCTAAGTCGACTGCGGGTATGCCGTGAAAGTCCGTTGCTTGTTTCGCAAATGGTGTTCTTATACCCGCCACAAAGGCAATTCTTTCGCCATTTATGGTTAGCAAGCGTTGTGCTGCTGTCATAATAAATCCTCAATTCAAAAACCAATACTGGTCTGACCACAAATTATGTTACAAATTCTAGCCCGTAATAGAGCAGATTAAAACCACCGTTTTCGGTAAAGTATGCTGTATAGATTGAAATTTCGGAACAAAGACAGCATTGTTGCTGTCATTGCTATGCAGTACTGACAGCATAGTCAGTTTTCGCCGATAACGACAGCCTGGAGTAAACATGACCGCGACAGCGTTTCAAAAGCTACAAAATTACCTGAATCGGCAAGTGCTTGGACAGCCGGACTTCACTCAAAACCTTTTAATTGCCGTATTGGCTGACGGCCACCTGCTGGTAGAGGGCCCTCCCGGCCTGGCTAAAACCCGTGCAGTACAAGCTTTAGCAAAAGGTATTGAAGGTGACTTCCATCGGGTGCAATTCACTCCCGACTTATTGCCTGCCGATTTAACCGGTACCGACATTTTTCGTCCCGAAACTGGACAGTTTGAGTTTCAACAAGGCCCTTTGTTCCATAATTTAATTCTGGCCGATGAAATTAACCGGGCCCCAGCAAAAGTTCAGTCAGCTTTACTGGAAGCTATGGCAGAACGGCAAATTACTGTTGGTCAACGTAGCTACCCGCTTTCTGATCTTTTCATGGTACTAGCAACACAGAACCCTCTGGAGCAGGAAGGAACCTACCCACTTCCTGAGGCCCAACTGGATCGTTTTCTATTGCATTTAAAACTCGACTATCCGGATGCCGATACTGAACAGCAAATTCTGCGTCTAACCCGGGGGGAAGCCTTATCAGGTGATCTCGATATACCTACTCCGTTAACACAAAAGCAGCTATTCGACGCACGTCACGAAGTTTTGCAGTTGTACTTAGATGAAGCTGTCGAGAACTATCTGGTTCAACTGATTATCGCCACACGTCAGCCGCAACGCTACGACCAGAATTTAGCACAATGGATAGGCTATGGCGCCAGCCCTCGTGCTACTATAGCGTTGGAGCGCTGCGCCAGAGCTAAAGCCTGGTTAGATGGTCGTGACTTTGTAACACCTGACGATATCATTAGTGTTTTCCACAACGCTTTACGCCACCGGATTATTTTAAGTTATCAGGCAGAAGCCGACGGCGTATCACATGATCAGGTTCTTGATACGATACTGAAACTTGTACCGGCACCATAATGTTAAGAACTGAAGTTGAACAATGGCTTAAGCAGTTGCACTGCGATGGAGTCAGTCCCGGTATTCAGGAACTTCTTTATTATCGCAGCAAGATCAATGCTTTTGCGCGCCATCATAAAAGTCTTCCACGCTCAAGCCAGACCGGCCCCTTGCTAAGCAAAAGCCGTGGTCGCGGAATGGAGTTTGATGAGGTACGGCATTACCAGCCGGGTGATGATATCCGCTCCATTGACTGGCGGGTAACCGCGCGAACCGGTAAAGCTCATACTAAGCTCTATCGCGAAGAAAAAGAACGCCCGGTATTTATTTGGGTGGACTTATCTCTGACTCAGCTTTTTGGCAGCCAATTTGTGTTCAAATCTGTTCAGGCCTGTCATTTAGCCGCGGCACTGGCCTGGCAGGCACAACACAAAGGCGACCGTATTGGTGGACTCATTGGCAACGGCTGGCAACATCAGGAGTTAAAACCTATAGCCCGGCAAAAAGGCGTTTTACGTTTATGTCATGCACTTCTGGAAGTTCATAATGACAGCCTGACCCGTTGGCAAAACAAGCAAAAACAGCAACAAAACACGCTGGACGATAATTTAAAGCGGATACGACAACTGGTTAAGCCCGGCAGCAGCATTCATGTTATCAGCGATTTCTATAACGCCAGCGAACGCTTTCTGGATGGTTTGCGCGTACTTTCCCAGCATAATTCAGTTCGTTGTTTTGGGCTTTACGACCCTATGGAGCATGAGTTACCTCAGGGGTACTCGTCGCATCCGCTGGCAATTACCGATGGTCAGCAACAAGTTAGTATAAACCTCGCAGACCAACAGCAAAGAAAAACATACCAGAATGCCGCCGAACTTCGCTGGAATAGTATTCAGCAAGAATTCAGGAAGCGGAAGTTGTCTTTAACACCAATATCCAGTGCCTTACCATTGGAACAGCAATGGGCAGAGGTAAAATAATGCAGCAACCGTCACTAAATAATCTTAATGATATTGTTGAGCCGGGAGCAGCGAATTGGTGGCCGCCTTCCTGGCCGACAATTGCTATTGCCGTTGCGCTACTGGCTGGCATTGCTTTATTTATTTTTTGGTTAGTTCGGCGTCGACAGCAGTCGCGCGTGCGCAAAATCGCGATCCGGCAGTTACAACAAAACAGAAACATAAGCATCGAAGAGCTTACGGTGATACTTAAGCGCACCGCGCTGGCTTATTATCCCAGAGAACTCGTTGCGGAAAAACACAGTCACCAATGGATAAGTTTTTTGCTCACTCCTCTGTCAGAAAAGGAAAAGGCAACGTATGAGCCCTTGCTTAGTGAAGCTAATAAGAACTTTTATGGCATTGCTGATAAGAACTTTAATCAACACTACTACGAACTCGCTCGCCTGTGGCTGAGTAAAGATTTGAGCAAACAACCCGGAGCCGAAGATGTTTGAATTTGCCTGGCCATGGATGTTTTGCCTACTGCCCTTACCCGCAATTATCTGGAAATGGTTTCCGGCCGTACGTAAAAATAGCTCGGCTATACGCCTTCCCAGTACTTACGGCTTAGTTAGCGGCAGTCAGAGCTCTGGTAAACGCTGGTTATTATTACCGCTGATGGGTTTATGCTGGATCATGCTGGTCGCTGCAGTGGCAAGGCCTCAATGGTTGGGCGAGCCGCTAGCAATTCGGGCTGAGGGACGAGAAATTATGCTGGCTGTAGACTTATCCGGCAGTATGGAAATTGCAGATATGCAACTGGAAGGCCGCTCAGTGAACCGTCTAACTACGGTTAAGCACGTTTTGAGCGATTTTATTGAACGTCGCGAAGGTGACAGGCTCGGACTGATTCTATTTGCAGACACGGCTTATTTACAGACCCCCATGACTTACGACCGCAACACCGTAAAACAGATGCTTAATGAATCTGTACTCGGCTTAGTTGGCGAACGCACCGCGATAGGAGATGCTATTGCTTTGTCTGTGAAGCGCTTTCGCGACGACGAGGAGTCAAACCGGGTACTGGTATTACTAACCGATGGTCAAAACACAGCCGGTAACCTGACTCCTGAGCAGGCACTTGAACTGGCTCAGGCTTACGATGTAACGATATATCCTATTGCGGTCGGTGCTGAAGAAGTAGTAGTTGATAGCTTTTTCGGACAACGAAGAGTTAATCCAAGCCGCGACCTCGACGTACCTTTAATGCAAAGTATCGCTAAACAAACTGGTGGTAAGTACTTCCGCGCTCGCAGCACCAATGAGCTCGAAGAAATTTATCAACGCCTGGACAAACTGGAGCCTATTGCTGGCGACCCTCAGCAATTGAGACCTCGAGTGAGTTTATTTTACTGGCCATTGGCAATCAGTTTTCTTCTGTTTATTGCGGTAGCCTTGTTGCATTATCGTCCATGGGGGAGACGTTCATGAGCGAATTTCACTTATTGCGTCCCTGGTGGTTACTGGCACTAGTTCCAGTCGCACTGCTGTATTGGCGTTTACTCTACAGTCAGAAACATCAGGCCGGATGGCATCAATGGCTCCCCGGACATCTCTCAAAAGTATTGGTGAAGTCAGGGACACAACCATCCCTTTGGCCAGCCCACCGCTTTCTGTTAATTTCAATTCTGGCAACATTAGCTCTTTGCGGGCCAACCTGGGAACGACTGCCACAACCGGTTTACCAGCTTGAATCGGGACAGGTTGTGATTATGGACATGTCGCCATCGGTTTTAGCCGATGATATAGCGCCTAACCGTTTAACCAGAATGAGATACAAAGCCATTGATTTGGTCCGGGCAGGACTTGATGGTGATACCGGTCTTATTGCTTACGCCGACGATGCTTTTATCATCAGTCCGCTTACTGCCGATAACCGTAATTTAATAAATTTAATCCCTTCACTGTCACCCGATATTATGCCGGCGCAAGGCAGTGAACCTCTGTTAGCTCTGAAGCTGGCTGACGACTTATTAAAGAATGCCGGCTATCCTCAGGGCGATATATACTGGCTTACCGACGGTATTAGTAGTAGCGAACTCAACCAACTCAGTGGTTATTTGCGCTCTATCGATCATAGGGTTTCTATTCTGGCGGTTGGTACTGAAGAAGGTGCTGCAATTCGCGATAGCTCAGGCCGTTTGTTAAAAGACAACAATCAGGTCATTATTGCCAAAACTTATCCTTCGCGATTATCTGATCTGGCTTCTATTACGGGAGGAGCCTTCTCATCAGTAACCGCCGACAATAGCGATATTGATAAACTGATAAACCAGGCACCATTGACGCGTGAAGGTAAAGACGGTGATGAACAACAACAAGGAGACGCATGGCGTGATATGGGCCCTTACGTTGCACTCTTTATCTTGCCTATTATGTTGTTCAGCTGGCGTCGGGGCAGCCTGCTAAGCCCTTTGTTAATCTCTATGTTATTGCCTTTAATCGGCTTCACTCCAAGTGCTCATGCTGAACAGGAGTCCGTCTGGGAGAAACAACTACTGAATCAGGAGCAACGCGCACAGCGTTTGTATCAGGAAGAAGAATATCAGCGGGCGGCTAACCTCAGTAGAACTCCGTTCCGTCAGGGGGCAGCTCTGTATCGCGATGGTGACTATGAAGCCGCCGCCGAAGCCTTTTCTCAAGACGATTCGGCAGAGGCGCAATATAATTTAGGTAATGCACTGGCTCACCAGCAACAATACGATGCGGCAATAGAAGCTTACGACAACGCTTTAGAGCAACGCCCTGACTGGTCCCAGGCAGCCGAAAATAAGCAACTCGTTGAGCAATTGAAGCAACAGCAGAAATCAGAAGACTCCGGCGGTTCAGACGAATCCTCCGAGGAGTCAGATTCTGATAAAAACGAATCGGATAAGAATTCTGAGCAAAGTGGTGACGGCGAGGAGCAACAAAGTAATCAGCCCAATAACAGTGATGGGCCCCCTAATCCTGATGAAAGGGGTCAGCAGGACGGAAAGCCGGATGCGGAACAAAAAGAACAGGAGCAGGAGCCTTCTCAAGAAGAAACTCAGGAGCAGCAACGCCAGGACGCAAGCCCAGAAAGCCAAGAGGAATCCAGCGAACTACTTCAACAGAAGGTGCGCGAGGGCGAGATTGACCCTGAAAAAGCCCAACAACTGGAGCAGTGGATGAACCGGGTGCCGGATGACCCAAGTATACTGCTACGTAATAAAATGCTTCTGGAGAGCCAGAAACGGCGTCAGCGCAGAACCTCAGAACCCCAGGGAGACGATAAAAAATGGTAAGAGTATGGCGACACATTATCTTATTGATGAGCTTTTTACTTGTGAGCCAGCTTGCTCACGCCGATGTCTCTGAGGTTACTGCTACGGTCGATCGTAATCCGGTTACGGCGAACGAATCCTTCGTATTAACGATAACCGTTGATGACGATGTTGCTAACGACAGCTTTTCGCCATCTGAGCTATTAAAAGACTTCGTTGTAGGCAGAACATCGGTCAGTCGCCAGACATCAATCATTAACGGGAAGCTTAGCAAACAGACGCGCTTTACAACCGTGCTTATTCCCCAATCTGCCGGAGAATATAAAATCCCTGCAATTAGTATAGGTGGCGCCTCGTCGGCTCCTATTTCATTGCAAGTTCTGGAACCCGGCAACAACCAGGATAACGAACAGAAAATCGCTTTTCTGGAAGCTCGCGTAGACAATCAGCAAGTCTATTTGCAACAGCCTATCACTTATGTTGCACGGCTATTTCTTGCGGCCGATTTGAACAAAGGAAACTTAATACCGCCTGAAGCAGAAAACGCCGACATTCAGCAAATTGGCCGGGACGAAGAAAGCACTGAAATGGTCAATGGTCGTCGCTATAAAGTTTATCAGCGTGTTTATCAAATAACGCCAAGCAAGTCAGGTTCTTTAAGTATTGCAGGCGCACGTTTCGACGGCGAGGTTTTCACTCAGGGACAGCGCTCTATCTTTTCTTCGTTCTCCAACACACAACCTGTCAGCACCATCGCTGAAACTATCGAGGTTGAAGTACAGCCCGTCCCCGATAATTGGCAAGGTCATTGGTTACCCAGCGAGCTTGTCAGTATTTCTCAATCTGTTTCGCCTGAGCAAGAGACTTATACCGTAGGTGAACCTTTCACTATTTCCTACATGCTGACCGCTGTTGGTGTAAAACCAGAGCAGCTACCAGATGTTCGCCCAAGTTTTCCCGATACGGTAAGAATTTATCCGGATGGCGATGAGACGGATCAATTTAGTCGCAACGGCGTTATTATTTCTCAAAAAACAATAAGCTTCGCGGTCGTCCCTAATCAGCCTGGGCCATTAAGAATTCCGGCACTAAGCATTCCTTGGTTTAATACCAAAACAGGCAAACCTGCATCGGCGATAACCAAAGAGCTAAACTTTTCTGTCGCAATGGGTGATGGCATGCAGTCTATTCCCAAGACAAGTAATAATGCCGAAGCTAAGGCTTCTGAAGAGCCCCCCCTAAATGATGAGAAAGTAACTCAAACTGAGACGAAAACCCACTCAGTTGAATGGAATATCTGGATAATTAGCTTGCTCGCACTAGTACTGGTTGTTTCAATTATACTGAACGCATACCTTCTCTGGAGTCGAGGCACTAACTCTAAGAGCAAAGTTTCGACGCGCGAAACAGCAGAAGATAAATCTCGCAATCTAAACAAAGACAAATTATGGAGAGAGTTTCAGCTAGCCTGCCGTAACAATAACGCACAAGAAGCAAAAGAGTCTTTGCTGAAGTGGGCAAACCGTTATTTTGAACGCTCCTTTAATAGCATAACTGAGCTGTCTCAATACCTATCAATAGAGAAGGCATGTTCAAGCTTGCAACAAAGTCTTTATCAGCCTAGGGCTACCTCATGGCAGGAGGGGAAAACGCTCTATAAAGACGTTAAGGCCTCTATAGAAGCTAAAAAAAATATAACAACAACTAAAGACGTGTTGCCAAATTTGTACAGCAATAACTGATAAACTCACTACAATAGAAATAAAAAAAGGCTCAGACTTGTCACGGTCTGAGCCTTTTTTGCGATATTAACTTCTACGGAGTTGATAAACGTTTTATATCTGCGTCCGCTTTTAAGTTATTAATGAAGGCTTGCAACATAACCTGAGCCTGACGATTCCGCATCTGACTCTTTAACTCGTCAAGTTGGCTGTCATCAGGACTTCCTGGAGAAACTTCGGTCAATGCAACCACAGCAGCATCTCCATTCGGTAACGCAACCGTGTTAAAGACGCTCTCATCGTTTGCTGAAGGAGACATTGAGAATAGCTCACGTACGATAGTTCTTGGGTACTCACCATTGTTACGCTGGATGCTGTCTACCCAGACAATTTCGTCGCTCACCTCTTCACCCGCTTTCCAGGCTTGCATCCATTCTTTCGCCTGCTCAAGCGCTAATTGCTGAGCTTTTTCTACACGCAGTTCGGACACTATTTTTTCACGAACTTCGTCCAGCTCTTTTACTCGCACCGGTTGATGCTCAGTTACACGCACTACCAGTGACCGATCATCCGAAGTTTCAATAATATCACTGTTCAACTTCTCTTTAATTAGCTGCTCTGAGAATAAGTTGTTAAGAACAACATCGTCGCTCAGGGGCGTTGGGGCTCTGTCACGAGTGAATAAATCGGAACGGCGTACAGTGACTCCAATTTCTTCAGCCGCGGGCTCCAACGTGTCAGGTTGCTCAAAACTAATTTCCGCTAGTTTCTGCTGTTTCTCAAAATAGCGATCTTCTGCCTTTTCGGTTAACAACTGCTGACGCACTTCGTCTTTCACTTCGCTAAATGGTGTGACTGAACCTTCGCGTAAATCAGTAAGTTTAATAATGTGGTAACCAAAGCTCGTTTCAACAACGTCTGATAAATCACCAACATTTTCTAACTCAAAAACGGAGGCATCGAAATCTTCATCCATCATTCCGGCTTCTATCCAACCTAGATCTCCGCCCTGCTCAGCTGAGAAAGTATCATCTGAATATGTTTGCGCTACCTCCGAGAAGTCGGCACCTTGTTCAAGTTCAGCAAGCGCTTCTTCAGCTTTCTTTTTAGCGTTATCAGTATCGAACTCGATCAGAATATGAGAAACACGGCGCTCTTCTTCAGTCGAATATTGCTGCTGACGCTCATCGTAATATTGGCGTACTTCTTCGTCTGAAATTTCGACTTCCGATTCAACAGCAGCTAAAGAAAGCTCGACATAGGCGACGCTGAGTTTTTCCTGAGTCCGGAACATATCTTGATTTTGCTGATAGAAATTTTCAATATCCTGTTCCGCAATCTCTACCTGCTCTTCGAAACTCTCATTGCTAGCCAGCAAAAAGCCGCCTGAACGCGATTGGCTTTGTAAGCGCATAAAGGCAATAGCTTCAGGTTCAAGCACGAACGCGGTCGCAGACAAGCCTCGTAGTAACTGATTTCGGGTCATATCCTGTTGCATCACTTTTGCGAAAGCTTCGGGGCTATAACCCGCATTACGCAAAGCCATCAGGTAGACATCGTTATCAAATTGTCCTGCTGTACGAAATTGAGAAATATCACGGATTGCAGATTTTACCTGCTCAGGACCCACTCTCATCCCGTTATCTTCAGCGTATTGTACTAAAAGCTCTTGTTCGATGAGTTGCTCTAATACCCCACTGCGTAAATTACGCATGTAATCTGGATCGGAAGTAATAGCAGAAAACATATCACCGAACTGCTCTTGCAAGCGGCTACGCTCGTTTTCATAAGCACGATCGTAGTCACTACGAGGAATTTCTTCTCCATTAACTTTTGCGACAGCATCTTCTGTGTCACTAGTGATATAACCACCAACACCAGCTAATGCAAAAGTTAGAATGATTAACACAAGAATGGCCTTAGCAGTATAACTCTGCGAGCCTTCCCGAATCCGCTCTAACATAATAAGGCTTTCCTTATTTAACCTGAATAAACAACGTCACATTATAAGGTGATTCGTCTTAAAACTCACCATTCATACAAAAAAATAACCCGAGGTTTTATAAACCTCGGGCTACTATTATTATTCTTTAAAAAAAGCGCTAATGCGCTTTAATTAATTTACTGCGTCTTTCAGTGCTTTACCTGCTTTAAAAGAAGGAACTTTAGCAGCAGCGATCTGAATAGTCTCACCCGTTTGAGGGTTACGACCAGTACGAGCAGAACGCTCACGCACGCTAAACGTACCGAAGCCAACTAATGCGACTTGGTCATCTTTTTTTAGAGCATCAGTTACTGCATCGATCATAGAGTCCAGAGCACGACCAGCAGCAGCCTTAGAAATATCTGCACCTGCCGCGATTTTGTCAATAAGCTGAGACTTGTTCACAGTATCATCCCCTTAGATTGTTATTATCAAGTTTCCGTGGTTCCATTCGGATTTTAAAATGGGCCAGAACGGTTATATCAAGCTTGATTTAATTGTTCAAGCACCATTAAGTCCAAATGGCTTTCCTATCCAGCTGTTCGTATGTCATACATGTGAATCAGCTATAAACTCTAGGCTACCACAGTCTTTTAGATTGAAAACCCTTTTTACTCACTTTTTAACGAAAAAATGCGGTCTGAGGCATGATTTCTCATCCGCAGACCGCATTCTAGTGCTTGAATATGACTTTAGTATTATATTGCTGGTTACTCCTTAACCAAAGCAACATCTAATACTTCATCAATCCATTTTACCGGTTGAATCACTAAATCTTCTTTTACGTTATCAGCAATTTCTTTTAAGTCGCGTTCATTTTCTTTAGGAATTAACACATGCTTAATTCCGCCACGGTGCGCAGCCAGCAATTTCTCTTTTAAACCACCAATGGCCAGCACTTCACCGCGCAACGTAATTTCGCCCGTCATTGCTACATCAGAACGAACAGGTTTACCGGTTAAAGACGACACCATAGCGGTCACCATAGCAATACCTGCACTAGGCCCATCTTTCGGTGTTGCGCCTTCTGGCACATGCACGTGAATATCGCGTTTTTCATGGAAGTCGTCCGCAATGCCCAGCTTGTCAGCACGGCTACGAACCACTGTCAGAGCCGTCTGAATCGACTCCTGCATAACATCACCCAAAGAACCTGTGGTGGTTGTCTTTCCTTTACCAGCGACGTTAGTTGCTTCGATAGTCAGTAAGTCACCACCAACTTCAGTCCAGGCCAGGCCCGTAACCTGCCCCACCTGATTAGCTTCTTCGGCTTTGCCGTAATCAAAACGTTGCACGCCCAGATAGTCGCTCAGGTTGTCACCGGTAATCTCAACATGCTTTATCGACTTATCCAGCAAAATTTGCTTAACCGATTTACGACACAGGCGCGATAACTCACGCTCAAGATTACGCACTCCGGCTTCGCGTGTGTAATAGCGGATAATGCCAATAATTGCGCTGTCCTGAACCGTTATTTCATTTTCTTTTAAACCGTTACGGCCAATTTGCTTGGTTAACAAATGTCGCTTCGCAATATTCAACTTCTCTTCTTCGGTGTAACCCGACAAGCGAATCACTTCCATACGGTCTAATAATGGTGCCGGAATATTCATACTATTAGATGTCGCCACAAACATGACATCTGACAGGTCATAATCGACTTCAAGATAATGGTCATTGAAATTAACGTTTTGCTCCGGATCCAATACTTCAAGCAATGCTGAAGCAGGGTCACCGCGCATATCAGCCGACATTTTGTCAATTTCGTCTAACAGAAACAGTGGATTACGAACGCCAACTTTTGACATTTTTTGGATCAGTTTACCCGGCATAGAGCCAATATAAGTACGACGGTGACCCCGTATTTCTGCTTCATCGCGTACGCCCCCCAGAGCCATACGCACATACTCACGCCCCGTCGCCTTGGCTATCGACTGTCCCAGCGACGTTTTACCTACACCAGGAGGGCCCACTAAACAAAGGATCGCACCTTTCACTTTGGTGGTTCGTTGTTGGACCGCCAGGTACTCGATAATACGTTCTTTAACTTTCTCTAATCCGTAGTGGTCAGCATCTAAAACTTTTTCAGCGTGAGCTAAATCTTTCTTAATGCGCGAACGCTTTTTCCATGGAACCGATACCATCCAGTCGATATAGCCGCGTACGACTGTTGCTTCCGCTGACATGGGTGACATCATTTTCAATTTTTGTAGCTCGGCTTCGGTCTTTTTCTTCGCTTCAGCCGGCATCTTAGCGTCATCGATTTTCTTCTGTAACTGCTCAAATTCATCGACGCCATCTTCGGTTTCACCCAGCTCTTTCTGAATGGCTTTCATTTGCTCATTCAAATAATATTCGCGCTGGCTTTTTTCCATCTGCTTTTTAACACGACTACGAATACGCTTTTCTACTTGCAGAATATCAATTTCACCTTCCATCAGAGCCATCAGGTGTTCGATGCGCTCCCGAATGTCAGTAATTTCAAGAATGGCCTGCTTTTCTGCAAGTTTCAGCGGCATATGAGCAGCCATAGTGTCCGCTAAGCGATCACCGTCTTCAATGCCAGACAAAGACGTCAGTACTTCCGGTGGTATCTTCTTATTTAGCTTTACATAGCCCTCGAACTGATTCAGTGCCGAACGAATAAGAATCTCTTCTTCTTTTTCCGGCAGCTCTTCCGCTGCCAGATAATGAATGCTGGCCTGGAAGTATTCTTCGTTATCCTGCAATTCATCCAGCTGTGCCCGCTGCTTACCTTCAACCAGCACTTTAACGGTGCCATCGGGTAGCTTCAGTAGCTGTAACACCGTTGCAACTGTACCTACCTGATAAATATCCTCAGTAGTAGGTTCATCCACAGAAGCGTCTTTCTGAGCCGCCAGAAAAACTTGTTTATCTTCATCCATAGCAGCTTGTAAGCATCGAATCGACTTTTCCCGACCGACAAACAGTGGTATCACCATATGCGGGTATACCACAACATCTCTCAACGGCAGAACCGGCATCGTTAATTGTTCGGTGCGCTCTTCGCTCATTAAATTCTCTCCCGACCTAGGTTTACTTTGTAATATGCGGTCTTTACCTGAAAGTTCAATCCTTGACAGAAAAAAAGGGCCTTTCCGGCCCTTTTTTGAACACTTTTAATACAGTTTCGGATTATTCGCCCGAAGCCTGCTTATTTTTCTGCTGATTCGCGTAAATTAGAATAGGATCGGATTCACCAGCGATTACCGACTCATCCACCACAACTTTCGCGACCCCTTCAATAGAAGGCAGTTCATACATAGTGCCCAGCAGAACACCTTCAACAATGGAACGTAGACCACGAGCACCTGTTTTGCGAGCCATGGCTTTTTTCGCGATAGCTCTTAAAGCGTCTTCACGAAACTCCAACTCAACGTCTTCCATTTCAAACAAAGCTGAATACTGTTTGGTTAACGCATTTTTTGGCTCACGCAAAATTTCAATCAGTGCTTCTTCGTCGAGCTCATCTAAGGTGGCGACAACCGGTAAGCGACCGATGAATTCAGGAATCAGGCCATAGCGAACCAAGTCTTCCGGCTCCACTTTAGCAATAATTGCCCCTTCTTCACTTTGCGTCTTACTCTTCACTTCTGCGCCAAAACCAATACCGGTTCCGGTAGACAAGCGTTGCTCGATAACTTTATTCAAGCCGGCAAAAGCACCACCACAAATAAACAGAATTTTTGATGTGTCGACTTGCAAAAACTCTTGTTGAGGATGCTTACGGCCACCTTGAGGTGGTACCGACGCAACCGTTCCTTCAATCAGTTTCAGCAAGGCCTGCTGAACACCTTCGCCACTGACATCGCGAGTAATCGACGGGTTGTCAGACTTACGTGAAATCTTATCAATTTCATCAATATAGACAATGCCGCGCTCTGCTTTCTCAACGTCGTAATCACACTTCTGTAAAAGTTTTTGAATAATGTTTTCAACGTCTTCGCCAACATAACCCGCTTCGGTTAACGTTGTTGCATCCGCCATAGTAAACGGCACATCCAAATAACGTGCTAAGGTTTCAGCCAGGAAGGTTTTCCCTGAGCCTGTCGGGCCAATTAACAGGATGTTACTTTTGCCAAGCTCAACTTCCTGGTTCGCTGAACCGCGTAAGCGCTTATAGTGATTATATACGGCTACTGAGAGCACCTTTTTGGCGCGATCCTGACCAATAACATAGTCGTCCAAATGCTTACGAATAGCTTTTGGCACAGGCAACTCATCCTGATCCGGAACCGGAGACAGTTGATGAATTTCTTCTTTTAGAATGTCATTGCACAGCTCAACGCATTCATCACAAATGAACACGGACGGTCCCGCAATAAGCTTCTTAACTTCGTGCTGACTTTTGCCACAAAAAGTGCAATATAGCGGCTTATCGCCGTCACCTTTGGACTGATCCGTCATGCTTTTCTCCTAACTGCTCTGCGCCAACTCAGGACTCTTCGCCACGCTGACGTAAAATACCATCAACCAGGCCGTAATCGATTGACTCTTCTGCCGATAAAAAGTGATCGCGATCGGTGTCTCTGGCCACTTTCTCGTAATCCTGACCTGTGTTCTCCGCTAACATACGGTTTAAGCGCTCTTTAAGATCCAAAATTTGTTTCGCATGAATTTCAAAATCTGACGCTTGTCCCTGGAATCCACCTAACGGCTGATGAATCATGACCCGGGAGTTTGGCAGACAGTAACGCTTACCCTGCGCACCACCAGCTAATAAGAACGCGCCCATACTGGCCGCTTGTCCCATACATACGGTGCTAACATCCGGCTTAATAAAGCGCATGGTATCGTAAATAGCCATACCAGCTGTCACTACGCCACCAGGCGAGTTAATGTAAAGGTAAATGTCTTTATCAGGATTATCTGATTCTAAAAACAATAGCTGAGCCACAATGAGATTGGCCATGTGGTCTTCTACCTGACCACAACAAAAAATGACACGTTCTTTTAAGAGACGTGAATAGATGTCGTAAGAGCGCTCACCTTTCGAAGTCTGCTCGACGACCATAGGGACTAGCTGTGCCATTGGATCCTGAATATCGCTCGACATGTTTTATAAAGCTCCTGAAATAAAAATGGCTCGTATGAGGTCATACGAGCCATTAAACCAAGCTGTAGCGGGACCCGTCAAGGATTCCGTTACACGAGATTACTGCTGCTTCGGATTCATGATGTCATCAAAGCTCGCTTTTTTATCTTTAACCGCGGCTTTTTCCAACACGAATTCAATTGCTTGCTCTTCCAACGCTAAGTTGCGAACTTGCTGCATCATATCGTTGTTTGACTTATAGTATTCCACAACTTCCTGCGGGTCTTCATAAGCAGAAGCTGCCGTTGCGATGATTTCATCAACTTTCTTATCATCGGCTTTAAGCTCGTTACCACGAATCACTTCACCTAATAACAAACCAACTTTAACACGCTCTTTCGCTTGTTCTTCGAACAGCTCAGCCGGTAAGTCAGGCATTTGTTCAACATTACCACCAAAACGTTGAGCAGCTTGCTTACGCAACTGGTCAATTTCCTGGTCGATCATTGATTTAGGCAATTCAACGTCGTTGTTTTCAACAATACCCTTCAGTACTTGTTCTTTAACTTTTGCTTTCACTGCGTTTTTCAGCTCGCGTTCCATGTTTTTGCGAACTTCTTCTTTCAACGCTTCAACGCCGCCTTCTTTCACACCAAACAATGCAACGAACTCATCGTTTAGCTCAGGCAGGTCACGTGCTTCAACTTTCTTAGCAGTTACCACGAATTGCGCTTCTTTACCTTTCAGGTTTTCAGCGTGGTAGTCTTCCGGGAAAGTGACTTCGATAGTCTTTTCTTCGCCCGCTTTAATTCCTTTGATTTGATCTTCAAATCCAGGAATCATACGACCTTCGCCCAGTTCTAGTGCGAAGTCGTCAGCTTTACCGCCTTCAAATTCTTCACCGTCAATAGAACCAACAAAATCCATAGTGACACGGTCACCTTTTTTGGATTTACGCTTAACTTCTTTCCAGTCAGCGTGTTGTTTCTGCAACGTTTCCAGCATGTTGTCGACGTCTTTATCAGTGACTTCAACAGCAGGCTTTTCAACTTTTACTTTGTCCAGGTTCTGTACTTCTACTTCTGGATACACTTCGAACGTAGCCGTGAACTCAAGATCTTTACCTGGCTCATTGACTTTAGGTTCAATTGCAGGTGCGCCAGCAGGGTTCAATTTTTCCTGCATAACAGCTTCAAAGTACTTACTTTGCATGACACTTGACGCTGCACGTGAACGGGCTTCGCGACCAAACAACTTCTGTAATACGTTTGGTGGAATTTTTCCTTTGCGGAAACCATTCACACGACGATGGCGATATTCTTCTTTTAATAAGCGTTTTACTTCGCTATCAATTGTATCTGCCGGGACTGTAACAGTCACGCGACGTTCTAAACCTTGAGTTGTCTCTACAGAAACCTGCATTGCTTCATTACCTCGGTTTCAATCAATGAATGTTACTCGCATCAACTTATCATTATAAAAAATGAGATACGGCAACGGCGTTGACCTTTAAAAATGACGCAGCATTATAGCGAGGTGACCGCCCGGAGTCGAGCCCCCGAGCGGCAATTTTTAGGCTTCACTTTAACGGAAGGAAAAATAACTAAGATTTGTCTTTAAGCTTAAGGAGTAGATTGTTGATTTCGCCCAGTTTATCCGGTTTGTCCCCGGCCATGTTTTCTTGATCGGCGACTTCGGTTTCCAGTTCATCATAACGCCACTGCGTCAGCACTTCGATTTTCTGCGCATTTGAAAGCTCAGGATCATTTGCCACGTCTTGCGGAGAATCGAACGCTTCAGCGGGATTCTTTAAACTTTTCTTAAAGTCCATAACAATAGCTCCAGCCAAGGATTAACAACAAAATCTTTTGATTAAGTATTAGATAAATGTAGCAGTAGTGGCTGAAAAGAAAAAGGGGAATTAGTGTAATGGTCGGCGATGCAGGATTTGAACCTGCGACCCCTTGGACCCAAACCAAGTGCGCTACCAAACTGCGCTAATCGCCGAAATACAGGATGTTACTTCAAAAGAAATGGGGTGGATGATGGGACTTGAACCCACGACAACCGGAATCACAATCCGGGGCTCTACCAACTGAGCTACACCCACCACTGAGTGATTTCTTTGGCGCGTTATGGCGCACCCGGCAGGATTCGAACCTGCGACCCACGGCTTAGAAGGCCGTTGCTCTATCCAACTGAGCTACGGGCGCATATCGAACCAATAAACCGTCAAGAGAATGGTCGGCGATGCAGGATTTGAACCTGCGACCCCTTGGACCCAAACCAAGTGCGCTACCAAACTGCGCTAATCGCCGAATTTCTCCGAAAGCCGTGTCATACGCAGCTTTTAAAAACGCTATTGCTGGTCGACAACGGTGGCGAATATTACCTGCTGAAGACTGACCCGTCAAACTTTTTTTCGGTTATCGGTGCCGACTGGCTACTTTTGCAACAACCTGACGACTAAACCAACAACCGGTGACATTCAGGGCAGAAAAAAGTTACAATACAGCGCATATATCACCTTGAATTCTCTCATCTTTGGGAACGTCATTATGCCAGCTCAAATTATCGATGGTAAAACCATCGCTGCCACTGTTCGCCAAGCGGTTAAACAGCAAGTAAAAGAACGTATTGATTCCGGATTACGGGCACCGGGGCTAGCTGTTGTCCTGGTCGGAAGCGACGCCGCTTCAGAAGTTTACGTGGGCAACAAGCGCCGTGCCTGTGAAGACGTTGGTTTTCGCTCGTTTGATTACGACTTACCAATAACCACAACACAAAACGAACTTGAGAAGCTCATTGAAGAGCTGAACGATGACGACGCCGTAGATGGCATTTTAGTTCAGCTTCCATTGCCTGCAGGTCTGGATGCCACACCAATTTTAGAACGAATTCGCCCGGATAAAGATGTCGACGGTTTCCATCCTTTCAATATCGGACGCTTGTCCCAACGCATCCCGGCTTTGCGCCCCTGCACTCCTAAAGGCATTATGACACTGTTAGAACACACGCATGTCGACTTACATGGATTAAACGCCGTGGTTGTCGGGGCATCGAATATTGTTGGTCGTCCAATGAGTCTGGAATTATTATTGGCCGGAGCAACAACAACCGTGTGTCATCGCTTTACCAAAGACTTATCTGATCATGTAAAGCGTGCCGATATCGTCGTCGTCGCAGTAGGCAAGGCGGAATTCATTCCCGGTGAATGGATTAAGCCTGGCGCCATCGTCATAGATGTAGGAATGAATCGCCTGCCCGACGGCCGGTTAACCGGTGACGTTGAATTCTCTGTCGCTGCCGAGAGAGCTGGCTGGATAACGCCTGTTCCCGGTGGGGTTGGCCCCATGACTGTGGCTTCATTAATTGAGAACACATTGCAGGCCTGTGTTGACTATCACGACGCACGTTAGATGTTATTGCTTTCGGTAGCCGCTTAACATGACATGTTGAGCGGTGTTCGATAACCCCCACAAAGGCTTATCGAATAAAGTACCGCGGCCTGCACAGTAAGTCGCGGCTTTTGAATCTGAGAGTAAACTCTGTGTTGCCGCCAGAAAATCAGCAGCAATTGGAATTTCCAGCGGCAGGCACCAATAAGTCTCAATAACCAAGACGCGTGCCTGATGCCATTCCTCGGAGGCATTATCACCAGCCCGGGCATGATAATGATCGACCGAAATTTCCAATACATCTTTTTGCAATTCGTGATCCCAGCGCCAGTCGGAAAACTGTCGAAAGTCATCAGTACTGGGGGACAGAACCTTTAATTGTCCAAACCGTGAGAAGTGCAGTCGCTGTTTAGCTATAGCCTCAGCTGCGGCGGCTATTTTGTTATCTATGTTCAGTTGTGGTTTTAAACCGGCCATTCCTGCCGCCAGCGTGTTCACCATGGCATTATTGTTACCATGGCTAAGACTTCCCGCTCTCACTGCGTACTGATTCGCTACCGTGAGTGTTTGCTGCGCCCACCAAATAAAAAGAGCCTGAACAAAAGTAAAAACGCAAGCAACGATAACAGGCCAGACGACCAGCAATTCAACACTCGCCTGCCCGGATTGTTTTTTCAGTATTTTAACGGGGTTCAGAAAAGAAAAACCCGCTGCTAGAAAAGCAGCGGGAAGTGTTATGCTCAAGCGAGACAATAACATGAGGACCTCCGTGTCCGGTGTGCCGTGTCCTTCAATAGACACGGCACTATGTTAGTCCAGCTGATATATTTTAACTATTGGCAAATTGAGTGTTTGCCCGTAAGTTTTTAGCTACTTATCCTCAACCTGCCATTTACCATTACGGTAGAAAGCCTTCCATCCTGTTTGTTTCTTCTTAATTTCAGTTACAACGTACTGTTCTTTGTTTTTTCTTGAAAAACGAACAATAGCATCATTACCGTCATCATCTTCTTTCGGGGCTTCCGCTAGGTACTTGAATTTTTCCGGTAAACGATCTTTAAACTGAGCCAGTTCTTTTACCGTAACTGCCCGAGTTTCTCTCGATTTAGGGAAGGTATTGGCCGACAGGAAAATACCGGAGGCACCGTCTCTTAGCACAAAGTAAGCATCCGACTCTTCACATGGCAACTCGGGTAACGGCACCGGGTCTTCTTTCGGTGGCGCAGCTTCTCCACTTCGCAGTAATTTCCGGGTGTTTTTACATTCACTGTTAGTGCAGCCAAAGTACTTACCAAAGCGTCCCGTTTTTAACTGCATTTCAGAACCGCACTTATCGCATTCAATAGTGGGCCCGTCATAGCCTTTAATGCGGAAAGTGCCCTCTTCAACCAGTTGCCCGTCACATGTCGGGTTATTACCACAAACGTGTAACTTACGTTTTTCGTCAATAAGGTAACTGTCCATTGCGGTGCCGCATTTAGGACAACGTTTTTTGGCCCGCAGCGCTTCAGTTTCGCGCTCTTCTTCGTCAGTCACCTCTATAGCTTCTTCGCCCGGTGTCAGATTAAGCGTTTTAGTACAACGTTCTTTGGGCGGCAGGTTATAACCAGAACAACCAAGGAATACGCCCGTGGAAGCCGTTCTTATTCCCATTTTTCGACCACATTCAGGGCAGTCAATATCGGTAAGAACCATGCTGTTCTCACGCATACCGCCCTCAGTAGGTTCCAGTTCTGCTTTTTCCAGGCGCTCTTTAAAGTCGGCATAAAACTTATCCAGAGTCTCTTTCCAGTCACGTTTTCCGGCGGCAATATCATCCAGAGCCTGTTCCATTTCCGCCGTAAAGTTATAGTTCATTAACTCAGTGAAGTTCTCAATTAATCGATCATTGACAATTTCACCCATTTTTTCCGCAAAGAACCGACGACTCTCAACCCGAACATAACCGCGATCCTGAATGGTAGAAATAATTGAAGCATAAGTTGATGGGCGACCAATGCCCCTTTTCTCCAGTTCTTTGACTAAAGAAGCCTCACCATAACGCGCAGGTGGCTTAGTAAAGTGTTGTTCCGGATTCAGTTTCTCAAGCTGCAATGCATCGCCTTTTTTAACATCGGGCAAGGTCGCATCACCGTCTTTTTTACTGCTGGCCGGAGGCATCACCTTAGTCCAACCGGCAAACCGCATAACGCGTCCGCGAGCTTTCAATTCAAAATCGCCGGCGGTTGCCGTCAAGGTGGTACTGTCGTAACGAGCTGGTACCATTTGGCAGGCCACAAATTGACGCCAGATAAGCTCATACAAACGTTGCGCATCTCGCTCAACAGAAGATAAAGATTCGGATTTAACCTTCACATCTGACGGACGTATCGCCTCGTGGGCTTCCTGCGCATTACTTTTTGCACCATAGCGAACAGGAGCATCCGGTAAATAGTCTTTACCGAAATCCTTGGTAATTAATTCACGACAGGCATCGACAGCTTCAGAACTTAAATTGGTTGAGTCGGTACGCATATATGTAATATGACCCGCTTCATACAAACGCTGAGCCATCATCATGGTTTTTTTAACACCAAAGCCTAATCGGGTACTGGCGGCTTGCTGCAGAGTCGAGGTAATAAAAGGCGCACTGGGTTTGCTGGACGTTGGCTTATCTTCACGCCCGGTAATTTCATAGCCGGCTTTTTTCAGTAACGCTAAAGCCGCGTCCGTTTCCTGTTTATTGGACGGACGGAAGTTCTTACCTGCCTGCTTCATCACCTGCATGCGCAAAGACTCGTCCGCAGGCGTATTTAAGTCCGCATGGACGTCCCAGTACTCTTCCGGTACAAAGGCTTTAATTTCACGTTCACGTTCAACCACAAGCCTTACAGCAACGGATTGAACACGTCCTGCTGACAACCCTCGTGCGATTTTCTTCCACAACAGGGGCGACACCATAAAACCAACGACTCGATCCAGGAAACGTCGGGTCTGCTGTGCATTAACCCGGTCGGTGTTCAGCTCTGCCGGATGTTGAAAAGCTTCTTGAATGGCTTTCTTAGTAATTTCGTTAAACACCACGCGTTTATAACGCGAGTCATCACCACCAATAAGTTCCCGCAAGTGCCAGGCTATCGCCTCTCCCTCGCGGTCCAAATCCGTTGCCAGAATAATTTCATCTGACTTTTTGGCTAACTGCTTTAGCTCTTTAACGACTTTTTCTTTTCCCTGCAAAACTTCGTAATGCGCTTCCCAGTCATTTTCCGGGTCAACCCCCATACGAGCAATCAGTCGCTTATAATCACGTTCTTTCTGGTATTTTGCCTTAGCATCCGGCGACATTTTGCGTACTTCCGCAGCCGGCTTACTCTTTATTGTCTCAGTGGCACGGGTAGGTAGATCACGGACATGACCAACGCTGGACTTAACGACAAAGTCCTTACCTAAATACTTATTAATCGTTTTGGCTTTTGCCGGAGACTCGACAATGACGAGCGATTTTGCCATAGAATAATCGTTCTCTTGTTGTAGATGACCGTGTATATACGTGCTAACAGTAACAATTACAAGTGCAATTGCTCTTTAGCGGCCTTTTTTAGGTATATCGGTTATTGTCTGCAGAAACAACCGCAACTGAATTATTTGATAAAAATTCGCACAAGTTAAATAAACAGTCACAATTACATTAGCAAGCCAAAGTCCAGAAAAATAAAGGCTTTCAAGGCAGTTTTAAAACAGTATAATGGCATTAAGTTTCTATTTTCAGGTGCACAACACGTGCGGGGAGTATCGAAAAGTGAGCATGCAACACTTCGAAGTCAACTATGACGGTTTGGTTGGCCCAACTCATAATTACGCTGGACTGTCGTTCGGCAACGTTGCCTCTTTAGCTAATGCAAAAGCAACATCCAGCCCCAAACATGCTGCCCTGCAAGGCCTTAAAAAAATGAAAGCCTTGCACGATATGGGAATGAAGCAAGGCGTGTTAGCCCCACAGGAACGCCCGGATATTTTTGCATTACGTCGCCTGGGCTTCCATGGTACCGATTCCGAGGTGTTGTACCGTGCAGCAACCGAAGCACCTGCAATATTTCAGGCCGTTTGTTCCGCTTCCAGTATGTGGACAGCCAATGCCGCGACGGTGTCGCCCAGTGCGGACACAGCTAATGGAAAAGTGCATTTTACTCCGGCGAATCTGACCAATAAGTTTCACCGGTCATTAGAACCACAAACCAGTGGCCGTATTCTGCAGGCAATGTTCAATAATGGTCGTTATTTTGAGCATCACACTCACCTGCCGGATAACGAACACTTTGGTGACGAAGGTGCCGCGAACCACACTCGCCTGTGTCGTGAATATGGTCATGCCGGAATTGAGCTTTTCGTCTTTGGCCGTTATGCCTTCGACAGCTCCAAACCGGCCCCCAAACGCTTCCCGGCAAGACAAACACTGGAAGCCTCTCAAGCAATTGCCCGGTTGCATGGTTTAAGTGAAGATAACACCGTTTACATTCAACAAAACCCCGATGTTATCGATCAGGGCGTATTCCATAATGATGTTATCGCGGTCGGCAACCAGAATGTGCTTTTTTATCACGAGCAGGCTTTTACAGATACAGAGTCGAAATTAGCAGAAATTCAACGTAAATTCGGCGAACATCCGCTACATTTCATTAAAGTTGCTACAGAACAAGTTAGCATTCAGGATGCAGTAAATACCTATTTATTCAATACTCAGTTAATTACACCGCCCGATGGCCAAATGACCATTATCGCGCCCACAGAGTGTCAGGAAAACGACAATGTCCGTTCGTATCTTGAACAGTTAACGCAAAGCGCTGACAGCCCAATTAAGCGGGTTGAATACTTTGATGTGAAGCAGAGTATGCGCAACGGCGGTGGCCCAGCCTGTCTGCGTTTACGTGTTGCTTTAAACGATGAAGAAATAGCGGGTGCAAACCAGAATTGCCTAATGTCTGATGGGTTATTTAATCGTTTGAATAAGTGGGTAGAGAAGCATTACCGTGATGAATTAGCAGTTGATGACTTACGTGACCCGGCGCTATTGGAAGAGTCGCGTACGGCACTTGATGAGTTAACACAAATTATGAAGCTGGGTTCGGTGTATCCATTCCAGCAAGACTGAGCGCCCCGCGCTCAGTCTTTTATTTCAGAATGAATTAATCGTTGTCGTTGTGAAGTTCGAGGTTGGCGTCTTCTGAACCGTCACGATCGGATCTTGCAACGTCATTACGCGCCGCATGCAAGCGATCTAAGTATTCCTGACTCACATCACCTGTTACGTATTCACCGCTGAAGACCGACGTCTCGAAGCGCTTAATTGAACGGTTCTCTGCTCCTACCGCATCAATCAAGTCGTCAAGATCCTGGTAAATGAGACCATCAGCCTTAATCATGTCGCGAATTTCTATTGCTTCACGCCCATGACCAATCAGCTCGTTAGCACTTGGCATATCAATGCCGTAAACGTTCGGGAAGCGAATTTCCGGAGCCGCTGAAGCAAAATATACTTTCTTCGCACCGGCTTCACGAGCCATTTCAATTATCTGCTCTGAAGTTGTTCCACGTACAATTGAGTCATCAACTAACAGAACGTTCTTGCCACGGAATTCCGCGCTAATAGCATTTAACTTGCGGCGTACTGATTTCCGTCGCTGAGTCTGCCCCGGCATAATAAAGGTACGACCAATATAACGGTTTTTCACAAAGCCCTGACGATAAGGCAGGTCCAGCACACTGGCTATCTCTAAAGCGATATCACAGCTGGTTTCAGGAATTGGAATAACCACATCAATATCGAGGTCGGCGTAATCACGTTTCAGCTTTTCGCCCAGCTTACGTCCCATGTTAACCCTTGATGCATACACCGAAATACCATCGATAAATGAGTCAGGACGAGCAAAATAAACGTACTCGAAAATACATGGACAATGCATAGGTTTATCGGCGCACTGGCGCGAATACAGTTTACCGTCGTTAGTAATATAAATAGCTTCGCCAGGCTCAACATCTCGCACATATTTAAAGCCGGTGCCATCAATGGCAACGCTTTCAGAGGCAACTATGTACTCCTCGCCTTCTTCGGTATCACGCTTGCCCAGAGCTAAAGGACGAATGCCCCATGGGTCACGAAAAGCCACCATGCCATGCCCCAGGATCATTGCTACCACAGCATAAGCACCACGCACCTGACGGTGAACCGCAGTCATGGTGCGAAAGACATCTTCTTCGCTCAAGGTTAAGCTTTCATTTTTGTCCAACTCATTGGCAAAAACGTTCAGCAAAATTTCCGAGTCGGAGGTGGTATTGATATGCCGACGGGCAGTTTGAAACAAATGCTCCTGAACGTCTGCAGCATTGGTTAAGTTGCCGTTGTGCGCCATGGCAATACCAAAAGGCGAGTTAACATAGAATGGCTGCGCTTCTGCTGAGCTCGAACTTCCGGCTGTAGGATAACGCACATGACCGATACCGACGTTACCTGACAACCGGTGCATGTGACGTGTATGGAACACATCCCGCACAAGTCCGTTGGCTTTTCTTAAACGCAAAGTACAGTGTTCATCAACTGTCATAATACCAGCGGCGTCCTGGCCACGATGTTGAAGCATGGTTAACCCATCGTAAAGCGCTTGGTTAACAGGCTGCTTACCAACAATACCAACAATACCACACATGTCTTTTCACCTTTTTATACAGGTTGAGGGACTAAAAAACTGGAGCTGTTTTCCAGATAGCTGAAAAACCACTGAATAAATACACCGAAATGAGGAATTAATACGGACTCCTTCCACCAGTTACTGGAAGATAAAGTGGTGAAGGAATCGATAAAGAATAATAAGGCACTGACAATTAGCACTCCGCGTAAAGCGCCAAAGACCAAACCAAGTACCCGGTCGGTACCGGATAAGCCGGTATGATGAACTAATTGAGACAGAATATAGTTAATAATAGCGCCCAGAATAAGTGTCGCTACGAATAGTGCGGCAATAGCGGCTGCATTTCTGACCAGCGGGTCACCAATTTGGGTAAAGTATACCGCAAGATCTTCGTAGAACTGACTAGCGATAAAAAAAGCAGCTATCCAGATGGCCAGAGACACGGCTTCTTTAACAAACCCTCTTACCAGGCTGATAAGCGTAGAAAGGCCGATAACAATAATAATGGCGTAGTCAATCCAGAGCATAATGACTCACAATTGCTGGGCTAAAGACGCGGGCGATTTTAACAGAATGCGATTCATAATGTGATTTCTTTTCGCATATATTGCAAAACTCATGGCCGGTAAGTAATGACCTTACCCTCAAGGCCAGTTAATTCTTTTAACGGCGTCAGTTGCTTTTCAAGTTCTGTTTTTGACGTATCCGGACCAACCAATACACGGATCAAAGAGCCTCCGGACGTCTCTTGAGAGTATGCGGCAAAGCCTTTTGCCTGTAGCTGTGAAATAAGCCGCTTAACACTATCTTCCTGACTAAAAGCACCTAACTGAATAACCCAGGCTTTACCATCGACCGCGAACTCGGCTGGCTCACGTGGTGGAGCTTGTACATTGCTGTCCTCCTGAACCGAAGCGGCCTCATCTGCTGTCTTCTCAACATTTGATGACGCTTCTTCAACTGTAACGGGCTCTGCTACTGTTGTATCTGAGAGAGTTTCTGGTTTCTGCAGCTGCTCCTCTACTGCGGGCTTTAATGGAATGGTTTCCATTGGTTCCACAGGCTCTTTCTTTTCGCCATCAAGCACATCTGGAATAATGATCACGGCTAACGCCACAAGTATTAAAGTGCCAACGAGACGATTTTGTAGAGGACTGGACAAACTCAAACTCCTTTTAGGTACGCGTTAATTCTCGCTACAGTGTAAAACGAGCCGAAGCCGAAAACCAGAGCCTTGCCATCATTCATTTGCCATTGCTGCGCTGCTGTAACTGCGGCTGCAAACGCCTGCTCCACCGATTCAAACGGGTAACAGGATTCTGTAGGTAATTTAGCACTGATCACCAAGTTATCCGCAGTTTCACCACGAGGTTCCGACAATGAACCAAGGTACCAGGAAAAAATCTGGGAACTCAATGCGTTAGCGACACCGGCATGGTCTTTGTCACTTAACATCCCCACAACAGCAAAAACTTTATGTTGTGGATAAAACTTATTCAAATAGCGACTGGCATAAACTGCAGCCTGAGGATTATGAGCAACATCCAACAAGACTTCCGTACCATTAACGCCATGATATTGCATTCGCCCCGGCAAACTTGCCTGCGTAATACCGTCGCGAATAGCCGATAAGCTAACGGGTAACGGCAATTGTTCGATAGCCGCAATGGCTGTTGACGCATTGATAAGAGGCAGTTTGGGTAACGGTAAGTCATTCAATTGGGTGTTCTGACTACGATAACTCCAGCTTTCATTGTATTCGGTGCGATGAAAGTCACGCCCGACTTGATAAAGCTTAGCCCCAATGCGCTCTGCATTTTCTGCAATACTGGCCGTTGGATTCGGTTCACCGCAAATTAAAGGTTTACCCGCCCTGGCAATACCAACTTTTTCATACCCAATTTGTTCACGATTATTTCCGAGAAAAGCAATATGATCGATGCCGATGCTGGTGACCACAGCCACGTCAGCGTCAACACAGTTAACGGCGTCTAACCGTCCCCCGAGGCCTACCTCAAGAATAGCGACATCCGGAGACTGGCGACCCATTAACCAAAGCGCCGCTAAAGTACCAAACTCAAAATAAGTTAATGACGTATTGTTACGAGCCTGCTCAATAGCATGAAATGCTTTAACGTGTTCGGAGTCAGGCAATTCTTGAGCATTAACCCGAACCCGCTCGCGATACTCGGTAATATGCGGGGAGGTATAAACGCCGGTAGTGTAGCCCGCCGCCTGCAGAATGGTTTCCAGATAGCAAACTGTTGAGCCTTTACCATTGGTTCCGCTAACCGTTATGACTAAAGGTGCGGGCTTTAATACGCCGGCATTAGCAGCGACTCTGGCTACACGTTCCAGACCCATATCAATATTTTTCGGATGAAGTTTTTCGAGGTAGGTCAGCCACTCCTGCAGTGATGCTGTCACCGCAGGAGCTGATAAAGATATTTCCGCCATTACTCGTTTACGCTTACTTCCGTAGCTTCGGTAGAAGGTAAGTTTTGCATTTTCGCCAACAAACGGGCAACAGTATCGCGCATATCACGACGGTCGGTAATCATGTCGATAGCCCCATGTTCCAGCAAGAACTCAGCGCGTTGAAAACCTTCCGGTAAGGTTTGACGAACCGTTTGCTCGATAACTCGAGGTCCGGCAAAACCGATGAGTGCTTTTGGTTCGGCAATATGAATATCGCCTAACATTGCCAGACTCGCAGAGACACCACCCATGGTCGGGTCGGTTAATATCGAGATGAACGGCAGACCTTCTTCGCTCATACGGGCTAAAGCTGCAGATGTCTTGGCCATTTGCATTAACGACATCAGAGCTTCCTGCATACGGGCACCACCGGAGGCAGAGAAACAGACCAGCGGAATACGATGCTTAAGGCAAACTTCAGCAGCCAGTACAAACTTAGCCCCCACGACCGATGCCATGGAGCCGCCCATAAAGTTAAAGTCAAAAGCAACCGCAACTAAAGGAACGCCCTTTACGGTACCTTTCTCGGCAATTAATGCGTCGTTCTCGCCCGTGCTTTTTTGTGCGGCAGCAATACGGTCTTTGTATTTTTTGGAATCTTTAAAGCGTAGAACATCTTTTGGCTCTAAATCTGTGCCTATTTCTTCGCGATTGTCTTTATCCAAAAAAATATCTAAACGGCTGCGCCCGGTGACTCGCATGTGATGATCACACTTAGGGCAAACATTAAGACTGCGTTCTAAGTCAGCCTTATAAATAATATTGCCACAGGCCGTGCACTTACTCCACACGCCCTCTGGAACGCCACGTCTTTTGTTAATTTTTGGCTTCGCAAGAATTCTTTCTATCCAGCTCATACTATTCCGCCCAAAGGCTGTTATTAGTCAATTTGATGTAGCTTACATGGTACCACAAATGGGTCAAGCAAAGAGGTCATAACAGTGACTCTTAATCGCCTAGCCACAAAGGTCCCAGTGGAGCATCGGGTATATTATAGTGTTCCGGGTAGGTTACTGCCACCAGATAAAGTCCACCGGGTTTCGCTGTAGCAGCTGCCTTGGTGCGGTCTTTTTCTCTTAGCAGTTCGCCAATCCACTCCGGGGGCTGCAAATGCTGACCAACAACGATCAGGCTGCCGACGATATTGCGCACCATGTGGTGCAAAAAGGCGTTCGCCGAAATATCCACGATAATATAATCGCCACGGCGTTCAACGGTTAAATCGGAAACCTTACGAAACGGCGTATGCGACTGACAATGAGATGCCCGGAAGGCAGTAAAGTCGTGTTCACCGATGAGCGCCTTAGCAGCTTCTTGCATAATCTCAGCATCAAGCGGTTGATGATAATGACTGACCCCGGCTGAATGGATACCCGGACGGAATCTGGTATTGGCAATAATATAACGGTAACGTCGCGATGTAGCGCTAAAACGGGCACTGAAATCATTATCAACTTCCTGCGCCCAACGCACAGCAATACCGGCCGGCAAATTACTGTTCACTCCCAACGTCCAGGCTACGTCAGCTCTTGGTACCGGGACATCAAAATGCACTATCTGTGCGGTAGCATGAACACCAGCATCCGTTCTGCCGGCACAGGTCACCTCAACAGGAGCATTCGCTATTTTACTCAAAGCCTCTTCAACACACTGTTGAACACTGGCTACTTCACGTTGTCGTTGCCATCCATAATAACGACTGCCGTCGTATTCAAGGCATAAGGCCATTCGCATACTACTTTATCCTACGAATCTAGTTTTTGTTGCAGCGTCTTAGCTTCATTTGCCAGCGCTTCATCATCACCTTCTGCTAATTGCTGAAGAATCTCCCGCGCTTCGTCCTCTTCGCCCATTTCAATATAGGCTCTGGCCAGGTCAAGCTGACCCGCCGGGTCATCATCTTGTGGAGCGCCTTCGGCATCTCCCGATTCATCATCCGGTAAAACATCTTTTACTGCCGACGACTGATAGCGATCGCTGTCTTCGTCTTCCTCATCGGCGTCCGCCATTAAGGAGTCAATATCCACAAATTCATCGTCATCAGTTGCGCTAAACGCGTCAACATCAGTTTCGCTTTCGGTCTCGTTTTCTTCTGTAACCGATTCGTCTGCACCGGCACTGTCTTCGGCTGTATCGGAACCACCAAATAGTGACTCTAAGTCTTTATCAGCCTCATCTTCAGCCTTATCAAGTTCCGCATCGTCGTCGGGAACTTCCTCTTCAAGATCATCCAGGTCGTCCAGCGACTGCGTCAACTCATCCGACTCTTGCAGCAACTGTTCCAGATTATCCTCTTCGGAGTCTTCTTCTACAGGCTGGCTTTCCTCCTGCGAGGTTAGCTCGGTTTCTTCTTGATCGGGAGTCTCTTCTGGTTGAGCCTCATCAGCTTCAGGTTCATCTTCCGCTTCGGAGCTGTCCGTTTCTATGTTTTGAGCTTCCTCACTTTCCAACTCATCGGCTTCGCTTTCCGCAAGACCCAACTCAGCGAGAACATCATCAACCTCGCTGTCGTCAAAATCATCCGGCAGCAAATCATCACTTTCCTGGTCTGAATCAGTTTCACTTTCGTCCGGCTTATCATCAGTTTCAGGTTCATCATCGCTGTCAGCTTCTTCAGGGCTTTCTGAAGGTGCGTTGTCAGACAGAATGTCATCTATATCATCGACGTCCGCTACTGCAGACTCTTCTTCTGTTGCTTCGTCTTCTTGCTGAATATCTTCAGAATCCGGTTCATCAACGTCAACACCTGATGACTCCGGCGACTCTTCTTCATCGTTGACGGAAAGGTCAATTGCCTGCTCATCGTCGTCGTCGGCTTCGCCAAACAAACGGTCCAGCTCATCCTGAGACAGTTCACTAGACTCTTCGTCTTCTTCATCCGGCAGCACAGCCTGATCATCGTCATCTAAATCATCTTCTACAGCCGGTTCAGCTTCTGTTGCCGGTTTTGGCTCTTCCTTCTTGCCGTCATCTTTTCCGTCATCAAGACGAACGCTCAAATCAGCAGCTTCCGGTTCGCTCGAATTCCCGGTTAACTCGGCCTCTAACGCACTTAAGTCGTCACCTTCGTCATCAGTGCTTTCTTCACCGTCAATATCGAATAAGCCATCCGTACTGTCGTTGGGCACATCTCCCAGCAATTCTTTATCGAGTTCAGCGGCGGCTTCTTCTTCAGTAAGCTCTTTACTAGTCTTCTCTTCCGGCTCTTCATCTTCCTCTACCGGCTTGGCTGAACGGCGTAAAAAGAAGAACACAATGAGACCGATAATGAGCAGTGCCGGTAATACTGATACAAGCAACATATTCAGCGGGCTTTGTAACCAATCAGAAAACCCGGATTCTTGCTCCAGTTCTTCTCTAGCCTGCTGTTCAAGCAGCTCTCGTTGTTGAGCTAATACCTGTTGAAACTGCACTTCCAGTTCATCGGTTTTACTCACATTATTGGCAAGCTCATCTAAACGCGACGCTAGTGCGTCGATACGCTCCTGCAGAGACTTGTTCTCATCATACATGCGCTCAACCGCCTGCATGGACTGCTGCATATCAGAGCGTAGTTCCTGAAAGTTTTGTTCCTGTCGCTGTTCAACTTCCTGAATGGTTTGTTCAGCTTTTTCCCTAGCCTGCTCAAGTAACTCCTGCTGTTCCGCGCGAGTTTTCTGAGTTTCCTGCCGAGCTTGCGAGAGTTGTTGAGACTTGGTTTTTAATTGGCTATCTACCACGACTTGCCGACGAGCCGCTTCGGGATTAACCATTTTGATTTCTTGCAAGGAAGGTATACGCAGGTAAAAGCCATTGAGCATGCGGTTCATATTACCGTCGACGAAGGCATCATCGTTCGCCTGCACAATAGCAACCATAGTCTGATACTGAGTTACACTGGAGTGTGGCTTATAACGCCGCGCAATATCCCACAGCGTGTCGTTGCTGCTTATAGGCCCATAGCGCTCTTGGCCGATACGGACATCGGTTGCTTCTGAGCCTTTCTCGCCTTTTATAATGACACCGTCCTGCCAACCTGCTGCAGCGACAGTTATATTGCCGGACAACACCATGGCTGCCAGCGAGAAGTATCTCAGTACCTGCACTATCTTGGTTTTTCTCATCCTTTAGTCTCTGCCCGCGCTTTGCTCTTATCTTTAACGGCGTCCGTTAAAAAAACTTTATGACATACAGCTGCTTAAATTACCAGTAATCGCGAATTAAAGTTTCCGCAATTTGTATGCTGTTGGTTGCCGCGCCTTTGCGTATGTTATCCGATACAACCCATAAATTAAGTCCATTAGGGTGGCTTATATCTTCACGCACCCGCCCTACAAAGACATCGTCATTGCCAGCGGCATTTCCCACTTGAGTAGGAAAGTCCTCGCGCTGTTCCATTAAAGTAACACCTGGCGCTTCACTTAACAGCTGTTTTGCATGCTCAGCTGTAATTGGCTGTCGCGTTTCAATATGAATGGCTTCTGCGTGTCCGAAAAACACAGGAACCCTAACCGCAGTAGGATTCACCCGGATACTGGGATCATTAAATATTTTTTGAGTTTCCCACACCATTTTCATTTCTTCTTTGGTGTAGTCGTTCTCCTGAAAAACGTCTATTTGTGGAATACAGTTAAAAGCAATTTGTCGACTGAAGTTAGCAACCGTAGGCTTCTTTCCGTTTAAAAGTTCTGCGGTCTGCTTTGCCAACTCCTCCATCGCCTCTTTACCAGCACCCGATACCGACTGATAAGTACTGACATTAATACGCTCAATGCCAACCGCATCATGAATAGGTTTAAGTGCAACCATCATTTGAATGGTCGAGCAATTCGGATTAGCAATAATATTGCGGTTTCTGAAATCGGCTAGCGCCCAGGCATTAACCTCCGGCACCACCAAAGGAATATCCGGCTCGTAGCGATATTCAGAGGTATTATCAATAACCACACAGCCTGCTTCAGCAGCTTTGGGGGCGAACTCGCGTGAAATTGAACCGCCCGCTGAAAAGAACGCGATATCAGCATTAGACCAGTCAAACTCACCAGCATCTAACACTTCTATTTCTTCGCCGTTAAAATCGACTGTGGCGCCGGCAGAACGAGCACTTGCTAAAGGAAAAAGTTCTGCCACCGGGAATTTTCGCTCAGCTAAAATTTCTATCATTTGCTGACCCACTAAACCTGTTGCACCTAATACAGCAACGCGAAACCCATGTGACATGCTAACTCCTTACTTAGACAATAGCCGGGCACTAAAGCCCAACTGTAAAAACTGGATATATTGCTCGCTATTATGGCATGTAACGACCTGATTAATGAACTCTCTGCGCGGGCTTTCTTTGCGATAATTGCGTCGTAAACTATCAAAACCTTCGGTAGTGAGACCCTGTTGTCGGAAAAGTTCATCGTCCTGGAACAAGTCGTAGTGTTCTTTTGCCCACTTATTAAGAACGTCCAGTGAGTGCAACTCACGCGCGTCACAATGACTCCAGGCGACTGCGGGCAACACATCGGGCAAAGTTTTGCCGGCAGATTTGCCAAAATGTTCCAGCAATGCATTTGCAATCATTACCGCTCCCCCAACTTTACCTTCCAGACTGTGCCCGGCAATGTGCGGAGTCGCGATATCAACATAAGGAACCAAACCCGACAGTACCTCAGGTTCATTTTCCCAGACATCCAGCACCAGCGACGGGCGACCGCCCTGCTCGACTCGCTCCAGTAAAGCGGTGTTGTCTATAACCGCCCCCCGGCTGGCGTTAATTAATAACTGCTGCGAATGCAGTGACTGCAGTGCCGTATTTTCAAACAAATGCCGAGTCGGGAATTCGCCGTCTCGCGTCAGAGGCACATGGCAGGAGATAATATCGGCTGTTAATACACGCTGCCAATGGTCATGGACAAATTTAACGCCTTTTTTACACAGGGGCGGATCATAATAATGAACATTGAGTCCCAGAGCTTCCAGCCTTTTCCCCGCGGCTTTTCCCGTATGCCCGGCACCTACAATAGCAACATCGATTTCATCAGCTACATACTGAGGTTTGCCACTTAACCAATTGAGCACCGCACACAAAACATATTCACCAACTGATTGCGCATTCGCCCCCGGGGCGTGAGCAAAACCAATGCCCCGCTCTTTTAGAGCCTGAATATTTATATGCTCAGTACCAATGGTTGCGGAAGCAACAAATTTAAGTTTAGGAGCTTGCTCTAAGAGAGATTCATCAACTTGAGTAACAGAACGTACGAGTAAAGCGTCAGCTTCTGCCAGCAGTTTCTGCGGAGGGATTCGTTCAGAAAAGTAGGAAAGTGTTCCCGCACCCGACAATAAGTCGGAAAGTGCGGGAATATTCTGATCGGCAACGATTTTCATCGAAGTAACCGATCTTGTCGGTTATTCAGAGTATTGGCGCATCACTAACGATGCGTTTGTACCACCGAAACCAAAGCTATTAGACATAACCGTTCGCAGTGGTGCTTCTGTTGTCTGCTGAATAATGTTCATGCCGTCGGCTTTTTCATCCAGCTCTTCAATATTGATTGAAGGTGTAACGAAACCATTCTTAAGCATCAGCAATGAATAAATTGCTTCATGAACACCCGCAGCACCCAAAGCGTGTCCCGTCATTGCTTTTGTCGCGCTAATCATCGGGGTTTTCTCCGGGAAAACTTCGCGAATAGCCTCTAATTCTTTAACGTCACCAACCGGTGTACTGGTACCGTGAGTATTCAGATAGTCGATTGGAGTATCCACTGTTTCCATCGCCATTTTCATGCAGCGAACGGCGCCTTCACCCGACGGAGCTACCATATCGTAACCGTCTGAAGTCGCACCATAACCAACAATTTCACCATAGATTTTGGCACCACGAGCTTTTGCCGCTTCCAGTTCTTCGATAACCAAAATACCGCCGCCGCCGGCAGGTACGAAACCATCGCGACCCTGGTCGTAAGTACGTGACGCTTTTTCAGGCGTATCATTGTACTTAGTACTTAATGCGCCCATTGCGTCAAATTCCATGCCCAGAGTCCAGTGCAGTTCTTCACCACCGCCGGCAAAAACGCGGTCTTGTTTGCCGAACTGTATTAATTCCAGCGCATGCCCAATACAGTGAGCTGATGTTGCGCAAGCTGAGCTGATAGAATAATTAACACCTTTAATTTTAAATGGTGTTGCCAGGCAAGCTGAAGTCGTTGACGCCATGCAACGAGGTACCATGTAGGGGCCTACTTTTTTCACGCCACGTTCACGCAAAATATCAGCTGCTGCAACCTGATGCTCACCAGAAGCGCCACCGGAACCAACAACTAACCCCGTACGCGGGTGAGAGACTTGTTCTTCGGTTAAGCCTGAATCCTCGATAGCCTGCGCCATTGCGATATAGGCATAAGCGGCTGAATCGCCCATAAAACGCAGCGCTTTACGGTCAATATGGTCTTTGGGATCTAACTTAACCTCGCCCCATACCTGACAACGCAAGCCCATTTCAGCAAAAGATTCTGAACGGGTGATGCCTGATTTGCCGGTGCGTAATGATTCCAGCACTTCTTCTTGATTGTTCCCGATACTTGATACAATACCAAGTCCGGTGATAACAGCTCTTCTCATTCTATAATCCTGTCTGACATTTCTACGTCGATATCTTACCAACGTCGTGTGTGAATGTGGTCTGCTTTGTCCACTGTTGTTCGTAAAGTTGTTATTATAGCGGTCATCAACCAATAAATCATGGGATAGCCGCTTGAATTCTAATTCATCTGTTCAGTTTAACGAGCAAGGCGTACCCGTTTCCACTACTTTCGATGATATTTATTTTTCTGTCGAAAGCGGTGTTGACGAAAGTCAGTACGTATTTCTGGCGCAAAACGGATTACCCCGTCGCTGGCTATCGCTACCAGCTCATTATAGCTTTACCATAGCCGAAACCGGGTTTGGTACGGGCTTGAACTTTCTTCTGACCTGGAAACAGTTCTTAGAGCAGGCGCCTGCCAGCACACGTCTCCATTTTGTCAGTTTCGAAAAATTTCCTTTATCGCGCCAGCAACTTGAACAAGCATACCAGTTACTGGAACCCATAGCGGAATTCAGTCAGTCGTTCCTGGAGCATTACCCGGCAACGGATCCCGGCTGTCATCGCATTATACTATCACAGGGCCGGGTCATTCTGGATCTGTGGATAGGCGACCTTAATGAGCTACTCCCAGAATGGCTTCCACAGGCACAAAACCAAATTGACGCCTGGTTTCTCGACGGCTTTGCTCCGGCAAAGAACCCGGAAATGTGGCAGCCAACACTTTTTGATGCCATGAAACAAACCGCACATAGCGAAACAACTTTTGCTACCTTTACCGCTGCCGGCAGTGTCAGAAGAGCACTACAGCAAAGCGGATTCGAAGTTCAAAAAGTAGCGGGCTTTGGTCGCAAACGAGAAATGCTCTGTGGTCACTACCATAGCGCCGAAGTTTGTCAGAAATATTACGACCGGCGTGATGTTACCATTATTGGTGGTGGCATCAGTGCGGCATGTTCTGCGCTTGCACTGAAGCAAAGAGGCGTGAACGTCAGAGTTATTAGTGCCGGCACCGCTGACGGTGCATCCGGAAACCCTCAGGGAGCAGTTTATCCTCTGTTACACGCCGAACATACGCCGCTCAGTCGTTTCTACTGGCAGGCGTTCTCCACAGCCACCAGCTTCTACCGTAACTTTTGTGCCGACCATTGGTTTCCTGTCGGTGTTATGCAGCCGGCCTTTAACGATGACAGAGCCCGGCGTTATCAACGCATAGCCGATAAACTTTACGCGCCAGGCACGGTACGCTATTTATCTCAGCCGGAGGCAGAACAAAAGGCAGGGGTTTCGCTGGCGGTTCCGGCGCTGCATTACCCTAAAGCCGGATGGTTACGACCGGAGGCTGTGGTCAAAAGCCTTTTAGAAACAGCACAAATTGAGCTTATTGAAGGCGAAGCTAAGGCTCTGAAGGAAACTGAAAGAGGCCGTTGGCAGATATCACTAAAGGACGGAAGTTTGCTGACCGCTGAGCGAGTTCTCATTGCCACGGGTCACCACGTCAATTCGTTATTGCCGGAGAGCGTTAAACCGCTGCCAATACAACCGGTTCGCGGACAAGTCAGTCTGGTACAAACGACACCATTATTGTCTTCGCTAAAAACGGTTTTATGTTTCAAGGGGTATTTAGTTCCGGAAGATGACAAGCATCACTGTGTTGGCGCAACCTTTAATCGCGATAGAGAGGATTTAGAACCAACCCCGGAGGACGACGAAGAAAACCTGAAACAACTGGCTGAAAACGCGAGGCAGCCATGGGCTGAGTCTCTGCAATTAACATCTCAAAGAGTCTCGGTACGGGCTACCAGCCCCGATCACCAGCCTGTTACCGGAACGGTTGCCGAAAACTTATATGTTATTACAGCGCTTGGGTCTCGGGGCTTCACTTCTGCCCCTATTCTGGCAGAAGTGCTTGCCTGTCAGTTAACCGGAGAGTTAACGCCGTTAACTCAGGATGCTTTACGCCGCATCTCCGTTAGTCGCTTTAAGGGCTAATTTGTCCAGTACATTGTTAATGTGAGCCTGGTCGGCCGGAGACAACTCATGCCGCGTTTTGTGAACTGCCTCACGCAAAGCCGGCATAATTCTCTCCGGTTGTGTCTCACCGGCCATTTCCAGTTGCGCAACGACTAAATCGAAATGCCCTCGCAAATAACCGCAAGCAAATAGCTCATCATCTGTGCCGGAAACCACCGCATCATCGAATACGGTTTCAAGTTGTTCCACTAATTGATCAAAGTCCGTCCGAGTTCCCATCTGCAGTTTCCCGTTGAAAAACAAAGGCGCTCATTCTAACGGTCTTTTTGTTACAATGCATCCGCATCACAGACTCAACCTATGACTGAGGTAGTTATTATGTCCCTGGAAATTGGCTTGTTTTACGGCTCTACCACTTGCTATACCGAAATTGCTGCAGAAAAAATTCAGCAAGCCATTGGCGAGGACATTGTTCAGCTGTTTGATATAAAAAATACCCCGCTAAAAGAAGCTGAACAATTTGATATTCTTATTTTTGGTATTTCCACCTGGGATTTTGGCGAACTTCAGGAAGACTGGGAAAGCCATTGGGATGACATAAATGACGTGAACCTGCGCGGTAAAGTTGTTGCGCTTTTTGGCATGGGTGATCAGGAAGGTTATACCGATTGGTTCCAGGACGCTCTGGGCATGCTGCACGATGCCATAGCGAACCACGGCTGCAAGCGCATTGGTTTTTGGCCAAATCAGGGCTACGAATTTGCCGCCTCCAAAGCGTTAACCGCAGATAACACTCAGTTCGTCGGTTTATCACTAGATGAAGACTCCCAATATGAGCTATCAGATGAACGTATCGAACAATGGACGACGCAAATTTTAGAAGAAATTGCCGAACAATTAGGATAATAAAAATGCAAAGCTTTCTTTCAAAAACCCTGCTGTTACTCGCTTTGTTAATGTCGATAACGGCTCAGGCAAAAACCGAAGTTCCCAGCATTGACCAGTTCACCTCGTCATTTCAGGAGCACCCCGGTTTTTTCACTTTTTACCACGATGAAGCGAATGCAAAGTTTTATCTGGAAGTACCCAGACAAGGATCACAGTTTATTTTTCAAACCAGTCTTCCCTGGGGCTTAGGTTCTAATGATGTCGGGCTGGACCGCGGTCAACTGGGTGAAACTCGGTTAGCATCATTTCATGTTGAAGGAAATAAGGCATTATTGGTTCAACACAATACCGAGTTTCGTGCACAAACGCGGAATCAGGCTGAACGCAGCAGCGTCAATCAAGCATTTGCCGATGCCGTACTCTATGGTTTTGACGTTGTTGCGAGCAACGATGAACGAGTGTTAATAGACTACACCCCTTACTTGTTAAGTGATGTACACGGTGTTAGTAAGCGCTTACAGCAAACCGAGCAAGGACAATTTAAGGCCGATACAAGCCGCTCAGTGATTTACCCTGAACGCAGTAAAGCCTTTACGGAAAATACCGAACTGGAAGCAAAAGTCACTTTTGTCGGTGACGGAAAAGGGCAGTGGGTCAATCAGGTTGCGGCCAACGCCGATGCACTTTCTTTGCACCTGCACCACTCTTTTATAAAGTTACCTGACGCCGGATACCAACCCCGGGACTTTCATCCAAACAGCGGCTTTTGGGCTCACAGCTTTAAAGACTACGCCGCACCTCTTGGTGAATCGATGACCGTGCAATATATCCCGCGTCACCGGTTGAATAAGAAGGACCCTATTGCCTCACAAAGTGAAGCGCGTGAACCTATTGTTTATTATCTTGACCCGGGTGCACCGGAACCTGTCAAAACGGCATTGCTTGAAGGTGCCCGCTGGTGGGCTGAGGGCTTTAAGGCCTTAGGTTACGAGAATGCTTTTCAGGTAAAAGTTCTGCCCGACGATGCTGACCCTATGGATGTGCGCTATAACGTCATCCAGTGGGTTCACCGTGCAACCCGTGGCTGGTCTTACGGCTCGTCGGTAGTAGACCCTCGTACCGGCGAAATCATTAAAGGTCATGTCACCCTAGGATCGCTGCGTGTCCGCCAGGATATGAAAATAGCCGAAGGCTTGTTAACGCCTTTTATCGAAGACCCCAGTGAACTTAAGAGCGCAGTAAAAAATATGGCTCTGGCTCGTATTCGTCAATTAAGTGCACACGAAATAGGCCATACCTTAGGAATTGCTCATAACTTTGCTGCCAGTGCCTCAGACAGAGCTTCCGTTATGGACTACCCTCACCCGTTGGTGAACCTGACAACCGATGGCGGTTTAAGCCTAAGCAACGCTTATACCGAAGGCTTAGGAACCTGGGACAAACAGGTTCTGGCTTATGGGTACAGTGACTTTGGCGGTATGCCATCGTCTGACGAGCAACTAACTCGTATTCTGGACGAAAATAAAACGCTCAATCTCAGCTTTATTTCAGACAGAGATGCACGCCCCGCCGGTGGTGCTCACCCTCAGGCACATTTATGGGATAACGGTAGCGAACCTGTTACCGAGCTTGAGCGACTGCTTTCTGTGCGCCAGCAAGTGCTGGATAATTTCAGCAAAGAGATGCTGAACAACGATCAGCCGTTAAGCCAGTTACAATCGACTTTTGTACCTATTTACTTATTGCACAGATACCAGACCGAAGCAGCAGTAAAATGGCTGGGTGGTGTTAATTACCATTATTTTATGGCTGACGACTCTACGGACGACTACCAGCCGGTAGGTGCTGCCAGACAACAAGCTGCTCTGAAACAGTTGTTAAAAACCATTCAGGCAGATACTTTGCGTGTGCCTTCGCATATTAAACAATGGCTGGTTCCAGCAGCTTACGGTGAAAGCCCGTCGCGCGAGAACTTCAATGGTAAAACAGGGCTAATACCCGATACCGTCAGCATGGCTGCCAGTGCCGCGGATCATAGTTTAAGTTTGATGTTAAACAGCCAGCGTCTGAACCGGTTAGCACAACAACACGCGGACAACGACCGCGTACCCTCTCCGGCCGGACTGATGACAGCTATTTTTAATACCGTTTTCAGCGACTGGGAAAACGCGAAGCAAGATCCTGTTCAGCAGCGCTTGCTGGCAACGGCCATCAACGCCGAAGTAAGAGCGGTAAAAAATTCGGGATTGGCTGCAGAAACCCGGTTAGTTATGCGAGCCGAGCTGGCTGAACAACAACAGCAGCTTGCCAAGTCCGACTCACTACTAATACAGCAATTAGCAAAGGATTTAGATAAATTCTTAAACGAAGGGGAATGGCCGGAACAATACGAACCCGAGCCGTTACCGCCGGGTTCGCCAATCTAAAGATAAAGCCAGGGCCGCTTACAGCGGCTCTGGAAAATCGTCTAACTGCTCTTTGGTTTTGCCATGAGGCGTTGGCTGACGAGTTTCCGGATCAATGTGTACGAAAACAATATCATCAGCTGAACAAATATTTTGCTTGGTGTGCTTATTGCGCACCAGACAAGTAATAGCTAATGACGTACGTCCCACAGATTTTACCTGCAGACCAAATTCAACGACATCGCCCTGAAACGCAGAAGTTTCAAAGGTAATAGCACCAATATGCTTAGTTACCAGGCTTTTTGCCCCTAACTGGCAACTGGCAAAGATATAAGCTTCTTCGTCAATCCATTCTAAAATACGGCCACCAAATAGCGAACCGGCAAAGTTCAAATCATTTGGCATAACCAGTCGGCGAGATAAAAAGCGCATAGTCACTCCTTGTTCATGGAAGATATGTACATATTATAACCTATTGTTCGCCAATGGTTTGTTGAAAAAATTGAGCAATCATTGAATATAAATGAATTTTTGTATTACGCCCGTTAATAGAATGCTTTTTCCCCGGATAATTCATCATTTCAAAAGCCTGAGCATTGTCCTGCAACTGCTTATAGAGCTTCGTGCTATGAGTAAACAAAACATTGTCATCGGCCATTCCATGATAAATCAGTAAATCACCTTTTAAATTTTTACTGTATGGAAAAACCGATGAGTTTTTATAGGCGTCACCATCACCCGGCATACCCATAAAACGTTCGGTATAATGCGTATCATACAAACGCCAGTCGGTTACCGGTGCGCCAGCCACTCCAGCCTTAAAATATTCAGGTGCTTTAAACATAGCCAGCAGCGACATGTAACCGCCGTAACTGTGACCATATATACCGATGCGCTTTGGGTCGACATAAGGCAGGCTGGTTAAATACTTAACCCCAACCACCTGATCGTCGACTTCCGGGCTGCCCATATTCTTATAAATAGGTGCCTCAAAACGCTTCCCTCTATTCGCCGAACCGCGGTTATCCAGAGTGAAAACAATAAAGCCCTGTTGAGCCATATACTGAACAAAACCACTGCCCCAGCTTTTGGTTACTCGCTGCGCTCCGGGACCGCCGTAAACATACACCAGCACCGGATATTTTTTTTCTGCATCAAAATCTCTTGGCTTGGTCATTTTGTAATAAAGCGTCTGCCCGTCTTCAGCTTTTAGCTCACCGAACTCAGGGTAACGCCAGTTTCTCAAGTAAGGAGACAGTGGATGCTCATCTGTCACTTCGTTTTTGGCCAACCACACCAAATGATTACCTGTTGGCCCGTGCAAACTCACTTGTTTAGGCTGCTGAGGCGATGAATAGGTATCCAGATACAAGCGCACATCGGCATCAAATTCAATACGGTGCATACCTTCGCGCGTTGTAATGCGCGTTGGGTTGGCCGCAGAACTTGCATTTAGCTGGGTACGATACAGATGAGATTCTAGTGGTGATTTTTTCCGAGCGGTAAAGTACAGCGTGCCAGTACTTTCATCAATCGCTTCCAGTTCATCTACTTGCCAATCACCCGAACTCAATTGACGAATTAACGACCCGTCCAGACGATATAAATAAAGGTGTTTGAAACCACTTCGTTCAGATGCCCAAATGAAATGCTTATTATCATTTAAGAAATACAAGTCATCGTGCAGATTCAGCCAGCTATCCGAGGTTTCTGTCAACAACTCACGCTGAGTTTCGCTTGCTCGATTATAAAGCCAAAGCGTCAGTGCCTGCTGATTTCTGCTTTGCCATTGGTAACTCAAACGATTGCTGTCACCAACCCACTTAACCCGGGCTAAATACCCATCATTCAAATTATTCAGCTGCAGCCAGTTGGTCTGTTTATCGGCAATTTGATATACACCCAGGTCAATCTCTACGTTGTCACTTCCGGCGAACGGATAACGCTGTTGTATGGTTTCAATTCGGTCTGCGTATATTTCACTGCGGGTAGCGAGAGGAACAGGGCTTTCATCGACTTTAGTTAACGCGATAGCTGACTCATCCGGCGCCCACCAGTAACCGGTCATGCGCTTCATTTCTTCCTGTGCAACAAACTCTGCCATGCCAAACTTAAGCGTTTCACCGCCTTTGGTTGTAACCGCATGTTCTTCACCACTGGCAAGGTCAATAAAGTACAAATTCTGTTCCCGGACAAAAGACACGTAGCTGCTTTTTGGCGAGAACTTAACGTCAGTTTCAAAAGCATCAGTTTTTGTCAGCTGAGTCACTTTGTCGTCGTCAGTCTGGTAGTAAAAAACGTCGCCGTTATAGGGGAACAGTAGTGCATCCCCTTTTGCTGACCAGCTGTACTCAATTATACCATTGCCGCTAATGCGCTGACGTTCCCTGCGGGCTTTCTCTTCGTCAGATAATTCAAGCTCATTGGCAGCGATCTGGTCTGCTGCGACTAACAATTTATGTGTATCGGCTTCGATATCATATAACCAGAGATCGTAACGTTGCGGCTCTTCCTTACTGCCTTTTAAATAAGAAAGGTATTGACCGCCAGGCGCAAACTTTAATGATTTTGGTGTTTCACCCGTAAGACCAGGAGCACTAAATAGACGCTCTATAGTTAACTCTTCGGCAAAAACAGAGAGGCTAAAACAGCCAAAAAAAATAACGGCAATCGTCTGAATACGACGATCAAAGAAAAAAGGCATGATGTAAGATCCAACAGTTGGTTTATTCCCGTTAATACTAACAAAGTTCGGGATAAAAATCGGTTGGCTGCGGTGAAATAACACGAAAACGCTACCGCCGAATTACGACGATAGCGTTATTTTCCGGAGGGCTGTTCAATTAGAAGCTAATAGAAACTCCAGCCTGAAAACGACGACCTGTAACAGGCGCATCATCTTTTATAAAGGAGCTGTGCACAAAGCCTAACTGATCCGTCAGGTTTTCACCCTTCAGGTAAAGAGTAGCACCGTAATTTGCTAACCACTCAGGGTAAAAGTTGACGCGGGCGTTGAGTAAGCCATAGGCATCGGTTACGGTCTCATTTTGCCCTATTTTATCCTGTTCCATATAGCGCGTGTAACCGATAGCACCATCCCAGCCAACGGCCTGATAACGTACTTCTGTACCAACGCGTTGAGCCGGAATTCTCGGCAAATCATCGCCATCACGCTGTTTTGCTCGAGTGTAATCACTAAAGCCGTGAAGCGACCATTGCTCCGCGAATTTCCAGTCTAACTCAAGTTCGTAGCCATAAAGCTCGGCGTCAACTTGTTTAAACTGAACGACTTGCAGACCGCCGTGTTCATGAGCATGCTCCTCTTCATGGGCATGTTCATCGTGGTCATGGTCTTCATCACCATGCAATTGTTCACTGTTCAGGCCAATAAAATCATCGTAAATGAAGTCATCAACGCGGTTGTAGAACACGTTCAAATTTGCATGAAAACTGTCATTTTCATAATGGAACCCGGCATCAATGTTGTTTGACGTTTCAGTTTTAATCGCAACATCATTCGGCTCAACATGATACTCGTTAAGCTCTTCTTCATGCAGCTCATAACCCAGGCCTAGCTCGTAAGTACGGGTTGCAAAGTGATTCCCGTTAGCAAAAACTTCATTTGCAGCCGGAGCTCTTTCTGCATGACTGAGGTTAAATGAAACCGATGTGTGGTCACTGAAATGATAGAGGTAACCGGCAGACGCTGAAGTTGCATCAAAGGTATCCAGTTTGCGCTCTTCGCTTGAAAGCGATGTACGCTCGTGACGAACACCTAAATCAACGTGATGAGCTCCAAATTCCTGCTCTACGACCCAGAACAAGCCTTGAGTACGGCGAGACGTGTTCGGCGTGAAGGCTTCTTCCCCAAAAGCAGATTTATCGCTGATGTCCCACTGCCAGCCGACAGCACCTTTCCACCCTGCAATCTCTTTATGCTGACCAATCAGTCGTATCTCTTTTTGCTCATTTTCAAATTGAGTTGCAACGAAGTTGTCTTCAATTTCCTGGTGTTGGTAATCGGTTAAAGCGGCACGAAAATCTAAGCGGTTAAAGCCACTAAAAGGGTTACGCCATTGACCGGCGAATTGAATACGTTCCTGCTCCAGCTCTGCATAAGGGCCGGCCTCTGCGTGGTCATGCTCTTCTTCATGACCGGGCTCTTCCTCATGCTCATCTTCTTCCTCACCATGACCGTGGTCATGACCGGGAATACCGTACTCCTGATAAAGCCCCTGGTATGATACTCCGAAAAAGCCGTCATCAAACTGGTAACTGGCGCCAATGGTGCCACCTTGAGCGTCAATGAACGAGTTCTCAACATGGTCCACCGTTTCACCTTCGTCATTCGTAAAGGATGGCGTCTCATAATCATTTGCGCGACGAATAAAAGCATCGGTATAAAGTGCCCAGCGACCATTGCCTATTTGTAAGTCGTAAGAACCTTCTTTGTTATCATTGTTGGTTGAGGCTGACACATTGGCATTACCTTGAATGCCGTAAACAGGCTCAGAAGGGATCCGGTTGTCGACCACGTTAATCACGCCACCAATTGCCCCACTACCGTAAAGCAAAGTTGCCGGCCCCCTTAATACCTCAATTTGTTGTGCTGTACTGGTTTCAGTTGTAACTGCATGGTCGGGACCACCACGGGATACGTCACCAGTATCGAGACCATTTTGAGTAATTTTCACTCTCGGCCCACCCAGTCCACGAATAATCGGGCTACCGGCGACATTCGCGAAATGGGTGTTATTGATGCCCGGTTCCATTGCCAGAGTTTCCCCCAGACTATGGGCATTCTTTTGCTTAAGCGCGTCACCGGAAATAATATTGACAGGCTGTGCTGATTCAAGTGCCGTCTTATCCAGCGGGCTGGCATTAATGACAATGACTTCATAGTCATTAATGTGTTCATGTTCTTCTTGCTGTTGCGCATGCGCGACGGTACTTGTTGCCAGTAATGCAAGAGTTAACGCATTCAGTTTCATAACCACTCCAGTTAACGTTGTTTCAGATTAACGCCATCTCGTTATTGTAATAATATAACATTACGAAATCCTGATACGTTTTGCAACACTCTTTCAATTATCCACTCTGGTTGTCTGTTATCTGCTGCGGTACACTAGCTTCGCTATTATGATAAAAATAAAACCAAGGACATGATATGAAGCCATCCCATATTCTTCTGCCCGTCACATTAAGCCTGCTGGTAGCGGCTTGTGGCGCATCAGAACCCGAATCACAAACGACGGAAATCCGTGCTGAAGAGTCCAATATTCGTGCTCATTTAGAGTTTCTTGCAGACGATGACCTTAAAGGTCGTGAAACTGGTAGTAACGAGCACGAAATTGCCTCGAACTACATCGTTTCTGAGTTCAAACAGTTAGGCCTTGAGCCTGCTGGTGATGACGGCACTTATTATCAGCGCATTCCTTTTCGTAAAAGTACACTGAAAGAAAACAGCGCCCGAATGACCTTTGAAAACAATGGTGAAGTGGTCGAGTTTGAATTCCCTAAGCAATTCATTACCGGTCCAAGTCATTATGAAGAAAAAGATGAAATTACTGCGCCATTAGTTTTTGTCGGCTATGGTATGGAAGCTCCTGAGTTTGGTCTTGATGACTACAACGCCCTTGACGTAGAAGGCAAAATTGTTGTCATGTTAACAGGCCGTCCGGAATTTTTACCTAGCGAGGAAGGTGCTCACCTGGCCAACATTAAAAGTGATATTGCCCGCGAAAAAGGTGCTGTTGGCATTATTACACTACACACGCCAGTGCGCGAAAAAACTCGCAAATACGAAACCAGTGTTTATTACACCAAGACACCTCGCATGACCTGGTTAGGTCCTAATGGCTTACCTAAGGGTGAAGAACAGCAATTAAAGGGATCAGCCTATATTGATGACGAACCTGCACAAAAACTGTTTGCCAACGCACCGACTGAATTAAGCACTATCTTCGAGAAAATCGAAGAAGACCCGGACTTCTCTCCTAAAGGGTTTGAACTGGAAGGTCAAGTCACTCTGGCTCGCGAATCTCGTCACGAGGAAATTTCCAGCCCTAACGTCGCAGCTGTATTGCCGGGTTCTGACAAAACGCTGAAAGACGAATATGTTGTTTACACTGCGCATTCCGATCATATTGGCGTGATAAAAGACATGAGTCGCGAAGACAATATCAATAATGGCGCTATGGATAATGCCAGTGGTGTTTCTATCATGCTGGAAACCGCGCGTTTGTTTGTAGAGTCAGAGCAAGAATTTGACCGTTCAATTATGTTCTTGTCGGTCACCGCAGAAGAAAAAGGTCTGTTAGGTGCGGACTACTTTGCCAATAACCCAACGGTTCCTTTAGAAAATATCGTAGCAAACGTAAACCTGGATATGCCGGTACTACTGTATGATTTTGCCGATGTCATTGCCTTTGGTGCTTCCCATTCAACTTTGGGTGACACCGTTAGCAAGGCAGCCCAGCAATTCGATACAAAGCAAAGCCCTGACCCTATGCCTGAGCAGGCTATTTTTACGCGCTCAGACCATTACACTCTGGTCAAAAAAGGCATTCCGGCGGTATTTTTAATGACCGGCTTTACCTCACGTACCGAAGGTGAAGACGGCGGCGAAGTCTGGGGCGAGTTTTTTGCTGAGCACTATCACAAGCCCAGCGATGGACTCAATTTAGATATTAACTACGAAGCCGGAGCCCGCTTTACCAACATTAACTTTGCCATTGGTAAAGAAATTGCGAACGCTGATAAGCGTCCACAGTGGCTGGAAGACTCGTTCTTCGGTAAGCAATTTAACGACTAAGCTTACGGTTAAAATACAGAACGAATTCCATGGGGCCCTAACCGGCCCCTTTTTTTTGTCAGCGACCGTCATTAAACTGTCATTTACGCTCTCTACACTTTTAGCATCAGTAGCTGCCGGAGCACTCGATGTTATCTGTAGACAAAGTCGTTAATGACAAGCTTCCACTCATTAAAGGTAAACCCTGGTTAGAGAAGCCAACAACCTGGGTTTTACGCAACCTTTTACACGAAGAAGACATTCAGAAGTTTGGCAAAAGCTCTCCCTCTTTAGAAGGCATAGACTTTGTTGAACACACTCTGGACTACTTCAATTTCACTTACTCCTACTCTTCGCAAGAACTGGATAATATCCCTGTAAGCGGACGTCTGGTTATTATTGCGAATCATCCGATAGGCTCTCTTGATGGGCTGGCGTTATTAAAGTTAGTCAGTGAAATGCGCAGCGATGTAAAAATAGTTGCCAATGAATGGCTGTCTGCACTCGAACCGCTTAACTCCCTGTTGCTGCCGGTTAATGTCTTTGGCGGCAAACCCAGCCGCAAAGACATTCGCAACATACACAACCACCTTCACGACGAAGGGTGCGTCATACTATTTCCTGCCGGTGAGGTTTCCCGGTTACGCCCTAACGGGGTACGTGACACACACTGGCAAAGTGGCTTTCTGAAAATAGCCAAGGCAACCCAAAGTGACATTTTGCCCATACGTCTCGACGCTCATAATTCAGCCTGGTTTTACACCGCTTCTATGGTCTATAAACCTTTAGCCACAATGCTCCTGGTGAAAGAAATGTTTCGCCAGCAACGTAAGCAGGTTAAATGTCATATAGGCCAAAGAATTCCGGTTGAAGCCTTTCTGCACCAAGGCCTGAGTGTGAACCAGCAGGTTAAACTGTTTAAAAAGCACTTGTACCGTTTAGGTACTCAAAAAAAATCAATTTTCCCAACCCAGACAGCAATAGCCCGTCCTGAATCGCGCCAACCTTTGAAAGCGGCTATTGAGGCCTGTGAATTACTCGGTGAAACCCCATGTGGCAAAAAGATTTATCTGTATGAATTTAGTGGTAGCTCTCCTATTCTTCGGGAGATAGGTCGCTTACGAGAAATCGCTTTTCGCACCGTAGGCGAAGGTACCTGGCGTAAACGCGACCTTGATGAGTACGATACCTGGTATATGCACCTGATACTCTGGGATCCGGACGATCTTGAAATTGCCGGTGCTTACCGTCTGGGCGACTGTAAAAAAATAATAGAAGCGCACGGCCAAAACGGACTCTACAGTGACGGATTCTATGAGTTCTCAGACGCTATGAAGGAGCTTTTTCCGCAAAGTCTGGAGCTGGGCCGTTCATTTGTACAACCCCGGTACTGGGGTAAACGCAGCCTGGACTATCTCTGGGTTGGTATTGGCGCGCTGTTACGTAAGCACCCTAATTATCGCTACTTATTTGGCTCCGTCAGTATTAGCAATGCGTTACCAAAAGATGCGCAGGCAGCTTTAGTTAAATTTTACAGCAGCCATTTTCCACCGCAAACAGCAATGGCCAGAGCAAATATTCCTTATCGTTTAAACACCGACTCAACAGTGCCTGACTTTACCGGTAACAACTACGCCGATGAATTTGTTCTGCTAAAAAGCTACATGGCGAATATCGGCTCTGCCATTCCCACACTTTACAAACAATACTCGGAGCTATGTGAACCCGGCGGAGTACAGTTTTTAGAGTTTGGCGTTGACCCGGATTTTAATCATTCGATAGATGGGCTGGTGTTAGTGGATACCACCAAACTCAGTGCGAAAAAGCGCAAGCGTTATTTAGAAACGAGATAAGCACTGGCCTGCTGATACCAGTCACCCAGTACAATACGTTTAGCGGGTTTGCCATCAGCGAGTGTGAAGCAATGCACTGCTGGCCGGTGTGTGTGACCATGAATGAGCTTCCTAACGCTGTGATTTTCCATAACACACAGCACTTCGTTGTGCTGAGCATCCATTTTATAAAGCTGTTCGGGGGTTAATTCAGGTCTTTGGCTACTGGATTTTTGCCGTAACCGGTTTGCAATACGCATACGCCAGGACAAGGGTAAGCTACGCATAATACCTTTGACCAGAGCATTCTGGATAATAGCCCGATAACGCAGGTAACCTTTATCCAGCGTGCATAAGGTATCACCATGCATCAGTAGTACCCGCTCGCCATACAAGTCAATGACCGTTTCATCCGGGAGAAGGGTTAAGCCAACGTCGCTGGCAAAACGCTCGCCCACCATGAAGTCGCGGTTTCCGGCCATGAAATAAAGGCGCACACCACTGTCTGTCATATGCTTCAGCTGATTTTTTACTTGCGCTGCAAACTCGCTGGTGTCGTCATCACCCAACCAGGCATCGAACAAATCGCCCAGAATATAAAGCGCATCAAGATTGCGGTGTTGCTGACAAAAGTCACTAAAGGCAGCCAGTATATCTGGCCGCCCCGGACTTAAATGTAAGTCAGCGATAAAGCCGGTGGTCATGGAATCAGTCTTTAACCGACACACTTTCAATAACCACGTCTTCAACCGGCACGTCTTGATGGAAGCCCGCTGAACCGGTTTTCACGTCTTTAATGGTGTTTACCACATCCATACCTTCAACAACTTCAGCGAATACACAATAACCATAGCCATTCGGTGTTTCATTCTGAAAGTTTAAAAAGGCATTGTCGTTCACGTTAATGAAAAACTGAGACGACGCTGAATGAGGATCGGGCGTGCGCGCCATAGCCACCGAGCCAACCACATTGGGTTTTGCTGTCGGCGCTTCGTTTTCAATATTCGCGCGTGTTTCTTTTTGCTTCATGCCGGGCTCAAAACCACCGCCCTGCACCATGAAGTTACTAATAATACGGTGAAAAATTGTGCCGTCATAAAAACCGTCACGGGCATACTGTAAAAAGTTATCTACAGTCTTAGGCGCGGTTTCATTGTGCATTTCTAAAGTGATATCACCATGGTTGGTATGTAAAACGACTTGCATTGAATGTACCTGTTTCATTGACTAAACCAGCCAATAGTGTACCAGAGCCGTACCATAGGTGGTATCATAAGCCCCCAGTTTTCATCGCTAACCGTTTAAAAGTAAGAGACACTATTTATGGCATTAACCGTATTTAACACCCTGACCCGCAAAAAGCAGTCATTTGAGCCTATTCAACCCGGCCACGTGGGTATTTATGTTTGCGGTGTTACCACTTACGACTACTGCCATATTGGCCATGCCAGAACTTATGTCGCTTTTGATATTGTCGTGCGTTATCTGCGTAAGCTAGGGTACAGCGTCAAATATGTCCGCAATATCACCGATCTGGACGACAAAATCATTAAACGTGCAGCTGAAAAAGGCGAAGATTTTCATCAGGTGACTGAGCGTTTTATTCGGGAAATGCACAAAGATTTCGACGCGTTGAACTTAGTCCGTCCCGATATTGAACCGCGTGTGACCAGTCATATGGATGAAATCATCCAGATGATTGAACGCCTGATTGAAAACGGCAACGCCTATGAAGCCGGCAACGGCGACGTTCTGTTTGATGTTTCTACATTTAACGATTATGGCAAGCTCAGTCGTCAGGACTTAGAACAGTTACAAGCGGGTTCACGGGTTGATGTTGATGCGGCCAAGCAAGACCCACTCGACTTTGTTTTATGGAAAGCAGCAAAACCAGGTGAACCGAGCTGGTCATCTCCCTGGGGTGAAGGTCGCCCGGGCTGGCATATTGAATGTTCAGCAATGAATAAGAAGCACCTAGGCAGCACTTTCGATATTCATGGTGGCGGCTCTGACTTGTCTTTTCCTCATCATGAAAATGAAATAGCTCAAAGCTGCTGCGCAAATCAATCTGAGTACGTAAAGTACTGGATGCACAGTGGTATGGTTCAGGTCGACAATGAAAAAATGTCGAAGTCACTAGGTAACTTTTTTACGATTCGCAGCGTACTGGAACAATACGACGCGGAAACGGTTCGTTATTTTCTGCTGTCGAGCCACTATCGCTCGCAGCTGAACTATACTCAGGAAAATCTGGATCAGGCGCACTCCGCTCTGGAGCGCTTATACACCGCATTGCGTGACGTAACACCGCAAACCGCCAGCGAAGAGTTGCGTAGTAAATACTGGCAGAGCTTTCAGCAGGCAATGGACGATGACTTAAACGCGCCGGAAGCCATGAGTGTATTATTTGAAATTGCCCGGGAAATTAACCGTAACCGCGAGAGTGCTCCGGACACAGCCGCGCAATTAGCGCACGTTTTGCTTGAGCTGTCTGAAGTAATGGGGCTGCTGCAACAGTCTCCGGAAGAGTTTTTACAAGGCGATGACGACGATGTCGCCAAAATTGAAGCGTTGATTGCCAAGCGTAATCAGGCCCGGGAAGATAAAGACTGGGCTGCAGCAGACGAAGCCCGTGATGAGTTAACCAACATGGGTATTGTCTTAGAAGATGGTGCAGAAGGCACCCGCTGGCGTCGCGCTTAACCGACAAACTGATTAAGAGGTTCAACCTATGGCATTTGCACAACTGCAAATCGTCAGCTCACTGGCTGACGCATACTCAAAAGATGGTGCCGATGCACTTATCTTAATTGGAAATTTTGACTCTATTGACGACTCAGCTCTGGCTGAAACTATTCAGCAGGCACAAATTACCGATCAAAGAGTGGGCAAACAACCTTTACTGTTAAAAGCTGACGGCGTTCCCGGCCAGCGCTTGGTCGCTGCGCCTACCGGGCCGTTAAACCGTGACTTTGACGATGTCCGCCAAGTTTTCGATGCGGCACATGCGGCAGCAAAAGTTGCACAAGATGCCGGTGCTCGCCACCCGGTTATCGCGTTGAATAATGTCAATGTGAATGACGAGCGTTATCAGCAAGCCTTTTTGGCTGCTTACCTTGGCTTTTGTCAGGCACTTTACCAGCCACTGGAAGCTCGTGAAGCTCATGGTGAAGAAGCCATTGAACCGACTCAGAACGTCATTTTAGTCGGAGAGCTCGACGCCGAGTGGGCTATGGCAGTTGAAGCCGGTAAACGCGTTGCCCGCGACCTTGCAGGTACCGAACCTGAGCGTATGGCACCCCCCAAATTCGCTGAGTACTGCCGCCAGGCCTTTGCGCACACATCGGTTAAGGTCACTGTTATTGATGACTATCAGCAGCTACAGCATGAGTATCCTTTGTTGGCGGCAGTTGGTCGCTCGTCAATGGCTGTAGAGCGTCATCGCCCCTGCGTTATTCGCCTTGAGTATCACGGCAATAACCCGGAGCGCACGGTCATGTTCGCTGGTAAAGGTATTGTTTATGATACCGGTGGTGCTGACTTAAAAACAGGTGGTCATATGGCCGGTATGAGCCGCGATAAAGGTGGTGCCGCGGGCGTTGCCGGCTTCTTAAAAACGGTTTCAGAATTACAGCCAGAACACCTTAATGTGGTTGCTGAAATTGGCGCGGTACGTAACAGCATTGGTTCAGATGCTTTTGTTGCCGATGAAATTATTACCGGCCACAGCGGCAAACGTGTGCGTATTGGTAATACCGATGCCGAAGGCCGCCTGATAATGGCCGACTTGTTGTCGCATTTGCGCGAAGAAGCGGCGAAAAGTGACGGCGAACACGAGTTGTACACGGTAGCAACTCTGACAGGCCACGCAGCCCTTTCAAAAGGTCCATACAGCGCTCTGGTACCCAATGGCCATGCGCGTCGTCAGAATCTGGCTCAAGCTTTGTTCGATGCCGGTGAAACCTATGGTGATCCAACAGAAATATCCTGGTCGCGTCGTGAAGACTTTGACTTTGTTAAAGGCCGTACCTTGTGTGATGACTTACTGTCATCTAACAACGGTCCTTCTGCCGCTACGCCACGTGGACACCAATTCCCAATGGCATTTCTGACCGGAGTTTCCGGTCTGGACAATCACGGTATTGATAGTGAACACCCAATAAGTTATATCCATATTGATATTGCCGGTAGCGGCGTAGAAGGCGGAGACTGGCAACATGGCAAACCAACAGCAGCTCCGGTTACTTGTCTGGCGGGTCATTACCTGAAGAAATAGCTTTTACGAAAACGCCTTATTAAAGACAATAAAAAATGCCCGGTTCCGTTTAATCAGAACCGGGCATTTTTTTATCTAGCGTTTACGTTAAGAAATAAAGTCTGGCCCAAAGCCATTGGTCCATAAAATGGCCGTTGTTGCCATAAGTACAACCATAGCAATAAGACCTGCGGTAACTACCGAACTCGCGTAAAGAAAACCACGTTCTTCCGGAATGTGCATAATAACCGGTAGACCTGAATAAAGCAGGTAAACCGAATAAGCCACGCCAATAAGAAAGACGGAAGCAACAAACCACAATTCAGGATAAATTGACGCTATCCCCGACATAATAACCGGAGTTGCCGCGTAAGCTGCTAATTCAAGTGATTTCGTATAACTGGGATCAGCACCAAAAGTTTTTGCCATCCAGTAAATTAAGTAAGCCAACGCAAACGTGGCTCCCAAAATACCAATATACATTGCAACACCGAGCATGATGCCACTGCTTTGGGTAAGATAAATAGACTCGCGGGCACCAACACTCCAGCCGATATGAGCTGAAGCGTAGTAAGCTGCCAGACAAGGTAATATTGCTATCAGTAAAATATGAGAACACGAATAAAGAAAGCTCTCACGCTTGCTGTCTATCGATTTCCACTCTTGTGCTGGATGGGCGTATAACCCCCAAATATGATTCAGTATCATAATTTCACTTCCCCATAGTTCGCGGTCATACCGCCGAATTCGTAAATACGTTATAATTTTTGATGCGGGTACTGCTGAAAAATTCACCCCATGCACCTAATATTCAGCACCATCTGTATTCTGTCAAGGCCTTTTGTTATAGAACAAAGGGTTAGTTGTTAATTTCTTATTACACCTTTTACGCCAAGAAGGATCGCTGTGAATTATAGTCTCGTCGAACCCTATCTCAATCTGCTCGACCCAATACACTCATTTTTACTTTGCCGGACGCCTCCTGAGTGGGTTAAGCAAGCGTCGCTGGCTGATAACCTACCCGTGATTTTATTGGACCATTTACATTGTGAGCTAAAGGCGGCTCAAAGTGCAGCCTTATTGCTGCGCCGTTATGCCGTTAATAAAAATCACGGACAAGCCCTGCTTGACGCTCTGCAACCGTACGAAGACCTGGTTTATCGCGGCCTTGGGAATTTTCAGCAACTTAAACAAAGCAAGCAACTGTCTCACGCTTTACAAGCAGCAGAGTCACAGCCATACGCCGACGAAATTATTGATAAAATGTCCCGCTTAATTCGGGAAGAGTTGCATCATTTCCAACAGGTTCTCGAAATAATGCAGGCACGAGATGTGCCACTTTATAAGCTCAGCGCATCGCGTTATGCGGCCAGCCTTATTCGGCATGTACGTACATACGAGCCGCAGGCTTTAATTGATAAGTTAATTATAGGCGCTCTTATTGAAGCGCGCTCTTGTGAGCGCTTTGCCGCACTGGCTCCTTATCTGGATGAGGATATAGCCCGCTTTTACGTGTCCCTGTTACGTTCAGAAGCACGCCATTATCAGGATTACCTCGAGTTAGCGCAGAAGCTAAGCGATACGGACATTACCGAGCGGATTAATCAGTTCAGAGAGTGGGAAGCAGAATTGATTATGTCTGAAGATACGAAGTTACGTTTTCACTCAGGAGTACCGGTGCACGCTTAAATGTGCACCGGCTCTCGAAGAACAACCGGAGAGGTAACCGGAAAAACGTCAGCCGTTAGAGCTCTTCCAGCTTTTTGCCTGCGTCTTTGTCATAATAAACATCTTCATCAAAGTCGCCTTCTGAGCGCGCAACCACACAGCTGACCATAGCGTCACCGGTTACGTTAACGGCTGTTCGGGTCATATCCAGCAGACGGTCAACACCAATAATCAGGCCAATACCTTCAACCGGTAAACCAACCTGCTGCAGCACCATGGCGAGCATAATGAGTCCAACCCCGGGCACGCCAGCTGTACCGACAGACGCCAGCGTCGCAGTCATAATTACCATCAGGTATTCAGCGACGCCTAAATCCAGACCATAAACCTGCGCAATAAAGACGGTAGCAACACCTTGCATAATAGCCGTACCATCCATGTTGATGGTAGCCCCCAGCGGCACAGTGAAGGAACCCACACTGTTACTGACGCCTAAACGACGGGTAACGGTTTCTAAAGTGATAGGCATAGTCGCGTTACTACTCGCTGTACTAAAGCCAAACAGTTGAGCGTCACGCATCTTACGCATAAAGATGCCCGGTTTAACCCGTGCCAGAACGCGCATAAATATGGGGTAGATAATTAAACCATGAGCAAGCAACACAAACAGTACAAGCAGGAAGTATTTCGCCAGGCTGCCTATCATTTCTACGCCAATTTCGGTGAATAGCTTCGCCATTAGAGCAAACACACCATAAGGTGCCAGACTCATTAAAATAACAACCAGCTTCATAATGACCGAATTCAAGTCATCGAAAAAGCCTTTCAAACGTTCACCCGGTTTACCAACCAGAGCCATAGAAATGCCGAACAGCAATGCAAACACAATAATTTGCAACATATTCCCTTCGGCCATAGCGTTAATGGGATTGTCGGGAAACAAATTAACAATGACTTCGCTAACCGATGGTGCTTCGCTGGGCTCAAAGCTGGCATCTGAAGCACGCTCAATACCCGAGCCCGGTTGCACCAGAATTGCCGAACCAATTGCAAAGGTAATTGCTATGGCCGTAGTGATCATATACATGCCCACTGCTTTTCCGCCTAAGCGCCCAAGCTTGCTGGGGTCACTTAAGGAACAAGTGCCCACCACCAGTGATACAAACACCAGTGGTACAACCAGCATTTTCAAAGAGGTAATGAATATTTGACCAACAACATCGAAAAGACCATTGGTTAAATACAAAGAAACCCAGGCATTATCACCGGCAACGTAACGAATAATGGTACCGAGAATGATCCCAGCGACCATGCCGATAACAATGCGGCTAGTCAGACTGAGTTTTTTCTTTTCGCTCATAAGCGTCCTTTATTATTCATTCTAAAAAACTGCGACAGCCTAGCAGAAAGCTTTTAAATAAGCAGCTATAAAACTGTAAGCCTCGCTGAACACCTTCTATTGTGCGACATCTGACCGGGTTAAGGAAGATTTTAAGGTATGAATAATAACAGACATGCCTTTCGCAAAACGTTCACTTAGCGGTTTACGGATAACATACTGTAATTGTAATACGTCAAAACCTTTATGCTGTTTCATTAACCACGCGTCACTGGTCGTCACCTCATCAATCAAGCCAAGCTCTTTTGCTTCCTGACCTGACCAGACCTCGCCCGTTGCCACTTTGTCTATATCCAGTTCGCTACGGTTTTCCTGAACAAAAGACTTAAACTGACGGTGAATGGCTTCTAAATCCTGTTTAAACTTACGACGCCCTTCATCGGTATTTTCACCAAAAATAGTCAGAGTGCGTTTATATTCACCAGCCGTTAATTGTTCAAAGTCGACATTATGCTTTTTCAAAAGCCGATGGAAATTCGGTATTTGCGCAACCACACCTATTGAACCGATAAAGGCAAAAGGTGCTGCAAGCAGTTTATGACCGACACAAGCCATCATATAACCGCCGCTTGCAGCCACTTTATCTATAGCAACATTAACGGTTAAGTTGTGTTCTCTTAAACGCAGTAACTGAGCAGCCGCCAGGCCATAGCCATTAACCACACCACCGCCACTTTCCAGACGCACCAAAACTTCATCTTTTTCAGTGGCCAAGTTTAAAATGGCATTTACTTCATGACGTAAGCTGTCGACTTCCTTCGCGTCCATGCTGCCTTTAAAATCAACAACAAAAAGCCGTTTCTCTTTGTTCTCCACTGTCTTCTTTTTCTTTAACGCTTTCAATGCCTTTTTCTGAGCTTTTTTATCCATCAGCTCAATTCTCAACTGTTCGCTCAGCTCATTCAGCTCTTTAGATAAATGCGTGACTTGTAAGTCACCTTTACTCTTTTTCTGTTTCTGCGCCGCCTGGGCAATAAGGCCGACAATAAAACCAACAGCCACCACAATAATAGCGGCCTTTAGTAGAAAGCCTCCAATATCAGCAACAAAATCCATACCACTCTCCTAAAACGAAAAAGGCCAGCATAACTGCCGGCCTTTGAATACCAAGTGTTCAATAACCTGAGATTATTCTACCACTTCTTCGTTATCGACTGGTATCGCTAATAAGCCGCTACCAAACCATTTCACAATCTGAGTCTGCATTTCGGTTGTTACTTCAACTGAGGCTTCAGGCGACAACAAGGAAGCATGAGAGCCACCTAAGAAACTGGCATATGCTGATACAGGCTTACCATCCGTTGACTGAACAGGAACAGTCGACTGTGGCTCTTCATTCCAAGCCGCATCTGACAATCCCATTAGTTTCACAAGCGGCTGAGTACCGGCTAAAGGTCTACCGTCGACTTTGTTAGGAATAACTGTATCACCGTCAGCTTCAATAACGAATGTCGGAGTATTTGCCACGAATTCTCTGGCATAGTTTACGGGGTCACCCGAGTCTATGACAGTTTGTGCAGCAAAAGCAAAAGGATTAAATATATTAGCTTCAATCCTTGACATTACATTCACGCCAGCTTGTTGGGAAAACCCATCAAACAAACTAGCTGCCAGGTCAACATTGGCCAATAATTGTTTCGCAGTAACTCCTGCTTGCTCTGCCTGACCATTGACCAGCTGTGTAAACTCATCAACACGGCCATACATTAAACTGTTTTTAACCACTGGACCAAAGCTACCTGAAGCCAGTAAGAAATCAGCAATGCTACCGCCAGGCATACCTAACGCAGACGCTTTCACATTGAAATCAGCATTCGTTTCATTATTTGCTATCTGAGTAAAGCTGACACCAGCAATAGCACCCAGTGAATGCCCTACAAAGTGCACGTTAGCAGAGTCAAGCTGAGCACCAGTTACGTCGCTCAGGGAGTAACGTAACCCCAACAGATCGGAAACCGATTGGCGCAAATTATCGCGAGTTGTCAGAAGACTTTCTAAGTTCATATATGCTGTTGCTGAACCGTTATCACCGCTCGCGATATATTCAACAGTGCCATCTTCATCTAAATCAAATCCTCTATCACCGTGCAGAGGATGGTCGATAGCCACTGTTGCTATTCCAGCAGAGGCCAATGTACCAGCAATACCGAACATCGAGCTCTTATCTGCGGTTATTCCGTGCTGGAAAATAACAACCGGCCAACCATTTGCAGGCATCGTTCTTCCATCGGCGCCATTTGGAATGGAGGCATAGACTGGCACGGACACTGAAGTGCTAGGAACCGGTATAGGGTTATACTTTGTCAAATGGCGATCCGGGTCAACGGGGTCCCCGCCCTTAGTATCGAAATCGGAACAGTTAGTAGGAGGCAACAACAAAGTTGGGTCTTCTGTAAAACCTGACGGCAAACTGGCGATATCTGTATCTTTAAGTTGATCGGCCTCTTCTTCCGCTTGCAAAGCATTTAATATCGCTGCGGGGCTATCACACGCGGCTTTCCAACGTCCTTTTGTTGGATCAGAGTTAGTCGCTGAATCAGGATGCGCAGAATAGTAAGGTAACGTGACACTTCCTTCGTAGAAGTTTGCTAAAGCAGCCGACGCCGGAGGAGTTAGATCGACTGCAGTCATTGTCTGTGCAACAGTTGCTCCGGAATCAGTCAATTCCAAACTAGGCGTAAACTGTCCTGCTATCTGTCGCTTAACGACATTAAGAACTTTACCCACAGACTGTGTCGTAAAGTTCGAGCTATAAATCACTCCTTCAGTATCAACCCCAGCTTGATCAAGCGCACCTTCATAAGTATTAATCAAACTTTGTAAATTTCTAGCAGAAGTGGTATCTGACGCTGGATTTTCAGCGACGGAGCGCTTCATTAATGTATAAGTTTGTGATGCTTTTACGCTGCGCCCCAGTGAGTCCTGAATATTATCTGTTAATACGACTAAGTAGCCAGTTTCAGGCGTAAAAGGCTTTGTTGGAATAATAGCGACTGACCCGTCTCCAGTTGCAGAAACAAGAAAATCTTCGTTTTGAACAAGCTCTTCATCAATTGAGCAGACGGCGCCTGGGCTTGACGCTATAGTTGAAGTTTTCCCTGCCGCTTCCTGAGCTTCATGAAGGGCACCTACAACAGGGTTTTCTGAAATACAACTTGCCGCATTGGCAGGGCCGCCTTGTGTGGTTTTAAATACTCGTATCGAGCCCTGGGCTTCAAGACTAGCGGCTTCAATAGTCACTTCTTCCCCATTTTCATCGACGGGCAACGAAAATTCAAAGGTTATAGGAGAGTGTGTACCCCAACCATCAAGCCCATTAAGGGCAACTTGTGGATTTGCGACGTCGTCCGGATTATCCACTGGAATGTTCAGCGTTCCGTCTTTACTTTCACTCAATAAAATATTGCTAGGCGCAGGCACTTCACCATTGGACGGATCAAAAACTACGCGAGACGCAGCAACACTAACTTCAGTTTCTGTAACAGGAGCTTCGTCACCGCTACCACAGCCTACAAGGCTAAGTGCAGAACCAATTGCAAGCGGAAGTAATAATTTCTTCATGAGGTATCCTCAATTCTTTTTATGATTTGTTATTTTACGTCTTCTCTTAACGATTTTTATACACCTGTATCAAATAAGATGAAAGGCTTTTTACCGATTTTTCGTTCGTTTGCTGAGAAGTTACTCGAATATCGTTACAATAGCCCACTCACCCGACCACAGTCCAATGGTATTAAGAAACTGTTATGGAAATTAAAACCGTACATGATTATCAGGCAAGCCCTGAATTATTGAAAAATAAGGTTATTTTAGTTACTGGCGCAGGCGACGGAATTGGTCGTCAAGCCGCTCTGAGCTATGCTGAACATGGTGCCACAGTCATTCTGCTGGGACGCACAGTCAGTAAGTTAGAGTCGGTTTACGATGAAATCATCGCTCAGGAAAGTCCTCAACCAGCAATTATTCCGCTCGATTTAAAAGGCGCAACAGAAAATCATTATCGTGATATGGCAGCCACCATTGCCGATCAGTTCGGTAAACTAGACGGCGTGCTGCATAACGCTGGACTGCTTGGCATTCTGTCCCCTTTTACTCACATTGAAAAAGACAGCTGGGACGACATTATGCAGGTTAACGTAACGGGTCAGTTTGCCATGACTCAGGCACTGATTCCGGTAATGGAGAAGTCGCCAAATGCATCGTTAGTATTTACCTCCTCCGGCGTAGGAAGAAAAGGACGCGCATTCTGGGGGCCATATTCGGTCAGTAAATTTGCCACCGAAGGCATGGCTCAGGTTATCGCCGACGAGTATGAAGGTACTAAATTACGCACTAATGTCATTAATCCCGGCGCGACCCGCACAGCAATGCGTGCGAAGGCGTATCCGGCAGAAGACGCTAAGTCGCTTAAAACGCCGAAGGACCTGATGCCAACTTACTTGTACCTGATGAGCGACGCCAGCATTCCGGATAATGGCTTGTGCTTCGACGCTCAGTAAACCGGCAGCTTCGAACTGACGTATCGGTAAAAATGAAACGTGTTACACTCAATAACATGCATAATTAATTAGGTTACGTCTATGACATCGAAGCTACAGCAGCGAGCCGCTACTATACTGAGGCTCGCTTTGCCCTTCAGCGCATTGTTCAGTTTGTCAGCAGTTGCTGAGCCTCCGGAGATCGAAGTTTTTGATAACGTCCGCCAGCAACAATGGGTGGGGGTAAGTCCTGTTAGTCGCGATACTATTTGGATCTCCGGTGAGAAAGGAACCGTAGCCAGAACCACAGATTCAGGGAAGAGCTGGGAATATTTTCAACCCGGACCTGATGACCTCGATTTTCGCGATATTGAAGGGATTGATGACCGCCGCGCCTATGCATTAAGTGTTGGCACAGGAGGTCAATCACGTATTTATTACACTGATAACGGTGGTAACAGTTGGCGTCTGCGTTATCGCGGCGAGGCGGACAGCTTCTTCAACTGCATGGCACTAGCTCCTAGCGGCGAAGCCTGGGTGCATGGCGACAGTGTTGGAGACGAATGGCGGATGGTACGCAGTGCCGACGGTCGCAACTGGATGCAAGTTCGTAGTGCTGTTGCCGAGCCACCTCAATCTAACGAAGGTGGTTTCGCCTCAAGTGGCAGTTGTGCCCGATTTAATAACGACAACTGGATGATAGCAACCGGTAATGCTGATAAAGCTCGAGTTCTAATTAAAGGCTCTTTCGGCATACGTTTCCGGGTGGTAGAAACGCCAATGGAAGCGGGCCCTATGGCCGGCATTACCAGTGTCTGGCCTATTGACGATAAAACCTTTTATATTGCCGGTGGCAACTTAAATGATGCCTCCAGTGATGAGAGCCGTTTGTTGCATTATCAGAACAATGAATTTTCCGCCCTGCCGGAGCCTCCTATAACAGGCGCTCTTTATAGCTTAAGTCTTATCGATCACAACGGTTCCTGGTTACTGACGTCTAACCCTCAAGGCGCGGCAGCATTAAACCTACAAACTAACGAATGGTTTAAGCTCTCTGATGCCAATATCTGGAATATTCAGTGTCATGGGGATATCAGCTGCTGGCTGGTTGGTAAAGACGGCTACGTTGGCCGTTTGCAATGGCAGGCGCCGCAACAGCGCCCGAAACTCTAACGGTTACTCACATATTAAGCGGCTGGGGAACTTAATAAAGCCAACCCACCTAATAAGTGACGGCTATTAAATCCGTGCCGCTTAAGTACGTTAGCAACAACCTGGCTTCTGTTGCCCGAGCGGCATAAGCAAATAATATCGCGCTCTCGCAAGTGTGAGTTACTGTGTATAAATTGGATGACTTCAGTCAGTGGCACGTTAACCACCTCTGCATTGCAGGGAATATCGGACAATACGTGTTCCTGCCGCTCCCGCACATCAACAATTAACAAATCATCGCGATGCCAGAATTCATCCGTATCTCCAACCGGAATATTAACGCCGTCATCAACACGACAGTCGCCGTTTAATTCACAAGGAGTGTAAACAATATGGTGCTCTGAGTCCCGCCCCGGGCAAATAAGTGTACTCTCGCCGATAAAACACTCATAAGCGCTTGATGCCGCCTCAGACCCGGTAAATAAGAAGTCTGAAGCAACCCGGCTTTTCAGTTTGGTTGATTCACTTAATACATAAACCGGATTACGACTACCGATCCGAAATAAGCGCCGCTCACCAATACTCACACAGCCAATGACGCTACCTTCGCACTCAACCGGAACCGCGTCGCACGAATCGGCAGCAGACTGCGGCCAGCCAAACACATCATACTCGTCTATAGACTGCTCAGGCATAAGTATTGGCAATAACAACTCAATGGACTGGCTGGTAATTGAATCAGCCGATGTCGATACCACCGCTTTCACTTGATAGTTCTGGCAGCTGACAATATTTTCAATTCTGCCAGCTAAAGCCGGATGAGGATCTATAACCGCTATTTCTTTAGCTTGCTTATCTATCACCAGATAACAACAATGATCATCGTACTTCAGCTGCACAACACCGTCTAACTGAGCGTCGTTATCGTTATTCGTATCCGCAACAATAAGGCAGGAATTTCTTAATGCGTCAGCGGCTTGTTTTATACGTACACAAGCCTCAGTTATTTCCTCTTGTCGCGTTGCCGGGCCAAAAGATAATCGAATAGCGGAACCGCTGCGCCACTCTTCCAGCCCCATAGCGTCTAAAACGAAGCTTTTTGTTACTTTAGAACTGCACGCAGAGCCTGAACTCACTCTTATCTGGCAGGCATCAAAAACATCCATAATATCGCGCGATGCAACACCTTCTACGGAAAAATTCAGCGTAGTAGGAACCGAACGCTCAAAGTCATGATTAAATACAATAGAGGGGAAGGCTGAACGCAGGGCTTCAACCAACTGAGATCGATAGTCCTGTAACTTAGTTTCACTATGAAAACGGCGGTTATTGTTATCCAGCATCAATTCAAATAACGCATTCAATGCTGCTATTCCGGGTAAATTTTCCGTTCCCGAACGTAGCCCCGACTCCTGTCCTCCACCAATAATTAGAGGGGTATAAGGCGCAGAATCCCGAACCGCCATAAACCCGATGCCTTTGGGGCCGTACAACTTATGACCACTGAACGGAGCGTAATCAATGGTTGTTTCATCTAAATTAAGTGCTTTTTTGCCTAATACCTGAACGCAATCGACCATCCAGGGAACATCGGGGTTATGCTGTCGTATAGTCTCTTCCAATTGTCTTAAGTTCTGGATGACACCGGTTTCATTGTTAACTGCCATGGTGCATATCATGGCAGCATCTTTTACATGCTCAGCTATAAACTGGTTATCCAATAAGCCTTGTTTATCAACTGGAATGGCAACAAGCTCAGCTTTCAACCCAAGTAGCTGATTCCAGTGGGCCAAGGCTTGGGGCACGGCTTTGTGTTCTGTCGCACCATACAGCAGGTATTTTTTTCGCTTATCAGGAGCAACCTGCATAGCCGAGTGAATTGCAGAAACCACGGCGGTCTGTATGCCCTCTGTTGCGCCACTGGTAAAAATAAGCCGCCCCGACTGCGAGCCAACAATTTTGCGAGCTAACTGACGCGTAGTATCAAGAATATAGCGAGCTTTTAAGCCAGTAATATGGCTACTTGAAGGGTTCCCAAAAACCGTTTCCATAGTGTGAGAAACAGCTTGGATAATTTCGGGAAGTACCGGAGTGGTAGCATTACAATCCAGATAAAGTTCGTTTGCGTTTGTCTGAATATCTATTGGTTTCATGCCACCCTCCAAATTAACTAAAAGTTATATGTTTATAACCTTTATGACTAAAAGGGTCAATGAATCTGGTTTTCTTTCCAGGCTTGTTCCTTTTTCATCCTATCTTTTCGCTTATCGCATGGTTCATCACAGTCACAAGCTTTTTCCATGCCCAGAGCGCCGATGCCACCACAGCTACCGGAAATTGTCTTGCGCTGTACAATATAACCAACGGCCATTGCCAGCACAACGATGATAAATAAGGCGAATACCATTATAAAGGTTTGCATTAAAACTCCTACTACTGCTCGGCCAACAACGGCTTAAATGCTTCACTCATATACTCTTCAAAACCGTCATCGGTTTTATAAATGAGCATAACTGCCATATTGTGTTTTTTTGCGAAGGACTTTGCTTTTTCCGTTCCCATTACAAATAATGCAGTTGCATAAGCATCGGCAGACATTGTGTCCTCGGCATAAACTGAAGTAGATACCAAGTTATGCTGCACAGGAGCACCGGTTACCGGGTCAATAATATGCGAATATCGCTTACCATCTTCTTCATAATAGTTGCGGTAATCACCGGATGTCGCCAAAGCGCCGTCTTTAAATTGGACAACACGTTGCACCGCTCGTTCCGTTGAAACCGGCTTTTCTATAGCCAGGCGCCATAATTCTTCACCTGGTTTGCCACCTTTAGCGATAACTTCACCACCAATCTCCACCAGGTATTGCTTTATTCGCAACTGATCTAATAAGTGAGCAACTCTGTCGACGCCGTAACCTTTGGCTATAGTGGACAAGTCGACGTATAGATCCGGGTTATCTTTAATCAGCTGATGATTTTCTACACGTAATTTCTGATAACCCGTTTTTTCACGAACCGCACTCAACTCTTCTTCAGACGGTTCTTTTTCTGGTCTCGCCTGAGGGCCAAAACCCCAAAGATTTACCAAAGGACCAACGGTTATATCCAGAACACCGTCAGTTTCCTCAGCAATTTCAAGCCCACGAGTGACTACCCGTTCAAGATCCCGGCTAATAACCATAGGTTCGGTACTTCTAAACTGATTAAACTGAGAAAGTTCAGACTCGGGATCATATGTCGACATTTGTGCATTAACACGCTCGAGCACGATATCGACTTTCTTCTGAATCTCGTCTTTGTTATGTCTGGGGTCCTTCGAGTAAACAGTCACACTATAGGTGGTTCCCATAGTCTTACCGCTAAACGAAATTTTCTCAGGTGAATCAGAACAAGAAACTAAAAAGGCCAGCCCCAGAAGGGCTAGCCAAATTTTAGCAATCGACAGTTTCGATAGCATCATGAATTAACCACCAAAGTCATCCAACATGATATTTTCATCTTCAACGCCTAAGTCTTTCAACAAGTTGATAACTGCGGCGTTCATAACCGGTGGTCCACACATGTAGAACTCACAATCTTCCGGTGCTTCATGGTCCTTAAGATAACGCTCATAAAGAACGTTATGGATAAAGCCAGTATCACCTTCCCAATTATCTTCCGGTTGTGGATCAGATAGTGCCACGTGCCAGTCAAAGTTCTCGTTCTCTTCAGCCAGCATGTCGAAATCTTCAACATAGAACATTTCTTTTTTCGAGCGCGCACCGTACCAGAACGATACTTTACGATCAGTCTTTATACGACGCATCTGGTCAAAGATGTGAGAACGCATTGGCGCCATACCTGCACCACCACCAACGAATACCATCTCAGCTTCAGTATCTTTGGCAAAGAATTCACCAAATGGACCTGAAATTGTAACTTTATCGCCCGGCTTCAGGCTGAAAATGTACGAGGACATTTTACCAGCAGGTAAGCTCAAATCATTAGGTGGTGGCGTTGCTATCCGGACGTTCAGCATAATAATGCCTTTCTCTTCTGGATAGTTTGCCATTGAATATGCGCGCACAACTTCTTCATCAACTTTTGACTCAACATCAAAGAAGCCAAAACGATCCCAGTCTGCGTGATACTCTTCCGAAATATCAAAATCTTTATACTTAACGTGATGCGGTGGAGCTTCAATCTGAATGAAACCACCAGCACGGAAAGGAACTTCTTCACCTTCCGGCAATTGAACCACAAACTCTTTAATAAAGGTTGCTACGTTATCGTTCGACTTAACCGTACAGTCCCACTTACGAATACCAAAAACTTCTTCTGGTAATTCAATTTCCATGTCCTGTTTAACGTTAACCTGACAGGAAAGACGACAGCCTTCACGAGCTTCACGTTTAGTAATGTGGTCAAGTTCAGTCGGCAGTATGTCACCGCCACCCTCTTTAACTGTGACACGACACTGGCCACATGAACCACCACCACCACAAGCTGACGAGACGAAAATACCGGCATTAGCCAGCGCGCCCAGAAGTTTAGTGCCTGGCTGGGTCACGATTTTTTTGTCTTCGTCGTCATTAATCAGGATTTCCACATCACCCTGAGGTACCAGTTTTGATTTTGCGAACATGATAATCGCAACCAAAACCAGTACGATGATGGTAAACATCCCTACACCGAGATATATCTCTTGCATCGATTCGTACCTTTTTTTACCGATTCAACACACTGGTTATAAGGATACGCCGGAGAACGACATAAAGCCCAAACCAATCAGACCCACTGAAATAAATGTGATACCTAAGCCACGCAGGCCATCAGGTACATCTGCATATTTCAGTTTTTCGCGCACTGCAGCCAAAGCAACAATAGCTAAAGCCCAGCCAACACCACTACCGATTCCGAACACAACTGATTCGCCGAAATTGTAATCACGCTCTACCATGAAGGCCACGCCGCCAAAAATAGCGCAGTTAACGGTAATGAGCGGTAGGAAAATACCCAGTGCGTTGTATAGTGCAGGTACATATTTATCCAATGCCATTTCCAATATCTGCACGATAGCGGCAATAACGCCTATAAAGGTCAGAAACTTCAGGAAACTTAGATCCGCATCCGGAAAGCCCGCCCATTCCAGAGCACCTGGTGCCAGAATGTTGTGGTAAATTAAATTGTTAACCGGTACCGAAATACCCAATACAACAATAACCGCGACACCCAGACCAAATGCTGTTTTTACTTTCTTAGATACAGCCAAAAATGTACACATACCTAAGAAGAAGGACAATGCCAGGTTTTCAATGAAAACCGCGCGGATGAACAGGTTGATATAGTTTTCCATGACCATTACTCCTTAGGTTCAACTTGTTCAGTGCGGAAGGTACGCAGTACCCAGATAAACCCGCCAATGATGAAGAAGGCACTAGGTGGCATCAGTAACAAGCCAACCGGCTCGAACCAACCACCTTGTGATGCCAGAGGTAAAATCTGTACATCAAACAAGCTGCCTGAACCAAAGAGTTCACGAATGAAGCCAACAACCAACAGCACCACTGAGTAACCTAAACCGTTACCCAGTCCGTCCAGGAAGGACATAAACGGAGTGCTCTTCATAGCGTAAGCTTCTGCGCGACCCATAACGATACAGTTAGTAATGATTAAGCCAACGAACACTGACAACTCTTTAGAAATTGAGTAAGCGTAAGCTTTTAGTATCTGGTCAACGACAATAACCAAGCTCGCGATAATTGTCATTTGGACAATAATACGTACGCTTGACGGAATATGATTCCTGATAATCGAAATAAACAAGTTAGAGCACGCAACAACCGCGGTTAATGCAATACACATAACCAAGGTGTTGCTCATTTTCGACGTTACAGCCAATGCAGAACAGATACCAAGAATCTGCAGTGCGATGGGGTTGTTGGCGAATATCGGCCCGAACAATACGGACTTCATTTCTTTTACATTAGCCATTGTTCAACTCTCCCTCACGAAGTTTCTTGAGTAATGGACCGTAACCATTTTCGCCCATCCAGAATTGAACTAGGTACTCAACACCATTACTGGTCAAAGTTGCACCAGAAAGCGCGTCAACTTCGTGCTCGCCTTTGGCGCCGCCTTTTACCACTTCAAACTGGACGTTACCGTCCTCACCGTAAACTTCTTTACCTTGCCAAGTTTTTACCCAGGCCGGGTTAGTAATTTCACCACCGAGCCCCGGAGTTTCAGAGTGCTCGTAGAAGTTAACACCTTTAACTGTGTCAAAATCATCTTCTAACGCGAGTAAACCGTACATGGTTCCCCACAAACCCTGGCCCCGAATATGCAGAACAAGACCGGTTGTGTCGCCACTTTCATCTTTAACAAGATAAATCTGTGTTAAATTTTCACGAGTTCCCAAACCAGCAGGGTCGTTCTTTTTCTCAAGCTGCATGCTGGTTTCAGGATCGCTCGCGGCTTTCCTGTTACTAAAAGAGGTCGGGTTAATGTCTTCTTTGATAGTTAAATCTTTAAGACTAACAACCATTGTTTCAATGCGCTGATCATAGGTTTCAGTGACATTGGTATCTGCCTTCAGAATACCGGCTGCATCTAAAACGTTTTTCTGCATATCAAGCGCAGCGTTCTTCTCCTGCAGTGGTTTCAAACCAATAGCAGCACCAGAAACAACAATTGAGCAAACCAGACAAAGCGCTAGCACGACACCAACGGTCTTGCCTAAACTTTCATTTTTCTTAGCCATTGCGCGCTAACCTCCGTTTGATATTTGCCTGTGCTACAAAGTGGTCAAATAACGGTGCAAATACGTTCGCAAATAAGATGGCCAACATGATGCCTTCCGGGAATGCCGGGTTAATAACACGAATCATGACCGTCATAAAACCAATCAACAAGCCGTACGCAAACTTCCCTTTATTAGTAAAGGACGCAGATACAGGGTCGGTCGCCATAAACATCATTGCAAAGGCAAAACCACCTAATACTAAGTGCCAGTACCAGGGCATAGCGAACATTGGGTTAGTCTCGCTACCAACAAGGTTAAGTAGTCCAGAGAACAGAACCATGCCAGCAAAGACACCCAGAACAATACGCCAGGAGGCAATACGGAAATAAATTAACGCTAAACCGCCAATCAAAATCAGTAAGGTTGAAACTTCGCCTACTGACCCCTGAATGTTACCAAGGAAGGCGTCCCACCAAAGCTGAGTATTGCCATAATCCATTTCACCCAGAGCCGCTTTACCCAGGTTTGTCGCACCAGAAAAGCCATCGACGGCCGTCCAGATGGAATCACCTGACATACTGGCAGGATAAGCGAAGTATAAGAATGCGCGACCGGTTAGTGCCGGGTTAAGGAAGTTACGGCCAGTACCGCCAAAAATTTCCTTACCAATAACGACACCGAAAGTGATACCTAAAGCAACCTGCCACAATGGTGTTGTTGCCGGTAAAATCAGGGAGAATAAAACCGAAGTAACAAAGAAACCTTCGTTAACTTCGTGCTTACGAATAGACGCAAACAACACTTCCCAGAAACCACCAACAATAAAGGTAACCGCATAAATAGGTACGTAGAAACAGGCACCATACCAAAGTTTCGTGCCCCATCCAGCATCAGCTCCCAGCTCTCCGCCGAACAAGTGGAATAATCCAACCTGCCAGATGTCAGAAAGCGCATAGCCGTCAGCCAAAGCCAAAGCAGCCTGGTTACCAACGTTGTACATACCCCAGAACATTGCCGGGAACGTCATCAGCCACACCAAGATCATGATGCGCTTAAGATCGATACGGTCACGAACATGCGTAGCCGACTTAGTCACAGTACCTGGTGTGTACAAAATAGTGGCTACGGCTTCGTAAAGCGCGTACCACTTCTCGTATTTACCGCCTTCTTCAAATTGCGGTTCAATACGCTCGAGTGTGTCTTTCAAGCTCATGGTTAGCCTTCTTTCTCAATCTTAGTGAGACAGTCACGCAGCACCGGGCCATATTCATACTTCCCGGGGCAAACATAAGTGCACAATGCGAGGTCTTCCTCGTCCAGTTCCAGACAACCCAGTTGCTGACCTTCATCAGTATCTCCTGATAACAAGTCACGCAACAATAATGTCGGCAGAATGTCCAAAGGCATTACGCGTTCGTAGTTGCCAATTGGAACCATTGAACGTGAAGAACCATTCAGCGACGTTGTCATGCTGAATAACTTCTTCGGATTAAAGTGTCCGGCATAAGCGCGTGTTACTGAGTGCAAGTCAGAGCCCGGGCGTATCCAGCCCAAAAACTCTTTATAATTGCCTTCCGGAATAACACTAACCTGATTGTGAAAACGACCTAACCAGGCATGCTCATCATCCGCAGTGTGACCATGCAGGACTGACCCTGAGATAATACGTTGATTATCACCACTTAGCTCACCATCCGTTAACTCATGCAAGTTAGCACCTAAGCGTGTGCGCAGTAGACGGGGTTTCTTCACGCCTTCGCCGGCAATGGAGACAACGCGGTCAGTAAAGATTTCACCTGTAGTGAATAACTTACCGTAAGCGATAACGTCCTGATAACCGATGTGCCATACTGGACGTTTGATGCTAGCAGGCTGAAGGAAATGTATATGAGTGCCAACCAAACCTGATGGATGAGGACCAGAAAAGGACTCCAGCGTGACATCTGCGTCGCCAGTATCAACTTCAGCATCACCCGCTTTACAAACAAACAACTTGCCTTCGGTCAGATTCGATAACACTTTCAAACCATCGATAAAGGCTTGTTTCTGTTCATTTATAAATAAAGTTGGGTCACCGGCTAATGGGTTAGAATCCATCGCGTTAACAAAAATCGCGCTGGCTTCTGCATCTAATGCCGGAGATTTACTGTAAGGACGGGTACGAAGTGCAGTCCATTGACCAGACTCAACCAGAATGTCCTGAACTTTTTCACGACCTAATGAGTTAAGCTTGTCGCTGTCAAATTTGTCAAAAGTAACTTGCTCGTCACCTTTCAACTCAATAACAACCGCCTGCAACACTCGGCGCTCACCACGCAGGATGTCTTTTACTACACCAGCACCAGGGGCTGTGTACTTGACACCAGGGTTTTTCTTATCCTCGAAAATCAGCTGACCTTTTTTAACCTGGTCACCTTCTTTCACGTGCATGGTTGGGCGCATACCCACGTATTCTTCACCTAGGGTAGCAACTGTCGTCACAGCCTTACCGTCGGATAGTTCTTGCTGGGGCGCCCCTTTAATAGGGATGTCCAGCCCTTTCTTGATCGTAATCATATGCGTTTGCACTACTCGTTAAGGGAAGATTCATCACAACCAGCCACTAGGACTGGAAACCTGAATAATCAAATAGTTACCGACACAAACAACCGCCTTCAGGGGGCTTGTCATCGGCAACCTGAAACATTTTCCACACTTATCGTTGGGATTTTAGCATTTTTCCCACAACGCTTACCAGTTTACTTTTGGATCAATATCCGCGTCATAATCGACATTATCGAAGCCAAAACCGAATAAATGCAGGAACTCCTGATGATACCCTTCGTAATCGGCAAGCTGATGGAAGTTGTCCTGAGTTACTTGCTCCCAAAGTGCTTCTATCTTCGCTTGAGTCTTATCGTTGGTTTCGTAACCGTCCATGTGCAGTCGACCTGCTTCGTCAAGCTCAGGATTACTACTATATAAACCTTCGGTAAACAGACGGTAAATCTGTTCGATACAACCTTCGTGCGTGCCTTCTTCTTTCATGACTTTATAAATTAATGAAATATAAAGAGGCATAACAGGAATGGCCGAACTCGCTTGTGTTACCAACGCCTTTAATGAAGAAACGTAAGCTTTCAGATTAAGATCATCGCACTCGGCGACAAGTTCTGATGCCGCGCGATCAAGATCTTCTTTTGCACGACCAATGGTTGCATGACCATAAATTGGCAATGTAAGTTTTTTACCTATATAGGTATAAGCAGTGGTTTGACAGTTTTCGGCCAGCACGCCTGCATTATGCAGAGCTTTAACCCAGCGCTCCCAGTCTTCACCGCCCATCACTTTTACCGTATTGGCAATATCTTCATCAGTAGCCGGATCAAGTGTCACTTCGTGTACCTGATCTTTGTCCGTATTGTAGGTTTTAGTTGTGTATTGTTTGCCTATTGGCTTTAACACTGAACTGTAAACTTCGCCACTATCGGGATCTTTACGTTTAGGTGATGCCAGACTGTAAACAACGAGGTCAATTTTCCCCATGTTTTGCTTAATGTAGTCGATACTTTCCTGCTTAATTTCATCAGAAAATGCATCGCCATTAATTGAATGGAAAGCTAAACCAGCTTTGTCCGCTTCCTTATGAAAAGCAGCAGTATTATACCAACCAGCTGTCGCTGTTTTCTTTTCCGTAGGCTCTTTCTCAAAGCAAACACCCAGAGTATGAGCTTCGCTGCCAAAGGCAGCAGTAATTCTTGAAGCAAGTCCGTAACCTGTGGAGCAACCTATGACGAGAACATTCTTAGGGCCATTGGTGATAGCAGGTTTATTACGGACAAATTCGATTTGGCGTTTGACGTTTTCGGTGCAACCTACCGGGTGAGAATTGGTGCAGATAAAACCGCGAATTTTTGGCTTAATGATCATATTGATGTATCCCTGTTGTTCGCATTATTTCGGCTATTGTAACCAATCAAACGACAGGAACACATCAGACATGCAGAATTTTTCTTAATTTGCCGCTATTTTCGACCCACCCAGACAGTTCGGTGAACGTCTGGACTCTCCCAGTTGCTCCCACTCACCTTGGGTATAGGTGTGTAATGCCAGGGCATGGATATGATTCATTAGTTCATCCGCTAAAATTTTATTAACCGCACGGTGACGGTTAATAAGTCTCTCTCCGCTGAATTTAGGGGTAACTAAGACCACTTTAAAGTGAGATTCAGCATTAGCTCCGCCTGAATGCATATGACTTTCATCCGCTACTTCCAGATGCACTGGAGTAAACGCTTCCCGCAATTTATTTTCAATATTTAGCCCAATAGACATAACGACTCCCCCTCTGCGTTCGCCTCTAATCTTCAGTTTAGTTTACTTATGCTGAATCGCAGAAATTTTTTTCAAAAACTTGCTAACTCTACGAATTTTCGGAGAATAAAGTTTGCTCAATATTCAGAGTCATCGACTGCCGCATGACAAACTTCATCAATGGCCGAGAAGCTGACGACAGCAGGAAAAACCGCATCTACCACTTCGCCTTTTGAAGCCTTCGCTGGTTTAACCAAGTGATAGCGTTGTGCGCTGACATTTCCTTCTGCCTGCCAGAGTAAAACACCGGTTTGTTTAAAAAGCTTTGATAAGGCATTTATGCCCTCGCTTCTGTGCGGTGGAAACGCCGTACTTTCCCCCGATAGGCGCCAGCCTCTAAGCTCGGCTTCCGATGCCAGCAAAGCCTCATTAATTCGGTTACGGCAAAAACTAAGCTCAATCGTTGCCCGGCTCAGTTGCCAGTTATCATTAGGCAGTAACTGTTCGTCCAGAGCTTTGACTTCAGCACTGTGCAAACTCATTGTGTCTTCCTGACCGCAGCCACTAAGAACTGCCAAGAAAAACCCTACTATCAAAAAACTTTTAAAAGTCATAAGGAAACCTCCAAGGCTGGATATTATAACTGAAAAGCACAGATAAACCGTTGCCTTAGTGTTAAAATTTCTGGCAGTATAGAGTGTAATTTGTCATAGGGATTCAAATCAGTTTCATGTCATCCATCTCATTTTTTCGCAACACCCTTATTGCTGGTGGTCTTAGCTTACTCGTTACCCCATCTGCACTCAGCTCAGTATGGATTGAAGCAAATGACGCGGAATTGCGGAACAGTCTGATTGTATTAGCCGAATCAGGGCTTATTAAAACACCTATTCAGCAATTTCCAATAACCTGGAAAAGCTTATTGCCTGAGTTGGACGCGCTTGAATTAAAAGGTTTGAGCCCAACCCAGCAATTAGCATTACGCCATGTGCGTCATCAATTATCACAAGCTCAGAGTGGACCTAAAACACGATGGTATATAGGTGCAACCGATAGCGAGCAGGTAGTTCAGGATTACGGCGACGACACCTATGAGGAAGGCAAAATTAGCCTAAGCCGCAATATGCACGGTACTAACTGGGCGGCAAGAATTCAGGTAAACTACCGTCAGGATCCCTTTGAAGGTGACCACAAAAAGACTCTGGATGGTAGTTACCTGGCTTACAACCTGAATGACTGGAGTTTCAGTCTGGATTCACTGCCACTGCGTTGGGGGCCGGCAGAGCACAGTAGTTTGCTGTTTTCTAACAATGCACGCCCTATGCCCAAAATTCGAATTGATTACGCTCCTGATTATCCGCCTGCCGGAATGAACCCATTCAAAATCAGTTTATTCAGTGCCTATCAGGACGACGGATACAGCGACCATTACCGGGTCAGCGGCATCCGCTTTTCCAGTCAGTTATTTCAACATTTATGGTTTGGTATAAGCGCTATAGAGCAGAGTGGCGACAACCGCCCCGACAACCGAATGTTGACCGCTGATGCCAGAACCGGTTTCGACTGGGGAGCTCATCAATTTTCAGCCTACGCAGAGCTGGGTATTGACCGAAAACTGGAAACCGATGACAAACCAGTATATACCCTGGGCGCACAATGGATGACTGGCTCTAAAGAACGTCGTCATAGCTTCACGGTTGAATACAGTCAGTTGGATGGTGGAGAAGAACACGACTTTTATTCACTGGACGAAAATCAAAGACAATACTTTCTGAACCACCAGCGTAACCCGGGCTCGCCTTTTCCCCGTGAAAGTCAGACGGTATCTGCCAGTTATCGTCAGTTTTCAGCCGATGGCTCGGCCTGGACGGCGCTGGTCAGTCATAGTAAAGAAAAAGACGATGACACTCTGTCACGGGCTTTACTACGTCGCACTGAACCTGCTTTTTCAGGGTTAGTTAAACTCTCTCTGCAATACCTTGACGGCAGCAATTACGACGGCGAAGTGGGCGTACAATTGAGTGGAGAATGGCGCTTTTAACGCGCCAGCTTCTGCCCTACTCCCAGACTGATGGTGTCCATAACATTAAGCCAGGCTTCATCCATAGCATTGACTAAGGCAGGATAGCCGTCGCTTTTCAACGGTACGGTTTCAGTAAAGGTTCCTTCCAGCACCGTCTGGTTATCCTGACTTTTATACTCCCAGTGACCCGCAACAACGGCACGTGAGTCATTACTTCCATAAAAATCATCAACCCAAACCGTTAGCTTGCCTTCGCAATTGTCAGCCAGCAACAGGCGCTGAACACTACGCTGAAGTTGATGCGCCAGAGGCGTACTCCAGCGGTGCTGCCGGGCACTATGCCAGCGGGTTTCATCCTGCTGTAGTTGCAACCCCGGCTTCGCCGCTGAATCACCCACAAACACAGGACGCTTATCCGCATGACACAAGGCTTCCACAGACTCACTCAAATGTGGAAGTCGATATTGCGTTATCTCGTATGAGTTAGAGGAACACCCGGCGAGCAAAGCAATTGCTGCAACCATAATCAACGGCTTCAGTCTTTTTGGAGAGGAATCTCTGCTATTCATAAGCTTTTGGCTCCGGATCAGGTTCTATAGATGGACTGAAAATAAGTGAATTCGGCTGTTCCTGTAACAATTCAATTACCGGTTTTAACTCACGTGAAAGCTGCTCAATTTCAGTTAACGTTTGATTCAGTTGCTGTCGTGTCGGGGAACCTTCATTAAAACTGCCGGTAAGTTCTTTCAGTTGAATAAGGTTTTGCTGCAATAACTGAGGCAACTGCTTCATTTGTGGTTGCTCAACAATAGCCGCCAGGCTTTCCGACACACTATCCAGTTTCCTGGCCGTGCTGTCGACCGAGCTCATAGCTGCCGAAAAGTCATTAAGCCCCTGCTCCAGTGGCAACTGATTGAATTTATCCAATAGTGCCGTTAACTTTTCTTCCAGTCGAGTGAAGTCACTAGCCATTGCCGGCATAACCGGGTATCCGGCAAATATATCGTCGACGCTTTCCTCACCCGCGTTCGGATAAAAACGAACATCGACAAATAAGGTATTGGTTAACAAGTTAGAGGCTCGGATATTCGCTCTTAAACCCTGCTTAAAGAGTTCTGGTAAACGCCTTTCCCAGCTTTCAATATCAGTATCGGCCACCAATCCCCTTAGGCGCTCAGGTTCAAAACGAATAAGAATGGGAATACGTTTTAACGGAGCCTCATCACCATTTTCCGGGAACCAACGCAGCGGCACCTCTCTGACGGTACCAACACGCACCCCTTTAAATTGAACCGGTGCTCCTTTTTCAAGACCAGCAATCGATTCATCCAGTAAAACAACGTAATCAATACCGTGAATATAACCTTGCTGTTTTGCTTCCTCCAGACTTTCAAACAGCTCGAACTCCTGTTCGCTGGTAAGCTTATCTCCCCGCGGCTGTCCCTCAGGAACCCCAAAAGTCACACTGGCTCCCAATAGCGACTCTATGGAACCCAGAGCCAAGTCCAGTCCCTGAGAATTCCATTGAATAGAAACGCCCCGCTGCAACCAGAACCGCGTATTTTCGGTAATAAGCTCATCATAAGGAGCCTTCACAAAAATTTGGTATCGAGTTTGTCGTTCGTCGACCTGGAACTCCGACTGCTCTACCTGACCAACAGTGAAACCTTGATATTGCACTGAATCACCTACTGTTACGCTGGTTTGCCCCTCGCTGGTCAAATTTAACCGACGCCCGGGAGTTTCCTGAGAAATAACAGGTGGCTGTTCCAGTGCTTTAAAGTGCGACTGCTGCTCTTTAGAGTCACCGGGCTGCAAACGAATATACGCACCTGACAGTAAAGTTCCCAGCCCGCTAATTCCCTGTCGCCCGATCCTGGGTTTTACTACCCAAATTCGGGTCTCCGGATTTAACATTCGCTCGGTACCTTCGTTCATCGCCACTTCTATAACAGCCGAAGAGAAGTCTTCCGACAGGCGCACTTCAGTAACCTGTCCGACGTCGACATTACGAACTTTTACCTGAGTTTTTCCGGCTTCGATGCCTTCGGCGTCCCCTACTGCCACCGTAATAGTCGGTCCAGTTCCGCGCGTATCCTGCCAAACCATCCAAAGCGCCACAGCAAGGGCCAGCAGCGGTACAATCCAGACCGGTGATATGCCGGAAAATTTGCGGACCTTAGTCGTTGAACTCTCTGTCATTTATATGCCTCTCGCCAGAATAAGCGTGTATCAAAACTCATCGCTGCAAGCATAGTAAGAACCACAGCTGCCGCGAATGAAACCGCAGCACTGCCCGGATAAACCGACATAACGGAACCACTACGAACCAAAGCTACCAGTATCGCAACAACAAAAATATCGATCATTGACCAGCGCCCTATCCAGTCCGTCAGTTTGAATAAAATAAGGCGATGACGAACCGTTTGCGGAGTTTGCCAGCGAGCTAATATTAGCAAAGTTATCAGCACCAATACTTTAGCAACAGGAATAACCAGACTAGCCACAAAAACAATAGCCGCTATTGGCTTATCTCCACTTTGCCATAACTCGGTTACCCCGCCAATTATGGTTGACGGTTGATCGCTACCAAATCGGACGGTTTCCATAACCGGTAACCAATGCGCTGGAATTAACATAATAGCGCCGGCAGTAATTAACGCGACCGTTGTGCCTGGCCTACGCCACCAGGATGTTTTCTGTGGCTCTGTGCATTGGTAACAAGTATCAGCGTTCTGAGAATTCAATGCATAACATACCGGGCAAGTCTGTAACCCTTGTTCAAATGCTGTCATTCCGGGTTGACCGTCAGGTGCTGACTGTGACGTTTGAATCAAATGCCGCCAAACGGGTGTCTGTTTCGCCCGCTCATAAACAAAAAGCAGCAGCACAACAAAAGCACTAAAACTCCAGAACCCCTCCAGTAAGCGAATATCAGCCAGGCTGGAAATCTTAACCAACGCCACCAAAGTGCCAAGTAGAAAAACGTCGGTCATTAACCAGGGTTTTAAGTGTTCGGTTAAGCGCAGTAAATATAAGCTGCTCCGGTTTCGCGCTGTATTTTTAGCATGACTGTAAACCCAAATCAGGCTCACCAGGTAAATAAACGGAATAAGAATAACCGTTAAAAGAACTAACACAGCTAATATTTTTTCGTGAAAATAAGAAAGCTGCCAGGCAGCATCCATTAGGGTCATTGACTGTTCAACACCGGCCGCAGAATAACGAATAAAGTCGACCGACAGACTGGCTAAAAGCATCACCAGAGCCGCGGTGGCCATTGCCACCAAGGTAAAATGCTCTGTTCTCCTGCCATGCTCCAGAACGTACCCGCAACGCGGGCATTCAGCTCGCTCATTCCCTGAAAGAACGGCTCGTCGGCTTACCCAGTCGCACTGGGGGCAGCCGACAACATCATTCTTTTCGTTCTGCGTTATCCTGCTCGACGTCATTTTCTTCAGGCTCCGCTGAAATCATGGCTATTACTGTCCAACCCGACTGTGGTATCAATTCCCTTTCAGTAGTAAAAATATGGAGTTTTTCGGCATCGTCCAGCGCAAACATTGGCAAAGCACGAGTTCCATACTTCTGCTGGTAGTCTGCAAAACTAAAACTGTCGGTAATAGGTGTCGACTTAATTTTAGCGCCTTTAAAATGCAGGCTTGCAAGCTTGGAATAGGTTACGCTGTCGCCAAACAAGTTTAATGTCTTACGGTAACTTTCGGTCAACTGATGGCTGGCACGGTAGTCCTGTTCTCCACCGTTTAAACCATGCACTTTCCTGGAACCAAACCAGTCCTGATAGTACATTGAAACTAACGGGTTCAGCTGTTTGTAGGGTGACATAACCAACAACTGGCCAAGGCCGGTTAAATCAATATTGTTAGCCGCGTGCTCAGAAGCCGGGTTACCAAAATACACAGGTAAATTATCCATCCGCGCTAACTTGATGTTTTCCCAGTTGGTATCAGCCAGGCGAACCGGAATGCCGCTTTCCTGTATGCTTTTTGCAACCGCCCGCGCCATTTGGTTGGCACCGAAAATTAAGAAGCCTTTGGCTTGAGGTTCCAGCAGTCCCAGCATTCTGGCCAGCGGTTTTGCGGTCAGGCTCTGCAATACGACTGTAGTCATTATTACTAAGAAAACTAGCGGAACAACCGCCGCGGCTTCTGTCCAGCCTGACTCTTCCATTTTTAATGCGAACAATGCAGACACTGCCGCCGCAACAATACCTCGGGGAGCTATCCAGGATAATAAAACCTTATCTTTAAACCTCAATTCGGTTCCTATCGCAGACAACCAAACAGCCAAAGGGCGCACCGCAAACAAAATAATGGCAATTAGAATAACCGCTGGCATTCCCAACGCATCAAACTCTGCAAAATCCAGCCGCGCTGCCAAAATGATGAAAAGCGCAGAAATAAGAAGCACACTGAGAGTCTCCTTAAACTCTAGTATTTCTTCCATATTGAGGTTACGCGTATTGGCCATAACCATACCCATAACCGTAACAGTCAATAAGCCGGATTCATGTTGAATAGCGTTGGATAACGCGAAGACTCCCAGCACTATGGTTAAAGTCGCAACGTTTTGTAAATAATGCGGGAACCAGCCACGACCTAAAGCTAAACCTAACAGGCGGGCGGCCCCCCAGCCCAGAGCAAACCCAAGAGCAATGGTTGTCGCGAAAGCCTGCAATGCGTGCAGAAAAGCGACATCCTGGCTGGCAATAATAAACTCGTATACCAGTACCGCCAGCAAGGCGCCGAGCGGATCAATAATAATGCCTTCCCAGCGTAGAATGTTTGCTAACTTATTAATCGGCCGAATAGAGCGTATCATGGGTTGAATAACGGTCGGCCCTGTGACCACAACAAGTGCCCCGAACAAAGCTGAAATTTCCCAGCCATAACCCATAATAAAATGCGTTAATATGGCTATAACCACAAAGGTCACCAGCATGCCTATGCTGACCAGATTGGTTACCATACGGCCATGACCACGAATTTCTTCAAACTTAAGGGTCAGGCTGCCTTCAAATAAAATAACCGCAACCGCTAACGAGACAAAAGGAAATAGTAAATCTTCAAATAGCGAGTCGGGTTCAAGTAACCCCAGAGTAGGCCCTAGCAATAAGCCACAAATTAATAACGGCAGTATTGCCGGCAACTTAATACGCCACGCCAACCACTGACAACTAATGGACAATACGCCAATCAGGGCAAGCATCGATAAGTCAGACATAATTTCTCCGCTGAAAGTAAGTCATTTTAGAATAGCAGAAGCTAACACTCTGACTACCCTCAAATAACGAATTTAGATGACTATTTTTTAAATGAGAATGGCTATCATTATTCGCTTTGTTTGATATAATCGTCGCGTTTCTCTCAAAATAGTTCGTTAAGGAGTCATCTGAAATGCGTAAGTTTCATTCACTACTGGCAATACTTGCTGCGACTTCTGCGACACTGGTGTCATTCACTAGCGCCGCCGCTGAAGTTAATATTTACTCAGCCCGAAAAGAAGCGCTGATCAAACCCGTTCTGGAAAAATTCACTGAAGAAACCGACATCGAAGTTAATTTATTAACCGGTAAAGCGGACGCGCTGCTGGCTAGATTGAACTCCGAAGGCGAGAATACCCCAGCGGATCTATTCCTAACCGTTGACGCTGGTGCTCTGCATCGCGCTGTTGAAGCAGACGCGTTTCAGGCAGTGAGTTCTGACGAAATTAATTCAGCCGTTCCTTCTCATTTTCGCTCTACAGACAACCTTTGGTTCGGATTAAGTTTACGCGCCCGCCCTATTTTTTACTCACCAGAGCGCGTTAACCCGGACGAACTGGAATCTTATTTAAGCCTGGCTGATGAAAAATGGAACGATCGTATCTGCATCCGCTCTTCTAATAATCTGTATAACCAGTCGTTAGTAGCAGCCCTAATTGAACACCACGGCGCAGAAAAAACTGAAGAATGGGCAGAAGACTTTGTCGAAAACTTTGCTCGCAAACCCGTTGGTGGCGACCGCGACCAAATTAAAGGTGTAGCTTTTGGTGTTTGTGACATTGCTATTGCCAATACCTATTACTTTGGCCATATGCTCAATTCCGACGACGCAGAAGAGCGTTCAGCTGCCGAAAAAGTAAAAATATTCTGGCCTGCACAGGATAAACAAGGTGCCCATGTGAACGTTTCAGGCATAGGCATTACCAAACACGCTAAAAACGTTGACGAAGCTCAAAAGCTAATAGAGTTCCTGGTCTCTGAAGAGTCACAAAAATGGTATGCTCAGGCCAACTATGAATACCCAGTTCGCGAAGGCGTTGAGTGGAGTGAAACACTCCAGCAATGGGGTGACTTCAAGCAGGATGATATTGAAATGGACATTCTGGGTGAAAATAACGGCGACGCCGTACGCTTAATGAACCGTGCCGGCTGGCGTTAATTTGCTACCAGGAGATGCGTAAATGAACCGTGGCACGCTGTTGCTGTTTGCCGTCGCGGTCTTGATAGGGCTACCACTCATAGTGGTAGCTTTGTCGTTACTGAACCCTCAATGGGACACTCTGCAACATCTTTGGCAAACCGTAATACCGGAATACATCGGTCATTCAGTGATCTTATTATTCGCTGTCGGTACCGGTGTCACTTTGCTCGGGGTAAGTACTGCCTGGTGCATTAGTCAATACGATTTTCCCGGCTGGCGTTGGTTAAGCTGGGCGTTATTGCTGCCACTGGCTATGCCTGCCTACATTACAGCTTATACCTATACGAGCCTGCTCGATTATGCCGGACCAGTACAAGGTGTTATCCGGGACATTTTCTCAGTCAATATAGGTGAGTACTGGTTTCCGCAAATACGCAGCCTGAACGGTGCTATCTTTGTTCTTTGTATTGTTCTTTACCCCTATGTCTATCTTATTACCCGCTCCGCTTTCATGCAGCAATCGACAACCGCGTTTGAAAGTGCAAAAACTCTGGGCGCCAGCTCATTAAGAAGTTTCTGGAAAGTCGCTCTGCCACTGGCGCGGCCGGCTATAGCAACCGGCGTCACTTTGGCGTTAATGGAAACTCTGGCCGATTACGGCACCATGGAATACTTCGGCGTCACGGTATTTACCACAGGTATCTTCCGCACCTGGTATGGTATTGGTGATGCACAAGGAGCCCTGCAGCTATCGGCTTTACTGCTGGTATTCGTGATTATTTTGATAATGGTCGAGCGCTACTCAAGACGCCGCGCTCGTTTTTATCAGCAACGTTCTGCAACCAAACCTCCTCAGCGGCGACCACTAAGCGGCTGGCGAGCGGCTCTGGCTTCGCTGGTCTGCTGGCTACCAGTTGTGCTTGGCTTTGTTATACCAGCGACACAACTGCTCTTGTGGTCGGTTCAGAAATCTGAAATATGGCAACAAAGCGAATTCTGGATGCTAACCTTTAACACGCTTTGGTTGGGCTTATTAGCGGCATTAATTACTGTTACTCTGGCGTTATGGCTTGCTTATGGTCGCCGTCGCCACCCTACCCGACCTTTGCGCGCGGCTATCAGCCTGGCTGGCATGGGCTACGCTATTCCCGGTATTGTTATAGCGGTTGGATTGTTGTCACCTTTAGCCTGGCTCGATAATCAAATTATCGCTATCAGTGAATGGGTGTTTGACTTTAATCCCGGGTTATTATTTTCCGGTACCGTTATCGCGCTTTTGTTTGCCTACAGCGTTCGGTTTTTATCGGTGTCCTTGCAAACCGTTAACTCGGGCCTGGAACAAATTACACCGCAAATGGACGATACCGCACGCACACTGGGCGCCAGCGGTAAACGTATTTTATGGCGGGTTCACCTGCCGTTGCTCCGTAGCCCGTTATTGGCTGCGCTAATTTTAGTGCTGGTCGATGTCATGAAAGAGCTACCGGCCACGCTGGTGTTACGTCCGTTTGATTTTAACACTCTGGCGGTGCGCGCATTTGAAATGGCATCTGATGAACGTTTAGCCGATGCCGGGCCACCCGCATTGATGATTGTCGCAGTCGGGTTAATTCCGGTTATTATGCTGTCCCGGGCCTTACGCAGCAAAACACTGAAAGCAGGAGAGTAAATGAGCACATTACTGAATATTGACGCAGTCAGCATCCAGCTCTCCGGTGACCTCATCGTCGACAGACTGAGTTTGTCTCTGGAGCCAGGTGATATTGGCTGCCTGCTCGGCCCCAGCGGTTGTGGAAAAACCACTCTGCTGCGCGCTATAGCCGGATTTATTCCGGTTTCCGGCGGAAAAATTGAACTGCACGGAACAACTGTCTCATCCAGCCAGATGCAAATACCAACCGAGCACAGAGAAGTTGGTATGATGTTTCAGGATTTTTCGTTATTCCCCCACTTAACTGTGGCCGACAATATTCGTTTTGGCATTAATCGATTACCCAAAAAGCAGCAGGAAGAGCGAGTTAAGGAACTGCTGATCCGCATTGGTCTTAATGGCTATCAAAATCGCTACCCGCACGAGCTATCCGGAGGGCAGCAACAACGTATTGCTCTGGCTCGCGCTCTGGCTCCAAAACCTAAACTGATGCTGCTTGATGAGCCCTTCTCCAGTCTTGATGCCGAACTGCGCGAAGTGCTGGCTCATGACGTAAGACGATTGCTAAAAGAAGAAGGTATTACCGCCTTACTGGTTACTCATGATCAGCAGGAAGCCTTTGCCATGGCAGATAAATCGGGCGTGATGTATTCAGGTCAGCTACTGCAGTGGGAAACGCCTTATGCCCTTTATCATCAACCAACGCATCAACTGGTCGCCGACTTTATTGGCCGCGGCGTTTTGCTCAATGGCGAAATAAGAGAACATCAACTGCATTGCGCATTCGGAGTCATAGAGCACTCACAGTTGCACAACAAACCCGACATGAGTGTTAACTTTTTAGTGCGTCCCGATGACGTATTAATTAATAACGACAGCAGTATGCAGGCCATAGTAGTTGGCTGCGGTTTTCGTGGTTCTCATTACCTCTACACTCTGGAGCTGGCCGATACCAGTCACGTGCTGGCTGTAGGCCCTTCACATCAACCGTTAAAAACAGGCGAACAAATCGGGATTGATATCGACTTTGATCACTTAGTGGTATTCGACTCGTCTTTGTGCGAATTGCCCGACTAATTGATGCGTAAAACAAATGACAAGTTGAATGCCTCACTATAGACTTTGAATAATTGTCATATGTGAGGATTCTATGGATTTTTTAATTGACGCATGGGATTTCAGTCAACATCCCGCAAAGCAACTTCAGTCGCCATCGAGCGCCACAGAAAACACCTGGTTTCATTTTCAACGTGATGCCGAAGGGTTAACCGAATGGTTAACTCAAGCCGGTATACCAGAACCTCTGATTGATGCGGTACTGGAAGAAGACACCCGCCCTCGTTTTCAGCGTTTACCCGACGGTTTCATGCTGTTGCTACGAGGCGTTAATTTAAACACCGGCGAATCTCCCGAAGACATGCTTAGTCTGCGCTTACTCTATTATAAAGGCGCGCTGTACAGCTTTCGTAAACGTCCTTTTTTATCCATAGCAAAACTGCGTGAGCAACTTAGCCAGCAAATGGGGCCGGAGTCGTTACACGACTTTATCGTTGCCCTAATTGAGCAACTGAACTTACGAATTGAAGATGTGGTGTCCTCGGCAGAACAGCAACTGGAAGCCATTGAAGGTGAAGGCTTTGATAATACGGCATCGGTTCAGGTAAAACTCACGGCTTTACACCGTCGCCTGTTACGACTTAACCGCTTTATCCGCCCCCAGCTAGCCGCTTTAGAAAAACTCAGTACCGAAACCGAAAAGGTTATGAGCACGGAGTTACACCAATGGCTGATCAACGAGCGCGATACCACTCAGCGCTTATTCGAACAAATTGACCTGATGCTGGAGCAAGTTTGGATGCAGCGCGAGCAACTTCAGCAGGCCATAGCCGAAAAAATGAATCGCAACACTTATTGGCTTTCGGTCATTGCCGGAGTGTTTTTACCTCTAAGCTTTTTAACCGGTGTTTTCGGAATAAACATTGGCGGCATGCCAGGGGTAGAGAGTGAAGATGCGTTTATGATTTTCTGTGGTGCTCTGGTGGTTATCGCTATTGTCGAATTTCTGTTGTTGCGACGTCTCAGATTCTGGTAAACATGACTTATATCAAAGCTGTTTAGACCTAAGTCGAATAGGAAATTTAAGCCAACGGAATATGCTTAAAGGCTCTGCATAAAAGGATTTGAGGTAGTGCTATGCAAGCCTATAAAAACGTTTACTCCGAAGCCCAGCAAGATCCTGAAGGTTTTTGGCTGGAGCAAGCGCGTCGCTTAAATTGGTTCAAAACGCCTAACGTCGCTGCCCGGGTCAAAAAGAATGGACTGGCAGACTGGTTCCCGGATGGCGAAGTTAACATCAGCTACTTAGCACTCGATGCACAAATTGAGGCAGGACGCGGTGAGCAAGTCGCTTTGTATTACGACTCGCCGGTTACCGAAAGTAAAACCAGTTACACCTTTAATCAGTTACGGGAGCAAGTTGCCTGCTTTGCTCATGTGCTGAAGCAACAAGGCGTAGAAAAAGGCGACCGGGTTATTATTTATCTCCCTATGATACCGCAAGCCGCTATTGCAATGCTGGCCTGCGCCCGCATTGGAGCCATTCACTCCGTCGTTTTTGGTGGCTTTGCTGCGCACGAACTGGCTGTTCGTATCGACGACGCAGCTCCCAAACTCATTATCACCGCGTCTTGTGGTATTGAAGGTGCGAAAATTCTGCCCTACAAACCTATTGTCGATAAAGCTCTGGCTGAAGCGAGCTACAAACCGCGCACTATTGTCTATCAGCGCGAGCAGTGCCAGGCAGAAATGCAGGAAGGTCAGGACACCGACTGGGAACAGGCACTGACGACAGCAAGCCCTGTAGAAGCCGTTCCTCTACCTGCAACTCATCCTCTTTACATTCTTTATACCTCGGGCACCACAGGCAAGCCGAAAGGTGTTGTGCGCGACCACGGTGGTTATGCCGTTGCGCTGAATTTTTCCATGAATTACGTCTACGGACTAAAACCGGGAGAAGTCTTCTTCACAGCATCCGATGTAGGCTGGGTCGTTGGTCACTCATATATTGTTTATGGCCCGCTGCTCTTTGGCTGCAGCAGTGTGCTTTACGAAGGTAAGCCAGTTAATACACCAGACGCAGGCGCTTTCTGGCGTATCGTTCAGGACTATAACGTCAACGCCATCTTTTCTGCTCCGACGGCTTTCCGGGCAATAAAAAAAGAAGACCCTGAAGGCGAATTTATTCAGCGCTATAACTTAAGCTCGCTGAAACGCATTTATATGGCCGGAGAGCGTTTAGATCCGGCAACCTATGAATGGACAACAGAATTAACCGATTTGCCGGTTTACGATCACTGGTGGCAGACCGAGAGCGGTTGGCCAATGTGCGCTAACCCTGTCGGTATTGGAGCGGTAAAAGTGAAACCCGGCTCTTCTACCTTTCCGGTTCCCGGCTATGAAATTAGTGTACTGGATCCACTGGGGAAAAGTTTAGGCAGCAAAGAAGAAGGTGCAATTTGCGTACGCTTACCTTTACCTCCCGGATGTCTGACCACAGTATGGGGAGATGAGCAACGCCTGCACAGCAGTTATCTCAACGCCTTCCCGGGTTATTACTGCAGTGGCGACGGTGGGTACATCGACGAACAAGGCTATGTTTTTATCATGGGTCGTACAGACGATGTGATAAACGTTGCAGGCCATCGCTTATCCACCGGAGAAATGGAAGAAATTTTAGCAGCCCATAAAGACGTTGCAGAATGCGCAGTTGTCGCCCAACCCGATGAACTAAAAGGCGAGTTGCCGGTTGGCTTTGTTATTCTTAAAAACTCTTCCACTATTGCTCACGAGCAATTGCAACAGGAACTCATCCAGTCAATACGCGAAGAAATTGGCGCAATTGCCTGCCTGAAAACCCTGCACATTGTGCCCCGACTACCTAAAACACGGTCAGGAAAAATATTAAGACGCCTTATCCGACAGGTTCTGCAGCGCGAAGACGTAGCAGTCCCCTCTACTATTGACGACCCAACAAGTATTGATGCTATTAAGGAAACTCTGCGTTAAACTATCGCCCTTTCTTTTTAACAGGAACAGGGTGTTATGACGTTATCGATTGTTGCGGTCATTGTGGGTTTGGCTGTTTTGGTCTGGAGTGCAGACCGCTTTGTTGAAGGCGCAGCCGCAGTAGCAAAACACCTGGGCATGGCGCCGTTAGTTATCGGTATGGTCATTATTGGCTTTGGTACATCGGCGCCGGAAATGGTCGTATCGGCACTGGCATCAATGCAGGGTAACCCTGCGTTGGCACTGGGTAATGCTTATGGTTCGAATATAACCAACATAGCTTTGGTCTTAGGTATTACCGCTATGCTCGCTCCTATTGCGGTTAAATCTGTGGTTATACGTCGCGAAATGCCAGTTCTAATCGCCATAACCCTGTTAAGCGCTGTATTCCTGCTTGACTACCAAATCACCCGGCTGGAAGCCATTCTCTTACTGGTTGTTTTTGTCGCTTACATGGGTTGGTCAATCTGGGTAGGTTCAAAAAGCAGCGACGACAGCTTAGCGGCGGAATTCACCGAAGAACTGGACGCAAACCCTCTGCCAATGAAACCCGCCATTATTTGGCTTATTGTTGGCTTATTACTGCTAATTGTCAGTTCACGTGCTTTAGTCTGGGGTGCCGTGAACATTGCGGTGTCACTCGGCGTCAGTGATTTAGTCATAGGTTTGACTGTGGTCGCCATTGGTACCTCCTTACCCGAACTGGCTTCAGCTATTGCGGCAACCCGCAAGAATGAGCACGACCTGGCACTGGGAAATGTCATCGGCTCGAATATGTTTAACACATTGGCTGTCGTTGGTATTGCTGGCGTTATCGAGCCGGTTTCGCTGGAACCTCTAGTGCTAAGCCGGGACTGGGTTGCCATGGCCATACTGACATTACTGCTAATGGCCTTTGGTATTCGCAAAGCACGACAAGGTCGCATTAATCGCGTGCACGGTTTTATCTTTATCTGCCTGTACCTGCTCTATACCTTGTACTTATTGAAAACTGGCTTCATCTCCCTGCAATAAAACACTATTGCAAATCGTTCGCATTTAACATAGACTATCACTATCAAGTGAGGTGATAGTCTATGTATGTTTGTCTTTGTAAAGGTATTAACGATAAAGTCATCCATCAGGCCGTAGTTTCTGGTGAGGTGAACTCAATGCGAGACCTACGCCAACAATACGGTGTAGCCTCACAGTGCGGGTGCTGTAAAAACTGTGCCAAAGATGTTCTTCACGAAGCCCTCGAACAACGTTCCAATCAAGCAGGTAAAGAGACTCAACTTCCGGTTTCCGTATGCTACACTTAATTCATACCTAGTGAATTAAGGAGTAATACGGCTATGAAAGGTGATGCTAAAGTCATCCAGCAACTGAATAAAATACTGACGCTCAAACTTACCGCCATTAATCAGTACTTTCTTCATGCCCGCATGTATCGTAACTGGGGCTTCGAAAGTTTGAACAAGCCTGTTTATAAAGCCTCTATTAATGAAATGAAGCACGCCGATGTGCTTATAGAACGAATTTTATTTCTGGAAGGCATTCCTAATTTGCAGGAACTCGGTAAATTATACGTTGGTGAAGACCCAAGAGAAATGCTGGAAATGGACCACAAAGTCCAGTTTAACGACGTTACCGCAATACGCGAAGCCATAAAAGAGTGTGAGATACACAAAGACTATGTCAGCCGTAACGCATTACGCGATATTCTCGACTCGCAGGAAGAACATCTCGACTGGATTGAAACTCAAATTGATTTGATATCGCGCCTGGGTAACGAGGTCTATTTGCAAACAAAAATTCAAGGAGCTGAATAATGCGCAGAGATAACAATGTCGTTGAGCAACTAAATCGCCTGCTGGCCTTTGAACTCACGTCAATTGATCAGTACACCTCACATTCGCGTCAGTACGAAGATATGGGTTTAATGAAGCTTTATGAGCGAATTAACCATGAAATTGACGACGAACGCGGCCACGCAGACTTACTTATTCGCAGAATTTTATTTCTGGAAGGCAAACCTAACATGAGCAATCGCGAACCTCATACCATAGGTTCGGATGTCCGGGAAATGCTGGAGAATGATCTGAAGCTTGAGCATAACAACGCCAAAACATTGCGTGAAGTCATTGAATACTGCGAAGAAGTTGACGATTACGTTACTCGCGAAATGCTGGTCGGAATTTTAAAAGATACCGAAGAAGATCACGCGTACTGGCTGCAGATACAGCTGAACTTAATGGATCGACTGGGTGAGCAGCTTTATTTACAAAGCATGATGTAATCCAGTCTCCCTTTCTGCAGACACAAAAAAACCGCCTCAAGGGCGGTTTCTTTGTATCTGGCGGAGAGAGAGGGATTAACTCGGGCCTTCCATGGCCCTCGCCCGTTGGGCAGCGCTGAAGCGCTGTTCAAAACGGCTGTCCTGCCGTTTTGTCGAACCTATAGGGTTCTCATCAAGTCCTGCCCTATCAGCAGATACAAAAAAACCGCCTCAAGGGCGGTTTCTTTTGTATCTGGCGGAGAGAGAGGGATTCGAACCCTCGATACGTTGCCGTATACACACTTTCCAGGCGTGCTCCTTCAGCCACTCGGACACCTCTCCTCTACAAGCCGCGTATATTAAGGGAAAGAGGGAGGCTAGTCAATGACTTTACCAACACTATGATTGTTGATTAATAAGTGGTCACTGTACCACCCTTCTGTACCAATTAGAAAGTGAACTGTGTTAAGTTAGTTACTCGGCATCATAAAGAATCGAGCATTTCTCTGTACTTGTCTAAGCCCTCACCAAACTCTAGTCCTACTTCCACTTGAGTCACCTGATACTGCTTGTCTTCGAGATAATTTAAACTTTCGTTCAGCAACGACAACTGTTCTTGAATTACGTCTATCGAAAGTTTTGGGATGTACTTTGCTCTGTTCTTAAAAACTTTAAGGTCATTGTGAGCAATAACTTTATTGCGCCACTTTTTTAGCCCCGAACTGCTGAAAAAAGCTTCGCACTCCTTCAGGTTTGCATTTAACCAAGCTGAGCCTAACGGTTTTATCAATTCTTTAAAGGAAACGACCTGCTCTCCTTTCTTCGTCTTTCCATCTTTCATCGGAGAGTTGTCATGTACAAGTGCTGCATATCTGAGACAGATTTGCGTCAGCATAGAGCGTTCGACGATAAACATGACGGATTTGCCTAATTTATAAGAGTTATTTCGCGCTTGCACAGAGCCAAACATACCTTGATAGACTGTAAAGTCATGGCAAAGCTCAACTACTAGTTGTTTAAACGCTGCTAGTTTTTCTTGGTCTAAATCCTCTTTATTAAAATCAATCGAGGCGTGAGTATACAACTTACGAACAAACTCCGGTGCATCCTCGTCTGAGGGCAAACAAGTTCGGACTTTATCATCATGCATAACATATCCTTTTTCGTGATTGGGAAAGTCGTGATTAACATTCAGGATTATTTAGGTACAAAAATCTGAGGAGTCAAATCGACCAATAAGGAAGGCGAGTTCCCCCCGTGGATGGTCATACTGGCAACCTGAAGAGAGCATTTTCATCAACTCCCATCACGGTCGTAAGAGGACTTACAGCCTAAACAACGCCATTTAGGGCTGCGGTGAGCAGCGTGTATTGACTGAAGCCTTACCGCCTTGCCGTCAACATCGTAACAGCGTTGACAAAATCGACTGTCTTCGTCGTCAGTAAGCACATATGTATTACCATCAAAGTTCAATTTACCTTTGAACTTAATAGCGTCTTTCAGCTCTCTGATTTTCTCGGAGAGCCTCATATTAGACTCTCTCAGTGCGAAAGCCTCCTCTCGGAATTCGATTAGTTGTTGTCGTGTTTCGGCTGTAAGCCCTTTCTCAATCAACGATATAAACTCTTTATAGCCAATCATAATCAACTCCAAAACCATATTAAAAGTTAAATGTCAACGGGTAACAGTTGATATATTAACTGGTCGGATGAGTTGAGTCAAATAGCCAAATGCGCCTTTAAAGTACGTCTTAGTGAGACACAATCGTGAGTTATAAAACCTATTTCATAGAAGTTGGTACCGATGAGGAGACAGAACGAACTTAAGCACTCTAGATCCTATTGAGAAATAATTGAGGTAAAGGGTAAGTATCATGCTATTTGATCAAAAAAGCTGGCACTTAACCTAATAAGTACCAGCTTTTATAGTGAGCCATTAAGCAATTTTAAAGCGTTTCATGCCATTATTTAATCGTTTCGCCAGTTCGTTAAGCTCGCGGCTGGCTTCACTAATTTGCTCTGAGCCCGCTGCTGTTTGCTCAGCGGCCTGAGTAATGGATGTGAAGTTTTGGTTTATCTCTTCTGCTACGGCGGTTTGTTCTTCCGCTGCAGTCGCGATTTGTGCATTCATATCGCTCATTTTTGCAACCGAGCTATTCACGGCATGCAAAGACTTACCGGCGGAGCGCGCCTGTTCAACACTTTCTGCTGCTTTTTCTCTGCCTTTTTCCATAACGGTAACAGCGTCGTTGGCACTCACTCGCATGGTTTCAATTAAGCTTTGAATATTGCGGGTTGAGTCCTGAGTTCGGTTCGCCAGCGCGCGTACCTCATCAGCAACCACGGAGAAGCCGCGGCCATGTTCGCCGGCACGGGCAGCCTCAATTGCGGCATTCAACGCCAGTAAATTAGTCTGGTCAGCAATGCCTTCTATCACTTCCAGTACTTTATGAATTTCTGCGGTGTTATCAGATAACTGACCAATAACTTTTGACGCACCTTCAACCTGGTTTGCCAACTCTTCAATAGAGCGTATGGTCGCTTCAACTTCACGGCTACCACCAACCGTCTCTTTATCAGTGTCGTCCGCCAACTGAGCCGCCTGCTCTGTATGCTGAGCAACTTCTCGCACTGTCTGTGCCATCTGATGAATTGCCGTTGCACCCTGAGTGGTCTGCTCTTGCTGCTGAACCACCAATTGCTGGTTATCATTCGCTGTTTCAGAAAGCTCATTCGATGAGTTCAAAATTGTATCTGCCGAATCATTAACGTCCTGCAGAATCTCTCTAAGTTGACGAACCATGCGGTTAACGTCTGCCATCATGCTATCTTCGTAACGCGTTCGGGTTGAAACCGTTAAGTCACCGTCAGCAATGCGCTGCAATACCTCAGCCGCCTCTTCGGGCTCTCCACCTATGGTGTGAGTCAGCTTGGCGACTATCCGCCAGGCAGCTATACCACCCGTAATAATAGCGAAAGCAGTCACCCACCACATTAAAGTGGCAAAGTTTTCGCTACGGTCCATAACACCTTCGGTACCTGACGCTATGTTCTGCTCCTGATAATCGATGAAGGTATTAATCCGATTCAGCCATTCAGCGTAAACTGGAGAGAGCTCATTCAACACGTACTCCTGCGCCTGTTGTCGTTGACCTGAACTAAGCAAACGCTCTGTTTCATCGGCGGCGGCCAGTCCACGCACTTGTACGTCTTCAATAGCAGCCAATAATTCACGTTCTTTGCTGCTAACTAAAGTGCTGTCAGAAAAAATAGCTCTCATACCCTTATCTGCTGTGTTGTAATTCGCCTTTAAATCATCAATTAACTCAAGCAGCGGAGGGCGATCAGCGGCATCATCCACAAGTACTAAATCGCGCAGGGCAATAGCCCGATCATGGACACTGCCACGGTAATTAATAGCAAAGCGTTGTTTTTCACTTCCTACTTCATTCACTCTTGTTAGTGTTTTATCGATTTCGCTAACCTGATACGTACCGACAATGGTCGTTATAACAAGTAACAGCAGAATAAAGGCAAACCCCGCGTACAACCGATTTGCTATGGTCATGTAATGCTCCAGAAAGTGATGATGATATATTTATCTATGTAATTGAACGATTATACTAATAAGCTTCAAGGATGGATCAGAAAAATTGATATATTGACGACGGTATAATCGGAATGTTCAATTATTGTTTGATAAGCCAACGGAAAATTCTGAGCTGGCTGGGCACATAGAAAAGATACTCGGGATGCCACTGCACACCAATAATAGTTTGTTCGGTCTGGCCTTCAGAAGCTTGTAGGAAACCATCGAGATCCCAACCCACGGCAAGCATACCGACGCCGGTTTGCTTCACAATTTGTGAATGCAGGCTGTTAACTCTGAGTTTTTGTTTTTTACAAATTTTCGCTAACTGACTCCGGGGCTCAATAAACACCTGCTTAGTTGGTAGTAAACCGGGTCGATTATAGGTTAGCTGTCGTAGCTCCCTAATATTCTGATTAAGTTCTCCACCCAGCACCACATTAATCAATTGCGAACCACGACAAATACCTAACAGAGGCTTTTTTTCTTCCAATGCCCAACGTATCCAGGCAATTTCAAGCTCATCTCTGTCAGGATCGTACTCGCCGTCACGCTCAGGTGGTTGATTATACTCAGATGGACTAATGTCATCTCCGCCGCCAATAATAACGGCGTCGATGCCTTCGTGGTCACAGCGGTGTCTGACACTTGCGCGCACAGGCTTCGCACCCAGACACTTCAAAATAAGCCAGGTACACCACCAGGAAGGAGACCACCGTCTGGCGGTCCCGGTTACAACCACTCGCGGTCTGTGAGCCATTGCTGCAACCTTTCCTTCCAGTCTTTTTCTGAAACCCCTATTAACGGGCGCTCAGCATCAGTAAACGCTTGCTTCCAGTATTCTAAAGCCTGTTTATCATTCGCCAGAGCATCCACTATCCACCAAATTTCCCAAGGTTCAGTTAAATCCCAGCCCGGGTGTTCAAGCTGACAGTTCGGTAAACGATAATGAAATGTCGGGCGGGCTTTCACTTTATTATCTTCCACCGCTTTCTTAATTTTTTCTTCATTCAGAAAAGCAAACAGTGGCAACATATCCAGCGCCCGGTTGCGAGTGGCATTATGTTCCAGATAATCATTAATCAGTTGCTCCTGGCTTACTTCCTGCTGAGAAACCAGCAAACGGGTGTAGGCTTCAGGATATTTATCAATATAAGGACTCAGCTTTCGTGTTGTATCAACCCGGTGAGCTTCTACCAGCCACCATTGCAACAAAGAGAATGCCTGCAAATAACGCAGCAGGACATTTGGCTCTAACGACGGTACCTCGGGATTAATATGCACACCATAAGCCGCAATCCAGGATTCATCAGTGCCCTTCGCACCGGCTTCCCTTAACGCGTCAGTCAATGGAATTAACCGCTCACACTGTTCAAGGGTCAGTGGCGGGCAGACAATTTCAATGGGCACCAGGTTCTCAGCTATGCTGCCTAACTCGCGCACCCAGGCGGAGGTATCTCCGCCCTCTGCTTTGGCTTTTCGCTTTAAATAGTCCCAGTCTATCTCAACTTTAAATGAGCCCAGTTCATCGACTTCAACTTTCTGTTCGGCTTTAGATACAGCAACCCGTTCCCCCGACAACTGCTGTTGCAGAACTTCGACGGTTCTCTCCAGAGTTAAACCGCTAAACTCCAGTTCAAAACCGACTTTTCGGTCTTCACCTTCATAGTTCAGCGGCTCGGTTAATGCTTTAAACAACGTTTTACTCAATAGAAAATGTCCCCGCTGGTCCCGGAAATACAACTGGGCTTTCAAAACCATCGTTACTGACACTAGCTACACCAAAAATGTAATTATCGATCACCACATTCTCCAGTGTGTATTCGTTTACATTACCCACATAGCGGCTGAACTGCCACTGCGGAGCGCTGGTTAAGCGCCAGTAAACTTTATAGCCCGCAATATTTTCTTTATCTTCGGCCTGTGGTGTCCAGCTTAGGGTTGTATCCGGTTTTACCGCACCTTCTATTTCGACATTAGCCGGCGGCCGTGGTGCCCATGACATACTTGCCATGGAAACCGCGTTTAGCGCGGTGAGTTTAGCAGCGTAATCAAAGTCTACGCCATCGATGGTATCGCCATATTCAATGCCATCTTCCACGCGCAGATCCTGATGCTGACGATTATAGTTTTCGTTGGTTTCCATAATGCGGATACCGGCATAGCCTAAGTCATTAAAAGGTCTGTGATGCCCACCGCGACCAAAGCGATCTAAGCGATAAACAATCATAGTGTCTAAATTGTTGATGTAGCGATCAGCCACTGTATCAATATAGCGCGCTAAGTTACGCGAGGGAGAATCCACTTCGCCACCATAAAAACGACGCATGGTTGCCTCGCGGTCCGATTCATTCATGCGGGTGCCTTCAGCAAAAATACGTGCAGTAGTGTTATTAATGACCCCGTTAATACCTTCAATGTTACCAATCATGTCATTATTGAGCACAGCGGTCAGATGCCAGCCTTCTTCTTTGGCTTTTTCGGCCAGAATTTTCCCGCCAAACAGGCCTTGTTCTTCACCGGCCAGTGCCGCATAAACAATAGAACCGTCAAACTCGTACTGAGTTAACACTCGTGCTGCTTCTAACGCGCCAGCTACACCAGAAGCATTGTCGTTCGCACCAGGGGCATCGGAGGTATAATCCATAACATCGCTAACGCGCGAGTCGATGTCACCAGACATCATCACATAACGATTCGGGTCTGTTTTGCCACGCTGAATGGCAATAACACTTTTTACTTCCACAGGGTCGGGTATGCGCTTCTCTCCAGAGATAGTATCGCTGACATACATCACTTCAAGACAACCACCGCAAGCTTCAGATATGCGTTCAAACTCGGCAAAAATCCAACGCCGCGCAGCACCAATACCGCGAGTATCAGATTCCGTTTCTGACAAAGTATGTCGAGTACCAAAATCAACCAGAGTCTGAATATCGCTTTCAATCCGGTCTGCCTGGGTTGCGCCTGCTATTTCATGTAACTTTTCCTGCTCTTTATAGTCAATGCTATCCTGAGCCATAACACTTAGCGGAATGGCTAAGCCAACACTTACCGACAATAGTGAACTTGTCCACGATTTGAACATAATTGAATACCTGTTAATTAATGAACTTATTTTGATTATGCGGTATATAGCAGAGGATGGAAAGCCACGCACAGGAGCAGCAGATAACAACCGTTAACGCTACTCCGTTAGTTGCGCAAGCTCACTTAGAGTCTGAGTCACGTCTGTCAGGGTTATGACGCCGCGCAGCTGTTTAAAACTGGTTTCAAGCTCCTTAGCCCGATGCGGCAGGTAGCGTTGAATATAAGACAAATCTGTCATCAATTCGGCTGATATTTGATTCTGACATGGCTGCCCTGATATCAGAAGCGCAAGAAAGTTTTCATCTTCATCAAGAAAGCGAATGTATTCGGCCGCCTCTTCAAAGCTGTCGTACTCGCTAATTTCCCGCCCCATAACGCCGTCTTTCTGAGTGGCCTGAGTAACTCTTAAAAGTAATATACGCGGAGACAAGCTGCTGTTCTCCGACACCCGACGCAATGCCTTTCTTAGCTCTGAGCTCAGGCGTCGCCCGCCAAGCAAGCGCTCATTGTTTGCTAACCAAAATTCAGTGTCATCAAACAATTTCGGTAAGCCTTCGGAAATAGACATTAATGCGGCCAGTTGAGGCTCCCAGTCAACGCCGTTTTTATACAAAAACAAGGCGCTGGATAAAGCGTAACGAAACATGTTCTGCTCCGCTGACGCTTCAGGACTGAGCAGTTTACAAGCCAGGGCTTTAGCTCCCTTGGCTCGATATTCCTGTAACACCGATAATTTCAGCTTCTCATTGGAATGTTCGCGCCAAAGTGGTGTTTTTATCGCATTCAATTCGCCGTAGATTAGCTCATCATCCTTGCTGTAAGTGAGCGTTAGTTGATAACACCTTGCCCCATAACCTGCCGCACGCAATGCGTTTAACGTAGCAATTAAGCTTTTTTCTTTTTGTATAGCCTGCAGCGGCAGTAAGTACTCACGCCAGACTTTATTTATGGGCAAGCAAATACGAAACAAGGTAACTTGTCGGCGTGTTGGTTTCCGGGCTTCTCGCAGCTGATTTACCACAGATTGAACCCATGGTTGCTCAATAAGCTCCGCAATAAGGTCGCTTTGGTGTTGCTGCCAGCTGTTCAGCAGTGTCTGATTGGATTTTGTCTGAATTAAAGCGCAGCTCGCTGCGCCATTTTTTAGAATGATTGGCACAGCCTGAACGGCATCAAACCAGTAACTTTCATGCCCCCGGGCTGTAACCCTCTGGGCTAAATGCTCAACATTGACTTTGTAGCGACGCCGGGACTTGCTCAACATAGCCGCTAAAAACCGGCCAAGTTCATCATCGCCAGTCTCATCCATGCGCCTTAAACGTAAGTAAAGACAAAAATCTCTTTCTTTAAGTCCAACCACCCGGTATTCATATTCCTGGGTTGCGTCAAACACAAAGTCGTCGCTAAGCCCTGAAAAGTAAACCTTTACGCGTGCATACTTCAAACCGGTTAGCTGCGGGTCAAGGCTTAGCTTTAACTGCAGTCCACTGTTGGATATGTCCACAGTCATAGCACTGAATTCCTGGCCGTCGGCCAGTTCCATGGTCACGGCGCTGACCAGGTTAATGCGTTGCTCACAACGTTGGTACTCGCGCCCAGCCACGAAACTGGCAAGTGCTTTCTCTTGTTCCTGCTGGGCTAAGGCTTTGTCTTCCGCCAATTGCTGATGCTGTGTTTTTAACGCCAATATCTGCTGTTTCGTGTCGTTCGTAAAAACGCCCTTATACAGTCGTAAACCGTCTTCAAATAACCGTTTCGCTGCGACATCAAAATAATGTACGCGCCCCTGAAAAGGGTAGGGTTCAATTTCGGACTGAATTTTCTTGCGAAGATCTATAACACCCAAAGCCGGTTTCGCTAATTCGGTAATGCGCATACGCGCCTGCAGCTTCTCGGGCCCGCTAAGGTGTTTTGTTTTACGTTTAAACAGAGACTCAAATTGAGAGCGGTGATAATCTGTTTTAAGCTCATCAATCAGACTTTCTATTGAAGGGTCACTGCTCATAATGGGCTATTAGTCAGTATCTATATTAAGTTCAACATTTCTTTTACATTAACGCTAAGAGGATCTTCATGCAAACGCTTTTACTCGGTTACGGCGATATTGCAGACCGCGTTGCACAAAGGCTGAGCGGCCAAAACGAGCAGGTCACCGGAGTTTGCAGAACGCCGGCGAGCAAACCGGTGCGCAAAGGGGTCGATTTAGTTGCAGCAGACTTAAACAGTGAACAAGAGCTTTACCAACTGTTCCAGAATAAATGGGATAATGTTGTCATTACCCTGACTCCTGCAAAAGGCGCAGAAGATAGCTATCATCAGGGCTATGTCGTTCCCTGTCGTCACCTGCAACAGGTACTGTCACAGCAAACTCATCAGCCTAATATTATTTACGTTTCCAGCACCGGCGTTTACGCACAACGCGACGGCGAGTGGATTGATGAAAACAGTGCAACCGAGCCTACATCAGACTCTGGTAAAGCTCTATTACAGGCTGAATCCATTATCAGTGCCTTACCGGGGCAAACCTCTATTCTTCGTTGCAGTGGTATTTACGGAGAAGGACGTGACTTTTTGCTGCGTCAACTAAGTCAAGGCAATGTCCAACTTCGTGACAGCTGGACTAACCGCATACATCAGGACGATGTCGCTGGCTTTATTGTGCATTTACTTACCCAGGTTAATCAGCCCAAACCTGTTTATTTAGTTAATGACGATGAACCGGTCAAACAATACGAAGTTTACCAGTGGCTGGCTGAGCAGCTTGGAATTGAGCTGACCGGAAACATTGATACAGACGTTGGGCCAAGAGGCTCTAAACGCTGTATGAACAAGGGTTTGAAAGACAGTGGTTACCAACTTCAGTATGCGAATTTTCGCGAAGGTTATGCGCCGGTTATTAAACAATGGCAGCGCTGATTGCGCTGCTCATAACTTATACGGCGTCGAAATAATCAAGCATTCCCTCGGCGGCGTTGCGTCCTTCCGCTATCGCCGTCACCACCAAATCGGCGCCGCGTACCATATCGCCACCGGCAAATATTTTCGGGTTGCTGGTTTGCATAGCAAACTCGGTGTCGCCAGTGGCCAGCACGGTACCCCAGTCGCTTAGCTCCACCTTGTGCTGCTGTAACCATTCCGGCGGGCTGGGTTGGTAACCAAAGGCAATAATGACCGCAGTTGCAGGCATGACGAATTCAGAATCCGGCACGAGTTGTGGACGCCGGCGACCATCTTCATCAGCCGGCCCCAGTTCAGTGCGTACCATTTTCACGCCACTAACCTTACCCGAATTGTCCGTAATCACTTCCAGCGGTTGCAAATTAAACTCAAAAGAGACTCCCTCTTCACGAGCATTCTGCACTTCTTTGCGCGACCCCGGCATATTGCCTTCGTCGCGGCGATAAGCGCAGACAACCGACTTCGCTCCCTGTCTTATTGAGGTTCTGACGCAGTCCATCGCGGTATCGCCACCGCCAAGTACAACCACTGTCTCGTCTTTCACATCAATAAGCGGATACTGCGACATAGGCTCATGAGCCATGAGTTTTTGTGTATTGCCAATGAGAAACGGCAATGCCGGATAAACCCCTTCTGCGTCCAGACCTTTTAGTTTTCCATCCAGCGCTTTATAGGTTCCCAGAGCTAAAAATACCGCATCATAACTGGCTTCAAGCTCAGCAAAACTGATGTCTTTACCCACTTCAACGCCCAGCTTAAACTCAATGCCCATGTCGGTAAATATTTCACGACGCAACGTCATTACCGCTTTGTCCAGCTTAAACGGCGGAATGCCGTAGGTTAGCAGTCCGCCAATTTCAGGGTAACGGTCATACACTACAGCTTTGACACCATTACGCGCTAATACGTCGGCACAGGCGAGACCTGCAGGCCCGGCCCCAATTACAGCGACCCGTTCCTGACGTTGAGTCACACCACTTAAGTCTGGCCGCCAGCCCTGTTTAAAGGCTTCATCGACCATTTGTTTTTCAATACTGCCAATAGTTACTGCGCCGAAACCGTCATTCAGCGTACAGGCACCTTCACACAAACGATCCTGCGGACAAACCCGGCCACAAACCTCAGGCAGGCTGTTGGTTTTATGCATCAGTTCAGCGGCTTCAATAACCCGCCCTTCATTGGCCAGCTCCAGCCACTGAGGAATATAGTTGTGAACCGGGCATTGCCATTCACAATAAGGGTTTCCGCAGTCCAGACAACGATCGGCCTGGCCTTTTAGCTGCACGTCAGGCATTGGATCATAAACTTCTTTAAACTCAATGCGGCGCTCTTCAACCGGACGTTTCGGTGGGTCAATACGCTGCACGTCTAAAAACTGATAAATATTCTTGTTCATTACATCACCTGCACACGTAATTCTGCGGTTGACCGCGCTCGATGCCCTAAAAGCTCTTTCACATCTGCCGCTTTTGGTTTGACGATATAAAAGCTGTCCACTATTTGCTCGAAGTTGTTTAGCAACTCGCGCGAGTAGTGACTTCCCGTTGCTTCGTGATGCTCATGAATTAAACCGCGCAAGTGCTCCTGAATAATCGGGGTATCCACTGCTACGGCTTCAACCAATTCGTGGTTAAGCCGACGGTGCAAATCACCGTCGCTGTCTCTTAAATAAGCAAAACCGCCGGTCATGCCCGCACCAAAATTGATGCCGCAGTCACCCAATACCACCACAATTCCGCCGGTCATATATTCACAGCCATGGTCACCAATGCCCTCTACCACAGCTGTAGCACCGGAGTTACGAACCGCGAAACGCTCGCCGGTACAACCGGCAGCATAAAGTTTTCCGCCTGTCGCGCCGTACAGACAGGTATTACCCATAATAACGGCTTCGTGCGTGTTATAACGACAGCCTGCCGGCGGCTTAATGGTAATTTCACCACCGGCCATACCTTTCCCAACGTAGTCGTTGGCGTCTCCGGTCAGGTGCAGCTTCAAACCACCGGCATTCCATGCACCAAAGCTTTGTCCTGCGGTACCAATAAAGCCTAAGGTAATTGGCGCAACCGCCATTCCCTGGTTTCCATGCTGGCTGGCAATGTAACCCGATACACTTGCAGCAACCGAACGGTCGTCATTACGAATAGTCAAAGACCAATGACCTCCGCTGCGCTTATCGATAGACTCTTTGCACAACTCCAGTAATCGCTGGTTCAGCTTGCCCTGATCAAACGGCGGGTTCTTCTCGGTGCAATACAAAGAGTGCTCTGAACGCACTCCTGCGGACTGCAGCAAGGCATTTAACTGTAACTGCTGCTGGCGTTTGGTTTCACCTGTCAGCCTTTCCAGTAGGTCAACCCGGCCAATAGCGTCGGTTAACTTCTCCAGCCCCAATTGGGCGAGAATGTCACGCACCTCTTCCGCCATAAACTCAAACAGTTTCACCACGCGTTCGGGTAAGCCGGAGAAGTGTTCCCGCCGCAGGGTTTCATCCTGAGTGGCCACGCCTGTTGCGCAGTTGTTCAAATGGCAAATGCGTAAATATTTACAGCCCAGAGCAATCATAGGGGCGGTGCCAAAACCAAAGCTCTCAGCGCCTAAAATAGCCGCCTTCACAATATCCATACCGGTTTTTAAGCCGCCATCGACCTGCAACCGAATTTTATGGCGCAGGTTATTGGCCACCAAGGCTTCGTGCACCTCAACCAGACCAAGCTCCCACGGTGAGCCCGCATACTTGACCGAGGTCATGGGGCTGGCACCAGTTCCACCGTCATAGCCGGACACAGTAATTAAATCGGCGTACGCTTTTGCAACCCCCGTAGCAATGGTGCCAATGCCCGGCGTAGAAACCAGCTTGACTGAAACTAAGGCTTTCGGGTTCACCTGTTTTAAATCAAAAATCAGCTGGGCTAAGTCTTCAATGGAATAAATGTCATGATGCGGCGGCGGCGATATCAAGGTAGTACCAGCTACGGCGTATCGCAGTTGGGCAATTTCCGCTGTGACTTTTTCGCCGGGAAGCTGGCCGCCCTCGCCGGGTTTTGCCCCTTGCGCAACCTTTATCTGTATAACATCGGCATTAACCAAATAATGCGGTGTGACGCCAAAGCGCCCCGACGCTACCTGCTTAATTCGGGAGTTTTTTGCGTTGTTAAATCGCTTAGGATCTTCACCGCCCTCACCTGAATTTGAATGTCCGCCAATTTTGTTCATGGCAATGGCTAAGGCTTCATGAGCTTCTGCGCTTAACGCGCCTATCGACATAGCGGCCGTATCAAAACGCTGAAACAAGAGTTCTTTGGCTTCTACTTTTTCTTTTTCAATTTTTGCTTTTTCAGGCAGTTTAATGCTGAGCAAGTCACGCAGGTGAGTCACCGGCCTCTCATTAACAAACTTAGCGTAAACGTCGTAATCTCGCTGCTCACCTGTTGCTACCGCGCGTTGCAGCGACGTCACAACATCCGGGTTATAAGCATGATACTCTCCGCCGTGTACATATTTTAGTAAGCCGCCCTGAGCCAGCTTTTTTCGTGTTAACCAGGCGCGGTGGAAGCTCTGCTGAAGATCCTGCTGTATATCGTCAAAGCCGGTACCGTCAATGCGTGCTGGCACGTTTTCAAAGCAAAGACGACGCACATCCTCGTTCAAGCCAACCGCCTCAAACAAGGAGGAGCCCCGGTAACCCGCCACTGTCGCAATACCCATTTTCGAGAGTATTTTCAGTAAGCCTTTATTCAGGCCTTTACGGTAGTTGAGCAACGCCTCCTTTATGTCCAACTGAACTTTGCCCCGGGCGACCAGTTGCTCCACGGTTTCATACGCGAGGTAGGGATAAACGGCTGTAGCACCCAAGCCTATTAACACCGCCATATGGTGCGGATCACGCGCGGAAGCGGTTTCAATAATAATGTTTGAATCACAGCGAAGATCATTCTTCACCAGCACTTGTTGCACCGCCCCAACGGCCATGGCTGCAGGTATCGTCAGCTGTTCCCGCTGTAAATCTCTGTCACTGAGAACCAGAATAACCGTTTGCTCATCCTTAACCGCGGTTTTTGCCTGCTCAACCAGGCTATCGATGGCTTGTTGTAAATTCTGCTGCTCTGGTTTAAAACCCAGCGACAAGGTGGTTGCCCGGTAATGTTGTTCATCAAGTTCCCGTAGCTGTTTTAAATCGGTGTACATCAGGATAGGTGATTCAAATAATACCCGGTCGGCATCGCCGGATGCCTCGTTAAATACATTATGCTCACGGCCTATGATAGTGGAAAGCGACATAACATGACGCTCACGAATCGGGTCAATGGCTGGGTTGGTCACCTGCGCAAACTGCTGGCGGAAATAGTCGTAAAGCAAACGCGGCTGCTTCGAAAGCACTGCGGTGGGTGTATCGTCCCCCATAGAGCCGACTGCTTCCTGACCATCTTTGGCCAGAACACTGATAATTTGCTGAATTTCTTCTTCGGAGTACAAATACGCTTTATGAAAAACCAGCATGGTCTCGTCGTCATACAAACGCTTACCCAGCTTGTCGGCGTGGCTGCGTTCAAACGGTATCAAGTGGCGACGGTGTTGTTCCAGCCATTGTTTATAAGGGTGACGCTGCTTGAGTTCTTCTTCAATTTGGTCGTTATACCAAATTTTGCCGGTATAGGTATCCACCGCCATCATTTGTCCCGGTCCTAAGCGGCCTTTTTCAATCACTTCCTGCTCGTCGTAATCCCAGATACCCACTTCGGATGCAATGGTCAGGATACCCGAGCGGGTCAGAACATACCGCGCCGGACGCAGACCATTTCTATCCAGACTACAGGCCACATGCCGGCCATTACTCATGACCACACCGGCAGGCCCATCCCAGGGCTCCATATGCAGGGAGTTAAACTCGTAAAAGGCACGCATGTCGTCCGACATGGTGGCATCTCCCTGCCATGCCGGCGGTATCAGCAAACGCATTGCGCGGAATAAATCCATGCCACCAGCCAGTAACAGCTCCAGCATATTGTCTAATGAAGCAGAATCGGAGCCTGACAGGCCCACCAGTGGCTTTGCGTCCTGTAGGTCAGGCAGTAAGGGGGTCTGAAATTTATAAGCTCTTGCCTGCGCCCACTGACGATTCCCACGTATAGTATTAATTTCACCGTTGTGGGCAAGAAACCGGAACGGCTGAGCCAGCGGCCAGCGCGGTTCTGTATTGGTAGAAAAGCGTTGATGGAAGACACAAATAGAAGTTTTCATTTCGGCATCGGCTAAATCGGTGTAATAAGCCGGCAAGTCAGCTGCCATCATCAGACCTTTATAAACTAAGACCAGACTCGACAACGACGAAATATAGAGCTCATCCTGATTAGGCATCAGCTTTTCGACGCGTCTCCGCGCCATATACAAGCGTCTTTCTAAATCTTTTTTACGCCAGCCCGGCGGAGCTGATACCAGTACCTGCTCAATGACCGGCTCAGACGATTTAGCGCCTTCGCCCAGTACTTGGTTGTTGACCGGAACTTTACGCCAGCCAGTGACCGCTAAAGTCTCTCTTTGAAGCTCTTGCTCAATAAGGTGGCGGGCAGACTCACGTTTATCCTTATCGCGGCTAAAAAATACCATGCCGACAGCGAATTTCTTACTGAGCTGCCAACCTTGAGTTTCTGCGTACTGACGGAAAAACTGCTCCGGCATTTGCAGCAGCAGTCCGCAGCCATCTCCGGTTTTACCATCGGCGCCAATACCACCACGATGCTGCATACGGTCCAGCGCTTTTACTGCGGTAGAAATTAAACCTTGCTGAGCTTCGCCATTAATATCAGCGATAAGGCCGAAGCCGCAGTTATCACGGACATCAGCCGGATCGTAAAGTCCCATGCCTATACCACTCGAATAATTATTCAATAAAGCTAGATTACCATGCAGGCATTCACTTCGGTAGGCACTGGGGTTATTATTGTTATAAATATGTTGTATAGACAAAAAGTAAAAAGGCTCCCGAAGGAGCCTTTCAAATCACTTTAAAGTCGCTGCAAATTCCAGCATTCGATCCAGCGGCACCATGGCTTTTTTGCCCAGAGCTTCATCGACATGAATCTCATGTGTCTCACCGCCGTTCTTCAGTGCTTCTTCTATCGCTTGTAAGCCGTTCATTGCCATCCAGGGACAATGCGCACAACTGCGACACGTTGCACCGTTACCCGCAGTGGGGGCTTCAATAAAGGTCTTATTCGGTTGCAACTGCTGCATTTTATAAAAAATGCCTTTATCGGTTGCCACTATGAAGGTTTCATTCGGCAATTCCTGACTCGCCTTAATAAGCTGCGAGGTAGAACCGACAGCATCAGCCATCGCCACAATATTCTCCGGCGACTCAGGGTGCACAAGAATAGCCGCCTCAGGGTGAAGTTTTTTCATATCCTGCAGGGCTTTCGCTTTAAACTCATCATGCACAACACAAGCGCCCTGCCACAGCAACATATCAGCTCCGGTTTCCCGGGCAATATAGCCGCCTAAATGCTTATCAGGTGCCCAAAGAATTTTTTCTCCTTTGGCATCCAAATGGTCAACAAGCTCAAGCGCCATACTGGACGTTACTACCCAGTCAGCACGAGCTTTTACCGCTGCCGAAGTATTAGCATAAACGACAACCGTCCGGTCAGGGTGTTGATCACAAAATTCGGCAAATTTTTCTGGTGGACAGCCAAGATCAAGGGAACACTCGGCTTTTAATGTCGGCATCAGTACTTGCTTATGAGGCGTAAGAATTTTAGCTGTCTCGCCCATAAAACGAACACCAGCTACAATCAGCTTCTTTGCCGGATGGTCGCGACCAAATCGAGCCATTTCTAAAGAATCGGCCACGCAGCCCCCGGTCTCTTCGGCTAACGCCTGAATATCAGGGTCTGTGTAGTAGTGAGCCACCAATACAGCGTCTTCATCAAGCAGAAGCAGCTTAATACGATTAATGGTTTCGGACTTATCTTCCGCACTTAAAGGTTTAGGCTTTGGAGGAAAAGTATAATCCAGGCTATCCAGAGTTTGAATCTCGGTCATGATACTACGGCTTGTTTTCCAAGTGTTCTTTATAAGTAAGGACTATTATAGCGGAATTCAAGGGATGCTTATAGCTAAGTCAGTATTACCCTTAATTCTTCAGTATGGCTAAGTGGTTTTCTTAATGAGGCATAAGATGAAATGGTGGGTTGTGCAGGATTCGAACCTGCGACCAATTGATTAAAAGTCAACTGCTCTACCAACTGAGCTAACAACCCAAATTCTGGTAAATATTTTTATCGGCGACGTGGTGGGTTGTGCAGGATTCGAACCTGCGACCAATTGATTAAAAGTCAACTGCTCTACCAACTGAGCTAACAACCCAACGCCAATAATATTGCCCGTTTCTGCTTGGCAACGGCGGCATAGTTTACTGAAATAGTGCGCGTATGCAACTGAAAATTGAAAAAAACTGTGCGACTGCTTAATTCACGAACACATGTTGCCCAGTTGTTACTGATTTAAGCGTTGTTTTGCCAAATTAGCTTCAGTACTTTCCGGGTATTCTTTAATCACTTGCTCGTAATAAGCTTTTGCATCTGCTGATTTATCTTGTTCACTGGCGATAGCACCAAGCTTCAATAAACAGTCACCACGTTTATTACTGTCAGGGTAGTCATTAACAACAGTTTCAAACTGTTGCTTTGCCTGATCGTATTGACGTTTGGCAAAAAACAGCTGACCTAACCAGTAGTGAGCATTAGGAGAATAAGTCGAGTTTGGAAAGTTCTTCAGAAAAGACTCAAATGCGGGTATAGCTTCATCATAACGCTTATCCTCAAGGACTAAAGCTATCGCCTTGTCATAAGCATCATTCTCGCTAAGGTTTGGAGAATAGCTGCTATTGTCTGTTTGTGTCGGTACCTGCTCAAGGTTATTGTAATTGTTGCTGGCAGCTTCACTCTGGTTATTGCTCGACTTCAAATTACTGAAGCGACGATCAATTTCCTGATACAGCTCGCGCTGGCGTTGCAACAATTGCTCCAGACGGTACTCATGCTCTTCCGTTATGCCTCTTAATTCAGCAACATCTTGTTGCAAAGAACCTAACTGATTGAGCATTTCAAGCTGAGCACTGGAGCGCGCTTCGAGCATGCGCTCGATTTGTTCCAGTCGTTGCTCAACGTTACCTGAAGACGACAGTCCAGAAACAGGTGCCTGAGCCATAACAACCCCAGGCACACACAAACATACAGCTAACAGCGTTTTTCTCATTACTATCCGTTACTTTTAAATTAGTAAACTAAAACAGCGCGACGGTTTTTCGCGTATGCGCGTTCGTTTGACTCATTTACCATTGGCTTTTCTTCGCCATATGAAACAGTCGAGGTTTGAGAATCCTGAACACCCAAGTTATGCAGGTAGCTCTCAACCGCTTTAGCACGGCGTTCGCCTAACGCGATGTTATACTCAGGCGTACCGCGCTCGTCAGTATGACCTTCAATAACAACTTTCACAGAAGGGTTTTTGACTAAATAATCAGCGTGCGCTGACAACAAGTCAGTGTACTCTGACTGAACGTTAGACTTATCAAAAGCGAAGTAAACGATGTGTTCTTTACGTAACGCTTCCATTTTTTGCTGACGTTCTTCTTCCATTCTTTGTGCGCGATCTGCTGCACCAACTTCAACACCAGAGTCTTGCTCTGCTTGTTGATTGGTTTCCTGACCTGCGCCCATACCTGAATCAGTTTCCTGGTTTGAGCTACAAGCGGCCAGAGTTGCCATTGGTACAACGATTGCCAGAGCTTTTAAAAGTTTATTAAGCTGCATCCTTTTCGTCCTTATCGTTTTTATCGAACAATTCAACCATTCAGGCTTTTGTTTTACATAAATGGCGACCAAGCCGGTGACTTAACTTCACCATCGGTTGCCGGTAATCGTGCTTTAAAACGCCCATCGATAGAAACCAAAGCCAGTACTTGTTTGTTATTATGCGTTGTACTGTAAATAACCATACTGCCATTTGGCGCCACACTTGGTGACTCATCTAAAGACGTTTTCGTTAAAACTTGCATGTTTCCACGCGGAAACTCTTGCTTAGCGATATGATAGTTGCCACGTGTCCGGTTTACTAAAATCATATTTTCGCCAGACGGTACAACGGTACCACCTAAGTTCTGCTCACCATCAAAGGTTAACCGACGAACCTGACCTGATGATAAATTTACGCTATATAGTTGCGGTCTGCCACCTCTTTCTGAGGTAAACACTAAAGATTCACCATCTGGCGTCCAATTAGGCTCTGTATCAATCGTACGATTACGAGTAACACGTTGCAAGTCCTTAGTTTTAATATCAAACACATAAAGCTCAGGATTTCCATCCTTAGATAAAACCATAGCTAACTTTTTGCCATCTGGCGAGAAAACAGGGTTACCATTTATCCCGGGGAACGACGTCAGCTTCTCGCGGCGGGTGGTATAAATATCCTGCATGAATATTTCTGCTGTTTTATTCTCGAAACTAACGTAAGCCAGTTTATTACCATCCGGAGACCAGGCCGGAGACATCAACGGCTCGGGTGAACGTAGCAGTATTTTCTCGTTCGCACCGTCATAATCTGCAACCGCCAGTTTGTATGGATAGCGATCATCGTGGTTTACCGTGACATAAGCGATTTTTGTCATGAAAGCACCACGTTCGCCAGTTAACGCTTCGTAAGCAACATCTGAAATTCGATGTGCATAAGAGCGAAATTGATCACCATCAATAACGCTAGAGCGAGAATCAAGAACATGATCGTTACTCTGCACCAACTCGCCATTGCGTAACATCTGCGAATTACCGCCGGTAATTTGTCCCCGGAGTACATCAATAACTTCAAACTTAACCATGTAGCGGTCAACTGAATAAGGTTCTATTGAACCGACTAAAATGGCTTCTACGCCCATCTTAGCCCAAGCTGAGTAATCTATCTCGTCATCGGCAGCCGGGCGTTGTGGCATTGCAGTTACGGGAATCGGATTAAATTTACCACTGCGCATAAGGTCCGCAGCAATAACATCGGTAAGCTCGTTTGGTACCTGTCCTTCACCTTTCCACTGAAAAGGCACCACCGCAATTGGCCGCGCCGTATCAATACCTTCCGTGATGACGATTTCCAGTACCCCTGCACGCACAAAAGCGGTTAGCGCAACAAAGAGTAGAATGCTTTTAATTAATATATTTTTCATCGGTCACCTTGTTACAACTGCGGTTTTACAGTCAATTTAATTGTACTCATTTGTTCATAAATTTCCGGATCTTCAGAAACCGGCAGCGTTGTAGCTTTTAATACGGCATTTTGTGCAGAACGACAAACGTTCGCATCGCCACTGCCTGTATCAACTGACTTAACGAATCCGCTAGGAGCTACTCTTATGGTTAACTCACATGACTTGCCCTGCATTGAGTCGTCAACATTCCAGTTTCGCTGAATAGTCTGCTGAATGAGCGCCTGATACTTTTCAACCTCACTCAGTACTTGTTGACGACGAGCCGCTTGACGACGTGCTCGTTCCGCTTCCATTTCTTTTTGTAACTGAGCTTCACGTTCTGCCGCTTCACGCTGCTCTTGTTCACGTTTACGCTGCTCTTCCAGACGCTTACGACGTTCTTCTTCAGCCCGACGTTCAGCTTCTTCTGCTTCGCGTTTACGCCGCTCGGCCTCTTTTGCCGCAGCCTCAGCTTTGGCACGCTCCTGCGCCAGGCGTTCAGCTTCTTTCTTTTCTCGCTCTGCCTGTTTGCGTGCTTCCGCAGCTTCTTGTCTTTCTAATTCCTGTTGACGCTCTATTTCTTTTTTACGTTGTTCTTCTCTTTCGCGCGCTTTACGCGCTTCTTCAGCACGCCGCTCAAGTCTCTCAATACGGCGCTGTTCAGCCGCCTCTTGCTCCGCTTTCTGCTGGCGGATTCTATCTGCCTGTTGTTGAACTTTGGATTTATCAACTGTGACTGCACTAACAATCTCTTCTGACATATCCAGCTCGCTTTGATCTAAGTTGACTTCCATAGCCTCCGGCGTTGAGGGAGTAAACTCAAAGCTAAATAACAACACACCCGCGATTGTAGCGTGTATAACAATCGAATATATCAGCGGTAAGGTTAAGCTATCTGATTTTGCCACAACTAATTATCCGACGAATCTGTCATTAAACCGACTGACGGCACACCCGCTCTTTGCAGTAACACCATCAGTTGCACAATTTGATTATAAGATACAGCACCATCACCATTGACCATAACCGGAGTATCAGGTTCAACTTGCAGGTGAGCAGCAACCAGAGTTGCGAGTTCATCTGCCTGCATCGGCGTATCCTGGGAGTCACCCTGATTTAAATAGTAACGCCCTTCAGCATCAACCGACGCAACTAAAGGCGGTTTACTCTCTTCAGAGAGAGGTTCGGCCGTTGCTTTCGGTAAATCAACTTTAACGCCCTGAGTAATCAAAGGAGCTGTTACCATAAAGATGATCAGCAGCACCAGCATCACGTCGATGTAAGGTACTACGTTAATTTCCGCAACCGGCTTACGACGCTTGCGCGGCATTACCATCATACCGTTTCGCCCTCTACTTTACTTTTGCCTGCCTGAGCCGAAGACTGTCGTTGCAAAATTGAGATGAATTCATCAATAAAATTCATGTACTGATTATCAACTTTTTCCACACTAGTGGTAAATCGGTTGTAAGCAATAACGGCCGGTATCGCCGCGAAAAGACCCATCGCAGTTGCAATCAATGCTTCAGCGATACCCGGTGCAACCATAGCCAGCGTCGCCTGTTGCACAGCACCTAAAGCGATAAAGGCGTTCATGATTCCCCATACCGTTCCAAACAAACCAATATAAGGGCTTATAGAACCAATAGTTGCCAGAATACCTAAGTTGTTATCCAGTTTTTCCGTTTCTCTGGCGTGCGCTACGCGCATGGCACGAAACGCGCCTTCAAGCATTGTCTGCGTATTTGTTGTTGAGTGGTTACGCAGCCGCGCATACTCTTTAAAGCCAGCGTGAAACAGTAACTCCATTCCTCGTGCGTTTTTAGCACGAGCCGAAATTTCCTGATAAAGGCGCGCAAGATCAACGCCTGACCAGAATCTATCTTCAAACTTTAGCGCGTCATTTCGAGCCTGTTTCAACACTTTTTTGCGCTGAAAAATTAACACCCAGCCCCATACCGACATCGCCAGTAACATAACCATCACCAGCTTGACTAATAAACTGGCTTGCATGAATAAATCAATAAACGATAGTTCTGCTTCCACGCTTTAAACCCCTGACTGAATACGCGATATTATCGGTTCCGGAATAGCGACAGCTTTCATCGCCTGGTTATCAATACAGGCTGCTAAAACTGTTGCCTGACAATGCACACTGCCATCCTTCGCCAAAACTTGTTGTTCGAAAACCAAAGAGGCTTTCTTAATCTTTGTTACTTTGACAGTGACTGTTAGTTCAGCATTAAACTTAGCCGCCTGCCGTAAATCCAGTTCTACCTTGCGAACCACAAAGGCTATATTGTGGGCTAACCAGGTATCCTGTTCAATCCCTAATGATCTTAACCACTCTGTTCGAGCTCTTTCAATGAACTTGAGATAATTAGCATAATAAACGATACCACCTGCATCCGTGTCTTCGTAGTAAACCCGGATAGGCCATTCAAATTCATAGTGAGACATTACCACCTCAAGTAAAGTTCCGAAAAGTTACCTTTGTGTAATATTTTGTAAAGAAGCCCTTAAAACTATAACTGGTCACTTTGTCAGCAGACTTTTTTTTATAACAGAACGAAAAGAACAAAATATCAACACGATGATTTTTAAGAGATTTTCTTTTTTGTTACAAATATGTTGCGCTTTTTTTGAACAAATAAGGCAACCTTCAGATTAGTTATTATAATGCGAACATCTAATTTTTCTTGTTTGATCAGAATCAGATTAACTTTATAATACTCAGCATCTCAAAGACGAAGAGATTGGTTGTCACTTTTTCTGAGATTGTTTATTCAGTAATAGTTCCCTGGATTTAACTTCCTTCTTGTTGTTCTGTTTGCCCGCACATTGTGCGGGCTTTTTTTTATCTACTTTTCGGGCTTTAACCCAAAATGCTGATAAGCTCTGGGAGTCGCTATACGTCCACGCGGCGTGCGTTGTAAAAAGCCCTGTTGAATCAAATAAGGTTCCAGAACATCCTCAATGGTATCTTTTTCTTCGCCTATCGCTGCCGCCAGATTATCTAACCCCACAGGACCACCCGTAAACTTTTCCATAATGGCTAAGAGCAGCTTCCGGTCCATATAATCAAAACCGGCCTGGTCAACGTCCACCATGGTCAACGCTGCATTGGCTGTTGCTTCGTCAACGTCACCATTACCTCTGACTTCTGCATAGTCGCGTACCCGACGCAATAAGCGGTTCGCTATGCGTGGCGTGCCTCGTGAGCGGCGTGCTATTTCCCGGGCTCCACCGTCGAGCATCCGAACATTCATAAAGTGAGCCGACCGCGCAACAATATCGGTTAATTCGTTCACATCATAAAATTCAAGACGCTGTACAATACCAAAGCGATCACGTAGTGGTGATGTCAACGCGCCAGCACGGGTGGTAGCACCAATGAGGGTAAAAGGTGGTAAATCTAATTTAATCGAACGCGCTGCGGGACCTTCGCCTATCATGATATCGAGCTGGTAGTCTTCCATAGCCGGATACAGAATTTCTTCGACAACCGGGCTCAACCGGTGAATTTCATCAATAAATAACACATCGTGTGCTTCGAGGTTGGTCAGCAACGCCGCTAAGTCACCCGCTTTTTCCAGAACCGGACCTGAGGTTGTTTTAATACTCACATCCAGCTCATTCGCTACAATGTTGGCCAGCGTGGTTTTACCCAGCCCCGGAGGACCAAAAATTAAAAGGTGATCCAGTGCTTCCTGACGCTTGCGCGCGGCCTCAATGAAAATCCCCATCTGCTCGACTACGTGCTTCTGCCCAGTATAATCCGCCAGAGTTTTAGGCCGTATGGCACGATCAACAGCCTCATCTTCACCCTGTACCTCGGGTTCAATGAGCCGCTGAGTTGGTATTTGATCGGCTTCTATCATGGGGCTTCCTTACGACAGCTGCTTTAACGCCAGTCGAATCAAGGTCTCACTGTTATGTTCTGCAGAGTACACTTTTTGCAGGGCTTTTTCAGCTTGATTTTCTTTGTACCCAAGTGACTGCAAAGCGCTAATGGCGTCAGTTCTTGCATCGGCCGGATGTTCTCCTGCATCCATACCCTGACTATCCAGCGGTGCGCGATCAGTAAATGGCGTAGACGGCTGCCAGTCTTTGAGTCGGTCACGCATTTCAATAACCAGACGTTCGGCGGTCTTTTTGCCTACACCTGGCAATTTCACCAAACGAGTAACATCGTTTTGGTTCACAGCCATGACAAACTCATCGGCTGACATGCCCGATAAAATAGCCAAAGCTAGCTTCGGGCCAACTCCCTGAGTTTTCAGTAATAACCGGAACAGCGAACGTTCTGAAGCTGAAATAAAACCGTACAATAGCTGTGCATCTTCGCGCACCACAAAATGCGTGATTAGTTTTATGGTTTCGCCTACCGGCGGCAATTGATAGAAGCAGGTCATTGGCAACTGAATTTCATAACCAATGCCCTGTACATCTAATACTACTTCCGGCGGCTGCTTGCTGGTTAGTACGCCCTGAATATGACCTATCACTTTTGTACTCCGTTAACGCAAACGCCCACGCACTGTCTTACGCGCAGCGCCTGCCATTTTTATCAGGTTTTGTGAACTGTGAGCATGACATAAGGCAACGGCGAGTGCATCTGCGGCATCTTCCTGAGGGCAACGCTGCAGATTCAGTAACGCCATAACCATATGCTGAACCTGAGACTTCTCGGCGCCACCGTTACCCACCACAGATTGTTTAATTTGTCGCGCTGAATATTCCGCTACCGGAAGCTCTGCACAAGCAGCAGCCACAATCGCCGCCCCACGCGCCTGCCCAAGCTTTAAGGCAGAATCCGGATTCTTTGCCATAAACACTTGCTCTATCGCGAACTCATCAGGTTTAAACTGAGTAATCAATTCGCTGACACTGTCATGTATACGGCGTAGCTTTTCCGCCAGGGTTAAAGGCTCTTTAGTGGTACCAATAACCTTTATACAACCACTACCAAGATAATTCAGCTGCCGTCCGCGCTGCTCTATAACGCCGTAGCCGGTCAGTCTCGAGCCCGGGTCGATACCCAGAATAATCGCCACTTAGTCGTCCAGTCGCGCAATGATCTCATCAGAGATATCGGCATTGTGATAAACGTTTTGCACGTCGTCTAAGTCTTCCAGCGCATCCAGCAGTTTTAAAAAGGTTCGTGCAGATTCCTCATCCAAATCAACGCGGGTGTCAGGCACCTGAGTTACTTCAGCGTTACTCGACTCTAGCCCTTTAGCATCCAGAGCATCTTTAACTGCACCGAAGTTCTCTGGCGATGTAATGACATCGATACTGCCTTCGTCATAAGCAAGAATATCTTCCGCACCGGCTTCCAGCGCCGGTTCCATAACCTGTTCTTCGGTCACATCGTCAGAATAACTAATTACGCCTTTCTTATTAAATAAGTAGGCAACAGAGCCGTCGGTACCCAAGTTACCACCTAACTTACTGAACGCATGACGAACATCTGACACCGTCCGGTTTCGGTTATCAGTCATGCATTCCAGCAACACGGCCACGCCGTTAGGGCCATAACCTTCATAAGTCAGCTCATCAACGTTATCGCCTTCAACATCACCCGAACCGCGTTTGACCGCAGTATCTATGGTGTCGCGCTTCATATTATTGGATAAAGCTTTATCGATAGCCGCACGTAAACGCGGGTTGGTTTCAGGGTCTCCGCCGCCTTCGCGGGCAGAGACCGTTATTTCACGAATTAACTTGGTAAAAATTTTGCCGCGCTTAGCGTCTTGCGCGGCTTTTCGGTGCTTAATATTAGACCATTTGGAATGACCAGCCATATGTCACCTCTGTTGATTACTCGTCTTCCTTCACAATACTTTTTACGCCCAGCTCTTGCAATGCTGCCGGGTTCGCTGCACCCGGGGCGTCGGTCAGAACACAGGCCGCAGTGGTTGTTTTCGGGAAGGCAATAACGTCACGAATGGAGCTTGCGCCAACCATTAACATCACCAGGCGGTCTAAACCAAAAGCCAAGCCCGCATGTGGCGGCGTGCCGTACTTCAATGCTTCCAACAGGAAGCCAAATTTTTCCTGAGCTTCATCTTTTTCAATACCCAACACTTCGAATACCGCTTGCTGCATAGCGTTTTCGTGGATACGAACCGAACCACCACCTAACTCAACGCCATTCAAGACCATGTCGTAAGCATTTGAAATAGCGGCTGCCGGGTTAGCTTTTAGCTCCTCAGGAGTCACATTAACCGGTGCTGTGAACGGGTGGTGTAACGCTGCCAGACTGCCGTCGTCGGCGACTTCAAACATTGGGAAGTCGACAACCCATAACGGTTTCCACTCGTTACTGACCAGTTCAAAATCTTTACCCAACTTCAGGCGTAAAGCACCCAGAGCTTCAGCAACAACGTTCGCTTTATCAGCACCAAAGAACAGCACATCGCCAGTTTGCGCTTCAGTGCGCTCTAATAATGGCTCAATAACTTCATCCGGCAAGAATTTAAGAATAGGTGATTGCAGTCCTTCCCGCCCTGCGCTGCGGTCATTTACTTTAATCCAGGCCAAACCTTTCGCACCGTAAATGCCGACAAATTGTGTGTATTCGTCAATCATCTTGCGTGAAACGTTTTCAGCCTGCCCCGGTAAGCGAATGGCAGCAACACGGCCTTCTTCGTCATTCGCCGGGCCAGAAAATACTTTGAACTCAACGTCTTTTAAGACATCAGCAACATCCATCAACTCCAACGGGTTACGCAGGTCGGGTTTGTCACTGCCAAAGCGGCGCATGGCTTCGTGCCAGGTCATGCTCGGGAACTGACCTAAGTCCACATCAAGTAACTGCTTAAACAAGTCACGAGCCATTTGCTCGGTAATTTGCATCACCTGCTCAGCACTCATAAAGGAGGTTTCAATATCAATTTGAGTGAATTCAGGCTGACGGTCAGCACGTAAGTCTTCGTCGCGGAAGCACTTCACAATTTGATAGTAACGGTCAAAGCCCGACATCATTAACAGCTGTTTAAACAGCTGAGGGCTTTGTGGCAGCGCGAAAAAGCGACCTTTGTGGGTACGGCTTGGCACCAGATAGTCGCGAGCGCCTTCCGGCGTTGCGCGGGTCAGCATTGGCGTTTCTATATCTAAGAAGCCGTTGTCATCAAAAAAGCGACGTACCGCGCTGGTTACTTTCGCCCGGAACTGCAGTTTTTCGTTCATTTGTGGACGACGCAAATCAAGGTAGCGGTAACGCAAGCGCGCTTCTTCACTCACCTGCTGATTAAAGTCGATAGGAAGCGGCTCAGAGCGGCTTAGAATTTCTAAGTCGGTAGCAAGCAGTTCAACTTCGCCGGTCGCCATCGTTTTATTTACCTGGCTTTCCGGGCGACGGTTAACTTTACCGCTTAAGCGCACGCAGAATTCCTGGCGCAGGCTATTTGCTGTTTCAAATAAGGCTTTTTGGTCGGGGTCAAAAACAACCTGCAACAACCCTTCCCGGTCGCGCAAATCGATGAAAATTAAGCCGCCTAAGTCCCGGCGTTTATTAACCCAACCACACAGCGTGACTTCTTGTCCCGCCAGTTCAGCATTTATTTGTCCACAGTAATGAGTTCGCATGCGCGTTTATCCTGCTAGCTGTTGCAATGAATGTTTTCACGAAGCGCAACATTATAGCGGACTGACGCCGAATGTCATCCGTCGTCGCCAGCCAGACGCACATCATTTTTACCAGCCGCTTTTGCCCGGTACATGGCTTTGTCTGCAGAGCGAAGCAAATCGTCAGTGTTGGTACCGTTCTTAGGGTAAATCGCAACACCAATGGATACACTAATTTCCAATTGTTGTTTTTTCACTTTATAGGGCTTGGCCAACTGCACAACCAATTTACGAGACACCGCCAGTGATGAACCGACATTGTTCGCTGTTGGCAGCAGGATAACGAATTCATCACCACCATGACGGCACACCGTGTCTGAACGTCTTAATAAAGTGCCCATCCGGTGTGCAGCCTGAATTAAGAGCTCATCGCCATAACTGTGCCCAAACTCATCATTTATTTTCTTGAATCCATCCAGGTCTAAAAAAAGCACAGCAAAGGGTTTTCCTGTTCTTTCATTCTGACTAATGGTTTGCTCCAGACGATCCTGCATTAAATTTCGGTTCGGCAGACCAGTCAGTTCATCGTGCGTTGCAATATGCCGAATGCGTCTTTCCGCCGCTTTACGCAATTTAATCTCCCTGCGTAAACGGCTATTCCAGATAGCAAAACCAACAATAATTAGTAAAACGACAGAGCCAACTTTCATGGCAATATCAAGTAGCTCTTTATTGCTCCAGCCCTGTTCTAAATGAAAACCGTACCATTTATTTTTTAGTTCATTACGTTCACTTTCAGTGACACTGTCAATGCCATGATTTAGAGCCATGACCAAAGGCTTCCAATCATCTCTCACCGCCAGATAAAGCTCTTCGCCCTGTGCATCATCAATGACAGAAAGTTCGGCTCCCGGCAGAGGTCGTTCCTGCAACTCATGAACCAACAACGGCAGGCTATCAACATAATAATCAACAGCACTATTACGCAGCAGATTGACACCCTCGCGTATGCCTCCCACTTCAATGGTTTGAACGCTACGCAGCTGAGACAGCTGTGGCACAATGTTGTAACCTTCGACCACACCAATTTTGCTATCGGTTAACTGCTCCAAATGCAGACTGCCGCTGCTCAGTTGAGTGGTATTCATGGAAGCTACAGCCCAGGGCGTTGACCAGTAACTTTGGGTAAAATCTATAAACTGATTGCGTTCAACGGAGTAAGAAACGCTGGTCAGTACATCAATCTCTTTGTTTTTTATCGCTTCAAGGCAGTCACGCCAATGGCCGCAGGGCTTCCAGACTATTTTTGCCGAAATGTCCTGGGTAAACTTTTTAATTAAATCAACATCGAGCCCTACAGCTTTCCCGTCTTTTATTGATACCAAAGGCTCCATCTGATCGGGCACACCTATACGCACCTCTTCATAGGCTTGGGTCCAGTTATCAGATTGGCCTGCATGACTATTAAAGACGGTTGTAGTAAAAGTGACAAAAATAGCACTTACTACACCTAAAGCTCGTTTCAATGTTTTACCCTCCACAGCGATAGCGCGGATTTTAGTCGAATATTGCCTGTGCGTCAGTAGCATTTATCGGTAAAATGCCTATTAATCTGAATTCTTTATCGAATAAAAGTAGCTTCTATGACGCAACATGACACGATATTTTCAAAGCCTCTGCCCAGCATCTCCGACTTCTGTTTTGACCAGCAGGTTGTCGAGGTATTCCCCGACATGATTAACCGGTCAGTCCCGGGCTACTCCAGTATCTTACAGACCTTGCCACAAATTGTTAGTCGCTATGTTCAGCCTAATAGCCATTTGTACGATTTGGGTTGTTCATTAGGCGCAGCCACCCTTGCTATGCGTAAAGGGTGCGAGCAGACAGAAAACTGTAAAATTATTGGAATAGATAACTCTCAACCTATGATAGAGCGTGCGCAACTGCACCTGGATGGCTTTAAAAGCCAGATTCCGGTTGAACTTCACTGTCAGGATCTAGCCGAAACCGAAATTAAAAATGCGTCAGTGGTCGTACTAAACTTTACTTTGCAATTTATTAGCCAGGATAAAAGAGACGAGGTTATACAAAACATTTTTAATGGTATGAATAAAGGCGGCGCGCTACTAGTCGCGGAAAAAGTACGCCATCCGGATGAATCTATGAATGATCTGCTCATTGAACTGCACCATAATTTTAAACGAGCCAATGGTTACAGTGAACTTGAGATTAGCCAAAAAAGAGCAGCAATCGAAAACGTGATGAAAGTTGATACATTAGAGGCTCATCAGCAGCGTTTTCAAAAAGCGGGTTTTCAACACAGCTCGGTCTGGTTCCAGTGCTTTAACTTTGCCGCCATGCTGGCCGTTAAATAAGGGATATTATGGTTAATTTCAGTAGAGAACTTAGCGCACTGGTGCAAAGTCCACACAGCCAGTGGCTGGATACTCTGGCACCACAACTCACAGCCTTTAAGAATAATCCTCACGGGAACTTAAAACGCTGGCAGCGGGTTCTAACACAGTTGCCAAATTTGACCGCAAAACAGGTTGAATTGTCCGATACCGTGCAGATCGGCAATGCCGATGAAGCCTCAGATGCCGACAGGGCTCGCTTAACCGGCCTACTCCAGCAGTTACAGCCCTGGCGTAAAGGGCCCTTTAATTTGTTCGGAGTGTTTATTGATACGGAATGGCGCTCTGATTGGAAATGGCAACGCGTAGCACCACATTTAGATGACTTAAACGGCCGTCAGGTACTGGACGTTGGCTGCGGTAGCGGGTACCACTTATGGCGGATGCTGGAAGCTGGCGCCGAGCAAGTCTGGGGTATTGACCCGGGCGAACTCTTTCTTATGCAATTCAGAGCCATTAGCCAGTTAATGCCTTTGTCGTGGCAGCAGCGGGCACATTTTTTCCCGGTTGGTATTGAACATATGCCGGAACTCAAAAGCTTTGATACCGTATTTAGTATGGGTGTACTTTATCATCGCCGCTCACCCGTCGAATTTTTACAGCAACTGAAATCTTTAATCCGCCCGGGCGGTCAATTGGTGTTAGAAACCATTGTTGTGGAAGGGGATGAAACCACCGTCATGATGCCTGGCGAGCGTTACGCACAAATGCGTAACGTCTGGTTTTTACCTAGTGCCAGTGCGTTATCCGTCTGGTTAGAACGGCTAGGGTTCAAAGACATCTCCGTAGTTGACCATAATACAACCTCAACCGAAGAACAGCGGCGCACAGATTGGATGAACGGAGAGTCATTAGCCGACTTCCTTGATCCAAATGACAAAAATAAGACTATTGAAGGTTACCAGGCACCGATTCGAGCAGTGATTACCGCTCGGGTTTAGCCCCACCGGAGTGGAATCAAGATGAGTGTTTACCGACCTAAATCGACCATTGAGCAATGGCGTATCCTGCAGGCTGTTGTTGACTGTGGAGGGTATGCGCACGCAGCTGAGGCACTGAATAAGAGCCAGTCGTCGCTCAATCACGCTGTTGCCAAACTGCAACAAGTGGTAGGCGTACAGTTACTGGAAGTCAGAGGCCGAAAAGCTCATCTAACAGCGGCGGGTGAAGTTTTGCTTCGCCGTTCACGTCAGTTAACCAACCTGACTGAAGAAATAGAACAATTGGCTGATAACCTTGAGCAAGGCTGGGAGCCGGAAGTTAAACTCGCGTTAGAAATGGTTTTTGACCGCAGCCAGTTAATTCCTGTGCTAAATGAGTTCCAGCAGCTTAGTCGCGGCAGTCGCCTGATTATCAACGACACTGTACTTACTGGCACCGTAGAGCAAATTCAGGAACAAACCGCTGATGTCGTTATTACGCACCACTTGCCCCGCGGCTTTATAGGGGAACCTATAGGTCAATACAGTATGGATTTGGTTTGTCACCCTGAACACCCGCTGGCACAACTGGAACAACCTATTAACCAGAACGAGTTGTCTCAATATTTACAAATAGTGATTCAGGATACCGGCAGCCAGCCGGTAGAAGACGAAGGCTGGTTAAAAGCCGAGCAACGCTGGACCGTCAGCCACTTTGATGAAGCACTCAGACTCATCCGAAACGGATTAGGTTTTTGCTGGTTACCAGGCTATATCTCTCAGCAAGACTTAGATGCAGGCCAACTAGCTCAAATAGAAGTTGAGGGAAGTAGTTCGCGCAAAGGCAGTTTGTATATGGTATTACCCAAAGCCGAACTGACTGGACCTTGTGCAAAAGCCTTGTCGGAACTGATACTTAAGTACCAGTCCCGCTAGAAAGGTTTACTTCAGAGACTGAATGTAGGCTTTCATGTCGGCACCTAAGTCAGGGTGGCGTAAAGCATGCTCAACAAAGGCCTGAGCGTACCCTAATTTATTGCCGCAATCGTGGCTCTTGCCTTTCATGTAATACGCATTAACCGGTTGTTTTTCCAACAACATCGCCATGGCGTCGGTCAACTGAATTTCATTACCGGCACCCACAGGCGTTTTCTCCAGCAGCGGCCATAAATCAGCAGAGAAGACGTAGCGCCCTACTACAGCTAAATCTGACGGCGCTTCTTCAACTGAGGGCTTTTCAACCAGCTGAGTAATACCGGCCTGTTCGCCCGGACTCAACTCCACGCCATTAATGTCTGCAATGCCATACTTACTGACGTCCTGCTGCGGCACTTTTTCGACCATAACCTGTGAATGGCCGCTCGCTTCAAAGTTTTTCACCATTTCAGCTAAATTATCGCGATTCAGTTTGCAGCTGGCGTCATCAACCAGAACGTCAGGTAATACGACAGCAAAAGGCTCATCTCCAATTAATGGGCGCGCGCATAAAACGGCGTGCCCCAAGCCTTTTGCAACGCCCTGACGAACATGCATAATCGTGGTTTTTTCAGGACAAATGGCTTTCACTTCAGCCAGCAGTTGGCGCTTTACCCGCTGCTCCAGAGTCGTCTCCAGCTCAAAACTCGTATCAAAGTGGTTTTCTATAGAGTTCTTACTTGAATGAGTGACCAGAATGACATCGGTCAAACCCGCTGCTGCGCATTCCTCAACAATGTATTGAATAAGGGGGCGATCGACCAACGGCAACATTTCTTTGGGAATGGCTTTGGTAGCAGGCAACATCCGGGTTCCGAGCCCGGCTACTGGAATAACGACTTTTTTGACCATAACAGCTGTCCTTAAATTCTGTTCACTTCAGAAGCGCAAGTTTATAACCTTTTCCCATGTTATAATGCAACCCAATTAACAAAATTCAAATGAAAGACTGACTATGGCTCTATATTTTTCTTCGCGTCACATTCCTCAACTGTCTAACTACAGCTTTACTCAGCGAGCTATGATTTTATCAATGGCACAGGAAAAAATGCCGGTGCCGCGCCGCCTCATTTGTAATATGGCTAAATTGGTGCCCATTTGTCTTATTTTCTTCTTTATTGTGGAAGTCGAAGGTTGGTGGAAAGTTCCTGCTTTATTAGCCGCAGGTATTGGTTACCCATTATTTACGCAACCTATTAATCTGAACATGTCACTGCCGTATCTTGATAAGGCCATCAAACAGTTTGAGGCACAGCAGTCACAGTAAGCTCCGTGTTTTCGTATCCGCAATGTAACTTATGTAAATGTTCTATGCGGTGCTCACGAAAATTAGCATGCTGCCAGATACCTAATGCCAGGTCGGGTTTTGCTCCCGGCTCTGGCTCAAATTTATCTCCAGCCTGAGCCCATACCCAACTGTGCTTTGCTGTATCAACAACGCCCACCAGAGCATCAAAAGCAGTTCTCACCTGTGAATGACAGAGCTCGTGATTCAAATGCTGTAATAACAGCGCGGGCGCAAGCAAGGTATTATCGTGGCCGGACAAATGCTGGCGGATAAGCGGGTCAATAAGCGTTTTCAATACCAGTAAGGGCAGCAGGTTCTGCTCCGTTGCATTTTGCGCAGCAGCCATAATGACTAAAACCCTGCCCTCGGTTAAAGGCCGGTAATCAATCCAGACCGGAGCCTTTCCTGAGTCATTGATCGAGCAGTTAAATTGGTAGTCATTAAGGTTTAATGGCCCGTCCGGCAGCAACTCCTCAACCAGCCGGCCAACTATCACATCGTCCTGATATAAAATATCAATATGCGCGTCCAGCTCCCACACATCGTGCAGATAGGTTTCTTCCAACTGGTAACGTTGCAGGCAATTCTCTATCGCGTTTTCAATCACACTAAGGCTCTGCACAGGTTTAACCAGATAATCCCAGGCGCCAAGGCGAACAGCTTCACGAATATCAGACATTTTTTCAGAAGCTGAAATGACAATAATTGGAATTTGGGTGCAAACCTTGAGCAACTGCTCGATGACTTCCAGGCCGTCAATGTCCGGCAGTTTTAAATCGCACAGCACAATGTCCGGGCATTGTTCCTGACAAAGCTTAATACCTTGTTTTCCATTATCTGCACAACACACATCATAACCGCTATTTACCAGATACTGTCTGACGACAGACTGAAATACCGGATCGTCTTCAATTAATGCGATGTGTGCTCGGGGCATTGTCACTTCTTAGTTATGACTCATGCCCTAAGCATTGTTCAGGAATGGCTAATCGTCAACAAGACTCATCGACTCATTCGTCGTAATCGTCGAAGTCTTCATCCCATTCATCGAAATTTTCTTCTTCAAGCGGCGGGTTACCATCAAACACTTGATCCTGCCAGCGCTGATAATAAACGTCTTTAACAAAAGAGTAAGGATCGAGGGAGTTTTCCAGTACTTGCTCCTGATCACGCAAGCGCAGGCGCAGTTCCAGCCCTTTAATGGCGTAACGAGCTACATCTACCGGCCAACTTAACAAGGGGTATGGAAAATATTGGCCATCGGCATAGTCGCCTCCCCGGTCTACTACAACGGTTGGGCCCAAAAGCGGCAGCATTAAATATGGGCCTTCCGGAACGCCCCAAACTGCTAAGGTCTGACCGAAGCTTTCTTCCCGCTTGGTAAGACCCATGGGAGTTGCCACATCGAACAGACCGACTAAACCAACCGTGGAGTTGACGACAAAACGCCCCAGTGAAATGCCAGCATCGGCAACTTTCCATTGCAGTAGGTTGTTCACAAAAGATGAAGGTTCATCAAGGTTCTCGACTGCATTGTATAATGAGTCTCGAATTGGCTGAGGAACATATTCGTAGGTTTCTGCCGCAGGTTTTAACACCGCTTTATCAACATCACGGTTAAATTCCCACATATCGCGGTTAAAATCTTCAAACGGGTCACGTGGGTCGGCATAAGGGTCTTCAGGTGTCGATGAACACCCAACCATAAAAAGGGAAGCCAACAGTAAAAAAACATATTTTTTCATTCGTCAATCCGGGTCGATAAAGTCAAAGTTAATTCAGTTGAACCGTCAGCCTGTATAGCCACAGTTTCAGCTTCCAGATCACCCTCCTGGCGATCTATTTTTTCATCCTGCGAAATACGTGCATGCACCAACCACTCGTCGAGGTCACTCAACTTATAATCCGGTAACATGGCATTATTATTCGACAAGGTCACAGTCACAGGGAACTCACCGACTGACTGACGGATAACCGCCGCCGGCATAGGCTGCTCAGAGCCTGTAACATAAACGAAAATCGTACCATCAGCAGGTAAATAACGACGCATTCCATCACTTAGCTTAACAGTGACCTTTAGCTCAACTTCAGATTTCTCCTGCTGAGTTTTCGCATTTTCCAGCGCATTAACAACTGCCTGATACCTATTGGAATTTTCTGGTAAACGCTGTTTTAATAATTGCCATGCGTTAATAGCCTGCTCCCAGTCCTGACGTTCGAAAGCAACAAAGCCCAGTAGTGATAAAGCTTCGATATTATCAGGTTCCTGCTGCAGCGCATGAGCTAACATACGAGCCGCTTTAGGCTGCCCACCTTCAACTCCCGACATTAATAAAAATCGGCTATAACTGACTAAGGTATTTACTCTGTCAGGCTCAAGCTCCAGAGCCTTCTGAAAAGCTTTATCCGCCTCTTCGCCTGCTCCCAGATCAACCATTAATCCGGCGTAAATCCACCAGGCAACCGCGTCATCCGGTTCACGCATCAGTTTCTGACGTAACCCCAAAGCAAAAGTATTCAAGTCTTCACGGCTAGCCTGCTGGCTTTGTTGCTGCAACAATTTTTTCCCTAACTCAGGTAACTGTTCGCGCGCATCTTCAGCCTGCAGCTGTAACTGCCAGCTGCCAAATGCCCAGTAAAGGCCGGAAGATATAGCCACCAAGAGTATCACAGGCACAATCACAGGTGCCCGCTGCCAGTTAACACTTTCTTCAACATCCTGACTGTCATTCAAAAAGGTTTTATCCAGCTCCTGCTTTGCATGCTGATAATCTTCTTCCGGCAGCCCGTGCTGAGAGCGTTCTTCTTCAAGCTCGGACAGGCGTTGTTCGTACCAGCGCTGATTTTCATCCTGACGTTTCTGATAACGTCTTTGCTTTCCCGTAGCAAGAAATACGAACACTACAGCAACGAGCAACATCAACAACATTAGTAACCATAAACTACTCATCGCCCGACTTCCTCAATTGCTGTAAACGCTCTCGTTCTTGTGGTGTTAATTCAACCGCCGCTTTTTTCTTGCGAGTCAAGCCAATGGCTACACCAATGCCAATAACAACTATCAGTAAAGGGCCCCACCAAAGAATACTGGTAGCCGTTGTAAAAGGTGGCTGGTAATGCACAAAATCGCCATAGCGGGCGACCATAAACTGAATAATCTCTTCCCGTGACTTGCCCTCTTTTAACATCTGATAGCTACGATCACGCATATCTTCTGCCAGAGGCGCATTAGAATCGGCAATATTTTGATTCTGGCACTTGGGGCAACGCAACTCTTTGGTTAGCTGTTGGTAGGTTGCGCGCTGTTGTTCGTTATCAAACTTATAACTGTTCTCATTTTCCGCCGATGCTGCAGAAATCAATACAAACACCGCGGCAACAGTCACTAGCAATGAACGGATCATTCGGCCTCCTCCAGCAATTGCTGGTAAATGCCTTGCAGTTGATTTGACCAGTTGCGTTCATTAACGTCACCCACATGGCGATAACGAATCACGCCGTTGTGGTCAATAAAATAGGTTTCTGGGGCACCGTAAACACCAAATTCAAACGCAACCTCTCCCTGCGGGTCAAATAAATTCACCGTGTAAGGGTCACCCAGTGTATTTAGCCAGTTAACGGCTTTTTCCCGGGAGTCGTCTTTATAGTTAAGGCCGACAATTGGTATACCTCTTGAGGCTAGCTCATTGAGAAACTCGTGCTCAGCGCGACAGGTTGGGCACCAGGTAGCCCAAACGTTAAGCAGCAAAGGACCCTCGTGTAACACTGACTGGTCGTAAGTCACCTCGGTATCATAAAGATCACTCACTTCAAACTGCGGCACAGGTTCATCAATTAACGCTGAATTAAGCTCAGTTGGGTCGCTACCAAGGCCTTTAAGTAAAAAGCCCACCAAGCCGATGAATAGAACCAGCGGACCGAATAAGATCAACCAGCGAAACTTAGTCATTGGTCATCTCCTTTTTGCCACGCTTACGATAACGTTTATCAGCAAATGCCATAGCGCCACCTATTGCCATGATAATAGCGCCCAGCCAAACCCAGCGGACAAAAGGTTTTATGTAGAAACGAATGGCCCAGGTTTCATCATCCAGAGGTTCGCCCATGGCAATATAGATATCGCGTAACAAACTCGCATCGAGTCCCACTTCGGTCATGCTGGTACGCTGTACCCGATAAAAACGTTTCTCGCTGGTTAACTGCGTTACTTCCTGCCCGTCTTTGTAGACAGTAAATACTCCCTGATCGGCATCGTAGTTAGGTCCTTCCCTATGCTGCAGGCTTTCGAACACGACGTTATAACCGATAACATCAACCGATTGCCCCGGCGCAAGCGCAATATCGCGCTCCTGCTCATAGTTTGAAACCAGTGTGATGCCGATAAGCGTTACGGCAAAACCTAAATGCCCCAGAACCATTCCCCAATGGCTACCGGAAATTTTGGTCAGCCCGGCCCAACCCTGCTTGCGTTGTTTTACCGTTTGCTGGACTTCGGTCAGTGTAGCCAGAGCCACCCAGAACGCCAGAAACAGCGCAATAACCACCAACGCGGGTAATTCGTCGGCCCAAATCTTCGGCAGCGTGTAAGCCAGAATCAGCGCCAAAGAAAGTGCTAACGCCAGCGGTTTCAGAAGTGGCTTCATAGCTTGTCTGCGCCAGCGCATTAAAGGCCCAAGACCCAGCATTAATGCAAATGGAATAACCAGCCAGCTATAAATTTCGTTGAAAAACGGTTCGCCAATAGAAATGGTGCCAAGTCCAATTTCTTTATGGACTAGAGGTAACATGGTTCCCAGAAACACAACCACCATGGCCGCCATTAACAAGACATTGTTACCCAGCAGCATCACTTCTCGTGAAAGCAGTTCATAACGGCTGTAACTTTGCATCTTACCCGCACGTAGGCCGTAAAGAATAAGCGAGCCGCCGACAACCAGCCCCAGCAGTATCAGAATAAACAAACCTCGGGCGGGGTCGGTTGCAAACGCATGCACTGACACTAAAACGCCGGAACGTACCAAAAAGGTACCTAATAAGCTTAAACTGAAAGCGGATATAGCCAGCAATACCGTCCAGGACTTAAAGCTGCCACGTTTTTCAGTTACGGCAAGGGAGTGCAGTAATGCCGTTCCTACCAGCCACGGCATAAAGCTCGCGTTTTCAACCGGGTCCCAGAACCACCAGCCGCCCCAGCCAAGTTCGTAATATGCCCACCAGCTACCAATGGCAATACCCAGTGTCAGAAAAATCCATGCCGCGAGAGTCCAGGGACGAGACCAACGTGCCCAAGCTGCATCAAGCTTGCCGGACAATAAAGCAGCAATAGCAAAAGCAAAAGCGACAGAGAAGCCGACGTAGCCCATATACAGCAACGGCGGATGAATGATCATTCCCGGGTCTTGCAGCAGCGGATTGAGATCGCGACCGTCAACAGGAATGAGAGGCAAACTGGGATCAAAGGGGTTCGAAACCGTTAGCATAAACAAATAGAAGCCAATGCTGACCAGCCCCAGAATGGCAAGCACCCGGGCTATCATCGGCAATGGCATAGAGCGGGAAAATATCGCGACTGCGGCTATCCAGCCTGCCTGCATTAGCATCCAGAGAAGAAAAGAGCCCTCATGTGACCCCCACACCGCGGTAACCCGATACGCAACCGGTAGCTGACTATTCGAGTTTGCCGCGACATAAGCAATACTAAAGTCGTTACTGACAAAGCCCCAAACTAATAAAGCAAAAGCGATAGCGGTAAAGAAAAACTGGCCATAGGCAAACGGCCGGGCTAAAGCCATCATGCCGCCGTTTCCTTTCGCCGCTCCCCATAAAGGATAAACAGCCAGCAATACAGAAAAGGCCAGCGCAATCGCTATGGCAAGATGTCCTGCTTCAGCAATCATTGCCCTTCACCTTCTTCAACTTTATTTGGGTTTACATGTTTGATGCCCTTCATCTGCTCTGCCAGTTCCGGCGGCATATATTCTTCGTCGTGCTTGGCCAAAACTTCACTGGCTTTTAACACGGTAGGTTCAATCAATTCCCCCTGAGCGACAATACCTTGTCCCTCGCGGAATAAATCCGGCAAAATTCCCTGATACAACACAGTGACTTCGGGGCCAATGTCTGTAATTTTAAAGGAAACTTCTAAAGTTTCGCGGTCACGCTCTACCGAACCTTCAACCACCATACCGCCAACTCGCATCCGCTGGCCAACCTGAGGTTTTTGTTTATCCTTGCCCTTGCCTTCAACCAGTTCCGTCGGTGTATAAAACAGATCGATGCTTTGGCTCAATGCATACAGCATCAGTCCCGTCGCTACCGAAACTCCAATCACTAAAATAGCGACCCAGGTTAAGCGTTGTTTACGTCTTGGGTTCATTACCGTCTCCTACTGCTGCACGGTTGGCTGTGCGTCTGGCTAAGCGTTGTTGACGCTGTTGTAACTGCCGGCTTTTCTTAACCAACTGTCGTTTTGCCAATAAAGTTTCTAACGCAACTCCGGCAAGAACAACAAAACTTAAAAAGAATGACAACCAGACATAAAGTCCGTACCCCCCCATAGCGACGAAGTCAGTAAAACTGTCAAAAGCCATTAGTCTTGCTCCAGTCGTTGCTGTGCCCAGGGGCGGTGTAATTCGTGTCTTAGTATCTCATTTTTTAACCGCATCATCACCAAGGATACGGTTAAAAATGCAAAGCCGGCCAAGCAGATTAATAACGGAATTAACATACTGGCGGCTATAGAAGGTCGTTCAAACTTGGTAATGGTCGCGCCCTGGTGCAGGGTGTTCCACCATTCCACCGAAAAATGGATGATGGGCAAATTGATAACACCCACTAAAGATAAAATAGCAGCAGCCTTGGCACCGGTTCTGGCGTCATCGAAGGCAAAATACAACGCCATAACACCGACATAAAGAAACAGCAAAATCAGTTCAGAGGTTAGCCGTGCATCCCACACCCACCAGGTTCCCCACATGGGTTTGCCCCAAATAGCCCCGGTTAACAAGGCAACAACGGTGAGTGCCGCACCAACAGGCGCAATTGCCGGAATAGCCCACTCCGCGGTTTTAATCTGCCAGATGAGCGCAATGCCTCCCATAATGGCCATGCCCATATAAGCACCCATAGAGAAAATCGCCGCCGGCACATGCAGGAAAATAATTCGGTAACTGTCACCCTGCTGATAATCTCCCGGAGCAAATGCCAGCCCCCAAATTACACCAGTAATAAGGGTTACAAGTGTTAATGCCACGAACCATGGCAGCAGCTTTTGCAACAGATTATAAGTTGCTTCGGGTTTTGCGTACGGATGTAACCATCGCCACATATCAATTCACACTCATTCTAATGCCAGCTGCTACAGCCAGCGGAGCCAATGTTACGGTTAAAACTGAAATTGCCGCCAGTATCGCTAACTGACCATGAACTGCAAGCCCCATTGAGGCATTTTCGACTGCCGCCGTGGCAAATATCAATAAGGGAATAAAAAGCGGAATTAAAATTAAACTGACCAGCGAACTTCCGCGCTGAACCTGCAAAGTTAACGCTGCACCAATAGCTCCCAACGCACTTAATGCCGGAGTTCCCAGAAACAAAGTTAACGCCAGTGCCCACCACCCCTGCAACGGTAAACTCAACAGCAAAGCCAGAACGGGTGACAGAATAACCAGCGGTAAACCACTTAACAGCCAGTGCGCCATCATTTTCGCAGTAACCGTAAAGGCCAGAGGCTGCGGCAATAAACATAACTGCTCCAGGGTACCGTCCTGAAAATCGTCACGAAACAAGCGTTCAAGCCCCAACAAACTGGCGAGTAAAGCGGCTACCCAGATAATTCCCGGAGCAATACGAGCCAGAATATCAGGACCGGGACCAATGCCTAGCGGAAACAACGTCACGACCATTAATAAAAAAAGCAGAGGGTTTAAGGCATCGCTGCGTCGCCGTGCGGCTATTCGCAAGTCACGCTTCAGCAAGGTTAACCAGGTTTGTCTATTCGAAAGCTGGCTCATAGCACCTCGCCCCGATATTCCAGAGACAGTTTTTCAGGCATTAAACCCGACAAAGTCAGTGACTGATGCGAGGTGAAAATAATGGTGCCACCAGCATCTAAATGCTCGACAAAACGTTGTTGTAATAAAGCTATTCCCTGTACATCCAAAGCGGTAAAGGGCTCATCTAATATCCACAGCGAAGCCTGCGTCGCCCACAACCGGGTTAATGCAACTCGGCGTTGCTGACCCGCAGACAGTCGCGTGGTTAATTCATCTTCTAACCCCAGCAGTCCAAGCTTCTCGAGCAAATCCCAGGCATCAACGTTTTGCACAGAAGACAACTGCTGCTGCCAGTGAAAGTTCTCCAGCGCACTTAGCTCGCCTTTAATCGCAGCTTTGTGCCCAATAAACAGTAACTGCTGACAATACTCCGACCAGTTTTGATTCAGCGGATTACCGTCAAAAAAAACAACACCGTTGGAGGGTTCCAGCAATCCGGTAAGAATTCGCAGTAACGACGATTTTCCGGCACCATTAGGCCCGCTAACCTGCCATAACTGACCAGCGCTCACTGAAAAGTCGAGATTTTCAAATAATACCCGCCCTCCACGGATTGAGCTTAGCCGCTCTGCGTGCAATAGTGGGCTGTTGGTGGAAACAACTTGTGTCATGCGGATTTTACAACCGGAACCTTACTGGTAAGCTGACGCAAATGCCCAAGATTCTACCATAAAAATTAGGTAAAGCGCATGGCTGATATTAAGCAACTGTTACAACAAATGATGGCCTCTCCGGAACGAACCTTAGCTCGTGCCGAACAGCAGCAATTGTCCAGTCTAATGCGCATTTTTAGCGGCTCCGCCTCTGGTGGCAATTCAACCGCAGCCACAACTCAGGCTCCGCAACAGGGTAATATTCCAACACCTTCGATAAATGCAGGCTTGCTGAATCAGGCAAATACAACCAGGTTACTTACCCAATTATTGGTTCAGATCAGTTTACCGGTAACTTTTGAGCCCGCGAAAGGCCAACAACCACCTCGTATTCAGGGTAACAACTGGCAATGGCCTAACCCACCCAAAAATATTCAGCCGCCATTAACGGCAGCAACGAAATTGCAACTGACAATAACTCAGCCAGATCCTAAACAACCCATAGTTCGTCTAGCTCTTAGTACCGGTGCAACAAAGCCAGTGGTTGTTGCAGAGATGCCGGTAACTCAACTGCCACCCAAGTTGATTAAAGCCTTTGTTGAGCATGGTCGGGTTGCTACAGTGCAACCGACACCGCAACAGCCCGTAACATCAAAGCCAGGCGCTCAACCCGTTAACCCGCCAGTGAGTCAACCAAACGTCGTTGCCCAACCCTCGCCGACACAAAAAGTGTCGATACCAACGGCAACCGGGTTAGCAATAAAACAGGCTCAACAAATAACACCCAAACAATTTCAACAGGCATTGCAGAACTTTATACCGGAAAGCCTGCGGCCGTCGCCCTCATCGACAAGCACAACTGAAAGTGTTCAGCAGCCGACGGCCCGATTGTCAGCAGACGCAGCAAGAGAAGCATTGCAGTCGCCACCTAAGGCGTTACAGCAGCTTTTAGTCAAAGTGCTTCAGCAAATGCCAACACCGGATTCCATGCAGCGCCCCCAGGCATTACAGAGCTGGGTCAGCGACTGGTTTGCGGCACGCCCGGTCAGCGCTCAACCCAGTCAGCAAATGGGAGGTTTAGGGCAAATGCTAATGACGCTGCTGGGGCTGGCAATGCAGCAGCAACCGGAAACGACCAGCAATAGTTCAGCAGCGAGAACCTCACCAAATCAGTTTACTCAGGCTTTGATCCAGCAGGTACTTAACCCTGCCCCTGAAAATGCAGGCGAAGTGCGCGAGCGCATTAATGCCCTGTTGCAACAATTGCCGCAACAACAATTGCAGCGGCTCTTACAGCTTTTTACCGGTATTCTTAACTCAGCGCAGAGCAGTCAGGCCAGGCTCCAGGATTCACCTGCTCAACAACCGGAATATTACATTCTGCTACCCGCTGATACACAAAAGCCCCAGCAGCATGAACTGCTTATTCGCAGTGAACGCGAAAGTAACAATAAAGGAGAAGGTGGCCGAACCTTATGGTTATTTACCCTACGCTTTGAACTGGAAAGTACCGGCCCTTTACTGGTTAAAGGTCGCTACCACCCACAAGGGTCATCAGTTGACTTCTACACTGAAACTAAAGCAGCGCAAAACGTGGTTGAGAGTAATGTCGAAAGGCTTGAGAAAAGGCTTGCCGAACTGGAAGTTAACAGCATTAAGCTTCGGGTTCAGCAAGGCAAAATTCCGGACAACCTGGCGCAGCAGCACAGCGGGATTATTCGGGTGACAGTATGAGTGACAGAAAAGAAAAACAAGCTATAGGTTTGTCTTACGACGGCTTTAATGCGCCTAAGGTTATCGCCCGTGGGTTCGACGAACTTGCTGAAGAAATTATTGCCGTTGCAAAAGAGCATGGCGTCTTAGTTCATGAAGACCCTTTGCTGTCCGATTCGCTGGCCAAACTGAATGTGGGCGATGAAATTCCACGGGAGTTGTACATTATTATTGCTGAGATTATTGCTTTTGCTTACTTACTTGATGGGAAATTCCCAAGACAATGGGAAGAGGGTTAAGCCGCTTTATGCGCCTTTTTTATGCAACGAGGTTAATAACTCAGCCTCAGCCTGAGGCAGGTCACATTCCTGCATCAGTTCTTCAACACTGGCTCCACTCGCCACTAACTTAGCTGCGCGCTGATAAAGCTTACTACCCGGGTCCTGCTCCGCAACTTCTTGCAACCTTTGCTGTAACTGCTGTTGCTCCTCGTTTAGCTGCGCAACTTGCTGTTGCAACTGAGCAACCACTTGCTGCTGAGCAAAGTCGGTCTTAGAGGAGGCTTCAGAGGGATCCTGTTTGAACTGTTCCCGTAACGACAACACTTCACTGGCGGTTTCCGTCAGCATGAGCAAGCGCTGCTGCTGACGTTCAATGAGCTCAGCTTGCCGCCGCGAGGTAATAACCACCGCGACTAAAGCAATAAGCGCCAGCCCAAGAGCCAGCGCCGAAATAGCAAACAACCAGTTCGTCATCATTTAGCTCAGACGGGAAATTTCATCCCACTCTTCATCGGTGAGCATTTTATCCAGATCCACCAGAATCAAGAGTTCGTCATCTCGGTTACTTACGCCCTGAATAAAACGAGCACTCTCGTCAGTACCCACATTCGGAGCACTATCAATTTCTGAGGTTTTCAGATAAACCACCTCGGCAACGCTATCGACCAGTATGCCAATAACCTGCTGTTCAGACTCAATGATCACAATACGTGAATTGTCAGTGACTTCGGTGGTCTGCAAACCAAAGCGCAGGCGCGTATCAATGACGGTCACCACGTTACCGCGCAAATTGATAATACCTAATACGTAACTGGGTGCACCGGGTACGGGAGCAATTTCGCTGTAGCGCAGCACTTCCTGAACCTGCATTACATTGATACCGTAAGTTTCCTGTTCCAGCTGGAAAGTTACCCACTGCAGAACTTCGTCATTCCCATCAACGTCAGTTTCATTCTTGATAGCGCGATTGTCTTTACTCATCTCTTACTCCGCCATGCGTTATTAATCTTGCTGGATATGTCCCAGACCTTTATCCAGAAGTGTAATCAATGCGTTAACATCCAGCAATGCACACATTCTGTCACGGACAACCCCGGCAAGCCAGGGTCGCTTATTATTTGTTTCCTTACGCCACTGAATCGATTGCGGCTGCAAAGGTTCACTGGTCACTAATTCTTCACACAACAGTCCCCATGGGCTGTCATTCAAAGTAATTAAATACTGATAATCTAAATTCTCTTCCAGCTCCGGCGTACATTTTTCCGGCATGACCCAACGAGCCGTATCAACCACCTGCAGTTTATTGTCACGCTCAGTCATAATACCGCGGAACCATTTAGGTTTTCCCATCAGCGGACTAATTTTGCCCAGTTGATGGATGCCTCCCAGGCTTTTTAGCGGCACGGCCAGAGTTAAGCCCGCGACTTTAAAAAATAGTGCCTGAAAGTCCTGTTCCATATACTCTGACATCGCGTCAGGAAGAGGCTCCGCAGGAGGCTCAGAAACTTCCGAAATTTCAGTTTCCACTGCTGTTTCGGTGTCAGTATGTACTTCCGTATCAACGTCTGTCTCAGTGGTTTCCAGCTCGACAGTTTCTGTTTCAACTTCTGTTTCAACTTCTGTTTCTGTAACCGTTTCAACCTCTGGTTCTTTATAGCTATCGTCCGCTTTTGCAGAAACTAAAGGTAATAAATCCTGTTCACGGTTTAAACTAACCGTTTCCTCTTCAGCAACAGCCTGAATTTTAGGTGCCGCTTGCTCTAACAGTCGTTTAACCGGTTCATTATCAAACTCAACTGTTTCTTCCTCAAGCAGTAAAGCGTTGAGGTATTCTGCCATAGCGGCTTCACTGTTATCGCGTTTAGTCGTCATAAATCAACGCTCTTCCAGCTGCTTCAAATTAGTTAATAGTGACTGGTAAGCCAACACCCCTCGCGATTTCGGTGCATAAGCAGAAGGCGTGAGCTGCTCATTAGAGGCATCGCGGAATTTCGTATCTATTGGGATCATGCCATTCCAGACCGAGCGACCATAACGTGCAATGAGTTTCTTATACGTTTGCAAAGACGCATTGGTTCGCTTGTCATATAGTGTCGGGATAATCGTATAAGCGTAATTCTCACCGCGAGATTTATGTATTAACGTTAAGGTCCGCATCATGCGCTCTAACCCTTTTAGCGCTAAAAACTCGGTTTGAACCGGAATCAATACTCTCTGGCAACAGGCAAGTGCGTTAACCATAAGAACGCCCAGCACCGGCGGCACATCAATAAGTACGTAGTCGAAATCGTCGGCGACCATTGCCAGGCCACGTTTTAACACCAGCCCCATGCCGTCCTGAGTGCCAAGTTTACGATCTAGCGTAGCCAGTGCCATAGTGGCAGGCATAACGCTCAGATGCTTAAACTGGGTAGGCAAAATACTGCGGCGCATCAAATCAGCGGTGACAGCTTTACCGGCACTGAAAACATCAAAGGAGCCGGATTCCAGCGATTCTGAATCAATACCAAAATAATAGGTTAATGACGCATGGGGGTCAGTATCAATACAAAGGACTCGTTTACCCTGTTCAGCCAATAGGCCTGCCAGCGCAACGGTTGTGGTGGTCTTTCCGACCCCGCCTTTTTGATTAGCTACCGTCCATACGATCATTCACTCATCCTGCTATAAGCCGCTGTAACCGACTTCTTTCATAATAGCCTTGGCCATTCCTTCAAGGCTGATACTGCGGGTTGAAATGCCCGCCTGAGCAACCGCCTGAGGCATCCCGTACACAACACAGCTGGCCTGATCCTGAGCCCAGATAGTCGCGCCCTGATCTTTCAGCATCCGCGAGCCGTCACGGCCATCAGCGCCCATACCGGTTAAAATGACACCCAGAACTTTACCCATATAGGTTTTCGATAAGCTGGCAAAAGTTAAATCGACACTCGGCTTATAAGTAATGCGCCCGCTAGTATCATCTTTTATCCGCAGTCTTGCGCTGCCCGGACGACCTTCAACCATCATTTGCTTACCACCCGGTGCTAAATACGCGGTTCCGGCTTTTAGCACATCACCGTCTTCGGCTTCTTTAACATGCACCTGACACAGACCATCCAGACGCTGTGAAAAGGCTTTGGTAAAAGCCGCAGGCATGTGCTGAACCATTACAATAGGGTAAGGAAAATTACCGGGTAATTGGGTGAGTATTTTTTGCAATGCGACAGGGCCACCGGTAGAAGTTCCTATCGCCAGTAATTGGTAAGCCCGGTTGACTGTTAAAGCGCCAGCCGATGTCGCTGTACGCGCATCACTTTCGCGCTGACTTTGCAGCTCATTATTACGTTGCCGAATACGATCCAGCGCTGTAGTCGGCTCTGATGGACGTTCGGGTTGCTTCGCAACAGGCGGCGGTGTCGATGGCCGCGCAGTCGTTCTGCTTACCGGCTGTCGGGCAATTGCTATAACGCGATCCTGCAGAGTTTTTACTGCCTCATCACGGTTACGGGCGATATCTTCAAACTTCTTCGGCAGAAAGTCTGCGGCTCCCGCCTCGAGCGCATTCAGCGTAGCTGTCGCACCCTCATGAGTCAGTGAACTGAACATCAAAATAGGACACGGGTTGCTGCTCATAATGGCTTTTACAGCATCAATGCCGTTCATTACCGGCATTTCAATGTCCATGGTAATAACGTCAGGCTTAAGAGTTCGGCTTTGTTCTACCGCTTCTTCGCCATTATTCGCACTACCAATCACTTTAATGTTGGTGTTGTCTTCTAAAATCTCAGTTACCCGGCGTCTGAAAAACGCCGAGTCGTCTACCACGAGAACTTTTACAGTCATGAACGGTTTGTCCCGTTATCTTTTGGCGTAATACTTAAGCATGCTGGGCACATCGACTATCAGAGCAATACCACCATCGCTGGTAATTGTTGCCCCGGCCATTCCTGGCGTACCCTGCAATAACTTATCTAAGGGTTTAATAACCACTTCTTCCTGACCAATCAGTGCGTTCACCACAAAGCCAACTTGTTGGTTACCAATTTGCACAACCACTACATGGCCTTGTTCTTTACGACTTGAACCATCATGGTTGCGGACTAGCCATTTTTCTAAGAAGAACAGCGGAATCGCCCGGTTACGTACGATAAGAGTCAACTGGCCGTCCACAGTATTGGTGCGCTTCATATCCAGGTCGATAATTTCGCTGACAACAGCAAGTGGCAAAGCAAAAGTCTGATCTTTTACGGCGACCATTAGCGTCGGCAATATAGCCAGAGTCAGCGGCACTTTAATCAAGAGTTCAGTACCTTTACCTAACTCTGAATTAATTTTAACGCTACCGTTGAGCTGACTGATTTTGGTCTTAACCACATCCATGCCAACACCACGACCGGAAATATCCGAAACTTGCTCTTTGGTCGAGAAACCGGCCGCGAAAATCAAGTTATAAGCATCTTCATCGCTTAAACGTGCAGCGGAGTCTGCGTCCATAATGCCTTTTTTAACGGCAATGCCTCTCAGTTTTTCAGCGTCCATACCGGCACCATCGTCTTTAATCGACAGCATAATATGGTCACCTTCCTGAGATGCCGACAAAGTAACGGTTCCTGAACGTGACTTACCATTCGCTTCACGCTCATCCGGCATTTCAATACCATGGTCAACAGAGTTACGAACCAAATGCACCAAAGGATCGGCCAAAGCCTCAACTAAATTCTTATCTAAATCGGTTTCTTCACCGTACATCTCAAGATTAATTTCTTTCTTCAGACTACGAGCCAGGTCACGGACAACCCGCGGGAAACGACCAAACACTTTCTTAATTGGCTGCATTCGGGTTTTCATCACCGCGCCCTGTAAATCGCCAGTGACAACATCCAGGTTCGAAATAGCTTTGCCCATTTCAGCGCTGTCTGACTCATCAGAATTACTCAGGCTCAGCAGGCGGTTTCTGACCAGTACCAGCTCGCCGACCATATTCATTATTTCGTCTAAGCGCTTGGTATCAACCCGCACAGTAGTTTCAACCGGAGCAGGCGCTGGTGCAGCTGGTTTTTTATCTACCGGCTGAGCCGCTGCTGGTTTCGCTTTAGGCTCTGATTTGGGCTCAGGCTTCGGCTCTGACTTGGCTGCTGCTTTTGCCGCAGGTTTTGGCTGCGCTTTGGGTTCAGGCTTTTTCGGTGCAGGCTCGTTAGCCGGCTTATCACCTTTCGGCGTCGGCGCTTTGCCACTGCCATGCAACTCGTCCAGCAAAGATTCAAATTCGTCGTCTGTAATCTCGTCGTCTTTTGCGGGCTCTTTTTGCTTTTCTTGTTTTTTCTCAGCACTTTGAGGCGCTTTGCCGCTTCCATGAAGTTCATCCAGCAATGACTCAAATTCATCATCTGAAATCTCATCACTGTCTTCATTTACCTTGGGTTTAGACGCCACTGGCTTATCTTCTTTTTTGCCGGGTCCCTGACCCTGCCCGTGCAACTCATCCAACAACGCTTCAAATTCATCGTCCTGAATTTCGTCAATGCTGTCGCTGCTGCTCTCTTCTGCTGCAGGTTCTGGTTCCGGAGCAGTTTCCGCTGCAGGTTCGTCTTTTGGAACCTCTATAGGTTCTTCGTCCTCAGACTCTGGTTCACTCAGCTTATGCAATAATTCCAGAAGCTCAGGTGAAGCCGCTTCAGGCTCTTCTTTAGCGCGCACCTGCGCAAACTGAGTATTGATAGTATCCAAAGACTGAAGGATCACGTCCATCAAGTCGGAAGTAACAGTACGTTGACCATTACGCAGGGTATCGAATACATTTTCCGCACCATGACAGGTATCAACCAAAGCCCCCAAAGACAGGAACCCGGCACCACCTTTAACCGTATGAAAGCCACGGAAAATAGCATTCAACAGGTCTTTGTTTTGCGGATCATTTTCCAATTCAACTAGCTGTTCAGACAGTTGCTCGAGGATCTCTCCAGCCTCGATCAGAAAATCCTGCAGAATGTCTTCGTCCATATCAAAGCTCATGCGACTGATGCTCCTAGAAACCTAAACTGGACAGCAAATCGTCCACTTCGTCTTGTCCGCCAACCACGTCATCACGTTGATCAGCATCGATAATTGGGCCTTCGGCATGGGCTGCATCTTTTTTAGGCGCAGGCCCTGCTTTTTCCGCGTTACGACGTTCTTCTTCTTTACCAAATATCTTCAGTAATTCAATCAGGTTCTTTTCAACGTCTTCGACCAATTGAATAACCCGACGAATAACTTGCCCGGTAATATCCTGAAAGTCCTGCGCCATAAGCACTTCAGTCATTAACCCATGCACTTGAGGCATATTTTCGCCACAACGCTTAAGTACGTCATCGACCTCATGACATAAAGACTTGAATTCATTTAACTGAATATCGTTGCTCATTAACCGATTCCAGGCCGGCATCACTTTCTCAACACGATGATGCATATCGTCTGCAAGCGGCAGACAGGCTTCTACAGCATCCATCGTACGATTCGCAGCGTCTTCGGTTTTTTCAATGACATACAGCAGACGATTTTGCGCGTCCGGAAGGTCATCCTGCGTCATTTGCACAATGCGAGGGTCAACCTGAAAATCCTGAAGCGCTTCGTGGAGGTCTCGTGTTAACTGGCCTACAGAGGTGAACAACTTGTCATTACGACGGTTGTAAACATCTTCCAGTAATTGGTTAGCCTGCTGTTGTTTCCCGTCTTCAAGCAAGGTTACTAATTCCTTGGCTTGCTCCAGAGAAATATCATGGGCGTTATCAGACATAGTCGTTCGCCCTTTAGCTGATTCGTTCGAAAATCTTGTCGAGCTTTTCTTTCAACGTTACGGCTGTAAATGGTTTTACAATGTAACCATTTACTCCTGCCTGAGCTGCCATAATGATCTGCTCTCGTTTGGCTTCCGCCGTTACCATTAACACCGGTAAATGAGCCAGGTTATCGTCTTTGCGAATTTCACGCAGCAAGTCAATTCCCTGCATACCCGGCATATTCCAGTCGGTTACGACAAAGTCGAAATCACCGTTCTGCAACATAGGCAATGCGGTATTACCGTCATCGGCTTCCTGTATATTGGTAAAGCCAAGATCACGAAGTAAGTTCTTAATGATTCGTCTCATTGTAGAGAAGTCGTCCACAACGAGAATTTTCATATTTTTATCCAAAGCACCCTCCACTGAGGCTCTCGATTACAACCAAAGTTTATTCAACCCAATTTTGCATTCGCGACTTCAGTCGCAACATTGCCTGACTGTGAATTTGACTGACTCGTGATTCACTCACGCTCAGCACTTCACCTATCTCTTTTAAATTCAATTCTTCGTCATAATACAACGAAAGCACCAAAGCTTCACGTTCTGGTAACGAAGATATTGTCGAAACCAGCGCTTTATGAAACGCGGCGTTCTCAACATCTCTTTGCGGCTCATAAGCTGACCCCGTTACCTGCTCTGGCATGATAGCATCTTCTGACACACCAAGATCTTCAATACCAACGATTCGTCCCGTGCTGACATCCCGCAAAATATGATGATATTCATCCATCCCCATATTCAGCTTTGCGGCCACTTCCGTGTCTTTTGCATCGCGTCCGGTTTCATTTTCAACCTGACGAATGGCTTCCAGTACACGCCGATGATTACGATGAACCGAGCGCGGAGCCCAGTCACCACGACGAATTTCGTCCAACATCGCACCACGAATGCGAATGCCGGCAAAGGTTTCGAAACTGGCGCCTTTACTGTTATCAAAGTTACGCGCAGCTTCTAATAAGCCAATCATGCCCGCCTGGATCAAATCATCCACTTGCACACTGGCTGGAAGTCTAGCCATCATATGATGTGCAATACGCTTAACCAGCCCGGTATGCTGTTCAATAATGGCATTCCGGTTGTCAGCAGTGGCGGCATAAAAGGCTGCTTTATTCATTGGCAACATCCCGCTTACTCTCGTTATCGGCAGAAGTTATCAATTGTTCAAGAAAAAATTCTAAATGCCCGCCAGCTTGAGCCGGAACAGGCCAGTCAATGGCTTTCTTAGCCAGAGCTTTTATTGCTAAAGAGGCAGGCGACCTGGGGTAGGCCAATACCATAGGCTGTTGTTTTCTAACGGCTAAGCGCAAGTTATCATCAAAGGGTATAATCGCGGCAAGCTCTAAAGCAACGTCTAAAAAGCGATCGGTTACTTTAGTTAATTTATTGAACAATACTTGTCCATCGCGCAGATTTCTTACCATATTGGCAACCACCTTGAATTTAAACAGGCCTTGCTCCCGGCTCAATACTTTTATCAGTGCATAAGCATCGGTAATTGATGTTGGCTCATCACAAACCACTAATAAAACATCCTGTGACGCTCTGGCAAAGCTGACAACGGTATTACCAATACCAGCTGCAGTATCGACAATTAATACGTCATAGTTCCCCTGAAGCTGGCTGAAGGCTCTTATTAATCCGGCATGCTCAGATTCACTTAAGTCCACCATAGAGCGCGTACCTGAGGTGGCAGGCACAATTTTTATACCTTCCGGGCCTTCAATCAGAATATCTTCTAATTCGCACTGACCACTCAACACATGAGAGAGGTTGCGCTCAACCCGAAGACCTAGCATCACATCGACGTTAGCCAAGCCTAAGTCGGCATCCAGCACTAATACTCGTTTGCCCTGTTTTGCCATTGCGATAGCCATATTCAGCGACACGTTGGTTTTCCCAACACCGCCTTTACCACCAGTTACCGCAATAACTTTTACTTTCGATTGTTTCATTCTTCGCAGACCGCTTGCTTGATCCATCGGGCGTATCTCTTTTCTGACTAGATTGATAACAGCTTCATATTATATTGGCTCATTCAGCGAGAAAACGCCTCATTCCAGTACGATTTTGGCACGTCTGACACTGAGGAACAAATGCTTTTATCAAGCAGGCGCTCAGCCTCGGCAACCATAAAGTTCGCATCCGCTACACGAATATCTTCAGGCACTTGCTGGCCATTTGTTAAATAACCAACCGGTAAGCCGTGTTCTATTGCTACGCTGATACTCTCACCTAAACTTAAGCATTCGTCCAGCTTAGTGAAAATGCAGCCAGACAAAGGCAGTGCTTTAAATTGCTTAACAGCATCCATCAGCACCTGGCTTTGCGACGTTGCCGACAACACCAAATACGGGCGAATACGAAGCCGTGAATTCTGAATTAACTGACTTAACTGTTCGTTCAAACGCTTATCGCGCTGACCCATGCCTGCCGTATCAATCAAAATGAGACTTTTTTGACGTAGCGCAAGTAATGCATCTGCCAGTTCCTGTGCATTTTTTGCCACTTTGACCGGACATCCTATTATACGACCATAGGTTTGTAATTGTTCACTGGCACCAATACGAAAGGTGTCGGTGGTAATTAGAGCCACTTTATCGGCACCATGACGTTGCGCATAGCGAGCCGCTAACTTTGCAATAGTAGTGGTTTTACCGACACCGGTGGGGCCGACTAACGCAACCGCTCCGCCGCGTGTCAAAATGTCGTCAGAGGTCGTATTCAACTGCCCCTCTAATAAATGCAGAGTCTGTTCCCATGCTTCGTCATCTGAGCCGCCTTCGGGAATAAAACACGCAATCTGGTCGGCTACTCGTTCGCTTAAGCCCATATGCATCAAACGGTTCATCAGCATAGACCGGGTTGGTTCTTCACGATCCATTTCTTGTTTCATTAAGCCGCTCAACTGGTGCTCCAGCAACTGGCGAATACCGTTTACCTGAGAGCGCAGTTCAGCAATGGCCTGGGAGTCATCTGCTGCTGGTGCATTTACTTGTTCAGGAAAAATATCGTCACTTAGCTGAGAATCGGCGAAGGCTTGTGGCTCTGGTTTTGATTCTGGTCGTTGTGTCGGCTCAGCAACTGCTTGCGCAGCAGTGCGTTGCGCAGGCTGTTCAGCCTGCATCTGACGCTGCAACAGTTCCTGCAAAGATTCAGCCGGTACTTCTGGTGTCTTTGATGCGGCTGGCTCGTTAGTTGCCTGCTCTGCCACAGGTTGTGCTTGCTGCGCATCCGGGTCAATAGCAGCAACCAGCTCAATACCGCCGTTCACTTTCTTATTGGACAGGATAATAGCATCCGGACCTAAGGTTTCTTTAACCTGTTGCAAACCACGGCGCATATCTTCGGCAAAAAAGCGTTTAATCTTCACAAGCGACTCCCGTTACTCTTGTGTGGCGGTTTGTTCACCACCGTTTTGTTGTCCACCAATTGAGCTGACAATACGAATTTGTTTATCATCCGGTACTTCCTGATAGGACAACACGCGCATACCATCGGTAGCGTGACGCGCAAATCGCGCCATGGTTGACCGTAGAAGCCCCGAGGTCAGCAGTACTGAAGGTTCACCATTCATTTCCTGCTGCTGATGCACTTCGCGTAATGACTGTTGCAGGCGTTCGGCCAAACCAGGTTCGATTCCGGCGCCTTGCTGATTTCCGTCATTACCAGCCATTTGCAGAGACTGATGCAACATCTGTTCCAACTCTGGTGCCAAAGTTATGACAGGCAGTTCCGCCGCCCCTTCAGCAATGTCCTGAACAATTAAACGGCGCAGTGAAATTCTCACCGCCGCGGTTAATACTTCTGGATCCTGACTACGGCCGGCGTACTCAACCAAAGTTTGTACAATGGTGCGCATATCCCGAATCGCGATGCCTTCGTCCAGTAAGTTCTGCAATACTTTCACAAAGTTACCCAGTGACAATAGATCCGGAATCAGCCCCTCAACCAACTTAGGATGAGTGCGTCCCAGACGATCCAGCAGTTCTTGTGCTTCTTCATGACCCAGCAACTGAGACGCATGATTGGTTACAATCTGACTCAAGTGCGTAGCAACTACGGTTGCAGCGTCAACCACGGTATAACCCAGAGTTTGTGCGTGCTCCCGCTGTTCCGGGCGGATCCAGACCGCATCCAGCCCAAAGGCAGGATCGGTAGTTTTCTCACCGTCCAGTTCACCAAATACCTGCCCGGGGTTAATTGCCATTTCCCAGTCATGACGAATTTCAGCTTCACCCATAGTCACACCCATTAAAGTAATGCGGTAACTGTTGGGGCCTAAATCCAGGTTGTCCCGAATATGTACGGCGGGAACAAGGAAGCCAAACTCTTGAGACTGCTTCTTACGTACGCCTTTTATGCGCGACAGAAGCTCACCACCCTGCTGCTTATCCACCAACGGAATCAGGCGATAACCGACTTCCAGACCAATAGTATCCACATGGCGCACATCGTCCCAACTAAGCTCTTTTTGCTGTGCTTGCTGAACCTGTTGCTCTTGTTCTTTCTCAACCAGTTCACCTTCTTCGGTCTTGGTTTTCTTAAGTTTGAAATACGCGGCGCCTGCTAACACGGCGGACATACTTAAAAAAGCCAGATGCGGCATACCCGGAATAATCCCCATAGCAAAAAGTACCGCACTGGTAATAACCAAAACCTTGGGGTTATCAAGCAGCTGCAGAACAACCGCATCGCCCATGTCTTTGCTGTCATTTTCACGAGTAATAATAATGGCGGTTGCAACCGACAGTAATAGAGAAGGGATTTGCGCAACCAGACCATCACCAATAGTCAGTAGCGTATAAACTTCAATGGCTTCGTTAAAGGTTAAGCCATACTGAATCATACCTATCAGCAGACCACCGATAATATTAATAAATAGAATAAGAATACCGGCAATGGCGTCACCCTTTACGAACTTACTGGCACCATCCATAGAGCCGTAAAAATCCGCTTCACGAGTTACATCACTGCGCCGGGCTTTGGCCTCTTCCTGATTGATCAGACCAGCGTTAAGGTCAGCATCGATAGCCATCTGCTTACCTGGCATAGCATCAAGGGTAAAACGGGCGGTTACTTCTGAAATACGGCCGGCACCTTTGGTAATAACCACAAAGTTGATAATAACCAGTATCGCAAACACCACCAGACCCACAGTGTAGTTGCCGCCGATAACAACACTACCAAAAGCTTCAATCACCGAGCCCGCAGCCCCTGGACCATTATGACCTTCCAGCAAAACAATACGGGTTGAGGCAACGTTAAGGCTTAGGCGTAATACCGTGGCGATAAGCAATACGGTAGGAAAAGCGGCGAAATCAAGCGGACGTTGGGTATAAACCGCCACCAGCATAACCACCAGTGACAGGGTAATTGAAAACGAAAACAAAATATCGAGCACCATGGCCGGAATGGGCAAAACAACCATGGCCAGAATAGCCATAATAGCCACAGGCGTGCCGAAACCTTTGATAAGGTGCGCATTGTTCTGTGTGAAATTTCTTAAATTTACTAACTTTTCGGCACCGCTCGCCATACGTCTTCCTGTTGCGTCAAAAAGTTGAACCTGCGATGTTTTATTCAAGAATCGAGCCAGCTTTTATTTTATTCGGAGGTTATCTTACATTCGTTTCAGTTGGGGCTTACAGACAAAGCTTAAGCAGCTTCTATACTCGTTGCTCTTTTTCAAAATAATGTGTTTTTATGCGCGGTTACTCTCTTATGGAATTGGTCGTAGCATTGGCTGTCAGTGCGATGCTTGGTGCTTCGGCCCTGCCAATATTTACTCAGCAGACAGAGTCTTTGTTGCTTCAAAAAGAAGCTGGCCGCTGGCTGTCTTATCTGCAGTTGGTAAAAGCCAGGTCCATAGCAAATAAGGAATCTATTGAAGTCGACTTAGTCACATTCAGCGATGACTCCGAAGCCTCACGTATTCAAACCAAGTACACCTACAGCCCTTCCGCGTCGCTTACTTTTTATGGAGAGTCAGCTGCCGCAACACCAGGGCATATCAGGCTAATAGGCAAAAGCAGACAGGCAAAAGTCATCATCAGCAGTATCGGTCGTATTCGATTGTGCTTAAGTGAGGGTAATTCACTTCCGGGAATCCCCTCATGTTAATGACTTCTGAGCGCGGCAGTAGCTTGGTAGAAGTTCTTATAGCCTCGGCTATTGGCGCGATAGTTGTTCTGGCGGCGCAGCAACAAATGCAATGGCAAACAGGAGTGCAACACCGCAAGCTAATGCAGGTCAATTTACTATTAAGTGCTCAGTCAGTTGCAAATCAGTTTTTTGAAACTTTAAAAAATACTGCCGAAACGCAAATTTCGAACCCTCAGGGCTATTGCTATTTGTTTCCTCAGCAAAACGGAGGCTCAGTTGGCTTCCGAGTCAGGAATGAACAGCTACAGCATAACTCAATGACTCTCGATTGCGCCGGGTATGGCTGGCAGTCCCTTACCGATAAGTCTCAATTCAAAGTCACGCAATTTACTGCTGACTCTTACTCTCCGGAATCTGGTACTGGGTTATCAAAGCTCGTTGTAATTTTTACCGTTACCAGCAATGCACAGACACATGTTTTCAAACGAACAATCACTCCTCAGGTTAACTAACTGGAGCTTACTATGAACGCGAAAGGATTCGCTCTGATACTCACCTTAGTAACACTCATAAGCTTGAGTTCAGCCAGCTTAGCTGCGCTGCTTTTTTACGCGCAAATGATAGGAGCTCAGCAACATCATCAATGGCAACAGCTTTCTCAGCAACTTCAGCAAGATTTCGAAGCAGAGCGCAGGGCTTATGAACTGGCACAAGAATAAAGGCTTTTCTCTGGTTGAAGTGTTGGCCGGAGCTGCGCTAGTCGCTCTTTGGTCCGTCAGTAGCCTGAAGATTTTACAGGTTGGATTATCGGCGATTGACCGTACCCATACAAAAGCAAAGGCGGTGGAGGTTTTGATGACTTATTTAAGTGAGGCTCAACAAACGTGGGCTAAAGGTAATAACCCGGAACTATCAAGGAAAACCGGGCAACTTCATTTAACAGCAAAACTCACTTCTATTGACCAGTTTAACGCTACCACCAAAGTCACAGTGTCCTGGGGAAAAGATAACGAACTGACCCAAACATTCTGGCTTTCCCGATAAATTAGCAAAAACTTATTTATAAGATATAATGAATAAAATTCAATGGACAAAAAAAGCGGTAAAGCAACTGCATAGAATTGCGCAAAACGATAAAGAAAGGGTCTTTAGTAAAATTACAACCCTTCGTCAGTTCCCTGACTGCTTAAACATAAAAAAGCTGAAAGGATTTGAGGATATTTATCGACTGAGAGTTGGCCGTTACCGGGTATTATTTCTATTTGTCGAAACTATTAAAGTCATTCGTATCAAAGAGGTGAGAAAACGAGATGAGCGCACCTACTGATGTACAAATCATCGAAAGAAACGGCCAGCCGGAATACGCCGTCATACCTTATGAAGACTACCTATCACTTCTGCATTCACAGACAGAGGGTGAGTTTATTCCCCATGAAGTTGTGGAAATAAGCTTATTTACGGGGGGGAACATGGTAGCAGCCTGGCGGAGGCATAAAAAAATCAGTCAAACTGAGCTCGCCCAAAAACTCGGTGTTTCCCAATCAGCAGTAGCTCAAATGGAGCGCCCCGGTTACAACCACAGAAGCAACACGCTAAAACGTATTGCTGATGCTTTGGGTATTACTATAGAACAACTGTTTTAATTAACCCACCGGGTGCGGTCTTAGCTCCGGTGGAATTGAAAAGGTAATATTTTCTTCGCGGCCGCTCAGTTCTACTGCGGTTTTACCGCCCCATTCCTGTAGCTTAGCAATGACTTCTTTGACCAACACTTCGGGGGCAGAAGCGCCAGCGGTTACAGCCACCTTCTCGTGACCTTCTAACCAGGCTTTATCAATACAGCTGGCGTCATCAATTAGGTATGCCGGAGTTCCCATTTTCTCGGAAAGCTCGCGTAAGCGGTTTGAGTTTGAGCTGTTACGCGCGCCGACTACCAACATGACATCGGCATCGCTGGCTAATTCACGTACCGCATCCTGACGGTTTTGAGTGGCATAGCAAATATCATCTTTACGCGGACCGTTAATCTCAGGGAATTTTTGGCGCAAAGCATCAATTACATCGGCTGTATCATCAACCGATAAGGTGGTCTGGCTCATGTAATGCAGGTTTCCCGGGTCTTTCACTGCGAGCTGAGCAACATCTTCTGGTGATTCCACAAGGTAGATACCGCCCTCATCGTTCTTATACTGCCCCATAGTCCCTTCAACTTCAGGGTGCCCGGCGTGGCCAATTAGAATGCATTCATGCCCTTTACGACTGGCCCGGGTAACTTCCATATGGACTTTGGTCACCAATGGGCAAGTCGCGTCAAATACCCGCAGACCGCGATCTTTGGCTTCCTGGCGAACCGCCTGAGAAACGCCATGGGCGCTAAAAATAACGATTTGATCGTCTGGTACTTCGTGCAACTCTTCTACAAAGACCGCACCGGCCTCGCGCAGTTTACTGACAACGTATTTGTTGTGAACCACCTCGTGACGCACGTAAATTGGCGGCTCAAATATTTCTAAAGCCCGCTCAACAATAGTTATAGCGCGATCAACTCCGGCACAAAAGCCCCGTGGGTTCGCTAACAAAATTTGCATCAGTTCCTCCTGCGTTCAGCCCGGTTTATTAACCAATCATGGCTCAACGCTAATAATCTCTACTTCAAAAATCACCGTTTGTCCGGCCAACGGGTGATTAAAATCGATGGTGACTGTTGGACCTTCAACTTTACGAACAATTCCCGGTAAATCGGTACCGTCCGGTTGAGTGAAAGCCAAAATGGCTCCAACTTCCGGTTTCGTTTCATCGTTAAATTTTGCCGAATCAACATAATAATAGTTGTCCGGGTTCGGTTCACCAAAGGCGTCTTTAGGCTCTAACGTGAACTCGCGTTCCGCCCCTTCGCGCAGCCCTACCAGGCACGCTTCAAAGTTTTCGGTCAGATTGCCATCGCCCATCCGGAATCTGGCAGGCTTACCTGACATTTTTGTGCTGTCTGCAACCGAGCCATCGGCCAGTTTAATGGTGAAGTGCATCACCACTTCCCGTCCGTGCTCTATAGGTAAACGACTCAAATGAAACTCCTTACTGCCCGTGACCGTTCTCGGCTTTGTCCCGACGGTTATCAAAAAAAGCTTCCAATAACATGAGTGCAGCACCGATAGTAATGGCCATATCAGCTACATTAAATGCAGGCCAATGCCAGCCCTGATAATGAACATCAAAAAAGTCGATGACATAACCATACATTAAACGGTCAGCTACGTTGCCAATAGCCCCGGCCATAATCAGAGAAAAGGCTAAATTTTGGCGCCATAAACCCACCGGGTTGCGGCGCATCCAGATAAGCAGCACCACGCTGATAGCAATAGCAATGGCGGTGAAAAACCAACGTTGCCAACCGCCACCGTCACTTAAAAAGCTAAAAGCCGCACCGTAATTGTGCACGTAAGTTAAGTTGAATAGCCCGTCAATTAAAACTCGGCTTTCATAAAGCTCAAACTCACCCGCCACCCAAATTTTAGTAATTTGATCAATAACCACCAGCAACAAGGTCAACCACAAAAAACGCAGCCCAGTTGCACGGTTAGTCTGGTTAGAAAAATCAGGCAAAACGACGCTCCTCACCTTCACCTTCAATATTGGTTACGCAGCGCTGGCATAAATCAGAGTGGTTCTCTAAAGTCCCCACCTCTTCGCGATGATGCCAGCAACGCTCGCACTTCTTGTATTCAGATTTTGCCACACTAACGGCCAACGCCATTTTTTCCGCTTTAACTGCGTCAGCAGGTGCGTCATTAATGGACGCCACTTGCGCTTCCGATGTCAGCAGTGCAAAACGCAACTCTTCGCCTAAACGATTCAAGGCTGTCGCCAGTTCATCATCAGCGTACAATGTGACTTCTGCCTGTAACGAACCGCCGATAACATCATCGCGGCGTGACTGCTCCAGCGCCTGGTTAACAACATCACGAATTTCCAATAGCTGCATCCAGAACTCGTTTTCATCGTCCTTAACACCAGAAAACTCATCAAAGCCCTGATACCAGCTTTCAGTAAAGACATACTGGCTGCGTCCGTTTGGCAACAAGTCCCAAATTTCCTGAGCGGTGAAGCTGCAAATTGGAGCCATCCAGCGCACTAATGCCTCGGCAATATGATACAGCGCCGTCTGACATGAACGCCGCGCTAAACCTTCAGATTTAGCGGTGTACTGGCGGTCTTTAATAATATCCAGGTAGAAGCTGCCCAGTTCAATGGAGCAGAAATGCATGAGTTTTTGCACCACACTGTGGAACTGGTAGTTATTGTAGGCTTCAAGCAACTCTTTTTGTAAGTCTGCCGCACGTCCGACAATCCAGCGATCCAGTTCAACCATATCTTCTTTGGCAACCAAGTCCTGTTTAGGGTCAAAACCGCTTAAGTTCGCCAGCAAAAAGCGCGAGGTATTACGAATACGGCGATACGCATCGGCTGAACGCTTGAGAATTTCATCAGAAACCGTCATTTCGCCGGAGTAGTCCGCTGACGCAACCCATAAGCGCAGAATGTCTCCGCCCAGCTTATTCATCACGTCCTGCGGAGCAACCACGTTACCGATAGACTTCGACATTTTCCGGCCCTGCGCATCAACAGTAAAACCATGGGTTAATACCTGATGATACGGCGCTTCGTCATACATGGCCACACCGGTAACCAGCGAGCTCTGGAACCAGCCGCGATGCTGATCCGAACCTTCCAGATACAAATCAGCAGGCCAACGCAAGCCGTCAAACTCACGCAATACACAATGGTGCGTCACACCAGAGTCAAACCAAACGTCTAAAGTGTCAGTGACTTTGCGATATTTGTCAGCTTCGTCGCCCAACAAAGTTTCCGGCTCTAAGTCGAACCAGGCTTGCACGCCGTCTTTCTCAATCAGCTGAGCCACTTTTTCCATAAGCTCCAGCGTGTTTGGATGCAGCTCTTCCGTTTCGCGGTTTACGAAAATGGCAATGGGGTTACCCCAGGTGCGCTGACGTGAAATGCACCAGTCAGGGCGTCCTTCGACCATGGACTCAATGCGGCTTTGTCCCCACTCTGGGAACCAGTCAACTTTTTTGATTTGCTCTAAAGCACCTGCACGCAAACCTTTCTTGTCCATACTGATAAACCACTGCGGCGTAGCACGGAAAATAATGGGCGTTTTATGGCGCCAGCAATGCGGATAAGAATGGCGATAACTTTCCGCATGCATCAAATTGCCCACTTCGCGCAATTTATCAACAATAGGTTCGTTCGCTTTAAACACATGCTGTCCGGCGAACAGTGGCGTATCGTCTTTGTACACGCCGTTATCACCCACCGGGTTGTAAACTTCAATGCCGTATTTCTGACCCACTAAAAAGTCATCAACACCATGACCCGGAGCCGTATGCACACAACCGGTACCGCTCTCGGTAGTCACGTGGTCACCTAAAATTACCGGCACCTGCAGTTCGAACAACGGATGCTGCAATTGCAGACCTTCTAAGTCTCTGCCTTTACAGAAACCCAGCTTGTGATAATGCGTAATGTTCCAACGCTCCATACAGGAGGTAACAAGGTCATCGGCTAAAATCACGCGCTCTGCGGGATGATCGTCGTTGGCTTCAACTTGCACTAAGGTATATTCAAGCCCATCCGCCAGAGTTACCGCACGGTTAGCCGGAATGGTCCACGGCGTGGTGGTCCAGATAACCATGCTGACATTGCCTTCACCTACATGGCCTTCCGGCGTGCTAAAGCGCTCAACCGTTTCAGCCGTAGCTGCAACCGGCATGCGCACATCAATAGCCGGTGAGTTTTTGTCCTGATATTCAACTTCCGCTTCCGCCAACGCTGAACCACAGTCTGTACACCAGTGCACTGGTTTAAAACCCTGATGCAAATGACCTTTATCAATAATTCTTGCCAAAGCACGAACGCTGTCGGCTTCCTGCTTAAAGTTCATGGTCAGGTACGGGTTGTCCCAGTCGCCAAGCACGCCCAGACGTTTAAAGTCGGTACGTTGCTGGTCAATTTGGGTCATAGCATATTCGCGGCATTTCTCGCGGAACTCAGCCAGATTCAGTTTTTTTCCTGGCTTGCCGTATTTTTTCTCTACTTGCAGTTCAATTGGCAGACCATGGCAGTCCCACCCCGGTACGTAAGGTGCGTCGAAGTCGCTTAAAGTTTTTGCCTTAACAATAACGTCTTTTAAAATTTTATTTACGGCGTGACCGATGTGAATTTGCCCATTCGCGTACGGAGGGCCATCGTGCAGAATAAATTTTGGCTTGCCCGCTTTGGCTTTACGAATTTGACCGTACAGGTCAGTTTCATACCATTGCTCCAGCATCTTTGGCTCGCGTTGAGCCAGGTTGCCGCGCATTGGGAATGCTGTTTCTGGCAAGTTTAAGGTGTGCTTGTAATCACTCATGGGTCACTGTTTCCATTTCCGCATAGTTACTGACTCCGGCACGCTAATGCTTCACGTGCGCGGGCGGCATCTTTTTCAATTTGTTCTTGTAGGTGCTGTAACGACGCAAAACGTTGCTCGTTACGCAATTTGGCCACCGGTGTGACCGTCATCTGCTGACCGTACAGATTGCCTGAAAACTCAAACAAATGCACCTCCAGCTGTACTTCATCGCCATTTAATGTTGGCCGGGTTCCCAGGTTGGCAACGCCGGAATGTATTTCTTCGTCTTTACCAAACTGAGCTGTTACTGCAAACACCCCATGTGACGGGCTTTTTAAACGCTTTAACGGCACGTTCGCGGTAGGAAAACCAATAGTTCGGCCATTTTTCCGTCCGTGTACGACTTTTCCGCATATTTGATAAGGTCGCCCGAGCATTTGTTTCGCCTGCTCAAAGTCGCCGTCTTCTAGCGCCTGACGTATAGCGGTGCTGCTGACTCGTTGTTGCTGTTGACGATAGCTGCGGGTATCGACAACCTCAAACCCCAGTTCTTTACCCGCTTTTTGCAGCAACTCGAAGTCACCTTCTCGTTTGTAGCCAAAACGAAAATCGTCACCCACCACTAAAAATTTAACGCCTAACTTACCCACCAGAGTCTGTTCAATGAATTCACGCGCCGGCTGGCTGGCAAACTTCTTATTAAACTCAATAACAATATGCCGGTCGACATTTTGTGCCTGTAACGCGAGATATTTCTCACGCCAGTTGGTTAGGCGTGCAGGCGCTTTTTCAGGCTGGAAAAGCTCCTGCGGTTGCGGCTCAAAGGTCATAACCGCGGACGGCACACCCAACTGCTGAGCTTTTTCACGGACCTGACTAAGCACCGCCTGATGCCCCAGATGAACACCATCGAAGTTACCTATGGTCAATACGCAACCACAATGTTCAGCTCTGAGATTATGAGTACCGCGAATCAGTTCCATGCCCGCACAATCTTAATGTTTTCCGGAAAAGACGCGATTATAACTGATACCGAGGCGATAATCAGTACTCGCGCGCACGGAAATGTCGTGGTCTCAAGCCAGTAATAACCAACACACCAATATAAATGGCAGCGCCGAATCCAATCACCTGAGCCAAAAGCCAGGGGCGCTCCACCAACGAACTGGTTCGCCAGGCGTCAATGTCCGGGCTCAACCACAGTACACCCGCTATCATCGCAGCTGTTGCGAAAAGTACCTGTAGAATAAAACGCCCGGTTCCCGGTTGTTTCTTCAGAACACCTTCTCGCCATAAAGTAACGCCCAACAGCCCAGCGTTAATAGCCGCTGAGGCCGCTGTTGCCAACGCTAGTCCGACATAGCTATAAGGAATTGCCAACGCAATGTTAAAGACCATATTCACCGCCATGGCAATGATGCCGTACTTCACCGGGCGCTTAGTGTCTTGGCGGGAGTAAAAGCCCGTTGCCAGAACTTTTACCATCATAAAACTTAGCAAACCGGTGGAATAGGCCATAAGACTGTAAGACGCCATACGTGCGTCGTCAGGGCTGAAGGCGCCGTGCATGAACAACACCATAAGCATGGGCTCTGCTAACACAAAAAGCCCCGCCATGGCTGGTACACCTAACAGCAGGACCATGCGAATGCCCCAGTCGAGCGTAGCACTGAAGTTTTCAGTCGATTTATCCACATGACGTGATGAAAGCGCGGGCAAAATAACCGTAGCAATGGCAATACCGAACAGACCCAGAGGGAACTCCAGCAATCGGTCCGAGTAATAAAGCCAGCTTATGGAACCGGTCATTAAAAAACTGGCAATGAGGGTATCCAGCAGTAAGTTAATTTGGCTAACCGACACACCAAAAATAGCCGGCAGCATCAATTTGCGAATTTTAGTAACACCCGGATCTTTCCAACCCCATTGTGGTTTAACCAATAACCCCGCTTTTTTCAGAAACGGCAGCTGAAATAACAGTTGGATAAAACCACCGAAAAATACGCCCCAGGCCAGTGCGTATTCAGGTTGCTCAAACTGAGGTGCCAACCAGATAGCTGCCGCAATAATGGCGACATTCAAAAATACCGGTGTAAAAGCGGCTACGGCAAACTTGCCCAGCGTGTTGAGTATGGCTCCAGCCATAGCGGCGAAACTGATAAACCATAAGTAGGGAAAAGTAATGCGGAGTAAGTCGCTGGCAAGGACAAACTTTTGTCCCTGAGGACCGTCATTCCACCAGTCTAAAAACCACCCCATACCAAAAAGCGCCGCCACAACAGGAGAGGCTACCACACCGAAAATGGTGACCACAGTAACGATAGTACCTAAAGTACCTGACACCCGGGCAATAAGTAATTGCTGTTCGGGCAGTTTTTTGCCCTGCTTGTACTCAGTGAGCACCGGCACAAAAGCCTGAGCAAAAGCGCCCTCAGCAAATAGCCGACGTAAAAAGTTGGGGATTTTATTAGCAAAGAAAAACACATCTGCCGCAGCGCCCGCTCCCATCAGGTTGGCGATGACCACATCGCGCACTAAACCTAACACGCGTGAGATCAGGGTCATCGCGCTGACGATAAAACCTGAGCGGAGTAAAGCTTTTGACACGAGAGATCCTTTCGGCTGACAGCTAAGTTTCTGTTTTTGATTGTAACTGAGACCAATGACGGATGCTATTTTATCAAAACCTCAGTTAAAGCACTGAGTTTTTCCCTTTTCACTGTTGACTTTTACAGCAGAAAAGGCATAATCTGCGGCCTTTATAAGAGAAGCGTTCTGTTAATGAATTTAGGAGTTCACCTTGGCTAACATTAAGTCTGCTAAAAAGCGTGCGATCCAGGCCGAGAAAAATCGCCGCCACAATGCAAGCCGTCGTTCAATGATGCGTACTTACCTTAAACGTGTAAACGCAGCTATTGAGACAAAAGACAAAGAAGCAGCAAACACTGCAATGAAAGACGTAGCTCCAATGCTGGATCGTTACGCAACTAAAGGTCTTATCAGCAAAAACAAAGCGGCACGCCATAAGAGCCGTTTGAATGCTAAGATCAAAGCACTGTAAAAAGAATTACTGACCTGGGCTTAGGCGCAGGGAACGAAAAAACCGGCTAATATGCCGGTTTTTTTATATCTGTCGTAACAGCTTGTTGCGCCACTTACCTTAATTTTACTTAGTGTAAGCCTTAACGCCCTTTTTGCTTTTTGTGATTTTACTCATAGCTGCTCTGGCCTTTTCTTGTTCTGCTTCCAGTGTTGGCTGAATTTCAGTCAGGTATTTGTCTGCTTCAGCAACAACAGTTACCCACTGCTGAGACTCTTGCCAATTGTCAGGAAGATGGTTGAGGCTTTTAATCAGTTCGGCCAACGTCGCGTTAGCAGATTCAAGTTCTGAATCCGCTATCTCTTGCTTAAGCTGGTCGCTTAACTTTGTTAACTTTTCAGGCTGCATCGACTCTTTCGCACTTAAGCGCCCGAAGCTTGTTGCATCTGACTCATAGCAACGTCGCGCTGCTCCACTGGAATTTGATCCCACGCACCTTTAATATCCAGCATCAAACGCGCTACTTCATCAATAATGTCAGTGTCTAACTCAATAGATGCATCGGCAATACGCGTACTCATATACATGTACAGCTCACGTAAGTTACCAGCAGCATCAGATCCGGCGGTGTCATCCAGGCTATAGCGCAAAGAATCGACAATGGCCTGAGCCTTACTTAAATAAAGACTTTTCTTTTCTAAGTCTTTTCGTTGAATAGCACCTTTGGCGTAATTCAGGTTCTCCAGCACACCCGCCATCAACATCTGTACCAGTTGATAAGGGTCCGCACCCGCAACACGGGTTTGCAGAGAGCCTTTAGTGTAGCCTTTTAACTTGGCATTCATACGATATTACCTCTAATTAATCACTATCTCTGGTGAAACCGGGAAGGTTTGATAGCTGTGCACTGACAGCGTTCCCACGGCTTTGTAACTGGCCGACTAAAGAATCCAGCGCCTGATATTTCGCGCGCAACGTTTCTTCCATAGACTCCATGCGAAGTTTGAGATCTTCACGGCTTTCCTTTACACGAACCAGACTTTCGTCAATCGTATCTTTCCGTAACTGTAAGGAGCCACCGGCGCCAACATAACCGTTTAGAAAGCTTTCCATACGAGATGCAAGGCCGTTCTCGCCGCCCATAACAGACTCTAAAGCTGCAGGGTTATTCTTCAGTACATCGCTAACATTAGTAACCGGATTCTCTTGTTCCAGCTTACCGTTTTCATCCAGTCCGAAACCTAAATCAAACAAAGTTTGCTCATTACCAAAAGTCGAGGTCAGTATGTTATTCAATTGACCTTTTAAGCTGCGAACAGTGGAATCACCTTGCAGCATACTATTTTCGCCACCAATTTCATTCAGCGATGAAACCACGCCATTGTATGCTTTGACAAAGTTATCAATAGACGTTTGAACACTTGAATCATCCCGGGCAATTGAAAGCTTGGCCGTTTCTGTGCCTTCGGTTTCTTTAACCGCCGTTATAGTTGAGCCCTGAATGACATTTTCAAAGACATTGGTGTCATTGGTCGCCTGGATACCATCAATTTCAATAATCGCATCGGTCGCTTTATCAGCATCGGCAATACTCATACCGCCTGAGCCTGGGGCACCACCATTAGCCTGGGTAGAAATAGCATCGAACTCAGCGTTATCGTTAGTAACGGTTAAATTATTACCTTCGCCACTCACGTTCGAGCGGAATACCAGTTTCGCCTGGTCCCCAGTATTAATAATATCCGCGGTGACACCAAAGTTATCCTCGGACGAATTTATCGCTTTACGGATATCCTCCAGACTTGAGCCTGCCTCAATATTTAAAGTGAAGCTTTCGTCACCCGCACCAAAGGTTAATGATCCGGCATTGGTGTTCACTTCGTCATCGGCGCTTGCAAAAGCCCCATCCGCAGATACAGCACGACTTCCTTTAGCCAACTGCATCACAGAAATATCAAAATTACCTGCACCGGCATCTTCTGTACTTTCAACAGTTATAACATCGCCTGATTCAGGCTGTTTAACAGAAGCTTTCATTGCAGTAAACAAACTAGCTTCGGTGAGCTTTTCAGCAGCATCCTGAAGTTTTGATAATACCGATCTCATTTCACCAACTGCAGACAACTCTACCTGCAACCGTCCTTCTTGTTGGTCAAGCCGGTTCTGTTTCGGAACGCGTTCCGCTTCAAGTGTCGCTTTAACGATACCCTCCAGGTCTAAACCTGAACGAGCACCCAATGATGAAACTAATGGCATACCATCACCTCTTTAAATTTCGTTATCGAACAACAATCCTGCCCGACTTTCTTCGTTATCGGCCATATCTTCTATAGCTTTAGCTAACTTGACCGCCAGCTCAGAAGGAATTTGCCGAATCTTTTCACCACTTTCAGTATCCATAACCTCAACAACCGGCGGTTCGCCTTTTTCGTCAAAGACAAACTGCAGACTGGTGTTGCGTATAATCGGGGACTTATTAATTTCTTCGACCATATCTCCAACACTGGGTTCCTCCAGCGGCTGGCTTAACTGAGACTTTTCTGTACGTTCAGCTACCTTATCCTGTACCTCACTAACGGCATCAATCACATCCTGCTTTTTAGGTTGTTGTGTTTGTACCGATCCTTTCCCTGTTGAGAGGAGGCTGAAATCGCGGGTATCCATTGATATATCCGCCATAATAATCACCTGTTCCCTATCAAAACATCAATTAAGTTGTTAACGGACTATGAAAACACCTGTCCTTGTATGTTATCGGTATAGAGTACTATAAACTTTAGCTTTTATTTGAAGTTTTTTTAACCAGCATTTTTTAATGCTCAAACTTTCTTTCAGGCATAAAAAAACGGAGCCGAAGCTCCGTTTTTATACACTATTAAGTTAAGTCGGGTATTAGCCCAGTAACTGTAGTGCTGCCTGTGGACGCTGGTTTGCCTGCGCCAGGATAGTCTGTGATGCCTGCTGCAGGATCTGAGCCTGAGTCAGTTTCGCAGTTTCAGCAGCAAAGTCCGCATCTTTGATTCGAGACTTCGCACCTTCAAGGTTTTCAGCGATGTTCGATTGGTTACGAATAGTCGCTTGGAAACGGTTCTGAACCGCACCTAAATCAGCACGCTGTGCATCAATACGGGCAATTGCTCCGTCGATAACGTCTAACGCGTCCTGAGAACCCTGATAGCTGCTGATATCAATTGCGTTAACAGCAGATAACGCGCCTGTTACATCCGTTTCGCCAGCTTCAATTAACGCACCTACGCCGCCTGCAGTACCTGTCTCAGTAATCGCAAATGAGTCTTTAGAATCAAATGACAGTTGTGCGTTAGCTGTTTGCAGAGCATTGGCTGCACCGCCGTTTAACTGAACAGTGTTATCAGTATCACCGTCATCAGTAATACTTATACCATCTACATCCTGAGCAGTAATAGTTAGCTCTGTACCGGCATCATTCACTGTCGCGTTGTAACCAGCTTTACCGATATCTTCAGCCAGCTTCTCTAAATCACCACCGTACTCAGAAAGAGCGAAGTCGCTAGTATCGCCTGCAGTACCAATTTGCAAAGTACCAGAGTCTGCGGCTGATAAGTTTGTAATTGTAGCTTCGACTTCAGCTGTTGCACTTACACCTGTACCTGAAGAAGAGAACTTAGAAGCCATATCAGTAACTGAATCGCCAACTGCGGCTGTTACTGTAGCAGTTCCATCTGGACCCTGAACGCGGAAACCATAAGTAGCGGTAGATGTTGCAAATGCTGCTGCTGTATTATCACCAAATTCACCACCTACAGTACCACCACCCTGGTAGTTACCGATAGCGTCACCGGAAACGTCACCAACGGTTACACCAATAGTTTCGTTAGCGTTAGCGCCTACTTGGTATTGCTGAGTACCAAAACTTCCGTCCAGCAATTTCTTACCACCAAAACTTGTGGTTTCAGCGATACGAGTTAATTCTAACTGCAGGTTAGAAATTTCTTTCTGCAAAGCACCACGGTCTTCATCAGAGTTAGAGCCGTTAGCTGACTGAATAGACAGTGTACGCATACGTTGCAGGATGTTAGTTGATTCATCCAAAGCACCTTCAGCAGTCTGCGCCATTGAGATAGCGTCGTTTGCGTTACGGTTACCCTGGTTCAAGCCGTTAACCTGTGAGCTTAAACGGTTTGAAATTTGTAAGCCCGCAGCATCATCTGCAGCACTGTTGATACGGAAGCCTGACGACAAACGTTGAAATGCTTGGTCAAGCGAGTTACCTGAGCTGATCAGCTGACGCTGTGCGTTCAATGAGCTGACGTTAGTGTTTACATATAAAGGCATAATAATGCTCCTCAGTTTCTGGCCTAAGCTTGGATTCAATCGTTGTTGCCAAGCTGGAGGAAGTGTTCGGCTTCGTGTTTCGCCTGGTTAAAGTTTCCTCTCACAAAGGGTATCGGCCGGGGTTTGGGGAGCTTTAGGATTTTTTTGAAAAATTTTGAATTTTTTATGTGGGCTAGATATTTGTTGTGTAGCCTGACGTTTACGTCAGGATGGATATATGACCAGACATAAATGTCAGGCTACATATACCGGGTTTAATATCTCACCTGACATGAATGTCAGGTTACGCAACATTGGTCAGATATAATCGAACAGACTCAAGCGGCTGATACGAGTAAAAACCTGTTGAGCGGCTGAGTAGATCGTTTCATTTTTTACTAAATCGGTCATCGCTTCGGAGTAATCTACGTCAGAAATATCTGACCGCGCTTTTTTATTCACTATTTCAATATCGGCGTTACTGAGTTTAGCATTGTCCATAACATTCAGCCGTGCGCCCACCGATGCCTGAGTATCGGTCAGATCACCAATAATCGTATTAAAGTCGTCCAATGCAAAGGCTATTTCGCTTTCATGAAAATCTTTGCTTTCAGGCCCCGACTTTTCCAGAATATTGGCTAAATCACCAAGTTGGGTTAATAGGTTACGAGAAACAGGTTCACCTATACTATAGCTAAAAGAGTCTCCGGCTACTGGCATATTGTCTTTATCAAGCTCCAGGCTCATACCATTATATTCAACTTTACCGTCAGTAACGGTTCCGGCAACCACTGGGTTGACGCCATCATCAATTTCGTAGGTATCCGGACCAGTAAAGTTAACAGTAAAGTCTGTGGGATCACCGGCAGCTATCCGCGCTTCGGTATCGGCAATTAACGCATTACGATCAGTTACCGCTACTTTTTCAATAAAGTCATTACCACCAGTCAGTTCAAAGTCAACCCGTTTAGACACATTTGAAAACGCCCGACTGCCCGGATCATTCGCGGGCAAATAAAGTGTGGGCGACAACTGAATGGTGCGCTGCCCCTGGTCACCAACATATTGGTACGACTGAGTAGCATCATCAAACTCCATAGGCTGAGTGCGGTTTTGGTAACCGGCAAAAATATACTCTCCCGATTCGTCCTGGGCATTAGTCAGGTCGAAAATCGAAGTTTCAATATTGCGTAACTCAGAGGCAATAGCTTTTCGGTTCGTCTGGTCGTAGCTACCATTACCCGCTTGTACCGCCAGCGTACGAGCTTTCTGAATAGCATCAGTAATGCTGTTTAATACACTCTCTTCGCGGCGCAAATTGTTTTCTAAGGTTACTGAGTTACGTTCAAACTGCTCGTTCTGACCAATTTTTTCATTCAGCGCCAACACTTGCGAGTTACCAATAGGGTCGTCTGCAGGACTTAATATCTTAGTCTGCTTAGTCAGCATCAGTTGAATTCTATCTAGCTGACTTTGTGAGGTTTGTAAGCTGTCCAGACCGCGCTGGAAAAATAAATTTGTACTTAATCGCATAGTAATTACCTCAAGGACGTCAGCAACGTCTCAAAAATAGCCTGTGACGTTGTAATGATTCGGGCAGACGCAGTATAAGCTTGCTGATACTGAATAAGATTAGCCGCTTCTTCTTCCAAATTCACACCCGCTTGCGATTCATAAAGCGCCTCAGTTTGTGACCTAATCGCTTCGGCTGAATCACGCAACACTCGATTTTGGCTGACTCGACTTCCCACATCCGACACCAAACGACCGTAACTTTCATTAAAAGTCATAGTGGGCTCTGCTTCTTCACCACCAGACCGACGAACCAACTGCTGACGCTGCAGGTCGGCCATGGACTGCCCGTTGCTGTTGTCATCAAAGCCGTTGGTGTTGTACTCAATAGTGTACTCATCACCTACCGCTGGCTCGCCATTAATATCTACTTCATAGTCGGGGTCGGCTAAACCGGCTTGACTTAAAATACCATTAAGATCCGTGGTTCCAGTAACCGTACCTATACTATTACCATCTTTATCGAAAACTTCCAGGTCATAAGCATTACCTGTCTGGCCGGTTATTTCTATACGAGCCGGAGCACTGCCAAGTAAGGTGTTATTAGCAGTATCGTAATAATCGTCCGGGGTGTTAATTGAGTTAATTTCAATACTCGCAGCACCTTGATTATCCAGCCCGTCTTTCACCCGAATAGGGTTAGCCAGAGCAATGTCTTCTGGTCTTCTTATTGCCAAGCTAATTTCAGACGCCGCACCTTCAGCCGGCTTTGCCAGGAACTGGTCGCCAGCGTTCGCAGCCCCGGAAAGATCTAAAGAAACTCCCAGCTCAACAATATCCACTGTGCCGGGCGATGCCTGAGTGACCGTAATAGTATCGGCACCACTGACGACGGTGCCGTCGCTGTTCACCGGAACTATCTCATACTCGTCCGGGTTACCTGTTTTGGTAATACGTAAATTTTCAGAAGGAAACGACTTACTATTACCTTCCAGTACGCGCACGCTTATTTCGCCAGTACCACCATTATCAGAATAAGGTAGTGCTTGTGATTCTGTTTTAGATAAATCAAAAATTTTACTGCCTAGCTGATTATCTAAATCCATGCCTTTTTGGTTTTGGGTGTTCATTGAATCTGCAATACGTATTGCCAGTTGCCCCAAACGTTTTTGAGTTGGCATTAACACTTCATCACGATATTCCAGATAACCACCGACAGAACCACCGACTTCATCGGTTGGCACATAAAACTCACTGATACTGCCGCCGCTGTGCTCTTTTCTAAGCACCATCTCTAAACGCTCGGTATCCGGATTGCTTTTTATTGCCACAGCATTAAAGCGACCATCTTCTAAAACCAGTGGCTGTCCATTTTTTAAATTAACAGCAATAGCGCCGTTCTTTTGCTCAACCGTGCTGAACTGCACTAACTCGGCAAGCTCACGCAATTGCTCGTCACGTTTGTTCAACAGGGCGTTGATATTGCCGTTAGCGGTGTTTTCACCACCTGACGACTGAATTTTCGAGTTCAGCTCGGCTAAATTTTCTGATATCGAGTTAATACGGTCAGTCGATAGCTTTAGCCTGTCGTTAATAATGCTTTTCTGATCATTTAGATAACTGGAAAAGTCATTAAACTTAGTTACCATAGCGTCAGCTTCGGCAAGAACTAACTGCCGGGCAGTAACTGAACCAGGGTCATTATTTGCGTCCTGTAAAGTGTTAAAAAAGCTCTCTACAGAAGAAGCTACGTTCGTGGTACTGTCACCCAGTAAGGTGTCTAGCTGCTCGGCCTGTTGAAGGTTGGCTTCGTAGTAACTGACCCTGGAGATATCGGTACGTAACTGGCGATTAGCAAACTGATCAATCATCCGCTGCACGCGCACACGCTCAAGTCCACCATATGAAGACTCGAAGTATTCAGTGCGCTCGCGAACATAACTGTCCGTGTTCGTATTATTAATGTTTTTACCGGTGGTTTGCAGGCTTTGCTGATGCGCTAATATGCCGTTCTTACCGATATTTAATAAGTCAAAACTCATTAATGACTCTCCAGTTACTCTGTGACCGTTATCGGCACCTAGCAAATATTATTTAGTATAGACGGCAATTTTTTGCCGCCTGCGGCACCACTAAATTTCTTTATCTACAAAAGCCGGGTTATTTAATACCGACTGAATCTTCTGTGCATACTGAGGATCTGTCGCGTACCCCGCACTTTGTAAAGCCTCCGCGTACTGAGCCGGATCATCGGCTACTTGTAAAGCCTGCTGGTAACGCGGATGCTCTTTTATAAAGTCAACGTAGTCCTGCAAGCTCTGTTCCACATTAGCGTATGAACGAAACGCTGCACGTTCTTTTCGGGCAACTTCGCCATCAAACTCCAGGGTGCTAACGTGAGACTTATCACCGTCCCAGCGCGTATCAGCTTTAATATTAAATAAGTTATTGCTGGAACCACCGTGCTTTCCGGGTATTAAACGTTTACCCCACCCGGTTTCCAATGCAGCCTGAGCCATTAAAACATCCGGATTCAGCCCAGCCTCTTTCGCAATGCGTTCCGCATGAGGTTTCAGTGCCGCAATGAAGCTCTCGGGTGAATCAAAAGTGGCATTCCCGTCACTCAACTTCGCAGTATTAACGCGCTGATTACCATAATACAAACCCGCATCAATGCCGCCCTGGTCGCTTAACTTTTGCGAGTCTGTTGGTTTATCCACGCGATTCTTCATACGCGGGTCATCAAGATTGGCGCCATGACGATTCATTGACGCGGGAACATAACTGTCATCACCACCCAACTGTTTTACCATCAGTTCGGCTAAACCTAAGCTTCCCTGACTAGAAAGCTCCGAGGTCAACTGCTGGTCATACATATCGCGGTACATATTGGTATAGCGACTGTCCAATAAATTGTCTTTCTCAAACACCGCATTGGCCTTACGCATACTGCCCATGACCATGTTCAGGAATATGGCTTCAAACTGCTGCGCGGCTTCCATCAACGCTTCTTTATCACCCGGTTTAAACGCACGCTGACGCAGCCCGTCAAGGCTGTGCGTATCCATAGCGTGTTGCGCTTGTTTTAGATGAGAGTCTGAAACCGTCATAGCTTAAACCGCCATTAAATCACTATCAGCTCGCCGGATATTGCACCAGCCTGCTTCAATGCTTCCAACACGGCAATCATGTCGCCGGGAGCTGCACCTATTTGATTCACCGCTCGCACTAAATCATTCAATGTTGTACCCGGCTGGAATACAAACATGCGTGCATCTTCCTGATTCACGTCGATAATCGACTGCGGCGTTATAGCTGTCTCACCGTCAGCAAATGGATTCGGCTGATCGACGTTCACATTCTCAGCAATGGTAACCTGCATGTTACCGTGAGCCACGGCTGCTGGTCTCAACTCGACGTTCTGACCCACTACAATGGTGCCGGTACGCGCGTTCACAATAATTTTCGCTGACGCAGATGCCTGCTGAACTTCCAGATTTTCAAGGGTCGACATGTAGCTCACGCGCTGACTTAAGTCACGGGGAGCTCGTACTCGTACCGAGGTTGCGTCTATGGCCTGTGCGGTGCCGTCGCCAACTAAATTATTAATAGTTTGCGCCATACGCTTAGCAGTCGTGAAGTCAGACTGATGCAAGTTAAAAGTAAGATAATCGGATGAGCCAAAACCAGAGCGCACTTCACGCTCAACAACGCCACCATTAGGAATACGACCGACAGTCGGCGTATTAATAACTATACGAGAGCCGTCGTTACCTTCAGCCCCCAGGCCACCTACAATAAGGCTGCCCTGCGCTACCGCATAAACTTCCCCATTGGCGCCTTTTAAAAAAGTCTGCATCAAAGTGCCGCCGGTTAAACCATCAGCGCTGCCAACAGAAGACACCGTCACATCAATTTTTTGCCCGGGTTTAGCAAAGGCTGGTAACTCTGCATGCACGGCAACTGCCGCGACATTATCAATTTTTGGACGTTCATTTGCCGGAATATTAATACCGAAGTTGCCCAGCATGGTACGGAAAGTCTGATCGGTGAACGGCGTTTGTTCTCCGGTACCAGGCAGACCGACTACTAAACCATAACCAATTAGTTGGTTAGAACGAACTCCCTGAACCGAAGCAATGTCTTTTATACGCGAAGCCTGTACCGGTGCCGCAAGCATTGACAATAAACTTACCGCCAGCGCAAAAATTTTAAGCGTTCTCATACCTTACTCCTTAGAATGGCCATATCGGGCTGTTAAAGAAGCGAGTTAACCACCCCTGCTCCTGAACCTGAGCCAGACTACCGGTACCCGAGTATTCAATGCGCGCATTGGCGACACGGGTTGACGGGATTTGGTTTGCTGCTGTTATATCCTGGGGACGGATCATGCCGGTTAAACGAATGTACTCGTCACCCGTATTAATGCGCATCCACTTTTCACCACGAACAATTAAGTTACCGTTTGGCAGCACTTTTATAACTGTTACGGTAATTTCACCATTCAACTGATTACTTTGGTCTGAGCTGCCGTCACCACTGAATTCTCGAGTGCCATTAATACCGGCAGACAGCGGGTTACCGCCAACGGTGATATTACGTCCAAACGCCGTGGGGGCAGCTAATTCAGCTGTACTCTCTTTTGATGTTTCCGTCGTAGCCGTTTTGCTGGCTGTCGTTTGTTCCCGCAAAGTGACCGTAATAATGTCACCTAACCGGCGAGCTTTAATATCGGAATACAAATTATCCGCGTAAGCATCCTGAAACAGAGAACCAGTTGGCACCACAGGCTGAGCACGCTCTTCCGGCAATACGGGTGCGTAATATGGGTCATCCGGCATGGGTTTATGCGGCGTTTGCACACAACCGGCTAAAACCAATGCGGTTAAAGAAATAAGTAAAGAACGCATAAAGTCACCCGCTATTATTTAATGACGACAACAATTAAAGCTGCTGGTTAATGTAACTCAGCATCTGATCCACAGACGAAATCACTTTAGAATTCATCTCGTAGCCGCGCTGGCTCTCAATTAAGTTCACCAACTCTTCAGTCACATTCACATTCGAAGTTTCCAGCGCGCCCTGAATGGTGTTACCCATTCCGTCAACACCCGGAACCGCCTCTAAAGGAGCACCACTTACTGCGGTTTCTTTATAAAGGTTTTGTCCCATAGGTTGTAAACCGGCCGGATTGATAAAGTTAACCAGGTTAATCTGACCAACCACCACGTTATCCGGGTTACCAGGCTGCGTAACAGTAACCTCACCTTCTTGTGAAATACTGACCGACATAGCGTCTTCCGGTATCTGAATAGCAGGTTCAATGGTATAACCATTACCCGACGTCACAATTTCCCCTTCTTCATTTAAAGAAAACTGACCATTACGGGTATAGGAAATATTGCCATCCGGCATTAACACCTGAAAGAAGCCTTTGCCGTCAATCATCACATCAAGCGAGTTATCGGTGGTCTGCACGTTGCCCTGAGTATGGGATTTTTGCGTCGCAACAACTTTGGTCCCGGCGCCCAGCATTAAACCATTAGGTAATTCGGTGTCTTGTGCCGACTGCCCACCCGGCTGGTTAATATTCTGGTACAACAAATCTTCGAACACCGCCCGACTCTTTTTAAAGCCGATGGTGCTGGAGTTCGCCAGGTTGTTAGAAATAACTGAAATATCGCGCTGCTGCGCGTCCAATCCGGTTTTACTTATCCATAATGCTGGGTTCATGGTCTTTCTCCTGGGCTAAACTTAGCTCATTCTCATCAGCGACTCGGAACGCTGGGCGTTCTCATCGGCCGTTTTCATTAATTTGACGTTCATTTCATATTGGCGCTGCAGAGCAATCAAATGCGTCATTTCTTCGACGCTATTCACGTTACTGCCTTCCAGAGCGCCAATTTGCAGTTTGACATTGGCATCGGCTAAGGCTTGCTGGTCATCTTTTAACTTAAATAAGCCACCGTTACCTTTTTCCATATTGCCGTTCGGCGGGTTAACTAATTTAATGCGGTCAATCACTTCCATCGCATTCGCCGGAGCCCCCATCGGACGTATCGAGATATTTCCGTTTGAACCAATAGCCAGGTTATCTATCGGCATGGGTACAAATATGGGGCCGTTATTGCCGAGCACCGTCTGCCCTGTTGAGTTTTTCAACAAGCCATCAGTGCCGACTTCCAGGCTACCGTTTCGGGTATAACGTTCATTACCGCTGCCATCATCGACTGCAATCCAGCCCTGATCTTTAATGGCAACATCCATGTTCCGGCCGGTTGTCTGTATTGCTCCACTGGCAAAATTTTGCCCGGGGCTTTCCGTCATAGAAAAGACCCGTGTTGGCAAACCTTCGCCAAAGGCTTGCATGGCCCGCGCCTGTTGCAAGTCGCCTTTAAACGCCGTGGTATTGGCGTTAGCTAAGTTGTTGGCACGAACAGCGACAGCATTCATATTTTCTTTCGCGCCGCTCATTGCTACCCATAGCATCTTGTCCATAGCTGACCTCCAGCCAAAATTTTGTCATCTGGGTTCTATAATGTAGATAATGCAGATTTCATGCCAAAAACAAAAAGACGCCCGAAGGCGTCTTTTTTAAGCTAATAACCGAGAAGTTATTATCGAATCTGAAGAATCGTCTGGTTAATAGTGTTGTTAACCTCTAACGAACGCGAGTTCGCCTGGAAGTTACGCTGCGCTGTTATCAAATCAACCAGTTCTTTGGTCAGATTAACGTTAGAGTTTTCCAGTGCTGATGCTTCAATACCACCAAAAGTACCGGTGTTGGCTTCACCAGCTAAAGGCTCGCCAGAATCAATGCTTTCCCGCCACTTTGTACTGCCTATCTGGGTTAAGCCTTGCTCATTAGCAAAACGGACAATCGCAACCTGTCCTAAATACTGGACATCACCATTAGAGTAGGTTGCAGCAATTAATCCTGCCTTATCAATATCCACGTTAGTCAAACGACCAACAGTACTACCGTCCTGATCCAGGTTGGTTACTTCAAAGTCCGATGCAAACTGCGTCGGGCTTGTTGTGCCGCTCAAATCCTGAAAGTTAAACTGAACCGTTTGTGCGGACGCACCGTTATTCAGATAGGGGTCACCATCGGCGTTGTTACCAGATAAGTCGATAGTGCCCGGATCAAATGTTATCTGTCCTGCAGGCACGTCCGGTTCACCACTGCCTAAAAAGTTTATTTCTAAACCTGAATAGCCATTAACAGAGTCCCTTGCGGCTGGCGTCGATGTCGCAGTGCCTGTTGGCGCTAAGTCAATTTCGTCGCCGTCAAAGGTCGCATAAACATCCCACTGGTTGTTGCCGCGCTTCACATAATAAGTTGACAACGTATGGGATTCACCTAGTGAATCATAAATCGTAGCGGACGTAGAGCTGTGGTAAGTACTTGGTGTTTCAGGATCAAATGGGTTAGCCGTTCCATCAATTGGTGAACGACGCGCATCCACGTTAAACGCGGTAAACACGTTGTCGGTACTTTGCGGCGCGCCTGCAACATCCGGAATACGGATAGGCTGAGTCGTCGCCAATGCAGTAGAGGAGTTTGTGCCACTATTGCGATCGACCTGATAGCCCTGCAGGTAATTGCCCTGATTATCGACAATAAATTTATCTTCGTTAAGCTTAAAAGCGCCTGAACGAGTGTAAGTCATGTCGCGAGAACCTAACCCATCAGTGGTAGCAAAAAATCCGTTACCACTAATAGCCATGTCCAACGAGTTTTCTGTAAAGTCCAGAGTTCCCTGACTAAATTGCTGCGCAACTGATGAGGTCAAAACACCATCACCAACCTTAGTGTTACCCGCATTAAAAATACTGGTAGCATAAACATCAGCAAATTCAGCACGAGACTGCTTAAAACCCGTTGTTTTTACGTTTGATATGTTATTCGCGGTTACATCTAAGTCTTTTTGTGATGCGTTGATACCGCTGAGTGCAATATTAAATGACATAAGTCACCTCACCTGTTAGCTAATTTCAGTCACATCAGAAAGCTTGATGCCACCTAATCCTTTAAGATTCAAAACCACACCGCGGTCACCGCCGGTGCTGACACTTTGCACACGAGCGTGCATCTGTATGGGTAATTCTTCAGTCTGCCCCGCCACTTGGGCATTCACGGAGAAAGAGTAGTTACCGGCAGGAGCTTCTTCGCCGTTTGACATCTTCCCGTCCCATTCAAACTCTTTAGTTCCCTGAGCCATATCGCCAATTTCAATGGTCTTGACGGTAGCGCCGGTTGAGTCTTTGATACTTATCTTCACATTTTGGGCCGTTTGCGGAGTGGCTATCATACCGGTAACTCCCGCGCCTGACTCGAGGTTAGCCTTATCCGTTGGCACCAACACTTTACGACCAACCATAGTTGAAGCCTGCAACGCCTGATTTGACGTCATGTCACTGGCAAATTGGTCAAAACGCTCAGAGAGACCGGTTATTCCCTCTGCCATAGTGAAACTGGTCATTTGAGCAATCATCTGATCATTTTCGACCGGCTTAGACGGGTCCTGCATATTCAACTGCTCGGTTAACAGCTTGAAGAAGTCTTCCTGCTCAAGCTTGCTCCGCTCATCTGGATCAGCATATCTGGCATCGTCTTCTTTCTTCCACTTCATGCTGTCGATGTAGGAATTAGTGCTTACGCCTTCCATTTGTTATCTCCTGCTTACCCTTGACCCAGACGCAATAAACGTTGTGTCATTGTTTTGGCAGTGTCCGCTACCTGTACGTTTGTCTGGTAGGAACGCGAAGCCGAAATCATATTTGCCATTTCTTCCATGGTGTTGACGTTTGGACGGTAGATATAACCGCTTTCGTCAGCCATAGGATGATTTGGAGCATACTCAATTTGCAGCGGATCCTGGCTTTCCACAATACCCAGTACTTTGACACCCGCTTCCTGACCCGCCTGGGTCTGATTCGTCAGACTATTGCCTCGGTAATTGCCGTTAGCATCGGCTAAAGCTGTCGCAAAAACCGGGTTTCTGGCCCGATAAGTTTCATCAATACTGCTGCTGATTGAGTTAGCATTTGCCAGGTTACTTGCCGTTGTATTCAGCCGTACTGACTGAGCACTCATAGCCGAACCGGTCACATTAAAAATGTTAAACAGACTCATGACTTATTATCTCCCTTGTCCGCCCAGGGCTTTCTTCACACCGCTGATGCGGCCATCAAGAAAGTTCATGGTCATTTCATACTCCAACGCATTTTGTGCATACAAGTTTTGTTCCAACTGCACATCAACGGTGTTGCCATCGCCCGTATCCGGTTGCGTAGGTACGCGGAACTTTTCAGTCCCCTGAGGTTGTATTTCAACGCTGAAATGCTTTTCGTGAGTACGTGCCAGCTTGTAATTTTCCATACCGCGTTGCGCTTGTTGCAACGCCTGCTGGAAGTCCAGACCTTTAGCTTTGTAGCCGGGGGTATCAGCGTTGGCGATGTTATTGGCAATAAGCTCCGCGCGCTGAGTGCGTACACCCAGCGTGTATTGCTGTATTCCCATAAGCTTGTCCATGGAAAGTGCCATATTTTTGTCTCCACAGTGTTCGATAGTGAAGACAATGCAGGAAGTGTGCCAGTTTAAGGAGGGATTGTTACTTTTTCAGACGGACATTTCCTGCAGGAAACTATTTTCTTCGGTAAATTATGCCGGGCTGGCAGCGGATCATCTCAAAATCCTCGGTAAGTCCTGAAATAGATTCAGAAGCACCAAGGAAAAGATAGCCTCCGGGGTTAAGCGATTGCCGGAATTGGGCAATAATTTTCCGCTTTACTTCAGGGGCAAAGTAAATAAGAACATTGCGGCAAAAAATAACATCGAATTTGCCCAGCAAAGAATAGCTGTCCAGCAAGTTTAAGTGACGGAAATGAATAAACTGCTTAAGCTCGTCTTTTACCTTCATGGAGCCGGCTTTAGTTTCGGCGTCAGTAAAAAACTTATTTCTACGCTCAGCCGATAAACCACGGGCAAGAGCCAGGCTATCATATTCACCAATTGCGCATTGCTCGAGCACCTTATTAGAAATGTCAGTTGCCGTGACTTTTATGCCAGCTCTTAGGCCTCCCGGGTTTTTCGCCTTATACTCTAAGTACGTCATGGCAATAGAATAAGGTTCTTGCCCGGAGGAACAGGCTGCAGACCAAATTTTTAAAGGGCCGGTGTGATTTTTATATTCAGGAAGAATACGGTCGTTCAGAATTTCAAACGGGTAAGTATCGCGAAACCATAAGGTTTCGTTGGTTGTCATGGCATCAATAACCGCTGCCCGCAACGCGCGCTCACTTAGCTTCATTGAGCGTTTTACAAGCTCCGCCAGCGAATCGACATTAAACCGGCCCATTAAAGGGCTCAGCCGACTCTTCACCAGATACAGTTTACTTTCACCCAATACGATGCCGCATTGATGTTCAAGGAACTGACGAAATTCCTGATATTCCGATAAACTTAATTCGCGATCTATCACGTTATATAAACAACTTCCGTTTCAGTTTCATTCGTTTCGTAGCCTGACGTTCACGTCAGGTTCAATATTCTTACCTGGCACCGAAGTCTGCTCCGAGGCCGTAGCCTGACGTTTACGTCAGGCCTAATATCGCACCTGATGCAATAGCATCAGGCTACGCAATAACTTCTGTGTTCAACCATTTTTGTACGGCGGTCGCCAGCTCATCCGGATGAAATTTTGCAATAAAATCATCGGCACCGACTTTCTTCACCATAGCCTGATTAAACACACCACTCAATGATGTATGTAAAATAACATGAATATCGCGTAAATTCGGGTCAGCTTTTAACTCAGCGGTAAGCGTATACCCATCCATAACCGGCATTTCTACATCGGAAACCAGAACAGGCACATGAGGATGAACTAAGCCCCCCACTTCCTTGGCTTTATCTTTTAAGTAATCTAAAGCTTCTTTACCATTCTTTTTGACTTCGAGCGTAATACCCAAAGACTGTAAAGCACGTTTTATTTGGTTACGGGCAACCGAAGAGTCATCCGTAATCAATATGGTTAAGTCTTCTTTTGCAACATTGATAGGTGCATTCGCAACTTCTTCGCTGACATCCATATTAGCCGGCATAATATCAGCTAAAATGCGTTCCACATCAATAATTTCAATTAATTCATCTTCCACTTTGGTCACCGCGGTGAGATACGCATCTCTTCCGGTACCTTTGGGCGGCGGCATAACGTCTTCCCAGTTGATGTTAATAATGCGATCAACCCCTTCAACCAGAAACCCCTGAATGGTTCGGTTATACTCAGCAATAATAACGAAACGGTTCTGAACATCGGTTAACGCCCGACCACCGGTAGCCATGCTTAAGTCAATAATGGATATTGCCTGACCACGAATGTGCGCAATACCGCGAACCAATGGGTTGCGGTTAGGCATAGCCGTAAGCTTAGGGCATGGCAGTACTTCACGTACTTTAAATACGTTAATGCCAAAGCGTTGTTTACCATTTAGGTGAAACATTAATAGTTCCAGTCGGTTCTGACCGACCATTTGTGTGCGTTGATTCACTGAATCGAGAATGCTAGCCATTGTTCACTCCTGTTATGTGGCAGGCTACTTCTACTTCGGCACGGTATTTGCTTACATCTACATTAACCATACTGAAACCATCGAACTGCCGAACTTTTGACGTTATACCGTTTTTTTCGGCACTCGACCAGATAACCTTAACGGATAACATCAGGAATTTTTATGATAGTACGTAAATCGCTGCTGATCAGTTCGATTTTTTTTATAACTTGTGGCATTAATTCCGTTAACGCAAAAACAAGCGGTTCAGATGAAAGTCTGCGTTTCAATTACAAAGCGTTACAGGAGCTGGCTCACAATTATGTGGAGCAACGAGTTTCAGCGCCGGATAATGGTCGTGTAGAAGTCGTTGCCAATAACCTCGACCCGCGCATGGCTCCCAAAATTTGTGCGCAGCCACCAAAAGTTGGCCTGGCAACTAACGCCAACCTCGACAGCTACACTACCATTGAAATTGAATGTGTCGGCAAAGCTAACTGGCGCACCTATGTGCCCGTTCGAATTTATCGCTATAAAAATGTTGTTGCGGCAGCCTCACCTATGGCTCCGGGGCAGATGATAAGCGAAAGTGATTTAGTTTTTTCTGAAGTTGACCTTAATCGGGTTCGCTCAAATGTATTTACTGACATGACAGCTTTAATTGGAGCCCGCATTAAAAAACGCATTGCTGCAGGTCAGGCAATAAGTGCCAGCGATACATGTCTTGTATGTGAGGGGCAAAGCGTTACAATAGTTGCACAAGATAAAGCTTTGCGAATTACTGCAGCCGGAAGAGCCCTGGCTGATGGCCTCAAAGGTGAATCTGTTGTTGTTGAAAACGCACGTTCCAACAAATCAATACAAGCGGTTGTCACAGGACTTAATGAAGTGACTGTTAATTTATAAAATACTTAACCAGAACCTGACGTGAACGTCAGGCTACGTGCTAAAATTTTTATTAAAGTATTTTTAAGTGTGGTCGATAAGTAACCGAGACATATTATCTAGCGAGGCTAAAAACAATGTCAATTAACATTAACAATGCCGGGCTGAAAAATGCCAACATTGATAGCAAATCCAGCAACCGTCAAGTACAGAGCGATGCTCCGACGAAGCCTGCTGCGGTTTCGCAAAAAGGTGGTGAGGCCGTTTCGTTAACCAGCGAAGCGCAACAACTGAGTGGCTTACAGGAAAAAGCAATGAACAGCAGCGGCATTGACCAGGCCAAAGTTGATAAAATTAAAGCCGACATTGAAAGTGGTTCGTACAAAATTAACGTTGAACAACTAGCCAATAAACTGGCGCAGTTTGAGTCTGATCTGTTCAGTAACGGCAGCAACGAATAATGACCGTGTTGGCGCCTGTTAACGATATATTACAGGATATGGCAGACTCGCTGGAAAACCTTGCGTTGCTACAACAACGTGAGCTTAATGCCATTGTCGAGCGCCAACACGCCGATGTTAATGCTATTGCCGACGCCAAAGAAAAGACGCTTATCCATATTAGCGAACTCGACCAGCAATTGGCTCAACACCCGGACAACGAGCAGTTAAAAGACGACCCGGACTTAGCTGAAGCGGTTGCAGCCATTAAAACCACCCTCTCTGACGTTCAGCATCAAAGTCAGGTGAATGAACGCGTGGTGCAGTCAACGCTAAACAGTATTGAGCAGTTAAAACAATCCATTTTACAGTCCGCACGAAAAGATACCCTTACCTACAATAGTAAAGGGAAAATTCGCTAAAGATTTTGCCAGTCCAGCCGTTATAACCATAAGTACTTTGTTCAATCAGAGGTCGTTATGGCTAAGCATTTACTCTCTTTCGCTCTATTTGCATCTGTGCTGTTATTAAGTGGCTGTAGTGCTTACAACAAAATTGTGTACGATCAAAAGCACGTTGAATGGGACACCCAGACACCAGACAGATTTCCGGTGTTGAATGCGGTTGGCTACGCCCCTATTGAAACTCAGCAAGGCGAAAATGCACAACTAAAAGACTTAAACGCCATGCGCGCCTCTAAATTAGCCGCCTACCGCGAGCTTGCTGAGCAAGTCTATGGCCAGCGCATTGCCGGCAGCAGCTCAGTGGAAGACTGGGCTTTAAACCGCGACAGTTTTCAGGCCTCTGTAGACGGAGTGATTCGTGGCGCAGAAGTGGTTAAGACCTACACCGTAGGCGAATACTACGCAACAGAGTTACGCCTTGATTTTGAAAAGGTTCACCGCCTTTATCAAAGCACCAACCGTCAGCAAAAAGTGAAACGCGTTGTCTATTATTAAGCGCCACTTTTATTGAGTTAAACATGGCAGGGTTTTTGCAGTTAATTCCGATAGTAAAGTAACGACTAAAAACTGACACTTGGGATGCATTAACACCATGAACTGGAAAACCCTGCTACTTATCACCTCTGTTTTCTTTATTGCTATGCCAAGCGAAGCGCGTTGGGTGGAAGCTCAGGGCACTGCCCGCATTATTAATGGTGATACCAATGCCGCACGCGAAAAAGCCATAGAAAACGCCCTTCAGCAGGCATTATTAACCTCTGGTGGTAACATCTCCAGTATTCAGCAAGTGGTAGACGGCGTTTTACAAAACACCGAAACCCAGTGGAATAGCCAAGGGAACGTTGACCAGGTGACCATAGTTCGCGAAGAAGTACGTGACGACCGCGTTATTGTTCTGCTTCGCGCGGATATCTGGAACCGCGAAGGCGACTGTACCCGCAGCAGCTACAAAAATTCCGTTACCGTTGTGCCATTTGAGCTGCGCGACCGCGCCCATGGTACCTGGGGGCAAATTTGGGAAATAGGCAAGGTAGCGGCCGAACGTTTAGCCCGTGAATTAGGCGGCGTTGGCAGCCAGTTGCAGATTGCCCACACCCTGCACCGTCACGCCGGTTTAGACCAGGCACTCAGCGGCCTGAACCTGGAAGAATTAGGTCGTATGTCCCGCAGCATTGGTTTAGCTAATGACAGTCAGTTCGTTATTTTCGGCATGTTTGACGACCTGGCCATGATGGATACCAAATCTAGCTGGTTTTGGTCCAGCGACCCCGACCGCCATTACGCATTAACACTGTACCTTCTCGATGCCACCACCGGACAACTGGTTACCCGGGCACGAGTTGAAAACACCCAACCCTGGACCTTTGACCGCACCACCGATGTTGATGTTGCTACCGCACAATTCTGGAATGAACCTTTTGGTGCAGCACTGGATAGCGGCCTGCGCGACTTAGCTTCCGGCGTGAAAGAACAAGTGGTGTGCAAACCGGTGCGCGCCAGAATTATTGCGGTTGATGCCAACACCATTCAATTCAACCTAGGCGAAAAGCACGGCGTACACACCGGCGACAAGCTAAAAATTGTGCAGCCCAGCCATTTTACCGACGACCAGGGCCGTTATCGCCAGAAGTGGCAAGTCAGTGAATTTGAAGTTGAGGTGTCCCAGGTGCAGCAATCTACCGCCGTCGCTAAGTTGACGAAAGGGAACATGCTGCACAACGTTCAGGTGAACGACTGGGTGGTACCGGTTAACTGAGGGTGAAACCCGCGGCAGCTTCTGGCATAATTCGCGGCACGTCCCCGTAGCTCAGTTGGATAGAGCATTCGCCTCCTAAGTGAAAGGTCGCAGGTTCGACTCCTGCCGGGGACGCCATGTCTATTAATTCCGGGTAAAGGGAATCTTCAATAAGCCCCAAAGTTTGGTCGTTATTTTTGCTTCGCGGTATTCATGCAGGCCAATATCGACATTGTCGGAACCGGCCTTAGGCTCTGCGGTGAAGCTACGAAAGAGATGATCCCACCAACTGACACTAAAGCCGTAGTTATTGTTGGTTTCTTCTTTTTCTGTACTGTGGTGAATTCGGTGCAGCTCCTGGGTAATGAGCACTTTGCGCACGAGCTTTTCCACAGGTTTGGGCAGTGCCACGTTGCCGTGGTTAAACAAAGAGCAGGCATTAAGAATAATTTCGAACACAATAACGGCTAACGCCGGAGCGCCCAAAGCAAGAATAGCCGCTGCTTTTATGAAAAAACTCAGCACAATTTCGGCGGGGTGAAAGCGCAACCCAGTGGTGACGTCAAAATCAGGATCGGCATGGTGCACCCGGTGCATTCGCCATAATAGAGGAATGCGGTGGAACAATCGGTGCTGCCAGTAGATAACAATATCCAGTGCGACAATGCTGGCTACCATCGCCAACCAAAAGGGCATTTCTGTGCCCGCCTTGCTTAAGTAATGGAAAAGCCCCCAGCCGTTTTCTGATGCAAAAAGCGCCGTTCCAGTCAGGCCAACGGGCGCAATAATTCTCAGCAATACCGTATCGACGGCAACTATGGCGAGGTTTGCCGGCCAGCGCTGTTTACGGCTATAGCGGGGCTTGCGCTTAGGCGAGGCAACTTCCCACAACACCATAATAAGCAATACGCCAAGAAAAATACTTAAGCGCCAAGCCGTTTCAGACATTGGAGCCGTCCGGCTTTGCCGTTGGCTGTTTCAGTGTGCGGTAACCGGCAACAATGCGGGTTATTGCGGTAAGCCAGCAGGCGGCAGCGAATATATAGGCCAGTACGGAAAAGTGCTGTGGCCACAAACAAAACGCCACAAAAGCTAAAATGGTTTCAAAACCTTCGGTTAAACCGCCCATATAATGCAGCGACTTATTCGGATATTCCGGGTTTTCGATACCGCGCTTTCCGGCAACGCTGGCAAAGGCCAGAAATGTAGAGCCGGTTCCCATAAATGTGACTAACAACAAGCCTGCGGCAATGGCGTTCTGTTCGGGCGAGGCCAATAAAAAACCAAATACCACAGCACTGTAAAAAATGAAATCCAGCACAATATCAAGAAAACCGCCGGAGTCGGTTAACTGAGTGCGCCGCGCCACCGCGCCGTCCAGACCGTCGCACAGGCGGTTTAGTAAAATAGCCGCCAGCGCGAATTCATAAAGCTCAAAGGCTAAAAATGGCACTGCCAGCAAACCGATTATAAAACCCGTTATGGTAACCTGATCAGCACTGACGCCAGCACGAACTAGTAGGCGCGCAGGGAGGTCGAGAATTTTTCGGGTTGCCGGAAGTAGCTTAGGGTCAAACATTAGCGACTTCTCCTTTTACTTCTGTGCCCTGTATTTCAAGCACACGACCGCAAGCATCGGCGCCGTCGTGGGTGACTAATAAGGTTGGCATTTGTTTGTCTTTGAGTTGTGCAAAGGTCCACTGCCTGACTTCTTCTCGCAGACTGGTATCTAATGATGAAAACGGTTCGTCCAGTAACATAGCCTGCGGTTCTGCTAATAATGAGCAGATTAATGCGATTCGCGCATACTGCCCGCCGCTTAAGCTGTCGGGGTAAACCGTCCATTTGTCCGTTAACCCCAGATTGTTCAGCATGGCTAGAGCTTTGTCTTTTTGCTGCTGGCGGTTCAGTATTGAGCGAGGCTTTTGCGCAAAATAGCAGTTCTCTTCAACCGTTAGGTGCGGAAACAAACCGCCTTTTTGAAACATCATGCCCAGTTGGCGCGCGGCAATTGAGCGCTCGCTGATATCTTCTCCGTTTAACCTTAACTCTCCCTGAATATGAAAGTTAGGCAAGGGCTCACCAAGAACCCAGCGCAGCAAGGTCGACTTACCTACACCACTGGGGCCCATCAGCGTGACAATTTCACCTTTTTCGACCGTCAGTTCATTCAGACTGAATAAAGGCTCAGTGCCATTTTTTGTGCGCCTTTTTATTTCGAGGTTACGAATGTTCAGCATAACTTTTTGTCCTGATGAGTCCGACAGCAATAAACACCACCAGTGGCAGTAGCATTTGTAGCAGCGCATAAAGGCTGCCAATACGCCAGTCCCCGCCGCTGGCAACGCTAACGGCTTCGGTGGTTAAAGTGGGCGTTAAGCCCTGCCCCAGCCATTGCGTTGGCAGGTACTGAGCAATACTAACCGAAAAGGCAACCGCAAAAGCCACTGCTATGGGCTGCTTTAGCATGTGTAGCATAATTCGCCACCAGGCGGCCCGGTAGCTATAACCCAAACTTTGAGCCCGGGTTAGCCACTGCTCGTTAAAGCGGGTGTAAGCCCCGTGCAAAATCAGGTAGGCGTAAGGCAGAGTATATACAGCATGTGACCAGAACACCCACCACGGCTGCCAGCCACTACTCAATTGCCCGCCAACTAGCCGTTGCCAACCAAGCACCAGAGGCACCTGCGGAATAAACAAAGCCACAAGCACCGGCCAGTAAAACGAAGCGGCGGCTTTCTGTCGTTGCCGTTGTAGCAGAACAATTGCAGCTACCGTACCAACCAACGCACTGAGCAGCGCCAGCCATAAGCTATTCACTGTTGGCTCTGCTAAGTAAGCCCACTCCGTTTGCCAGCGTTCAAGAGTCAGTTTTGCCGGCCATAAGTCTGGATAAAACCAATGCGACGCCAGACTCTGCAGGGCTAAAACAACAATAACCCCCAACGACAGTACACCCAGAAGAATCCAGGTATAACGGCTGGCTTTATCTGTGTTGAGTTTTGCCCGTTGGGTTACTTTTTTACCGAGCACGAAGCGGTGATAGAAAGCATAATGCCGGGCATTTATTAATAGCAGTATTAAAGCCATAGCCAGTAAAACCCAGGCACCTGTTATTGCCTTAACCTGACTACCGGCAGAGAACTGAAAGCTCCATTCATACACACGCTGCGCTAGTACACCCGGCGTGTTACTGCCCACTAACAGCGGAATATCGACAACCGACAGAGAGTATATAATAACAGCCGCCATAGGCAGCGTTAGCCGTCGTAAAAGTTCCGGCGTAACAATGCGCCACCACGCTTGCCGTTCGCTGTAACCATAGCTCTGTGCCTGTGTCATCCATGAATTAACGGGCAATTGTTTTAGCTGAGCCGATATCATTAGTAGTAAAAATGGCAGCTCTTTTAAAACCAAAACCACCATAACCGTCACTAACGACTTTTCCGGTAATGGCCAACCTGCCGGCGGTGCCGGGAAAATGCCGCTTATTGCCTCCACCAGACGAATTAACCAGCCGGAAGGACTCATTAACAACATAAGGCCGACCGCAAAGGCCACATGCGGAATGGACAAAAGTGGGGATAGCAGTTGCTGCAGGCGAGCGTTTTTTAATAATACCGGTGCCATCCATAACGCCAAATAACAAGCAATGAGTGGCGCGGCTACGGCAAGTATAAGACTTGAAGCTATTGAATCGTAATCTGCCAGCAGCTCAGTTAAGGCCGCTAAGTTGACGCCGGTTTCCGGATCGAATGACGTGAACAGCAGAAAGAGCACACCACTGCCAACCGGCAGAATAATGAGCAATAACCAGGCAACTATTGATAACGCACGGACCATTCCCGCTCCAGATACTCCTGCCAGCTGGCATGGAAGTCGTCGGTGGGTTCCAGCAGCGATGAGCCTTGCGCACTTTTAAGGACGGAAGGATCGCCCCAGCGGTTGGTATCGGCTTTTCGTTGCTGCGCTTTTTCAGACAATAAAAACTCGATAACCGTTTTCGCAGCTTCGGAGTTATTGGAGCTGGTCGGCACTGCCAAATAATGATTATTAGTTATGGCTTTGTTTGACAACGTATGACGCTCAACGCCCGCAGGCAACCGCCCCTGATTTACCAGAGTTTTATAATCATTGGGATTAAAACTCACCGCCATCATTAACTGACCATTTGCCAGGTAAGAAATTTGCTCACCGGCTGAAGATGGAAAGTTCTCGCCCTGCTGCCATAATAATGGGTGCAGTTTGTCTAAGTAGCGCCATAAAGGCTCTGTCAGCTCATTTGCATTAACACTACTTACAGACTGCTGAAACACACTGCGCTGCTGCGGATGTAAAGACAACAGCAACGATTTTAATAAGGTAGTGCCATGAAATTCCGGCGGTTTAGGGTAGCTGATGTGACCTTTATTTTCCCGGGCAGCGTTAAGTAGGCTTTCTGCAGTCACTGTTTTATGGTCGAAAAGCCCGGGGCGGCTAATCAGGTTAAATTGCCCAACGCCCCAGGGCACTTCCAGCCCATCCACTGGCTCGCCGAAGTCAGTCTGCCAATTAAGCTCCGGGTTAATGTTGTTCATTGCCTTAATTTCACCGGCAATGGAACGCAAAGCCCCAGCTTCTTTCAGCGCATGAAAGTTTTCACCGTTTATCCAGATAATATCCGCATTGGAATGACCGTCTATAATCTGCTTAACCACCTCGGAGGCGTCCGCCACTTTATTATGGCGAAACTGAATGCCCTGCTCTTGCAGTTCTTTTTGCGCCCAACGTAAGTAACTGTTTACTTCCGGCGAGCCACCCCAGGCATAAAAGTTCACCACTTCCGCCTTTAATGGTACGGAGGCAAAAAGTGTCACTAACAATAAACAGATGGCAGCAATAAAACGCATATTAACTCCGGCGCCAGCGATGAAATTTCTCCACCCATGTTAGCAGCTTCTGCGGCGCGTTGGCGCGCTTCCACTCGCCGGCCACGTATTTATTCGCCTCCGCCAGGGTCGGATAACTGTGTATGGTACCCAGTATTTTATTCAGGCCAATGCCGTGTTTCATTGCCAGCACATATTCCGCCAGTAGTTCTCCGGCCTGCGGGCCAACAATATTCACACCTAATAGTTCGTCTTTACCGGGTTTGGTCAGCACTTTCACTCGGCCGTAGGCACTGTCATCGGCAATGGCACGATCCAGCTCACCTATATCATACTCAGTCACTTCATAAGGTTTATCGGCTTTTTTCGCCTGCTGCTCGGTTAAACCCACATTGGCTACCTGCGGCGAGGTATAGGTTACCCATGGAATGACAGAGTAATCTGCCCGGAAGGTCTTGAAAGGGTCAAACAAGGCATTCACCGAGGCATACCAGGCCTGATGCGAAGCCACATGAGTCAGTTGATAAGGCCCGGCAACATCGCCACAAGCGTAAATATTAGGAAAGTTGGTTTGCAAAAACTCATTGGTACTTACTGTTTTATTGGTTTGTACGCCAAGCTCTTCTAAACCGAAGCCCGATATATTGGGTTGCCGCCCCAGTGCAATTAACACCTTGTCGAAGGGTATCTCAACTTCTTTGCTCTGGTTATCAACCGTCTGCTCAGCAATAAGCACCGACTCGCCATTGTGTTGCTCGAAGCGCAAGGCTTTGTGGCTCAGTTTAATATCAATGCCTTCTGCCGTTAAACGCTGCGTTAGCAGTTCTACTGTGTCGGCATCTTCCGGCGCCATAAGCCGCTCGGCCATTTCCACCTGAGTAACTTGTGAACCTAAACGCTGAAACGCCTGAGATAACTCACAACCAATAGGCCCGCCGCCCAATACCAATAAGCGTTTAGGCAGTTCATCTAACTCCCAGAGGGTGTCTGAGGTTAAATAATCGACTTGGTCCAGTCCTTCAAAGTTAGGTACTAAGGGCTTCGCACCGGTCGCGATAATAATACTGCGAGTGGTTATGCGTTTGGTTTCACTCTTACCTTCAACATTGCTGGTCACTTCAACTTCCCAGGGTGAAACAATGCGCGCATCGCCTTGCTCAACATTCACACCCAATTTAGTGTAACGTTCAACCGAGTCGTGCGGCTCAATGTCTTTTATAACCGACTTCACCTGCTGCATAACCTGTTTGAAATCAACTGACACTTCACCAACATGAACCCCCGCACTTGAGGCGTTACGCGCATTATGAGCAAGCTCCGCCACATGAAGCAAGGCTTTTGAAGGCACACAACCAGTATTCAGGCAGTCGCCGCCCATTTTGTGCTTTTCAATTAAGGTAACCTTTGCTTTTACTGTGGCCGCTATGTAAGCACTGACTAACCCTGCTGAACCGGCGCCAATAACCACTAGATTATTGTCAAACGACTTAGGCTTTTTATAGCCTTTAAAGGCTTTGCGGCGTTTCAGAAACGCCAGCACCGCTTTGGCAATTAATGGGAATATACCCAGTAAAACGAAAGCACCGATTAAGTCGGCCGAGATAACGTCGCCCAGACTGGATATCTGCGCCAACTGAGTTCCGGCATTAACGTACACAGCGGTACCCAGCAACATACCCACTTGGCTTACCCAGTAAAACGTCCAGCCCTTTATTTTGGTTAGACCCATAGCCAGGTTAATAACAAAAAACGGGAATAGAGGAACCAGACGCAAGCTGAGTAAATAAAACGCGCCGTCGCGCTCCATTCCGCGGTTAATGGCGGTTAGGCGCTCACCGAACTTTTCCTGAACCCAGTCGTGCAGAATAAAGCGGGCACTTAAAAAAGCGAGAAAGGCACCAAATGAGCTGGCGAAGCTGGCCAGCAAAAGCCCCCAACCCAGGCCAAATATGGCACCAGAACCCAAAGTTAAAATAGTTGCGCCGGGCAGCGATAACGCGGTAGCCGCAACATAAACAACAAAATAAACAGCAAATACTTGAAAGGGATAATCAACAAAAAGTTGATTAAGCTGCTGTTGCTTTTCTTTTAGTACATCCAGTGACAGATACTGCGTTAAATCAAATGCAAACGCACTGATAAACAGCACAATAATAACTAACAGCAACAACAGCTTTTTCAATGACATGAGCTTTCCTTAAAATTTGTAATCGACGCTTAAACGCGCGTGTCTTGGCTGCGACGGAAAGGCCAGGGTTGCACCAAAATAACCGCCTTCAAACACCGGTGACCAGTTGTCCTGATCCGTGGCATTAAACACGTCAATACGGGCACTTAGCTGTTCGCTAAAGCGGTAACGCGCGTTTAGGTTCAGTGTATGCTGGTCGCGTATAAACACCGTTTGCAAATAATCTAACGGGTAGTGCTTGGTATAACTTAAGTCGCCACCGACCGACCATTCAGGGGTTATCCGCCAACCAGCAACTGCTGACGCCTGTACTTCGGGAATGCCCTGTAATTGCTGGTTTGACGCAGGGAACGCGGTGAAATTAGGCGAGCCAACTCCTGTACCTTCTATAATATCGGGGCGTGAATCATCAAACACATCAGCCACCTGACCTGTACCCTGCGACGCCGTAGAGTTGTCATAGTACGCATCAATATAACTGGCCGCCAGAGTTAACCAGTAACCGGCTTCATGCGTTCCTGCGGCTGAAGAGAAATGCCACTGAGTTTCAAAACCCTCGGTGCGAATACCGCTGTTAGAGCCATCACGGTTGCGCAAGCTTCGCTTCTGGTCAAAGACCACAGCGTCCGCGTACCAACGGGCATCACTAGGAGCGTACTTAACACCCAGTTCATAAAGTGAATTTTCTGTGGCAAAGTTTTGCGAATCAATTTCACCGGCGGCATTTAATACCGTACCACCCGCCATCGCGTTCGACGTAGAGTCACTCTCATAGGCGGTTGCGTAGAATGTCAGATCCGGTGTCCAGTTATACTGCGTTGATAAACTCACCGCCGTTAGCCAGTCACTGTAGGTATCACTCGCTGCTTGAACGCCTTGTGGTGGAATTGGATCTTTCGCGTCTACGTCGTAATAGTCGGCTCTTACGCCACCGGTAACACGCCATTTGTCCGTAATATCCAGTTCATGCTGTACAAAAATGCCCCATTGGTAGCTTTTTGAATCGGTGGTGTCTGACGTAATAAAATCGCCCGTGCCATCGCCGTCAATATCGTACTGGCTACCCGGCGAGACCCAGAGATCCGGACGCAGCTCAATTAAACGGGCTTTTTGTTCATTGGTTAACGGAATACGGCGATTGCTCAGCGGCCCGGTCAAATCGGACGGGTTATCCGCCTCGGTTGAGAACTGGCTGTAACCCAGTACATCGTTAATTCGTAAGTTAACACCCACTACCGTTTTCTTGTTTATGTGCAGCTCAGTGCGGTTTTCAAAAGTGTGAGCGCCATCAATAATTTCAACAAAACTGTTCTGGTTAATGCCTTCGCGAGTTAAATACTGATAATACGTGCGGTTAACCAGAACTATGTCATCGTTTAACCAATGCTGAAGTTTTGCGTGCAACAAAGTAGTTTCAGCAGTATTGGTGTCGAGCGGGTCAGTTAACGTGGTACTGCGGTCAATTCGAACCTCTCCGGTTGGGCTGACAACAGCCCCGGCCCCCGGAACCCGCGAACCATTCGGTTGAACACCCTGCCCGGTAATGTACAAATTATGGTCTATCAGGTTTTGCGTCGGGCGGTTAATGCCCGCGTTGTCTGTCCAGTCAACATCGTAATATTCTAAGGAAATATCCAGCTGAGTGTCGTCATTTGGAACAAACTTATACGCCAGCAAAAGGTCATTACTGCGATGCTGGTGAAAGTCGTAAAAACTGTCTTCGTCAACGTACTCGGCGCTTACCCGCAGGCCTTGCTCGTTATCTTTTAACACCCAGTTATGGTCAAGCTGCAAACGATACTGTTCCCACTCACCAAATTGAGCTTTTAAGGTAGAATTCGATTCGCTCAACCGAGCCGTTTTAGGCTGTAAATTGACGAAACCGCCCACGCGTTGCGTGGTGCCCAGCATAACCGGCGGAGCCCCTTTAACAACGGCGATGCCCTCAATGGCATTAAACGACATAGGAATACCAAGCCCATTGTTACCGGCCTGACGGCGCATACCCGCTTCAAATAACTCGCCCAGTTGACCGCGAATGGTTGGCAGTGATGGGTTACCAAAACCCGCCGCAGCAAAACTGTTAGGCGCAAAACGCGCAATATCATGTAAGTCATTAATGGCAGCTTCTTCCATTAACGACGCACTAATAGCCGTGGCAGCACGGGGGATTTCCTGCAGGCTTTCCGCTAAGCCGAACAAACCCTCGGTTGATTCTTCCGATGGCAGCACGACACTTCCGTCATCGCGACCAATAACCTCAATAACTTCCATTGGTTTTTCTTGTGCAACCGCTGTTAACGGCAAGAGCCCTAGCCACCACCACTTTTTCATTCTTGTTTCCCTTATTTTTTATTGACTGTGGTTATACGCAGTTTTTGTATTTTTCGATTACGCAGAATCGTTTCAAGATTGATGATCTGTTTTTAAATTAATGCCCTACAATCAAAGAGTAGAAAACATAGTAACCCGAAGACAGGAACATGTAATGCGAGCGATACTCTTTATTTTAGGCTTAGTTTTTCAAATGGCGGCAGCTGCACAGTCATTTGATCAGTCTCATGCCGCTTTTAGTGATGTTTTAAGTGACTATGTTGCAGTCTATGATGACGGTTTGAAGTCAGCGGTTAGTTACCGCGAGTTGTCTGAAAACCGTCTGCCCCTGGACAATTATCTCGCCTCGCTGTCTGCAGTTGAGCCGAGACAGTATGAAAGCTGGACGCATGAGCAGAAACTGGCCTTTTTAATCAATGCATACAACGGTTTCACCCTGCAGCTTATTATCGACAATATCGATAAATTTGAGTCCGGCGAAGCTGATTCTATTCGCGATTTAGGCGGGCTATTTGCCAGCCCATGGGAGAAATCGTTTTTTACGCTTTTAGGTGAAAAACGTACTTTGGATTGGGTTGAGCACGAAAAAATTCGGGGCGACTTTGACGAGCCTCGTATACATGCCTCTTTAGTCTGCGCGGCAGTAAACTGCCCTAAGCTGCGCGCAGAAGCCTTTACCGGTGAAAGTCTGGAGACTCAACTAGAAGATCAGATGGTCACTTTTTTAAACGACCGCGATAAAAACGGTATTGATGATAAAGGTATTTATCTGTCGAAGATTTTTGACTGGTACCGGGAGGACTTTGACGGGCTTAAAGACTACCTGAGAAGTTATCGGGGAGCCCTCTCCTATGGCTCGAGCAGCTCTGACAACATGAACTTCCAGTCTTTAGATATTCGTTTTGTTGACTATAACTGGAAATTAAATAACTTAGAAAACCGCTAAAAGAGTCAAACTGTTAAATTCCCGTTGACCCAAACCCAATGTAGTGACGTAATAGCAGGCAACATTACTTTAAGGGTGTCTTTATGAAAGCGTTACACGGTTTATTTATTCTTCTGGGTTTATTATCTGTAGTGCTGCTTGCTATATCAGGGCCTTTATACAAAAGCGGAACAGCCGAGCTAGGCACGGCCTTCTTATTGCTGCGCTGGGCTGCTTATATTGGTGCGGCAACCTTCGTGCTTAACATTATCTGGTACTTTATTCGTCGCCCACAAGGGCTGGTTGCCGGGCTTAGTGGTTTAGCCATTATTGCCGGAGGATTTGCTTTTTATATGCCTTTCAGTCAGTACCTGAAAGCACAGAATGTCCCGGCTATTCATGACATAACGACTGACACACAAAACCCGCCTGAGTTTGTGGCTATTGCGCCGCTGCGTGCAGATGCCCCCAACCCTGTTGAATATGCCGGAGAAGAGACAGCTAAACAGCAACGTCAGGCTTACCCTGAACTAAGCACATACCAGTCACTGGAGTCACCGAATGAACTTTTTTCGGCTGCATTACTGGCCGTCGATAAAATGGGCTGGGAGTTAGTGGAAAGCTCTGAAGCAGAAGGCAGAATTGAAGCCACGGCAACCACTACCTGGTTTGGCTTTAAAGACGACGTAGTTATTCGAATTCGTAGTACAGCAGATGGTAGCGAGTTAGATATTCGCAGTAAGTCACGCGTAGGGCGCAGCGATGTTGGCAAAAATGCCGAGCGTATTCGTGAGTTTATGTCTTTACTGAAACCTGAGTTACGTTAGAAAGAATACGATAGACGTTGGAAATTGGCAGGCCTGACACAAAGCGTCAGGCCCTTTTCACTATGGAGCTTTGCGGAGTACCGGTTGCCCATAGTTTTCGTCCAGCTGTCTAACCGCCGACTCCGGAATAAATACCTGCGCCACACTGGCCACTTCTTTGGTATTGATATTCACTAACCGGGCGTTAGCCATAACGCCATTCCGGTGATGAGACAAAGTACCGACCAATACATGAGTAATTGGCATGATCTCATCCAGTTCCAGATAGTCACGAGTTAACGCAAAGTCACCTTTTGGAGTCACCCGGATAAAGTCAGTCGCTTTAAAGTCGAGAACGCTTAGCTCACGACTGTGTAGCTCCTGCACCAATTGCTCTGACAGCACCATACTTAACGGCGAACTTTGGTCATATTGGCCAGTTACCCCAACCAAATTAGTTATCCCCACCTTTGCGCTATTCAGCCGAATGCTGGCATTTTTGACCAGTTGCTCGGCAAGCTCAGCGCTATACCTGGCACTGTATGGCTGAGTATAAATTTCCTCTGCTGCCGCTTTCTCTTCGTCGCTTACTTCAGTCTGCGCTACTTCCTGCTTAGTCGGCGACATGGTGCAGGCTCCCAGAAACAACGCAGTAAAACTTACAAAAATGGATAACTTCATGGCTGTGCCTCTTTTTAATGACGCTGTAAACGACCGTTAACTAGCTCAGTTTGTTTATTTGGCCAATACAAGTGTTTAGGAACATAACGATTAGCCGCAGCCAAAACTTCCTGATTACGACGGTCGACAATACGCAAATTAACCATAGTCCCCGCGTCTTTTCGAGACAGAGTTCCCACCAGAACCCAGTCAATTTCAGGATGTTGTTCAAGCTCATCTACGTCACGGGAAAGCAGCGTAGCCCCCTCTTCCGCGACAGAGATGTAAGATTTGGCACGGAATTCAACCAGGCTTAAATTGCGCTCTTTAAGATGCGCATAGATGCTTTCGCTCAACTGATGGCTGAGTTCGTTTAACGAATCACCCGCTTGCGGCTGCTCAAGCGTCTCCGCTAATACCCAGCGAGTTACGCCAATGTTAGACCCATAGTGAGAATGATTGTCGTGAGTGAGCTGACTCGCGAGTTGCTCGGCTAAGTCGTCGCCGATAGCTTCGTGAGGGTTGTTAGCATGCGCTGTTGCTGAGCCTGAAGCCAAGAAAAATGACAGTGAGAAACAAAGAATGAGCACCCGATAAAACATAGCCTGACCTTTAATGATAGAGCTTATGTGTTGTTATCGGCTGGTTTGGGGGAAGGTTTAGGGAATATGGCTATTTGACTTTGAACTAGAGTTCCTTTTTGCAGTGACAAACTAAATTTACGACATGTGTTCACCCATCACATAATTACATTTCAAGTGACCTTGCAGTTAGCTGCCACCATAACCCGAGGTGACTCGCCCCAATAAGTTAAAACTTCGTGCTCCAAATAGCCGGGAAACACTATCAACGTGCCATTTCTCGGACTCAAGGTAATGTTTGAGGAACTATATGCCCCCTGAAGATGCTCATTAACAAAGTCAGGTATTACTGATGCTGGCTTATTAGGATTGTAGAGCCTTATTTTTCCACTATTTTTTTTATTATCAATAATATCTCCAGTATCAACGTAGTAAACCATTGCCCAACTATATTCACCATGTGAGTGAACACTTTTACTACTACCATAGTAAGAAAAGTGAAACCAGCTTTCGAAGGAGTAATTAAGGCTTAATGATTCACTCTTTGATAAACCACAAAAGTAAGCCGTTACTTCTTGTGCTACCTGCTTAAATATCGCGCTAAGCTCCGAGATACCGTCTTTCCTAGACTGTTTAAATAAATCAAATTGACTTACAAAAACATCACCATCATCGGTAGGAAATTTATCTCTACTATACCCCTCAGATTTTAGTTCATTTAAACTCCGCTTAAGTGTTTCATTTAAATTTTCGGAACTTGGCACCTGAAGGACAGCTATAGGTGGCATAAATTTATTAAGAGGTTTTATCATAAATATTAAAAAGGCACCTCTTGGGTGCCTTTTCCTTATTGTAATTAACCCAACATTCTAGAACTGAACGCTATAGCGCGCGTACATGAAACGTCCGATATTGCTATACAGACCTTGGTCATAAAATGGCCAACCACCAAGAGTTGAAATTGGAGGATTCTCATCTGTAAGGTTACGTAAACCAACTTTTATGCTTTGATTTTCTGCAAATTGGAAGCCGTAATAAACGTCAAGTTCAGTATATGAATCTACTGGAATCGCATCATTTTGGAATCCACATGAGCCAGATACTCGGCCGCCGACATAGTCGTCTGTTGTTCCTAAGTAGCGGACGTGCGCACCAGCACTATGCGCTCCATTCTGCCAATCAGCAGAAAGATTTGCCTTCCACTCTGGTTCGCTGGTCGTTCCTATATCGTCACACAATGGTTGTGTTGCTGAGGATTGACGCAAATGCTCAAGCTGTGTATCAGCACGTAGTCCCCAATTGATGACTCCAAAGTCACCAAATTCTTGAAGGTAATTCATATCAATACTTACACCTTTAGCCGACTCTTCGGTTAAGTTCTGTAAGTTTGTAAGAATATATGCTTCATCACCAACACCGAATAAACGCCCATTAACTCGATTGACCAATTCAGGATACTGTTCTTCATTGTTAATAATTTCTTGAATACCAAGAGTACCAACAATATTTTCCACTTCAAGTGACCAATAATCGACAGTCAAATCAAAGTTTTCAAATGGTTGAGCGACCAATCCGACGTTCCAACTTTTGGACTCTTCCGGCTCAAGCTCGGTATTACCACCGCTACGACTATTCAGCTGACGGCTAGGACACTCATCGGCAGGAATTCCAACATTTTCACAATAAGTGAAGTCTACAGCTTCAGTTACACCGAAAGACTGTCCCAGAAATAGTTGGTGAAGGTCTGGAGCTTTGAAGCCGGTACCATATGACGCACGCACCATATAACTTTCATTGATATTATATGTCGCACCAAGCTGATAGGTTGTTTTAGAGGCATCACCACCCGTCCAATCAATTCGATCTCGACGTAATGCACCTTTAAGCTCGAATCCATCAAATAATGGAGCGGCAACCTCAGTGTAAAAAGCATTCACGCTACGCGCGCCTTCACCATTTGAACCCGCGCCACCGATTACTTGGCCATCGGAAGTCGCTGGGTCAGAGCGGTCGGTGAACGATTCACGTCGCCAATCTACGCCAGCCGCGAACCCTAGATTACCACCAGGAAGTTCCACCCCTGTAACGCCACCTATGGTGAAACCCGCAAAGCTTTGCGTTGACTCACCGGTTCGATGAGTTGATGCTTGAAGGGAGTTCAATAACTCTTGACCTTCACGATCCGAGAAATCATTGAATTCGAAAGGATTTATTCCTCCGTCAGCTATAGCTCCTTCAACACCTGCTAGTAAAAGCTGCCCACCAGCACCTATCTGGCGGTTTACCAGTTTAGTATGGCCTACGTGGAAATCCCAGTCATAAGAGCCCCAATAACCGTTTAAGCCAACGATCCCTGAAAAGGTAGTATTAGTATTGTCTTTCTGACGATTAGGAAAATCAACCCAGCGGCGTCCCATACCGAAAGCTACGTCATCTCTGATTACCGTATCTCCGGCTCCATTAGTAGTAAGCAGAGTATCTAACGCTTCTTGAGGCAGGTTATTCTGTAAGAAGTCAAGAGCGTATGGGCTACCAGCAACATTTATAAAGCCAGGCGCTGGTGCGTTCGAAGTTTTCGTGTAAGCGCGAGAATATCTGAACTCACCATAGGCATTAAGATCTGCAGTTAACTTATGGTTAATTGTTGTATAGATCGACTGTCTATCACTGGCCGGCTGAATTTGATATAGGGGAGCAAAATCATAATAACAGTATTCGTCTCCTCCACTGCCTCCAACTATATCCCTTTCAGGACAAGCTTCATCAGCAAATAAGTTGTAATATTCATCCGGTTGATCGAATAAAAAGTCGCCATTATTATCTCTATAAACTTCATACCAACCAGGCAAACCATAAGGAGAACGACCATCCCCATTCGGCACGTTTGGTAAATAAGCGGTACTTCCAATTTCTCTATCACTCGCTTTAATCGGGCGACGTTCCCAATAATCAAGAGCAAATAAAATTGATGTATCAGCAGATTGAGTGCCAACCACAAGTTGAGCATTTACTTCATCGCCGTCTCCATGCTCAGTGCCTGCTCCGTATGAAACATTAAAGTCAGCACCTTGGAAATCTTTTTTAGTAATTACGTTTACTACACCAGCAACAGCATCAGAACCATAAATGGCAGATGCTCCGTCACCTAGATACTCGATACGCTCGACTGCAGCCAAAGGAATTTGGTTTAAATCGACAAAGTCTGACGCAATAGCGTTAACGGGAAGACGACGACCATTTAGTAACACTAATGTGTATGACGAACCAAAGCCTTTAGCATCGACAGAGCCAGAACCTGCGACCTGTGTCAAGCTAGCCGACTCAGTATTACCACCTGGGCCAGAAACTGTCGTATAACGCAAAAATTCAGAAACAGTTCCAACACCACTGTTCAAAATATCTTCAGAGTCAAAAACAGAAACTGGTGAAGATGTTTCCATATCTGTGCGGCTGATACGCGAACCAGTAACCTGGATGCGCTCTACTTCTTCTTCCGCATTTACGTCTGTTTGCGCGTCTTGCGCAATTGCTAATGCAGGAAAACCTAAAGACGCAGCAACTGCTGCCGCCGTTAAGCTCTTACGAAATGTCATATTTTTCATGAGTAAAAACTCCCTGGAACGTTTTTATTATGCCGCTTCTTTTATAGAAGCTGTTGTGAATTTATCAGGAAGTTAAAAGTTTGTAAACTTTTAGTGAGTATTTTGTTTCTTTTTCGAAAGGGCTTAATGGAATTCTAGTTTTCGAACAAGAAATTCTAACTTACTCAACGAGCTAGGCTTTAAGTAAACTCGCTCAGCGAAAACCAACAGAAATACAAAGTTAAGAAAGAACTTACACTCCTCAATATAAAAAGCCGCAGTTGGTTATTCCAACTGCGGCTTTCGGTTTACAGCCAAGTTACCTTGGTTACTTTATGCAGATCTTTAGAAGCGAGCTTCAAATCCTAATCTCACGTAGCGCGGAGTCTGCCAAGAATATGCCGCTCCGTAAAATTGATTGCGATTGCCTTCAGTTACTTCATAGTGCTCATTTAACGAAGTTGGCTCCTGAGTGTTCAATACATTGAACACATCAAGTGATGCTTTCATATCGACACCGGACACAGTGAAGTTATAGGCAACTGACGCATCAATATTGAATGTCCATGACGTCCGCCCTACTGTTCCACGCGGAATTCGATCATATGTACAATCATCATCGACGCAATCCGCTATATAGAACGTATCACCATAGCCACCAAAGATATTAGCGTTTTTATTCGGGTATCCCTTACCAAACGCTGACAACGGGCGACCACTTGACAATGAGCTATTGAAACCAACGGTCCAATTTTCATCCAAGTCATAACTACCAAACAACTTCAGAACGTGACGACGGTCGTTAGCTTGATAACCTTGGGCACCATCCATAAGTGCAGGGAAATCAAAGTCCTGTGTTACACCTGGGTCAGCCTGGTCTATATCTGACTTAACAGCCCCTTCAAAGTTACCGGTACTACGAGACCAAGTATAAATAAAGTTCATACGGAAGTCGTCAGTACGATATTTAAATTCACTTTGTAGTGCCAGGTACTCATTGTTAGCTTCAGGCATTTGAATAGTCGTAGCATTTGGATGAGTGGTCAATGAACCTTCGTCCGGCTGGCCATCTTGCAGACCAAGTTTGCTTCTATCTAAAGACGAACCATCCCAATAATAACCGTCTTTATACCAACTAGAGTCCTCACCAGGGTTAATCAGAATGCAATAAGGATATGCATAAACCCCACAATAGTCATCAAGAGCACTGGTGACCTCACGATAAGTACCGCGAAGTGAGAATGCAAGGTCATCACTTAAGGACTGTTCGAAACCGAGTATTATTTCTTCACGTGCAAATGGATCCGCCTCTTGCGCCTGATAAACGGGTTTAGTCGGAGCTATAGGAACAGAACTCGTGATACGACTATTTTCCGCTGTACCATTAACTGGTTCAAGCCCTTGCGGTACACCACTAGCTTCATCAATACTATCAAAGTAATAATAAGTAGTAGTATCACTTATACCCGATGCTGCACGATAAATTGTATTATTAGGTACCGGTAAATAGTATTTACCCCAAGTAGCGTATAGCTTAGTCTCACCTGTACCAAATACATCCCAACTAACACCTAAACGAGGAGCCCAATCAGTATCAAACGAGTAAAGAACTTCATCTTCGATGCTGCGGCCTTCAAATTCATCTTTACGGAACCCAATATTTAAAATCATTTTATCCGTTAGACGCCATTCATCTTCGATGTAGTAAGCAGATAATTCAGAACTAAAGCTACCACCACCTTGGAAAATCCGATCATTGACAACGTCAACTGGTTCACCAGACGTATTCTCCCAAAGTTGCCCAGTATCACCTTGAACACCAGCACCACTCGCATATGTCTCATATGTCCAACTGTGACCGCCAATAGGTCTAGTCGTATTAGTTGAATCTCGCTCTTGGTAATCATAACCAGCACGAATAGTGTGGTCGCCCCAATAATACTCAAGGTCTAAGCGGTACTGAGTATTTTTATCGAAATTTTCACCAAGAGAGCCTCCAGGCCCACAGGGCGTGGCCGGATTTTCAACTTCGCGATTATCAACAACAGTAGAGCATTCAGTATTAGAAGCTTGAGAGCCATATTGAGACTCTATCTCTCCCGCCATTGCGCTTACAGTCAAATTATCGGTCCAATAGCCTGTATAACTTAAACTGTGTGCCGTTCCACCATTCTCAAAAGTTCGGCTACCTATACTCTCACCGATAACTCCAGTGTTAGGGTTATATGGAAATGTATCCCTTTCTTCGGTGCTTTCATTGGAGTAACCAAAATAACTTAGACGATGGTCTGAATTAATATCCCAATCAATTTTAGCTCCCCAAAATAAGTTATCTCCGCCGCTAGATTCACTTTCATTGAAGAAGCTGTCCGCTTGATATTGGCTGTCTCCAGATTCAGTAGCAAATTGAGATTCTTCAGAACGAGGATTAACCAACGCATAGATAAATAGTTTATCCTCAATAATTGGTCCAGAGGCACTCAAAGATATACTATATTCGTCGTTTTCATTAATGCTATTATCGCGGAATACGTCGCCTGTACCGCCGGATCCTCGAGAAACGGAACCTTCTTCTTGCAAACCTGCAGGTTCAAAATATGAAACCGCAGCGAACTCCCACATATTGGTACCGCTTTTAGTGACAGCGTTAATTACACCACCTGTGGAGCGACCATATTTAGGCGACATACCGCCGGTTTTGACTTGAAACTCTTTATAAAATTCGAAAGGCACCGAACCGCAACCTAAACCTCGACGAGTATCGGTAACTTCAAGCCCGTTGATATAGCAGGAGTTCTCAGCTACTGAGGCACCGCCAAATGACGCACCGTCACCAAAGCCTGTGTCACCTTTTACTGTGCCTGGAGCCAGTAAAGCGACTGATGTTAAGTCACGACCTACAGGCAATTTATCAAATTCGACTTCACTTACAACAAGACCTGAATCGGTAGTGGTAACGTCAACATTTGAAATCCGGCTTCCACTTACCTGAATAGTTTCAATTGAATCACCTACACGAATAGTTGGCGTTGCATTTGAACCTAAAGCAACACGTACCGTTTGTTTCGCTACCTCTTCACTACCGCGCATTACGGATAGTTCGTAAGTGCCGGTTGGCATAGCAGGAAAACGAAATTCGCCTTCAGTGACTTGAATTTCGCGTGTAAACCCTGTTTCAGGGTTTTTTGCAACCACTGTTAGTCCTTGCACATTTTGTGCAACAACTTCCCCCAATATACTTGACTGCTGCTGGGCAATAGCGGGGGCAGCTAATCCCATAGCGGCCGCCACTGCTGCTGCAGTTAAAGTACGTTTAAAAAATGTATTTTTCATGAAAAACTCCCTGGAACGTTTTTATTATGCCGCTTCTTTATAGCAGAAGCTTATACCACCGTAGCAGGGAGTTAACCACTTGTAAAATTTTGGTTGTTATTTTGTTGATTGAATTGAAGATATAGCTGAGAGCATAGCCGAGCCGGCCTCTTTTCATCTATTTACTACACTGAACGCAACTACCAACAACACCAGTTTCAGGGAAAGCGACGGTCTGTATAGTTACATTTTTGAAACCAATGCTTTCAAAAAGTTCTGTAGTGTTAGCTGTATCTCCTAATTGTTCAGTTGCTCTTAGCAAGCTAACCAACCGGGCTTTGTGTTCATTTATCGCGTTAATATAACCCGACAGCACGCGGTGTGACTCATCAGAATTCCCCTGTGCCGCGGCTTGCAATGCGTGCTTTGTTGCCGGAACAAAGTTCATAGCCTGAAAAGCACCGTATCGCTCATACTTTCTGGCGAATTGGTTGAGGTTGTGTTGCTCCCTCAGCGCAGATTTTGGCAAATTATTGGAGCCATGTTTTAACAAGGCTTCCTGAAGCGGTGTTACCGATTTCTTCAACAGCTTTAGTACAGAAGGGATAAACTCAAATAGTGCTTTGCTGTTTTTATAAATGTTTGAATCGGACGAATGCACTAAAGCAATAATATTGCCGCCACGCTTAAGTTGCAAATGCAAATTTTCAAGCCCGATTTGCATATCACCGTATTCGAGGCCGAAGTGAGAAACAAAGGCGCCCGCTTTTTTATTCGATGGCAGCTTAAAGGTTTCGTAAGGCGTTTCGGCGTGTAGCTTCAGCGTAGTATTAAAAGGCTTGAGCTCTGCTGAATCTATTCCCAGCACATCGAGCTTTTTTCCTTTTTCTTGCGAATATTCCGTTAGCCATTGAACGACAATGCCGTTACCAGTACCTACGTCCACAATTGGTTGTTTAAGCTCATTTTCGTCCATACGCTCAAACCAGAACTTGCGCATTTGGTAGGCTTGCAAGCGGGCTTTATCATCTAAAAAGCTGGCTTTTGCACCTTTTTGCCAATAGTCACTCCACGGATTTTTTGTTGTTGTCATGGATACTCCAATTTTTATTATGTACAGATACTTTGCAGCAGCATACTATGCCAACAAGGCAATGTCAGCTTGTAGTCGCCCATAAAAAAAGCCAACTGATGTCACCATCAGTTGGCTTTGCAAGATAATTAAGCTCTTTTAAAAGGTAACGGTTACACCAGCAAAGTAGTAACGGCCGGTCGCGTCATAAGCTTCTGACGCGGTGTTAATACCCGTGCCACCGCTAACTGTACCTTGTGGCAAGATAGGAGGCTGCTTATCAAATGCGTTACGTACGCCTACTGTGAATTCGTAGTTCTCGCTCATAAAGTAACGAGCAGAGATGTCATGATAAGTTACTGAACCAACATTATTAAACTCTTCTAACGGAGCGTTGTTGGTAAAGTTGTAGTTATAGCCGTTCATTGAGTCTTTTGAACTATCCCAGTAACGCATTCTCCACGAGAATGACACATCACCAAGAGCATAACCCAAGTTCAAGTTAGCACGATGGTTCGGCATGGTTACTTCACCTTCATAAGTTTCAACACTACCGTCGTAAATTGATTCAATGTTGTACTCGTCGGTGTAGTTCCAGATAAGGTCGGCGGAGAACTGACCATCTGCAATTGACGTATTGTAGTTCAGCTCAAGGTCAACACCTGAAGTGCTGATGATGTTCTCATTTGACGAACTGCTGTCTACATCAACCAAAACGCCGTCTGAACTGCGGAATACCTGTTCGTTACAAGTGGCGTCAAAGTTTTCAGGAGACACCGAATAACAACGTTGCAATACTGTAGAACGCCCAGTAATCGCAATTGCATCTTCAACCGTAATATCGTAGTAGTCTACAGTCGCTGATAAAGAATCGTTAATCTGCCAAATTGCGCCTAGACTGTAAGTATCAGCTGTCTCTTCCTGTACATTCGGGTTACCGCCGACCATACCACCGGTACCCTGTATTTCAGCCTGTGTCAGATCAAACACGCCGTCAGCCTGAATACGGTTATTTACCGAAGCGATAGAACGACAGTTTTGTGCAATATCACCTGGAGTCGTTGCAGTTACATCGAGACAAGGATCCGTTATGGTAGTGAAAGTTTCACCAGCGCCTGAATACAAGTCAGAAATATTAGGGGTACGGATAGCGGTCGCTGCTGAAGCGCGCAGTTTAAAACCATCGAACGGCTCATATTCTGTACCGATGTTCCAGGTAGTTGCTGAACCTGTCACTGAGTGCTTTGAATAACGGGCTGCCAAATCAAAAGACAAGTTCATCAAAACTGGCAGACGGGTTTCTACGAAAATGTCTTTTGTATTATAACTGCCGTCAGTTGGTTCTGACCTATTGGTACTTGATGCCCCGGTTTGTGCTAAATCGCCTGGGCTATAGGTGCCTTTTTCTTCGCGGTACTCCAAACCACCGGCTACACCGACGAAACCACCAGCCAGCTCAACAGGCAAGTCACCAGAAATAACGCTCTGCACAACGAATTGCTCAGCCGTGCCGGTAGCTTTCGCCGGAGTTGAAACGTAATTAACGGCCTCTTGAGATACGGTGTTTTCACCAAACAGATTCAGCGGCACGCACCCTTGCATACGCGCAATAGGGCTCGCGCAGACCAGGTTGCCATTTTCGTCTTCAATGACATCCAATGCTAAACGAGCACGATCAGTATTAACTTGGCCACCGTTTAATTGTTCTTGGTTGGTGCGTCCCCAGGTCATGTAGCTGTCCCAGGTCCAATTGTAGTTAATGTTATAAGTGAAACCGGTAGCAAGACGCAAGGTGTCGCGTGTCACGTCGGTAGAGCGCACACCGAACTCGCTCATACGACGGACAAACTTAGTTTGATTTAAATTGTCGACGCCTTCCGCTAATAAGTTTTGACGTAGCAAATCAGGAACTAACGGAGAGTAAACACTTAAACCATCGATTGGTTGCTCGACACGGTGGTTCATCCATAGATCTTCACCAATGTTAAAAGGTGTCGGTTCCATAGTCGAACCCTGAGTTTCAGCCGAGTTCCAGTGAACAGAACCAAATACATTAAGATCACTCGTCAAATTCTGACGAATTTCAGCTGCCACGTAGCGACGCTCTAATGGCGTTACCAACTGACGCGCTGATGCACGATTGAAGCCACCCGAATACGGAGTTCCGTCACCATCATAGCTATTGTTTTCAGTGGTAATCCGCCCTTGAGGAGGGAACGACGAAAATACTTCACCAACATATTCATTACCGTTCTCATCGAGCAGAACCGCACGGTCTACCGCAGAGAATTCCCGCGCAGTCGATCTAAGCCCTTCATCATTGTCAATACCGAAAGACAACCAGGCGTTACCGTCGTCCCAGTTCTTACCAGTGGTAAGATTCAAATTTTGAGTCTGACGGTCATGCTCGCCAGAAATACCAGCCTGAGCGTTAATTTCTACACCGTCAAAGTCTTTACGGGTGATAATGTTAACAACACCAGCAACTGCGTCGGAACCATAAACCGCTGATGACGCGCTTTTAAGAATCTCGATCCGTTCAATCATTGCGGTCGGAATGGCGTTTAAATCGACAGCGTAGCCTGTTGACGGATCAACACCTGATACGAAACGTTTACCATTCAGCAAAACTAAGGTACGTGCTGCGCCCAAGTTTCTTAGTTCTGTCGTGTTTAAGCCTACGGTAGTAGTACTAAACGCTGAGTTAGACTGGTCAGAACCGGCGATAGCGACAGGCGACATATTCAATACTTGAGCAACGTTAATTGCACCTGTCTGAACAATGTCTTCGCGACCAATAGTGGTAACTGGTACCGGAGTTTCCATACTGGTACGGCTCAAACGAGAACCTGTTACTTCAATTTTTTCGATATTATTTTGATCTGCAGTATTGTCCTGAGCTAGTGCTGGAAATGACAGCGTGGACGCAACTGCAACCGCAGTAATGCTGCGGCGAAACAGTTTATTATTCATTGATATTACTCCCTGGAACATTATTTTTGAGTTGCTTGATTGGCGAAAGCAACCTGAAACCGATGGTAGTCTGACTACTAATTGTTCGACCACCCGTTTTCGGTAACAACCTTTTAACGCTGTAAGGAGTTCATTTCAATAGGCACTTAGGTCTTTTCTTATAGCGCCGGAACTGACCGCTCAATAATTAACCTAAACGACTATTAAAGCATCTTTTTTATTAAAAAAAATAACTTATGTATCAGTTCAAACTACATATGTTTACTGATTGTAAAATATTGATTTTAATGAATTAACCAATACTTTTTATTAACAAATTTAAAGGAGATTTAGACACGCTAAACTCGTAGCACTGAGCCAAAAAAAGCTCAGCGCAGGCAACGGTATCAGTCAGTGCATGATGGGCATGATAATCAGGTAAGTTGTAGCGTTTACGACAGGCACTAAGAGTGAGCTGGCCGCCGTGAATAGGTTGATGAGGGTTGCGTTCAAGCTTATGTTTTTCGAATGCTAAGGTGTCGAAAATAGCCAGGGGATTAAAGGGTATACCGTGCTGCGCTTCTATATGTTTCAAGAAACGCCAGTCCATACCTTTATGGTGACAAACTAACACTGCATCATTCAAAGCACGGCTTAACATGGCGAAAGTTTGCTTGGGTTCCGAACTGTGCAAGAAATCCTGCTTGGTTAAACCATGAATGGTCGGGCTCTGGCCAAGTTCAAGCTCCTGTCCGTGAGCGAAAACATGATACTGGGCATTACCCAGGTGCATCACAGGCGGATGAATGCTCATCCAGGCAATCGATAAAATTTGATGTTTTTTCGGATCCAGTCCGGTGCTCTCAATGTCGAGTGCTACATATCGCAGGCTTTGCCACGGCTGTTTTAACTTCTGTCGCCTGTCGTACCAATGAGCCAATTTTTGCAGCCATTGAGACATAGTTAGTACCCTTGCCGGCTAAACTTCAGACCAACGCCTTGTTGCGCTTCTTTTATAATTTTAAACGCGGTTTTTAACTGACGTCTTGAAAGCGTACTCAGTTCATCAGGGTCTATGGCATTCTTTGGTTTGTTGCTGCCCCATACTTTTAACTGATGGTTCAACCTAAGTTGAGTTAAAAATTCCCAGGCTTCCAACAGTGACTGGTTATCCCGCTGGTTTAACAACCGGCTGTCTTTTAGTGCGTTTAAACGTGCAGCTGTGCCTGGCGACGTAATTCCGGCCTGCAGTGAGTAAATACGTGCTATGTCATTAATCAAAGCAATGCCGTAACGTTTAATATCTATCGTATCGCCGTCATCTGTGTCCTCTGTGCGTAAGCGGTTAAACAAGCCCAAAGGTACAGCTATGCGGTTAACCAGAATAGCGAGATTACCCAGGAACATCTCGTTCTTCGCTAAGCTCGCAATCTGCTCGCGGTATTCTTGATAAAATTTACCCGGGCCAACAACCGGCCTGCTGTCAAAAAATATCTGACAATACATTAATGCTTTAGGTGTGGGGCTTTCAATCCAGCCACGGAAGCGTTCCTTCCATTGGTCTATGGTTCCCCGACACTCGGGGTTGGATGCCATAATATTTCCTGGGCAAGATGGGATACCACACTCATTTAGCCCTTCGCAGACGTAATCTCCTAAACCGGCAAACCAGTTCTTTTGCTTATCGGACAAACCATTGCTAAGCAAAAGACCGTTGTCCTGATCTGAGCTTAAGGTTTGGTCTTCCCTGCCCTGAGAGCCAAATGCTAACCAACTATAAGCGGCTGGTGCAGCACCGTTTTCTTGTTCATACAACTGTATCAGCTGACGGGTCATGCCGTCAGTAACCGATGCCATGAGCCGGCCTAAGACAGATGTTTGCTTTACGCGACTGGCAAAAGTCTGCAGATACTCGGGAAGTTTTTGAGCTTCTTCTATTAATTGAGATTTACTACTTGCCTTACGAATAGCGCTAATAAGAAAGACAGGATCGCTACGTTGCTGACGAATTAAGTCTGTTGCCGTTACCATCCCTACGGGTTGGTTTTGATCATTCACTACTGGCAGGTGATGCACATTGCTGGAGGTCATGGTAGTCAAAGCATCCATTAACGAGCGATTTTCGTAAACCGATTCTGGCAGTTGTGTCATTACGGCAGAAACACGTACATCCAGCGGTAAGCCCTCAGCCACTACCCGGTTTCTTAAGTCTCTGTCCGTTAAAATGCCGACCAACTGAGTATCATCAACGACCAAAACAGATGATATACCATGGCTAGCCATTAGCTTAGCCGCTTCTTGCACAGATGTGCTGCTGGATAAGCTAACCGGAGGCATGGACACAACACTACCAACCGTCTGCTCACTCCAGTCATTATCGGTGCCGTCGTCACTTTTTTGTTCTGTTAATAAACGTTGGCCATGAGCTCTTATAAAGTACTGTTCAAAAGGTTTTGACACATTGCGAAGCCGATCAAACGCCGACTGTGGCAACACATAAACAATACCGTCTTCTATCGCCTTTAGTTTATTAACCACTTCGCGGCCTGATAGTAAAGACGGATAGCCGAACAAATCGCCGCTTTCCAAACGCTCTATCAGTCGCCCGTCGGAGCCTCTTAAATCAAAAGCGCCTGAGCGTACGATGAACAAAGCCGGCCTCATATCTTTTAATATATCGTTGCAGTTCTGGTCATTCATATAAACGGACTGCATCTGCGATACAGCCCAGCTTCTTTGCTCTTCCGCTAGCGAGTCAAAAGGAGGACAGTCTTTTAGAAATGAATTAACTTCCATGGCTAATCCTAATTTATAGAGAAGCTGATTTCAGTTTTGTGTATTGACTTAAGTTAGTCAATAAAAAGCCCAGCGCGGGGCTGGGCTTCAATTCTATTACTTTTTGTTAATGAGACTGAGCTTCACCGGACCCTTTTGGATACCGTATGGACTCAACCAGTTCCTGAATTTCTTCCGGAGCATCACCAGTAAACTTATGCACGACAACTGCAACAACAAAGTTGATGATCATACCTAAGGTACCAATACCCTCAGGTGAAATTCCGAACAACCAATTGTCCTGGTTATTCAGTTCCGGAGCGACAAACTTGAAGTATACGATGTAGCAGAAGGTAAATAGTATACCGACAACCATACCAGCTATCGCACCTGTGCTGTTCATACGCTTATGGAATACACCCATGATTATCGCAGGGAAGAAGCTTGCTGCGGCTAAGCCGAAGGCAAAAGCGACCACCTGCGCCACGAAGCCGGGCGGGTATATACCGAAGTAAACTGAGATAATAATTGCAGTCGCAGCTGCAACCCTGGCGTAGAACAACTCTTGTTTATCTGTGATATTCGGCGCCAAATTTCGCTTCAGTAAGTCGTGCGAAACGGAGGTTGATATAACCAGTAGAAGACCTGCTGACGTAGAAAGTGCAGCGGCAACACCACCTGCGGCAACCAATGCGACAACCCATGCTGGCAACTGACCAATTTCAGGGTTAGCCAGTACCATGATGTCACGGTCTATCGTCATTTCATTGCGTTCATCACCTGAATAGAACATTTTGCCGTCGTTGTTGTTGTCTTCCCACGTGATTAGGCCGGTTTTTTCCCAGTTTTTAATCCAGCTTGGCGCATTATCGTATTCAACACCTTGTAGGTCTGGGCCGTTAATTGTGTTGAAAATGTTCACTTTAGCAAACGAAGCAATAGTCGGAGCCGTTAAGTAAACTACTGAGATGAACGTCAGCGCCCAGAAAGCTGAACGGCGTGCATCACGTACTTTCGGTACAGTAAAGAAACGTACGATAACGTGAGGTAAACCAGCGGTACCTACCATCAATGCTGCAGTAATGAAGAACACATCAACTTTACTACGCACACCTTCAGTGTATTCGGCAAAACCTAACTCTGTCGAGAGCCCATCCAATCGTTCAAGTAAGTACTGTCCCGAACCTGGAACTCCGTCGGCTATTGTGGCGCCAAAACCAGTTTGCGGCAATACGTGACCGGTCATCATTAAAGACAAGAATACAGCGGGCACTATGTAAGCAAACATCAATACAATATATTGTGCTACCTGAGTATAGGTTATGCCTTTCATACCACCCAATACGGTATAAAAGAATACGATTATCGCACCAATGATAACGCCGGTTGCGATGTCGACTTCCAGGAAGCGGGAGAATACTACACCAACACCTCGCATTTGCCCTGCAATGTAAGTAAAGCAGATCAAGATGGCACAAATAACTGCAATAGTACGTGCAGTCTGGGAGTAATAGCGGTCCCCGATGAAGTCAGGCACAGTAAATTTGCCAAACTTGCGCAAATAAGGAGCAAGACACATAGCTAATAAAACATAACCACCAGTCCACCCCATTAGGTAAACAGAGCCATCATAACCTGCGAAGGCTACGATACCCGCCATTGAGATAAAAGAAGCAGCTGACATCCAGTCAGCGGCCGTTGCCATCCCGTTCATTACCGGGTTGACACCGCCACTTGCTACATAAAAGTCATTAGTTGAGCCGGCACGTGACCAAATCGCAATACCTATGTATAGCGCGAAAGTCAGGCCGACGATTATAAAGGTGAGCGTTTGAATATCCATAGCGCCTTAGTCCTCGTGTACATTGTATTTGTTATCTAACGCGGCCATGCCCCTCACATAAATGAAGATGAGCACGATGAAAGTCAGAATGGAGCCTTGCTGTGCAAACCAGAATCCCAGCTTGAAGCCGAAGAAAGTGATTTCGTTAAGCACGTCCACCAATATAATTCCAAAGCCATAGGAAACGACAAACCATACAATTAGCAGCTTGAGCATCAAGCTGAGGTTTTCTTTCCAATACGCTTTGGCATGGGATTCACTTTCGAATGCCATAACGTTCCCTCCAGTTGTTCAACATTATTGTTTTTGGTCGCTAACAAATGTAAGTGCAATTGTTAACAAGGGGAATTGGACTTTGGTCGTAGCCTTATTTTTGTGCATCAGATGAGGTGGTCGGCAGTTAAACCCCGGGGCAGATTGGGCATAAAGCGGGATATGGACAGGCGATCGAGCGGGCGGACATAAAAAAACCCCAGCCGGTTTGGCTGGGGTTATTTATTTGTAGTCTGGCGGTGACCTACTCTCGCATGGGGAAACCCCACACTACCATCGGCGCTGGTGTGTTTCACTTCTGAGTTCGGAATGGATTCAGGTGGTGCCACACCGCTATGGCCGCCAGACATAAACTGTCACAACATGTAAAAACTGACTGCTTTTTTAAGTAAAAGCCACTCTGTTGAATTCACTATCTCACCTGACATCAATGTCAGGCTACCATATTCGATTCGGTAAAGTCGCTCGCTTGTGCGTAACGTCCCAAACACCTTGGGTGTTGTATGGTTAAGTCTCACGGGCAA
>NZ_JAMZDE010000008.1 GCF_024159085.1 Idiomarina rhizosphaerae
TGACCCGTCCTGAAATAAGTTGACAGATCGGAGACTTATTATGGGAAATCCAACCAAATCAATCTCTAAGCGTACTCAACGAGATTACACAATAGCCTTTAAATTAGCCGTTGTAGAGCAGGTAGAAAAAGGCGAGTTGACCTACAAGCAAGCACAAGCTAAATATGGAATACAAGGCAGAAGCACTGTTTTAGTGTGGCTTCGCAAGCATGGGCGGCAAGACTGGTATCGCCCGAGGTTAACACTTATGACTATTTCGAACCCCACCCCAGAGCAACAAATCAAAGAGCTAGAGCGTAAGCTTGAAGACGAGAAAGTTCGTAACCTGGTACTCAATGAAATGATTGATTACATCGATACGACACAAGGAACCCAACTGCGAAAAAAGCTTGTCGACATGGGGTTAGGAAACTCCAGAGCCAAGCTCAAATAAGCTTATCGCAGCTGTGCCGTGTAATGGGAATATCCCGGCAGTCTGTTTATCAAGCTGAAAGCCGCTACCAGGGAAGAGCAGCGGCATTGATGCCAGTTCTCAGGCTGGTTCAAGAGATACGACGCTTTATGCCGAGGCTAGGCACTCGTAAACTGTATTATTTACTTAAGCCTAAGCTAGAAGCAGCCGGCATTAAACTTGGCCGGGATGGCCTTTTTGACTACCTGCGCAATCATAACTTGCTGGTAAAGAAGCCGCGAAATTACCATAAAACTACGGATAGTAAACACTGGATGAAGAAGCATCCTAACCTGCTAAAGGAGCTGGTTGTAAGCCGACCTGAGCAGGTCTTTGTTAGCGACATAACCTATGTCGAAACCGATGCGGGAGTCCATTACTTATCGCTGGTAACAGATGCTTATAGCCGGAAAATCATGGGGCATGACGTCTCCCAAAGCATGACAGCGGCAGATATCGGGCGCGCGCTAAAGCAAGCGACTACAGGACGACTTAGCCAGGACCCGTTAATTCACCACTCCGATAGGGGCAGTCAGTACTGTTCACAGGCGTATCAAACCCAGCTCGCATCCAGCTCGATTACGCCCTCCATGACCGATGGTTATGATTGTTACCAGAATGCGCTTGCGGAACGCATTAACGGAATCCTTAAGCACGAGTTTTTACTAACGAAGTGCAAAACGGGTGAGGAGTTGAAGCGCGCGGTAAGGCAATCGATTGCAATCTATAATGAATACAGGCCGCACCTTAGTTTGGGCATGAAAACCCCAAATGAGGTGCATAAAAAAGCCAGTTGCAAGGTGCAACTGGCTTAGTTAAAACCGTCAACATAATTTAGGACGGGTCACCGCAGCTTTTTGTTTTAGCCGATAGCGCAACTTTAAACCTCCTGTTATATTAAGCAAAAATGGAATTTTGCCATGGAATCGACCGTCAGTAATTGTAAGAACTGTAATACACCTCTTACCGGTGAATATTGCCATCAATGCGGCCAACAGGATAAACAAAGCATACGTAGCGTTTCCGCTGTTGTCGGTGATCTTTTTGGTGAGTTAGGACACTGGGATTCTAGATTCTACCGTACTCTCAGAGGACTATTTCTAAAACCGGGTTTTTTATCATCTGAGTTTATGAAAGGTCGCCACGCCTCTTATGTACCTCCGCTCAGGCTCTATTTCTTTATCTCGTTGATATCTTTTATGGTGCTGACATCACAGATAACCTTTAATGATTCAGGGGCAAAGAGCGAGGCAAGACAGTCCGAAACAGAAGTATCTGAAAGTGACTCTAACGAAAGTACCGTACGGCGCGGATTTGAGTTGGAGTTTGGTGATATCCCCTGGTTGAATGAAGAGCAAACGCGGATGCTTGAACAGAAACTTCAGCATTTAAAGCAAAACCCCCAGCTGTTTACGCAAAAACTGATTTCAATGACTCCGCAGATGATGCTTTTGATGCTGCCTTTTTGGGCTCTGTATTTAAAAGTCCTTTATTTATTCAGTAACCGTTACTACTTAGAGCACTTAACTGTAGCTTTGCATACACATGCTTTTTTACTGCTTTCCCTGATGTTGTTGTCGACATTAAGCTATATAACTAACCCGCTGATTGATAACTTTGGCTGGACCTGGTTAACCTTACCATCCGATTGGTTAGGTTATATTATTATTGGATGGATGTTCACTTATCTGCTATTAACGCAAAAGCGTTTCTATCAGCAGAGTTGGACATTAACTGTATTCAAGTTTTTAGCCTGTATTTTTGGTTATTTTCTTTTATTAAGCGCTTCTTTTGTATTAATGGTGATAATTGGTATTCTTAATGCCTAAATTAAACGGTCGTTTAAATAGGGAATAGTATGAACTTCCACACAGCAGTAGAGCAAATCGTCGCGAATAAGAACAATCAAGTCATTGAACTACCTTCCGGCTGGGCTCAGGGACGTGCTTTTTTCGGTGGCTTCAGCGCAGCATTGGCTGCTCAGTTTTTGTTGAAGCAATTTCCGATTGAATATCATCTTCGTTCCATGAGTATCTCTTTTGTTGCTCCTGCCGAACCGGGTGAAGCAGAGTTAAGTTACCGAATTTTGCGCGAGGGAAAATCGGTTATTCAGGTAGCCGTCGAATTGCAGCAGCAAGGGCAGATTATGTTGTCTTGTCTGGCGAGCCTGGGCAAAGCCCGAAGTTCAACGGTTAAAGTGGCAAGTGAAACGCCACCCGATCTTAAAACCATAAAAGACGGACCAGGTTTACCTGAAACGGATATTGTTCCTGAGTTTGCGAAAAACTTTGATTACCGTATTACGTCAGGTGGCATGCCGTTTAGCGGACAACCGGGAAGAACTTTTGGTGGCTGGATACGTTTCCGTGAAGAGCAACAGCAGCTGACAACGGCAACTATTCTGGCTTTAGTTGACGCCTGGCCTCCGGCAGTTTTGCCTCATCTGGATAGCCCTGCGCCGGCCTCATCTTTAACCTGGACTATTGAGTTTCCCGATATTCCTCTAAAAAGTTTCAGTAGCCACGACTGGTTTCAGTACGAAGCTTTTATTGAGCATGCCGAACATGGTTATGGGCACAGTCGTGCGGGTCTGTGGAGTGAGCAGGGCGAGTTATTAGCTATAAGTCGACAGACTTTTACGGTATTTGCGTAATAATTGTATGAAAACGACACCAGCAATCGTCAGACAACACCTAATCGATACCCAGCCGGGTATCGACTTGTTGCTGCTCCAGTTGCCCGAGCGGGGCTTATTGGCGGCATCTGAAACACCTGTTATCGAGGCTCTGCCACGAATTATTATTCGTCAGATGCTGTCTTTAAAAGCCTCCGCAACCATTATTGAAAGAGCTGAACAAAAGGCAAAAGCGTTGGGAGTAGGTTGCATTGCTTACCTCCCTGCAGAGGAATTAACCGGGTGCGGTGTCAGTCGTTCCAAAGCTTCAGCCATTAACAGCGTTGCTCACTGTCATCAAACTCAGCCGGAGAGAATAGATGCCTGGTCACAGATGAGTTCAGCTGAGCTGATTAAGGATGTGACTCAGCTTAAAGGTATTGGCCCCTGGACGGCGTCTATTTTAGCTATGTTTCATTTTGCCCACGAAGATCTTTTCCCCATTCAGGACAGCTCGCTGCGTAAGGCCATGAGTTTGCTGAAAGATCAAGACATTCTGATCATTCCCGAACGGGCTCAGCCTTATCGCAGCTATTTAGCCTGCTATTTGTGGGACATGCTGGATCAGGCACGTCTGTAGCCGGTATAAAATTCACCTGGAAGATAGCCTTCAAATGTTATTTTCACACCTTTGAATTGGCTTTTTCAGAGTTTTTGTAAAGTTCTGTAAAAGCCGCTTGTTATTATCCATGAAAGCTCAGAAGATTCTATCCGAATTCGGGCAGGGTGGTACGGATTTAACCTAATCAGGAAGACTAACAAGGTATACAAATAAGGAATGTGAAAATGAACCGTATTATTTTAGCGATCCCCAATCCCATTATTAGCGCCGGCATGGCCGCCGTTCTGCAGCAACACTTCAGTGACCAAATATTGACCGTAACCGGTATTGCCGATTTACGCCGTGCTTGCTACGAATATGAAGACGCTGTGGTTGTTTTGTGCAGCCGACTTGGCGGTGCTGCAACAGTGGAACACTGGCGTCGCTTGAAGCGCCGTCACTGCGATCTAAAGCTTATTGTCTGGGGTAGCAGCCAACAAGATATACTTGATTTTCAGTGCGGTATTAGCGTTGTCGACGGATACTTACTGGACTCGTGTGACAGTGCCGATTTAGTTCAGGCTATTCGTTCGTTGAAGCAGGGCAATGTTTTTGTTGCTGCGCCAGTCGCTGCTTACCTTGCACAGAATCCGCGTTCGCAGCAGCAAAAAACAATGGTTGATATGCTGAGCGAGCGTGAGCTTCAGGTGGCACAAATGCTCAGTCGGGGTATTCGGGTAAGAGAAATATCCCGGCATTTATGCATTAGCAGTAAAACAATAAATACCTTCCGTTACCGGATTTTCTCTAAACTCGGTATCGATGGTGATGTACAATTGTCTCATCTTGCAATTCAGTCGGGTCTTGTCGACTTAATTCAGTTTGAAGGTAGATGACAGAAGGTAATCAACAAAAGCAGTTTGACAGCGACAACTTTCTTCGTCACCTGACTCACCAGCCCGGTGTTTACCGGATGTACGATGAGTCGGGTGACGTGATTTATGTTGGTAAAGCAAAAGATTTGAGAAAACGTGTGTCCAGTTACTTTCGGGAGAAGGTAGACCGGATGAAAACACAGGTGTTGGTTAAACAAATAGCGTCTATGGACGTTACTGTTACCAACACCGAAGCCGAAGCGTTAATATTAGAAAACACCTTTATAAAAAAATATCGGCCACGCTACAACGTCTTGTTGCGTGACGATAAATCGTACCCCTATATTATTTTAACCGCTCACCAGCACCCTAAGCTGGGTTTTCACCGGGGCGCCCGGCGCGCGAAAGGCGACTATTTTGGTCCATTTCCTAATGGTTCAGCTGTGCGCGAGAGCTTAAACCTGCTGCAAAAGCTGTTTCCGATCCGTCAGTGCGATGACTCGTATTATCGAGCCCGCACCAGGCCTTGTTTGCAGTATCAGTTAAAACGTTGCCTCGCGCCTTGCGTTAATGTGTGCACTGACGATGAATATAATGAGCAGGTGGGGTTGGCAAAACAGTTCCTGCAGGGTAAAAATCAGCAAGTTATTGATGAGCTGATGAATAAAATGGAGCAGGCGAGTAAAGATCTCGATTTTGAACGAGCCGCTAGGTTTCGTGACCAGATAGCGGCACTGCGAAAAACTCAGGAACGTAACTCGGTTACCGGAAGTCAACAAGAACTGGATGTTATTGGTTTAGCGCGCGGTAATGGCATGACTACAGTGCAAATGCTGTTTATCCGGGATAATCATTTGCAGGGGAGTCGTAGCTACTTTCCTAAGGTACCGACAGATACCCCTGACGATGAAGTGCTCAGAGCTTTTCTGCTGCAGTTTTATTTATCGGATACAGCCGGACGGAAAATTCCAAGAGAAGTGGTGCTTCCTGTCGATATTCAGCCTGATAACGTGCTTGCTGAAGTCATGAGTGACGCGTTGTCACAGCCAGTTAAGTTGCAGAGCTCGGTGCGCGGAGACAAGCGTCAGTACCAGTCATTGGCTCAAAAGAATGCGGTTAATGCGCTAGAGAGTCGCCTGAATCAGCAAAGTACGATGAACCGCCGGACTCAAGCATTACAGCAAGTGCTGGAATTTGGGGTACCCATTCAGCGCATGGAGTGCTTTGATATTAGCCATACAATGGGTCAACAAACGGTGGCATCCTGCGTAGTGTTTGATCAAAACGGGCCTAAAAAGTCAGACTACCGCCGTTATAATATTACCGGTATAACGCCGGGCGACGATTACGCTGCCATGTCTAAAGCCCTGGCTAAGCGTTACGATAATGCCAAAGAGCAGGGCAACATACCAGATATTCTGTTTATCGACGGTGGTAAAGGCCAGCTAGCCCAGGCGGAGAACTACTTTAATGACTGGGGAAAAGAAGCGCCGGTATTAATTGGTGTTGCCAAAGGTGAGTCGCGCAAACCGGGCCTGGAAACTTTGATCATGGCGGGGAGCCATGAAACCATTCCGCTGAGTAAAGACGCCAGTGCGCTGCATTTGATTCAGCACATACGTGATGAGTCGCACCGTTTTGCCATAACCGGGCACCGGCAGAAGCGGGCTAAAGTTAAGAAAACCTCAACGTTAGAACAGATTGACGGGGTAGGAGCCAAGCGCAGACAGGCCATTTTGAAAAATCTAGGTGGATTACAGGAGGTAAAAAACGCTAGTATTGATAAGTTGGCCAGCGTACCTGGCATTAGCCGAGCATTGGCAGAGAAAATCTATTACTCATTTCGTGATGAGTAAAAACAATAAGGAATCAGCGGATAATGAAGTGGAATATCCCTAATATTTTGACCAGCTTCCGGATAGTACTCATTCCGGTATTTCTGGTGGTTTTCTATTTACCAATGGAAGATGCACGTTTCTGGGCTGCTTTTATCTTTTGGTTAGCTGCAATCACAGACGCTCTGGATGGCTATATTGCCCGTCGTTTTAACCAGTTTACTAAGTTCGGCGAGTTTCTTGACCCGGTAGCTGATAAAGCGATGGTGGTCGCTGCACTGGTTGTCATTGTAGAAGATTATAATTCTGCTTTTATTACCATTCCGGCGCTGACCATGATTTGCCGTGAGCTTATAGTCAGTGCGCTACGCGAATGGATGGCACAAAGCGGCCACAGAGCAAAAGTTGCTGTTTCGAATTTAGGTAAATGGAAAACAGTGGCACAGATGCTGGCCTTAATTGGACTGCTTTGGAATGCAAACGTCTATATTTATTGGTTATCGATGTTCTTATTCTATTCGGCTTTTGTTTTGACTGTGTGGTCCATGTGGGAATATTTACGCGGCGCCAAGAGCGAATTGACCAGAAATTAACTGCTTTGCCGTAAATTTGTGCAAACAGTCATTAAAATGATAAAAAGTCATTGACTGAAAACGATTAAACAGTAGAATGCCACGGCAGATGACGGTGCGGGAATAGCTCAGCTGGTAGAGCACAACCTTGCCAAGGTTGGGGTCGCGAGTTCGAATCTCGTTTCCCGCTCCAAATTCTGGCGGGTTGGCAGAATGGCTATGCAGCGGATTGCAAATCCGTGGATCTCGGTTCGACTCCGGGACCCGCCTCCATTATTCGAGAACACTTCTATGTAGTGCCCGGGTGGTGGAATTGGTAGACACAAGGGATTTAAAATCCCTCGAAGGTAACTTCGTGCCGGTTCAAGTCCGGCCCCGGGCACCAATTCCGAATTTACAGCAGTATCTGAAAGTCTACAAAGCCTTATAAGTAAAGCCTCTCAGGCGATTCCTTGATTCCCCTTGTCTATTAAAATCTATTGAAAAATACGACCACTTAGTGCTACTTCTAGTGCTACTCCAGTTCGGTGATCAGGATGTGCCACGATTTCTCCCTCGGGTACTAATAAATATAGTTCTGAGATTCATAAAGCAGGTTAAGTAAATCGTAGGTGTTTTCGGAAATGAATCCAAAAGAGAATAACGTTTTTCTAATCTGCATGGGGTGGATTGAGAGGCTCGACAGAGAAATAAATTCCTGGGCTTTATAATCTTTCGTTAGTAACTTTAACGCCGCATATTTTACTGTGTCATCGAAGCTATACCCCATGTCTTCCAGTGGTTTTACCAAGGATGTATTAACTACTTTTTTTTGTTCCGTTAAAAAAGTTGCATCTTCAAGCTGAGCACGAGAATAACTTGATGACTTCTTTTCTCTAATTTGAAGATAGTTCAGAATAAGATCTTGCTTTATAGGCATTGGGCTGCCTGAACCAGTGTCTAGATACTTTATAGCCTGTTGAACTGCCGCGTTCTGACTGATGAGTTCTGCCGACTGCTGTTCTTGTTCATTCTGTATTTCTTTTCCTTGCGAAGTCTCTTTAACCGTCTTTTCAGGTTCTTTCTCTTCTAACGCCGCTGAACGCTCTTTAAATGTGCTAAGCAATTTACTGTAGGACTCTTGGATATCGTCATGACACTTTTTCTGCTGCTGATCAAGTTGCTTATATTCACTACTGCTTAAATTATGCCTATAGCGCTCGAGCTGCATGAATGCATCCAATAACTCTCCAGAGGAAGAGGCGTTGTCAAATTCGGCTTTTGCTTTATGGAAATGAGAGACATTGTCACAAGTAATTTGAGCTACTGCAGATGTTGAAAACGCAAAAGAAAAAGGTACCAAAGCCAGAAACACTAAGGTGGGTTTCATTAATTAGTTCCTTCTAAAAGTTACGACTGAAAATAGCTTCTTGCTCATGCCAATCCTTGGTAGAAGCCAATTAAGGCTTCTGCTTCCATTCTCCGTCAATTTTTACATAGTGACCTGATTTGGTGCGCTCAATGGCGCGCTTGCCGGCTAACAGCTCGACATCTGCGACAGCAATGTCATTGTCGTTGGCAATGCGCGTATATTCCTGGCGGCGGGCTTCGTTAATGTTTTTAACGATTTGTTCGGCTGTTTCGGTAGACTTTACTACTCCCAGGTAGCCGTCGGGCTTTTCACCCACCAGACCCTGCTCTTTGGCGTCACTTAACTGTGCCATTGACTGCTCTAAATTTAGTTGCTGTGCTTGCGCCAGCGGGCTTGATAAGCCAATAAAAGCAATTAAAACTGCGGTTAGTAAATATTTCATTGTTGCATTCCTTTGTCGTTAAAATAGGCCACTGGATTCAGAAATTACGTCGTCGAGCGCTTTATCAACTTTAACGTAAATTTCATGCTTTATTTTAACGTTTAAGTTAATAGTAATAGGCTCTTTAGGAGCGGCGACCTGTACCGTTGGGGTACATCCCAAAACGGCTAAGGGCACGCTTATTAGTAAAAAGAATTGCTTCATATCATCCCCTGATTAATTGATTTTCTGCTGTACTCGTTTACGGATTACATCGTTCAGACTATTGCTTATTTGCAGTCCTTTTATCAATGCGGGCAGGTCTTCCTCTAAGCTTACGTTAAGCTCTACCGGACGTCCATTTTCTAGCTCGGGGTTCGAGCCTTTTAGCTGTACTGCTAAGGTCAATTTACCATTGTCATTATAGTCAACGGTTGTAGACAGTTGATTATAATAGAAGTTACCCAATACGCCTGCCAAAGTTTGTAAGCTGGGGTTACTGCCCGCAAGTTGAACCAGGGCGGACGAATCTACCTGCAAGTGCCCGCCGGGCGCCAAGGCGTCCAAATAGCCTCTTTCTACTGTTAGTTGGTTAGAGTCCCAGTGAACAGGGATGGTTCCTGAAACCTCACCATCTATGGATATTTTGTTGCTGGGATATTGACGCATGAGTTCACCCAGCGAAATTTCTTCGAATACAATGGGCAGTGCAAAGCTGTTGCTTAACGAGTAACTCTGGTTGGGAATGCTTATGCTGCCACCAAGAGCTTTAATGGTGTGACTGGTTAAATTGAGAGTGGATTGCATCGGTTGTTGGAAGGGCAGTTGAGCCCCAAACTCAGCCCTAATTGGCCCCAGCGCAAAACCTTGTTGCACGCTACCAATGTAGAGTTTTGCATTATTAATCTTAAGTTGTTCGTTATTGGCACTGAAACCAAAATCAATATTGCTATTAACCACAGATAAGGTATCAAAAACCCAGTCACCTTGTTGAATCTCTAATTGACCGTTGTCGAGGCCCCAGCGTTTACTCTTTATGGAATAAGTGACATCGGTTTGGCCACTAATAGCCGCTTTACTGACAACAAGTTGAGGCATCATAGTTGCCAGCAGGGCATCCAGCTGTGGAATTTGCTGCCAGTTGAATTTGGCAACTTCAATCTCGCTCTTTAACCGATCGGAATTAATTTGGCTATGGTGTGCCACTTTTATATGGTCACCGAGTACGAGTTCGCCGTCACCTGTCAGTTGCTGCTGTTGATATTGAAATTTACTGTCAAAAACGGCTTCAAGGTTCCGTATCGGTTCGAAATTAATCGCGTTGCTGTGAATGTTAAGGTCAAACTCTGCAAGCGCATTATGAGGTTCGGAGTACGGATAATAAATTTGATTGAAGTTCAGTATGGCTAAGGCGTCGTTGTCGAAAGCATTAAGCTCAATGCGGGTTGGAGCAGTGCTATGGAGCTCAGTGGCCGTGCTTGTGACTGTTCCTGCAAATTTTGAGGTGAGTTTGTTTATCGCCATTAACTGCCCGGCAACAGGAAACTTAATGGTGTCCGCATTCAGCTGCACATAATCAAGTTCAAGCGAGTTAAATTGCCATTGTTTTTGTTGTATCGATAACTCAGACGCGAGGCGAATCGTCTCGTTTTTTTCACCTTTAGCTACAGCTGTCGCTGTTAAAGGCCAACGGGCTTTATTAACAGCCTGCTGAGCATTGAGCAATGAAACCCCCAAACTGTCGCGGCTGTTGAGCTCCCAGGACAACGACGACAATTGTAGTGGTAGATCGGACTCGATTAACGACGCTAAGTTTTCAGTATCGCCATTCAGCTCGAGCTGATAAGAGTTCATAATACCCTTATTCAAATTCAGCTGAAGCTCACCTGTTGCTGTCGTGGTACTGCTGGTAACCTCAATTAAAGTGGGTTGCGCAATTGACACGACAAGCTCGCCGGACAGTTCAGCTATAAGACTCTCCACTGTTGCTGACTCAATATTAGGTGAAAGACTACCGTTCCACTTCGCATCAACCGACACTGGTTCGGTCGTTATCTTGTCTGCAAACTGCTGTGCCGCTAATAGATAACTGCCACCGGCTTTAAGCTTCCCTGAGTTGTAGTCATAATTAGCTTGTAACAGGGCGTTGTCATAGCGAGCTTTTAGTTTTACCTGGTTACCGCGCCGAATAACTCTCAGAGCAGCGACAAGTGGCTCCTGGCTATTGAGCTCTAATTGCAATTGCTGCTTGTTTATCAGTGAAAGACTTGCAGAGACGCTTTCAGGCAATAACCTGCCTTTCAGCTGTAGCGACTTAATATCGATACGCTCTGGTAATAAAGCCGGCATTTCCATGGAGAATATCTGCGTGAGGTTTACCGCTGCGGTGGAACTTGCTCCTGAAGATTCGGGTAAGGAATCAATTGTTATTTCCAGCCGCTTAATAACAATGTGGCTGGTAGTCAGTTTCTCAAATTCCACTACCCAGTCAGTAACACCAGCCAATTTCAGTTGCTGGTTTAGATAGAAGTAGCCGAACAGTGCTATAGCAAACGCAATGAGCAGAAGTGTGAGAAGCATGGAGCTGCCGAATGATATTACCCGCCATAGCTTCATTTAGACATTATCCCTTTTAATAAACGATGCTCGTTAATTGCCATTTTGTCACTATAGTCAGCACTGATAATCCCTTCAAGATAAAGACAATTCTACTGCTTTCTATTAAAGGTTTTTACTTTAATTGATTAAAAAACGAACAAAAACTTTACCTTCATTTAATTTCGTCTATGATAAGTATCATAATTATAAAAAGCGCTGACTGCAGGTATTTCTCATTTTTGGGCTTAGCTTCTAGTCAGAAATTTCACGTTGAAAGTTAAAGTTCTGTAAAGCCTCTTTTATAGGCTGAGTTACGCAGATAGTCTAAACGCTGTCTATTAATTCACCATTAATGGCTTTTGAATAACTTGCGACAGGAGCTATCCGTGAGCACTATAACCAATGCAGCAGTCAATGTGACACCGGATACCCCGGTGTTTATGGGGTGTAGTAAACCTCTGGAAAGTGATGTTCAGTTTAGCTACTTTTTTAATGGCTGTTTTATCTATTCGTATAATCATACAACTGGGCATTGCACTTGTCTTACAGAGCTCGACGTCGCGACAGCTACGGTGAAGCCTTTCGGGCTGGTTGATAAACACTATGTCGTTATTGGCGATAAGCTCTTTCGCTCAAAAGAACAAGCTAAGAAAGCTCTCAGTATATTACCCCATATAGATGCTGCTAATGACAATAAAGCCGATGAACGACTGGAGCTCCCCGAAGTAGGGAATTTATCACCCATAAAGTCGTTAGCTTTAATTGAACATTGGTTTAGTGAAGATTTCGATTTGAAGTGGGAAACTTACCAGGAAAGTCCTGAGTTCTATAATCTCATTCAATACTATCTGGCATTGTGCTGTGATGCTTATAAACAGAAGCCAGATCAGGCATTTCTGGATGCAGGAGTTCAGGTTTATTTAAGTATGGCGCAATTCAGTTGGCTAAACCCATCTATTTTGCACAATGCCGCTTGTGTTTATTGGTTAGCTGGAGAGCAAGACAGTGCGCTTGACTGTATTGAGCTTGCTTTGGATTTTCGTTATACCGGCATGGAAAGCCTGTTAAATGATGAAGATCTCGATGGTCTTAAAAAGCATCCGAGATTTCGTTGTTTGTCGAATAAGTATCAGGCATTAAAGCCTAAATTTAACTATGTTACACCGGAGCTTTTCGAAGCCTTTGAGAATTTCGCGGTGCAGCAGTCAGACTCCTTCGTGCGGTTTATGCGTGGCCATTTATTAAAAAACTTTCGGTTCTATGATATCTCTGAATTGAGTGCTCGAATTGATAGCAGTGAAAACGATGATGAGCGTGAGTACTGGCAACGGCTGGCATCATTCAATAATAACTATTTATACAATTATATGCTGATGGACGAGCCTATGGATCTTTTAACAGAGCAGGGTAAGGCCAATTATCAATTGTTTCAGCAATACCGGCATTACCGGGTACTTAATCCGTTAGTTTTTGCCAAGGTAGCGGAGCAGTTGTTTCATCATGCTCATTATTGGGGCAGTCAGCACCACGGCTTTTTTAATCAGCGCGATAGCGCTTTGTTGCAACAAAGCTTTCAGCTATTTCAGGAGTTTCACGTTGCGACAGAGAGTCTCTGTAGTGAAAAGCGCAATGAACTTATGGCAAAAGCAAAAGAGTACGATATTTTCAATTACATGGAAAAGTTAGGGAGCTGCTGATTGGTTTAGCCCGCCTGACGTATAGTTAAATTCACTCTACAGCGTCCAGTTAATGGGTGCATAGCCTCCTTAAGCTGCTGAACTCCATGATATCTCAAGCGATCCTTTCCTCCCCAGACAAGCGCATCGGCGTGCTGAAGACTGAACTTCTGATACTTGTCAGAACGTTTAAAACCGCCCCACATAAAGGTTATAGGTAACCCAAAAGAAAAGGAGACGATGGGCTTGGAAAAGTCCGTTTCATTTTTATCCTGATGAAGTCCCATTTTTGCGCCTGGCGTGTAAACGTTGATGAGACAAGAGTCTGGCTGAAAATTCTCAAAACCGGCTAAGCGTGAGACCTCCGTTGCTTTTACTAAAATACGGTGGGGAATGTCGGGCCATGGCTGACCAGTGACAGGGTCGGTATTCTGATAACGATAACCGTGCTTATCGCTGAGCCAGCCGTAGCTTCCGCAACTGCTACTTTTCACCGACATTTTATGGCCTGAAGGAGTCGTTAAGTGGCGCAGTGGTGATAGCTTTAAAACCCCACGGATATCATTGATCAAAGCTTCATCATCGGCCAGCAAAAACTGGTGAAACAGGGTGGCTTGCTCACTTATTTGGGTGCTTAATGGCTCTGCACCATCGTTGGCAAAGAGATCAAGAGACGACATTCAGCTTTCCATTAGTGAAAGGGTCATTAGCAAGCGGTCCTGGCCGGGCCCTAAATAGTCACGCACCGTTTGAATGGTTTCAAAACCAAAGCTCTGGTAGAGCGAAACTGCTGAGGTGTTGTCGGGCGCGACACTAAGTTCCATTTGTTTATAACCAAGGCTGCGCGCAAGCGCTATGGAATCGCTTAATAGCTGCTTGCCCAGTCCCTTGCCCTGGAACATTTTTCCTACCAATAATGACATAAGAGATAAACCAGAGTCTGAAACCGGAACCATCAGACTATAACCCGCCGTTTTTTCTCCCGTCTTTAGAGTTAGAAAGGTGTGTGGCCATTGTCTTAATGCCTGATAGAAAAAGGCAGCAGAATAAGCGTCGTTTGAATAAAACTGCTTTTCTAAAAATGCAATTTTGGAAATGTCGTTATAGTTGGTATTAGCTACTATAAAATCGCTAGACTGCGCATCTGTTGTTGCAAGGGAACCTACGCATAAACGACAATCGTCATCCTGAGGCGCAGATGCCTCAACGTAACGCAGCTTATGAGAGGATTTCTCCCTGTTACTGGAGACCTGATAAACGCGTTCTCGCTTTTTATTTTGCTCGGTCATGGTGTTTTGTTCGGCGTCTGCCGGTGATCATAGGACGAATAAGCTCTATTTTACCAATATATGCGGTAACAACTACCGCAACGATATGAATAATTACCAGAGTAAAAATGATGTTGGCCGAAATAGAATGAACGGAGGTTAGAAAACTGTCTCCATAGAGTGCGTTAATTTCTTCGCGGAGGAAGCCAGTAATAGCTTGCAGTAAGAATAAAGCCAACAAAGAGAACACCATAAGACCACCGAGCGGGTTATGCCCCTGAGCCTGGTTTACTTTTCTATGGCGAAGTTCTGAGACGTGCTCTTTAATTCCGGCAACAGAAGGTAGGAAGTTATGGAAGCGTGCATTTGGTGGCCCCGTAAAGCCCCAGATAATTCTTATAATAATTAAGGTGGCGGCAGTGTAACCCACAGCCTGATGAAAGCTATCTCCGGGTTCAAGCCAAAAATAATTGAGACAAAAACACAGTACCAATAACCAATGGAAAATTCTGATAAGTTTATCCCAAATGATCATTGATACTGCTTTCCTTACTGAGTTACTCGGTTTCTTGCTTAACGATACTGCCATCTACAGGATTAAAGTAGATTTCAACTTTCTGCTTATTTTTATCAAAACCATAAATTTCGTAGCAATTTCCGTCGGTCACCTTAAACTCATTTATTTCATAACCTTGTTCTTTCAACGACTGTTGGAATTGATCCTGAGCCAACCAGTTTTCTTTTGGTTCCATAGTACATTGTGTGGTACCTGACTCAGGGGCTCCGCAAGCGGTGACAAATAAAGCACTGGCTGCAATTGCAGATAATTTAATAAGTTGGCTTTTCATAAGATCTCCATTTTAAATAAAACTTAGAATCAAATGTAGCAACTCCAACGGAATAACGCTAACGCTCTTCAAACATTAAAATGGCAAAACCCAGCTCATCCATAAAAAGTCCAGTCCGTCATTTGGACGTTTGATGTCGGCATTTGAGTAATGAGTGTATCCTAAAGCAACGCGTGCCTCGGAGCTTTGACTGTATTGCCACGAAAGTGATACCCGGTCTTCAAACTGAAACTGAGTTGATAAGCGTCGGTTAGCTATCTGGGTCTTATCGAAGTAGCTGCCGCCAATACCTGCTTCAACGTACAATGGTCGCTGTGTTCCGGCTATTTGCCAGGAGAAGACTGGGCTAATGGTAAAAGCGGTAATATTGTCCGCGGTATTATCTGAATTTTGCCAGTGGTTTAAAGCGACTTCTAAATGAACGTCGGGCGAGCCTAGCCAAGTGGGCATTTCAATCGGCAGGTTGGTTATCCGATAACCCGCTCTTACGCCGCGTAACTGGTCTGTGGAATAGGCTCCGGCAACGTGAACCTCGTCTGCGAAGGATGAAAAACTCGATATTATTAGTACAACCAGTGATGCTCTTAACCACATATCACTCTCCAATAACCAAAAAGGGGTGATATTTTACATACAAACATGAATGTATGTAAATTGAAAAATGAGCTTTGGCTAACTGACTGCGCGTTTTTTAGTCTTTATTCAAGAAATAATCATTTGCAGCCACTTTATAAACGCGACCAGGGCTACTGGTTGCCTCTGTCGTTTGCGATAATAGATGCTTAGCGGATACTGACAGGGCTGTGCGGAGTCATTATAGACTTTTAAATTAGACAACCCGGGCGTAATAAGACTACTGTCAATTAATGCGATGGCTTGTTCGGCGGACGATAAGTCCAGTGACATTTGTACATCATTGCAATGAATAATACGTGTGGATTTCAATTGTTGACTGTAGGCCTTTAACATTGCCTGATGATCGGGGTTTTCAGGGTTTATTAACCAGGGCAGCTGGAAAGGTGAGTCATTGGTTTTAATGGCTGAAACCGGAACCATTTGATTTTTCTTTAACACAAGGGACTGAATGTGCTTATCCGTGATTTTTCCATAACCAATGGCTAGATCCCAACTTTGATGCTGTATTGCTGAAGCCATTTCTGCGGCGCTTTCATTAATAAAGTACTCATTGCAACGGCTGAAGCTAAGTTGAATGTGCGGATACAGAGAATGAAAATCGGCAAGCTTTGCCGCTAACCAAAAGCGCAGTCGCTCAGAACTGATTGCGACGGTTAACTGGGTTGTTGTATTGTCACTGAGGTTTCGAGTGCGCTCAATGGTACGCTCCAGTTGCTCAAATATTTGCTCAATTTGAGGGGCTAGTTCCAGACCGACAGGAGTGAGCGAATGAACCCGGTTGTCTCGCTGGAATAAACGAACTTCTAGCTGTTCTTCCAGGGTTTGTATTTGTCGGGTGACGGCAGATTGAGTTACTCCAAGCTCTTGCGAGGCTTGTTTAAAAGAGCCACTTCGGGCGGCGACATCAAACACTCTCAATGCATTTAATGAGGGGAGTTTAGTGTTTTTCATGTTGATTAATAGTAATCTGTAATTAATAAAAAGTAACTTTGATTCTGGCATCTAAAGTTGAATTGCGCAATAAGGAGTTTGTGTTGTCTTACTGGAGTGAGTTTTTAACTATCGCTTTGATCCATCTGTTTGCGGTCGCGAGCCCGGGACCTGATTTTGCGGTTGTTTCACGCTATAGCCTGAGCTTTGGTCGCAAAGCTGGTTATTGGGTGAGTTTAGGTGTGGCATCAGGAATCATTATTCATGTTACTTATTCTCTTATTGGTGTGGCGCTGATTATCCACCAGACCGACTGGCTCTATCAGACTTTACTTTGTGCCGGCGCATTGTATTTAGGCTTCATTGGAACTCAGGCCATTAAAGCTAAACCCAGAAAGGACATGTCCGACAGTGAACTGGCCGCTACCCAGCCGCGTAAGCGGAAAGCTTTTATTGTTGGTTTTATTACTAATGGCTTAAATGTAAAAGCGACAATTTTCTTTTTGACCTTATTTACCACTATTATTGCTCCGGAAACCCCTTTTGCTATCCAGTTTGGTTACGGTATTTATCTAATTGTTGCGACCGGTCTGTGGTTCATATTTCTCACCTGGTTGCTGACTCAACCGCGCATTTTTAAAACACTCTGGCATTACAGTCATTGGGTTGACCGTACCATGGGAGTCGCTCTTATTTTATTGTCGCTAAAATTATTATGGGAATGGGCAAACCTGATAGAGCTTATCTGATAAGGCGTTTCAGGTTATACTGGTTACAGTTATCGAAGAAGAGATGAGAAAAGCTCACTATGCAGTTATTTGTGAATGATTTGACCGTTATTGATTGCTCCTACTTATGCCCGGAAAGGGGGATAGTTGGTGAGAGCTGGATTGTTGATATCGTACTTGATGGCGCGTTAAATGAGCAATCTATGGTGCTCGACTTTGGTCGGGTGAAAAAGCAAGTTAAAGCCATTATCGATAACTCGGTTGATCACAAATTGGTTGTACCGGCAGAGCATTCGTATACAAAAGTAACGCACAACTCTGATGACAGCGCTAACTGGGTCGATTTTCTGCGCCCGGAACAGGGTTCTATTCATCTGTTCTGCCCAGCCGATGCCTTTGCTTTTATCGATGCCGATGTCGTTTCCGTGGAAACGGTAACGGACTACCTGAAAGCCGTTATAAAGCGCGAGTTACCGGTTAATGTCGAAGGTCTGCAGCTGTTTCTGAGACCAGAAAATATCGACGGTTTTTACTATCACTACACACATGGTTTGAAAAAGCACGACGGTAATTGCCAACGTATTGCGCATGGTCATCGTTCAAAAATTCAAATTCGACTGGATAACATTCGCCAACCGGTGTTGGAAAAAGAATGGTCAGATAAGTGGGAAGACATTTATTTAGGCACTACCGAAGATGTTCGTTCGAAAAAGGAACTGACACTGTCTGAAGCTGCAACGTCTGCAACCAACGACTCAACTCACACCTATTACAGCTATGTTGCCGACCAGGGACTGTTTGAGCTTATTGTTCCGAACGCAGAGAACTTTGTTATAGAGACAGACTCAACAGTTGAGTGCATTGCAGATTTTCTCGCTGCAGAAATTAAATCTAAGCATGCGGGTCAGACTGTAGAAGTTCGCGCCTTCGAAGGGGTAGGAAAAGGAGCAATAGCCTATGCGTAAAATGATTGTTACCGCGGCTTTAGCGCTGTGTTTGACGAATGTGGCCTTGGCGGATGAGTCTTTGCCCCTGGAAATAAAGGGCTCCTTGACTCAGGGAGCTTTAATTTTAGCTAAGTCTGAGCCTGGTGTTACCGCAACACTGAACGGCGAAGCTCTGCAGGTAACCGAGCAGGGTTACATTGTTTTTGGTTTTCCGCGCAAGGCTAAGTTAGAAAACACCTTAGTTGTCAGTAAAGGCGAGAAAACTATCACTAAAGAGCTCAAGCTAGAGCCTCGTGAATACAAGATTGACCGTGTCGATGGTGTCCCGCAGAAAACCGTTACACCAGACCCGGAGCAAGTAAAACGAGCCAGAAAAGAAGCGGAAAAAGTTTGGCTGGCCAGACAAAAAGAAACGACACGAACAGACTTCTTGACTGCAATTACGAAACCGGCCGAAGGCCGCATTAGTGGTGTTTACGGCAGTCAGCGAATTTTTAACGGAGAGCCCCGAAACCCGCACTATGGGCAAGATATAGCCGGGCCAACAGGAACTCCGGTTAGAGCGCCGTGGCCGGGCGAAGTTGTTCTGGCTGAACCTGATTTATTTTACTCAGGCGGTACCATCATTATTGAACATGGCTATAAAGTGAACACAACCTATTTGCACTTGAGTGAACTGCATGTAGAAGTTGGTGACAAAGTGGAGCAGGGCGATTCAATTGGTGCTATAGGTGCCACAGGCCGTGCTACGGGACCTCACCTGGACTGGCGGGTTAACTGGGGAAATGAACGGTTAGATCCGGCCTTACTTCCCCAGCTTTATCAGGATTAATCGGAAGGCGTTAACCAGCCTTTCAGCTTATCTGGCTGTTCTACGCTTAAAACGTAGCTGCTTTTAGCGGGCTCTTGCCAGGTAAGCTCCAGTGTCATTAGTTCGTCGCGGCGAAACGCATGAATCGTCACCGTATCTCCGGGAATATAACGCTCCAGAATTCGTTTAACCGACTGCTCAGTTACCTGCAAATGATCAATTGCGATGACTTTGTCGCCAGCCGATAAACCTGCGTGATAAGCGCTTTCATCATGATACACGTTAAGAACGTCCAGCCCTTGTGCTGAGGCTTTGTATTTGGCTCCGAAGTTTATGCGCGCAGGCTGATCCGAAGTTTTTCCACCGACGCTGTTATCATCAACGGGCACCTGTTTTTGAACCATAACGCCAAAGTTTTGCAATAACTCCACAAGCGACAGCGACTCCTTGTTGTATAAGGCGTCTTTCAAAAAGTCGGAAACATCAATGCCGGGATACTGATTTAGCCAATTAATGACCGTGTCGTCAGCAGTGCCAATGGATGTTTTACCAAACTCATGCCAAAGCTCTTTCATAACTCTTGCCAGCGTCAGTTTATGCTCGGATTGCAGGCGCAACATGAGGTCGAGGCTAAGCGCTATTAAAGCCCCCTTAGCGTAATAGCTGACAATACTGTTCGGCGCATTCTCATTTTGCTGATAAAACTTAGTCCAGGCCAGAAAGCTCGACTCTGTCACACTTTGTTGATATTGACCGGCACCACGCTCAACCCGCGATAGAGTATCGCCTAAAAGCTTTAAATAACGCTTTTCGTCAATAATGCCGCTGGTGTGCAAAAGGTAGTCGTCAAAATAGGACGTCATACCTTCGTAGAACCAGAGTTGCTCAGTGTACGACTCTTTCTCCAACTGATAAGGAAGAAAAGCCTGTGGCTTCAGAGTTTTAATATTCCAGCTGTGGAAGTATTCATGACAACACAGGCTCAAAAAGGTCTGATAGTTGTCATTCATTTCGTATTGGTGAGCGCTGATTAAATCTTTACGGCTGCAAAGCAGTGCGGTTGAGTTTCTGTGCTCCAGCCCGCCAAAGCCATTTCCTACCACCATGGTCAGGAAGGTATAAGATTGAAAAGGTGCTTCTTCGAACAGACTAATCTGAGTTTCGCAAATTTTGGCTAAATCGGCGGTTATACGCGGGGTATCAGCATAATGGCGGCCGCTTAAGACCAGAGAGTGCTTAATGCCGTGAGCAATAAACTCTTCGATGGTTAAGTCACCCATTAAAAAAGGATAGTCAATTAACGCATCATAATTATCGGCCCGGAAGCATCCCCAGGAATGGGCTTGTCCATTTTTCCGGGGCATTCCGGTTGCAACCTTCCACAGTGGTGCTTCTGGCGGTGCGTGCAAATGGAGTTCACAGGGAAGGTCAGTTTGTCCCTCAACGGCAAGACACAGGCTGGTATTGTTAAAGAAGCCCTGAAACTGGTCCAGATAAGCTGAACGAACCGATAAATCCCAGGCGTATACCTGATAGTGCACAGTAACAGGATGCTTCGAGCGAGCCAGTTGCCAGCGGTTCTTACTTATTTGTTTAACTGCCAGAGAATGGCCGTTACTTTCGGCGTGCAAGCCAATAATGTGCTTACTAAAATCCCGTATTAAATAACTGCCCGGAATCCAGTTAGGTAACCAGAGTTCCTGCTCATCGTTCGTTTGCTCAATAGTGAGAGAGACATTAAATAAATGCCCATGTAAATCGATGGGTGTTATATCGTAAGCGATCAAGAGACTCTCCTTTGCTTGACACAGCCTGACAACTAGCGATCATAGTAACATATTGATTCATCGCAAAGAGACCCCTATGCCAAGCAAAATTTCGCAGCTCGTCACAGGTCAGAAAATAGAAGTTCAGCTGTCTAATTCGAACGTTCCTGCTCGGTTTTACTCGGAGTTTATTGGCGCGGTTAACGAGCGCTGGGTTATCGTTAATATGCCCGACGCGCGTAAATACAATGATATGCGTGATCTTTTGCAGGAGAAAACCCCGGTCATTGTCCGCTTTGTTCTGGAAAACGAAAGTGGTGAAATTTGTGCGTTTCGTAGTGAAATAAGCTATGTCATCTCGCACCCAACGAAAATGCTTTTTATTATGTGGCCAAATCAGATTGAGCATCGGGTTATTAGAAAAGGGCGCCGGTTTGACGCCTTTTTGCCTGCTTCAGTCTCAGGCCAGTCAATAAAAGGTGAGGAGAAGACTTTCAGAGGACATGTTCTGGATGTATCTGAAAGTGGATGTCGCCTTAAGCATGAAAAGCCAGAAGGAAAAATAGACGAGCTTTGGGAAAATGGCAGCAAAATTGTTCTAAAAATAGAACAGAAAAATAACGGTGACTTAACCCTTAAAGCTATAGTCCGGCAAGTAAAGCAAGTGGATGACCAGCTTGAGTTGGGTGTGCAGTTTATGGGGAACCAGAAAGACGAGGTTAACTCTCTTTTCTCCGGAAGTTTGGTGGATATTGACGAGTTATCGCGTTTAGAGTCCTCAGTATAATGGAAAAACCGATAAAAACGCAGTGGCAATTATTGATGGATAACCGTAACCGGTTCTTCTGGTTGCTGCAGGCGGGAGGCTGGATAGGTTATGCGTTGGTGAACTACATAGGGTCACTAATGCATGAAATGCGGGATATCTATACCCTCATTATTATTTTGGGGGCTTATGCCGGCTTTTTGATGACCATTCCGCTCCGCTATTTGTATCGGCGTATATGGGAGTTCCCACCGGCGCTTATGGTCTTAATTGCCATTGTGGTTTCTTATGTTACCGCTGTGGCCTGGGCCATTGTTGATAACGCCACTTACTGGGAAATTTATAAATTTGGTTTTCGGCCGGACAGCCCTTTTTTCTATTTGAAAAACAGTTTGGCTAAGTTCTACATCATTCTTAGCTGGAGCGGGCTTTATTTTGGTATTAAGTATTATCAAATGCTGCAGGAGGAGAAGCAAAAAGCCTTACTGGCTTCATCTATGGCGCATCAGGCGCAGTTGAAAATGCTGCGATACCAACTCAACCCGCATTTTTTATTTAATACCTTAAATGCAATTTCTACGCTTATTTTGCTAAAAGAGAATGAAAAAGCCAATTTGATGGTGAATAAGCTAAGCCACTTCCTGCGTTTTTCGTTAGATAATGAACCGATTAAAAAAGTGACTTTGGAAAAAGAAGTGGATGCGCTGCTTTTGTATCTGGACATCGAAAAAGTACGTTTTGACGAGCAGCTTGAAATTGATATTCATTTGTCAGATGAAACCAAGAATGCCCTGGTTCCTAGTTTAATTTGCCAGCCTTTAATCGAGAACTCAATTAAGTACGCCATTTCAAATGTAGAAGGGGTGGGGAAAATCAGAGTTCGTTCCTGGTCAGAAAACGAAAACCTGATTCTGGAGGTGTGTGATAATGGGCCGAAAATCGACACAGACCCGGAAAAACTATTTCGTAAAGACGGCGTCGGACTTAATAATACCCGTCAAAGGCTTAAATCCTTATATGGTAAGCAGTATCGGTTTGAAATGCTAAAAGGTGCTGAGAGCGGTCTTTGTGTTCGTATTACCATTCCGATGGAAATGTTGGAGAGTCAAAGATGAATCGATTGAAAACCCTGGTTGTTGACGATGAACCTCTTGCCAGAAAGGGCTTGGTTATTCGTTTGCAGGAGTTTGAGCAGCTGCAGTTAATGTCTGAGTGTAAAAGCAGCCGAGAAGCGGTCGATGCCATCATCGAAAATAAACCTGATTTGATTTTTCTCGATATACAAATGCCGGGGCTTAATGGCTTTGAAGTATTAAAAGCCGTTCAGGAGAAGGGACATGAGTTGCCAATTGTGGTGTTTGTCACCGCTTACGACACTTACGCTATCAAAGCTTTTGAAGTCAGGGCGTTAGATTATTTGCTGAAGCCCGTTGATGACGACCGCTTGGCAGAATGCGTTAACCGCGTTATAAGTGAGCATCAGGCGGTTAACGACGAACACCAGGAAAAACTCATTAGTTTAGTTGCGGAGGTAACCGGGCAAGATACTCACACGCTATTAGAGAAGCTGGCTTCAGGCGAAAATATCACCGCAGACCAATACCCGGACTATATCGCCATAAAGGACAGCGGTGAGATAACCCGGGTTGCCGTCAAAGATATTAAGTGGATTGATGCCGCCGGAGATTACATGTGCATACATGCCGGTGACGATACCCATATTCTGCGACGCACAATGAAAGAACTGGAGCAGGACTTAAATCCTAAATTGTTTCAGCGGGTTCATCGCTCCGCCATTGTTAATATCAAACAGGTTGAGAAACTCTGTAATCAGCAAAATGGTGAATATCATTTACAATTAAAAAATGGTCAAAAACTGAAAGTAAGCCGTAGTTATAAAGACCGAATTAAACAACTTATTCTGAGCTAATCATGTATCGACTGCTGGCAGTAACAACCTTTCTAATCCTGATAGCAGGGTGTACAGCGAATCTTGGCTACAAGTTCGCTGACACTCTGGTTGAGTGGAAAATTAAAGATTACGTTGATTTAACCGGTGAGCAGGAAGAGCTGCTAGCAGCGAAAGTTGATGAAATGCACCTTTGGCATGCACAAACTCAGCTGCCGTTGTACAGAAATGAACTAAAAAACCTGAGAGATAAGGTCGATAAGCAGACGCTGAACAAAAAAGATATCAGCGACTTTGAAGATAAGCTCTGGACGTTCTGGGATAATGTTTTAGTGCGAGCAGAAACAGAAGCGGGTTTACTAGCGACTCTTTCACTTAAGCAGCGCCAACAGCTCATTAGTCGCTTAGAAGAAGCGCAGGAAGAGCGCTACCAGCGTTTTCAGGACGACCAGGAAGAAAACCCGATATTAAGAAGGTTGGATCGCATTTCGGAAGTGGAAGAGGACTTAGAAGATATTATTGGTTCTCTCACTAAAGAGCAGGATAAGTTATTGCGCAGCTGGGTGGCTGATTCCCCTGAGTTACGAGAGCAATGGTTAAGTTATCGCTCAAATTGGTTAGGTGAATTTGAGAAAGCGTTGTTGAAGCAACCGGTAGACGAAGAGCGATTATCAGCATTAATTCTTGACCCACAACAATTAATAAGCGAAGAGCTTCAGCAAAAAGCGGATGAAAATAGCCAGCTTCGTAAAGAGTTCTTATGGGGTATGTATCAGAGCCTGACTGGGGAACAACGCAAAAAAGTGATAGAAAAGGCCGATGAATACATCGACCTTCTAGACTCTTTAATTGATGATTTTAACGATTAACGGACTTCTATCATCTTACAGGTGTTACTTGAACCCACGGTTTCCATTACGTCTCCGTGGGTTAATATGATTAAATCACCGGCTTTTATATGCCCACTTTTTTTCACTACCTCAATAGCTTCAGTTATCGGATTACTGACACTGGTAGAATCAAAATCTATAGGGTAAACACCGCGGTACAAAGCCGATTTGTCGCGACTTTGCGGATGGCGGGATAATGCAAATATGGGCAAGTGAGAAGTAATTCTCGACATAAGCTTAGCGGTAAAACCAGATTCAGTTAGCGCTATAATGGCTTTGACGCCATTCAAGTGGGTGGCTGCGTACATTGCAGACATAGCTGTCGCCTCGGTAATACTGGAGAACATTTCTTCCAGATCCTGATGGCGCAGCTGAGCGGTTGGATGTGTTTCTGCACCCAGACAAATTTCAGCCATAGCTTTTACCGTTGCTACCGGATGTTTACCGGCAGCAGTCTCTGCCGATAGCATTACGGCATCTGTGCCATCCAGCACGGCGTTAGCAACATCCATCACTTCGGCGCGGGTCGGCATTGGGTTTTCAATCATCGACTCCATCATTTGAGTCGCAGTAATAACTACTCGATTCAACTGGCGTGCACGCGAAATAATCTGCTTTTGCTTACCCACTAATTGAGCATCGCCAATTTCGACGCCTAAATCACCGCGGGCAACCATAACGGCATCGGATGCTCTAATGATGTCATCTAATGCATGCTCGCTGGCAACGGCTTCAGCGCGTTCAATCTTAGCGCATAATACGCCTTGTCCACCGGCTTCGCGGAGCAAGTGACGAGCCTGATTAATGTCATCGCCAGAACGGGGAAATGAAACCGCGAGGTAATCTACGTTTATTTCCGCCGCCAGTTTAATGTCTGCTAAATCTTTTTCTGTTAATGCGGCAGCTGACAAGCCACCACCTTGACGGTTAATGCCTTTGTTATTAGAAAGCACGCCGCCAACGGTAACTTCTGTTTTAACCTGGCTGCCATCAATTTGTTCAACTTTTAACTGGATACGACCATCATCCAGTAACAAAAGGTCTCCGGGACTGACGTCTGTTGGTAAGTCTTTATAGTCGAGGCCGACACGTTCCTGATCGCCGCTGTCTTTTCCAAGTTCAGCGTCTAAAATGAACTTATCACCAACAGCCAACGTAATTTGTTTTTGTTGAAAGCGGGCAACGCGAATTTTTGGTCCCTGCAAGTCGCCTAAAATGGCAATATGGGCGTTTAATTCCCGGGCAATTTTTCTGACCATGGAAGCGCGCTGCTTGTGATCGTCACCATTGCCGTGAGAAAAGTTTAAACGAACAACATTGGCACCCGCTTTTATTAGCTCTCTGAGCGTTTCCTCAGAGTCAGTAGCCGGTCCGAGAGTAGTCACAATTTTGGTACGACGAAGCATGCAAAACCTCAGCAAATTTACCCGTGAATTTAAGCTTAAGTTTAGCACATGGACTGTTACAGTAGTACGAAATTTAATTGAAAGATAAAGGAGTTAAGTAAATATGAGTGAACACGACTGGAGTAATAAAAGTGAACAGGAGTGGCGCGAAATATTAGGCGATGAAGCTTATTATGTATTAAGAGAAAAGGGCACTGAGCGGCCTTTTTCCGGAAAGTATCTAAGCTGTGATAAAGACGGCGTTTACCGTTGTGCCGGTTGCGGCCAGAAACTTTTTGAAGCCGGGCATCAGTTTGATGCGCATTGCGGCTGGCCCAGCTTTGATAAAGCCATACAAGGCTCAATTGACTACGTAAAAGATTCAAGCCATGGCATGACTCGTACTGAAATACTCTGTAGTCAATGTGGTGGGCATTTGGGCCACGTATTTGATGATGGCCCAACAGAAACTGGACAACGGTATTGCGTTAACTCACTGGCGATGCGTCACGAAGACGATGAGTAGTAGCCACGAAATTTACCATCTTCAATTTTATCGACAATCGTTTCAGCGCGATCATCCCAGTCGTCGTATTGGTCTTCGCTGGCATTAACAATTGATTTCATACTGTTTTTATCCAGGTTTTTCTGGCCGAACTGCCAGGCAACCTGGGACCAGACATAAGCTTCAGGGCCATTGCCTTCTTTTAAATACATGGAAACTAAAGTTGAGGGTATTTCAGGATTTACTTTGTCATCGGGACGATACAGCCGTAGCGCGCTGTAAAGAAGCTCAAAGGTTTTTTCCGAGTCTTTCTTGGTATAATAGGTGGCTAGCGCTAGTTTAAGCTCAGGCGTTTCCATTTTTTTGGTGCCTTCTAACGCCAGAAGTTTATCCAGCGCACCCTGGTCGCTTCGGTTAGCCCAATGCCAGTATAGCCATAGAGGGTGTTCAGAGTCGGCGGTTTCGTCAGCCAGTTTCTCTATATTTTTTCGTGAGTTAATAAAGGCTTCTAAACGATCCGACTGTTTCTGTTTTGATTTTGTCATTTCAAGTGTTGCAGCCAGTTCGATACATTTTGAATACTCTTCCAGATCTCGCATGACGAAATACTGGTTTTCGCTCGTATCGCTTAGGCTACGTTCATAACGACTGTAAATGAGTTCGCTACGCTCTACGTTGCACCAGTTATCGGTATTTAAATCGCTACAAATACCAGGCGTAGACTCGCAAATTTCACTGACTGACGGCTTTCCTTCCATACATCCGGTTAAAGCGAGAGCAGCACTTGTAATAACAATTTTTTTAAACATAGATATCAACATTTTTTTAGTGAAATACAATTGTTCCGTAAAATTGGCTTCATGCCAAGCTTTTCAGTACAATATCGCGGTTTTTAAGCGTAGCACTTTATAAGCTCACAGACATTACCATAGAGGACAGGGCTCACTATGAACTCTAACCAGCAAGATCCAACCTTATCAAGTTGGCAGGAACGTCAGGAATTCGCCGAGCAGATGCAACCTTTGCTTGGGAAGTTGTACCGGAACTTCGGTGTTGAAATTTTGGTTTATGGCCGTTCATTACTGAACGTATCAACCATTAATATTATTAAGGCACACCGTCTTATTCTTCGCCACGAAGGGCAAAAAGTTCGTTTACGCGAAAGTTTTCCGTTCTTGCAGGCTATGGCAGAGCTGAAACTGTCCCCGGCTCGCGTTGATTTAGGCAAACTCGCCTATGGCTACTTGTTTGGTGATAAAGCTGATGGTTTGTCGGTTACAGATTACGTCAAACGTGAGTTAGCGGATATCATTGACTCGGAAGATAATATTGAGCCTCGCGACGTGGTTTTATATGGCTTTGGACGGATAGGGCGCTTATTGGCTCGTCAGCTAATTGAACGCAATGGCGGCAACAACAAAATGCGCTTACGTGCCATTGTTGTTCGTGGCGGTCGCGATGGTGACTTAGAAAAGCGGGCAAGTTTGCTGCGCCGTGACTCAATCCATGGTTTATTCAACGGTTCAATAACTGTTGATCATGATAGCCAGAGCATAAAAGCTAACGGTACCAGTATTAAAGTGATTTACTCTAATGGACCGGATCAAGTGGATTATACCCAGTACGGTATTAATAACGCGATTGTTATCGATAATACCGGTATCTGGAAAGATGAAGATGGTCTGGGTCTGCACCTGAAATCAAAAGGTGTCGATAAAGTGCTGCTGACAGCTCCGTCAAAAGGCGACATCAAAAATATCGTATTTGGCGTGAACGATAAGATGATCGAAGACAGCGACAAAATCGTTTCTGCAGCAAGCTGCACAACCAATGCAATTACGCCTGTGCTCAAAGCGATAAATGACGAGTTTGGTATTCGCAATGGTCACGTAGAAACGGTTCACTCGTACACTAACGATCAGAACCTGATTGATAACTATCATACCGCCGAACGTCGCGGTCGCTCAGCGCCGCTGAACATGGTTATTACTTCGACAGGCGCAGCTAAAGCCGTCGCTAAAGCACTTCCTGAAATGGCCGGTAAACTGACCGGTAATGCCATTCGCGTACCGACCCCGAATGTGTCAATGGCAATAATGAATCTGAACTTTGAAAAGTCGACAAGTCGCGATGAATTAAACGATTATCTGCGTCAGGTTTCTTTGCATTCAGAATTGGCTAACCAAATTGATTATACTGCTTCGACTGAAATCGTTTCTTCAGATTTAGTGGGTTCACGTCATGCTGGTGTAGTTGACTCTCAGGCAACGATAGTTGAAGACGACAGAGCCGTACTGTACGTTTGGTATGACAACGAATTTGGTTATAGTTGCCAGGTTATTCGTGTGGCTGAAGCTATGGCCGGACTTAAGGTTCCTAATTTACCTAAATAATTGAAAAAGCGCCTGCGGGCGCTTTTTTTCTACTCACTTTCTCAGAAACAACACATAAAGGTGAAGTATGCATATCACTGCAAACTTTGACAGTGGCAATATTCAAGTTATCAGCTCAGACAATGCCGATAACATTCGTTTGGCTATCAAAAAAGATCATCAGTCTGATTTTTACCAATGGTTCCATTTTAAGCTGTTTGCTGAAGCCGGTGAAGAGCACGTGATGACGATTGAAAATGCATCTGATTCTGCTTACCCCGATGGTTGGAAAGAATACCAGGCACTAGCCTCATACGATCGTGAAACCTGGTTCCGGGTTCCGACGGAGTACAATGGCAAAGAACTGACTATTCGTCATACACCAGAGCAGGAAAGCGTTTATTATGCGTATTTCATTCCTTATTCGTATGAGCGTCATCAAGACCTGGTTCAATCAGCTCAACAGTCAATTGACTGTTATCACGAGCTATTAGGTGAAACGATAGACGGTCGCGAATTAAATCTATTGGTTATAGGCGAACCCGCTGAGCACAAAAATACCATTTGGGTGACTGCACGCCAGCATCCGGGTGAGTCAATGGCGGAATGGTTTATGGAAGGCTTAATTACACGTTTACTGGACGACGAAGATGGCGTTGCCCGTAAGTTGTTAGACGAAAACGTCTTTTATGTCGTACCAAACATGAACCCGGATGGCAGTGTTCGTGGCCACCTTAGGACCAACGCCGTTGGCACGAACCTGAACCGTGAATGGGCAGAGCCAAGCCTGGAAAAAAGCCCGGAAGTTTTTTATGTGCTGAAACGCATGCAGGAAACCGGTGTTGATATGTTTCTTGATGTGCACGGTGATGAAGCATTGCCTTATAACTTTGTGGCAGGCTGCGAAGGCATACCTTCGTACGACGAGCGCCATAAAGACTTAGAAGACACTTTCAAGTCAGCCTTTTTGGCTGCAACTCCGGAGTTTCAGACTCAATACGGTTATGAACTGGATGAGCCGGGTAAAGCGAATATGACAGTCGCAAACTCTGCGGTAGGCGAACGCTTCAAGTGTTTATCCTACACTCTGGAAATGCCGTTTAAAGACAATGCAGACTTACCTGACGAAGATTTCGGCTGGTCAGTAGCCCGTTGTCAGCGTTTAGGAGAAGATGTTTTAACCGCAATATTGGCAGTCTCACCAAAATTGCGTTAAAACTAGAGTTGGATCACAAAATAATAACAACAAAAGGGGGTCTTCCTTGGAAGCGCTCAACAATTTTTTGCTTTGGATTGACGGGTTTTTAGGCTCTGCAGCCTATTTCCCGTTTCTTTTGCTCGGTGTGGGCTTATTTTTCTCACTCTATCTTGGTTTTCCTCAGGTACGCTATTTCAGACATGCCTGGAGAGTACTCGCCGGCAAATTTGATAAAAAAGACTCACAAGGTGATACCAGTCACTTCCAGGCGTTATCGACCGCGTTATCAGGTACTGTGGGCACCGGTAACATTGGTGGCGTTGCACTTGCCATATTCTTGGGTGGCCCGGCGGCTATTTTCTGGATGTGGATGACGGCATTCCTTGGTATGACCACGAAGTTTGTCGAAGTTACCTTGTCGCACAAATATCGTGTCAAAACCGAAGATGGCACCATGGCTGGTGGACCAATGTATTACATGGATCGCCGCCTCAATATGAAATGGTTGGCGGTTATCTTTGCAATTGCGACTATTGTTAGTTCTTTTGGCACCGGAAATATGCCGCAAATTAATAACATTGCGCAGTCAATGGAGCAGACTTTTTCAATTGATCCTGTCTGGACCGGTGCAGTACTGTCCATTTTGCTAGCGATGGTTATCATTGGTGGCATTAAACGGATAGCGGCGGTTACCTCAAAAATCGTTCCTATTATGGGAATTGTTTATGTCATTGGTTCTTTAAGCGTTATTTTATTCAATATCGATAATATCGGCTCATCTTTTGCTTCTATTTTCAGCGATGCCTTCACCGGTTCAGCTGCTGCCGGGGGCTTTCTGGGAGCCAGCTTTGCCTATGCGTTTAACCGTGGTGTAAACCGTGGTTTATTCTCTAACGAAGCGGGTCAGGGTTCGGCTCCTATTGCTCACGCATCAGCTAAAGCGAAAGATCCTGTTGCTGAAGGTTTGGTTTCAATTCTTGAGCCTTTTTTGGATACCATCTTGATTTGTACCTTAACCGGTCTGGTCATTTTGTCTTCCGGAGTTTGGACTGAGAAGTTTGAAAATAACTTTGCCAGAAGCGATCTGGACTTCGTTGTTGGTGAGTACAATGATGTTGACAAGGAAGACCGTCAAGAGCTTTACAGATACCTGAACGACTACGACGATACTGAAATTAAACGATATTCAGGTACGCTAAATGTTGTAGATGGTAAGGCGCAGACTAATGGTGAAATTACTATTTTGCATGCGCGCTCGGTGGCTGAAGACGTGCGTTTCATTATTGCCGGAGAAGATGCTTACAATGGTCAGGTAAAAATTGAAAATGGCAACTTGATTAAAGAGGACATTGAAGTTGTCGGGAAATCACTAGTACATTCTGCGGCTCTAACCTCACTGGCTTTTGCTAATGGGTATTTCGGAGACTATGGGCAGTACATTATTCCTATTACCTTATTGATGTTTGCCTTTTCAACGGCTATTGCCTGGTCTTATTACGGTGACAGGGCGGTTGTTTATCTGGTCGGCCAAAAGGGTGTCATGCCTTACCGTATACTTTATGTCGCAGGCTTTTTCTGGGCGTCATTTGCAGATACCACTTTAGTTTGGACAGCCTCTGCTGTCGCTATTGTCCTAATGACATTACCCAACTTACTGGGTATGATTTTGCTTCACCGGGAAATGAAATCAACGGTTAAGTCTTATTGGAAAGACTTTGGTGATGCCGACAAGAAAAAGTAATAGAATAAGCGCCAATTAAAGCAAAACGGTCAACCTAAAGTTGGCCGTTTTATTTTTTATTCCCTCGCAATGCTTGAAATTGAGAGCAAAAGCCTTATATTGCAAGGACTGCATAAGAGATAGGTAGTTTATGGCGTTAACACAATGTCCTTCGTGTAATAAGCGAATTTCAAGCAAAGTAAAAGAGTGCCCGCATTGCCAGTTTGTTCTGGCTGGTCAGTCTAAAGATGATATAGAACGTGAAGCCATACGGATAAAACAAGAAAAATCCGATAAGCTGGTTTCCCGTTCAATGCTCGCCTTACTGATATCGATTGCCGCTTTTACTTATTTATTCCTTCAGCAACCTATGCCTAAAACGTGGCAATACAGCGTTGCCGTTGGCTTAATGGTCGGGGGATTAGTTTGGTTTATAATCAACCGCGTGCAGCTTGTCTTTTTAAAAAAGAAAAAGCGATAAACTATGCAATTCGACGACTTAATTAAAAGTATGAATCAGGACATATACGAGCGTCTGGTTCAGGCGGTTGAAACCGGTAAATGGCCAGATGGCAATCGTTTAACTGATGAGCAACGTGAAAACTCCATTCAATTGGTTATGGCTTATCAGGCTCGATACGCCAGCACTGAGGAGGCTTTTACTATTGGTGCTAATGGCGAAATAATTACGAAAACCAAACGGCAATTAAAAGAGCAGTTCAAGACTGACTCTGGCGAACAAATTGCTCGTTTCAAACTCGACCAACAAGAAGGCGAATTATGAGCTCTCAGCCGTATTCTGACTTATTAGCCCAAAGCCGGGCCTTGACAGAAGGTGAGCCTGATTTAATTGCAAATCTTGCGAATATCTCTGCGCTACTCTATGAGTACATTGACGACATTAATTGGGTAGGTTTTTATTTGGCTCGTTCTGAAAAGGAATTGGTGTTAGGTCCTTTTCAAGGGCGTGTCGCTTGTGTTCATATTCCTTTTGGGAAGGGCGTTTGCGGCGTTGCTGCAGAAACCCAAACCTGCCAAAGAGTTGAAGACGTTCACCAATTTGCCGGACACATAGCTTGTGACTCGGCATCAAACAGTGAAGTTGTTGCACCTATAGTCGTTAATGGTAAAACCGTTGCGGTACTGGATGTCGACAGTCCGTCTGTGGGGCGTTTTAGTGAAGAAGACGCAAAAGCCATTCAGGCTATTGCTGACTACTGTCAAACTCTGAATTGGCAAGGGTTGCAGTCATAGTATGTTTGTTGAATTTGATATTCACAGTTATTTAGTAACCAAACAAGATGTTATTTTCTTTGAAGAGCATGAAGAAGAAGCCGCTGATAAAATAAATGAAATGCTGCATCTTATTAATGCATTACGAGAGGATGACGATACAACAGAGCAGCTTGAAGAAATGGTTCGCCGTACTTTGTACGACTGGATTGAAGAGCCTGCATTGCTAGATTTGTCATTTGATGAAATGGACGACTATGTTCGAAACTTAATGAAAGTTGTCCGCGAACAGGAAGAAGAATGGAATGAGTGAACCTGAAAAGCTGACGAAAAGTAAAGATGTCATTGCCTACTTGGCCGAACAGTTTCCTGACTGTTTTACTATTAAAGGCGATGCCAAACCTTTGAAAATTGGTATTTTTGAAGATTTGGCAAAACGCCTTGAGGGCGATGACAAAGTAAGTAAGACACGTTTAAGAACAGCCTTGCGTCATTACACCAATAGCTGGCGGTATCTGTACAGTGTAAAAACGGGTACTCAGCGAGTGAATTTAGATGGCGAGCAGGTTGAGGCTGTTACAGAAGAACATCAGCAGCATGCGCAAGAGACTCTAAAAGAATCTAAAGCTAAAGTTGCAGAGAAAAATAAAACAACCAACAAGGCTGCCGCTAAAAAAGCTCCGGCTAAAGATAAACCTGAAAATACAGCAAAAACTAAACCGAAAACCGCAAAAAAACCGGCCAAACCAAAAGTTAAATTGGCTGACGTGGAACTCAACAAGCTTTCTGTTGGTCAACAGGTTCAGGTAAAGGCGGGGAATACCCCCATGTCAGCAACAGTTTTAGAGCTGGACAAGGACGACGTTCAAGTTCAGTTGCAAAACGGTTTAATTATGAAAGTAAAAGCAGATAAGATTTTTCTGCGCGCTTAGGAGTAGTCAATGAAACACTGGGCTGTAAAGAAATGTGCATTGGCACTGATGTGTGTTGTTCCTGCCGCGGTTGCAATACCGCCAGAGCACAAGATCAGTGAATTACCAGAGTTAGAGCAGGAAGCTCAGCATGATACAGCCAGTGAGCGTATTGCGTCCTATTTTACCCGTTATCATTTCAGTAGTTTGACACTGAATAACGAGTTATCAGAGCAAATTCATGAGCGCTACTTTGACTTGCTCGATTACAGTAAAATGTTTCTTCTGAAAGAGGATATAGAAGCTGCCCAGGAGTATCGTCATTTATTTGATGACATGCTGAAACGGGGCGAGCTTGATGTTGCTTACGACATTTATCAGAAAAGTCTTGAACGACGTTTCCAGCGTTACGAATATGCGCTATCTATACTGGATGAAGACAAGCCCATGGATTTTTCGGTTGAGGGCGACAAGTACTATTATGATCGAGAAGATGCAGAGTGGGCGGAGTCCAAAGAGGAGTTGAATGATCTTTGGCAAAGCCGAGTTAAATACGATGCGCTTAATTTGAAACTGGCCGGTAAAGAGTGGCCTGAGATAGTTGAAACACTGGGTAAGCGTTATAACAGTGCATTAAATCGACTGACAAAATCGAAAAGCGAAGATGTTTTTCAAACGGTTATGAACGCGTTTGCCCGTTCAGTTGAGCCGCATACAAGTTACCTTTCGCCTTCCAACTCAGAGCGATTCCAGCAAAATATGAATCTCGAACTGGAAGGAATTGGCGCTGTACTTCAGTCAGAATACGATTACACAATTATTCGCAGTTTAGTTCCTGGTGGTCCTGCGGATAAAACCGATGAACTTTCTCCAGAAGATAAGATCATTGCTGTAGGCCAAGGCTCCGGCGAAGATGAAGAGGAGTTTGTTGACATCATTGGCATGCGTCTGGACGATGTTGTTGAGTTAATTAAAGGACCTAAAGGAACAACCGTTCGCTTGCAGGTTTTAAAAGCCAGCCAAGGTGCCGGCGGCACCCCAAGTGAAGTTGAAATTGTCCGAGACAAGGTCAAACTGGAGGATCGTGCAGCAAAAGCCGAAGTCAAAGAGTTCGAAGAGGGGCCTTATAAAGGTCGTCGTCTTGGTGTTATCGAAATTCCGGGGTTCTACAATAACCTAACAGCGGATGTCAAAAAGCTGATTGAGGATTTAGAAAGCCAGAAAGTAGAAGGTTTGGTGATTGATTTGCGTGGTAATGGTGGCGGTGCTTTGACCGAAGCTATTGGTTTGACCGGGCTATTTATTGATAAAGGCCCAGTAGTTCAGGTTAGTGACGGTCGCGGGCGTGTCGATGTCAGTGAAGACAAAGACGGTAAAACCTACTATGACGGACCATTGTTCGTTATGGTTGACCGTTACAGTGCTTCAGCATCTGAAATTTTTGCCGCGGCTATGCAGGACTATGAACGTGCCTTGATAATAGGTGAAAATACCTTTGGGAAAGGTACTGTGCAACAACATCGCGGACTTGCCCGGCGCTTCGATTTCTACGATAAGCCACTAGGCAGCGTTCAATATACCATTGCGAAATTCTACCGCATAGATGGTGGCAGTACGCAGTTAAGGGGTGTTCAGCCAGACGTTGTTTTCCCTTCGTTTGTTGAAGCTTCAGACTGGGGGGAAAGCAAAGAAGATAACGCGTTACCCTGGGATAAAATCGATAAGGCAAGTTATAGCCCCGTTGGTGAAATTAACAGTGCCGAAGTAAAAGATTTGCAACAGCAGTTAAATCAGAGAATTGAAGATGACCCAGAATTTTCTTACATATTTGAAGAAATAGAACGTTATAGAGAAGAGAAAGATAAAACGTGGGTCAGTCTGGTGTTAACTGAGCGCGAAAAGAAACAAGAGCAGCAAAAAGCCAAGCAACTTGAGCGAGTTAACGAACGCTTGAAACGTGCGGGCAAAGAGCCAATCGAGAACGTTGAAGATGCTCCCGAAGAATTTACCGAGGTAGATCCCTTCCTCGATCAAGCCGCTTTGGTCGCATTTGATTTTATTGATAAAAATCAACTTGCCTCGAATTAAATTGACCTTTTAAAAATACCGCCTTTACGGCGGTATTTTTTTGTGCGCTTGTCATAGACCCCAGTTTTGTGGTCATATAGCGCGTTAATGAACACAAACGATTAATAATAATGACAACAAATAATCAGGCGATATCAAGCCGATGGTCAAGTCGGTTAAGTTTTATACTGGCCTCTTCAGCAGCCGCTGTTGGTTTAGGCAATATTTGGAAGTTTCCCTACGTAATGGGCGAGAACGGAGGCGGTGCCTTTGTTCTGGTGTACCTCCTTTGTATTTTAGCCATTGGCATTCCAATTATGATGGCCGAGGTGATTATTGGTCGCCGTGGCCGACACTCACCAGGCTATGCAGCCAAATCGGTAGCTTTAGAGTCGGGTAAGCATCCCGCATGGCAAGTTGCAGGCTGGCTGGGAATGTTAACCGGTTATCTGGTGTTAAGTTTCTATGCGGTTATAGCCGGTTGGGCGCTGGCTTATGTCTTTAAAGCCGCCCAAGGGGTGTTTACCAATGCTTCAGCCGAAGCCGTAGGAAAAACCTTTGATGCTCTGCAAGCGTCGCCCGGGGAATTGATGATCTGGCACAGCTTGATTGTTATCGCTACCGTTTTAGTGGTTGGCAACGGGGTAAAAAATGGTCTGGAAAGATCAGTACGCTTCTTACTTCCCTGTATGATTGTGTTGCTGGTTTGTATTGCTCTTTATTCCGGTAGTATCGGGGATTTTTCCACAGCTGTTAGCTTTATGTTTGAACCTGACTTCAGCAAGTTGACAGTTAACGGCGTAATGGTCGCGCTAGGTCACTCGTTTTTCACTCTGGGGTTAGCTTCTGGCGTTGTGATTATGTACGGCGCTTACTTACCGCGAGAAACCTCTATAGTACAAACCAGTGTCTGGATTGCTGTTATTGATACTTTTGTCGCGCTGTTGGCGGGGCTGGCAATATTTCCTCTGGTGTTCGGTTATGGCTTAACGCCAAGTGAAGGCCCGGGTCTTATCTTTACTACGTTACCTTTAGCTTTCAGTGAGATGCCTGCCGGAGGCTTTGTTGGAACCGTATTCTTCATTATGCTGGTCATTGCGGCGTTTACCTCCGCTATCGCCATGATTGAATCATCGGTTGCCTTTGTTTCAGAAAAATTTTCCTTAAGCCGTTGGCCGGCAACCTTAATTTCTGCCGGAGTACTATGGCTTCTGGGGCAGTTGACCATCCATTCATTTGCCGGCTCCGGCTGGGCTCAGTTAGACTCCGAGTGGTTAGGTAAGCCAATTAAGTCACTCTTTGATATTATTGACGTTTTAACGTCGAGCTTCCTGTTACCGCTAGGCGGCTTGCTGCTCGCTTTATTAGCGGGCTGGGTAATGCGTTCGGAATTCACGAAAGACGAACTGGATACAAAAAAGGGCATCTTCGATGTCTGGCTACTGTGCGTTAAATATATTTCTCCAGTCGCTATCATTATTATTTTTTTACAGCTGATCGGCTTTATAAAACTTTAGGTTGAATAATTAATGAGTCATAAAACAAAAGCACCCAGTTTATTGCAGGCGCTGATTCCTTTACTTGCGCTAATCGGAATGTTGTCTTCGTCGGTTTATTTATTTGGCGAAGACTCCTCTTATGGACCCAATCAGATAGCCTTGTTAGTGGCTGCCGGTATTGCTGTCATCATCGGTTTTAAAAACGGCTTTAGCTGGGAACAAATAGAAGAGGGCATAACCGAGGGGATTTCTGTCGCCCTGGGCGCAATGTTAATCATTCTTGCCGTCGGTTCGTTAATCGGTACCTGGTTACTGTCAGGTACGGTTCCAACATTAATTTACTTTGGCCTGGAACTGTTAAATCCAAGTTTATTCTATGCGGCAAGTTGCATTATTTGTGGCGTGGTAGCGCTGTCTATCGGAAGTTCGTGGACAACCGCAGCAACCATTGGTGTGGCATTAATGGGGGTGGCTTCCGGTATGGGGTTAGAGCCTGGTATCGCCGCCGGTGCAATTGTTTCCGGAGCGTACTTCGGTGATAAAATGTCACCCTTGTCTGACACCACTAACCTGGCGCCAGCCGTTGCAGGAACTGAGTTGTTCGCTCACATCCGTTATATGGGGTATACCGCAGGGCCTGCTTTTGCTATCTCAATAGCCCTGTTCTTAATTCTTGGTCTTAACTCCGATACCAACGTTAGTTTACAGCGTCTGGAACTAATGCAGGAACAACTAAACGCGACCTTTAACGTTGGTTGGGAAATGCTGGTTCCTTTGGCGGTTTTGCTATATTTGGCCGCAACACGCAAACCCGCGCTACCCACGGTATTTTTCGGAGCCTTGCTCGGCGGCGTGTGGGCGTTAATTTTTCAACCTGAAATGGTCAGTCAAATAGCCGGAGAAGCGGGGTGGATTGCCGCGTTAAAAGTGGTTTGGTTGGCGTTATCAGATGGCGTAGCGGTGAGTACAGGCAGTGCCAATCTTGATTCATTGTTAAGCGGCGGCGGTATGTCATCAATGTTAAATACCGTCTGGCTCATTTTAAGCGCCATGACCTTTGGCGCCATTATGGAAAAAGTTGGCCTGCTGGAACGCTTTATCCGCGGCATGCTGAAGTCAGCTAAGAGTGTCGGTTCGCTGGTTACCGGAACCATTTTTACCTGTTTTGGTGCGAACGTACTAACCGCCGACCAATATATGGCGATTGTACTGCCAGGGCGTATGTTCAAAGAAGAATATGAACGTCGCAATCTGGATCCCAGAGTGCTTTCCCGTACTCTGGAAGATAGTGGTACCATCACATCGGCCCTCATTCCCTGGAATACATGCGGAGCTTATATGTTTTCAGTACTTGCGGTTAGTCCGTTCGAATATGGTATTTATGCGTTCTTTAATTACCTGACTCCGCTAATAGCCATAATTCTTGCTTATACCGGCTGGACTATCTTGTATTTGAATCCAAAAGATAAAACGGCTGAAGCCTAATTAGAGCGAACAGCCGTACGCAAGAGAGCTACTTAAGAACTAAATACAGAAGGAAGCTATGACACAGTTACCAAAGGCTAAATATCGTAAAGATTATCAAGAACCTGAATTCACAATAACGGATGTCGATTTAACTTTTAATCTTCATCCAACCGAAACTCGGGTAACGAGCGTCTTAAAAGTTGTACGACAAGGCGATCATGCAGAGCCTTTGGTACTCGACGGGGAACAACTCACCTTATTGAGCTTGAAAGTCGATGGTGAAGACGTTGCTGAGGATGCATATCAATGCAATGAGCACAGTCTGATACTCAATACTTCGCTCAAGTCGTTTACCCTTGAAATTGAAAATAGCGTTAACCCAACGGCTAATGAGGCGCTTGAAGGGCTGTACCTGGCTGAAAACACCTTCTGTACGCAGTGCGAAGCAGAAGGCTTTAGGCGCATCACTTATTACCCCGACCGGCCTGATGTTCTGGCAAAATTTACAACCACAATTATTGCCGATAAGGCAGAGTTTCCATACTTATTATCAAATGGTAACCGCATAAAACAGCTGGATCTTGATAACGGAAAGCACATGGCAACCTGGCAGGACCCTTTTCCTAAGCCTTGTTATCTGTTTGCTCTTGTCGCGGGTAATTTCGATGTATTACGTGACGAATTTACTACCAGGGAAGGGCGTACCGTCGATTTAGAGCTCTTTGTCGATAAAGGCAACCTGGACAGAGCTGACCACGCCATGTTGTCGCTTAAGAACGCGATGAAGTGGGACGAGGAGCGTTTCGACCTGGTTTACGATCTGGATATTTATATGATTGTAGCCGTCGACTTCTTCAATATGGGCGCCATGGAAAACAAAGGGCTGAACGTTTTCAATGCGAAGTACGTTTTAGCTAATCCCGCGACGGCAACCGATCAGGACTTTCTCAACGTTGAGTCCGTTATTGGTCACGAATACTTCCACAACTGGACAGGCAACCGCGTGACCTGCCGTGACTGGTTCCAATTGAGCTTAAAAGAAGGACTGACTGTTTTTCGCGATCAGGAGTTCAGTTCAGATCTTGGCTCCAGAGCTGTAAACCGCATTCAGGATGTCCGGGTTATTCGCAGCCACCAGTTCGCTGAAGATGCCGGGCCCATGGCGCATCCGATTCGACCGGATAAAGTGGTTCAAATGAATAACTTTTATACGGTGACGGTCTATAACAAAGGCGCTGAAGTTATTCGGATGATCCATACTTTATTGGGAGAGTCGGGTTTTCAGAAAGGCATGAAGCTTTATTTTGAGCGTCATGATGGTAAGGCTGTAACCTGTGAAGATTTCGTTCAGGCCATGGAAGACGCAAATGGCGAAGACTTCAGTCGGTTCCGTCATTGGTACTCGCAGGCAGGAACACCGGTTGTAACCGCGGAGCAGTCTTACGATAAAGATGCGAAGCGACTGACTTTGGTGCTCAAACAGGAAACCGCGTCTACCCCCGGACAAGAGCAAAAGGCACCTTTTCATATTCCGGTTAAATGGTCAGCCTATAGCGAACAGGGCGAAGAACTGTCATTAAGTGATAATAACTTATTGCACTTAAAAGAGAATGAAACGACTTTTACCTTTGATAATGTTGCCGAGAAACCCATTTTATCTTTATTCGATAATTTCTCTGCTCCAGTTAAAGTGAAGCGCACCATAAGCGATGACGAGTTACGGGTACTGCTGGCTCATAGCAAAGATGACTTTAGTCGGTGGGATGCGGCACAGTCGTTGTTTACCCGAATGATTGAAAAGGGAATTAATGATAATTCTGCTATCGAATTATCAGCACAAACTACTGATGCATGTCGGAACCTGCTTCAGGCCAATACAGATCCGGCACTAAAAGCTCTGGCCTTAACACTGCCTTCAGCCTCAACGATTGCTGATAATTATGAAACCATTCCGGTAGAAGCAATTAATACTCAGTTAAAATCACTGAAAACACAACTGGCAGTTGCGCTGGAGAATGATTTCAGCCAGCTTCTGAGTTCGTGTAAGTCAGAAAAAGCCTACCAGTTAGTGGGTGATGAAATAGCCAAACGGCAGCTGAAACAGGTTTGCTTGAGTTACTTAGCCGAGCTAGGTGACGTTGCGACCGATAAGTTGACAGAACAGTTTGACCAGGCCGATAACCTGACTGATCAACTGGGTGCAATGCAGGCCGGAGTGTGGGCCAATCATTCTGCAGCCGAGTCTTTACTTAATAAGTTTGAGCAGCAATGGCGTGGCGAAAAACTGGTAATGGACAAGTGGTTCAGCACTCAGGCTCTTGCTAATAACGAAGCTACGGTGGAGCGCGTTAAAGATTTAATGACGCACCCCGACTTTTCGTTAAAAAACCCAAACCGGGTGTATTCACTGCTTGCCGCGTTCACTCAGAATCAACCTCAGTTTCATAAAGCTGACGGGGCAGGGTATGAACTGATAGGCTCAGTCATTCAACAATTGAATACCAGTAACCCTCAGGTTGCTTCAAGACTGCTATCTGCTTTTGTCAGTTGGCGCCGGTACGATGAGAATCGCCAGCAATTAATGCACAATCAGCTTGAATCTTTACGTCAATTGCCAAACCTGGCCAGTGACTTATTTGAAAAAATAGAAAGTTGTCTAACTGAATAATTATTTAAAGGTATTAAGAAACGGTGATAATTGAGTATGTTTTTAACCTAAGTATGAGCTATCAGGAGTTTTGTGATGTTTATTACAGCAAGGGTTATCAACAAATTGTAGTAACGACCGTTAACGGCACGCGGGTAGCATTGCCCGCGGGGCGTTTAATCCCTTTTATCGATAATCAGGGAGTGCGCGGACGCTTCCTTTTACAGGTTGATGAGCAGCAAAAGTTCGTGGGATTAAAACGACTGGCTTAGAGTCCATTCATTTAAACTAAATAGTTATATTATTTTACTTACCATATCTGGTCTAAACACCTGTTTTTAGCGCGAATAAGCGTTGAAACCCCAGCGTAAATGTTCGACAATAACATCAATCATATATTCTCTGGCCGTGGGCCGCATTTGGGCTTGCCTACGACGTTTCACCAACAACCTCAAGGACTCTGCAATTATGTCGTTGGTCGATAGTCAATCTCCGGTTTTACTGGAAAAAGTCGTTGAATTGATAAATAAGAAAGTTCCCGCCTCTCAAGCGCACTTAGTAGCAGATTTTGCCAAGCGCTTATATCGCAATATTGCCAGTGATGATTTAACTAACCGCCACGATAGTGATATGTACGGTGCGGTTTTGGGTTTATGGCACAGCTTTAATGAGTATAAGCCCGGTGATAAAGCACTGATAAAAGTATATAACCCGGAAGTTCCTACGGACGGCTGGGAATCTCCTCATACCATTATCGAAATTATTCAAAATGATATGCCGTTTATGGTCGACTCAGTGCGAATGGCGCTAGCTCGTCTGGGCATTACATCGCATTTATTACTGCATATGCCGTTGAGTCATAAGCGGGATAAAAACAGCCAGGTTACCGAACTACAGAAACCGGGCACCCGTAGCGATGATAATTATGTCGACACGGTTTTTCTTATTGAAATAGACCGCCAAACCAGCAAAGAAGAAATAAAAACGTTAAAAACTGAGTTGGTGTCGGTAATGGAAGAAATCAGTCTTGCGGTCGAAGACTGGCAGGCTATGCGCCAACGTCTGCAGGCGGTTTCAGAGCAACTGGATCAAGAGTTTTATCCGGGCTCAAAAAAAGAAAAGAAAGAAATTAAGCAATTTTTGCAGTGGCTGGCCAACGATAACTTCACGTTAACCGGTTACCGTTCCTATGAGCTAACTCCGGTGAAAGGGGACTACGAACTCAAACAGGTTAAAGACTCCAGTCTGGGGTTAATGAAAAACTCCGTTAGTGATAAAGGACGTTTGGTTTCCAGCTTACCGGAAGATGCGCGCGAAATAACGCACAACGAACGTCTGTTGCTGTTGACCAAAACCAACTCAAAATCGCGGGTTCATCGTCCGGCGTACTCCGACTACATTGGCGTTAAACGCTTTAATGAAGATGGCGAAGTCATAGGCGAAGACCGTTTTATTGGTTTGTATTCGGCAAACTTCTATAACAACAGTGCACGTGATATCCCGTTGGTGAGTGAGAAAATATCGCGCGTATTAGACATGTCAGGCTTTGCTCCGCAGTCTCACGCGGCTAAAGCACTGTTGAATATTTTAGAGACCTATCCGCGTGATGAAATTGTGCAGGCAGAAGAAGACGATCTGCTAACTGTGGGTCTGGGTGTGTTGCAAATGCAAGAACGCGATATGACCCGCGCTTTTCTGCGCCGTGATATTTTCGGCCGTTTTATGTCGTGCATGGTTTATGTGCCAAAAGAGCGCTACAACACCTTGTTACGTCAACGTACTCAAAGTGTGTTGGCTCGTACATTGAAAACCGAATACGACGTCGACTTTACCACCTATTTTTCAGAGTCTTCGTTAGCAAGAACACATTATACCGTGCGTTTGAGCGAAGACCATCAGGATGTGAACGTGAAAGAATTAGAACAGAACTTAATTGAAGCGGCCCGCACGTGGGAAGACAACTTCGAACGTATTTTGCAGTCCACTTTCGGCGAAGCAAATGCCACCCGTTTAAATAAACGATACGCCACGGCATTTCCCCGTGCGTATAAAGAAGACGTTTTACCATCAGTGGCAATTTCAGACATAAAACAACTGGAATCGCTAAACGACGAACATAAGCTGGGTATGGTGTTATACCGTGCTCAGGAAGAAAAAGACGACAGTAAGCATCTGCATTTGAAGTTGTTCCATAAAGATGAACCGATTCATCTGTCTGACGTATTGCCGATGCTCGAGAACTTCGGGTTACGAGTTATTGGCGAAAGCCCTTACCAGATTAAAACGGGCGACGGTGATGTCTACTGGGTTCTTGATTTCCACATGCTTCACACGGCAGGTTCGTTGAATCTTGAAGAGAGTCGTGAAACCTTCCAGGAAGCCTTTGCGTTAGTCTGGAACGGTAAACTGGAAGACGATGGCTTTAACCGCCTGGTACTAGGTGCCGGCATGAACGGCCGTCAGGCAACTATTTTGCGTATGTTTGCGAAGTATATGCGCCAAATTGGTACCACATTCAGCCAAAGCTACATAGAGAGTACGTTCAGTAAGTATCCTCTACTGGCCAAGCTGGTTGTGAAAATGTTTTACAGCAAATTTGAACCGGGTACAAAAGGTGTCGAGAAAAAGCTCGAAGCCCTTCATACCCGCATTAATACCGAGCTGGATAACGTTGCCAACCTCGACGACGACCGTATTATTCGTCGTTATGTCGAACTGATTGATGCGGCTTTACGTACCAACTTCTTCCAGGAAGACGAGCAGGGCAACGACAAACCTTATATTTCGGTTAAGTTCTTGCCTGAACTGGTACCGGAAATGCCGTTACCGTTACCTAAGTTTGAAATTTTTGTTTACTCACCGAGAGTCGAAGGTGTGCATCTTCGTGGCGGCAAAGTGGCCCGTGGCGGCTTGCGCTGGTCAGACCGTCGTGAAGACTTCCGTACAGAAGTACTTGGTCTGGTAAAAGCTCAGCAAGTGAAGAACACCGTTATTGTACCTGTGGGTGCAAAAGGCGGCTTTATTTGTAAAGCCTTACCGGAAGACAGAGAAGGCATGATGGCCGAGGGTAAAGAGTGCTATAAAACCTTTATCCGTGCGTTACTGGATATTACCGATAACATTGTTGAAGGCGAAATTGTTCCGCCGGAAAGTGTTGTTCGTCGCGACGAAGACGACCCATACCTGGTTGTTGCCGCCGATAAAGGTACTGCAACTTTCTCTGATATCGCTAACGGTATTTCAGCTGAATATAACTTCTGGTTGGGTGATGCCTTTGCATCGGGCGGCTCCGTTGGCTATGACCACAAGAAAATGGGTATTACCGCTCGTGGTGCCTGGGAATCAGTTAAACGCCATTTCCGCGAAATGGGTATCGATTGTCAAACCACCGACTTTACCTGTGTTGGTATTGGTGACATGGGCGGCGATGTGTTTGGTAACGGCATGCTACTGTCCAAGCATACGCGCTTACAAGCGGCATTTAACCACTTGCATATCTTTATTGACCCGGAACCAGACGCTGCGAAATCCTGGGAAGAGCGTGATCGTTTATTCAAAATGCCTCGTTCAAGCTGGGATGATTACAACCGCGAACTGATTTCAAAAGGTGGTGGTATTTTCTCAAGAAGTGCAAAAGCTATTGAGCTAACACCTGAAATTAAGAAAATGCTGGGTACCCAGAAAAAATCAATGACCCCGAATGATTTGATCAAAGCCTGCTTAACTATGGAAGTTGATCTTATCTGGAATGGTGGTATCGGTACTTACGTTAAAGGCAAAGCCGAAACCGACAGCGATGTTGGTGACCGCGCTAACGATGCCTTGCGCGTGAATGGTCGTGAACTGAACGCAAAAATTATCGGTGAGGGCGGCAACTTAGGCTTTACCCAGTTAGGGCGTATTGAATTTGCGCAAAATGGTGGGCGAGTCAACACCGACTTTGTCGATAACGTGGGTGGCGTGGACTGCTCAGATAACGAAGTTAATATTAAAATCTTACTTAACGGTTTAGTTAACAGCGGCGATCTGACGAAGAAGCAACGCGATAAACTGCTTTACGATATGACCGATGATGTCGCGAAAATTGTACTGGATGACTGTAACAGACAGACACAGTCAATTTCGGTAACAGCATTGCGTGGCACCGATCAAGTTAAAGAATACACTCGGTTTATTCATCACCTAGAGCGCGAGCATTCGTTGAATCGTCAGCTTGAGTTTTTGCCAGATGATGATGAATTAGTTGAGCGTCAGGCAACGAACCAGGGCTTAACACGTCCGGAACTGTCAATTATTACAGCTTACGGAAAGATGGTTCTTAAAGAGCAGCTGATAACGGATGAAATTACGGAAGACCCGTACCACATGCGTGAACTTTTTGACTCTTTCCCGGAGGCTTTACGTGAGCGTTTTGCTGACAGCATGGTATCTCATCCGCTGAAAGGTCAGATTATTGCAACTAAGCTTGCCAATAATATCGTTAACGATATGGGGCCAAACTTTGTTTTCCGCAAGCAGGAGGCAACCGGCTCGACAGTTGCTGAAATTGCTTCTGCTTATGTGGTAGCCCGCGAGTGTTTTAAAGTTGAAGAACTGTGGGGACAGATTGAAGCGCTGAATAATAAAGTGCCTGCAGAAGTTCAGAATGAGGTTTTATTCCAGCTTCGTCGTATGGTTCGCCGCGCAACTCGTTGGTTCTTGCGTCACCGCAACCCAGCGCTGAGTGGCATTCAGGAACACTTAGATTTCTACATGGGTGCATTTGACGACTTACGCGAGAACAGCCTCAAGTATATGGTTGAAGATGAAGCTAAAGTCATTGAAGAAACGATAGAGAAGTACAAAGAACATGGCTTCCCGGCCAAGTTGGCCAAACAAGTTGCAAGCCTGAGCACGGTATTTTCTGCCATGGATCTTGCTGAAGTTGCTAATGAAACAGGACAGTCGTTCAAGACGGTTGGTACGCTTTACTTCCGCCTGGGTGCGGAAATAAACTTACATTGGTTCTTAATACAAATTAATAACCAACCTGTGGCGAACCACTGGCAAGCCCTTGCAAGAGCGGCATTCCGCGAAGAGCTCGACTGGCAGCAACGTTCGTTAACTCAAGTTGTACTGCGTTCAACACCAGACGTGAGCGACCCGGAGAAGATGATCAGCGAGTGGATAGAGCAAAACGAAGTACTGTTATCGCGCTGGCAGCAAATGCTATCCGATTTCCGTACAACGAAGAGCCACGAGTTTGCTAAGTTCTCGGTTGCTTTGCGCGAGCTTATGCTGTTAAGCCACAACTGTGCACCTAAAGTGATCAGTTAATGTACAACCTTATAAAGCCATTGTTGTTCCGTCAGGATCCTGAGAAAACGCACGAATTAATGCTCGGGATCCTGAGTAAATGGCATCGCACACCGTTGTCGCTGTTCTGGAAACAAAACGTACCCAGCAAACCGGTCCGGGTTATGGGAATTGATTTCCCTAACCCGGTCGGTTTAGCCGCGGGGCTTGATAAAAATGCCGAGTGTATAGACGCATTTTCTCAGATGGGTTTTGGCTTTATTGAAGTGGGTACAGTGACACCTGTAGCTCAGCCGGGTAATGATAAGCCTCGTTTATTCCGCTTGACCGAAGACGAAGCAATTATTAACCGCATGGGTTTTAATAACCATGGGGTTGATGAGCTTGTTAAAAATGTCAAAGCGTCTTCTTATAAAGGTGTGTTAGGCATTAATATCGGTAAAAACAAAAACACGCCGGAAGAGCAGGCCATTGATGACTACCTTGCCTGTCTGAATAAGGTTTATCCTTACGCAGACTACGTCACGATTAACATTTCGTCTCCTAATACTCCGGGTTTAAGAAACCTTCAGCACGGCTCCAGTCTTGATGGCTTATTGTCCAGCCTTAAAACGGCTCAGCTGACTTTGGCAAAAGAGCATGATCGCTACGTGCCGCTGGTGGTTAAAATAGCTCCGGATCTTGAAGATCATGAAGTTGAAGTCATGGCGCAGTCATTGTTAAAAAATGAAATGGACGGCGTAATAGCAACCAATACAACTTTGTCGCGTGACGGATTGCAAAGCAGTCAGGCCGGCGAAGCAGGGGGCTTAAGTGGTAAACCACTTCAGGATAAAAGTACTCGAGTGATAGAGCTGTTGTGTAAAACTTTGCAAAGAAAAATACCGATAATTGGCGTTGGTGGTATCGATTCAGTTGAGTCAGCAGAGGCCAAACTCAAGGCTGGAGCGAGCCTGGTGCAAGTTTACACTGGGTTTATCTATCAAGGCTCAGGGCTAATTCGCTCAATTGTTAGTCACTTGTAATGCTTAAGTGACTTTAGTATCTTATCGCAAAGCTTAAATTCTTCTAATAATAAAGGCTAACATCGTGGAATCGGAATCCCATTGGTTATGGTTATTCAATACAGAAAGCGGCAAGCTTAGCGTTAAGCTAAGTGATACCGACGTATTTGATACGCCTTACAAACCGAGTCAGCTAGTCAATATTCACTTTAATGAACAAATGATGGATATTGAAGACGCGACAAACTTCCAGAACGTTAGTGAAACATTAGAGGCTTACCCTGCCGATAAAATGCCTTGCGCACCGCAAAATGCTGCTCTTAATGCAACTGCCTGGTGTCGCTTTGGTCGTCCTCAAATGCCACAAAGTTGGCATTTTCAAAAATCTGATATTAGTGAATGGCCGGTAGAGCGGCGTTTATGCGAATTGAACTCAGGTTTTGATCAGGGGCTGTTCTTAATTCTTGATACCGATGATGAATTTGCGACTTGCTTACTATTAAGTGAGGGCATGCAGCTTTCTGCGATTAAATCGCTGCGTCAGTACCATGTCATTAAGGTCACCTTAAACCGCTTGTTACCAGCAACAGTTGATTTAGCTTTGTCAGCTCAGTCTAACTGGGGACAACAACTGGCGTAATTGCTTTAAGTGTAAAGCTTAAGATTTAAGTGTATTTTCAGGCTTATTTGGGTAATTTACTCAAAGAAAGAGTGCTTAGCAGGAAGGTATTACTGAATTCTAGTTCCGGACGTTGGTTGCGGGGGCAGGATTTGAACCTACGACCTTCGGGTTATGAGCCCGACGAGCTACCAGACTGCTCCACCCCGCGTCCGATTGAGAGCGCATAGTATAGTCATAATTCGTGCCGCGCAAGCTTTATTTAAACCAACCGCATAGTATTTATACAAATACGGTTTAACTGCTGTTTTATTAGCCATTCTCTTTGTAATTCCCTTATTTCAGCTGGAATTACAGACAGCCACTGAGCTCTCCGTTATAATTGTTCCCTTAATTTTTTAGGCGAAGTTTCTATGTATCGTTTTTTTATTGCGTGCTCCAAAGGTCTTGAAGGGCTTTTGTTTGATGAGTTGCAAGAGTTCAATTTAAGTCATGTTAAGCAAACCCTTGCGGGCTGCTATATTGAGGCCGATTTACAGCAGGCTTATACCGTGGCTATGTGGTCCAGGTTAGCAAGCCGTATGCTGCTTCAGCTCGGTGAAAAAGAGATAACCAGTCTGGATGATATAAAGCAGGCGCTGACTGAGTTTTCATGGAGTGATGTATTCGATGCCAAAAGAACCTTTGTTGTCGATTTTTCCGGTGGTAATGACGATATTCGTCATACCCAGTTTGGCGCGCAATTAGTAAAAGACTGCATTGTCGACAACTTCCGCGATAGCGGATTTGAACGCCCCAGTATCGATAAGCAGGATCCCGACATTCGTATTGCCGTGCGAGTACATAAAGACAAGCTCACCTGGTCTTTAGACTTTACCGGTGATGGTATGCACAAAAGGGGATATCGCTTGCAGCAGGGCGAAGCACCGCTACGGGAGACCTTAGCTGCCGCCATATTGGTCCGCGCAGGCATCAAAAACGAATTGGAAAAAGACGAACCGGTTATTTTTGACCCATTTTGTGGCTCGGGTACCTTAGTCATTGAAGCCGCCATGATGGCAATGGATCACGCGCCAGGCTTGAGCCGCGCGCATTGGGGCTTTTTGTTTTGGCATGAACATTCGCCGCAATTATGGCACGACGTGCTAGAGCAGGCTGAGCAGCGCTTTAAAGAGGGTAAGAAAAACTTTAAAGGTCAGTTGAAAGGCTCTGACAACAACCCGCACCTGGTGGCTAAAGCCAAAGATAACGCCAGGCGTGTGCTATTGCATGAAGTTATAGAGTTTGAAGTTGCGGATGCAACAAACTGCGAAGCACCGGCGGAAAGTGGCCTGTTAGTCTGTAATCCTCCTTACGGTGAACGTCTGGGTGAGGCCGTTGAAACTTTGCTGTTGTATCGTCGTTTTGGCCGTCAATTAAAAGACACTTTCCACAATTGGCATATAGCGGTACTGGCGGGAGACGAGCAGCTACTAAAACGCTTGAAACTGCGCAGCCATAAGAAATACCCGCTGTTAAACGGTGCAATTCCAGTTAATTTGGCACTTTACGACTTAACTAAAGAGCAACCTGACTTCGCAGAGAGTCAAGCTGATGACCTGGTTAACAGGGTTAAAAAGAATTACGCGAAATTAAGCAAGTGGGCAAATAAAGAAGGACTGGATTGCTGGCGTGTTTATGATGCCGACATTCCTGAGTACAACGCCGCTATCGATATTTACCAGGATTACGTGGTTGTACAGGAATACGCAGCTCCAAAAGACATTCCTGAAGGCGTTGCCAATGACCGTTTGTGGTTCATGCTCGAGTCTTTGAGTTCAGCCTTACCGGTGTCAGAAGATAAAATTATTCTAAAACGCCGCCAGCGCCAAAGCGGTAAGCAGCAATACGAAAAGCAATCGCAGGACAGCACGGTGTTAACGGTTAATGAATACGGCGCCAAGTTCGAGGTGAATTTAACTGATTACCTTGATACCGGCTTATTTATGGACCACAGATTGGTACGTAAAGAGCTACTGGATAAATGCGAAGAATTGGATGTGCTGAATTTATTCGCCTATACCTGCACAGCCTCTGTTCAGGCTGCCAGAGCCGGAGCCGCACGAGTAGTTTCTGTTGATATGTCGAAAACTTACCTGAAGTGGGGCGAGCGTAACTTTGCCTTAAACCGCTTACGGGGCGACTACCAGTTTATTCAGGCTGACTGCTTTAGCTGGATGCGGGAACAACGTGGCAAACAACTGTTCGACGTTATTTTCCTTGATCCGCCCACCTTTAGTAACTCAAAACGGATGAGCGGAACTCTGGACATACAGCGTGACCACGTTGGTTTGATAAAAACCGCCACGGGAATGTTGAAAGAGGATGGCGTGATTTTATTTTCTAACAATAGAAAGAAATTCCGCATCGACACCGAAGGCCTGGATAAAGCCGGTCTTGAAGTAAATGATCAGACCCAGGCCTCAATACCCGAGGACTTCAAACGCCATAAAGGTATTCATCATTATTATATTATTTCACGGGCTTAATTAATGTCTGCGTTTTATTTGCTTACGAAACCAAACTGTCCGCTTTGTACTCAGGCTATTCAGTTACTGCATTCGCTTGACCTGGAAGAGCCGGTTGAACTTGGAGTAGTTGACATTGCCGAACAGCAGGAGCTGCAAGAAGAGTATGGCTGGTTAGTACCAGTATTTATTCGGGGAAAAGACGACGCAGAGTTGCGTTGGCCTTTCGATGCTAATCAATTGCTGGAGTTTGTAGAGCAATGAGTTTATTACGTGTACAGGATGCACACCTGGCCTTTGGCGCTGATGCCATTTTAGACGGTGTTGATTTTACCATTGAAGCCGGTGAAAGAGTTTGCTTAGTCGGCCGCAACGGTGCGGGTAAGTCGACTTTCTTAAAAGCCATAGATAATGAAGTGGTTTTAGATTCAGGACAAATACAGTGGGTGGGTGATACTAAAGTCACTCGTTTGCCACAGGATCCGCCCAAGCAGTCCGAGCAGAGAGTATTTGACTACGTAGCAGAAGCTCTTGCTGAATCGGGCAAGGCGTTGGCTCGTTATCATGAATTGTCTGCAAGTCTTACCGACTCGCCCAGCAGCGCAACGCTTGACGAAATGGACAAACTGCAGAATCAACTGGATACCATTAACGGCTGGCAAGTGAATACCCGTATTGAGCAGGTTTTAACCCAGCTGCAATTACCCGCAGATGAAACCATGGCAGCACTTTCCGGCGGTTGGTTGCGTCGCGTGGCGCTTGCTCGAGCTCTGGTTGTTGATCCGGACATTTTACTGTTAGACGAACCGACCAACCACTTGGATATTGAAATGGTGCGTTGGTTAGAAGAGCAAGTCGTCAACTTTTCCGGCGCCGTGTTATTTATTAGTCACGACCGGGCATTTATCCGTCGTTTGGCCACACGAATTATTGATTTAGACCGCGGACATTTAACCAGTTACCCAGGCAGCTACGATACCTACTTGCAGAAAAAGCAGGAAGCACTGGAAGTTGAAGCAAGCCATAACGCCGAATTCGATAAAAAGCTGGCAGCTGAAGAGACCTGGATACGCCAGGGCGTTAAAGCGCGTCGTACTCGTAACGAAGGGCGGGTACGCGCATTGCAGGATTTACGTAAGCAACGTCAGCAAAGACGCGAACTTCAGGGTAAGGCAAATCTGGCAGTGAACGAGTCTTCACGTTCCGGTAAGAAAGTCTTTGAAGGCGAAAATATGGCTTTACGCTTCGGTGACAAGCCCATTATTAACGACCTGGATCTCTTGTTGATGCGTGGCGACAAAGTGGCCTTTGTCGGACCTAATGGTTGCGGTAAGAGTACGCTGATTAAAGTTATTCTCGGTATGCAGGAAGTGGACAGTGGTAAGGTTCAGCTAGGCACTAATCTGGAAGTCGCTTACTTTGATCAACACCGGGCGCAGCTGGACCCTGAACAAACCGTTATGGACAACGTTGGTGACGGCAAGCAGGACATAGAGTTTCAGGGGCGTAGCCGCCATATTCTAAGCTATTTGCAGGACTTCCTGTTTTCACCAAAACAGTCACGAACCCCCGTTCGCGCGCTTTCCGGCGGTGAAAGGAACCGGGCGTTGTTAGCGAAAATACTGCTTAAACCCAGTAATATTCTGGTACTGGATGAACCAACCAACGATCTTGATATTGAAACCTTAGAGTTGCTTGAACAAATTGTTGCGAATTATCAGGGCACGGTTCTATTGGTCAGTCACGACAGGGAATTTGTCGATAATACGGCGACCAGTGTGCTGTATTTTGAAGGTGAGGGTGTTATTACGGAAATTATTGGTGGTTTTACCGAGTTAAACCACTATTTAGCGGCAAAAGCTGAAAATTCATTTCATAGCAATGGAACCAAAGCGGCAGCTAAAGAGTCTGACAGCAACAAAAGTTCGCAAAATAAAGGAAAAACCGCAGACAAAGGTTCAGACAAACCGCGGAAGAAGTTATCCTATAAATTGCAACGCGAATTAGAGCAGTTACCCAAAGTTATTGCAGAAAAAGAAGCAAAACTTGAAGAATTACAACAGTTAATGAATGAACCGGGGTTCTTCGAACAGCCATTAGAAAAAACCGAACCAGTAATGACTCAAATTGCCGAAATTGAAGGGCAGTTGATGCAGGATCTGGAGCGCTGGGAAGAACTGGAAAACTTATCAGAACAGAGTAGTTAGTTAATGAAATCATTTACGTTGAAGTCACTTACCATAGCAATTGTTTCAACAGTTTCTTTTGCATCTGCAGCAGACACTTATAACATTGAAACAATTGAAACTTTGAATAATTACCGAAGCAGTATCCCGCAAAGTATTAACGCGAGTGGGCAAATTGTTGGTGTTGCGCGTTTTCCCGAAAATGTCGAAATTGATTTCTCTAAAGTTCCCACTCGACTACTCACGCAGATAGGTTTTGACCCTGAAGATGGCGAAGAACTGACAATTGCTCAGTATCAGGCAATTGTAGAAAACCTGGGAAACTATGCAAATAGTAGCCTTCAGACTCAACGTATTGGATTGAACCAGGCCTTCATCTACAACGGAACCAGCAGCGCCGTTAACGCAGTGCCAGCAACTGCGGATCAACTCGCTAATAGCGTCGACAGCTTCTTATACTCAATTAATAATGCCAATACAGCCGTGGGTGTCACTAGTGCACCGTTTGAGCTTATTGAACATGAATATACCAACTCTGAAGATGAAACTGAGACTGCAGAGTACTTTGTATCAGACTTTTTAAGTCGCGGAATGTGGTACAACAACGGCATATCTAATGTGGTTGAACCACAAGCCCAGGATTACCTGGGTGGTGAAAGTGCTATTTTTGATATAAACGACAGCGGGCTCGCTGCCGGTTATGAAAGCGTTGCTTTAAGCCCTGCCGCAACGACTCGAATTGAAGAAAGCTGTGAAGATCCCGAAGTTGCCAGTGCATCACAACCTTTAGAAGTTTGTGTATGGGGCATCTGGAGAGGCCTGCAAAACGCCGATGCGTCGAATATAGCTGCCTTTACTAACAGCCGTTATCGCTATAGCCGTCCCCGTTCAGGTTACAATGCGGGCCGTTCTATCTATGACATTCGCGGAAAGTTATGGCAGTTTGATGCTAGTGGTGAGGTCATTGAAGAAGTTGAATTACCAACTTTGGTAGAAAGAAGAAGCGACGACGAAAATGACTTCTCGAGTTATGCTTACGCCGTTAATAACAACGATATCGCAGTAGGGCAAAGCTGGACTTATCACCCCGCTCGCGGCGCTATTCGTATGCCTGCAATTTTCCAGAATCAAGAGGCGCTGCCTGTCACTGAAGACCCTGTTTATTTGTGGGGAGCTGCAACAGACATCAATGATTCGAATATTGCTGTCGGCCATTTGACCAAGCGTCCTGCAGGAACGTTGCGAAGCTACGGTTTCTATTATGATGTTGATGCGGGCGAGCTGACAATTCTTGACAGTTTCTTTAATGGCGCGTCGACCATCGTTCGCAGTATCAATGATAACGGAGAAATGGTGGGAACAGCAGAGGTTGACCCTACATTGTCTCAAGTTCGTGCCCGTGCTGGTTTTTACTATGATATGAGTGAGGAAGCACCGCAAATTATCAACCTGAACAATACCATTAGCTGTGACAGCGAATACAATATTGTTGATGCCAATGATATTACCGAAAACGGTGAAATTATTGCTACGGCGCTTAAAACTGAAGAATATACAGATGAAGAAGGGGAAACCCAAACCCGTGAAATTCTGGTCAATATAAAGCTCGATCCTATTGAAGGCGAACTTAATAACTGTACTGACAACGAAGAACCGGTAGAGCGTCAGGGCGCTGCAGTTGGGCTTGGCTCGCTACTTGGATTTGGCACCTTAGGTTTGCTTATTACCGGAATAAGAAGAAGAGCCTTCCTTAAGACCAAAAAATCATAATAGGTCTTGAAATAAAAAGTAGCACAGTTTCAATCCGTTAAAAAAAGTCAATGGATACTGTGCTGCTTTTACAATTGAACTCTCACCAAATAAGTCTATCAATAGTAATGAGGCAGCAAAAATGTCTCAACTCTCTAAATAATAATCTGTGAATAACAGGCGAGGGATAGATCTATGAAAAGACAAAAGCGCGATCGCTTTGAAAGAGCACATACTCAAGGCTTTAAAGCTGGTTTGCATGGTCGCTCAAAAGACAACTGTCCTTATCAGACCCAGGATGATTTTCGTTCCCACTGGCTGGGAGGTTGGCGAGATGCAATGGAAGCCCGAAATACCGGCTTATTCCGCTGATTGTCAGAGATATTAAAGACTAAAAAAACGCCGATAGCGAAAGCATCGGCGTTTTCTGCATTTAAAGAGGTATTATTAGAAAGTAGAAGTATCGGTGAACAAGCCAACTTTTAAGTCTTTGGCTGTGTAAATTTCGCGACCGTCCACTTCAACACGACCATTACCCACGCCCATAAATAGTTTACGTTTGATAACTCGTGTCATATCAATAAAGTAACTGACTTTTTTGTGTTCCGGCAGAATTTGCCCGGTGAACTTAACTTCACCAACACCTAATGCACGACCGCGCCCCGGGCCACCAGACCACGCCAGGTGAAAGCCAAGCAGCTGCCACATAGCATCAAGACCCAAACAGCCAGGCATTACCGGGTCACCTTTAAAGTGACAATCAAAAAACCAAAGGTCAGGATTAATATCGAGCTCGGCATGAATAAAACCTTTCCCGGCCGATCCGCCGTCTTCGTTAATTTCAATGATGCGATCCATCATCAACATATTAGGTGCCGGCAACTTACTGTTACCAGGACCAAACATTTCCCCGCGACTGCAGGCGAGAAGTTCTTCACGAGTAAAGCTCGATTGATTCATAAATACCCTAATTAATTGTTCAAAAAGCTAGGCAGCAGTCTAGCGTACAACTGTACGCTAGACAAATCCGACAAGTGATTTCTCAACTAAAAAGTCTTTGCCAAAAACCCCGGGGTTGATCATTATCAGAACTATCAAGTGTTCGTTCCCGAACTTTCTGAAAGAGTTCTTTAACCGGCGTGTCCGTCAGTAACTCTAATGCTTCCTCAACGTGCTCTACCGTGTACACATGAAATTTACCGGCTTTAACCGCGTCAATGATATCGTCATTGAGGTTAAGCTGATGTCTATTCGACTGAGGAATAATAACGCCTTGCTCGCCATTTAAGCCCCTGTGAGCACAAAGCGCATAATAACCTTCAATTTTTTCATTCACTGCACCAATAGACTGAACGTTACCAAACTGATCTATCGCGCCAGTAATAGCCAGTGACTGCTTCAGCGGCTGCTCAGCCAGAGCTGAAATCAAGCAGCAAAGCTCGCCAAGTGATGCGCTGTCGCCATCTACCTCATAGTAAGACTGCTCAAATACTACGGTAGCTGATACTGATAACGGTTCATGGCGGGCAAATTGGTTGGCCAAATAGGCGCTTAAAATCATAACCCCTTTAGTGTGAATATTACCGGAAAGGTCAGATTTACGTTCAATATCAATAATATCGCCATCACCATAGTGAATGGTCGCGGTAATTCGAGATGGCTCACCGAACTCACTGCCGCCCATAGTCACTACCGTCAGACCGTTCAACTGGCCAACTGCAGAGCCATGAGTGTCTATTCGAACCTGCTGTTCGAGTATGCTGCGGCGACTCAGTTCAGCAAGATTACCTTCACGATCCCGTTGTTGCTGCAGCGCTAAATCGATTGCCGCTTTATCTATCTTCGCGTGTTGATTCTGCAGCGCACAGTCGTTGGCTTCGCGAAGCAGTTGCAGTAATTGTATTGTGTTTAACGTAAGTTCCTGCTGGTAATCCGTATATCGGGCACAAACTCGCAGTAAGGCAGAATAACCATCTGTGCTTAACGGCAGCACATCGGCTAGTTGCCACACATACTGTAAGTAATTGAAGTAGGGCGCCACCGGTTCATTCTGAGTTGCATAATGGCCATGAAAGTCCGCCAAAAACGGGAAGAAGTTATCAAAGTCTTCGTCATACTCGCGCAGCTGTGCGTATTCGTTACGTGAACCCAGTAAAATAATCTTGATATTAATGGGCACAGACTCGGGTCGATAAAAGAAAGCTGCACCGGAAGTCGGCGACTGACGCGGCCACTCAAATTCTCCACCTTCGATAACATCCTTCAGGCGCTTCCAGAGCGTGATGTTTTCAAGCAACTGCGCAACTTCAATAGCCAAAACGCCACCGTTTGCTTTATGCAAAAGGCCGGCCTCAATCAAATGCAGCTCTGAACTGACTGTTCCTTCAACCGATTGCACACCAATGTGACCAAAGAGACGTTCCTCGGTAACACGGTCGCAATAGTAGTAAGGGGCAGGGTGCTGATGTCCCACTAAAACAGAGGCCAGGCTCTCGCCCTGGATGTCCTCAGCTTTTTTATCCCGTATTTGTTGCATGTAGTCACGCAGCTTGTGGGTATCAAACTGTTCAATAATGGTGTTGTAAGCTTCTTCGCGCTGATCTAACGGCCGCTGCAGAAAGCCCCAAATAGCTTTAATTGCAGCGTCGGCGGTTCCTGAAGGCAAATTGACACACAGAGGACGTAGAGGATCGGACGGATTCGCCAGATACAGCCAGTCATACCAATTAGTGAATTCCCAACGGCTATCAGTAAAGTAGGCATCGAGGATGTCCCTTTTTAAAAGACCACCAGGAAATAAAGCATAAATATTAGAGTATGTGCCATGTTGGCGTAACGCGTTATCTAAGGCTGTAACAGCTCGTTTTTGTCCAACTAAGGCATCTTCTTTAAGTTCCGCAGGCAGCTCTTTGAGCCACTCGTCGGTTTGTGGCTGTAGCGCCAGGCAGTCTAATTTCATTAAATTGTTCTTCTCTTAACTAGCAATAAAGACATGATAACAGAAATGCTGAATTGAGAGAGTTTTGCTGTGGGAAATAACTGCGGCCTGAGGGATCTTTGTCATTTTGTTACTGGGGAGAAACTTTTGTTTGAAGCTGAATCTCGGTAATCAGCGACTATATTTTTTCTTAAATACTTAACGTTAAATATGAAAGAAATATCCTCGAAAATTTAGTAACTTAAGTTTTCAATATTCCCTTAAACTACGTTTAAATACTTGCACCTTCTTAGATAGCTAATTACTGTAAACAAGATAAAGCCAAGCGAACGAAGAAGTCGTCGAATGAAGCAACTAATACAGAATGCAAAAATCTCATTTTCCTTAAGTGAATTAACGGGGAAGATTGAATGAAGTTTCATCAAACAACGGGAAAAGCAATAGTAGACAGCTCTTTTTCTCTCAATCAGCTACTGGTTTCTGCCGAACCATATTTATCAATATTAGATTCTCTATTCAGCTTAGCGACAATTATGGTAGCTGTCTTTGTCTATATTCGTTGGAAAAACGATGAATCAATAAAGCTCCTTTTAGGGGACTCTCAGAAATTAAAAAGAGAAGCGTACATTCTTGCAGCAATGCTGATCGAGACCATACATAAAACAACATCATTTTATGAGAGACAACACAGGGATGTAGAACATAATCCTTTTCTTGATGGCGTAGAGGGCGGTAAGGTTCTTCAAGAAGTAACAAGGAAATACTTAACTGAGTTATTTCTATATAGAAGTAAAAAAATGGCGATAATGGATGAGATTAGAAGTCTCAGCAGAAAAGAAATTACAGACATGGAAGATTTGGAAAAAGGTTATGAGGATATAGCTAACTTACTTAGTGAAATTGAAGAGCAAGAGAAAGATGAGAACTTTCCAGATTTCCTTAAAATGAAAAGAGAGCAATTATCGGAGAAAACTGTAAGAAATCGAGAAAAAGAGCTTTTGTTTATAATTGAACTAGACCGAAGGATAAAAAAGCTTAAATAACTTTACCCAGCCTTAATCTCAAACACTCTGATTCCTCCAAAATTCTCTCAACCGATTCAAGCATCTCTTTCTGGTTAAGCTGACGGTTCTTAAACCGCTCCGTCAGCGTTCTCTGACTCCATTTGTACTGCTCGATGAACTCAACATCAAAAGCCGACACTTTACCTGTAGGAAAGTGAATATTGGTACCATCAATACGCCAGTTGCTAAAAGGCTCGTATTGAGGAAGCCAGCCGCGAGCCATAACATCCACATAACGCTTTATGACGAGCGGCGGGTTACCGTCAAACCAACGGTAAATCGTTTGTAGACTTACGCCAAAATGGTCAGCAGCAGCCTTATAGTTAAAGGCGAAAACGCGCACAAAGTTTGTCTGAAATTCAGTTGCCACGGTAAAACTTCCTCCTAAATACTAGAAATCATCTCAGGTTACTCGAGAGAACTAAAGACAGGCCTGGAAAGCACCTAAAACTTAGTATAACTTAATTGCGTATAATGTATATTATGTTAAATCATAACTATATCAGTATAACTCTAGTACGAAGCACTTACTTTTGTAGTTCGCACATGTCATTGTCATTTTTCGCACACCATGTCATTAAGTTTGAGCCTACTCTATTATTGAATCAACGATATGTGAGTAAAGGTACGAAATTTTGACTATCCTGGAGGCTTTACAAAGAACTCTAGCGGCTTGCTGCTTCTCTCTGTATCCGCAGTGATTTTTATTTCTGGGCAATCTTGAACGATATCTCTTAGGCCTCCGGGTATATTAAAACATCGATGCGTTAGTTCTGATGAATCGCATTCCCCCAGAAGTATTCTAAACTCTCTTTGATAAGAGTATTGCTCTGCTTTATGAAAGACCGAGTGGCCGTAATAACCGCCTCGATAATAAGTAACAGCTTTTGAAGTCGTTGATGGCTCAACGGCCTGTATTCGGTTTATCAACTGATAAGACTGTTCAGGGCTAACGTAGGCATAGTAGGAACCAAATTCTTCACGTATACGCTCGAAATTGTGCTTCAACTTATCAAATTCCCGAACATCGCTTGGTAATATCAAACTAGCCCAACAATGAAGCCAACCGTCTTTACGCCCCATTCGTAAGAGAAAATCACTTGCTTCACCGGCGAAGCGTCCATCAACTTCAACAGTAAGTGGGTTATCTCCCCGTATTGAGCGAACACTAAGCAAACAGGATTCTTCCTTATCACCAATCCCCTTTTCAGCCGTTTGCCGGTAATACTCGGGTGTATTGCAATATAAACAACCATCTAGAAATTGCTCAAGATGCGCTCTTTGCCGGAAAACTTGAAAAGTCCAAGGTACTGCCCCGCTTTCGGCGAATTTTCAACAGTACTGTCGGTTAATGCGTTGCTCATGTAATTTTCCGCTTAAGGTTACCGTTTGGGTGATACTTCTCCCCCAACAATCTTCCGACCAACATGCACCGCCGAATCGAGTATTTCATGCAGCTCCTCTAAAGTTTCTAGATCGCCACCGGCACCTGCAACAAAGCCGTCAGTCGAGATGTCTTGAACAACTGAATCGATCAACTGATGAAATCGGATTATTCTTGCGGATAGTTCTGGATGAAGAAGACCAATCTTAGAAATGTGCTCTTGATAAACCTGTGAGTAGTGCGCCGGGACTTGTGCAGCGAACTGAATCTTGTCATCCGGATTCTGTTTGAGATAGTCTATGTCTTCCTTTAAATCATGAACGTATTTCCTACGCTCTATGACCTCTAACAAAGCGGATATTTCAGAAACAATTGCGATCTCTACAGACCGCTTCTCCTGCCTTAATTTTCTCTTCTCTAGAAGGAAACTAGGAAAGAAGGTAGAAACACCGCCAACGAAAGCTCCACCAATAGCAGCTATAACCGGCAACCATTCGTTTTTCTCATCGGCGAACATCGACCGTAGAATGTCGATTGTCTGCGCAGCTTCCAGTAATTGTTGTGTGTCCATTCATACTCCCTATGAAATATAACGCTAAGACGACTCGATTTTAGAAGTCGGGAGCATCGTCTTGTTGTAAGTTTTCCGAAGTTTCAGACGTGATGCTCCTGATGATGAAGGTACCGCTGTCGATCGCGTGCCTGATCAATTCCGGTGGGCATGCCGACACACCATGTACATCGCTAGCGTTTCGTCGAAATGATCCCATAACGTAAGCGGCTTGATTGATCGCGCCTCGATAGTTTTGCCATAGCCTATTAACTTCATTGCTATCATCAGTCATCTGGTTAAACTTGTCCCGGTAGGCGGGCTCTAAGACAGCAAATGAACGCGACACCCTCTGCTGATATGAGTCGTCATTAGGGTTTCCAAGATCGTGTACTCTGTAGAGGTTGTTTGTGACTGCGTCTAATGCGCTACATACGGCGGTCATTGCACCCGAATAATCTCCTTCGCCAAACCGACGGTATGCTGTACGAAGAAGGTTCTTCACCTCTTCCGAAAAATCTTTGACGGCATCATCGATTTGAAAGTCCAGCGGACGAAGCTGTCCATCAACTAATTTCCACCCAAACCTCTGTGCGCAATCTGAGATACGCGTTTCAAGGTGACTGTTTTGTTCAAGCATCGCGGCTACAAGATTCTGTATCGCTTTGTCAGGATCAGGCTCTCTTGAAATTAGGCCGTCCAACGCATCAAGGAGCTCTCCTTTTGATGCACCTTTGGCTGGTAATGACTTCTGTTGGAGGTGACCCAACTCTTCCACCGGTAACGCAGCCGCTGCTACAGCATCCTTTATCTCATTAAAGGTAAAACCATCTTTGACTGTTGGTCGAAGCGCCCGCCAAACCTTTTTTATTTCTACTTTCATTGTTTACCTTTGCGTAATGCCGCGCACTGGGGACGTTTTGAAGCCCAGCGGAAAAGTTATCCTACAGCATCGTCCTGCTAGTGTTAATTTACGAACGCAATATAATTCATGCTTGAGTGGCTGCATGATAACTTAATGGACCTTTAATCATATTGATAGTTATATGTATTCAACATGTCAGAGGTTTCATACGGATCTCCACGTCGGGTTCTACGGCCATTTTCAGCAAATAAAAAAAGCTTTTCTTTTGCTCTTGACGCTATTACGTAAAGCATTTTGGATTGGGCATCAAGTCCCACTTGGATTGGCTGTTTATAGATGTCATTCCAATGCGGGACAAAACCTTTCAGTAAACCGAATGCGATCACAGTCTTATATTCTTCCCCCTTTACCCCATGACAAGAGTTTATAACTATTCCAGTAGACCTCTTAAAAAAACTCTTAAGAGCTACTACCGTATCCTCATATTGACCGTCGTTGTTTTCTATATTTGAAGTGGCTTTCTCAAAGAACAGATCAAGTTGTTCCTTTAGCAACAAATCATAAGCTAAATCTATGTCTAATTCGGACAGTATAAACTCAAAGCACTCTTTAAGGTATTTAGTGCCTACACCAGTATCACTGTGAAAAGAGTTAATTACTTTAAGCAGTTTTTTAGCAGTTAAATCACGAGTGTGATGATGTTTCTCTACGAGATTATTTAACAACTCATTTGCCCATCTAACACGAGAGCTGAACAACTTTTCTGATGGTTCAGTCAATACCAACTTGGAAACTATCAACCAAAAATTGTCTTGTTGACCATGAAACGGCGACAAAGCTGGGGCATCAAACTTCACATTCGGTAATAAAGTTATGAGCTTCTTTGTCATTGACCTTATTGGTGCCCATTGAGGAGCGATAACACATATATCATTTTCACTTGTACCGCTATTGAGCTCTGTTTGAATTAACTCTGATATGGCTTCAGCAAGATGCTCTTTGTCAACTGATTGATTGAAAAAGCTTATGATCCCTTGCTCATTTCTATGCGCCGCTTTTGATACTCCTCCTTGAACGCCTCTAAAAGCCGAGAAATAGTCAACCAGTCTTTGCGTAGAGCGGTAATTGTCGCTAAACGTAAATTGGTTGATATTGCTACCCACAAATTCAGCGTTCAACTCTGCTAAGGTAAGAGATTTACCTCCAATGCCTCCATAAATTGCTTGATTTTCGTCGCCTACGATAAACAAGGAAGGTTTTATATGTGACTCGTTAAATATTTTGGCTAAAATTGCATACTGTAAATCTTGAGTATCTTGCACTTCATCAACACAAATATGAGTGAATATATTGCTTAAATTCTGGGCGATTTCTGGCCGCGTTTCCATTAACTGAAATGCAAAATAGAGTGACTGGTCAAAATCAATTTTCTTTCTTGAAGATAGTATCTGACGGTATTCTTGCTCCACTGCTTCTGCTCGAGCATTTTGGTTTTCAACCACACCCTGCCTATTAAAGGTTGTATTTACGTCATCGAAAAAACCTAAACCTTTATCAGATTTTAATTTGCTAAGTATTTTTCTTGTCTCAAACTCATCCGCAACGGAGTATCCCGAGTTAAGTGTTGCAGAGTATGAGGCATAAGGCTTTATTAACCACTCAAGGGCAAAGGAGTGAATCGTCCCAGCCCAAACGCGACCATTTTCTATGGTGAAACTTTCAGCTAATCTAGCCTTTATTTCATCAGCAGCTCGGTTTGTGAAGGTTACAGCGAGCACTTTGTTGTTTTTATGCTTTAACTCCTCAACAGCTTTCGCTATCCAGGCCGTAAGTGCTCTAGTTTTTCCGCTCCCGGGACAAGCCGCAACGTATGCATTACCATTGTAGTTTACAGCTGCATGCTGTTCATTGCTTAACTTCATACCTACCTGTCCAGCAGCTCAATCAGGTAAGACAAATCGTCATCAGCACATCTTTCTTTAAACTCGTCAATGCACGCATTCATATCTGTTTGATTATTGCTAAAGAATTGTAGTGGCTTTTCATCATCTTCTAATGCTGGCATGGGCTTAGAAAGCCTGTGCCAGCACATCTTATAAAGAATTTTAGGTGCAAGTTTGTAGCCACATGAAAATGCAATTGCATCTAATATGTAACTTGGGATGTAAGTTTGAGAGGTCACTTTTTCCGACAACAAAAGAGCTAGCCATCCTTTGCCAACCTTCTCCGCAAGACGAAGTATTTCTTTTCCAAATACTTCTACAGCATGATTTTCAAGCAAATTTGATGATTTAGTTATGTTGGCTTGCTGTTGATAAATAGAGGAAAGCACTTCTTTTGCTTCAATTGAATTATCAGCGCCTATAAAGTCGACTTCAAAAGTATGGTTGGCGTAAAAAGCGCTAATAAAGTCATTATCCTTAGTATGTTCGTCTAACTTTCCCTTTCTAATTAACCCTGACTTTTGAGAGTTTCGACATGACCTTTGATACTTGCTGTCATTGACCTCATCATCTGGTAAGGGAACGATGGATGTATCTAAGTCAGTAATAATCGCACAGTGTTTTCGTATTCTTTCGGGGTGAAATAAGTTTGAAATATGTTCAAAAAAAGCGCTATCCATACTTATTAGACTTATCCCAAGCTCGTCCAATGAAACACCGAGAACATTTCTAACTAAAGCCGGGATCAATATAAGCTCTGCTTCTCCCTCAACTAAAATTACTCCTTTGGCAAACAGGAGAGTTGAGCGTGTGGCGTTCAGGTACCTTTCTATACGATCACAATCCGTGGGAGTAAGTTGATTTGAGGGTTGAAAAACATCAACGTGATTTTCATTCAACCCAAGTATATTAATATCGGCAATCTTTGCTACGGATGAAATGTGAGTTGAGTGTGTTGAGAGAAAGACTTGGGTTTTGTCAATTGAGTGACTTTCAAACAGTGTTTTCTGAATGTGAGTATGAATGTGAGCTTCTGGCTCTTCTATGACTAAAAATTGTGCTGCCTTATCAGCTTCTTGCTTCCGTTCATATTCTAGCAGTTTCAGTGCGACATATATTAGGTTAGCACCGCCGAGACTAAGCTCATTAAGGTCGCCACTATAGCCATCAACATAGTTGTCACCAACAGTTAACGAAAGCTTTTGTAAAAGTTTGTCCAACTCACTTGGTAGAGACGACTCAATATCAATGACTGGCGAAAACGTATAGCCAACCGTTTTGTGCAGCGTATCTTGAATTCCACTGGAAACTTTTTTAATTTCATCTAATTCCGAAATTGAGTCGTTGACTTCAGAAATGAGAGTCGTAATGTTTTCGGCGTCTTGCTCGGATATTTCTGACTCCAGGCCTTTTAATAAAGCTATTAATGGACTGTTTCTGTAATTTTTTAAATCGGAAACTACATCTCTAAGTGCTTTGACAAATGTAAAGGATACTTCTTCGTGTAATGGTGAGAGTTTTACTCCGTAAGCCATAAAATTCCTGTCGTCAGGGTCTGGGAATACGAAGTTGTGAAAGTCTCCTACCAGGTTTCGGTATGTACCTTCGCATAGAAAATTGGCGTTAGCTCTGCCTGAAAATACTGGCTCGTAATCCTCTATGGTAATTTCATCAATGATTTGCTGAGCTAAAACTTGGTTGCCGCTGGCTTCAAACAGTGCTTTCCTTATTTTCAGGCAAGGTCGGAAATAATAAGTTAGAGTACCTTTTTCACTGCCGTCCACATGCCCAGCATCATGTTTTAGCATCTGGCAACCTTCATGAGATGACAGTTCATCAAAATCTACCGAAATGACAATCCAGTGACCTCTCCAGTCTCCAAGGTTACGGCAGAAGTCACTATCCCGTAACTTTGTAATGTTTCTGGGGAGAGACTCGTCAAGAAGAAGACGTAGAGCGAAAAGAGCATTAGTCTTACCTGAACCATTTTCGCCAAGAATGGTATTGACACCTTTCTTAAAGGAGAACTTTGCGGTTGAGAAATTCCTAAAATTGCGTATCCGTAATGAGCTTATGTACATCCCTTCACCTATTGACTTTTAACCCCCCTAATACTAAAAGAGTATCTTTCGAGCACTCCATAAGGCTCTTAATACAGTGCATGAGGGTTTATGAACCAGTCAAAATATACTCCCACCGTAAAACTCTCGGATAAGCCAATGCAGTCTAGGTATGCGCAGTTACCCTAAAATGGCGGTAATATACTGAACTTTAAGTTTTAGTTATGTTGTTGACACTAAACGACTTAAGTTAACAATACAATGTAATATAGATGATATTTTAGAGATAGGTTTACCTTGCACAGCTTGTGCCATAGGGGCTCTACCCAGATTTTGTGAAAGGAGCCTATTTATTGTTTATGTATTTTAGGCGAAAACTTAGGATACTCAGGGGTACGCCAGTTACCGCGCTTTAGTTTCGGTGCGGGAGATAAGTTAATAGTTTTAACGTGATGACATTTTATCGTGTCGCTTTAAAAAAAGTAACGTGTGAAACCGGCCTTTGTGACCTATGGCGCGGGCTTTTTTAATGACAATGACACGTGTGACCTACACTTTTTAAAACTGCTGCTGTGCAAGATGAGGAAGCTTTTCAGCGAGGAAATCGATGAGAACACGCACTGCCGGCAATATTCCCCGTCGGTGCGAGTACGTCATATGCATGATCCCGATGGGTAGATGCCAGTCGGTTAAAACGGGGACAAGTTCCCCACTATTCACTGCATCGTTACAGAGGTAATTTGGTAAAGCGACAATGCCAAGTTTTTTTATTGCAGCTTCTCGTAAGACAATCATATCGTCGGTGATAAGCCGGGGTTTTATTCTGATATTTTTTTGCTGGCCTGAACTGTGGATCAATTCATAACCATATCGTCCGTTGGTGTAATGCATACTCAAATGCTCGAACGTTAATAAGTCCTCAGGCTCAGTTATCGAGTTATGATTTATTAAGTCGGGAGCGATATAAAGGGTTTGAGGTGCCTGGCTTATGGGTCTGGCTATTAAACTTGAGTCTTCTATATTCTTTCGTACGCGCAGAGCTATGTCGATGCCCTCTTCTATTAAATTAACTGGTCGGTTTGTCACTACAAGCTGAATTTCAACTTCCGGATACAAACTCATAAATTCAGGTAACACCTGGACTAACAAGCTTTGGCTTAAAGCATAGGGCGCGCTAATTTCGACTTTACCCCGGGGTTTATCCAGTAAACGCTGTGTGACTTGTTGAGCCGATTCAGCTGCGCTGACAAGACGTTCGCAGTGCACCAAGAATTCACGTCCAACGTCAGTTAATTTGAGGCCTGACCGGCTTCTGTGAAACAGCCGGGTACCCTGCTCTTGCTCGAGTATAGCCATTTTTCGGCTTATGGTGGATTTGGGCAGCCCGAGCTCCCGTGAGGCTGCGCTGATACTGCCGCAGGCCATAACCTGAGCGAACAGGTAGTAGTTTGTGACGTCAGGAAATGACATTGTGAAAACCTCAAAGATTCCAAATTTGGAACGATAGTTTCCATTTTAACCACTTATTAGATTGATTGGAACGAATTATACTTCCTGCATCAATTAAAAAAACAAAGAGGTTTTTCTATGAAAGTTTTACATTTGGATTCAGGTATTTTTCTAGAACAATCTGTTAGTCGTCAGGTTAGTCAGAACATTGTTAATAAACTTAAAGAAAAACAAGATATTACTCTTGTTCATCGAGACCTGGTTGCAAACCCTATTCCTCACCTGGCCGCTGATGAATTACTAGCTGAAGAGAAGCCGCTAATTAATGAATTGGTTCAGGAACTGCTCGATGCAGATACGCTTGTCATTGGCGCCCCAATGTATAACTTCACCATTCCGACTCAGCTAAAAGCTTGGTTTGACCGTGTCTTGCAAGCTGGTGTCACTTTTAAATATACAGAACAAGGCCCTCAAGGCCTGGTGAATGGCAAAAAAGTTTATATCGCGTCTGGTCGGGGTGGTATCTATTCTCAAGGTGAAGCCCAGGCTATGGATCATCAGGAAAGTTATTTAAAACAGGCACTTGCTTTTATCGGTATTACTGACGTGACCATCATCCGCGCCGAGGGCATGAACATGGGTGACGAACCACGCCAACAAGGCTTCAAAGAAGCTGAACAGGAAATTGAAACAATATAACTTTTTAAAAGCGCACCTTATTCATCATCACGGAGCGCTTTGATCTGCACATCATCCCCTAGTTGCAGAATTTCTATCTCTATTGGCTGACAACAGATTTGGCAATCGACAATCTGATGTTGGCCAATATCATTTAACCAATCAATTTCAATGTCATTTATTGCCATACAATAAGGACATTCGAATGTTTTCGGATCCGTTAAGCTCATACAAGCCCCTTAATTGTCTCTGTAATCTACAATAGTAATCGAATCTGACGAAGTTTGCGTAACATACAGAGAACTTCCTTTTAACAAAATAGCTGAGTACGAATGATGGCATCATGGTTCAGGCAGTCTGTTTTCTTAATTCCGTTACTATTAATGCTGGCAGTATTTAGCAACGCGGCCTGGGCTCAGGCCCCCGTTGAGTACGTTAAAGCTAAAAAGCAGCCGATAATTAATAGCGTTAACTTACCGACCACCCTATCCGCTTTGAATGACTCGCAACTCAGCTTTGCTGTCGAAGGAAAGTTATTGAGCCTGAATAAGGATATTGGTGACAGAGTGAGTAAAGGAGACGTACTTGCTAGCTTAGATGCACGTCAAATTAATTCAACAATAGAGTCTTTGCAGGCTCAGGTAGACAGCGCTAAAGCCAGCCTTGCCGACGAAAAACAGCAGCTAAGAGAACTGGAAGAGTTAGCTGAGACCGATTTTGTTCCAGCTAGCGATTTAAGACGCTCTCGTACCCGGGTTCAGGTTGCACAGGCACAGCTTGCAGAAACAAAAGCATTGCTAAACGAAACCGAAGTTAACCAAAATTATCATCAACTTACAGCACCTTTCGACGGCATTATTGCTAGTCGCACTGCGGATTTAGGCGAATGGCTAAGTGCCGATCAGATCGTTTTTCAGTTGGTCGGCAGTGACAATCAGCATGCTGATGTGTTTCTTTCGCAGTCTTACTACTCCTCTATAAACTCTGATACTCAAGCTTCGCTTACCTACAAAGATACAACTATTGATGCTCGTTTAAGTCGCATAGTGCCCTTTGTTGACGGAAATGACCGCTCTTTTCAGGTTCGCCTGACGGGAGATTACCCGGAGAACTGGGTTGTCGGAATACCTCTGAGTGCCTCGTTTGAGATAGATACCGGACGAATTCAGACTTCCGTACCTCAGGATGCGGTTGTTCGCTACAGCGATGGCAGAACCTCTGTCTGGATAGCTGTGAACGAAAATGGTGAATGGCAAGCGAGGGAACTGCCCGTTGAACTCGGCTTACGCTTTAATGGCTATGTCGAGGTGGAAAGCGGTGTAAGTGAAGGCGAGAGAGTCATAGTACGCGGTAATGAAGCTCTAACTGATGGTCAGGCACTAAAGCTTACGGAGTCTGCTGACTATGATTGAAGCCGTAATAAAGCATAAACATGTCACCATCGTTGCCATTTTAATACTTTGTTTACTGGGTATAACGGCAGCATCGCGTATTCCGGTACAAATGATCCCTGACTTAGAAGTCAGAACGATTTCTGTACAGACTCAATGGCCTGGTGCCACACCGCAGGATATCGAAAAAGAGATACTAATTGAACAGGAAGAGTTTCTTCGCACTGTTCCCAACTTGCAACGTATGGAAAGCAGTGCCAGTAATGGCGAAGCAAGCATAGAACTGGACTTTCCTTTCGGGGTTGATGTTACCGAAACATTAATTCTGGTTAACAATGCGTTAAGTCAGGTTCCGGATTACCCCGAGAACGTCGATGAACCTCGCATTTTCTCCGCTTCCTTCTCAAGTAATGCGTTTATGTACTTTCGGGTAGCGCCAATTGAGGATAATCCTAAAAACATCAACATGATCATGATGCGCGATTACATAGAAGACAATGTTCGTCCAAGAATGTCTTCGGTCGCGGGCGTATCACAAGTGAATGTCAGTGGCGGTGCACAAAGACAAGTTCGTATTCTGATGGATAAAGACGCACTGATTCAGTACAACGTATCGGTTGCTGACGTAAGAACATCAATAAACGGCCGTAACAGAGATACCTCAGCCGGAGAGCTTGAACAAGGAAAACGCCGTTTCCTGCTGCGCACTGTAGGTCGTTTTGATTCGCTTGAGGAAATAGAAAATACCATTATTCGCAGAACCGGTGACAGTCTGGTTCGGTTAAAAGATGTCGCCGATATCGACTTTAATCACTTTGAACTGAACAGTGAGTCCTGGTTTAAAGGCCAGCAGGTGCTAAGCCTTCAGGTTCAGCGTGAGCTGGGCTCTAATGTTATCGATATAAAATACGCCATGCTGGAAGAAGTTGAGCGCATTAACGAGGAGTTGCTGCGACCAGCCGGTATGGAAATTACACTAAACTCCGATGATGTTCGTTATGTGGAAAGCTCGGTTCAGAATGTTTTAGTGAACTTACTGTTAGGCGCCCTCTTTGCAACTCTGGTTATGTATGGTTTGATGCGTTCCGCTCGCGCGACCTTAATTGCGGTTATCGGCATTCCAATTTGTACTCTGGCCGGATTCCTGGGACTGTTACTGTTGGACAGAACCATCAATGTCATTTCATTAGCTGGTATAGCATTTGCCATTGGCATGACGCTGGACAACACCATTGTGGTGTTAGAAAGTATTGAGCTGGAACGACAAAAAGGGCTAAACCCTAAAAACGCGGCGATTGAAGGGGTAAAACGAGTCTGGACCGCGGTGCTCACCTCTACCCTGACAACTGTCATGGTCTTTCTGCCAATTCTCTTTATTGTTCAGGAAGCCGGACAATTGTACTCCGATATCGCTATTGCCATTTCGGCATCTATTATTGCTTCGATGTTTGTTTCCGTGACCTTAGTACCTTTACTCGCGGCTTACTTCCCTGCAGAGGCAAAAACAAAAGTAACAGACAAACTGACCAATCGAATTGAAGCCGTCACTAGCCGGCTTTTACGCTCCAGAAAGTCAAAACTCAGTACCGTTGGAGTCACCTTTATTGCAGTGGTAGCTATTTGGTGGTTTTTGATGCCTCCCGCAGAATATTTGCCTGAGGGGGAAGAAGCTAAAACTTTTGCCACTATGAGTGCCCCACCCGGCTATAACTTGCAAACTATGTCTGCGATTGGAGATGAAATACGTGACATTTTCGATCCAGCGTTAACGACAGAAAATACTGAGGTTACTCGCTCGGGAGTCACTATTCCTGCGCTTAAAACCATGAGTTTAAGTGTTGCCCCTTCGAATATTCGGATTATTGCCGAAACCCGGGATAAAAGCCGAATTGATGAGCTTATGGAAGTCATTACCCAAGTTTACGAACGCTACCCCGGCATGCGAGCCTTTGCAGCTAAAGGCTCCATTATCAGCAGCAATGATGGTGGTACCCGTAGCATTAATGTCGATGTTGGTGGACAAGAGCTCAACGAAGTTTATGCAGCCGCGCGAGCCATTTATAATCGCTCACAAGAGGTTTTCAATGACCCCAGAATTCAATCCACTCCCAACTCTCTTACTCTCGCTCAGCCTTTATTAGAGGTACGCCCTGACTGGGAACGGATGAGTGAATTAGGTCTGGATGCAGACAGTTTTGGTTATGCTGTTTCCGCATTAACTGACGGCGCCTTTGTCGGTGAGTATTTTCAGGGTGACGATAAAATTGATATGTACCTGTATAGCAATGAAGGCACGGAAGTAACACCGGAGATGTTGGATGACTTACCATTACTTAATGTCAACGGCCGCCCTGTAGTACTGAATGCGATAAGCGATGTGCGGGAGATTGTTGATACTAGTACCGTGCGCCGGGTCGATAGTCGCCGTACAGTAACCTTAAATATTATACCTCCGGAGTCAGTTGCACTTGAATCCGGAGTTGAAATAGTTCGTTCAGAAGTTTTGCAGCACTTGCGAGAGCAAGGTGTTATAGCTGCCGATATTTCGACTCAGTTATCCGGTGCGGCTGACCAACTTGCGGAAACTCAGGCGGCCTTAAGTGAAAACTATGTTATTTCCATCGCCATTATTTACCTGCTGATGGTCGCCATTTTTGCGCACTGGGGGTATCCGCTACTGATTATGGCAACCATACCAATGGGGATCAGTGCAGGTATTGCCGGGTTGGCTCTTATGAACGGTGTCGGCCAGCTTTTACCCGTTGTTGGGTTGCAGCCGCTGAGTCAGCCTTTCGACATGATTACCATGCTTGGCTTTCTTATTCTTATGGGAACCGTCATTAACAATCCCATTCTGGTGGTTGAGAGGGCTATTTATCTTCGTGATAAAGAGAGCTACTCGCTTAAAGAAGCTGTTCAGGAAGGTTTGCTGTCGCGCGTGCGACCCATAACCATTACAACCTTAACCACGCTGTGCGGGATTGCGCCTCTGGTTTTTATACCCGGAGCCGGCACGGAATTGTACCGGGGTGTTGGTGCTATTGTGATGTTTGGTTTAATCGGCGCAGCATTAGTTACTGTATTTACCCTGCCAGCATTATCTGCGTTGGTACTTAAAGGGAGGAAGATCAATTCCTAGAAAAATAAGTGCCATTAAGCTACTTTTCTGCTGTAAAGATTTTGTAAACTGCCGATAGCCTATTACGAAAGCTTTCCGACGGTTGAATAAGGAATATTAATGAAAATCGTACAGCAGTTAAGTATCACACAGAGACTTATATCATTATTGGGTATCGCCGCTCTGGGAACCGCCCTGATGGTTGCCTTTATGATGTTCATCCTTAATAGCTTATTGATTGAAGAAGAAAAACGTAAACTAAACGCCGTACTTGATGCTGCCCACACCATAGTCGACCACTACTATCAGGAATATCAGGATGGCAACTTAAGTGAGGCCGAAGCAAAGACTAAAGCGTATGAGCGGCTTGATAATATACGATACGAAGAAAGCGAGTACGTTTTTACATTGAGTCGTGCCGGCGTTCTGGTACAACACCCTTTTTCCAAGCAATTAGTCGGCAAAGACGTAACCAGCTATGAAGACCCGGAAGGCACAAGACTGTTTCAGGAGATGGTTCAAAAAGCACGTTCGTCTGATCGCGCAACGGTTGAGTACATCTGGCAAAAAGGCAGCAATGCCAACAACCTGGTGCCTAAGATTAGCCGAATTAGAGTATTTGAACCCTGGAATTTGATTATGGGTACAGGTCAGTACACTGACAATATTACCGACATGTTATGGCAGGAGTTCTTTAAACTCGCCGGATTAGCAGCCGTTCTGGCAATCCCTCTTCTATTAGTGTTTTTGCTTATTATACGCAGCATTACTCGTCCGTTAGCGACGATTAATAGTGCCATGTTTGATATCGCCGAGGGCGAAGGTGACTTAACCCGCAGACTAGACGATTCAGGTTCTGATGAGCTTGCCCGACTTGCAAAGTCATTCAACACCTTTGTCCACAAAATTCAGCAACTTGTTCAAAGTGTGCAGGAAAGTGCAAGAAATGAGAGCGAAGCTGCGAGTCAGCTGACTGAGTTGTCGGGTACCAGCAGCCGTCAAAGTGATGAGCTTAGTTCGCAAACAAGTTCTGTAGCGACAGCCATTACTGAATTGTCTTCCTCAGCTTCAGAGGTTGCTGATCACGCCCGTCAGGCGGCCGACTCGGCTAATACGGCAGACGAAGAAGCTGGGCGCTCAGCTATTATCGTACGAGAATCCGTTAATAATATTGAAGCACTGACCTCTGAGCTGGGTAAAGCCGGCGAAAAAGCGCGTCTGTTGCAAGACGGCTCGGACAAAATTGGAAACATACTCGGCGTTATTGTTGCAATAGCAGAGCAAACCAATTTACTGGCGTTAAATGCCGCTATTGAGGCTGCTCGCGCCGGCGATGCCGGACGCGGGTTTGCGGTCGTTGCCGATGAAGTCAGAACGCTGGCAACCCGAACTCAGCATTCAACTGATGAAATTTCTTCAATTGTGGAAAGTATCCAGGGTGCGATTAAAGACGTGAGCCAGATCATCAGCGATGTTGAACGTCGCTCGGCCTCGACAAATGAAGAAGCTCTGAAAGCCGAGCAAGCAATAAGTCAAATTCAGGAAGCCGTTGCGAATATATCGAGCATGAATATACAAATCGCTTCTGCGACCGACGAGCAGAGTCGGGTAACTAAAGATTTGAACGAGAATATCACTGGCATTTCTGACCTTTCTCAGGCCAATCAGGACGCTAATACACGCGTTGCTGAAGTCAGTCGGGATCTGAGTAAAAACAGTATTGATTTGAGTCAACTTGTCAGTCGGTTTAAGACAAAATAACCTTAAAAATACAGGGGATACTGGTAATCTCCCCTGTACCTTTCAACTCACAAGACGTAAAATAAATGCACTTTTACATGGATTGTGTCTGTCTGGTAAAAGTCACCTTTTTCCTGATCTTACATCACTGCGGATTTAAAAGATGAGTCAAACAATTCCACAACAACCGATCGAATATAATATGAAAGTCGTCCGGCAGTTTACTGTCATGACGATTATTTGGGGTATCGTCGGTATGTCTGTAGGCGTATTGATAGCTGCCCAGCTTGTCTGGCCAGAGCTTAACTTCAATACTCCCTGGCTAACCTACTCCCGTCTTCGCCCGCTGCATACAAATGCTGTTATTTTCGCGTTTGGTACCAGTGCTCTTTTTGCCACCTCTTATTATGTTGTTCAGAAAACGTGTAGAGTGAGCTTGTTCTCAGACAAGTTAGCAGCTTTCACTTTCTGGGGGTGGCAGGCCGTTATAGTGGCAGCCGTTATTACTCTGCCTATGGGCCTTACCAGTACGAAAGAATACGCTGAACTTGAGTGGCCTATCGACATTTTAATTACTGTCGTCTGGGTGGCTTACTTAATCGTCTTCTTCGGCACACTGGCTATTCGTAAAACATCACACATTTATGTGGCTAACTGGTTCTACGGTGGTTTCATTATCGTTATCGCCATGCTGCATATTGTGAACAGCTTCGCTATACCAGTGTCGTTTACCAAGTCCTATTCAATCTATTCAGGTGCTGTCGATGCCATGGTTCAATGGTGGTACGGGCATAACGCGGTAGGTTTCCTACTGACCGCTGGCTTCCTGGGTATGATGTATTACTTTGTACCGAAGCAAGCTGAGCGCCCTGTTTACTCTTACCGCTTGTCGGTTGTTCACTTCTGGGCGTTAATTTCCCTTTATATTTGGGCCGGACCTCACCATTTACACTATACCGCGTTACCAGACTGGACTCAGTCAGTTGGTATGGTCATGTCTGTTATCCTGTTCGTTCCTTCATGGGGCGGTATGATTAACGGTATTATGACGTTATCTGGTGCATGGCATAAGCTGCGAACCGACCCAATTCTGCGTTTCTTAATTGTTTCTCTGTCATTCTACGGTATGTCGACTTTCGAAGGCCCGATGATGGCAATCAAATCAGTGAACGCACTTTCTCACTACACTGACTGGACTGTGGGTCACGTACACTCTGGTGCTTTAGGCTGGGTTGCAATGATCACTATCGGCTCTATGTACTACCTGGTACCACGCCTGTTCAACCAGAAAGAAATTCACAGCATTAAGCTGGTGAACGTTCATTTCTGGCTACACACTATTGGCGTTGTTTTCTACATCGTCTCAATGTGGATTTCAGGTGTGATGCAAGGTCTTATGTGGCGTGCGACAAACTCTGACGGAACCTTAACTTACAGTTTCGTAGAGAGTGTTCAAGCATCATACCCATTCTGGACAGGCCGTTTTATCGGTGGTGTTTTCATTGTAATTGGTATGTTGCTGATGGCTTATAACTGTTATCAGACAATTCGTGCCGGCCGTCGTGAGACAGCTGCAGGCAACGTCGTACAAACTGCCTGAGGGAGAGAATAATGAGTCGTTTTAAACACGAATTTGTTGAAAAGAACTTAGGTTGGTTGTCAATTTTAATGATCATTGCGGTTTCTATCGGTGGGTTAGTAGAAATTACTCCCCTGCTGTTTCAAAACCAGACCAATGAACCCATAAAAGGTTTGCAGCCATACACCGCGTTAGAGCTTGAAGGTCGCGACATTTATATGCGCGAAGGTTGTAACAACTGCCACAGCCAGATGATTCGTCCTTTCCGTGCAGAAACGGAGCGTTACGGACACTACTCATTAGCTGGTGAGCACGTTTGGGAATTCCCTCACCTTTGGGGTTCTAAACGTACAGGTCCTGATCTGGCTCGTGTGGGAGACCGTTACAGCGATGAATGGCATCACGTGCATTTAATGAACCCTCGTAATGTGGTTCCTGAATCTAATATGCCAGCGTTCCCTTGGCTTGCAGAAAACAAGCTAACGGGTGAGTACACTGCCAAGAAGATGGAAGTTATGCGGACATTGGGCGTTCCTTACGAAGATGAGGACATAGCCGGTGCAAAAGAAGCCGTTCAGGGTAAGACTGAAATGGAGGCGCTTATCGCTTACTTACAATCTCTTGGCACAACGCTACAGCAGGCTGATAAGTAATGGATTACGGAACTTGGCGCGGCGTGTTCAGCCTGATCATACTGGCAATTTTCATTGCCATCGTGGCCTGGGCGTTCAGTCGCCGTACAAAAAAACAATTTGATGATGCGGCTAATTCTATATTTGAGGACGAATCATCAATAGATAACAGCGACAAACCGGAGTCGAAGAAAGATGAGTAGCTTCTGGAGTGCATGGATAATTGTTTTAACGCTGGCCACCTTAGTGGTATTAATTTGGCTACTGCGCTGGAACATGAAAAATTACACTCACATCGAAGAAGGTCAGGAAATGGACCACGAATTCGATGGGATTGTAGAATTAAACAACCCTCTTCCTAAATGGTGGACCTATTTGTTCTGGGCCTGCTTTGTATGGGGCTTTATATACTTGGCTCTATACCCTGGGCTTGGCAACTTCAACGGCTTGCTTGACTGGAAAAGCTCGAATCAGGATGTTCAGTCCTTAGCAGAGTCTCGTCAGGCAATGGAAGAAGCCCATGAGAAAGGGATGATTGTTGAGTATGACCGTGCCGTTCGTGCGGCGGAAGAAAAGTATGGCCCTATTTTTGCAGCATTTGCAGAGCAGCCAATTGAAGAGTTGGCTAAAAATGAAGATGCGCTAGATGTTGGTCAACGTTTGTTCCTGCAAAACTGCGCGCAGTGTCATGGCTCGAACGCGATGGGTGGTCAAGGCTTCCCTAACCTGACAGACGACGACTGGCTGTATGGTGGTGAACCAAGTAATATAAAAACCACCTTGCGTGAAGGTCGCCAGGGCAATATGCCAGCATTTGGTGAGCAGTTCAGCGATAAAGAAATTAATGAACTAGCCAACTATGTCGCCAGCTTAAGCGGTCGTGAACGTGATGCCGATTTAGTCGAAGCCGGCAAAGCAAACTTCGCGGTTTGTAGTGCGTGTCACGGAGCTGATGGTAAAGGTAACCAGCAGCTTGGTGCGCCAAACTTAACTGACGATGTATGGCTTTATGGTGGTTCAATTAATAAAATTGAAGAAACGCTGACGCATGGTCGTAACGGTGTTATGCCCAAATGGAAAAACATTCTGGGTGAAGATAAAATTCACGTTATTTCAGCTTATGTCTACAGCTTATCTAACGACGAATAAAACCTAGTAAACACAGCCCCGCTACGGCGGGGCTTTTTGTATGAGGTCTCATTATGATTCAACCCTGGTATAAGCAGTTCTGGCCATGGTTTCTTATTTCCCTCCCCGTTACTGTTATGATCGTCTGTGGCGTTATTATTTATCTGTCCGTATCTCAGGGCGGCGTTTCCATGGTGGTTGATGACTACTACAAACGCGGCAAAACCATCAACGCAATTATCGAGCATGTTGAGGAAGCACAGCGCCGTAATATCTCTTTTGAGTTTACCGCTAACAATGGCTTGTTTACTCTTAAATATGCATCTGGACAGCCGGAAGAGTTGTCAGCCCTAAGAGTATATTTTATTCACGCGACGCAAGATGAAAAAGACTTTACCCGTATGTTGACGGTCGCTTCAGATGGTACCTATCGTGCAGATATTCCTGAAGAGATAGAAGGCAAGTGGACTATAACCGTTGAGCCTTTTAATGAGGTGTGGAAAGTAAGCGAAAAATATCAACTACCAAAATCCGAGTTGACTAAACTTCGTCCGTTATTATACGGAGTTTGATTGAATGGAATGTTTTCATTGCCTGCAGCCGGTTCCCAAAGGGGTTAATCTTGCTGTTGAGTACAAAGGTTCTGAGAAACCGGTCTGTTGTGCTGGATGTCAAGCTGTGGCACAAACCATCATTCAGCACAACTTGCACGCTTATTACGAACACAGAGACACATCTCAATTACAGGAATCCCCTGTTCTTCCCGAAGAATTAAATGATTTAGATCTCTACGACAATCCTGATTTACAAAAAGAATTTGTAAGACATGAAGGAGCCGACACCGAACTGGCAACTCTGACCGTAGAGAATATTACCTGTGGCGCCTGTGGCTGGCTAATTGAACGTGAGTTGCTGCGTCTTGAAGGTGTACAAAAAGCTGTGGTTAATGTTACCAGCCGCCGGGTGCAGGTTAGCTGGTCTCCTGGTCAATTAAAATTAAGCGATATTTTAAGAGTTTTAGCCAATATTGGATACAAGGCTCTGCCCTTCCAGCCCAATGAAGCCGAGCAACAATATGCAAGGCAGCGAAAGAGTTATATCCGTCGATTAGGCGTAGCTGGCATTGCCACTATGCAGGTTATGATGATTGCCTTTGGCCTGTATTTCGGCGTCGTCAGCGACTTATCACCTGACTTACAACGCTTTCTCTGGAGCGTCAGTCTGATTTTCGCGACCCCGGTTATTCTTTATAGCGCACAACCTTTTTATGCAGGTGCCTTAAGAGCTTTACAGGCATCGCGTTTGAATATGGACATCCCCGTCAGTATCGCTTTATTAGGTGCCTACAGTGCCAGTGTGTACGCGACAATAACCAATACGGGCGAAGTTTACTTTGAATCTATATCCATGTTTACTTTCTTCTTGTTGACGGGCCGTTTTTTGGAGTTACTGGCAAAAGAACGGGCATTAAAATTTGCCACTAACCGTCTGACCTTACTGCCTAAGCTGGCTAACCGTGAAACTCCCGAGGGCTATGAATCCGTTGCTATTAAATTATTGGAAACCGGTGACATTATTCGTGTGAAAGCTGGCGAAACTATTCCTGCAGACGGAGAGTTACTGAACAAGCAAGCTCAGGTTGATGAAAGCTTATTGACCGGAGAAAGCCTGCCCAGATCAAAAAAACTTGGCGACGCGGTTATTGCCGGCAGTATTAACCAACACTCTCCAATACGGATAAAAGTAACAGCAACCGCTCAGCAAACGGTTTTGGCAGGTATTATTGCAATGCAGGATTCTGCTTTAGCGGTTAAACCCAAGGCACAGCAAGTTATCGATAAACTGGCGGGCTATTTCATTGCTGCAATTTTAACCGTTGCCGTTATTACCTATTTTAGCTGGTGGTGGATCCAGCCCGATCACGCCCTGTGGGTTACTTTGGCTGTTTTAGTTGCCACCTGCCCTTGCGCTTTGTCTCTTGCCGCACCGACAGCATTAACCGGCATTATTCATAGACTAAACAGAGATGGTATTTTATTAAAAGGCTCGGATGTCCTTGAGTCAGTTAAACACCTGAATAAAGTGTGTCTGGATAAAACAGGCACCTTAACGGAGGGAAAGTTTCGGCTGGTTGAGCGAAAAGACTACATAGACTCCGAGACCGTTGATAAACTGGTTAGCGGACTGGAGCTTTTTTCTGAGCACCCTCTTTCGGTTCCGTTAAGCCAACTGTCGGAGACCCCGGCGTCATTTCAGGATGTCACTAACGAGATGGGGTTTGGTCTACAAGGCAAACTTGATGGTCAGTTATACCGTGCAGGTAGTGAAAGTTATATTCAGCAATGGCATCCGGAGTTTAAAGCGATTAATAAGCACCAGGTAGTCATTGCCAGTAAAGAACGCGTTTTGGCCGAGTTCAGGGTGGAAGATCAAATAAGAGAAGGTGCCGCTGAAACCATTAATTGGTTAAAAAATAACGGTTATCAACCCATTATTCTAAGCGGAGATAGCGAATCGAGAGTTCAGTCTCTTGCCCATGAACTCGGAATAACGGAATATCACAGCGCTCTAAAACCAGAAGATAAGCTCGCTTTTGTCACGGCTCAACAAGAAGCCGGGAATACGGTCTGGATGGTCGGTGACGGCATCAACGACAGCCCGGTTCTGGCAAAAGCTGACCTTTCGATGACGTTTTCTCAGGCTTCTGATTTAGCGCAAACCGCGGCGGACGTGGTGTTAATGTCTGAATCTCTGAACCAAATTAGAGTTGTAATAGAAAGCGCACTCAAAACACGCCAGATCATGAAACAGAATTTCATTTGGGCATTGGTGTATAATGTTTCTGTATTACCTGTAGCTGCTATCGGAATGATTGCTCCCTGGGCAGCAGCACTTGGTATGTCGCTTAGTTCTCTTCTGGTAATAGGAAACTCTCTAAGGTTGTATCGAAAATGAGTGTAATTTACGCATTAATTCCCATCGCTATAATTTTCGTTATTATCGCTGTTGCGGTCTTTTTCTGGGCGGTACGTTCCGACCAGTTTGAGGACATCGAACGTCAGGGACTCAATATTCTGATGGACGACGAAGATAACACCAATAAAGCTGATGATGAGTCCGATAAACCCAAGCGCTGATCTCGTCACGGCGTTCCTTATGGGGCTGGCCGGCGCCGGGCATTGCTTAATGATGTGCGGCGGTATTGCCAGCGCTATGGGTATTAATACCCGACCCTACCATGTCTGGCTGTATAACTTAGGTCGAGTGTGTTCTTACATGCTTATTGGAGCCTTGGTTGGCGGCGCTATTGGCTTGTTTGCTCCGGAAGGTGGTTATACAACAATCATTCTTCGCTGGTTAGCCGTTGCTTTTCTCCTCTTGCTCGGGCTGTATTTTACCGGATGGTTTTCAGGACTGGTGTATCTGGAGAAGTCAGCCCGCCCAATTTGGCAGAAAATACAGCCTCTGGCCGCAAAACTCAGAAATAAACCGGGTATTTTTGCCACCTTCTTTGCTGGGGCTTTATGGGGCTGGTTGCCCTGCGGTATGGTCTATAGTGCCCTCAGCTGGGCAGCTTTAAGCGGTTCAGCTAGCGGCGGTGCTCTAACAATGGCTGCGTTTGGTCTGGGAACCTTGCCGGCAATGATAGCCGCCGGACATTTCAGTCAATTCCTGCACCGCTTTTTACGCGCCCAGGGCGTGCGTACAGCTATGGGTGTTTTGCTCATAATCTATGCTTTATGGAGCATGTTGACCTTAATCAAACCTTTTTTCTAATAAAGCCTGCAAAGCGTTTTGCTTTCGTCTAATCTTAAGAATGAACATAGATTAATTACGAGGTCAGTATGGACGCATTCCGTCACGTTTTAGTTGTTATAGACGCTGCAGATGAGCAGCACAAAGCATTGAAACGCGCTTTACATATGGCTAGGCTGAGCGATGCCAGATTAACGCTGTTTTTGTCTATTTATGACTTTTCTTACGAAATGACAACCATGCTATCCAGTGAGGAACGCGATGTTATGCGTTCAAACCTTATAGCAGACAGAAGAGCCTGGTTAACCGACGTATTGAGCGAATTCGATACCGATTCGGTTCGCATTGATATCGATGTGGTCTGGCATAACCGACCTTTTGAAGCCATTATTAAAGAAGCGATAAAGCACAAGCACGACCTTATAATAAAAGGCACTCAGGTCAGTGCCAGCTTCCAGAATCTAATTTTCACCCCAACTGACTGGCACCTGCTACGAAAAGCCCCCTGTCCGGTATTATTGGTTAAAGAACATGAATGGCCAAGCCACGGGCAGATCATTGCTGCCGTTCATACCGGTTCAGAAGAAGAACACCATCAAAACCTGAATAAACGCATTATTGAACATGCTCAATCAATGAGTAAGGTGTTGAGTGCCAGTGTGCACCTGGTTAACGCGTACCCTACCGCTCCCGTTAACGTAGCGGTAGAAATTCCTGAATTTGATGTTAGTGAATACACCGATGCACTTGAACAACACCACGTTAATCGCATAGCTGCTCTTGGTCGTGAGTATGGCATTCCTAAGAACTATCAATACCTTTCACAGGGGTTACCTGAACAGGTGATTCCCGAGGCCGCAAAACAGTTGGATGCTGAACTGGTGGTGTTAGGCACTATTGGCCGCACGGGATTGAGCGCAGCCTTGTTAGGTAACACGGCTGAACACGTACTGGACCAGTTAAATTGTGATGTGCTGGCAATTAAGCCAGAAGACTTTGTCAGCCCCCTCGCTTGAGTTTAACTGCTCAGGTATAATCCGGCTCCTCAGAACTTCCAGATGACAAAGGTTGCAGGAGCCATTATGGCCAGTGAAAATAAATACAGTTTCAACAAGCTACAGAAACGTATTCGCCGCGATGCGGGAAAAGCCATACAAGATTTCGGAATGATTGAAGACGGCGACCATATTATGGTGTGTCTGTCCGGCGGCAAAGACAGTTACACTTTGTTGGACACTCTTCTTTATCTGCAAAAAGTTGCTCCTGTTCGCTTTTCTCTGGTTGCGGTCAACCTGGATCAAAAGCAACCCGGGTTTCCGGAGCATGTGCTTCCGGCTTACCTGGAAAAGCTGGACGTTGAATACAAAATTGTTGAAGAAGATACCTACAGCATCGTAAAAGATAAAATCCCCGAAGGAAAAACAACCTGTTCTTTGTGTTCACGCCTTAGACGCGGCATTTTGTATCGCACAGCCAAAGAATTAAAAGCTACGAAAATTGCGTTGGGTCACCACCGCGACGACATGATAGAAACCCTTTTTCTGAATATGTTTCACGGTGGCAAGTTGAAATCTATGCCGCCTAAATTGGCAAGCGATAACGGCGAGCATGTTGTTATTCGCCCTTTGGCTTATGCCCGTGAAAAGGATATAGAACAATACTCAACGGCAATGGACTTCCCTATTATCCCTTGTAACTTATGTGGCTCTCAGGAAAACCTGCAAAGAAAACAAATAAAGCAAATGCTTAACGGATGGGACAAACAATTTCCGGGCAGAATTGAAAGCTTATTTACGGCAATGCAAAACGTTGTTCCCTCACATTTAGCCGACAGCGCTCTGTTTGATTTTAAGGCCGTTACCGCAGACGGTGTTGCTGATGAAAATGGCGATAAAGCCTTTGATACTGACAGCTTTACTTCAAACTTTGAAACTGAAGAGAGTCCCGTTTTTGCCGGCAATATTCCCATCAAACATTTGGCCTAGACCAGATACAAAAAGAGGCTCTGAATTGAGCCTCTCTTATGTTTATGAGAATATAGTTTCGCTTAAACCTTACTCTGGTTGCGGAACTTCCGGCGTATTCAATTCCTCGCTGACTCGTTTCACAATGGGTCGATTGATACGAATCATTGCGCGTAGTTCATCAATATATTCTTCTCCTCGTTCAGAGTAGCTTGATAAGCCGGTAATTAGATCTCTTGCCAGTATGTCCTCGTTATCCAGGCGTTTTTGCTCTCGCAACAAACGTAAATCGAGATAAGCGCCATGAGTATTAATATTGCGCATATAGCTTTTTACGGAAGCGTTAACAGAATCAAACTGCGCAACTTCATGGCGCCCATCGTCATCTCTTTGGTTAGGAACTAAGCCGCAACCTTTGGAATAACACCACTGGCCAAATAAGTTCAGACCTTGACGTGAGAATCTGGAAGTTCCCCAGCCTGACTCATTTGCAGCCTGAACCAGCACCATCATTTCTGGAATAATATCAATACGACGTTTTAACAAACCAAATAAATTTTCATCAATCGCAATATCATCTTCCAGTCGATAATACTCTATCCAATCTGCTATTCGTTTTTTATCCGCTTCTGTCAGTTCATTGCTTTTAAATCGTTCGTGAATTGCCTTGAGGTATGCTCTGTCATGCAATATTCGTATGTTTTCGGCCTCCACCAAAGGCAGTAAAAAGCGAAAGAATTCTTCTTTCTTTTCTGTAACATCGGTCATCGACATAAAGTCCGGTAAGTCTCTTTGAACAGGCACTTCAGGAATTGCCGGTAAATGAGCCGTGACCGATTGTTCAGGGGCTTCTAACTCTGTATCTTTAATGATCCACGGTAAAAGTAACGCCGCTACACTCAATACAATAAATAGTAATATGGTTAATAATCGCATGTATTCCTCAAGCTGAAATATTATCAGACGAACTGTTTTTGGGTTTCTCAATAACTGTTACGCCAATGACTTCCCGATAGACCACTCCAATAAGGTTATAAATCATTGGTAACATCCAGATAAGTCCTAGCCCAAACGGGATAATGGCCAGAAGTAACAAGCCCGCAAGAATCAAAAATAACAGGATAAATTTAGGCAGTTTAAAATGGATAATTTTTATTGAATAGTACAAGGCGTTTAGCGGGCCAACTCCTCTCTCAATAACTAAAGGCATAGCGAGTATCAAAATAACCGTAATGTAAAGTTGTGCCAAAATAGAAACGTTTGGATGAATCAATCCAAATAATTGACTGGCTACAATGCTTAACAAAGTACTTATTAGAGCGACAGCAATTAAAGGGAACATGACATTGAAGCCATTAAAAACATCTGCGCTTTTTGTGCCGATACCGACGCTATGTTTGATGCCCATTAACATCAAGCCACCTAATAAAGGAGCACTGATGACAGCTTGCAAAATGCTGGAGAAGTACTGAAGTTTTATTGATGTTTGCAGGCTCTCAATCGAAAACACGTTCATCAAAATGAGTACCATCACCACATTAATACTCAATAAAACCAAAAAGCCACCAATTAACGGGGTCAGATTTGATTTGGTAATGTTAAATGCCTGCTCAAAAACTTGCCGCAACGACAGCTGATAGTTTCCTTTAAGCGATTCAACTAATGAACCACCAATTATTACTTTGTTATCATCCACAGAAATTCCCACACTTTTTTGATCAGTAAGATAAACTAGCGCCCGATATACTAGAGTATCCTCTGGTACGATCCAATTTAAATCGACAGAACAAGCTGAGGCACTCATGAAATCGCAGACAAAACGACCGGCAAACCCCAAGTTGGTTTTACTGAACAAGCCTTACGGCGTTTTATCTCAGTTCACTGGGGAGGACGGCGATCAAACTTTAAAACAGTTCATTCCCCATAACGACGTATACCCTGCCGGACGTCTTGATAAAGACAGCGAAGGGTTGCTGTTGCTAACCAATGACGGCGTTTATCAGGCTCGCCTTGCTAATCCTAAATACAAAGTCTGGAAAACCTATTGGGTGCAGGTAGAAGGTGACCCAAGCGAAGAACAGTTAGAGCAGTTAAGAAACGGTGTCGAGCTAAATGATGGAATGACTCGCCCTGCTGAAGCCTTCGTGATGCCTGAGCCAATGAACTTGTGGCCGCGAACCCCTCCCGTTCGTGAGCGCAAAAGCGTTCCGGACAGCTGGCTCTGCCTTAAAATTCGCGAGGGTAAAAACCGTCAGGTTCGTCGCATGACAGCTCATGTTGGCCTGCCAACTTTACGTTTGATACGAGCCGCCGTTGGCCCTTTTCAGTTAAAAACAATGCAGCCCGGCGAATGGCGTTCAGAGCCACCAGTTTGGTAACTTCCTGAGCTACCCTCACGCGCGCTAAAATGATAGAATGCGCAGCCAATTCAGGAGCGATAGTCAGTTAGGGTTAACCTATGTCAAATGCCAGTAAAAAAGTCATTGTCGGAATGTCCGGGGGCGTCGACTCCTCCGTTTCAGCTTACCTTCTTATGCAGCAGGGCTACCAGGTAGAAGGTCTGTTTATGAAGAACTGGGAAGAAGACGATACTGACGAATACTGCGCGGCTTCCGATGACTTAGCTGACGCTGAAAAAGTTTGTGAAACGCTTGGTATAGAGCTGCACACAATCAATTTCGCCGCAGAATATTGGGACAATGTATTCGAGTATTTTCTGGAAGAATACAAGGCGGGTCGCACGCCAAATCCCGACATTATGTGCAACAAAGAAATTAAATTTAAGGCCTTTCTTGAGTTTGCCGCCGAAGCATTAGATGCCGATTATATTGCAACCGGACACTATGTGCGCCGCCAGCAACGTGACGGAAAGTGGGAAATGCTGCGTGGCTTAGACAGTAATAAAGATCAAAGTTACTTTTTGTATACCTTGAGCCATGAACACATTGCACAGACTCTGTTCCCGGTCGGAGAACTGGAGAAACCAGAAGTTCGCCGCATTGCGGAAGAGCAAGGCCTGGTCACTGCTGATAAAAAAGACTCAACCGGCATTTGCTTTATTGGCGAGCGCAAGTTTAAGGACTTTTTGCAGCAGTACCTTCCCGCCAAACCCGGCCCCATTGAGTCCGTTGAAGGTGAGAGCTTAGGCGAACACGAAGGCCTGATGTACCACACGCTGGGTCAGCGTAAAGGCCTGCATATAGGTGGCATGGCAGATACTTCCGGCGAACCCTGGTATGTTGTCGACAAAGATGTCGAACGTAACGTTTTAATTGTGGCGCAGGGGAAAAACCATCCGCGTCTATACTCTCAGGGCCTTATTGCCGGACAACTGCATTGGGTTAGTCGAAACGCCCCATCGGAGGCTTTCGATTGCACGGTGAAAACGCGCTATCGCCAGCAAGATATTCCCTGCCGGGTTACGCCGCTTAGTAACGGTGATTTTCAGGTTCAATTTAAAGAACCGGTTGCAGCGGTTACTCCAGGCCAGTCTGCGGTATTTTACAGTGATGATGTTTGTTTAGGCGGCGGCATTATTGAACAACGCATTACTGATTTTGAGGTTAAGCTATGAACGAATGGCAGCAACGGGTAATTGCCTTAGCTGGTATGTCGTTAAGTGCTATGGCTGTGCAGAAGCTGGCTCGCAGCGGAGAGCTTTACCCGGAGTCTATTACAAACACTTTGGTTCACAGCCTCCTGCAACAAAACCCTGACAACATAGAAGATATTTATGGCGGGTTGGAAAATATTCAACCCGGCATTCAGGCGTTTATTCGTCAGGCCGGAAATAATAAGAATAAAGATCTTGAGGTCACCCGCTATTTGGTTGGTTTGATCCACCTTTCCCGGCGTTTACTTAAACAGCCCGACGTACTCAATTTACTGGGCGAGCGTATTACCCAGGTAAAACGTCAAAAAGAAGAGTTTGAGTTTGAAAACTACCGCATTCAGCAAAGTTTGGCTGGAATTTATCGCGAACTGATAAGCCCCCTGGGACAACCTATTCGCATTAATGGTAACCCGGAGTTTTTAAAACGAGACTCAAATCAACACCATATTAGAACCTTGCTGCTAGCTGGCATTCGCAGTTCCGTGCTTTGGCAGCAAGTAGGCGGCAAGCGTCGTCATTTCGTGTTTTCTAGAAAGAAAATGTTAGATACAGCGCAGCAACTGCTGCATGTCGCATAACCAGTAACAAGTAACAATTAACGATTCAATTAACCCTCGGAGAGCCAGTTTATGTTGCCCTTTTCCTCCTTGACGGCGGTGTCACCTGTTGACGGACGATACGCCTCAAAAGCAGAAATGTTACGCCCTATTTTCAGTGAGTACGGACTGATTAAATTTCGAGTGACTGTTGAGGTTCGTTGGTTGCAATTATTAGCCGACGTTGACGGTATTAAAGAAGTACCTGCGCTGAGTAAAGAAGCAACACAGATACTGAACTCCATTGTTGAGAATTTCTCGGTAGACGATGCTGAGCGCATAAAAACTATTGAACGTACCACCAACCACGACGTGAAAGCGGTTGAGTACTTTCTGAAAGAGAAAGTGGCAGATAACGAAGAGCTGAATAAAGTTTCCGAGTTCATCCACTTTGCCTGTACGTCCGAAGACATTAATAATCTTTCTCATGGTTTAATGCTGAACACAGCTCGCGATGAAGTATTACTGCCTATGATGCGGGAGTTGGTCGACCGGGTTAAAGAGCTGGCGAAAGAACACAAAGCGGTTCCTATGATGGCTCGTACACACGGGCAACCGGCAACGCCAACCACAATGGGCAAAGAATTTGCAAACGTTGCCGTGCGCTTACAACGTCAGCTGGCACAGCTTAAAGCTGTTGACGTTATGGGTAAAATAAACGGTGCTGTCGGTAACTACAACGCACACCTGGCAGCCTACCCTAACGTTGACTGGCACCATATTTCAGAACAATTTGTTACTTCATTAGGCTTGAGCTGGAATGCTTACACAACGCAAATTGAGCCGCATGACTATGTTGCTGAATACTTTGATGCATTAGCTCGCTTTAATACCGTACTCATTGATTTTGATCGTGACGTATGGGGCTATATTGCATTGAACCACTTTAAACAACGTACTGTTGAAGGCGAAGTTGGCTCATCAACCATGCCTCATAAAGTAAACCCTATCGACTTTGAAAACTCCGAAGGTAACCTGGGTATTGCAAACGCTGTTATGCAGCATTTAGCTCAGAAACTGCCTATTTCACGCTGGCAGCGCGACCTGACTGACTCAACTGTTTTACGTAATTTAGGCGTGGGTGTTGCCCATACTGTTATCGCATTCCAGGCGACCTTAAAAGGTTTGAGTAAACTGGAAGTTAACGAAGCCCGTTTAGCGGCTGAGCTGGATGAAAATTGGGAATTAATGGCGGAGCCGGTACAAACTGTTATGCGTCGCTACGGTGTTGAAAAACCATACGAGAAGCTAAAGACCTTAACTCGCGGTAAGCGTATTACCAGCGATGATCTGGCAAAATTTATTGACTCTTTAGACGTACCTGATGCAGCTAAAGACGAAATGAAAGCACTGACTCCGGCTAATTATATTGGCCGTGCCACGCAATTTGTTGATGATCTTGTATGAAATTAGCTTTTGATAAAGACGACTTCTTAGCAAATTACTGGCAGAAAAAGCCTTGTCTTATTCGACAAGGCTTTGCTGATTTTACCGACCCTGTAAGCCCCGAAATTCTGGCTGGACTGGCGATGGAAGAAGGCGCGGACTCTCGGGTTATTGAATCTCGGGCGGACACTGAGTCGGGTTGGTTAGTGACTCACGGTCCATTTGAGGACTACGAAAAGTTCGGAGAAACTGACTGGACTTTATTGGTGCAGTCAGTAAACGAGTGGCTACCCGACGTAGGTGAATTGATAACACCTTTCCGCTTTCTGCCCGACTGGCGCATCGACGATGTCATGGTCAGCTTTTCCTGTGAAAACGGCGGTGTCGGACCTCACATGGATCAGTACGATGTTTTTATTATTCAGGGCGCAGGCTCCCGACATTGGCGGGTGGGTGAACGACAAGCAATGCAGGAGCATCAGCCCGCGGAAGACCTCTGCCAGATAAAAGGCGAATTTAACGCTGTTATTGATGAACACCTGACTGCCGGTGACGTTTTATATATTCCTGCGGGCTGTCCTCATGACGGTATCTCGCTGGAACCGTCTTTAAACTACTCTGTTGGTTTTCGCGCTCCATCGAAAGCCGAGCTACTGCTACAGTTAGGTGATATTGCGATGCAACAGGAGTCGTTGCAGGACCGTTATCAAGACCCGACTCTTAGCAGCAAAAGTGTTTCATGGGTTATTGAAAAAACACAGCTAGATGCATTAAAGCAGTTTTTAAAAGATGCTTTAGAAAGCGACGAAACAGACGCATTATTGGCAAAAATTATTTCCCAGTCTAAACGCCCTCTTCCCGAGCCGGAGCTGCTAACCACCGCTGAGCAAATTCCGACTCTGCTCGCGCAGCAAAATGCGTTTATAGAAAAGGCCTCGGGCGCCCGTTTCTTAAAACTTAGCGACAAGCAATTTTACGGTAATGGCGAAGTTTTTCAGGTTGTACAAGAGGCTTTACCAGTGGCGGAATGGCTGGCGCAATTGCAAGGCTCTGAAGCTACTGAAGAATTAGCTAAATTGGCAAAATCTCCAGCCGAGTGTGAGCTAATTGCCGAAGCCATTAACCAGGGAATCATCTATTTATACATTGATGAATCTTAAGTGATTCTGTGTAAACAAGAGTTGATAAACGCCTGTTTAAATACCTAAATTTATTCGCATCTTAAAGTAGCGCGAGCCTTATCTAAATGGTAATGTTCGCGCAATTTTTGAAGCAATGAGGAAGTGAAACTCATGTCTCTATACGAGCATCCCGAATTTGATCACCACGAGCAAGTGGTGTTTTGTCATGATCAGGAATCAGGCTTAAAAGCCATTATTGCCATCCACGATACAACTTTAGGTCCAAGCCTTGGTGGTACTCGTTTATGGAACTACGCTTCTTCTGCCGAAGCGGTTACCGATGTACTGCGTCTGTCTCGTGGTATGACTTATAAAAGTGCAATGGCCGGTCTGCCTTTAGGTGGCGGTAAAGCCGTTATCATCGGCGACGCGAAGAAAATCAAAAGCGAAGAGCTCTTCCGCGCTTATGGTCGCTTCATCGAGTCTTTAAGTGGTCGTTACATTACCGCTGAAGACGTCAACATTCGTACTGAAGATATCGGTATGGTCGCAAAAGAGACCAGCTACGTTGCAGGTACCGCTGATAAAGCAGGCGACCCTTCACCGCATACGGCACTCGGTACTTACCTTGGTCTTAAAGCTGCTGCAAAACACAAATTAGGTAGCGAAGATCTTAAAGGCGTTAAAATTGCCGTTCAGGGTTTGGGTGCTGTTGGCTACGATTTTGCCAAGTACTGCGCAGAAGACGGTGCTGAGCTCATTGTTACCGATATAAACGAAGAAGCCGTTGAGCGTGCTGTTAAAGAACTGGGCGCGAAAGCCGTTGGTCTGGATGAAATCTATGGCGTAGAGGCTGACGTGTATGCACCATGTGCTTTAGGTGCCACTATCAATGACGAGACTTTAAAACAACTTAAAGTCAAAATTATTGCCGGCAGCGCGAATAACCAGTTAGCTAACCCTAAACACGATAAAGCGGTTAAAGATATGGGTATTTTATACGCTCCTGACTACGTGATTAATGCCGGTGGCGTTATTCATATTTGTTCAGAAGCTGCCAACTTTACTGTGGAAGAAACAGAAAAACGTGTGCGCGGTATATACGATACCTTAGATCAGCTTTTTGCCCGGGCACAGGACGAAGACCGCCCTACCGGAACAGTAGCTGATGAGATGGCACGCGAAATTATCGCCAAAGGTAAGCAGTAAACGTCACTGCAAATAAAAAGCCTGAGTTAACTCAGGCTTTGTAAGATTATCTCAAGCGGGTGTCTCACCCGCTTTTTTTCTATCCGCTTTATTTGTGAGCGACAAGAAAATCCAGTGACTAGTATTCCGCTGGCGCCGTATTCCTGGACAGCCTGTTGCCAGCCCATTTGATAAAGTCCCCGGCTGTCTTCCTGGTTCTGTTTCTCATGCCCAAATGTACCAGCCATGCCGCAACAGCCGACATTAACAATATTCAGCTTTAGACCCAGGCTTTGAAATAAAGCTTGCCATTGTTTAGCTGACTCAGGTACGAAACTCTGTTCGGTACAGTGCAGCATTAAACCGTAGCGACTAGTACTGAATGAACTGATGTCATCAAAGTTTAAGGTATTAAGCCATTCTACAACCGTCATTACATTAACTTCGGGCAATTGCCCGTCGCTAGCCTTGCGGTATTCGTCCCGGAATATCAGCGCTGTAGAACTGTCGGGGCCAATTAATGGAATATTAGCATCAGAAACAGGCTTTAACTGTTCAGTCACTTTTTCGGCTGTTTTCTCGAAGTCGCTGATAAATCCTTTCACGTGCTGAGCTTTACCATGTCCTATAAACGGCAGTAAAACCGGTGTGTAACCTAACTTTTTGATTAGCAGACCCAGCTTCAGAACCAGATCGGCCTCGTAGAAGGTTGTGAACGGATCCTGCGCAATAACCACCGCCTTTGACTTTTCATCCTCAGTCAGACTCATTATCTGCTCTGTGGTTAACTCAATAAGCCCGTTCCGGCGCCAGGCCGTTCTTAAGTTGGGCGTTGAGAATAACGGCGTATCGACATAGCCAATACCGTATTTGAGTACAAATCGGCTTAACGGATTATTAATCAGTACATTACTCAACCTGGGAAACTTACTCGCTATCGGCGCGGTCTTTTCAATACCTTTAACCAGATAGTCTTTTAACGGACGAGCGTATTTACTGTAATAATGATCATAAAAACGAGCGCGGAACGTCGGCACATCGACACTGACTGGGCATTGGTTGGTACACGCCTTACAAGCCAGGCATTTGTCCATGGACTCTTTCACTTCGTGGCTGAAATCATTTTTTCCAGTAAACCGGTTAAGCTGGCGTTTCGCAAAGCCCAATGATTCTGGCTTTTCAGCCGCGTTATAGCCGGCGTTGTGCGTAAGCCGTAACCATTCACGTAAAAGCCCTGCCCGCCCTTTGGGCGAATAACGACGGTCCCGCGTTACCTTATAAGAAGGACACATTGCGGATTTAGGATCGTAATTAAAACACAAGCCATTACCGTTACAGTCCATCGCGTTTTTATAGCTGTCGCGTGTAGCCACCGGTATTTGACGATCAAAGAAGCCGCGCTTAACGGCATCGACAGAAACAAGTTCGGCATCGGTGTTAAACGGTGTGCAGATTTTTCCCGGGTTTAGCTGGTTAAAAGGGTCAAAGCTGGCCTTAATTTTTCGCAACTCGGTATAGAGATGCTCACCAAAAAATGCCGGTACGTACTCTGAGCGATACCCTTTACCGTGTTCGCCCCACATGAGTCCGCCATATTTTTGTGTTAGCTCGGCAACTTTATCACTGATTTGCCTGAGCATGACTTCATCTTCCGGCTCACACAAATCCAGTGCAGGCCGCACATGTAAAACTCCGGCATCAGCGTGCCCAAACATGCCGTAATGCAGCCCATTAGCATCTAAAAGAGCACGAAACTCATTAATAAAATCAGCCAGTTTCTCCGGAGGAACTGCGGTGTCTTCAGCAAAAGCAACGGGTTTACGACGCCCTTTTGTAGCGCCCAGCAAGCCCACCGATTTTTTCCGCATAGCATAAATAAGCTGGATACTGGGCAAATCGTCACAGACTTGATAGCCAATAACCCCTTTGCTGTCTTTGCTTTTAATCAGCTTGTCCAGACGTTGGGTTAAAGAATTAACTTTACTGTCTATTTCTTCCTGATTTAACCCGGTGAACTCAACCATGTTGATGCCATCCATGCGCTGACCTTCAACATCAGACAACAACGGCTCAACTGACTTCCAGATTATATCCTGACGTGCAAGATTCAGTACGGTACTGTCAACCGTCTCTACAGAGGTTGCTTTGGCATCAACTAAGAAAGGAGAGTTTTCTAAAGCAGCCTGGAAATTTGAATATTTTACGTTCACCAATACCCGATGCTTGGGAATAGGAGTAATATTCAGCCGGGCTTCACTGACAAAGCCTAAGGTTCCTTCTGAGCCAGCAATGATTCGCGAAACATCTATCTTTTGCTGCTCGGCGTTATAGGCATGTTTCAAGTCATAACCGGTTAAAAAACGATTCAGCGGCGGAAATTTATCACGAATACTCTCAGCTTCCCCCACGCAGGTATCAATAACCTGCCTGTAAATTCGGGCAATGCGATTATCCCGCCGCGCGACGGTTTCGGCCTGTTCAAGCGAAACCGATCCGCTATCAAGTACAGAACCGTCAAGCAGCACAGTTTTTAAACCAAGAATGTGATCGCTGGTTTTACCATAAACCAACGAGCCCTGACCCGACGCGTCAGTATTGATCATTCCGCCAAGAGTCGCACGATTACTGGTCGATAAGTCAGGTGAAAAGAAATAGCCATGAGGGCGTAAAATATCGTTGAGCTGATCCTTTACCACCCCGGCCTGCACTCGCACCCAGCCTTCTTTCGGGTTAACTTCCAGCACTTTATTCATATGGCGGCTTAAATCCACCACAATACCGGAAGTTAAAGACTGGCCATTGGTGCCGGTGCCACCTCCACGGGGAGAGAACTGCACACTGCTGTTGCTTTCCTGACCAGCCAGCTTCATCAGCAACACAAGGTCGGCTTGATTCAGAGGATACAAAACCGCCTGAGGCAGGTTTTGGTAAACGCTGTTATCCGTGGCCGCGATTAAACGGCCCGAATAACTCACGTCAATTTCACCTGCAAACTCTGAGCTTCTTACCTGCTCAATAAAGTGCCGGTAGTCATCTGGTAACGCATTCTCAGCAGCAATCTCAGGTAATACAGTCATACTTACAGATTTTCCGCCAGATACATCCAGGTCTCAATAACAGTGTCCGGGTTCAGCGATACCGAATCAATGCCCTGATCAACCAACCAGGCTGCAAAGTCAGGATGATCCGACGGTCCCTGACCACAAATGCCAACGTACTTGCCGCGTTTCTTCGCCGTTTGAATGGCCATGGCTAGCAGTTTCTTCACAGCTTCGTCACGTTCGTCAAATAAGTGCGCGATAACGCCGGAATCACGATCCAGGCCTAAAGTTAACTGGGTTAAATCGTTAGACCCAATAGAAAAACCGTCGAAGATATCGAGGAATTCGTCAGCCAGCAGAGCATTAGAAGGCAGCTCACACATCATAATAACGCGTAAACCATTTTCGCCCTGAACCAGTCCCTGCTCGGCCAGAAGTTCAATAACCTTACGGCCTTCTTCAAGAGTTCTGACAAACGGGATCATGATTTCGATATTGGTCAGACCCATATCGTTACGAACGCGTTTAATAGCTTCACACTCTAGTGCAAAGCAGTCACGGAATTCTTCAGAGATATAACGTGAAGCGCCACGAAAACCCAACATTGGGTTTTCTTCGCCAGGTTCATACTGCTTTCCGCCAATAAGGTTGGCGTATTCGTTCGACTTAAAGTCAGACATACGCACAATCACGCGTTCTGGTGAGAATGCGGCTCCTAAGGTAGAAATACCTTCGGCTAAACGCGCTACGTAGTATTCACGTGGGCTACTGTAACCAGCCATCATACTATCAATTGTTTTTTTCAGCTCATCGCTTTGCTGGTCGTAATTAAGCAAGGCTTTAGGGTGAACACCTATCATGCGGTTAATAATAAACTCGAGGCGAGCCAGGCCAATACCAGCATGAGGCAAGCCGGCAAAATCGAAGGCTCTGTCCGGGTTCCCCACGTTCATCATAATTTTTAATGGCAGATCCGGCATGGCATCAATTTGTGATTCGGTAATATCAAAGTCCAGTTCGCCCTGGTAGATATAACCCGTGTCGCCTTCGGCACAAGAAACCGTAACGGCCTGACCATTACTGATATGGTCAGTTGCGTCACCGCAACCAACAACCGCCGGAATGCCCAGTTCGCGTGCAATAATCGCTGCGTGGCAAGTACGACCACCACGGTTAGTCACAATGGCCGCCGCTCGTTTCATAATGGGTTCCCAGTCAGGGTCGGTCATATCAGTAACTAATACATCGCCCGGCTGCACTTTATCCATTTCGCTAATGTCATTCAGAACACGAGCAACACCTCGACCAATACGCTGGCCAATAGCGCGACCTGTGCAGACAACGTCACTTTTTGCTTTTAACGCAAAACGCTCAATGGCTTGCCCTTTTTGGTTTGACTGAACTGTTTCCGGGCGCGCCTGAACAATATACAGCTTGCCGTCGACGCCATCTTTTGCCCACTCAATGTCCATTGGGCGACCATAATGCTCTTCAATGATCAGAGCTTGCTTCGCCAGTGTTTCGACTTCCTCGTCGGTTACCGAGAAGGTCAGGCTCTTCGACTTTTCTATATCTTCAATTAGTGTCTGTTTTCCATGCTCTCTGTCGTCAGAGAAAATCATCTGGATTTTTTTGCTGCCCAGCGTTCTGCGCAGTACTGAAGGACGCCCTGCTTTTAACGTTGGCTTATGTACGTAGAACTCGTCAGGGTTAACCGCGCCCTGCACGACCATCTCGCCTAAACCGTAAGACGATGTAATGAAAACCACATCATCAAAGCCTGACTCTGTGTCAATGCTGAACATTACCCCGGACGAGGCAATGTCACTGCGCACCATGCGCTGTATACCAGCCGACAACGCAACACCGCGGTGGTCGTAGCCCTGGTGAACGCGATAGGAAATAGCACGGTCGTTAAATAGCGAAGCGAATACGTGCTTGATGGCTTCCATTACATGGGACAAACCACGTACATTCAGGAAGGTTTCCTGCTGGCCGGCAAATGAAGCATCTGGCATATCTTCTGCCGTCGCAGAACTGCGTACGGCAAAGCTAAATTCGTCGTTGTTCTCACTTAACTCAGCAAAAGCGTCTTTAATAGCCGCTTCAAATTCCGGCTGAAAAGGCGTATCGATAATCCATTGGCGGATTTCTTTGCCAGCCTGAGCCAAGGCTTGCACGTCGTCAACATCAAGCGTGTCGAGCAAATCGTGAATACGATCGTTTAAACCACTTTGCTCCAGAAACTGGTTATAGGCATCAGCCGTTGTTGCAAAACCACCGGGCACTTCAACTCCTGCTCCGGCTAAGTTACTGATCATCTCACCCAGCGAGGCATTTTTGCCTCCTACTCGGTTTACGTCCTGCATTCCCAGATGTTGGTACCAAACTACGTATTCTTGCACGTCACAATCCTTAATTGATTTTTCGGCATGGAAGTGGCATCTATTTTACACGCTGTGGCCCAACAAGTTAATATCGAACCTACAATCGCTTAAAAAGAGATTAGCCAGTGCGCTATGCATTTTACATTTCAGACGGTACAGCATTAACCGCCGAGGCCTTTGGCCACGCGCTTTTGTCCATGTTTCCGGTCAATTTTGAACACAAGACATTGCCTTTTATCGATAGTCAGGAAAAAGCAAATGAAGTGTGTAAAACAATAAAAAAAGCCGTTTCCGACAGTGGTGAGCCGCCTTTAATCTTCCATACTTTCGTTAACGAGAAGCTAAAAGCAAAAATTACCAACTGTGGAGGCATCTGCTACGACTTTTTAGACCACTTTGTTGCGCCGGTGGAAAAAGAGCTCGGCGTTAAAGCGGAACCGAAAACACATCGTACCCATGGTGTACATAAAAACTACAATTTCAGAATAGATGCCATTAATTACGCGCTGGATAACGACGATGGCAAACGCTTAAACCAACTGGATAAAGCTGACCTGATTTTAATTGGGGTGTCGCGTACAGGGAAAACACCGACCAGCTTATACCTGGCCATGCAATACGGAATTAAGGTTGCAAACTACCCTTTAACTGACGATGACGACTTTGAACGACTGCAATTGCCTAAAGAACTTAAGCAGTATCGTCATAAGCTGTTTGGCCTGACCTTGTCGTCACAGCGTTTACATGAAATTAGAAGTCAGAGACGGGAAGGCAGTCAGTACGCCTCTATGGCGCAGTGTCGATTTGAGCTCGCCGAAGTTGAAAGGCTCTACAGCCGGGAGGCCGTACCTTTTATCAACTCCACTCATTATTCGGTAGAAGAGATAGCCGCAAAAATTCTGGCTAAAACAAACTTAGAGCGGCACCGTTATTAATGCCGCTCTAGCATTCTTAAAAGCTACACTTTATTTAGCGTTGGTGCTTTCAAAAATTTTGTCCGCCGACGCTGCAACAAAGCCGGTATACAGTTTGCCGTCTTCAATCTCGTAGCGCTTAGCAAACTCGTAGAAGCAACTGGGGATCTCGACAGTCTTATCAGAAAACTCAACCGGATGACGGTCAGCCATAGTTGATGATTGTTCCAGATAAACCTCCGGAGAACCTTTGATTTCACCGCCAGACGCATTCAGTTTGAAGCCATTGTCTTTTAACTTCTGGTTTACCTGCTCAAGCGTTTTATAGCCCGGTAACTGGTTAACGCTCACCGTAAAGTGGTTAGCGCAATAGCCAAATGCAGCCATCCACGCAGCATACTCACTTTCTTCCAGCAGTGACTGGTAATCGGCATAACTGACTTTCCAGTGCGTACCCGAATAAAGAAAGTCCGACTTTTTGGTGTCTTCAACCGAAACCTGAGCCACCATATCTTTGACTTTGCTCTGCAGTTCATCAGAAAATTCAGCAGTCATTAGTTCGCTGATGAATACTTTTGGTAACTCAGGATCTTCATGTTCAAAATGTTTTGCGCGCAGTTTTTTCGCTTCAAAGTGGTAGTCACCACCCTCTTTGTAACCTAAGTCCAGAAAATGTTGTGCCAGTACTTCCAGACCAACCGGACTGATATCAAAGGTACGAAAAGCTACGTGATCGTTAACGATCGGATGCCCTTCGCCTAAGATTTGATGCACTCTCTTTGCGGAAGGCGTACGCGATAAATAATCTTGCCACAAGTTTTCAAATAACACTTCTACCTGTTGCGACATATAAAAATATACCTCTTAAATATCCGGTTAAAGGGGATGATCAACCCGCGCCGTTGCGGGCTGCTTTTAATGATTCTGCAACTAAAAACGCCAATTCTAGCACTTGATCGGCGTTCAGTCGTGGATCGCATTGAGTGCGATAACGACTGGACAAATCTGCTTCACTTATACGGTAGGCACCGCCGGTACATTCTGTAACATCTTCACCGGTCATTTCCAGATGGATACCCCCTGGGTAAGTGCCTTCAGCTTGATGAATCGCAAAGAAATGCCTCAACTCTTTATGTATGGCGTCAAAATTCCGGGTTTTCAAGCCATTATCAGCCTTAATCGTATTGCCATGCATCGGGTCGCTCGACCAGACCACATTGCGACCTTCCTGTTTCACACGACGCACCAATTCAGGCAATTTATTCGCAAGATTGTCTGCACCCATACGAGTAATAAGCGTTAAACGACCAGGTTCGTTGTCAGGGTTCAGTGCATCAATTAATTGAATGAGCTCGTCGCCTGGCATAGTTGGACCTACTTTTACCCCAACGGGGTTATGAATGCCGCGCATAAACTCGACATGAGCCTGGTCCAACTTACGAGTGCGCTCTCCAATCCAGACCATATGTGCAGAACAGTCATACGGTAAGCCGGTTAATGTGTCGGTACGAGTCAATGCCTGTTCATAAGGCAATAACAGAGCTTCATGCGAGGTAAATAACGAGGTCTCGTGAATAGCGGCGTTATTTTCCGAGTTAATCCCCAACACTTCCATAAAGCGCAGCGCTGACTGAATTTCTTCGGCTATTTTCTGGTAACGCTCTTTTAACGGATTTGAAGCTATAAAGCTTAAGTTCCACTTATGCACTTTGTGTAAGTTTGCCAGACCGCCCTGCGCAAACGCTCGCAACAAGTTCATGGTCGCTGCGGAGTGATGATAAGCCTTAATCATACGTTCGGGGTCAGGTTGACGAGCCATTTCATCAAATTCTGAACCATTAATGATGTCACCACGATAACTGGGCAGACTGAGGTCTCCGATGGTTTCAAAGTCACTGGAGCGCGGCTTCGCATACTGCCCTGCCATGCGTGCGACTTTTGTTACCGGACATGAGCCTGCAAACGTCATGACAATGGCCATTTGCAGAATGACCTTAAAAGTGTCACGAATTTTCGGTGCATTAAAGTCACTAAAGGATTCAGCACAATCGCCGCCCTGCAGCAGGAAACCCTCTCCTACACAGACATTCTTTAACTGGTTTCTTAATGCTCGTATCTCTTCTGCGAACACCAGAGGCGGGAACTGACTCAGTTGCTGTTCTACAGCCTGCAACTGCGACGGATCTGAATACTTCGGTTGTTGTTCTATTGGCTTATCGCGCCAACTGCGCGCACTCCATTGGGCCATAACAAAAATTTATCCGCTTTATCGGTGAGTAAGAGTTAAGAATGTACCTCTGTATCCCTTGAAAAGCAACGACTAACGCCGTTGCTCAAGAGCATGAATTCGTTCATCTAAAGGCGGGTGACTCATAAACAACTTAGACATAGTTGAGCGCTTTCCTTTAATACCAAACGCCAGCATAGTGCCATCAAGTTCAGACTCTTTGCCCTGCTGTAAGCGGCGTAAAGCAGCAATCATTTTTTGTTTACCGACTAAATCAGCAGACCCGGCATCCGCTCTGAATTCCCGCTGACGAGAGAACCACATAACAATGGTGCTGGCTAACACGCCAAATACGATTTCCAGCAACATTACGACACCATAATAAGCGAATCCGCCGCCCCGCTGATTATCACCGCCCCGCATTATCGCGCTGGCAATGATCCGTGCAAAAAACATCACAAAAGTATTTATCACACCCTGGATTAGCGTCAGTGTCACCATATCGCCATTAGCAATGTGACTAATTTCATGTGCAAGAACCGCCTCAACTTCATCGGCATTCATGCTTTGCAGTAGCCCGGTACTGACCGCAACCAATGAAGCATTTTTACTGCGACCGGTAGCAAAGGCGTTAGGCTCCGGCGACTGATAAACCGCGACCTGAGGCATAGGCAACCCTGCTTTTTGCGCCTGTTGCTGAACGGTGCGTAACAACCATTCTTCAGATTGGTTCTGCGGTTTTTCTATAACTCTGGCCCCGGTTGACCGAATAGCCATCCAGCGTGATATCCAGAGCGATACAAACGCACCACCAAAACCAAACAGCGCACAGAACACCAGTAAACCCACTGACCCTTGTGCATCAATGCCGGTTACCGCCATCACAATATTAAAGACCACGCTAACAACCAGCAAAATAGCCATGTTAGTCGCTAAAAACAGCAAAATTCTCTTCATTGCTCGTACTCCGGGGAACTTAATCTGCTAAGTTATGTGGGGGTATTTGGTCGTATTTCAATCTTACTTATGGAAATAAATGTTCAAATCTTTTTCTTCCCAACCTGGCGTGTAAGGAATATTAGCGAGCTCTTTCTCGCCCAGCAACTCGCGTAACGACACAAGATTCTCGGCCTGTCGCGGCATAGGTTCCGGCCCGGTTTGCACGGCTATCCAACCTGCAACCTCGCAACCTTCCTGTTTTATTGATTTCAGGCTGAGCAACGCATGGTTCAGGCAACCCAGTTTTAATCCAACCACCAGCACAACTTTCGCATTAATGTTTTTTACAACCTGTGGCATACGTAACCCCGGAGCCAGAGGTAACTGCCAGCCACCGGCACCTTCTATCACTAAACTGTCTATTGACTGCTCATGAAACCAGTCCACCGCTTTCAACAAGCGTTGTTTGTCTATGACCACGCCACTGTCTGCTGCCGCAATATGAGGCGCAATTGCGGCTTCAAAGGTATAGGGATTAACTCTCTCGTAATCAAAGGAAGTATTAGATTGACGCATTAAATTCAGAGCATCTTCATTCATCAACTGACCATTTTGCCAATAACAACCGGATGCCACTGGCTTCATAACCGCAACTTGTTGCGACTGCTTCACTAGATATTGAATAAAGGCACATGCCGCAACGGTTTTTCCTGCATCAGTGTCTGTTCCGGTAATAAAATAAGTGTTCATATCAACTTAAACTCAATGCTACTTAACTAATTTAATATTAAGAACTGACCATTCAAGTGGCAATCCCTGTAAGGTTCGATGATTCTCAAACGCATTTTCCAGTTGCTGTAGGCGGTTGCGCGTCATCAGTCCGGCGTTATCAGTTCGCCTCACATAGTTGGCACCAACCCCCTTAATACTGCCTATAAGTTCACGGACATTGGCAAAGTATTGAGTGTGTTCTTCTAACACGAATTCTGAGCGATGCCAGTTAACTGAACCGATTGCTCTCTGCACCCTCTCTGCGGACTTAAAGCGATGTGTGTGTTGCAAGTCATCCACTGCATTCCAGCTTTTTATGAAAGAATTGAAAGTGCCCTCGACAACAGTATTAATGGTTACAATTCCGCCTGGCTTTAAAACGCGATGAGCTTCCCTCATCGCTTGTTGTAACTTATCGACCCACTGCAAAGACAAATTAGCGAAAAGCCAGTCGACCGAATTGTCAGCTACAGGCAAAGCTTCCCATTCACCATTAAGCCAGCTCAGTTCAGGATAGTCAGCGGCAGCTTTAAGCAACATAGCAGGAGCAATATCAACACCAAGATAATGACTCGCACGGCGTAAGAGTTCTGCCGTCGTTGACGCAGGACCACAGCCTACATCCAGTACCTGACTTGCCTCGCGCGGCCCTAAACTTAATAGCCGGTTTGCTGTTAGTCGCTGGATACTCGCGTGCTGGTGATAGTCCTTTGCCGCCTTATTGAACTGCCGCGCAACAGCCTGTTGAAAATTCATTGGTTTCATAACTTAGATTTCATAACGGGGATTTCATAACTGGCTAAGAACCTCATCTACCCGGCTCCAGAATTGAGCGAGTTCGGGCGTCGACATTTCCGACGTTAAGCTAAAACGAATACGGGAGCTTCCCGCAGGTACTGTTGGCGGACGAATAACACTGCATAAATAGCCATGAGTCTGCAGTTGTGTTGCCATGTTTAGCGCGTCTTCATCGGACTTAAATAACCAGGTTTGTATGGCGGAATCTGAATCAATGGTTTTTAAACCGCGCTGTTTCAGCTGTTCCCGAAAATACTGGATGCGCTCAGCAAGTCTTCCGCGACGGTCATCGCCTTCTGCGCTGCGTACAATTTCTACAGAAGCTTTTATTGCAGCGGCCTGAGCTGGCGGCATCGCAGTGGAATAAATGTAATCACGACAAAACTGGATCAGACTTTCAATTTCGTCATCATCGGCACAAACAAAGGCTCCGCCGACACCTATGGCTTTCCCAAAAGTTCCGGTTATGACATCAGCAACAGAGGAGTCCACAGCTAATGAACCTCGACCCTCAGCGCCATACGCGGCTATTCCATGCGCATCGTCAAGCATAATTTTCAGATCATACTTGTGCTTTAAAGACGCCAGCTGGTTTAAATCACAGGAGTCGCCGTCCATGCTAAAAACGCCTTCAGTCACAAACCAGTCGCCGGGCGATGCTTTAGCAACCAAAGGCTCTGGTTGGTTATGCGGGTATCGCTTAAAACGCCCTTCGCCGTGCTGCATACCGTCAATAATTGAGGCATGAACCAATTTGTCGGCAAACAGCTTTTCTTGCTTATCGACTAGGGTTGTCAACACACCATGGTTTGCCGCGAAACCTGAGTTAAACAGCAAAGCCCTGGGTTTACCCAGCCATTCAGCCAGCAGCTCTTCCAGTTCCCAATGAGCCGCGCTGTAGCCGCTGAGTAAAGGAGAACCGGTACTGCCAACACCCCAGATATCAATAGCTTGCTTAAATGCACGCTTTATATCCGGGTGCTGGCTTAAGCCGAGATAATCATTGGTACTGAAATCCAATTGCCAATGAGTGTCGGAGCTACGTACCTTTCGCGAGCGAAACAGCGAAGAGCCTTTACGCTCATTAAGCCGCTGTTGATACCCCAACACGATTTTATCCACTCTCTATTCTCTGCCTATTCTCTACTAAGACGCGTCGTAGTATCGAACAGGATTTTGCTGTTCTTTAATCGCGTCTTCAATAACCGCGGTGTGAACTTCATCATCATAGCCATCACGCTGTTCAGGCTTTATACCCAGACGCTCGAACAAACGTAAATCGGCATCTGCTTCAGGGTTTGCGGTGGTCAGCAGCTTTTCGCCATAAAAAATAGAGTTAGCACCGGCCAGAAAACACAACGCCTGCATTTCATCGTTCATGTCCTCACGGCCAGCGGACAAACGCACGTGCGAAGCCGGCATTAGAATACGAGCTACGGCAACTGTGCGTACAAATTCAAAGTTATCTAAGTCTTCCAGCTTGGCAAAAGGTGTGCCTTCCACTTTAACCAGCATATTAATGGGGACACTTTCCGGGTGCTTAGGTAAGTTAGCCAGCTGCACTAATAAAGAGGCCCGGTCGGTTACGCTCTCGCCCATACCAACAATGCCTCCGGCACAGACTTTCATACCCGCATCACGCACATTATTCAGCGTATTCAGGCGATCCTGATAAGTTCGGGTTGTAATAATATCGCCGTAAAATTCAGGTGAGGTATCCAGATTGTGATTGTAATAATCAAGCCCTGCCTGCTGCAGCATTTTGGCCTGTTCATTACTTAACATGCCAAGTGTCATACAGCTTTCCAAACCTAAAGCTTTGACGCCTTTGATCATTTCAATAACGTAAGGCATATCGCGGTCTTTCGGATTACGCCAGGCGGCACCCATGCAAAAACGGCTCGCACCCTTCTCTTTCGCAGCCTGCGCTTCAGCCAGCACACTTTCTACAGCCATCAAACGCTCGCGATCCAGCCCGGTGTGATAATGCGCGCTTTGTGGGCAATATTTACAGTCTTCTGGGCAGGCACCGGTTTTAATCGACAACAAAGTGCTGACCTGAACTTCGTTCGGGTTAAAGTGCTGGCGATGCACGGTTTGCGCTTCAAAAACTAAGTCATTCAACGGCATCTGCAAAAGATTCTGAACTTCTTCAATGGTCCAGTCGTTACGAATTTGTGGCATGGTAAATCTCGTGTGCTTGGCAAATTATGGTCGACTAGAATAATCCAGCTCGATACACTGTCAATATACTTTCAGTTTAATACTTTACAATAGATTACTTTATGAGCAAAAGCGATATCGAATTTGATCGACAGCACATTTGGCACCCATACACCTCCATGCTGAACCCTCTACCCGCTTATAAAGTCGAGTCTGCGAAAGATTGCACATTGACCCTGGACACCGGGCATCAGGTTATTGACGGCATGTCTTCCTGGTGGGCTGTTATTCACGGATACCGTAATCCACGCTTAGATGCCGTTGCTCATAGTCAGATAGATAAAATGAGCCACGTTATGTTTGGCGGTATCACGCATCAACCCGCTATTGATCTTGCCCGACGTCTTATTGAAATGACTCCGGAGCCTCTGCAACGAGTATTTATTGCCGATTCAGGCTCTGTCAGCGTTGAAGTAGCCATAAAAATGGCCTTGCAGTACTGGTTGGCGCAGGAACGTCCGGAGAAGCACCGACTGCTAACCATCAAAGGCGGTTACCACGGCGACACCTTTAAAGCGATGTCGGTTTGCGATCCGGTCAACGGCATGCACCATCTTTTTAATAAGGCTATTAACTCTCAGCTCTTTGCCGATGCCCCATCGCTAACCCCGGACGAGGACTGGGCAGAGACCGCGGGTGACGAGCTCAGACACTGGTTCGAGCGACATCACGGCGAGTTGGCGGCTATTATTCTCGAACCTATTGTTCAGGGAGCCGGTGGCATGCGTTTTTATCACCCTGAATATCTAAAGCTAATACGCCAGCTTTGTGACGATTTTGATGTACTACTGATAGCGGATGAAATTGCGACAGGCTTTGGTCGTACCGGCAAGTTATTCGCCTGCGAACACGCAGGAATTACACCTGACATTCTCTGCGTTGGTAAAGCTCTGACCGGTGGTTACATGACGCTGGCGGCCGCGTTGACCACGAAAAAGGTAGCAGAAACCATTGGTCACGGCCCCGGCGGCGGAGCATTAATGCACGGCCCCACATTTATGGGCAACCCTTTAGCTTGTGCCGTTGCGGCTGAGTCGCTGGCGATTATTGCAGAAGGCAAATGGCAACAACAAGTAGCCGAAATAGAAGCCCAGTTAAAGCAGGAGCTTCTTCCTCTGGCTAAGTATAGTGCGGTTAAAGACGCGCGGGTTTTCGGGGCTATTGGCGTACTAGAAATGCATCATCCCATTGATGTCGCAGTTGCGCAGAAACGTTTTATTGAATTAGGGGTGTGGATACGCCCGTTCGGACGCTTACTTTATATTATGCCGCCCTATGTTATTTCTACGAACGAGCTCAACCGTTTAACCGTTGCAATGAAAGACTATGCTGAAACTCAGAGCTCTATTAAAAGGTTTAATAACCAAAGAAGTAAAGAGACAAGCCGCCTAAACAGCTCATGATCAGTATCAGGATATTGATCCACAGGTGCTGCTTGTCCTGACGGAAAAGAATATAATTTAGTGCAAGGCTGAGCAAACTCACGCAGAGCCCAATAACCAAAAGGATGACAAATAAGTCACCTAATGTGATCTGCCAGTAGTCACGGACAGATATCCCGAAAATTTCAGTTAAAATGGTGTTACGTTCGGGTTTTGCATAATTAAAGACAACGGCGGCAATAACAAAAATAAGCCAGCCAAAAATAGACAGCCATCCCAGAACGCGTGACCAAAATGGTACTTGCTTTAAATCCGCTAAGGATCCCCTTTTCATAATTTTTCTCTCTGTTCTCAGGGGTTATACTTGAGTCTGCGCCAAAGCGCGGTAACATAGCAACCTTTCTATAGCAAAATAGTGCAAATTTCGGAGAAAACCAACTCATGTCGTATGCTTCTGTAGTGGATGTTCTGACGGGAAAAGTCGCTGTCGATGAAACCGTCACAGTCCGGGGCTGGGTGCGCACCCGCCGTGATTCTAAAGCCGGTATTTCCTTTATTAACCTGCACGATGGTTCGTGTTTTGATGCCATTCAGGCCGTGGTTCCGGCAGAACTTCCCAATTACAGTAATGAAGTGCAGAAGCTGACGACCGGTTGTTCTGTTGCTATTACCGGTGTGGTGGTTCCATCTCAGGGCAAAGGTCAGTCTTTCGAGCTACAGGCAACCAAAGTTCATGTATATGGCTGGGTGGAAGATCCCGATACCTACCCTATGGCTCCTAAACGTCATAGCATGGAATACTTACGTGAATACGCGCATTTGCGTCCGCGTACCAACATTACCGGTGCGGTCATGCGTGTGCGTAATGCGTTATCTCAGGCTATTCATCGCTTCTTCCATGAGGAAGGTTATTTGTGGGTGAGTACACCAATCATCACGACTTCCGATTGTGAAGGTGCCGGTGAGATGTTCCGTGTTTCAACACTGGACATGCTGAATATCCCGAAAACAGATAAAGGCGAAGTCGACTACTCTGAAGACTTTTTCGGCAAAGAAGCGTTTTTAACGGTGTCGGGTCAGCTGAACGTAGAGTCTTACGCTTGCTCTTTATCTAAAGTTTATACATTCGGCCCAACCTTCCGTGCTGAAAACTCGAACACCAGCCGTCACTTGTCTGAATTCTGGATGGTAGAACCCGAGCTGGCGTTTGCCACTTTAGATGATGTTGCCGGCTTAGCCGAAGCCATGCTTAAGTATGTGTTTAAAGCCGTTCTGGAAGAGCGCCCGGACGACATGGCGTTCTTTGCCGAGCGCATTAACTCTGACGCCATCAGCCGTTTAGAAGCCATTGTTAATAATGACTTTGTGCATATGGATTACACCGATGCCATTGAGATACTGAAAAACTGCGATAAAAAGTTTGAGTATCCGGTTGAATGGGGTGTGGATTTACAATCAGAGCACGAGCGCTACTTAGCTGAAGAACATGTCGGCGCACCAATTATTCTGAAAAACTATCCGCGCGATATTAAAGCGTTTTACATGCGTCAGAACGAAGACGGCAAAACCGTTGCCGCTATGGACGTTTTAGCGCCAGGTATTGGTGAGATTATTGGTGGTTCCGCCCGTGAAGAACGTTTAGACATTCTTGACCAGCGCATTGAAGAAATGAACCTGCCAAAAGAAGAGTACGGCTTCTACCGCGATTTACGTCGTTACGGTACTGTTCCTCACGCCGGTTTTGGCCTGGGTTTTGAGCGCTTAGTGGCTTATGTTACCGGCGTACAAAATATTCGTGACGTTATACCTTTCCCTCGGGCTCCGAGAAGTGCTGAATTTTAATCCAGCACTAAGTCATTACCGTTCATGAAAAATGGTGATGAATCTTTCTGAGGCTTTATTGGCGTAGGGACTGCAGGTGTCCCTACGTATAAAAAGCCGACAATGGCGTCGTCCACAGATAATCCCAACTGCTCCTTGATAAAGTCGTCCTCAGCCATCCATCCGGTACGCCAAATAGCACCTATACCTTGTGCAAAAGCCGCTTGCTGCATGCCGTGAGTTGCACAGGCAACCGTACATAGTTGCTCATCACGGGGGACTTTCGGATGTTCCTGAAAACATAGACAAGAAACAATTATCATTGGTGCCCGGAAAGGCAGCTGCCCAGCCTGCTCTATGACCGTTTCCGAAAAGTCATTAAGGCGGGCAGCCTGCTGGTAGATATCCGCCAGAATCTGCCTATCTTTTCCCTGAAACTGAATAAACTGATATGGCGTTAGTCCCATATGATCAGGCGCACGAACAGCTGCGGCCTTAATTAACTCCAGTTGCTCTATAGTAGGACCGGGTTCACTCAAACGCGGCATGGAGGAACGGCTGGTTAATAACTCTTCGGCATTCATACTTCACCTTATTCAATGTGTAATGGTTAGTTACATTCTCTGACTGGTCTGTCACTCAGACATTCGATATGCTAAGGCCTGATTTTATTAGATAATGAGAATTCAACTATGCGCTCAATCTTCAGTTATTTGTGGAAAATAATCAACGGTACACGCAAGGTCATTTTGAACCTTGTGTTCTTTTTAATACTTGCTGTTCTTCTCGTTAGCTTATTTAGCGGAGAAGATCCTATTGAAGTGCCTGAAAATGGCATTCTGGTTCTGAATCCTAATGGCATGTTGGTTGAAGAAAAAACCTGGGTTGATCCTTTTAGCCAATTCCTGAGCGAAGCGATGGGAAGCAGCGATGAAATTCCTGAGGTTCTGTTATCTGATGTGGTCGACTCAATTGAAAAAGCCAAAACAGATGAGCGTATAGGCGCACTGTATTTAAACTTACAAAACTTGTATCCAAGCGGACTCAATAAGTTACAGGCAGTTGCCGAGGCTCTTGACGATTTCCGTACCTCTGGTAAACCCATTATCAGTAATGCTGATTACTATGATCAGCATCAGTATTATCTTGCAGCGCATGCAGATCAGCTTTACCTAAACCCAATGGGCGGAGTCGTATTTGAAGGACTTGATTACACTCAACTCTACTTTAAAGATTTACTCGACAAGCTTAAAGTTCAGCCTCAGGTCTTTAAAGTCGGTAAATTTAAAGCTGCGGTTGAACCTTTCATTCGTAACGACATGTCTGATGAAGCACGTGAAGCCAATGAGTTTCTTTATTCAGCGTTATGGGATAACTTCCGCACCGATGTCACAGCAGCCCGTAACATTAATCCGTTAGTTACCAGCGGTAAGATTGACGATTACATGTCTGCATTTAACAGTGCAAACGGCGACATGGCCAAAATGGCGTTAGAGACGAATCTGGTAGATGCTCTACGCACGCGTACTGAAGTTCGGAACGAACTGATTAACTTAGCAGGCCATGACAAAGAAGAAGATACCTTTCGACATATCACTTACGACAATTACCTGGCTTCCGAAATGGAAGTTCCGGAGAGCCTGCAACCCACCGATCGAAACCAGATTGCTGTCGTCGTTGCCCGCGGGCAAATCGTTAATGGCTCGCAAAAAGCTGGCATGATCGGAGGTGATAGCACAGCGAAACTCATCCGCGAAGCACGTAATAACGAACAGACCAAAGCTATTGTATTGCGTATAGACAGCCCCGGCGGTAGCGCCTTTGCTTCTGAAATTATTCGTCAGGAAATTTTGCAGGCAAAAGAAGCCGGCATTCCGGTGGTAGCTTCAATGAGCACGGTTGCAGCATCTGGTGGTTACTGGATTGCGGCAGATGCCGATAGAATTGTCGCTGCCCCAACCACCATTACCGGTTCAATTGGTGTCTTTGGCCTATTAATGACTTTAGAAGATAGTTTGGCCGCTATTGGCGTTCATAGCGATACCGTCAGTACTACAGAGATATCGAGGTTAAACCCACTGGAAGAAATGACTGAGTACCAAAAGAATTTGGTGCAAAGTTCGGTTGAAGCCACCTATGAAGACTTTTTGACTATTGTCAGCAACGCTCGAAACATGTCCCGCGACGACGTGCATGAAGTTGCTCAGGGCCGCATCTGGACAGGTAAGCAGGCAATGGAACGTGGATTAGTTGATCAACTGGGTGATTTTGATGATTCAGTAGCCGCGGCCGCTGAGCTCGCTGCCATTGATGATTACGACGTAAAAATTATTCAGCAAGAATTGTCATCGAAAGAGCAATTTTTTGCCAACATGTTTAACAGCTCTTCAGAGTACCTCCCTGTTTCCACTGTCGGTGGCGATGCTCAACATTGGTTAATGGGTACACTTAATAAAGTAAAATCTGAAACGGCGGTTTTACAAAACTTTAATGATCCTAAAAATGTTTACTCTTACTGTGCACTCTGCGTTCAACCGCGATAGAATTATCGCGGTTATTTCGCAGAGCACAGGAGTGAACTTTGCCTCGTAAAAAGATTTATGTCGCATACACTGGCGGCACTATAGGTATGAAAAAATCAGCTCAGGGTTATGTTCCGGTTGCGGGACACCTGAGCTGGTGCGTTGAAAACATGCCCGAATTCTTCCGTGATGAGATGCCTGAATTCACCATTAATGAATATTCACCATTAATGGACTCATCAAATATGACGCCGTCTGACTGGGTGACCATTGCTCGTGATATAGAGCAGAACTACGACGATTACGATGGTTTTGTCATTTTGCATGGTACCGATACTATGGCCTATACGGCCTCGGCTCTCTCCTTTATGCTACAAAATTTGAGTAAACCCGTTATTGTAACTGGTTCCCAGATACCTTTAGCCGCTCTGCGCTCTGATGGCCAGACTAACCTGCTCAATTCGCTTTATGTGGCTGCGAACTACCCTATTCCTGAAGTTGGTTTGTTCTTTAATAATACGCTTTACCGGGGGAATCGCTCCACCAAAGCAGACGCTAACGGATTTAATGCCTTTGCCTCCCCTAACTACCCGTCACTACTTGAAGCTGGAATCCAGATTCAACTAAACGCTGGAGAGCTCTCAGAACCCTCAAACCAGCCATTAAAAGTCATTGAAATGACACCTCAGCCAATCGGCGTGGTCATGCTTTATCCAGGGATCTCCGCTGAAATTATAAGAAACCAGCTTCAGCAACCGGTAAAAGCCATGATTTTACAAAGTTACGGAGTAGGTAATGCGCCGCAAGATGAGGCATTGCTAAGTAGCCTGAAAGCAGGAATAGATCAGGGCATCACCATTCTTAACTGTACTCAATGTTTTCGCGGACGGGTCAATATGGACGGCTACGCGACCGGCAATGCTCTTGCTGAAATTGGTATTGTGTCCGGCTCAGATATGACCATTGAGGCGGCACTGACTAAATTGCATTATCTGCTGTCACAAGATTTAAGCCTGAGTAAAATGCAGAAATTGTTACAGAAGAATTTACGTGGCGAATTAACTTCGCCATAATTTGACGCAGCTTAAATAATAATAAGAAAAATTATGGCAAATTCATCACCCGCGTTCTCAACCCGATTAGGGTTTATATTAGCCGCCGCAGGCTCAGCCGTTGGCGTTGGTAATATTTGGGGCTTCCCTACCCAGGCCGCCAGTAATGGTGGTGGTGCTTTTCTATTAGTCTATCTGATTATGATTATTTTACTGGCATATCCTATGCTGGTAGCAGAAATAACCATTGGCCGTATACGTCGTCAGAATCCAATAGAAGCATTACGTAACTTATCCGATAAACCCTTTTTAAGAGGCTCAGGTGCTATCGCCGGGGTCACTGGCCTTATTGTCTTAAGCTTAATATTGAGTTTTTACGCCATTGTATCGGGGTGGCTTGTTTCTTATATGCTGGCACCACTGATGGTTGTAATGGGTCAACCTGAAACCGCTCTGTGGTTTACTGAGTTTTCAGTATCACGAAACATAACCACCATGATATTTTTTATGCTGCTAACCGTTTACGTTGTACGTTCTGGTGTAAACAACGGCATAGAACGCTGGTCCAGACGGTTGATGCCATTATTGTTCATATTGTTGATTGGCATGTCCGCTTACATTTTAACGCAGGACGGTGCGATACAGGGCCTGAAAATGTATCTGCTTCCCGACTTCTCAACAATTACCGATCCGAACCTGATTATTCGAGCCATGGGGCAGGCGTTCTTCTCTTTGTCGCTCGGTGTTTGTGTCATGATGACTTACGGTGCGTACCTTTCAAACTCTGAGAACATACCTAAAACAGCGGCCTGGGTAGCGGGTATTGATACCAGCGTTGCGTTTTTAGCTGGCCTGCTCATTCTACCAGCGATGTTCGTAGCGCAATCTAATGGCGTCACCATTTATGCAGACGATGGTACCCTGCTCTCAGCGGATACTTTGGTTTTCACCGTATTACCTGCGATGTTCGATGCACTAGGTTACGCTGGACTATTTATGTCTTTTGGCTTTTTCCTGCTAATGGTTATTGCCGCTATTACCTCATCGATTTCTATGCTGGAAGCACCGGTCAATGCATTACGCGAAGAAGCAAACTGCGACCGTAGTAGTGGCGTCTGGATCATTGCGCTTATCGTAACCGCCATTTCCACGACGATAATCTATAACTTTGAACTACTTTTTGGCGCTGTTATTACCTTTAGCACCGTTTATATGCAGCCGATAATGGCGCTGGTGTTCGGTATTATGCTGACCTGGGTATTACGTCAAAATTATTTATTAAAAGCGTTAAAACAAGGCTCACCAGACATTGAGAAAAGCTTGTTCTGGAAGATATGGCCGTGGTACGTAAAGTTCATTTGCCCGATACTTATTCTATTGGTTATTTGGCGCGGTTAATAACCGTTGAAAGGCTCTTCAACTGAATGAAGAGCCTTTTTTTAAGCGAATTAAATAACAAACATATCCATAAATTCGTTAACCGCGATATTCTCAAAAGACCGCTGCTGACTGCATTGATCAAAAATAGATTTAACCCGAAGCTCAGGAAAACGAGTGGCTAAATTTGCTTTAAACTTGCTTTCAAGAACGGGAAAGCCCTCTTCTCGACGTCTTCTGTGCCCTATCGGATATTCCACCACAACCTTTTCAGTATGAGTTCCGTCTTTGAAAAACACCTGCAACGCATTGGCTATAGAACGCTTTTCCGGATCGTGATAATCCTGGCTATATTGCTTGTTCTCAATCACTTCCATTTTTTCACGTATGGTATCAATAACAGAGTTATTTTCATGAAAGCTGTTCTCGTAATGATCCGCTGTTAGCTCGCCGAAAATTAGCGGTACCGCAGTCATGTATTGCAAACAATGATCTCTGTCCGCCGGGTTAGCCAGTTTCCCCTGTTTTGAAATAATTCGAATAGCCGACTCATGAGTCGTTATTTCAACTTTTTCAATTTCATCAATTCTATTTTTAACTTCCGAGTGCAATGTCACGGCAGCTTCACAGGCAGTCTGAGCATGAAACTCAGCCGGAAAAGACAATTTAAATAAAATATTCTCCATAACGTAACTGCCGTAGTCACGCTGAAACTTAAATTTCCAATCTTCTTTCGGTTTCAACTGCTGATCTTTATTGGTTTTATTAAACAGTACATCATAGAAACCCCATTGCGGAGCAGTTAGTGCCCCGGGAATTCCCATTTCACCGCGCATCGTTATGTCGGCCAAACGTACAGCTCTTGAAGTGGCATCGCCCGCAGCCCAGGATTTACGTGAGCCGGCATTAGGCGCGTGCCGATAGGTTCTTAATGATTGACCATCAACCCAGGCTTGCGAGACAGCAGCCATAATCTGTTCTCTGGAACCACCCATTAACCAGGTAACCACGGCGGTAGAGGCCACCTTCACCAACACAACATGGTCCAGACCAACCCGGTTAAAACTGTTTTCTATGGCCAAATTTCCCTGAATTTCATGAGCTTTAATCATCGCTTCTAAAACGCTTTTCATAGTTAAAGGCTTTTCGCCTTTTGATACTCGTTTTTGCGAAATATAGTCAGCGGTTGCCAGTATGCCGCCTAAATTATCGGAGGGGTGCCCCCACTCGGCTGCCAGCCAGGTATCATTGAAATCCAGCCAACGAATAATACAACCTATATCCCAGGCTGCTTTAGCCGGATCCATTCGAAACTGAGTCCCCGGAACCCGGGCGCCATTTGGAACCATAGTTCCTTCAACCAGGGGACCTAAATGTTTACTGCATTCAGGAAAGCGCAGCGCTAGTAAGCCACACCCCAGGGTATCCATCAGGCAGTTACGAGCGGTATTCCAGGCTTCCTCACTGTCTACTTTGTAATCGGTAACGTAGTCTGCAATGGTTTGAATGACTTCGTCGTAGTCGGGACGTTCATTACTTTCAACGGTTGTACTCATCACTGACTCCTTAGTTAATTTTATTATCAGAACGGGCTATCCGTTTGTCTATATGTACCCTGAAAAGTGCCTTTTTGATCGCCACAAATTGTTAAGAAACAGGAAGAAAAGGATAAAAAAAACCCGGAACCAATCCAAATTGTTCCGGGTATAGGGGAATGGCTCAAAGGTTGAGCCGTGCGCTAACTCATGACAAAAACACTGCATTAGGTCGCATAAAATTCATTCGGTAAACTTCAGTGTAGACAATATCAAAGGGATGTCTAATATTTTTAAGGATTTTTTTATCTTACTGTTTTTGAAAAACTTTAACTAAAAAAGCCACAAGTTATACACAGCTAATTAAGAGTTAGTAAACAGCTTATAATAGTTAGCTGTCGTGGTCTTAGCGACCTCTTCTAAGCTAATGCCTTTTACGTCAGCTACGCATTTTGCAACGTCGACAACGTAGGCTGGCTGGTTCTCTTTACCACGATGAGGAACCGGCGCTAACCAGGGACTGTCGGTTTCAATTAAGAGTTTCTCCAATGGCAATGCTTTGATTGTGTCACGCAGCTCCTGAGCATTGCGGAACGAGGCTATACCGGAAATAGAAATAAAGAAATCGAGGTCGTCAATGGCTTTTTTTGCCATCTCAAGAGACTCGGTAAAACAATGCAAGACACCACCAGGCTTTTCAGCATGGCCATTTCTTAATAAAGACAAAGTGTCCTGCTGAGCGTCGCGCGTATGGATAATCAGTGGTTTGTTGACGTCGTTGGCTATTTCAATATGTTGCTCGAAATTTTCCCGCTGTAGTACTTTTGATTCAGGGTGGTAAAAGTAATCGAGCCCCGTCTCTCCTATCGCAACAACGCTATTCAGTGCTGTTAGCTCACGTAATTTTGCGCCTAATTCAGCTATTGGAGTCTGACTGTCTTTCACATACAGAGGGTGCACACCACAAGAAATCGAAACATCATCGAATTCGGCCACAGCCGCCTGCATGGCTGGAAAGTCTTCGAGGGTAACGCAAACACACAGCATGTGTTCAACCTTATTCGCACGTGCCGCTGCAACAATTTCTTTTAAATCGGCACCCGCTTTTTCAGGGTTGATTTTATCCAGATGACAGTGTGAGTCGACGAACATAGATAGCTCCACTTAGCGTTGATTTGAGTGACAAAAGTCGTTAACCAGTTGGTGGAAGAGTTTACCATATTCGTTTGTATGATGGCGGCAAAGGTAACGAAGATAATGAATCAAGGCTTGCTGTGAGGGCGAAACAGCGACTGCCAACCAGTTCTTTAGCTCTCCGGCCTCAAAACGGAACACCACGCTCACCTCTAAACATAGAGCTTTACCTTCTAAGCCCGGGCATTGAAACTCTAATCTGGCCCTGTCATCCAGCGCGATATCGGTCGTTTCGCTGTTGACCAGAAAAGTGAGGGACTGAAACTCGGGAACAACATGAGCAGCGAGCTCTGTTGCGGATTGTGGACTTAATTTTAGCGTCAACATGACAACTCCGTTTTACGGAGTCGCTATGCTGAAAGAGTATTTGACCAGCGACTCCAGGCAAAACTTAATAATAACGGCAAATTGATCCCCGTTGAGCCCTGATATCGCTGACGTAGCTGTCGGCATTCGGATACCCATTCACTTAACTGCGCGACATTGACCCACTCATAATTGCTGATTTGTTGTAATTCGCCCGCTAGTTGCTCATAACGCAAACGCGTAGCCGCAGCTCGTTGGCTAATCAGCAACCAATCCATTAGTAAGTTCTCGGAAATATCCAGCCAGCTTAATGCACCGTCTTTATCTTTCAATAAAGGTAATTCCTGTTGCCCACGCAACCCCGCCAGAAGTTGTCCGGCAAAACTCACTTGCTCATCACTTTGTATGCTTGCCGGGTACGCAATGCTTACCCATTGCATGCGGCTTCTTAAGGTGGGGAGTAAGCGCTCGACGTCCTTGGTTGAAACCAGCCAATGTGTATCGGCTGGAGGTTCTTCCAGAACTTTCAGCAGTGCGTTGCCAGCCTGTTCTGTCATTTTCTCAGCTTCGAGTATAACAGCGACTTTTAATCCGTTCTGGTTCGCTGTCTGCGTTACATTTTGTTGCAGTTCACGTACCGTATCAACACCTATTCGATTAACTTGTGCACCATCAATAGTCCAGGTGTCCGGATGATTACCCGATAGGTAAAGTAAACAGGATTTACATTTGCCGCAGGCACTTTTGCCCGGTTGCTTGCACAACAAAAACTGATTCAGGCGCTGAATAAACTCGGTCGAACCGCCCTCGACGTTATGCTGTAAATAGTAAGCATGAGCCAGGCGTCCGGCTTCAGCGCTCGCTACTAATCTTAACCAGGGTTCTCGCAGCCACGGAAAAGCCATTAAAACAGATACTCCTCAATTGCTCTCAATATTGACTGATGCACGTCCAGCATCGACTGATTCGCATCAATGACAATAATGCTCGGATCTTTAGCTGCAATATTCAAATAGCGTTGCCGGGTTCGTTGAAAAAAAGCTAGATCTTCTTCCTCAATACGATCCAGTTCGCCTCGCTCGCGCGCACGCTCAAGACCTTTCTTTTCTTCAACATCAAGTAGTAGGGTTAAATCGGGGGTAAAATTTCCTAAAGTGATTTTCCGTATCTTTTGCAATAACTCATCGCCAAGCTCACGGCCGCCTCCCTGATAAGCTCTTGAAGATAAATCATGTCGGTCACCAATAACCCAGCGGTTCTGGGCTAAAGCTGGTTTTATAACATTATCAACCAGCTGAACCCGGCTGGCGTACATAAGTAAGAGTTCGGTGGTGGGGCTTACTTTTTCATCCCACTTCTTTTTTACCAGGTCCCGCAGCGATTCGGCTAACGGTGTGCCACCAGGTTCACGAACCGTTTCAGCCTGAATTCCTTTCGCCTGAAGATGCGTAACAACACTTGCGATGGCCGAACTTTTACCGGCTCCTTCGAGTCCTTCAATAACAATAAATTTTCCTGACATAATCACTCTTGATTCAGTTGGTATCGGCGCACAGCCCGTTGATGCTCTTCCAGTGTTTCCGAGAAAACATGGCCACCCGATTTATCCGCAACAAAATAGTAAAACGGAGAACGTTCAGGGTTCGCTGCTGCTTTAATTGAGGCTTTGCCGGGCATAGCGATTGGTGTTGGCGGTAATCCGTTAATTCGATAAGTATTGTATTCTGTTTTCTCGCGCAAATGAGTACGAGTCAGATTGCCGTCAAAATTTTCAATACCATAAATTGTCGTCGGATCAGACTGCAACCGCATGCCGACTGCCAATCGGTTTGCAAATACGCTAGCCACCAACGGACGTTCATCAGCCAAACCGGTCTCTTTTTCAATAATAGAAGCCAGTATCAACAATTCGTAAGGTGAGTTTACAGGACATCTGTCTGAACGTTCTTGCCAGGTATTTTCCAGCACCTGCTGCATCGACTGGTACGCTTGTTTCAGGATAGCAAGATCCGTTGTGTAAGCTCTGTAACTGTAGGTTTCAGGTAATAAAACGCCTTCGAGAGAGGCTTCTGTAACGCCCAGCTTTTGTCTCAGTTCCGCCGGACTCAATTCAGAAGACTCATCTTTTAAGTAAGGAAGCTGTTTTAGTTGAGCTCTCCACTGCTCGAGAGTCAATCCTTCAACCAGAGTCACAGTAAAGGTTTTTTCCCGCCCATGACTCAACATACTCCAGATATCAAACCAGCTTTGTTGTCCGTTAATTTCATAAAGGCCGGCTTGCAAATGATCGACATCGTCAAAAACCTGGCTCAGGCGATAAATTAATGCCGAGCTCCCCTTCTCAAAGTGCTCTGTTACTTTAGAGGTTACGCTACGGGCAGTGGCTCCTCCTCTAAAATCTAACAATAGAGTCGTACTAGCGTCACTTTCACTTTGTATCGGCTGCGCTAAATACCAGCGCCCGGACACAAAGACAACCGCCACCGAAACCGCAAAAACTGCAACAAGCAGCGCTAAAATAAGACGTATTTTCATAATATAAGCTGCTCTAACACCGCTGGCAATTTACTCTTATCCAATACTTTACCATTAAACTGAGTAACCGTAACAGCGCCTCTGACACTGTTGCTGAGGATAATCTGCTCAACATCCGCTAACTCTTTTAATGAATAATGGCCAATATGCAAAGGAGTCAGCATGCCTTCATCAATAATCAACTGACGCATAATGCCTTGTACTCCGGAAAAACTCAGCTCGGGGGTGTACCATTGCCCTTGTTTGTACCAAAAAACATTTCCCTGTATGGCTTCGACAACATTACCTTCCGAATCGCAGACCAGTAAATCGTCGTATGCAGAAACACTGCGCTCTTGAGTCAACAGAACCTGTTCCAGCCTATTTAATGTTTTTAAACCAGCCAGCTTAGGCTGTCTCGCTAAGTTCAATTCAGCAACGCCAAGACTAACCGAGTTAAGTTTAGCCGGGGCATCACTTACCTGAATGTACTCATTGGCCTCTGTGTTGTCTGAAAAGCCATAGCCCCGGCCTCCATACCCACGCGTGACAATTACCTTGCAGACACCGTTTTTAATACCATTACAAGCGTTAAGGATACGTTCATGTAAAGAATCAAAGTCTGGATGGTTTATAAATAAACGAGTATTAGCTTCAGACAGCCGGCTCAGATGTCTCTCAACATACAGAGGCACACCTTGAACAACTCGGATGGTTGTAAAGTGCCCGTCACCGAACTGCAGCCCTCTGTCTATTTCCGAACAATGGAAAGGCGTATTATTAAGTAGTATTTTTCTTATTGTCATAACAAAAAAGGCGGAACCAATGGCTCCGCCTTTTATATCACGTTCTACGACAAATTAGTCGTTAGAATGATTATTTACGTAATCGATAGCTGATTGAACTGTTTTAATTTTTTCAGCTTCTTCGTCTGGAATTTCAGTTTCAAATTCTTCTTCCAAAGCCATTACCAGTTCAACTGTGTCCAAAGAATCAGCACCAAGGTCATTTTCAAATGACGCTTCAGGCTTAACTTCTTCTTCTTTAACACCTAATTGTTCAACAATGATTTTTTTAACGCGTTCTTCAATAGTACTCATGATTATAAAATCCCTCAATAGTCATCGCGAGAGTGAAAATTGGCTGTAGTGTAGTGAAACCAGCCTCATTAATAAAGTAAAAAATAGCATAAAGTTAAGAGGTCGTACCGCTAACCTCTTAAACCATCGCCATACCACCATTAACGTGAATGGTTTCACCAGTGATATAAGCTGCACCTTCTGATGCTAAAAATGCTACCGCAGCAGCAATTTCCTTTGGCTCGCCTAAACGTGCTGCCGGAATATTATCAAAAATAGCTTGTTTTTGCTCATCATTCAGAGCTTTTGTCATATCTGTATCAATAAAGCCAGGCGCAACACAGTTTACGGTAATTCCGCGCGCTGCAACTTCTTTAGCCATTGCCTTGCTAAAACCAACCAGTCCGGCTTTCGCGGCACAATAGTTAACCTGCCCGGGGTTTCCTGTTGTGCCAACAACTGAACTGATATTAATAATACGACCGTTACGGCGCTTCATCATGCCGCGTACAACCGCTTTACAAACTTTAAATACGGCTGACAAATTCGTGTTTAACACAGCATCCCACTCGTCGTCTTTCATTCTCATCATGAGGTTATCGCGGGTGATGCCGGCGTTATTCACCAGAATATCAATAGAACCATACTCTGATTCAATCTCTTTAATAACCTGCTGCAGACTATCAGAATCGGTTACATCCAATGCCAGGCCCTTGCCTTTTGAACCGAGATATTCGGAGATTGCAGCGGCACCTTTATCAGAGGTAGCTGTACCAATAACTTTCGCTCCCTGGCTAGCAAGCAATTCAGCTATTGCTTTTCCTATTCCCCGGCTTGCGCCTGTAACTAATGCGACTTTATTTTCAAAGTTTTGCACGTAAATAACCTTTTTATTAAAGTGAGTTCAAAGAGTCTAGCGTATTCAACGCACTACAACCAAAAGCCTTGGTAATACGTTTGTTTAATCCAGTCAGTACTTTTCCCGGACCAACTTCGTAGGCTGTTTCGACATCCAATTTCGCAATCTGTTCAATTGTCTCAGTCCAGCGGACAGGACGATAGAGCTGACGCACCAAAGCATCTTTAATGGCATCTTCGCTGTCTGCTGTTGCAACATCGACATTATTAATGACCGGTGTGTGAGGCTGTTTCAACTTTATCGACTTTAACGCATCGGCCAATTGGCTGGCTGCTGGCTGCATCAAAGCACAGTGTGATGGCACGCTAACAGGTAACGGCAAAACACGTTTTGCTCCAGCTTCTTTTAATGCTTCTGCGGCGCGAGCTACAGCGTCTGCATGTCCAGCTATAACCACCTGACCCGGTGAATTATAATTAACCGGAGTCACTATTTGTTCCCCGGCCTGTTCTAAACAAATTTTTTCAATTTCGGCATCTTCAAGGCCAATAACTGCGGCCATAGCACCTTCACCTTCAGCCACCGCTTGCTGCATAAACTCGCCGCGTAGGGCTACAAGTTTAACCGCGTCAGTAAATTCTAATGCTCCGGCACATACTAGCGCTGAATACTCACCCAGACTATGCCCTGCCATAACGGTAACGTCCGTCAGGCCTTTTTCTTTGGCTACACGGTAAAGTGCAACACTGGCAGTTAATAATGCCGGTTGCGTCCGTTGCGTTTCATTCAATTGCTGCTCAGGTCCCTGTTGCACCAACTGCCAAAGATCATAACCCAGAACAGCGCTGGCCTCAGCAAAGGTTTCTTTCACTAACGCGAAATCATTCGACAACTCACTTAACATGCCAACGCTTTGTGAGCCTTGTCCCGGAAATAACAGTGCCGTTTTAGTCATAATCATCCTCTTAATATTGAACGAGCGCCGAACCCCACGCAAAACCGCCACCAAAAGCCTCTAGCAAGAGTTTTTGACCGCGTTTAATGCGTCCGTCCTTAACCGCCCAGTCAAGTGCAATTGGTACCGATGCCGCAGAAGTGTTCCCGGTTTTATCCAAAGTAATAACCACCCGCTCCATCGGCATTTGTAATTTTTTTGCTGTGGCTTGAATAATACGCAAATTTGCCTGATGCGGAATTAACCAGTCCAGATCATGCGCCTGTAATTGATTTTCCGCTAAAGTTTCGGTCACTAAACTACTGAGTTTTGAAACCGCAACTTTAAAAACTTCGTTACCTTTCATGTACATCCAGGCGTTCTCTGTGCCGCGGTCTGTCCCTCTGGAGGCTTGTTTGGCTCCTAATAAGTGACTGTACTCGCCGGCACTGAATAGATGAGTAGAGATAATTCCGGGAGTACCACTTTGTTCCAGAACAACCGCCCCGCCACCATCACCAAAAAGCACCACAGTGTTACGATCATTAGGGTCACATAAACGCGCCAATACATCAGTACCAATGACCAGAATACGTTGATGTTGTCCACTTTTAATAAATTGGTCAGCTACAGAAAGCGCATAAATAAAGCCGGAGCATGCTGCTCCAACGTCGAAAGCCGGAACTGACGTAATGCCCAGCATTCGTTGAATTTCACAGGCAGCACTAGGAAAGGCATGCTCGGCCGATGTGGTCGCCACCACAATCATATCGATATCGCGGGGGCTCAAACCGGCGGCAGCCAGTGCTTCTTTTGCCGCTTCATAACCTACAGTCGCTGCGGTTTCATTAGGTGCCGCAATGCGCCGTTCTTTAATGCCGGTTCTTTCTGTTATCCATTCGTCAGACGTATCAACCCGCTGGGAAAGTTCTTCATTAGTAAGCCGTTGTTCGGGCAGATAGTGCCCGGTACCAACAATTTTTGCATAAGTCATAGCGCTACTTAACTGATTACAGCTGTTCTGATAAGACTGCTTCGACACGATGTTTAATTCGCTCGGGAAGCTGTTCATGCGCTTCTGCGACGGCTTGTTGAATTGCACTATAAAAAGCGCCGGCGCTAGCGCTACCGTGACTTTTTATCACGACATGGCGCAATCCTATCAGACTCGCACCATTGTAGTGGTCGGGCTTCAGCCTATCCCAGGATTTATGCGTCCGTTTTTGTAAAAAACGAAAGAAAAACCGATAAAGCCAATGCGAGTTCAGTGTGTCCCGCATTTGATCAATAATGAATGTTGCCAGACCTTCACAGCTTTTAAGCGCAACATTACCGACGAAACCATCACAAACCACAACATCAGCTCTACCACTAAATAAATGGTTACCTTCAATAAAACCAATGTAGTTTAACTGCTCGCATTGAGCGAGTCTGGCCGCCGCATTGCGTACAACATCATTACCTTTGATGTCTTCTTCACCCATATTTAACAGGCTAATTTTAGGGGCTGGCACACCCGATAAATATTCAGCCGCCACAGCACCCATAACACCAAACTGAAACAAAGTTTCTGAATCGCAACTGGCATTAGCGCCGAGATCAAGCAGGTAAGATTTTCCGCCGGTTTGATTCGGCAAAGCCGTCATCAATGCCGGGCGCAACACGCCAGGAAGCGTTTTAAGTGTAAAGTAAGCATTAGTCATTAACGCGCCAGTATTGCCACCGCTTACCATTGCCTGACAATTACCGTCGGTTAGAGTTTGCAGCGCAACGCGCATGGAGGACTCAGGCTTACTACGCAGAGACTGGCCCGGTTTATCATCCATTTCAATAACTTGTTCTGCATGAACAAGATTTACAGAAGGATGCGAGCTTAAATTGAATTTATCGAGTAACGGGGTGAGTTCTTGCTCGTGCCCGACAACGGTGAATTTAACATCGGGATACCGATGAACCGCTTTTTCCAGGGCTTCTATAACAATAGAGGGGCCATTATCGCCCCCCATTGCATCAATCGCTATGTTCAGTTCAGGCATGGCCTGTCTTACTTGTTAACGACCTTACGACCCTTGTAATAACCGTCGGCTGTTACGTGGTGACGACGATGCGTTTCACCCGTAGTTGAGTCAACCGACAGTGTTGGGCCGTCTATTGCATCGTGTGAACGACGCATGTCGCGTCTTGAACGACTTTTCTTACTTTTTTGAACAGCCATTTACGCTATCTCCTGATTATTTACGCTTCAATTCTTGCAATACGGCAAACGGGTTCTCAGACTCTTCAGCAGCTGATTCGTCAATTTCGCCCCACGTCATCGCATCACGATCCACCTGACATGCCTTAGCGTCGTGCTTAGGAACTATTGGCATAGCCAGAATTAATTCGTCTTCAACAAGCCCATGCAGGTTAACTTCTCCAAAATCGTTTACCTCAATAGCTTCGTAGCTATCGGGAAAGTCATCTGCCACCTGTCGCTTAGTGACAGGAGCATACGCAAATTGCGCGAGAATATCAACATCCAGGGGCGTATTACAGCGTTCACAAAGTACTTTTACAGCAACTTTTGCTTTCCCTGTAAAATAACTAATGCCCTGCTCATCAATTCCAAACTCAACACTGGCCTCAGGATCGGGGCAAGGTTCTACCAAACTTTCCTGAAGTCTTGTCAATGTTTTACCAGGCACAACCCCATCATATGCCACTTTCTTGTTGGCACTTTTGACTGGGTCTACTGTTACGGGAATACGAACTTTTTGCATAGCGCGCGAATGTTAACGAAGTTCCGCTTTACTGACAAGGGAAATCTGCCGTTAATCCTTATTTAGAGGGTTAATTCCGTGAGTTCTCAACATATCCAGTAAAGCGATAGCTGGTAACCCGATGAGTGTATTGGGGTCGTTGCCTTTTAAACCACTGAACAAACTGATTCCCAGCCCTTCGCTTTTGAAGCTGCCGGCACAATCAAAGGGGTTTTCAAGTTCAACGTAACGTTCTATTTCTTCGGTACTCAGTTGACGAAACTCGACTTCAAACGGCTCTACTCTGACTTCGCATTGTTGAGCCTTTGTATTAAGAACGGCCAACCCAGTATAAAAGGTTACCGTTTTGCCCACAAAACTGGACAATTGTTGCACCGCATTTTCATGGTTGCCGGGTTTACCTAAAATATTGCCATCACAAACAGCAACCTGGTCGGAACCAATAATAATGGCGTCATCGTAGGTCATTCTTTTTTCAACTGCCCGGGCTTTTGCTTCCGCTAACCGGCCAACTAATTGTTGTGGGCTTTCTGAGTTAATAGCACTCTCGTCTATATCCGGCTTCACAACATCGTAGTTCAAATGCAATCTATCTAGAATTTCGCGACGGTACTTAGAACCTGATCCCAGAATTAGTGGCAACGTCATAATGTCTCCCTGACAAGTTTATTACTGAGTTCTGAAAGCGAATCGACCACGATTGTAGCACCGGCTTCGCGCAAACGTTCAGCGTCATGTACGCCGAAGCTTACGCCAACTGCCTGTACACCGGCTGCAACCGCCATTTTCATATCGTGAACAGAGTCTCCAACCATTACGGTGTGTTCAGGCTGGGTTTTAAGTTCACTCATAATTTCATAAAGCATCTGGGGGTCAGGCTTGCCTTTAGTTTCACTGGCACACCGCGAAGTATCAAAGTAATGCTCAGTTTCACTTTCTGCCCAGACCCGTTCTAGCCCCCGTCGGGCCTTGCCTGTAGCAACGGCTAAACGATAGCCAGCACTGGATAACTGAGAAAGCACCGCTTTTGCATCGTGAAATAATGGCGACGGAGTTGTATTCAAGTCGACATATTCATCACGATACTGAGTTAAAAAGTTATTCATTTGTGTCGCGTTAAGCACGCCGAACAGTTTCTCTATTGCGGGTTCAAGGCTTAAACCGATAATATCTCTGACTGAAACCTCGGTCGGAACGGGTAACCCCGTGTGCTGCGCTGTATTTTGCATAGATGACACAATTCGGCCAATGGAGTCCATTAAAGTGCCGTCCCAGTCAAACACCACAAGTCGCTTATCGTACATCATTATAAGCTGTCCTTATTATTGTGCCGTCAGTTGCTTTAACGTTTGCTGTAAGTTGTCATCCAGAGGGGCCTCAAAAGCCACTTCTTTTCCCGTAACAGGATGCAGAAAACGCAGCTGCCAGGCGTGTAAAAACAGTCTGCTTAACCCAAGCCCGGACATCGTGTTATCGAAATCGGCATCACCATACTTAGGATCTTTCGCTATAGGATGACCGGCATGTAACGCGTGAACGCGAATTTGATGGGTGCGGCCAGTAACCGGCGACGCTTCAACTAATGTCCCTTCCTTATACCTTTGCTGAATTCTGAAACGAGTCAAAGAGGCTTTCCCTTCTGCATCAACCCGTACAATTCTCTCGCCTGATTTTAAGGTGTTCTTTTTTAACGGCGCTTCAACGCTGCGAACCCGCTTTTGCCATTGACCACGAACCAACGCCAGGTATTGCTTATTCATTTCTTTGTTACGCAGCTGTTCATGCAGGTTTCTCAGCACTGAACGTTTTTTAGCAACCAGCAACAAGCCACTGGTGTCCCGGTCTATTCGGTGAACCAGCTCTAAGCTTTTCTCTTTTGGGCGCAACGCTCTTAAGCCTTCAATAAGACCGAACTGCAGCCCGGAGCCGCCATGTACGGCGACTCCTGATGGTTTATTAATTAACATCAACGCATCGTCTTCATAGAGGATCGCGTGCTCCAGAGCCGCAACCTGCTCTAAATTAGCAGACGGAAGGTCAGGCCTCTCACTCACTTTCACCGGAGGAATGCGAATGAGATCCCCTTCCTTCAACTTATAGTCCGGTTTTATCCGTTTTTTATTCGCCCGCACTTCACCTTTACGGACAATTCGGTACACCAAAGACTTAGGTACACCGCGTAATTGCGCAATGAGAAAGTTATCTATTCGCTGCCCTGACTCTTCTGCAGAGACAGTATGCCAGCGTACTTCTTGTTGAATTGTTTTCATGCCGCTATTTTACCATCATCTACAAGATTCAACAGCGAAATTGTTGCTTGTATTTTCAGTGGTTTTCATGGAATAATTAAGTGTCAAAGTCCATCGAAGATGGCAGACGAAGAATATATTTCGCGCAATCGAAATAACAGAGCGACGCATTATCCACATCAGCGTACGGTTTTAAAGTCTAATGAAGTGACTAGCCGAGATGTTGATGGCACGGAGAAGAACACAGCACATTGAATACGCTTTGTTTCATAATCGATTGCAGACGTAAAATTTAGCGACAATATGACACCGAACAGTTGGTGTTATCGGCACAGTCAAACTCATTTTAGTTACACGTTGTAGATGACGGGTAACGCAGGTCCCAAAGGGCCTGCAGCGACAGACGAATTCGATAATTGCACGATCGCCATTGGGGCGTGTCATATTGTGGCCCAAAGAATTGAGTCACAGTAATGAAAAGAATGCTAATTAATGCCACGCAATTAGAAGAGTTGCGTGTTGCGCTGGTTGACGGCCAGCGCCTTTACGATTTAGATATTGAAAGCCCTGGTCACGAACAGAAAAAAGCAAACATATATAAAGGCAAAATCACGCGCATAGAGCCAAGTCTCGAAGCTGCCTTTGTCGATTATGGCGCAGAACGTCACGGCTTCCTCCCTCTTAAAGAAATAGCTAAAACCTATTTTCCGCAAGGTTATACCTTCCAGGGTCGCCCCAACATCAAAGATGTGGTTAAAGAAGGCCAGGAAGTTATTGTTCAAATAGACAAAGAAGAGCGAGGCCAAAAAGGCGCCGCCTTAACTACCTTTGTTTCTCTGGCGGGCAGCTATTTGGTGCTCATGCCGAACAACCCCCGAGCCGGAGGTATATCTCGCCGCATAGAGGGCGATGAACGTTCAGCACTAAAAGAAGCGCTATCCGACCTCAATGTTCCGAAAGAAATGGGACTGATTGTTCGTACCGCTGGTGTAGGCAAGTCAAAAGAAGAGCTCGAGTGGGACTTAAATGTTCTGCTTAATCATTGGGAAGCCATTAGCAAAGCGGCAGACGAGCGCCCTGCTCCTTTCCTTATTCATCAGGAAAGCAACGTTATTTTCCGCGCCTTACGCGATTATCTGCGCCGTGATATCGGTGAAGTTCTCATCGACAGTCCGAAAGTTTACGAGCAAGTCCGTAGTCATATACAGCTTATTCGTCCGGACTTTTTACAACGCGTAAAACAATACGAAGGCGATGTCCCGCTTTTCAGTCACTACCAGATTGAAAGCCAAATTGAATCTGCATTCCAGCGCGAAGTCCGCCTTCCGTCAGGTGGTTCAATTGTTATCGACCCAACCGAAGCACTGACATCCATCGATATTAACTCGTCACGTGCAACTAAAGGTGGCGATATCGAAGAAACGGCATTGCAGACCAACCTTGAAGCAGCCGAAGAAATAGCACGTCAATTGCGTTTACGCGACGTTGGCGGCTTAGTGGTTATCGACTTTATCGATATGACCCCTGCCCGCCATCAACGTGATGTTGAAAACCGTTTGCGCGATAGCTTATCTCAGGACAGAGCGCGCATTCAGGTCGCCCGCATTTCGCGTTTTGGCTTGATGGAAATGTCTCGTCAGCGCCTACGTCCTTCGCTGGGCGAATCAGCAAACAATGTTTGCCCTCGTTGTAATGGCCAGGGAACCATACGTTCGAGCGACTCTTTAGCTCTATCAATCTTGCGTTTGATTGAAGAAGAAGCCATAAAAGACAACACCATTCAGGTGCACGCTCAGGTTCCGGTCGATGTCGCAACTTATTTGCTCAATGAAAAGCGTCAATCCGTAAATCATATTGAAAAACGTCATAACGTGAAAATCGTTATTATCCCGAATCACCATATGGAAACGCCTCACTTTGAAGTGTTACGTATTCGTGATGACGAAGTTCCGGAATCGGCCAGTTTTGAGTTGGTGCAAAAACCGGAGCAAACTGAATCTACGGTTTCTATTACTTTGACTCAGGATAAAGCTAAATTCGAAGAGCCTGCACTAAAAGGCCTTCAGGCACCAAGTGCAGCTCCTACGCCAGCACCGGCTCCTAAAGTTGAAGAGAAAAAAGTAGCCCAACCATCCTTGTTGAGTCGTTTAGCAACCTGGTTCTCTGGCTTGTTTGGTTCAGATGAAGAACAGAAACAGGCTGAAGCTGAGAAAGAAAAAGAACGTAATGCTCAGAACCAGCGGAATCAGCAACGTCGTGGCCGTAATCGCCGCTCAGGGAACCGTCAGCAGCGAGGCCGCAACCAGTCAACGGGTAAGGACAAGGAAGCCAGTAAAGAAAGCACCTCTGCAACTACAGAAGATAAATCAACGGAATCCCGCGATGACGCAGGTAACCGTAATAGTCGCAACCGTAACGATCGCAGACGTCGTGGCCGCAGCAATAAAAATCAGCAGCAGCCAAAACCAGAAGCGGCTAAGAACGAGCAAGTTGATAGCCCGGCTGAAGCAGAAAAGCCAAAAGAGACTAAAGCTGTTCAGGATAAACCACGTCGTCAACGTAAGCCGATTGAAAAATCCGTTCGCGTTTCATCGACTGGCGATTCAGTAGAAGCTAAAGAACCAACGCAGCCAGCTCAAAAGGCTGTTGATGCGTCGACTGATGGTGCAGATACTCAGAAGCCAGCCCAGGCTAAAGAGAAACCAGCACAGCAGTCTGGTTCTGGCAAGAGCGAAAATAAAGCAATTTCTGATAAAGTACTGGATCCGCGTATGCAGGCAGCCGCTGAATTAGTACAAAATCAGGCTCAATCTGCGACTCCGGCAGAACAGAGCGAAGAGAAGAGTGTTGATGAGAGTACGGAAGAGAAAGCGCCTCAAGCGGACACTGAAGCAACTCAACAAACTGAAACCAGTACAGACGAAACAGTAGAAAAGCCTGACACAGCGAAACCTGAAGCTGAGCCTGAAGTGGCATCTGATGACAAAGTAGAAGCATCAGTTGAGCAAGCCAGTGAGCCAGTATCTGAGCCAACTGAAGATGAACAAAGCAATAGCTCTGAAACGGCTGAAGAGGCGCCAAAGCCTACTGAAACAGAAGACGCTGTTGAAGAAAAAGCAGAGCCTAAGGCTGAAGAGAAGAAAAGCAGAGATCGCTCTCGCCGCTCTCCTCGTCATCAACGGGCTGCTGGGCAAAAACGCAAGCAAATGAAAACCGAAGCGGTTATACCTAACCGGTCATTGAGTGGTTCATCATTTTCTGCAATGACAAAGGCAACAGCTGAAGAGCGCAAAGAAGCCTTTAAGGCTCTGCCTGTAGCTTCATCAGATAATCGCCCTCAGTTTGTTAAAGACAGTCGTATCGCCAGTATTTCTCAGGCGCGCTCGACTTCTTATGCCGAAATGGCAAAATGTGATTAAATTCAGCTAAACGAAAGTTTAGTAAGAAAGTAAGAAGGCCGGTAGCAACCAACTACCGGCCTTTTTTATCTCTGGAGTCTGTTCGCCATTACTACTTAATCGTAATGAAGGCTCGGTTTTTCTCTAAAGTTTTAACACCAATACCTTTTACATCAAGTAACTGCTCAACTTCAGTAAAGCCACCCAGCTGTTCTCTTAACTCGATAATCTGCTCAGCCCGTTTCTCACCGACCCCAACCAGGACAGCCGATATCTCTTGTGCTGAACCCGTATTGATATTAACGGTTTTAACCTCTTCAGCCTGTGCTACTGGCGATAAGTTTGGTAAGGCGGATAATGGAGTGGCTTGCGCCCCTGCTGCTAAAAACAGCGATGAGGCAACAAGTATGGGTATCAATTTTAGCTTCATAGTGTCATTCCCTATTGAAAAATCACTGCGTCACTGCAGTAAGGACACTATAGCCGAAGTTTTTTGCCTTATTAGAAGATTACGACATTGCGAAGAGGTAAGTGAGTTATTCTCCTATAGAAGCCAATATCTCCGCAACTCTCGCGGTTGGATCAGCTGCCTGCGTAATGGGTCGCCCAATAACCATGTAATCGACTCCAGCCTCTATTGCGGCTTCTGGTGTCATAACCCGCTTTTGGTCACCCGCGGCGCTGTTGGCAGGTCGGATACCCGGAGTTACAAGCTTAAATGACGTACCCAAATCACGTTTCAGCATGCGAGCTTCCTGAGCAGAACAAACCACTCCGTCCAGACCGGCCTGCTGCGCTAGTTTTGCCAGTTTTAACACTTGCTGTTCCGCAGTTGCCTGGACTCCGGTTTCTGCAAGATCAGAATCACTCATGCTGGTGAGTACCGTCACGGCTATTAATAAAGGAGGCTTATCAAATTGCTTTAATGCATCCCTTGCCGCGCTCATCATTTCGGTACCGCCGCTGGCGTGCACGTTCACTATATCAACACCGATTTTAGCTGCTGAGGTTACCGCCTTAGCCACTGTGTTTGGAATATCATGAAACTTTAAATCTAAAAATACTGAAAAACCTTGCTCAACCTGCTTTTTTACCCAGCTAGGTCCAATAGCGGTAAACAATTCCTTACCCACTTTTAGCCCAACTTTTCCGGCTGGTAATTGACTCACTAAATTGTCAGCGGCTTCCTGTGTCTGGCAATCTAATGCAACATAAATTTTCGGTAACGCCATGTTGTTATTCACCATCTAATCCAAAAATAGGTTTTGTTGTTGCCCAGCTCTTACACGAAGGACAACGCCAATATAAAGTATGTCCGGAGAAACCACAGTGGCGGCACTTATAGTTGGGCCGCTGTACTATGTGCTCGTGAACCATTTTACGCAGTCTCCGGAGGCTGTCACGCGCATTGCCCACATCAGCGGCTCTAATGTGCAACCCCATTAAATGATGGAACCCGCGCATTGTCGGGTGCTGCTCCAGAACATGAGTCATAAAGTGCTCTGCGTCTTCAATACTTTGCGATTCACAAATTTTTTCCGCCAATGTAATAGCAGCTGTTATCCCCGCATTGTGTTCAACGCAACTGTGTAGAAATTCGATAAACGTATGAGTATCCGATGTTTTCTCGTACGCTTCCTCTAGCAAAGGAATGGTTTCGCAAACAAATGATTTGTCCTGTTCGAATACCCGGGTTAAGTAATTAATAGACTCCCCGTACTCCCCTTCTTTCATATAAATTTTTCCCAGGGAGAGAACCGCTCTAACGCAATTACTGTCGTGTTTAAGCGCTTTGCTGTAATGCTTTATTTTACTCGGAATATTGTCGTCTAGTTCGGCAAGCTCGCAATATAACTGAGCGAGAACGACTCGCGCGTGGCTGCTTTGCTTCGCCAGACGCAAAGCTATTTTAATGGCTTTGTCCCATTCGTGTGTGGATTCATAAAGCTCAAGAAGGTGCTTTTGGCTTTTTTCGCGGAATAATTTGTAGCTCTGTAAGCCGGCAAACATTTGTTCAGCGCGGTCATAGATTCCGGCAGAAAGGTAGTCTTTACCCAACTCGTACATAGCCGTTAAGCGATCGTGCTCAGACAGATTGGGAAGTGACGTCAGGTTTTTATGAATTTTTATTGCACGGTCAACCTCGCCTCTGCGGCGAAATAACTTGCCTAAGGTCCAGTGAGTCTCAATGGTTTCGCTGTCGACGTCTAATAACTCGACGAATAAATCAACTGCTTTATCTGGCTGGTCTGACAGCAAAAGGTTGATACCTGTGGCGTACTTTTTGGAGAAACGCTTCTGCTCTTTTCGCTCTTCTGTGCGAACACTATTGCGCCCCATGAACCAGCCATAGGCAGCAGCAATTGGTAAAAGCAGGAAGAGAAGCTCCAACATGAGCCGTTAGCTCTCCTTGTCCAGTTTATTTAAACGCTTAACTAAACGGTTATACCGATAGCGCCAGGATAAACTCGATAAGCAAAGTAATAGAATACCAACCAGAAAACCGCTACCAAAAAAGATAGCAAGCAGCGATGCAACAGCCATTTCTGTTTGCAGCACCAGTAGATTAACAACCACGGTTTGCGGGTTCTGAGCCCCAAAAGCCATTGCTAAAAGAAATATGATTAATACAGGAATGAGAATAAGCAGCTTTTTAAGCATAATTGCTTACCTGTTAGTTATAAAAAAACGGCATGCCAGTATAGCATGCCGTTTTTATCAATCGAGCGTAAAAACTAACTTAATGTATCAACCCTCTCGCGAAGCTCTTTACCCGCTTTAAAATGCGGTACGTATTTCCCATCTAATTCAACAGGATCACCTGTTTTTGGGTTACGACCAACACGAGGAGCCCGATAATGCAGAGAGAAGCTTCCGAAACCCCGAATTTCAACGCGCTTACCTTGCGATAAGGATTGCACCATCTGTTCGAGTATCTCTTTTACCGAAGCTTCAACCTGCTTAGGAGGTAACTCGTGCTTCAAAGTTAACCTTTCAATCAGCTCTGATTTAGTCATCATTACCTCCTTCTAATTGACTGCAAAATTACAGTAAATTATTCGTCGTCAGTTTTTGCAGCTTTAAAGGCTTCAGCCATTGCGCTGTTAAGACCAGAACCACTGTCCTGTTGCTTATTAACGCTTTCAACCGCTTCTTTCTCTTCAACTTCGTCTTTCGCACGGATAGACAAGCTCAGAGTACGGTTTTTACGGTCAACGCCCATGAAGCGAGCTTCAATAGAATCACCAACGCTCAGTTCAGTGCTTGCATCTTCAACGCGGTCGCGTGAAATGTCTGCGGCACGAACATAACCTTCAACGCTTTCAGCTAATTCAACTTTAGCGCCTTTAGCGTCTACTTCAGTAACTGTACCTGTAACAATAGCACCTTTTTTATTGGCCGCCAGGTAGTTATTGAAAGGGTCTTCTTCAAGCTGCTTAATACCCAGAGAAATACGTTCACGTTCAGCATCAACCTGCATGACTACAGCGGTAACTTCTTCACCTTTTTTGTAATCACGAACAGCTTCTTCGCCAGTAGCGTTCCAGCTAATGTCTGACAAGTGAACCAAACCATCAATACCGCCGTCAAGACCGATGAAGATACCAAAGTCAGTGATTGACTTGATCTTACCAGTAACTTGCTCGCCTTTATTGTGGTTCTTAGCAAACTCTTCCCATGGGTTAGGCTTGCACTGTTTAAGGCCTAGTGAAATGCGACGACGTTCTTCGTCAATTTCCAGAACCATAACTTCAACAGTGTCGTCCAGGTTAACCACTTTAGAAGGATGAACGTTTTTGTTAGTCCAGTCCATTTCTGATACGTGAACAAGACCTTCAACACCCTCTTCGATTTCGACGAAGCAACCGTAATCAGTCAAGTTCGTAACACGACCAGTTAAACGATGCCCTTCTGGGTAGCGGTTTGCGATATCAGCCCATGGATCTTCGCCTAACTGCTTAAGGCCAAGAGATACACGAGTGCGTTCACGGTCAAACTTCAATACTTTAACAGTGATTTCATCGCCAACGTTTACGATTTCACTTGGGTGCTTAACGCGTTTCCAAGCCATATCGGTAATGTGCAATAAGCCATCGACGCCGCCTAAATCAACGAACGCGCCGTAGTCAGTCAGGTTCTTAACGATACCCTGAACTTCCTGGCCTTCCTGCAAGTTTTCAAGCAGCTCTTCACGCTCTGCACTGTTTTCTTTCTCGATAACAGCACGACGAGATACAACAACGTTGTTGCGTTTCTGATCAAGCTTGATAACTTTGAATTCTAAATCTTTGTTTTCCAGGTGCGTTGTTTCACGTACTGGACGTACATCAACCAGTGAACCAGGCAAGAACGCGCGAACGCCGCCTAAGTCTACTGTAAAGCCACCCTTAACCTTACCAGAGATAATACCGATAACGGTTGCATTGTCTTCGTGTGCTTTTTCCAAAACCAGCCATGCTTCGTAACGTTTCGCTTTTTCGCGAGACAGGATAGTTTCACCGAAGCCGTCTTCGACTGCATCAAGGGCTACGTCAACTACGTCGCCGACGCTGACTTCTAATTCACCTTCTGCATTACGGAATTGTTCTGCTGGAATCGCGCTTTCTGATTTAAGGCCGGCATCAACCAGGATCAAATCTTTTTCGATAGCAACGATAGTACCTTTAACAATGGAGCCCGGGCGTGTTTCAACTTCCTTTAGGCTTTCTTCAAATAATTCTGCAAAATTTTCTGACATAGTAATTAACTTCGCTTATAAATAAGACGTCCACTGAACTTCCGTATACAGCGGGGTTATTAAAATAGTCTGTTCGCATCCTTACAACAGACACCTAATTAAGGTCACCTGACCCTAGCTAGTCTTTGAGAGTTTGCTGTGCGCAAACGTCAATACTTGTTCCAACACGTCCTCTATGGACGTATCAGTGGAATCCAGATACAACGCATCCTCAGCTGGCTTAAGAGGTGCCACCGAGCGATTCGTATCACGATCATCTCTTTCTTTAATTTCGTTCACTAATTGATCAATGTTAGCATCAAAACCTTTTTCCTTCAATTGCTCAAAGCGTCGTCTTGCACGCTCTTCGGCAGAAGCTGTCAAAAAGATTTTGGCATCGGCATCAGTGAAAACGACAGTTCCCATATCACGACCGTCGGCTACCAGACCCGGAAGCTCCTTAAACCCACGCTGGCGGCGCAGTAAAGCTTCTCTGACTCTTGGTAAAGCCGCTATTTTTGACGCCATATTACCCACTTGTTCGGTGCGGATGGTCATGGTCACATCCTCACCTTCAAGAATAATATGTGTCAATGAGCGTTCTTCTTCTGCTTCAAACTTCACATCCAGATGCGCAGCCAAAGCCACCAGGCTTTCTTCATCTTCCGGCGTAAAGTCGTGATGCAAAGCCGCTAATGCCAGCACGCGATAAATCGCACCACTGTCCAGCAAGTGCCATCCTAGCTTTTCAGCCAATAATCGACTGATTGTTCCTTTTCCTGCCCCACTCGGCCCGTCAATCGTAATGACTGGAATATGAGTTGTCATAAAATCCTCTAATTGCTCTGCATTACGCAGCATTTAGCCGCGCAATTATACGCATTTGTAAAAAAATTGCATTAATCAAAGTCAGCGAGTCTAAGAGTTAACTGTGACAGAGCCGTGAAAACTCGGAAAAATAGTCGGGGTAGGTCTTCGCACAACAACCGGGATCATTGATTGTTACGCCAACAGAGGAAAATGCCACCAAGGAAAAGCACATTGCCATGCGGTGGTCGTCATACGTATCAATTGCAGCATGTTGCCAGTGTTTCAGCGGTTCAATACGGAGAAAGTCCTCGCCCTCATCCACTGTGGCACCAAGCTTGCGCAACTCAGTCGCCATAGCATGAAGCCGGTCAGTTTCTTTAACCCGCCAGTTTGCGACATTACGAATTGTCGTCGGCTTATTTGCGAATAAAGCCAGTGGCGCGACTGTCATTGCCGCATCGGGAATATCATTAAAGTCCTGGTCAATGCCCTGTACACTTCCTGTGCCGGATACGGTAATGCTATTTTTATGGTAGCTCACTGACGCGCCCATGGCTTCTATGACTTCGGCAAAACGTTTGTCGCCCTGAATAGAGTTTTTACCAACACCGATAATCTCAACCGGACCTTTACCTAACAACGCGGCAGCCATCCAATAAGACGCAGCACTGGCATCGCCTTCGACCCAGTATTCGCCGGGCGACTGATAGCATTGCCCACCGGTAATAGCGTAGCGCTGAGGAGAGCATTCTTTTATCGAAATGCCAAAGTCTGCGAGCATTTGCAGCGTCAGTTCAATGTAAGGCCGTGAAACCACATTCCCTTTTAATGTCAGGGTTGAATTACCGGGCAGTAACGGAAGCGCCATCAGCAAGGCCGAGATAAACTGGCTGGATACCGAACCATCAATTTCAAAGTGACCCGACTTTAAACCAGAAGTCATTTCTAAAGGAGGAAACCCTGTCTCACCCAGATAGTTAACCCCGGCACTCTGAGGCTGTAAAGCATCAACTAAGTGCTTAACCGGGCGCTCATGCATTCGGGCATCACCTTTTAACACTACCGCTTGATGTTCGCTTTTTAATGTTGCCGCTAACACGGCTATGAGCGGCCGCATTGCCGTACCGGCGTTTCCCAGATAGAGATCAGAAGCAGATTTGTTCCAATGCCCTCCTAAACCATGCACCCGGGTAGTGAGTTTGTCATCTTCAAAGCTCACTCCCAATGCATTAAGAGCTTCACGCATGCGGCTAGTGTCATCGCTAACCAGTAAATTATGTAAGGTGACGGGAGTCTGGCATAAAGCAGCCATAAGCAATGCCCGGTTAGCAATGCTTTTTGAACCGGGTAAGGTGACAGTACCGCGACAATGCTGTCGCGGCTCTAACTGAATAGAATTAACCACGCAGCTTTTTCATTGCCTTAATAAAGGCTTGATTTTCTTCAGGCAGGCCAATGCTGACACGTAAATGATTAGGCAACTCATAGCCACCTACAGGACGTACAATAACGCCTTCATGAAGAAGCTCGTCATAAAGCTTCTCAGCATCGGGCCCAACTTCTATGGTTAAAAAGTTACCATAAGATGGAATGTAGTTAAGTCCTGAATCTTCACAAAAGTCAGTTAACTGCTTCATACCCTGTGCGTTTAATTCAACGGCTTTTTGCAAATAGGCATGATCATCTAATACCACTTCAGCCGCTTTCAGTGACAACGAGTTCATATTGAACGGCTGACGAATACGGTTAAGGACATCTGCCACACCTTCGTCGCTGACGACGTAGCCTGCGCGCAAACCGGCTAAGCCATAAGCTTTAGAAAACGTCCGGCTAACCACCAGGTTAGGATATTCTATTATCCACTCTACCGACGGCGCTCGTTCGTCTTCCGGCACATATTCGTAATAAGCTTCATCCAGAACCACAATAATATGCTGCGGTATTTTATCCAGGAAGCTTTTCAGTGCTGAGGTTGATAAAAACGTACCCGTTGGGTTATTCGGGTTAGCAATAAAAATCATCTTGGTTTTATCGGTAACGGCTTTTGCCATACCATCAAGATCGTGCCCGTAATCTACTGCGGGAACAGCAACAGGTTTAGCACCAATAGCCTGAGTCACCAGCGGATACACTACAAATGCGTGTTGTGAGAAAATAACTTCGTCTTTATCCGACACAAAGGTACGGGCTAAAATTTCCAGAACATCGTTAGAGCCGTTACCCAGAGTTATTTGCTGCGTTCCAACTTCATGTAACTCAGCCAGACGGCTTTTAAGGTAGTAACCGTTAGCATCGGGGTAACGCACTAAATCAGTTAACTCGGCTTCCAGCGCGGTTTTTACTTTGTCACTCAAACCCAGAGGGTTCTCATTTGAAGCCAGCTTAACCACGTGCTGCAGACCTAACTCACGCTGTAATTCAGACGTAGGCTTACCTGCCTGATACGGACGTAATTGCTTCACTCCGGGATTAACCAGTTCTAATGCATTAAATTCTGCCATAGCGATTCACTACCTTTTTTTATTCTATTTATTCAGCCAAGCTTGCGCTCGAAATCTGCCATATAACTTAGCAATGCTTCTACGCCTTCCACCGGCATTGCGTTATAAATACTAGCTCTCATACCACCGACAAAGCGATGGCCTTTTAAACCCAGTAAGCCTTCTTCTTTGGCGCCTTTTAAAAACGCTTCATCGAGTTTGTCGTCGGCCAACTGGAAAGGAACATTCATAATTGAGCGATAAGCGGGGTTAATTTTATTGCTGTAAAAATCGGACTTATCGACAAAGTCATAGATAAGCTGCGCTTTATGACGATTGCGTTCGCCCATAGAGGTTAGTCCGCCCTGAGCTTTTAGCCACTTGAATACCAACCCAGCCAGGTACCAGGCAAAGGTGTTGGGCGTGTTGTACATAGACCCGTCTTTCGCCTGAAGCTGGTAATCCATAATAGACGACACCTGCTTCTGCGGCTCGCCTAATAGAGACTTTTTAACAATGGCAATGGCAAAGCCGGAAGGACCTATGTTCTTCTGAGCTCCAGCATATATGACGCCAAACTTAGAGACATCCAGTGGTTCAGAAAGGATGTTCGATGACATATCGGCGACAATTGGCGCTTTTACATCAGGAATCTCATGCAACGCAATACCATCGACGGTTTCATTAGGACAATAATGAAAATAGGCGGCATTTTCAGACAATTTCCAGTCTTTTGGAGACTGAATTTCTTTGCCTTTAGCGCCTTCCTGAACTTGCCCGGCAACATTCACTCTGGAAACAAACTTCTCGGCTTCCCGGATAGCAAAACCGGACCAAATTCCTGTATCCAGATAATCTACGGTGGCATCCGGTGACGCAATATTTTGCGGAACCGCAGAAAACTGGCCGCGTCCACCGCCCTGCAAAAAGAGGACTTCATAGTCATCAGGTACGTTTAACAGGTCGCGCAGGTCTTGCTCAGCTTCACGTGCCATATGAACATAAGCAGGGTCGCGATGAGAAATTTCCATTACCGACACACCCTGCCCATTCCAATTCAATAACTCTTCCTGGGCTTGCTTCAAAACGTCGACCGGCAGCATTGCCGGTCCGGCAGAAAAGTTAAACAACTGACTCATGACTCGTCGGAACCTTCTTGATTTTCGGTATTGTCTTCAGCTGCGGTTTCACCTTCTTCAGCAACCTCGCCGTCAATTAACACTTCATCTTCATCAATTTCATCAATTCGCTGCAGGCCAACGACTTTTTCGTCATCGGCGGTGCGAATTAAGCGCACGCCCTGAGTGTTACGGCCAACGGTTGAAACCTCGTTGACGCGAGTTCTTACCAGAGTGCCTTTATTACTGATAAGCATGATTTCATTGCCGTCAATAACTTCCATGGCACCTACAACTGAACCATTACGTTCGCTGACTTTAATAGAGACAACACCTTTGGTGGCACGACTCTTAGCCGGATATTCAGTTAGCGGCGTACGTTTGCCGTAACCGTTTTCAGTCACGGTTAATACATTCGCTTCTTCCTCTTCGTATTCGCGAGGAACAATCAGTGATACAACACGCTGCCCGTCTTCCAGGCGAATACCACGTACACCAGTGGCGGTACGGCCCATTGAACGCACCTGCTCTTCAGCAAAACGCACCACTTTACCAGCGTCAGAGAACAGCATGATTTCTCCGTTACCGTCAGTGATATCAACACCAATCAGTTCGTCGTCATCAACCAGGTTCAGTGCAATGATGCCGCCGTTACGAGGACGTGAGTACTCTGGTAATGGCGTTTTCTTAATTGTGCCTTTGCGCGTTGCCATAACAACGAATTTATCTTCCGGATAGTCCCGTGTTGGCAGAATAGCGGTAATACGCTCGTCGGCTTCCAGCGGTAACAAGTTCACTATTGGTTTACCACGAGACGCACGGCTTGCCAGCGGCAACTGGTAAACTTTCATCCAGTAAATACGACCACGGGTTGAGAAGCATAAAATGGTGTCATGCGTGTTCGCTACCCAGAGTCTTTCTATAAAGTCTTCGTCTTTCATCTTAGTGGCGGCTTTACCTTTACCACCACGACGTTGTGCCTCGTACTCAGTCAGAGGCTGATACTTCACATAGCCTTCGTGAGAAAGTGTCAGAACAACGTCTTCTTCGTTGATTAAATCTTCCATGCTGATGTCGTGTGCAGCAGCAGTAATATCCGTTTTACGCTCATCACCGAAGTTGTTACGTATTTCTACCAGTTCTTCACGAATCACTTCCATCAGGCGTTCTGAGCTGTTCAGGATATGCAGCAGTTCAGCAATCTGCTCTAACAGGCCTTTGTATTCATCCAGAATTTTTTCGTGCTCTAAACCGGTCAGTTTGTGCAGGCGTAAATCCAGAATAGCCTGAGCCTGTTCTTCGGTCAGGTGATAGTTACCATCGCGAATGCCGTATTCTTCCGGCAGATGATCAGGACGCGCAGCATCAACGCCGGCAGTTTCCAGCATTGCGGCAACATCACCCAGCTGCCATGCGCAGGCAATTAGTCCAGCTTTAGCTTCAGCAGGCGTTGGTGAGCGACGGATAAGTTCAATAATTTCGTCGATATTAGCCAGCGATATCGCCAGACCCTCCAAAATATGAGCCCGTTCACGTGCCTTACGTAATTCGTAGACTGAGCGACGCGTGACTACTTCGCGACGGTGACGAATAAAGCAGTCCAGCATGTCACGCAGGTTAAACAAGCGCGGCTGACCTTTATCCAGGGCAACCATGTTGATGCCAAAGACAACCTGTAACTGAGTATTAGCGTACAAATGGTTAAGAACAACTTCGCCAACATCACCACGACGAATTTCAATAACGATACGCATACCGTCTTTGTCAGACTCATCACGCAGTGCACTTATACCTTCAACGCGTTTTTCTTTAACCAGCTCAGCAATTTTTTCAATTAAGCGAGCTTTATTCACCTGATACGGAATTTCCGTAACAATGATGGTTTCTTTACCCGTTTTCTCATCAACTTCAATTTCAGCCTGAGCGCGCAAATGAATACGGCCACGACCCGTTTTATAAGCTTCGACAATACCGCTACGGCCAGAAATTGTCGCCGCTGTCGGGAAGTCCGGTCCCGGGATGTATTCCATTAACCCTTCAACATCAATCTCCGGGTTATCAATCATGGCAAGTGAACCGTCGATAACTTCGGTCAGGTTATGTGGTGGAATATTGGTTGCCATACCAACGGCAATACCGGAAGAACCGTTAACTAATAGGTTAGGTACGCGGGTAGGCAGAACGTCTGGAATACGCTCAGTACCATCATAGTTGTCTACAAAATCAACCGTTTCTTTATCTAAATCGGCGAGTAACTGATGCGCAATTTTCGCCATGCGAATTTCGGTATAACGCATCGCGGCAGCGGAATCGCCGTCAACCGAACCAAAGTTACCCTGGCCGTCGACCAGCATATAACGCAAGGAGAAGTTCTGTGCCATACGTACAATAGTGTCGTAAACAGCACTATCACCGTGCGGGTGATATTTACCAATAACGTCACCAACGACACGAGCTGACTTTTTATAAGGTTTATTAAAGTCGTTGCGCAATTCGTTCATTGCGAACAAGACTCGTCTGTGTACTGGCTTCAGGCCGTCACGAACATCTGGTAAAGCACGCCCAACAATGACGCTCATGGCATAATCGAGGTACGAGCTCTTTAGTTCGTCTTCGATATTTACCGGTGACACTTCTCTGCCTAGATCGCTCATAGTTTATTCCCTAAATATAGATCCGCATATTCATTGTTATTTTGATCCAATCATTGTACCCATCCCAAACGCGTCTCGCACCCTCTTTTTCTTATTCTTTGCCTGAGGTAGACTAGCCGCGTTATCCATCTCTTAAAGACGCATAATCTATGACCACCAGTCGCTCTAAAAGTGAACAAAAAAACGTCGATCCGGAAGAGATCGCAAAATTTTCAGCCCTTGCCTCGCGCTGGTGGGCCCCCGATGGAGAATTCAAACCCTTACATAAAATAAACCCCGTTCGGCTGGGATTTATTGAAAACCATACTGAAGGCCTGTTCGGTAAAAAGGTATTAGATGTCGGCTGTGGTGGTGGGTTACTGAGCGAAGCTATGGCTGAGCGCGGCGCTCAGGTTACAGGGGTTGATTTAGCCGAACAGTCATTAAAAGTGGCACGTTTGCACGCCTTAGAAAGCGGGCGTCAAATCGACTACCAATGCATTGCTATCGAAACTCTGGCGCAACAGCAGCCAGCAAGCTTTGATGTGGTGACTTGTCTGGAGATGCTAGAGCATGTACCTGACCCTGAAGCTATTGTAAAAGCCTGTGCTAAAGCACTAAAACCTGGCGGGAAGATCTTTTTTTCCACGCTAAACCGGAATGTAAAGTCCTGGCTGTTAGGTATTGTTGCCGCTGAGCATGTTTTAGGCTGGGTTCCCAAAGGAACTCATCAGCATCAACGTTTTATCAAACCATCAGAGCTACTGCGTATGACAGATGCCGCCGCGTTAGAAGATATCGCCATTAATGGTCTTATCTTTAATCCACTGAAAGGCTTTGTTCTTTCAGAAAAAGATGTTGATGTGAATTACATTATCGCTTTAAAGAAGCCGGAGTCATAAATGGCCTCATCAGACAAAAACTCTCCGGTAAAGGCGGTGTTATTCGATTTGGATGGCACGCTGCTTGATACAGCCCCAGATCTGGGTGCTGCACTGAACGCCGTATGCGAACAATACGAACGCCCTGCCGTTACGGCTGAGGTGTTTACTCCAGTCGCGTCCCATGGTTCCAGAGGTATGCTGCAGCTAGCTTTTGCCAATGAGTACAGCGACATGGAAGCCGAACTGCGACACGCTTTTCTCAGTGCCTATAAAGAGAATATAGCTACTCATACGCAACCCTATCCCGGAGTTCTGGAGCTACTTGCGGTGCTGCAGCGTGAATCCATTCAGGTTGCCATAGTCACCAATAAACCAGAGCGGCTCACTCAACAATTACTGCCTCACTTTCCGGAGTTTGAAGCTATTCGCGTGGTCGTAAGCGGTGATACCTTAAGCGTGGCGAAACCCTCGCCGGAACCTTTATTCTATGCAGCTGAAAAACTGGGAATAGAACCTGCTGACTGTCTTTATGTCGGAGACGCAGAACGGGATATCGAAGCCGGTCGCAATGCCGGCATGGTTACGGTGCTTGCCGAATATGGCTATATTAGCAATGAGGATCAGCCACAACGCTGGCAAGCCGACTATCATATCGCCTCACCACTGGAGTTACTTAAGTTACTTGCTATTGATAACTCTTGATCTATAAACATGTTTTGAAAGATCAAAAAAATATATAGCAGAATTACCAGCGCAAACTCACGCCAAACATAGGCTGACAAAAAATCAAGATTTCTAAATCAAAATTATTCCTGTTTTTGCCCGTAAATTTACTTGATCGAAGTGGCAGTTAGACCTAGCATACTCTTCATTCCCAAGACACTAGATATTGTGTAATTATCGCCCTGTACAACTAATAAGCACAATATCTTGTGGCTACAAACATATAACAAAAAGCTAAGAGTCGGCGCAAAATGAACGAGCAACTATATGTCACTAAACGCAGCGGCGAACGCGAACCGCTAAACCTTGATAAAATCCACCGGGTTATCATGTGGGCCGCTGAAGGTCTTAACAATGTTTCAGCTTCTCAGGTCGAAATTAAGTCTCACATTCAGTTTTACGACGGTATTAAAACCGAAGATATCCACGAGACTATTATAAAAGCCGCAGCTGATTTAATTTCAGAAGAAGCGCCCGACTATCAATATATGGCTGCGCGTCTGGCTATTTTCCACTTGCGTAAACGAGCCTACGGAAAGTTTGAGCCGCCGCGTCTTTACGACCAGGTGAAAAAGATGGTTGCAGAGCATCGCTACGATGAGCACCTGCTGGAAGACTACACTGAAGCAGAGTTTGACCAGATGGACGAAATTCTGGATCACTGGCGTGACATGAACTTCTCTTACGCGGCAGTTAAGCAGCTTGAGAACAAATATCTGGTTCAGAATCGGGTTACCGGCGACATCTACGAAAGCGCTCAGTTCTTATACATTCTGGTAGCGGCTTGTTTGTTCGCCAACTACCCGAAAAGCACTCGTATGGACTACGTTAAACGTTTCTACGACGCCGCTTCTGAATTCAAAATCTCGCTGCCAACACCTATTATGTCGGGTGTGCGCACGCCTACGCGTCAGTTCAGCTCCTGCGTTCTGATTGAAGCCGGCGATAGCCTCGACTCTATTAATGCCACTTCAAGCGCCATCGTAAAATACGTATCACAGCGCGCCGGTATTGGCATTAACGCAGGGCGTATTCGCGCTCTGGGTAGCCCTATTCGTAACGGTGAAGCTTTCCACACGGGTTGTATTCCCTTCTATAAATATTTCCAGACAGCGGTAAAAAGCTGTTCGCAAGGTGGTGTTCGTGGTGGCGCCGCTACCCTGTTCTACCCACTTTGGCATCTGGAAGTTGAAAGCTTATTGGTACTGAAAAACAACCGCGGTGTTGAAGAAAACCGCGTTCGTCATCTGGATTACGGTGTGCAGTTTAACCGCACCATGTACCAGCGTCTGATTAAAGACGATTACATTACTTTGTTCAGCCCGTCGGATGTGCCAGGCCTTTACGACGCGTTCTTTGAAGATCAGGACGAATTTGAGCGTTTGTACCTTCAGTACGAGCAGGATGAGAGCATCCGCAAAAAACGTATTAAAGCCATTGAGTTGTTTGGTTTGTTTATGCAGGAACGCGCCAGTACTGGCCGTATCTACGTACAAAACGTTGACCATTGCAACACTCACAGCCCGTTCGATTCTAAAGTTGCTCCTATTCGTCAGAGCAACCTGTGCCTTGAAATTGCGTTACCAACTAAACCTCTAAGCCATGTGAATGACGAAGAAGGTGAAATTGCCCTGTGTACACTGTCGGCCTTTAACTTAGGCAAAATTGAGAGCTTAAGTGAATTTGAAAACCTTGCCGACTTAGCTGTTCGTGCACTGGACAGCCTGCTGGATTATCAGGAATACCCGGTTCCGGCCGCTTACAATGCAACAATGAACCGTCGTACTCTGGGTATTGGGGTTATTAACTTTGCTTACTACCTAGCCAAGCACGGCGTTAAATATTCAGACGGCTCTGCAAATGGCCTGGTTCACCAGACCTTTGAGGCAATACAGTATTATCTGATGCAGGCGTCAATGAACCTGGCTAAAGAAAGAGGTGCGTGCCCTAAATTTAATGAGACCACCTACTCTCAGGGCATTATGCCAACCGATACCTACAAGAAAGACCTGGATAAGGTTTGTGATGAGCCTCTGCATCTGGACTGGGACAAGCTTCGTGCTGACATCAAACAACACGGCATGCGTAACTCAACGTTATCCGCGTTAATGCCTTCTGAGACATCGTCGCAGATTTCTAACGCGACCAACGGCATTGAACCGCCTCGTGGCTTTGTCAGCATTAAGTCGTCAAAAGACGGTGTCACCAAACAGGTTGTTCCAGACTACGAAAACTTAAAAGACAAGTACGAGCTGTTATGGCAAATCCCTAACAATAAGGGATACCTTGAGCTGGTTGGTATTATGCAAAAGTTTGTCGACCAGACAATTTCTGCGAACACCAATTACGACCCAAGTAAATTCGAAGCCGGTAAAGTACCAATGAAGCAGCTTCTGCAGGACTTATTAACGGCCTATAAGCTTGGCGTTAAGACGCTTTATTATCACAACACCCGTGACGGTGCTGCGGATAACCAATCCGACATTGCGGCACGTAAAGGTGCTGCTGCGTCTCAAGCTCAGCCGACAACAGTGATCATTGAAGAAGATGATGACTGTGCCGGCGGCGCCTGCAAAATTTAATAAGAAGGATTTTAGCGAATGTCGTACTCAACCTTTAATCAAGAGCAGAATAACCCGTTAACGGAGCCTATGTTTTTAGGCAACTCCGTTAACGTTGCTCGCTACGACCAGCAAAAACACAGCATTTTTGAAAAGCTGATTGAAAAACAAATCAGCTTTTTCTGGCGACCTGAAGAAATCGATGTCAGCCGCGACCGCATCGACTTTAACAAGTTAACAGCCAGTGAAAAGCATGTGTTTATTTCTAACCTGAAGTATCAAACACTGTTAGATTCAATTCAGGGACGTTCGCCGAATATCGCGTTACTGCCTATTGTTTCTCTTCCGGAACTGGAAACCTGGATTGAAACCTGGTCATTCTTTGAGACCATACATTCGCGCTCGTACACACATATTCTGCGTAACCTGTTTAGTGATCCCAGCGAAGTCTTTGAAGATATCGTCATTAATGAGCAAATTAAAATTCGCGCGAATGACATCTCTAAGTACTACGATGATCTTATTTTCTATACTCAGCTGTTGCAGACGCACGGTGAAGGCGATGTCGTTGTTGAAGGCAAAACCCATACCGTAACGCAGCGGGAAATTAAGAAGAAACTGTTTTTATGCATTAACTCGGTTAACGCGCTGGAAGCTATTCGTTTCTATGTCAGTTTCGCCTGCACTTTCGCTTTTGCAGAACGTGAGTTAATGGAAGGCAACGCAAAAATTATTAAGCTGATTGCCCGCGACGAAAACGTTCACCTGACATCGACACAGCATATTCTTAATTTGTGGCAATACGGCGAAGACGACCCGGAAATGAAAGAAATTGCCGAAGAACTGCGTGACGATGCCTATGAAATTTTCATGACTGCAGTGAAGCAGGAAAAACAGTGGGCGCACTACTTGTTTAAAGACGGCTCAATGATTGGCCTGAACGAGAGCATGCTCTGCCAGTACGTCGAATATATTGCTAACTTACGTATGCAGGCCATTGGCTTTGACGCACCGTTTGAGAACCAGCGTTCCAACCCACTACCGTGGATGAACAAGTACCTGGTTTCAGACAACGTTCAGGTAGCGCCGCAGGAATCAGAAATCACCTCTTACCTTGTTGGTCAGATAGACAGCGAAGTTAATGCTTCCGACCTTGGGGACTTTGATCTCTAAGCTATGGCTAACACCTTTAAAGTCACTGTCAACGGTGGACCCGAACTTGCCGTTGACGCGACTGAAGGCACCTTACTCGAGGCCTTAGAAAAGCATCAGTTAGAAATGCACTACCACTGCCGCAGTGGTTTTTGTGGTGCCTGCCGTAGCACCCTGAAGTCCGGTAAAGTCCGTTATACAACAGAACCTCTGGCTTATGTCAGAAAAGGCGATATTCTGCCCTGCTGCTGTGTCCCGGAGTCGGATCTGGATATTGACCACTAAGTATTATTCATTAAACCGATTGTGGCCATCGTGCAGAACAATTGTTAACCAGCAATAAAATCTGGATAATGGCACCATAAATTTTTGTGAGAGAGGTATTTCATGTTTACAGTCATTTTTGGACGTCCGGGTTGTCCTTTTTGTGTTCGTGCCGTAGAAGTTGCGGATAAATTAAAAGCCGATATGGAAGATTTTGATTATCGCTATGTCGACATTCACGCTGAAGGCATCAGCAAAGCTGACCTGGAAAAAACGGTAGGCAAACCGGTACAAACGGTTCCTCAAATTTTTGTCGACGAACAACACGTTGGCGGTTTCACAGAATTTGAAGCCTACGCAAAAGAGAACTTAGGGCTTTATACAGCATAACTCTGTGTAAGTAATGTAACCCTATCTTAGAGGCGGCTATTTAGCCGCCTCTATTGCTTGTTTAACCCGTTTTTCTGAAACGGGATACTTGGTTCCGAGTGTCTGCGCGAAGAATGATACTCGCAGCTCCTCAATCATCCAGCGAATTTCAGCAACCTCATCTGAAACCACCGAACCTTTATTTTCATAAGCTTTCACCACCGCTTTGTACTGCTCTTCAAGGTTTGCCAGAGTCAGAGTCATCAACCGGTCTTTATTCGGGTCAACCGGCAGTTTTTCTAGCCGACGTTGAATAGCTTTTAGGTAACGTACTATGTCACTCAAACGTTCCCCGCCAAAAGCAGAGACAAATCCGGCGAACACTAAGTTATCCAGTTGGTCCTGAATATCGCCTCGGGACTGGATTTGATCCAGTGGGATTTTACCTTTAAGAGACTTTCGAACCTGTTGTGACAATAGAAGGCACTGTTCAACTTCCAGTGCTATTTGTTCAACACGATCATTCAAATTAGCACGAACAATATCTTTTAATTGCTCAAAGCCCTTTTGCTCCCGAAGCGTATTACCCTGCTCTATTTGTTCCTGAACCAGGCCGTCTACCGCCGCTGCTATACAGTCAGCTATTAACGCATCCACTTTCCCCCAGGGGTTAAAGTACATGGCCAACTTGGCTTTATTCGACAGCGACTTCTGTAAATGCTTGATAGGTGATGGTATTTGTTGCAGCAACAATTCCCGTACACCGGCTTTATGATGCTTCTTCGCCTGCTCCGGGTTATCGAACAACTGCAAAGCAACCTGTCCTTTGCCTTTATTAATTAAGCCCGGATACGCCTTCAGCTCAAAACCTTGCTGGCGCTCGGTAATAACTTCCGGTAAGTCATCAAAGTCCCAGCTATCGACCTGCTCTCGACTAATATCGTCACCGGCAGTTTTCTCCAGTCGCTGCTGCACTTTACCCGACAATTGCTGCTGAAGGCTTTGCAAATCACGCCCCTGGCTAACCAACTTTTTGCCGTCAAGAATCTTAAAGTTCATGCGTAAATGATCAGGCAGCGAGGACTCATCCCAACTTTCTTCCGGAACCGTTACGCCGGTCATACGGCGCAACTTAGTCGCCATAGCGTCGGTTAAGCGCCCTTGCAGCGGTTCAATATCGGCTATAATCGCGCCAGCGAAGTTAGGTGCAGGTACAAAATTCCGGCGTAAGGTTTTCGGCAGCGACTTAATTAAGTGAGCAATTCGTTCCTCACGGAGCGCCGGAATATGCCAGTCGAAACCTTCCGGCTTCACCTGGTTCAGAATACCTAACTGAATATTCACGCTGACACCATCGTCTTCGGCGTTAGGCTCAAAGTGATAACTTAATGGCAATCGCAGATTACCCTGGCGCCAAAATTCCGGATATTCATTTTCAGTAATGTGCTCGGTTTCGCCGGCAATAAGGTCGTCACGCTCAAAGAACAGCAGCTTAGGCTCTTTTTTGGCCGCCTTATGCCACCAGCCTGCCAGCAACTTTTCGTTGTATATGCCTTCGGGTATGGCGCGGTCGTAAGCCTCAAACAAAACCTCTTCGTCCACCAGAATATCGCGACGCCGTGACTTCGCCTCCAGCGCCTGAACATCTTCTATCAACTTTAAGTTGTGTTGAATAAAAGGCAGCTTACGTGTTAGCTGCGAATTAACCAGCCCTTCGCGGATGAAGATCTCCCGGGCTTTAACCGGTGAAACCGGACCAAACTGGACACGTCTTCTGGGTACCAGAATAAGTCCCAGTAACGTCACCTGCTCATCGGCAATCACACTGCCTTGCTTCTTCTCAAAATGAGGCTCAAGGTATTGTTTTTTCACTAAGTGTGGCGCGGCTTCTTCAATCCACAGCGGGTCAATATCGGCATTAATGCGCGCATACAATTTTGAAGTTTCCGCCAGTTCAGCAGTAACAACCCACTTGGGCGGTTTACCAAACAAACCTGAGCCCGGGAAAATATGAAAACGCGTTTGCCGTGTTCCCTGATATTCGTGTCGGTCTTCTTTAAAGCCCACCTGAGACAATAAACCAGTAATTAACGCCCGGTGTACTTGTTCGAAAGTGGCAGGTTCTTCATTAATGGATAACCCCATTTCACGAACCGTTTGTCGGCTCTGCGTGTAAATGTCCTGCCACTCACGCAAGCGCATAAAATGAACAAACTCACGACCCATTTGCTTACGGAACTGATTTCCTGACAAGGCCTTCTGCTGCTCTTTGACGTAGTTCCATAAATTGAGAAACGCCATAAAGTCAGAGCTTTTGTCACGAAAACGCTGGTGCCATTCATCGGCTTTTTGCTGCGCATCGTGTGGCCGTTCACGAGGGTCCTGAATACTCAGAGCCGCGGTAATTATCAGCATTTCACGGACACAACCATATTGCTGTCCAGCTATGACCATTCTGGCCAGTCGCGGATCCAGCGGCAGCCGCGACAGTTGACGTCCCGTATCCGTCAATTTCGGCTGTTCATTTTTACGTCCGGGCTTAATCGCATGCAACTCTTCCAGTAAGTTCAGGCCATCTTTAACAAAACGCTCGTCGGGCTTTTGCACAAAAGGAAACTGACGAATATCCCCCAGACGCAACGACGACATTTGCAGTATCACCGCCGCCAAATTGGTACGGAGAATTTCTGGATCGGTATATTCCGGACGCTGCAAAAAGTCCTCTTCACTGTATAAGCGAATACAAATACCCGGACCTATACGGCCACAACGCCCTTTGCGCTGGTTGGCGCTGGCCTGTGAAATCGGTTCAATGGGTAAGCGCTGCACTTTAGTGCGATAACTGTAGCGGCTCATCCGCACTGTACCCGGGTCAATCACAAAGCGTATGCCCGGCACGGTTAATGAAGTTTCGGCCACGTTGGTGGCAATAACCACCCGGCGCTGACTGTGCGACTGAAATACACGGTTCTGCTCGTGCGACGACAAACGCGCATACAAGGGCAATACTTCAGTATTTCGCAGCTGTAAATCCCCGATAGCATCCGCATAATCACGAATTTCGCGCTCACCGCTGGCAAAAATAAGAATGTCACCGCTTTCCCGCTGCAGTTCTTCCACCGCGTCACAAACACCCTGAAGTACGTCTGCGTCAGCAGCTTTGCCGTCTTCTCTTGGCGGTCGATACCGAACTTCCACCGGATAGGTTCGGCCGGTTACCGTCAGTACGGGAGCATCATGAAAGTGTTTGGAGAAACGTTCGGTTTCAATAGTCGCGGAGGTAATAACAACTTTAAGATCACGACGTTTGGGCAGCAGCGTATGCAGAACCCCCAGCAAGAAGTCGATGTTCAGACTTCGCTCGTGTGCTTCATCAATAATAATGGCGTCGTATTGCAGTAGCAGAGGGTCTTGCTGCAGTTCGGATAGCAGCATGCCGTCGGTCATCAGTTTTATTGCCGTAGTCGGTGCGGTCTCATCCTGAAAGCGGATTTTATAACCCACCTGCTTTTTAGCGTGGTCCTGCAGCTCATCCCCAATACGGGCAGCAACACTGCGTGCCGCCAGCCGTCGCGGCTGAGTATGACCAATGGTACCTTTGCGACCATACCCCAGTTCCAGCAACATTTTCGGTAGCTGCGTGGTCTTACCTGAACCCGTCTCACCGGCAATGACCACCACCTGATTTTGCTCAATAGCTTTCTTAATGTCACCACGCTGCTGGGCAACCGGCAATTCTTCGGGGTAACTGATATGAAACTTTTGCTGCTGACGCTCCAGGTACGCCAACTCAGCAGTCTCGATATCGCCCGCTATCCGCTCCAGCACTTGCTGCTGTCGTTGCTCGTTTTTAATTTTACTCAGACCACGCAAACGACCGCGCAAAAGCGCGGCCTGTTGTGTTGTACATTGCTCTAATTGTGTCTGAAATTTATCAACAAAAGGCTGACTTTGTGATTTATCGTGCGATTTTTGACGACTCATAGACTCCGAACTTATTCATCCTCGTTATAAATAGCAATATGGGCATCACCCTCGCCCTTAATGTAGCCACGATACATACCTTCGGTATTAAACGGCATAGCAATATTGCCTTCTGCGTCAATAATAATAACGCCTCCGGTACCACCCGCTTGTTCCAGCACACCGTGAATGACTTCATCGCCGGCCTCACTTACCGAAAGCCCTTTATACTTAACCCGTGAGCAGATATCAGCCGCCACGTGGAAGCGAATGAAGTATTCACCGTGTCCGGTCGCAGACACCGCACAGCTGTCGTTATCCGCCCAGGTACCGGCACCAATAATGGGGGAATCGCCTATTCTACCATAACGTTTGGCTGTCATGCCGCCGGTTGATGTACCGGCACTTAATAGACCGTTTTTATCAACAGCCACAGCACCGACGGTACCGTATTTATAGTCTAAATCCAGATATTCCCAGGCCTGTTGCTCTGGCTGTTCACTTTTCTTAATGGTTTCTTTGGCGTTTTGCAACTGCTGATAACGGTGTTCGGTATTAAAGTAGCTGTTCTCTACCTGCTCCAGGCCTTGCTGACGGGAGAACTGTTCTGCGCCTTCACCACTTAGCATTACGTGTACCGACTCTTCCATTACTTCACGAGCCAGTTCTATTGGGCTTTTTACCGTTTTCACGCCAGCAACTGCACCCGCATTGCCGTTCAGGCCTTCCATCAGTGAAGCATCCAGCTCATGTTCTCCGTCCCAGGTATAAACCGCACCTTTGCCAGAGTTAAACAGCGGGGACTCCTCCATTACCTGAATAGCAGCAATAACTGCGGTGGTGCTATCACCGCCTTCTTTCAATACCTTACGGCCAGCCTCTAAAGCTTCCGTCAGTTTATCTTTGTAGGCTTGCTCTTGTTCAGCGGTTAAATTCGCGCGAGTAATAGTACCCGCTCCACCATGAATGGCCATAGCGTATTCAACATCATGATCATCCGCCTCTACGGCTGGTAATAGCGATCCAAACGCAGCAGTGGCAAGTAATGCAGATAAATAAAGTTTTTTCATTCTGACCTCGATTTTATTGTTATAGGCTAGATTGTTAGTCATAACATAGTCGCAGGAAAGCAACGAACTGACAACGAGGAGATATGCAGATGCCGACTTATCGCGTTGAGTACACACACTTAGGCGACAGACAGCAAATTACGCTGGAAGTAGATAATGAAGCACTAGATAACGAACAAAAGTTCAGAGACGCCGTTGCACAACGTTTAGCAGAACGCATTCTGCCGCACGCTGAACTTGCTTTTCGCCACGAAGATGACCGCACACTGGAGCAAAAGCTGGACAAAGCTTACGATGTGCAAGTGAATAAGATTGAAAGGGAGTGAGTGGCTGAATTTATCTGCGGGCTCGTGCTATAGTTTTCCTTTTCCGCTGAGCAGTTAGGCTTATGGCACACAACGAACAAGAAACTTTCTACTGGCACGATTATGAGACATGGGGCGCTAACCCTTTAGTGGACCGCCCTGCACAGTTTGCCGGCTTACGCACAGACACAGCTTTTAATGTAATCGGCCGACCCTTAACGCTTTACGCTCAGCCCACTCCGGACTTTCTGCCTAACCCGGAAGCCACTTTAATTACTGGCATAACCCCACAGCTCGCAGCAAAGCAAGGTGTCGGTGAGGCTGAGTTCAGCAAAGCCATAGCAAATGAGTTTCAAAAGCCTAATACCACCATTATTGGTTACAACAACATTCGTTTTGATGACGAAGTTACCCGTTTGCTGTTCTATCGCAACTTTTATGACCCTTACGAATACAGCTGGCAAAACGGCAATTCACGCTGGGACTTAATTGATGTGGTGCGAGCCTGTTTTGCGCTGCGCCCGGACGGTATTAACTGGCCGGAGAATTCTGACGGACAACCCAGTCTAAAACTGGAGCACTTGAGTGTTGCTAATGGCATTGAGCACGGCCAAGCGCACGACGCCATGTCCGACGTTTATGCAACCATTGGTCTGGCAAAACTTATCAGCGAGAAGCAACCTAAGCTGTGGCAGTGGGCTTACAGTATTCGTCGTAAACAGAAGCTACTGAACTTATTTAACTGGCAGGCACCAGAGCCTCTGGCACATGTCAGTGGGTTTTACGGTACGGCTAACCGCTATTTGTCGGCTATATTGCCGTTGGGCTTTCATCCTAAGCAAAATAGCAACGTTATTGCCTGGGACTTGCGCGTTCCTCCCATGGATTTTGCCGATAAATCGGTAGAAGAATTAACGGAGTTAACCTACACCAGTCGTAGAGAACTGGAAGAGCAAGGCTTACAGAAGAGTGGCATACAAAATATTCACTTGGGTCGCTGTCCTTTCTTAGCGCCCATTAAAACCATTTCTGCGGAAGCTGCTGATAGTGCCGCATTGGATACAGCCGCCCTGGAGACAAACGCTAAATGGTTACAGGAAAACAGCGACTTCCGTGACAAGCTCATGCAGGTGTTTGAACAAACCAAAGAGTTTGCTCCCAGAACCGACGTTGATCACCAGATATACGATGGCTTTTTCTCTCCTCAGGATAAAAAACATATGGAGATAATCCGTTCGTCAGAGCCACAGCAACTGGCCGGTCTGGAGCTGGATTTTCAGGACAAGCGTATGCCTGCACTGCTGTTTCGCTACCGGGCACGAAACTACCCATCGACTCTTAGCGACAAAGAACTAAATAAGTGGCGTCTGTTTTGTCAGCAGCGCTTAATTGAGCCGCCAGAAGGCTTATTGTCCGCAGAGGACTTTGCCCTGAAACTAGAAGACTTGGCGAACCAGCATCAGGAAGATGCGCATAAACTGCGGTTGCTGAAATCACTGTATGACTACGCCGCATCACTTTAATAACTCACTATAGTTATAAAAGAAAAAGCGCCGACTTAATAAAAGCCGGCGCCTTAATTCACTAACTCAAATTATAAAGTAAGAGCTAAGCTTTTTTATTCCCTACTCTGAACAACCTTGCCAGTGCCGGAATTAAGATAAGTGCGCCCAGCATATTCCACAGGAACATAAAGGTGAGCAATATGCCCATATCCGCCTGGAATTTAATGGGTGAGAATATCCAGGTGGCGACACCTATGGCCAGTGTCAAGCCAGTAAAGCCGACGGCCTTGCCGGTGTTATCCAGCGAGTACTTGTAGGTTTCCTGCAACGACATGCCCTGCTGCAAGCCCTCTTTCACTTTACTGTAAATATAAATACCGTAGTCGACACCAATGCCAACCCCTAAAGCAATAACCGGTAAGGTAGCCACTTTAATGCCTATGCCTAACACCGCCATAAGTCCCTGACTCATCACTGTGGTAAAGGCCAGCGGCAATACAATACAAGCCACCGTACGAACGCTTCGGAAGGTGATAAAGCACAGCACAATAACGACGCCGTAAACCCACAAGAGCATCTTGTTCTGAGCTGCCTCTATAACTGAGTTTGTTGCCGCTTCAATACCTGAGTTGCCCGCTGCCATCAACAGTTCTAAACCTTCCTGCTGATAGTTCTGATTAAACTCGTTAACCGAGCCAACGACATTCTTTAATGTTTCCGCTTTATGATCATCCAGATAAATAATGACCGGCGCCATTGAACAGTCGTTATTAATCAAACCGTCCGGGATACGGCTTAACGAGGCATTAATAACGTATTTATTACGGTTTAAGCTAAACCACTTAAGGTTACCCTCGTTTATGCCGAACATACCCATTTTAGAAACGTAGACGACAGACTTGACGTCCTGAACACCGCTGGTATTTTCCATATGCCAGCTAAAACGTTCCATAATCTCAAGGTTATCGTAGGCAATACATTGTTCAGGCGCAGAAGCCGCCATAACCACAAAAATATCGGTACTGGAGCTGTAGTTTTCAACAATAAAAGCATTGTCCTGATTGTAGCGACTATCCGGGCGAAGCTCCGGCGCGCCTTTATCAAGGTCACCAATTGCCATGTTTTGACTGTTGACCAAACCCCAGGCAAGCATAATGAGAGCAACAACCAGTGCCGAATACGCCCATTTAGGCTGAGTAAACTTAGCGAAGAAATCAAATAAAGGATGACGTTCGCCTTCTATTTTCTTCTGGTAAGCAACACCGTTATCTGACGTTCCAAGGTAAGACATTAAAATAGGCAATAGAGCCAAGTTAGTCAGAACCACTACGGCGACACCGATACTGGCTGCTATTGCCAATTCTTTGATGACCTCAATATCGATAACCATCAAGGTCGTAAAACCAATGGCGTCACTAGCCAGAGCCGTTAACCCTGCAATATAGAGCCCGCGGAATGCTGTACGCGCGGCGGCGACTTTATCGAGCCCTGCCACCCGGTTAATGCCAATGGCATTAATAATTTGAACGCCGTGTGAAACCCCAATAGCAAACACCAGGAATGGCACCAGCATTGAATAAGGATTAATGCCACTGCCTATCAGTTCGATAATGCCAAGCTGCCAGATAACCGCAATAATTGAGCAGCTAAGGACCATAAAGGTACTGCGCCAACAGCGACTGTAGAAATAAAGCATGACCAGAGTAATCGCGATGGCTAATAAGAAAAATAAGCCAACCTGCTCAGCACCTTCGATAAGATCGCCTATCAGTTTCGCAAAACCAGTAATGTGAATTTCAATATCTTCACTTTGGTATTTATCGCGAACCAGGGTTTCCAGCTTTTCAGAGAACTCTTGATAATCCAGTTTCTCGCCAGTTTCAGGGTTAACTTCATCCAGCGGAATATAAACGATGGTTGATTCAAAGTTATTGGCAACCAGGTTACCTACTTCCCCCGAACGCAGAACATTGGTTCTTAATTGATCTAATGATTCTTCACTGCCGTCATAACCGTCGGGAATAACCGGGCCACCGACGAAACCTTCTTCGGTTACTTCCATCCAGCGAACATTGGGTGTCCATAAACTGCGAAGCCCGGAGCGGTTGACGCCCGGAATGAAGAAAATTTCATCTGTAATTTTTTGCAGTTCTCGTTGAAAATCGGCTTCAAAAATATCGCCGTCTTTATTTTCAACTGCCACCCTAACAACGTTCCCCAGGCTGGCTAAGTCGTCCTGATAATCAAAATAGTTTTGAATAAATGGATGGTTAGTCGGAATCATTTTGCTCAGGCTGGCGTCAGGGCGAACCTGCGAGGCGTGATAGCCCAGGAATAAAGTCAGTAACAAAAAGACGATTAGCCAGGGAGCACGCACCGTGAATAATAACTTCTCCAGCACTCCTGCTGGTTTATTCGCACTCGGATTATCCATTACTGCGCTCCTTGTTGCGTTGCTAATGCATCTTCTTCAGTGATTTTGGCCGGCCAGTGCAGCAAACCACTACGGCCGGTCATAATCCATTCACCGTCGGCTAGTTCAATAATATCGGTCATAACCGAGCCGCTCGGGTGAGTTCTCTTTTTAACTTTAAGGTTCTCGTCAACTTCAAGAATGGTTCCTGAATGCCCAACAATTAGCTGAGTACCATTTTCAGTATTTATTCCCGCAGAAAGATTTACTCTGGTGCCTGTATCAACGGTTGTAAAGCTTTGTCCTTTATCGTCTGAGACAAAAGCATTGCCACGCAAACCGTAAATCCATACACGGCCACGGGCATCAATGTGTCCGCCAAAAAGCGAGCCGCGATAAGGCGAGTCAAGGGTCTCCCAGCTCTCACCACCGTCGTGACTCGCAAAGGCTAACCCAGCTTCGCCGACAATATATAAATCATCACCCTGACCAAAAATGGTATTTAAATGATAACCCCCCGGGTTCTCCAAACGACCCGAAATAACCTGCCAGCTTTCGCCGCCATTTTCGGTTTTCAGGAAAGTACCATAAGCGCCAATCGCAAATACCGTTTGATTGTCTTTAGCATAAAGGTCTAAAAAGGGCTTGCTGGGGCCTTCCTCCTGGGCGACTTCTATATTACTGATCTGAAATTGAAGTTCTTCAAGCTGCCATTCAAGCTCACCTATCACGTCTTCATCGTCAGTTGATTCAAGTTGTTCTTTCAGTTTTTCAATACGCTGTTCAAAATAACGTTTTTCTAACGTCATTAGTTCAAAGCCATCTAACTGCCGCTTCCAGGTTTTACCACCGTCTTCGGTTTTAATAATGACACCATGATGACCGGTCGCCCACCCGTTCGATTCGTCGGCAAAAGCGACACTCGTCAAAAGCACACTGGTATCTACCTTAGCCTGTTCCCAGGTATCATTCTCTTTCCAGATAATATTTCCATGCGCGCCGACGGCTATAAGCCGCGCCCCAACAATCGTCACTTCAATAAGTACTTCGCTTTTAATCCTGTCGGATGACAATGCTGGTGCACTGATCACGTCATAATCAGTAATTGTTGTTGTGTCGCTATCCTGTGCGAGCACTGTGGTGCTAAAAATAGCTCCCAACAACACCCCTAATGGGGTTAAAGACAAGCGCATGGAACCTCCCGGGTACTAAAAATGTCATAGGATTGTATAAGCTCAAGATAATTTGAAAACCTTTTTTCGTTAAATTCGTGCTTTTTTTCGTTAAAGTATTGCTTGAGAGGTCAGTCCTCTGGCAAAGTGATGTTGGAAAGTAGAACAACAAGGAAAATTATAATGAATAAACTGATGCTAAAAGCTGGCGTTTTTGCCATGTCGGTGATTTCCGCGAGCGTTGCGGCTAAGGTATCACCGGAAGAAGCCGCAAGGCTTGGTCAGGATCTAACCCCAATTGGTGCTGAAAAAGCAGCAAATGCTGATGGCTCTATCCCGGCCTGGAACGGTGGTTACTCTGATCATTCGGTGGAAGTTGTTCGCGGTAATAACCCATTTGCCGATGATAAGCCGTTATTTACTATTACTCATGACAACTTAGATGAGCACAAAGAACACCTGAGCGAAGGCCAAATCGCCATGTTCGATAAGTACTCAGACTATAAGATGATCGTCTATCCAACCCGCCGTTCGGCAACATACCCAGACGAGCTTTGGCCTAAAATTAAATCAAACGCTGAAAGTGCAGAAATGGTCGCTGGGGGTAATGGTGTCGAAAACTTTGATACCACCATTCCGTTCCCTATCCCGGAAAATGGGTTAGAGGCCGTATGGAATCACATTACCCGTTACCGTGGCGGCGCTGTAACTCGTAACGTTGCCCAGTTCCCGGTTCTATCTAACGGTGACTACGTAACTGTTGAACTAAAAGAAACTTTGGTATTCCCCGAGTATCTTGAAACAGGCCGCCAGGAAGCCGACGACAACGTTCTGTTCTATTTTATGCAAGAAGTTGAAGCCCCTTCTCGCTTAACTGGCACCGTTCTATTGGTTCATGAAACCATTAACCAGGTCAAAGAAGGCCGTCGCGCATGGATTTATAATGCAGGTCAGCGTCGTGTTCGCCGTGCACCTAATGTTGCTTATGACGGACCAGGCACAGCAGCAGACGGCTTACGTACTTCTGATAACCTGGATATGTACAACGGAGCACCGGATAAGTACAACTGGGAACTAAAAGGTAAGAAAGAAGTTTATATTCCTTACAACAACTTCAAAATCATGGATCCTGAACTTAACTATGACGACATTATAAAAGCTGGTCATATGAATCAGGACTTGATCCGCTATGAAAAACACCGTGTGTGGGTTGTTGAAGGCACGTTGAAAGATGGTGAACGCCATATCTATTCTAAGCGTACAATGTACCTTGATGAAGATACATGGACGGCGTCACTCGTTGATCACTACGACGGACGCGGCGAGCTATGGCGTGTTGGTGAAGCTCTGAATACTCAGTTCTACAACCAGGACGTTCCATGGATGGCAGCCGAGGCATTATATGACCTGAATTCCGGTCGTTACATATCTCTTGGGTTAGGGAATGAAGAAGACCCTTACATGGAATGGGATATTTCACCAAGCCGTGAAGACTTCAGTACTAACGCATTACGTCGTAAAGGCTTCAGATAAGCTAATACCGTACCGCTTAAACGGAAAAAGGAGACTCATTCGAGTCTCCTTTTTTTAAATTACTTTTCCAAACGAGCCAGAAGACTTGATGTGTCCCAGCGGTTGCCGCCCATCTTCTGAACGTCGGCATAGAATTGGTCCACTAATGCTGTCGCCGGTAGTGACAAGCCCTGGCGATCGGCCTCAGCCAAGGCTATTTTTAGGTCTTTGCGCATCCAGTCTACAGCGAAGCCATGCTCGTAGTGGTTATCCCACATGGTCTTATAGCGGTTTTCCATCTGCCAGGAGCCTGCAGCACCCTGACTAATCGCCGCAATAAGCTTATCGGGATCTAAGCCGACTTTACGCGCTAATTGAAGTCCTTCTGATAACCCTTGCAAAACACCGGCGATACAAATCTGGTTCACCATTTTCGCTAATTGACCGCTGCCGACAGGCCCCATTAACTGTCGTGTTTTGGCATAACACTGGAAAAGCTCATCTGCGGCCTCAAAAGTTTGTTGTTCGCCACCCACCATAGCGGTTAAAACACCGTTTTCCGCTCCGGCCTGTCCGCCTGAAACCGGTGCATCTAAAAAGGTGCCCTGCTTTTCCTTTACAGCTTGTTCCAGCTCTCGTGCCAATTCAGCAGAAGCCGTAGTATGGTCAATAACAACGGCGCCAGGCTTTAAATTAGCAAGAATACCGGCTTCACCGTAAAATACGCTGCGTACATCGTCATCGTTGCCAACACAAACCATAACAAAATCAGCTTCTTTAACCGCTTCAGCCGGGGTTGGTTGGTAGCGTCCGGAGTACTCCTTTGCCCATTTTTCAGCTTTAGCCTGAGTGCGGTTATAAACTGTTACCTTGTGATCCGCTTTTTGTAAATGACCGGCCATTGGGTAACCCATAACGCCTAATCCAATAAATGCACATTGCTTTGACATCGTCATTCCTCCTGACAATTCGGTTTTTCTATAAGCCAGTGTTGATAACGCCCCAGCTCACGATAAGGGGACATTTGGTTGTATTTCATCTCCAGTGCCAGTAATTCATCGAACCGTTGCTGATGAGTCAGGTCGCGCAAGTAGTCATGGAAACAACGAACACCGGTCTTTTGATGAACTTTTAGCCCTTCTTGCTCTAGCCAGTCATCAACCTGTTCCGGTACCGCCGGGTTTTGAGGACTAAGACGAACCGTTTTCTTCACCTTCAGCCCGCGTTCAATATAATCAAAGTTGCCGTAAATGGCATTCGCAAAAAGCTTGGCGTGGTAGTTGTAGAACATAAGCGACAGTTTGCCGCCGGGTTTTAATAGCGAAGCCAGTTGATGAATGGCGAGCTCGGTATCCGGCAGCCATTCCAGCACGGCGTGGCAGAGAATAATATCGTACTGATTTAGCGGCTGCTGATTAGCAAGCTCCGTTAAGCTTGCCGAAACGTACCTGCATTTATGCCCCAGGCCTTCCGCTTTATGGCGGCGCTCAGCTTCTTCAACCATTTCGGTTGAAAGGTCAGAATGCACCACCGCAAAGCCTTTTTCCTGAAACCACTGGTTTACCTGACCAAGCCCGGCTCCTACATCCAACACTAAACATGGCTCAGTCGCTAACAGAGGCGCTAAATCACGCTTGAGCACCTCAACCCTGAGTTGCCCCTTCGTGGTGTCATAAATGGATTTAGAGAACTTTTGGCTGATGCCGCTGAAGTCGCCGCGTTCTTGTTTCTTTTTATTCATTCCAGGCCTCTTCCGTCAGGCCGGACTGTCAATATCTATAAACTCAACATCAAGCGCGAATTGAGTCGCTAAATGCTCACCCAGTGCTTTTGCGCCGTAACGCTCTGTGGCGTGATGCCCAGCCGCAAAAAATGCGATACCCTGCTCGCGGGCGCTGTGTATAGTCGGCTCTGAGACTTCACCGGTAATAAAGGCGTCGACACCAAGCTGAGCCGCGCGGTCAATAAAACCTTGCCCGCCACCGGTGCACCAGGCAACTTTCTTAATTTGGTTTAAGCTATTCACGCGACAAACCAGCTGACGCCCTAGCCGCTGCTCTAATTCACTGGCAAATTCATAGCAGGAAACGGCCTGAGGTAAACAACCGGTTACCAGCGGGCATGCCGGATCAGAAGGATCCACCGGCCCATCGAATTGCCAATCCATCAGTTTGGCCAACTGCGCATTGTTTCCCAGTTCAGGATGAACATCGAGTGGTAAATGATAAGCAAATAAATTGATATCATGCTTCAACAACTGCTGTAAGCGCCGCTTTTTCATTCCGACAACTTCCGACGGCTCGCCCTTCCAGAAATAGCCATGATGAACCAGAATTGCATCGGCGTTCTCGTCGACTGCTCTGTCAACCAACGCCTGGCAAGCGGTTACCCCGCTGACTACTTTGCGGATCTCGGATTTCCCCTCTACTTGCAGTCCATTGGGACAATAATCTTTAATCTGCTCACTGTTTAATAGCTTATTAAGATAATTCTGTAATTCATTTCTGTTTATCGGCATATCTAAAAACCAAATTGCTTTGCTGAATGGCCTCAGTTTACCCGAAATTAGACAATAATCCGAAAAAACGGTATAAACGAATAGCGAAGCATTTTTATACAATACTTTTAAACCAAACCTTGAATAAAGGAACACTTGAATGAGCAACCTGGACAAAGATAAGGTAATCGCTGAATATACGGAAGCTTATCAAAAAGCTCACGGTAAAAAGCCTAAAATTGAAAGCAGTAACGGCTGGTATAGCGTTGATGGAGGCAAAAATGTGCGCCTGAGTCAGTTAGCTGACGACGCGAAAACGCTTGGTAAAGAGAAGAAGGCTGCGCCTAAAAAGTCGGAGTCGAAGAAAACTGAAACCAAAAAAACTGAAACGAAAAAGCCTGCGGCTAAAAAAGCTGAGACTAAGAAGCCAGCAGCTAAAAAACCTGCTGCGAAGAAATCTTCAGCTAAGCCATCTCCGGCGAAAAAATCCAGCTCTGGCGGCTTAACCGCAAAAGAACTGTGGAAACAAAAGTTAGAAGGTAAAGACAGTGATTGTCGTTTACCTCGGGGCAGTGCATAAAAGCCACCGCCATAAGTAAAAAAAGCGACCTTAATGGTCGCTTTTTTCGTTATAGAACGTCCGGATTTTTGCCGGCAACGCGGTCAATTGGAACTTTTATTTTACGATAGCGATGCACTAAAAAGTCGCTACGTTTGAAAATAACTTTTTCAGAACCAAAGTCAGCCTGAGACACCAGGAAGCGGTCGTTATCCAGTGTTTTTGCTATAATTCCTAACTTCCCCTGATGCGGTCCACGCTTAATAAAAATGGTCTGCCCTTGTATGCGGGGGTTGTTATAAGAAAATGTCGGATAATTAATTGCCACTGCCGTTTCCCTAAACCTTTTAAGGCTATATCAATATCAGGATTATACTCCTATTATCGGTCACCGACAGAGATTCTTGATATTTATTTCTTACCAATATAGAGCGTTATCTCACCAACCGGGAAGCCCCATTTAGACATGTCGGTACGGTTAATCATATTGTTCTCGTCAATAAGATACAGCCAATCATCCAACGTCAATACCAGTGGCTCGCCGTCTACCACAACTTCAAGTTGGTACTCCCAGTTAAGAACATTGCCTGCTGTTGTACCTTTAGCAACACCTTCAACATCGTCTGCGCGCCCTTCATAGCTATTCGGGCCAGTTTTCGTTATGTGCCAGACGCGTTGCTGCTCACGACCATCGGCATAAGTAAAATGTTCATCGAGAACGCCTTCGTTACCTTCCCAGGTACCTGTCATGGTTACCTCGAAACGCTGAATCACTTCACCGCTGTAGTCCTGCACCATACCGTAAGCAACCAGTTCACCGTTAAAGAATTCTTCAAGCTTTAACTTTGGCTCTGCTGACTTATAAGCATCAATGCCGGTTGAGCACGCCGCGAGTAAACTGAGTAAAACAGTAAAGCCTAAAACCTTTAAAGCCTTCATTTTATTTCTCCCCAATGAGTTCATTACGCTCAGATTCAAAGCGGCTGTTTTCCGACAGCCAAATAGCTAAAAACTGCTCAGTAAAGTCTTTATCTTCAATTTCGCCCAGCAACTTATCGCCCTGGTAAAATTCTGCTGTTCCATCTTCCTTTTCAACTAAGAGCAGGCAGTCGCCCTCTTTAATGTCAGGCCAGATTGAATTCAGTTTTTCTAACCATTGCTCGTGTTTATCACTATTCAGTTCCAGCTTCTGCCATTCTTCTTCCGTCGTTTCGATAAGATCTTCCGCCTTAATATCACGCAGGTATTCCAGTAACAGAGCTTGTCGTTCGTCCTGTTTATACTTACCTGTCGGACTATATAAAGTGGCATCATAAACGTCCCAGAAATACACGCTGAGCCGAGTTTGCCCAACTTTAGAAAAGTCATCGGGTACGGAATCGGTGCATTCAGCGGCATACGAATTAAGGCTGAAAAGCGCAATAATTCCGCATAAAATGAATTTCATACTCTACACTCCCTGTTCTTTCTTAGGTGACATGCAAAAAACAAAATACGCCATCATTAGTCCCCATACAGCGGCATAACAAGCAATAACAATGGGCAGTGAGTCAACGGTTGCTGCATTAAGCTTTATTCCTGCAACATAGCTTAAAGGACCAGAAACAGCACCGAGCAGAACCGCTACTGCCGGTTTAGGTGCAAGCCAGTCCAGTGCTACCGGCGCCATAGATGAAAAGCCCAGCCACAGCATGACCAGCCACAAAGGAAAGTATCCTCCGGCAAAATCGATAACGCCCAGGCTAATCACTATAGCCTCCAGCAATAATCCAACCGCAAACAGCCGCAAAATTAGGGTCCAGCTGACCCTGGCTACGGCAATGCTGTAGAAAAACTGCGAGGCTAATAAAACGCCGCTAAGCACAATATAGTTCTCACGGCCGGAAACAGCACTGAACCAAAGTGCATTGAACAGAACAAAACTGACAATTTTATGCTGAATAGATGTCATTAGTAGGCCTGCGATTTGCTGGCGGTAACCTGAACAACCGATACCCGTTGCTCCAGAAAGCCGCCTTCACAATAGCTGAAATAGTAGTTCCAAAGTCTGGAAAAGCGTTCATCGTAACCAAGCTTTTCTAGCTCGCTTTCATGGGCATTAAACCGTTCTTCCCACTGTCTCAGAGTTTTTGCGTAACTCAGACCAAAGTCGTGCACGTCACGTACCACCAAGTCGGTGTAACGTGTAAACAGTTGCGTCATTTGGCTTAAAGACGGAAGAAAACCACCGGGGAAGATATGCTTTTGAATAAAATCTACGGAGCGAGCATAGGATTTAGCCCGTTGGTCGGCAATAGTGATAGCCTGTAAGGACATTCTTCCGTCTTCTTTTAACAATTTGTTGCAGGTTTTGAAAAAGGTCGGTAAGTATTCCTTTCCTACCGCTTCTATCATTTCAACCGAGACCAACTTGTCGTACTGTCCTTCTAAGTCACGGTAGTCACGCTTCAACAGTTCAATTCTGTCGGACAAGCCCGCCGCTTCAACTTGCTGCTTAGCGTACTGAAATTGCTCATCTGAAATTGTCGTCGTTGTTACCCGGCAACCATAATTCTTTGCCGCATAAATGGCCAGTCCGCCCCAACCTGTGCCTATTTCCAACAAGTGGTCTTGTGCTTTTAAATCAAGCGAATCGCATAAGCGCTGCATTTTATTGCACTGAGCTTGCTCCAGTGAGTCTGCAGGCTCTTTAAATAAGCCACTGGAATATTGCATGGCGCTATCAAGAAAACGGGTATAAAGCTCGTTACCCAGGTCATAGTGGGCTGATATATTCTTTTTTGCCTGTCCTTTATGGTTACGATTACTCCAGTGCTGGTATTTGTTAAAGGGAAAAGTTAACCAGGCCAGTCGCGTTTCTAGTTTATCTAAGGCCGGTAAGTTACGGGCAAAAATACGAATAACCGAGGTTAAATCGGGAGTATCCCAATGCTTATCAATATACAACTCGGCTGCACCAATACTGCCACCAGTAACCAGGCGACGGTAAAAAGACGAATCCTTCACGTCAATTTCAGCGTTCAGGTCTTTATCGGGATGCCCGAAAGCTTCAATGAACGTGCCTTTTTCTTTTATCGTCAACTGCCCATACTGCAAATGAGCTAATAGCTTAAAAGCGATAGTACGGAAAAGCTTATCCAATACACCATACTGAATAGGCGCTACCATAGTTGTTTCACCACTGGACATACAAACTGCCTTCTAATTATTTTAGTTACCAGGGTTTCCGTAAAATGGAACCCGCTTGATAAAAAGCTTTAACGCCTGCCAATAAATGCCCCCAATAATTTTAAGAGCCATAACAGGTGTTGTTCTTAATACGCGGTAAACTTCACTACGGTTTAGCGGTTGTCTATTTAATTTCATGCCAGCAACAAAATCTTTCTCTTGTTGGTGGGCGCTTAGAGTGATTTTTAAACTCTCGGTGGGTGGCTCTATCTGCCAGTGGTAGGTCATATCCATAGGGTTAAACGGAGAAACGTGGAATTGTTTTACAGTTTCCGGAGACTCTTCTGACAAGTCGACCAGGTAATAATGACGTTGCAGCCAGGGCGTATTGCTGACTTCAGCTAGCATGTGCGTATATTCGTCATTGTCCTGCCGAAGAAAATACAAATTAATGGGGCTAAAAAAAATTCCAAAGGTACGTAAGTTACCGACAAATAGAACCTGACCGGTTAAATCTTTTCCGGCAAGGGAGGACATTTTCTTTAGTGCCGCCCGGTGTAAACTGCCCTGTTCATCTTTTAGGTAGTCTTTTCGACGAAACCAAAGGGGAGCAAAATTGTTACAGGATAACCAGCGACTTATAGAGTTGACTTGGTCGAGTTCAGATAAATCGATACACCATTGTTGAAAACGGTAATTAAAAGCGTGGTGTTTGGGTCGATGTCTTACATGAAAAACATCGCCCCAATAAATGGCGCTCTTCATGAGTTATCAATCGATTCAGTATTCAAACGGTTAACAACATCAATGGCACTTCTTACACCGTCTTCATGAAAACCGTTATACCAATAAGCACCAACAAAATGAGTACTATTTTTGCCACAAATTGCATTTCGTTCTGCTCTGGCTTTTAAAGACTGAACGGAATATTGCGGGTGCTCATAGGTAAAGGTTTTAATGATCTCATCAAAATCAATTGCAGCTGTATTGTTCAGTGTAACGCACACGGTTTTATCACATTGCAACCCTTGCAGGATATTCATATTGTAGGTTACTGAACTGGGTTGCTCTTCTGCTGCATCATCTTCTCTTAATAAATAGTTCCAACTTGCCCAGGCACGTCGGCTTCTGGGTAACAAGTTCTCATCAGTATGCAGAACAACCTCATTCGGGCAGTATTTTATCTCATCAAGAATACGCCTTTCGTCGGGGCTAGCATCGTCAAGTAAAGCTAGCGCCTGGTCACTGTGACAGGCGAAAATCACCTCATCAAAATAACGTTCCTCGCCACTACTAAAGACAAGAACAACCTGTTCCTGTTGGCGCTTAACCGCAACAATTTCACTGTTTAGCTCAAGCCTTTCTTTAAACGGTTCTGTCAGCATTGGAATGTACGCGTGAGAACCACCAACCAAAGTATGCCACTGAGGACGGTCGCTAACATTCAATAACCCATGGTTATCAAAGAAACGTAAGAAAAAGCCCAGAGGAAAGTCCTTCGCATCGGCCAGACTTGCAGACCATATAGCGGAAACCATTGGTAATAAGTAGTAGTGCGAGACCGATTCCGGAATATCGTGCCGTGTAAGGAATTCTGCCAACGTAATATTGTCCGCCTCGTTGACATCCTCTTCTAACGCATTTTTAGCGGCCGCGTTAAATTTCAGAATACCCTGTAACAAACGGTAAAAAGACAAACTAAACAAATTTTTCCGCTGCGCAAACAGTGTATTAAGGTTATGTCCGTTAAACTCCAGTCCCGACTTAGGATCACGTACACTGAAACTCATTTCAGTGTCGCGCCAGGCCACTTTCAGCTCTGTTAACAGGCGTTTAAAACGTGGATACGTCTTATCATTAAAAACAATAAAGCCTGTATCCACAGCATACATACTGCCATTAATTTTCACATCGCTGGTACAGGTATGCCCACCAATATAGTCATTTTTTTCAAATACACTGACTTGATGTTCACGACTTAAATAATAAGCACTGGTAAGACCCGCAATACCACTTCCAATAACGGCTATCTTCATGACGACTGCTTCCTTGCCATTTGTTCTGATAATTTCACTTGTAAGCCTTCCGGCAAAATAGACATTAACTTCAGAAGGCTACTAAATAGCCACGGAAATGCGATGTCCCGTTTGTTCTTATTAATACCTTTTATTATTGCCTTCGACGCAAATTCAACGTCAACGCGCATTGGCATCTCAAAATCATTGGCATCAGTCATTGGTGTTTTCACAAACCCGGGTGATACGGTTTGAACTTTGATTCCCTGAGGTTTCAAATCAACCTCCAACCCCCGGGCGATATAATGCATTGCTGCTTTTGAGCCACCATAAGCCTGAGCCCGGGTAAACGGAAGAAGTCTCGCCAGGCTGTCAACAATCACCAGACGCGCCGAGTCACTGAACTGAGGAAGTAAAGCTTCCACGCAATTCATTGTGCCGAACACATTCACTTTAAACACCCGCTCAAACATGTCCGCATCGAACGCTTTAACGTCGAGGTATTCACACACCCCCGCGCACAGTATGGCGACATCAATATCGTTAATTTGCGCTAACGCGTTTTTTGCCGACTCTTTATCGGTAATATCAAAGGCGCTGCAGGTTATTTTTTCAGGGTATTGTTTTTGTACCTCTGACAGTGCGTCGTTATTTCTTCCACACACAACAACGTCATTGCCGTCAGCTGCATAATCCAGAGCCAGCTGACGCCCAATACCTGATGAAGCTCCAGTAATTAAGACTTTCATTCGTCTGTTAGCCTATTTTTAATTTTATCAATGACATAACCGACTAGCGGTACGTGTTCATAAAGCATTGCGCCAAGGTCGTAATAATCTCTCTGCTCTCTTATTTTGCCGTCTTCAAAGGTTAAATACGAAACTCCCGGCAGAATAATTTCCATGCCATTAGCGAGCTTGGGGTGTGCGTAACGCATCTGCCAAGTTAGAAACGCCTGTTCTTCTCCGACGCATTCATCGTCAAAAGCAAAGTGACAATACTCAACGTTTTCCATTGTGTGTTTTAGATACTTGCGAAAATCGTCCAGCCCGACAACATGTTGTATTGGATCAGTAAACGAAATTTCGTCATGGTATAACTCATCCAGGTCATCAAGGTTTTCGGTTTTCAGCTCATCGTAGAATTCTTTGAGTTTTTCGACTAATTCACTGTTATCCATTTTTCACCTGCTTAAACGTTGTTAAGAATCGTTCACGAGCAAATTTGTGCTCGACCATGGGTTCGCAATAGTTATTACTACTTTGTTGCTGAAGCCAACTATGAGGCCAGTGAATATACTTTGTTGGTACTTCCTTAAGCTCGTCTACCCATTTACGAATGTACTGCCCGTCAGGATCAAATTTCTCACTTTGCTTAACCGGATTAAAAACACGAAAATACGGAACGGCGTCAGTTCCGACCGAAGCACTCCATTGCCAGCCACCATTGTTTGCCGGAAAGCTCCCGTCAATTAAATGCTGCATGAAGAAGGCTTCGCCTTTTCGCCAATCCACTAATAGATCTTTTACCAGAAAATTGGCTGTGATCATTCTTAAGCGGTTGTGCATCCACCCGGTTGATGTCAATTGACGCATTCCGGCGTCAACAATTGGATACCCGGTGCGACCGTTACACCAGCGTTGAAAAGCGTCATCGTCCTCTAACCACTGAATGCTGTCGGTTTCAGTCTGAAAGCTTTCACCTCTTGATAAACGCGGCACAAAGTACATTAGATGCTGATAGAACTCTCTCCATGCCAGTTCGGTAAGCCAGGTATCGGCACCGGAAGCAAGTCCAAACGGAAATTCCGGCGAAAACTTATGTAGCGCCCGGACAGCCGTCTGCGGTCCGATAACACCCTGCGCCAAATAAGCGGAAAGTTGTGAGGTTCCGTTTTCAGCCGGTAAGTCTCTGGCTTGTTGATAATCATCAACCCTGTGGCCAACGAATTGCCCTAGTTTCCCCAGAACTTGTTGCTCGCCGGCACTCCAGTCAGACGAGTCTTTTCTCGCCAGCGGGCATTCAGGGAGGCCTTTTGAGGTCACCGGAGAAAAAGGTTTAATCTGCAGCGGTTCGCTGTAAGCTTTTTCGCTTAACACTTGTCGCCAACGCCGGTTAAAAGGCGTGAACTTTTTGTAGTAGTCCCCTTGTTGTGTTCTGACCTCTCCGGGCGCCACCAACAAGTTGCCATGATGCGAAATCAGTTCGATATCGTCATTACTTAGTACCGCATTGGTAGCTGCGTCTCTACGTTTTTCATCCAGCGCATATTCCGCATTAATATGTACTCGGTCGACTCTATTTTCCCGACAGAAGGATCGTAAAGCTCCCGGAACCTGACTGAATTTGGGTACTAATTGCACTTCCAGTTCAATGCCCTTTTCAGCTAAATCCTGCTGCAGGCAGTCTAAGTTTCGCCAGACAAAATCTACTTTTATCGGTGCCCAGTCATGGCTTTTCCAGGTTTCATGGCACACAAAAAAAATCGCCAACGGAGGCTCATCGCCCTGGTATGCAGAAAACACGGCCGGGTTATCTAATATTCTTAAATCACTACGAAACCAAATTGCTTCTCGCATCACTACAGCCCATAACGTAATTTTAAATCATCGGGATACGGAGTCAGATACCATTGCCCTTCTAAGTACTCTTTTGGAAACTCGCGCAAATAATGCCGTATTAACGTTAGAGGAGACATCAGAGGGAGAATGCCATCGTGATACTGCAGAATGATATCGCTCAGCTCTTCTCGTCTTTCATGAGCAAGATCCGCTTTAAAATACCCCTGAATATGTTGGAGCACATTGGTGTGGTTCTTGCGGGAGGCCGGTTTTGATAAAGCATCCATCACATCAATGATATATTGCTCTGCAAAGGCACTGTCGATGCTTTCCTGTTCCCCCAGACGTTTACCCAACTCGCGGTAACGCTGCTGATTATGGGCTAACAAAAGTAGCTTGCAGCGCTGGTGAAACTGCAAAAGCTGATGTTTGGAAAGTTTCTGTGTCATTTCTTTCCATTGACTAAACACATAAACCCGCATAACAAAGTTTTCACGTAAATGCGGGTCATTGAGCCGACCATCTTCTTCCAAAGGCAAAGCGGGATTCTTTTCTTTTAGACGCGCGGCAAAAATTCCCATTCCTGCTTTTTGTGCATGCCCGGTTTCCGGATCATATAACTTGACCCGCTCCATACCGCAGCTAGGAGATTTCGCACATAGAATGTAGCCGCTTAACTGTTCTATTTTCACCTGAACCTTATCGGCAAAGGCTGCTAGCTGTGACGTAACATTTTCACCGGTTTTGGGCACTACCGCCTGTACATCGTCATGTTGCTCAAGCCGAATAGTCGGTCTTGGCACCGGCATTCCAATACCTACTTCAGGGCAAAAGCGCACCAGTTCAATGTGTCGATTTAATTCATCAACGCAGAATGCGGATTTCTTGTGTCCTCCGTCAAACCTGACCTCATCGCCCATTAAACAGGAACTAATACCCACTTTTAATTTTGTCATTTTAACCCCTGTTGAATTTCACTGACAATAATGTACGGTATATTGCTAAAAATAGTTTGGCATTTATTCGATAAAAAAGATCCAACCAGACCCGCCTCAACGTAATGTTTCTTAATTGTTCAAACTACTAGCCAAATGAGGTTATATGCAGCAGTATCAGCAGTTACCGCTATTTCCGCTTACGTCGCATATAATGCCGGGCGGACGCATGAAATTGAAGGTGTTCGAGCCCCGCTACACCAGGCTGGTAAAAGAGTGTCTGCAAAATGACAGTGAGTTTGTGGTGGCCATGTTTAACAACGAACATGCAACGACATCAAGCGATTACCTTCTTCCTTACGCCACCACCGTAAAGATTATTGATTTTGAGCCAAGAGATGATGGTTTACTCGGTATAACCGTTGAAGGAAAAAGTCGGGTTCGCATTGACGAGCATTGGTCTGAAAGCGATAAATTAAGGTTTGGGAAAATAGAGTACCTCGAAAACTGGCCTGAACTTTCTCTGGATAACGCAGCCGATAAACTCAAAACTCGATTACAGGAAGCTTTCGAGACCTACCCGGAACTTTCCGAGTTGTTACCTGATCTCGGCTACGAGAAACTTGATTGGGTTTGTTCAAGGTGGCTTGAAATACTGCCTCTGGACGTCTATACAAAACAAGAGCTGATAAGATGCGAAAGTTGTCTAAAAGCAAAAGAATATCTGTTAGACTTAATTCGTTAATTGAGTAAACATTCTGCCATCTGGGTGATCCATTTTCTCAACACCCCGTAATAGTTAGAACATTGTGTGAAAAGAAGCAGGTCTAATTATGCAAATGGTGTCAGAAAGAACATCGAATCGGGGGTCTATGGCTACCACCCAGACAGACGCTGCCGAGAAAGCAGCGGAACTGCTGGCAAAGATTGCAGAAAATAGAAATCGCGCTGCCTTTAGTGAACTCTTTAGGTTATTCGCACCCAAACTGCAGTCTTACGCTACAAGACAATTTGGAAATGAACAAACGGCTATGGATCTCGTCCAGGAAACCATGACTAACGTCTGGCATAAAGCTCACTTGTTCAAGCCTGACCGTGGCTCTCCTTCCACTTGGATATTTACCATAGCTCGTAACATCCGCTTCGATTTGCTTCGTAAGAACAAAAAACGTAAAGATGATATTAGTGCAGATGAACTCTGGCCGATTCTTTCAGAGCAGAACGATAGCCTCGACGACGGTTACGCATTGGATCACGATGTTCTGATGCAGGAAATTTCTTTCTATTACGCTCAATTGCCCGATGCACAACGGGTTGTTATTGAGAAGATTTATATTGAAGGTAAATCTCAGCAGGAAGTCTCTGACGCCCTGGGAGTGCCTTTAGGGACAATTAAGTCCCGAACTCGTCTAGCATTAAAAAAATTGAAAGAGTTGATAGTCGATGATGATTAAATCACACCCAGGCGAAGGCCTTTTATATCAGTACGCCTCTGGCGATCTTAGCGCGGCAATGACGTTAGTTGTAGGCACACACATCGATATGTGTAAAGCGTGTCGTCAAACCGTGTGTGAAATTGAGCAGAAGCTGTGTGAAGAAAATTTGGATACATTGGTTAGTGTTGCCAGTACAACAATGAGCAAGTCTCAATGTGACCAAATGCTGGAAGCCATTTTCGCGTCTTCTGCATGTAATAAACAAGCACACCAGCCAAATGAGATACTGTCTCTGGAAGGTCGTCGCTTTACACTGCCTCGTACCCTGGCTCACAACAGTCATCGCATTGGGGAGTGGTCGAAACTGGTCGGTAAACTCTGGCGCGCACCGTTAACTCTGGACAATGGGAATCAGACGAACTTGATTTACATGGCGCCAGGAGCAAAACTCCCGGAGCATACGCACAAAGGAAAAGAAGCGACGCTGGTTATTGATGGTGTTTTTAATGACGAGCAGAGCGAGTACCGGGACGGCGATTTTATTTTGCTAGACCCTAGTCGTACCCATACTCCGGAAACTCAGGATGAAGACTGTTTAACTCTGGCTACGCTGGATGCGCCCTTACACTTTACTTCTGGTATCAGCCGGTTACTGAATCCCTTTAGCCAGCTCTTCTTTCGTTAGTTCCAAACGCTAAGTACAAATAAAAAAGAACCCGAGGTTAATCCTCGGGTTCTGCGTTTTCAACTCGACTTTTAAACTTCTGACCAGGTTTGAAGGTGACAACCCGACGCGCTGAAATTGGAATTTCCTCGCCCGTTTTCGGGTTGCGCCCAGGGCGCTGATTTTTAGTTCGCAGTTCAAAATTGCCAAAACCTGACAACTTCACCTGCTCCCCTTTTTCCAAAGCAACTCTGATTTCTTCAAAAAAATCTTCAACTAACACTTTGGCATCTTGTTTACTAACACCGTATTTGTCGAACAGCACTTCTGCCAGTTCTGCTTTGGTCAGCGCCATAGTTTAATCCCTCAATGTTGCATTAAACTCACTCTTTAATGTCTCAATAAATTTAGTCATAAGCTCAGTGACTTCCGCTTCTTCCAAAGTTTTGTCGCTGTCTTGCAGAGTAACGGATAGAGCCAGGCTTTGTTTACCTTCTGCCACACCATCACCGATGTAAACGTCAAACAAGTTTAGGTCAACTAACTGTTTTACGCCAACATTTTCCATCGCAGCGATCAGCTCACCCGCCGCAAGGTCTTTATCAACCACAACCGCAAGGTCTCGACGAATAGAAGGATAACGAGATACCGGCTTAGCTTGCGGTAAAGGTCGCTCAGTCACGGCTGATAACGCCAGTTCAAACACAAAGGTGCGCTGGTTAAGCCCTAAAGCCTTGTCAAACTTAGGGTGCAGAGCGCCGATATCACCGACTTTTTCAGAGCCGCGGTAAATTGCTGCTGATTGGCCTGGGTGCAGTGCTGGATTTTGCGATGCAACAAAACGAAACGCTGCAGCATTGCCTGTTTGAGCCAACAAAGCTTCAACATCACCTTTTACGTCATAAAAATCAACCGCGCGGTCACCTTCCGACCAGTGCTCTGAGTGCGCTTTACCAGAACGTATGCCACTAATAACCGCTTCCTGACGAACACCGTTTTCAGCTGACTCGTCTGGAATAAAGCGTAAACCCGTTTCTACGAAAGCCAACACAGACTGCTGACGCTTCTGATTATGAGCAACCGCGCCGACTAATCCCGGCCATAGGCTCACTCGCATAGAAGACATATCAACCGAAATTGGGTGTGGCAAAGTCAGCGCTGCGGTCTCATCAAACATCAGTGCCTGATGTTTTGGATCAACAAAGCTGTAGGTTATCGCTTCCTGATAACCACGGCTGACCATAGCATCCATCAATTGATGGGCGCTAAGCTGGCTTTCTTTACGCTCAGTCATGCGCAGTTGCGCTGCCGGCGGAGCTGCCTGAATTGAGTTATAACCGTAAACTCGGGCTACTTCTTCAATTAAGTCTTCTTCAATACTCAAATCAAAACGGTATGACGGAATGCCCACCTGCCACTGTTCACCGTCAAATGAAACATTGAAGCCTAAACGCTCAAGAATTTCAGTGACATTGTCATTAGCAATGCTGACACCCAGTACTTTAGCCAACCGGCTGGCTCTTAACGTAATACCATCACGCTTAGGTAAGAATGCTTCTGCAACCGCTTCGGTTACCGGTCCTGCTTCACCACCGCAAATCGCCAACAATAATTCTGTCGCTCTTTCCATTGCCGTACGTTGCAACTGAGGGTCTACGCCGCGCTCATAACGATGTGACGCATCTGTATGTAGACCGTAACGGCGTGCTTTCCCTAAGATGGCATCGGGTGCGAAGAATGCGCTTTCCAGAAAAATATTTTTGCTGTTTTCTGTTACACCACTGTTTTTACCACCGTAGACACCCGCCATGGCTAGTGCTTTTTTCTCATCAGCAATAACCAGAGTATCGTCGTCCAGCTCAACTTCTTGCTCATCAAGCAAAGTAAGTTTTTCTTTAGGCTTGGCTAAGCGAACATCAATGTTCCCTTCAAGTGAATCGAGGTCAAATGCATGCATGGGGTGACCCAGTTCAAGCAACACGTAGTTAGTGACATCAACTACCGGGTCAATGCTACGAATACCGCTGCGTCTTAATTTTTCTGTCATCCATACCGGCGTTGGGCGAGTTAAATCGACACTTTTAATAACGCGGCCTAAATAACGCGGACACTGCTCAGCAGCAGACAAAGTAATGCTTAGCGTATCTTCAATACTGGCCGCTACTTTGTTGCTCTCTGGCACTTTAACATCCATACGATTCAACACACCCACTTCACGGGCGATACCGCGAATACTCAGGCAGTCGCCACGGTTAGGTGTTAAGTCGATATCAATGCTGTTGTCATCAAGTTGCAAGTATTTACGGTAATCTTCGCCTACCGGAGCATCTGCCGGTAGTTCAATAATACCGTCGTGCTCATCAATAAGACCCAGCTCTTTGAACGAGCACAGCATGCCATTAGACGGTTGCCCGCGAAGCTTCGCTTTCTTAATTTTGAAATCACCTGGTAGTACCGCACCAACTTTAGCTACCGCAACTTTAATACCCAGACGGCAGTTAGACGCGCCACAAACAATATCAACCGGCTCACCGTCGCCAACATCAACTTTGGTCACTTGTAGTTTATCTGCGTCTGGATGAGGGCCGCACTCAATCACTTCACCAACGACGACAGTATGGAATTCATCGGCAACCGGCTCAACAGCATCTACTTCAAGACCAGCCATGCTGAGCTGTTCACTCAATTCATGACTGCTGATGTCGGGGTTAACCCATTCCCTTAACCATTGTTCACTGAATTTCATTGCTTACTGCCCGTTAGTTAAATTGTTTGAGGAAACGCAGATCGTTCTCGAAGAACGCACGTAAATCATTCACGCCATAGCGCAGCATGGTAAGACGCTCAACGCCCATACCAAACGCAAAACCGGTGTATTTTTCCGAATCAATGCCCACCGCTTTCAAAACGTTTGGATGCACCATGCCGCAACCTAAAACTTCTAACCATTTACCGTCTTTACCCATGACATCAACTTCAGCTGAAGGTTCTGTAAACGGGAAGTAAGAAGGTCTGAAACGCACAGTCAGTGACTCTTCGAAAAAGTGGTTCAGAAAGTCTTCTAAAATGCCTTTCAACTGCGTGAAGCTAACATCGGTATCAACCATTAACCCTTCTACCTGATGAAACATCGGTGTGTGGGTCTGGTCGTAGTCGTTACGATAAACCCTGCCTGGAGAAATGATCCGCAGTGGCGGTTTTTCATTTTCCATGGTACGAATTTGCACACCAGAAGTTTGCGTACGCAGCATTGTTGAGGGGGTAAAATAAAACGTATCATGGTCGGCTCGTGCCGGATGATTCGCCGGAATATTCAACGCATCAAAGTTATGAAAGCCGTCTTCGACCTCCGGGCCTTCTTTTACGCTAAAGCCTAAATCACCGAAAAACTGCTCAATACGGCGAATGGTCTGAGTTACCGGATGCACACCTCCTACCGAGGAATGCCGCCCGGGTAAGGTAACGTCTATACGCTCCGCTTCCAGCTTTTGCGCTAACTCAGCAGCTTTCAATAACTCTTTACGAGCATTGATACTGGTCTGCACTTGTTGCTTGGCTTCATTAATCTTTTGTCCGGCTTCCCGGCGTTCAGACGGGTCTAACTTACCCAGGCCTTTTAAAAGCTCGGTCAGCTGCCCTTTTTTGCCCATATACTCGACGCGGACTTCGTCTAACGCAGTCGGTGAATCTGCGGCCGCAATGGCCGATTCAGCCTGCTCAACAATTTGCTCTAGCTGCATCGTATCCCTCAACAACACAAGATAAATAATAAAGGCGCTATGATAGCGAATTTTCAATGAAAAAGGGAGCCAATTGGCTCCCTTCTAAATCTGTTTATTCGAACCCCTAAAGGTTTTGAATAATTACAGTGCGCCTTTTGCTTTCTCAACCAAAGCGGCAAAACCGTTTTGATCATGAACAGCGATATCGGCTAGGATTTTACGATCGATTTCAATAGATGCTTTTTTCAGACCATTGATAAAGCGGCTGTAAGACAGACCGTTTTGACGAGCCGCAGCATTGATACGAACAATCCATAATTGACGGAATTGACGTTTCTTGTTGCGACGGTCACGGTATGCGTATTGACCTGCTTTAGTTACTGCCTGGACCGCTACGCGATAAACGCGACTACGGGCACCATAATAACCTTTCGCCTGCTTCAGGACTTTTTTGTGACGCGCTCTCGCGATTACACCACGTTTTACTCGTGCCATTTGCTATCTCCCCTTATGCGTACGGTAACATGCGAGCGACTAATTGAACGTCGGCCTCATGGACCATGTTCTTCGCGCGAAGCTGACGCTTACGCTTAGGGCTCTTCTTAGTCAGAATGTGACGCAAGTGAGATTGCTTGCACTTAAAACCACCAGAAGCAGTCTTCTTAAAGCGCTTGGAAGCGCCTTTGTTCGATTTCATTTTTGGCATGAAATTAAACTCCGCATTGTTGATAAAAGTGTGAAAGGGTGAGCCTGACAATCAGACTACTTGTAAACCACGATCACTTCTTGTTGGGTGCCAAGACCATAATCATCTGGCGCCCTTCGGCACGTCTTGGGAACGACTCAACAATTGAGATTTCTTCTAAATCGTCTTTAACACGGTTTAGCAATTCAATACCCAACTCTTGGTGTGCCATTTCCCGGCCACGGAAACGGATAGTGACTTTGGTTTTGTCACCTCCCTCGAGGAAACGACGCAGGTTGCGCAGTTTTACCTGGTAGTCGCCCTCATCAGTACCAGGTCGGAACTTAACTTCCTTAACCTGAATCTGTTTCTGTTTTTTCTTCTGCTCTTTCTGTTCTTTACTCTTTTCAAAGAGGAACTTGCCGTAATCCATCAAGCGGCAGACTGGTGGTTCTGCGTTAGGGCTCATCTCCACCAAATCAACACCAGCTTCCGCTGCTGCATCAAGAGCCTCGTTAATACTGACGACACCAGCTTGTTCACCATCGGTTCCGATTAAGCGAACTTCATCAACGCCTGTAATCTGTTCGTTGATACGGTTTTTATCTGCAGCTTTCTGAGTTCTTTTTCCGCCTTTAATGGTTTATTCCTCCAAACAATTAATCAATTTTGCGAGTACGGACTTCGTCCTCTACACGAGTAATGAAGTCTTCTAACGGGAATTTGCCCAAGTCTTCACCACCACGTGTACGTACCGCAACCTCACCAGCTTCGACTTCTTTATCGCCGACAACCAGTAAATATGGAACACGTTTTAATGTGTGTTCACGGATTTTAAAGCCTATCTTCTCATTTCTCAAGTCGGCTGATGCACGAATTCCCTTTTCGTTCAGGGTTTTGACAACTTTTCGTACATAATCGCTTTGATTATCCGTGATATTCATTAACACAACTTGCGTTGGCGACAACCACAACGGGAAGTGCCCTGCGTACTCTTCAATGAGAATACCCATGAAGCGTTCAAGTGACCCTAAAATAGCACGGTGAATCATAACTGGCGTGTGTCGCTCGTTATCTTCACCCACGTATGTGGCACCTAAACGTCCTGGCAACGCAAAATCGAGCTGTATTGTACCACATTGCCACGCTCTGCCCAGACAATCGAACAAAGTAAATTCTATTTTCGGGCCATAGAAGGCACCTTCACCCGGTAAATAAGAAAAATCAATGTCATTATTTTTCAAAGCCTGAGCTAGAGCAGTCTCCGAGCGATCCCATGTCGCATCGTCGCCTAAACGCTTTTCAGGGCGAGTTGAAAGTTTCACATCGATGTTCTCAAAACCAAAGGTTTTGTAGGTTTCGTACACCATTTTGATGCAACCAGCGACTTCTTCCTGAACCTGCTGTTCGGTACAGAAAATGTGCGCATCATCTTGTGTGAAACCACGAACACGCATCAGACCATGCAAAGCACCTGAAGGTTCATTACGGTGACAACTTCCAAATTCCGCCATGCGTAACGGCAAATCGCGGTATGACTTTAAGCCCTGATTAAAGATTTGAACATGGCCCGGGCAGTTCATCGGCTTAACGGCGTATTCCCGGTTTTCCGATGACGTAGTGAACATCAGTTCTGAGAATTTCTCCCAGTGACCTGATTTCTCCCACAGCACCCGGTCCATCATCATTGGACCTTTAACTTCCTGATACTCGTATTCGCGCATTTTTTCGCGAATGTAAGTTTCTAACTCACGGAAAATGGTCCAGCCATTATGGTGCCAGAACACCATGCCCGGCGCTTCTTCCTGCCAGTGGAATAAATCCTGGGCTTTAGCAATTTTACGGTGGTCACGCTTTTCCGCTTCTTCTAAACGCTGTAAATAGGCTTTTAACTGTTTCTTATCTGCCCAGGCCGTACCGTATATACGCTGTAGCATTTTGTTATCAGAATCACCACGCCAGTAGGCACCGGCCATTTTCATGATTTTAAAATGCTGACAAAATTTCATGTTCGGTACGTGCGGACCACGACACATGTCGATATATTCTTCGTGGTGATAGAGCCCCGGGGTGGCATCGGTTGGGATGTCTTCGTCCAGGATTTCTATTTTATAAGGTTCATGGCGTTCTACGAAAGTTTCACGGGCTTCTTTCCAGCTGGCTTTTTTCTTTATAACGGCATATTCCGTTTTAGCCAGTTCTTTCATCCGCTTTTCAATCTTCTCCAGATCTTCCTGAGTAAAGGTATGGTCAACATCGATGTCGTAGTAAAAACCGTTGTCGATGACCGGGCCTATTGCCATTTTTGCGTCTGGCCACATCTGCTTCACCGCGTGCCCCATTAAATGAGCACAAGAGTGACGAATAATGTGTACGCCGTCGTCATCTTTTGGTGTCACAATTTCAATGCGAGCGTCATGTTCAATGAGTTCACAGGCATCAACCAGTTCACCGTCAATACGGCCAGCAACTGTTGCTTTCGCAAGGCCGGCACCGATATCGGCGGCAACTTCCATAATGCTTACAGGTTTATCGAATTCGCGTTGACTTCCGTCAGGGAGAGTAATTACAGGCATGAAACTTCCTTTCCAACCAGTGGTGACACCTACCAAGTGCCACGTGCTCTATTTTGGTTTTATCTGCTTTATAGAAAAAACCTACGAAATTTTTGCGTTCGGTACCATCGAACGCGAGACGCTACTATAATCGACCGCTTACATTTGAGCAACCGCCGAGCCTGTTTTGACATCAGACATTACCGGAGAATTAACCGGACAACTTGCCGCTTTATTAGCCGCTGGCTTCTGGGCGGTCGCCACCGTGTTGTACCATCGCGCCGGTAGCCACTTCTTGCCCTTACAAATGAACTTAGTTAAAGGCGTTGTTGCCACTCCCCTGCTTTTAACTATGAGTTTGTTGCTGGGCAACTCGTTAGAGCTAAGCTCAGGCCTGTGGTTACTCGCCCTAAGCGGCATTATAGGTATAACCATTGGCGACAGTTGTCATTTTGCCGCGCTGCGGCGTTTAGGCCCCTGGCATGCTATGTTGCTGGAGTATATGGCACCACCACTGGCTGCGTTCATGGCCTGGGTGTTTTTAAATGACGGTTTATCCACCATTGAAATTACCGGTGCAGTCATAACCTTAAGCGGTGTTCTGTGGGTCGTTACTGAAAAAGCCCCAGACAAACAGCCTGCGCTTTCCCTATCAGGTATATTCTTCGGCTGCGGCGCAGCACTCTGCCAGGCCACCGGTTTAGTCATGGCTTTTGCAGTGCTAATGCAATCCAGCGTAAACGCTATAGATGCGGCATTTGTGCGTCTTGCCGCCGGCTCTTTTTTACTCGCCATAATTGTCGGACTTTCAAAACGCGGCGCGTACAGCGCAATCATAAAACAAGTTCGTTCTATCAACCCATTGCCGTTACTCGGCGCCATTGTATTCGGTACGTTCCTGGCTATTTGGTTACAGCAAATTTCTATCGCCAATATCAACCCGGGTCTTACCCAGACTTTGCTCTCCACCGCACCACTCTTTTTAATACCGATTTCTTTACTGAAAAAACAACGAATTACCCCGCGTTCTATAACCGGAGCCTTAATCTCATTGGGCGGAATCAGTATTTTATTTCTATAGTTACAAGCAGGACTTTATAGGGATGAGTGAATTATGAACGAAGAAAACTTACAAAGTGTGCCGGTGAAATGCCCGCACTGTGGGCACAATACCTTTTTAGATATTGATGCATCGGAGGGAAATCAGGATTATCAGGAAGAATGTGCTGCCTGCGGTGACCTCATTCATGTTCAGTTACAAGTTGATGAGGCCAATCAGCAGGCGCGAGTGAAGGTCGACGGGAACGATGAGCAGTTTTACTGACGTTTAGCCAGTACACGCTCAACCGTTTCAACAATAGTGATGGTTTGCTGATCAAGCTCAATATTCAAACTGTCGCCCACCTGCGTTGATTCTAAATTGGTCAAGCGCAAGGTTTCAGGAATTAAATGCAGACTAAAACAATTATCTTCTACCTGGCCTACCGTCAAGCTGGCACCGTTAACAGCAATAAAGCCTTTGGCAAACAAATATGGGGCGTATTGCTCTGGTAGTTCTATCCACATAGCAACATTATTCTCAGAGGTATCAATTTTAGTCACTTTGCCCTGGCAGTGAATATGACCTGAAACTGCATGCCCGCCAATTTCATCGCCCACTTTAAGCGACCGTTCGAGATTAACCTTGTCGCCCTCACCTAACAAACCCAAATTCGTTAGCCTCAGGGTTTCATCAATAACGTCAAAGTGCGCTTGAGTATCGCTAAATTCGACCACCGTTAAACAGCAACCATTTATCGCAATACTTGCACCAATAGCCAGGTTTTGTAGAAATTGGGGCTCAGTTTTAACAACCAGGTGTCGAAAAGATCCTTGGTCAGAGACTGAAAATATCGTAGCTTGGGTTTGAACAATACCGGTAAACATCGATAAGAACCTTGTTGCAAGGAATAATACAATGAAGCGAAGTGTACTGATTTTCCGCTCTTTTGGCTATGCGTTCGTCGCTTTAGGGTTATCCGCCTGTTCAGATGACCAGGGTCTAACGGAATACGCAGATGAACTGCATAACCGTATCCAAAGTACACTCAAGCTCCCCGATAACTCAATAGAAGCCCCTAAACCTCAAATCCAGTATCCGGCCAAGCGCGCACTAACCCGAAATATTGAACGAACAAGCATGGGGTTACTGGAAAGCCTCCGGCTTAATCATTGTCAATTAGGCCAGCTGATTGCTGAAAACAATAGCGCACTGGGAAGGCTAAAAGATGGATTTAGTCGCTACCATGCTGACCTGACCATGATTCAGGCGCTGAAAGAATGCATTGAGCACCCTGAGTCAGCCGATGTTAAAGACAAATTGAAAGAAGCCTTGGCGCACAAGAAATCGCAACTGCAAAACAGCCTGGCGAATGCCTTTGCCCAAGAAGAAGGGTTGAGAAAAGCTCTGTCTGTAGGCAATAACTCTTTACCCAAAATACATGTGACAGAGTACAACTACGCTGTAAATGCGCTGGAGCGCTTTACCCGCATATTAGAACGCTGGAACTACACAAAAGAAGCGGATGACCCGGATGAGCTAATAAAAATGCTCGGTCGTTTAGAGCGCAGTGACTACCTTCCTGACTTGTTCCGTACTATGTTGGATTACTCTTATAAACTGGAGAAAATGACCGAACTGCTGCCTGAAATCCCCGAGTCAGCTTATTGTCAAAATGGAAAAGTGCCAGATGACGCAGTAGCACTAAAAGAAGCTTTTAACATCATCTATCTCGAAGAAATGCAAGGCGATATAGCAGAAATGATTGAACAACATCAGCGCTTACTGATGATTCTGGATAACCTGAAAGGTATAGCCCCTCAACCGGAGCTAAAAGCTTATATTGCAGAGCTCGGCTCGCTTAGTAAAAAACTCACCGATGCGTCAGTGTATTTTGTGCGCCCATGGCAAAAGTTCTACAGCGCCTGTGACTTTACACCAGGGCTCGATTAGCATCTAGCTTACAGATGCCAGTATTTAGTTAGGCCTGGGTGTGGCTTACCTTGCTCTGTTTGGTGAATTTCATTGATAACGTACCGTAAACCAATAAAGACCCAAAGCCAGAACGCAGCGTGTAAAGCCCCCGCCATAACGACAATGACGGATGAGCGCATCAAAATATCGACATGTAATATATTAAAAGCAAGCTGTGCAATAATGCCGACGATAGTCGCCAAAAAAAGAAGCCCTGCAACGGCACGTATTACTCGTAAAAAAGTAAACATTTAACCACCTCTTTTTCGTCAGTAAAAACTGAGTATAGTGAACATTTTAGCAAAGGCCCTCTTAAGAAAGTAAGCATAGCCATTCAAAGCTGAATAGAATTTCGACAAACAAATGCATTTAGTAAAAAATCGCTTGCACCTGTGAGCGCAAATCACTAATATACCGCCCGTCGTTAACGACATTCCCCATAAAGTGCGTCCGTAGCTCAGTTGGTTAGAGCGCTGCCTTGACATGGCAGAGGTCGGTAGTTCGAGTCTACTCGGACGCACCATTCTAAGTATCCGGTTTACCCCATAGAAAAATAGCTTTACTCGGTTAATTGAAATACCCCCAAGTTTTATTCATTTACTTTGAATTTGATGGAAGCACAACGGTTAAAGCCTGGACGGGTTCTGTTTGATGGTTTTCTTAATGGAGATGAAACATTTATTGAAGTTTACTAGCGCGGGCTTTAAGAAGGTAAGGAAAGCTTTTAAAGTAAATTGCCGCCCGTCTATAACAACAGGCGGCGGGCTTAACTGGATTGCTTAGAAGTGCCAAGCAGCGCCAAGGAAGTAGCCATCGCGGTTATCACTATCAAAGCTATCAGCGTAAGTTGCACTTAAGCTGAATTGGCTATTGATGTACCAACGAGCAGCCAATTCAAATTGTTGGTCATCATCATCAATATCGATGTGACGTACCAGACCTGAGAACTCAACTGCTGGGGTTAAACGATAAACACCACCAATTTGCACTGCGTAGCCAGTATCGTCATCGCCATATGACTGGCCATTCACGTCAAAATCAACATCCATGTAAGCAAGGTTCACATCAGCAAAGCCAGTGAATTTTTCGCTAAACTCGTGTTTGTAACCAACACCAGCCAAAACTTCATCCATATCCAGACTGCTTACGCTAGTGTGAGCGTAATCTGCAGTGAAATAGATAGATTCACTCAGCATGACACGACCATCAAGGCCAAAACCATCGACATCATCGCCATAGTCGATAAAACGCGCTTCTACGCGATCAAAGTCAGAACCCTGGTCTGCTGCTAAAGTTGCACCACTGAATAACGCGGCGCCGATAAGTGTAGCTAATACTGCTTTTTTCATTCTTTAATACTCCGTTATGTCGTGCGTGTCCCGCACATACTACTTCCAAGCTGCCAGGCAGCACTGCTTCATTCAGCGAAGCAATGTATGTAATAATAACGAAATAAACTTATATTTTTTGTTGTTTTTTAGTTGATTATCATATGATTAACGGCAGGTTACTACGACAAAAAGTAGAGAAGCATACAGACACAACTCCCCCTGAATCTCGAATAAGTGTGTGAGGCAGTTCAATACCTGGCACCATTTGAAAATCTCCTTCCGGTCTTCTAAATTGAATACTTTAGGCTCATTCAGCATTTCAACAGAAGTTGACCGAAGCATGACGAATTCAGGCATCATACTGGTGGCGTCAGCGGCGCTTTTCTGGGGACTGTCCGGTGGAATAGCCGGCATTCTCATCAACGACGATTGGAATGCCGTTCTAGTATCTTTTTGCCGGGGTGCTGTCGGGCTTATATTTGTGCTGATGTGGTTGATTTTAAGACCTCGCAATAGTGGGCTCACTAACGGTAAGTTATGGTTGTGGTCTATCATCGCCGGGCTTGGAGTCTCCGGAAATTTCGCTTTTTATTTCTTCAGTATTTCTGAAAGTAGCGTTGCCGTTGCAGCGACACTCATGTATTGCGCGCCCATATTTGTTTACCTAATTTCTTTCGCCATTAAAATTGAACGTCCGACACTAACCAAATGTGCCGCAATACTACTGGTAATGGTTGGTGTCGTATTACTCACCCGCGTGTATCAAATTGACAGCGGTGGTATTACTTATATAGGCGTCATAGCCGGGCTTCTCTCGGGTATGTCATTGGCACTTTTTATTTTTGGTTTTAAATACGCAGCCAGGCAAGGCAGTCCTCAGGCCGTTCTTGCAATCGCGTTTTCTACCCTGACAGTGGTTCTGGGCACCTTAATCGATATTGAGGAAGCAGGCAGAGTCGTCAACTCCGTGGACTGGCCGCTCTTTGCTATTCTCGGAGTACTGGGTGGCGGTGCATCCTTTATTCTTTATATTATTGGGCTGAGAAGAACATTGCCAGCGCTGGCCTCTATAGTGGCGACAATAGAGCCCGTTACGGCAGCACTATTCGGCGTCATTATTTTAGGTGAGGTGCTGGCTTACACGCAGGTACTCGGAATGCTGATAATACTGGCTACGGTAACTGCTCTGGGCGTTTATTCCAGCAAACAGTGAAGCTTTTGCTCAGATTACCTCAGCATATTTGTCCAGAACCCTGTTACAATAACCACAGAAACCTGACACAGAAAGTGGCCCCCTTTAATGCCTATAAATACGCCTGAAAATATCTCGGATAACACTCCTGAGAATTCACCTGAACTCCTTCATTTTAATCAACTGAACCTGCCGTCGGCGTTACTGACACGGCTTGATGAAATTGGTTACCAACAAATGACACCGGTGCAGTCCTTAAGCTTGCCGGTCATTTTAAATAACACCGACGCCGTTGTTCGCGCAGATACCGGATCTGGAAAAACCACCGCTTTTGCGCTGACTTTGTTGGCAAAGCTGGAGGCAAAAAGCTTTTCGCCACAGGCGTTGGTATTGTGCCCTACTCGTGAACTCGCTCATCAGGTTGCTGACGAGGTTCGTAAGCTGGCTAAATCAATGCTTAATATAAAAATACTGACCTTGTGCGGTGGCGAACCATCGCGTATTCAGACCAACTCGCTTGAGCATGGCGCTCATGTATTGGTTGGTACGCCAGGGCGGGTACTTGATCATCTTGAGCAACGCAATGTCGATTTGTCCATGTTGACGACTCTGGTTCTTGATGAAGCCGACCGAATGTTAGAAATGGGGTTTCAGGACAGCCTGAGTGCTATCGTTAAGCACATTCCAAAAACACGACAGACATTATTATTCAGTGCCACCTACCCTAAAAATATCGCCGCGTTAGCAGAACAGGTGACAACTAAAGCAAGAAATATTGAGGCCATTCAAGAGCAGGCAAAGCCACAAATCGAACAGCTCTTTTATGCCATGAATAATGAAGACAGCGCACAGCTGGTAATGAATTTACTGGGCGATCATCAACCCGAAAACTGCCTGGTTTTCTGCAACACTAAAAACGAAGTAAAAGACATTTTTAATACACTTCGGGCCAATAAGTTCAGCGTGTTGGCTCTGCATGGTGAGCTTGAGCAAAAAGATCGCGATCAGGCAATTATACAGTTTAGTAATGGCAGTGCCCGGGTGCTTGTTGCGACCGACGTAGCCTCCCGCGGCTTAGATATCGCCGAACTTGATTTAGTGATTAGCGTTAATATGGCTCATGATTTAGACACTCATACACACCGCATAGGTCGTACTGGCCGCGCAGGTAAAAAAGGCGTCGCAATAACCCTAATTGCCGAAAAAGACGATTATAAAATGCGCTTGCTTGAGGATACTTTTGCGGAACCTATTCATGTACAGCCTGCGCCAGCGCTGTCTAACAACACACCGTTGAAAGCTAATATGTCCACCATACAAGTCAGTGGTGGGAAAAAGGACAAGTTGAGACCGGGTGACATTGTTGGCGCGCTAACGAAGGATAACGTTTTAAGTGCTGACGACATTGGAAAAATAAAGCTGGAAAGTACCTTTGGTTTTGTTGCCGTAAACTCCCGTTTGGCTAAGCACGCTTTAGGGCTTATCAATAATAATAAAATAAAAGGTAAGAAGTTTCGGGCGAAAGTACTTTAATTCGCGGTGCCTCAGCCTGCTCTCTTAAATGACAATGTAAAAAGCGGTGATACTCTCTTTTTTATGAAGAGAATACCACCGCTCACACGCTTAGATATTATTTCAGATCAAAGCGGTCTAACTGCATGACTTTCGTCCATGCCTGAACAAAGTCATTAACGAACTTCTCGTCTGCATCACTCATTGCATACACTTCTGCAACGGCACGCAATTCAGAGTTTGAACCGAAAATCAGATCAACCGTTGTCGCGGTATATTTCTTCTCACCGGTTTTACGATCAAAGCCTTCGTATATCGCTTCGTTGTCCGGTGACTTTTTCCATTCGTTATCCATGCTTAGCAGGTTAACGAAAAAGTCATTATTCAACGTGCCCGGCTGGTCTGTGAAAACACCATGATCACTGTCGTTATAGTTAGCGTCCAGCGAACGTAAGCCACCCACTAATACCGTCATTTCCGGTACCGTTAAGGTTAGCTGGTCAGCTTTATCTACCATATGTTGAGCTGGTGAAACACGATTGCCTTCAGCATAGTAGTTGCGGAATGCATCAGCTTTAGGTTCAAGGAACGAGAACGAGTTAACGTCCGTCATTTCCTGAGAGGCATCGGTACGACCCGGCTCAAAAGGCACCGTCACATCGTAACCGGCATCTTTCGCCGCTTTCTCAATAGCCGCAGCGCCGCCTAAAACAATAACATCCGCCAAAGACACGTACTTGTCGCCAGACAGCTCGTCATTAAAGCCTTCCTGAACGTCTTTCAACGTATCCAGCACCTTTTTAAGCTCTGCAGGATTATTTGCATCCCAGTTAATTTGCGGCTCTAGTGCGATACGAGCTCCGTTAGCACCACCACGCATGTCGGTACCACGGAAACTTGATGCAGAAGCCCAGGCGGTACGAACTAACTGAGGCACGCTAAGGCCTGAATCCAGAATAGCGGCCTTAAGTTGTTCAACGTCATTGTCGTTAATCAACTCAAAATCAACTTCCGGAATCGGGTCTTGCCAAATCAAGTCTTCTTCCGGTGCCATGTCACCAAGGTAACGCTGCTTAGGACCCATATCGCGGTGCGTCAGCTTGAACCAGGCTTTTGCAAAAGCCAGTTCAAACTCTTTCGGGTCTTCGTGGAAACGCTTCGCAATTTTGCGATACTCAGGGTCTTCCTTCAGCGAAAGATCCGTCGTAAACATAATAGGCGCGTGACGCTTACCTTCAACGTGAGCATCAGGAACCAAGTTAGAGGCTTGTCCATCAACAGGTATCCACTGAATAGCGCCAGCTGGACTCTTCGTTTGTTCCCATTCAAAACCAAACAGGTTATCCAGGTACTGAGTTGTCCAAGCTGTAGGGTTCACTGACCAAGCACCTTCCAGACCACTTGTGATGGTGTCTTCAGCGTTACCTTTACCACATTTGTTTTTCCAGCCAAGGCCTTGCTCTTCAACACCAGCAGCAGCTGGTTCCGCGCCTAAACACTCTTCAGGCTTGTGCGCACCATGTGCTTTACCAAAAGTGTGTCCACCGGCAATAAGAGCAACCGTTTCTTCGTCGTTCATCGCCATGCGGCCAAAGGTGTCACGGATGTCTTTCGCGGCCAGTAACGGATCAGGCTTGCCGTTAGGTCCTTCGGGGTTAACGTAAATCAGACCCATCTGAACAGCGGCCAGAGGGTTTTCAAGTTCACGATCGCCAGAGTAACGCTCGTCACCCTTTAACCATTCTTTTTCAGGGCCCCAATAAACAATATCAGGTTCCCAGGCATCTTCACGGCCACCGGCAAAACCAAAGGTTTCAAAACCCATAGACTCAAGCGCAACGTTACCGGTTAACACCATTAAGTCAGCCCATGAGATATCTCTTCCGTACTTCTGCTTAACCGGCCACAACAAGCGACGTGCTTTATCTAAACTGACGTTATCCGGCCAGCTATTTAGTGGTTCAAAACGTTGTTGAGCGCCAGCTGCACCGCCACGCCCGTCTTGGACCCGGTAGGTTCCTGCGCCATGCCAGGCCATACGAATAAAGAATGGGCCATAATGACCGTAGTCGGCTGGCCACCAGTCCTGATCAGAGGTCATCAGCTCTTCAATGTCTTTTTTAACCTGCTCAAGGTCAAGCTGACTGAAGGCTTCGGCATAATCAAAATCGTCGCCATAAGGGTCTGATTCAGGATTATGTTGACGCAATGGCTCTAAATTGAGCTTATTTGGCCACCAGAAATCGTTCGACTTAGGCTCTGGAGAATTCACCTCATAAGATGAGTTTTCCTGAGCACTTGCAACACCAGTTCCGGCTGAAAACGATATCGCAATCGCTACAGCAGAAAGTAAAGGTACTGTTTTCTTAAACATGATTAATTACCCTTTTCGTTAGACACAATAAGTGCCTCAGTAATATAAAACAAACGCCGTGTTTTAGGGGGCTCAGATAGATGAGGAAAACAGATTGGCATAATCGGATAGTCAGTCTTGACCAAAAAATACAGCTGTTAATATGTTAAGAATGTTTAAAAATTGAGGCAAAAAATAAGAGCTGCGTATATACCTATAACTAAGTTGATTGTTAACACGGTGTAGGTTTTCTCATGAATAAACACAAAAGAAGTTATTTAGCGCTCTGTACTTGTGCTGCCATAAGTTCATTTGCTTTGCCAACCCAGGCTCTAGTTATGCAACAGGAACGCGGTGAAGATGATGAAGAGGCAATGGAAAAAATTACTGTTGTAGGCAGTAATATTCGGGGGGCGCAAGCTGCCGGTCGACTCCCGGTAACTATCCTCGATTCAGATGACATCATTAATACAGGCGCCGTAACCGGAGATGAACTGCTTCGCTCTATTCCTCAGGTGGGCGATATCAGTTTTAACAACGAGCGGTCTATTGGTGGCGTTAATGACGCTCGTGGCGATGTCGCTTCCATTAACTTACGAGGTATCGGCACAGGTAATACATTAACTCTGCTCAACGGCCGTCGCTTGGTTCTTCACCCGGGAACCCAGACCGAGAACTTTGTTCCTGTTACTACGGTAAACTCAAACACGCTTCCGGTAACCGGCTTAAGACGGCTTGAAGTACTTCGTGATGGCGCTTCAGCACTTTATGGAACCGACGCCGTTGCTGGTGTGGTGAACTATGTTCTAAAAAAAGAAGTGACACAAACCCAGCTAAACCTGAGCGCAGGCAACGCTGAAGGAACCTCTATGCAGCAGTACTTAGCCAGTGGTTCAACCGGGGTGTTTTTCAACGACAACAAAAGCCATTTAAGTCTCTCGTTTGCGTATTACACCAGGGACGAAATAGGCGCAAGCGAACGCTCATACTCCGCCAGTGAAGACCGGCGTTTTAACGACCGAATACCAGAAGCTTTTGTTGGCGACACTCAATTAGACAACCGTTCGCTGTCCAGCCCCTGGGCCATATACGATGGTGAAAATATTGGCCGTTTCCATATTCGCCCGGAATCTATGGGCGATTGCTTTCAAACTTTGTCTGATGGAGTCTGTGCTGCTGAAGGTTCCATTCCCAGAGATATGCGTTATGACTCAGCCAAGGATCAGAGCATGACTTCAGCGGTAGACCGGGTAAACTTATTTGCCTATTACACCCACTCTCTTGCCCCAAACCTGGAACTTTTTGGCGAGGCATTATATTACGAAGCAATATCCAAGCGGCGGCGCGAACAAAATGCCAACCTTACCGCGCAACGTTTTACCATTAGTGAAGATGCCGCCTATAACCCATTTGGTGAAACCGTAACGCTGCGCAACATACGTCCAATGGATGTCGGTCCCAGACGAATCGAGGTGGAGGATTCCAGTTACCGTTTACTGGGCGGCATAAAAGGCTACTCAAAACAGTGGGAATGGGAATCCGCCCTACTCTATTCCAGAGCCGACACACTGGATACGGGTTATAACCGCATCCGCGTGAGTGCGCTGCAAGAGGCGATTAACTCAACCAATATAGAAGAAGCCTATAATCCATTTATTGGCGGTAATCCGGATAACGTGAACAACGGCACGTCAGTCTATAACTCAGCCGCGGTTATAGCCGGGCTGACTGAAGACATAACCCGGGACAGTACTAGCGAACTAGCGCAATGGGACTTCAAATTATCCAACCCGGCATTGACAAACTGGTACGCAGGCGACATTGGTATTGCTGCAGGAGTTGAGTATCGTTACGAAGCCTACGCCGATGACCGACATTATTTGCTGGACGGTTCGACCCCTTTCTACGATCAAGTCACTGGCGAACTCATGACTAACTCCGATGTTCTGGGAAGCAGCTTTACACCGGATTCAGAAGGCAGTCGTAACGTTTTTTCCGCTTATACTGAGCTCTTGGTACCGCTGCACGAAACCATTGATATGCAACTGGCGCTTCGTTACGAAAGATTCAACGATGTCGGTAGCGTAACTAAGCCTAAAGTAGCTCTTAGCTGGCTACCGGTTGACTGGCTGCAATTAAGAGCATCGTACTCCGGCGGTTTTCGCGCCCCCAACTTGCCTCAGGTGGTTGAGGAAAGCGTTTCGCGAACCAACTCACGAACGGATCCCGTTATCAATGACCGTTACAGCATAACTGAAATTCGAGGAGGCAATAGTAAACTCACACCAGAAGATGACGAGATTTATAACTTCGGTTTTGCCATTACTCCGTTCCAAAACTTCCTCATAACAGTCGATCGCTGGAGGATTGAGCAAGAAAACGTGGTCGGAATCTTAAACAGCCAGACTCATTTACTCTACGATTCTCTACTGCGTTCACAAGGCAGCTCAAACCCAGCCGTTATACGTAACGATGACCTGGAAGTTGTTTATGTAAATAATCAGTACGACAACCTCGAAGTTCGTGAAATTTCCGGCACCGATATCAGTATTAATTATGAAGTTAACAGTGAAGCCTTTGGTTTATTCAACTTTTCGATCAACGCAGCTCACTTGCGTAAATTTATGCAAACTCCGGACCCTATAAGTGCCATTGTTCTGGAAGCTCAGGAAAGTGGTAACCCTGCTGTCCCTATTGACATTCCGGTGGTTGGCGCAGGTGATTTACGACAAATCGACGGGAACCCTAAATGGCGTTCGTTTGCTCGTCTGGACTGGGATCTCGGGAACTGGGGCGCCGGTATCCGGGTCAACTATGTTGATGACTTTTACGAAACTAGCGTAACAACGTCTGATGGAGAAATGATGCCAATTGACAGCTGGGTCACAACCGATATCTATCTTGATTACCACTTTAGCCAGGAGGCCCTCGACGGCTTAAGTCTGCGAATAGGCGCTCGCAACCTGGCCAATAAAAAACCGCCCATTGCGGACGAAAGCTTCGGTTACTTTTCCGATGTCCACTCAAACCGTGGGCGTTATACATACGCAACCTTGTCCTGGGCATTTTAGGATTATAAATGCTGACATTAGTCAATGTTGCGTTATTAGGTCAGTTAGCGTTTCAGCACCCTGAGGAAGCAGATAAAGAACCGAAAGACTGCTCTTTTGAGCAAATCGAGTTCACGATTAATTTTGCTGTTGGACGCCTGAACCACTGCGAGAAAACAGGTGATAATAAATACAGGCTCTTTCTTGAGCCTGAACGGGAGAAAATTAACCCCAGCCCCTGGTATGCTTTTGCGGTAAAAAATAAGACCGAAACAAGCCAAACGGTCGCTATCACTTTGGTAGCCAGCGAGGGAGTCTCTCGATATAAACCCAAACGTAGCGAGGGTGACGATATTTGGCATCCTATTCCGTTTTCAGAGGGAGACGGCACACTTCAGTTTGAGTTAACCCTTTCGGGTCAGACCAAAGAGTATATTGCCGGACAGGAGATTATTGATAACGTTCATTATATTGAGTGGCTCAGTAGTCTTATTAAAGAACCACAACAAACTGAAGTTATTTCTCTCGGCGTCTCCAGTGAAGGACGCAACCTGGCGGCGCTGGAACATAGAGTTGAATCCAGCAATAAATGGATAATATTAATTGGCAGACAACACCCTCCCGAAGTGACTGGTGCGTTAGCACTACTGCATTTTGGTGAGTTGCTGTTTAGTGATGAACCTTACGTGGTTAAATTTCGCCAAAAATACAATATTTTACTGGTACCCAACATGAATCCAGATGGAGTCTATCACGGCAATTGGCGCTTAACAGCAGCAGGGATAGATATGAATCGGGATTGGAAGAATCAAACCTTACCTGAGACTCAAGCTCTCACTAATTACCTGAAAAAGCTTGTTGAAAACGGCGGGCAAATTGAATTTGCAATTGATTTCCACTCCACCCATCGCAACGTTTTTTACACCATGCCAAAAGACTATGAGTCGCCCAGTGGAGTACCATTAAGAAACCCGCGTCGAGTTTACGACTGGATTGAAGAAATTGCTGAAATGGTTGATTCAGTGGAGCTGGATTATCAGTCAGGAGATCATCCTGAAAGTGGCGTTTTCAAGCAATTTATAGCTGATGAGTTTGCTGCACACGCAGTAACTTATGAGGTTAGTGACAGCGAAGACCGAAATAATATAAAGCGGGTTGCCGAAGCCGCATTAATATCTTTAATAAACCGCTTAGATTAAAGGTTTCGTAAAGGACATTGCTGCCTGACCCAGGTGTAGCTAGCTTTAAATAGAGATAACCGCTTGGTTACTTCTGATTAGCTACTCTCAACTAAGGAAGAATTATGAAGAAAACATTAATTGCAATTGCATTGATTGGAACTTCAACTAGCGCCTTTGCAGACTCTCCTAACTGGGATAAAATTCAGGCGTCCTACATAGAAACCGATATTGAAACTCCTATCGACGAAGATATTACAATGGATGGTTATGCTGTAGCAGGCTCGCTTTCATTAAGTGACTCAATTTTTGTGTTGGCCAATTTCGACTCCGTTGGTGACGAATCGGATTTCGGTGACGTTGATTTAGATTCACTTAACGCAGGTATCGGCTTTAATCACGCTATCACAGAGTCAACCGACGTTTTCGCTACAGTTACTTATGAAAAGCTTGAACTTGTTGGCTCAGTAGACGACCTTGGTTCAGAGTCTTTCGATGAATCAGGATACGGAGCCGGCGCTGGCATTCGTTCAATGATCACCGACTTCTTTGAACTATCAGTAAAAGCTGATTATCTGGATATTGATGACGAAAACGGTATTCGTTATGACGCTTCAGCTTTCTTTCACTTAACCAGTAACCTCTCTCTTGGTGTTGGTTATAAACTCTACGATTTGGATGAAATCGATCAGGATGTCGATACTGTCGCCGCAACAGTCCGGTACAGCTTCTAACTCTCGGCCTAAATGCTTAAACGCTGGCGTGTCACCTTCTATAACGACACGCCAGCACACCACTCCAACATTTTTAATTTCTCTAATTCATTATTTTTACTGCAAAAAACCGATCTAACTTTAAGAAACCTTCGTAGCTCTCTATACTCTATTAGTAAATTTAGAATAAACGCTTAAATTCAAAGCGTAAGAGTACCTATTTTTATACAGGGGAGAGCAAATGAATAAAAAAGAAGAGGAAGTGCTCCGCGGGGACAAAGATCTCGAGCGCGAGCGCAAAGCCGACGACCCAATGATTCCTGACGGTGAAGTCAACCCAATAGACACGGATTATCAAGTAGGACAAGATAACGTTGTTATGAAAGTAGGACCTTTTGGTCTGGATTTCCATAACCGCGTATTCGCTATCTCCGGACTTGCGATTGTCGCCTTTGTGGTTATTACTTTGATGTTTCAAAATCAGGCGGAACCCGTCTTCACCGCAACTAAGAACTGGTTAACAGCAAACCTTGACTGGTTCTTTATTGGCGCAGCCAATATTTTTGTGCTTCTGTGCTTGTTCTTAATCTTTTCACCGCTAGGTAACGTTCGTTTAGGCGGCACTGAAGCAAGCCCTGACTTTTCCTATTTAGGCTGGTTCTCAATGTTGTTCGCCGCAGGTATGGGTATTGGACTCATGTTTTACGGTGTATCTGAGCCGATTACTCATTTTAGTGCTGCATTTGGTGGAACTGAGTTTAACGCAGAAGGTATTCGTACCGACTCAGCACCTCTTGGCGGCGCAGGTGGTGACCAGGCTGCGGCAATAAAATTAGGCATGGCTGCAACCATTTTCCACTGGGCTCTGCACCCTTGGGCTATTTACGCCGTTCTCGCTTTAGGTTTAGCCTTATTTTCTTTCAACAAAGGCTTACCCTTAACAATACGCTCTATTTTTTACCCAATTCTGGGCGAGCGCGTATGGGGTTGGCCAGGACATATCATTGATATTATCGCAATACTGGCAACCTTATTCGGTCTTGCAACATCACTTGGACTGGGTGCTTCTCAGGCGGCAGCAGGACTAAACTTTCTATTCGGCTGGGCTGAAGGTAATACCACCGATGTTCTGCTGGTTATAGGAATAACCGCTATCGCATTAATTTCAGTTCTTGCCGGTCTGGAAAAGGGTGTACAGCGACTATCGCAAGTGAATATGTCACTGGCTGCTATTCTTATGCTGTTTGTCATTATTGTCGGCCCGACGCTAGCTATTTTCACCGGTTTTGCGGAAAACCTTTACAATTACATTGTTAACCTTCCTGCCCTATCAAATCCGGTTGGACGAGAAGACCTGGGTTACTCTCAAGGTTGGACATCGTTTTACTGGGCATGGTGGATTGCATGGTCACCTTTTGTAGGTATGTTTATTGCCCGCGTTTCACGAGGCCGTACCGTACGTGAATTCTTAATTTCGGTACTATTGATACCTTCTCTGGCCTGCGTATTCTGGATGACAGTATTCGGTACCGCTGCAATAGAGCAATTCGTTGCGGGAGCCGAGCAAATAGCCAGTGAAAAGCTTTCACTCAAACTGTTTATTATGCTGGGAGGCTTGCCCTGGACAGAAGTAACCTCGTTTGTGGGTATTATTCTGGTTATGGTATTTTTCATTACCTCGTCTGATTCAGGCTCGCTGGTTATCGATACCATAAGCGCTGGCGGTAAAGTTGAAGCACCGGTACCTCAGCGTATATTCTGGTGTACGTTTGAAGGGTTAGTCGCAATTGCGCTGATACTTGGCGGTGGTCTCGTTGCCCTGCAGGCAATGTCCTTATCTTTAGGCTTACCGTTTACCATTGTTTTATTGGCTTCCTGTTTTGCAGTCGTTCAGGGATTGCGTTCCGAGCCAAGAGTTGGTAAACCTGCTAAGTAGCTATTAGCGAAAGCTCCTTACCCATTTAAAAGCGGCGCTGAAGCGCCGCTTTTGCTATAACAGGTACAATTATGGAAGCCGAACATCTGGAAATTCTGAATTTTTTACGTCGTTTCCCTCCTTTCAATGAGTTACCTGAAGACGAACTTGTTGAGCTTGCCAAAAACACTGCAATCAGCTATTTCAAAGCCGGCTCTCAAGTACTTGAATATAATGAGTCAATTTCTGATTTATACGTCATTAGGAACGGTTCAGTAGAAACCTACAACCGTAACGGCGACCTGTTTAATCGTTTAAGCGAAGGTGGTTTTTTTGGTGAAGCGGGTTTACTGCGTAAAGGCAAGGTTCGTTACCCTGTCAAAGCATTAGAAGATACGCTTATCTACTTTATTCCCGGCAGTTTGTTTAATCGCTTGTTCGATGAATACGACAGCTTTGCCGACGCAGTGGAAGTCGAAGGACACAGGCGCGTAAATCAAGCCGTAAAAGAGCAGGAAAACCGTAATGAATCGCTTTCTGCGACCGTTGATACAATCATTACGCGCGAGCCGGTTTCTATTGATTTAAACGCCAGTATTCATGATGCCGCCGCTAAAATGACGGATGAGAAAGTATCATCACTGCTTATTATTGATGAAACACAGCATCTTCCTGTGGGGATTATAACGGACAAAGACCTACGCAAGCGTGTTCTGGCGGTAAACCGGTCCAGTACCCACCCCGTTTCTTCTATAATGACCGAGAACCTGACATTTGTTCAGCATAATAACCGCGTGTTCGAAGCTTTGTTGATAATGATGCGAACCAACCTTCACCATTTGCCGGTACTGAAAAAAGGTCAGGTTGTAGGTGTCATAGCTTTATCGGATGTGGCACAGCATGAGTCAAAAAGTACTCTGTTTATTGTCAGTGGTATTTTTAAGCAAAACTCTATTGAAGAGCTAACCGAACTTGCAGAAAGTGTCCGCGCCAGTTTTGTGCGCATGGTTAACGAAGATGCGAACTCGCGGATGATAGGTTCGGCAATGGCTACCATTGGTCGTTCGTTCAAACAGCGGCTTTTAGAGCTTGGCGAGGAGAAATTCGGACCGCCGCCGGTGCCCTACTGTTTCCTGGCTTTGGGTTCAATGGCACGTGACGAGCAAAGTATTGTCACGGATCAGGACAACGCTATGGTTTTACACGACGATTTTGATCCCAAACAGCACGATGCCTACTTTAAAGAGTTAGCGGGCTTTGTGGCCGACGGCTTAAATGCCTGCGGCTACACCTATTGTACGGGCGGCATTATGGCCACCACCGATGCTTGGCGACAACCGTTAAAAGTGTGGAAAAACTATTTTACCGACTGGATTGAAAACCCGTCACCGGAAAAGCTGCTGCACTCTTCCATATTTTTTGATTTGGACGGTGTCTGGGGGCAACAAAAATTCGCCGATGAGCTCAATTCACTAATTCGAAAAAAAGCCAAAGGTAACAAACGATTTTTAGGTTCTATGGCACGTAATGCGCTAAACCGCACACCGCCTCTGGGCTTTTTTAAAGATTTTGTCATGGAAAAGGATGGCAAACACCGTGACAGCATCAATACCAAACGTCGCGGCACCGGCCCGGTTGCAGATTTGATCCGTGTGCATGCTCTGGCCATTGGTTCATCACAGCGCAACTCCTTTACTCGTCTTGAAGATATTATTGAGTCACAAATTTTGCCACAAGGTCGCGGACCAGATTTACGTGATGCCCTGGAACTGATTTCTATGGTGAGAATTAGACATCAGGCGTTAGCTATTTCGGCTGGTGAAGTTCCTGACAATAACGTTGCTCCGGAAGACTTATCTCATTTTGAACGTAAAAACTTAAAAGACGCCTTTCAAATTCTAAGTAATGCACAAAAATATTTGCGTTACCGTTACTCGGGAGGCTAAGCAATGCTTTATCTCGCCCCGGAAAACAAACAAAAGCAAAAACCCAGAAAATCTAAGAACATTGACTGGCCCAAACAATTTGAGACCTTAGAACAGCTGAGCCACTCTCAGGCGCTTAAAAAGTATTATAATCAGGGTATCAGTTCGCCGGATACGCCCATTAATAAAACGCCCATGGTTGCCGTCGACTTTGAAACCACGGGCTTAGATCCTGAACAGCATGGCATAGTCAGCATCGCCGCAATACCGATGACCACAGAGCGAATTTTATTTTCAGAGGCAAAAAGCTGGGTTGTTAAACCACGACGCAGTCTTACGGATGAATCCGTCGTTATACATGGTATTACTCATAGCGAAATTGAACACGCGCCCGATTTAGAAAGTATTATTGATGAACTACTGGAGCTTGTGGCCGGAAAAGTCTGGGTTGTTCATTACCACGGCATTGAACGCCCTTTCCTGCAACGAGGGATTAAAGAGCGGCTGCATGAAAACATCCAGTTTCCGCTTATTGATACTATGGAAATTGAAGCTCGATTCCACCGTAAACCATTATCCTTATGGCAAAAACTACGCGGCAAAAAACCGGAATCCATTCGCCTTGCCGACAGTCGTACCCGCTATAACCTGCCCTTTTACCCGCCGCATAATGCGTTAACTGACGCACTGGCGTGCGCTGAGCTTTTGCAGGCTCAGATAGCCCATCACTTTGAGCCAGATACCCCTCTTGGTGAGATTTGGCTACCTTGATCTACTCGTTGTGAGGTACACCTTGAAGGTGAGCGATTGTCGTGCCGATGACAAATATAATATTCAATTTCGGCTTAGGCGAATTGAGGGCAAATATGAACTGGTTAGGCAATTTATCAATGCGCAACAAACTACTGTTGTTGGTGCTTCCCCCGTTATTTATGATGATGTTTCTTGCGATAACGAACTTGGTTTCTACATATCAGCGTTACTCAGAAGCACACCATATTGAATTATTAACTGATTTAACCGTTGCCAGTGCTCCTGTCGTTGGAGCCTTACAACGTGAGCGCGGCCTTTCGGCACTGACTATGGCCTCTGGCTTCAGTCAGAATAATGTAGACAATTTACAGCGGCAGCGCGATGAGCTGGATCAATCTATTAACCAGTTTTTAACTAAAACACAAAATATTGCAGCTGAAATACCACTTTCAAGGAAAATTCAGCAAAAAATTGAAGCTGTGCAAAACAATAAACTGGATGAGTGGCGCGGCAAAATAGACAGCCGCCAAATGGATCGCCAGCAAATGGTAAACCTTTATACTCAGGCAATAAGCACACTGCTTAGTATTGTCGATGATGTCACTGCTGAGTCCTCAAATTCCCAAATTACGCGGGAACTTAGCACCTATTCTTTAATGGCAAATACAGCAGAAGCCGCAGGTAAGGAGCGCGCATCTGTCGCTGCTTATTTAGCCTCCGGAAATGCCAATACGAAAGAACTGGCTAAATTGCAAAGTCTGTCCGGACAACAGCATGCGCTGCTGGATAACGCCTTCTATGCCGCGAATAAGTCATTAAAACCGCTAATAGAAGAACTTATAAATTCGTCAGAGCTGGCTAAAGTAACAGCCACACGTGAACAACTTCTGGAAAGCGATGTTTTTTCTCAACTGAGCGGTATGGAATGGTTCCAGCTCAGTACGCAGTATATCGCCAGAATAAATAAAGCAAACCAAGCTGTTCTCGAAGTCGTTAGTGAATCTTCTATGGCAACAGCAAGCGATACATTGAGCCAGCTGTGGCTGTTAGTTATTCTTATTTCTGCGTTTATTCTGGCAATTGTCGTACTCACCTTCTTTATTCTGAAAGGAATATACAGCCAGGTAAAAGAACTACTCGAGGGTATAGACTTTGTAATGAAAAACAAAGATTTACGCCGGAAAGTGTCAAGTACAACAACGGATGAACTGGGGAATATTGGTTCGGCTTTTAACCAGTTGCTGGAGAAGTTTAACGCTTCTTTGAATAAAATTGATCAAATGAGTGTTCAGCTAGCCACGGCAACCGAAGAAACAAGCTCTACGGCTTCGCAAAACTCGGAACAAATAACCCGTCAGCAAAAACAAACGGAACAGGTCGCTACTGCCACTGAAGAAATGAGCGCAACCGCATCAGAAATTAGCGAGAATATTCAGCGCGTTGCGGATGCTGCCGATAGTTCCATCAACAGCAAAAACAAAGGTGAAGCCGCTGTTCGCGAAAGTATTAACAGTGTCAGAGCGCTGGCATCTGCGATAGGAAATGTCGGCGAAGTAATTAGTCAATTGCAGGAACGCAGCGTTAACATTAATCGCGTTATTGACGTTATTCAAAATGTCGCCGACCAGACTAACTTATTAGCTCTAAATGCTGCAATAGAAGCCGCTCGCGCAGGTGAACATGGTCGAGGTTTTTCGGTCGTAGCCGACGAGGTGCGCAAATTAGCAAGCCAGACTCACAATTCAACCAATGAAATATCCGAAATGCTGACCGGTTTTCAGCAGCTATCAGATGCCGCTTATAAAGATGTGAATGAAAGTAAATCTATAGCCACAGCAACAGAGGAACAAGCCAGAGAGCTAGAGCAGGCTTTTGCAATCATATCTGAGGATATAAATAGTATCTCCGAAATGTCGACTCAAATAGCGACCGCATCCGAAGAGCAAGTTGCTGTAGCAAAAGATATTGCCAACAATATGGAGTCAGTTAATGAAGCATCGCTTCTTATTCTGACAGGTTCTCAGGAAATTAAGAGCGTAACCGAGGAACAGGCTAAATCCGCCAGGGAATTACAAGATTTAGCTATGGAGTTCAAAACCGCTTAATTACAAGCTTAGCGACTATAAGGCCTGACTTTCATATTGTCGGGTCTTCTTTTTCTGTTTCATAGCGCAACCGCAAGCACATGCGAATAGCTTTTCCGTTTCACTCTATGCGTGTGAAGTTAAGTAAAATGTCTGGACTCTGGAGCTAATTAATACCACCCTTCCCCTCTTAGTTTCAGGAAAAACCGTATCAGAAATTGGTTTAAAAAAAGCAAAAAAGGTAACAACAATGAAAATCAGGCTTTCCATTCTTACTTTACTTTTAGGAACGGCATTATCTCATACCTCGGTCGCTCAGGATCAAGTTATTAAACCCGCGCCAATGGTTTCAACTCAGGCTCAGGCTGAGTTTTTTGCTGCTATAAACAAGCATTGCGGTAACTCTTATGCAGGCGAGGTAACAGTCGATACGCCAAAGTCAGAAGGGTTCGAAGGGGATTTGGTGATGCACGTTCGTAAGTGTGGTGAGCAGCGAATAGAAATTCCTTTTCATGTTGGAGACAACCACTCGCGTACCTGGATATTAACGCAAACAGGCTCAGGTATTAGCCTAAAACACGATCATCGTAAACCTGATGGCAATTATGATCCATTAACTATGTATGGCGGGCATACGACTGACAAGGGCTATGCAACTGCACAATCCTTTCCTGTCGATGCCTATTCTAAAGAGCTATTTATTGAACTTGGCGTCCCACAGTCAAATACAAACACCTGGCAAATGTACATTCACGACAAAACCTTTACGTATCGTTTGGTCAGAGAAGGCCGCGAGTTTCGGGTGGACTTTGACTTAACGGAGCCGGTTGAAACACCAGCTACTCCATGGGGATACGCGGATTAAGGTTTACCGAGTAAAACTAATTAATATCGCTCCAGTGCGTATTTTTATTACTTTTTTCTTCCTTTTCCATTAGCACCAGAGTGAGATAAATTTTGGTGGGCAGCGACAGAATAACACCAACAGCATTCATCGCTGCCCCCAAAATATAGCCACGAAAATCAATATCATCGTTGCCAATAGTCACAACCAGCACCACATGACCTAATAAAATCAGGGTAATGCCGGTAATCATGGCAACTTTAAGTAACTTGACTTGCGTGGCTTGTTCCATTTAAAGAACATCCCCCGGAATACGCACCTGCCCTTCCATTAACACCCGGGCACTGCGACTCATAATGGCTTTAATGGCTGTCCATTGACCATTCACCTGTTTGCATTCAGCGCCTACCTGCAAGGTACCTGAAGGATGACCGAAATTCACCATGGTACGGTCTTTACCGCCCGCCGCTAAATTAACGGTTGTACCTGGAATAGCCGCAGCGGTGCCGATAGCAACAGCAGCGGTTCCCATCATGGCGTGATGCAGTTTTCCCATCGACATAGCTCTTACCAGCAAGTCAATGTCGTTAGCCTTAATGACTTTGCCACTGGATGCGGTGTAGTCTTTTGGCGGTGCAACAAAAGCAACTTTCGGAGTGTGCTGACGGTTAGCCGCTTCGGCAACCTCATCAATCAAACCCATCTTCACCGCACCATAGGCTCGGATCGTTTCAAAGCGCTCCAGCGCTTCCGGACTGCCGTTAATGACTTCCTGCAGCTCAGTGCCGTCGTATCCAATTTCTTCCGCATTAAGAAAAATGGTCGGGATGCCCGCATTAATCATCGTGGCTTTTAATGTACCAATGCCCGGAACCTCTAAATCATCAATAAGGTTACCGGTAGGAAACATTGATTCACCGTCGGCAGATGGGTCCATAAACTCCACCGGCACTTCAGCCGCCGGGAAGGTCACACCATCCAGAATAAAGTCACCGGTTTCCTGCACTTCACCATTGACCATAGGCACTTTATTGACAATGGTTTTACCAATATTGGCTTGCCAGATACGGACTTCGCACACACCGTTATCAGGTATACGCTCTGCGTCAACCAAGCCATTAGCAATAGCAAATGGTCCTACTGCCGAGGATAAATTTCCGCAGTTTCCGCTCCAGTCGACAAAAGGCTTATCGATAGACACCTGACCAAAAAGATAATCGACATCGTGCTCTGGTTGAGTACTTTTCGACACAATAACCGTTTTGCTGGTGCTTGAAGTAGCACCTCCCATACCGTCAGTGTGCTTAGCATAAGGATCCGGGCTGCCGATTACGCGCATCAGCATCGCATCACGCACGGCCCCCGGTTGTTGCGCCGGTTCGGGTAAATCCTGCAGTCGAAAGAAGACCCCTTTCGAGGTCCCTCCACGCATATAAGTGGCGGGAATTTTGATTTGTGGTTTCTGTTTCATTATGAGAACTCCTTAGCTTGCTTCTGCTTCTAAAAAGTCCTGAGCAAAGCGCTGCAACACACCGCCAGCCTCATAAATCGACACTTCTTCTTTGGTGTCTAAGCGGCACTGTACCGGAACTTCTTCACTGTCACCATTGGCACGATGAATAACCAATGTCAGTCTTGCACCAGCTTCAGGCGTACCTTTCACATCAAAGGTTTCAGTGCCGTCAATATTCAGCGTTTTACGTGTGGTACCTTCTTCAAACTGCAGCGGCAGTACGCCCATACCAATCAGGTTGGTACGGTGAATGCGCTCAAAACCTTCAGCAACAATGACTTCAACGCCGGCTAAACGTACGCCTTTTGCCGCCCAGTCGCGAGACGAGCCCTGACCATAGTCAGCACCGGCCACAATAATCAACGGCTGCTTGTTTTCCATATAGTGTTCAATGGCTTCCCACATGCGCACGGTTTTACCTTCAGGTTCAATGCGTGCCAGCGAGCCCTGAATCACTTTACCGTCCTCGCCTTTCACCATTTCATTAAACAGTTTCGGGTTAGCAAAGGTCGCGCGTTGCGCAGTTAAATGGTCACCACGGTGCGTTGCGTAAGAGTTAAAGTCCTCTTCCGGCACGCCCATTTTCGCCAGGTACTCACCCGCTGCACTGTCAGCCATAATGGCGTTTGACGGTGATAAATGGTCGGTGGTGATATTGTCGCCCAGTACGGCTAACGGACGCATGCCCTTCATGGTACGTTCTGCGGCTAGTGCGCCTTCCCAGTATGGCGGACGACGAATATAAGTGGTTTGCGGGCGCCAGTCATACAGCGGATTATTTTTCTCGCCATAATCAACTGACAGATCAAACATTGGGTCATAAACCTTACGGAATTGCTCAGGTTTAACGCTCTGTTTCACAATTGCATCAATTTCTTCATCGCTTGGCCAAATGTCTTTCAGCGTTACCGGGTTACCGTCAGGGTCAATTCCCAGCACGTCTTTCTCAATATCAAAACGAATAGTACCCGCTATGGCGTAAGCTACAACCAATGGCGGCGAAGCCAGAAACGCCTGCTTAGCATAGGGGTGAATGCGGCCATCAAAGTTACGGTTACCAGACAACACCGCCGTGGAGAACAGGTCACGGTCAATGATCTCCTGCTGTATTTTCGGGTCTAACGAACCACTCATGCCGTTACAGGTAGTACAGGCAAAAGCTACTACGCCAAAGCCTAAATCTTCCAGTTCAGGCAACAGTTCAGCTTCTTCCAGATACATTTTGACCGTTTTTGAACCCGGAGCCAGCGATGATTTTACCCACGGCTTACGGGTTAACCCCAGTTTGTTCGCGTTACGGGCAATGAGGCCAGCGGCAATCATATTGCGTGGGTTACTGGTATTAGTACAGCTGGTAATAGCCGCAATAATCACCGCGCCGTCAGGCATTTTGCCTTCTTCCGGATTCTCGATGTGCTTAGCTACACCACGCTCAGACAGTTCCGATGCCGGTAACAACGAATGCGGGTTCGATGGCCCGGCCAGGTTACGCTTAACTTTTGATAAATCGAACTTAAGTACCCGACCATATTCAGCCGACTTCAGGCTGTCAGCCCACAATCCGGTTTCTTTGGCAAAGTGCTCAACCAGTTCAACCTGGTCATCGTCACGACCGGTCAGTTTTAGATAATCGATAGTTTGATCATCGATATAGAACATGGCCGCAGTCGCGCCGTATTCCGGAGTCATATTTGAGATGGTTGCACGGTCGCCTACCGTTAAGGCTTCTGCGCCTTCCCCATAAAACTCCAGATAGGCCCCAACAACACGTTCTTTACGCAAGAATTCAGTCATTTCCAAAACTAAATCCGTACTGGTAATACCCGGTTGAAGCTTACCGCTAAGCTCAACGCCAATAATATCAGGTAGGCGCATATAAGATGCACGCCCCAGCATAACGCTTTCTGCTTCCAGGCCACCTACGCCCACAGAGATAACGCCTAAGGCATCAACCATTGGCGTATGGCTGTCAGTTCCCACACAGGTATCAACAAAGGCTACGTTGTCGCGCACCTGCACGACCGGCGACATTTTCTCCAGGTTGATCTGGTGCATGATGCCGTTACCTGGAGGAATCACATCAACGTTTTTAAACGCGGTTTTGGTCCAGTTAATAAAGTGAAAACGATCGTCGTTACGACGGTCTTCTATCGCCCGGTTCTTCTCGAAAGCGTCTTTATCAAAACCCGCGTGCTCAACGGCCAGTGAGTGGTCAACAATCAACTGGGTTGGTACCACAGGGTTCACTTTCGCGGGGTCCCCGCCTTTTTCAGCAATGGCGTCACGCAATCCGGCTAAATCCACTAAGGCTGTCTGACCTAAAATATCATGACAGACAACGCGTGCCGGAAACCATGGGAAATCGTGTTCTTTTTTGCGGTAAATCAACTGTTCTAACGATTGCGTCAGAATATCCGCCGGGCAGCGACGGACTAAGTTTTCAGCTAATACACGGGAAGTATAAGGCAGGCGCGCATAGGCACCCGGTTCAATCGCATCTACAGCGGCTTGAGTATCAAAATACTCGAGCGTAGTACCAGCGAGTTTTTTACGGTATGAAGTCATGAGTTACCACTTATCGTCATCGTTAAACGAAAAAAGGAGCAGTAGATGACTGCTCCTGTACTATTTATCAGTCGAAGAACAGATTAACGCTCTTCTAAAGCCGGAACTTTACGCGGCTCTGGACCAGTATAATCGGCACTTGGGCGGATAATACGGTTGTTTGCACGCTGCTCTTTGACATGAGCAGTCCAGCCGGTAACACGCGACATCACAAAAATTGGCGTGAACAATTTAGTTGGAATGCCCATGTAGTGATAAGCCGAGGCATGGAAGAAGTCAGCATTCGGGAAGAGTTTCTTCTCGTCCCACATGACTTTTTCACAACGTACCGAAACGTCGTACAAGCGGCTGTCGCCAACTTCTTCAGACAACTTCTTAGACCAGGCTTTAATCACATCATTACGTGGATCGAAGTCACGGTAAATGGCATGACCAAAGCCCATGATTTTCTCTTTGCGTTCCAGCATGCCTTTCAGCTTCTGTTCCGCATCGTCAGCGTCTTTCATGCCTTCAATCAGCTCCATTGCCGCTTCGTTTGCACCACCATGAAGTGGGCCGCGTAATGAACCAATGGCACCGGTCACACAAGAGTGAATGTCGGATAGTGTTGATGCACAAACACGAGCCGTAAAGGTTGATGCGTTGAACTCATGCTCAGCATACAAAATTAACGAAGTATTCATTACTGCCGCATGCAGCTCTGAAGGTGCTTTGTCGTGTAACAGGCGCAGAAAGTGTGCACCAATAGACTCTTCTTCAGAATCGGTATCAATACGAACACCGTCGTGAGTAAAACGGTACCAATACAGTACGATACCCGGGAAAGTCGCCAACATGCGTTCGATATGGTCATCGGCTTCATCAAAGCTTTCTTCTGTTTCCAAATTACCCAGCATAGAACAACCGGTACGCATAACGTCCATTGGATGCGCTGACTTTGGAATACGCTCAAGCACGTCTTTAACTTCCTGAGGTAAGGTGCGTAGTGACTTCAAACGCTTTTTGTAGTCTGTAAGCTGTTGCTTATTCGGTAACTCACCTTTAGCTAAAAGGTAAGCTACTTCTTCAAAACTGACTTTTTCCGCCAGTTCAGAAATGTCATACCCACGGTAGGTTAAACCTGAACCACTTTTACCAACAGTACATAGTGCCGTTTCGCCGGCTGACTGTCCGCGCAAACCTGCGCCGCTTAGTTTCTTCTCTGCCATAATGTTGTTCCCTTCTTGATTTCTTGTATTTGATATCTGCCATCGCTCGTAGCCTGACGTTTACGTCAGGAACGATATCTCACCTGACATAAATGTCAGGCTACTTTTTAAATAATTGATCTAGTTTTTCTTCAAAATCGTGATAGTTCAAAAAGTCATACAACTCTGCGCGAGTCTGCATGTCATCTACAACGGCTTTCTGATCACCGTTCTCTAAAATACTATTGTAGACGTTCAGTGCGGCTTTGTTCATTGCCCGGAAAGCACTTAAAGGGTAAAGAACAATTTCCACCCCAACGTCAGCCAGTTCCTGTTTGTTAAACAATGGCGTTGCGCCAAATTCAGTGATATTTGCCAGAACCGGTACATTCAAAGCTTCGGTGAAGGCTTTATATTGATCAAGCGTATGAACGGCTTCCGCAAAAATGGCATCAGCGCCTGCATCCACACAAGCCTGCGCACGTTCAATAGCCGCTTCCAGGCCTTGTTGTTGCAAGGCATCGGTACGCGCCATGATCAGAAACTGGTCATCGATACGTGCATCGACTGCCGCTTTCACGCGATCTACCATCTCTTCCTGAGTCACAATTTCCTTATTTGGGCGGTGTCCGCAGCGTTTTTGAGCAACCTGGTCTTCAATGTGCATTCCGGCAGCACCGGCACGAGTCATTTCTTTAACCGTACGGGAAATATTAAATGCCCCGCCCCAGCCAGTGTCAGCATCAACTAACAGAGGTAGATCGGTTGCTGCAGTAATACGGCGAATGTCTTCACAAACATCATTTAACGACGTCATGCCTAAGTCAGGCAAACCGAAAGACGCATTCGCCACCCCAGCGCCGGAAAGGTATAACGCTTTATGCCCAACCTTTTCTGCCATCATTGCTGTATAGGCGTTAATGGTACCTACAATCTGTAAAGGATTTTCGTCGGCAATAGCTTGGCGCAACTTAGCACCCGGGCTTGTCATATGAGTCATGATGTTTCCTTTTCTGTTTGTAACCGTAATTCAATGTTTTTACGAGACGCGCCAATATGGCGGCGCATTAGCAGATCGGCCAGTTCACCATCGCGATTAGCAATAGCATTAATAATGGCCTTATGTTCATCGAAGGCGCGCGAAACTCTCGGACCGTTCATGCCCATCTGTACTCGATACATACGGACAAGATAGTAGAGTTCGTCGCAAAGCATATTAATTAAATACTGATTTTTACTGCCGAGTATAATGCGATAATGGAAGTCGAGATCGCCGGCTTCCTGATAGTAACTTTCACCTTCACGAACCCGCTGAGTTTCCAGATGCTTATCTAAAAGCTGTCTTAACTCGTCAATTTCATTGTCAGGCATTTGCTCTGCCGCTAAACGACAGGCCAAGCCTTCAAGCTCTTCCCGTATTTGATATAACGAAATTAATCCTTCCAGAGACAGGGTAACCACTCTGGCACCGGCGTTCGGAATTCGTTCAATAAGATGGCAGCGTTCGAGCCGGGCCAAAGCCTCACGCAATGGCGCTCTGCTGACATTGAAGCGTCGGGCAAGCTCCGGTTCGCTAATTTTACAACCCGCCGCGATATCTCCTTCGACAATAGCGCGCTGTATTTCAAACAAAACGCGGTCTGATGAAGTAATGGCGGAACGTTCTAAAGGGCTGACTATCTGCATTAATTGTCGACAGTAATTATTGATTTGGCTATTTTCCATGAAAAAAACCATATTTGCAAGGCAAACCAAACTAAATTGTCGACAATCTAAAATCGATTGTTTTTATCACTAATACCTTTCAATATAGCAGTTATCATTTTATCAGGACTACAGAGGTCAACATGTTCGAATGGATTACCATGCCAGAAGCCTGGATTGCGCTGGCAACCTTAACCGCCTTAGAAATTGTTCTGGGTATTGATAACATCATATTTATTTCTATTTTGGTTGGCCGCCTGCCGGAACATCAACGTGACAAAGCCCGCACCATTGGCTTGGGTCTGGCAATGGGAACCCGACTACTCCTGCTCTTTTCTCTAACCTGGGTAATGACTCTTACCGATCCGCTATTCAGTATCTTTGCAGAAGAAATTTCAGGGCGCGATTTGATACTCCTATTGGGTGGTCTGTTTCTGCTTGGCAAAAGCACATTAGAAATTCACCATGCTTTAGAGGGCGACTCTCAATCTGAAAAGTCTCCGGTTGCCGCTTCTTTTATCGGAATTCTTATACAGATAGCCATTCTGGACGTCGTTTTTTCGCTGGATTCAGTCATTACAGCTGTTGGCCTTGCTGAACAGCTAAGTGTTATGGTCATTGCCGTAATTATTTCGGTAGGTGTCATGTTGGTGGCAGCAAAGTCGGTCAGCGATTTTGTCGACAAACACCCGACCATTAAAATGTTGGCTCTTAGCTTTTTAATTTTAATAGGCATGACCTTAGTTGGCGAAGGATTCGGATTTCATGTACCTAAAGGCTATGTCTATTTCGCTATGGCGTTCTCTCTTGCAGTTGAAATGCTCAATCTTAAAATACGATCTAACCGCAAAAAGCCGCAACCAGTGGAGTTGCGCAAGGGTATCCCCTTAGATAAACATCCTAAAAATTGAGTATTTCGTCGTTTTCGGTTTTATTTCACGGCAGTCGCTAGTAAAGTAACGCCACTTTTTTTGACTTATACCAAAGTCGAACAGGACCAAAGTTTCAATAACTAAACGGATAATAACAATGGATCCAACAAAAATAGTCGACAAAGACGCAAGTTTTTTCGGACAACCAGGGGGCTTACAAACCCTGTTTTTTACCGAAATGTGGGAGCGCATGAGTTACTACGGTATGCGCGCATTGCTGGTTCTTTTTATGACCGCAAGCTTACAAGAAGGCGGTATAGCATTCACCGTCGCCTCTGCAACAGCCATCTACGGTTTGTACACCGGTGCCGTATACTTTATGGGTCTACCTGGCGGTTGGATAGCTGACCGATTATTAGGCGGACAGCGCGCCACCTGGTACGGCGGCATCATTATTATGCTTGGCCACATTGTATTGGCCATACCGAGTAAGGCTGGTTTCTTTATTGGTATGATTTTGGTGGTACTTGGCACAGGTTTATTAAAGCCAAACATCACCGCCATGGTTGGCCAGTTATATAGCTCCGACGATGACCGTCGCGACGGTGGTTATACGCTTTATTATATGGGTATTAACATCGGTTCGATTATCGGTTACATCGTTACCGGTTACCTTATGGAAAATGCTGGTTACCACTGGGGCTTCGGCGCAGCGGCTGTTGGTATGGCATTTGGTCTTATTCAGTACAGACTGACTTTACCTAAACTGAAGGGAGTTGGTGAAAAGCCACCGAAGCCTTTAGGCCCGAAAGCGGCAAAGCGCAGTTGGGGAATCATTTGGTTTTTACTGGCAAGTTTGGCTGTTTACACTTTTCTGGCGCTAAATGGCGATGTCAGTATTAATCCAGTCGCTGCTGCTGAAAGCGTTTCAATTATATTCACGGCTATATTTTTCCTGTTTTACCTATCGGTTTTCATTTTCGGTAAATTGACCCGCGATGAAATGAAACGATTGGGGGCATTATTCTTAGTCTGTATTGCCTCGACCATGTTCTGGGCTGGCTTCGAACAAGCGGGGTCCTCATTCAACTTATTTGCCCGCGACCTAACCGATCGCATGGTTGGCGACTTTGAAATTCCAACTACCTGGTTTCAGTCGCTGAATTCTTTCTTTTTAGTTGCCTTGTCGCCTTTCTTTGCCGCACTTTGGATAAATCTAAGCAAACGCATGATTAATCCTTCATACGGTTTCAAAAGTGCGATTGGTCTTATCATTATGGCGACTGGTTTCGTTGTCATGTTCTTTGCTTCGCAAGCAGCGGCAAGTGGCATGAAAGTGGCTCCATACTGGTTAGTCGCGGTTTACTTTATTCATACTGTAGGTGAGCTTTGCTTAAGCCCGGTTGCACTGAGTGCAGTCAGTAAACTGTCTCCAAAACGTATGGCAGGTCAAATGATGGGTATTTTCGTATTGACCTACTCAATAGGTAACGTTGTTGCTGGTCGAATAGCGGGTGGTCTTAATCCGGACGACCCACAGGCAATGCCTGAGCTTTACTGGACTATTTTCTTGTTTGGTGTCAGCGTTGGTGCGGTTGTGTTCGTGCTGGCTCTGTTTACTCGTAAATGGGAGAAACTGGCGCCGGACGATGGTGAAGACGAGCACCCGGGTGCCGTCATCGACGCTAACGAGCCTGTCGGAAAACCATAATTCACTTCTTTGTGAAAAACTGCTAGAAAGGGACCTTCGGGTCCCTTTTTTAATATCGGTAGCACTTATGCTAAAACAAATCATCCTCCTGGCCAGCCTAACTTGCAGCACTGCCTTTTCCGCTAACGTGCTTGCAGAAAATATAAGTCCCCTGCCTCTTAAACAACGTGCAACAGTTGTTGATGAGCTTCTTCAACAGCGAGTACAGCAACTACTCCCTGAGTTAATGCAACAAAATGACATTGATATGTGGGTATTGATAAGTCGCGAGTACAACGAAGACCCAATTCTTAAAACCTTTCTGCCCAGCGACTGGTTATCTGCAAGACGAAGAACCATCTTAGTTATCCATAACCCAGGCAATGGTGAGAATCTGGAAACCTTAGCAATAGCTCGTTATAACGTTGGAGATGTATTTAAGAGTGCATGGAACCCGGAACAGCAACCCGACCAATGGCAACGACTGATGGAAGTTATTACAGAGCATAACCCAGATGCTATTGCGATTAATCAGTCGAAAGACTTCGCTCAGGCCGACGGGATTACCGCAACGGATAAAGAACTTTTCATGGCCGCTTTACCCGACAATTTAAAAAATAAAATTGTGAGTGCTGAACCGCTTGCTGTTTCCTGGCTCGAAAAGCGAATAGCAGCCGAGTTACCCTATTATCGTAATGCCGTTAAACTTGCTCACCAAATTATCGCAGAAGGTTTCTCCAGCAAAGTGGTGTCAGTTGGCGAAACAACGACAGAAGATCTCCAGTGGTGGTTCCGCGAGCGGGCGGCAAAAGAAAACCTGCCAGTTTGGTTCCATCCTTCAGTGAGTGTGCAGCGTATCGATGATCCTCAACCAGGCCACCCGCGCTCAACCGGCGTCGTCATACAACCGGGCGACTTACTGCACGTGGATTTTGGCATTACCTACCTGCGTTTAAATACCGATACTCAACAACACGCCTATGTTTTAAAAGAAGGCGAGTCAGATGCACCCGATGCGCTAAAACAAGCGTTAGCAAACGCTAATAAACTACAGGATATTCTGACAGAACAGTTTGAAGAGACGCGTTCAGGTAATGACATTTTGCTCGCCGCATTAGAAGAAGCCAGAAGCGAAGGTCTGGAGCCCATGATTTATACTCACCCTATTGGTTATTACGGCCATGGATCAGGGCCCACTATTGGTATGTGGGACAAACAGCACGCAATACCAGGTGGAGGAGAATACCCGTTATTTTCCAATACGGCTTATTCTATCGAGCTCAATAACAAAACCACATTCGAGGATAAAGCCATCACCATCATGCTGGAAGAAGATGCATTTTTTGATGGTGACGGTGTTAGCTACTTAAACGGCAGACAGCAGTCCTTTCATCTTATCGATTAGGCTTTTCTGAAACATAAATAGTAATGTGCCCGGCGGCTACAACGGTGCCGTCGCTGCGCTTAGCTTCTACCGATATGGGCTGATCGCCCGGCTTCCAGGTGGACTCTGAGCTAGTTGCTTCTATGGTGACATCGCTGTCGGTTTTTGCCAGATATTGCACATTCATGCCTTTTGGAAGCCAGCGCAGATGCTTAGGAATTGATGCTTCTGCTACTGCGCCCATGGCCATTTCCATACCATTACAGACCGCAATAGCGTGCACTGTACCAATGTGGTTTTGCACCGCCTTTCGTTTCTTAAACGTCAGCTGGCAGAAGTTCGGCTTTAATTCGGTAATAAGCGGCTTAATTGTTTTAAAGTAAGGTGCTTTGCGGGCAAACATTGCAGAGAAAATCTTACGCCCAAAAGGCATTTTTAAACAACGTTCATACAAATTAATAAGGTAGTTGCCAGTTGCCAAAATCGTTACTCCAGACCGGTGTTAATGAAAACCTTGTTTCAGAATGTACTAATGTACAGACAAAAAATATAGATATAAAAAAAGCAGGCCGAAGCCTGCTTCTTAAGTTTCTAGCTTACTACAAATTATAAGCTGGCAAGTGTTTCATTTAATACAGAACAAGGGCGCATTGCTGCTGACACCTTATCTGTATTTGGCTGGTAGTAACCGCCGATATCCACTTTAACGCCCTGAATTTCGTTCAGCTCGCTGATAATCGCCTGCTCGTTACCAGAGAGTTTTTCAAACAACTTGCTGAAACGTTCTTTCAGCTCGGCGTCGTCGTTCTGGTTAGCCAATGCTTCTGCCCAGTACATAGCCAGGTAGAAGTGCGAACCACGATTATCAATTTCACCAACTTTACGCGATGGTGATTTGTTTTCTTCCAGGAACTTAGCTGTAGCCACATCTAAGCTATCAGCCAACACTAAAGCACGTTTGTTATCAAAGGTACGGCTTAAGTGCTCAAGAGACGCCGCTAACGCCAAAAACTCACCTAAAGAGTCCCAACGTAAGTGGTTTTCTTCAACAAACTGCTGCACGTGTTTAGGTGCTGAACCGCCGGCACCCGTTTCAAACAAACCGCCGCCATTCATTAACGGAACAATTGACAGCATTTTAGCTGAGGTGCCCAGTTCCAGAATTGGGAACAAGTCGGTCAGGTAGTCACGCAATACGTTACCGGTAACAGAAATGGTGTCTTTGCCTTCTTTCACACGCTGTAGCGTATGGCGAGTCGCTTCAACCGGCGCCATGATCTGAATGTCCAGACCATCGGTATCGTGCTCTTTTAAGTACTCTTCCACTTTCTTAATTAACTCAGCATCGTGGGCACGGTTGCTGTCCAGCCAGAATATTGCCGGCATACCGCTTAAGCGTGAACGATTCACCGCCAGCTTAACCCAGTCACGAATCGGTGCGTCTTTCACCTGACACATGCGCCAGATATCACCTTCTTCTACTTTGTGTTCGAAAACGACATCACCGGCTTTATTGAAAACTTTCACCACGCCGTCAGCCGGAATTTCAAACGTCTTATCGTGCGAACCATACTCTTCGGCTTTTTGCGCCATTAAGCCAACGTTAGGTACTGTGCCCATAGTTGCCGGGTCAAAGGCACCGTTTTCACGACAAAAATCGATGGTTTCCTGATAAACGCCAGCATAGCTGCGATCCGGGATCATTGCTTTTGCGTCTTGCTGGCTATCGTTCGTATCCCACATTTTACCAGAGTCACGGATCATTGCCGGCATAGATGCGTCGATGATGATATCACTGGGTACGTGCAGGTTAGTGATGCCTTTATGCGAGTTGACCATAGCCAGTTCAGGCTGCTTCGCGTAAACCGCGTTCATGTCCGCTTCAATGGCATCGCGTTGCTCTGCAGTCAACTTATCCAGCTTGCCGTATAGGTCGCCAATACCGTTGCTTGGGTCAAACTCAATTTCTTTCATTAAATCGGCGTGTTTTTCTAAAACATCTTTATAGAAAACACGAACCGCGTGACCGAACATAATTGGGTCAGAGACCTTCATCATGGTGGCTTTTAAGTGCAATGACAGCAATACGCCCTGCTCTTTTGCCGCTACCGTTTCTTTCTCAAAGAATGCCTGCAGCTTATTTTTACTCATAGTTGCCGCATCAACCACTTCACCAGCCAGTACCGGTACAGATTCTTTCAGTACTTTTTGCTCACCATTACTTTCAAAAACAATCTTGAAAGTATCTTCGCTGGCAGACGTCATCGATTTTTCGCTACCGTAGAAGTCACCTTCATTCATGTGAGCAACATGTGATTTGGAGTCTTTAGACCACTCACCCATACGATGCGGGTGCTTCTTCGCATAATTCTTTACAGCACTTGGGGCGCGACGATCAGAGTTACCTTCACGTAATACCGGGTTAACCGCACTGCCTTTCACTTTGTCGTAACGTGAACGAACATCTTTCTCTTCATCGGTTTGTGGATCAAACGGATAGTCCGGCAGTTTGTAGCCTTGGTTTTGCAGTTCTTTAATGCAGGCTGTCATCTGCGGAATAGATGCGCTGATGTTTGGCAGTTTAATAATATTGGCTTCCGCGGTTTTCGCCATTTCACCCAATTCAGCTAAAGCATCTGATTGACGTTGTTCTTCGGTCAGATACTCCGGAAACTGCGAAATAATACGACCAGCCAAAGAAATATCACGAGTCTCAACTGAAACACCTGCAGCTTTAGTAAATGCTTCAATAAAAGGCAGAAACGAATAGGTTGCAAGGCGTGGCGCCTCGTCCGTTTCAGTATAAATAATCTTTGCTTTATCAGTCGACATAGTCATTCCTATTTATTGGACCAAAGTAAAAATTGCTTCATTTACTTACATAGTTTTGTGGCGCAGATTATAGAGGATCTGCCCTTTAATTACCATTCACCAATGTTTTCCATGGAGGTCCACGGCTCTTCCGGCGGCAAGTTATCACCCTTCTGCAATAGCTCAATGGAGATATTGTCCGGTGAGCGCACAAAAGCCATATGACCGTCTCGCGGCGGGCGGTTGATAATGACGCCGTTATCCATGAGCTTTTGGCAAAGCTCATAAATATTCTCAACCCGAAAGGCTAAATGACCAAAATTACGGCCACCGCGGTAAGTTTGTGGATCCCAGTTATAGGTAAGCTCTAGCATCGGAGCCTGATCTTTCTTTGCTCTTTCAATATCAATCGGTGCCGCTAAAAAAACCAAGGTGAAACGCCCTTTTTCCACATCCTTTCTGCTGACTTCCTGCAAGCCGAGTAAATCACAGTAGAAATTTAAAGATTGTTCCAAATCATGTACACGCACCATCGTATGTAAATACTGCACCACTAATCTCCTGTTTATTCAATTAGAGCTTTTGCACCACGCTCAATAAGATCGACACACTGTTCCAACCATTCTATCCCTCCAAAGTACGGATAGGACGCCTGTATTGGTTCATCAATATTTTGTTCACTTTACAACCTTTTATTGATTTAAATTAAAGATGCATTTAATATGTATGTATTGAAATGCATTAGGAGTGCTTCTGATGAAACCACGTAAACTTCTACAAACCTCTAATGCCTCTATGGGGGTATTTTTATTGCTTTCAATTGTTGTTTTCTATCTGGCCTGGTTTCAGGAAGAGAACTTACCTTTGATGCTGCTTGTCTTTTTGCACTTGTCACAAGTGATCTTAGCCGGTTTATTTAAAGTGGCTTACGTGTTCAGGTTAATAGCGCAGAATCAACTAGGGGAAGAGCTTAGATAAACTGGTTAGTCAGCGTCTTTCGTTCACGCCAGTCCGGGAGAAATTCATCCATCAAGGCGTAGAAGCGCGCGTTGTGATAACGCTCAAACAGGTGTGTAAGTTCGTGAACTAGCACGTATTCCAGGCATTCGACCGGTTTTTTAACCAGTTCTAAATTTAGCCATATTTTTTTGCTACGTATGTTGCAGCTACCCCAACGGGTTTTCATTGCCCTGATGCCAAAGCTATTACTATATGCTCCCATTCGCGGCTGCCAGATATCCAGTAAAGCTTCAACTTCCCGGGTAATTTGCTCACGATACCAGCGATCCATGATCTTTTTACGTTGTTCAGCATTGTAATGTGGCAGAGAAACCAGTTGTAACTGCTCACCCTCACATTTCACTGACGCTCCGCGCTTTTTAACTGCAACATCCAGTGTGTGACTTTTCCCCCAAAGCTTGTGCTCTTCACCCGTTACAAACTGAAGCTCAGGCCGACTTGGTTGCTTAGCAATCCGTTGGCGTTGCTTGATAAGCCAGTCATGGCGCTCAAACAGCCAGCGTTCAATTTCATTTAGCGAGCACTGCTTAGGAGCTGAAACTTCAACATCACCTGAGGGCGCACGCACCCTTAAGTACATATTTTTTATGCGCTTACTCTTTACCGTAACAGGAATATCGTTAATAAGAAGCTTCGCGCTGTATAGGCTTTTACTTTCTTTCGGCATCTTGCTGAGCCACTATCAGTTGTTTTAATTCACGAATTTCCTGTTGCAGATCGGTTATTGACGGTTCTTTTTCCTCGGCTTCTTGAGCCACACCTTGCTGACCAAGCTCTACCTTGCGCCCTTCTTTGTCCATCACGTTAATCACAATACCGATAACCATATTCAAGAACGCAAAAGCAGTCAGGAAAATAAAGGTCATGTAGTAAATCCAGCTCCAGCCGTACACTTCCATGGTTTCGTACTGAATGTCTGTCCAGTCTTCGAAGGTCATTACCCTGAACAGCGTCAGCATCGAAGTAGCAATGTTGTCCCACAAAAACGGGTTGATATCAGCGAATAAGTAACTGCCTACCGCTGCATAAATATAGAAGATAATAAACATCAGCAGGACGACATATCCCATCTGCGGAAGCGCTTTGAGCAAGGAGTTTATTAAGGTTCGCAGCTCCGGAATAATTGATATCATCCTCAGTACCCGAAATATCCGAACCAATCGCGCCAGCAGAGCCAGTTCAGAATCATTTATAGGTATGAGACTCATGATTACAACCAGAGTATCAAACACATTCCAGCCGTCTTTGAAAAACGCCTTTTTATTGTCTTCAGCAATGAAGCGAATGCTAATCTCAATTAAGAAGAACAGCGTGATAAAGAGATCTAAACCGTACGTCAAGCTATTAGCAAAAGCCGGTAATTCGTAGGTTTTTGCTCCAATTTCCAACGCCGATATAATGATTACGGCCACCACTAACGCTTCAAAAGCTTTGTTACTTTTAAGCTGAAATAACTGTTTTTTTATTTTTTCGTACATAAAGTAACTGCTCAGAAGAATAATAAGTACAAGACAACCGCTAAGACTAAACGGTAGATAACGTAAGGCCACATACCGAACGCATTAAGCCACTTAAGGAAGAAATGAATAGCTGTAATGGCGGTTAAAAAAGACACAATGCCGCCAATTAAAAAACCTAACCAGTCTACGGCAATAGACTCTGAAGCTATGGTTAACAACTTGACCAAAGCCGCCGCAGCCGTAATTGGAATGGCCATAAAAAATGAAAACTTTGAAGCCGATTCCCGGTTTAGCCCTAAAAATAGCCCGGCGGTTATGGTTGCTCCAGAACGAGAGGTTCCCGGAATAAGCGCTACAGCCTGAGCAAGACCAACAATAATAGCGTCTTTAAAACCAATATCCTGCAAAGTTCGACTGCCCCGCGCAAAACGATCAGCTACAGCTAACAGCACAGCGAATACCAAGGTGGTGGTAATGATAACGCCCACAGCCCTTAGTGCTGTATCTATATAATCCAGTAACAGTATTCCGGCAATGCAGGCGGGTATAGTTCCGACAACAACGGCCCAGCCCAACCGGCTTTGTCCAACATGCTTGCGTGCAGCAATTGAACGAAGCCCGTCAACAAAGAGTTCACTCACATCTTTACGAAAGTAAAGAATTACCGCGAGTAAGGTACCGACGTGAACCGCAAGATCAAAGCCTACGCCCTGATCGTCCCAGCCGGTAAGTATAGGCATTAAAATTAAGTGAGCAGAGCTGGATATTGGAAGAAACTCGGTTATTCCCTGGATAATGCCCAGGATGATCGATTGTAAGAAATCCATTAAAAATGCTCGCTTTCATTCTGCTCAAATAGAAAGCGAGCATTATAGTCAGTTTCGTCCTTAGAACGAAAGTAACATTAAGCGATTAGGCGCCACATTTACCTTCTTCTGACTTTTCACCTTTTTTCTCAGACTTTTCATGTTTCATTTCGTCACCACGCTTTCCTTCGCCGCATTTGCCCTCTCCGCACTTGCCTTCCTTAGCTTTGTCTTTCATATCTCTTTTATCTTTCATCTCTTCATATTTTTCTTTCTTCTCTTCACCACATTTACCTTCACCACACTTCATTTCCTGTGGTTGAGACATTTCGTAGCCAGACGACAGTTCGGTGGCTTCAAAGGGATTTGCCTGAGCAGCCCCCATACTCATTGCTGAAGCGACGGAAAGAGCCGATGTAATTGCCAGAGTTTTCGATGTCAGTTGTTTCATAATAATCACCTGAATTTGGTTGCCAGAGTCCCTTTAACTGTAGTTTATATTTACAATAAATAGACAATTATTTACACATTATTAACGCAATATTCTGTCGTGCAAAGTGCGAATCACATTCTCGCCTTCATTGTCTGCGACAAGAAAGCATAAGTTATGTTCGCTGGCTCCCTGACATATTAGCCTCACTGCATAATCATTAACGGTGTTAAAAGTCAGCTGACTAATGTGTGCATCTCGCCCAATGCCGTTGCCAATAATAGCAACAAGAGATAGACCAGTTTCCACTTCAACCCGACAAAATTGCTCCAGTTCTTCTAAGGCTGCTGCCGGTAATAAAGCCTGCCCATTCGCTGCACTGCCGCCTTCATCCAGAGTTAACGCAATGCTAACTTCGGAAGTGGTAACCAAATCAACACTCACGTTATACCGAGCCAATATTTCAAAAAGCCTGGCGAGGAAGCCGCTTGCATGCAACATCTTCAGACTATGAACAGTCACTAATGTCTGGTCACGGCGCAGTGCAACAGCACGAACATCGGGCTGGCTTGCAGGACTTGCAGAAATATAGGTCCCGCCAGAAAGCGCATCCTGACTGTTACCGATAAATACGCGAATGTCGTTTTTTATTGCCGGAGCCAGACTTGATGGGTGCAATATTTTTGCCCCAAAGGTGGCCAGCTCCGCTGCTTCAGAAAAGCTCATTTCCGCTATAGCGCGTGCGCTGGAGCAAATTCGGGGGTCGGTGGTATAAATGCCGGCAACATCGGTCCAAATTTGTAAATCCGTTGCATTAAAGCCTGCCGCTAAAAGCGCCGCACTGTAGTCACTTCCACCGCGGCCCAGAGTCGTTGTCTGGTCATTTTCGTCAGAACCAATAAATCCCTGCGTTACCCACACACATCCAGACTCAAGTTTTTGCTTCTGCTCCAGACAATGTGATTTTGTGGTAACTTCATCCGGCTGAGCACGACCAAAATCACTGTTGGTTTTAAGTAGCAACCGGGCATCAAGAGTACTGGAACGCAGTCCCTGCTCAACAAGTAATGAGGAAAATAGTAGGCTTGAGCAACGCTCACCAAAGCTTAGCAGTTCATCCCGCCATGAAGCCCGACCTTCCGCAACTTTTTGGCAATGAAGCGCGAGTTTATTGTGCAGTTGCTCTAATGCTTTTTGCACCTGGATGGCATTGTTAAGCTTTTTCTGAATAGCGAAATGAATCTCGTATATCTCATTTAATAGCTTTTCTACCTGCCTTCCCTGCAGGTCTGCTATCGCGACTAAGCGATTAGTTACGCCGGCGCATGCGCTCACAACAATCAGTCTAATAGATGGATTACTTTGAATAATTTCAGCGCAGCGAAGCATTGAAGCGTAATCAGCGACGCTTGTACCTCCGAACTTTGCAACGGTAAAAGTCACAGTTTTCTCCCGAACAAAACAAAAAAGTGTTCGGAGAACTTAGGCTCTGCAGATAAAATACCAGCGGCTGTGTATAGCCACCAATGGGGAATGCAAACACCAGAAGCTCTCCACCTTAAAGGTGACAGTTGCGGGTGTTCAAACCCTGCAACCGGCAATATTGCGCCAAAATGACAATATTACCTCGGCGTGACATCCCCTCTCTTTCGACTTAAATCTGGCTTTGGCGGCCTAAGTTCAAAAGTCCCTGATGTACGCACCTCTTCTCGGTTTGAATTAGACCACGCCAAATAAAGCGCGGTCAATTCATTTGCGATTTAAGACCGTTTTAATGTGTCCATATCGATAACAAAACGGTATTTCACATCACCTTTTTTCATACGCACAAAGGCTTCGTTAATATTCTGGATATCAAGCATCTCCACGTCACAGTGAATGTCGTGCTCCGCACAAAAATCCAGCATTTCCTGAGTTTCAGGAATACCACCAATTAAAGACCCTGCCAGCACACGTCGCTTCATTACCAGAGCACCAGCTTGCAATGCTGGGTCTACAGGTTCCAGTAAACCGACCAGAATATGAGTGCCATCAACTTTAAGACAGTTAATATAAGGGTTTAAATCATGTTGCACCGGCACAGTATCCAACAAGAAATCAAACGTCTCAGCGGCCGCTTCCATTTGCTCATCGTCGGTTGAAATGATGACATTGTCTGCGCCCTGCCGTTTTGCTTCAGCAACTTTGCTTTCCGAACGGGTGAAAATAGTGACTTCAGCACCCATGGCTTTGGCGAACTTGACGCCCATGTGACCCAGGCCACCCATGCCAATAACACCCACTTTATGCCCTTCTTTTACACCAAAGTGACGCAGCGGGGAGTAAGTTGTAATGCCCGCACACAACAATGGCGCAGCTTTTGCCGGGTCAAGTTTTTCCGGCACCCGCACAACGAAACGATCACTGACCACTATCTTTTCTGAGTAACCGCCGTAGGTCACGCTTTTATCGTGCAAGTCTTCACCGTTGTAGGTTGGAACCATTCCATTCAGACAGTACTGCTCCAGCCCCTGCTCACATGAAGAACACTCGCGACAGGAGTCGACCATACAACCAACCCCAACCGAGTCTCCTACTTTAAACCCCTTCACATTATCGCCGACAGCCGTGACTTTACCGATGATCTCATGCCCCGGCACGACCGGATAAATGGTTCCGCCCCAGTCGTTTTCTGCATAATGAATATCTGTATGGCATACGCCACAGTATGTGATATCAATAGCAACATCGTCACTACGCAATTCACGACGCTCTATTGGATGAGGGGCTAACTTAGAAGTTTCCGATTGTGCGGCATAGGCTTTCGTCATTTGTTGCTCCTTTAATTTGATTTATCACACTAATGTACTCATCAATTCATTTTTTAGATTGTAGTCCTTTTGAGTTATTGCAACCCAGTCGGGGACAACATACCATTCAAAAATGCTGTTCAATAATTGAAGACCTATGAAGTATCACTTTTCCTTACTGCTGGTTGCCCTGTTTCTGTCTCTGAAGGTGTCAGTGGCGGCAGCTTTTGTTGATGAAAATAGTGCAGAAAATGAAATACGTCCACTGAGCGACTATTTGATTCGACACTGGGAAACCCGCGACGGTTTGCCCCACAATTCTATCAACGAAATTACTCAAGATGATAAAGGCTATTTGTGGTTTGCAACCTGGCAGGGGCCGACTCGCTTTAATGGTCGTCGTTTTGATATCTACGATAATTTACGTGAGACCGGGCTGCCCGATATAGGTATGTACACTTTAGCCTACAGTTCTTGCGATGGCAGCGTGTACGTTGCCGGTAACCGTGGAGGCATTGCCCGTTTTTATGATGGCCATTGGCAAACCCTTCAGTCAGCCCCGCCTTTTGTTAACGATTTAGCCATTGATAGCAACTGCAACCTCTGGGTCTCGACTTCAACGCTGGGAATACTGGTTTATAAAAATAATGAGCGTATTGCTCAGTTCACCACAGAGCATGGCTTAAATTCTATGTTCCTTTTTGACTCGCTTGTCGATGCTGACGGAAGCCTATGGGCCGCAACCAATAAAGGTCTTCAGGTCAAAAAGGCGGGTAAATCGAGGTTTATCGATATAACAACGATTCCAGAGGACGTTATTATCACTTTATTCGAGTTAGACGATAACCGTTTACTCGTCGGTACAGAGAAAGGCCTTTATAAACAGGTTAATGATACCGAGTTTGAACCTTTTAAACCTGAAATTGACAGCAGAATAAGCACTATTTTCCAGACTGCCGACGACCAAATTTGGTTAGGAACCTATCAGGACGGCTTGATAAGAATAAACCAATCGGGTATCGAAAGATTCAGCACTAAACAAGGCTTACCTAATAACCACGTACTCGACATTATTCAGGACAAAGAAGGCAGCTTTTGGGTAGCAACACACGGCGGTCTGGTGCAGTTCAGGGACTCCTTATTTGCCTCTTATACTACTGCAAATGGTCTTACAGGAAACTATGTCAGAGCAATAGCTGAAAATAAAAGCGGCGAAATTATTGTCGGCTCCAGCGTTGGGGTGTCTGTTATTGATGAATTTGATATCGGCCCACTGGCTGCTAACACTGTATTAAGCGACTTGTCCGTATTGTCTCTGGCTTACGACGACAAACAAAACCTTTATATTGGTAGTTACACGGACGGTCTTTATATCTGGGATGGTGAAAAAGTTACCCGACATTTCACTAGTGATGACTTGCTTCAGTCGAATGAAGTGCGGCAAATTGCAATCGATGCGCAACTGGGTATTTTTCTCGCTACACCAAATGGCGTCACCCACTTGTACCAAAATGAAAAAGACACCTGGGTATCGCAGCATATTCCCTTAAAAGATGTACTGTCTAATGACTTTGTTATGGCGCTGCATTTGGATAAGTACGGAAAGCTTTGGGTAAGCTCCGGTGCAGGTGTTGCTCAAATAGAAATTATAGCCAAAGAGGAAGGTTTTAACTATCAAATTAACCCCCTTGACTTAACTCACCTTAATAATGCGCAGCTCGCTTTTCATATTACTGAACGAGGTGACTATCTTTGGTTGGCAACCGATCGCGGACTTATTGTTCATAATATCGATAATGATAGCTGGCAAATTTTCAATCGTGACACCGGACTTCCCTTCGATAATTTTATGTCCGTTGCCTTTGACGGCGATGGAAACCTTTGGCTTGGTTCAAGCCGGGGGCCTATCATGGTGGAGCACGACTCATTTACAGAGGTTTTAAACGGACAGGCAGACACATTGGACTTTCAACGTTATACCGAAGTTGACGGTCTTGAAAGTGCCCAAATTAATACCGGTGGCCCCTCAATTCTCGAAAGCTCCGATGGCCGCATCTGGCTGGCAACAAGTAAAGGCGTCTCTGTCGTTGATCCTAATACCATCACCGAAATTGGTAACCTGCCTCCAGAGGTCAATATTGAATCGGTAAAAGCGGACAATGAAACCGTCATTTTTGGCGAAGAGTTAAGCGCAGATACTGATCGCATTGTATTTGAATTTGTTGCTCCCGGTTATCTTATGGCTGAGCACATTGATTATCAGGTACGCTTAGAAGGTTTTGACGAAAACTGGGTGGATAAAAACTCGTTCAATTCAGTTGAATACACGACTTTGCCCGCCAAGGACTATGTTTTTCAGGTAAGAGCAAGATACCCCGGAGGTCAGTGGAGTCAGCCCGACTATTTTTCATTTCGCCAGTCAGCTCATTTTTGGATGCAACCCTGGTTCTGGATTATAGCCTCTTTGATAACTGCTCTGCTGATTCTGATTATCGTCCGGGCGCGTCTTAATCAATACAACCGAACCCGTTTGCAACTCGAACAAATGGTCAAAGAGAAAACCGCCGACTTGGAAACCATGGCTCGACAAGATCCCCTGACCAACCTGGGTAACCGTCGAGCCTTTGATGAGCGGTTGCAGCATGAACTTAATCGTTGTCGCCGCGACGGAACCTATTTAAGTCTGGCCATTCTTGATGTCGATTATTTTAAAGAAGTTAATGACCGCTATTTGCATACTGTCGGTGATAAAGTGCTTATTCGTCTGGCCGAGATTTTAAATGATGAAATAAGAGACATAGACTACGTTGCCCGCTGGGGTGGCGAAGAATTTGCGGTTCTCATTACCAATTCTGAACTGGAAATTGCCAGAGAAGCCAGTGAGAGAATGCGCGAGCGTATTGCCACAACCCACTTTGACGATTTGGTTGAGGATATGAAGATTACCGTTAGTATTGGTGTAGCCAGCAGCTACGACTATGCTGACCATTCAAGTTTACTAGTTGCTGCAGATAAAGCTCTGTACCAGGCCAAGAGTGAAGGCCGCAACCGCGTGGAGTCAAAACCATGAGTGAAGTAGAGAAAATTCAGGTTAAGGCGTTTTTAGATAACGACAGCGAAACTTTCAGCTATGTAGTTTACGATTCAGAAAGTAAAGACGCCATTGTTATTGATCCGGTACTCGACTTTGACTATGCCTCCGGGAAAACCTATACCGAAGGTGCTAACCGTATTATCGAGTTTGTAAAAGACAATAAGCTTAGTGTTGCCTGGTTATTAGAAACTCACGCTCATGCTGATCACTTAAGCGCGGCACCTTATTTAAAAGAACACCTCCAGGCACCTATTGCCATTGGTGAACACATTACTAAAGTGCAGAAAACCTTTAAGCAAGTTTATAACCTGGATAAAGAGTTTCTCCCCAACGGCGAACATTTTGACAAACTTCTGCAAGATGGTGAAACTTTTCACCTTGGCTCAATGACAATTCGGGTGATACATACACCGGGACACACACCCGCAGATATTGCCTACGTAATTAATGAAAATAAAGTGTTTGTCGGTGACACACTTTTTAACCCCGATGTTGGCACTGCCCGATGTGATTTTCCGGGCGGAAGTGCTAGTACCCTGTACCGTTCTATTCAGAAATTGTTTGAACTGGAAGACACCACCGAAGTGTATATTTGCCACGACTACCCGCCGGAAGGACGTCATCATCAATGTAAAACGACGATAGCGGATCAAAAGCGAAATAACATTCACGTTGGCGGCAAAGCCACAGAAGCGCAGTTTGTTAAATGGCGTGAAGAACGCGACGCAACACTGAATATGCCACGACTCATTATCCCGTCAATTCAGGTAAACATTCGCGCCGGACAGCTCCCGCCTGCAGAAGATAACGGCACTGTTTACCTGAAGGTTCCACTGAATCGCTTATAATGAGTTGAAGATCTACAACAAATGATCAACCGGCAACCTCGCGGTTAACCAAACCGCCAAACGTCGCCAAATACCGGCTCCCGGCTCTTTGTAGAGTCGTAACGCCGGTATTTTACTTTTATCCAGCCAGTACAGTTTATAAAAGCGATTGATTCGAGCCTCATACGATCGCAACGGCAATTCGTGCTCAAACATCGCGTTAATTCTTTCGGCCATTTCCACCGACTCAATTAAAAGCCCCGACTCTGTGTTAATTTGCGCTGAACGCGGGTCAAAATTAAATGAACCAACAAAGACTTTTTCATTGTCCACTGTCACCGTTTTAGCATGCAGGCTCGACGCCGAGCGTCTGAAATAAGGGCGCATATCTTTGCGTAAGGTTTTTTCCTCTGTTCGTTTCAACTCAAACAGTTTTACACCTGACAACAACAATCGACGCCGATGTCGCTGGTAGCCCGCATGCACGGCCGGAACATCAGTCACGGCCAGTGAATTAGTCAGCACTCGGACTTTTACGCCCTGCTCCGACAAGTTCTCCAGTTCCTTAACACCTGCAGGCGTCGGCACAAAATAAGGAGAGACCATAACAATAGACTGCTTTGCCAAGCCCAGAGTTTGTGCCAGCTGCTGCGTCACCAGACGGCTAGGCTTGCTATCAGGCTGAGCCTTTAAAGGATCATCGCTGACAACCGTTGCGGTAGCCCTATACCAGGTTTCGGTGTCACTTTGGGGAGTATCCGTCAGGTGTTCATCAGAAAGGACAAACTGGTGTAAATCTCTAAGCTCCGGTTGTTTTTGATAGCCCTTCCAAATATCGTTAAACAATCTGGGTTTATCCGACGACCTTATGGCGTTAACCGCAACCGATAAAGAACAGTTCCAGTACTGCTGCCAGTCTTCGAGTAACGTCTTAACGATGTTGCCTTTCGCTATCACATCAAGATCGTAAAACAACTGTCCAGCATGTGTACCGAAATACTCGTTACCAATGTTTCGCCCACCGACAATCCCCACTTCTGCATCTACCAGCATGGATTTATTATGCATTCGCCGGTTCATGCGCTTAAAATCGGTTAACCAGTTTAACCAGCGCCAGCGTCTGTGTTTAAAAGGATTAAAAAACTTAATATTAAAGTTAGCGCGGGAGGACAAATCCCGTAATAAGGGTTCTAACGGTTTACTGTGCAAATCATCCAGCAGCAGATCAACCCGCACACCACGCTCGACGGCATCCAGTAATTCCTTAAGCATGGTAAGCCCACTGCTGTCGGGGCGCCACAAATAATACTGTAACGCAATATGGTGCCGAGCCTGGCGTATTAACCTCACTCGTTCAATCAGCGCCCGGTGAGCATTTCCCAATAATTGAAACTGATTGTCCGGACATGCCGGATGTAAAGGTGTCATCGCAGTCCGCTCATCGCCCTTTCAAGTCCATCGAGAGTCAATGGGTACATTCTTCCACCCACTAAGTCATGAATCATTCTTACCGACATATAATAACGCCAATGTTCCTCTGGCTGCGGATTAAGCCAGGCGACTTTTTCAAAATGACGAGTCAGCCGGTTTATCCAGGCCTCGCCGGGCTCTTCATTCCAGTGTTCGACACTGCCCCCCGGATACGCTATTTCGTACGGTCCCATAGTAGCATCGCCGACAAATAGCAGTTTATAGTCCTCGCCATAAGTCTGGATTAGCTGCTCAGTCGGAATCTGCTCCTGACGCCGCCGCGAATTCTCCCGCCACACGCCTTCATACACGCAGTTGTGAAAGTAAAACAACTCCAGATGCTTAAACTCGTTTTTTAATGCGGTAAACAACTGCTCGCACTGGTACACATAGTCGTCCATTGAACCGCCAACGTCTAACAGTAAAATAATTTTAACTGCATTATGACGCTCGGACTGCCACTTCAAGTCAAGTAGACCACCTTTTTTTGAGGTGGCTTCAATGGTGCCGTTTAAATCGAGCTCCGTAGCCGCCCCCGTACGGGCAAACTGACGGAGCTTTCTGAGCGCCACCTGAAAACCGCGCTGCTCAAGCCGGGCATTGTCATCCAGGTCGCGAAACTCCCGCTTATCCCACACTTTCGCCGCACTGCGGTTCCGGTTGCCGTCCTGTCCAATACGGATACCGCCGGGATGATAACCATAAGCACCAAAAGGCGAAGTTCCACCTGTGCCTATCCACTTAGAGCCGCCCTGATGACGTTTTTGCTGTTCTTTTAAGCGCTCCTGAAAAGTTTTCATGAGCTCATCCAGACTGCCCAACTGCTGGACTTTGCTTTTTTCTTCATCGCTCAGGTTGCGTTTTAGCGCGTTTTCCAGCCAGTCTTTCGGAATTTTTTCCGTAACATCAACTTTGGCAACTTTATCCACATACTCGCTGAAAGCACGGTCAAATTTGTCGTACTGGGACTCATCCTTTACCAGAATGAGCCGCGACAAATAGTAAAACTGCTCTACATCGGCAAAAGCTAAGTTCGCTTTCATGGCACTGAGTAAGTCCAGCCATTCGGTAATGCTGGTTTTTAGCCCGTGCCGCCGCAGGGTTTGAAAAAAATCAATAAACATAGTGCGAATTAGCGCCGTTGAATGCGAGCGTATTCAGCTAAGCGCTCCACATCTTGTTCGTGCTTGAGTAAAGCGCCTGATAAAGGCAGTAAACCGCCTTGTTCACGGCTTTTGCGCAATTCATTGGCATCAATATCTTCTACTAATAACAAGCGCAACCAATCCAGTAACTCCGATGTCGATGGCTTTTTCTTCAGCCCGGGCACATCTCTCAACTCAAAGAACAACGCTAGCGCGGTATCCAGTAAGTCACGGTGCAAATCAGGAAAATGCACATCGACAATAGCTTTTAATGTGTCACTGTCAGGAAACTGAATGTAGTGAAAAAAGCAGCGGCGTAAAAACGCATCGGGCAAGGCTTTTTCATTGTTCGAGGTAATTAGCACAATGGGACGCTGCTCGGCTTTAATCTGCTCACCGGTTTCATAAACGTGAAACGCCATTTGATCCAGCTCGTGCAATAGGTCATTCGGAAACTCAACATCCGCTTTATCAATTTCATCAATCAGCAGAACGGGACGCTTTTCGGCGGTAAACGCCTGCCACAATTTACCAGGACGAATGTAGTTACTAATATCATGTACTTTTTCACTGCCCAGCTGACTATCCCGTAAACGCGACACGGCATCGTATTCATACAAGCCCTGCTGTGCTTTCGTAGTCGATTTAATTGACCATTGCAGTAACTCGGTATCTAAAGCATTCGCCAGTTCTTCGGCAAGGCGAGTTTTACCCGTACCCGGCTCGCCTTTTAGTAATAACGGCTTTTCTAGTGTTACGGCGGCGTTAACGGCTGTCGCCAGTTCTTGCGACACGACATACTGAGAGCTACTGCTAAAATCCATTCCATACCCCTTACATTAAGCTTAAAACTGAGCCTATGGTACAACAGACACTCTGGCGGTGCTAATCAGTGGGCTTTCTGGATAACAGCATATCAAAGCGCTCCAGCACTCTGGCTATATCGGCTTTGACAAAGGGTTTTGTCACGTAATCGTCCATGCCGGAACGCAACGCCTGGGTTCGTGTCTCGGGGTATGCATCTGCAGTAAGCGCAATCACATAAGGCTGGTGGATGTGCATATCCCGCAGCGTTCTGGTTGCCTCCATACCATCCATATGCGGCATATGAAGATCCATAAACAGCACATCATAATCTCTGGCCTGCATCATCTTTAACGCATTATGAGCATCACTTACCAAATCAACATATTGGTTAAGTGACAACAGCATTTCTTTTATTATCAATTGGTTGATTTTATTATCATCAACGACCAACACCTGTTTTTTCGTGAGCTTAGGCACATCATTCTGCTTTGCTTCGTGCGCGTTTTCAGGCTGAATGCTCATTGGTATGCAAAGCGTGAAGCAGGAGCCCTGTTCAGGTTCACTATCCACCTGAATTGTACCACTTAATAACTGAACCAGGTTACGTACTATGGCAAGCCCAAGTCCGCTACCGCCTCCGGGACGGTTTAACCCATCCTGCTCCTGCTCGAAAAGTTGCCAAATACGCTGAGTATCATAAATACCAACTCCGGTATCCTGTACTTTTACAATAAGGTCGCCTTCGCTCTGCTTTTCGCTATCAGCTTCCCAGTTTGCTTTAATCGTTATAGAGCCTCGCTCGGTAAACTTTAAAGCATTACTGACTAAATTACTGACCACCTGAGCAATACGAGCCCGATCCATTAATGTTTGCTCCGGGATATCGGCAGCAATATCAATAATAAATTCCAGTCCTTTATCTTTTACAGGCTGTTCAAATAGCTGAATGACATGGCTTAACACTTTTGCCGGCGAGTGAACACCTCTTTTGACTTTTAGCTGCCCCTCTTCGGCCTGGGTTAAATCGAGCACATCATTCAAGGTCGTCAACAGATAGTCGCCGCTGTTTTTTATTGTGCCCAGTAATTGCTGTTGATATGGATTAAGGTCAGTTGACTCCAACACCGATGCGATACCCAGTATACCGTGCAGAGGAGTTCGGATTTCGTGTGACATATTCGCCAGAAACACATTTTTTGCATGAGCGGCTTTTAACGCATCTAACTCGGCTTTTTTCTGTTCCGTAACATCGGTAACCGTTCCGGTGTAGCGAATGGCCCGGCCTTCGTTGTCCCGCTCTATAATCTTTCCTCGGTCCAGTACATAAACCCAGTGGCCGTCACGGTGCCTTATGCGGTGAAGACTTTCATAGAAAGGCGTTACTCCGTCCAGGTGATTCTTAATGGCCTGCCATACGTCGTCGTAATCTTCAGGGTGTAATCGGCTCGACCAGCTTTCAATATTCGCTTCCAGCTCGCAGATGTCCCAGCCAAACATATTGGCCCAGCGTTGGTTAAAAATGGTAACGCCGGTTTGCGGGTTCCATTCCCAGGTACCTAAACGGGTCGCATCTAAAATAAGCTGTAACCGGTTACGTTCCATTTCAAGCGCAATTTGCAGCTGCTTGCGCTCAGTAACATCAATTAAATAACCGTAAAGGTGATTCTTTCCATCTTCGTAGCGCAACAGTACCGTGGTGTCAGATACCCAAATGTCATGCCCGCTGGCGTGCCTTACCCGGTAGTCCTCGTGCGATAGCGATGAACCGGACTCGCTGCTGAGAAGCGACTTAACCTCTTCCATTACACGCGGCAAGTCGTCCTGATGGATAAGATCCCGGTACTGAATTTCATGGCTTTCTAAACGTGCTTTTTTATAGCCTAAAAGGTCTTCTATGTTGTCTGAAACAAAACGTACTGGCCACCCCGGAGCATCTTCCCAGATAAACAGACTTAAATGACTTCCCACATTCAGCAGAGCTGCGAGGTTTTCATTGGAAATACGTGTTGGCATCTATTCGGACTCACTTTAAAGGCTTTCTTGCAACCAGTTTGCCGCAGTAGCAACTTGGTGTACACTGGCAAAAACAATAACATAAAAACAACGACATCCGGATGACCCAGGCAAACGTCAATGAATGGCAAACCGCACTACTAACACAAGTTGATCAACTTATAGAGTTGGCGCAAACCCGTTTGCCTGGTCGACAAAAGCCAACGATTCGGGGGCCTGAATATTGGCAACGTTTTGCAAAGCACCATTATGTGCGAGCCGCAGATTTACTTAAAGCCGACCAAGGGTTTGAAGCCGCCAAGCATTTTCGCCGTGCAGCGCTATTTGGCCACAGTAAGGCCATGATGTATTTAGGACAGATGTTTTTGCAAGGCAAGGATTTACCGGAAAGTATCTTTCACGCTTGTTGCTGGCTAACTCTTGCGGATCGCGCCGGTGAAAGCGAAGCTGCTAAGATCATTGATGGTTTTCTACATCAGCTTACGGCAAAACAATTAAACAGCGCCCGACAGCTTGCCGCCGAGCGCTTTGAACAAATTTGTGATGCCAGTTTTGACGTACATGGTTTGTAATTTAAGGTAACCACAACTTTGTTTTTTCTCGTATTTTTCCGGTAGCAACCCAATCCTGAAGCTGATCTGCCATGCGTTTTCCTGCATCCACCGCTTTTTCCCAGTAATCAATACGAGTCGCAGCGTCCAGCTTAGCAAAGTCGGTGCGATCAGGAATTTTCCCGTAAGGCAGTGACTGAATAAAGTCTTCCGACGGAGTAATAAACACTACGCCTGGCCATTTCTTACCGGTGGTTCTGCGCCAACTCAAGCGCTTGTCAAACCAGCCCGGAATGGCTTCGTTATGAAAATGAGGATAAAGCACTAAGCCATTCACGTCAGAAAAATCCAGATCAAAGTGATAGTCGGTAACACCGCCATCACGATAAATACCTTCAGGTGCTCCGGGAATATCAACCACGCCATCCAGTACCAAAGGAATTGAGCCTGTCGCCAGCAACGCCTGCTGGAAGTTGTTTTGGTTTAGTTCTACATGATGTGTCGGTAAGTCGTTCCAGCCTTTAGTAAAGCTTAAATCCGACTGCGGATGATGAAAAATAACACGCTCATAAAACCGACCTAGCCAGCGACGGTTGATGCTGTTAGCAAAAGCAGAACTTAACAATCCCAGCATCTGCTTTTTCGTTTCGGCTGCTGTCCAGCCTCTACAACGCGCAACAATAAAATGATGTCGAACCGCTGACTGCCCCAGTATTTCTGTTACCGCCTGATCAGGAATGTACTTGGCCAGCAAGGCTTTGGCTTCACTGGTTATTTCATCCCTGTCGGGTTTTGCACTGTAGGTTTGTGTTCGGTACAGGCGACAAAATAAGTCGCTAGCAGCAACCGGGTCCTGTTGCCCCAGCGCCGCGAAGCGCCATGCACCTGCAGAGGTCCCCAAAGTATCCAGTGGCTGTTGTTTGTCTTTAAAGAATTCGCCAAACATCCATTTATCAAGGCCCTGAAGCACAAACCACTTAGGACCGCCGGAAGCACCTAATAGCAGACCAATGTCGTCGGCCTTCAATCCTTGCTCCTGAATATGTTGGTAAGCCGACGAGCCTGCTCTTACATTAACCCAATCCGTCATACAACTTCCCTGTTTTACAGTTGTCGTTTTCTTTCTGCGAGAAAACCTAAAAAGAATAATATTCCAATGGTACTGACCGCCAGTAGGTGCAAAGGAATAAGACTTAACCAACCGGCTAAAACAGGCGTAAACCAGACTGTCAGCCAACCATAGCCAAAAGCACAAACCACGATGAAGACCAAAGTCCTGAATACGAAATGCCAGTGCGCCACCTGCCTTTTCACCATGCGGTTCACTTCTGCGCCATAAATAACCAATAGTGTGGCAATGATCGCCATAGCTAATTCGTAAAAGTGAGGGCGGATCATCATGCCCAAATTATTTAACACATTCTGCACGCTAGTACCCCTCTTAAAAGCATCGTCCGAGTATACGAATTTTCTGTTGCTTTCGCATCCCAAGTTTGCGCTTTGCTGTGTTATCCTAAACCGATAAAGAAGCTTATTTACAGGACATTTCATGAAAATCATTTCATTCAATATCAATGGTATACGAGCGCGCCTGCATCAGTTACAGGCGTTAATTGACAAACATCAGCCCGATGTTATCGGCTTGCAGGAAACAAAAGTACACGACGACCAGTTCCCACTGAAAGACGTGGAAGCCATGGGTTATCACGTTATTTATCACGGTCAGAAAGGTCATTACGGCGTGGCCATGCTCAGTAAAAAGCCACTGAAAAACCCGCAATTTGGCTTCCCTACTGACGATGATGAAGCACAGCGCCGCATGATAATGGGTGACTATCCACTGGCAGATGGTGGCCATGTACGTATTTTAAACGGCTATTTCCCGCAGGGCGAAAGCCGTGACCACCCTACGAAATTTCCAGCTAAAGAAAAGTTTTATCAGGACTTAATGAGCTATCTGGATAACGATCTTTCGCCGGAGCAGCCAGTGATTGTTATGGGCGATGTAAATATATCCCGTATCGATTTAGATATTGGTATTGGCGAAAACAACGCCAAACGCTGGCTTAAAACCGGGAAATGCAGCTTCCTTCCGGAAGAACGGGAATGGATACAAAGATTAATGAACTGGGGTTTTACTGACACTTATCGTCAGCTGAATCCGGATGTGGATAACCAGTTCAGCTGGTTTGATTACCGCTCACGTGGCTTTGATGACAACCGCGGTTTACGCATCGATCTTATCCTTGCCACTAAAGCTCTTGCCGAGCAATGCGAAGACAGTGGTATAGACTATGAGCTCAGGGGTATAGAAAAACCTTCAGATCATGCACCCGTCTGGTCTACATTTAAAGACTGATAATCATTTTGCCGTCGGCTGGCCTTAATGCTCTTCCGGCGGCAATGTTTCCAGTGCTTTACGCAAAATAATCGCCAAATCCATGTATTCAGGACCTTTCTCACCCTGTGGCTGACACTCAACGCCCTGCTTTCTTAGTTTGTCCCTCAGCTCTTTATACCAGCTCCGTAACATTGGCTTTAACTGTTGTCTGGAACGCCAGCCAAGCCAGTACAAACCCTGCAAGGGTAAGCTCAACATAATAAGTGACAACATCAGCCCTGGGGCTAACTGCTCCTGCGGCATAAACTGCCAGGTCAGCGCAGCATTGAGTACCGCGATTCCCGGAGTCCAGCTAATGGCTTTGCGAGTTATGGGGATAATTCGCGACTCTGCCATAGCGGCAACAACTGAATGATGAGGCCATTTATCGGCATACCTCTTTCCATCTCTTAAAACCGCAAAAAATGAACGACTCATGGTGACCTCTTAGACAAACCTGCTGTAATTATAAACGATTACCCGGCTATTGTACGATATTCGCACTTTAAATATTATCTTTATTTTTCATTGAGTTACACTGTTACAACCGTGTAGTTCACAAAGATATCCACAGTTAATGTGGATACAGTTGCACCCAGGCTTTAGCTTTGCCACTATACTATCTGAATTAGTCAGTCGCATGGTGTCAGCAGTGACAACAAGTCAGCTTCCTTCTCTTTATGCGCCGGTTACCGGTCGCATCATAGCAGCACAACCTTCGGCCGCAGTATGCCAGCATGGCTTGCTTGGCAAAGGTATTGTCATTGAAATGACCGGCAGCACGCTATACGCCCCCGCTGATGGCTCATTGACCCATATCAGCAGCAGTGGCGATTACTTGTCGTTGCGCTTAAACGACACTTATTCCTTACAATTAGTCATAGGTTCCGGCGATGCGTTCGGGAACCACGCCGCTTTAACTGTGCTTTGTCGCGAACAGACAGAGATTAAGTGTGGTGATCCTCTGGTTAAAATTAACCAGTCGTTACTGCGCAGCTTAAAACCCTCGCAGCAGCGTCTTGCTGTTTTGCTTTGTTCATTGAATTCCGGGCACGACAGCGAATCACCGGAATGGCTAAATCCAGGACTTATTACTGCGAAAGACAGTCCACTTATTACTTATTAACATCGACAGGAGCTGTACCTATGTTGCGCGTTTATGGCATTAAAAACTGCGACACCGTTAAAAAATCACTTAAATGGTTAGATAAAAACGAAGTCGATTACGAATTTATTGATGTTCGCGAGCAGCCACTGCAAAAAGAAACCGTAAACGGCTGGTTACAGAAGCTGCCAGCCGAGTCGCTAGTCAACAAGCGAAGCACCAGTTGGCGTGATCTGTCTGATCAACAAAAGTCTCTTGAAGACTCAAATACCGTAGCCGAATTAATTGTCGAACAACCAACACTGTTTAAACGTCCGTTAGTTGAGTCCGGCCAGGCTGTTCATTGCGGCTTTAATGAGAAACTCTGGAGCGAACGCTACTTATGAGTTCAGAGACATTAAAGCTTGCCCATGAGCTGATTTCCCGCCCGTCCATTACACCGGAAGATGAAGGCTGTCAGCAACTTATTGGTGAACGGCTTGCGGCTCTGGGCTTCAATCTTGAGTCTATGATATTTGAAGACACCACTAACTTGTGGGCACGCCGGGGGCAAGGCCGTAAACTGTTTTGCTTTGCTGGCCATACCGACGTGGTTCCGCCCGGCGACATCAATGACTGGCAGTTCCCACCGTTTGAGCCTACAACACACGAAGGGTATTTATACGGACGCGGAGCCGCTGATATGAAAGGCAGCCTGGCGGCGATGATAACCGCGACTGAGCGATTTATTAAAGACTATCCGAATGTGGATGCCGATATTGGCTTTCTTATAACCAGTGACGAGGAAGGCCCGTTTATTAACGGCACCAAGCGTGTCATTGAAACGCTGCAGGAACGTAACGAAAACATAGACTGGTGTATAGTCGGAGAGCCGTCCAGTACTGACACTCTGGGGGACATTGTTAAAAACGGGCGCAGAGGCAGTTTAACCGGAGACCTGACCGTATTAGGCATACAAGGTCACGTTGCTTACCCCCATTTAGCGAAAAACCCAGTGCATGATCTTGCTCCGGCACTCAGCGAGCTTATTAATGAAGAATGGGACCAAGGCAACGCCAGTTTCCCGCCAACCACCTTTCAGGTATCTAATATTCAGGCGGGAACCGGGGCTGGCAATGTTATACCCGGGCGTATTGATACCCAGTTTAACTTCCGCTTCTCGACAGAACTCACAGCCGAGAAAATTAAGCAGCGAGTTGAGGCTATTCTCGATAAGCACTCGCTAAAATACCACCTACAATGGAAGCTTAACGGCCCCCCCTTTTTAACGGAGTCAGGCGCGTTAGTTGAAGCCGTGCAGGCGGCAATTGAACATGAATGTGGCTTTTCAACTACCCTATCTACGGCGGGTGGCACATCCGATGGACGCTTTATTGCACCAACCGGTGCTCAGGTTATTGAGCTGGGTCCCGTAAATGCAACCATTCATAAAGTAAACGAATGCGTGAAAGCCAGTGATTTGGATAAACTCAGTGATGTTTATTACCGCTGTTTGGAGAAGCTTTTATGTTAAGCAGCACAGAACTGACAGGTGCCTGCGAAACACACTTAACGGCAGTCGATGGGCATAAACTGCACCCTGATGCAGCAGAAGCTTATCTCTCCATGCAAAAAGCAGCTGCTGCTGAGGGTATTAAGTTGGCCATAGCCAGTGGCTTCCGCTCACTGGACCGGCAACTGTCTATCTGGAATAGAAAATGGCGGGGTAAGCTTCCCCTTCGCTCTAAAGAGGGCGAACTACTGGATATATCAAACTTAGACGACGTAGAGAAAATGCACGCCATTTTGCATTGGTCGGCGTTACCGGGCAGTAGCCGTCACCACTGGGGAAGTGACTTCGACATTTACGATCCGCGCCCTTTTCAGGACAGCGAACTGAAATTGCAATTAGTTCCCCGCGAGTACATTGACCAATCCGGTCCTTGTCATGAACTTTGGCAATGGCTAACCCGGAATGCCCATGAAAGTGGCTTTTTCTTTCCTTATGCACGCTATCAGGGCGGTGTTGCACAGGAGCCCTGGCACTTGAGCTACCGCACGGTCTCACAGCCATGCCATAAACAATTAAGCCTTGAGCTGCTGGCAGAAACCATTGACTCATTAGCCATAGAGGGAAAACCCATTATTCTGAATAACCTGGCTCAAATAAAAAATCAGTACATTGATACGATAACGGAGGATGACGGATGGACGACTATTTGGTGTGGCTAATAATATTACTGGTAGTAGGCGTGGTCGTGAGTAATCTCATGGTACTGAAGTATACCGCTAAGTTTAAATGGCCTGGTACGAAATCATCTAAAACTGAAGATGACTCCGACCAGGATACTAAAAATAAAGATTAATCCAGCGTTACGCCAAGGCGCTTAGCAACCTCACGGTAGGCTTCAACAACACCGCCTAAGCCCTGGCGAAAACGATCTTTGTCGAGTTTCTCGCGAGTCTCTGCATCCCAAAGACGGCAGCCATCTGGAGTGAACTCATCACCCAACATAATTTGGCCATCAAACACACCAAACTCAAGCTTGTAATCCACTAAAAGCAGACCCGCATCGGCAAACAACGTTTTTAAAACATCGTTCACTTTAAAGGTGAGCTCTTTCATTTTCTCAATTTGCTCTGCTGTTGCCCAGCCAAAAGCCTGAATATGATATTCGTTGACCATAGGGTCGTGCAGCGCGTCGTTCTTTAAAAAAAACTCGAATGTCGGTGGGTTTAACTCTTTACCTTCTTCAACACCTAGACGACGCACCAGAGAACCAGCTGCCACGTTACGGACAACGCATTCTACCGGTATCATATCCAATTTTTTAACCAAGGACTCGGTATCGCTCAAACGCTCATCTAACTGCGTCGGAATACCCGCTTCTTCCAGCTTCGACATAATAAAATGATTAAACTTATTGTTCACCATGCCTTTATCATCAAGCTGTTCTACCTTTTCGCCGTCGAACGCTGAAGTATCATTACGAAACTCCAGCACCAGGCGGTTAGGATCGTCGGTATGGTAGACCGTCTTTGCTTTTCCCCGATACAGTTCACTGCGTTTTTCCATGAATCTTTCCACTCGCGCTTAAGTTAAAGTTGGCTTTGCTGTTTAACAGCGTTTTTAAAGGCTTCAAATACTTGATTAACCCATTCGTCAGAGACAATTTCGTCACCCTGGTAAACAGTAACCGAGGTATTCTCACCATCTTCCAGTAAACGGAATTCGTACTCGCCTTCGGCAATGCCCAGGTCTTCGTAGTCATCACCACCAATGAACAGGAAGCCGCTGCCGGGTTCGCTGTACTCAACAAAATAGGTTCCTGTTTCGCGGTTTAAATCTTCAACCTCAAAACCAATATTCTGAAGAGCCAAATTAACTAATGGCCATGCTTGCTCAAAATTGTCTTCAACAATGAAAACTGAGTGCCCTTCTGCAGCTTTTGACAAGCGGGTTTCAATACCAGCCGCTTTTTCACGAGCTACAGCCAGTTGTTGTTTCCGGTTAACTTCCGAAATAATCGCATTGAGTAAATCAGCTTCCAAATTACGAACAACCAAAGGAGCAACCTCTTGCTCTTCACCGCCTATCACCTGAGTGAAATCGTTAACATCGACTCGTAGTGCGGTGCTGCGTTGATGTGATTCAGTTTCCTGAGTCAGCTCGTAGTGAAAGGTTCTTTCCAGATCGCTGTCGCTCTCTCCGCCAAATCCGAAAAAGCCGCTGTCGCCCTCAATGGTCTGTTTTACCGTCATTTGCTCAGTAAGCCAACGATTATCACCCACGGCTTCCCATTCAATGTCGCGTCTTTCCAGCACATCAAATGCTGCCTGACGAACAAACTCGGTTACTGAGTCCCCCATGCCATCGACAATATCAAAATAAACTCGAGTTTCGGTCTCAGTTTCTAACACTCGGCTGCCCAGTCCAATAGGACGAACCTGCTGCGGAGCCATGATATTGACTTTATAGCCGACGGGAGCCGATGCAATGTTCGTATCCGGAATTTGATACTGCGTTCCTTTTTCTGGCTTTTCCAGACCATCCGGAATATTCAGTGAGGCAGTAGGTTGAATGTTCACATATTCAAACCCGCCGCTGGCACGTTCTTTCTCTACCGACGAACAACCTGTTACAACTACGGCAGCTACGCCCATCCACGCAAGGCGAGACAATTTCATTACGACTCCTGAATATTCAGTAGGTTTGCTTTCTGTAACACTGACTCAATCAACTGTTGATTACTCTCTTCCGGAGGTGTCAGTGGCAGACGATAATTTGCGCTGACCCAACCCATTAAAGCGAGCGACCATTTGACCGGAATGGGGTTGGATTCAACAAATAACATATTATGCAAAGGCGCCAGCTCAGCATCAATCTGATTCGCACTTTCTTTATCACCAGCAAGTGCCGCCGTTACCAGCTCTTTCATTTTAGCAGGAACAATATTAGCGGTAACACTGATAACACCATGGCCACCCGCAAACATAAATTCGCGTGCAGTAGGGTCATCACCGCTTAATAGGATAAAATCATCGCCACAGCGTTTTTTAAGTTCCTGTACCCTACTCACGTCGCCGGTAGCTTCTTTTATGCCAATAACGTTATCAATTTTTGCCAACTTTTCGACCATGTCAGGTGTCATATCAAGACCGGTACGCCCCGGAACATTATATAGAATTTGGGGTTTATCCGTGGCATCGGCACAGGCCTGATAATGTGCAATTAAGCCTGTTAAGGAAGGTTTATTGTAGTATGGCGTAACATTTAAAAAGCCACTTACACCCGCCTGGGTCATTTTTTCTGTAAGTTGCACAGCTTCGCTGGTCGAGTTTGAACCGTTTCCAGCAATAATATCGATGCGCCCGGCACTAAGCTCGACCATCGCACTAACGACATCAATATGTTCTTCATGCGTTAAGGTTGTTGACTCCCCTGTCGTGCCAACCGCTACAATAGCGTCGGTACCCGCTTCGCAATGTTTGTTAACCAGAAACTCAAGTTCACTGTAATCAACATTGCCATATTTTGTAAAAGGGGTAACTAAAGCGACAATACTGCCCTTAAGCATACATTCTCCAAGTCCTAAATTGGGGCTCCAATGGTAATGCCAGCCCTGACGAAACACAAGTGATAGGAACGTAACTTGCCAAGAAGGTTCCGTAAACTTTTGCCAGTATGGCATTTTCCAAGACGGCATCTGTCCGCTATGATGTTGGCACTGTTAACTAAGTTCCAGGAGAATGCAATGCAGACATTACAACAGGGCGATAAAGCGCCTGACTTTACTTTACCGGATGCGAACGAGAACTCAGTGACCTTATCGGAGTTATTAAAAGAGAACCGGGTACTGGTTTACTTTTATCCGAAAGCTATGACACCGGGCTGCACTGTGCAGGCACAAAACTTACGCGACAGCCGTAAGCAACTTGAAGAATTTAATGTTGTCTCTGTTGGTATAAGCCCTGATGCGCCTAAGCGCTTAGCTAAATTTACTGACAGAGATGAGCTGAACTTTACCTTGTTAAGCGACGAAGACCATAAAGTGGCTGAAGATTTTGGCGTATGGGGTCTGAAAAAGTTTATGGGTAAAGAATACGACGGTATTCACCGTATTAGCTTTTTAGTAGAGCAGGACAGAACCGTGTCAAAGGTGTTCGATAAATTCAAAACCAAAGAACACCACGACGTGGTATTAGAGCACCTTAAGCAAGCCTAAGCTCTATAGAGCAAACACCGCACTAAAGCGGTGTTTGCTCTTCTGCCTTTTCCCCGGTGCCACTGTCCCATGCAGTCAGTACAGCCTTGACCAGACTGGCCAGCGGAATAGCAAAGAACACACCCCAGAAGCCCCAAATACCGCCAAAAATTAATACCGCGCCAATAATGTAAACTGGGTTTAGACTTATTGCCTCTGAAAACAATAGCGGCACCAGTAAGTTACCATCCAGAGCCTGAATAACCAGATAAGCAACGGTTACCCAAACGAATGCCGCCGTTGGCCCAAACTGGAATAAAGCCACCAACACCACCGGAATGGTTGCAACCGCAGCGCCAACATATGGTATTAAAACCGACAAACCAACCATAATGGACAGTAATGCCGAATAGCGCAGCCCAAATAAACTAAAGGTGACAAAGGTGACTATCGCAACAACCACTACCTCAATCGCTTTGCCTCGAATGTAGTTCATAATTTGCAGATTCATCTCCTGCCCTACCTGCGAAATTAACTGGCGGTTTGAGGGCAGTAGACGGCTAAAGTGAGCTATTAATACATCGCGGTCTTTTAGCATGAAAAAGATTAAAAGCGGCACGATAATGAGATAAACCAACATCGCCATAACGTTCACAATGGAAGTTAAAGAAACAGCTAAAAGACTCTCCCCTAAACTCACTGCTCGCCTTTTTACTTCCTGGGTAAACTCGGTAATTTGGCTGTCATCAACAATAGTCGGAAACATTTCAGGTAGTTTATGCAACCAAATTTGCAGGTTCGTGACCATATCCGGCATTTCCTGAATCAAAGTCGTACTTTGTTGCCAAATAACGGGAACCAGAGTCAGCAAAGTAACAATCATTAGTGCCAGGAATAACGAAAAAGTAATAATGGTGGCAGTTAAACGAGATAAACCAAGCTCCATCAGTCTCATTACCGGCCAGTCCAGCAAATAGGCCAGAGAAATAGCAATTAACAACGGTGCAATTAAGCTACCGAAAAACACAATGACTAATACCACAACAACCAGTAACAAAAACAAAGTCACTGCATTAGGGTCAGAAAATTTCCGTTGATACCACTGTTGAATGTATTCCCACATAGCTACTATCTCCTAACCTTCGTTGAGATGATAATATCAGTCCTTGCAATCTTTCCATAACCCCATAGAGTAAAAAGGAACTAAAGATAAGAATTTTGCTCTTAAGAGAAGATTAAATCCGTTTCATTTGGCCTATGAGTAGTTGATGTCCACCAAAATAATACACACTTTCATCGCTTGTTTACTGACTTTTGCAATCAGCTTTAGTGCTGCCAGCAACGCTATGCAGGATAATCAACGTTTACCTGAAATTGGAACTACCGGCGCGGCTTTCATGAGTATTGAACGCGAACGTGTTGTAGGTGACTTTTACATGCGTCAGGTACGCTCACAAGCGCCCATTGTTCACGATCCGGTATTAGACAGCTATTTAAATAGCATTGGCCAGCGGCTAGTCAGAAATACCAGCGGCGTGCGCTATCCTTTCAACTTTTTTTGGATTAACAACAAGGAAATAAATGCCTTTGCCTTCATGGGAGGCTACGTAGGTGTGCATACGGGCTTAATTGACGAAGCAAGAACCGAGTCGGAACTCGCTGCAGTGCTTGGACACGAGGTTGCGCACATTACTCAACGCCATATGGTTCGTCGAATGCAGGAACAACAGCGCAGTATGCCCATGACCATCGCTGGTATCATTGGCTCTATTTTAATCGGCATGGCCAACCCAGAAGCCGGTGCTGCAGGCCTTTACGCCACAATGGGCATGGCTGGTCAGTCGCAAATTAATTACACTAGGCTTTATGAAATGGAAGCCGACCGTATCGGCCTCTCTACGTTGTTAGCGGCTGGTTTTGATCCCCGTGGCGCGCCCGATTTCTTTGGCCGATTGGCAGAAAAATACCGTTATGTGAGCAAGCCCCCGGAAATGCTCATGACTCACCCATTGCCTGAGTCCCGCATAGCAGACACTCGTGCTCGCGCTGAAAATATGCAGCGGGTAGATGTTCCTCCAAGCCTCGACTTTGCCCTGGCTAAAACCAGAGTTCAGGCTCGCTATATTGGCAACACCACGAATAGTGACTTTGAATCTATGCGCTCCAGTAGCAATTCAATTAACCAACAAGCCGGGCAATATGGTTTAGCCATACGCGCGTTAGATAGTGGCAACATTGATTTAGCTTATAAACTCATGCAGCCACTACTAGAGCGCTATCCTAATGACCCGTTCTATATTGATGTCCAGACCGACATTCTGCTGGCACAAAAAGATTACGAGACGGTTCTAAGCTGGCTACGAGGCAAGTACATTCAGCAACCAACCGAGCCTGTTATTACTCTTAACTTTGCTAACGCGGCACTTCAGGCAGAAGACACCGAGTTAGCTGAAAAGCTTCTGCGCGATTTTTTACTAAAACAACCGGACCACCCGCTGGCGCTTGACCTTCTCACTCAAGTGTACGAGCGCAGTGGTAAGCGAGCAGCTATGTACGAAACCCGAGCCGAAGCACTGGCGTTAAGAGGAAACTTTCGGCTGGCCATTGACCAGTTGCACACTGCACATAACCATACAGATAGCGATCTGACGCATAAACGTCTGAATGCACGTATTGATCAAATGCGCAGCTTAGAGCAGCAAATAAAGTCGTTAATGTGAGTTAACCGCATTTTCCAGCGATTCTAAGTCCTGCTCTCCCATTAAAGGCCCTTTAACACTGCCGTCCGGCTTTATTACGTAGGTAGCCGGTAACATCTGCGGACGCTGAAAAGGAAACTTTGGCGCAGGCTCCATCAACGCCAACTGAAACTCTATTCCATGACGCTGTTTCAGCTCAGCCAGTTCAGCGTTAGACATTGGATCGAAACTGACACCGACTAACTCAACATCTTTTGCTTTGTGCTGGTTAAATTCGTTTAACTCGGGTAACTCTCTTAAACAAGGAGCGCACCACTCAGCAAAGTAGTTTACCACCACCGTTTTTTCACCAAGGTCGCCCCAGCGAAACTCATTGTCGGCATCGGTAACTACATCCGGCTCTTGCGAACAAGCTGTTATCAGCACAGCAGCTGCCGCGCACACTAGCGTTCTCAGTTTCATTCCTTACCTCAATTACGTTACTATTAACTTATACTTACCTAATAATCAGATACTACAAGGTACGATACTTATGAGCCAAGTAACAATTTATCATAACCCGCGTTGCTCAAAATCAAGGCAAACTCTTGAATTACTCAAGCAAAATGGCATTGAGCCGGAAGTTGTTGAATACCTTAAAACACCGCCTAATGCTGCAGAATTAAAAGATATACTGGAAAAGTTAGGGCTTTCTGCCGATCAGCTAATGCGCAAAAAAGAAGACGCATATAAAGAACTTGGTCTGGCCGGTATCAATAACGAAGATGAATTGATTACCGCAATGGTCAATAACCCTAAGCTTATTGAGCGCCCTATTGTTATTCGGGGTAATAAAGCGGCCATTGGCCGCCCTCCTGAAGCTGTACTGGATATTTTATAATGACCCGCGTCGTTATTCTTTATTACAGCCGTAACGGGGCTACTCAGCAGCTTGCTGACGCGATAGCCGAAGGCGTTACGGCGGCTGGAGGCGAAGCTGTTTTACGCAGCACCGGGCACGGCAGCGATGCGGTAAGTGACCGCGATCTGGAAATTGAAAACGCTGACCTTGAAAGCTGCGATGCTCTTATTCTGGGCAGTCCGACTCGATTTGGGCATATGGCCTCAAGCCTGCAAAAATTCTGGGAAGGCACCTCGCGCGAATGGTTGCAGGCTACGTTAACTGACAAACCCGGTGCGGTGTTCACTTCGTCCAGCTCTTTGCATGGGGGGCAGGAATCCACTCTGCTGACTCTGGCTTTACCGCTGTTGCACCATGGTATGATGCTGGTTGGCATTCCTTATTCTGAACCGGCCCTGCATCAGACTCAATCGGGCGGTTCACCTTATGGCGCCAGCCATCATGAGCACAGCAATAAGTTAACTGACCATGAAAAGCAATGCGCTATCGCTTTAGGTAAACGAGTTACGCAAACCGCTTCTAAGCTCTCATCATAGGAATTATCAATGCCGACATCTCCACACTTTTACCGCTGGTTAACACAAGTTTGTTACTGGCCACTGCTCATTTTAGTTGCACTGTGGCACGGTATGCCAACCGATGCGCCGGGCACATTGCCAGCTTATATTGCTTTGTTCCTCTGGGTGCTGCCGTTATTGTTTCCTCTGCATGGGCTGGTTAAAGGCAAACCTTATACCCACGCATGGACTAACTTTGTTTTGATGTTTTATTTTCTGCATGGCTTAACGGTGGTCTACACCCACCCGGACGAGCGTTTGTGGTCAATACTGGAGCTGATATTTACAACCGGCGCATTTATCGGTGCAACAGGTTATGCCCGCTATCAGGGAAGAGCTCAGGGGTTAGGACTGAAAAAACTGAAAGACTACGACTAAATTTCGAGAACCTGCTTAACAAAAGGAATTGTTAAGCGGCGTTGGTAAGTAATAGAGGCTTTATCAAGCTCGTTTAACGCTTTCATTAAATCCCGCATGGAACGACCCAGCCGTTGAGTCATAAAAGCCGCAACATCGTTCGGCAACTCCAGTCCACGCCATTGCGCCCGCAAAATTAACGCATTAATTTTTTCTTCGTCGTTCAGCGGCTGAACCTGAAAGCCCGTTGCCCACTGGAAACGCGATTGTAAATCCGGTAACAGCACTTTAGTTTGAGCAGCCGACTGTTTAGCCGTCATGACCAAACGTGTCGACTCATTATCGGTTACGCGATTAATAAGCGAGAACAACTCAAAACTCCAATTCTGTTCCAGCGTCACCGTATCAATATCATCCAGACAAATAAGATCAGCTTGATCAATTCCCTGCAGAACGGCCGATGCATCGGCTTTAGCCAGCTCACGCAAAGGTAAATACGCAATGCGGTATTGCGACCCGGCCGAGGCTATGACGCTGTGCATTAGGTGACTTTTACCTACCCCACTCGCTCCCGACAGCCATGTCAGTTGCTGGCTTCTCCTTAGCGGAGGCTCAGTTGTAGGCAAACTCTCTAACCAACTTAATAATGTTAAGTTGTCGCCCGCAAGAAAGGTAGAAAATATCTCGTCATCCGGCAACTGTACGGCTAACGGTAGTTGCTGTGGTGACATCAGCGGTTCTCATTCCAACGGTAAACCGGTGTTTCGGCCTGCTGCGGCGCAACAAAGGGGCCCACTTCCTGTGAAACCAGACGCCCATCCAGATTAATAGCCTGCAGTATCTGATCGACCGGGCCGTTAACCACAATCTCGAATTCGCTCATAGCTTGCGAGTATTCAAGTAAACGAACTTCACTAACAGAGACAATGCTATCTAAAAATGCTTCCAACTCTAAAACACGGCTTAAGCTACTTAACTTTTCAACTTTAATCATTAACGTATTACGAACATTTTCATCGCCTGCGGTAACACTGTACTGCTTAGCCAACTGCGCCATTAGCTGCTCGACCAGAGGCTCGGCAAGCCAGTCGGGACTGGTTGCTGTAACTTCACCGGAAAAGCGGTCATCTCCCACTTCAACAAACCAGTTTAAACTCCAGGGCTTTTCCTCGTTATCCTGACGAATTATACGACCAATCAATAAACCGTCTGTGCCGTAGCGCTCTGTAGTGGTTCTTACCGGGTCTAAAAAGCGCCCCCAGACATCGGTTGCGTTTATGGTGAAACTGTCGGTCAAATCCATCAGAGGCAGCTGAATTGGAATACTGTATTGCTGCGCAAAGAACCTGAGTTGCTGGGTGAATACCGATTCGCTATTACTGTCGATGATTACGCGCTGACCGTTGCTGTTTTCCTTCGCTATCCACAGCATCAGTTGCGGTCGACGGCTGCCCCAGTAGGGTAGCTGTTGCTCAGCTAGCAGTGCGCGCAACTTGCGGCCGTCAAATGTCGCCGTTAAAGTTCGCTGTCCTTCATTTTCGCTGTAACCGTATTGAACCAGGTAATTGTTCACATCACTCTTTGCCCGCTGTATAGCGTCATGCCCAGTCAACTCGGCTTGCCCCGTTAATTTTGTGATAACACGGTCAAACGCTTTCTCTATTGCCTGTTGCCGGTGAGAAGAACTCTGCGAAGCCACTTGCACTTCTGCTGAATACAAATTTTCAATCAACCGCGCTTCGGCATCCGTAACCATAAAAAGGCTAAACAGAAAAAATAAACTGGCAGCGAAGTAATGAATCTGCGACTTTGACATGTCATTATCCAAATAAGACTTTGAGAGCATATTAAACAGCCAGGTAGCGAACAGCAAGTAACAACTTGTGGATAAGCTTGTGGGAATCTTCACTAGGAAAATAAAGCCACTAACGGTAGTATTGCGACAAACGGACGAAGGGTGACAAAGGCATGCTAAAACAACAACTTCGCGGTATCAGCTCACTGCTCGGCAGTATCAGTTTAATTGGGGTCTGTGTTGGCATGACCAGTACCCTTTTAAGTTTGCGCGCTACCATTGAAGGTTTTGGTACCCTGGTTACCGGCTTTATCATGTCAGCCTATTTTATCGGCTATTTATTTGGCTCGACCCGCGCACCAAAAGATATTCGCCGGGTAGGCTATATTCGTTCATTCGGCGGCCTTGCCGCACTGGCCGCATTTAGTATTCTGATGCAGGCCATCTGGGTCGATCCGGTGGTCTGGTTCGTCATGCGTTTTATAACCGGTTTCGCTATTTCTGGTATTTTCGTCATTGTTGAAAGCTGGCTTAATACCATGGCAGATAACCGTAGCCGCGGCACCCTGCTGTCAGTTTATCTGGTCATTATTTATAGCGGGCTTATTGTCGGGCAGCTTATTCTCGGTGTTGCCGACCCGGCCGGTTTCGTTGCTTTCGCTATTGTTGCTCTGCTCATTAACTTAGCGCTTATTCCCATTCTGGTCAGCGTTACGGCTGAGCCTACAACGCACGAAAACAGAAAAGTCCCCATTTCACTGCTGCTGAAAACCGTTCCACTGGGCGTTATTAATGCTTTTATAATGCAGGCCTGCTACGCCATGTTTTACGGTATAGGGCCTATGTATGCTTCCTACATCGGCCTTAGTGTGGTGCAAATTACCTTTTTCATGGCAGCCTTTATTGCCGGTGGCTTAGTGTCGCAGGCACCCTTTGGTTTGTTATCAGACCGAATAGACCGTCGTTTTGTCATTGCCATTTGCGCCGCTGGGGGAACACTGACCGCTGCTGCTCTGTCGCAGCTCGATGCATCAAACGCCATTTTCATTTACTTAAATGTGGGGCTTTTAGGCGCCTTCATACTGCCCTTGTACTCTCTGGGTATGGCACACACCAACGACTATCTGGAACGTGACCAAATGGTGGGAGCAACCGGTGCCATCATTAAAATTGGGGGAGCAGGCTCTATTATTGGTGCGCCTGCGGTAGCCGCGTTAATGCAGTTTGGTGCCATTAATTACTTCTTTTTACTCTTAGCCGCGCTTACCTCCTGTGTTGGCTTTTATTCTCTGTACCGCATTACACGTCGGGCAAAAGCAGAAGACCAGCTGCACAGCAACTTTGCCATACTGGCACCGTCACAAACTTCTGATGAACTTTTAACGTCAATGGCTGAGGAAGCCCCGGAAACGGAAGAAGAAGACGACGAGGAAATGGAATCCAACGCCGTCCTTCGTTAAAGGCTTAGTCTGACAGCAGGTCATTAACCCAGGTGGTGGCCTGCTCCAGAATGTCATCCAGATGTTGCTCGCTGACAAAGCTTTCTGCATAAATTTTATAAACGGGTTCTGTGCCTGAAGGTCTGGCAGCAAACCATCCGTTCTCGGTAGTCACTTTTATCCCACCAAACTGAGCGTCATTCCCTGCCGCTTTGGTAGAAATGTCAGACACACTGTCGCCCGCCAGTTCAGGCAATTTTACTTTATAGGCTCGAATGTCTTTAAAGCGCCCATTCTTTTGTGCACTGGAAGCCGTATCAACCCGACGATAATAAGCCGTACCATGTTGCTGGCATAAGTCATCGTAATACTGTCCGGGGTTTTTACCGGTTTTCGCCAGTATTTCAGCTGCCAGCAGTGCCATGACAATGCCGTCTTTATCGGTCGTCCAGGTATTGCCTTTACGGTCAAGTAAAGTAGCACCGGCACTTTCTTCACCGGCAAACGCAATTGAACGCTCGAACAGTCCTTTAGCAAACCATTTAAACCCCACCGGTACTTCCATCAGAGGTCGCTCGTTTGCGCCCACCACTCGGTCGATCATGGCACTGGACACTAAAGTTTTTCCAATAGCAATACTGTTATCCCAGTCGCGGTTCTTACATAAGTAGTCTATTGCAACAGACAAATAATGATTCGGATTCAGCAAGCCGTGTGTCGGAGTCACTATGCCATGACGGTCGTAGTCCGGGTCGTTACCAAAAGCCAAATCGTAGTTGTCTTTTAGCTCAAGTAAGCTGGCCATGGCAAAAGGCGACGAACAATCCATTCGAATTTTGCCGTCTTTATCCAGTGGCATAAACGAGAATGTCGGGTCAACCACGGCATTGCGAACTTCAATCGACAAGTTATAGTGCTCTGCAATTTGCGTCCAGTACTTAGCACCGGAGCCACCCATAGCATCAACGGCCAATGTCAGTTTCGCATTCTGAATAGCCGACATATCAATACAGTCGTCCAGCTGGCTAATATACTGCGTGCGCCAGTCAACAAAGGTTAGTTTCGGGTGCTGTAATACGTCTTCGCTCTCGCAGGTATTCACCCCGACAAGCCCTGATGACAGCAGCGCGTTTGCGTATTTTTCTATGGTTCGGGTCACGTCAGAGTCTGCCGGACCACCATGTGACGGGTTGTATTTAAAACCGCCATCTTCTGGTGGGTTATGCGAGGGTGTAATCACCACGCCATCGGCTTTAGCTTTATTCTCACGATTCCACTCAATAATTGCGCGGCTTAATACCGGCGTTGGCGTATAGTCATGCTCAGCCTGTACCTGAACCTCTATGCCGTTGCCAATAAAGACATCTAGTGCACTAATGTAAGCGGACTCAGACAGCGCATGAGTGTCTTTAGCTACCATAATAGGTCCGGTAATGCCCTGCTCTTCGCGATAAGCGCAAATAGCCTGTGCAATAGCCAGAATATGCGCTTCATTAAAGGAACGCTTCAATGAACTGCCGCGATGGCCCGACGTACCAAAGCTGACTTTTTCAGCCGCTTTGCGTGGGTCCGGCTCATAAACATAATACGCACTAGTCAGTTGCGCTATATTGGTCAAGTCGCTGGCCTGCGCCAACTGGCCTGCTCGCTCGTGATCCGCCATTATAAAAAGTCCCTAATTTTTTCTGCATCAGCCGATTGATAACCCAGTTTTTCTGCTACCTGAGTCAGCATGGCTTTTTTCTTAGTCGTATTGGTATTGGTAATTACCCAAAATGGGGAGTCCGGTATCTGCTTCGGATTGGTGCTGTTACCCGATGTCAGTAAAGCTTCTTCTGAGCGGGCAAAATATTGACGATCGCGGCCGCGAATATCCAGCACTTGCGAAAACTCGCTCGGGTGGCAGCGGTACAACATGCTTAAAATATACAGAAAGCGCGCTACTACGCTTTTCTGAATACGCACATCCTGCTCGTTTAAACGGTTAAAAACCGACTCAGTTTGTTCACTCTTAGCGTCTACTGCAGATTCCGTACTATTCACATCAAGCAAGCGACGCAGAATATCCGATGCGCTCTCGCCTATTTGCCTGGTGTGGCTTGCAATGTACGTGTATAAGTCATCGTCAATGTCAATCCGCTTCATTGTTGACTTTCTACCTCTAAAAATTGAAAGGTTGCGCTTTGTCACTTGCAACACCCCGACAAAGCCTTGAAAATATAGACCAAAGTTTATCACTAAAGGCAGTTCGATGGCAGACTCTTCATTGTTGAATCACGAAACATTAGGTACGGATACCGATCCGGCTATCATCATTATTCACGGCCTGTTTGGCGATAAAGACAACTTAAAAAGTCTTGCCCGTGAACTGTCAGAAGACTATTACTGCATTTTGCCCGACGCCCGTAATCATGGTGAGTCGTTTCACAGTGACAACATGACTTACCCGGACATGGCAGAGGACATTATCAAACTGGCTGACTCGCTGAACCTGAAACAGTTTTATTTAGTCGGTCATTCTATGGGTGGCAAAATAGCAATGGAAACTTGCATAAAAGCCCCTGAACGGATTAAAGCGGCAATATTTGCTGATATTTCACCCGCCGCTTACGACGGTACCCACGACAGCATATTAGACGCTCTTTCTAACCTAGACATAGACCAGGTAAAAAGCCGCGGCGACGCCGACAAACAATTAGCTGAGACAATTTCAGAAAAAGGTGTACGCCAGTTTCTGCTGAAAAACCTGAAAAAAACTGACGACGGTTACCAGTGGCGGCTTAACCTAAAAGCGCTAAGAGAAAACTACCAGCAAATTTCAGCGGCCGTCAGCAAAGGCCAGTACGAAGGCCCGGTACTTTTTATAAAAGGAGGTAGCTCAAACTACCTCACAGAAAAGCATCAACAAGACGTGGCGTCGCGATTTAGCAATGCCTCGGTAAAAGTTATTGAAGGTGCAGGTCACTGGCTACATGCCGAGAAACCCAGAATATTTAACCGCCTGGTCATTGAGTTTATAGCGCAGTAATCTCGCCACCAGCCATGCTTTATGGTAATCTAAGCGCCGTAAAAAACAGTCAAGACCGCATTAAGCATTCTTAGGTTAAGTACCAGCGAGGTTAAGCAGTATGTTAGCTGAGTATTACGAACAAATTGAAGTTCTGGCCACCAATTTTACGCTGGGCATACTATTCTTACTAATAGGCTTAGCCATTCGGGACGTGTTAAAACGTTCTGCAGTACCCAAATTTGGTCAGGTTATTGTCTGGATGGTGCTCTTTCTTGGCTGTTTTGGTTTTATCGCTAAAGGTATTATTCAGGTGCTCTGGGAGTCCGGAGTTTAACCCAATTGATAATTTACGCCGCTGAATGGCAATCCGTTCAGTACTGTTTATTAGTATAATCAGGTGAAAATTGACTTATGGCAACTGTTGGAATTTTCTTTGGAAGCGACACCGGTAACACCGAAGCCGTCGCACAGATGATTCAGAAAGAGCTTGGTAAAAAGCTCGTTGATGTAAAAGACATCGCCAAATCCAGTAAAGAAGATATTGCCAATTACGACTTACTATTGTTCGGTATTCCGACGTGGTATTACGGCGAAGCTCAGTGCGATTGGGATGACTTTTTCCCCGAACTGGAAGAAATCGATTTTACGGACAAGCTCATTGCCATTTTTGGCTGTGGCGATCAGGAAGATTACGCTGAATACTTTCTTGATGCCATGGGCATGGTTCGTGACATTGTTGAAGCCCGTGGTGGCATTATTGTCGGGCACTGGCCTACCGAGAGCTACAATTTTGAAGCCTCTAAAGGCATGGCCGACGACACACATTTTGTCGGTCTGGGCATAGATGAAGACCGTCAGCCAGAGTTAACCAAAGAACGCGTTAGCAAATGGTGCCAGCAAGTTTATGAAGAAATGTGTCTGGCAGAACTGGCAAGTGACAGCTAATACAGGGTATGCTGTTATACATGTTTAACTGAGATACTAATTATTATGGCGAGTAACGACGAACAGCTGAAAAAAGCAGGACTAAAAGTCACTTCCCCACGGATGAAGATTCTGGAGATTTTGAAAAAACCAGATAACCAACACATCAGTGCCGAAGATGTCTATAAAATTCTGCTGGAACAAAAAGATGAAATTGGCCTGGCTACCGTTTACCGGGTACTAAACCAGTTTGATGACGCTGGTATTATTACTCGCCACCATTTTGAAGGTGGGCGTTCGGTATTTGAGTTGAGTGCGAAGCACCACCACGATCATCTGGTGTGTTTAACCTGTGGCCACGTCTTTGAATTTGAAGATGACGTAATAGAAGAGCGTCAGGAAAAAGTAGCCGCAGAAAATAAAATTAAACTGACTAACCACAGCCTGTACCTTTACGGTGAATGTCAGCGCGGCGAAAGCTGCGAATACAAAGCTGCCGCTGAGGCAGAGTAATAATATGGCGCTGCGCTGGCTCATTTACGGTGCATACGGTTACTCGGGCAAACTTATTGCTCATCAGGCTAAAAAACGTGGTTACCAACCTATTTTAGCTGGCCGTAACGAAAACGCTCTTGAGCCAGTGGCACGCCACTTAGACTTACAATACAGGGCCTTCTCGCTCGACAGTATTGATGAAGTTCAAAAGCAATTAGAAGACGTAGACTTAGTCATTAATTGTGCAGGCCCATTCAGCCAGACCGCAGTTCCCCTTATTCAAGCCTGTATTGATACCAAAACCCACTATTTAGACATTACCGGCGAGATAGACGTATTTGAATACGCTCACTCTATGGACAAAGCCGCGCGCGAAGCCGGCATTGTTATATGTCCTGGCGTTGGCTTTGACGTTATTCCAACCGACTGTATTGCCGCGCGACTCAACGCCCAAATGCCGGAAGCAACACACCTGGCCTTAGGTTTTGATTCAGGTTCACGCATGAGTCGTGGCACTGCCAGAACCAGCATTGAACGTTTAGGTCGTGGTGGCGCCGCCCGTATTAAAGGACAAATTACCGATGTCCCTCACGCCTGGCATTCTCGCTGGATAGATTTTGGTAATGGCGAGAAATATGCCATGACCATTCCCTGGGGCGATGTCTCTACCGCCTACTACACCACGGAAATACCCAACATCGAAGTGTATATACCGGCCAGCCCGCGCTTAGTAAAAAAAATGCGCCGGATGAACTGGTTCCGTTGGGTATTCAACTGGAAATGGGTTCAGGCTAAGCTGAAGAAAAAGCTGGAATCACAGCCTGCTGGCCCTGAAGAAAAAGAACGGAAAAATAACCCGACTTACGTTTGGGGTGAAATTGGCGACGCCAAAGGCAATAAGAAAAGTATGCGGGTAAAAGTGAAAAACGGCTATTCGCTAACTGCCGAAGGGGCTGTTGAGGTAGCCATTCATACCTTAAGCCAGAAACAGTCAGGGGGCTTTTACACCCCCTCGCGTTTGTACGGCGCTAAGCTACTGGACCAGTTTAAGATCCAGTAGTTTGTTCCTGTTCTATTTTCGCCCAGCTATCGCGTAAACCAACAGTCTGGTTGAATATTAAACGGCCTTCTGTCTCAGCGTCCTGATCCAGACAATAGTAGCCCAGACGTTCAAACTGGAAGTTCTCGCCCAGTTTCGCACTCGCTAAGTTAGCTTCCACAAAGCCTTTCTTAATAATCAAAGACTCAGGGTTAAGAGTTGAGAACAAGTCTTCCTCGGCTGCCGGGTTAGGCACCTGGAATAAGCGGTCATACACACGGAATTCTGCTTCTTTTGCGGTTTCTGCAGACACCCAGTGAATAACACCCTTCACCTTACGACCATCCGCCGGGTCTTTACCCAAAGTGTCGGCGTCGTAATGACAGTAAATGGTCTGAATTTCGCCATTATCGTCGGTTTCTACCCGATCTGCGCGAATTACGTAGGCATTACGCAAACGCACTTCTTTATCCAGCACCAGACGCTTAAACTTTTTATTCGCAGATTCACGGAAGTCTTCCCGCTCAATCCAAATTTCGCGGCTAAAAGTCACCTGACGCGAGCCCATTTCAGGATCATTCGGATGGTTCGGCGCATCCAGCAATTCCTGTTCACCTTCCGGGTAGTTCTCAATAACAATTTTCACCGGATCCATCACCGCCATAGCGCGTGGTGCGTTAGCGTTCAGGTCATCACGAATGCAGGCTTCCAGCATGCTCATTTCTACCTGGTTATCCATTTTGGTCACACCAATACGGCGGCAGAATTCACGAATTGAATCTGGTGTATAACCACGGCGACGCAAACCAGCAATACTGGCAATGCGCGGGTCATCCCAGCCACTGACTTTATTCTCGTCCACCAGCGTATTAATAATGCGCTTACTCATTACCGTGTATTGTAAGTTAAGGCGCGAGAATTCAATTTGCTGCGGGTGACAGTCAATGCTGATGTTATCCAGCACCCAGTCATACAAGCGACGGTTATCCTGGAACTCCAGCGTACACAATGAATGTGTAATGCCTTCCAGCGCATCCGAAATGCAGTGGGTGAAGTCGTACATTGGGTAAACGCACCATTTATCACCGGTCTGATGATGGTGTACAAAGCGCACACGGTAAATAACCGGATCGCGCATACACATAAACGGCGAGCTCATATCAATTTTTGCCCGTAATGCCGCGGTGCCTTCTTCGTGCTTACCTGCTGTCATGTCAGCAAAGTGCTTTAAATTCTCTTCCACAGAGGTATCACGGTAAGGACTGTTTACGCCCGGCTCTTTCAGCGTACCGCGCATTTCGCGCATTTTATCCTGCGGACTGAAGTCAACGTAAGCCAGGCCTTTTTCAATCAGCTCAACCGCAAACGCGTGCAGCTGATCAAAGTAATTAGAGGAGTAACGCGGCTCGCCTTCCCAGTGATACCCCAGCCACTCCACGTCTTTTTTAATGGAGTTCACATAGTCCACTTTCTCTTTCAGAGGGTTGGTATCATCAAAACGCAGGTTACAGGTGCCGTTGTAGTCTTCGGCAATACCGAAGTTCAGCACTATCGATTTGGCATGGCCAATATGCAGGTAACCATTCGGCTCCGGAGGAAAACGGGTGTGTACAGTTGCGTGCTTACCACGGGCCAAATCTTTATCGATAATTTGACGAATAAAATTACTGGGACGAGAGTCAGTATCTGCCATGAACCTTTTGTCTCCGCTACAAAATCAACACCGGATAATATGAAGCAGCTATGATCGCAGGTTATCGCCAGCCTGACAAGCTAAGCGAACATTAAAAAACTGATAAAAGCGGCGCAATTGCTGCTGTGCAACTTTACCCTCAATGCGGGTAAAACGAACGGTCTGCCCCGGCTGGCATTGTGCCAACCGACCTAAATCGAACGGGTTAATGGTGCCCAGTTTCGGGTAGCCGCCTAAGGTCTGGCGGTCGTTCATCATAATAATAGGCTGGCCATTTGCGGGCACCTGTACAGACCCCACGTTCACACCTTCAGACACCAGCCCCTCACCGTCATATTCCAACGCTTTACCGGACAAGCGAATGCCCATGCGGTCGCTGTCTTTAGTCACTTCGTAATCTTCGTAACAGAAAGCTTCTCTTGCAGACATGGGAAAGGCGTCGTACTGAAAGCCCGGTATTAAGCCAATGACCGGGGTTTTCTGATAGTCGGATCTGTAAGCCCAGCCCACGCGGCGCGATACCTGATAGTTCTGCTCATTAAAACTCAGTTCGTCACCCGCTTGTAAAAACGCGCCATCGCCGTGCAAGCCGCCGACTGCGTCGCGAGTAACGGTTGCACAACTGCCCCACTTAGGCTCCACCTGAAAACCGCCCTGCACCGCTAAATAGGCTCTGACACCAGCACTGGCATACCCCATCTTCAGGCGTTGACCCGCGCGTACTTTAAAGTTTTGCCAGGTATTTAACACCTCGTCGTCCAGCGTCAACTCCACATCAGCACCGGTCACAGCGCACTGGCAGTCACGGTCAAATTCTACTTCAAAGCCGCCCAGGGTAATTTCTATTTGAGCGGCATTAAAATGGTTACTCAGCAACCGGTTCGCCCATAAAAACGCGTGTTCATCCATGGGACCGCCGCGGGTCAGGCCTTTCGACAAATACCCAAAGCGCCCAAAATCCTGAACGGCTGAGCGCATACCCGGCTCAATAATACGCATCATGACAAGGCCTCCGTGTCGCCGCCTTCCTCAATAAACTGCTCTTTGCTTACCGCGTAAAATTCTACTTCATCGCCTACGTTCAACGGGCTGATGGTCCCCGATGACGGGTTATATAGCTGGGTAGAAGTACGGCCGATAATGTTCCAGCCACCGGGCGATGCCGACGGATAAACAGCAGTCTGACTTTCAGCAATAGCAACACTGCCTGCGGTAATGCGCTTTCTGGGGTTATCTAAACGGGGCGTTCTTAACTTTTTGGCAACTTCACCCAAATAAGCAAAGCCCGGCGCAAAGCCCATGGCATATACGCGGTACGTCTGCTCGGTGTGCATTTTTATTACATCATCTACAGAGCAATTGTTCATGTCAGCAATGCGAGCAAGGTCAGGCCCGACACTTTCATCATAATAAACCGGAATGCGATGCCGCTTGCCGCTCTGCTCGCTGCTATCCGTGCTGAGGTCAGCTAAAGCTTTGCGCAAGCGTTCACGTATTTCAGGCTCATCAATGCTCAGCACGTTGTAGTAAACCATTAAGGAGTTATAGGACGGCACTAAATCCAGCACAACGTCAGACAGTTGGTCTTTAACTACCTTAACCGCAGCCAGAACACGCTGGTTAACCGACACGCTAATACCCTCGCCTAAATAGACAATAACCGCGTCGGCGCCGGCTGAAACGAGTTTTGGGAAATCGCTCTCTTTACTCATAAGTCATTCAAATATGGTTTATTCGTTATCGTTAGCTTGCCGGACTATGCTCCGCAGCTTCTCTACGGTTTCTATCGCTTTGGGGTTATCCCCGTGAACACAAAGAGAATCAATCTCAATTTGCAGCGACTTGCCCGACACACTCTCAATAGCACGGCCTGTCGCAAAAGCCTCCGCCTGAGCATACATGGCCTCAACATCGCCATGCACAGCGTCGGGGTTACTCCGTGAACGCAACTGACCATTGTCGTCATAAGCGCGATCGGCAAAACCCTCGAACCATAATTCAACACCAAACTGCTGTGCGCGGTGACGCCAGGCGTCATTTTCGGGCGTTGCCATAACCATTAATGGCAAGGGTTCATGCCTGTCGTCCTGCAAGGCGGCAATAGCCTGACAAACAGCATCGAATTGCTGACCGTCGCTTAACATGTCGTTATAAAGTGCGCCGTGTGGCTTCACATAGCTCACTTCAGTTTTCTGACCAGCACAAATGCCCTGTAACGCCCCCACCTGATACTGAATTAAAGCGGTTACTTCATCGGGTTTCAATGCCATATGACGTCGACCAAAACCAACGAGATCGGGGTACGCAGGATGTGCGCCTATCGTCACGTTATGCTGCTTGGCTAACTTTACTGTTTTCAGCATAGTTAACGGGTCTGACGCATGAAAACCACAAGCCACATTAGCGCAGTCGATGTGCGGCATAATTAAGTCATCGGCGCCCATTTTCCAGGCTCCGAAGCTCTCACCAATATCGCTGTTTAATGTAATTTCCTGGCTACTTTGAGGGGTAATTTGACGACTCATTCCTCACCTTTTTCCGATTTTCTGGCTTCAATGTCTCCCATCAACTTAACCAGACCCACGGCAAACAAGTATAAACCAACACCTACGGCGGCGAGTTGTAACGGCGGCAAGCAAAGCACCACCAGTTGATGTTTCACAAATACCGCTGCTGCACCAGTGAGTCCCATGGTCGTTATTGCACTGGCAACTAAGGTAACAGGCGCCATCCAGGACAGCAGCCAACGGAACTTTAACAGCGCGCAAAGCCCACCAATGACTAAGCCCCAGGCAACAGGAACGCCCAGTTTGTACCAGCTCAGATTAAAGTTCGCAATTAAGGTAATCAGCTCTTCCTGCTCTGCGGTATAAAAAAACAGCCCCACTGCACCGGCCAAAATAACAATTCGTTTTGCTATATTCATGAATTCGGTTCCTACATGAAAAGACTGATAATAAAGATGATGATCGCAATAATAGGTATCCAGAGAATTGGAGACTGATACCATTTTAACGTTGGCTTGTCGGTACGATTAAGCGACTTCAACGTCGGTTGCTTATACAGCCAGATAATACCAATTAACATCAGAACCGCGCCGGTTAATCTAACGGGAGTATCGTTGTCACTGACCACACCCAGAACGGCCAGAAGCAAGCCCACAATAAGAATCAGTAATGCCAAAACACGTTGCCACATACTTCCCCCAAATCATTGTTCTTATAATTATTGTCTTTATACTAAGAACTTATACTGTATCAGGTTCTGGAGCCATATGTTAAAGCAAATTCTTATCTGGTTAGGCGCTTCGGCCGTCACCCTTCTCGTCATTTTTGTCAGTGTTGTTGTGTACCAGTACACCGCCATGGAGCCTGAATTACCGCATGAAGACGAATGCGACATTCGTCAACTGGAAACCAGTAAAGACGGCGCGCTGGAGGTTCATAGCTACTGGTGCGAACGAGGCGAGAAACAAAGTTGGCAGGGCCATGAAATTTGGCTGCACGAACCACAGCCGGATAAATGGGAACGCATAATGACCACTGAACACGATGGCTGCATTAAACTGGAACTGGCTGATCAGCGGCTGGAAATCAACCACGATGGCAAGCGCGGCGACATGTTTTTAGTCGAGCCGGTGTTTCTGTTTAACGATGCACAAGGCGTCAGCCAGTCTCTGTCAGTGCAGGTTTCTACCCGAGGTGACGCCGTGTGCTCTGGCTCCGGTGAGTAACCAAGAGTTAAGCCAGCTTTAACACCCACTTTAACGGCAAGCGTTTCATTAAAAACGCCATTAATGCCCAGGGCCAGCGCGGAACATAAGCTTTTACTGGCTCTTTATTAATGGCTTCTGCCAACAAACGACAACCGGTTTCGGTGTCCACCATAAAAGGTGTGTTTTTCACTTTTTCGTTAATTTCTGAGCGAATGTAGCCCGGGTAAATGGTCGAGACTTTTATTGGACTGTTGCTGCCGTAGGTTTTCATTAAGTCTGCACGAATGCCCTCGGTTAGCGAGGCCAAACCTGCTTTAGTTGCCGCATAAACCGTCATAGCCCGCGGCATACCGCGAAAAGCACTCATGGACGAAATAGTCACCAGGTGCCCCTGCTTTTGCTCTCGTAGAATTTCCATAGCCGCTTCACATTGCGCCAGCGCGGCTACGAAGTTCGTTTCAGCCGTGGCTTTGTTTGCTTCAAAGTAGCCAGTGCCAAGCGCCGCACCTTTACCCATGCCCGCGTTAATAATAAAGCGGTCAATTTGTCCCTGCTCTTGCTTAAACTCCTGAAACACGCGGAATACGTCTTCATGAGCATTTACATCCAGAGTTTTAATGCTGACCGTTATACCAGAATGCTTTTCTTCCAGTTCGGTTTTTAAGGCTTCCAGCCGGTCTAACCGACGTGCGCACAGGCATAGGTCTTTGCCCTGAGCGGCAAACTCGCGAGCCATACCTTGCCCCAGACCAGAACTGGCTCCGGTAATTAAAATGGTCTTCCTTTCTTGAGACATTATTGAGCTCTCTTTATTGTTATTGTCTTTTTACTCGTATTTTTTAGGCTTTGGCAATACGACGACGGCAACGCCACAGCAAATAGTTCACCAAAAACCAGAAGTTCTTAAAGGCTTTGTTGGTGGTTTGCTTATGGTGGTACCGATAATAAATTTGCTGGGCTATCACCGCTAAACGGAATAAACCAAACACTTCGTAAAAGGCAAAGTCTTCTACCTTGGTGCTGGTGCGCTCGCAGTAGTAATCAATAATTTCTTTACGGGTTAGCATGCCAGGATAGTCGCTCGGCTGACGTTTCGTCGCGCGCGCAACTTTGTCATCGCCTGCTTCAATCCAGTAAGCCAGCGAGTTGCCCAGGTCCATTAACGGGTTGCCTAAAGTCGCCAGTTCCCAGTCCAGAATACCGATAATGTCGGTTGGGTCATTCGGGTTGAGTATCAGGTTGTCTAAGCGAAAGTCGTTGTGAACCAGACAAATTTTCTCGCTTTGCGGTTGGTTCTCTTTAAGCCAACGCATAACCGAACCCGCGCCGAATACATTCCAGGTCTTTGCCTTTTCATAACGCCCACACCAGCCATTTACCTGACGTTCGGTATAGCCTTTACCTTTAGCAATTTTGCGCAGTCCGGTGCTGTCTAAATCTACCTGGTGCAGCTTTATCAGTTTATCCAGCGCGTTCGTGCATAACTGTCGCGCCTGCTCAGAACTTAGGTCCAGCCCTTTAGGAAAACGCCTCCGCGGAATAATGCCGGTTACGTGTTCCATCACATAAAACTCGGCACCAATAACCGACTCGTCACGGCAATATGCCAGCATTCGGGGCACATGAGGAAACGCCGGACGCAGGCGTTTTTGCAGACGGAACTCACGTCCCATATCATGGGCTGACTTGGCTTTTGTGCCATCTGGTGGGCGGCGCAACACTAATGCCAGGCCGTTGTAATCTAAACGGTAGGTCCAGTTGGACACGCCACCGGTATATTGGGTAATGCGCAAAGTACCGCGATCTTCGGGTAGCTCGTCACCAATGTGCTCCGCCAGCCAGCTATCTAATGCCTCTACGGGCAAGGTTTCTTCTTCGCGTACGTCACTCGCCTGATCGACTACGGCGGATGATGGATCAGTCATTAGAGCGCCCTTTCCATTGTTTTTCTCTTTGTTTCAACTCTGTTTTAGCAATAGTCGCACGGTGAACCGCGTCGGGTCCGTCGGCAATGCGCAGCGAACGCGCAACGGTTAATAAACCCGGTAATGGTGTGTCATGACACATCGAAGCACCACCAAACAGTTGCATGGTTTCGTCCACCACCCGCTGCAGCACATTCGGTGCCACCAGCTTAATGGCCGATATTTCTTTAATGGCTTTCATGGCACCAATATTGTCTATTTGCCAGGCCGCGTGCAGTGTTAGTAACCGCACCTGATCAATGGCTACACGCAAGTCAGCTAAACGCTCGGTATTGCCACCCAGCTTCATTAATGGCTCACCAAAGGCAATGCGCGATACGCCACGCTCAATGAAAAGCTCCAATGCACGTTCTGCCGCGCCAATAGCTCGCATACAATGATGAATACGGCCCGGGCCTAAACGCCCCTGCGCAATTTTAAAACCCGCACAGGGGCCAACAATAATGTTTTCTTTCGGTACGCGAACGTTATCGAACATCACCTCGCCATGGCCATAAGGGGCATCGTACTCGCCCAGAGCAGGTAACATACGTTCAATATTTACACCCGGCGTGTTTAACGGCACCAATACCATGGAATGGCGATGATGCTTTTCGGCGTCCTCGTCGGTCAGCCCCATAACAATGGCAATTTCTGCGTCCGGGTGACCTAAACCTGTACTCCACCACTTACGGCCGTTTATGACCCAATCAGAGCCATCGGCTTTAATGGTAGTTTGCATATTGGTGGCGTCGGATGACGCGACATCGGGCTCGGTCATACAAAACACCGAGCGAATGTCACCGTTTAAAAGTGGTGTTAACCACTGCTCTTGCTGCGGGTCATCACCAAAGTGATACAGCACTTCCATATTGCCCGTGTCGGGTGCGTTGCAGTTGAAGACTTCCGGCGCTAACAGGCTGCGCCCCATACGCTCAGCCAGCGGCGCATACTCCAGCGTAGTTAAACCAGCGCCAAGCTCATCGTCCGGCAAAAACAAGTTCCACAACCCCTGCTCTTTCGCCATCTGCTTAAGCTCCGCCACCCGCGGCGGCACCTGCCACTCACGCCAGTTCGGTGTGCTATTTAGCCGGTAATTTTCTTTTTGATACTGATCTTCGTACGGCTCAATATACTCGCGCATAAAGGCATCAAGCCGCGCCAAATAATCCTTTGTTTTCGCACTGTAGGAAAAGTCCATAACACCCACTCCCAGCCAACAATAATAAGCATTGTAGACATGAAATGGTTGGTGGTACAACCAGAGTTGACCACAAAACTCTATTGCATATTGGGACTAAAACTCGCCAATCAGAAAGATTAGATTCAACTACCTGAAGTGAAACTGAGACGACCAAAGTGGCTGCGATAATCGGAAGGAGTATAGCCAGTAATGTTTTTAAAGGTTCTGCGAAATGAGCTGTCGTCAGTAAAACCTAACTGGTCGCTGATTTGCGAAACCGATTGTGAACTATAGATTAAATAATCCGATGCCTGTTTAACTTTCACAAGCCGCATAAAATGTGCGCATGACAGTCCGGTTGTCACTTTCACTTTTCTCGCAAGTGTCCGTTCAGTTGTATGAAGTACTTGAGCCAGAGCAGATACCATTAAACAATTCGCTACTGTTTCTTCAGCCCAGGCATAAACCCGGCGGATCAATGGTTCTTCAAACTGCATCATATTGACAGCACGTAAAGGGGTCACCTTATGTTCCGGCCTGGGAACAACCATAACTTCAATAATATCCCTCAGTATGTTGTGTCCAAGCTCCTGTTCAATAATCGCCTGTGCGATGGGCAAATGCCCATTAACCCCTGAGGCTGTCATGACATTTCCGTCGGCAACAAAGGTCTGAGAAAAACGCCAGAACGTTTCGCGGTTTCGGGCAGAAAGAAAATCGGTCAGCCACCAGGTTGATGTTGCTCTCCTGTTCTTCAAAAGACCGGCTTCAGCCAATAGACTCACCGCGGAGCAATAAGCCCAAAGCTGAGTCGATGGAGATATCCCCTTCAGGGTACTGATAAGGTCATCATAGTTATCCAGTAAACCGCTTAGGTCGTCCTCACCGTCCGTCCAGAAACCAGGGATAAGCAATGCTTCTAGTGAGTCGTCTGTCATTGGCAACGCGGGTACGACAGAAACATTAGCCCCGTACCGAGTCACTTGAATATTTACAGGCTTATCGTTAACGCCTGTCCAGACAACATCAAATTGCGTTCTTCCAGAGCGTTGATTGGCAGCCTCGAGCAACTCCGCGAATGCCAGCAAACCGGACGCCATGCATCCTGGGTAAACCACCAGACCAATTCTCATTTCCCACCCGTGTGGCTGATATTGAATGGTTAATGTCTTAAACGGACATTATGGTGAGTGCTCAATAAAAATACAATGACTTCATTACCAATAAGGAAGCTACCAACGATGAAAATTACCCAAATAAGAAACGCGACCATTGTTATCCATTACGAAAATGAAGTTATTCTTGTTGACCCAATGCTTGCACCGAAAGGCGCAATTCCACCACTGAAATATCTCACTACCACGCGGACAAGAAACCCAACAGCCCCGCTGCCTTACAATACCGATAAACTATTAGATAGCGTCACAGCGTGCTTGATCACGCATTGTCAAAAAGGACACTTTGACCACTTAGACAGAGCTGCCGCGAAGTGGCTTAGACAGCATCAAATTCCTGTCTATTGCTCCGATAAAGACGCACGATTTCTGGCACGGAAAGGACTGAACGTGCAGTCGCTAAGTACTGAACAAACTAACTCCTTTTTACACGGTACTATTAACCTTATTCCCTGTGTTCACGGAGAAGGCATTATTGGCCGACTCATGGAACATGGCCATGGCTTTTTAATTAAGCAAGCCAATGAACCCAGCTTATATATTACCGGAGACACCCTTTTAACTGACGATGTTCGCCACTGTATTACCTCAGAGCAGCCAGAATGGATTGTACTGCCCGCTGGAGGAGCGCAGTTTGACGTTGGGGGACATATCATTATGGGTATTGAAGAGGTTCTGGAAGTGGCTACATTAAGCAAAGGCAATATTGTCGCCAACCATTTAGAGGCACTGGATCATTGCCCGGTGACTCGTAGTCAGCTCATGGATTCCGTTAAAGAACAGCTATTAACAGACAAAGTTCATATACCGCTCGACGGAGCGACTATTTTGGCTTCATGAGAATGGCCTTTCAGGGTTCTTCAATAAAACCAGCCTGTTCGAAACGAAACACCCACAACAACGAATAAAATGGAAATAACAGTAACCGACACAATGTGCCATGCCATTACTTTGAGGTTTGCTGGCGAGAGGTTGGGTAGGACAAGAAACCTTGCGCTAATGGCAAAACCAACCGTCAACGCAAGCAAACCCAGTTTTGCCATTATTGGATAAGCAACCGGGTTACTGGTATTGAACCACAGGCTGACATCTGGGAGCAGCCTGTGCGCCAGCATTACGCCTGTAATTATTTGAATGATGAGCGCGGGCATGCCAATTTTTTCATAGACAGACTCAAAATCGAGGAGCAACTGAGGTGACCGCTCCTTCAAAACCTTGGGCAGCACAACGACGGACAGGACAATGTGCCCACCTGTCCAGATGGTTGCCGCGAGAATGTGGAGTAGTAAAAGTGAACCGTACATTGGTACCTCATGGATAACGCCAGCCACGGCCAAAAATTTGGGGCAAGAGCTCTAGCCTTGTTCAACCACTAAATTAGCAGCGTCATACCCGAATTGCCATGGAGTACCTCTTCAAAGGTAGTACTGCCACTTAAAGAAGTGTTTTAGCTTAGTCTGTCGCTTTGGGATGCCTATTAGATCTGTAGCGGTTTACTAATCAACTTTTATTCTCATTGTGATTATCTTCATCAGTCTGCTCTTGCTTTACCACGACATCAATTCTTCGTTCAACATTTGGGTTAGGTAGAAAAGTCTGAAGTACAAAGCCCAAAGCTATAGCACTCCGCCTCCCTTTCTTTACCCAAGTTGTCAACCCGAAAAAAAATATTATAAAACCGAAAACTATAACCCATGGGACAAGATGTAGTAGCAAATCATAAAGCGAATTCATCTTGTTCCCTCAATATTAAAACAACTAAATTGTTACACTAATTCATTAGATGCTGTCTATTTAATATATTTCAAGTCGCTAAAGATTTTTTGACTAATTTTTATATAGAACCCAACTTGTTGTTGGCCTGTATTCGCCGGAAAAACTCATAAACCCTTTACTGAATTTGAATTACGTGTAGACATGGGCTTAGGACAAGACTAAGCCGAAATTATTCTATTTTAATAATCAAGTAGCATAAAATTTTCCTGGTATTTTCTTTACTAAGCCTTATTTATGCAATATATTGCGAAATAAATTGCGTAAATGGCTTTTAGGGAATATTTAATGAGAATTTTTTTGGTGATTTTCTTAGTTCTATTAAGCACAATCATAGCTTTCAACTACTATCCTCGTTCAATTGAGCGAACCAACTACTCAAATGAAATTGATCTACTTGCAAAAGAGCTTATAGAAGATACAGCTATTCCTGGTTTAGCAATTGCACAAATTAGAAAAGGTGACGTTGATTTCATAGGAACCTATGGATATGCAGATATCGACAGCCAGAAACCCGTTAATGAAAATACTCTTTTCAATGTTGCATCAATAAGCAAGCCTATTTTGGGCTTAGCTCTTTTAGAGCTTGTGAAGCAGGGAAAACTATCTCTTGATAAAGACATCAATGAATACCTTTCTTTTCCAATTGACAACCCCCACGTTCAAGACGAAGTTATTACAGTAAGACATCTCGCGAGCCATTCATCCGGAATTGCAGATTATTACAACACAGAGTCTTACACGCCAAACCGAGATCCCGAAACCACTTTAAAGCAACACCTTATTAGTTTGCTTACTACGACGGGTGAATACTACAACTCCGGTAAGTATTACTTACCACACCTACCAGGTGAAGAGCGGCACTATAGCAATTTGGCTGCCGCATTAGCAGGGCAACTAGTAGAAGAAGTGAGTGGCTTAACACTGGCAGAATTCAGCAAGTTATATGTTTTCCCCAGGCTTGGCATGGAAAATAGTAGTTGGTTATTAGGCGACCTCGACTTTCAAAATATTGCTACTCCATATGAAGTTGAACAATGTATACCTTGGCTATTTGTATGCGCTAATACGGAAGAACCTGAGCTTAACTACTTGATAAGTAAATTTGTAAATCCGCCCAGAGAATATAAGCGCTTTAGTGCATACCCTCATTTTGGAAACCCGCAATATCCCGATGGTGGTTTACGTGGCTCTATCAAAGAGCTATCAAGCTTCATGACGCACCTACTAAAAAATAAAGATGTATATGGTGAGGAACTGCTATCAAGAGATCTGTTTCAAGAATTTTTTGCACTGCAATTAGAGAAACAAGTTTCAGATAGCCAACGTTTCTTCTGGAGAGACAGAGAAGGACTAACCGGGCATATGGGATCTGATTTAGGGGTCTTCGCCGCTATGTATTTTGATCTAAACAGCCAATCCGGTTTTATCATAGTGATGAATCGAGGAGCGGATGCGAAAGCGGGGTTCGCAATGCAAAAGCTTGCCGCCGCATTAATGGTTCAATAATGAACTCGAAGTATTGGAGAAACTGATGAACGACACCAACAAATTTGCTCAGTCCCTCAAACACAATAGAGCTTTTACAGCAAAACTGTTGTTCGACTTACACTTAATAATTACGGAGCAAGCGGCAGATGTATATCGTGATATGGGAATAATTTTTCCGGTGAGTGTCTCATCAACCGTCTTGTATCTTAATAGTGTAGAACAAGCTTCGTTGACCCAAATAGCAAAAGCACTATCACAACCTCATCAACTAATTTCTCAACGAATTAAGACTCTTCTGAAATTAGATTTGTTAGTAAAATCATCAGATAAAGTTGATAAACGCAGGACCTTCTATTCACTATCCTCTGTCGGCAAACAGCAAGGGAAGTTACTAAAAGAGTATTGTTACGGAGCGGAAGTAGCCTTCAATAATATTTCGGAGGAAATTGGTGTAGATTTACATGAACTACTTAACCAATCTATAGACTCACTGCACAAAAATTCCTTTTCTAACCGCTGGAAAAGAACAGAGAACGACTAAGAAATAATAAGTCGCCTATCGATCCTCAAACACTACAAATTCAATATTATGTGTTGGGTTTCGGGTGGAAAATTTTAATTCCAGATTACTGAGCCAACAGGTTAAGTAATCTCTCTTTTCGGGCAGCATAAACCTCGTAACCATCATACCCTTCATTCGACAGAGAGAGGGCTTTATTGACCTGTACGAGTGACTCTTCGTACATTTGGCTCTGCTCGTAACCATAAGCTAAACCGTTATACGCGTCAGGTTTTTCGAGATAAAGCGTTATACCAAACTTAAAAAGCTTGATAGCTTCTTTGAGATTGCCGTTATTTACGAAATGGTAACCCAGCTCCCGAACAACCCATTCCGGCGGCGTCTTCTCTCCATACTGATTTGATAGACGATTGTAATATTTTGAAATCGAGCTAATTTCGCCATTATATGCTCGTGCCGGCATCCTCACAGGCAGAAAAAGGTTATGATAAGCATTGAAAACCCCAGCAGCTGAAGTCAGCCTATGAGGAACATTATCGAATTCATCACTTATGAACTTTAAGCCCTTTGGCGTGTTAGACGAAATAAAGTCGAGCATATCGTCATATCGCTCTCTCATAAAGCCACTTTCTTCACCGATATCCATGTACAAATAGCTATCTAAGTTATTTGTTTCAGATATGAACGCTTTTGTACTTTTTGCTGTTGCTCCATAATTCCACCATACAGCTGGACTGTAAGCTAAATGCGCCTGAAAAAGTTCAGGATTGGCTTGGAGCGCATAAAGCGCGAATACGCCGCCAGCGGATGCACCTGCAATTACTTTAAAATTATGAGTGCGATATCCGTTATCAACAAAAGGGATAAGCTCACTTTCTACAAAGCTTAAAAACTTTGACGCTCCGCCGCCAATTCCCATTGGACCATTTTGCTCTTCATTAACCGTAGGATAAAAATCTCTCAATCTATCAGTATTTTCAATTGCGACAATAATTACTTCAGGCGCAGCCTCTGCTTCTTGCAGTCTCTCTAACACAGCAGTGATGAGAAGCAGATTGCCTTTGCCATCAAGGCGATAAATTACCGGATATTCTTTATCTGGCTTTGCAGCATAGCTCTTGGGAAGCTGAACAGTGATGGTTCTTTTTTCGTCGAGTATTTCTGAGAAGAGTACCTCTGTCTGTAATTTATAACCTTCATCACGGTTTTGGACTTGCTGCGCAAAAACAGCAGATGTAGAAACCATGAAGATCACAAAGGCCGAAAGCATTACTTTTTTCATTATTTTTTCTCTTATTTCAATAGCTTTACTAAGCTAGGTTGGATACGCTCAGCAGATCTCTCACTCCTGCTCGCATTATTCTCCGCTAAGCTCGAACTGATATTGGTCAAGAGCAGCTCGGTGCTTTTTCTGATGCCATGTTTGCTGATTCTCTGAATACTTAACTGCGTCCGTTTGAAACTTAACTGCATTCTCGAAATCTCCTAAGCTTGCGTATGCCTCGGCGACATAGTGGTAGCTATAGGAGTCATCAGGATAGAGTTCAATGAGTTGTTTAAGTACTGATAGCCCCTTTTCGGGATTAGAGCCGATAAGGTGATTTCCGAGATTTTGAATGGAACGCTTAGGCGACACCTCAAACCCATATTTTTTATCTGAAAGAAACTTGTAGTGCGCCACAATCTTATTCACTCCTTGTTTTGAAACAGCGGAGTCAGGCGCTAAGCCGTTATGGACATCATCAAATAGTGCTTCTACTCCCATTACCGTCGACAATATTGGTAAGGACATAAAGTAATTGTCGGCAAAATGCTTTTCGTGCCAATCCAGGCTTGAGGGTGCATATTGCTGGAGTGTTTTGCTTAACTCCATATAGTCATCCTGCTGATGATTTTCTTTTACATTAGTGCCATAGCTGAAGAGTAAAAACCTCGGCTTTTTGTCGAGATTTGAAAGCATCTTTCTCGAGTCTGATTGCAGGCCAACAAAGTCATCTTTAAGCTCTGGGCTCACAGCAATGTAGGCATTCAGCATATCCGGTTTCCTGAACAACGCTGATAATACAATACTGCCATTGTGCCTAAACCCGCTCATAATACGAAACCCATTAGTACGGTAGGTTTTATCTATTTCAACAAACAGTTCTTGTTCGAAAAAATCGAGGAGCGGAGTCGTTTCCCCGGAACTGTCAAATAGCTTACCTACCGGATTACCATAATCGAGCGTAATAATAATTGTCTTAAGCCACGGCCACTCACCGTTATGACTCATCCAGTCATGCATGCCTCTTAAATATGTCGTTGCATGGGGATGAAAATCAAAAAGCACCGGGTAATGCTTAGAGTTTTCCCCCTGATAGCCAGATGGCAAAACAACATTGAACACAAGAGGAACTTCAAATTCGGGATGCTGAATTTCCAGTTTTTTGGTAACTGATGACGCATGAGCAGAGAAGCTCAGAACAAGAATCAAGAAGCTTAAAAATAGGCGTTTTGTATTTATCATCGAAGTTCCATTTCAAAATTTGTTAGTTTCACGTTATCACAACTAGTCTTACGTACTAGTAAAAAACACTCAGTGAACCTCCACAAGCAGATTAGAAAGTTTGTTCCGTCAAACTCCCAACCACCTATTCTAAGCCTTGGCAAGCTATGTACGGCTTAAGCTTTCTGAATCTAGGCGTTCTACCCGTTCAAAACCTTTTGTCTTTTTAAAAGACATATTATGTATAAAGTTACTCATCGAATCTGAAGGATCTATTGTTTCGAGATTGAGACTATTCATCGTACTGCGGGATATGGCGGCAGATAATACCGGGGTTTCTTCTAAATGCCCTGTTTTAGAGTTAAGTAGTTCATCTACAGCTGTAACAATCACCAAGCTATCTGGAATACATGAAAACAGCTCATTAGCTACTCTTAACACGCAACTGCACACATAGTCTTGATATATTTCATTAAATTTTCCTTTCGGCATATTTTTAACAGACAGCTTTCCACTCTTTAAAAGACTCTTCGACTCGCTTGGCACGATATCGTTACCATGAACGTTAATTGTCGCTTCCAACAGACCATTGTCATATACAACCACCGATATGCTCGAGCCAAGATTAGAAATTTCGGTAAAAGGCTGTAGATTGTCTATTGCTTCGAGCTTAGCTTTGGGCTCCCCTTTTAATAGAGCTTCAGCTATATCCACACTCTCTTTCCATTCTGCAAATTCCTGTTTCCAGCGCGAGACTCTCGATTCATATTCATCGTTATCAGCTTTTATCGCTATTTCAATTTCTTGTGCGATGATCGCTTTTTTCTTTTCCTCATTATTGAAAAGTCGAGCGAATACTCCAGGCTTATATTGTTCTAATTTAAGCTGAGCTTTTTCCTCTCTATGGCTCGTTTTTTTTGGCTCTTTAGGCGGTTTAGAGCTTGCAACACTCGACCAGTCTACAAGCGAGCTGCATTCTTTATGGATCGACTGAATCACCTCGATATGGTTTTCATAAACATCAACTTCGTATGCAGCCTGCTCTAACTCCTGCATTTTCGCATATTGCTTATGCTTTCTTTCTAATTCTTTCTGTCTGCGTTTCGCATCTCGTTCTGCTGCACGAACCGCTGCACCGATAGACCTAACCGTTCCCTTCCATCCCATCTTAGAGATCCTTCATTTTGTATACAGTTGATACGCAACTTATTCGCTTGTTAAACCACTGGTCAGAAGTAGTGCCTAATCAGCTTTATCTTGTTGTTTTCAAATTCGAATAAAGTAACTAGTTCTTGCTTATTATTTTCAGGATCAGAGTTTCCATTTTTATCAATGCAGGGATGTAAGTATTCGACGGTGACAGCATTAAGCCCTTCAATGATATTCTTAACCTGAATATCGCATTCGCCATAGCTTCCTAAATAGTACAGCAGGCCTTTCTCATATTCGTTTTTTGATTGAACAGCATTAAATCTGGGGTGTTCAAATGTTGCGTCTTCAGTTAGCAGTGCTAATAAACTAGTCACATCGCTTTTAGTTGAATTTCTATGCTCTACGGCTTTTTGCGCTTCGAAATACTGGTTAACTCTGGCTGTTAAGTCACTTGCAGAGGCCACGTTAGAGAGTAATAGCGATGCAAAAATTACATAACAATATTTCATTTCTCCTCCTTGAGGATCTATTAATTAACTACCGAAGCGCTAGTTATTCCTATTAAGCATTATAGAGTTTCGTTACGCGCCGTTCTCTGATTAGTTTAATTATCAACCAATTAAACTACTCTTTTACGACAATAAAGCAACCCAGATATAAAACATTTAACTTGAGCGAGAGCCCCTATTGGATTCAGACCTTACCCAACAATTAAATGAAATGCAGCACCCACAGCTCTCAGGTACAATGCCAACTATTATCACCGTTGAATTGCATATTGATACATGACTTTTTCTGAACTCGGACTTTACCCTGAAACCATTGCCGCCCTTACACGCCAAGGTTATACAGAACCAACACCTATTCAGGAGCAATCAATTCCGACGATCCTTGCTGGTAAGGACCTAATGGCTGCAGCACAAACAGGCACGGGAAAAACCGCGGGTTTTACCTTACCGATTTTAGACAGACTAAAAAGTAACGAGCGCGCAAAGGCAAACACAGCACGCGCGCTCATTCTTACGCCTACTCGAGAATTAGCGGCTCAGGTGGGTGAAAGTGTTGCTAACTTAAGCGCGGGTCAGCCACTGAATTACGCGGTGGTGTTTGGCGGTGTGAAAATTAACCCGCAGATGATGAAGCTTCGCAAAGGCGTGGATATTCTTATCGCCACACCTGGCCGCTTGCTGGACTTATACACACAGAATGCCATCCGCTTCCCGAAATTAGAAGTATTGGTAATTGATGAAGCCGACCGCATGCTCGATATGGGCTTTATTCACGACATTAAGAAAATTATTAAGTTATTACCAGCTAAGCGCCAAACACTCATGTTCTCAGCGACCTTTTCCGACGGCATTCGTACCCTGGCTAAAGGCTTGCTGAAAAGCCCGGTAGAAATTTCTGTGGCACCACCGAACGCTGCCGCAGAGCCTATTGAACAAACAATGTATGCGGTACAGAAAAGCGAAAAGCTGCGCATGCTACTACGACTACTGCACAGCCTTAACGAGCCGCAAGTGCTTGTGTTTTCCCGCACCAAACAAGGCGCTAATAGGTTAGTTAAGCAACTGGATAAAGCCGGTTTCTCTGCCGCAGCTATTCACAGCGCGAAAAGCCAGGGTGCCCGCACCAGAGCGTTGGCTGAATTTAAAAGTGGCAAGGTTCAAGTGCTTATCGCAACCGATATCGTCGCGCGGGGCATTGATATTGAAAAGCTGCCGTACGTTATCAATTATGACCTACCACAGGTTGCTGAAGACTATGTGCATCGCATTGGCCGCACCGGTCGTGCCGGCCAGGTTGGTCATGCCATATCTTTGGTCACCGACGAAGAACTGGCCTTCCTGAAAGCCATTGAAAAACTGATTGGTCAGCCGATTGAACAGCGTAAACTAGAAGGCTTTGCCGACGTCGAACTTAACGGAACGACGCCGGCTCCGACTAAAAGTCAGCGCTCATAGTTTTGCTACTTAACTCATGAGCATGATCTAAAGCATCCATAGCCGGTACTTCAATATCCGGAATAATTCCCGTGCGCTCCCAGTTATTCCCGGTTGCCGTTATTATCGGTTTAAGTAGTGATATGCGAAATGCAAGCGTGTCAGTAATTCGACGCACTCCAACATAAAAACCGGCGCTAGCGGTGGTGTCACCAACCAACACAGCCTTTGAATTCGCCTGTAAAACACCAGCAAAAAGTTCAGAAGCACTGGCTGTGTTGCGACTGGTTAATATCCAAACCGGAAAATCACCGCGAAAGCCTTGGTGAGCTGCGGTATCAGATGCTGAAATCTCTGCCGTCTTTTCGTTTGCAGAATCAAGCACATACCAAAGAGGTGTTTCGTCGGACAGAAAATAGCTCAACATGTACTGAACTAAATCGGGCGAACCACCAACGGTATCTCGCAAATCAATGATTATGCCGTCGCTCTGACCAAGAAAGTTAAAAGCTGCGTCAACGGCTTCCCTGGCCTGCTTTTCCGGCGAAAACTTATTAAACTTCAAATAGCCAATGTTACCGCTCAGGTAACGCACTTCCTCGAAACCACAGTTATTGGTTAACTTTCCTTCTTCATGGGTCAATATATGGGTGATTTCTTCGTCTGGGTTAACGGTATACAAACTTAGATGGTTATCGCCTGTAACCGCTCGTAAATCTTGTCCCAGCACGCGCGCGAAACCCTCCAGAGACGTCAGCGAATCGTGCTGTCCCAATTCCAGCTTGTTTAGAAATAACTCCCTTAACTCAGGAACCACTTCCGGTTCTATGTAGTTGTCCTGCATAACATCGAACGTTTTAGTCATCAGCTGACGAATATGTTCTGACGACAGGTTGTTCTCATCGGCCTGAGAAATTTCCGAATTCGACAGTAGAGAAATAAGCAAAAGTAACAGAGCAATAAGTCTGCACGGTTTAAGAAAAATAGTTTTCATGAGTTTACCTTTAAAAATCCATTAGTAAGGGCTGGCTTCAACCAGTCCAGCTTTCGTTATTCGTTTAGGAACTAATGGATTCAGATAAAGGCGTTCTTGATTTTGAATTGTATGCCAACGTCTTTCCACCCAGACAGGCGAAAACGACTTGATGGCTTTATTAAAAACCAATCGACAAGAATAGGTTCGGTGAGTAAATAAATATTAGCAACGGCAACGCTGAACTTAGTTTCATCAACACGCTCAAACTGCCAGTTTGCCGACTGCTTATGGTGTTCAAATTGACTAGCGCTTAAGTATGGTGAAGCCGAGACAGCCACGTCGTCACTTACCTCAGACGTAACAATTGTATCGGCAAACGCAAACTGCGTATTGGTGGTTGAGTCCGGGTTACTGAAAAACAGCCAACAGAACACACACAGCATAATTGCCGTAATTGTGACCTTTGCTGTCTGAAAGGCGTGTTTTTTGGCTGTATCAACCATTAAAGTTTCTCACACCCAAGTCCTTTCAAATAGCTCTGCACAGCGCTGTTAATTTCGTCTTTAAGCCACGCGGGTCCGTGGTCCGTCATATCATTATGCCGGGACTTTGGTATTTTCTTAACGCACATACCGTATTCCTCGCTCTCTCGCTGTGACGGCAACACCCCGTCGTCTGCAGGGTAATCGCTGCCGCGAATTGAGAGCACACCAATATCCTTATTGCGGGGAAGCGGAACACGGCGGTGGTCAATCGTAATGACAGTTTCTATGTAATCCTTGCCTTCATTCGCAAGCCAGGACGAGATATCGCCTCCGTTTGAGTGGCCAATCAGCAGCAAGTCATTAAAATTGTATTTCGGGTAAGTTGGCTCGAGGTTGTGCTTAACGAAATCCAGCGTTTTAGCGCCCCTGTTCCAGTTCTCGCTTCTGGTTTCATAAAGATCACCCGACACCGACAGCGGAGGATCGCTCTCTAGCTCATGGCCAATAGCCACAACCATATAACCCAACAGGTTTAGCTGTTTAGATAAAAAACTATACTTGGTATGCGAAACTCCGTAACCAGCACTAAGAAAAGCTACCGAACATTTTTGAGCTTCACTACACTGCTCTTCAGAAGTTGGATACGAGATTTGTATAGGAATATTTCTGTCTCTGGACTCATCGTAAACCGTTTTATCGGCAAAGCTAAATGAGCTGAAAAATAAGCCAGCGAGTACTATGAGGAATTTCAAATTATAGTCCTTTACGATTTGATTTCGTGTTCTTTAACTGTACTACGATTTAAAATCTATGTCTGCTTATCGCACGGACGCTGCTCCCGGAAACATAGACATTAAATTCATAATTTGCCTAAAAGCTTAACTAATTCATTCAGCACGAGTTCAGGCTCATCAACCTGAACAAAATGGCCGCTATTCTCTGTTAGGACAGCTTCACCTTGTGGGAACTGATTCACCCATTCGCTTTGATATTGTCCCCACAGTTCACGACCTCGCGCCGTCTCAAATGCGTTTGATGGCTGTTCCGCTACCTTAACACCCGCTATTAAGGTGACAGGTATATCGCCAATATCTGAAAAACCTACAGCCTTGGATTTATCCCAAATCACATCCAAAAAGCACCATTTCCCCTCGCCCATCTCGTAATCGTTCTTTTTAATTGCATCGATTTCATCCTGGCCACCTGACGGATTCAGCTCTTTAACGATATCAACATCGCGAGGGTTTGCAGGATCAATCATAAGTAATGCCGCGACATCGCCCTTATGTTTAGCAGCAAAGTTTCTCGCTGTTATTCCACCAAGAGAATGACTCACATAAACCAAAGGTCTGTCTATATTCAACTTGGTAAGCAACTGGTCAACTTCATTCACGTAGTCTGAAATACTCCGCTGTCCTGTACAGGGGTCGGAGTTACCCTCACCCAGCCGGGAAAACCGTATAGCGGTGATTTCCTCTGGCAAATCATCCCAGATTGAGTCCCAGCCTGCCATTCCGGACAACGCGCCCGCATCAAACAGAACAATTGTGTCGCCACCTGCTTTTATCTCATATTCGATACGACCGCCATCCACTTCTATCATGGATGATGCACCTGCCTGAGCGCTCAGGAAGATGAAAAGAAAAATGCCTATTAGTTTTTGCACAGTGTTTCCTTACTGAGGAGTGCGAACGTCATGCCAGCTTAATCTCCGTAGGCTCGCGAGCATCTTAACTATCTAGCTTATTTCTCGTAAGTAACCAAATTATAACAGCGCCTGCCAAAACGCCGACTAACATTGATACCAAGACCAAACTTATAGGATTCAAACCCAAAGATATAAGCGCAACAGGAATATACTTATATGAGATTCCGACAATCACTAACACCAAAATTAAGGAGGTAACAGTCCGCATGACTTTTCCCTTTAAGTGAAATTTATCAATGTTTCAGTAACATAACGTCCTGAAAATATGCAGTATACGGTGGACACGCTACCATTTTCTATGTCTTTCCCTGCCTAGAAATAACAGAATGAAATGTTATTGCCGAAATAATTAATGGTAAAATCAGCGCATCGTTAACAAACGGTTTTAATTCTCTTAACTCCGTGAAATGAATCGCCATTAAAATACCAATAACAAACAGCAGCAAAAGTGGAAAAGCAATAAAATTTATACCCTTAACATGCCGATACCTAGAAAGAATTTTAGTTGATAAAAAGTAACCAACTAAAACACCGATCACTGACCACGCAATATAAGAGAAAAAATCTATTAAAGTGAATTTAATATCGCTAATAAGCAACTCAACAGCGTAGAGTATTGGCGGCCAAAGAAGAACCAAAGTCCAAAACAACTGCTTTCTCGATAAGTCCTTCACCTGACTCTCCTATAACCTGTGACATTGTACAAATTCATGCAATAGCTAATTTTAATTTCATTATGTAACTGACATTAAACGAATTAAAACCGCAATTCAAACACCTATCCACGAACGGCTCCCCAGTACCGACTCTTAATACACCTTGCTCGGCTAGCCACAAAATGCTTATTATTAATAACCTAAATCACAACGTTCACTAAGCAGGTACAGCAATGCCAAGCAATTTAAAGCTTTACGAAGCAATCATGCTGCTCGCGTTGTGCGAGGAAAAAGGCACTATGAATGGCGCGTATGTGGAATATGCAACTGCTGGCGCAATAGCGGCCGAGTTATTAATGCTTGGACGTATAAAAGTTGATGACGACAGTAAAGAAAAAGTTTCAGTGGTTGATGACAGCTCCACGGGTGACTCTTTATTAGATGAAGCTTTAGCGATGATTTTGGAAGCCAAGCGTCAGCGTAAATTGAAAGACTGGGTACAGAAGCTCGGTGGCATTAAAGACCTTAAACACAAAGTAGCGCAGGCACTTGCTGCTGACGGGATAGTGGCATCAGAAAAAGAGAAAGTCTTGTGGCTATTTGAGCGCCGTGTATACCCAGAGGTAAACCCTGAACCTGAAGAGCAGTTACGCCAAGAAATGCACACTGTAGTACTGAGTGATGAAAGCGATATTGAGCCGCGAATAGCTATTACCGTTGCTTTAGCCAATAGCGCAAAACTTCTGCCACAAGTGTTTAGTAAGCGGGAACTAAAAGATCGCAAGCAGCGCATTAAGCAAATAGAAAACGGCGAACTGATATCCAAAGCCGCAAAAGAAGCCATCCAGGCTATAGAAGCAGCAGTTATGATAGCTGCCATTATGCCGGCTATTACTGCAGCAACGGTAACATCGAGCCCAAGCTCCTGTTAAAGAAGCACCGTTGCCGTTGTACGCTAGTTTACTAGTTTTATTTTGCCCTGCGCTCTCCCGTTATCCATGCTTTTATCTCTTTAAACATTAGCCCTTGCGAAAACTGTAAACCGTGGTAGTCATCATAAATAACCAGCTTATGGGGATGATTAATATCGGATAACTTATCCGCTAAGATCTTTGCTTGCTCCACAGAAACCCTTTCATCCTTGGCTCCGTGAAGTATGAGGATGGGTAATTCACCAGGTAGCTCATCCAGCCAATACACTACGGAGCGCTTCTTTAATTCGGACTCTCTGTTGCTCGTGAAATTCGGTACTCTATAATCGAAGACCCTTTCCATTTCAGGCCTTTCTTCAATTGTTTTAAATAAATCCGAAGGGGCACCGAGCACCGTCAGTGACTTTATATTATTCAGCTCTTTGAGTGATATAAAAGCCGACATTCCACCCCGACTAAACCCAATCATATGCATTTGATTTTCATCTACGTATGGCAGCTGAGAGGCTAGCCGGACAATATTAATAACATCTTTCACATCGCTCCCACCAAACTCATCAACACTCTCGTCCGGTCCATCCGTTAACTCCATTCCACCTCTGTATTGAGTGGCTAAAACAGCAACTCCCATTTCAGCAATCGGTTTCAAATGCAGGAAAATAACAACGAAATAAATATTAAAGCTAATTTTGTGATGTTCCTTATCATTTTTCAGTCTCATATTGCCATAATTTAAAGTGTGATTCGCTTGATAGCGACGGAATATTATCTGACTCAAGATATTGTTATTAGTTCTTTTGACAGTGAGTATGTAAACGATTCAAAAGTCAGCCATGGCTCATAGTGATTTTTTTATCTTAACGATAGCTTCAGCCGCATTTCGATTATCTTCATCCAGTAAAAGTGCTTTCTCGTAAGCTACCAATGCTTTCTTAAATTCTTTATTCGCAAGGTAAGCCTCACCGAGACTGTCATAGGCATTGGATGAGTTTGGGTGCTCATCAGAATTAATCTGAAAGAAAGCTATCGCCGCTTCTTTATTTCCTACTTCCATCAATTGATAACCAAAAGAATTCAAACCTCGCTCACTGAAACCACGGTCCAATTTCTGAAATTGCATATACGCATTAATGGCAGCTTCGAGCCCATTTTGGCGAAGTGTAGAATAGAGCCTATCTTCAATACCGATTTGTGCAAAAGTAACCGGCTTATTGTAAATAATATTCAGGATCCCCTCAGTCATAGCACGAAGTGGAGCGCCTCCAGTGTTATTTTGAATGATGATAGTAATATCGTCTTCAATAATCCGAACCACGTCACCATTGAAGCCGGGCATCATTCCTGGATGGTGTATTTGAGTCAGCTTTTTACCGAAATTTTCCTCCGGTAAGTCAGTAATTAACCAGCCGTAACCATAGTTTCGGTGAGGTGACACTGAAAAGGTTTTTTGCTTTAGCTCTTCACTCAATAGTCCACCTAAATGTAAGGCCTTGCTGAACTGATATAAGTCTCTAACCGTTGAATAAATCGAGCCAGCTGCATGCGTAACTGTCATATCAATGTTCTTCGCGGGTTTAAATCCTGCTAACGTTCTCTCATAACCTTCGGCTAATTTCGGAACAACAGCTTCGGCGTAGGAATCTCCGCTGTTGTGCATTTTCAATGGAGCAAAAATATACTTCTGCAAAGCCTGTTGATAACTTAATTCGCTTACTTGCTCTACTATTTTTCCCAAAATGGTGTAGCCAGCATTACTGTAACGAAACTGAGTGCCTGGCTCGAACTGCAGATCGCCACTACAAAATTTTGAGATAAAATCATCCAGCCCGTAAGGGTTATTTGCTTCTATATTTCTGAACTCAGGATGACTAAAGACGTTTGGAATTCCCGATGTATGATTTAACAACTGATGAATACTCACTTTTCCGCCAGTATCACTGCGATAATCAGGCAGGTACTCACCGATAGAGTCACTTAATTTTATCTTCCCCTCCTCGACTAGCTTTAAAACCAACGCAGCTGTAAAAGGCTTGGTTGTGGAAGCTATCCTAAATTTGGTATCAACCGAATTGGGAATTTCCCACTCCATATTGGCATAGCCATAACCTTTTTCCAGCAACACATTGCCTTCATAAGAAATCAACACCGAACCGTTAAACTCCCGATTTTCGGTGTATGACTCAACAAAATCATCTAATTTTTTGGCTTTGTCTTCCGTCGCTCCGGCAGTGGCAGTCGCCAAAAGCAGGAAAGAAATGCTCAATAATTTTATGTACATAAATGTCCTTAAGTCGTTCGAAATAAGATAAGGTTTACACTAAGTTGAGGAACTGTACTGAATATATAAAAAGAAACATGACTCAGCAGGTCTTTTTCGGTGACTTATAGTGACGACTAAATAAAGCAATTAAAATCAATTAGTTAAAATAAAAAAGTGAGTTTGATAATGGATGTCTTTAAAGTGGGGAACGACCTAACCCTGGATACTTTAAACAGAAAGGTAGTCAAGAACGGGGACAATATCCCTTTACCGGAGCTGTCTTATCGCTTACTAAAAGTACTTGTTGAAAATGCTCCCAATATTGTGACCCATGACCAGCTTATTGAAGCCGTCTGGAAAGAGAGGGTCGTCTCTGATGAGAACCTTAAAAAGCGAGTATCCCGCTTAAGAGAATCATTATCAGATACTTATTCTGAACCAAAGTACATCGTCGCCGAACGCGGAATGGGGTATCGATGCATTGCTCCGGTCGCAAAAGTCATGAGTTCAGAGGGAAATAACAATAATGATGGTGCCGACTCTCAATCTACTTCTTCAAATAAAAGATCGATCTCCCGCTTGCCCGTGGTGTCATTTCTAGCCCTTGGTTTACTCGCCATAGGAACCATTTTATTCTTAATCTTTAACCTTCAAAACGAAAGCCCATTTAATCAAAGAAACGAAGATCTCAGCTACAAAGCCGCTCAGTATTATTTCAAATACACTGAAAAAGATAACGACACTGCGATTTCCTTATATCAGGATGCGATAGATAGCGCTCCTGAAGAAGCTTCAAACTATAGTGGTCTGGCTGACGCATATCTCCAAGGGTATTGGCATTATGGTAAGAACGAGACTTGGTTGGAACTTGGAAAAAAGTATGCGGAAAAAGCTGTGCTACTCGATGACAACTTAGCATGGAGCCACAAATCTCTTGGGCTTGCCTACTATTTATCCGGGCAGTTTGAAAACTCAATTGCTTCATTCAATCTTGCTCGTCAAATAGAACCCAACTGGGGAGAGGTATCAGCCTATACCTCACTTGCACACATTCAATTAGGTCACCTAATCGAGGCGCACAAGCTTGCAACATCGGCGGTTGAACTCGACCCCGGAAATCCATTGACTAACGCCTCTCTCGGAGAGCTTTACCGGCAATCATATCGTTTCTCTGCAGCCGAGGAGCAATTCAAAGAAACGTTAAATAAAGAGCCTAATTCTCTTATATCCCGGTTATTTTTTAGTGAGTATCTTCTTGCAAGCGGGCGACATATTGAAGCTATTTCCTTGTTACGCGAAGTGATAAAAAAAGAGCAGTATTCACAGCAAGCCCATTGGCTAATGGGTATGGCGTTATTAATAGATACACAAACTGAAGAATCGATTAACGAGTTTGCCGAGGCATCCCGACTAGGAGGACGATATAGTCTGCCCGCGAAAGTCTATCTGGCCGCACTTAAAATGGACAGCTCAAAATTAACTGACTTAGGGGAACAAGTTGCAGAACTCAAATTTAATGGAAACCAGTGGGCTGAACTGACTTTTCTGGAGGGGATAGTATTAATGGCCAATAACCAGACGGAGCGAGCAACAGAGAAATTTAAACTTGCTGTCACTGAAGGGTTTACACCCACGTATCGATTTACTCATCTGCCGGTAAGCTCATCCGTAGCGACTTCAAATCGTTTTAACCGTTTACTGAATCTGATTGAATCAAAAAACAGAGGCAAGATGCCAAAGCGCATTCCCCCAACAACCTAAATATCTCAGTTTTACAATATTTAAATTCAGGAAACGAAGAAAGAATTCCTGGACGGCTAATATCAGTTGGCTATTCTTTGGCCTCTGTCTTTTGGTATTAGTTCCGGTAACTAGCTTTATATGGACTCGTCTAAAATTCAAATCGCTAAGCGACAAATAAACTTTTAACCAGACTTTATCGTACTGCTAAATACATTTAATAATTTAAGGCAGTCATTAATGTTTGGACTTTTTAAGTCAGACCCTACGAAGAAAATGCGCAAAGAACTAAAGCAACTGCAAGAAAAAGCTATGGAAATGCAACGTAACGGAAACATTCGCGATAGTTCGCATATCAGCCAACAAGCAGACGAACTCTGGAATAAAATTCAGGCACTGGAAAGTCAGAATAAGTAAGCTTGCGGTTTTGGGTTGCTAACTGGCAACCCGCTTTCACCTAATGCCCTTCCAGCAATAGCCTAAACCACTCTTCGTCTTCATCGCTCGCCAGCTTCCCTAAATTCTGCAGAAGTTTTTCAGTCTCGGTTACGGGTTCTGTCATATACCAATGCAGTAACTGCTCAAATTTCTCCTCACCAATTCTGTCTTTTAACTTTTTCAACATAAGCGGGCCAAGGCCGTAATTCACTTTGAAAGAAGCTCGTTGTTCAGTGTCAGCACGCCAGACAAAGCTCTGCCCTTTTGCTCGTGCTTTCCACTCAGCCAGTATTTGCTCATATGCCTCAGTGCCAAACACTGATTTAACTTCTTCCGCAGCGATGTATTCGGCAAAAGACTCCATCATCCAATAGTCATGTGACATGGCATCGCCAAGTGCTGTCCAGTTATGAGAAAGCTCGTGACAAATATAATGATAGCTTTGTTGCTTTGACTTCAGCCGTTGGCTACTAACCGATAAGTAATTCCCGCGTGCAAAGCTGGGACCGTCACGATCTAAAATCACTAAAGTAGCTGATTCCAATTTGTCTTCCTGACCAAATTTCTGATTCAACGCGGCCAGACAGCCGCTACCTAAGGCTGCAAGTGACTTCGCATTCTCTTCGTTTGCTTTGTCATAAACAACAGAGAAACTTCCGTCGTTGTACTCATTGCTGCTTGAGGTGGTATAGAAAGACACATCAACCTGGTTTTTTGTTCCTGTTAGTTTGTGTTGGTTGTCACGCTGAGTAACCGCCCCGGGGCCGTACATCTTCCAACCAGGTGGTAACTTCACCTCAAGTTCGCCTTGCATAGGTGTTGCGAAATTCGTATAGAACGGGTGCCAGGCAGAATCTATACTCAGATGAATACCGTCTTCAGTAATAAAGTTGCCATGCCCACCGGTATTATCGATTACACCAGTATAAGAAAGCGTAATTTCGTGTGCTTTTGAGGCCCCCTCAAAAACCAAAGCAACTTCGTTCCATGGCGGAACTTTTTCCGAAGAGTTAACCGAGTATTCTTTTAAGCTTTCGCCTGAAATATCAGCAATATTAAAACTCTTATTAAGAAACAACCGAGCCTCATTATTCGTTAAAGCCGACACCGGAATCGTTAACTCAGTCGTTACCTTCAACTCACCAGACTTGATATCAAACTCAGCTGAAGTATCGTATTGCGAGAAGTCTGTCGGGTTCTGGGCAATAGCAACGCATGGTAAGAGTAATAAAATAGAGAGTAAGAAAGCTGTTTTCATATTCTTTCCCTGAACATTATTTAGCTCTACACTAGCAAACCTGATCAGGCTTCTCACTAACCTATTTTTTACAAAATATTGGTTTTTCCAATCTATGTATTCACTCCTCATCAGAATATTAAAACAAACTTGCAAATAGTAATAATTCTCATTATGATCCACTACGCAATTACTTAAACACTCTTAAGTTTTGCTTTTACAGGTCTTTGCTTTTCCTCTCCCTGGAAGTGCAAATTTGTTCCCTAGCTTCGGCTAGGGAACTTTTTTACCAAGACCATAATTAGTACACCCTAAAGATCCATAACCCGCTCAAACGCCGGTAAATTTAAAAACGCATTCACTTTTACTATCTTCTCGTCCACAAAGTGCATTATCCAAACATACCGATTTATATAACTGCCTCCGGATTTCAATTCTGCCTCAGCAGAAAACAGCACTATTACCGTATTACCATCCTGAAAAAGCTCAAACTCTATCGGCATAAGTGGAGTTGCAAGCTTTGCGTTGAACGGAATAACGAGTTCTTCCAAAAACTGCTCCTTATTGAAAGTGCCCGACTGCGGTCCCTCGCCTTCAACTCTCCATTGAATAGAGTCCGCTAAAAGCTCAAAAGGTGACCCTGTTCCTTCTTGCCACACAGTAAACTTGTCGGCAACGAGAGCTTTTAGACTCTCGCTTTGGGCTGACGCCGGTACATTCATTAGCAGCACCAGCAAAGTCGCTAATACAATACTTTTAAGGCTATTCATGGTCGGTAGATACCGAAGTATCTCTCCATTTTTCCAGTTCATCTGTCCGGGCGCTAAGTACGTCCTGTGACATTTTAAGCGCATCGGATCCTGCAACCATCCTTAAGGGGTAGCTTTCTTTTCCCGCAATTTTGACAATAACTTCAGCCAGTTTGACCGGATCACCGGGTTGGGCATGACTGTAGCTGTCGAATTGCGAACGCAGCTTTTCAATTGCTTCCGCATAGTCATCAATTGCCTTTTCGCCGTATTTAACTGAGGAGGAATCGAGAAAGTCGGTGCGGAAAAAGCCGGGCTCGACAATCGTCACGCTAATGCCTAAAGGCTCGACTTCCAGTGCCAGGCTTTCAGAAAAACCTTCAACGGCAAACTTTGTGGCACAGTAAATAGAGGACGACTCAAACCCAAGCACACCACCAATAGACGACAGGTTAAATATATGACCCGAACGTTGTTTTCGCATGGTGGGCAGCACGGCGCGGGTCACATCCATTAAACCGAACACATTGGTGGCAAACTGACTATCGATTGCCTCTCTTGATACTGTTTCGAAGTGACCAAGCTGACCGTAACCGGCGTTATTGACCAGCACATCTATCCGGCCAAATTTCAAAAGCGCCGCGTCTACCGCGTTTTGCGTTTGCTCTGGTGACTGCACGTTTAGCTCAGCAAATGTCAGTTGCTCTGAGGGCTGGCCTAAAGCCGCTTCTAACTTCTCCAGGTTTCTTCCGGTGGCAACCACCCTGTCATTATTGGCCAGCGCCGCTTGAGTAATTTCTAATCCAATTCCCCGGTTTGCGCCGGTAATAAACCATGTTTTATGCATTTTGAACTCCAATATTCTTGTCATGGAGAACAAATACTACTCAGGTTCACACAGCTATCGATATCATCGACCTCTTAATTTCTTGTATAATCCTCTATATTATTAAAATCGTGCTTTTTTAATTTATAGGGTTAAACCATGCGTAACCTATCAGATGCTGTGAAGCAAGTAATGACTCTGGCCAGTCACGAGGGATTGCATAAAACACCGTTACCCTGGTTAACCCTTGTTCGTGCGGATAACCCCACCACGCTTGAAATGGTGTTGTACGAGCCTTCGGTATGCATTGTTCTGCAAGGTAAAAAGGAAACCAGACAGGAACACACCACTTTTTACTCACACGCTGCTAATTGTATTCTGGGCGCAGTCAACTTACCCGTGTTAGGCGCGGTCATCGAGGCTTCCCCTTCTGAACCTTACCTCTGCCTGCGCATTGACATAGACCCATCAATTATTGCCGAACTGGTAGATGAGCATGACCTATCGGGCTCCGCTCCAAACGCTGACAGCGCAATGACACTCGGAGCCGTTGACGAGAACATGATAGATACTGTCAGCAGATTGCTGGATTCGCTGGAATCTGAAGCCGCCGCGAGGGCTCTGGCCCCACTTATTCAAAAAGAGCTGTATTGGCGTCTTTTGCAGCAGATTCCGGCCAGGGTGCTACTCAGCCAATTGGCTAAAGACAGCAAGTATTATGCGCTTTACAAAGTTATAAACTGGTTGGAAACTAATTTTTCGCAGCAGGTAACCATGGATGACTTAGCCAATCAAGCAGCTATGAGCTTATCCAGCTTTTACGCTCACTTTAAAGCCGCCACTGGAATTTCACCGCTACAATACCGCAACCGCTTGCGCTTAATAAAAGCCAGAAAACTAATGCTTCTACAGGGCTGTAACGCTGCGGAGGCCGGTTTCGCTGTGGGCTATCAGGAACCGGCTCAGTTTAACCGTGAGTATTCCCGTTTATTTGGCCTACCTCCCAAACGTGATTTGTTCCGGTTGAAATCCCATTCTTTAGCCGAGTTTGTCTGATCTTCTAACGAATTTCAGCTTGTTCACTAAAACTTAAAGCTTATTTAAATTCATTATTGAAACGCAAATCATTCTCATTTATTATTAACCTCCGACATTTCACGGGGGTATCAATGAAACTGACAAAATGCTTTATCGCACTGACTCTGGCAGGTATGACAAGCACACCACTGCTGGCACAAGAAACACAAACAACAAACGAATCAGACTCAACTAGCGCTCAAGAAAACATAGAGCACATTAACGTTAAAGGCCGGGCTCAAACGCTCTACCGTCAGGACTCAAGCAGTGTCGCCACACGCACGAATACGCCCATTGAAGAAATTCCACAAAGCGTTCAGGTGCTGACCGAAGAACTCATGAAAGATCAGGCCGCCCGCCAAATAACCGATTTGTATCGCAGCATCAGTGGTGTGAATTCATTCAGTTACTCAACCATTACTTTCCGCGGTTTCCGTCAGGATGACATTTTTTATGACGGTGTTCGTGGTGACCCCTTTAACGGATTCGCGGTTCCCCAGCTGTTCAACATTGGACAAATTCAGGTATTGAAAGGCCCAAGTGGCGCCATGTTTGGTAGCGGTCAGCCCGGCGGTGTTATTAACTACGTGACAAAAAAGCCGACAGCAACGGCGGAGCGTTCCATTGAACTGGGGCTCGGAAATTACGACTACAAACGCGGTTCTGTTGAATTAAGCGGTCCGCTTACCGAAGATGCTTCTCAGCGTTACCGCGTCGGTTACTATTATGACAACGAAAAACCATTTCGCTATAACACAGAGCAAACCAATAAAATTCTCGATTTAGGTTACGCTTTTGATGTAGGAAGCGACAGCGAGATCATTCTTCAGTTAACCGACTACGAGCAAGATTACCAGGGCGCTCGCCTTCGCGGCGTGCCGGTTGATAACGACGGTAACTTTGTCACCGACCGTAAATGGAACCATAACGAAGCGAGCGACTTCCAAAGATTAGAAGCTACCGTTTATCAGGCCCGTATTAATCACGACTTCTCGCTTAACTGGCGCGGCGATTTAACCGTTCGTCACTATGAGAACACCGAGCGTCAGAATTATCACGAGCCTCGCGGCCTGCTTGATGCCGACTTAAATCCTGTGGACGACCCTAGAGAGGCAGTTTATAGTCAACGTCAATTCCGTAACCAGTATCGTGAAAACGAAGCCACCAGCGTTACCGGTAACTTAATTGGTGAACTCAATATTTCCGGTCTGGAACATACCGTGTTGATGGGTGCCGAAAGTTATACGGCAGACAACACCTTTATTGGCAACAACGCAAACCCTGGCGAAGTTCCCAATTTAGAGATCCATAACCCAGTTTACGGACTGACCTCAGGCCCCTACTCTACCGCATTAGAAAATGCGACCCCAAGAGTTACAAAAACTCAGCGCGACGGCTTCTACCTGCAGGATCAAATTTCGTTTAATGAGAAAGCGAACCTGTTACTGGGTCTGCGTTACGACCAGTTTGAAGACGAGACCAACGCAGCAGATTTTGATGACAGCGATTTAACCTACCGTATTGGCGGAACTTATGAGTTTGCCGACTGGGTTCGGGCTTATGCGTTATACGGTACAGGGTTCTCACCGCAATCGGCCGGGGATCAGGAATCAGAGGTTGGCGGTCCTTTCGAGCCGGAACAATCGGATATTAAGGAGTTGGGCGCCCGTTGGTCATTGATTAACGACAGCATTCGCGTCAGCACCGCAGTTTACGAAATTAACCGCGAAAACATTTTGCAGGCAACCGGTGAAGTCAGCGAAGACGGTCGCAATGTTTTAGGCAACGTAGGCAAAGTGCGCAGCCGTGGGTTTGAAATTGATGTGCTGGGCGACATTACCGACCAATGGGTTATTAATGCTAACTATGCATACAACGATGCAAAAGTGGTAGAAACCGTACCTGGCCAGGGTATTACCAACGCAGTCGGTGACCAGTTCGCAAACGCTCCTATGCACCAAATGGGTTTATGGACGCGCTATGACTTGCCTGCACTGAACTCCTCTATCAGCGGTGGTATGGATTACGTCAGTGAGCAAATAAGCTTTTCGAACCCCGCTCAACGAGTTAAGCCCTACACTGTGTTTGATATCAGCTGGCAAACTGAGTTTGACCAGTGGTTAGTTCAGGTTAATATCAAAAACTTATTTGATAAGGAATATGCGTCAAGCGGCTTCTTAACCCGTACCGGACATTTCCCGGGCGAACCTCGTCGCATTTACGCATCGGTTAAATATCGTTTTTAAGGACTTTGCTCAATGACTAACCGCCAGTGGTTCAAATTTCATTCCTGGGCTGGCTTCGCCTTTGCGGGACTTCTGCTGCTTATTTGTATCACTGGCGTTTTAGCTACTCTGAGTTACGAAATTCAATACCTTAGTGACGAAAAATACCGGGCTCTAGAAGAACGTGAAGGCCCGGTGGCCTGGAAAGAGCTAGAGTCTAACCTGAGTGAAAACTACCCTGAGAGCCATATTTTAGGGGCGCAGGTGCACTCGCAAGACTACCTCTCCGGCGAAGTCCGTTTAATGACCCCAAATGGCTTTCGCTTTGTTTATTTCGATGCAGCCAGCGGAAAGTTACTGGGTGAAGGTGGTTGGGGACAAGTATCACGCTATTTGCGCGACATTCACATGTATTTGTCTATGGGGGGCGTCGGTAAATACATTGTCACCCTCACCAGCCTCCTGCTTCTTATTTCTCTTGTTTCCAGCTTTTATGTTTACCGAAAATGGTGGCGCGGATTTCTCGCGAAACCCGGTAAGCTCAGTTGGAAAAAACGAACGGAGTGGTCCTCTTGGCACAAATGGATGGGGCTTTGGAGTTGGTGGTTCATCGCTACTATTACAATTACGGGAATATGGTATTTAGCCGAACATATGATGTTCAATTTTGACATTGAACATTACCCGGCAGCACCAACAGTTGAGCATACCGAAGCGCAACAGCAACAGCCCGCGCGTTCACTCACTGAACTCGTTAGTATTGCGCAAGCCGCCCGACCAGATATGGACATTACCCGATTCTACTATCCGCACCAATACAACCAGCCCATGTCCTTTACCGGACAAAATGGTTCAATACTGGTGCGTGACCGCGCTAACCGAGTATATCTTGACCCGGTTACCGGAGAGGTTGCAGGAACTCAGTACGCCGGCAATTTAGGTCTTGTCGCCAGAATTTCCGATACAGCCGACCCACTCCACTTTGGTGACTTCTCCGGACTGACCGTAAAACTTATTTACGCCTTCTTCGGACTCATGCTAGTGGCATTAGTTGCAGGAGGAATGAGAATGCACTATTTACGGACTCAAAAACGCGACCCAAACACCGCCAAATGGCTGGGAATTACCGGCAGTTTATCGCTTGTACTAAGCGTTGTAGCACTCATCTACACCACCGTTGTCTTCGACGAATACAGCAATACTTCCACGTCAATTTCGCCGCAGCTTGAACAGCTTAAAACCAAAAACTCTAACTACTCAGAGTAAACTTATTCCTTAACACCAAAACTACAAATGGTCGCTATCTGTACAACGAACAAAGTTTAGTGTAACTTGAAATAATCATCAGATAAGGATTCCAGCCATAGTAGGCTGTTTATTAAAGGGATTTTATGAAGAAAAAGTGGGAAGATTTAACCTTTTTACAAAAGGCGGTAGCTGGCGTTGTTCTAATGGCTTTAGCACTGCTGGCTCCCGAGTTTGCCATGCTGGTTCAGTTTGGTGGCATTGAAGTCGCTTTCGCATTTTTACTTTTATACCTCAAACCCACGTTGCTATGGCTTCAGACTAAATACAGCGAACTAGAAGCTAAACTCTTTACAGCTTATTTGTCGTTCACGCAAAGCGCATCGACCAAACCATCTGTGTTTATTACCCAGGCAACATTCTGCTGCGCAGCGCTTGCCCTTACGGGCTCAATGGCTCTTTCCTTTAGCTTTTTTATGCCCGCTCTCTTATTCAATTCAGTGTTAGTTTAAAAACAAAAAAGGGAGGTAACCCTCCCTTTCGTAATTCAGTATCAGTTTTTAAAAAATTTCAGCTGTAGTAACTCGCTTCGCAGTCACTTGTATATCGCCTGTAATATCGTCACTAAACTCGCCAGATACCGAAACATAATCATCTTTTTCAATTTGCTGAAAACCAACATTATCAAGAAGGTTGGTCGACATCTGAGATACATCAACTGTGACTTTCTGAATACCATTATCGATAGTAAATTCATCCGCACTATCATCCACCGATGTCACGGTGCCATTGATATCTACAGGACTCATAGTGTCCATGGCAATAACGTCGAGACTCGCGTTAATCTCGCCCGACTCTTCGTCCGTAGCACTTGCATAAAAGTAGCTATCGAGATTTTCTACATACACGCTGGAAGCTTCTATTTTAGCGTCTTCAGCAAAGTCATTGTCAACCTCACCATAGACGGTAACATTATCACCACTCAAAAGAGCTGAACCTTCGTTAACATACCAATCCCAGTCATCCATTTCGACTGTGATATAGCCGTCACCGTAATCCAGAGTGAATGACTCCGGAGAAGCAGTTGCAACTTCACCTGATATTGAGACCCAGGTTTGATCTGGTTTTTGCTCGAAGTTTTGTGCTTGTACAGAAAATGCAGCTGCAATAGCTGATGCTATAAGTGTTGTGCGTAACATATTTCCTCCTAAATCTTGAGAAAAATTCGTACTGCACTTTATACTTACCAATTAATTGACTGATTAGATCAACTTTTTAGATAATTTTAAAAAAGATTAGTTTGTTTGTCGCTGAGACAAGCGCACACGGACGTGCTCGTAGCGTCTCCGTGAGGCCGAGTCCTTATTCCCTCAAAGCCAGCAACAAAAAACCCGGCTCGAAGGCCGGGTTTTGTTTAAGCGTTGGCTAAGTTATTACCAGCCAGTTTTCTCCGCTACAGCTTTGCCGATATCGGCCAGGCTGCGTACAGTTTTAACGCCTGCTGCTTCAAGTGCAGCAAATTTCTCGTCAGCAGTACCTTTACCGCCGGCAATGATGGCACCAGCGTGGCCCATACGTTTGCCCGGAGGAGCAGTAACACCAGCAATGTAAGAAACAACCGGCTTAGATACATTGTTTTTAATGTACTCTGCCGCTTCTTCTTCTGCTGTTCCGCCGATCTCACCGATCATTACGATAGCTTCGGTTTCTGGATCTTTCTCGAACAGTTCCAGAATATCGATGAAGTTAGAACCCGGGATAGGGTCGCCACCGATACCAACACAGCTAGACTGACCAAAACCAGCGTCAGTAGTCTGCTTAACCGCTTCGTACGTTAATGTACCTGAACGTGACACAATACCCACTTTACCTTTCTTGTGGATGTGGCCAGGCATGATACCGATCTTGCACTCGTCAGGAGTGATAACGCCTGGGCAGTTTGGACCGATCATACGCACATTTTTGTGCGTCAGATATTCTTTAACGTACAGCATATCCAATGTAGGAATACCTTCAGTAATACAAACAATCAGTTCGATACCAGCGTCTGCTGCTTCGATGATTGAGTCTTTACAAAAAGGCGCTGGTACGTAGATAACTGAAGCCGTTGCACCAGTTGCTTCTACAGCTTCTCTTACAGTATTGAATACAGGCAGACCTAAGTGCTCTTGACCACCTTTACCAGGTGTAACACCGCCAACCATTTGCGTACCATAAGCAATAGCTTGTTCAGAGTGGAAAGTCCCCTGACCACCAGTAAAGCCCTGGCAGATAACTTTGGTATTTTTATCGATCAAAATGCTCATTATTGACCTCCTGCCGCAGCAACAACTTTATCAGCAGCATCAGATAAGCTCTCTGCAGCGATAATGTTCAGGCCACTTTCTTTCAGTTTTTCTCTACCCAGCTCCGCGTTATTACCCTCTAAGCGGACAACAACCGGTACTTTAACGCCAACTTCTTCAACAGCGCCCATGATACCTTCAGCAATCATATCGCAACGTACGATACCGCCAAAGATGTTAACCAATACGGCTTTAACAGAGCTGTCTGACAGGATAATTTTAAACGCTTCAGAAACACGTTCTTTTGTCGCGCCGCCACCAACATCAAGGAAGTTAGCTGGTTCGCCGCCACTCAGTTTAACGATGTCCATAGTACCCATCGCCAAACCAGCACCGTTAACCATGCAACCAATGTTGCCGTCTAGTGCTACATAGTTCAGTTCCCATTTAGCAGCTTCTGCTTCACGCGCGTCGTCTTGTGACGGATCGTGCATTTCACGGATTTTAGGCTGACGGTACAATGCGTTGCTGTCGATGCCAACTTTCGCATCCAGGCAGTGAACGTTACCTTCGTCAGTAATAACCAATGGGTTAATTTCTAACAGTGCTAAGTCGTACTGTTCGAACATTTTCGCCAGGCCCATGAAGACCTTAGTGAACTGCTTAACCTGGTCTGGAGTCAGACCCAGTTTAAAGCCTAGCTCGCGACCTTGGTATGGCTGCGCGCCAACCGTAGGGTCAATTTCAGCTTTCAAGATTTTCTCAGGTGTTTCTTCAGCAACGGTTTCAATTTCTACGCCGCCTTCGGTTGATGCCATGAACACGATTTTGCGTGAAGCACGGTCAACAACTGCACCTAAGTAAAGCTCGTCTGCAATGTCAGTGCAGCTTTCAACTAAAATCTTAGCAACCGGCTGACCTTTCTCGTCGGTCTGGAAAGTTACTAAGTTTTTACCTAACCACTGCTCAGCGAATGCGCGAACGTCGTCTAAACTTTTCACTAATTTCACGCCACCCGCTTTACCGCGGCCACCAGCGTGAACCTGACATTTGACAACCCAAATGTCGCCACCAATACGTTTTGCCGCTTCTACCGCTTCATCAGCAGTGTCGCAGGCATAACCTTCAGATACTGGCAAACCAAACTCTTTAAAGAGTTGTTTACCCTGATACTCATGCAAATTCATGATGCTCTTCCGATTCGTTGAAACAACTTAAGCAGCGAAATGCTGCCTACCCGAATACCGCGCCGAATTTTAACCTGCTCGGCGCATAATTTACAGCCGCAAGCCAAAATAGCGTTGCGGCTGGTTCTCAGCGTCTTTAGATATCCAGGATAAGACGTTGAGGATCTTCTAATAACTCTTTCACGGTAACCAGGAAACCTACCGATTGTTTGCCATCAATAATTCGATGGTCATAAGAAAGAGCCAGGTACATCATCGGTAAAATTTCAATCTTACCGTCTACCACCATCGCCCGCTCCTGGATTTTATGCATACCCAGAATAGCGCTTTGTGGTGGGTTCAAAATTGGCGTTGAAAGCAGTGAACCAAATACACCACCGTTAGTAATGGTGAAGTTACCACCCTGCATTTCATCCATAGTCAACTTACCGTCACGGCCTTTGATAGCCAGGTCACGAATACCGTTTTCCATATCCGCAATGCTTAAACGGTCAGTGTCACGAAGAACTGGAGTTACCAGACCACGAGGCGTTGATACCGCGATGCTGATATCGAAGAAATTGTGGTAAACAATATCGTCGCCATCAATGGATGCGTTGACGTCTGGGAAACGTTTCAGTGCTTCAGTTACTGCCTTTACGTAGAAGCCCATGAAACCAAGACGCGTACCGTGCGTTTCTTCAAATACGTCTTTGTATTTCTTACGCAGGTCCATAATAGGCTTCATGTTGATTTCGTTAAACGTGGTCAACATGGCCGTGTCGTTCTTAGCTTGCAACAGACGCTCAGCAATACGCTTGCGCAGACGTGTCATAGGTACACGCTTCTGCTCACGGTCACCTGAAACGGCAGGCTGTGAAGACTGCTGTTTACTGCTGTCAGACGATTTAGACGAAGACTGACCTTTCACGTGTTTTTCAACGTCTTCTTTAGTGACGCGACCGCCTTTACCAGTGCCTTTAACGTCACTTGGCTTAAGGCCGTGTTCACCAAGTAAACGACGAACTGCAGGACCCGCTACTTCGTTGTCACCGTCATCTTCTTTGCTTTCTGAAGAAGATTCAGATTTGCTCTCTTCAGACTTGCTTGAACTACCGCCGGCAGACCCACCAGCTTCTACAATACCGATAACGTCATCGGCACCGACTGTCGCGCCTTCTTCGTGCTTAATTTCAGCTAAAACGCCATCAGCCGGAGCAACCACTTCCAGAACCACTTTATCGGTTTCAATATCAACCAGGTTCTGGTCACGTTTTACCGCATCACCGGCTTTAACGTGCCAGGTCGAAACGGTCGCATCAGAGACTGATTCTGGTAGTTGAGGAACTTTAACTTCCATCTTCTCGCCAGAACCTTTTTTGTCAGAGCCTTTGTCTTCTGAAGAATCAGATTCTTTTTTCTCTGACTTCTTGTCGTCGCCTGAGTCTTTATCGTCTGATTTATCGTCAGATGCCGACGCGCCGTCGCCTTCTTCAATTTTTCCGATTACTTCTTCAGCCGTTACGGTAGTGCCTTCTTCGGCAGTAATTTCGCCCAAAACACCGTCTGCCTCCGCAACCACTTCAAGCACTACCTTGTCGGTTTCGATGTCAACCAGATTCTGGTCGCGAGACACTTTATCGCCAGGTTTTACGTGCCATGTTGCAATTGTTGCATCTGCAACAGACTCGGGTAATTGAGGAACTTTAATATCAATCGCCATGGTTCATCTTCACCTATTTAATGGTTAGCGCTTCGTCAACAAGGTTTTGCTGCTGCTTGTTGTGCTCTGAAATGTATCCGACCGCCGGTGCGGCTGACGCACTACGACCACGATAAGACAACTGAGCTCCTTTCGGAATTGCGGCCCAGAAGTGATGTTGGCTGCTATACCATGCACCCTGGTTCTGAGGCTCTTCCTGACACCAGACAAAATCTTTAACGTGCTGATAATCTTTCATAATTTCTGCCACTTCTTCCGCAGGGAACGGATACAGCTGTTCGATACGAATAATGGCAACATCTTCTTGTTCACGCTCGCGGCGTTCTTTCAGTAAATCGTAGTAGACTTTACCTGAGCAAAATACCACGCGTTTTACTTTTTTCGGATTCAGATCATCGATTTCACCAATCGCGTTCTGGAATCCGAGATCCGCTAAATCATCCATTTCTGAAACCGCCAACGGATGACGTAACAATGATTTCGGTGTCATAACAACTAACGGACGGCGAACCGGACGCAAGTGCTGACGACGTATCATATGGAAAACCTGTGCAGGCGTTGTCGGTACGCAGACTGACCAGTTGTGATCAGCTGATAATTGCAGGAAACGCTCAAGACGGGCTGAACTGTGCTCAGGGCCCTGCCCTTCGTAACCGTGGGGCAATAACAATGTTAAACCGCATAAACGTCCCCATTTCTGCTCGCCAGAACTTAAGAACTGATCAATAACAACCTGGGCGCCGTTAACGAAATCACCAAATTGGGCTTCCCACATAACCAGAGACTGCGGTTCAGCCGTAGCGTAACCGTATTCGAAGGCCACAACCGCGGCTTCTGATAAAACCGAGTCGTAAATTTCAATTTGCCCCTGATCTGAACCTAAGTTGTTCAGTGGCATATAAGTTGAACCATCTTTTTGGTTATGCAAAACCGCGTGGCGGTGGAAGAAGGTACCACGGCCGCTGTCCTGACCGGTCAAACGAATATGAGTGCCGTCGTTAACTAAGGTGGCATAAGCTAAAGTTTCAGCAAAGCCCCAGTCCATTGGTTTATCGCCTTTCGCCATTTTCAGACGTTCTTGATAAACTTTTTCAACGCGGGAATTCAGCTTGTCTTCTTCCGGATACTGAGTGATTTTTTCACCCAAGTCTTTTAGCTTGTCTGTCGAAACTTTGTAGTCGTACTCAACGTCCCAGTCATTACCTATATAAGGAGACCAGTCAACAGAGTGCTGACGCATAGGACGGTGTTCATCAACCACCACTTCGCCTTTATCTAACGCATCACGATAGTCAGACATCCACTGCTTAGCCGTGTCTTCATCAACTATCGATTTCTCTATCAAGCGCTTGCCATAAAGCTCGCGGGCAACCGGCTGTTTTTTAACTTTTGCGTACATCAGCGGTTGTGTTGCACTTGGTTCATCGGCTTCGTTATGTCCATGACGACGATAACAAACCAAATCAATAACCACGTCGCGCTGGAATGCATTACGGTAATCAAGCGCTAACTGAGTGACAAAAACAACGGCTTCAGGGTCATCCGCATTAACGTGGAAAATTGGCGCCTGCACCATTTTGGCAATGTCAGTACAATACTGAGTAGAACGCGCATCTTCCTGTTTAGATGTAGTGAAACCAACCTGGTTATTCACCACTATACGGATAGAGCCGCCTACACGGTAAGCACGTGTCTGCGACATATTGAACGTTTCTTGTACCACACCCTGACCAGCAACAGCTGCATCACCATGAATGGTAATTGGCAGTACTTTCTTTCCTTCAGGGTCTTTCAGGCGATCCATGCGTGCACGAACCGAACCCATAACAACCGGGTTTACAATTTCAAGGTGCGACGGGTTAAATGCCAAAGCAAGGTGGACGTCGCCGCCCGGCGTTGCATAGTCAGAAGAGAAGCCCATGTGATACTTAACATCACCCGATCCCTTACTGCTGTCATGCTTACCGGCAAACTCGTCGAATAAGTCTTGTGGCTTTTTACCCAGAACGTTGACTAAAACGTTCAAACGACCACGGTGAGCCATACCAATCACTACTTCTTTGGCACCTTGCTCACCAGAGCGTGAAATGAGTTCTTTTAACAACGGAACCAGACTGTCACCGCCTTCTAATGAAAAGCGCTTTGCTCCCGGGAATTTTGACCCAAGATACTTTTCCAGCCCGTCAGCGGCTATCAGTTCTTTTAAAATTTTAGTCTGCTGTTCTTTTTCAAACTTGGGCTTTCCAAGGACACCTTCCAACCGTTGCTGAATCCAGCGTTTTTCTTCGGTTGAAACAATGTGCATGTATTCGGCACCAATAGAGCCACAATAAATATTTTCCAGCGCTTCGTGAATATCACTCAGCTTCATTGTGTCTTTGCCAACAGCTAAAGAGCCGACATTAAACTCGCGTTCTAAGTCGTCTTTGCTTAAATCGTGGAAGTTTAATGAAAGGTCTGGAACGGTTTCCTGTTTCCATAAACCAAGAGGATCAAGGTTGGCGTGCTGATGGCCGCGGAATCGGTAAGCATTGATGAGCTGTAAAACTTTAACTTGCTTCTGATCTGCGGCAGTCGTGCTGCCTGTTTGAGATTGCTTGAGCTTATTCTTAGCGGCCTGGCGAAACTGCTCCCGGACATCGCTGAGTTTAGTATCAACAATGTGATTATCCTTCGGCAACGCATCGAACATTTGACGCCATTCATCACTGACTGCCGTCGGATCATCCAGATACGCCTCAAACATTTGTTCAATGTAGGCAACGTTACCACCGGCTAGATGCGATGTTTCTAACCATTCACGCATTACACCATCTTGCATTGCGTTTCCTTCACCTGAATAGATAAACCGTTTTTATAAAAAAATAGCCATCCTTTGTGGGATGGCCATCCACAACATCAACCGTTCAAATTGGCGCGATAATTTAACGAGTTAAACAGCGCGACTCAAAAGCATCGATTTGATGTGTCCAATAGCCTTTGTTGGATTCAACCCTTTTGGACATACGTTAACGCAGTTCATGATTCCGTGACAACGAAATACACTAAAGGCATCATCAAGTTCGTCCAAACGCTCGTCCGTTGCTGTGTCACGGCTATCAATTAAGAAACGATAAGCGTGCAGCAGACCAGCTGGCCCAACAAATTTATCTGGGTTCCACCAGAACGACGGGCATGATGTTGAACAACATGCACATAAAATACATTCGTAAAGACCATCAAGCTTAGCACGGTCTTCCGGCGACTGCAGTCGTTCACGCGCTGGTGGCGTTTTGTCATCGTTAATAAGGTACGGTTTGATTTTCTCGTACTGTTGATAGAACTGGCTCATATCAACAATCAAATCACGAATGACCGGCAAGCCTGGTAGCGGACGAATCACAATTTTGTCTGATTTCAAAGAAGACAAGTGAGTGATACATGCCAAACCATTTTTACCGTTAATATTCATACCATCGGAGCCACAAACACCTTCACGGCACGAGCGGCGGAACGCCAGCGATGGATCTTGTTCTTTCAATTTGATCAGTGCTTCTAGCACCATCAAATCCTGACTGTCTTCCATCTCCAACGTGTACTCTTTCATGTGAGGCGCGTTGTCGACATCAGGATTGTAACGATAAATTGAAAATGTGTACTTTTTCATATTACCCTCCAACTTAGTAGGTACGAGCTTTCGGAGGGAAAGCTTCACGCAGTTTAGGTGCCATGTTGACCTCCCGCGTCACCATATCTTCCTTTTCAGGACGATAAACAGTGTGTACTAACCACTTCTCATCATCACGATCCGGGTAGTCTGCACGGCTGTGAGCACCGCGGCTTTCTGTACGGAAGCTAGCAGCAACTGCAGTTGAGTAAGCGGTTTCCATCAAGTTATCTAACTCAAGGCACTCGACGCGCTGAGTATTAAACTCTTTAGAAGTGTCATCAAGACGGGCATTTTTCAGGCGTTCGCGAATTTCGCGCAGCTCAGCAAGCCCTTCTTTCATTGAATCGCCTTCGCGGAAAACCGAGAAATTAAGTTGCATGCACTGTTGCAGGTCTTTCTTAATTTGTGCTGGATCTTCACCTTTTTGAGTGTTTTCCCAACGATTATAACGCGCTAGTGCAGCGTCAATGTCGTCGCTACTTGCTTCTCTGGCTTCTACGTTAGCCGCAAGAGTTTCACCCAGGTGCATACCGGTTGAACGGCCAAATACCACCAGATCAAGCAGTGAGTTACCACCTAAGCGGTTCGCACCGTGTACGGATACACAAGCAATTTCACCACAAGCAAACAGGCCTTTAACGTGAGATGTCTGACCATTGTCGTCTACAGACAACACTTGTCCGTTAACGTCCGTCGGAATACCGCCCATCATGTAGTGACAGGTAGGAATAACCGGAATAGGCTCTTTCACCGGATCAACGTGAGCGAATGTGCGTGATAAGTCACAAACACCCGGCAAACGACTTTCCAGGGTTTCTTTACCCAGGTGATCCAATTTCAGTTTAAGGTGCGTACCCCATGGGCCTTCACAACCACGTCCTTCACGGATTTCAGTCATCATAGCGCGGGAGACAACGTCACGAGACGCCAAATCTTTCGCGTTTGGTGCATAACGCTCCATAAAGCGTTCGCCGTCTTTGTTCAGCAGGTAACCGCCTTCACCACGACAACCTTCTGTAACAAGCGAGCCCGCTCCGGCAATACCGGTTGGGTGGAACTGCCACATTTCCATATCTTGTACTGGAACGCCAGCACGTAACGCCATACCGATACCGTCACCAGTATTGATGTGTGCATTAGTGGTGGAAGAATAAATACGACCCGCACCGCCGGTAGCAAGAACAACGGCCTTAGCTTTAACAAAGTAAACTTCGCCGCTTTCGATATCCATGGTAGTTACACCACAAACTTCACCGTCTTGGTTCTTAACGATATCCAGTGCATACCACTCAGAGAATACGGTGGTTTTTTTCTTCACGTTTTGCTGATAAAGCAAATGCAGCAAAGCGTGACCAGTACGGTCAGCTGCAGCGGCAGTACGAGCTGCCTGCTCGCCACCAAAGTTTTTCGACTGCCCACCAAATGGACGTTGATAAACTTTGCCGTTTTCAAAACGCGAGAATGGTAACCCTAAGTTTTCCATTTCTAAAATAGCTTCAGGGCCAGCTTTACACATGTATTCGATAGCGTCCTGGTCACCAATATAGTCCGAACCTTTAACGGTATCGAACATGTGCCATTCCCAGTTATCTTCATGCGCATTACCTAGTGCTACGGTAATACCACCTTGAGCAGAAACTGTGTGAGAGCGTGTTGGAAACACTTTGGACATCAACGCGCAGCTCAATCCCTCTTGGGAAATTTGCAGCGCTGCTCGCATGCCGGCACCGCCAGCACCAATCACCACTGCATCATATTCTAAAGTTTTAACAGTCACTTAAACACCCCACAGTACGAATAAGCCAGTGAGCCAAACAGCGATCAGACCAACGCTGAAAACCAGTTGGATAAAAGCTCTGAGACCGGACGCTTTCACGTAGTCTGTTGATACTTGCCAAATGCCAATCCAGCCGTGAATTAACACAGAGGACAAGGCCAGCATAGTGAATACTTTCATCCAAATGTTGGCAAACAACCCACTCCACACTTGATAAGTTACATCTGGCGTAGAAAGGAAGAACCCAGCCATGAACAGTGAATATAGAACCATTACAATCGCGCTGGCTCTCAATAAAATAAAGTCATGAGAACCGCTACGACCAAAAGTAGCTGCTGCTGTTACCATAGCCAAACTCCTACTAATACGGAAAAGATCACAGAAAGAGCAATCGAGATAATTGCGCTGATTCTTCCGGAATCGAGTTCTTCCCAGTAGCCCATGTCCATTACTAAGTGACGCAGACCAATGATTAAGTGAAATCCTAGCGCTGTCAAAATACCCCAGCCAATAAATTTAGCGATAAAGCTGGTCATGATACTCTCGATTTGAGCAAAGCCTTCAGGGCCACTAAGTGACACGGCAAAAGCCCAAATTAGAAAAGCCAGAGAGAACAGCATAGCAACACCGGAAATACGATGCAGTATGGATGCTTTGGCAGCGGCAGGAAGCTTGATAGTTGATAAGTCTAAATTAACAGGTCTTTCTTTTTTCACGATAGATTGCCTTTTAATAAAGCACAAAAGAAATGCAATTTTCGTTTGCGCGACACAGAAACATGCCACCAATACGGCGCAAAGTATATCTAGCCAAGCTATTAATTACAACGACAAACTCAGATTTGAACGCTGGCTAAAATACGCTTTACTACTAAAGTCTAACTTAAAGAGATAATTCTTCAATCTGAGTAATCTTTTCGTCATGTTTGTTACGTATATTTAGCTATAATTGGTTCATGTTCCCCGATTAAAATTGACATTTAAGGGCATGATCGAGTTAAATTAGCGCACTTTTTCAAAGTAGATAGCGAGGAGAATTCCTTATGGCTGATCGTAAAGCCACTTTACAGATTGACGGCCAATCCATTGAATTGCCGGTACTATCACCAACGGCAGGAAAGGATGTAGTTGACGTCCGAACTCTGGGAAAACATGGTTATTTTACTTTTGACCCAGGGTTTCTGGCTACAGGCTCTTGCGAGTCGGCTATCACCTATATAGATGGTGAAAACGGCGTTTTACTGCACCGCGGTTACCCTATTGGTGAGTTAGCAACTAAAGCAGATTACTTAGAAGTTTGCTACATGTTGTTGCACGGCGAAGCTCCTACCGAAAAGCAATACCATGAATTCAAAAACACCATTACTAAACACACTATGGTGCATCAGGGAATTCACAATTTCTTTAATGGTTTCCGTCGCGATGCTCACCCTATGGCAATGTTATGTGCCGTAACGGGTGCTTTATCATCGTTCTATCATGATGATCTGGAGATTCACGACGAAAACCAACGTTTACGCAGTGCTTATCGCTTAATTGCTAAAATTCCGACAATTGCAGCAATGGCTTATAAATTCAGCATCGGCCAACCTTTCGTGTACCCACGTAACGACTTAGGTTATGCAGAAAACTTCCTGAACATGATGTTCTCGGTTCCTGCGGAAAACTACAAAATAAGTCCTGCAGTAGCTCGCGCTATGGATCGTATTTTCACTTTGCATGCTGACCACGAGCAAAACGCATCAACGTCAACAGTGCGCCTTGCCGGTTCTTCAGGTGCTAATCCTTATGCATGTATCGCGGCGGGTGTTGCGTCTTTATGGGGACCTGCTCACGGTGGTGCCAACGAAGCTTGCTTGCGTATGCTGGCTGAAATAGGCTCTGTTGAAAACATTCCAAAATACATCGAGAAAGCAAAAGACAAAGACGATCCTTTCCGTCTAATGGGCTTTGGTCACCGTGTTTACAAAAACACTGACCCTCGTGCAACAGTAATGCGCGAGTCTTGCCACGAAGTGCTGAAAGAATTGGATCGTGATGACCCATTACTTGACGTCGCAATGGAACTGGAGCGCATCGCACTGGAAGACGACTACTTCATCGAGAAGAAACTCTTCCCTAACGTTGACTTCTACTCTGGTATCGTACTGAAAGCTATTGGTATCCCTACCAATATGTTCACCGTTATCTTTGCACTGTCACGTACTGTCGGCTGGGTTTCTCACTGGCACGAAATGATGGGCGAAGAAAACCAGAAAATTGGCCGTCCTCGTCAGTTATATACTGGTTATACAAAACGCGAATTTTCACCAATTAAAAAATAAATTGGTTTAAGTTAAGAAGGCGCTCGATTGAGCGCCTTTTTTTATGCCTGCTTCAAATTAGTTTGAGTACATTGCTTTTCACGCCTTACAGAACGTGCAACTAAGTCTTAAATTCTTTATACTACGTCGCATTTCGTTGGTCGCCAAAGAGAGAGCTGACAGACAAATTCATTTTCAACGTGCTTTAGCAAGTTGCAGATAATTACAGAGAGGCTTATGCAGCAAGTAGTCAATGTACAACAACCCATCATTACACCACGTAAATTCAAGGTATATCAGCATCGCCAGTTAGATAAAATTGAGGCGTTAAAGAAAGTTCCGGCTGACATGCGTTTTGAAATGAAAGTCGTCGCTAATGTACTGCCATTCAGAGTTAATGAATATGTGTTTAACGAACTGATTGACTGGGAAAATGTACCCAATGACCCGCTGTTTCAGCTAACTTTTCCGCAAAAAGATATGCTGGAGCCTTCTGCGTACCAACGCATGGCTGACCTAATGTCAGGCAAGCACACCACCAATGAGGTATTTGATTTAGCGACCCAGTTACGCGATGAGATGAACCCTCACCCGGCCGGACAAATGCAAATGAATGTGCCGCATGTTGACGGTGAGCCTTTGCCGGGTATGCAGCATAAATACCGCGAAACGGTGCTCTTTTTCCCGGCTCAGGGACAATACTGCCACTCTTACTGCACTTTCTGCTTTCGTTGGGCGCAGTTTGTCGGTAAAGCTACCCGCTTTAATTCAAACGACGCAGATCAATTGCATCGCTACCTGGCTCAGCACAAAGAAGTTACTGACTTGCTGGTGACCGGCGGCGACCCTATGGTGATGCGCACACGCAAGCTGGCTCATTATTTAGAAGGTTTACTGCAACCTGGGTTCGAGCACATTAAAACCATACGCATCGGCACTAAATCATTAACCTTCTGGCCATATCGCTTTATCACCGACCCCGATGCTGACGATTTACTACGTTTATTAGAGCGCTTAGTTGATGGTGGCAAGCATGTGTCAATCATGGCGCATTTAAACCATCCGAATGAGTTGCGCACGGAAGTATGTCAGGAGGCCATTCGTCGCCTGCGTGCTACGGGTGTTCAAATCCGCTGTCAGGCACCTTTACTCAAACACATTAACGACGATCCGGATGTCTGGGCTTCTATGTGGGAGAAACAGGTACAACTCGGATTAATCCCTTATTACATGTTTGTCGAACGGGATACCGGTGCCAAACGTTACTTTGAAGTACCGTTGGAGCGTACCTGGGAAATTTTCCAGAAAGCGTATCAGCAGGTTTCAGGTATAGCTCGTACCGTGCGAGGCCCTTCCATGAGTGCAGGCCCGGGAAAAGTAGAGGTTCAGGGTGTTACTGAAATTGCCGGTGAGAAAGTCTTCGCCTTACGCTTTATTCAGGGACGCAACCCGGACTGGGTACAACGCCCCTTCTTTGCTAAATACGATCCGGATGCCACCTGGCTGCATCACTTGAAACCCGCTTTCGGTGAAGAAAAATTCTTTTTCGAAGATGAGTATTCACAAATGTCGGCGATGGATTAACCATCGCCTGCCAGTTTTCGTGCTCGCTGCAGGTCCTCTTCAGTATCAATGCCTGTAGCTGGTGCGAGAATGGCTTCAGCAACATGAATACGCTCTCCGTGCCAAAGCACCCGCAATTGTTCTAACGACTCAAGCTGTTCAATAGGACTTGGTTGCCATTCTACATAACGTCTGACGAAACCCGCCCGATAAGCATAAATACCAATGTGACGATGGTAGTGCTCAGTAACAATATCAGTCGCCCGGTCGGCAGAAAAATGGTCTCTGTCCCAGGGAATAGCTGCACGACTAAAGTACAGCGCATAACCCGCAGCATCGGTAACCACTTTTACTGTGTTCGGGTTAAAAATATCTTCAGCGTCGGTAATAGGCACGGCCAGCGTCGCCATAGGTGCCTGCCGTTGATTCGCTAAATTATCAGCTACCTGTCGAATAATTTCAGGTGGAATAAAGGGTTCATCGCCCTGCACATTAACCACCACTTCATTTTCTGCCAAAGCTAATTGCTCGATAACCTCAGCCAGCCGCTCCGTACCTGACGAGTGTTCACTTGAGGTCATCATTACGCGACCACCAAACTTATCAACGCCCTCTTTAACCCGCATATCATCGGTAGCAACTATGACTTCGGCAGCGCCACTAGCCTCTGCTCGCTCAACCACATGCTGAATCATCGGCTTTCCGGCAATATCGGCTAAAGGTTTGCCCGGCAAACGGCTGGAACCGTAACGAGCGGGAATGACAACGGTAAAACTCATGAAGGAACCTTTTCTAACTCTTCTGAAGATAATTCGCGGGCTTTATCCGCTATAAGCACGGGAATATTCTCGTCTATCGGGTAAGCCAGGCGCTCCCCGCGGCATACTAGCTCGTCTTTATCGCCGTAATAGGTCAACTTACCTTTACACTTTGGGCACGCCAATATTGCTAATGTCGTTTTATCGATGGCCATTTTTCTTCCTTTCCAGCTCTGCCAATAAGTTAGTTTTCATCACTTCGGGCAGCTTCGCTTCAATCGTTTGGTAATACCAGTCAGCTTGGGCAAAAGACTGGCATTTACCGGCATCTTTTTCTGTCATTAATATAGGGTTATCAGCCAGGTTAGAAAAGTCCTGTTGGCTAAAAGCATGATGATCAGCAAACCCCTGACTGTTCTCCAGTTCAATACCCTGTTCAATTAGCGAGTTAAAAAAGCGCTGCGGATAACCTATACCAGCAACTGCATTAAATTTGCTCTCGGTTTTTAATTCAATTTGCTCATTGTTATCAACCCGATACCAGTGACCCGGCTCGACGTCCACAACATGCCGGGCGAATGCGTGGCGACCATAGTTAGAAATAACCCAGTCAGATCCTTTCAAACGCCAGGGACCTTCCCGTAAGGGGCCTGCGGGCAATAGCCATCCATTTCCGATTCCTCGCTCAGCATCTATCATAATTAATTCAATGTCGCGCTTAAGTCCATAATGCTGCAGTCCGTCATCAGAAATAATAACATCCACTTTTGGATGCTGTTCAGCCATAAGCTTTGCGGCCTGAGCTCGTTTTGGCGCAATAACAACTGGGCAGCCAGTGCGACGACGCATAAGCAAGGGTTCATCGCCGGCTTTCTCCGGAGAGTCGCTCTCTAAAACATCGTAAGGAAAAGGTCCTTTTGCGCCGTAACCGCGACTAATAATGCCCGGATTCCAGCCCTCATCTTTTAGCCATTGGCTTAAGGCCACAACCATAGGTGTTTTGCCAGTGCCGCCCACGCTAATGTTTCCCACCACTATGACCGGAACATTGGCTTTGTAGCGTGGCATTAACCCAAAAGCATAAAAACTGCGACGCAAGTTTGTCACCAGCCAAAACACTAGTGACAGTGGCGTCAGCAAAAACAGTAAAGGATGCAGTCTGGCGTTATACCACTGCTTTTGGAGCCACATTAGGCGCTCCCGCTAAACTGCAAGTTATGCAGCTGGAAGTATGAGCCTTCCTGATCAAGCAATTGCTGGTGTGTACCGCGCTCAATAATCTCACCGTTGTCCATGACTAAAATTTCATCGGCATTTTCAATGGTTGATAAACGGTGCGCAATAACAATAGCTGTACGGTTTTTACGCAAAGTTCCTAACGCATCCTGAATATGACGCTCGGACTCCGTGTCCAGCGCCGATGTTGCTTCATCCAGTATAAGAATAGGCGCGTCCTGTAATAACGCACGAGCTATAGCAATACGCTGACGTTGACCACCGGACAACATCACCCCGTTCTCACCCACCATAGTATCCAGACCTTTTGGCATGCTGTCGGTGAACTCAGTAACATAGGCTTGCTCAGCGGCTTTAGTGATGTCTTCACGTGAGACATCTTTCGAGGCACCGTAAGCAATATTGTTTGCTATGGTGTCGTTAAACAGTATTACGTGCTGAGATACCAGCGCGAACTGGCGCCTTAGGCATTTCAACTTATAATCTTTAATATTATGACCATCAAGCAGAATACTGCCCTGCTCTACATCATAGAACCTAGTGAGCAAGTTCGATATTGTCGACTTACCACTACCTGAACGCCCCACCAGTGCCACGGTTTTGCCCTGATCAACTTTAAAATTAATGTGCTGAAGCGCTGGCTCATCATCTTTTTGATAAGAAAAAGTCACGTCATCAAAGACAATATCACCCGCTGCACGATCAACCACTCGCGAGCCCTTATCAACTTCAATAGGCTCGTCAAGAATCGCAAACACACTGGTCGCCGCCGCAATACCGCGCTGGAAATCACTATTTACGTTAGTAAGCTGCTTTAATGGGCGAAGCAGCATTATCATAGCGGTAAGCAGTGTAGTAAAAGCACCGGCAGATAGTTCCCCCAGCATTTCAGGAAAACTGGCAATAACCAGAACCATAGAAAGGCTTAACGAAGCAATAAACTGAATAACCGAGGTACTGATAGCACGGGTGTTAACCAGCTTCATATTCTGGTTACGAGTAATGTTGTTTATTTCTGAAAAACGTGCCGACTCACCTTTTTGACCCTGGTGCATGATCACAACCTTGTGGCCGTTGATCATCTGCTCTGCAGTTGTAGTTACATTCCCCATAGCGGTCTGAATACGGCTACTGACTTTACGGAAGCGGCGTGAAACAACCCCAACAACTTTTGCAACCAAAGGGCCTATCACTAAAAATACTAATGATAATTGCCAGCTTTGGTAAAACATTAGGCCTAATAACCCGGCTACGAAGGCTCCTTCTTTTACCAAAACCAGAACGGCTCGACTGCTCGCTTCTGCTACCTGCTGAGTGTCATAAGTTATTTTTGAAATCAAGTCGCCAGTTGAGTGCTGATCATGGAAACCGACTGGCAGTTTCATCATATGATCAAACAATTGCTGCCGCATTTTGGTAACAACTTTAAAGCCAACCCAATGCAGGAAATAGCTGGAGGCAACATTCAAAGAACCGCGAAGGATGAAAATAAAAGGAACAAAAAGCGCACCATAAAGCAGTATATTAGAGTCCTGCTCTGTTAACCCGTCATCTATTAAGGTTTCGATTTGGGATAAAAACAATGTATCAATGGCAGAGTAACCAATCATACATAAGACCGCAGCAATAAAAGCTGCCTTATAAGGTTTGATATAACCCAATAAGCGTTTAAAGGTCGTCTTTTTTTTAAGCTGAGAATCCATGTAGTCTCAAATAAGTCATTAACACTTTTGATATTCTACCTGTTTTCAAAGGGTAACTCCAAACTCCATGTGTTGCCGTCACTAACTATGGTCAGTTGTCCGCTGTCTTTGGTTCCAAACCAGGGCTTTTGAGTACGGGAAAGTCTTTCCAGTGTATAGCGATGAGGAAAGTCATACCCCTTATGTTTACCGTAACTAAGAAGGTAAACATCGGCATCGACCGCCTGTAGCAAAGGCCAGCTAGTCGATGTTTTGCTGCCATGATGTGGAATCAGAAGGACATCTGAGCTAGCTTCAGACAGCTCATGTAAAGATTCCAGCAATAATTGTTCCGCCATCATTTCAATGTCTCCGGGCAGAAAAACACTGAAGTCTTTATAACTGACGCGTAATACACATGAACGATTATTTTTACTTAACCGATTTGCATCCTGATAAGCAGGCGTTGGCCAAAGAGTCTCCCATTGCATGCTGTTCCATTCACCTTTATCACCGGCGCGACAGGGTTTATCACTGGAATCTCCGCGCCACTCTAGCTGAGGATACCTTTGCCTAAGAAAATCTCTGCCGCCGTTATGATCTCTATCGCCATGGCTAATAAAAGCCAGCTCAGGCCGCAAACCATGATAATTAAGAAAAGGTTCAATAACAGATTCCGCAACACTGAAACCGGAATTAAACTCAATACCGGTATCAATCAGCATGGCTTTGCCGTCCTTCTCTATTACTACAGCCTGGCTTTGTCCCACATCCAGAACATGAAGACGCAACTTTCCGTCCCGTTGATTAAAAAATGAAAAAGCCACAACAGGCAAGCACAATAATAGAGCTAACCTTTGCCAACCACGACTTACCGGCAACAGCAATGCCGCAGTAAGTGCGAACAGCACAGCAAACCGCGCGGCACGAGTTATCGGCCATTGGTTCAGCTCCAACCAATTAGCCGAGCACCCCGCTATAGCTTCCAATAGTGGAGTCAAATAGGAAACCGGGAGTTCAGCCAATTGCCAGAACAACACAGCAATACCAGAATCACACAAAGCAAAAACAGTTCCGGTTAATGCCAGCGGCAATAACCAAAAGCTGATAACAGGCAACACGAACAAATTGACTACGGGAGCAAAAAGTGAAAAGCCGCCAAATAATAAAAATGATAAAGGAGACATCACCACCAACAGCAGCCATTGAATTGACCAAAGGCCTTTTACCGCGGAGAAACGACCACGACTTTTGCTCCAGCGCCAACTGGCTAGAAAAAGTGCTGCAACGGCAGTAATAGACAACCAAAAACCGGGATCCTGCCAGGCGAAAACATCAACCACTAGTACAGCAGTAACCACTCGCAGCAATAAACTTAGCGGATTTAACTTGAGATTTAACACAATATGCAGAAGAACCACCAGAAACATGGTTAAAGCTCTTACAGTCGATATTGAAAAATCTGCCAAACCAGCATAACCACTTACCACAATTGCCGCGAATGCTAGCGACCACAGCCGAATGTTTAGCCACTCTCTGGTTTGTAAGCTGATGGGAAAACAGTGAAAACAAAAACGAAAGAATAAAGTAGCGGCGCCGGCGACCATCCCCAGATGCAAGCCAGAAATGGCTAAGCTATGGGCTAACCCCGTTCTTTTCCAGATTTCACGAGTGGCTGAGGTTAACAGGCTGCGTTCGCCAATAGTTAAAGCGGCCAATATACCTGGTTCAGATAAATTCGCTTGTTTTATGCCATCAAAAATTTTCTGTCGAAAACTGATTAAGCTGGTAAGTTTTTCGCCGTCTTTAACTGTTCCTAAGGAATAAATATTATTACGCAGTAAGTATTGCCGGTATCGAAAACTCCCCTGATTGCGGTAGTCCGTTGCCTGTTTCAGCTTCACTTCCAGTTGCCAACGCTCGCCAGCTTTCGGCACCTGTTTATGGTGGCTGTTATACCAATTCAGTTGAACCCGGGGTTGCTGCCAGAAAGGCAAAACTTTACCAGCCAGAACTTCTACCCTGCCCGTCATACGCAAATGAAAAGGATAACGGCGTGATATTTCATCCACGACAAGCGTCAATTGAACTTCGTTACCCATCAATTCGTCTGGTATAGCACGTAATTTTTGCCAATAAAGGTTGGCATTACCCCATAAAATACCGCAAAATAACACCATCAGTAGCAGTACGATGGTTCGCTGTTTTACTTCCCTCTGTCTAAAATAAAAAAAGGCATTAACTGTCGCCAAAAGTAGTAGTGCGATAGTTGAAACAATTAGCCAGAATTTAATGTCAGAGTGTAACGAGGCGGACAATATTCCGCCAATAAAGACCAGTAACCAACGATCCATCGTTGCTCCTTCCCTGGGGCAGTAACCGGATAGGTAATAAACGTCAAATTATGGCCAGACGCTTCATTAAACGCTTAATGCCTGATCATCAGAAAGTGCGCGAATCCAAAGCGATTCGCTTATTCGGCAGCCTTCTGCACGATGCAAACTTATGGCATTTAAACCGACGGTCAGCTTCAGGCGCATTTGCGGTCGGCTTATTTTGCGCTTTTATACCGGTTCCTTTTCAAATGCTATTAGCGGCAGCTTCGGCAATTCCTTTTCGCGTTAATCTGCCACTTTCTGTTGGACTTGTCTGGGTTTCAAACCCAATAACGATGCCGCCGATATTTTATCTCTGCTATTTAGTCGGTAATGCCATACTGGCCGAACCTCCACAACCCTTTGCCTTTGAGGCCAGCTGGGAATGGTTAATGCACAGTATTTCGACTATAGGCCCTGCATTTTTGCTTGGTTGCCTCATTCTGGGCACGTTATCCAGCTTTATTGGTTATATCGGTATACGCTTACTTTGGCGCCAGTCTGTGGTCAAAGCCTGGCGACGTCGTAATCCAGGAAGCAACTAGGTACTTTCATGCAAGGCCTTAGCGGGTTCAACTTTAACCGCCCGCCAGGCTGGGTAAATAGTGGCTAGCAAGCTCATTACCAGTGCCACGCTCGCGACTAAAATAACATCGCCCCAAACCCATTCAGAGGGCACCTCACCAACAAAATAAATATCGTTAGAGAGCACTTCGAAGTGGAACCAAGATTCAAGCGTCAGCATAATATCCGGTAGAAATTGCGCCAAAAGTATCCCGCAGAAACAACCTATAACCACTCCATATAGTCCATTCATTAATCCCTGTAACACAAAGGACTGCAGTAAGGACCTGTCTTTCATACCCAGGGTTTTCAACATGGCAATTTGGCTGCGCTTTTTCGCTACTGTCATAATGAGCGTTGAAACAATATTAAAGCAGGCTACGGCCATAACCAGAATCAAAACCAGATACACCACCCAGCGCACCAGTTCAATATCACGATATAAATGGCCATGACTTCGGGTCCAGTCATCCAGATAGACCAATTCTGGCAACTGGTTACCTATTTCCCGGGCAACCGCAGGAGCCGAAAAAACATCCTTTAACCGCAAGCGTACCGAGCTGACATCACTAGCAAAATTCAACACGTTCTTAGCCGTTTCCAGAGAGACATAGGCATTTTGATAATCAATTTGTCCGCCAAACTTAAACAGCCCGGTGACTTCCAGTCGCACCCGCTCTGGCGAACGAAAACCTCGCTCAGACTTTTCCGGTGTTAGTAAGGAAACGGAGTCGCCAACAGCTAGGTCGAGCTTCTCGGCTAAACCTGCCCCTAACAATAAACCGCCTTTTTGCTGCCATCGTTGCCAGTCTTCGTTACTTACATAGTCGGATAAAGCCGATACTTTTTGTTCCTGCTCTGCAGATATTCCGCGAACCTGAATACCATGAAAGGTTGACTGGGTTTGCACCATAACGGTGGAATTAATTCCAGGAGCCGCAGCTATAACTTGCGGGTGTTCCCGGGCTATTTCTGCTATTTCCTGCCAGTCATCCAGCGCGCCTTCTACTGCGCTGTATTCAACCTGAGGGACAACCGCTAATAACCGCTCCTGTAACACCTGATTGAAGCCGTTCATCATCGACAAGGCAGCAATTAAAACTGCACACCCAAGCGCTATACCAATAGTTGATGACGCCGATATAAACGACAAAAAGCCCTGTTTCGCGGTACCTTTACGAAAGCGTCGGGCAATTAACCAGGCAAGCTGCATTAGCCTTGCTCCTTATGCAAAATTCCATTTTTTAAAACTTCTACGCGCTGCAGTTGCTCAGCCAGCTGTAAGTCGTGAGTTACCACAATAAAGGCCGTGTCCATTTCCTGATTCAGCTCCAGCATTAACTGATAAATACTCTCAGCCGCTTCGCCATCCAGATTACCGGTTGGCTCATCAGCCAGCACCACCTGTGGCTTATTCACAAAAGCCCTGGCTATAGCGACCCGTTGGCGTTCCCCTCCAGAAAGCTGTGCCGGACGATGTGATAACCTGTGCTCTAGTCCCACACGCACTAGTAACTGCTTCGCGTGCTTTTTAGCTTCAACAGGGCTTTTACCCGCTATCATTTGCGGCATGGCAACGTTTTCCAGTGCTGAAAACTCGGGCAGTAAATGGTGAAACTGATACACAAAGCCAAGGTTTTGATTACGCCATTGAGCCAGCTTGTCGGCTTTCCAGTGCGTCATTTCCTGATCTTTATAAAACAACTGACCCGATGACGCTTTGTCCAACCCTCCCAGCAAATGCAGTAAAGTGCTTTTACCTGAACCTGACGCACCGACCACCGCGACCATCTCTCCCGCTTGCAAAGCAAAATCAATGTCTTTTAAAACGGTAACCTGGTCGCCCCCGTCCTGATAAGATTTACTCAATTCTTTGCAACGCAACAGCGCGTCAGTCATAGCGTAATGCCTCCGAGGGTTGAACATGTGCAGCTTGAGATGCGGGGTATAACGTTGCCACCAAAGTTAAAGTAATTGCGGCGACAGCCGTAAGGGTCACCTGAAACACATTAATGATAATGGGCAGGCCTTCATCTGATCCGGCAAAGATCTGTGCACCGAATAACGCCAGAATATCATTTAGATACCAACTCAATACCAGCCCCAGAATAACGCCAATTAGTGAGCCCAGCACGCCGTTATAAAGCCCTTGCAATAAAAATACCGTGCGTATGCGCCCGTTAGATAAACCCAGAGTTTGTAATATGGCGATATCGTGACGTTTGTCGTTTATTACCATAATAAGAGCCGATAAAGTGTTAAATGCGGCAACCGCAATGATTAGCGCCAGCATTAACCACATCATGCGTTTTTCCATGCCTACAGCTTCAAATAACTGACCGTAATTTTGTCGCCAGTCGCTGATCGTTAATGCCATTGTATTTCGCAGGCTCTCAGCCACTTGAGGAGCTTTAAAGGCATCATCTAAAAACAACTGCAGCCCACTCACTTTTCCTTCAGGTAACCGAATTAAACGAGCTAAGTCACTACCGTGGGCAAAAACAACCGATTCATCCACCTCTGAGCCCATAGAAAAGAACCCAGTGACAACAAAGCGGCGCTGCGACGGCACTAGTCCAAAAGGTGTATAAACACCGCCCTGCGCGGCAATAATTCGAATGTTATCGCCAACGGTTATTCCTTGCTTCTGCGCCAGTCGCTGCCCTATCACCAGATGGTAACTACCCGGCGTCAGACTTAACCAGTCGCCAACAACCATTTTATCTTTAAGTGAAAGAGGTACCTCGCCCGCATCCGGGTAAATACCCTGTATGTTGGCTACCGACATTTTTTCTGAAAACTGCAATATGCCCTGAGTTTGCACATAGGGCATTGACCCTTTAATGGCTTCTAATTCAGGTAACTGCTCCTGCGTTTCACGCCAGTTTGTCAATTCCGTAGTGCTGTCAGCATCGGTTAGGGTTACCTGAGGGACAGCGCCCAAAATTCGCTCTTTTAACTGCCCTTCAAAACCGTTCATAACGGACATCACAACCACCAGAGCCATAACCCCCAAAGCGATACCGGCAAAGGCAAATCGATTGATAAAGGCGGTAAACGCAGACCCCTGCCTTGCCCGACTATAACGCAGGCCAATAAACAGCACGACCGGCTGAAACATATACCCTCAATTATTTGGTGGTTGCTAATTCATAACGAGCAAGGATAATGAGTTGTATTGAGCCTGACAACTAAAAGCCGACACAATGACGCAATCGCAGACATCAATGACATCACCAATCGGAGATTTCTTCACCGTAAGAGATCGCTTCCCGGTCAATTTAATTGCGCTGGAGTCGGCTGACAGCATCCCTGACGAAGACGCTTTTATTGCTGAAATTCCGGAACTGTTCACTATTGCATCCAGCATGGCTGAAAGCGACCAGCAGCAACTGCAAAGTATTAAAGTTGAACAGTCGTCGGGTAGCGCTCTGGTCGCGTTTCTGGAGCAGCAACATAAGCGTATGAATATATTGCTGGGCTATATGCTCCGCAACGAAGATGACCCGGCTCACCGCTTTGAAGGCGTTGAATACGGTGGCGGCGGTATTCGCATAATAAATGACTCGCCATTGATCGAAGGTCAGACATTCCAGGCCAAACTGTTTTTTAAAGAAGAGGCTCTGGCAATTTATTGCTATCTGACAGCAGAAAACTCAAAACCAGAAGACGAGGGTGAAACTTATCGCTGCACTCTTAGCTTTTCTCGGATTCGTGAGGAAGATCAAGAGCTATTGATTCGAGCCAGTCTCCATGCCCAGAGTCGCCAGCTTAAAGAACGCTCAAAACAGCGCCGCGAAGAAAAACAAAACGACAACCTGTCATCCAATTCCTGATTGATTTCGGTATAATACCGACGTTTTTCCAAACCAGTTGAGTAGTCATGACTAAGGCATCTGTATTAAGACCCCCTTTTCCTCCGGCAGCAAATAAAGACCTTACCTGGCAGGAGCTGCATGGCAGCTCGCCGGCAATGGCGATAGCCAGGCTAATTGACGCCACGCCCGGTCGGGTTTTAATTGTCACTGCAGATGCTAACCAGGCGCACCGGTTAGAACAGGAAGTGAAATACTTTGCCGGTGAACACACCGAGTACCATGACGACATTACGCTTTTCCCCGATTGGGAAACTTTACCTTACGACAGTTTCTCACCGCATCAGGACATTATTTCTGACCGGCTCAGCGTGCTGGCACGCCTTCCCGATGCCAAGCGCGGGGCACTGATTGTCAGCATTAATACCCTGCTGCACCGAATTGCTCCAACCTCTTTTGTGCAGGGACAGGCGTTACAAATTGAAAAAGGCCAGCAGCTCGACAGCCTGAAGCTACGCCAGCAACTTGAGAATGCCGGTTATCGTCATGTTAATCAGGTAATGGAACATGGCGAGTTCAGCGCCCGCGGTTCAATCTTAGACTTATACCCTATGGGCAGTCAGACACCTTACCGACTCGACTTTTTTGACGACGAAGTCGATACCATTCGACCGTTTGACCCTGAGACTCAGCTATCAAAAGATCCAATAGATGGCATTAACTTGCTGCCCGCACACGAGTTTCCACTGACAAAAACCGCGATTGAACGCTTTCGCGCAAATTACCGTGAGCATTTTGAGGCGAGCACTGAGCGCGAATCGGTGTATCAGCAAGTCAGTAAAGGCCAGTTACCCGGTGGTATTGAATACTATCTTCCGTTATTTTTCGAAGAAACTGCCAGCTTGTTTGATTACCTTCCGGACGACACGGTATTGGTTACTTTCGGCAATATTCAGGCGAGCCTGGAACGGCTGTGGCAGGATATTAACCACCGCTACGATCAGCGTCAGTTTGACCCTTTACGGCCATTACTGCACCCCAATGAGCTGTTTCTTCCGGTCGATAATATTCACGCCGGTTTCAAACAGTACCGCCGGGTGCGTGCCAATGTACCGGCAGAAATGGCACAACCCGGCCCGACGCCATTTTTGACAGAGGCGGTAACGGAAATAGCCGCTGACCATCAGCAAAAGCAGCCCTTTGCCAAGTTAAAGGCTAAACTGGAGCAGGCTCTGACAAGCGGTGACAAAGTTCTGCTGTCAGCCGAAAGCGCAGGCCGCCGCGAAGCCTTGCGGGAAATTGTCAGCAAGCTTGGCTTTCAGGTAAGACTTTGCTCGGGACTGGATGAATGCCCAACCCAGCAAATTGGATTAATCATTAGCCCCATTATTAATTCATTTTATTTACCAGACGCCAAACTTTGGTTTATTACCGAAACCGAATTGTTTGGTAACCGCGTGGTACAAAGCCGCCGACGTCAGCAAAAAGCGACTGTCAGCGCCGATACACTGATTCGCAACTTAGCGGAACTGCAAGCCGGTCAGCCGGTTGTTCACCTGGACCACGGGGTTGGTCGTTATCAGGGCCTGACGACACTGGATGCCGGGAATGTCACCACCGAATTTGTCACCATTGAATACGCTGGCGGTGCCAAGCTCTACGTTCCGGTCGCCAACCTTAACGTTTTAAGCCGCTACAGTGGCGGTGAAGAAAGCCATGCTCCGTTAAATAAGCTGGGGAACGATACTTGGGACAAGGCCAAAAAACGAGCTGCGGAAAAAGTCCGTGATGTTGCCGCTGAACTGCTCGATATTTACGCGCGCCGCGAAGCTAAGCCCGGCTACGCATTTAATATCAACGAAGAAGATTACCAGCGTTTTGCCGCCGGATTTCCGTTTGAAGAAACCATTGACCAGCAAAGTGCAATTGATGCGGTTAAGCAGGACATGCAACAGCCCCGCGCTATGGACAGGCTGGTCTGCGGCGACGTGGGCTTTGGTAAAACCGAAGTGGCTATGCGCGCAGCCTTTATTGCGGTTAATGAAGGCAAGCAAGTCATGGTATTGGTTCCGACCACCCTGCTTGCCCAGCAACACTATGAAAACTTCAGTGACCGTTTTGCTGAGCAGGCCATTCGGGTTGAAGTGCTGTCGCGCTTTAAAACCGCGAAGCAATCCAAAGGTATTCTTGAAGACTTATCCAACGGCAAAGTCGATATTGTTATTGGTACGCACAAGTTACTACAAGACAATGTGAAGTGTCATGACTTGGGTCTGCTCATTGTCGACGAAGAACACCGCTTTGGTGTAAGACAAAAAGACACCATTAAACGCCTGCGCGCTGACGTAGATATTCTGACGCTAACAGCAACACCGATTCCGCGTACCCTGAATATGGCCATGAACAACATTCGTGACCTGTCAATTATAGCCACGCCACCAGCGAAGCGACTGGCAGTAAAAACTTTTGTCCGCGAATACGACGAGCCCACGGTTCGTGAGGCTATACTGCGTGAGATTCTGCGCGGTGGTCAGGTTTATTTCTTACACAACAATGTCGACACCATTGAAAAAACTGCGGCTGACATTGAAACTCTGGTTCCGGAAGCGCGGGTTGTGGTTGCTCACGGGCAAATGCGTGAACGTGACCTTGAACGCATTATGTCGGACTTCTACCATCAGCGATTTAATGTTCTGGTCTGTACCACTATTATTGAAACCGGTATCGACATACCCAGCGCCAACACCATTATTATGGATCGCGCCGATCACCTGGGTCTGGCGCAGATGCATCAGCTGCGAGGCCGGGTTGGACGTTCGCATCATCAAGCTTACGCCTATTTATTAACGCCACACCCCAAACGCATGACCAAAGACGCACACAAACGGCTTGAAGCTATCTCTCAGCTTGAAGACTTAGGCGCCGGCTTTATGCTCGCAACTCACGACTTAGAAATTCGTGGTGCCGGCGAGCTGCTGGGCGATGACCAGAGTGGTCAGATTGAAAGCATTGGCTTTACGTTATATATGGACATGCTGGAGCAAGCGGTTAAAGCTTTAAAAGAAGGAAAAGAACCGGCGCTTGCGCAGCTATTGCACGAGCGTGCTGAAATTGACTTAAAACTGCCGGCACTTTTACCTGAAGCTTACATACCAGACGTCAATAATCGTTTAAGTTTGTATAAGCGAATAGCCAACTGCGAAACCAGCAAAGAGCTTGATGATCTACAAGTAGAATTGATTGATCGTTTTGGCCTGTTACCGGACGCCGCGAAAAACCTGATTCGACAGACACAACTTCGCAATAATGCTGAACAGTTAGGTATACGCAAAATTGATATTGGTAATCAGGGCGGTATTATTGAATTTGCCGACGACACGAAAATTAACCCCGAGATAATTATTGGGTTAATTCAAAAAGCGCCCAGCTATTATAAGCTGGACGGGCCAAACCGTTTACGTTTGAGTCAACCACTGGAAGATACTCAAAGCCGCTTAAAACTGGTAGAGTCTCTGCTAGACGAGTTTGCAGAACAATCTCAGGCGGCGTAACACAGGAGTGAATAAATGGCGCTGGTACATCGGGGTGTAAAATCGGTACTGGGTTTAGCAACCGCATTAACAGCTTTAGTGTCTGTAAATGCTATGGCCCAAGCAAATAAAGATTATTGGCGCTGGTTTGAAGTTGAAGTTCTGGTCTTCAAACAAACCGCTACTGATCAGTCCGGTGAAAACTTTTCTTTAACCATGCAGCCTATTGCCGTTAATAAAAGCCGGGATTTATTGACGCCTCACTACAGCCAACAAAACCGCTCTCTTCGCAGCGCTTTGCCTATTTGCGAAGCATTCTCTGAACAAAACTGGCAAATTGATATTGCCTGTCGGTATGACAACGAAGACCAATGGATACCTATTGCCGGTAACCCATTCGCACCGGAACACAGGTTATCTGAAATGGTCTCTACTGAGGTTGTTATTGATGGTCCTGGTGGCAACATAGAGCAAGCATCTCAGCCTTTCCTGATGCCTGCAGACGCACTCGAGCTCTCCCCAATTAGAACCGAACTCGAGCGCAAAGGTCAGGCTAAATCTCTGTTGCATCTAGCCTGGAGACAACCGGTTTTTACCCGCGGTATAGGTCGCAAAATGCGTTTATTTGGCGGCAAAAATTATAGCAACGACTTTTTCTATAATGGCTTTCCCAAAGACCAGAAACAACTCAGCACACCGCTGTCCAATGCTGGTCAGGAGCAGCGCATGGATAATATCCAACGCCTGCTCAGCTTTATTGAGTCGGGCAGCGAACCCTTTATCAGCTCAGACGATAACACACCGATTCGCCCGCCTCTGAAGGCTGCCGGAAACCCTCAGCTTGCCTGGGAATTTGACGGCTTAATGCATATTTTCCTGGTCGGTAACTATCTGCATATTGACGGTGAATTCAATTTACGCGAACAAGATGAAATCAAGCGTATTGCCAACGACTTAGAAACTCAGGCGGCTTATGCCCTTAATGGTGCGAGTAAACAAACACCTTATTTACGTAGCTATTATTTTTCTCAGTTACGGCGAGTTATCAGTCACGAAACACATTACTTTGATCACCCTAAACTCGGGGTAGTCGTTCAAATTCGCCGTACTGACTTATCGGCTCCAAGATACTAATAAGTTACGAGGCAATTATGGAAAAGTACGAAGAACTGCTGCTGGCCTTAAGAAAAGTTATTCGCGCTATCGACTTATACTCTAAGCAGTTAAATAAGTATTCCGGATTAACCGCGCCTCAGTTATTAATTCTGCGTGAAATAAATGCGGCAAACGGCATAACCGCCAGTAAAGTGGCACAAAATATCAATCTAAGCCCGGCGACCGTCTCTAATGTCATCGAACGCCTTGAACATCGGCAGTTAATCCACAGACACCGTAGTGAACAAGACAAACGCAGGGTTTCTCTTTACCTCACTGAGCAGGGCCTGACTCTACTGGAAAAAGCACCACAGCCATTGCAGGAAGATTTCATAGAAAAGTTTCAGGCACTGGATGAATGGGAGCAGTCGTTGCTGCTCTCGTCAATGCAAAGAATTGCCAATATGATGGATGCGGAACGTCTCGACGCCGCGCCCGTACTTGAAGTTGGAAGCTACCACAAACTGGACCATTAACATGCACAAACGACTACTTAGCTTATTACCAGCTCTGCTTTTATCTGGAGCTGCAATTGCAGAAACCTGTGGAAATGACAAAGAGATTATTTCTATTTCACAGGTGCAGGGAGAAAGTGAACAGTCTCCAAAGGTTGGTAAGCAAGTAACCGTGCGCGGTATTGTTACCGCAAGCTGGCAGGCGCCTGAGCAACTTGGCGGCTTTTTTATTCACAGTTTGCCTGAGGATATGGATGAAAATTCTGCCACCTCAGAAGGTTTATTTATAGTCACTAATAAACTGCATTCACAAGTTAATAACGGTGAATGGGTAAGAGTGACAGGACAAGTTGAAGAGCGTTCAGAATTAACCTCGTTAATAGAGGTATCCAATATAACAACCTGCGGTGAAGCAAAAACACTTCCTGTGAGAACTGAGCTGGAACTCCCGGTTGAATCACTTGACGAGCTTGAAGCCTTAGAAGGTATGCCTGTCATTTTATCCGCTACTAAAGGCGAGAGCCTGACAGTTTCCGGCAATTACAATTACCCTCGCTACGGTTTTTTCGATATCTCTGCAGGGCGCTTATGGACGCCGACTCAAATCGTTATGCCGGGAAAAGATGCAAAACTTCAGGCACAGGAAAACGAATTGAACCGCTTGCAGGTTGACGACAACAGCAATATTGTCGAGCCCCGTCCGCTGCCATTTACCGAGCTACAGTATGGTGAACAAGGCAGCTTACGCTCGGGTTCAACCCTGAAAAGCTTCTCGGGGATTATCAGTCAGTTCAATAACCGTTACCGAATTCAGCCAACCGACAACTTAGAACTAGAAACACCATCTGTGCAACCGCAACTGGCAGAGAAGTCAGATAATGCCGTACGCATCGCCAGTTTTAATGTGCTGAACTTCTTTAATGGAAACGGCACCGGACAAGGTTTCCCGACTCCCAGAGGAGCCGACACTCCGGAGCAAATGCAACGACAACAGAAAAAAATTGTGGCAGCACTAGCGGCTATTGATGCTGATGTTATTGGCTTAATGGAAATTGAGAATGACGGATTTGGTGAACGCAGCGCAATAATGCAATTGGTTAAGGCGTTGGAAAAAGCATCAGGAAAAGATTACGCAATAGCTGAGCCGCGTGCCGAAAAAATAGGAACAGACCAAATTACTGTCGGTATTATTTATCAACCGCAGCGTGTAAAACCGAGTTCTCACGCGATATTTACACGTCAGGGACCTTTCTCCTGGGGAAGCCGCCCTCCTCTTGCGCAGAGCTTTATCGACGCCAACACAGATAAAGAATTCAGTGTTGTGGTGAATCATTTCAAATCGAAAGGCAGTTGTCCGGAAGACTCTGAAAGCCCTAACAGTAACCAAAATGATGGGCAGGCCTGCTGGAACGACTTAAGACTTCAGTCCTCGCAAGAGTTAACTCAATGGATTCAGAGCGAGTCTTTAGCAAACCCGGTATTACTGGGTGATTTTAATGCTTACTATCAGGAAGATCCGGTACGTTATTTTACTGACAATGGTTTTTATAACCCTTCAGACGCAAAGGACTATTCTTACGTTTACGACAGTCAGGCCGGAGCTTTAGATCACGTTTTTGTTGCAGATTCACTTAAAAACGCGATTCAGGAGGTGTATCATCTACCCTTTAATGCTGACGAACCTCAGGTATATGACTACCGCGATGAGGCGTATTTTGCAGAAGGCCCTTTCCGCTCTTCTGACCATGACCCACTAGTACTGGACTTAGTTTTTTCCGGCTCAGGCATGTAGGCATTATTGGTTCCAAAGTGAACCTCAAACTCCACACCAATTAACCACTGGCCGCTACGCTGTTCCGTCATAAGATTGCGAGGCCAGTGGTACCCAACCCAAGTTTCCACAAAAAACCATTCCCGTAAGTATCGCTGACGATTAAGAAAGCGTAATCCATAGTCCTGAACTGGCACCTCATGGTCAGTATTACCCTCTATCCAGGTTTCTGTCGCCCAGGCTTTTTCTTGCCCATACAAATGATATAAACGCGCAGTACTGTTCCAGCGAACACCGTCCGTTTCTTCTGCAAAAGTACCTTTAGAAGCCCACCTTAATAACCATGTGTCAGTTAACGTGGCTTCATAATCGACTCTCTGCGCAACACCGAAGCCGTCGCTGTCGCGCCAGAAAGCCGAAGACTGCATACGAACTTGCTGATTACCAGAAAAAACAAAACCGGTCATATAGCGGGCTCTGGCATAGGTATCAAACCGTAACCCACCACGGATACCTATGCTGTAGGATACTCGATGCGCTTCGTTAATTTCGGGATCAAAGCCTAAGCCCACTAGCCACTCTTCGTCTGACTGCGGGGAACGAATAACTGAAGGACGACCGGTAGAGTCATCATCCAAAAACTCATTTTCATCAACCCGGCCAATGAACGCCGAAACGTTTTCTTTTAGCTTAGGTAAGGTTACCCGGGCTCTGAAGCGTGACTTAACTTCAAAGCCATCGTACTGATCCCATTGCGGCGCAACCGAAAGCCGCCCATATGAGCGTTCATATTGATTAATGCTTTCATCTCCGAACAAGCCGTCAAACCAGCGTGCGGTTGCGTCTACCGAAGTACCAAGCCCACTACGGAAACTGTCCAGCCACATATCATCGTCTTCATCAGCCTGTTGAGCTGCTGCAGCTGACTGGCAACCAAGAGTAAAAATAAAAGCTAACCAAGAAATCTTTTTCATATTAAACGGTCTATAACTAAACACCACCTTTGGTTGGAGAACACTATGTCGTTTCGCCTTATAATTGTTATTGTTGGTTTGTTAGTATCTTGTTTCAGCATGGCACAGAATAGCGGGCCAACAAAGCAAAAAGATGAAAAAGTCGCGACTTTTGCCGGCGGCTGCTTTTGGTGTGTTGAGGAAGCCTTTGAACAGATGCCCGGCGTCCGGGAAGTCATTTCTGGTTATAGTGGAGGTGACGAAGCTAATCCAACATATGAACAGGTTTCTGCAGGTAAAACCGGACATACTGAAGCAGCGCAAATATATTACAACCCAGATATCGTAAGCTATGCAGCGTTACTTCAGAAATTATGGCGTATCAGTGACCCGACAGACAACGACGGACAGTTTGTAGACCGTGGTAAACAGTATCGCCCCGCTGTTTTTTATCACAATGATGAACAAAAGCGCATAGCTATGGAGTCGCGCGAATGGCTGGATAAAAATGGACCCTTCCCTGACCCGGTGGTTATTGAAATAACACCCTTTAAGAGCTTCTACAAAGCTGAAGAATACCACCAGGACTATTACGACAAGAACCCCGTTCGCTACCGTATTTATACCTACAACTCGGGGCGTTATGACTTCGTTGAGAAGCATTGGGGCGATACCTCGGACGTTGACTATCAGCAATTTACGAATGACAACCCCACAGGTAAAGCTGAGCAGCAAAGCTTCGTTAAACCTAGTGACAGCGAACTGAAAAAACGCCTAACGGATATTCAGTATGCAGTGACTCAGGAAGACCAAACGGAACCCGCCTTCGATAACCGCTACTGGGACAATGATCGCAAGGGTATTTATGTAGATGTAGTAAGTGGTGAGCCACTTTTCTCTTCAGCAGATAAATACGAATCGGGTACCGGCTGGCCAAGTTTTACTAAACCCATAAGCCCAGACGCGGTAGTAGAAAAAGATGACAGCAGCTGGTTCTACACCCGTACTGAAATTCGCAGCCGCAAAGCAGACTCTCATGTAGGCCACGTTTTTAATGATGGTCCACCGCCTACTGGTTTAAGATACTGCATGAATTCAGCGGCACTGCGCTTTATTCCTTTAGAAAAAATGGAGGAAGAAGGGTACGGCGACTACATTCCTGCAGTCACCGATGATTAGTTAAGCGGTAATAATCAGGCCGTCCAGCCCAGCTCAGTAGCGCGCTGCTGAGCTTGCTTGGGCACATCAGTTGCCACAAAGTGATGATGCAGCACCTGAACACCCAGCATATGGTTGATGACGGCATCAAGCTGCACACGCTCTTCATTCGGAACATTCTCATCCTGATGTCGTTCAAAGGTCCGCACCACTTCGTCGTAATCCAGCAGACCGGCTGACTTCACTGCCTCAGCATTCAGAAACTGATCTGCCAGCTTCTCAACGGCTTTCCATTTCTCCGGGTCGGTGTGCGCCGGCGGTGCCATAAAAGCGAACTTTTCACGTTTATACAGCGTTTCCGGCAACAAGCCTTTCATGGCTTCACGCAACACATATTTTTCTTTATTGCCTTTAATGCGCAGGTGCGGCGGCACAGTGAAAGCATATTCCGCTAAGTGATGATCTAAAAATGCCGGGCGCGCCTCCATTGAATTAGCCATATCCACCCGGTCACCGCCCCAGGTCAGAATTTGCCCTTCCAGCATGGTTTTAATCCAGACATACTGAGCTCTGTCCAGCGGGTGCCGACCGTCCAGCATGTCTTTATCAAGTGTGTTGGCAATAGCCTGGCTGGGGTCATAGCCTTCAACCTGCTTCCGCTTTTTCTCTGACATAAGCGGCAAAGCAACCGATGAGCAGGAAAGCCACGGCTGCACACAACTTGGAGTAAAGCCCATTTTCTGGTTAAAAGCTTCGCAGACAAACTCTTCGCGAGCCAACATCGCGCCTTTAAAGAGTTTATTGTTTTTCTCCAACAGCTCCTGCCACTCAACCCGCTCCACTTCCGGCAAATGGTCAAGTCCATGCAGGAACATGTCTTTTCTAAAAGCCGGGTAACCTGCAAAGAGCTCATCAGAACCCTCTCCGGTCATCACGACTTTATAACCGGCTTCGTGTACCTCTTTACTCATCAGATACTTGGCCACACCCAGCGTGTTGTATATGGTTCGCTCGGTGTGCCACAAGGTTTTCACAAAATGGTCATAGAGGTCATCGGCTTTAAGCCGCATAATATGGTGGTCAGCCTGAGTGGCTTCAGCCATTTCCTCTGCTATGGGGGTTTCATCGTAGTCAGCAGAATCAAAACCTATGGTAAAGGCTTTTACCGAGGTTTGAGTTGAGGCAGATGCAAGCCCAAGAATGGCGCATGAATCAATACCACCGGACAAATAGCAACCGACAGGTACGTCAGCTGTCATTCGGTGCTGAACGGCTTCCAGTAACTTTGCACGAACGCCTTCAATGTAAGTCTCTTCGTCAACATCGGCGCCCGGGTAGCTCTCTTCCGGTGGAAAGTCGACATCCCAGTACTTATGCTCTGTTGCAACCACTTTGCCATTTTTGCGCTGCAACTTAATCACATAACCCGGCTGAACCTGATTAATCCCTTCAAAAGCCGTAGAGCCCGGAACCATCACTTGAATCAGCTGGTGGTATAAGCCCTCTGCCGAAAACTCCCGTTTAACCTCAGGGTGGGCAAACAGTACTTTCAGTTCAGACCCAAACACCACACCGTGCTCCGTTTCCGTCCAGTACAAAGGCTTAATTCCAAACCTGTCGCGCACCAGATACAGGCTTTCATCTTTTGCATCGAATAAGCCGAAAGCAAACTCTCCACGAAGCTCCTTTAGAGTGTCCTCCAGTCCGTAACGCTCAAACAGGTGAAGAACAATTTCAGAGTCACTTTTACTGTTAAACCGTGCGCCACGAGCGGTTAAGTCCGCACGTATGCGTTTAAAGTCGTAAAATTCACCGTTGTGAGTCAGCATCAGTCGTTTATCGGCTGATATAAAAGGTTGCCGACCTCGCTTTTCATCCAGGTCGATAATGGATAATCGGGCGTGACTAAATCCCACACCATAGTCTTGTTGTACTTCATAACCAAACCCGTCAGGGCCACGATGATGCATTATCGCAGCCATATTCACTAAGGTTTGGGGTTCAATCGCTCTTTCCGTTTGATGATGAAAAACGCCAGCAATTCCGCACATTCTTTGCTTTTCCTCGTATCAGACGACATCAATGACGCGTTCAGCTCGCTGTACCATACAGGTCAGTAGCGCCATACGTAAAAACACCGCCCCCCGTGCCTGGCTGAAATACCAGTTATGAGGCGTATGGTCGAGATCGGCGGATAATTCTTCACCGCGCGCTAATGGGTGTAAAATAATAGCGCTGTCTTTTAGCGGTGACTGCGCCGTTAAATGAAACTCACTGCCATAAGTACTAAAGGTATCACCTTCCCACGAAATAGCGTTGATATAAACGACATCGAGCTCTGGTAGTACCTGCTCTAAATCCCGGGTCGTACGAATGTTTATTCCGGCTTGCTCAATCTGTTCTCGTTGCTCACTTCCAAATAGCTGAGTCGACGATTCTTCATCATGAATAATGACAATTTCATCGATTGCTTTTGGAAACTTTACTAAACATTTAATAAAGCTACGCACTGTGCGCATTTTATTTGGCACACCAATAATGCCAATTTTTATTGGTGCTTTATCGGCTTCGTCCGTCACTAAATCGGGGCGCCATTTAAACATTGCATACATATCCGTAAGCGCCTGAGTTGGATGCTCATCTGAACCATTACCCGCATTAATAATGGGAATGCGCAATGAGTCGATCATCTCTTCCAGTGAGGTTTCATTATTGTCCCTCAACACCACACAATCACCATAGTTATTAAACATTTCAGCCACATCGGCTAAACGCTCACCTTTGGCTATGCCGGTAGTAGAACGATCCGTAATTGACATGATATCGCCGCCCAGACGGTGCCAGGCGCTTTCAAATGACAAACGAGTACGAGTACTTGGCTCGTAAAACGCGCTGATTAAAATTTTGCCTTGTAACGATGTGCTAAAACGACGAGGGTTAGCCTCGTACTTGGCAGCAAGCCGGAACAGCTGCAACATACCCAATCGCGAAAATTGATCTGCAGACACAACATGCTGATTCGACAAGTTCAGCAAGTAATCACCATCTTCCTGAATTGCTTTCAATAACGCCTTTGGATGAGCATCGCCACAAACATCGGGGCGATCCCGTTCAAAGGAGACATCCTTTATAGTCATACAATTACCATATGGTTTTAGAAATAAAATCTTTAATAAAAAGCCCCAGTAACAAAACCGGAGCTAAGCAAGTCATTATTAGCGCCAAAGAAATTAACCACTCAAAAGCCAGTTCACTAATTAGCATTTGACTGCTCCTTCTCATTTAGCCCGTCCCAGTCAAACTCTTCGCGACTGCGTAAAATGCCTATTAGACATATTAGACCGGAAACCGCACATGACACTAAAGCGGCGACATAGAAGCCGACAACAAAGTAACTCAGCATACCAAATGCCGTACCGAACGCCATAGCGCAAGCCGCGTATGTTCCCGTCAACCGACGGTGATACAGCCCCAGTACTATTGGCCAGATGGTGCTGGCAACAAAAGCCCCGGCAAAATTTAATAAAGCACCTAAGGTCGCAACGCGCGGCAAGCACAATAACCAGGTAACAATTCCTAAGCCTAGAATACAACTGCGATTAAAGCGCATTAATGTTTTGTCGCTGGCTTTAGGTTTCAGTTTTTTATGGAAAATATCCTGTGTAACTAAGTCAGAGGTTGCAGCAAGTAATGAGTCCAGACTGGATGCCAACGCAGAGAAAATTACGATGAAAACGATAATCGCGCCAACTTTACCTAATACAGCGGCTGCAACAGTCGGACCAATCATATCGGGGCTTGGCGGGAAAATGCCCAGCTGCGGCGCTGCTAATGCAATGAACCCGGTAACAATAGGAATGGGCAGCCATAATAAGCCACCGGTTAAATAAGCCTTGTAGGCCACATTCTTTTTAAAAGATAAAGCCCGTGACCACCAGACATTGGAGTGAAAGATTTCCCCAAGTCCGAAGAAGATATTGTTAAACAAAAACATAACAGCGGCCGGAAACAACATATCCAACAGTTGCGGATGTTCGCTTGTCAGGTTGCTGTGAATGCTCTGCAGGCCAACATTGTCAATTATCCAGTAAGCGATAAAACTGATACCAACAATGATAATTAAAGCCTGAATAAAGTCGGTGGCAATAACTGCCCGCATTCCGCCAAAGAGTGTATAGCCGACACAAATTATCAGTATGGTAGTCATGCCAATGTGATAATCGAGCCCACTGAGTGACTCAAGCAAAATGCCCCCGGCCATTCCCAGACTAATTAACCAGCCAAAAGCGTAAACCACAGAAATGATGATAAAAACAAGCCAGGCCAGGTTGCCATAACGTAAACGAACAAAGTCGCCAGATGTATAACCATTTGGCAGCAGCTCCTTAATGCGTTTAGCCATAGGCGCAAACAGCACTAAGCCCAGGGCGGCAAAGGAATACCCTACCATTCCCCAAATACCGAACTGATAGGTTAACTGGGGTGCAACCAGCGTAGTATTACTGGTCACCCAGGTTGCCATAGCCGTTGCCGCGGCAAACGCAAAACCGACATTCCGCCCTGCCAGAGCAAAATCCTCGTGGCTGCGGTTCTTCCGCCCCAGCCAATAACCAAAGGCTACCCAGAACACCCCAAACAGGACGATAATAGTGATGCCGGTACTCGTATCCAGTGCGAACTCAGTCATGGCGCTCTTGTCTGGAGTGAATCCATTGCCGATGAAGCAGCAATAATGTTGCTACCAGAGTAATGAAAATAACCAGGCCGACGAAGAATAAGGTCAGAGATTGCCAGAGCGGATAGTGCTCCACAGTTATCTCAATAGTATTGCTGGTATAGATTTGGTTATCAGGGCCTTCGGCTCGAGCGCGCACATAGTAAGTGCCGTTGCTAAAACCGGTAAGTGAAATATCCTGGAAGTCACCTAGCGTAGGAAACTGACGAGTACTCTTGGCAAACTCTGAATTGCTGGCAACTTCAATAGTAACTCTGTTAAGCTCGTCAAAATTCGGGGCGCTAACAGAAACGGTGAAGTAACCTTCTTTTACAACGGAGTTCGGCCCGCTCAGTTTTAACGAGCTCGCATGCGCAGTTGTTGGCAACATTACCAACAAACATAAAGCAAACAAAATATAGCAATAGTTAAAACCATTTTTCTGCGTCGTCATTAAAACTGTTGCTCACTAGCATTAGTTGAAATCTCAGGCTAGCAGCAGAGTTTTTTAATTTCAACTGTTTAAAATAGTCATCTGTTTACTGTTATTGCCCGTAATCAGTTCAACATATTATTTACGTTTAGTGGTCAGTCATTCAATGCAAAAGTATTTATGTAGTCTTGGTTCAAACATTGAGCCTGAAACACATTTCCCTCAGGCACAAGTGGCTCTTAAGGCTTTATCCGACGATATACGCTTTTCACGAAATATCCCGACTTCACCAGTCGACATGGACACCAATAACGGCTTTTTGAACGCCTTATTTATTATCCGTACGCCTATGTCTGCGAAAGAACTAAAGCAAGAGTTTAATGCTATTGAAGAAGCTATGGGCCGCGACCGTTCAGACCCGCAAAGAAGCTTTAAAGATCGCACCATAGACATTGATATCCTGGGAAGACTTGAAGAAAAGCCTCGTGTACCGGAATATTTAACCTCTTTATTACCAGATTTAGGACTCACCTCATGAACAAAACAGCGGTTATTACAGGCGCCGGACGACGCTTTGGTTTTGAGTTGGCCAAAGTGTTACTGACTGAGGGATACCAGTTATTTGCGCATTACAATAGCTCGCGTGACGGTATTGGCGAACTGGAAGCACTAGGCGCTCAGGGCGTACAAGCAGATTTCACCAACATAGACAGTATTCAGGCCATGGTTCGTACTATTAGTAGCGCTACGGACTCTGTCGATCTATTGGTTAACAACGCTTCCTGTTTTTTCGACAACGAGACCGTTGATAACGACAACAACGCATTAGCTGCAGTATTCCAGGTACACGGGATGGCGCCATACCTGCTCATAAGCGGCTTGCAACGGCAATTAAGCCATTCAGAGAATGGTCTGGTTGTTAATATTACGGACATATACGCTGATCGCCCGTCTACAGACTATATTGCTTATTGCGCAGCGAAAGCCGGGCTCGCCAACATGACCCAGGCTTTTGCTAAAAGCTTAGCGCCGTCCGTAAGAGTCAACGCCATTCAACCAGGCCCTATTCTATTTTTACCAGAGCACGATAAAGAACATCGTATGCAGGTTCTGGATGAGACACCATTGCGGGTTGAAGGGGGTTTAGAGCCAATGATAGAAACCGTTCGCTTTTTACGTGACAACCCGTTTATTACGGGGGAGTCCATTAAAGTCGACGGCGGTCGCGGCTTGATGATATAAAAAACCCGGCACGGTGGCCGGGTTTCAGTTCACTATAGTGACTCTTATTTAAGCATTCCGCGCAATACGTAATGTAAGATACCACCACTTTTGTAGTAGCTCATTTCATTACCAGTATCGATACGACACTTAACCTCAAACTCAACTTCGCTTCCGTCTTTGCGTTTAGCAACAACTTTCAGCATTTGTCCGGGTTTGAGACTATCATCAAGGCCTAAAATCGATATCTGCTCTTCGCCAGTCAGCTTGTGCTCTTTAACACCTTCACCTTCAGCAAACTGCAGCGGCAGAACACCCATACCCACCAGGTTAGAACGGTGAATGCGCTCGTAGCTTTCCGCCAGCACAGCCTTAACACCTAACAGCGTTGTACCTTTTGCTGCCCAGTCGCGGCTTGAGCCGGTACCGTACTCTTTACCAGCCAATACAACCAACGGTGTGTCATTTTCCATGTACTTCATGGCGGCATCGTAAATAGCCATTTGCTCGCCAGTTGGAATGTACTTGGTGTAACCACCTTCAACATCATCCAGCATCTGGTTTTTGATGCGAATATTGGCAAAGGTACCGCGCATCATGACTTCGTGGTTACCACGACGCGAACCATAAGAGTTAAAGTCTTTAACTTCTACGCCATTTTCCTGCAGATATTTCCCTGCCGGTGAATCGGGTTTGATAGAACCTGCCGGTGAAATGTGGTCCGTAGTAATTGAGTCCGCAAATACGGCCAGCACGTTAGCGTCTTTAATGTCGCTCGGTGCCTGCAGTGGCTTATCAATACCTTCAAAGAACGGCGGATTCTTAACGTAGGTGGAGTCGTCCTGCCAGTTATACGTATTGCCTTCGGCAACACTAATTGACTGCCATTCTTCATCACCTTCGAAGACTTCGCCATATTCTTTGCCGAACATCTCGTTATCAACCATTTTCACAGCTTCGGCAATTTCTGAACTGCTTGGCCAAATATCCTTCAAGAACACGTCATTTCCGTCTGAGTCTTTACCTAAAGGATCTTTACTCAAATCGGTACGTGTTGTACCCGACAGCGCATAAGCAACCACTAGCGGTGGTGACGCCAGCCAGTTAGCCTTAACTTCTGGATGCACACGGCCTTCAAAGTTACGGTTTCCTGACAACACAGAAGATACTGTCAGGTCACCTTCATTAATGGCCTGCGTTATTTCATCATCCAGTGGACCGGAGTTACCGATACAAGTGGTACAACCATAACCCACTAAGTTAAAGCCAAGCTTATCTAAGTATTCATCTAAACCGGCTTTTTCAAAGTAGTCGGTAACCACTTTAGAGCCCGGTGCCAGCGAAGATTTAACCCAGGGTTTACGTGTCAGACCTTTCTCTACGGCTTTCTTAGCAACCAAACCAGCCGCCATCATGACACTTGGGTTTGAGGTATTGGTACAAGAGGTTATAGCAGCGATGACAACATCACCGTGAGATAAGGAATAATCCTTACCTTTCACTTGTACTTCTTTGTCTTTCTCACCCGATTTACCGTTCGTTTCCAGTATCAGGTCGAAGTTACTGCCAAGCTGCTCCATATCCACCCGGTCCTGAGGACGTTTCGGACCAGCCAATGAAGCCGTTACAGTACTTAAATCTAGCTCCAGCGTGTCAGTGAACTCAGGTTCGTTGTCATTATCGCGCCACAAACCCTGTGCTTTAGAGTATTTCTCAACCAGCTCAATGGTTTCTTCATCACGACCTGACAGGCGGAAATAGCGCAGGGTTTCGTCATCGACCGGGAAGAAACCACAGGTTGCGCCATATTCCGGCGACATGTTTGAAATGGTTGCGCGGTCAGCTAACGGTAAGTTGTCCAGACCAGGACCGTAAAACTCAACAAATTTCCCTACTACGCCTTTCTCACGCAGCATTTGGGTCACGGTTAAGACTAAGTCTGTCGCAGTAACACCTTCTTTTAGCGCACCAGTCATACGGAAGCCGACAACCTCCGGTATTAACATGGAAACCGGTTGACCCAGCATTGCAGCTTCCGCTTCAATACCGCCAACACCCCAGCCTAATACGCCGATACCGTTAATCATAGTGGTATGCGAGTCGGTGCCGACCAAAGTATCCGGATAGGCAAAGGTCTTGCCATCTTCTTCTTTGGTCCAGACACTTTTACCTAAGTACTCGAGGTTAACCTGGTGACAGATACCGGTACCCGGCGGTACTACGCGGAAGTTCTCAAAGGCACCCTGCCCCCACTTCAGAAACTCGTAACGCTCCTTGTTACGTTCCATCTCAAAGCGGACGTTTGCTTTAAATGCCCCTTCGGTTGCGTATTTGTCGACCATTACCGAGTGATCAATAACCAAATCGACCGGCGACAGAGGATTAATCACTTCAGGGTCGTGGCCCGCTTTCGCCACGGCGTCACGCATTGCGGCTAAATCGACAATGCCCGGAACACCGGTGAAGTCCTGCATCAGAACCCGCGCAGGGCGGTACTGAATTTCACGGTCGATTTTTTTCTTCTTCGACCAGTCGACCATGGCTTGCAAGTCGTCTTTTGTTACGGTGTCGCCATCTTCATTACGCAATAGGTTTTCAAGTAAAACCTTCATTGAAGCAGGAAGTTTAGAAATGTCTCCTAAGGCTTCCTCTGCTTTAGGCAGGCTATAATAATGAAAGGTTTTCCCTTTAACATCTAACGAACTTAAGGTTTTCAGACTGTCTTTGCCTGACATAGATTCTCTCCCATTCGCTTCCAAAGCGTCGTTGTGAACTAAACGGTTTCTTAAATATAGACAAACAGAACCGTTTCAGCCATCAAATGTGTACTTTGATGAAAACATAAATCAAAAGTTTGTGCCAATTAACTGCTGGTTAAGTACTCAGTTAAGCAACTATTTTTATTATAAATTGTGTTTATATTACATAGTCTGTAAAAAGTGTTTAAGATCAATCAGACGTCAGTTTCACCGAATTAAATAAGGATATAATGGATGAGTCAGGTACTCGATGATTTACTCGACCTGCTAACCCTGGAAAGCATTGAGGACGGCCTTTACCGTGGACAAAGTCAGGATTTAGGCTTTGGCGCAGTTTTTGGTGGTCAGGTTATTGGACAGGCACTCTCGGCAGCTAAAGAAACGTTACCTCAGGAACGAGTGTGCCATTCGTTTCACAGTTACTTTTTACGTCCGGGTGACGCCAAAAAGCCCATTGTTTATGACGTTGAAACCATACGCGACGGTAAAAGTTTTTCAGCACGCAGAGTCAAAGCCATACAGTATGGTAAACCCATTTTCTACATGACTGCGTCTTTCCAGCAACAGGAAGAGGGCTTTGAGCATCAGGACACCATGCCTGAAGTGCCTGGTCCTGAAGGTTTAGTTTCAGATTTGGACATTTATCGTGAACACGAAGAGCTGATACCGGCACCACTACGCAAAAAATTCATTTGCGACAAGCCCATAGAAATGCGCTTTGTTACTCCTTATAACCCATTTAAACCTGAAAAAGACGAACCCCGCCGTTATGTATGGTTCAGAGCAAACGGCAACATGCCGGACGATCAGCGCGTGCACAAATACTTGCTGGCTTATGCGTCAGACTTTAATTTTTTACCAACAGCACTGCAGCCTCATGGCGTCAGCTTTGCCCAACCCCATATGCAGGTTGCTACCGTTGATCATGCCATGTGGTTTCACCGTGATTTTCGTATGGATGACTGGCTGCTCTACGCAATAGACAGCCCTTCGGCCAGTGGTCAGCGCGGTTTAGTTCGTGGGCAAATATTCACACGTGACGGCGTATTAGTTGCCTCAACAATTCAGGAAGGTGTTATACGGGACCGCGGCTAAACGCGATCCCAATATTAGGGCGTGTTGACGTTTGCTGATTAGGTCAGAGAAACAAAGAAACCAGCAATTGCAGCACTCATCATGTTTGCCAAAGTCGCCGCTAATAAAGCACGCATACCTAAACGAGCAATGTCATGGCGTCGGCTTGGCGCCATACCGCCTAACCCGCCAAGCAAAATGGCAATAGATGAAAAGTTCGCGAACCCGCAAAGCACAAAGGTAATGATTACCTGAGAGTTTTCACTTAACTGATCTTTGTAATTGACAAAATCGAGGTAGGCAACGAATTCATTAATAACCAGCTTCTGGCCAATAAAGCTTCCCGCCAGGTTCGCCTCATCCCAGCTGACCCCTAATACATAGGCAACAGGCTGAAATACATAACCAAAAATTTGCTGTAAGGTGAGTTCAGAATACCCAAACCAGCCACCAACCCAGCCAAAAATACCGTTAACCAACGCAATAAGCGCAACGAAGGCTAACAACATAGCACCAACGTTCATGGCTAATTGGAGTCCGCTGGATGCGCCCTGCGCCGCAGCATCAATAACATTTGCAGAATTGTCTTCTACTTCTACTTCTTCTAAATCGTTACGCGGTTTCTCGCACTCGGGAATCATCATCTTCGCCATGAGGAAACCGCCAGGAGCTGCCATAAAGCTTGCGGCAATCAGGTATTTCAACTCAACTCCAACACCGGCGTAACCCGCTAAAACTGAACCGGACACCGACGCCATTCCCCCCACCATCACGGCAAAAAGCTCAGAACGGGTCATCGTTCCGATAAATGGCCGTACCATCATAGGTGCTTCGGTCTGGCCGACAAAAATATTAGCAGCGGCGGACATGGACTCCGGACGGCTGGTACCCAGCAGCTTTTGCAGACCACCACCAAGAATACGGATGACCCATTTCATAATGCCTAAGTAGTACAGAACCGAAATGAGTGAAGAGAAGAATACAATAACGGACAGGACTTGAATGGCAAAAACGAAACCAAATTCTTCAGACGCCAGACTGCCAAACAGAAAGTTTATACCGGCTTGAGTGTAACCTATTACCGCCGAGACACCTTGCGCAAAACCGAACAGTAACTCTCGTCCTATAGGCACGTAAAGCACAAACCCAGCCAGTACGACTTGAATGCCAAAAGCGCCGATAACAGTACGCCAGCGAATGGCTTTACGGTTCGTTGAAACTAAATAAGCAACAATAAAAATGACGGCAACGCCGAGAATACTATTCATAAAAGAACCAATTTTATTCCGCCAGCAACTGACGTATTTTTGTTTTTATAATATCAATGGCGATTTCGTTTTGACCACCGCGAGTGACAACGAGATCAGCAAACTGCTTAGACGGGAATATAAAGTCAAAGAATGCGGGACGAACATACTGCTCATATTGCTCAGTAACCGACTGCAAAGTGCGGCCACGCTCTTCAATATCGCGTTTTATACGGCGCAGCAGACAAATATCCAAAGGCGTGTCCATAAATACCGAGATATCAAACTGTTCACGTAACTTTTCGTCGGTTAACAACAAAATACCTTCAACCATTACGACTTTTGCCGGAGCAACCCGTATGGATTTTTCCAGGCGGGTATGTGTAGTATGGCTGTACTGTGGCATATTGACCGCTTCACCGGCTTTTAACTGCCGCAAATGTTGCATCAGCAAATCGTGTTCGAAAGCGGCAGGCTGATCATAGTTAGTTAACACCCGTTGTTCCATAGTCATATGACTCTGGTCACGGTAGTAAGCGTCTTCGGCCAGAATAGCAATGCCGTCAGTTCCTAATTCAGCCACTAACTCCTGATACACCGTTGAGGCAAACAGGCTTTTTCCCGACGCTGAGGCGCCAGCTATCGCTATAACTGTTATTTTACTCACAAGCTTCCGTTTCTATTTGCTGCAAACCGCGCGCAATTATCCTTGATTGTCTGTGTAATTAAAAGACTTGACTCACACCTTTATTGTCATAACTTGGGGCGATAATCGCCCATATGTTTAATTTCGTTACAATTTAGCCTGAACATAAGCATGCATATCAGTACACCCTCTCGTATAGTAAGTTCGCTAATTAAAAAAATAATTCAGGAACCACTATGAAAATGATGAAAACTTTAACTGCCGTAGCCGTAACCACGGTGTTACTAGGCGGTTGTCAAACAACTCAGTCGGCTAATAATGAACAAGCGGTGAGCCAGTCGCAATTTCCAGAAGTAAAGGTCAACTACGAGACATTTACATTGGATAACGGCTTAACGGTTGTTGTTCATGAAGATCGCAAAGCGCCTATTGTTGCGGTAAACGTTTGGTACGCCGTTGGCTCTAAGGACGAGAAAGCCGGACAAACTGGTTTTGCTCATTTATTTGAGCACTTAATGTTTAACGGCACCGAAAACTACGACGACGAATACTTCGGTCCTTTTGAACGCGCTGGTGCAACAGAAATGAACGGTACCACTAACAATGACCGTACCAACTACTTTGAAAACGTTCCTACGCCGGCACTGGATATGGCGTTGTGGATGGAATCTGATCGTATGGGTCACTTGTTAGGAGCCATAACTCAGGACAAACTCGACGAACAGCGCGGCGTTGTACAGAACGAAAAACGTCAGGGTGAAGCTCAGCCTTATGGTAAGGCCTGGAGTTATATCGCCGAACAAACCTTCCCCGAAGGACACCCTTACTCATGGTCAGTTATTGGCTCCATGGAAGACCTAAACGCAGCTTCTCTGGACGACGTACACCAATGGTTTGAGGATTACTACGGCGCAGCTAACGCAGTTTTGGTTTTAGCCGGAGACATTGATGTTGAAACCGCTAAAGAGAAAGTGACCAAATACTTTGCTGATATTGGTCCTGGCAAACCATTGCAAAAACAGGAAGCCTGGGTCGCAAAACGCGACGCGCAAAAACGCTCGACTATGGAAGACCGCGTTCCGGCTCCACGAATTTATAAGGTTTGGAATACTGCACAAATGGGGACTGCCGACTCCGAATACCTTAACCTGTTGGCTGACATTCTGGCTAATGGTAAAAACTCACGACTTTATGAACGCTTAGTTTATAACGAACAAATTGCCAGCTCTGTTGGTGCCTTCCAATATGGTCGCAAACTCTCTGGTCAGTTCTTTATTACGGCTGATGCCAAACCGGGTGTTGAGCTTGAAAAAATTGAAAAAATTATTGATGAAGAACTTGCACTCCTGATACAAGAAGGCCCGACAGCGGCTGAATTACAGCGCACTAAATTCAGCACCACAGCAGACTTTGTTCGTCGTGCTGAAAAAGTCGGAGGCTTTGGTGGTAAATCAGACATCCTGGCTTCGGGAGCGGTTTACCATGACAACCCCGGCTTCTACCAACAAGAGATGGAATGGACAAAACAAGCTTCCGTCAATGACCTACAAAATGCGGCAGAACAATGGTTAAGCTCTGGTGACTTTGTGCTTAATGTTGTACCACAACCTGAATATATTACCCAGGAAACTAATGCCGATCGCTCACAATTACCTGACGTTGGCGACTTGCCACAGCTAGAATTGCCTGAAGTTAAAACTTTCACCTTATCTAATGGTTTAGAAGTTTATCTGGCTCAACGTAGCGATACGCCAACCATCGAAATGAGTCTGGTCTTTGACAGTGGTTACGCCTCGGACGTCGGTGCGAAGTTAGGAACTGCCAGCTATACCATGTCAATGTTAAAAGAAGGCACTGAAAACCTTAGTGCGTTAGAACTTAACAAGCGTCTTGAGTCTCTGGGAACTAACCTGAGCGCCTCTGCTGGTTTGGATAGTTCACGTATTAGCATGGATACACTCAGTGTAAACTTTGCCGAAAGCTTAGCTCTGATGAACGATGTACTACAGAATCCGGCTTTTTCTGAAGAAGAAGTTGAACGCAAGCGTTCAAACTGGATAGAAGGCATTCGCAAGGAAGAGGCTCGCCCTCAAACTCAGGCTTTACGCGTTTTGCCCGGCTTAATGTTTGGCGAAGGACACGCCTACAGCCAGCCACTAACTGGCTCAGGTACGCCTGAATCCATTAAGTCATTAACTCGTGAGGACTTAGTCCAGCACGCTCAAACCTGGTTACGCCCAGATAACGCAAAACTGGTGATTGTGGGTGATACCGACGTTGAACAAGCTCAGTCTTTATTAGAAGAGCAATTTGCCAGCTGGCAGGCTCCGGCTTCTGATAAGCCAGAAAAGACTCTTGATACTTCGATGGCATCTGAAACCAGTCGCGTATTCCTGATTGATAAACCAGGAAACCCTCAGTCAGTGATAATAGCGGGTCAGTTGGCTCCTTCTGGCCAAGTCGACAATGCTGATACTATTGACGTAATGAACACCATTCTTGGCGGCAGTTTCACCAGCCGTCTGAACATGAACTTACGTGAAGACAAAGGCTGGTCTTATGGTGCTCGCTCTATTTGGTTAGATAACGAAGGCCCAGGGTTACTAATTGCACTGGCTCCGGTTCAAACCGATAAAACTAAAGAGTCGATTCAGGAAATTATGAAGGAGTTTACTCAATATGAAGGTGACAAGCCTGCAACCGAAGACGAGCTGGCAAAAGTAAAAGCTAATAAAACAGCTAAATTACCTGGCGCCTACGAAACCAAAGGCAGCTTACTTAGCGGTTTAGTCAGCACCTTTAATAAAGGCAAAGATGTTGAGTACCTCGAAAGCTATGGTCAGCGCATAAACGCCATTACGCTTAACGACATTCGGGATAATGCGGACAAGGTTCTAAAACCTGACGCTATGACCTGGGTTATCGTTGGTGACTTAGCAGAAATTGAAGAAAAAGTACGTTCACTGAACTTAGGTGAAGTCACTATTTTGAAAAGCGACGACGTACAGTAATCGTTAATTCAACTTCGCAATATAAAAGGCCGCTTCATTCAATTGAAGCGGCCTTTTTATTCAGTTCAAAGTTGGTTCAACCTGAGGGCTGGGACGACCAATGTAGTAGCCTTGTAAGTACTCAATTTGTTGATCACACAAATAGCTGTTTACTTCCTTATTCTCAACAAATTCAGCCACAATAGGAATATGTAATTCCTTACAGATACTGATCAGACCATTCAGAATACTGGCGCTTGTCGGGTCATGTAATACGTTTTGAACTATGCTGCCATCAATCTTCAAATAATCTGGGCGAAGACTTATCAGCCGCGAGAAGTTTGAATAACCGACACCAAAATCATCTATCGCAATTTGACCGCCTAAACGTCTGACATCTCGGGCAAATGCCTGAACCTTGCTAAAATCTTCTGTCGATTCGGTTTCCGTAATTTCGAAAATAAGTTGTGCTTTCTTGTGTTCTGACAGCACATAATGAATAAAACTGACCGTCTCTTCATTCAAAATATCTTCAATGGAGACATTCACGGATATTGCGACCTGGTATTGCTCGGACGTTAGCACCGCCTGTTCAATGACAGAGCGGGTAATTTCACAGTAATAACGTGTTGTCTTTGCCTCGTCTAAAAACAGTCCCGGCACTAAATCCTTATTGTTGTCTCTTAACCGGACTAGCGCCTCGTAATAGCTGGGCTGATTTTTATTCGTACTTTGAATGGGTTGGTAGTAATTGACAAAACGATGATCAACCAGCGCTGACTGAATTTTAGGAAGCCAGTTCACTTTATTCTCGTCCAGCAACTCACGCTCATAAACCGCTTCCACCTTGTAGCCTGAGTAAATGGCTTTCGCTTTGGACAAAGCGCTTTCCGCAAGCTGTAACTGTTTTTTACGCCCAACACCCATGCCTATGGCGACATCCAGAGTGACATCACTACTTTCCACTTTGAGTTTGTGTAACGACAACGCCTTGTAAAAGCTAAGCAGTTGTCTCTCGAATAAACTGGGGATCATTCTGAAGTCTGGAATTAACGCAAATTTATCGCCATGCAAACGGTAAATGTTGATGTGTTTGGTTCGCAAAAATGCCGAAGCCCAGTCACTAAATTCACGCAGTAACGCGTCACCAAATTCTAAACCGTAGAAATCGGCGTAACTTCGAAACTTACGGATATCCAGTACGGCAAGACATTGAGCCCCTACCCGCTTAAGGTCGTTGAGCAAGTCTATTCGGGTAGGAAGAGCGGTTACCTGATCAAAACGCGCTTCCTGTAGTAATTCATCCAGGTGAATCTCTCGTGAGATATCCTGAAACAACAATATTTGCTCAGCTAAAAGGCCATTAGTTTCGTATAAGGGAATTGCAATACAGCGACACCAGCGCCTGCGGTTGGTACTTGTCAGGCAAAGTCGGCCATCCCAGACTTCACCATTAGCGGCAGCTTGATTTATCTCACCAGTAACATCGTTGCGACTATCAATGTGGAGAAACTCAGAAAATGCGGTTGTGCGCTTTAAATAGTGAACTCCTAACAACTTATGCAGAGATTCACTCATCCAGCGGATATTACCGTCCGGCGACAAACGTGCACATATTGCAGCAGACTCTAACGTATTTATATACTGCTTTAATAAAAATGGATTACGCATCAGTGCCTGCTCAGTCAACGTCAACAAATTAAATGTTACTTTTTTGTAATGTACCGAATCCGTTCCGATAATGACAGTCTGTTACAACAGGTATTTCATCAAAACCTGTAGGTTACGCCTATATTTAACGCATTAATTGTGTATTCGTCTTTATCAATCAATTTTATCCAGTCAATAAAGTAAGTTGTTCTGGGGTTATGGTCATACTGAACCCCGCCGCCGTAGCTAATACTGTTAAGCGTTGTATCTTCACCACCTACCGTAAACTTCCCGCGCGAAAAGCCACCGGTAAGATACAAAGCGACGTCGGGAGACAAATACAAACGAGGCTTAGCTAAAATACTGGCCGTGTAATCGGTTTCAAACTTGGTGCCGTTATCACTGCTGCTGTGTACGCCAAAACCGTAGCGCGCCTCTGCCGAAAGGCTGTTGCTGTAACGATAACCCAGCATCAGGTTAATCGCATGAGGGGTAAATGAAGGTGCGCCCTCAAGCTCAGTATCAACATTCAACTGAGCTAAAGATGCGGCGCCATAGTAACCGCTGTCCTGCGCTTGGGCAAACACACTGAAAAATAAAAGCGTACTACCACATAAGACAACTTTCAAAAACTTCATGCGACTTCCTTATTAATCTGGTAACCCTAAGTGGGAGTAGTTTACCAGACTCTGTTAGAGGTGATATACCCCTTGGTAATCAGCAACATCGACATTATATGAGGTGTTCTGCATTAAATAGTCACGGAAAGTTTCCAGCGCATCTAACTCACCATGCACCAATTGAATTGGTGTGTTTGGTTTTAAACTGGACAGCTCTAACCAGTCAGCGATTTCCTGATAATCGGCATGTCCTGACAGTCCTTCTAAGGATCGAACTCGAGCTTTTACCGGTAACCATTGGCCATGCAGCTTTATCGACTCCACCCCCTGCAGCATTTTAGCACCACGAGTCCCGCCTGCCTGATGCCCACTGAATAAAACCGTCGCGCGATGATCACTCAACCAGCGTTTAAAGTGATGCAGAATTCTTCCGCCTGTCGCCATACCACTGCCCGCAATAATAATGTGAGGCCCCGATTGAGACGCAATAGCTTTTGATTCATCGACAGAACGAGTGTACTCAACTCTTGAAAATGTTCGGGAACAATCTGAGTCCGTCAATTTATGAAGGTTGTGGAAACGCTGGTAAAGTCCCGAAACGTTAATAGCCATGGGAGAATCTAAATAGATAGGTTGTTTAGGTACCCGCCCGTCATCCATCAACTTAACTAACAGATATTGCAGCAGTTGTGCTCTACCGACTGAAAAACTCGGGATTAATAACACACCACCGGACTGAGCCGTCTCATTGACCACTTCTGCCAACTGATCTTCCGCATCTTCGGTTTTAGTATGAAGCCGATTGCCGTAAGTTGACTCAAGCAGTAGCAAGTCCAAATCTGGTAGCGGTTCAGGTGGATACATCATAATATCCTGCGGACGCCCAATATCACCGGAGAAGCCAACACGTTTACCTTCAGCTTCAATAATGACGCTTGAAGCGCCCAGAATATGACCGGCTGGCTGCAAAGTCACTTTAATATCGCCAATCTCAAATTGTTGATGAAACTCAACGCCCTGAAGCAGTCTTATGGCTGACTTTGCCATTGCTTCATCATACAAAGGTTCCGGTTTTTCATGGCGGCTTAGCTTATGTTTACCAAGGTATTTCGCATCTTCTTCCTGAATTCTTCCGCTATCTGCCCACAGGATATCGCACAAACCAGATGTTGCGTGATGTGCGAAAACAGGCCCCCGGAAGCCTTCTTTATATAGCACAGGAACAAACCCCGAATGATCAAGGTGAGCATGAGTCAATACAACACCGTCCACCTGATTAATACCCATTGGCAAAGGCTGCCAATTACGTCGCCGCAACCACTTGTAGCCCTGAAAAAGACCGCAGTCTATTAGAATTCGGGTTGATTCTGTTTCAACTAAATATTTGGAACCGGTAACCGTTTCCGCACCACCTAAAAATACGACTCTCATTGCGTGTCCTTATTTAAACCGACAACAAAGTATCTCACTTCACTGTCGTAGAAAAATAGACGAAAGACAACTATTCGTGCATTGACGATCATGAATAACCTTGCTTCACTCAATTAAGACAAGGAGTAAGAACATGACTCATAAATATCCCAGAGCCGATCAGTTTATGGCCAGCACCCACCAGGTTGAGAATCAGCCGCCGGCGCTGGAAAACTATAATCTTTACCTGGCTGATAAAGCACTACGAAAAGCCGTTGAGCGCGAAGGTGCCAGCTGGGCTTATTCCGATCTTATTGCCTTTGGCGAACTGGCTGGTAAGACTGACAGTATCGAACAGGGGTTTCAGGCAAACAAATACCAGCCTGAACTGAGAACCCATGACCGTTACGGGCACCGTATCGATCTCATCGATTTTCACCCGAGCTATCACCAGCTTATGTCGACAGCCATCAAGCATGGGTTACACGCAAGCCCGTGGAGCGAACCCAAATTAGGAGCTCATGTTGCACGTGCCGCAAAATACTATCTGCATACTCAGGTAGAAGCGTCTCATGGCTGCCCTATTACCATGACCTTTGCCTCTATACCCGCACTAAGACACCAACCCGATTTACTTAAAGAGTGGGAACCCAAAATTACCGCCAGGCATTACGACCCCAGGAACATCCCTCATACCGAAAAAAGTGCCGTGACCATTGGTATGGCAATGACCGAAAAACAAGGGGGTTCTGATGTCCGGCTGAACAGCACTCGCGCTTACCCAGTAGACAAAGAAGGTTCAGGCCAGGCCTACGAACTGGTTGGTCACAAATGGTTTGTGTCAGCGCCAATGTGCGATGCTTTTCTGGTGCTTGCTCAAACAGCCAGCGGGTTATCCTGCTTTCTGGTGCCGCGCTGGCGTCCAGACGGTTCAAAGAACCCAATTCAGATTCAACAGCTGAAACAAAAAATGGGGAACGCGGCCAATGCCTCCAGCGAAACTGAGTTAAGAGGTGCACTGGGCTGGATGGTAGGTCAAGAAGGCAAAGGCGTTCGTACTATTATAGAAATGGTGGCAACGACCCGCTACGACTGCATGATTGGCTCCTCTTCCGGCATGCGACAAGCCGTGGTTCAGGCCATTCACCACGCCAGCCATCGCGAAGCTTTTGGCACTAAATTAAGTGAACAACCGCTAATGCAAAATTTGCTGACGGACTTAGCCATTGAAAGCGAAGCCGCCATGACTTACATGATGCGCATAGCGCGGGCGATGGATAACCAGGACGACGAGCATGAAAAGCTGTTATCCCGTATTGCCACGCCTATAGGCAAATACTGGATTTGTAAACGCACACCGAATCATGCTTATGAGGCTATGGAAGTGATTGGCGGTAGTGGTGTTATGGAGAACCACATTATGCCCAGATTGTTCAGAGAGTCGCCAGTGAACGCCATATGGGAAGGCAGCGGTAATATTCAATGTCTGGATGTTCTCAGAGCAATAGAAAAACAACCAGAGGTTCTCGATGTCTATTTTGCCGAACTGCAACGGGCACAAGGTGCAGATAAACGGCTCGACCAGTTTATTATGCGATTGAAAAGTGAGTTTACGGACAGGAATATGCTTCAGTATCGTGCGCGCAGTATAACGGACAGTATGGCCGTTGGGTTACAAGCCGCTTTATTAGTTCAACATGCCAGCACCGACGTTGCCGATGCTTTTTGTGCCAGCCGTTTAGCAGCAAGTACCGGACTCAACTATGGCACATTACCCACAGGGCTTAATTGTGCTGCGATTGTCGAAAGGGCCTCGCCAGCAGACGCACAATAAGTTCGCCAAATACCGCCAGCAACAAGCCTGAAACTAAACCAAACAAAATAGCGCCGGGGTTGAGTTTTACAGTATAAGAAAAGCTGCTGCGAACCTCGCGCTGAATGTCCTCAACGGGGGTGAAAAACGCCTGTTGATAAGCACTCCAGGCATTTTGACTGAAGCTACGAAAGGCTTGTTCTAACAGTTGATTACGTTGGTAAATGGCACTGATGCTTTGCCCGCCTTCCTGAAACACTCTGTCGTCACTGGCCTGATAGTGAGCAATAAGTTCCTCAATACTACCGTCGAAAAATTTTTCGGCTTCATCACGAAACTCGTTCAGGCTGCGCTCTGACTCAATCATATGAGCCTGCAAACTTTTACCGTACTGATCAACAAAACCGGGCAATTGTATTCCGGCAAGTACGCCCGAAATCAGTAGAATAATTCGTAGATAGGAAGTGAAGATTGCCATGGTCTCTCCTTAAAAGCCCTGAACCACTTTAGAGCAGACCTTAAGCGACAATCAAACTTAATTACGCTTCATTACACTTAACTTGTCAGCACTACCGCGTTTTTACCTTCACTCTTTGCCTGATACATGGCTTTGTCTGCCCGAGCCATAATGCCTTCAATGGTGTAATGCTCTGAAGGTTTATCGCATTGACAAAGGCCGATAGACAGCGTGACAGGTAACTCAGCATGCCCTATTCCACTCACTAACTGGCAACGTAAACGGTGCATCATGAGTCTGGCGTCTTCAGCGGAAATCATAGGGTGAATGGTAGCGAACTCGTCACCTCCAATACGGGCAACGTAATCGGTATGCCGACTGTGTAAACGAATTAAATCGGCTATTTTTTGCAATACCAAGTCACCGAAGTGATGTCCATGTTCATCGTTTATTTCTTTAAAGTCATCCAAATCGATAAAACTCACAGCAAAGGGCGTACCATGGGTTTCCAGTTGGTTTATCTCATCTTGTAATTGCGCGGTAAACGCGCGGCGGTTCATTATTCCGGTTAGGTGGTCGGTAAGAGCCTGACGTTTCTCAAACTCCAGTTCAAGACGAATTTTATCTTCCGATTTTTTCTGCAGAGTGTAATCCCGCACTATGGCTATGCCATACAGCTGGTCTTCGATATCCAGTTGATTCAGCATAATATCGGCATAAAAAGTTGAACCATCCCGACGAATTGCAGGGAAAATCAAGCCGTTCCCCATAGAGCGCCTACCCGGGTACTTAAAAAACTGTTCTAAGTGCTGATCATGCTTTTCACGCATACCTTCAGGTAACAGTTCATTAAGATGCAGTTCAAGCATAGATGACGAGGAATAGCGGAACATTGCCGCGGCAGCCTGGTTAACACCAACAATGAGTCCTTGAGAATTAATAACTAATGCACCGTCAGGTATCACTTCAAGGAACTCAATAAAGGTTTGTTTTACTTCCATTGTTATGTGGCTCCACTGTTCTGCCGCATTAAACTTTGCAATAACACCCTTTTGCAACGGTATTAACCCACTTAGGAGCCGCTGATTCCTTCGAAACTGAAGGTATCAGCTCTTCTACAAAGCTACTCTCAATAGTACAAAAAGCACCATCGGCATATGGGCCAATGTAAATCAGCTTTGATGATTTATTGAACATGATAATCGCTGGAGTTGCCGGAACGAAGCGCTTTAAGGCTGGATATTGATCGATATCAATAACCCGATTTTCTCCTCCAGATTCCGCTACCTTTCTTTTTACGCTGGCCATATGCCCGGATGAGCGCCAGTTACAAGAACAGTCCCTGGAGGTAACGTGAAAAACGCTGCCAGCAAGGGAATAACCAAGACGCGTGAGCTCAGTCACTAACTGCGGTTCCAGCTTTTCGTTATTGCTGAGCTCCAGTAATTCACCTTTTTCATCAAACCAGACCAACCGTTGTTCCAGTAAATAACTGATACCCAGAAGCACCAGCCCAAACCAGGCAACAACAGCGATAATAAGCCAACGGGAACGAGCCTTACCTGATTTCATGAGTGACAATGAAACGCCTTACTGCGAAATGATATTTTGCGGAAATGATGCGCTCGCTTTTTCAGCGGATCAAGAAAAACTTCAGCTTCAGGGTACTTTTCTAAATAAAGGTTTAGCCTCCTTTGTGATACAATGTCGAAAAGCCGCACATTAGCGCGGTATCTACTATCATAATTCCCGGAGCTTCATGTCCACAGAACAAACACCATCCTCATTCCAGTCACTCGGATTGAGCGACGATATTTTACGAGCCGTTACTGAATGCGGTTACACAACCCCAACACCAATTCAACAGCAAGCCATTCCGACCGTTATGGCCGGCCACGACTTATTGGCCGCCGCACAAACGGGTACCGGTAAGACGGCTGGTTTTACGCTACCTTTGCTGCACAAATTGTCGCAAACAAAGACCGACGGAAAGACTGTTATTAAGGCCTTAATCCTTACGCCAACCAGAGAGCTGGCGGCACAGGTTGAAGACAATTTGAATACCTACGCAAAATATACCGGTCTTAAGTCTCTGGTGATTTTTGGTGGAGTTGGTATTAACCCACAAATTAATGCCTTGCGTCGTGGTGTCGACATTCTTGTTGCGACACCCGGGCGTTTGCTGGATCACAGTCGTCAGGGAACCGTTGATTTAAGTAAAATTGACGTACTGATTCTGGACGAAGCTGATCGCATGCTGGATATGGGCTTTATTCATGACATTAAAAAAGTCATGAAGCTCATCCCTGAAAAACGCCAGACACTGCTGTTTTCAGCGACTTTTTCTAGTGAAATTAAAGCACTGTCTCAGCAGTTTATGCAGCAACCCAAGCTGATTGAAGTAGCACGTCAAAATGCCGCAGCTGATACCATTGAGCAACGTGTTTATCCAGTGGATAAAAAACGTAAAAGAGAGCTACTCAGTTACTTAATTGGCAGCCGTAACTGGCGACAAGTGCTGGTCTTTACGCGTACAAAGCATGGCGCTAACAGACTGGCAACACAGTTAACTGATGATGGCCTCCCTGCTATGGCAATCCACGGTAACAAAAGTCAGGGCGCAAGAACCAAGGCTTTAGCACAGTTTAAAGCCGGTAAATTACGAGTATTGGTTGCAACAGATATCGCTGCACGCGGTATTGATATTGATGAATTGCCACACGTTATCAATTTTGAACTGCCTCAGGTCGCTGAAGACTATGTACACCGTATTGGCCGAACAGGCCGTGCAGGAAGTGAAGGTGAAGCGGCGTCTTTAGTCTGTGTTGATGAGCATAAATTGCTGCGCGATATAGAAAAGCTAACTAAAAATGAGATACCTAAGGAAGTTATTCCGGGTTTTGAACCAGACCCCAGCATAAAGCCGGAGCCGATTCAGAAGCCTCGTACGGGGCGTCCTCAAAACTCTCGTCGTGCGCCTCACCAAAAGCGCCCGGACACACGACGTTAATTATACCGCTGACCAGCAGGACCGGACTTTACTTCAAGAAGTCCAGTCCTCCGGTTACCGCAGCAACCTGAGCTTGAATACACTGTTCAGGCGTTGCTTTCGTGCTATCGGGGTACACTTCTGTAGTCGTCGCATACTCTGCTTTGCTAAAGCTAATGCACAATCCCATTTTCGCCGTTGGCAATAAAATAACGCCACGCTGAGCAATATCTTCGCCTATCAGTTTATTTTCGTCGTCGGCATCGGCAATATGAGTCACCTCTTCCACCGAGTCTAACACCGCCTTCTGAAACTCAGGATAAGGCTTTTCTGAATTCCCAACCAAATAGAACCCATCCGGAATATTCCAGTTCGTATTAATTTTTCCATCCATCGCCGCTTTGGCCGGACGAAACTCGCTGTTATCGGTATCCGTTGTTTCGTGTAAATCTATGTGAGCCAAAATATCTACGCCTAAGCCAGCGACATAATTCATAATGTGCGCACACTCCCCGGCTGGAGAATCAGCGACAAAAGAGCGGTTAGGATCAATAGCCGCCGGATTCCAACGGTTGATGGTTTCATAGCCCCAGGGGCTCAAACACGGCGCCACCACCACATTGAAGTGTGGCTGGTAATCTTTCGCTTTGGTTTCAATAAAACGCAGCGCACCATGGACACCACTGGTTTCATAACCATGTACTCCGCCGGTAATTAAAACCGTTGGCTTCGAGTCATCCCAGTTTTTTGTTTTGACCACAAATAAAGGATAAGTAGCGCTGTCGTACGCAAGTTCACCGTATTGGTCTACATCGAAATCGCTTTTAAAGGTTTCAATCTTACTAACCACATCATCGAAGTAAGAGCGTTTTTTGGTTTGCTCGGCCAGCCACTGAGCCTTTTCCGTCGCTCCCCAGGGCGTGCCCGGTGTTCCAATATGGTAAATCGTTTGTTGCGTCATATTTTAATCCTATTCACTTAAAACAAGGCGACTATATTAGCAAAGTCTTAGCAGGTAACTAAGCCGCTTTGGTCGATTCTTTATCCGCAGGCTTGGACACTTCTGCTTTTTCTGTCAATGCTTTTTCGGTCTTAGGTTTTTTTGGCTTTTTAGCCCCTAATGCAATAAGTACATTTTCACGCTCTTTGGCTAGAAACAGAGCCATATCCTCAAGCTGTTGCTCATCAGTGAACAGTTCGCTACTTTTAATTAATGGGTTCAGGGCTTCCGCCATATCCAGAATTTTATCGTGCGCATCGGCTTCGGCTTTTGAAGTGAAGGTCATTTTCTCGGCTCCGTCGCGAATAACTACATATTGGGTTACTACAGCCATGGTATGGTCCTTTGCTGATGTGTAAATATACTGTTTATTTGTACAGTAAAGTAACATAGATTGCAATAGTTGTAGCATTCGCTAAACTGCGCACTCCGAACAGGTCTTCGTTACGACAGGAAGTAAATCCGCCCTATGCAGTTCTCTAAAATACAAATTCTACTGGCCATTTTTGCAATGGCAATTGGAAGCTTTGCCATTGGTATTGGTGAGTTTGTCATTATGGGGCTGCTACCCGACGTAGCTGCAGACTTTAATACCGACACCCGGGAGACAGGCCACTTAATCAGTCTTTACGCGCTCGGTGTGGTTATCGGAGCTCCGCTTATTACCATTTTGTTTGCCAGGCTACCACGCAAACCCATGTTACTGGCATTGATACTGCTATTTTCTTTGGGCAACTTTGCCAGCGCCTCAGCAGGCAATTACCCATTACTTCAGGTGTTACGCTTTTTAACTGGTTTACCTCACGGCGCTTACTTCGGTATCGCCTGTCTGGTTGCGGCCGATATGGTTCGTAAAAATCAACGTGGTATGGCAGTAACTATGGTGATGATGGGGCTAACCGTGGCTATTCTGGTCGGAAACCCGTTAGCTACCTGGTTAGGTCAGCTTATCGACTGGCGCACTGTATACCATACCGTAGGAGCTTTAGGCTTACTGGCCTTTGTCATGATTTTCATTGTGGTACCCAAACATCCTAATGAGAAGAAAACTTCAGCCCGTGGCGAAATGCAGGCATTACAAAACCCTCAAGTCTGGCTTACACTGGCCATAGGAGCCATTGGCTTCGGTGGAATGTTTGCGGTATTGAGCTACATAGCTCCAACACTGATAAACGCCACCGGGTTGGATTCTCACTGGATACCCGTTGCTTTATTTATCTACGGACTGGGATCATTCGCCGGTAGTTTGGTCGGCGGCTGGGCCGCCGACAGAAATCTGAAATTAACCATCGGCGGCTCTCTGGTGTGGTCGGCAATTGTGCTGGCAATTTTTCCCTTAACACTACAGAGTCTCTGGACGGTGATGCCTATGGTGTTATTACTCGGTAGTTCTGCCGCGCTGGTTCCGGCTCTGCAGGTACGTTTAATGGATGTCGCCGGAGAAGCTCAGACTTTAGCAGCATCTTTAAACCATTCCGCTTTTAATGCGGCTAACGCCTTAGGTGCCTGGCTGGGTGGTCTTGCTATTATTTCCCCGCTTAGCTGGCAAGGAACCGGTTGGGTTGGGTGCGCGCTGTCGCTGGCCGGCCTGCTATTATTTTGGGTCACTAAAAAGCACAGCCGAAGAACACCCAACATAGTTAGTCTTTAGGCTCGCCTTCTGCATCTAATTCACTAAGCTCCTCATCGGGTTTCGCATAAGACAAACGCGCAGCCCGCTGAGTACTATGATACCCATCTAGCCCTGAAATTGTCATTGTCCCAAGCGATTCTATATCAATAAAACCATCGCTTTTCACCGCCTCTTCTTTAACTTCAACCCAACGAACTTCCCCAACAATTAATGCAGTGTCGTTATGTTGTATCGGAATAATTTCAACCTGCTGCATACCTATTCTGAGCGAACTTTCGGCTACATAAGGCGCATGAAAACCGTCAACAAATTCCGGCGTCAGGCCACAAGCTTCAAACTCTGATGTTTCTCTGGGGTACCGCGCTGATGTCTGATGTGCTTGACGAAAAAAACTTTCGTTAACTTGATTAATCGTATAAACACCACTTTCTTCAATGTTTTCCCAGGTATGCCGGGTAACTGACTGGGGACGCATAACAAACCCCAATAAAGGTGGATTACTTCCCAGGTGAACAACAGAACTTATCATGGCTAAATTATTTTGCTGATGCCGGTCCCGGGTTCCAATGACATTGGCACTTTTAAACCCGGATAAACAGTTCACAAAACGCGCCCTGTCACGGTCGTTCATTTTCGCTAAATCTTGCTGTTTGTAGGTTTTCATTGAAGCTCCAGTTTATTTTTTTTCGGCTATCTATACGTTTTATTTCGCAATTACGATCGTTTACAAATAACTTGTTGCGAACCATTATCATTTGCGTTAGCTTGTTTAATTAAAGCCAGAATAAAGGATGCATAATGACCAACGCCTATCAAGAGTACTTTAACTCTCAGGAAAAGCTGAAAATAGCGAGCTCATTGCTCAGCCGAAAAGATTATCGCGCCGCAACCACGTGTCTTAGCCTGGCACGCGACTCAGCAAAACAGGCCTTCAATGAGCCGGTGCTGGCGGGTAATGCCATCCAAAGCTTTACAACCTGTTCCATTCTGTTAATTGCTACCCATATTCGCTGTCGACAGAAGCTACAAGCGTATGAGTTTCAACAAGAAAGTGTTGAACAGCTGACGTCATGGCTTAGTCAGGCTAGAACTCAGCCACTAGAAGAGTTATGTCGCTACTGCTATCAACTCTTAATTACCGGATGTCAGCATTCTCGTTGTCTGGGGCACTGTATGCAACAATTAGAGGAATCCGGTTATGCGCATGAACAAACCTGAACGCTTACAACTTTCAATGAGTAAAGAGCAACTTAAAAAACTGCTGCTTGAGCAAAAGTTAGTCGCCAGTGATATTCGTTGCAGTGATTACTGCAGTCAGTGCGAGCTTAAACAATTGATACTCGAATGCGCCAGAATAAACTGTTCCGGCTCATTGCAGAACTTCGACGGTTAGAAGTCTTTCTTTCGAAGTGCTTTTTTCTGTCCCTGCTGCTTTTTAGTGGTTAGTCGTCTTTCTTTAGCCGAACGGCTGGGTTTCGTCGGAATGCGTTTTTTCTGAACCTGCGATGCGCTGCGGATTAAATCAATTAGTTGTTCCAGTGCCAACTCTCTATTACGCGCCTGACTGCGAGTTTCCTGAGACTTGATAATCACTTTTCCGCTTTGGGTAATACGGTGGTCAGATTTTTTTAGCAAGCGATTTTTATAAAAGTCTGGAAGTGAAGAGGCCTGAATATCAAAAATGAGTTGAGCCGCAGTTGCTACTTTATTCACGTTTTGCCCACCCGCTCCACTGGAACGGATAAACTGCCATTCAATTTCGCTCTCTGCTAACTCAACTCGTTGTGATATCTGAATCATTTTTCTCTTTATTACCAAAAAAATTAAACGATTTTACTCATATTACTCAGCAGGTTGGATAAAGTTATCTATACCTTCTTCTTTCAAAGCGTCGAGGGCTTCAGCAAGCGCATCGTCTTCGTTCTCAAACGCATCTTCCCAAAGCGTTGAATTATTATTCTCATCAACAATTTCCAGAATCCAGCCGCTGTCCTCGGTACGGTAAATATCTATCTCTACATTTTTACCGTCAGCACTGTATTGTTGGGTATGTTTGCTTTGAGTTACTTGCTGTTCTTCGTTCATAATAGAGTCTCTGTATACGTCCGTATGGTGGCAACAGTCTATCACTGTTCGGCTTACCTTGAGGGGGTTTTTATAGGGCTTTTAGTACATCCCGCACAAAGTCATGCTCGTTAAATCCTTGTTCACCAGCAATATCATAACCACGACGAACCACCACTAAATTCTTTGAAGGAATAACGACCAAAAACTGTCCCCTGTTTCCACGGGCAGCAATGGTATCGTCAGGCAACTCAGGAAAGCGCTGGTTATAAAGCCACCACTGCGCACCGTAGCCCGGAGCATCTTCCGGTGGCTGAGCTGGTGCTGGCATACTAATATAATCCAACCAGCCTTCCGGTAGAATTTGTTCTCCCTGCCATTGCCCTTCCTGTAAGTGCAAAACACCCAAACGAGCTAAGTCACGAGACGTCGTCCACACCTGAGAAGATAAAATAAAGTCTCCGCGCCAGTCGGTTTCGACAAAAGTATGCTGCATTCCTATCTTTTCCAGCAAAGCTTTATACGGAAATTGTAAGTACTCTTCAGTTGTATCAAAACGTTCATGCAGTGCTCTTAAAGCCAGCATAGTGTCGTTATTAGCGTACTTCCAACGACTGCCGGGAGTCACTTCAAGTGCTGTTTCTGTTGCCGTGTCGCTTACAAGTCCACCGCCCATATAAACCCGATCGGTGCGATTTCCTGCGTTATTACTGTCTAAACCAGACGCCATGTGCAACAGATTTTCTAAGGTAATATGTCCGCGCGGATCGAGCGGATGTGACCAGTTCGAAATACCAGCAGGAGCATCCAGCTCTATTTTATTTTGCTGAATAGCCGCACCAATAACGCTGGCACCTATGCTTTTTGCAACGGACCAGGTACGCTGCGCCGTCTCAGGGCTAAAACCTTCAAGATAACGCTCAGCAATAATTTCATCCGGCGTCACAATTAATACTGCCGAGGTACGCGAACCAGAACCATACTTCTTGGTAAAGGCCTGTTTTAGTACGGACTCTAACTGAGCATTATCACTTGTCGCATTAACCTCTGCTCGTTTTCCCCAGGGGGCTCCACTGTCCTTATCCGCTGCTTTGTCCCCACGAAAAGGATCAGCAAGAAACTTAGCGTCATCAACGGTAGCACCCACTGGTAAATCGACGCAGCCAAGTTTTGAGCGCCAAACTGAAATTCGTTCCCGACGTCCGTCATCGTAAGGCACCCTCACCCAGTTATTTTCTTTATCAACTTGTGGCTCCATACCTTTTACGCGCTCAGCAATTAAAGAATAAATTCCACTCAGTTCATGCTCCCTAACTTGTGCCATCGACTTATTAGCGTTAAATACGGCACTACAGGTAAAACCTGCAGTATAGCCAGCGGCATAGGCATTTAAGGTTGTTTCAGTTTCTTCAGCCTGAGTGTACCCGGCCGCCAGCAACATGCCGGCCAGAGTTATTTTTAATGTCTTATTCATTTATCACATACCTGTAGGCTCTTTATCACAGTTGCTCAATGTACGAGCATGATGCAAAAGAAGCAAACCGCCAGAGTCATCCGAATGTTAAAAATTATGGTATATTACTGCGCATTATTTTCTAGATCAGGACAACCCTATGGCAGCCTTTGGCACCGTATTTATGCCACAAATGACGATGGCAACTTTCGAGAATTCAGACTGGAGTAAACCTGAATTAGTCTCTTCTGACGCAATACAGTTACACCCCGGAGCTCATGTTCTGCATTACGCCAGCACCTGTTTTGAAGGATTAAAGGCGTTTCGTCATGAAGATGGCACTATCAATCTATTTCGTATGAACCGCAACATTGAGCGCATGCAGCAAAGCAGCCGCTTGCTTTCATTACCGGCATTTAATGCCAGTTTGCTGCAAAAAATGATTACAGATGTCGTGAACCACTTCAGCGACGAAGTTCCGAAACCACCGGGTTCAATGTATATACGCCCTACTCACATTGGTACCGAAGCGGCGATTGGCAAAGCCGCCTCACCAACCAGTTCATCAATGCTTTATGTATTGTTATCGCCTGTCGGTGATTACTTTTCCGGTGGTGATAAAACCCTACGCTTGTTGTTGGAGGAAGACGGTTCACGTTGCGCAGCTCACATGGGTATGGTTAAAAGCGGCGGCAACTACGCCAGTGCATTACAACCTATTCTTCAGGCACGGGAATCCGTAAATGCGGATCAAGTGCTGTTCTGCCCTAATGGCGATGTTCAGGAAACGGGGGCCGCTAACTTCTTGCTTATTGACGGCAATGAAATTATCACCAAAGCACTGGACACCAGCTTCCTGCATGGCGTAACCCGAGACTCTATTCTCACCATTGCGCGCGATATGGGCATGACAGTATCGGAACGAGAGCTTAGCGTAGACGAACTACTGGAGCGCGCCTCAAAACCTGATAGCGAAGCTGCTTTATCTGGCACGGCCGCGGTACTTGCGCCGGTTGGTACTTTGATTCATAACGGAAAAGAATTTTCGGTCGGTAATGGAAAACCAGGCGCTACCACACTGAAATTACGTAAAGCACTGAACGATATTCAGTGGGGCAAAGCGGAAGATAAACACGGTTGGCTAACTAAAATCTAATCTTTAGGCGGCAATACCACCCATTCAGGGTCTTCGAATTCGCCTAAAGGTGTTATTTCACAAAATGGGGCAGCACTGCGAATAATATTGGCCACTTCGGAGTTATGTTGCCCTTCCATAGCGTCACGGTTTTCCTTGCTATCCCACGACGCTATGGCTATTAACGTTTTGTCATCACCGATTTTGCGGTGTAACTCCGTACCTCTGGCTCCTGGCGCTCGCTGAATAATTTCACTGGCTTTGACCCAGGCTTCCGCATATTCCTCCGCCGTATGACCTTCTTTGATACGAACTTGAAAAATATACTTCATAAGTTTACCTATAGCGTTATTTACGTTTCTTTTCTGATTTAACCATTTTTAAGTAAAAGAAAATAGCGTAAAAAACACACATTCCAATAACAATAGCTAAACCTGTAAAAGAAAAAAAGATGACCGGATCTTTAAAAAACTCTTGCCATAAACTCATGGTTATTCCCCTGTTTGAATTCTTGATTTCAGTTTATTCAAACTTGACAATGACCATATTGATCCCAATCAATAACAAGAATAACACTGATTTTTTTAGGGCTTTTTAATTTATTCCCATCGAATACCGGAAAATATCCATCTTTATAGTTTGTAAAGCAGTGTAAAAGATTTGCGTATATCCGAATTTACGTCTTTCCTTATAGGTACATTCAATAAAAACCGAGGGTATTATGAGTAACAATCAAGCAAAAGCAGAAGACGCGGTAAACAAATCAGCAAATAAAGCTCACGACACCATCGATAAAGTGGCAGATGCAGCGAAACAGGCTTCTGACAATTTAGGAAAAAAAGGGCAAGATCTTAAAGCGACAGAAGAGAAATGGATGTCTACAGCAACTGACTACGTTAAAAACAACCCACTAAAATCTGTTGGGATAGCAGTTGCGAGTGGTTATTTACTGAGTAGGTTGTTCAGTGACCGCTCATAAGCAATCTGAAACGAACGAAACAGAAAGTTTGCTTGAGCAAGTTCAAGCGCTGGAGAGTGAAGTTCGTGGCGTTGTAAAAACACAACTCCAGCTCGCGGGTATGGAAACCCGACGAGCTGGTGAGAGCTTCGTCCGCATGGTCGCCTTGGGCGTCATTGCTGCTTGCTCAATTTTCACAGCCTGGGCAGTATTAGTAGCAGCTGCTGTGATAGTTATCGTGAATAGCAGTGTATTATCGCTGACAACGGCACTTATTATTGTGGCTGCTGTTCATCTGGCCGCTGCCTTTTATATTGTAAGATATATAAAACGAAGAAGTCGCGATCTGCTTTTTGCAGAAACGGCCAGCAGTCTTTAGGAGGGCTTATGCCATCAAGCCTTGATTATCAAATAGAGCAAGCCAAACAAGACCTTAAGCTTCATAAGTTGGCTGTAAAGGTTCGCTCTAAAAGCGTGGTTTCGACGACTTGTGACAGACTCGCGTCCCCAGCGGTTCTTGGTTTTGCCGTAGGCACAGGTTTTTTTATCGGAAAAATGTCGGACAGACCTAAAAAAGTTAAGGCTCCCGGCGAGAAAAAATCCCCCACAAATGTAGTGATAAAAATACTAAGGGTTTTCGCTGGTGTACAAAGCGCCAGCAGTTTTGCAAAACATCTGTAAAGGTGACCGTAAACTTTCACAGATAACGCTATAGTGATTGTGGTAATGATTTTTCAATAACAGGAGGTTACCCATGAAGAACTTTAAAATGGCACTACCAGCAAGTTTAATCGCAATTTCAATGCTGACTCTTTCGGGCTGCAGTGAAGCTGAAACCGAAAAAGCGGAATCAAAAGCTGAAAATACTATGCAGGAAGCTGAAAATAAAGCTGAAAACGCGATGCAAGAAACCGAAGAAAAAGCTCAGGAAGCAAAAAGCTACACTGAGCAAAAAGCTGAAGACGCTGGTGAATATGTTGATGATGCTGTCATCACCACTAAAGTCAAAGCTGTTATCTTCGAAGACGATAACCTGAGCAGCATGGATATCAATGTAGAAACGAGCAACGGAATTGTTCAATTATCAGGTTTTGTTGAGAACGAGGCTGATATCGATACTGCAGAGAATCTAGCGGCTACCGTAAAAGGTGTTAAAGACATCGAAAACGATATTCAGGTTCGCGAAGAAAATTAATCATATTTTTTAAATACTCCCTGAAAAAAAGCGGCTTGTCAGCCGCTTTTTTTATATCCTCAAAACTAGAACATAAAGTAAATTACTGATAACTTTACGACATAACAAAAATAAGAATCTAAACTATGTCAAAAGATGCATTTAGCAATCACCCCATAACACCTGAAGAGCTTCCGCAGGTAAACTCTCAGTCCTTTACACCTCTAAGTAACACCTATATTAAGGTCAACCTAATGTGTCGCTTAGTTTTTTGGTTGATGGTGGTGAGTGCCTTATTAATTATTTATTGGCAGCCTTGGATTACTCTTCATAAGCTGCTCGAACTTTATTTGCCTCAGGTACAATTAGCTGCCGGAGGATTTGGCTTATTAAGTTCGGTTTATGGCATTTTAGCTGACAAAAATAAAGGGTACGCCATAAGAGAGCACGATTTTAGCTATCGTAGTGGTGTCATATTCCAGTCAGTAGTCAGCCAGCCTATTTTACGTATTCAGCATGTTGAATTAAAACATGGCCCCATTGACCGCCACTTTGGACTGGCTAGTTTGGAGATTTTTAGCGCCGGCGGTGCCATGCATACTTTCGCAATACCGGGTTTACCAGAAGAGAAAGCTCGCGAAATCCGTTCCTACGTACTAACTCATAGCGATATCGCGGCAAATGACTAGTTACCAGAATCAATGGCTAAAGCTATCACCTGTAGCGATTGTTTATTTCGCTGTTCAGTTTATCAAAACCATTGGTAACAACTTATTTTATTTACTGCCGGCTATTTTTGTTGGCTACAACCAGTTTTCTGAAAATGCCTTGATAATAATATCGGGACTTGGCGCTCTTTTAGTATTTGTTGCCATCTCCGCTTTGCTCAAATTCTATTTCTATCAATACCGGTTGAGCGAAGGTAGAGTTCAAATTCATTCCGGAGTGTTCCAGAAAACACATATCGACCTTCCCTTCGAGCGAATACAGAATGTCCGTTTTGAACAACCCATTTTTTACCGTCCGACGAATCATGTCTGCATGCTTCTCGACACCGCCGGTTCCAATAAACTCGAAGCAAAAATTATCGCTTTACCCAAAAACATAGCCGAGTCTCTAAAACAAGAAATACTTGCTTATAAAACTGAAAATACTCATGAAGCAAATGACCAGGAACCGCAAACTAACGAGGAGCAGCTTCTAAATTCACGTTCTATGCGTGATTTAGTAATTCATGGCCTGGCCAGTAATCGTATCTGGATTGTTTTGGGGGCATTAGCTCCTTTCTTTAACTCGCTTTCAGAGAAGTTTGTTAAAGGCATAGAAAGCTTTGGGGTGGATGTTGATGCGCTCATGGCCTCTTCACAATACGCGTTCTGGCAGTACGTATTATTTTTCTTTTCTATCGCCTTTGTTGTTATTGCCTTAATGGCACTAATTTCTATCCTGGGCTCTGTAATTACATTCTACGACTTTAAGTTAACTCGTAGCGACGATCGTTATATCCGCCGCAACGGCCTTTTTACCCGTCACGAAGTTGTTATGAAACTGTCGCGGCTACAAATGATTGCTTTACAGCAAAACTGGCTTGATCGTGCACTGCAGAGAGTTAACTTAAAATTCGAACAACTCAACGCCAACCTTGAGCGCCAGTCGGCAGGAACTTCAGGTGGAAAAATTATTGTGCCATCGGTTACTCTCGAAGAGGCTCATAACTTAGCGACGGAAACCTGGCCTAATAATCAATTAAGCAGCATAAACTATAATCCGGTCAGCAAGCGACTCGCTATTAGAAACACGCTCATCGCCTTTTGGCTGTTTGTTCCTCTTGCCGCCGTGCTTACTTATTTTGAAAAAACGGAGCTGGCGACAGCTTCAATTGCTGCTTTTATTCTGTCTACCGCCTTTATCATTTTAAGCTGGAAACGCCGCGGCTATGCAATTGACGATAACTTCATTTATCTCAGAAAAGGCCTTATTGGAGTGAGTTATCGCTGCTTCCCTATTCATAAAGTTCAGCAGACAACGTTCTCGCAAAGCTGGTTTATGCGCCGCTTTCAGTTATGTTCCGTAAAGTTTGTCCTGGCTTCTGGTGGTCAGACTCTGCCTTTTATTAATGCTAGAATCGGTGAAGAACTCATAGACTCCTGCCTTTATCAGGTGGAAGCATTGAAAAAATCCTGGATGTAATATGGAATTACCTTTCTCGCAAGCCTGTGAAAACAACAAAGACCCAATACTCGAGGTTCTTAAAACGGCGTTTTCAGACTGCACTCGAGTTTTAGAAGTAGGCAGTGGCACCGGTCAACATGCCGTATACTTTGCCAGCCAACTCCCTAATATTCACTGGCAAGCCAGTGATCAAAAAGAATATCTACCGGGAGTAACGGCCCGGATAAAACAAGAAGGTGTAACCAACCAGCCGTTACCGGTCGAATTTAATGTATTTAAAGGCGCTCCAGAGGGAGAATTCAACGCTCTTTTCACCGCAAATACCTGCCATATTATGCCCAAAGAAGGGGTTGAAAGGCTCTTCGAGCATTTGGGAGGCGATCTTAGTAGTGTGGAGCGTTTATGTATTTACGGACCTTTTAACGACAACGGTCATTTTACCAGCGACAGTAATTGCCACTTTCATCAGTCGCTGCAATCGCGTAACAGCGACATGGGAATACGTGATTGGCAATGGATTGCGGAGCTGGCCAATCAGCAAGGCTTTGAGCTGAAAAAGATGCACACTTTGCCAGCCAATAACCAGTTGCTGGAATTTCAACGTTAGCCCTTTATCAATCAAGGGCTAACGAAGACGAAAACCCGTTATTGAGTATTAGGAACAATACGTAGTTCTACCCGACGGTTTAACTGACGCCCGCTTTCGGTATCGTTATCAGCAACAGGCATACTTTCTCCATAGCCTTCGGTTGTGACCCTGCGTGAGTCCACGCCGTTACCTACTAAATTATTGCGTACGGCATTAGCACGATTTAACGACAGTTGCTGATTGTATTCAGCGGAACCGGTGCTATCGGTGTGCCCTTCTATCAACATAGTGGTTTTTTCGTATTTTTTCAGTACTCGCGCAACATCATCCAGTACCGGATTGAAGCTTTGAGAAATATTCGCACTGCCGGTAGCAAATGTAATGTTACTGGGTAACTGCAAACGGAGATTATCTCCGTCGCGTATCACTTTCACGCCACTGTCAGCCAGTTCTTCCCGGAACTCTTCTTCCTGCTTGTCCATATATGAGCCAATAGCACCTCCGGCTAAGGCGCCAACTGCGGCTCCCCAGACATACCGGCTTTTATCATGATCCCCAGTGCCTTTACCGAGCAAAGCCCCTGTCACAGCACCTATAGACGCCCCTTTTTGGGTGTTGCTCATATTTTCACAACCGACAAGTACTAACGAAGAAAACATCATAGTCAAAACTAACTTTTTCATACTCTAACTCCATCAAAACAATGAATGCCCTGAAAACTAGCATGCTTTAGTATAGTCACAGATGAGATTTTCGGATTTTTTACGTGACTTATTTTCTCTTAATGCCCAGCAGTGATACCTTATAAAAAGTAGTAGCTGACATACGCGTTTCCATCAATATGACAATAACTGATCCTACCGAGGCTCGTAAGGCTCTAATGACGTTCTTACGGGACAATGCCCCCGTAACAGTCATTACCGGAGCTGGCATAAGTACAGACTCAGGAATTCCGGACTATCGCGATAATAAAGGCAAATGGAAGCGCACACCTCCGGTTCAGCATCAGGATTACATGCGCAGCGAAGCGGTACGAAAAAGATACTGGGCGCGGAGCTTATTTGGCTGGCCGGTGCTTTATCACGCTAAGCCTAACTCAGCGCATTACGCGATCGCGGAATTACAGCAGCAAGGTCTTATTGGCTGTATTATTACGCAGAATGTCGATGGCCTGCACCAAAAAGCCGGAGCGACACGCGTTATTAACCTGCACGGATACGCCAACGACATGGTCTGCATGAACTGTAGGGAAATTACCCCACGGTTGGATATGCATGAGCGCAGTCTGAAATTGAACCCGGACTTTGCTGCTTTAGAGGCAACCGCCGCACCGGACGGTGATGCTGACCTTGAAGCCAACTTTGAATTATTCAAAGTTGCCGACTGCCAAAGCTGCGGTGGTATTCTAAAGCCCGATGTCGTGTACTTTGGTGACAATGTGCCTCGCCCGCGGGTTGAAGAAGCTCAAAAGGCGCTGGAAGACAGTAACGCCCTCCTCGCTATTGGCACCTCGCTTATGGTCTTTTCCGGCTATCGCTTTGCCCGCCAGGCTCATCAAAGCAATCAACCTGTTGCCCTGTTAACTCTGGGAAAAACACGAGCCGATGACCTCGCAACATTAAAGCTAAACTGCTCTATCAAGGACGTACTAGCATGAACTGGAGGCAGTTATTCTTTCGAGCTTAAGCGCCCGTTATGCAATTAACGGGCTTTCGGGGGAGCAGAAGTATTAAATATTCGGTTTATACTCAAAACCTTCTTCAGCCTGAGAGTCAGAGAAGGTTTTTATTTTCTCTTTATGGTTCAGCATGGCGTTAACCAATGAATTTGGAAACACTTCAATACCGTTGTTAAAGTCTTCTACGTTCTGGTTAAAGATGCGAATTGCCGCACCAATGTTTTCCTGCTGGTCTGTAATTTCTCTCATCAATTTCTGATAAGTTTCTGAGGCTTTCAGTTCCGGGTAGTTCTCGACAGTAACGTTCAGGCTTTTAAGCAGCTCGCCAGTTCTGGCTTCCGCCTGCTCAAGCTTAGCCGTATCGACTTTACCACTATCCAGACCCTGCAGAGCGCTACGCAGTTCGGTCACTTTGGTCAAAGTGCCCTGTTCGAACTCTTTATAATCTTTCACGACATCTTCTAAGTGCGGAATAATTTTATTTTTTTGACGCTCTTGTGTAATAACGTTAGCCCATGCTCTCTCGACAGCATTTGCGCGGCTAATAATGGCGTTATATATAGCAATAACGGCTATTACTAAAACAAGGGCTATGCCAATGGCTATCCATGTTCCTGTCATTGTTTTACTCCTAAAAGTTACTGTCCAGTTTGGTCATTACATAGTGGATAAAATCAAGCGATGCCTTTAACTTTGCAAATTCCTGCTCGCCATCCAAGGCTTCAATAAAGGCCTCGTAGTCGCATATCTTAGCCTCTTTAGTTGTTGCAATAAGGTCTTTGTCTGCAAACGAAAGACACAAATCACCAGCGTCATTCACCTCAAAATTCACTTGCGATAGTACCTCAGAAAACTCTTCAAAAGCGATAACCACGGTTGGTTTCATCGCTTTAGCAGCTTCTAATTCACTGGCAGCGACCACTTTAAATTCTTTGTTAAAACGGTTGGAGGCTGGCTTATAGGTTGCTTTTCCTGCCCCCGGAAGGCTAAAACCTACAACAGCAACATTGCGTAACAAGCCAAAAGGCAAAATAAGCCCGTAACGATCATAATGATCGTACACTTTCTTTCTGCGTGTTCTTACCTCACCTTTGCTGTCCGTATAGGTTTCAGTGACAATCCGCTCATCAACATAGTGAAAGTGATAATACTGATACTGAAACGAATATTCGCTGCCACTGTAGCTTCCATCATAAAGCGCACGAATTTCACGTTTGTAATTGCCCCGATTAAAATCACTGAAGCGCTGCTGGAACTCATTTGACGCGGCTCTGCTTTCAAATACAGCAGGTGACAAGTCATTATCCAGTAAACCATCGCGTTGTAGTAATGCATGCGACGCCTTTGCCATCAGCCTTCCCGGGTAAAAAGCAGTTATTCCGGCAACCAAAGTTAAAACACTGCCTACGGCCAGAATAATCCAGGTACTTTGCTGAAAACGTTGCCATTGAGACCAGTCCCAGTAAGTTAATGCAGCGGTTGCCAGCAAGAACACGGCAAAAGCTATCCAGTAAGCTTTCATATTAAACTGATAACTTCCGGAAAAAGCTTTCAAGTCATCAATAACAGCATCAAGATTTTCCCTTGTGCGGCTATTAAGCGCCTGCGTTTTGGTCTGTTTTAATAATTCAATAAGAGCTTTGTTGTTTTTCTGATAGAGCACGGCAATCAACATAGAAACTAGTTAAAAATAGGTGACCATTTTAATGCTTAGACTTTTTCAATACCAGTCAATAATTGTAAAGCTATGTTCATAACAATCTGATTTTATGACTCTAAATGGCGCTAAAAAAACGAAATTAAGCCTAATTAAATGCGTTTTCATAATTTCTGGTAAGATGCTTAGCTCCTATGCAAACAAAGACGCCATTAAGAGGTAATTAATGAAAGCTGTCATACTCGATGCAGAAACCCTGGGCAAGGGTATTGATCTTTCCGCCATTGAAAAGTCCGTCGGCGAACTGGTTTTATATGATTCAACAACGCCCGAGCAGGTTAATGAGCGAATTAAAGATGATGAAATTGTTATAACGAATAAAGTCGTCATTAATGAACAGGCTATTGAGACCGCTGAGCAGCTAAAGCTAATTTGCGTGTTAGCCACCGGAATGAACAATATTGACTTAGCTGCAGCAGAAAAGCTGAATATTCCGGTTAAAAATGTTGAAGCTTACGGTACACAAAGCGTGGTTCAACATACTTTAATGATGATGCTCTCTCTGGCGACTAAGCAACCCGTTATGCAGAAACGCGTCGCCGCCGGTGACTGGCAAAGTTCGTCCATGTTCTGCCTGTTAGACCCATCCATTATTCAACTGGCCGGGAAGAAGTTAGTTATTGTCGGTTCTGGCGAGCTCGGCCAGGAAGTGAAAACTCAGGCGGAAGCTTTGGGTATGAAGGTTGAGTTCTCAGCACGCCCCGGAAAGAAAGATGACCCGCGACCAACGCTAAATGAGCTGCTACCTTCGGCTGACGTTATCTCTTTTCATTGTCCGTTAACGGATGACACCAAAAACTTGCTTAACGCAGATAATCTCAAACTTTGTAAAAAAGACGCTCTAATTATTAATAATGCCCGAGGTGGTGTTATCAATGAACAGGATGTTACCGAGGCGCTACGAGCTGGAAAAATTGGTGGTGTTGCCGCTGATGTCCTGCCTCAGGAACCACCTAAAGATGGCAACCCGTTATTAGATGCGATGAACGAAGGATTAAACCTGATTGTCACGCCTCACAACGCCTGGACATCACCTGAAGCGCGTCAGCGTATTGTGGAGCTTACTGTCGAGAATATTCGGAGTATTCAGGGAAAGAACTAAAACTGGATTAACTTTCAAATATTCATGTGTTGGCAGCTATTTTCACGCTGCCAACACGTATTAATCAAGGTTAATGAGTTTCCGTTTAAGGGAATTCGCTCAGTTCGAATTCATCCTCAAAGCGTTGTTCTTTCAACCTTCCATCGTCGTAAACCGAGATTGAAAACGGTTGCCCTGATTGTGTATAAGACCAACTTTTTCCATGTCGCCTGTCTCTTTTATACTCGCTGATATTGTATAACGCACCTTGGTCAGTGAAGTTGACAACAATACCGTCCAGGTAGCCGTCACTATCGAATGACTCAACGCCACGCAAGTAACCTTGTGGAGAATAAGTACGCCACTCCCCTACTTTAACGCCGTTTTCATAGCTTCCCCGGGATATTTCGTAAGGTGCATAGCCAAGAGCAACTTGCCATTCTCCCTCGCGTTTACCCTCGACATACTCACCTTCAACAACGAGTTCACCGTCGGCGTACTCCTGATAACGCCCGTCTAACAAGTCATTTTTATAGTGCTCGCGTAAACGTAAATTACCATTTTGACCATAGACTTCACGGACTCCATCAAGTTTACCATCATCATTATAATGCTCGTTTATAGAACCGTAACTGTCCTCTGAGACCCATTCACCAACTTTCTTCCCATGATCATAATCGCCAGAAGCCGTAATGTTTCCATCTTTATCAGTTATTGTATAAGGGCCGTGCCGCTTACCTTCAACAAAACGCACTTTTTCCAGACCATTTCCATATCTCGAAATATAAAGGCCATGCAGATCGTATCCTTTAAACTCACGGCGGTCTCGCACGTTTCCGTTTTCATCATAGCTTTCACTTAAACGCCAGCTATTATCAACGGCTTGACGGTTTAAGCGAGTCAATTTTCCTGAGTCGTCGTACCATTTTTTTTCTTCGACTAAACCGTGTTCGGCGGTTTCAACATGTTCGCTTGAACGGGTTAACTGACCCTTTTCATCATAGCTACGAGACGTCATTAGTTTTCCGTCGTCGTTACGCTCTTCATAGTGCTTTAACTCGCCACTTTTATAGTAAAGCTTCGTTTCACCTACCCGCTTACGGTTTTTATATTCCTGTGTTCGTTTAACTGAACCATCTTCATAATAGTCAGTCGATAAACCGTTAAGCACGCCATCGACATAAGACGACTTCTTGACCAGGTTGCCGTCGGAATCCCAGCGTTTCCCTATTCCCTGTTGCACATCATCTTTGTATTCCGCTTCATACATAACCTGGCCATTTTCATAATAATGGCGTTTTAAACCATTACGTTCATCATCTTTCATGGTTTGTTCGGTCAGCAAATAACCTGTCGATGCGTAAGTTCTATATGGCCCGTTAAGTTCACCATCTTTATAGGTCATCTCCCGCGTTTTACTGCCATCTTTAGCATAAACAGTGGCTTTACCTTGCCGCTCACCGGTAATATCTCGGTAACCTTCCGAGCGTAAACCTCCAGACTCAAAGTAAGTTTTATAGGCCCCAATGGCTATGGCTTTTTCAAAGTCCAGAGAATCTGAGCCGGTTTCATAATAAGGCCCACCGTCAATGTAATTGATAAAAAGGCGAAAGCCATTGTCTGTTTTTTCTACTTTATCTAATAAATATTTGGCTTCACTTCTGTCATCGGTTGGTTGTAATTCATCATCCAACCATTTTATTTGTTTCTCAGCTTCTGCCACTGTCTTTGGCGCTTCGTTATCCTGACCACTTTGCTCGGTAGAAAAAGCAAAGGCATTGGACACAATTAAACTGGAAGCGATGGCAAAAAGTACTTTACTGAAAGTCATTAGTTAGCCTCCTGTAAAGATTCAAAATCAGGCATAGGGGGCAATTGGTGAGGCCATTCTTTTTTAACCGGCTCACCTTTAGCTACGAGTTTCTCAACCTTGTGTACTCGCCCACCAATACGTAGAAAACCTTCATCGGACACAAAATCAATAAACTCTGAGTTTAAATAGTCAACAGAATAACGCTCATCATCCTGCGGCAAGACAGCTAAGGCTTTTCCGCTGGCATTCAAGAAACGGTACTTTCTCAAAAAGTCACTCATAGCAGTTTCCGTTTCTCGCTCTTTCCAGTCTTCACCCAACAGTGCATCAACCGGTATCATCCAGCTTTGCTCTCCTAATTCTATATCTACCTGCTGCCATTCAGGGTGACCATCGCAATCCAGCTCTACTTTAACTTCGGTATCATAGAAAAAGCGCTGCACACCATCTTCGGTCATTAATTGATAGACCACTTTTTTGGGCATTTTTAAGCTCGATAGCACATTACGCCCATTAGGATCAGGGTTCTCTTTCATGACCAAGTCAGTTTTATTGTCGTCACGATTAGAAGTTACACTTACCTGGCAAACCGCAGATTGCTCAGGAGTTAAGGTCAAATATAACTGGGGGAGGTCAAAGCTTACCGGTTCTACTTCTTCTAGTTTGGAAGAGCTAAACTTTAAATCCTGATCGTTCACTGATACTTCTCTGGCATCAGACTTAAACAAAGGAACGGTATCAACTGGTGCTATCGTAGTATCACTTCTGAGCGTTTCTTCATCATAAAAAGTCACTTTTTTCTCAGAAATTTTATTATCTGTAATATGGTTAAATTTAAGCTCAATTGTTTCGGGCAGCTCGTCCTCAAAGTTCAGTCGCATCTTCACTGAGTAACTGCCGCTTTTCGTAATAGCCAAAGCCCGGCTTTCAGCATCGGAAACCCACTGCGGAGAGCTTTCATCTTTTGAGAAAGTTGACAATACGGCACCACTAACGCCATTTACCTGGCTGTCGAAGTAAGCATCGTTAGTTGACGTTAATGTCAATTCGAAAACGTTATCGTCTTCGGTCGGTACCAAAATGGCCTTGGCACCTTCCATATCAATGCTCGAGCCGTCTTTCTCAATTGGGAAGTCAACAATTTCAAAACTTGTCTCGTAGCGTTCCAGAGTCGCTTCTATTGACGTCATTTTCCCAAGGTTATCAACGACATCGGTCCACCCTAGCGGAAGCGCATGTATTGTCGTCTCTGTTTTCTCATTATTCATGTCCGTGTAGGTAAAAATAGCGCTTTCGTACAAATCAATATCCAGCGGGTTACCGTCGCTATCTTTGCCTATAAGCTCTTTCACTTTAATCGACATTGAGCCCATTTGTTCAAAGCTCACTCCCGGATGAATATATCTCATAGAAATCCGGCCGCCATATAACTCTAACTGCCCGGCATCATTTGCAAACACCTCAGCATCGCTGGCTTTATCATTCGGGTTCAGTTCACTAAAGTCCGTATTATCAATTTCAAAAGGTTCTGAGTAACGCAGGTACTCAAGATCCTGACCATACAACCAGTCTTCCGGAAATATAGAAGTCACCATTCGCATAGAACCATTGGATGCAGGCACTCCCTCGGGAAGTGGCATATCCATAATCATGGTCAAGCGTTCAGTCCAGCCGGTCGCACGCTCTAAAATGACATAACCAAAAACACGTGCTTCATCATTTTCACCTGCCGCTGATAAAGTCACCGTGCTATCGGTAAAGTCTTCAACCGTGAAGGTTATTTTAGGTAAAGGGCTTTTTAATTCGACTACCTGCGTCGCACCTTTTTCAACTTTTAAACCGGTAATAAACCCCGGACGTCCGAACTCGTCGTTTAATATTTCTTGTAAAGGATCCAACCCTTGCTTACGAAAGTCTTCGGGCTCCTCGTGAATGATAAAATCCACCATTGCGCTAGTGTCTTTATCAATATCAACAGTGAATCCGGCATCCATCATTTTGCGAATGCTATCACCGGAGCTGCCGCGACCATCATCTTCAAAGCTTGTGAAATCTCCTTGCGGAAATTCCATTCGCATAAACTGAGGTTTCATTCTTATGCTGTAGACATCGGATTTATCGGACACTTCATAGTCAAGTAACATCATAGTTTTGAGTTTTTCTGAACGTTTACCGTAACTGCTCTCAACTTTAATATTGGTATCTGAGTACAGTTGGTAACGTCGCTGTTCACCGTCCTCTGGTTTAAACGATAAGGTCGTTGGCGGGCCACTTTCAGAACAAGCGACAACGAGAAGAGCTGAAAAAGCCACGAATGATAGACGCCCTAACATAAGCTTCCTTTAAATTTATAAATGAATATGAATAACATCATATGATAAGCAGTATTAAATCTTGGCTCAATACACTCATCGAGCCTTAACGGATTCTTTACACTAATAAGTAAATTAACTGCTTATTTAGTATGACCAGTTGCCCTGCTCTTCCACCAGAACATCTTGATTATTTTGAATAACCTGAAGCAAACCTGATTCAAAGACTTTATAAGTCGTATTCCCGTTTTTAAATTGATACCCCTGAAAGCGGCAAGGTGTCACTCCGTCAGCACAAAGTGAGTGAAGTGTTTTGCCTTTTAGCTCTATGCGGTTACCTGATGCTTTTGACACACCGACATAACTCACGTTATCGCACGTAACAGAGCCTTCCTGACAGTGACGTTCAATTTCAACAATATAGTGTTCTGTTGTCAGCGTATCTCCGAATGCTGCACCAGATAATATGAATGCACTTAATAAAATAAATTTTTTCATCTACTTTTCCCTGCTGACATTACTCAGAAAATAATACCCGACTAAACCAATTAACAAGCCCCAAAATGAACTATTAATACCTAAGAAATTGACGCCAGATGCTGTAACAATAAAAGCCATAACCGAAGCAAGCAAAGTCTCCTCATGACTAAACGCCTGCCGAAAGTTAACCGCAAGCACCGGTAACAGAGCTAAACCAGCCAGGGCCGACGTTGCTTCGGTTGGTAAAGCCAGAAACAATCCAACAATTAATGAGCCGGCAAGCCCGGCAATAATATAGAATACGCCCGCTGCTATAGCCGCTTTATAACGCTGACTACGATCGGTATCGGCATCTGAGGTTTGACAAATAGCGGCGGTAATTGCGGCCAGGTTTATCGCGAAAACCCCGAGTGGAGCCATAATAACGCCGAATAACCCAGTCACTCGTAACAGCGGAGATAGCGGCACCGCATAGCCGTTACTGCGCAGCATCATAATGCCCGGCAGGTTCTGCGAAACCATAGTGACAACATACAAAGGAATGCCAACCCCAACCAGTAAAGAGAAGTTGAATTCAGGCCATACCCAGACCCAGTCGGGAGCGGAGACTATCAACTGGCTTGTATCAAATTGCTTTGTCAGCACCGGCAAGCCCACTGCAGCCAGCAACACCCAGAAAAAAACCAGCTTAGGTGTAAGCTTCCGCATCACAAAATAAACAATGACTAAGGTTGCGGTAATTAAAGGTTGATTATCAAAGGCAGGAACTAAAGCCAGCACAAACTTAAGTAAAATGCCGGCCAATATAGCCGCCGCTATTTCGACCGGAATGTATTTTAAAAGTCGGTCAGAAATGCCGCTTAGGCCGCTAAGTAAAATTAAACCTGACGAAAAAATAAAAATGCCAACCGCTTCAGCGACTGAAACACCGGCAAGTGCGATAATGAGCAGTGCAACACCCGGTGTGGACCATGCAGTCAATATCGGGGCTTTATATCGCCACGACAGAATAATACTGCTTAACCCCATAGCTAAGCCTAAAGCCAGCAACCAGGAACTCTGCAACGCGGCCGAGCCATTGAGGCTTTTTACTGCTTCGAGAATTAAAACAACCGCACTGCTGTAGCCAACAAAAACAGCTGTCGCCCCAGCCATAATATGAGAAATAGAAAACCTCATGGCACTTCCTTGTAGTCTGTTTATATCGCTTCGTTTTTTCTGCGTATTTTAATTTTATTAATTGAAGCAACTAATACGAAGCTCAGTAGCATCAATAAAAACCAGGAGCTTAATTTGGCCAGCGGCACCATTTGCCACTCGCTGGCCTGGTTCGGATAAATCCAAATATTGGCATAAGTGGCAATATTTTCAGCAAACCAGATAAATAGCGCAACCAGAAACCATCCTACTAAAAGAGGCATACTGCGATGCGTTCTATTAATTTTGTAGTAAATAGCGGTCCGATAAAACAGAAAAAAAGTAAAGGCGACTAAAATCCAGCGCATATCCCAAATATAGTGATGACTGAAAAAATTGATATAAACCAGCGTCACTAAAACCAAAGTGAGGCTCTTGGGTGGATAATAAGAATATTCAAATTCGAAGATGCGCCAGACCCGGGCAATATAGCTGCCAACGGCACTATACATAAACCCTGTAAATAAAGGGACGTTGGCAATACCAAATACATAGTCTTCAGGATAAACCCAGGCACCTATTGCGTCCGAGGTTTTAAACAGCTCCATTACCGTTGCTACAATATGGAACACCAGAATGACAACGCATTCACGCAGAGTCTCAAGCCTGAATACTAACAGAAGAATTTGAAAGCCGATGGCGGCCAGGAAAATGAAGTCGTAACGATGTAATGCTTCCAGCGGATACCAGAACTTGGTTATCAGCATGAGTGCCAGTAAAAAGCCACCAAAAACACAGGCGTAAGCTTGTTTTACACCAAATAACCACAGTTCCTTTGCAAACGTTTTGATGTCCATATCTTCTATCCAGAGAGTTCAGAACAGGTAAGGCACTGAATAATAATGCCTTACCTGCCGACAATTTAGAAGCTAATGGTAACACCAAACCAGAAATTTCTGGCTTTATCTTTCGTCCGTAAAAACAACGTCGCTAACGGCACCTCGCCGATGACATACTCCAACAAATTAAAGCGAGCTAAATTGGAGTTTTTTTCGTAGAAGAAGAATCTGTATTTTAAGTAGCTGGAGTGTAGTTTTGACGAATTTGGCTTTTGACGTTTATGGCACGCTTATCGACGCGCAAAGTGTGGTTTCAACATTAAGTTCATACCTTGGCACAGACAAAGCAGAGAGTTTTTCGAGTCGTTGGCGTGATAAGCAATTAGAATATTCGTTTCGTCGAGGACTTATGCGGCAATATCAGGACTTTGCAGTTTGCACTAAGGAAGCCCTGGAGTTTACCAACAACGAATATGGTTCACCTTTAAATGAAGAGCAAAAAGAAAACTTGCTCGATACCTATACTCGTCTGCCTGCATTTGATGATGCCAGGGCGGCACTTAGCAAGTTGAGCTTATCGGGCATGGGTTGCTTTGCTTTTTCCAATGGCAGCCAGGAGGCCGTTTCCGGGTTACTGGAGAAAGCCGAATTGAGCAGCTATTTTAATGACGTTATAAGCTGCAAAGACATTAAAAGCTTCAAGCCTGACCCGGAAGTCTATCAACATTTTCTTGATAAAACGGGCGGTCAGGCCGAGAGCACCTGGCTTATCTCCAGTAACAGTTTTGACATTATCGGGGCTAACGCCGCTGGCTGGAAAACCGCCTGGGTAAAACGGACTAAAGAGGCTCAGTTTGACCCGTGGGGAATCGAGCCTACCATTACCGTAAGCTCGCTTTCACAGCTGATTGAAAATATAAAATAAGGTTTAAAACTCGTACGACAGTTCAAAGCGAACGGTTCTTGGCTCCATTATATGATAATGCAAGTCTTCCACACCGGTTGCCGGCTCGCCCGGCAACCGCGATGCGTAAAAGTAGTCTATGTCATGATCATTGCTGTCAAACACATTAAGAACCTGTAAGTTCAGCGCCCATGCGTTCCACTTTTTGCCCAGCAAAAAGTTTACAACGGTCGAGCTGTCAGAACGCTCTGAGTTATCTTCAACCAAAGGACGCTCTCCTAAATAGCGCAAACGCACTGTTGAAAACCAGTTGTCATCAAAGCGTTTTGTCACGCCCAGCTGAAGAATGTCCTCCATAGCACCGGGTATTTCCTGTTCAAGCACATTGCTGTCATCAAACTTAGCATCGGTATAGGCGTATTCCAGATCAAAACTTAGCTGGTCACTGTAATTGTAATAGGCAGCCAATTCGATACCCTGTCGTTTTGATGGACGGCTGGCTTCTGTATTACCGGCGTCTCCCACAAACAATAATTCGCTGTCTTGTTCTAATGACCACAGTGCCAGTGAACTGTTAAATTTCGCACTAGGCCGCCAGCGCACACCAACTTCGTAACCAAAGGTTCTGACCAACGGATCAACCGAATCAACGGCGTCGCCATTATTCGGATCAACACTTGTCACCGTGCCTCTTGCATCGTTGGAATGAAAGCCCTGCCCGGCTGACAGGTACAACTCCGCGTCGTCAGTTAATAAATAGTTCGCACTTCCTTTAAAAGACCAGAGGTCATCCGAAGTTTCACCGTTGTTCGGAGCAAGTGCCACGTTATAGATATTAGTATCAACTAAGGAGTTAACCTCAAAATCAAAGTAGTCATAACGCAATGAAAGGTTCGTTCTCAGCCTGCTAGTCCACTGATAGTCGTAACTGGCATAAACGCCGGTGCTCCATTCATTAACCTTGTCGCTTCTTACCGTACCCAGTCGCTCCCGCTGTTGTGACCTGTGCAGGCCGACTTCGCCAATATCGTCGTAGCGGGTTGAGAAGCCTAAAGTCAGGTTGTTATCCGGATGCCAACTACCTGATGCTCCGTAAATTTTTCTGTCATCAACTTGCTCAAACTGGTCACCCAGCACAGGATCATCAAGGTAATAGGTGAAGTTTGAGAATAACGACAAATCGTAGTCGATAATATAGGTAGTTAGCGCGTAATCGGCCGTTGTGTAAATGGCATTGACGCTGTAGCGGTGCGTTTTTCCGCCCAGAGTATCATCAATAGAACCCAGCTCATCAATAATGCCCTGGCTTACCGCCCGTGAGGGAATTTGATCAGCACTGTTCCACTCATTCTCGTAACCCATAGCTCCAAAGGTAAGCACGCCCTCAGAAGTACGGATGCTGTGACGTACGATCGCATTGATTTTATCAACGTCCTCGTCAATATCCGTCCAGGGGCCATCATAAGTCTGGTACTCAAGCCCGTATAATGTCGTGTTAGTACTGTTCTGAGAAACGCTGTCAGCCAGCAAAACGCGCTGGTAGGCGTCTTCACCCAGGCTCACTTTTGCAAGGCCTTTTTTCCGCTTCATTTGGGTACTGAAGCCCACACTACCGGCGCTGGAAAAGTCGCCCACATCACCGTGATAAGAACCTTTCTGATAGGTCACCTGTTCAATCAGCTCAGGAATAAGAAAGTTAATATCGGTATAGCCGTGACCGTGTCCATGAGTTGGCATATTAACCGGCATACCATCAATATAAGTGGCGAAATCAGTGCCGTGGTCGAGGTTGAAGCCACGTAAAAAGTACTGGTTCGCTTTGCCGCTGCCACTGTGCTGAGTCGCACTCATTCCCGGAATCAGTTCCATTAACTCGCCGGTACGCAACATAGGCCGAATTTCTATTTCAGGTTGCCCCAGCACACCTTCAGAAGCCGACATGGCCTGCCCCAGCAAATTCGCCTGATGCCCAGAAACTAATATTCGTTCAATACCATCGTGCGCAGCTACCTGCGCGGAGTTAAACAAAGCACCTGAAACAACCACAGAAAGAAACGCGAGCTTAAAAGTCTTCATTGACGGAGTTATCCCTTCTCAAAATTTTTCGCAGTTTACCTTACAGAAAGCGCTCACGGTGAAAATTTGAGAGCAAAAGGCTGAATCTGGCGACAAACTTAAAAGCTCGACCCCGGCTGCTTAAGGAAGGCTTCCTCTACAGGGGTGGATTCACGACCCAATATGGCATTTCGGTGTGGGTAACGGCCAAAGCGATCAATAATTTCTTTATGCTTCACTTCAAACTGATAGTTATTTTCAAGACCTGGCTGGTCAAAAAGCTCAATAGCCTGCTTGTGAATCAGCTTCGATTCACTGTGCATATAGGGCATGTATAAAAAAGATTTCTCATGAGATTCTAACGATTCGTCTGCACATTGAGCTACAGCTTCCTGCGCCAGCACCAAAGCTATAGTGTCCTGTGCAAAGGCTTTCGGCGTATCCCGATAGATATTGCGCGAAAATTGATCGAGTACAATAATTTCTGCTAAACGCCCTTTTTCAGTAGCACGCCAATGCCAAAGTTCCCCTTCTCCAGCGGCTTCCAGGGTGTCAGAAAACCGCTTCTTAATCGATTTATCCAGCTCGTCACTTTTGACGAACCATTGCTTTGGCGTCAGCTCATTGAACCAGAATTCGATAACTTCGTTCGCTTTAGCAACCATATAAAGTCTCCAAAAAGTTAAACTATACACCGATAACGCAAATGATAATGGTTTTCATTAAAATGCATTTTGTGGTTTAATACTGCTCTGACAAAAACTAAAAAATCACTTTTACTATTATGAAAGCACGATTCAGAGACAGTATGACCTGGCTCCATACGTGGGCTGGATTAGTTGTAGGCTGGATACTGTTTGCGGTTTTTCTGACCGGAACATTAGCCTATTTCCAGTTCGAGATTACACAATGGATGCTGCCCGATGTAAAGCAACATGCAACGCCCGAAAAGGCGGTTGCACAAGCACAAGACTACCTTGAAAAACAAGCCCCTGATTCACCGGGCTGGTCCATTACTTTGCCCGATGAGCGCTCTCCCATTACCACTATTTTTTGGCGTGACCCTAATGCCAGTAATGGTCGTGGTTTTGAGTTCGCCGTTCTTGATGGTGATGGTAAAAAAATTGAGCAACGTGAAACCCGCGGCGGCAACTTCCTTTATCGCTTTCATTTTGATCTTCACTATATGCCGGTATTTATTGCCCGCTGGCTGGTAGGTATATGTGCCATGCTTATGCTGATAGCCATAGTTACCGGCGTGGTCATACATAAAAAAATATTCAAAGACTTTTTCACCTTTCAGGCAGGTAAAGGCCCGCGCAGCTGGCTCGACGGACATACTATTACGTCGGTATTCGCTTTGCCTTTTCATTTTATGATCACCTACACCGGCCTGGTGACACTCATGCTGATGTATATGTCCTCGGCCGTGTCGTTAAGCTATGGCGACAGGGGTGAGTTTTTTAACGACCTACAGTCCCAACCCCCTAAGCTACAGGCAAGTGGTGAAAGCGCAAATTTAGCTGACTTGCAGGCACTTTATTTTAAAGCGCGGGAAGACATAAAGGGCAACCCCATTCGTTTAGCTCAAATTAGTCATCCCGGAGATACGAATGCCACCGTCACTTTCTACGAAGCGCCAACCCAATCGCTTATGTCAGACTATACGACGCTGACTTATTCAGCCGTAACTGGTGAGCAGTTACATGTCCAGCCTGTAAAAAATAGCGCAGAACTGACACGGCGCACCATGATAGGCCTGCACGCCGGTCGCTTTGCCGATACTCAGCTGCGTTGGCTGTATTTCTTCTCAGGAATTATGGGCACCTTGATGATAGCCACAGGCTTAGTTTTATGGTTTGAAAAACGCAAAAAGAAACTGCAAGCCAGTGGCAACCTGTCATTCGGCCATTACTTAGTAAGCGGGTTAAACGCAGGCTTTATTATGGGCCTTCCACTTGCCGTTGCCACCTACTTCCTGAGTAATCGTTTGCTCCCCATCTCTGCCGATAACCGGGCTGAACTTGAAATTGCCTGGTTCTTCTTTGGCTGGTTGTTAATGGTCTGCTACCCGCTGCTTCGCGGCGCCAAAAAAACCTGGCGAGACGGCGCACTGCTTAATGGTCTTGCCTACCTAAGCTTGCCTTTTATCAGCTTTATTACTGTCGACCGGCACCTTCTGAATTATCAGTATCCGCGCGACTGGCCTTTATTTGGCATGGATACCAGTTTCATTTTAACGGCAGCCGCGTTTTTAGGACTCACTTGGTACCTGTTCCGCAAATGGAATTCAAAGGAGACGCAAAACGATGTTGAAAGATAAAATAGCAAATGCGCCGTCTAAACTGTCCGTAAGTTATCGAGTTCTGCTAGCAACAGTCGGTGGGTTTATCTTTACACTTATTGTTACAGTCTTCACGCCTGAACTGTTTTTATGGGCTTTTGGCTGGAATAAAGCCACAAGCTTAATGTGGATGATGCTACTGAGCTTTGGCGTCTACTGCGGTCTGGTTATGTGGATTATTGCTACTCGCAAGTTACTGAAAACAAGTCTCATACTGTTGTTATGCGGAGTTGCCCTGTCTTTTAGTTTTATCCAGCTGCAGTCTCATAACGCAGGGAAACCAGCGGAAACTGAGGTAACATCATGATATCAGCTGTCATTTGGTTGCTTAGCTTAGCGGGCTTTTGGCTCCTATGCATTGTTACAGCGCGCCACCGCAAGCTATTTCATTTGAAGCCATTGAGCCAGCGTGCCGAGCGGATCTATAAAATTGCAGGCTTTATATTGCTCAGTCTTGCTCTGGCCGGCACAAGCTTAATGCCAAACCCTGTAGACGGAATACTGGTCTGGTTTGGTATTCTGACTTTCGCCTCACTGCTTATTTCCGCGCTATTAGCGGTTCAACAGCAACGCAAACGCAAGGCATAAAAAAACCGGTGCTTTTGAAGGCACCGGCTCATTATTTTCAGTCACTTAAAACTTATAATTAAAGCTCAAAGTGTAATCGCGTGGTGTACCGTAGCGGTAACCATAGGCAAACCCAGCCTGACTGTAATATTTCTCATCAAATAAGTTCGCTACGTTAAGTTGTAAGCTCATGTTATCTGATAACTTGTAACGTGCCATCAGGTTCACTAACCAATACGCGTCCTGAGTGAATGTTTCCGTTTCAAGAGTAGCGGGGTTCCTTCCAGTCGAATAAACATCTCCCTGCCAGTTCGCACCACCACCAATAGTCAGCTCAGGCAAAAGCTCAACAAACTGATAGGTAGTAAACAACTTGAACAGCTTATCTGGAGTATCCGTGTTTACCAGCATTCCATTGGCGTTTTCTGCTTCATGCTGGGAATATCCGGCAGAAATATTCCAGCCATCAACGGGTTGACCAACGATCTCAGCTTCAAACCCTGTGCTCTCGGTACCTTGTTCAGCAATGTAAGCGGTTTGCAGTTCTGGTGTTGCCTCATGATTTGGATCGACAACAGCCAGGTTATCTTGCTCTATTTTGAAAACGGCAATTGAAGTATGCAGTCGGTCATTTAAGAAAGTACTTTTAAGTCCTAACTCATTACTTTGACCTTCTAAAGGATCCAGAAACTCTCCATTAGTGTCTTTACGATTCTGAGGATTAAAAATCTCTGTAAAACTCGCATATAAACGGTGATTATCAGTTAAGTCATAAAGCAACCCTGCGTAAGGAACAAAAACTCCAGAGTCACCATAGTCAACAACCGTTCCGTAACTAATCCCATCACGATCCCAGCTTGAAACACGGCCACCAACAACAAATTTTAAGCTGTCAGAAAGTGACAAGCGAGTAGCCGCATAAAAGCCTTTTTCTTCAGTAGCAGTATCTTCTCCTGGAATAGGCTCATCCGCCCACTGAGGTTCCTCTATGTTAGGCCACTCATAAAAATTGCCGACCGGCACCTGATCGTAAGTGCCATCACCACCTAGTGGTTGCGGATTAAAAGTGTGCGCGAATTTGTCATGTTCACTGTATAAGGCACCAATTACAAGGTCATGTAAACGACCAAAACCTGAGAATTGCACTTTTAATTGCACGTCAAAGCTATTCTGACTATTTTCACCATCGCTGTTATAGCGCTGAGCTTTTAAGCCCGTGCCAGTTTCTTTGTCTAGCAAATTCTCAGGGTCACTTCCGTTGATATAAAGTAGTTTGGATGTTTTATCAGCCTTTAAGCCGTTATAATTGGCTAGAAGCTCCCAACCGTTATCAAAAACATGGTTCAGGTTGACGAAATAATTGGTACTGGTTGTTTCCCAGTTAGTCCAGTCAGCTCCGGTTGTTTTCGAAACATCCCAGTCTGTGTAGGTACCATCAGAGTAAAATGCAGGAAGGAATCCCCACATAGCGCCCTTAGGCTCATGGTGTTGATAACTCCCCCCAACTCTTAATAAAGTAGAATTTGTTATATCTGCCTCAACAACACCGTAGAAAACTTCCTTACTTTCTTCTAAGAAATCGACATGCGATTCGCTATCATCAACTTTTACCACAGCACGACCACGAATACTGCCGCTAGCATTTAATGCACTGCCAACATCAGCGGTTACCTGCTTACTGTTCCAGCGACCCACAGAAGCATTAATATAGCCTTCAAACTCTTTACTAGTAGCGTGCTTACGGACTAAGTTAATTGACGCAGAGGGGTCACCAACCCCCGTTAACAATCCAGTCGCTCCGCGTACGAACTCAATACGCTCGTAAATAGCAACGTCTGCGATGGTTTCACCCGCATCACCAGCAATACTCCATGATGTGGGAACTCCGTCAATTTGGTAGTTACTGATTTCGAATCCACGGGCATAAAACGTATTACGTACGTTGTCCAATTCCGACGCCGAAACACCGACCGCGTTATTTACCGCTTCAAGTACCGTATCGATATTCTGATCAAACATTCTTTCGTCGGTAAGAATACTGACCGACTGAGGCGTTTCACGCAGTGTTAAGCCAAGCCCGGTAGCGGAATCAAGAGTCTGACTGACGGTGTATTTTCCAGTTACTTTAATCCGCTCAAGATTTTCATCATTGGTTGGCTTTTCTTTTTCCGCGCTTTGCGGTGCGGCAAATGTTGCAACTGGGTTCAAGGCTATTGCTATAGCCGCTGCCAGCGGAAGGACACGCACGTTCATACCTTTTTTACTCCCTTGGTTAATATTGGAATCAAAATAACACAATTACGAATCGTTATCATTGATATTCGTATCTAATAACCAACTACTTGCCGCAACATTGTTATTAAGGTAATGGTTTGTGGTAATGCCGAAAAGCTTGAAGAGGATGACTACGGATATATATTTCAGGTGGTGGTAAACGATGACAGCATCGTGACAAACCGGCTTTATGTAGCGGCCGTACGATGAAACTCGTACGACCGGTCATGCCGTTGATGAAGTGTTTATTCCCAGTTAGCTCTAAACCAGGACATCATTTCGCTTCTTATTTCCTTTTGCTTAGGGAAAGAACGATGTTTTAGTCCCTCATATATTGAAAGTTTATGGGTGAAACCTTCTTTCTCAAGCACTTTATCCAAAGCAATACTGGACTCCACTGAAACACGTTCGTCTTTGTCGCCATGTATTAACAGAATAGGAATGTCGTTATCAATTTCGTCCATCCAGAAAACAGCAGAACGTTTTCTCAGTTCCTCTTCTTTATTCTGTTCATAATTCGGAATAAGAGCTTTATGCACTCGTTCCATTTCCGGACGATGCTTTTGCCCCTCGAACAAGTCATACTGGCCCGCATACAGAACCATAGCATCAACGTCTAAGCCGTTCTTCACCGCTAAAAGAGATTGCATGCCACCGCGACTGCCTCCATATAAGCCAACGTTCTCTGGATTAACATTCGGAAAGTGCTCGAATAACTGCGGCAACGCGACGACATCATTCACGTCGGCGCCGCCAAACTCATCTTTACCGGGTAATTTGGGAAGAGATCCCCGGTAACTTGAGGCCAAAATAGCCACATTACTTTCTGTCGCTAAACTAAAAAGCTGGCCGTATGCGCGGAAAAATGTCCAGGCGCCATAACTCGCATTTCCACCGCGGTTATAGATAATCACAGGGAGATCTGATTGACCTTTAGGAGCAACATAGTATGCGTGAACTACAGCTTCGTCGACTTTATACATAACGTTTTTGCAATCTAGGTTTTGCTGATAACTTTCAAAGTCTTCTTTTTTATAAGCGGTTTTAAGCTTATCCATAAACTTTTCTGCGTTAGGCTTGCCACTATTCATCTTGGCGATCTTTTCCATCCAACTATCATAGCTGGCAAATTCTCCACTGAAGCAGTCACTTGTCCCCATTAATTTAACATTGGGTTCCGCCTTAACTGGCGCCACTGCAAAACTAACAGCGGCTAACAGACTAAAAACTAGAGACTTCTTTATTATTCCTGTCATTTTTCTGTCCTTGAGTTTAGTGTTATTTTTAATCAAAACAATTAACAACTTACTATATAAAACAAAAATAACAACTTCAGCGACAAAAAAGTTACGGTAGTGGCTGATACCCTTTCCAGTCCGGTACCAGCGGCTGTTTTTCACCGTCAAGTTCAAGCGTCACATAGTGGTTATCCACCAAATCGACACACAAGCAGTCGTCCACCGCCAGTAAGTCATCTTTATGGATTTGCTCAGCGTCCGCTAAGCCGGCTTTGGAAACTTGTGCGCGAGCCAGTTGCTTTGCAGATTGCGGTGAGTCTGCGACCACCACAGTAAAGTCATGATACTCGACCAGCTTGTTCGGAAAATAACCACCGAAGTTAACGAAGTACAAGCGTTTTTGCGCAGGTTTCTCAGGCGCTTTAGAGGTAAGCTGAATGCGGTAGCCGTCCACATGGTGTAAATGAACAAAGCTATCCAGGTGCAGTCCTTTTTGCGTACCGAACCACCCTTTTCGAATAGCCGGATAGGTCTCTTCCATGCTCTGACCCACTACAAAGCGGATATCATGCAACTCAATGTTGGCTCCAGGCGCCGTGCCGCCCACATAAACTAAAAAGAGTTTGTTATCGGTTTCGTTCATTGTCTTCCCTTACTCATTGCCAATAAAACGGAATCGGGGTACGTCATTGCCGTCTATGTTCACCGTTTCCACGAACATGTCAAAGGGGCTGATAAAGCACCATCCACTCTTCTGTTTCGCTTTGGCGAGCAGTATCAATAACGCGGTAACGCCCGCCTTTGTAGTGTTCGTAAATACCCGGCTTTATGGTCATGTTGGTTTATTCCAATGCTTATGGTTACTAAAATACTTTGAAAGCATGCTACCAAAAGTTGTAGTTTAGCGTTTACTCATTTGCTCCCGGTCACCCGAAAAGAATGGTTTGTGATTAAAACAGTTAGCGGATAATCTTTTTTATAATTAAGAAATTAACCGGTATTTAATTCATGCGCAGCTTTAATCTACTACTTTTCGCTTTTACATTTTTGACCGTCAGCGGCTATTCAGCGGCTGCGTCAGAATTGACGTTTGAGACAGAGACGCTTCAGCGGCAATTAATGCCCGACTCTAGAATCACCTATCACCTTGGTTCAAGAGCAAAGCCAGCAAATAATCTACTGCTTATATTGCAAGGTTCTGACTGCCGGAGTTCATTAAAAAACCATTCTATTAAAGAAGTTTTACCCAAAGTACGACCCGACGCTGATGTACTGCTCATTGAGAAATGGGGACTCAGCCCACACACCTCTGACTGTCCGCAGGCCTACATCGACAATGACTCACCTTCACAACGGGTCAGTGACGCTAAACAGGTGCTGGAATACCTAAACAAAAAGAAGGATTATCAGTCAGTTTACGTTCTCGGTGGCAGTGAAGGAGCCGTTATTGCCGTGATGCTCCGCGAAGCGTTCCCCGGCATTACCGCCACTATCGCATTTAATGGTGGCGGCAATTCGTTTCAGAACGACATTGAGCACAATATAAAAGCATCGACACCCGCAGAGGTTACAGCATCGGTGCTGAATGAGTTTCGCAGTTTTGCAGAGCAAGTAAAAACATCAAAAGAGCCCTTCGCTGTTAATTCAAGTCAGCATGGTTACAAATGGTGGAAAGAAATGCTTACCCTCGAGCAAACTAAAGTCATCGAACACGGAAAAACACCTCTGCTTATTATTCAGTCGGAGCAGGACGCTTCAGTAGACCCTGAGCAAACCCATATAATGATAGAAAATCTGAGCAGTTCGGAGAATGTAAAATATCAGTACTTTGAAGAACTTGACCACGGCCTACGAAAAGAAAATGGCGACAGTATTGATGACTCCGCACTGGCTGTCATGCGAGGATGGTTTCAGAAACACTGAGAATGGTATGAGTTGCAGATATGAAAACAGATAACAAAATACTTTCGACCATATACTTGTCGCTGGTTTTTATTGGCGCCTACCTTGTTGGTGGTACCATCGCCAAATCGTTTAAAGCGGGTGAAATTACTCTACACAGTACAGAGTTTAAGGATTTTATCATAGCGCTCGTTTTTTCAGCACTTTACCATTGGTGGGAAGCGCGTAAAGAGAAGGCCAAAAACGAGGAGCTTTAATCCTCGCTGACTGCTCATTTAACGTTTTATAAACACCTTCTGAAGCCATTACCTCACCACCTAACGTATGGTCGACATGATTATGGCTATAAGCCAGGTAACGTACTCGCTGATCAAAGCGTTCTGATAACTCCTTTTTAAGGTATTGAGCCGCGTCTTTGTTAATTGGGTCAGTAACAAAAATGCCCTGCTCGGTACCCATAAAGCCAGAGTCAGAAATAGTCTCATTACTTATTGCTCCTCTAGCGAGTTGACCTTTGCGATATAAAAATGCTTAGCAACCCTAATTAATGGGCTTTTACGTTAGCTACTAATTCTGCATTGTTCCAGAAACAAAAATCGTATCTTTCTCAAACTAACCGAATAGTGGCCGGCAGTTTTACTTTGAATGATGACCGGTGGGATTCTTACTGTACACGCTCACTTACCCTCCACAATATTGCTTACTTTATTATTGTGTTGTGTATTTAACTCGTTTAAAGTCAATTACATAATTAAAAACGAAAAATTAAATATTGTGCACTCGTTAGAATGGAAATGAGCATGCTCAAATTGGTTTGCCGGTTTTTGGTGGGCTTTTTGAAAATAAATTGAGTTATTAAAGAGTTGCGAAGAAAAAAGCAGCTATTTAGTTAAGAACAAAGTGCGCACGCACAGTATACAAATAATGGTATGGACGCTCCCCTCTAAAAGCCCACTAAACTTGTTCTGTTAAGAACAGGGTCTTGAGGAGAGCGAAATGGACAAAGTTATATCGGTAATTGGAATTGATTTAGCTAAGAACGTGTTTCAGGTCTGCGCCGCTAATAATTCGGGTAAGCGCTTGTTCAACCGTTCGGTTAGTAGAGCTAAGCTTTTACCTATGCTGGCTAATATTCCCAAATGTATTGTAGGAATGGAAGCATGCAGTAGTTCTCACTATTGGGCGAGAGAGATTGAGCAGTTAGGGCATGAAGTTAAACTTATGCCACCGCAGTACGTTAAGCCTTATGTGAAGACGAATAAAAACGATGCAACCGATGCGGATGCTATTTGTGAAGCGGTCGTGCGACCCAGCATGCGTTTTGTCGCGATAAAGTCGGTTGAGCAGCAAGCTCTTATGCTTCTGCATCGTGACAGAAGAGGATTGGTTCGGGATCGAACATCGCTGGTTAACCGGCTACGTGCAATGATGGGTGAGTTCGGCGTGATAGCACCAGTCGGTCTTCATAAGTTCAGGAGTTGGCTTAAAGAAGAATACGGCGCCGTTGAATCACAACTCCCCGAGCTATTGCGACGGCACATTCATGTGATGGTTTCTAGGCTTTGGGAAACGGATGAGCATATAGCGCTTCTGGAGTCAGAAATTCACGGAAACTCCAGTAGCGCGGAAGATTGTAAAAGGCTGGGTGAAGTGCCGGGTATCGGCCCGTTAACGGCGTACGCGCTGGTGGCCAGTCTCGGTGATATTAAGAGTTTTAGTAACGGCAGAGCGTTCGCTGCCTGGTTAGGTCTTGTACCTAAGCAATATTCGAGTGGCGGTAAAAACAAATTGCAGGGCATCAGTAAGCGCGGTGATAGTTACCTACGCAGTATGTTAATACACGGTGCCAGAGCGGTTATCCGTCACTTGAACCCGAAACGCACAGTAAGCCGGTGGCTCAGAGATTTACTCTGCCGGCGACATAAGAATGTTGTGATAGTGGCGCTGGCCAATAAATTAGCAAGAATTGTGTGGGCGTTATTAAGTAAAGGAACAAAGTATCAGGAGTCATACTCCTGTTAAACAGCTCGCAACCGTGTTGCGCAGGTAAAAAGTAGAAGGCAAAGAGATGACATCGTCACTGGGTAAACCTGAACCTAACATAGCTCTAAAAAGAGCGTTCAAATGATTAGGCCCCAGTTCGCGAATACCGTCAGGGGCCGTCGAATAATCGACACCAAGAGCCCGGATAGATGGCTGCAACACACTCTTTTGGCTTCGATATTTTACTTGCACAATTGGGAGCGTCCATAGATGTTATGTGCTCCATGGTTACTTTTCCATTCTCTGTACGGGAGAACGGTGAAAGCGCCAAACATTTTGAACTTTGAGGTAAATTTTAGTGAACAGTACATCAAGTAAGGTTAAAGGTCATTGTCGTTGCGGGCAGGTAGAATTTGAGGTTAGTGCTAAGCCAATGATCACAATGGCTTGTCATTGCACTGGATGTCAGCAAATGACGTCAAGCGCGTTTAGTTTAAGTTCGCTATTTCCGAGCGCGGCATTTTCAATTATATCTGGAGAGCCTGTTATCGGTGGGCTGCATGGAACCACGCGACACTATTTCTGCGGGCACTGTATGAGTTGGCTATTCACAAGACCCGAAGGCATGGATGACTTCGTCAATGTGCGCTCAACTATGCTAGGGGACTCTCGAACCTACAAGCCATTCATTGAAACTTACACAGATGAAAAGCTGGAATGGGCTATTACTGGCGCACAACATAGTTTCTGTAAGTTTCCGCCGCAGGAAAAGTTTCCGGAGCTGCTCCGAGAATATGCGCAGGGACAGGGATAAACACAGCTTCGGAGAAGGTGTTTCAGCACATAACAATCAGCTGCAGCGGAGCAATCTACGCTGCGCTTCTATTGCCCGCTGAGCTGGGCGTTATGTGCTTACAAGGAGCAAAGTATGGCTATAAGCCTCAAGGAAGTTGACGGCATTGCTATAGAAGCTAAACATAAGGCTTCATGTCATTGTGGTGCCGTTGAGTTTGAGCTTGATCTGCCTGATGGCTTAATTGATTTGCGCCGCTGTGACTGCTCACTTTGTAGAAGAAGAGGCGCGATTGCAGCGTCAATTCCGCTCTCCGGCATCAAAATTTTAAAAGGTGAAAACCTGCTAAAGCTCTATCAATTTAATACAAAAACAGCCAAGCATTATTTTTGTAGCAACTGTGGTATCTATACGCATCATCAACGCAGGTCAAATCCGACCCAGTATGGTTTTAATGTCGCTTGTCTTGAGGGCATTAATCCTTTAAAAATACCTAATGTACCAACTAATGATGGTGTAAACCATCCAGCAGATCGCGCAAATGACGGCACATAACAAACCACGACATTCGGGGCCTGCGGCCCCTGCGACGCTCACAAGTTAGCGCGCATGCGTGGGGCGTTAGGCACTCAAACATGGATGAAGATATCGCTAAACTTTTTGAGCTGATGGAGATCTCGTTTAGGGATTTCGAAGACGCTATGCCGGAAAAGCCCAAGCTTGTCCGGAAATCGTACGGCGAAGTTTACCGCTTTCAAGAAAAAGACATCTATCAGGCCATTATTCAGAAGTTGGCGCATGCTCAAAGTACTTTACGGGCAGCTTTAGTCTTGCTTGAGCGTGGTTTTGTTCACGAGCAAGGCGCATTGCAGCGGGTTTTAGATGAGGCAAATGAGGACATTCTGTTTCTCGTTTATGCGGTCACGAATGACAGCATCACAGAACTACACGAAAAATTCCTCGATTCGTTTTGGGAAGAGGAGTTTAACGATTCAGGTGACCCACTCACGTCGGAGCAAAAACGCCCGATGGTCTCCAGAAAGAAAATCAGGGCTTACATCGCAAGAATAGAAGGTGTGGACTTGGATCCCAGCCGGGGAGTCGAGCTGGCCCGAACAATGAATAAAGCATACTCAGGTTTCGTACACGGGGCATCCCCTCATATTATGGACAAATATGGGGGGTACCCGCCAAGGTTTCACATCAAGGGAATGCTTGGGACGCCGCGCATCGACGAGCATGCGAGTGACTTATGGAATTACATGTACAGGACATTTATATCGCACATCCTTGTTGCAAAAGCGCTAGGCGCTGGAAGACATGTGGAAATAATGACCAAGCATCTCAGGCGTTTTGAAGAGAATGCAGGCAAGGATTATGGCCCAAATGCCTAACCAGTCATTCCAGTTCGTTCCGGCCCTGGCGGGCCTCCACCGGACGGCCTTTTCTGCGCTTCGCTACGCAAAGGCCGCCGCTGAATATTGGCGTTAACTTGAGTCGGCTCGAGTGACGAGAGATAAAAAAGAATAAGGACTATATGAACTACGTCTTCCTTGATACATGTGTTTTGCTGGATGTTTCCACAAAGAGAAGTGATCTCCCCCTCGTATCTTCACTGGAGGACCTCGTGGGCTCAAGCAGTGTAAAATTGGTCTTAGCTGATCTGGTTATTGAAGAGTATGAGCGAAATAAAGAAAGTGTGGCGAAGAAAACTGCTCAACGATTGTCTCAAGAGTTCAAACAGGTAAAAGCTGTGGTAAATGAGTTTGCCGGTGAAAAGCAAGCCGAGACCATGGAAGTTCTAAATGATATCAATGCAAGATTGCCGCTTTTGACTGAGGCGAACTACGCAACGATCCATAGAGTTGAAAGGTTAATTGAATCGGCAAAAGTCATTCCAATTAGTGACCGTTCTAAAATCGCCGCTGCTCAACGTGGGCTGGAAAAAAAAGCTCCGTTTCATATCAGCAAAAACTCTGTCGCGGACGCTGTCATCATTGAGCAGTTTTTTGAATTTTTGAGCAGCCTCGACAATAACTATGATACTTGCATTTTCGTTACCCATAATCACAATGACTTTTCCTCGAAAGATCATCGAAAGCCGCATGCAGACTTCGACGAGATATTCTCAATCTCGAACTCTTTATATTTCAATAATCTAGCTTCAGCTATCGATCATATTGATCCAGACTCGCTCGCCGAATTCGAGTTTGAGCATGATTATACAGAAGAAACTAAGGGTTTGAGAGAAATATTGGACGCTATGGATGAGCTGGTTGATAAAGTCTGGTACAACCGCCACCAAAATCGTATGTGGGGTATCGAGCATGGTGAAATTGAAGTCATACCTGAAGGAAGCGAACGCTATGGTTCAGATGTAATTCATGAGCATATCCTCGAGGGTGCGATTAAGTCAGCCGAACGCGTGGAAAGAAAATATGAAGACACAGGTCCATGGAGTGATTTTGAGTGGGGGATGATCAATGGCAAGTTATCGGCACTACGTTGGGTGTTAGGTGACGAATGGGATATGTTGGACACCTAAAATTAATAAAGCATTACAACGGATGAGACATTGAACGCGGCGTTAAGTACATAATGAGATAACCCAAGAATGTCAGGAATATTCAAAAAGAAGAAAGTAATACTCAGGCAAGAGCAGTCTAAAAGTAATTACCGCTATCTTGGAGTCGAAATAAAAGACAACGGAGATTTGGTATTCGAGGGGCAAGATCTAGGCTCAGAAGTTGAAGGTGCCTTGGGGGCTTCCGAGTACGAATGGTGCTGGACAGTAAAGGCTGTTAATATCCAAAAATTTCAAAATTCTATTGGTTCAGGCTCAAATATACTTAAGAGCTTAAAAAAGAATTTTAGCGGTCAAAATGCAGCGAAGCTTTATGAGTTCATGCAAGAGAATGAAATACCTTTTGAGTCATACAGTCGTATTGGAGACTGAGCACTTAACAAGCAAAGGAAGCATCCATGAACGTGTCAAAAGCGTTTGCCTTATTCATGCAGGAGACCCCTGCCTCCGTCAAGGCTTGGACGCAAGCCGCAGAAGCACTTGATGTTGCTAACACTCTGGAAAAGAAGACCGAAACCCTCGATCACGGGGGCTTTGGCAAATATGCCCGGACGTAGGTAGCGGAAAAGTTGGAGAACTTGAGAGCCGAGTTGGAACAGTTTTCTTCAGGAGAGAGAGTAGGCTCTCTCCCCTCCTGATGTTTGGGTATATATTATAGCTGATAACTTACGGCACTCTGTTGCAGGTTCTCGGCATTGCTGCAGTCAGCAACCGCTTCCTGAGTAAATACATACACTTGGTCCCGGTTATCCTCGAAGTCACGGAAGACAAGGGTGATATGCTGATCGGAGGCTAGTGAATCCAAAGTTTTTCCGTAATCGCACAGCGTGCTGATCAGCAGCGAGGCCTGTTCACGCTTTTCAGCATTGCGTTCCTTCATAAGGGCCTCCCACTCTTCCTTGACCAGTGTCGCGTAGCTATTACGCTGTGCCTGCCATTCAGCGTTCAGCGCCTGCAGGCGCTGCTGGAGTTCCTTCATTTTCTCCGCATTGTCACCCGGATTCTCTCGTTGCGTTCGGGCCAGATCCTGAATTTCACTTTGCAGCTCGCGCAGTTCCGTCTGCTTTTCCTGCATGGTCTCCCTGAGCCTGACCTGTTCTTCCGAACCGCCGGGCATAGCCTGTCCTCCCAGAGTAAATGCAGGGGTAATGGCAATCTCTGCATCCGGCCGCCAGAGTGAGACCCCGCCGTCAGCGGTGGATCTCATGGACAGGGCTGCACTCCGCCCTCTGTTCAAAAACAGGGCATCCCGTTCATGTTGAAGATCGAAGGTAAAGACCATGCCCTGGCCTGCCAGGTAAAGAGACTCGGGATCGGAATTCCGGAGAAAACGCCGGGTGTCGGAATCAGGTTCAAGAACAGCCCCGAAGATGCTGCGCATAATATTCAGTTCTCGCTGCGCCTGATTGAACTCCTCCTGTGCGCTGGCAAGGCCTGTAGCTGAAAGAGTAAACAGAGCAGTGAGTCCGAGGGTGAGAAGCTGCTGACGATGTGTGTTCATGGTTTACCTCCAGGGAAACGATTTCGGGGAATACAGAGTGGATTCCATCAATGCATTCAGATACATATTATTTTCCTCCTGACTCGAGGCCAGATAACTGATTTGCTCGTTCAACATGAGTTGCTCCTGGTAGTTCAGTGATTGCCAGCCGGATAACAATTGCTGCATATCCTGCCGACGCTCACTGCGGGTGTTTTTCCGCCACTGCGCCAACATCACTTCGGTGGCAATTGCCTGGCGCTCGGCATATTCACTCAGCAGCGTTTCCACCTGAGCGGCCTGTGCCTTCTGCCAGACAAGCCCATCCTGCTGTATCTGTTCACTGACTACCCGTCTGAGAAGGGCTTCGTCCATGCCGCCACCAAAACTGATACGCAGGCCGTCGGCGGTACTGATTTCCAACTGCGCCAGCACCAGAAAGACAGCAAAGCAGGAGGCAACCAAGGCTGACCAGGAGAGCCACTGACCATGTTGCCGAGGTGGTTGCATTGCATGGCGTGCCCGGTTCCAGCGAGGGACTTCCTGCTGCTGCCAGAGCTCGGGGATGCGAGAAAGAGCCAATGCCTGGTCATGAATTTCCCGGCAGTGGCTGCATTGACGCAAGGCAGCCTCGTATCGGGCTTTCAGTGTGAATGAAAGCGAGCCTTCAATATATTCACAGACGTGATGGGCAACAAAATGATGATCACACGACATGACGTTTCTCCTCGTGTTCTTTCAATTTCTGCAGTGCAGTGTACAGACGGGTCTTCACCGTACTAACTGGCACCCCCAGCTGAAAACTGATGTCATCGAAGGTAAAATGCTGGAAGAATTTTAGTTCTACCACCAAGCGCTGTTCCCCGGGCAACCGGGCCAGCATGGCCTTGACGCGGGCATTGTCGCTGAACTGCTCATAGAGGTAGTCCGGATTCTGTGATTCTGGTACGTGCCAGATGCCCGTCCAGTCTTCCACTTCCTCCTCGATGCTGTACTGCGGTGAATGCTTGCGACGACGCATGAAATCCATGGTCTTATTGACGGTAATGCGCATCATCCAGGCCTTGAACTGCCCCTCCCCCCGGTACGATGGGAGATGCCGATAAATCGCCAGAAAAGCTTCCTGCATCAAATCCATGGCATCCTGGGCGTTATGGGTCATCCTGAGACAGTAGTTGTACACCAGCCCTTCATAGCGCTTCACCAGCTTCACCCAACTTCGCTGGGAGCCCTTGAGTGCCTGGTTAATCAATTTGTCGTCACTAGCTGGAAGCATGTTCATTTTTATCTGTAGGGTTTTACAGTATAGACGCGGAAGGAACTAAAATAGTTTGATCTGGTGTGGCGCCCGGATCAAGGAAGCGTGTTTCTTAAATCACTATCAAAACTGCCCGCTTACACCCAGCAAAAATGTCCGGCCATTAGAGGTTGTGTTGTAAGCGCGGTCACTTGAGTCACTGTAAAGCTCTTCCCGGACATTGGTCAGATTCAAAGCTTCGAGGGTTAACTTAAAATTATCAGACAGTTGGTAATGAGCGGCTGCGTCAACGTAGGTGGTGTCATGGTAGCCGGATTCATCCTGGTCGGTATTGCCGGCCTGCACCGACAAAATATAGTCGCTACGGTAGGCCGATGAAATACGCGCTGACCAGTCTTCAGCTTCGTAATAAAAGGTCAGGTTGTAACTTTGGTTCGACAATCCGGCAAAGGTTTTCACCTGATTTTCCCCTGTGCCCTGTACGTCGCGGTACAGCGTATCGCCGTCTGCCCAGGTATAGTTGGCAATCATGCCGAGCTTGTCAAAGGGTTCCGGCAGAAAATCGAAGTCGCGCGAGAACGCAAATTCAGCGCCCTGAATAACAGAAGAATCGGAGTTTTCCGGTGTGGTGACAATAAATAAGTCGTCTACAGACTCCCCTTCCTGCAGCAAGGCTTCGGGAAGCCCTAAACTGCCGTAACGTAACAGCTCCGATTTTTCGACAATAAAATTATCGATGTTTTTATGAAACAGAGCTAAGGATATAAACCCTTGCTTATTAAAATACCACTCAATAGCAGTGTCGATGTTTATGGACTCGAACGGCTGCAGGAAAGGGTTCCCCAATCTTATTGAACCAATGTCGCCATCATCACGCGAGGCCTGCGACACATTTGCAGAAAAGGACAATTTATCTATAGAAGGCCGGGTAATATTCTTGCTCGCTCCAAAACGCCATAAAACATTATCGGTAATATCCAGAACCATATTCAGGCTGGGTAACCAATCGGAGTAGTCCCGCTCTATTTCCGTGTAAATACCTTTTGAGATCCCCGCAGAAGACAGAGTCGTCTCGAAAAAACGGGCGCCGGTACTCAAAAGCAGCGTTTTTCCGAACATTTGCGTATCAAAGTCGAAGAGGAAATAAGCAGCGTCCGTTTCCTCCTCCACCGAATAATTAGACGTATCAATAATAGACTCTTCACCCAATCTATAGCCCGCTAAACCGTAGTGTTGCTGAAGCTGAGCTAAGTCGCCCTGCAACCAGTTGAAGTCGGGGTGTTGAGTATAAACATCCGTATACTCAGGTGGTAAAAACAAACTTCCTTCATTTTCTGGCGTCAGGCCGTTGGTAGGAAAGTCTCCCTGTACTCGTTCATGCCCGTCATTTGACAGTTTCTTATGGCTGACACCCAGCTTCAGAGAGTATTGCGGCGTTAATTGGTAGTCGAAATCAGCTTTAAACGTGAGCATATCCGAAGAAATCTCGTTTTCCTGAAAATACAGGTCTTTCACCCGAAACGCTGTTGGATCAGTAGTATCAAATTCAGGCGAACGACTAAGGCCATAAAAACGATCTTTCCTAAAGTCGGTGATAATATCCACACCGTCGGTAATGATGTTGACCTTGTTTAGCTTAGGCTGGCGGTAGTCAGAAGAGTTAACTCCGAATAAAAAATTAAACGAAGCATCGGGACTCGTTTGCCAAACGGACTTAAAGGTTATTTGTTTAAATTCCGATTCGTTATAGTCCTGCCGGGTTTCAGCTCGCCACGTCGCGTCCTTGTATTCTGCATAAACTACTTCTTTTTCGCTGTCATTATTCACCCATTCCAGAGCTTTCACCTGACGATTATTTTTTACCGCAATATGGTGTTCATCTAAGTCATTGGTCAATCGGTTCAATAAAATATCGACCGTGCTGATAAAATTTTCATTAGGCTGATACTGCAGCGAAGCGGTAATTCCCAGCCGAGTCTGGTCGTTGTTCCAGAGCGAATAACGGTGCCCACGGGGAAACCAGAACTCCCCGTTAGCTAACTTCTCTGACAGCGCAGGGTTATCCGGCCCAACATAGGCTTTATTTTCCTTACGCCAGCGCGTGGTGTTGGTTCCGTATTCGGTTGTGTGACGTTCACTGTAAGCCATAGACAACAGCGCACCAAAGCTGCCCCAGGTGTTAGCTATCATTCCAACCACCCGGGGGTCGTAGTGTTGGCTGTTCGAATTGTAAGCCTGCCGGTAGGAAAAAGCTGAAGTAAACTCCTTGTAGTCTGCGGGCTTCGGTGTAAATAACTCTACCGTGCCGCCAATGCCGCCCTCTTCCATACGCGCAGAATAAGACTTTTTCACATCAATGCGATTAAACAGTTCAGAAGCAAAAATATTAAAGTCGAACGCCCGGCTGCGGCTAACTGAACCACGAGCATCCATTGGTGATGATGTTATTCCCAACGCTTCCATGCCGTTGATATGCACACGGGTGAAGTCCGGCCCCAGCCCGCGCAACGATATTTGACGCCCTTCACCGGCTTCCCGGGTAATCGAAATACCGGGTACGCGCTGCAGTGAATCAGCTAAGTTTAAGTCAGGGAAATCGGCAATGTCTTCGGCCAGTATCGAGTCTTGAGAGACCATAGCCAGACGCTTATATTCCCGCGCTTTAAATAAAGAATCACGGAATCCGGTGACGGTAATTTCTTCAATAACCCGGTTAACTGGTTTGCTTTCTGCAACTGGTTCGGGATGATTAACAACATTCTCCGGGCACTTCTCAACCAGCCAACCGGAGGCGATATTACTCGCGCATAAGTTGCTATCTTTCAGCAGCTCTTGCAGCAGATCCTGAGCTGTAAATGAGCCTTTTAGTGCCTCAGTCTGCTCATTAGAGACTAAAGCAGGGTCGAACAATATGGTTTGGTCGGTTGTGCGGGAGAACTGAGTTAATGCTGTTTTTAATGGTTGCGCCGCAAAAGTCACATCAAACTTCGTGCCTTCTGCGGCCATGGTTAAACTGGGAAGGATTAGTAGCCAGCTAAATCTACGCATCTTCAGATGACATAATTCATGGTGTTAAGCGAATTTGTTGAGGCAAATACTCAACGTTTAAAGCGTACATCTGACTCAGTAGCTTTAAAGTTTGCTCTGTGTCATTCAGACGAAAACGACCGGCAACCTCCCGCGAGCCTAAATCTGAGTCAGCCAACACAATAGGCGTTGCACTGTGACGGTTAAGTCTTTCAATCAAATAATCCAGATTCTCATTGCTAATTTCTATCCAGCCCGAACGCCAATCAATCAGGTTGTTCACATCAACTTTTTGCACTACACCAAAACGCCCACGGGTTAAACGCACCTTTTCTCCGGCTTTTAATAAAATGGGGAATTTTTCCTGCTCGGCCTGCACCTCAACAATGCCTTCATAAACGGTAACATCAATTTGGTCCGTGCCGCGGTCGATATTAAACTCCGTGCCGACAGCCGTAACACTGGCATCACCAACGCTAACCACAAAGGGACGCTTCTTGTCCTTAGCAACGGAAAAATACGCCTGCCCTGACTCTATGCGCAGGTCTCTCTGCTGCTCGGAGTAGTTCACCGTGACTTCGCTTGAAACCTGCATTTGTAATGCACTGCCGTCCGACAGCTGATGCGTATTTTCCGTTGGCGACTGCGCAGTGAACACTGTCGGCTGCGGGGTTTCATTAAAGCGGCCGGGCAACATGACGGTAATAGCAACAACCAAAGCACAGGCTGTAGCTAAACCCACTCCCCATTGAAATGCTTTTTTCACCGGTCGTTTTTGCTGCTTTTTCAGTTTCTCAAAGGACTGTTCCAAGGCGGGATCCTGCCAGGTTGCCAACATCGACTCGAATATCCGCTGATGCTGAACATCAGCCTCTAACCATTTAATAAAACGTTTCCGACAAAGGGTATTGAGTTCACCGTCAGAAAGGCGATCCATCCATTCTGCGGCTTCAGTGTAAATACTGTCTTGTGAGGTATTATTGACTGTCTCTTGCATCTATTTTGTCTTACTGTCTATGTAACGCTGAATATCGGCCAGTGCCCGGGTTATGTGCCGGGTAACGGTTTCCATACTAATGCCTAGTTGTTCCGCAATGGCTTTGCGGCTTTCACCATGCAGCCGTCTCAGTTCAAATGCCCGGCGCCGTTGCTCCGGCATGTTTTCAAGCGCCTGAGAAATCAGCTCAATTCGTTGCGCTTCTTCCAGCAAATATTCCGGGTTCGCTTTTGGTGAATCAATGTTATCGACATCGTCATCGCAGTCTACAGAGCGCGTCGTCAGCAAGTTACGGGCCACGCGAATCGCATAACCTATCGGATTATTAATGGTGCTTTTCCGGGACTGCTCCAACACCCGCGCCACAGACTCCTGATAAATGTCCGCAGCCTCTTCGCTACACCGCGTCCGGCCGGAAAGGTAACGTCGCAACTGAGTGCTATTGGTTAAACAATCGTAGAGTTTACTGCTGTTTGTTTTATTAGACATATCAGCTACTGGTGCACCCTGGCGTTTTGCTGAGATAGCCAAGGATACACCGTCATTATGACAGTTCTGTGGATCACATTTGCGTTGAGGCACAGAAATCATTTTGCTTTGTCGATATAAACAGGGTTGCTGTAAAACCATAAGTCGGTCCAGGGGTTCTCGCCTTTAACATCGGGTTGTGGCTCCAGCTCTTTTGCACGGTTGGTTCCGCGAACCCGCACGTAACCCGCTGATGCTGATGCCGGTAATTCAAACGTCATCACCTGATAATTGCCCTGACGGCTCCAGTCACCCGGGTAAAAACGCTTAATAACCTCAGTGGTCGGGTTTACATTGTTGACCGTAAACTCTTTGTTGCCGTGCACTTCACCATAAATGAGATCGACGCGCCCTACCGACGGGTTATCATCGTGATAATTCAGCGTGTGCGGGTCTAAAAAAGCAATAGTGACTGTGGAGGGGGTATCGTCGGTAATCAGGGTGTCACCAATGTTGGCGGTTTTTCCCGGCTGCGACACTGAAACATAAAGCTCGGTGATAAGATCACCCATAGTGACAAACACCTTGCCGCCGCGCAAACCGTTTAAAACACTGTCATAGTCCTGCTGAGCGTAAACATAAGTCTTAGCGTATTCACCCGGCCAAAAGTCCGTACGGCCTTCGGTGTAATGCGCATGGCTATCAGAAACCGCCGTAATGCTCCAGCGACGTCCTTCGCCTAAAAAGCTGTCCCACACGCCACCGACTATTGCCGTCATCTGGTCAGTACCCCCGTGCGTTGGGTACCCATAGTATTCCGCCCGCGTTCCCTCAGGGTCATTCGAACCATCCGGGTTAATTGTCGCGGCCTGATGTCCGGGAATACCGGTCATGCCCGTAATAACATCCGGAGCGGTGTCCTGCCAGAGACGCATTTTTTCAGGCGTCACTTTTTTAAACTGGCCTAATTCATCTGCCTGACGAGCCGGGTGATTCACCGAAAGCACCGGACGCGGACTCATCGCTTGCATAGCCTTCAGCGCTTTTAACATGAAGGCTTCAGTATCCCGCTCAAACTCATTAGGAAATGCCTCACGTCGGTTAAACTGGCTTTCTATCGTGTAGAGCTGCTGCGCTTCTTCATCGGTATGTGGAATAATTAAGGTGCTGTGGCGTGCATTGGGGGTATCAAATTCCATTCCGTAAAACTGCAAAATACCCGGAACCGCTTTACGAGACGCAACCAGTTCAGGATAAGCCTGCTCTAAATTGACCCGGCTATGCTTCGGACCACCGTGGTCAGTGGTTACCATCCATTGCAGGCCATGCTGTTTCGCCATTTGCGCATTCAGCGCGGTAAAATAATGGGCATCACCGAATAAAATTGGCGTGGGAGGTTGCGTACTGGTATCCCACTTTGCACTAAATTTCCCGTGAATATGGTGATCCCCCGCCAACCACTGTTTATTACCCGGCGGCTTAAAATCATAATTATCAGATGTTGAAACCGTCTTCGCACAGGCCGATAACAGCGTCAGCGCTATGGCGGTACTTATAACGTTTTTTACTCGTGACATCTTATTTCTCTTTAAAGCAAAAACCGGGCTCAGCTGAGCCCGGTAACATGTGTAAGGAAAATCAGAACTGTGCGGTAATGCCCAGCATGACCGTTCTGCCACTGGTAATTGTGTTGTACGCGCGGTCATGAGAATCGCTGTAAGACTCTTCGCGTACGTTAGTCAGGTTAATACCTTCTAAACTCAACTTGACGTTGTCCGTCAGCTGATAAAACGATGAAAAGTCGACATAGGTTGTGCCGTGATAACCGCTTTCATCCTGGTCTGCACTGGATGTCGCGCCACTACCGTAGCGACTGCGATAAGCGGCTGAAACGCGGGCTCCCCAGTTTTCTACTTCGTAATACAAAGTGAAGTTATAACTATTTTTCGACAATCCCGAGAACGGCTTAACCTGATCATTTCCTTCAATACCATAAATGTTCCGGTAAAGAGATTCTCCATCGGCGTAGGTGTAGTTTGCGATAACACCTAAGTTGTTAAATGGTGCAGGAAGAAAATCTAAGTCTCTTGAAAATGCCAGTTCAGCACCTTTAATGGTCGAAGAATCGACATTCTCAGGACGTTGAAGATAGAAGATACTGTCCATGTTTTTATCAATTGGCAGCAGCTCTTCCGGTAGCCCGAGCGTTGAATAAACAACCTCAGTGGTGGTGCCAACAATAAAGTTGTCGATGTCTTTGTGGAATATGGCCGCAGACGCATAACCAACATCTTCAAAGTACCATTCAATAGCAGTGTCTAAGTTCGTGGATTCAAACGGGTCCAAATCAGGGTTGCCCATGGTTACACTGGTAATCGCCTCACCCGAGGTTTGTGAAACCGAGGCGTTATAACCCAGCGAGCCAAGTGAAGGACGGGTAATATTCTTAGTTGCAGCAAAGCGCCATAAAAGATCCGGATTCAGCTCGTAAACCAGGTTTAAAGTTGGAAGCACATCGGAATACGTACGGGTTGATTCAATATCTAACCCTCCTGAGACACCGGCAGATGTAATTTCAGTTTCAAAGTAACGTAAGCCGGTGCTGACACGTAATGGACGACCGGCAACGCTGCTTTCAAAACCGTATTGAGCATAAACCGCGCTGGTCTCTTCAGTGACCGGCGACTTGTCGTTTTCTGACACATCAGAATCGTCCAGGCGGGTTCCCTGCAGGCCATAGTAAGCCAACAAATTGTCTAAATCCGCCTGGATCCAGTTGCGGTCAGGATGCTGCTTAAATACGTTAACCAAATCATCCGTTAAGGTTAGCTCGCCGGCATTTTGTGGAGCTTCGTTTTGCGCGTTACTTCTGGTTAACTGATAACCGGTATTCTCAAACTTCTTATAGTTGGCACCAAAGGTTAACTCACCGGTGTCGCCAATAAAGTAGCTGAAATCCACTTTCGCGATATCAAAGTCATTCGTGATGTAGTTTTCCTGCATGTAGATGTCTTTAACTTCAAAACCTTCCATGCTGGTTACATCAAAGTTCGGAGAGGTGCTGATGCCATAAAAACGATCGCCGCGGAAGTCAGTCATAATGTCGACTTTATTCTTCGCGTGAATATTTGATTTAAGAACCTGCGGTTGCTCAAAATCGGATGAACTGGTACCAACCATGGCTGACATGCTGAAGTCAGGCGTTAACGACCAGTCCATGGTTAAGGTGTACTGGTTAAACTCCGATTCGTTACGGCGACGGGTGTTTTCATTACGCCAGGTTGCATCTTCGTAGCTTGCGTAAAGAACTTCTTTTTGTCCGTCATTTTCTATCCATTCAAGGTCTTTAACAACTTTATTATCTTTAACAGCAGAATGATGTTCGTCGTATTCATTTTCGAGTTCAGAATGCATTAAATCAAACGAGAAGCTCAGTTCTTTACTGGGTTTAAACTGAAGCGCGGTCGTAATACCTAAACGTTTTTGTTGGTTATTCCACAGCGAATAACGGTGACCACGCGGGAACCATAACTCACCGGAATCCAGCTCTGCCTGTAATTCAGTATCGTTTGGATCAGCTGCCGTTTTTCCGCCTTCCCGGCGCCAACGTGTCGTATTAGTTCCATACTCAGTGGTCGAACGCTCACTGTAAGCAACTGAAGCTAATGCGCCAAACTTACCCCAGGTATTAGAAATTAAGCCGGCAAAGCGCGGGTCTGTCTCTTCGCTGTTGTCGTTGTAACCACCTTTTAACGAAATTGCGCTTTTAGAACCGTCATAGTCAAAGGGTTTAGCGGTATACAGACCAACGGTGCCGCCGATACCGCCCTCTTCCTGGTCGGCAGAATAGGTTTTGTTCACATCAATGCGGTTGAACAGCTCAGAAGCAAAAACGTTAAAGTCAAAACTACGCGTACGGCTCGCTCCGCCTTTAGCATCCATCGGCGACGCTGATGTGCCCATGGCCTCCATACCATTGACCTGAACGCGGGTGAAATCAGGACCTAATCCGCGCAGTGAAATTTGGCGCCCTTCTCCCCCTTCACGCGTAATGCTGACACCAGGAACGCGTTGCAACGAATCGGCAAGGTTTAAATCAGGAAAATCGGCAATGTCTTCCGCCAGAATTGAATCACGAGAAATAATCGCTTCGCGCTTAAAGTCTTTGGCTTTAATTAATGAGCTTCTGAACGAAGTCACTTCGATGACTTCCATGGCCTCTTCATCAACGGCCTGCTCCTGAGCTTGTACCGTATTTGAGTAACCAAAAGCACTGACGATGGCTGTCGCTAAAACTGTTTTTCTAAATGAGTGGTTCATGTTGGTTCCGTTATAGGTTGACTAAAAACGTTCAGTCCAAAAAACAGGGACACCTATAAAGAGCCAAGAAACCTCAAAAGCAGACAAGAATTTTTGTGAAGAATCGATGAAGGATTTGTGAATACAGCGAACTCACTGCCTTTAGCTATGCTGGCAGGAATGTCAGCCAGAAGCTATGCTTTGTCTGGCGTAATAGAATAAAGGACTATTTATGAGCGAGATGTTTTTTGACGGCTGGGATAGTTTGATCCGGACACTGGTGGTCGGCTTCCTTGGTTACTGTGTTCTGGTAATATTTTTGCGGATATCAGGTAAACGAACTCTGTCAAAAATGAATGCTTTTGACTGGGTGGTTACTGTAGCACTAGGGTCTACCCTGGCTACGGTTTTGTTGAGCCGGGAAGTTTCTTTGGCCCAAGGCTCGCTCGCTTTGGCCTTATTAATAGGACTACAATACAGCGTTACGTGGTCAAGCGTACGTTTTCACTGGTTCCGTAGCGCAATCGTAGCTGAGCCAAGCCTGGTTTTATATCAGGGGCAGTATTTGAAAGAGACCATGTTCCGTGAGCGTGTCACCAAAGAAGACGTTATGTCCGCTATACGCGCAGCGGGCAAAGCTACGGTGGATGATGTCGGTGCAGTTATCCTCAGCACCGACGGCTCGTTCAGCGTTATCGATAAAGGCAGTGAAAACAACCTGTCTAAGCAAAACCTAAAACGTCAGACGGGTGACTTTTAGTATGCCTGAGAAACAGCTAAATCATTCGCTTTAGTGTTCCATCTTTTATAATAAAGTGATGAATGAAAGCCATACCGATATGTCCTACAACTAAAAACAATAAACCCCAGGCTATGTAGGAGTGTAGGTTACCAATGTTTATCAGCCAGCTAACTTCCTTACCTTTAGCAATAATTTCAAGGTTAAATGCGCTCAGCCCATAACCGTTACCCACCATGTAACAAATTCCGGTCACAGGCATCAATACCAACGCCGCATACAACAAACCGTGACCGATTTTTGCCAGAACACCAATAATAGATTCATGCTCGGGCCGGTTGCCCTTTTCTTTGACAGCCCAACCTAAGCGTAAAACAATAAGTACCAATAGTAGTGAACCAATGGATATGTGCCAGGGAACCAGCGTTTCACCCACCCAGTGCTCGCCATCGTTAATACGGTCAAAAAATTTTAGGAATTGCCAGCCAACCAGAATAGCCATCGACCAGTGGAAAAAGCGCGTTATAGAACCATAACGCGCTTTAGAATCATTCATCATTTTGAGTTACCCATATCAATCAAATATCGCCTTAGGCTACCTATCTGATATTAGTATGAGAATGCATATTTTCTTAAAATGTTTTTCAGAAAGCTAAAACTCTATGCAAATCTTGCCGAAGTGCTTGCCGGACTCCTCATACCGGAACGCATCCGCTAAGTCTTCCAGAGCAAAGGTTTTATCAATCACTGGCTTCACACCATTGGCTTCTAAAGCACGCACAAAATCTTTCTGATTATCGCAGCTGCCAACAATTAAGCCCTGCAGTCGTGCCTGCTTTGCCATTAGTTTAGCCGTTGGCACCTCGCCTTCGCTTCCGGTTAACACGCCAATTAATGCAATGTGCCCGGCAATAGCAACCGCGTTGATAGACTGTGGCAAGGTGCCTGGGCCACCAACTTCAATCACATGGTCGACACCACGGCCATTCGTTAGTTTACGAACGGTTTTACCCCACTCCGGGTCCTCTTTGTAATTAATCAGATGATCCGCCCCGAGTTCTTTGTAACGCTCCAGTTTTTCGTTAGACGATGATGTGGCAAATACCGTCGCACCAAGGCTTTTCGCTAACTGGCAGGCAAAGACAGAAACACCGCCGCTGCCCAGTACCAGTACCGTATTGCCGGGCTTAATGCCGCCATCTACAACCAACGCGCGCCAGGCCGTCAGTCCTGCCGTGGTAAGAGTTGCTGACTCAGCATGGCTGTATCCTTTGGGTTGATGGGTAAAGAATTGGGTGGGTCGTACAACCACTTCGCGCGCATATCCATCAATGCCATCGCCCGGTGTGTTGTGAAAGTCGCCAACAGGCGCAGGGCCGCTTTGCCAGTAAGGGAAAAAGGTAGAAACAACATTGTCCCCTACCGCAAACTCTTCCACGCCTTCACCAACAGCTTCAACAACGCCTGCACCATCAGACATTGGAATGCGTCCATCCTCTGTTGGGATAAAACCGGCCGCAACGCCGTAGTCATGAAAATTAAGCGAGCTTGCTTTAACTTTAACGCGAATTTCTCCCGGTCCGGGCTGGCCAGGGTCTTCCATTTCGGTTACTTGAATATTATCTAGCCCAAACGGTTTTTTGAGTCGTAATGCTTTAATTTTGTCGGTCATGTGCTTAGTCCTTTAACTAGAGTGTGTGTTCAATTGTAGTTCTTATGAGGGGTTATTGGATCAAAGCTAAGCTGTAAAAGCTGAGAAAACTCATTAACGGGAATTAAATTGATCTAACTACATTAGGTAACTCTTGATGCCGACTATACTGAAAGTGCCGTTCGCAATACCACTAAGGGTATCAGCGAGAACAGCAAGTATTTCTATTCAGTAAGGGAAGGAATCCGTAATGGCTAAAAAGACAATTGCGAAATTTGATATCTCGGCAACCGCACCAGAGGGTTTTGAACATGAGCCTGACGCAACAGGCGGTTTTTGGTGCCATAAACCGCTTAACACTTTGCCACCGGGGGATTTTATATCGCCCTATTCGCGTCATAAAACCTTACCAACTCCAGGAGTCGAAAAGCGTAAAGCGTGGATAATTGGTGGTGGTGTCGGGGGGCTTGCCGCGGCATTTTATTTAATTCGCGATGGTCATATGCCCGCCGAAAATATCTCTATTTTAGAAGAAATGAGTGTAGAAGGCGGCTCTATGGATGGTGCGGGTAACCCCGAAGACGGTTACATCATTCGCGGTGGTCGTGAAATGAACTGGAACTACGACACCCTCTGGGATCTATTCCAGGACATTCCCGCCCTTGAACTTCCTGAAGGCTACTCGGTTCTCGATGAATACCGAATGATAAATGACAACGACCCGAATTACTCTAAGGCCCGTTTAATTAACAAGTCCGGCGAGATTCTTGACTCAGAAGACCTGGGGCTGAGTAAATCTCAGCAATGGGAACTTATCCGATTAATGCTGAAACGCAAGGAAGAGTTAGACGACACAAGCATTGAGGAATATTTCAGTGAAGGCTTTTTGCAAAGCAACTTCTGGTTCTTATTCCGTACTATGTTTGCTTTTAAAAACTGCCACAGCCTGCTGGAAACCAAGCTGTATTTGCATCGTTTTCTGGACTCAATTGACGGCTTTGGTGACATGTCTGTTCTGCTGTTCCCTAAATACAATCAGTACGACACCTTTATAAAGCCACTGACCAATTTTCTGCGTGAAAAAGGAGTGAAATTTACCTTTGAAGCCAGAGTAGATGACCTTGATATAAGCTTTACCGGAGACAACAAGACGGTAACCGGAATTCAGGCTTTTATTAAAGGTGAAGAGCAATATATTGAAGTTGGCAAGAATGATTTAGTGTTCGCCCTCACCGGCTCAATGACTGAACATACAGGTTATGCCGGTATGGATGACGCGCCGGAGCTTAGCTGTGAAAAGCATGACCCGGGTAGCGAAAGTGGCTGGAACTTATGGAAGAACCTCGCCAAGAAGTCTCCCGTTTTCGGTAAGCCAGAAAAATTTTATGGTGACGTAGACAAGTCTATATGGGAGTCGGCCACCCTTACCTGCAAGCCCTCCCCCCTTGTCGATAAACTGAAAACCTTATCAGTAAACGACCCATATTCAGGTCGAACAGTAACCGGCGGCATAGTGACTTTTACTGACTCTAACTGGCTGTTAAGCGTTACCTGTAATCGCCAACCGCACTTCCCCGATCAGCCAGACGACACATTGGTATTATGGGTATATGGCCTGTTGATGGATAAGCAAGGGAACCTTGTAAACAAAACTATGCCGGAATGTACCGGCAAAGAAATTCTGACCGAGCTTTGCCATCATTTGGATATTGAAGACCAGTTAGATGAGGTTATTGCTAACACCAAAATACGCATTGCGCTTATGCCTTATATTACCGCCCAATTTATGCCCAGAGCAGCAGGCGACAGACCCAGAGTAGTGCCTGAAGGCTGCACCAATTTAGGCCTAGTGGGACAATTTGTAGAGACTCGCAACGACATTATATTCACCATGGAAGCCTCCATTCGCACCGCCCGCATTGGTGTGTATAAGCTGCTGAATATTCCCAAGCAGGTGCCGGATATAAGCCCCACGCAATACGACATTCGTAACATCATAAAAGGTGCCAGAGCGCTCAATAGCAATAAGCCTTTTATTGGCGAACGTATGCTGCACCGCTTACTCGACAAAACCTACTTTGCCCACATACTGCCTCCGCTGCCCGAACCGGAGGAGAAAAAGCAAACGCACTTTGAAGAAGAGCTAAGGGAACTGCTTGGTAAAGGCGGTGACTTAATACATAAATTTTCAAGCTGGGTTAACTCGCTGAGGGATAATTTCTCGAGCAAAGACAAATAGTAGGTTAGGTTCTGTTTTTTCACAACAAAGCCGCTCGAATGAGCGGCTTTTTATATGGAATTGGTGGAGCTGTTTGTAAAAGCCTTTTGTAAACAACAGATCGATCAGGAATACAAAAGGTTTAAGGAATGCGAGCGATAACTTTTATTTCAAAGTCAAAACCGGCTAACCAATTCACGCCTACTGCCGTCCAATTCGGGTAAGGAGGTGAGCTAAACATTTTTTGTTTTACTTTCATAATGGTATCGAACTGATTCTCCGGGTCGGTATGAAAAGTTGTTACATCCACTAGGTCATCTAGTGTGCAGCCGGCTGCGGTTAGTGTCGCCTGCAGGTTTTCAAAAGCCAGTTCAACCTGACGTTCAAATTCAGGTTCAGCGCTACCGTCTTCACGACTTCCTACTTGTCCGGATACAAATAATAGATCGCCCGAGCGAATAGCTGCTGAATAACCGTGTTCTTCATAAAGCTTATGCCTGTTGGCAGGGAAAACTGCTTCACGCTGGTTCATATTTTTTACCTCATTGAGTTAACAGTAGCTAATAGCCGCTAAAGCTAGCTATCAGAACGCCACAAATGGCAGCGATTTCGGTACAAAGCGTTACTAGATTAGGTTAATATACGCCGTGTATGTAAACTACAATTATACGCTTCGTATGTCAATTTAATATACATAGCGTATATAGAAATAAGGGTAAACAGTTGAACCAGCGCACAAAGACAATGGCAGCAAACCGTGCAAAGATTATTTCAGCAGCAAGAAAAGCCTTTGCTGAGAAAGGCTACACGGCAGCATCGATGGATGAGTTAACCGCCGAAGTCGGTTTAACAAGAGGAGCCTTGTATCACAACTTTGGTGACAAACGCGGACTTCTCGCTGCAGTTGTAGAGCAAATTGACACAGAAATGGCACTACGTGCGAAAGAAATTGGCTCACAGGCCGAGAATGTATGGGAAGGACTGCTTGCGGAAGGTGAAGCTTATATACGTATGGCACTTGATCCTGAAGTACAACGTATTGTTTTGCTTGATGGACCGGCAGTGCTGGGAGACCCCTCACAATGGCCTAGCCAGAGCAATTGCCTCGAAGCGACCAGACAGACCGTAAGGGAACTAGTAGCTCAAGGCGTTATGAAGCAAGTTGACACGGAGGCAGCTGCCAGACTACTTAATGGCTCTGCACTCAATGCAGCCCTATGGATTGCTGCCAGCTCTACCCCTCAGGAGGTCACCCCAAAAGCAATCGAAGCATTTCGACTATTAGCGTCAGGACTAAAGAGATTGAGTCCTGATTTCTTTTAGCTATAAACGCCGCGCAACCCAGGCTCGTACAAGGCAGGCTTGATAAGTCTGGACTGCCAGTTCAAAGCCTCCTCTATGTATGAGATGTTTTATCTCTTCAGGAGGAAGAATTGCAACATCCTTTAACCAGGCAGAATGTATCTTATCTACCGTGTCAGATGACACATTTGAGCCATGTAGCATTTTGGCCCATAAATTAATTAGAGTGCTGTATTCATTTGAGCCAACCATTTCTGATAAATCTGAACTGACTAAAATGCCACCGGGCTTTAAGCTTTTGGCAATTGACTGAAAAAAGGACACGCGATCCTCTTTATCCAAAAAGAACTGAGAGACCATGAGGCAAGTAGCTCCGTCGCATGGTTCTAACCCTGAAAGCGAGTCCAGATAACCCTCATGGAACACGCACCGTGAACTGAACCCTTCCTGCTCTGCTCGGTTTCGACAAATATCAAGCATTCCACCGGAAGGCTCCACCGCAATAAATCGCCAGTTAGGAAACCTTTTAGCCAGATAAGATATTTCAGTCCCGACCCCAGACCCCACACAGAGTATCCTCGCATTGTCAGGTAACTCAGAAAAAGCCCATTGAAGTTGAAAGTAGCTCCCTTCGTATACGGGAGCGAGTTTCATTTGTCGCTCTTCGTAACCAGCCGCTTGCTGATCAAAAGCTTCTTTAAGTTCGTCTTGATTCACACGCCCTCCAGCCAACCTTTAATGTCATGTAACATTTAAAGTGTCATGAAGAATAGCATTAAGTATGTAACAATTAAAGTTACAAAGTGGAATGTAAAATAGATTCGAGAAAATATTGTGAGAAAAGACAGTAAGTTATCCCGAGCCCTGCATATATTAATACACCTTGGGCAGAAGCCTCATCCAGTAACATCCGAAACTATTTCAAAAATGCTGAAGACAAACCCGGTTGTAGTTCGGAGAATGATGGGACGACTTCGTGAAAATGGGTATGTAACCTCAGTAAAAGGACATAACGGCGGATGGTCACTATCCCGGTCATTGAGGGAGATAACGCTACTCGACATACACAAGGCTTTAGGTGACAAAAACCTATTTACTATTGGCTTTACTGAACCTGATTCCAAATGTTTGATAGAAAAAGCGGTTAACACACAGCTTGAGCAAACAATGAAAGATGCAGAAGCAGTGTTACTTGATAAGTTTGCAAAGGTTACTCTTAACGATTTAAATATCTCGGATTCAGAAAGCTAGAGGCTACTTTCAGCCAAGTGAAAGTAGCCAACCAAGCTTAATCTACTTTTAAAAAAGTATCATTTCAGATTCTTGTCCAGAAACTGTTTTATAACGGGAATAATGACAGAGTGATGTGTTTCAAGAGCGAAGTGCCCCGTATCATACAGGTGGATTTCGGCATCAGGAATATCCCGTTTCCAGGCTTTGGCACCTTCTGGTAAGAAAAACGGGTCATTTTTCCCCCATACAGCAAGAAGTGGTGGCTGATGCTTTCTAAAGTACGCCTGATATTCTGGGTATTGCTCTACATTAGACGCATAATCAAGCAGCAAATCGAGTTGAATAGCCGCCATGCCAGGCTTAGATATGTGAAAACCTTCAAGTGTGTATCCGTCCGGAGAAACCCTACTTAAGTCAGATACACCTTCTTCATATTGCCACTTAATGGACTCGGGTGTAGGGAAGTCGCTCAAAGCCTCCCGGTTCTCCTGCGTTGGATTATTCCAATATTTCTTAATTGGTTTCCACCCATCAGCGAGGCCCTCTTCGTATGCGTTACCGTTTTGAGAAACAATAGCAGTGATTTTTTCCGGATTATCAACAGCCAGCCTCCAGCCAACAGGTGCCCCATAATCATGCACTGCCAAAGCAAATTTTCTTAACTCCTTTTGCTCAATGAACTTTTCTACGGTTTCAGTTAAATTTGCGAATGTGTAACTGTATTCATCATCACCCGATACCTCAGTGAAGCCAAAGGCTGGTAAATCTAGTGCTACTACATGGTAATCATCGGCAAGCGCATCTATAACGTCACGCCACATAAATGACGAAGCTGCAAACCCATGAAGCATCAATACTGTTGGAGCATCTTCGTTACCCGCTTCGCGATAAAAGACTCTCACGTTATCTACCTGCTCATACTTAAAAGCTACCTCACTGGGTACTTTTACAGCCTCTCCCCCAGAAGCTCCAGCGGTTAAACTTGCAGCTAAAACTGTTGCAGAAATTGACTTCTTATTCATAAAACCTCCGTAACCATTAAAATACCAATTTGAAGGTTACGGAATAAAGTGGTAACCTGTCAAATATAATTTTAAAGGTTACTATTCCGAGGTGGTTATTTATGGAGTCAGAGCAGTTTATATTCGTAGCTAACAATCTAGCTCTGGATTTTGTAAACACTGAGGTTGGAGTCGGTGAGCAATACTCAGACAAACTTGAAAACGCAGAAAACGTACTTGAATGGCTTCAAGCCGCTAACCTGATCAGCACAAACCAACATAAAACCTTGCCTGATTTGTTGCCTCTGGCGAAAGAACTTCGCGCTGAAATGAGCCAGACAATAGCTCACGCTAAAAAAGGGATAGGTTATGAAACAAAATGCACCAACTCTATTCTGGAAAAGGCATCACCCTACCCGCAGATAGCCTGGCAGGAAAATGAGAAAAAATTTGTCATCAATTACCACCACGCAAAACTCACACCAGAAGCACTTTTGCAGCCAGTAGCTCATGCGTTTCTTAATTTGCTAACTGAGTTGGATTTCAGTTTAGTTAAACAGTGCGAGGCAGATGATTGCGTACTGATGTTTCATGATCAAACGAAGTCTCACAGACGACGGTGGTGTAGCATGGCATTGTGTGGGAATCGCATGAAAGCTGCCGCTCATAGGAAAAGAAACCGAACAAAGTAATGTTGTAATAATCACCTAAAAATAAACTAGCGCTTCCATCGCGGAAGGCTTCCGTTTTCAGGAACAATTACTGACAAAGCCTTTTTCCTAAACATTCTCATAAAAACGGTGCAGGAGCATTTAAGGAAAACATGATAACTGCATTGTTAAGAGCAGACGGATTTAAACAGGTGATGCCATTTTTTCGACCAGATAGTCCACGAACACTCGTATTCTTGCCGGAACATTTTTTCCGCCGATAAACACGGCATGGATAGCTTCGCGATCTTGAGGGTTATAATCTTCTAATAAAGCCATAAGTTGTCCCTCTGCTAGAGCTTGTCTCACATGAAAAGTGCCTACGCGGGTAATGCCCATGCCTTGCAACGCAAGCTCAACAAGGGTTTCTCCATTGTTTGCAATGATATTGCCATTTACCGTTAACATAAACTCACGATCATTTTCACGGAATGGCCAGCCGGGCTCAAGCCGTCGGAAGTTAAAATCCAGACAATTGTGAAGTGCTAAATCATCCGGGGTTTTTGGCACACCTGCTTTAGCTAAATACTCAGGCGATGCGACTACGGTTCTGCCTGTTTCACCTAGACGGCGGGCATGTAGCCCACTATCCGGTAGTTGTCCAAAACGGATGGCTACATCCACATGGCCCGCGCTCACGTCACTAATCTGATCTGTAACATCGATTTCAATCGTGATGTCAGGGTAACGGTGTAAAAACTCTTTCAGTAAGGGAACGATGGTGAGACGGCTATGCGCCGTTGCTGTACTAATTTTTATATTCCCACTCGGGCTGCCCCGGCTAGCAATAGTTGCTTCGGTGTCTTCCAAGTCTTTTAAAATTCGTCGCGCCGCAAGCGCGTAAGATTCGCCTTCACTGGTTAAATATAAACTACGAGTGCTTCGAACGATTAGCCGTACACCAAGACGTTTTTCAATTCGGCTCATAATTCGACTAACGGCTGAAGGCGTCAGGCCTAAATCCCGGGCTGCTGCGCTTAAACTCCCTGTACACGCAACGGACAAAAAGGTTTCCATTTCCGCAGTTTTATCAGTTCTTCCAAGTTTCATTTGTGATTCCAGTGCAAAACTGAATATACCTGAAGCTACTATTTCAGGGGTCTTCAATTAGTTACATTCCACAGCATCACAAATTAACGAGATTCTGTATGAAAATCAATATTCCTCTACTTGCTCTTGCCATTGGTGCTTTTGGCATCGGTGTAACCGAATTTTCTCCTATGGGAATGTTACCGATTATTGCTAGTGATTTATCAGTTTCTATACCTACAGCAGGGCTGCTCATTAGCGCCTATGCATTTGGCGTACTGATTGGCGCACCTTTTATGATTTTGGTCTTTGCGAATATGTCTCGTCGAAACTTACTTTTATTATCAATGGGGATTTTTACAGTCGGTAATTTAATATCAGCGCTGGCTGACAGTTATAACGTTTTATTGCTCGGGCGACTCATTACGTCATTTAATCATGGCGCATTCTTCGGTGTTGGTTCTGTTGTAGCCATGAGCATCGTACCTATAGAAAAACGTTCTGGAGCAGTGGCTGCTATGTTCTCAGGACTAACAATTGCAACCATAGGGGGAGTTCCTTTAGCCTCCTATATTGGTGAAACGATTGGCTGGCGTCCTGCATTTTTCGCTATTGCGGTAATTGGATTAGTGACTATGATAGCCTTAAAGATATCGCTACCACCACTTGCTAATGAGAACAAAGCTGATATTAGAAATGAACTCAGGGTTCTGACCCAAAGACCTGTTCTAATTGCCTTGCTATTAACGGTCGTAAGCGCAAGCTCAATGTTTACTGTATTTACCTATATTGTACCAATTCTACAAGTTGAAACTCATGCCTCCACAGCTTTTGTCACGACAATGTTGGTATTGTATGGCCTCGGTCTGGCAATTGGGAATTATCTGGGCGGACGTTACGCCGACCGGTCACTTAATTTGACACTAGTCGCTTCTTTAATTGCTGTAATTGTATTATTAATCATTTTTTCAGTAACTACGACATTCAAAACTATTGTCGGTCCTTTAATTTTTCTATGGGGTATTGCCAGCTTTGCACTCGTACCGCCACTTCAGTCCCTGGTGGTACAAGAAGCCAAAGAAGCTCCAAACCTTGCCGCAGCAATGAACATAGGTGCTTTTAATTTAGGCAATGCACTTGGTGCTATGCTCGGAGCTGCTATTATCAACACCGGTTTTGGACTAAGTTCTGTGCCTTTAGCTGGTGCATTCACTGCCATTCTAGGACTGTTAATGGTGATATTTTTTCGGCGTAGTGGTCGTCACACGAAAAGACAAGTCACCGATCCCGCTTGCTGATTAGTATTTGCAAAATTAGGAGATCCGGATGGATCTCCTTCAGTTATTTATTAGAATCTCCACGTAAACTAATCAATTGTAACAACGCCCCTATAGCCGCGATTATCGCAGCACCAACAGGTAACGACCATATCGGCAGACTAAGAGCTAAAGCCAAGCCTCCGACTGCAGCTCCAATAGCACTGCCAAGATACAAAGCTGATTCATTGAGGGCAACAGCGAGATTACCATCACCTTGTGATTCCCTAACGTGGAGCAACTGATTATTCTGTGGCACCTGCAAAGCCCAGCCGACAGCTCCCCAGATCGAGATTAGAACCATTGCCAACCATACACTCCAGAATGCAATTAACGGTAACACCGCTAGGGACAAAGCAAGGGTTAACATAATAAATAGAGTCATCCGAGGACCTTTAATACGATCGGCCATAGGTCCCACCAGAAAACTTCCAGCAACACCACCGATACCCCACACCCAAAGAAAAGGAGTAATTGATTCTACCCCGCCATACTCCGGAGCCGACATTAGAGGAGCCAGAAAGGTGTACATTCCGAGACTGGCTATAGCTGCAAGTAATGATACGGACAGAATAACGGTTACCTGACCATCGACCAACACAGAAAGTTTCCGACGCAAAGGGATAAATTCTGATCCAGATAATTCTGGCAGCCGCCAAAAAAGTCCAGTAAGTGAAATTGCCCCCAGCAGTGTTACCAACCAAAATGCGGATGGCCAACCTAATTGCTCTGCGAGAATAAGCCCGATAGGAACACCCAAAACGGTTCCCGCAGCCATTCCTCCCATAATCACCGCTATAGCTTTGCCCCGTCCGGCAGGCGACACCATTGCGGCGGCTGAAATCCCTACCGCAAGGTAAACACCCGAGCCAACTCCTGCTAACGCCCTAAATATAAGCAACCACAAAAAGTCCGTCGACAATGCACTGGCGGCGTTTGAGATTACAAACAAGCCAAGGGCTGCCAATAGCCCATTTCGCTGACGATCCCCAGGCAATAAAGCAACAACGATTGGCGAGCCTATGCCGTAAGCGAGAGTGAAAGCTGTTACAAGCTGTGCAGCAACACCAGTAGATACACTAAATGCTTGCTCAATCATTGGAATAAGTCCGGCTGTAACGTAAGAAGCCATGCCAAGCGCAAAAGCACCTAATGCAATTAAGTAAACAGTGGGCGACACTGAGGATGTACTTTTGAAACTCATGGTAGATTCTCCGGTGAAGAAAAATGAGCATTCTACGAGCCGGTTTAAAGTGTTACAATTTAGCCATTTATGCTATTACTAAAAGCAACAGGAATGTGATGAGTAAACTAGAACGCAAGCGTCACGAACTTGCTACTTTCCTGAAATCACGGAGAGAGCGCCTATCTCCAACAGAAGTAGGTCTTCCCTGTGGAGGTCGTCGACGTACACCAGGGTTGCGGCGCGAAGAAGTTGCAGCGCTTTCAGGTGTAGGGCTGACTTGGTATACGTGGCTTGAACAAGGGCGTGATATTAGTGCCTCCTCCTCTTTTCTCGATAATCTGGCGCGAGCACTAAAACTGGATGCCGCTGAACGCAGGCATCTATTTTTGCTCGCCCACGGCCGACTACCGCCAGAACCTGGCAAGACCTTTTGCGAAGTTCCGCCTTTAATATTGAGGCTGATGAGAGATCTCTCACCCCATGGTGCCTATGTACTCAACTTAAGATGGGATGTGTTGGCTTTCAACGAGCAGGCAGATCTACTTTTCGGCTTCAATCGTCACCCTCCTGGACAACGCAACCTGCTCTGGATGCTTTTCACAGATGCCGTTCTTCGCGAACGACTAGTAGATTGGGACAGTCAAGCCGTTCAGATGTTATCCAGCTTCAGGCGAGATTACGCCCATGCAACGCAAGAAACAGATATTCAGGCTCTGGTTACCAATTTAAAAAAGGCTTCTCCTGACTTCAGGCAATGGTGGAATCGCCACGATGTCGACGCCCCATGTCAGGGCGTCAGGGATATGAAGATAGAAAATGAAACGATGTCGTTCGAACATACTTCGATGACTGTCGATGCTGATCGCCATTTGCGATTGGTTGTTTATGCGCGGGGCTCGACACAAGGAATAGCAATCGACGACCAGTTCTTCGCAACCTCTTGAGCTGTTGAGGCTTTAGTCGCTCGAAGATTTCTAGGATAGTCGACATCTTTGGCCTCAGCGGCTTTGGTCGCATGAAACTGCCCATTCGCGGCGCGAAGTATCCATCCTCCTTCATCGCATTCCTCAGATGCTAGATACGCGACCCCGGGCGCCACCTCGGCTGGGCGCAGCTCGTCAGGTTGTCCCTCTATACCCCACATACGTGTTTTGGCGACTGGAGAAACTGCATTAACGATAATGCCGTCCTTTTCTCCTTCAGAAGCAAGGACATTCATCAGCCCCACCACAGCCATTTTGGCCGCGGCGTATGATGCAAGACCATTCTGAACGTACTGCTGATAAAGGGCCCGGCAAGAGGTCGTCACAACGATCCGACCATAACCTGCATCTTTCATTGTGGGCCACGCCGCCTGTGCGAGCCATAGAGGAGCCTTGGCCGAAATAGCCATCATATGATCAAAAGAACTCTCCTCTATCAACTCGATATTTTCATAAGCAACCCAACCCGCGTTATGGATCAAAGCATCTAATCGTCCACTTATTCTTAAGGCGTCCCTACAAAGTTTATGGCAGCCTTCACGCGACCCTATTTCTCCGGGAATCGCTTGTACATTCAACCCTTCCAACCTAAGCTTTTCTGCCGCAACCTCTGCGACCTTTGGGTCAATTCCATTGCCATCGGAGTCGGCACCAATATCCTGGATCAGAACCATCGCACCAAGCTGAGCAATGGTTCTGGCGTAAGAGAAACCAAGCCCCTGGCCAGCCCCGGTTATTAATACTACTCGATCATCGAAATCCACCATGTCGTTCCCTCCGTTCACGAAAGTAATTGAGGAAATAGAATAAAATTGTTCTAACGATATAAAAAATACTATTTTCAATTACATGTAATATATTTATAGTATTAAAAATATGATGCTCAAATTAATCTTCGTGAGGACAAGAATGGAGATAGGTACCAGGGCACGGATCACTTTACGTGCAATGGAGCAATTTATTGCAGTAGCAGAAGAATTACACTTTCACCGTGCCGCAGAACGACTGAACATGTCGCAGCCTCCTCTTACCAGTGCTATACGTAAGCTGGAGGATGATATTGGTGTTACATTAATTGAGCGTGGAAAACGCGTACTTGGATTAACTCCTGCGGGAAAGAACTTTATTGATGAAGCACGTGAAACTCTTAGACAAGCAGAACAAGTCGTCACGACCACACAAGATGCAGCTGCCGGACGAACTGGTTTAGTGCGTCTGGGTTATGTGGGAAGCTCACTTTATGGGAGATTACCTGATGTCATTCGTGATTTTCGGGAGAGTCATCCAGATGTACGTCTTGAGCTAAAAGAGGCAACTACCGCAGCGCAGGTCGCAGCACTACGCAATAACGCATTGGATGTTGGCATTTTGATCCCACCTCTTGTGAATGCTGAAGACATTGAACAAATACCCTTTGATCATGATCGCTTGTGCTTAGCTATTCCGAAAGGGCATCCCCTCAATAAACGGTCAAATTTGACACTGACTGACCTTTCAGAAGAGCCATTCATATTATGGCCAATGGTTGAGGGGCGCGGCTTTCATTTACAGGTTATTCGACTATGTGCAAACGTTGGTTTTGTACCGACGGTAACTCAGGAGGCTCACGGGATGCACGCGGTACTGTCGTTAGTTTCTGTTGGAGCAGGAGTATCCGTGGTCCCTCAAAGTATGAGTGGCTTTCGAGGAGACCAGATAAGCTATCATCTATTAACGGGTTCTGAGCCCGAATTCGATTTGGTCCTGAGTCACCGCCACCTATCGCCATCAGCAAAGGCATTCGTCCGCTCTATTGGAGAACAATGACCTGAATACTCTTACTAAGATCGTCCCTTAAAACCACCGTTTAGGATAATCATGCCCGGAAATTAGTCGGTGATATATGACTCCGAAAACGACAATCAGAACGGCTCCCGCTGCTACTGGCATAAACAAAAAGTCCCATTGCTCGCCAGCTAGCATGACAACAAGCGGGTTCGCTCCCGCGGGTGGATGAGTCGTGTCGGTCAGCAGCATCAAACCTACCGCCAGGCCTACTGCCAACCCTAAAGACCAGGGACTAACACCTACTACAGAAGCGACAGACAAACCAATTGCCGTGGTTAATACATGCCCCATGATGATGTTGCGCGGCTGTGCCAGAGGGCTTTCCGGTAAACCAAACAGGATGACCATGGTGGCTCCAAAAGGTGCCATTAACCAAACAAAAGACTCGACAGTTGTGCCGAGGCCGCTTAAGACGGTAATACACAACATCGCTCCCAAGCCCGCTATTAATGGAACAGAAAACCGAGAAGCAGTAAGACGTTTATACATAAGTAAAACCCTAAGTAGACAGATTGGTCTACACAGAATAGACAGATCTGTCTACTTATGTCAAGATAAGGGTATGTGATGAAACAAGGTGTAAACATGGACAAGCATGAATTGTTAATTCGTACGGCCTTTAAACTATTTTATACTAGGGGTATCCACGCGGTAGGAGTGAATCTCGTGTTAGCGGAATCTGGTGTGGCCAAAAAGACGCTCTATCATCATTTCCCCAGCAAGGAGCACTTAGTTGAAGCAACCGTCAGGTATCGTGACCGCTGTTACCGGGACTGGCTTATATCGAGGCTGGAGCAAGTGCCTGCGGGCAAGGACGCTTTATTAGAACTTTTTAATGCCCTGGATGATTGGTTTCACGACCGCGTACCGGATATCGACCACTTCCATGGCTGTTTCTTCGTCAACGCCAGCGCTGAGTTTGGGGACCAGAAAAGTGCCATTCACAGAGCTTGTGCTGAGCATAAGGCTTGCGTTACGGCATTAATTCGCAAGCACGTGAATCGGTTGTCTCTTTCGGAAAAAAAAGCTGATGAAATCACGCAATTAATTATCCTATTAAAGGAAGGAGCTATTTCTCTAGCGTACGTTCAGGGCAACCTTAATGCGGCTAAGGAAGCCCAGAAAATAGTGGAAGGTACTTTGGGAGATTAAGGGGTTATGCCTAAATCAGAACCAACGCCCTCACTCTTCAACGATGAGTCCCGAGTTGAAATACTAAGTTCCGATGCAAGACATTCGGCTCGATCTTTTGCACTGGCTACCGACATACGGTGTCTAGCGTCACCAAACTCTTGATATTCAGAGGCTATTTCATACATTGTGTCTGCCCCTAGAATTTTACTGAGTGCCCGTAGGTGCGGTGCCAGGTGGCCAGAACCTTCTCTTACTCCCCCCTTTTCAAAACCAAACTCGCCGCAGGAAGTCACTGTTATCAATGTCTTACCTGAAAGTATCGGCTGAACTGGAAAGTCACCTCGTGAGAGGTCAAAATCAAACGTTTTGTTAATCCTAACAATTTGATCAAACCACGCTTTTAGCTGAGCCGGCATTCCGTAGTTATACATGGGTGATGAAATCACAATAACGTCGGCTGCTGACACTTCGTCTATCAGTTTATCTGATAACGCCAGTATCTCATTCTGCCCTGAAGTCCTTTTCTCATCGGGGGTAAACACTGCGCCAATCCAATCCTGAGTAATAAAATCAGGCGGGTTCACTCCAACGTCACGATAAATATACTCATCTTTAGGCCGATGCTGTTTCCATGTCTCAATAAAACGTAAAGCGATATTCTTCGATATCGAATTGTGGTCTGGATTCGCGTTGCTTAAGGCTCTCACGCTTGAATCTACGTGTAATAACGTGCTCATATTCATTACCTTAGTTGCTGAATAACAGGAGCTATTTTGTGAGTCTAAGCAGAATAGGACAAACGAGAAAAATACATTTATAGATGATTTTAACTCATCTATACTATTTACTAACTTGATTGCTGGCCAGGGGATAACATTGCAGGTATCGCTACAAGCACTTAAGGCCTTTGAAGCAGCAGCCCGTCGGGGCAGTTTTAAATTAGCTGCAGACGAGCTTTCGCTAACGCCAACAGCCATTTCTCACCACATTAGCAACCTGGAAGGTCGGTTAAATGTAAACTTGTTTCACCGACAAGGAAGAAGAATAGCGTTAACCAAGGCTGGTATAAGGCTAGCTGAAGCGACCTCAGACGGATTCCGGAAAATTGAAAACTCTCTGGAAGAGCTGGTGGCCGTTGGCAGCAAGGTTAGAGTAACAACAACGTCATCACTAGCTGCGATGATACTAATACCTTCCCAGAACGAATTTGAGCAAATCAACCCTGGTATTTCTGTTGAAATATCGACTGGTGAGTCGATCGACAATCAATCGTATACAATTCCAATTCGCTTTGGTGACGCTACAGCCATTGAAGCTTCAGATATCATTAAATCCGAATCCTTCAACGTTTTCGGTGCTTCTGGAATGAAACCCCCTTCCTGGTCAAATGAGCCCGTTACCCTTTTTACCACCGAATGGAAAAATAAAACGTTACCGGATTCACCATTAGAAGCCTGGTTAACAATAAATGGACTGGAAGGGTCTAATATTAAACTCAAAAAATTTGATCAAGAACTGTTCGGGATCCAGCAGGCTATGGCAGAAAATGTACTGGTGTTCTGCTCTACGACACTTACAAAACGGTTGTTAGAAGCTAACCTTCTCCAGCAATTTGGAACCCAGCCGGTAAAATCTGACTTATGCTATTACGTACCAAATAAAAGAAGCTTCGAAACCAGAAGTGCCGTTCGATTTTTAGATTGGGTTGAGGGGCTTTTAAGCCCGTAATTCTGAATTCAGGTTTAATTAAAATAACCTTTAAATAACTTTAGTTTTTAGAACAAAGTAACTTTATAAAAATAAGAGATCACTTTCTTCTAAAGGCTTCGAATTTTCACATTCAAACTTCATCTCACAAAACGACTCCGGTTTACTTGGGTTGTCTCCACAGCTAGTTAAAAAGTTTAAAGTTAAAATGATAAAAATGATTTTAACTAAATTTTTTAGTATCTTTACAAATAAAAACACCGAAAACCACCCCCAAAAAAAATGATTGAAATTGAAGAGGGAAAGAAGAGGAAACTACTTTTATTGAGTAATAAGCATATGAATTAATAAAAACGTTAGATAACATTATTAAAAGCGTAAGATACAAACCTACATTAGGTCGATAAAAAAGAAAAACTATAGCAATAAAATCCAAAAAAAATAGCAATGTCCAATATACATTAATCCATAAGGGAGCGAAAGAATAGGGCAAAAAACCAAAACTTATAAAATCATATAAGTGAGTTAAAAACCCTACAGACAACCCAAAAGATAAAGCGTAAATAAAAATTCTATTTTTCATTAAAACCTCCCTATAATTTCATTAAAATTAACTCTATCATTACAGTCATAGTCCAATTTATTTACCTGCAAAATTTCAAATTCCGGCCCATTATCTAAAACTATACTACTTATTAGCTCAAGAAGTCCGTTGCAACTGTCAACAAGCCCAATTACTTTTCCTTTACATCCAGTAATAACTTCCCCCTCACCCAAAAATTTTTTAACATTTTCAACATCTAAGTTTCTTTTTTTGCAAACAAAATCCAAAAAATGTTCACCTACTTCCGATACGTAATTTTCTATAGAAGAGGTTTTTACAGAGCTAGAACCTTGTAGTAACCTTAAAGACTCTTTTGATGAACCCGAAGCTATTGATAAATAATCAATCCCTAACTTCTTTAAAGCCTTATTAAAATTTAAAGAGTTATAGACTGCTCCAACATTTCCAATCATGGTAGATTTCTCACAGGCAATATAATCTGAACTGAGAGCTAAATAAAATCCAGCTGACAGTGCTTGTGATGGGATATAAGTGCTTACTTTAATTTTTCTTTCAAACTTCAAGAAACTAATAAAGTTAATTAACGACTGAGCACTAGCAAGCGATCCACCATCGGAAGATACAATAACAATTAAATGTTTAGTTGACGCGGGTAAAGATCTAAGCTTAAACCCAACATTAATAGCTGTTGAATCAATTATTTTTCCGCTTATAAATACCAATCCAATAATATACTTTCCATTACTATCCATTATTCCTCCGGCTTCATTTTAATTCAATTACTTTTTCCGCCAATTTGTTAGCAGAGTTTCTATGACTAATAATAATTAGTAAAATATCGGTAGATTTTACATTAGTAATTATTTTTTCTGTTAACATTTCTTCCACACCAGATAGTGACTCATCCAATATAATCACTAGCGGGTGCGATATAATTGCTCTAGCTAAAGATAGCCTCTGCATTTCACCTGTAGATAACTTCGGACTGGATCGATCTATAAGACTATTCAACCCATCAGGCATAGATAGAACCAGCTCTTTTAATTTAACTACTTCCAAGGCAAAGAAAATATCACTCTTAGTCACCTCGAAATTTAAACCATATGTAAGATTATCAAAAATTGATTTATTAAAAATATATGGTTCTGATGGTATGTAATTAATAATTTTACTCGGCAATACTCCTTTACCAACAAGATTGAAACCACAAAGACTTAATTGGTGTCGATACCTTTTTCCTTGACTTCCTCTGTAAAATGAGCGGCATAAGCTACTTTTACCAACACCACTATCACCTTTTATAAGAAGAGCCTGCCCTTTTTCTAATAGTAGCTCTATGTTTTCTTCACTTCGGTCATTCTGTAAATTTATTTCAAGCTTTAACTCCCTCCTATCGAAAATCGATTCGTCTTCAATCTTGGCTGGAAGTAAAAGATTTTTATTTGAAAATTCAGTTTCGACAGACTTCAAGCTTGCTTCAGTTTTAATAAAATCGCCTATACTTGACATAAGTCTTATTATACCAAAAGCTAAAATTCCAGAATAAGCAATGAATTCGAAGAACTCGCTTTTGCTTATTTCATTATTATCCATAGAATACTTAGCATAAATAACAAAAAATGATAGATAAATAAAAGTTATTAAAGTAAATGAAAAGTTAAGTATATAATTCAAGCGCCTTTTTCTTTTGTTTTTACTAACGAAATCAACAAGTTTTCTATTAAAGTTATCTTTCTCTTCCTCAACAGCTCCTGATTGGATTACAAACTCATTGAAAAACAAAGGATCCTTAGCGACCCTAAATGCTTCTTTATAAGATTCTCTCGCTTCGATAGTCAAGTATCTGATCATTTTTTCAAAGTAAATTATAATCAAAAATATAATAACAAAACCGAGAAAAATAACTCCCCCCAAAGAAGGATTAATAAAAACTATTAACAGTAAAGCTCCAATAATTTGAAACAAAGCCATTTGAAACTCAGGGACACTATTTGCCAAGGCTGATTGAGCTGTCGTTACATCATGGCTAAAGATGTTGTAAAACTTATTAGGGCTTTCGGATTCTTCATAATTTTTTAGAATACCAATACCAAAAAGTTTTCTCCTGATATCTGCTACCATAAGGTCAGCTTTATTTGCGAACATTGCTGATCTAATGTTATTACCTATCACGTAAAGAAGAAAAAGAGTAACAACAGAAGCTATTTTGAAAATGTTTTCACTTAATGAAGAAATCACATCCAAATTTGACTCTACAACCTTATCAATTAAATTTGATAAGGCTTGAGGCAATAGCAACATCCCTATAACAGATATAAATAAAATTGATGTAGTAAAAAATAAAAATCGCCAATCGCTCATATAATATTTTAATATATATTTCTTAATTTTCATTTTTTTTAGACATCTCAAAAATTTCATTTATTGTAATATCAGTTCTAATTAAGTTATCAGGAATTTCCTTTCCGATAATCTCTTCCAAATGATTATAGAATTCCACGACATCTAAAGAATCTAACTCCAAATCATCAATTGTTTTATTCGGTGAAACATTATGCTGTGTATAATTTTCAAGAATTTCAATTAAACTTTCTATTTTCATAGACTTTCTCCAATATCTTTTCAGCAATTAATTTTTTTTCATATATAGCATGCCAACTTGTATATTTATCTTTGAATTTTTTTATCACTTCTTCCGATTGCTTATTTAACTTATTTGCAATTTCTGTATACTCATTAAAATCTGAACTCTCTACTTTTAGCGGATTTCCTTTTATAGTCACATATTTTCCAAGGTGCGGATATGAAAACATCGGACATATTTCAGCACCTGATATTTCTGATAGCTTTAGAATAGCAGTTGGAAAAACACTTGGCTTTCCAAAAAAATCACAAATGGTGTATCTCTGAGTATTAGTAGGTAGACTATCTATTCGAAGAAATAGACTTTCCCCTTTTTTTAATTTCCTAACCATAGTGATCATTGATTTATTTGAATCAGACACTATCGTTGTTATCTTTGAATTACTTATATCTTCTAATTTATCGTAAACTTTACTTTTTAGAAGGTACCTGATCGCTCTCTCTGGTTGAACCACATTAATTTTGTCATTTTCGTCTCCGTGAAGAATACCAAAATAATGTAAACAAAAAGAATTAAGCACATAGATAGTACCAATACTTCTTTTTTTCGCATCAACTCCTTCTACAACGGTTTTTTTCTTGTAAATGCAATTCAGTTCTCTCGAATTTTTCGTATTAAAATTACTTTGATCCAATACATTCCTGCCTTCCTGAACCTTTGATAAGAAATCTATTTTCACGGCCTTAATATAACTTACATTTAATATACTTTTTATTTTCTTAAAGTTTGATTGCTTTTTATCAAATAATAAAAAAGCGGCTCGAAAAAGTAGGAAAGAGAAAGGGATAAACTGGTTTTTTTGTTTACTTATAACTACTGACCAGCTTGGTAGCTGCAAATCCATATAACATCCTTAAAAATAAGGAGACGCAAAGCGCCTCCCTACCGGTTAGATTTTAAGTCTTACTCTACTTTTTCCTCTTCCTCTTTTGGCGGCTCTTGAATCGTACAATCACGGCAAGCACAGGTTGCACTTGATTCAACACGAGGAATAGAGCTTGATTCTAGTTCGATAACTTCATTTCCCATCATAATTTTTAGATTGTTCATATTTCCTCCAAATGTTAGTAGAAAACGCCTGCAGGCAACAAAATAGTATTACTTATAGCCAATATTTCAAAGTTAAATTGTAACAAAATGTAACAATAGGCCAATCTCTGTAGAGTGGATCGAAAATCATAGGCAGTTACTGACTATTATTTGATCACAGGAGGAAGAGTTATAAACAACCAACGAGACAGTCCTCCAAGTGATAGAACGAGGGTCCACCGTTGCTCAAGTTTCTGACAACTTGGGGTATCTCAACACAGTCTCTATAAGTAGGTAAAAAGCGGCCAGCCCGAATCCCTCCAATCAAAAGGACGATCAGCTGATAGAGGCAAAAAAAATACTAAAACTACGTTCTGACCTCAAACGTACCGAAAAAAAGCGAAACATTCTAAAAAAGGCCGCAAGTTACTTTACAAGCCAGCCAGAGTAAAATACCAGTTCATCAATGAGCATCGGCGCATTCATTCTATTGCTTTGACGTGTAGAGTCCTTGAGGCGGTGCGTGCAAGGTTCTATTTTTGGATAGAAAAACTGTTATCTGACCGAGCATTGAAAAATCGCTGGCTGCTTCCCTTAATAAAAGATTCGCACAGCGCCAACTGTGGTGTTTACGGCTATCGACGCATTCATCTGGATTTGTGGGAGCTCGACGAGTCGGTAGATAATCAGTCCTACATTATTCCAATACGCTAAAGCCATTGAGCCTTCGGATGTCATTAAATCCGAATCCTTCAACGTTTTCGGTGCTTCTGGAATGAAGCCCCCTTTCTGGTCAAATGAGCCCGTTACCCTTTTTACCGCTGAATGGAAAAATAAAGCGTTATCAGATCCTCCATTAGCAGCCTGGTTAGCAATGAATGGACTGGTGTTCTGCTCTACGACACTTACAAAACGGTTGTTAAAAGCTAATCTTCTCCAGCTATTTGGAACCCAACCGGTAAAATCTGACTTATGCTATTACGTACCAAATAAAAGAGGCTTCGAAACCAGAAGTGCCGTTCGGTTTTTAGAGTGGGTTGAGGAGCTTTTAAGTCCGTAAGTCATGTTAACTCTAAAGTTATGAATAACCTGTGAGAAAAAGGAAATTTTGTTGCTCTTGGTAAAATGTCGACCGGCATCTTTGGCAAGCTGTGATCAAAACTGTCAACTTCAGCCATAAGACTATTTGACTCACGAGCATTAAAGAATGGATCTTCCGATTCATACAAGCCCACACCTAAACTTGTGCTCACCTGAATACACTTTACAATACCAGTAAAAAAGGTGTACATTGTACACTTAGAGTGAAAAGCTAAGGAGTGGCGAATTGACTCATGCGATCGACTTTATCGAAACCTCAATATTTACAACTCAGATAGAGAAACTGGCTACCAATGAAGAACTTAGAGAGCTTCAGAACCAGTTGATAGCTCAGCCAGAGAAAGGCTCTATTATCACGGGAACAGGTGGACTACGTAAGGTACGAATGGCTGTAGGTAGTCAGGGAAAGAGCGGAGGACTAAGAGTAATTTACTACCTTGCCCATGCTGAAAAGATTTATTTAGTATTGGCGTATCCGAAATCTGAGAAGGACAACCTGACGGCCCGTGAAAAATCGGAATTGAAAGAACTGTCGAAGCAGTTGAAAGGGGAATTAAAATGAGCATCTTTAAAGACTTAAAAGCGTCATTAACCGAGGCCGTGGAAATTGAAAGAGGCCGCAAAGAACCTAGCAAAACATGCCGATTTGAAGTTGCGGATGTTAAAGCGATCCGCGCAAAACTTAATGTTTCACAAGCTGAGTTTGCGGAGGCTTTAGGGACAAGCCTGGATACAGTAAAAAGCTGGGAAAGCAAACGAAGAAACCCAACAGGTATTTCAGCAAAAGTACTGGATACGATTGAAGATAACCCGCAGGTATACTACGAGATTGCGTCGCACTAATTGCAACTCAGCCCTGACGTAAAACGTCAGGCTACGCGAACAGAAGACACAAAAAAGCCGCTCAAGTGAGCGGCTTTTTATATGGAATTGGTGGAGCTGGCGGGAGTTGAACCCGCGTCCGCAATACCTACATCCTCGGTCCTACATGCTTAGTCAGTCATTTAGTTAATCAGTGTGACGCCGACTGACAGGCTTCACAACTGACGAGTCCGATTGGTTTTAACGCTTCAGCTCCGGACAAAGCCTCCACGCGAGTCTACATTAGTTTGAGCCATCCTGATCCGGTCTCGCAGACAAAGCGCCGGGGGATGGGCTTAGCGGGTTATTAAGCCGCTAGAGCGTAGTTGTCGTCGTTTGCAACTATTAGGTTGAGGCTTTTTACGAGGCCTGCCTCACCTCGGCATGCACCTTGGGTTTCGTGTATCCCGTCGAATCCAGATCAGCCCCAAAGCTATTACTTACGTAACTTGTGTACTATAACTCAGACACCGCTTAAGTGCTATAAGTTCTGCACTCAAGCGGTTATTTATTGGGCGTTAAGTTAGGTATTAGGCAGCCATATATAAGACTTTTTCAACTAACTTACTAATGCCCTCTTCCGCATCCGGCAGGTTTTCAGCCAGCATATAGGCCGGTGTGGTAACTAACTGGTGTTTGTCATCAACGACAATATCGCGAACACCACAGTTCACGTGCTCGCCGCCCATTTTATTAATGGCACTGGCAACTTCGCCGTCGTTACCAATAGTCACTTTCACACCCTTTCCGTAAATATGCGGTAACAATACAGGGGAAATACACATGTAGCCCGCGGGCTTCTTCGTCTCAACAAAGGCTTTTCCAACCTTCAATACCTGGTCGTTTACCTTCATATCAGCACCTTTAACGGCAAAATCGCAGAAGTTTTTGGCAACACCAAAACCGCCCGGCAATATTAACGCGTCAAATTCTGACGAATCTAAGTCGGTTAAGGGTTTAACCTCACCGCGGGTAATGCGTGCAGCTTCTTCCAGAACATTGCGCTTATCACCGCTTTCTTCACCTTTAAGATGGTTAATGGTGTGCATCTGCTCAATGTCCGGCGCAAAGCACTCGTAGCTGGCACCCTGCTTTGCTATGTGCAATAGGGTTAATACAGCTTCGTTCACTTCGGCTCCGTCAAAAACACCGGAGCCGGATAAAATAACTGCTACTTTTTTCATAGTCGAAACCTCCTGTCCGCTACTTAAAATTCGCTTTAATCCAGTTCTATGTGCGCGTCGTTTTCATCGCGCCACTTCCACTCATTCTCAAGTGTAGCGGTTGGTTGCAGCATGGCAAAATCTAACTGACGTATTGGCTCGGAAGACTTAATTCGAATTGGAAAGTCCGGATTCGCTAATGACGTTTTCGCCATAGCCAGCAAAGCATTAGGATAGTGCGCCGCAACATGCTCATAGTTTTTCTCGCTAATACCACCGTTTACAATTAACGGGATATCCGAAAACTCCTGCACAATGTCGCCCAATGATTTATTACTGCCGCCTTTAAACGGCTTACGCATTACGTCCGTATCTGTGGTGTGAATGTAATCCACACCGGCTTTTTCCATCGCCTTAACCACTTTTATCATGGCGTCTTCGCCTTCCGGCCACTGATAATCGGAGTCAGTCACGGTAATTTGACTTAAACGTACACCTACAATGAAGTCGTCGCCTGCGGCGGATTTCGCAGCCTTAACCACTAACTCCAGAAAATGCATGCGTTTTGCCATTTCTCCGCCCCACTGGTCAGGACGCTGATTAAAGTAATCACTTAAAAACTCATTCAGTAAATAACCGTTAGCCGCGTGCAGCTCAACCCCGTCAAAACCTGCCTCTTTAGCCCGGTTTACGGCACCGACAAAACCGTTCATAACGGCATCAAAATCCGTTTCATCCATGGCTTTCACTTCAGGCCAGCCGTCGGTTTTGCCATACAAGTCCAGCGGTTCACCTTTAGGCTTTACTTCGCTGGGCGCAATGGGTGTATCGGTGTATTCATTGTGCTGGAACTGAGCGCCAGCATGCATCAACTGCATAATGAATTTGCAGTCATGTTTGTGTACTCGTTCGACAATTTCTTTCCAGGCATCGGTTTGTGGTGCGTCAGTAATGCCCGGTTGATTTTCATACCCCTGGCTTGCCTGCTGATCTGTGTATACGCCTTCGCTGATGATCATGCTCCAGCCGCCTTTCGCGAAACGCTCGTAGTACTCGCCCATTAACTCCGTTGGCTTGCCTTTCTTGTCGGCACTGGTTCGTGTCATAGGTGCCACAACAAAACGGTTTTCAAGCTTGTGGCCTTTTAATTCAAAATCATCAAATGCTGAACTCATACGGAATTCCTTTTTCATCCAATACTATTATATGACTTTGAGCATAATTACGCAGAATTCAAGGGGAATTGATCACTTTGTTGTTAAATCAGCTGAAAGTACGACCGCTGCTTTTTGCTTACGGCCACCGTAGCCAAAGGCTTTGCTGAAGGTACTTATAGGCACAGGTAAATATTGACGTTCCGTAGGAGATTCCCAGGGCAAGGTGTCATAATCGGGGTCGTTTATATAAATGAAGTCATCGTCCGCAGCGCAAATTAAGACCCAATGCGGTGCCCGAATACCATCAAACTGATAAGTAGAAATAAGCACCATAACCAGACAGCCCTGGCTTAAATCTTCTTTTATCAAAGTCACATCATAATCGCGCACAACAATGGGAACACCGTGCTTTTCCAGGTAGGTCATATCGGCTTGCTGTATGCGCTGCATAACCGTTTTTTTCTGCTCCTGACGGACCGAATCCACAAATAATGGCTGGTCGGTATTTACTTCCACCCGAACTTTCAGGCCACGCTGAAACGCTGCCCGAGCCAACCCATGAGGGCCGCAGCCGCCGTGCCCGGAGGTCATGTAAATGGTCGTCGCCTGACGCCAAATTTCCAGCTCTTCGGCTTGTGGGTCGCTACTGGGCCGGCCGAAATAGTCCATAGCCATTAGCAGGCTTGCCGGACCACAGGTAAACTCCGTCGACTGGGTCAACATAGGGACATATTCTTCGGTTGCTCCCACGCCTGCATCTTCACCCATTTCGTAACGAGGCAACAGTTTTTGCAGAACCAGAGCGTCTGTCGATTGCGATGCAGAAGGCGGGAAATAGGCTTCGCGCAGCTCTATTGCCCGGAAGCCTTCGCTGTTCATCAGCTGTTGTCCTACTGTATTAGAGGTTGCCACCTCGGTACGTAAAAACAAAGAATGCCGCTCATCAGCAAGGTCTTCTGCAGCTTGCAACAAACGGCGACCATAGCCATTACTACGATGCTCTTTTTCGACAACCAAAGCATAGAGTCGAGCCAGGTTCGTATTGTTTCGGTACAGGACAACGGTATACCCAATGACCTTTTCGTTCAGCAGTAACACCTGAAAATCGGCACTAGGCGACTCAATAAACCGCCGAAAACTGCGCTTACTGATCGCATCTTCGGGGAAAGTGACAGCTTCTAGCGCCGCTACCGCGTCTAAATGCTCATTACGTGCCGGTTGAATACTGGCCATAAAATAAAACCCCTTAATTTTACGCAGATTTTACGCCTAAAGACGCTTTCGGTATAGAGATTTTACGCCCTGCGGAATTAACCTTAGCAATAGAAAAAGTCGGTTCTTCGCACGAGGTAACAGTGAATCTAAAAGCAACGTTGCGCCTACTCACCTGGCCTATGATCTGGATTGCCTCAATTCAGTGTTTCTTTGGTTTGCTCTCTGTTTTTGTCTTTAGGGACAAAACCTTTACCGACTTTATTTACCCCTCTCTATTATGCCTTATTCTCGCGTTCTTTCTTTTTATCCGCACTAATCGCGGTGAGCAAAAGAAAATTTTTTTCCGCGAAGCCTTAGCTTTTGCGTCTTTTACCTGGATTTTAATGGGCGTTCTGGGGGCTTTACCTATTATGTCCGTTACCGGCGTCAGTTTCACCGACGCAGTGTTTGAATCTGTCAGCGCTATGACCACCACCGGTGCAACCATTCTCACCGGCCTTGATGAAATGCCCAAGAGCTTTTTACTGTACCGCCAGTTTCTGCAATGGATGGGTGGGCTCGGTATCGTTATTTTTGTGGTTGCCATTCTTCCCATGCTAAACGTGGGTGGCATGCGCCTGCTTAAAGCGGAAACTCCAGGCCCCATTAAAAACGAAAAGTTAGCGCCCCGGGTTGCCAGCACCAGTCGTTATCTCTGGTTGGTTTATCTGTGCCTGACAATAGGCTGCGCTGGCAGTTACTGGCTGGCAGGTATGTCTCCATTCGATGCCATTGCCCATAGCCTGACCACGGTATCTACCGGTGGATTTTCGCCCTACGACGCCAGTATGGGGCACTTCCAGCAACCCATTATTTTGGTCGTAGCCGATGTGTTTATGATTCTGGGAGCTATCAGTTTTGCCCTGCACCATAAACTGTTTACAGCCAGAGCCATAAGTGGCTACTGGCAGGACGAAGAGACCCGTTGGTTTTTAATTGCACTGGCCGTTTTCAGCGTTATTCTTACCGTTCTGGCATTTAACGCTCAAACTCACCATTCCTTCTGGGAGTCTCTGAACCAGGCGGTTTTTCATGTTGTTTCCTTTATGACCAGTACCGGTTACGGTGCCGATGACCTTTCGGCTTGGCCGGCGGCTACCGCTGGCTTTTTAGTGGCAGCCAGTTACCTGGGCGGTTGCGCCGGCTCGACGGCCGGAGGTAACAAGTTTATTCGTAATGTCATTACCTTACGCATTCTGAAACACCAAATGCTGCAGGCAATACATCCGCGTGCCATTATGAAAGTGGTATATCAGGGAAAAGCGGTAACTAACGACGTGATTCAGGCGGTGATGAGCTTTATGCTAATGGTGGCAATTAGCTCAATGGTACTTACCCTCATACTAATGCTGACCGGCCTGGACTTTTTCTCTGCATTTACCGCCGTTTCGGCCTGTCTGAACGTACTTGGCCCGGGCTTTGGCGAAGTTTCCAGTAACTTTATTCCAGTATCAGATACCGGAACCTGGGTACTGACATTAGCAATGATTTTAGGACGCCTTGAATACTTTACTTTGCTAACATTGTTACTTCCTCAATTCTGGCGAGACTAGCACATGAGATTAGAACATGAGTAAACAGCCCTGGTTAGGTTACCTGGTCTCCGTTGCCATCACCGGCACTGCGGCGGGTCTTGCTTACCTGCTCGATCACTGGTTACTGCCAACCTCCGGTACGGTACTCATTCTTCAACTAGCAGTGCTGCTTATCGCGTTTTTAACCAATTTTCGCGCGGCACTACTTGCCGTTGTTCTGGCCCTGCTGTTGTTTAATTTTTTATTCACAGAACCGCGCTATTCGCTGCACATGAGCGACATAGACGAAATGGTTACTGCAATTGTATTTATTGCCGTGGGCGTTATTACCAGCCACTTAGCCACCTCGTTCAGAAACCAGAAAGAAAGCTTACGTCAGGCTCAGTTGCGCTCCAACATTCTGCTTTCGGTTTCACATGACCTGAGAACCCCGCTTGCCAGCGTCATTGGTAATTTAAGTACATTGCAGGCGTATCAGGAACGCTTGCCGGAGCAAGAACGAGCCGAGCTGTTACAGGGTGCGCTGGATGAAAGTGACCGCCTGCATCGTTATATCGAAAACCTATTACAGGCAACCCGACTGCAGCACGGCGAAATTCGTCTAACTCATGCAGTGCAGGATATTCGTCCGGTTATCAGTAAAACTCTGGCGCGCTTTGCTTCACAAGAACGGTTACTGGTTAAAGATAATTTACAGCACGCTATGGTTGAAGTTCAGTCCTCGCTGCTGGAGCAGGCATTGTTTAATGTTATTGATAACGCTATGCGCTTTTCCGGCGAGACAGCGCCGGTTACTTTGTCACTGTCAGAAACCGACAAGTTCATTGTCATTGATATTAAAGATGAAGGCCCCGGCATAGAAACCAGTAAGCGCTCGCTTGTATTTAATGTTTTTTATTCGTCGCGCGAGAAAGACTCGGGCACCGGCGGAACCGGTCTGGGGCTGTCCGTTGCTAAAGGAATAATCGACATTCATAACGGCCACATAGGTATTGAAGAAAGCTCTGATGGCTGCCTTGTCCGAATTAAATTACCACGCGCCAACATCACAGAGGAAGTCTCATGAATGCACAAGCCCGCACCGACGGCCCCCGCATTTTAGTCATTGATGACGAACCACAGATACGACGCTTTATGCGTGCCTCGCTCACCGCCGAAGGTTATACCTACCTGGAAGCAGCGACAGCCGAGCAAGGGATAAAGCAGATTACCAGCCAGAACCCGCATTTGGTCATTCTGGACTTAGGCCTGCCTGACGCTGACGGCTATCAGGTCATGCGACAGCTGCGCGAATGGAGTCAGGTGCCGGTACTGGTACTGACCGCACGTGACGACGAACTGCAGAAAGTTAAACTACTGGAAGGCGGAGCTAACGACTACCTGACCAAACCCTTTGGTATTCGGGAGCTTATGGCGCGTATTCATGTTTTATTACGCGACCTCTCTGATCAAAAACCCACAGCCGAAGCTCAGCTTCGTTTTGGTGAGTTACTCATCGACCGCGAGCAACACAAAGTGTTTCTGCAAAACGAGATGGTTAACTTGTCCCGTAAAGAATACGCCTTACTGGATTTTTTAGTCAGCCACCCGCAAAAACTCGTTACTCAGCAACAGTTGCTGGAGAAAATTTGGGGTCGAACGCATCAGGAAGACACTCACTATCTGCGTATTTTTGTCAGCCAGGTGCGTAAAAAGCTCAAAGATGACCCGGCACAGCCAAAGTATATAGAAACAGAACCCGGTGTTGGTTACCGGTTTATCGCAGAGAAATCCTGACACAATAGTGAGGTCATAAGCTACCTTTTGTGGCTTAAATCGTGTTAAACTTGCGCGCAAATTTTGCCAGTCGGGATTATTCTGTGAGCGATAAAAAACCTTCTTTAAGTTATAAAGACGCGGGCGTCGACATTGACGCTGGTAATGCATTGGTTGAACGTATTAAAGGCGTTACCAAGCGCACGCACCGGCCTGAAGTCATGGGGAACATTGGTGGGTTTGGTGCTCTGTGTGAAATCCCGGCGGGTTATAAACAACCGGTTTTGGTTTCCGGAACCGACGGTGTGGGTACCAAGCTGCGTTTAGCCATAGACCTTAAACGCCACCGCGGTGTTGGTATCGATTTGGTTGCTATGTGCGTCAACGACCTTATTGTACAAGGCGCTGAGCCGTTGTTCTTTCTCGACTACTATGCAACGGGCAAACTGGACGTTGACGTAGCAGCCGATGTGGTTGCCGGTATAGGCGATGGCTGCGAGCAGTCAGGTTGCGCGCTCATCGGCGGCGAAACCGCAGAAATGCCGGGCATGTACGAAGGCGGCGATTATGACTTAGCCGGCTTTTGTACGGGTGTGGTCGAAAAATCTGAAATTATTGACGGCAGCAAAGTCGCCGACGGCGATGCGTTAATTGCTCTGGCATCCAGTGGTCCTCATTCAAATGGTTACTCGCTTATTCGCAAAATTATTGAAGTGAGCGGTGCTGATCTAGAATCTCATTTACAGGGCAAAACACTGGCTGACCATTTATTAGAGCCTACCCGCATTTACGTTAAGTCGGTTCTTGAGCTGATTAAACACGTATCGGTACACGCCTTGTCACATATTACCGGCGGCGGTTTCTGGGAAAACATCCCTCGCGTACTGCCTAAAGGTAGTAAAGCTGTTATTGATGGTAACAGCTGGGACTGGCCAGTTATCTTCGACTGGTTAAAAGAAAACGGCAATGTCAGCATGAAAGAAATGTACCGCACCTTTAACTGTGGTGTGGGTATGGTTATTGCGGTTCCCAACGAGCAAGCAGATAAATCCATTCAAATTCTGACCGATGCTGGCGAAGACGCCTGGAAAATTGGCCGTATTGCCAACGCAGCTGAAGGTGAAGAGCAAGTCGACATTCTGGCCGACGAGACTCACTAATGAAGCGTATTGTTGTACTAATTTCAGGCACCGGTAGTAATATGCAGGCCATTCAACAGGCCTGCGAAGATGGAAAAGTCGCCGGTGAATTGGTTGCGGTTATTTCCAATAAAGCCTCGGCTAAAGGCTTAGAGAAGGCGGCCGCTAAAGGCATTAACACCGAAGTGCTCAGCCACAAAGAGTTTGACTCGCGTGAAGCTTATGACGCTGAACTGAAGTCGCTGATTGACAGTTACCAGCCCGATTTAGTGGTTCTGGCCGGCTTTATGCGCATTCTGACGGGTGATTTTACACGCCACTATGAAGGCCGCATGTTCAACATTCACCCGTCACTGCTGCCTAAATACAAAGGTGTGAATACGCACCAGCGGGCATTAGACGCGGGCGATATCGAACACGGTGTGAGTGTGCATTTTGTGACAGAAGAACTCGATGGTGGCCCGGTGGTATTGCAGGCTAAAGTACCTATTTTTGAGGGCGACACAGTGGAAGAGGTTCAGGCTCGCGTGCACGAGCAGGAACACCGTATTTATCCGCTTGTGGTTAACTGGTTTTGTCAGGAGCGTCTGAAGCTGCAAGGCGGCCGCGTTACATTGGACGGCGAAGTCCTTGGCTCTCAAGGCTACGCAACCGAATAATTGCGTAGCCTGACATTTATGTCAGGTCCAATGTCCAATATATTACCCAATACGTTAGATTTTAAGTTGGGTTCGATATATTACCTGATGCATTAGGTAATGCTTCTCGGTTTGATATCTCACCTGACATGAATGTCAGGCTACATAAGTGCCAGATCGCTTAAGCACAAGATTACATAGACAAGCTTTTCAGTGACATGGTGGCCTGCTCGTCACCTTCTTTAAACTGCTGCATTTTAACCATCACGTAGTTTAGCTCCGGCGCGAACCAGAAAAAGGTCTGGCGCCGGTTATTATCCCTTATACGCCCTACTTTTATTGCTTCAACCTCACCGTAAGGTAAAGATAATTGCTGATTCCGAACCAATACTTCAAAACGGTACTCATCTTCTTGACCTTTTTCATCAACCACCCGGTACTTGAACGTTTCAGCGCCGTTGGCCAAATCAATCCGCAACTGTTCGGTCACATTGGCCTCATCGAATAAGGCGCCTTCCCAGTTCACATCAAGCATGCGGCCGGTATCGACATTACGAACCTTTTTCTCATTTGCTTTGAATTCACCATGAAAGGACTTATCCGATCCAGTCCCGGTTCTCATGTAAATAAACTCGCGAGGCTCCAGTCGGCTATTCTCTTCATCTACAATAAACACCGAACGAGCTTCACGGGTGTCCGACAAAATAAACCAGGAAATATCGGACTTTGTTCGCAGTTGCCATTCATCCTCAGGCGACACTTCAAGGTAACGATAACCTTCACCATATTCGCTGTCGCCACGCGTTATCACATAGTCAGCCTGATACGGTTTCATTGATTGTTCGATGGGTTGCTCGGCGTTCCCCTGACTATCTGCGATAGCAGTATTCATTGCCAAACCACTTAATAATACGCTGGATACCAGCCAACTGACGGTCCTTTTCACTTTCACTTCTCCCCTTCTGTTCACTACTGGACGTTTATATTGACAACAAAATTCAAACGCCCGTTCAATTTTTCCTTGAAAATATACTCCGGTTGATCTAACTTGCACAGTATCACTGGTCAGACCTCCAAATCGGAGTATTACATTATGAGTATTGCACTTTGGATTGTCGCTACTGTTATAGTCGCGGCTGCATTAATCTACAAACGAGCCAGCCTGGCTATGTTCAGCGCCGGTCTGGTTATTATGTTCGCTATTGGTAGCGCAATCGACATTGTTGGCCCGGTGCTTTGGGCTATTCTGGCAATTGTTCTGGTTCCGCTTAACATAGCACCAATTCGTTTAAACCTGCTGACTAAGCCTATTCTTAGCGCATATCGCAAAGTAATGCCAGAAATGTCTGACACCGAGCGTGACGCACTGGAAGCCGGTACTGTCTGGTGGGACGGCGATTTATTCAGTGGAGACCCTGACTGGTCAAAACTTCATAAGGTACCTAAAGCCGAGTTAACGGCTGAAGAAAAAGCCTTTTTAGAAGGTCCGTGTGAAGAAGTCTGCAAAATGCTGGACGACTGGGAAGTAACCCACGAGTTAACAGACATGCCTGAGCACGTCTGGCAGTATCTGAAAGACGAGAAATTCTTCGCCATGATCATCAAGAAAGAATACGGTGGTCTGGAGTTTTCTGCCTACGCGCAGTCTCGTGTTTTGCAGAAGCTTGCCGGTGTCAGTACCGTGCTGGCCTCAACCGTCGGCGTACCTAACTCATTAGGTCCGGGCGAACTGTTACAGCATTATGGTACCAAAGAACAGCAGGATCATTATCTGCCTCGCTTAGCCAGCGGTGACGAAATTCCATGTTTCGCACTAACCAGTCCTGAAGCCGGTTCTGACGCAGGTGCTATTCCTGACTCAGGTGTGGTTTGTAAAGGTGAATGGAACGGCGAAGAAATTGTCGGTATCAAACTAAATTTCAATAAGCGCTACATCACCTTAGCGCCAGTAGCTACCGTATTAGGTCTGGCTTTTAAAATGTACGACCCTGACAACCTGATTGGCGAAGAAGAAGAGCTGGGTATTACCTGTGCGCTTATTCCTCGTGACACCAAAGGTGTTGAAATCGGTCGCCGTCACTTCCCGCTGAACGTACCGTTCCAGAACGGTCCTATCCGCGGTAACGACGTATTCGTTCCATTAGATTACATTATTGGTGGCCAGAAAAATGCCGGTAAAGGCTGGCGTATGCTGGTTGAATGTCTGTCAGTTGGCCGTTCAATCACTCTGCCGTCAAACAGCGCTGGTGGTATTAAATCCATTGCTCTGGCAACCGGGGCTTATTCACGCATCCGCCGTCAGTTCAAATTACCTATTGGTAAAATGGAAGGTGTTGAAGAGCCAATGGCTCGCATAGCCGGTAACGCTTACCTGATGGATGCGGTGACTATGTTATCCACCAAAGGTATTGACTTAGGCGAGAAACCTTCAGTTATTGGTGCTATTGCCAAATACCACATGACCGAGAAATTGCGTGCCTGTATGGACGACGCTATGGACATTCATGGTGGTAAAGGTATCTGTTTAGGTCCGAATAACTACCTTGGCCGCGGTTACCAGGGTGTTCCGGTTGCCATTACTGTAGAAGGTGCCAACATCCTTACCCGCAGCATGATGATCTACGGTCAGGGCGCTATTCGTTGCCATCCATTTGTTCTGAAAGAAATGGAAGCTTCGGCTGAAAAAGGCCCGGATGCATTGAAGAAATTTGATAAAGCCGTGTTTGGTCATATTGGCTTTGCCATCAGTAACTTTGTTCGTTCACTGTTCTATGGTTTTGGTGGTCACCGCCTGAGCTCTGTTCCGGCTAGCGACGAAACCCGTAAATACTACCAGCAGATGAACCGCTTCAGTGCCAACATGGCATTATTGTCAGACATTGCTATGGGTAAACTGGGTGGTAGTCTTAAACGCAAGGAACGAGTCTCTGCGCGCTTAGGTGACATGCTCAGCTACCTGTACATCGGTTCTTGTGTGCTGAAGCGTTATCATGACCAGGGTCGCATTAAAGAAGACTTGCCGTTAGTTCACTGGGCTATGCAGGACACTCTGCATAAGTTACAGGAAGCACAGCTGGAAATGCTGGCGAACTTTGGCGGTGTTGGTAGCTTCATGCGCGCCGTCATGTATCCGTTAGGCCGTATTGCTAAACGTCCTACAGATAAAAATGATCATGAAATTGCCCGTATGCTGATGTCACCAAACGACGTTCGTACACGTTTAGGCGAAGGCCAGTTCCTGAGCCCTGAAGGTCACTTTGGTTTCCTTGAAGAAACCCTGAAAAACGTGATTGCCGCAGAGCCACTGTACGACAAAGTTTGTAAAGCAGCCGGTAAACGCTTCAGCTTTACTCAGTTAGACCAGTTAGCCGCTAAAGGTAAAGAGCTGGGTGTATTGAGTGACGACGAAGTTGCTCTGCTTGAGCGCACGGAAGTTGGTCGCTTACGTACCATTAACGTTGACGACTTTGCTCCGGAAGATTTATTAGCCGGTCAGGCAGCATTCGATTATGCCCTGAAAAACCTTAAGAAAGATGAAGCTGCATAACAGCTGAAGGTTAACCTACAAACGGCGCCCCTGATTTCAGCGGCGCCGTTTTTTTATGCTAGAATCTCGCGCTGGTCTAAAACTTATAATAAAGGCGCGAGTTATGCAGTCTCCCAATAATGACTATAACGCGACCAGCAAACGAGGCTGGTTTACCCGTTTTCTCGACGGCGTTGAGTGGCTTGGTAACCTGTTACCCCACCCCATTACCCTATTCGCAGTGTTCTGCTTATTCATTATTTTCATTAGTGGCATCGCCGCTTATTTTGGCGTCAGCGCAGTAGACCCCAGAGACGGCGAAACCGTTATCAAAGCTGTCAGCTTGCTGAATGCTGAGGGAATACAACGCATTGTCACTAATCTGGTCACCAACTTTACCGGCTTCACGCCTTTAGGGACTGTATTGGTTGCTCTTTTAGGGGTTGGTGTTGCTGAGCGCTCCGGCTTAATTTCTGCGGCTATGCGTGGGCTGGTCATGAAAGCTCCGCCGCGCCTGGTAACGGTAACCATTGTCTTTGCCGGTGTTATTTCCAACACCGCAGCCGAGCTAGGCTATGTTGTTCTGGTACCACTTGCTGCCATGATTTTCTACGGCCTGGGCCGTCACCCTCTAGCCGGTTTGTCGGCCGCTTTTGCCGGGGTTTCTGCAGGCTACAGTGCCAACCTGCTAATTGGTACAGTAGACCCTTTACTGTCGGGTATTACCGAAGAAGCAGCTAAAATTATTGACCCAGCCTATACCGTTGGCGCTGAAGCTAACTGGTACTTTATGATGGTCAGCACCTTCTTAATTGCCATTATGGGCGCGTTTATAACCGACAAAATTGTCGAACCTAAACTCGGTAAATACAACAAAGACGAAGCCTCTATTGATTTGTCCGATCAATCGTCAATGGACCCTCTGAGCAAACAGGAAAAACGAGGGTTAATTTACGCGGGGTTAAGCGTTCTGGTTCTGGCCGGTATTCTGGCATTAACCGTTGTACCTGAATGGGGTATTTTACGTCACCCGGAAACCGGTGATGTTAAAGGCTCACCTTTCCTGAAAGGCGTAGTTGTTTACATCTTCTTCTTTTTCGCCATTCCCGGCTTCGTCTATGGTCGCACGGTTGAGACCATGCGAAACGACCGTGATGTTATCGACGCGATGTCGCACAGCATGAGTACTATGGGTATGTATATTGTGCTGGTATTCTTTGCGGCGCAATTCGTTAACTTCTTTAAGTGGACTAATTTCGGGACTATTTTTGCCATTAATGGTGCAGAATTCCTGACCAATATTGGCATGACCGGTCCTATCATTTTCCTGTTCTTCATTATGGTCTGCGGCTTTGTAAATCTGATGCTGGGCTCCGCTTCTGCACAGTGGGCTATTACCGCCCCTATTTTTGTGCCGATGCTGATGCTGGTTGGCTACTCGCCGGAAGTCATTCAGGCGGCGTACCGCATTGGTGACTCAGTCACTAACGTTATTACCCCAATGATGAGTTACTTTGGCTTAATATTGGCCGTTGCGGCTCGATACAAGAAGGATTTAGGTATTGGCACTCTGGTTGCCATGATGTTGCCCTACTCCATGTTCTTCTTTGTTGGCTGGTCGATGCTTTTCTTCCTTTGGGTCTTTGTCTTTGGATTCCCTGTTGGACCAGCCGCACCGACTTATTATAACTAAAAAGCTTATTCTGGCCGGCGCATTACGCGGTATGCAATTACCGCGAGTAAGCCGGCCACACCAATGACCCAGGCCATGGCATAATCGGTAAACGAACCTGCCTGACTGACCCCGGCAGAAACCAAACCCGCAATTAAAAACTGTAAGCTACCGGTTACGGCTGACGCCGAACCTGCGCGTTCTTTCTGTTCAGCCAAAGCCCCTGCCATAGCGTTCGGGAAAACCATGCCTAAAGTCGAAATATAGGCAAATAACGGCAGCAATATTCCCCAGAAGCCGGCATTAAAATACGCCATAACGCACATTACAATGGACACCACGGCCAATATCGGTAAGGAAACATTGAGGATCTTGCGTGAGGAGTGGTATTTCAGTAACCAGCCATTAAGCTGCGAAAAGCCAATAATACCAATAGCGTTTAATCCAAACAGCCAACTGTAGTGCATGGGCTCAAGACCAAAAACCTCAATAAACATTTTTGGCGAACCTGTGATGTAGGCAAACAAGCCCGACTGAGCAATGGCACCCGTTAACGAGTAACGCAGGAATGAGGGATCTCGCAAAACTGCCCAGTAAGTGCTACCGGTATTTCTCATACGCACGTCATAACGGCGCCCGCGGGTTTCCGGCAACACAAAGTGAATAGTCACGGCGGAGGCCACACCTAAACCGGCGACAATTAAGAACAGAGCACGCCACCCCATCCATTCCGTTACATAAGCACCAAACAGGGGCGCCAGAATAGGTGCAACTCCCATTACCAGTATCAGGAACGAAAACACGCGAGCTGAAGCCTGCGGGGTATACAAATCACGCACCACAGCCCGGGCAATAACAATACCGGCACAAGCCCCTATAGCCTGCAGGAAACGTAAAGCAATAAGCCATTGAATATCCGGCGCAAAAGCACAGCCAATGGATGTCACCACGTATATAGCCAAACCGATATAAAGCGGATTCTTACGCCCAAATTTATCGGTCGCTGTACCATAAAGCAGCTGCCCAATAAAAAGACCGAAGAAAAATGCTGTCAGCGACAGTTCAACGTGGTGTGTATCGGTCGCATAGTCCGACGCAATAGCGCTGAAAGCCGGGAGGTACATATCAATGGAAAGTGGCGCAAAGGCCGTCAATAACGCCAGAATAACAACTATAAAATCGAATCTGGCGTTATCGGAAACAGGGGCTGGCTCGAATGGTCGAGCCATTATTTATCTCCCACAGGAACATACGACTGCGTGGCAAATTCTTGCGGACGCTTCAGAACCTTTTGCTCTCTGGCATAATCTACCAGTGACTGAGCATAATCTATTCCCGTATTGCGGGCACGTCCGCGCTCACTGACTCGATAAAAGGTGTCATAACCGTCCTGGCCGCCCGCAATAAAGCTGTTTGTCACCATCACGTAGGTGGCTCTGGCGGTCATTGGTTGCCAGCTTTTGCTGCCTTTATCCCACACCTGCAGGTTAGACACACGGCTGCCTTTTTCTTTGGTTAAGTCCACCGAATAACGAATACCGGCACCATAGGGGTAAGCTCGGGTTGAGCCACCATCAGAAATGGAATAGGCCAGCGCTTCTTCCATTGTCTGTTTGAACTCAGAACCGCTCAGTTCCAGCTTAACCAGAGTATTCGCAAAAGGCAGTACATTGAAAGCGTCACCCACGGTGAAGTCTCCCTGGCTAATACCAGAGCGAACACCACCACCATTTTGAATAGCAAAGTCGGCTTCCGGCACTGAATTCAGGAAAGCTTCAGCAACCAGACGGTGAGCACCAGAACTTATTATGTCAGCACAACCATCGCGTCTCGGCAGATCAATTTCCTGACTGCAAATTTGCTGTGGCACCTGCGCCAGCACTTCTGCAGAAAAGTCTTCAACTTTGCCCTGATACTCCTGCAACATGCTTTGTAGTTCCGGATCCGGTTCGACAAAACTGAATACACCACTTGCTTTGAGTGCGGTTTTAATTGGTTCGTAAGTGGTCACAATGCCGTCGCTGACCTGAATGTCGTCACTCAGAAGATAATGCGGACGTCCGCCGCACTCTGTAATTTTGTCACCTTCAAATACGGCCTGCATCTCGCCAACCACCAATGAATATTGGTAAGCATGGCCAATACAAACTTTGTCGCCGTCAGCATTGGTCAGTTCGGTTGGATAAGGTCCGTCAGACTCCATGCCGAAATCACTGAAGTCGCCTAACAGCGTATGCGAATCACCGCCAATGACAATATCGACACCCGGTAACTGCTGTACCAGTTCTTTGTCCCGCTCGTATTGAATGTGCGTCAGCAGCACTATCTTCTCAATACCCTGCTGCTCAACCTCAGCTACATACTTACGAGCCGTTTCTAACTCATCTAAAAACTCGGTAGATTCATCGGGCTGCGATGACTTCTTGGTTTTACTGGCAATGTCCAGACCAATAATGGCTATTTCTTCCCCACCACGCTCAACTATGGTGTACGGCTTAAACATTTGCCACTCGCGGTCAGGGGTCAGCGGCGACTGCCCGACTTTAGGCTTAATATTGGCTCCGAGCTTCACGGTAGGGCAACTTTCAGTCCCCAATTCCTGCAGGAACTCGGCCAGTCCGGCATCGCCGGTGTCAAACTCATGGTTACCAATAGTGAAGGCATCGAAACAGACGTTGTTCATCATGCGGGCGTCGGCTTCACTACCAAACAAGGTGAAATACAAGCTGCCTGTCAGAGCGTCACCAGCATGCAATGTCAGTACATTTTCGTTAGCCGCACGTAGCTTTTTGATTTGCGCGCCAACACGAGGGAAACCGCCGGCTTCAACTTGCCATTCCTGTTCTCCCCACACTAAGGTTTGCCGCTTGGCGTCCAAATTAGAGTGATGGTCGTCAATGTGCAACAACGTCAACCGAAACTCGTTGCTTTCAGGCTCCTGCGGAGCAGTTGCGCAACTGATTAATAAAGCAGAAACAGTGACAGCAGCCACACCCCGAACTATGCGTTTTAGATTAAACTCGCCTGTTTTCACCAGCTGTTCCTTTTAGTCTTTTATCAAACCAATTTCACGTAAGCGCTGCATTAGATAGTCATCCGCTGTAATAGGTTCATCTCGCTGCGGATTTTCATCCGAAATGCAGCTTTCCAGCGGTGTGATCATCACATCCGGATTAAAATGTAAAAAGAAGGGTATTGAGTAACGCGACTTTTCATTAAATGGTGCAGGTGGATTAACCACCCGATGCGTTGTCGATGGCAGCACATGATTCGTTAAGCGCTGCAGCATGTCACCTACGTTACAAATAATGGCACCTTCAATAATCGTAACCGGCACCCAGGTACCGTCTTTCGCCAACACTTCTAACCCCGGTTCACGCGACCCTACCAGGAGCGTAAGAACGTTAATGTCTTCATGCGCACCAGCACGAACCGATGGCGTATCTTCATCAATAATAGGTGGATAGTGTAAAGGCCGCAAAATTGAATTGCCGTTATTCACTTTGTTGCGGAAAAAATCTTTCGGCTGACCCAGATAAACGGACAGAGCTTCCAGCACCTGATTACCAAGGTTATCCAAAGCCGCATAAATAGCCAGCATATCGTCTTTAAATTTAGGCAACTCTTGTGGCCAGACGTTTGGCAATAGCTGCGGGTACGGCGGCTCGCCTTCAATTTCACGACCCACATGCCAGAACTCTTTTAAGTCAACATGTTTGGCGTCTTTAGCTACTTCAGTACCAAAGGGCGTGTAACCTCTGGCACCGCCCTGACCCGGGCGGTGATATTGTTTTTTTACATCTTCAGGTAGTGCAAATAATTCGCGACAGGTATCCAGTGCCCGTTCAATAAGCGCGGTATCGACGCCGTGCTGGGTTAAGGCAATAAAACCGTATTTTTCGTAACCATTACCGACATCTTGAGTAAAAGCATCAAAATCATTCTGATAACGGCGCATATCAACGTGCGGGATAGACTGCATGGTGAATTCCAACTTCCTGAAAGAGCTTATTGAATAGGCCGTTATTGTATGAATTTTCGGGTTAAATCACAAGTTAGCAAGGAGCCGCTTAACCGGGTTAAAGCCTTTACGGTGTATAGGACAAGGCCCGTGTTTTTCTAATAATTCCAGGTGCTTGGGCGTACCATAAGCTTTGTGCTTATCAAATTCATACTGTGGGTACAATTCATGCCACTTGAGCATCTGCCTGTCCCGCTCCACTTTCGCTAAAATTGAAGCAGCCGCAATGCACTGTTCGCTGGCATCCCCGCCAACAATGGCTTTTGCCGGAACATTCAACTCAGGCACCCGGTTACCGTCCACCAGCACCATATCGGGTTTGACCGGAAGTGCTTCCACGGCTCGCTGCATCGCTTTCATCGACGCCCACAGGATGTTAATGGCTTCTATTTCGTCGGGATCAGACTGAGCAATAGACCAATAGAGTGCCTTTTCTTTTATTTCCAGACTCAGTTTTTCACGCTTTTTCTCGCTCAACTTTTTTGAGTCGTTAAGCCCTTCAATTGGGTTATCCGGGTCTAAAATGACAGCCGCTGCCACAACCGGCCCGGCGATAGGCCCGCGCCCCGCTTCATCTGTACCACAAATCATTGACACTTTTTCACCTTGTTCGCTTTGTTCCACCTTACAATAATGGTTATGATACCTGCGCATAATAATTAGACCAATAAAATAACAATCAGGGGTTTCACCATGGCTCAATCTCCACAACCAGACCATTCGCAAAAAGATAAGCCGGACAGTCTGCTAAATCGCCTTTTAGATGGCGTTGAAAAGGTAGGTAATAAGCTGCCCGATCCGGCCGTCATGTTCTTTGGCTTATTAATTATTGTCTGGGTAATGTCGTGGCTGTTGTCCGGCGTGAGTTTTGATGAAAAGCACCCATTAACGGGTGACTCAATTAGCGTTGCCAACTTACTGAGTGGCACCGAAATGGCAGCCTTTCTTGCTAATATGGTCGATACCTTCATGGGCTTTGCTCCCTTAGGTGTTGTGTTGGTTGCCATGCTGGGTGTCGGTGTAGCCGAGCGATCAGGTTTTATTAATGTCGCCATTAAATTAATGCTGAACGTTACGCCCAAAATGTTGCTGACGCCAGTGCTGATTCTGGTTGCTATAGTCAGTCATACGGCAGTTGATGCCGGCTACGTTCTGGTTATTCCTTTGGGTGGCGTTATATTCTACGCGGCCGGCAGACATCCGCTAGCCGGTATTGCCGCAGCCTTTGCTGGTGTTTCTGGTGGTTTCAGTGCCAACTTTGTGCCTTCGGCAATAGACCCCTTGCTGCAGGGCTTTACTGAAAGTGCCGCGCAAATTATTGACGCTGACATGCAGTTAAATCCACTGAATAACTATTACTTTACAGCCGCTTCTTCAATTGTCGTCGTAGCCATTGGCTGGTTCCTGACCGACAAGGTTGTAGAGCCTCGTTTACGCGGTGCCGAAATTGATGGTGACGCCGAAGATATGCCTGCGCTAGACGATGTTTCTCCACGTGACCGCAAAGCGTTCTATGCTGGCGTGATCACCATGGCGGTAGGTTTGGCTCTGTTGTATTTCTCAGCAACGGCTGAAAATACTCCTTTGGCTGACCCGGCAACCGGTGAATTGGCATCTTACTCAGCACCTCTTATGGGTATGATTGTACCGCTCATTTTCTTACTGTTTATTATTCCGGGCATTGTTCACGGCTATGTATCCGGTAACTTCACCAACTCGCAGGACGTTATCGGCGCAATGACTAAGTCAATGGAAGGCATGGCCTACTATATGGTTATGGCGTTCTTCTGTGCCTTATTTATTAAAGCGTTTGGCGACTCTCAACTGGGTACGTTAATTTCCGTTAAAGGGGCTAATTTCCTGGCCAGTCTGGAGCTGTCAGGCGGTGTTACCATGGTCGGAATTGTTTTCCTGGTCGCCTTTATTAACTTATTTGTAGGTTCAGCATCGGCTAAATGGGCGCTGATATCGCCTATTTTTGTGCCTATGCTAATGCAGTTAGGTTATTCACCCGACTTAACCCAGGCGGCGTATCGAGTCGGTGATTCATCCAGTAATATTATTACGCCGTTGCTGCCTTACTTCCCGCTGGTCGTTCTTTATTGCCAGCGTTATGTTAAAGGCACAGGCATAGGTACTTTAGTTGCAATGATGCTGCCCTATACCGTAGCGCTATTAATACTATGGTCTGCCTTCCTTATCCTCTACTGGACACTTGGTTTTCCTCTGGGTATCCAGGCAAATTACGTTTACCCTGCGGGCTAAATGTCTAAGTGTAAACTCCTATGAAAAACGCGTGAGTCACCTTAAGAAAGGTGGCTCACCGCATTTACGACATTCGTCGCGCCTTCATCTATCTCTTCTATCAAGCTTTTTACTTTTTCAATTTGCTCTTTGCTGAGTTCAGCCATCTTTTGAATATCATCTATCGATGTCGATATAGCCTGAGAAACCTCAGAACTGCGTTCCATAACACCGGAAATTTGACTGGTTGCCTGTGTCGTCCGTGACGCCAAATTTCTCACTTCATCTGCAACAACAGCGAACCCTCGTCCATGTTCTCCGGCTCTGGCCGCTTCAATAGCAGCGTTCAACGCCAATAAATTCGTTTGGTCTGCCAGACCGTTAATCGTTTTCACAATATCCTCGATGCTGCGAGCCTGTTCATGAAGCTGCTCTATCACCGCATCTGTCTTATTACTTTTCGACAAAATCTCATTCGAGGTTTCTACAGAAACCTCAATTGAGGCTTTTCCATCTCTGACGATAGCAGCCGTTTGCTGCGAAGTAGAATAAGCCACCGAAGCGGCTTCTGCTGTTTGCTGAGCTTTAACCACGCTGGCCGTTACGTCACTGGCAAACTTAATAACTTTTGTCACCTGCCCATTTTCATCGAAAATGGGGTTGTAGCTGGCTTCAAGCCAAATCGCCTCTCCATGCTTACTCAGGCGTTTAAATTGCCCTGTTTTAAACTGACCATTACTCAGCTCTTTCCAGAAATTGGGGTTTTCATCGTAAAACGCCTGTTCACAAAACAAACTGTGATGACGCCCTTTAATTTCATCTGCCCGGTAACCTATTGTGTCTAAAAAGTTCTTATTGGCACGAAGAATCTCACCCGAAGGGGAGAACTCTATGGTTGCCATAGACTTATCAATTGCAGTACTAACAGCGACCTGATGTTCTAACTCCAGAACTTCGCGAGTCACATCTTTCGCTATTTTAGTTATATATTCGACCTGTCCCTCTGAATTTTTAATCGGGAAATAAGAAGCCTCCAGCCATATTACATTCCCATTGTTACAGAACCTCTTAAAGCGACCATGGTGAGACCGCCCCTGCGCCAACTGCTTCCAAAAGTTCTGATACTCTGTGCTTGCCCCATAGTTGTTATCACAAAAGATTTTATGGTGCTTTGATACTATCTCGTCAAGCCGATAACCCATAGCTTCTAGAAACAAGTTATTCGCATTTATGATGTAACCTTGAGGAGTAAAATCAATTCGGGCGATATTACCGTCAATGGCGTTTATCAGTTGCTCGTATTCACTCAGCTCTTTATGGGTTTGTGCGAGCTGATACTTCATTTTTGAGCCAAACATGGGGCTTTCCTACTCATAATAAATAAAAAATAATATGAGAAGATACGCTCAGCAAAATAGTTCAGGATCATTTGTGAGCGTTTTATTGAGTGGAAATTCAGATAAATCTAGATATATCAATGACTCGCTTATGGATTTTTTTACTTTCTGCTATGCACTCCAGGCAGGGTTCCAGGTTACTTCCCAAATATGCCCATCTGGATCCTTAAAGAAACCGCCGTAGCCACCCCAGAACAAGTCCTTTGCAGGTTTAAGAATATCGGCCCCTGCCCGTTCCGCTTCCACCATAACTTCATCAACCGCACTGCGCGAATTAACGTTATGACTTAACAATACTTCATTCGCTGCACGGGCAACTTCAACGCCCATTTCAGCAGCAATGCTTGTACGCGGCCATAAAGCCAGTCTGAGCCCACTGGGTAATTTAAAGAAAACCACGGCACCATGCTCAAACTCTTCACCAATAATGCCATCGGTTTCCCAACCCAGGCCGTCCTGATAAAACGTCAAAGAACGTTTCAGATCATCAACACCTAAAGTGATCACACTAATACTTGGGTTCATGGCACCTCTTCACTATTAACGTTAAACTCTTTTAAACACTGTAATCAACATTGGTTAGGCGGTCAAAGCATGGATAAAGAGCTGCTAACGCATTACAAAAATACCGATTATGAGTTCAGAGTAGGTAAACAACGAATCATTCTGGCCATTGGACGGAAAAACACAGATTTTGATCGATTATGCGAGCGTCTTGGTCACACTGCAGGCACCTTTATCACAGCTTGTAACCCACAAAGCCAACTGCTTGCAAACACCGAAAATAAAAGCAGAAACCGACAATTAGCGACTCGTTTAGAACAAATGACTGAGTTTTACTGTTTTTCAGGAGAAGGTCTGGACCGTGACAAACAATGGCCGCCGGAAGCCAGCTTTATGGTTTTAGGTCTCAGCCAACAAACAGCCATTGACCTGGCACGAGAGTACCAGCAAAATGCGCTGGTCTGGATTGAATACCAACAAGCAGCAGTACTCATCGACGTATGAGTTAAGGGGTCACCATGCCATCACACCATAGCCGCTGATAAACAAGCCTTTGTTTATGCGATCATCGCCGTGCTTTTATGGTCAACGGTGGCTACCGCATTCAAAATAACCCTGCAGTACATGACACCATTGCAGATGGTTACTGCTGCCAGTAGTGTTTCTTTCGTTATTTTAGCGTTGGTCTGCCTTATTCAGAAGAAAACCTCAGAGCTGATACTTGAGCTACGTAAAATGCCCTTGTATTACCTGCTTATGGGCCTTATTAATCCACTTATTTATTACCTGGTGCTTTTTCAGGCATATAAACTGCTGCCAGCCTCCGAAGCTCAACCACTTAATTACACCTGGGCCATTGCCCTTAGCATTATGGCCGCTCTGTTTTTAAAACAAAGCATACGCCGACGCGACTGGATTGCCTGCGCCTTAGGTTATTTTGGAGTACTGGTTATTGCCACACGAGGTAATGTGCTGGAGCTTAGTTTCAGTGACCCCCGGGGCGTTACGCTGGCGTTAATTTCCACTTTCTTGTGGGCTGGCTACTGGATCCTGAATACACGCCGCAACGCCGACTCTGTTGTTAGCTTGGTACTTTCTTTTGGCTTAGCCTTACCCATACTTATTGTCGCCAGCCTGATATGGAGTGACTGGTCTGCAATACCCTGGCAAGGCTGGGCAGCGGTAAGTTACGTAGGACTATTTGAAATGGGAATAACCTTTCTATTCTGGTTAAAAGCCATGAAAACAGCCACCAATACGGCACTTATCAGCAACTTAATTTTTGTTTCGCCGTTTATCTCGCTGTTGCTGCTCTCGGTCGTGATTGGCGAAACCATTTATCCAAGTACGCTAGTTGGGCTTATGCTTATTATTTTCGGACTGTTAGTTCAACGTATTCACTTTCGGCGTAAGCTTAAGCCATAGCCTTATTCACAATCTCATCAGCGGCTTCTTTGTCATCTTCATCCGGCGACGGACCATTATTAATACTGCTGTCACCCGGTGCTAATGCAAGTTCCGTCAGTAAGGGAAAGTGGTCCGACCCAAACCCAGGTAGGCGAGTCATTGAAACCAGACCAAAATGGTGGCTGTGGAATATATGATCCAGCGGCCAACGGGCAAACCAGTATTCCGCGTGGAAAGTATTAAACATCCCTCGCCCAACACGAGGGTCCAGCAAGCCACTCATTTTACGGAAAAGTAGCGTAGTTCGGGACCAGGCGACATCGTTGAGATCACCGGTTACTAAAGTCGGAAATTTTTCCGGCTCCACCCTGCGCGCAACTAAAACAAGTTCAGCATCACGCTCTTTCGACTCTTCATTCTCAGTAGGACTAGGCGGCGCAGGATGCACAAAGTGCGCTTTTACCTTCTGCCCACAGGGCAATTCAATAAAACAATGCACCGAAGGCTTATCGTCTTCAATTAAATACTCGACACTGACATCAGACAGCGGCAAACGGGAATAGACATGCATACCGTAAAGGTTATCCAATGGCACCTTTACCGTATATGGATAATCCGGCTCAAGAACATCCAACCGTTCCTGCCACCAGGAATCAGATTCAAGAGTTACTAGTACATCTGGAGTGAAATCCCGCACCAAATGAAGCAAGCCGCCACTGTTATGATTTGGCATTAGCACATTAGCCGTCATGATCCGCAGGTGCGTTCCGTCACTACCCTCGGCAACGTCTTCGACTTCCCTGGGGAAAAGGAAAGTGTAAGGCAACACCCACCAAAGCTGACATACCAGACAACCGATGAGAATGCCCAATGCCACCGCAGTATGAGAACTCCAGTCACGTATAACAATCAGCCCCACAATCAGTAAAGCACCTAACAATACCGACAGCTGAAAACGCGGAAAATCCAGCCCCCGCACCCACCAAACCTGCGACCACGATAACGGCGCAAGAGTGAGCACCAAGAGTAATACCGCCAAGGAAAGATAAATAATTTCAAACATGCTGGCTCTCAATGCTTCTCAGATAAGAAAACCATAGCACAGCTAAGCAGAATAACGAGGAACGAAGTGTTAAAGCTTGTTAAAGTCTGTTGGAAATTAAGCTACTACGGACACTGCGCTCCGTTTGGAGTTAAGCCCCTCTGATACAGGAGACGCGACGAGCTCATCCATGAGGGCTTGACGAAGGCCATCCATGGCCTTCGACACTCCTGTATCAGAGGGGCTTAACTCCTGGCGCTACACTCACTATCCGTAGGAACTTCTAGCTTTATTAAAGTACCTTATTAGCTCGGGATTAGAGAGCCAGAAACAAAAAAGAGTTAGGTGTAAGTTAAGAAACTGTGTGACGCCAAGGATGGCGTCACCCAAGCCCCCATGGACGGGTTCACGGCGTGTTTCTTAACTTAGCCTAACTCTTTGTTTCTGGCTCTGTCTTTATCTCAGACCATGTTTACCAGCATGCTGGTTGGGTCTTCGAGGTATTCCTGCCAGAGTTTGTTGAAACGGGCAATGGTACCGCCGTCGATAATGCGATGGTCGCCTGACCAGCTTACCGTCATTATCTTACGGGCAACCACGTTACCGTTAGCATCAAAGCGTGGCAGTTCCTGCACTTTACCTAAAGCGACAATCGCCGCTTCCGGCTTATTGATAATAGGTGTTGCCACCGTACCGCCAATAACGCCAATGTTTGAAATGCTGATGGTACCGCCTTTCATATCAGCTTGCGGTAACTTGCCTTCCCGCGATGCCTGAGTCAGACGAGTCACTTCATTGGCTACATCGATAATGCTCTTGTTTTGCACCTGTTTGACGTTAGGTACTAACAGACCAATTTTGGTATCAACGGCCATACCAATATTGTGATCATCAAAGTAAGTGATCTCAGTACAGTCTTCATTCACCTGTGCATTCATCACAGGGAATTCCTTCAGTGCCAGCGAAAGAGCTTTGATAAAGAATGGCATGACAGTTAAACGAATGCCTTTCTCTTTATATTGCTCTTTTAGCTTTTCACGCAATGCGATTAAATCAGTAACATCAAACTCATCAGCGTAAGTGAAATGCGGAATCGTGCTGACCGAGCGCATCATTTGCTTAGCCATGGCCGCTTTCACACCACGTATCGCTTCAGTACGAGTACCACCGCTAGCAGTAGCTTTTTCCGGTTGCTTGCTGTCAGCTGTAGTCTGTGACTTCTGATCACCCGATTTATAGTCTTTAATATCCTGCTTCAGAACCCGGCCTTTTTTACCTGAACCAGACACTTCGGCAATGTTAATATCACTCTCGCGAGCCAATCGACGCACTGCCGGGCTGGCAATTGCTTTGCCCTGACGCGCTTTCGCTGGTGGCTCAGCTTCTGCTTTAGAATTCGAAGGCGAGGTCTTAGAGTCGGGGTCAACATGGCTCTGTGGAGCATTTGAACCAGGAGACTGAACACCACCAACTGGCTTCAACGCAAACAGCGGCTTGTGTACTTCCGCAATATCACCTTTTTTGTGATACAGCTTGACCACGGTACCGTCGTCTTTAGCCGGAATTTCAACCGTTGCTTTGTCCGTCATGACTTCAACAACCGGTTGGTCTTCTTTCACTTCGTCGCCTTCAGATACCAGCCATTCAACGATTTCGCATTCAACAATACCTTCGCCAATATCAGGCAAAATAAAGTCAGTTGTATCACCGCTGCTTGAGGTCTGTTTTTCCTCTGTTTTTGGCTCTTCTTTTTTAGCAGGCGCGCTGTCTTTTTCTTTGGCAGGTGCCTCGTCAGAAGATCCATCAGCTGGCTTAATCGCAAACAACGGTTCGTGAACCTTCGCAATATCACCTTTCTGGTAATACAGCTTTTCCACAACGCCATCGTCTTTGGCCGGGATCTCAACCATGGCTTTGTCGGTCATAACCTCAACCACCGGTTGGTCTTCTTTGACCTCGTCGCCCTCGGCAACCAGCCACTCAACGATTTCACACTCTACGATCCCTTCGCCGATATCGGGCAGAATAAAATCTTTACTCATGTCGATGGGTCCTTAGTAGTTCATTGAGCGTTTGATCGCTTCATAAATCTTCAAGTGATCAGCCATGTATTCTTTCTCGTGACATAGCGGATACGGCACGTCGATACCGCACACTCGACCAATTGGGGATTCCAGATACAGGAAGCATTTGTCCTGAACCGTTGCCGCTATTTCGCTGGCAAAACCACCGGTAATCGGTGCTTCCTGCGTGATCACCAAACGACCGGTTTTCAAAACTGACTGAGTAACGGTTTCAACGTCCCACGGAGAGATGGTACGTAAATCAATCACTTCGCACGAAACACCGTCTTCTTCAGATTTTTCGACCGCCTTTTCAATCATTTCCATCTGTGCGCCCCAGCCAAGAACGGTAATATCACTACCTTCTTTGACCACGTCCGCTTTGCCTAATGGAATGGTGTACTCTTCTTCCGGAACATCACCTGTTGAGGCGCGGTACAACCGCTTAGGCTCCATGAATAGGACAGGGTTTTTATCAAAAATGGCGCTCAACAATAACCCTTTAGCTTCGTAAGGGTTGCGAGGCGTCACAATTTTAATACCTGGTGTATGCGCAAAATAGGCTTCCGGAGATTGCGAGTGATAATGACCACCCGCGATACCACCACCGTACGGAGTACGAATGGTTAAACCACCCACGTTGAACTCATTACCTGAACGATAACGGAACTTAGCCGTCTCGTTCACGATTTGGTCAAACGCCGGGAAAATATAGTCGCCGAACTGAATTTCGGCAATGGCATAACTGCCTTGTGAAGCAAGGCCATTAGCAAAACCAATAATCCCCTGCTCAACCAATGGAGTATTAAAGTTACGGTGCTTGCCATATTTCTCAGTCAAGCCTGAAGTGGCGCGGAATACACCGCCAAAGCCACCGGTATCTTCACCAAAACTGTATACATTGTCATGCTTAGCCATCGCCAGGTCTAGCGCGCTGTTGATGGCCTGTAATAAATTCATTTTAGCCATTAGTCCAGTCTCCCCGACGTTTTACTGTAGGCATCCGGGTATTTACGGATGTGCTCTTTTAACTCGTCTAACTGCTCTTTCAGCATGTCAGTCGGTTCGTCGTAAACATCATTGATCAGTTCATCAATGTGCGGGACCGGTACTTTTTCTGACTCTTTTAACGCCGCCAGAACTTTAGCCTTCACTTCAGCGTGATGTTCTTCAACGTGGTCTTTATCCAACCAGCCTTCGTTCATCATCCACTTCTGTAAACGCTCAAGCGGATCTTTCGCCTGCCAACCAGCTTCTTCATCACGCGTACGGTAACCAGTAGGGTCATCCGAGGTCGAGTGACCAGACATGCGATAAGACATGGCTTCAATTAAAACAGGTTCGTTTTCTTCCACTGCCAGACGACGAGCTTCCTGTGTTGCTTTTAGTACAGCGAAAACATCGTTACCGTCAATGCGTATGGTCTTCATGCCATAGCCAATACCACGCGGGGCGATACCGTCACCGGCATACTGTTCGCCTTGCGCCGGTGTAGAAATAGCGTAGCCATTATTACGGCAGAAGAAGATGACCGGCACTTTATAAACCGATGCCATGTTCAAGGCGGCGTGGAAGTCACCTTCAGAGGCAGCACCTTCACCGAAGTAACAGATAGTGCACTTCTCGGTTTTATCCATTTTCTGACCAAACGCATAACCAGTCGCCTGAGGAATTTGCGTTCCTAAGGGTGAGGAAATGGTCATAAAGTTCAAGTCAGCGCAACCGTAGTGAACCGGCATTTGGCGGCCTTTACCTAAGTCTTTTTCGTTAGAAAACAGCTGGTTCATAAACTGTTCAACCGTAAAGCCACGGTAAGCTAATGCACCCTGCTCACGGTATTGCCCCATGATCATATCACCAGCATCCAGCGCGGCAGCAGACGCCACACTTTCGGCTTCTTCACCCCGTGAGGCCAGATAAAAACTGATACGGCCCTGGCGCTGTGCGGCAATCATGCGTTCATCAAGAATACGGATAAATTGCATGGTGTCGTGAATTTTCACGATCAGCTCTTTATCGTACTTCGGCATGTCCGCATCTTTATGAAAACTGCCATCTTCTTTCAAGATTTGCAGCATTGGAATTGTGACTGAGTCTTTATCAAACCATTTCGGTTTCGTCACAATTTCTGTGTCGTGTTTTTTATCCTTGACCATAACCTTCTCTTTCGGTTTTAAGCTGGGTTGGAAATTGCCGCTACTTTACCTTTACGTAAAGTGACATGCAAACCACACCCTAATGAAAACTGAGTGCGCTAAGTGTAAATAGAAACGAACAGTCTTAACAAAGTTCGGTAACTTAGGCTCAATAATTTCAGACTAAATCGAGCGATTCTGTAGGTACTCTAACCACAGTTAATAACGCCCGGTGCCCCAGCGCCACTTTGGCATTAGGGAAAATAATATGTTCACCGTCATGCTGCGCGTAACACGCCTTGTCACCATCCCAGGCTAGTATCTCCCCTTTATTAAAAGAGGTGAAATTAGCTACATCATCCGCAAAGTTTAGCTCAAAGTCAGGTTGTGTGCGGTTAATGGTTTGCGCTTCTTTGAACACAAAATGCTGTTCCGGTTCAAAAGGGCCAAAATCCTGCTCAGCTTGCGAAATTAAGTTGCGTAAAGTGGCTTCCGCTGCGGCAAACTTCGCCCTGTCATTTTCGCCAAAGGGACGAACTTTCCCTAGCTCAACAGTAAACGCATGAGCATTAAACTGGCGTGCGCTAAAATATGAAAATGTCGTTGTCGGTGCCTGGTTTAATAATACCGTATCAACACCACAAGCCAGCAAAAACTGGAGCTGTTGGCGGCTGTAAGGTGCGCCGTGAGTAAACGGATAAACCGCAAATTTCTCACGTTTTGAGTCTCGAATGGCAGTATGTAAGTCATAATGAAACCGTTCGCGGGATCCTTCCGGGGCCGATTGATAGAAACGCTCTACATAGTTTTCTATCTTTGCTGCACGCTCGCGTTCTTTATTTTGCGTACTGCCTTTACTGTGCTCGCCACTAAACAGCCGGTTCATATTTTCTTCAACAAACCGCTCACCTTTGTTAATTGAGGCTGGATTTGCAATTAAAAACAGCGTGCGGTGCGTTACTGTCTGCTTTTCATCAATAATGTCGTTAATGATATCCCGGCATATTTCGATAGGAGCCGTTTCATTGCCATGCACAGCACAGGATAACACAATATCCTTGTGTCCCGGATTAGCCGGCGAAACTTCTAACACCCCGCTATCCCAGACGGACAGTTTTGTGCCATTGCTCAATGTTAAGTCATAACTCTCGTCACAACCCCACTCATGTTCACGAGTCCAGGCCAGAAAATCAGAAAATACCTTATTCACAACCTTCTCCTATTATTTTTTTCCCGGCACATAGCCTTTCGTTGCCAACAATTCACGTAATACTCGTGAACGATATTCACGACGATAAAGCACTGCGACAACCACCGCACTTGAAGCAATTAAGATGACGGGATGCAGAAACCAGGATAAATATGCCAAAGCAAAATAATATGTGCGCAGACCCTTATTGTACTCATGCCCGGACTGATCCAGCACTTTTGCCGCGTGCATAGCAAAACGCCGACGCTCTTCTTCTGGTTTATTGCCCTGATGATACTCAACGGAAGCTCCCAGCAGTACAGACACAAAGCCGAACTGACGAATAGACCAGGTAAACTTAAAGAAAGCGTAGATAAAAATAAGCGCCAGCACTGACAACTTAAACTGCACCAGAGATGAACTGCTCGCGGGGCTCATGGGGATTTCGTTTAGCACCAGCACGACTTCATCAGCATGCGCTAAGACTGTCAGCACACCAGCCAGAACTAAAATGGTAGAGGAGGCGAAAAAAGTTACAGTTCTCTCGACATTACCAATAAGTGACGCGTCAGCAACTTGATTTTCTTTGTGCATGACAGTGGTAAACCAGTCAATTCTTAACGAGCATAGAATACTCGACAGACAATGCGTGGTTCGGGCTCGTTTGCGGGCAAACAATGAATAGCCTATCCAGCAGAAAAAGAAAAATAGCAATGCGGCAAGATCAAGAAGCGACAGCAACATGTCAGGGTTTCCTCTGGAGTGTTCGGTTATTAATAATTTAACAGTTTAGAGTAATTAGTTTACCAGTTTATGACGAACCATACGATAAAGCCGGAGACTTAGCTCCGGCTTTCTTTCATTTCCTCAAGCACTTAGTAATGCTCTAGTGCCTCTTTGGTACTCATGTCTTTAGGTTCAGGTGGCGTTGCCAGCCCGTACCAGGACAACATGGTACGCATCCCTCGCTTAGTATCAGCCAAAATCAAGTACAGACAAGGTATTAACAACAAGGTAATAACCGTTGCGAAAATAATACCGAAGGCCAGTGATATAGCCATTGGTATCACTATTTTAGCCTGCAGACTCTTTTCCAGTACAATAGGTAATAAGCCAAAAAAGGTCGTTAACGAGGTTAAGGTTATTGCGCGGAAGCGACGGCAACCGGCATCCAGCACTGCCTTACGTAAATCCGTTCCCATTTCCCGGGCGCGGTTAACGTAATCGACCATAACCAGGCTGTCGTTCACCACAACCCCGGCCAAAGCAATGATACCAAACAGGCTCAAAATACTGACCGGCATACCAATAACCCAGTGGCCAATAATGGCACCGATAATACCAAAAGGTATCACCGACATAATGATCAGCGGCTGACTATAGGATTTCAGCGGAATTGCCATTAGTGCATAGACCGCAAACATTGCCAAAAAACCACCAAGGGCAAGAGAGCCTGTTGCTTCAGCTTCATCCTGAGTCGCGCCCTGCAGTTGGAAATTAACGCTAGGGTACTTATCTAGGATTGGCTGGATTTTTTGTTCACGAACTTCATTTACAACTCGGAAAGGCTCTACTGTGTCTTTATCGACCCGTGCACGAACGTTCACCGAGCGCTGACGGTCAATACGAGTAATGGTGCTATAACCTTCAGCGAACTCAATATCAGCCAATTCTGTAAATGGAATTTCAGAACCATCGGCTGCACGCAGCTTCATATCCTGCAAGTTGCCAACGGACTCACGCTGGTCACGCGGGTAACGAACCATGACTTTAACTTCTTCGTCGCCACGCTGTATGCGCTGAGCTTCAGCACCGTAAAAAGCGTAACGCACCTGCGTAGCCAGTTCAGCCAGATTAATCCCCATAGCGGTGGCTAATGGTTTGGTCTGCAAAAGAATCTCTTCTTTACCGTCACCAAAGGTATCTTCAATATCAAATACCCCGTCATAGTCGGCAAGTTCCAGCTTAAGCTCATCCGCAGCGGCTTTCAGCTCGTCCAGGTTTTCACCTATTAACTGAAACTCAATATCAAAGCCACTACCGCCACTCATGCTTCCCTGAAAGTTAAGAGCTCGCACCCCTGCTAGTTCGGGAACAGCTTCACGCCATTGGTTCACAATTTCAAAACCGTCTATCTGGCGGTCTTCACCTTTTTTCAACTCTACAAAAACAGTACCGGCAGTATTGCCATCCATCCAGATATTGGTATGACGGACAACGGCTTCACCGTCATTTTCTTTAATCCGACTGTTCACTTCATTGAGTGACTTTTCAACACTGTTCAGAACTTCAATGGTACGAGTTTCTGAGGTGCCGGGCTGCATTTCAACATTCGCCTGAATAAAATCGCTAGGAATATCCGGGAAGAAAACCCAACGCACAATACCTCCACTCATAAGACCTACCATCAGAATCAGCATACCGACAAAGGTTGCCAACGTGGTATAGCGGTAGTGCAGGCATTTTTTAAGGAACGGTCGATAGTAATTATCTACGAAAGACTTAATTGCACTCGCAAATTTATTACGAAAACGTTGGAAAGCATTGGCTTTTTCACCTTTCTGTTTGGAGTATTTCATATTAGCGATGTGCGCTGGCAATATGAGTTTTGACTCCACCAAGGAAAAGGCCAGACAAAGGATAACGACCCAGGCAATAGACTCCCAGATAGCGCCCATACCTCCTTCAACCGTCAACATAGGTACAAAGGCAACCATAGTTGTTAGTACGCCAAAGGTGGCCGGCATTGCCACACGCTTAGCTCCGGCAATAACGTTATCGATACTTTTACCGTTTTCCTCTATTTCGGTATAGGCACTTTCTCCTATGACTATCGCGTCATCCACCACTATCCCTAATACCAGTATGAAGCCGAACAGCGATATCATATTAATTGAGATATCAAACATCGGCAGTGGCATTAACGCAATGGTGCCTAAAAAGCACACCGGAATGCCTATCATGACCCAGAACGCCAAACGCAGTTGTAAGAATAACGACAACATAAGGAAGACCAACAGCCCGCCCATCCACATGTTGTTCATCATCAAGTCTAAGCGGCCTTGCAGGTAATAAGACGAATCTCCCCACTGTGCTACCTGAACGCCGTCGGGCAGCTCTTCATTTTTTTTCTCGGTATAGCCACGGACGTATTCAGCTATTTTAAGATCGTTTTGATCACCCACTGACTGCACGCGGATAAAAGTTGCCGGTTTGCCATCAAAACGGGTATAAGACTCTTCTTCAATAAAGCCGTCTTCTACTTTGGCTATATCGCCCAGAGTTAAACGCGTACCGTCGGCGCGACTCAACAAGACAATTTTTTCAAATTCGCCGCCAACGTAAGCCTGATTATTGGCGCGCAATAAAATGTCACCGTTCGGAGTTTTTATTGAGCCACCAGCAACATCAATAGAAGTGCCACGGACAGCTTCCACGATTTGCGAGAACGTGAGTCCGTAACGCTCAAGATCCTGCTGAGAAATCTCAATTGAGATTTCATAATCGCGATCACCGACCACATCAACCTTGGTGATACCGCCAACGGTTTTCAGTTCATCCCGGACTTCTTTTGCAAGCTCTTTGCGGGCTCGTTCATCCAAATCACCATATACCGACATCCAGATAACTTGTCGTTGTGGTCTTACCCGGTAAATATTCGGTTTCTCGATTTGCTGAGGGAAGTTAGGAATGGCATCCACCAGCATTTTCACCTCGTCCATGACAACTTGCACGTCATAGTCAGGTTCAACTTCCAAAGTGACACTACCGCCGCCTTCCCGCGACTGAGAGGTCATCTCTTCAATACCATCAACATCTTCAATGGCATCTTCTATCAGCATGATAACGCCCTGCTCTACTTCCTGTGGCGCGGCACCGGGAAACGGTACCTGAATACTGATAATATTCAGTTCAATTTCTGGAAACATTTGCTTGCGCACACTGAATACCGATAATGCGCCTGCAACCAGAATAATGATCATCAATAAGTTCGCGGCTACCGAATTGCGTGCAAACCACGCAATCAGACCGGTTTGTTTTTCAGTCGTCATGATGTTTACCCGCCTACATTTTCAGAATCTTCGGCTATTTTCTCGCCGTTTTCATCGGTTTTAGCCGTTGTTTCCATCTGCTCTGGCAGTGGGTCGCCGGGCAAACGTACCTTCATCCCCGGTAACGCGTTCTTCAGCTGTGTCAGTACGACTCTGTCTCCACTTTCCAGCCCGGAACTGATAAGACTCGTATTCCCCTGAGTTCGCACAACGTCAACATCACGCTTTTCCAGCTCTCGATTCTCAGGAACAATCCAGACAGATCCATCAGGGTTCAGTGCGTAAGTCGGAACTTCCATCACCCCTTTAGCTGCAGTACCTTCTATTTTTGCTTGCACAAAACGTCCATAGCGCAAAGGAATAGGATGTGTCTCTTCACCCAGGTTGTAAGGGTCAGAAACTTCTACAACGCCATAGATAACCCGGCTGTTTTCATCTAAAACGCCTTCTGTCCGAACCAGACGTCCCTGCCAGGTCGCCGACTCACCGGAAACCATTGATTCTAACTGCACTCGGGGCGCTTCTTCCGCAAGAGCCGGATCTAGAATATAAGTCATATCAAGGTCACTTAATGGCAACCGAACTTCTGCCGTACGGGTATCAAATACCAAGGCTATCTGGCTACCCATTGAAACAAACTGCCCCAAGTTGGCTTCTTTACTACGGAGTACGCTATCGTAAGGTGCTTTTATGGTGGTTCGCTCTAAATCACGCTCGGCTTTAGCCAGGTTCGCTTCGGCTGACTCTACCGCAGCAATGGCACTGGCGAGTTGAGGTTTGCGCAAGCCTAGTTCAGGTGCCTTCCCTTCTTTGAAGGCCGACCATTCTTCTTCAGCAACGCGGGCACGTGCTTTCTCTTGTTCTAACTCGGACTGAGCCTGTAACAAGTTAGCCCGAGCCTGTTGGACCGCAACTTCATAGTCAGACGGATCGACCTGAACCAGCATATCGCCTTTCTTGAAGAAACCACCGGCATGGTAATTCGCTGCAACATCAACAATTTGTCCGGTCACTTCTGCAACCAGAGTAGTCGAATGCTTTGGTTTTACCGTGCCCTGAGAATCAACAATAAATGTCATGTCGCGAGGGCTGACTTCCAGAACTTCAACCATCGCAGCAGGTTTACTTCGCTCTTTTTGTTTTGGCGGCTCCGCAGACATGCTTGCAAGTATCGATAAAACGACAGCTCCAACAATAATCAACGGCGGAATAAAGGCTCGTTTTTTAAATTTCATTTTTTATTGTTCTCATAATTGATTAACTCACAGCGTTATTATTGCTGTTAATAATGTAAAATGTTAGACGTTAACTGTTGCCAGTTATGTGAATCCGGCACTAAGTTGTAACTGACTGTTTCAGCCTTCAAGTAACCAACGTTCCGCGGCCTCAACATAACGCGGTTTACCCACCAGCAAGACCACGTCCTGCGGTTGTAACTCGGTATCACTATCAGGCTCCGGAATTTCCTCGTCGTCACGCCGTAAAGCCTTCAATTGCACCTGATGCTTCTCCCAGTCTAACTCATCGATGCGTTTGCCCGTCGCCCATGCGCCTTCCGGTAGAGTTAAAGCACGCAAAAACTCAAGTTTGTCAGCCAGTTCCGGCGTAATTTCAGTTTCATCCCCCTGGAAAAACCCATGCATTTCACCGTAATGGTTACGTCTTTCTTTATCCAGCCGCGCAAGAATACGGCGTATTGGAATACCGCTGCGGCTAAGCACGTGCGAAATCAGCATTAAACTCGCCTCCAGTGTATCCGGCACCACTTGCGACGCTCCGGCTTCCTGTAACTGAGTTAACCTCATATCGTCACGACTCCGTACAATAATGTAAGCGTCGGGGTTTAACTGACGAAGCTCTTTTAGCACTTCGAGCGCACGCAGGTCATCGGCGAAACTGATAATAATAAGATCGACACTCTCAGCTCCTACCGCCCGTAAGATGTCTTTTCGGGCGCTGTCACCAAAGTAGACACGGGCGCCACCGGCAACGGCTTCCTGAACTCGCATGGGGTCATTATCTACAGCTATGTGAGTAATTCCCTCGGCGTCCAAAAATCGACTCATGGTTTGACCAACCCGGCCAAAGCCGCAAATAAGTACCTGGTTCTCCAACCCTTCACTGCCTGAGGTTCGTTGCTGCTCAATATCGACTAGAGGGTCAGGGTGGCGGACGACCAGATTCACCAAAGATTTCAGACGATGAATCACAATGGGTGTTATCGCCATACTCAATACACCAATACCTATCATACTGGTGACTATCTCTTTACTCAGTAGACCATGGCTGCTTGCCAACGCGACGATAACAAAGCCAAACTCCCCCATTTGAAACAGCGAAATACCACTACCCCAGGCGTCTTCATCCCGTTCTCCCATAAAACGCGCGACTGAACTAATTAAGGCAATTTTTATTACCGCCATTACAACCAGAGCCAGCAATATCCAATGAAAATTTTGAATAAAACCATAGAGCTCAAGCTGCATACCGATGGTGGTAAAGAACAAACCCATTAAGATGTCCCGGAACGGACGAATATCAGCTTCCAGTTGATGTTTATACTGACTTTCTCCCAGCATCATGCCAGCTAAAAAAGCACCTAACGCCATAGAAAGACCAAAAACGTGAGTCATACCACCAGCAACCAAGGCAACTAAAAGCGTGGCTAAAACAAACAGCTCATCAGTTCTTTGTTTGGCTATTTCTTTGAATAAATAGGGTAAGACCCATTTACCTATAGTCATAAGTACGGCAATAACTGCAGCACCTTTTGCCAGAGCTAATAATAAGGTGTAGCCAATATTGCCGTTATCGGAAGCCAGTAAAGGAATAATAATAAGTAGCGGTACCACCGCTATATCCTGAAACAGCAAGATGGCAACACTCATCTGCCCGCGGCGGGTTGACGTCTGTGCGCTTTCCTTTAGCTGCTTGATAACGACCGCCGTAGAAGACAGTGCCAAGGCACCGGCAATAGCCAAAGACGCAGCCCATTCATCCAGCCAGATAAAACCAATAAGCAAAAAGACTAACAGTGAACCAAGAACCTGAGCGGCACCTAACCCGAATACCCACCGTCGCATGGCGATCATCTTAGGTAAGGAGAATTCAAGCCCCAGTGAAAACAGAAGCAAAACAATGCCCAGTTCAGCAACCAGGTGATAATCATCAGGGTCAGCTATCCAGCCCATAACATCGGGCCCGGCAATAATACCGGCGACTAAATACGCCAAAATTGCCGGCAATTTTACCCTTCTGAAGAGCCAGACAAGAATAACGGCAACCGCTAATAAAAGCAGAAGGCTGGAAAATGTACCGTTCATTCATAAACTCCTGGATTTCTTTGTTTTTATGAGTGTCAAAATAGTAACACTCTTTTGTTGCAGAAAAACTAGCTCTTATAACGTTTTGTAAAATATAGCTTTTCTATTTTTGGCCTAATATTTGCAAATAAATTTTCAATTATCAAATTTAGGCAAAAAGGTTTGTCATGCTAAACAGAGCTGTAGCAAAAACTGAGAGTAAGGCGGCTGAGAACAAAACTCAGGCAATTATCAGTCAATTAACCTCATCGGCTGATTTGCAAAGTAAATCAACCCCGTTAGCTGAGCGGTTACAGACATCTCTCGATTTGCATCAGGTATTGTCTATTTACGCAGATTACATGGTTCAGCGTCTACCCGTAAGTGCCCTACAATTTATCTCCGATGACCAGATTATTAATTTAATTGGCGATTACGAAAGCCTTGAGAGCGAATACTCGGTGATGCTTTATGCCGATAAAGAATACTTAGGACAAATGGTTTATCAATTCAAACGCCAACCATCCTATGTGAATAAAGTGCGCCTGGAACAAATGCACCGACAGCTGACTTTCCCCTTGCGTAACGCTATGCATTTTTCACGCTTAAGAAAAGTTGCGATACGCGACCATTTAACAGGCCTCGGCAACCGGGCTTTACTGGACGAAACTCTTGAGCACATCAGTGCACGCTTAAAACGTGATAACAAGCAGTCTCATATTGTCATGTTATTGGATATGGATGGCTTTAAAAACGTCAACGACCGTCATGGGCACCAACAAGGTGACGAGGTACTGAAGTTGTTCGGCAATTTATTGCAGCAACAACTGCGCGATACTGATCGGGTATTTCGCTATGGTGGCGATGAGTTCGTATTAATATTGGAAAACACGCGACCAGCACAAGCAGATGACGTTTTTCGTCGTATTCGGGATGCGCTCAATAACGATATTAGCCTCGCCACTTTCAATATTGGCGTTAGTGCCGGAAGCCTGGTTATGGAAAGTTTTCATAGCCCACAGGATATTATTGACGAAGCCGACAGACGCCTATATGCCGCTAAACTTGCCGGTAAGAATCAGCACCTGAGCTAACCCAGCTTGGCTCAGGTAACTGAAGGCTGTCGAATTCTGTTTTACCAATAACCTGATAGCTGAACCAGCCAAGTCCGGCTACCCACACGTACTTAGCGTTCAGCTCAAGTATCGGTCGCCGGGCTCTTAACCACGGCGGAATTCCCGCCTGCTTCAGCCAGTCTTTCAGTTTTTTGCGCCCCTGGCGTCCGGGTTTTGCGAGTTTTTCTGTGGTTAACGAGAAGGTTAATCTCAACTCATTATTATTCGTCAGCAGTGCGTCAGGCACGCTTAACTTGCCCCATTCACCCAGATCAACATTAGCCTCAGTTAACCAACAATCTTCAGGTAATTGCCCGACATTCGTATCGCACCATAGGGCGTATTGAAAGTAGCGCACACTGTAGCCGTCACACTGAACTTGCATTTGGCTGTCGTCTGTTGCGCTTCTGGCTTGTAAACGAATTTGCTCCAGTTGCTCGTAGCTGGGTAACGAGTATTTCAGTTTTTGCAGCCAGGTGCGCAGTAACGCTCGCTGCATAGCCGCAGAATGCTCACTCAGTAAACTTAAGGGAAAGTGACTATTGTACTTCTGCGCTTTATGCAGTTTTTCCAGCAACAGTTCATCCATCACCTGCTGTTGCTCGGCACAAAGTTTTGCCGACCTTAGCACGCTACGCCCAAACTGTGGCCAGCGCTGTTCTAATAACGGCACCACTTTATGTCGCAAAAAGTTCCGCTCAATACGGGTATCGTAGTTCGTATCGTCTTCAATCCAGGTTAATTTCTGTTGCTGCGCATAGCTTAAAATGTCTTCTTTACTGACACTGAGCAAAGGACGACAGAGACGACGGTTGTCCACCCATGGCTGAATAGCGGCCATTGAGGATAAGCCTTTTGGCCCGCTGCCGCGCTTTAATTGCAGAAAAAAGGTTTCAATCTGGTCATTGCGGTGTTGTCCAAGCAGTAATACCGCATCATCCTCCGTCAGCTCGGCCATTCTTCGGTAACGACTTTCACGCCCGGCGGCCTCTTTGCTTTGACGGTTTTCTACGGGCACATTAAGCGGCTCAAAAACCGCTTTTACACCATAGGCTTTAGCAGCATGCTCAATAGTCGACGACCAGTCAGCTGAGCTGGGGTGAAAGCTATGATCTAAATGAATGGCTAAATACTGATACTGAGGGTTCTGCTGACGAAAGCGCATCAGCAAGTCGAGGATAGTTTGCGAGTCGGCTCCGCCACCAAGGGCAGCAACTAATTGCTGCCCCGGCTTTAATGCAAGAGACTCTAAGCTTTCACAAAACAGGTCATAAAGACCATCTTTCATCATTGGTAATTAGCAGTAACCAAAAGACATGAGTTTACGATAACGCTGATCCAGCAATTCCTCGTGGCTTAACCCCTGTAAGCTACCTAAATCAGCAATCAGCTGACGCTTAAGGCGTACCGCCATTTCTTCCTGATGGCGGTGTGCGCCGCCTAAAGGCTCAGGTATCACAGAATCAACCAGACCCAACTCTTTACTCCGCTCTGCGGTTACCCCCATAGCTTCTGCTGCTAATGGTGCTTTGCTGGCACTTTTCCACAAAATAGAAGCACAACCTTCCGGAGAAATAACCGAGTAGGTACTGTATTGCAGCATGTTAACGCGGTCACCGACACCAATAGCCAGAGCACCACCAGAACCACCTTCTCCAATAACAGTACAAACAATAGGAACGGTTAAACGCGCCATAACTTTCAAGTTGCGCGCAATGGCTTCACTCTGACCGCGTTCTTCCGCACCAATTCCCGGGTAAGCTCCCGGTGTATCAATGAAAGTAACAATTGGCATTTTAAACCGTTCGGCAGTTTGCATCAGTCGTAGCGCCTTACGATAACCTTCAGGCTTTGGCATACCAAAGTTACGACGGATCTTCTCCTTGGTTTCACGGCCTTTTTGCTGGCCTATAACCATAACCGGAGTGCCGTCTAAACGCGCAATACCGCCAACAATCGCCTCGTCGTTAGCAAAAGAGCGATCACCCGCCATTTCGTCAAACTCGGTGAATATCATGCGGATATAGTCAAGCGTGTAAGGACGCAATGGATGACGCGCCAGCTGTGCTACCTGCCACGCACCTAAATCAGAAAAGATTTTCTCTGTCAGTTCCTGACTCTTTGTGGTCAGTCGCTGCACTTCCTCTTCTAAGTTAAGATCCAGTTGTCCGCGGTTACCGACGGACTTCAATTCCTCAATTTGCGCTTCAAGTTCCGCAATAGGTTGTTCAAAATCCAGAAAATTAAGGCTCATTCGCTGTCATTTCCTTTAAAATTCAAGTGAAACTTGCTGAGTTCCCAGCAAATTCTGTAATTCGTATATTAATTCATCAGACGGATTCACATACCATTGTGCGCCCACATTTAAAGTGGCTTCAACACGTTCCGACTGATACCGCATTTTTATCGGACAAGTCCCTTCAGCAAAGGGCTGTAATAGCTTTTCCAGTTTTCCGGCAAGACCTTTAGCAAGCTGCTCATCCGTTACTGTAATTGCTAAATGCCGGAGATAAGTTTCCCGAGCCTGCTCAATTGCCATCACTTCTCTGGCAGTCATTGTATTGCTATTACTGAAGTTATCAAATCTGACCTCACCTTTTATCCACAAAATTCGGTCTTTTTCGAGCAATTCCTGATAACTTTCGTATTCATTACTAAATAAGCGTACATCCATGCGCGCTGTTTTGTCATCTAAAGTCACTATAGCAAAACGCTGACCTCTTTTATTGGTCAGTACTCTCACATCAATCACCAGCCCGGCAATGGCAATACTCTCATCTTTGCGGGTGGGAGTAACATTGGACAATGTGCTATTTATGTAATGCTTGAGCTCTGCGCGAAAACGGTTAATAGGGTGACCAGTCAAATAAAGACCGAGGGTATCGCGCTCTCCTTCTAACCAGACCGCTTCCGACCATTTACGTACACTGACAAACTCTTGTTCAACCGCTTCAGGTTCGGTGGTAAGCACCCCAAACATATCCGACTGACCAATTTTTTCTGCATTCAGATGCTGTTCGGCCTGACGAATGGCTTTTTCCAGCGTCGCCATTAATGAAGCGCGGTGAGGTCCTAAGTTGTCCATGGCACCAGCACGAATTAAGCGCTGTAGAATGCGCTTATTCATTCGCTTCAGGTCAACCCGGCAACAGAAGTCGAATAAATCGCGAAACGGCCCGCCTTCTTCCCGGGCTTTGATAATAGACTCAATTGGCCCTTCACCCACGCCTTTTATTGCGCCTATACCGTAAACCACTCGTTGCTGTTCATCGACGGTAAATTTATATTCGCCTTTGTTCACATCCGGCGGCAACAAATCCAGCCCCATGCGTTCGCATTCGTCCGCCAGAGTGACAATTTTGTCGGTATTGTCCATATCGGCAGACATCACCGCGGCCATAAATTCTGCCGGAAAGTGGGTTTTCATCCATAAGGTCTGGTATGACACTAAAGCGTAAGCAGCCGAGTGCGACTTGTTAAATCCATAACCGGCAAATTTCTCTACCAAGTCGAAAATTTTCGTCGCCAGTTCAGGGTCGATATCATTTTGCGCCGCACCCTTAGCAAAAATTTCTCGTTGCTTAGCCATTTCCTCGGGCTTTTTCTTACCCATTGCACGGCGTAATAAATCTGCGCCACCCAAAGTGTAGCCCGCCAGAACCTGGGCAATTTGCATTACCTGTTCCTGGTAGAGGATGACACCGTAAGTCGGCTCCAGTATGGGTTGCAAACTCTCATGCTGATACTCGGCATCGGGGTAAGAGATTTCTTCCCTGCCGTGCTTCCGGTCAATAAAGTTATCAACCATGCCAGACTGCAGTGGCCCCGGCCGGAATAGCGCCACCAAGGCGATAATATCTTCGAAAGAGTCTGGCAAAAGCTTTTTAATAAGCTCTTTCATTCCACGCGACTCTAACTGAAACACCGCCGTTGTTTCGGCTTTTTTCAACAGTTTAAAACACGCCGGATCAGTTAAATCTATCGACGTAATATCAATCGGGTCTTTACCGCTCTGAGCATGCCGGCGGTTCACCATATCAACCGCCCACTGAATAATGGTCAGCGTTCTCAGACCCAAAAAATCAAACTTAACCAGACCTGCAGACTCAACATCGTCTTTATCAAACTGAGTGACCGGGTTGTTGCCTTCGTCATCACAATACAGCGGCGAAAAGTCGGTTATTTTGGTTGGGGAAATAACCACACCACCAGCGTGTTTACCGGCATTACGAGTCACACCTTCAAGAATACGAGCCATATCAATAATGGCCTTAACTTCTTCATCCTGGTCGTACGCAGCACCAAGCTGAGGCTCAATTTCAAAGGCTTTGGCCAGGGTCATGCCCGGATCGCCCGGTATTAACTTGGAAATTCGGTCAACAAAACCATAAGGATGAGCCAGTACCCGTCCGACATCTCGTATCGCAGCTTTAGCCGCCATGGTACCGAAGGTAATAATTTGCGAAACCGCTTCACGGCCATACAGGTCCGCAACGTGATCGATGACTTCATCCCGACGATCCATACAGAAGTCGACATCGAAATCCGGCATGGAAACCCGTTCAGGGTTAAGGAATCGTTCGAAAAGTAAGTCAAATTCAAGCGGATCCAAATCCGTTATTTTAAGTGCATAAGCCACCAGAGACCCTGCACCTGAACCCCGCCCCGGGCCTACGGGTATGCCGTTATCTTTACTCCACTGAATAAACTCCATAACGATAAGGAAATACCCAGGGAAGCCCATATCGTTAATAACGCCAAGTTCGCGTTTGAGTCGTTCATCGTACTCTGGGCGCTTTTGCTGTCTCTCTTCCGCGTCAGGAAACAAAAACTCCAAACGTTCTTCCAGCCCTTCTTCCGAAACCTTAATTAAGAATTCTTCAGTCGTCAGGTCGCCAGTCGGGAACTTAGGCAAGAAGTATTCGCCCAAACGCACAGTGACATTACAGCGCTTGGCTATTTCAACAGTATTTTCTATTGCTTCAGGAATGTCAGAAAACAACTCTGTCATTTCTTCGCTGGAGCGCAAATATTGTTGTGGTGAGTATTTTTTCGGCCGGCGTTTGTCTTCCAACTGGTACCCGTCGTGAATAGCCACACGAATTTCGTGAGCATCAAAGTCTTCTTCTTTCAGGAAAACCACTTCATTAGTAGCAACAACGGGTAGGCCGGTTTCGCCGGCTAAAGCCACCGCTTTATGTAAATAGGTTTCTTCCTGAGGTCGACCGGTGCGCACCAGTTCCAGGTAATAGCGGTCAGGAAAATATTGCTGGTAGAAATCGAGGGCGGCATCCAGCTGACTGTCGTGGCCTTTAATTAGAGCCTGCCCTACATCACCCTGACGGCTGCCGGACAACAAGATAATGCCCTCGTTATGCTCCTTCAGCCAGTCTTTATCGATAACCGGCTTACCTTTAATATTACCGCGCAAATAAGCTTTTGAAATAAGCTGAGTTATCTGCTGATAACCTTCGTTATCCATTGCCAATGCAGTCAGGCGGAAAATTTCAGATTCAGGATAGTCAGCCTGCACCCAGAAATCGCACCCTATTAAAGGCTTTAAGCCCAATTGATGCGCCTTTCCATAGTAGCGAACCAGACCACAAAAGTTCATTTGGTCGGTAATGGCTAAAGCAGGCATACCCGCTTCAGCAACAGCCTCACAAATTGGACCAACTTTCGCCAGTCCATCTATCATGGAAAAGTCGCTATGAACTCTTAAGTGAACAAAATTTGGTGCAGTCATTTTACGGATACAGTCTGGCTTTTTTCATTATCATTTTAGGGTCGTTATTGTGCCTTAAGCAGCCTCTGAAGTATATCGTCAGTGTAACTTCAGTCGCGGTTTTACAACATGGTTAAGTTTGTCCACCATTAACAACAAAAACATCTTCCACCAGCCGTGTAAGGCTCTTTGGTGCATCCGGTATAAACTGGCGTAAGCCCAACGCGCTAAAGTCCCTTCGAGCGACATTGACAGACTTTTACTTTGCATCAAATTGCCCACCGCCGAAAAACGACTCAGTGAAACTAGCGAGCCTCGGTCTTTATATTTGAAGGCTTTCGCCGGTTTGTTGCGGTACTCACGTACAATATTCTGATACAAACATTCAGCCATCTGATGCGCTGACTGAGCTCTTGGTGGTACCCAACGCTCATCATCTATGCGGCAACCAGCACAATCACCTATGGCATAAATGCTTTCGTCAGATACCGACTGGAGATACTCATTTACCTCAATTTGATTGTTTTTGCGAACTTTCAGGCCCCATTCACTGACAAAATCGGGAGCCCGGACACCCGCTGCCCAAACCATTAAATTGGCACTGATATTCTCTCCTTCAGACAACACCAGAGTGTTTTCTTTTACTTCAGTAACCGGGTTACCCAATATGACTTCGACACCCAGCGATTTCAGTTTCTTCTCTACCGATGCTGACAAACGCTCAGGCAATGCAGGCAATAATCGTTTACCGGCTTCAACCAAGCGAACTTCAAAATGTTTTTGATCAAGGAAAGAAAGGCCATAAATAGACAACAATGACACCGAATGAATGAGTTCAGCAGCCAGCTCAACGCCGGTAGCCCCGCCCCCCACAATCGCCAGCGACAATTTCGTATTTTCGCCGTCTTCGATCGACTGGTTTACTCGTAAAAACTCATTTAATAAATGCTCATGGAACTCATCGGCCTGACGTAGTGAGTCCAGAAAGTAGCAATGCTCGCTAACTCCGGGGGTTCCAAAATCTGCGGTAACACTGCCAATGGAAAGAATTAATTTATCGTACTGAATACTGCGCGGCGCTAACACCTCATGGCCCTGCTCATCTTTTATCGCCGCTAGTTGAATCGACTTTTCGTCCTTATTCACAGACTCTAAAGTGCCAACCAGAAACTGAAAACCTTCGCGAGCACTTTGTCCGCGGTAATCCAGTTCTGCCAGCCGCGAGTCCAGGGCGCCTGAGGCAACTTCATGCAACAACGGCTTCCACAAGTGGGTACTGTTTCTGTCAATTAGTATTATCTTCGCTTTCTTCTTGCGACCCAGCTTTCTTCCCAGCATGGTCGCCAATTCTAATCCGCCTGCACCGCCACCAACTATTACAATCCGTTCTTGCATTTGTGCCTCGCCTATCTGCAGATAATAAAAAAGCCACTGACGATGATAACGCCAGTGGCTTTAGATAACGACTGTTCAGTCGAAATTATTTCAGTCTGACTTAGTCGATACTAGGATTCGTTAGTCCGCGACGCTCAAGTAAGGCTTCAACAGTTGGCTCCTGACCACGCCAGTCGATATACTGCTGCATAGGGTCTTTACTGCTGCCTTTAGACAGAATTTCTTTACGGAAAGCCTGACCGTTTTCAAGACTCAAACCACCATTATTGCCCATATGTTTAAACGCATCGGCTGCCAGCACTTCACTCCACATGTAAGCGTAATAACCTGCTGAGTAGCCGCCCGCAAATACGTGAGCAAAGTAAGTTGAACGGTAGCGTGGCGGTACAGCTTCAATAGCCACACCGTTTTTCTCCAGCGCGTCCTGCTCAAACTTTTCAACGTCGCTAATTTCTGTACCCGGCTCCACTGTATGATACTCAAGATCCAGTAACGCAGCGGAAATATACTCTAAAGTATCAAAGCCCTGGTTAAAGTTACGTGCATCCAGTACTTTTTGCAGTAACTCGTCAGGAATCTGCTCACCTGTTTCGTAATGCTTTGCATAATTTGCAATAACTTTCGGGTTCAGCGTCCAGTCTTCCTGGAAAGTTGAAGGGAACTCAACGTAGTCACGCGGCACAGACGTACCTGCCTGAGATGGATACTTCACATCAGAGAACATGCCGTGCAACGCATGGCCCATTTCATGGAACATGGTTGAAACTTCATCAAAGCTTAATAAGGTTGGTTCACCTTCAGGAGCTTTAGTGATGTTCATGTTATTCAAAATGACCGGCTTCTGGTTCATCAATTCAGACTGAGTACGGAACGAGCTCATCCAGGCTCCACCGCGTTTGCTGTCGCGAGCATAGTAGTCAGCATAGAACAAACCTAAGCTTGAGCCGTCTACGTCTTTAACTTCATAAACAACAACATCATCCTGATAAACAGGGATATCGTTACGCTCTTCAAAGGTAATTCCGAACAGTTGGTTCATTGCATAGAACACACCGTCTTCCAGAACACGATTAAATTCGAAGTATTTTTTCACTTCGTCAGAGTCAATCGCGTATTTTTCTTCACGAACTTTCTCTGCGTAGTAGAACCAGTCCCACGGTTTCAGTTCATGCTGTTCGCCTTCAGCCTTAATCATCGCACGAATCTCTTCGGCTTCGCTTTCAACGTTGCTTACAACTGCAGGAACCAGATCACGCAACATTTTTTGAGCGGCTTCTGGATTACCGGCCATGTTTTCTTCAAGAACGTAATCACCCCAGGTGTCATAACCTAATAGATTCGCCTTTTCTGCACGCAACTGAGTTAGCTTTGCAACCATTGGGCGAGTATCGGTCTCGGTATTTCCTGTGCCACGGTTTGAGGACGCTTCCCAAATGCGCTGACGCAATTCGCGGTTTTCAAGATCAGTCAAAATAGACTGACGTGTTGTATTAGTTAAAGTAATGGCGTATTTACCCGGCATATCACGGCTTTCAGCCGCACTCGCCAGGCTACTGATTTGACTATCACTTAAGCCGGCTAACTCTTCTTTAGAATCAACGACAATCACGTTTTCCTTAGTCAAATTCATTAAGCTATTGCGAAACTCTGTGGTCAGGCTGGAAAGTTGCGAATTAACATCGCGAATCTGTTGCTGCTCATCTTCATTTAGTTCAGCACCAGCACGGACAAAGCCTTTGTAGGTGTCCTCTAATAAACGTTCTGACGCAGTATCCAGATCTAATTCATCACGTTTGTCATGCAGTGACTTAATTCGAGCAAACAATTTAGCGTTCAGTCGAATATTATCGCTGTGAGCCGCTAACTTAGGAGCTAACTTACCCTGCAACTCGCGAATTTGTTCATTACTATTGGACGATGACAGGTTGTAGAAAACGGATGAAACACGGCCAAGGATTTCACCCGATTTTTCCATCGCTACAATGGTGTTCTCAAATGTTGGCTCTGCTGAGTTATTTGCAATGGCTTCAATTTCAGCCATGTGCTCTTCCATACCCTTTTCAAACGCAGGCTCAAAATGTTTGAACTCAATGGCATCGAAGTCAGGTGCCTGATACAGCAGAGGGCTGGGTTTGTAAAATGGGTTTGCTTCTTTTGCTTGTTGACTGCTGTCTTTAGAAGCTTCAGTTGAAGCAGTTTTGTTCTCAGTTGTCGATGAGTCATTTGCATCACTGCAAGCTCCCAACGATACTGCCGCACTCACAGCTACAGCCAGTAAAGTTTTCCGCATGGGTATCTCCCGTTGTCTATGTTTATCATTGTGATTTTGGTGACAATACTCTAGCCCTGTGGAGGCTCAGGCTCAAGAGCTAAACGGCAAAAAGCATGATCTTCGGGGTAAAACTTAAGATGAATGAAAAATACAACAAACGAAAGAAAATAAAAAAGGTAATTAATTTAGATTTCACAGGGGGGATTACTAAGAGAGAGAATAATGGCGGAGTGGACGGGACTCGAACCCGCGACCTCCGGCGTGACAGGCCGGCATTCTAACCAACTGAACTACCACTCCGCAAAAATTCTTTGAGGCGTACTAAATGGCGGAGTGGACGGGACTCGAACCCGCGACCTCCGGCGTGACAGGCCGGCATTCTAACCAACTGAACTACCACTCCGCATTAGTACTACACGTTGAAGTCTCCCTCAACGCGGCGTGCATATTACGAGTGAGGGGCAAATGAGTCAACACTTTTTTTAAAGATTTTAACCGACTGTCTGATTTATATTCAGATCTGTGCTTTTTTAACCACAAAGGTCACTTTTTACCACTTTTCTCTGGTTTTTCAGCTTCCGCTTCATCGTTCTCAACAGCAACTTTTTTCCGACGAAACTTAAACCACCACAGCCCAACTAAAGCTAACGCAATGAGAACAATGTTAACAACAACAATAATGATCAGATTAGTCATCGCCTGCTTTTGCTTGGCCTCACGCTCTAGTCTTGCCTGTTCGCGTTGACGCTCAAGCTCTATTTGCTGCCGTTGCGCCAACTCTGCGGCTGTCGGTTCAGGTGGAGGCGGTTCCTTTGCAATAAAACTAAAGTCATCAATTCGGGCTTCAAATTCACGCCCCCCCACACTGGTAGCAAAAATATCTAAATCTATAAGGTGTTTACCAAAAGCCAGGTTAGCAATTTCGACACTGTGCGGAAAGCTCTCTATCTGGCTGACCGTAAATTTACGAACCTCTCCGTTAGGAAAACTGGTTTCACCATTAATCACCAGGCTCTGTGGATCTATCCAGTCTTCATTAACACGAACGACTAATTGATGATTATCGTCCACAGACTCTGACTGAATAACATTAAATTCAACTGGTAACGGCTTAACCTCAACAGGGCCTGATTCAAACACTCGTTGGTACAGCGGGGTGGTCATTTCATAAGTGGCCATCCACTCACCTGGTACAACATCGAGATTAAAGAAACCGGTAAATATACCATCACCTGCTCTTTCGTCATGCCCTCGCCCGTCGTCTTCAAATTGTGCAACACGTGACGGATTCGAGCCGAAGTTATCAAAGTCTGAGTTATTGGTACTGACAAATAGAACATCCAATAGCACGGTCTGACGAAAACGTGAAGTTTTAACCACTTCGTCGCCATTATAGAGTTTTCCTTCTACTTTTAGCTCTTCGTACTGAAATAATGGACTAGGTAAAGGCTCGGCTTCAAAGCGAATATCAGAAATGACTAAGGCTTTATTTTCTTCATCGATGCGACCAGCGGCCTGCCAGGGACCAGGCTGAGGTTCTTTTATCCGGATAATGTCAAAGTTAGGATCGGTATACCAAGTTACTTTTTCCGCCGGATACCGGGTATCGTACCACTTGCTCCCATCAGGCTTAATAAGGACCAGAGGCTTGCTGCCCGGTTCGCGGAAGAACAGCAGAGTAATTTCTTCGACGTTCTCGTCTATACGGAAACTTTGTCCTTTAATTGGTAATTTATTAGTAAGATCTCCTTCAATAAGGCTCATCGCACGCTTTTCAACTTCCTCTTTCGAGTCAGAGTCAACCGTGCTAAAACTCTGTACCGCATAGGCTGATGAGCTACATATTAAAACCAATAATACTGCTAAGAGTCTTGCCACAGACAATGTCCACCTTCTTCTTTGACTCGCGCCAAACGCTCCTGATGTAATGCTTCTTCATCGGCCGTTGCCCGCAAAACCTTTAATGTGGGACGATTGGTTATTCTTTGATGTTCCACTTTTTGTGAACCACCCTGATTATCTTTTCCGTGGCTGGCCAGGTTTAATGCCGTTTGCCCGCCGGTCATCATCAAATAGACGTCAGCAAGAATCTCAGCATCCAGTAAAGCTCCGTGCAACTGACGTGAGGAGTTATCAACACCATAAGCACGACACAGTGCATCCAGGTTATTCTTTTGCCCCGGGCGCATTTCACGGGCAAGTTGTAAGGTATCGAGTACCGAGCAAAAATCATTGGTCAGGCCGACAGCCGGACGAATACGACTAAATTCAGCATCCATAAAACCCACGTCAAATGGCGCATTATGAATAACTAACTGTGAGCCCTTAATAAATTCAATAAAATCATGAACTACCTGGGCAAATACCGGCTTGTCGGTTAAAAAATCATTGGTTATACCATGAACTTCAATCGCTTCCTGCTCGACCACCCGCTCCGGATTAATGTAAACATGGAAATGATTACCGGTTAATTTGCGATTAATAAGCTCCACACAGCCTATTTCAATAATTCTATGCCCCTTTGCAGGGTCAATTCCGGTAGTTTCTGTATCTAATACGACCTGACGCATGGTGAAATCCTGATATACTCGCTGGAAACAAAGGATATAGTAGCAAGTAACATGTCGAACTCAAAAACTGTTCATTTATATACTGATGGTTCTTGTCTGGGAAACCCGGGGCCAGGCGGCTATGGCGCTGTACTGGAATACGGGAAACATCACAAAGAATTAAGTCAGGGCTATCGTCTGACCACCAATAACCGCATGGAGATGCTGGCTACTATCGCCGGCCTGCGCGAGTTGAAACGCCCCTGTCATGTCATTCTGACTACAGACAGCCAATATGTGAAGCAAGGTGTCGAGCAGTGGATGCATCGCTGGAAGCAAAACGGCTGGCGTACTTCCGCTCGTAAAGCAGTTAAAAATAAAGACTTATGGCAACAACTGGACGAAGAAGTGAATCGTCATAAAGTTGAATGGAAGTGGATAAAAGGCCATTCCGGGCATAAACAGAATGAGCGTTGTGATGAACTGGCCCGCGACGCCGCAACGCGCGAGCCTTTGCTTGAAGATAAAGGGTTTGGGGGCGAGTAAGTTACTCGCCGGCAACTACCGGCAGTTTTTTCTCCTGCCAGGCGCTCATACCACCATCTACGCTGTATACGTTATCGAATCCCATGCGTTGCAGGCTCTCTGCGGCCAGAGCTGAACGACCACCGGTTCGGCAAATAAGGTACAAGGGCTTTTCGGCGATGCGCTCCAGAGCGTTGTCATATCCGGCCACATCAGGATGCTGATTTAACTGCATTTCCAATACACCACGGGGCATGTTCACCGCTTGCCGAATGTGCCCTTGTCCATATTCAGCCGGTTCTCTTACATCAATAACGCGCGCGCCCTGCTCTATGGCTTTTTGTAGTTCTTCGGTGTTCACTTCTTTGACGTTCGACTTCGCTTTTCCACATAACTCTTGTGCTGTAATCATAATTTACCTCTTATTGTTTATTAGACTTTGAAAACTGCTTGCTCGTCATTGCTGTTGCTGCCTGCCTTCCGTTAACCGCAAGTTGCTTTCTTTGAGCTGACGGTTTTAATCTGTTAATCAGCGTTTGTTTTCGTGCCACAATAAAATAAGCCGCGCGCAGTCCTGGTATCAGGTTGCTCAGCTTCGTCGACCAGTCACTTCCCCGGTGTTCGCTATGGTGCAGAAAATTCGAAACATAAAATTCAGACTCCAGAATTTCAAACCCTAATAATTCCAGCCAGTCTTTAACTCTCACTGGCGTAAAGTACCTTCCACACCATGGGAAGCTCTTTTTATGGCGAATGAAAAAGCCACTGGCTACTGCCGGACTATAGGGGTTAAACCCCGTAAGTATTAATACGCCATCATCATCCAGTACTCGCGTAACCTCCCTAAGTAGCTGGTGCGGATGCCGACAAAATTCAAGGACAAAGGGAGCAATTAGGTTATCGACACTGTCTTCCTTTAAAGCGAGCTCCGTTAACTTGCTGCGAACCGCTACGTCACTACCGGCACCTACAGTCAGCCACTGAGCTCCATTCTTAAGACACTCATTAAGCCCCGGACTCAAAGAGCCTATTGCCACGGTTTTCCCCGGCTTTAGTCGTCGCTGATGAACGCGAATTAAATCAGCCGTCTGCTCCATCATGTAGTCCCCGCAGGCCATTTGCTGCCAGTCCCCGGGAGCCGCTAAATCAATTTTCGAATATGCTGGTTTAATTAACACGGCTAATTCCTGTATTATGAACTTATCTTCAACTTACTCGCTGGGTTTCTCATCCTAGCGTTATAGGGGTTAACATGCGAGTGCACGCTATTGAAGCTTTCGATGACAATTACATATGGGCAATTGAAACCAACAATAACGACAAAGTTATTATTGTAGACCCCGGCGAAGCCAAACCCGTTCAACAATGGCTGGAACAAAAGAATAAAAGTATAGAGACTATTCTAGTCACTCATCACCATTACGACCACACTGGCGGCATAGCTGAGTTAATAAAGCAGAGCCCGTGCCCGGTCATCGGTCCGGAAAACCCAGAAATAAAAACGCTCACCCGGACAGTTACAGAAGGCGATGAGCTGACTGTTGGAGGTATTCAGTGGCAGGTATTAACCACTCCGGGACACACACTGGATCACATCAGTTTTTATACTCCCGGCTTTTTATTTTGCGGTGACACACTGTTTTCCGGTGGTTGTGGCCGTATGTTTGAAGGTACGCCAGAACAATTTACGCAGTCGTTGTTAAAGCTGCGCAAGCTGCCAGGAGAAACTCGGGTCTTTTGTGCCCACGAGTATACTCAGGCAAATGTAAATTTCGCCTTGAAAGTTGAGCCAGAGAACGCTGTGCTGCAAAGTTACGCTGAAAAGGTCAGAATGTTGCGTGAACAAGAGCAAATAACCCTACCAAGCACGCTGCAACTAGAGTTAGCCATTAATCCCTTTCTTCGATTTGATCAAAAAAGTGTTATTGCAGCAGCAAATAAGCATGCCGAAAGTGTAAAAAACACGCCCGAGGATGTTTTTTATACAATTAGGCAGTGGAAAGATAATGCGTGATTCTTTAAACTCCTCAAGATTTTAATAATTATCGGAAGTAAATTGCGCATGATAAACAGCAAACAAAAGAACGTATGGTTAAAGTATTGTATGGTGGCTAGTGGCCTGGCATTAAGCGGCTGCCAGAGCACAATGCTGTTTAGTAATAATGAACCGGTAAATACAAAAAACGAAACTACAGAGCTTAAACTGACGGTCATTCCGGAAGAAGTGATAAGTCAGCACACCGAAGAAGAAATAAAAGTCAGCGAGCCTGTAAAGCTTACCCCGCAGGAGCAGGAAGATTTGTGGGTGCGTATTCGCCAGCAATTGAGCTTTCATGTGCCTGATGTACCCAGAGTACAAAGCCAGCGCAACTGGTATGCCAGCCACCCGGAGTATTTAGACCGCGTTGCTAAACGCGCTGAACCTTACCTGCATCTCATTGTTGAAGAGCTGGAAAAACGTGATATGCCGGTCGATCTGGCTTTATTGCCGATAGTCGAAAGTGCCTTCGACCCGTTTGCCTATTCGCATGGCAGTGCCTCTGGTGTCTGGCAGTTTATTCCGGGTACCGCGCGCCAATATGGTTTGGATATTAACTGGTGGTACGATGGTCGTCGCGATGTTTTTGCCGCGACACACGCTGCACTCGATTATTTACAGGCACTTCATCGTTACTTTGATGGTGACTGGATGCACGCGCTGGCAGCCTATAATTCAGGTGAAGGCCGAGTTGCCGCTGCAATTCGCAAAAATGAGCGTCTGAACAAGCCAACTGACTTCTGGAACCTGTCATTACCACGTGAGACTCGCGCTTACGTACCCAAGTTATTAGCTTTAGCGGAAATACTCGCCAACAGCGAAGAATATGGTGTGGCATGGTACCCGATAGAAAACCAGCCAAAGCTTGAGGTAGTTGAAACACCGGCACAAATCGACTTAGCATTAGCTGCCGATATGGCTGATATGCCACTGGATTTACTGCATCAGTACAACTCAGGTTATAACCGCTGGGCAACGGCACCAAACGGCCCTCACCGTTTACTTCTTCCGCATCAAAATGCGGAAAAGTTTAAACAGGCATTGGGTAAAACCGAGCCAAAAGACTGGCTGAGCTGGACCCGACATGAGGTTAAATCAGGCGAAAGTCTGCTCGTTATTTCTAAAAAATACAATACGTCTGTTGACGTGATACAGCAGGTCAATGACATAAGCAGCGATATTATTCGCGCGGGCGATCATTTGTTAGTGCCAGTTGCCACACTCGATATCGACAATTACACATTATCGCAAGATCAGCGCCGTGAGGACCGTCAAGATCAGAAGCGTTCCGGTAAGCGTATAGAACACATAGTGGAATCTGGCGATACACTCTGGGATCTAAGTCGCGCCTATCAAGTTAACTTGCGTGATTTAGCCCGCTGGAACTCAATGGCTCCAGGCGATTATTTAAGACCAGGACAGGAATTAGTGGTTTGGACGGAAGCCGAGCCATCTTCGACGATACAAAGCAGTATTAACAGTATCATGCGTAATATAAGATACCGTGTGCGTAGCGGTGACTCATTAGCCAGGATTGCTGATAAATTTAATGTCACCATTCGCCAAATTGAGCAATGGAATAACATTCAACGCAATCGTTATCTACAGCCCGGACAAATGCTTAAGTTAAAAGTAGATGTTACCGAGGTGAGTAGTTGAGGCAACCTATGAATAGCGTAAAATATTTTTTCGTCTTTGCAGCGCTACTATTTAGCGCTCAAACTTTAGCCGACTGGAAAGCCGAAGGTAGTGGTAAAGTCATTTATCCATCAGGCCGTACGGAACCTTTAACTTTTGGCTTCGAGTATAAAAAGGTGTATGACACCATTATTTTTACTGCCGGCAAGTCGCAAATGCGTACCTCAGACATGCCACCGAACTACATTCTCAACCTGTTTGTAAATAAGCAGGGGCAGGTTTATGTCGCAGAGTTTGCTAATGGTTTCTTCAAAGGTTTCGAGCTAAATATTGGTGACCACAAAGTCAGCATTAACCATCGGCAAGAGTTTGATGAAGATGAACCTCTGAGCCATCTTCGTGTACAGATTGATGACCGTAGCTATCTGCTGGAAACCACACACCCGACTATCCGGTTCGAGTTTGACGAAGAAAAAGGCATTGTCGATATCAATGGCTCAGGCCTTCTGAAAGACCTGAGCGCAAAAGGACGTTAATCGCTGATCAGCTCAGCTAACGCATTCTCATCTAATATATCGAGCCCGAGGGACTGGGCTTTGGTCAGTTTTGAGCCGGCATTTTCCCCGGCAACCAGCGCGGTTGTCTTTTTAGAAACACTGGAAGCAACTTTCGCCCCTAAGGCTTCTAAAGCGGACTTAGCCTCGTCACGAGTCATGGTCGACAAAGTACCGGTAATGACATAGGTATTGCCCGCCAACCGGTCACTTTGCACAGAGCTTGCCTCTTCACCCTCAGGCCAGGAAATAAACTCACGCAATTCCGCAACTACCTGCTGATTATGGGCTTCATGGAAAAAAGACACAATATGCTTAGCGACAACAGCACCGACATCCGGAACTTCCTGTAGCTGTTCATTTTCTGCGGCAATTAAAGCATCCAGATTTTTGAAGTGATTCGCCAGCGCGTTTGCCGTCGCTTCCCCCACTTCCCGAATACCTAATGCATAAATAAAACGGGCTAAGGTTGTTTCCTGCGTCGCTTTAATAGCATTTCGTAGATTTTCAGCAGATTTAGCGCCCATTCGCGGCAAAGTTGCCAATTCCGCTTTGGACAGACGATAAAGATCAGCCGGCGATTTTATCCAGTCTCGCTCCACCAGTTGCTCAACAATTTTATCGCCCAGACCATCAATATCCATGGCTTTGCGGGAGGCAAAGTGTTTAATCGCTTCCTTTCGCTGAGCCGCACAGTACAAACCACCGGTACAGCGGGCAATGGCTTCGCCTTCAACGCGTTCAATTTCGGATTCACAAATCGGGCAATGCTGAGGAAATTCAATTGCCTCAGTGTTGTCAGGACGTTTATCTTTTATAACGCTGACCACTTGCGGAATAACGTCGCCCGCGCGGCGAATACTGACACAGTCGCCGATACGAACACCCAGTCGCTCAATTTCATCCGCATTATGCAAAGTGGCATTAGATACTGTAACACCGCCCACATTAACCGGCTCTAGACGCGCTACTGGCGTTATCGCGCCGGTACGACCAACCTGAAAGTCAACTCCGGTAATAGTTGTCAGTTGCTCCTGCGCGGGAAACTTACGTGCAATAGCCCAGCGCGGTGCCCGTGCGACAAAGCCCAAGTCCTGTTGCAGGCGAATAGAGTCCACTTTAAAAACTACGCCGTCAATATCGTAATTTAAGGTATCCCGACGGGCTAAAATAGCTTCATAGTAATCGTCACAACCCTGCACGGAGTCTACCGTCTTTATTTCAATATTCACCGGCAGTCCCCAGTCTTTCAGCTGCAGCAAGCGCTGGTGATGACTGTCGGGAAGTTGTGTGGTTTCTGATATTAATCCCAAACTGTAAGCATAAAAGTGCAAAGGGCGTTTTGCGGTAATTCTGGAGTCTAACTGGCGTAAACTGCCTGCCGCTGCATTCCGCGGATTAGCAAAGACCTTTTCTTCACGCAGCCGGGCTTGCTCATTGAAGCGCTCAAAAGCCCCTAACGGCATAACCACTTCGCCCCTTACTTCCAGCTTTTCTGGTACATTGCCAGAGAGTTTTAACGGCACATTGCGTATGGTTTTAACGTTCTCGGTAATATCTTCACCGCTCTGCCCGTCGCCACGGGTTGCACCACGCACTAACAGGCCATTTTCGTACAGTAAACTGACCGCAGCACCATCAAGCTTAGGTTCACAGCAAAAAGTCACGGTTTGATTGGTATCCAGCCGCTGTTCAACGCGCTTGCTAAAAGCTTCAAACTCATCGACAGAAAAAGCGTTATCCAGTGACAACATGGGAACTTCGTGCTGAACACTTCTAAATTGACCTAAGGGCTTACCACCCACTTTCATAGTTGGAGACTGGGCACTTTTTAAATCCGGGTGTTCAGTTTCCAGAGTTTTCAGTTCCCGAAAAAGACGATCATACTCAGCGTCCGGCACTGATGGTTCGTCATTCTCATAATATTCCTGGTTGTAACGATTAAGTAATTGCTCCAGCTCTTGCATGCGCTGGTGAACAGACTGATTCATAATGACCTGTAATTAAGCTGAGTGTTTACGTTCAAATTCACGAATACGCTGGCGTGCTTCGTGAATCGACTGGCGGGTCAATAATTGGCGCTGGCCATCCAGAACCTGCCCCTGAGGAATTTCGGTAGCGAGTTTTTTAGCCGCGTTCAACATCATATTAAAGGCCTGCTGACCGTCAAATTTCATGGGTAAGGCCATAAAAAACGCGACACCATCGGTTTCAAAGTTCTCCATGTTATCCAGGTCAAACGTGCCAGGATTGAACATGTTGGCAACACTAAAAATCATTGGTCCGGTGCCTGCGGTATTTTCATAGCGATGGAAAATACCCAGTTCGCCAAACTTACAGCCCAGCTCGGTCATCATTTGCAGCAATACTGCGCCCTGTACTGGCCCTTTAACATGTAAGGCAATAACTTCTTCCGGAACCGACTCAAAATCATCAGCCGTATCCGCACTAACCTCTGGTTCGGTTTCTGGCTCAAGCGCTGACTCTTGCACAGAGCTCTGTTCGGCGGCACTTTTATAAGAGTCATCCGGCTCTGAAGGAACATCCCCATCAAACTTAAGCTCAGTTTGCTCTACTTCAACCGTTTCATCATTGCTGACACGCATAGAGGGTAATGAGTCAGACATATCGTCATCATTGCTAAGGTCCATCGACATTTGCTCGACAGCCTCGGCATCATTGTCCTGTGTTCTCACATTACTGTGCGACGATGTTTTTGCTTTTAGCTCAACGGCTTGGTCATGGTTGTAGCCGTCATCTGAACTCTCTTTCTTTAAAATCCGAACTTCGCCAATGCCGTCGTCATCAAAACCGGACGATTGCTGCTGACGATTCTCTGCAACTCGTTGTTCACGCTGTCGTTGTTGCTGGTTACCTTTACGTATCTTCCATACGCCATGCGCAACAATACCTGCGATTGCCAGGATCCCAAGAATACTGAGGGTTATTTGTAAACTGCCCATTTTTGCTCCATCAAGCTTATTTTGTTATCCGGCGTCTGTCATCGCCACAGCCTGTTCAACATCAACCGCTACCAATCTCGAAACGCCCGCTTCCTGCATTGTTACCCCTGCCAGATGGGTAGCCATTTCCATTGCCACTTTATTGTGGCTGATATAAATAAATTGTACCGATTCCGACATTTCACTCACCAAACGACAGAACCGTCCTACGTTGGCATCATCTAATGGCGCATCAACCTCATCTAACAGGCAAAAAGGTGCCGGATTCAAGCGAAATATCGCGAATACCAATGATAATGCGGTCAGTGCCTTTTCTCCACCGCTAAGCAAATGAATTGTACTGTTTTTCTTGCCCGGTGGCCTAGCCATAATGGTAACGCCCGTTTCCAGTAAATCGTCATCGGTAAGTTCGAGCGTGGCACTGCCACCACCAAAAACTTTCGGAAACAGAATTTGTAAATCATGGTTTATCGCATCAAAAGTGGTTTTAAACCTATGTCGCGTTTCTTTATCAATCTTACGAATCGCCGCTTCTAAAGTGTCTAACGCCGATGATAGATCATCCACTTGCTGGTCGAGGTACTGTTTACGTTCTCTTTGCGCTTCGGCTTCATCAATTGCCGCCAGGTTAATTGCCCCTAAGCGTTTTATCTTATTCTGTATTGACTCCAGCTCTTGAAGCCACGGCTTTTCGTCAGCGTCGGAGGAAAGCTCTTCCAGTATATCTTTCAATTTAAGGCCTGTTTCAGCCAGCGTTTCCAACACAGCCTGACTGCGTTCCTGCAATTTAACCTGCTCAATCTCAGTACTCTGCATTGCCTCTTTGGCCTGGCCTATTTTTGTCTGAATTGCAGATTGTCCCTGAGTTATTTGCTGCAAGTCGTGCTCTAACCGCGACAATTGCTGGCGTTGCTCCTGCAATTGTTCCGCAACCTCGCCCCGCTTATCCAATAGCTCCGTTAATTGCTCATCAAGCGTATTTTGATTCTCATCAGTGTCCGCATTTTTTTGCTCATTTCGTTCCTGTAGAAGCTGTTGATAGCGCTGCTCACTGCGTTGCAGTAGCTTCTGTAACTGCTCAGACTGAGCCTGCAAATTCTGTTGTTGCAATGTCATCTGCTGCTGTTGGCTGCGCAGTTGCTGTAACTGTTCATCTCCGGCTCGAACTTGAGACTCCAGTTGTTCACCGTAGTCCTCGTCAACCTGCTCCGTTTGCTCCAGTAACAGTTCATACTCTTCCAACTGCATTTCAATTTGCTGTTGCTGCTCAGCGGCATTTTCCGCATACAATCGTTGCTCTTGCTGCTTATCTTGCAGGCTCGTTAACTGCTGCTGTATTTGCTCGGCCTGCTGTAAGTTCCACTGCAGCCGCTCTTCAACTTTACCTTGCTCGTTAAGAATCTGTTGGACCTGCTGCTGAACCTGCTCCAGCCTTTCTTGTGCCTGCTCAAGCTGCGTCTCGGTTCGCTGCAACTGCTGATCGCTTTCAGACAACTTGGCAGCCAGCACCTCAAGCTGCTCTAATAAAGTTTCGCGCTGCTTATGAAGATGAAGAACACTATTATCCTCATCAACACGAGCCGCGATAAAACCATCCTGCCAATACCAGTTACCGGCTTTCGACACCGCAAAACTGGCATCGCTCTGTTGCAGCTGCTGCCCCGCACTTTTCTCTGTATCAATTGCCAGACACTGCTGCAGCGGCGCCCAATAACGCAGTGGACCTTTGACTTTACTGGCCAGAGACCAGCTTTCAGGCTCTTGTCCACTCTCAGGCCAAACCAATTTCACACCAGAAACCGCTTCTAATTCTTCCGGAGCTTGTTCCAGAACCACGGCATCCAGCCAGTCGTAAGCCAACTGTTCAACCGCCATTTCCCAGCCACTTTCAGCCTGCAGTAATTCCCTCACCTTCAGGCTGTCTGGATACTTCTCCTGTAACCATTTTTCACTGCGACTATCGTTATTTTGCTTCCCTTCCAGCAGTTGCTCAATGGCCGTTAACTGAGCCTGAGCTTTATCTTGCTGCTGCTGAGTCTGTCGATGTTGTTCCTGCTGTTCTTTAAACGCTTGTTGAAGCTCCTGCAGTTGCTGCTTACTCTGCTGATACTGAAGCTCTTTGTGCTCCAGTTGATGCTTTAATTCCGCTATCGCCTGTTCATTCTCGTCAACGGATAGTGCCTGTTTCTGCCGCAGTAAGTCCTGTTGCTGAGTTTGGAGTTGCTCTACTTGTTGTAGCGCATATTGCTGGCTTTGTTTGAGCTCTTGCAGCTTCAATTGTGCCTGCTGTTGCTGTTTCTCAACATCACGTTGCTGTTGCTGCTGTTGTCTTTGTTGCTGCTGCCATTGCCGCCACTTCTCATTCGCTTGTTGAGACTGCTCTGACACGCTTTCAAGCTGTTCTTCAACCTGCTCCAGCTGTGGCTCAAGCAGCAGTTGCTGTTCTTCCAGTTGTTCTCTTTGCAGGCGATCATCCGCCAGTTGCTCATCTAACTGAGCAATTTCTTCATTCAACTGTTGTTGCCGCTGGCTGCGTTGCTCTTTTAACTCTTGCTGATGTTTCAGAGTTTGCTCAATACGGGTAATTTCATTCCCCACTGAGAACATCTTTTCCTGCGACTGTTCAACCTTATCACGCGCCTCTTCGGCCTGCTCTTTCAGTTCAATGGCACCCCGCTCATCACCGCTTTGCTGTGCCTGCCAACGTTCAAGCTCCGTTTGCTGTTCTGCATACTGCGCTTGCAACTGCTGTCGTTGATTGTCCAGTTTCAGCCAGCGTAGAGCCTGCAGTTCAGCTTTAAATTTACGCTCACTGGCTTTCAATTCTTTATAGCGAATAGCAGCCGCAGCCTGACGTTCCAGTTTCTCCAACTGCTGGCCAAGTTCTTCGCGAACATCACTCAGCCGTTCCAGATTCTCACGCGTGTGCAGCATCCGGTTCTCAGTTTCTTTGCGACGTTCTTTGTATTTTGAAATACCTGCGGCTTCTTCAATAAAAACGCGCAGTTCCTGCGGGCGTGATTCAATCAGGCGGGAAATCATACCCTGTTCAATAATGGCGTAGCTGCGCGGACCCAGGCCAGTTCCCAGAAATAAGTCGGTAATATCACGGCGACGGCAGCGGCTGCCGTTCAAAAAGTAGTTCGACTGGCCGTCACGGGTCACCAGACGCTTAACGGAAATCTCATTAAAAGCCGCGTACTCACCCTGAATGCGACCAGAGCTGTTATCAAACACCAGTTCAACACTGGCCTGAGAAACCGGTTTACGGGCACTTGAGCCATTAAAAATGACATCGCTCATCGCGTCGCCACGCAGGTTTTTTGCTGAACTTTCACCCAGCACCCAGCGCACGGCATCAATCACATTGGATTTACCACAGCCGTTCGGACCGACAACGCAAGTCATTTGGTCAGGGAAAGGAACTTTGGTTGGATCCACAAAGGATTTAAAGCCAACTAATTTGATGTGTTTTAGGCGCATTCAGTTGTTTTTATTATCAATTTAATACGGCGGTTTATTATCACAAGACTCTAGCAGATCCGGTAGCCATTTGTAACAATTTAGCCCGCACATTGCCATTGTATTGCCTTATTATACTAAGCAAATTAAAAGCTCTGGAGTTTTCATGCAAAAAGCAGCCTACAGCAATTCGGGATTAGCTTACATAGGACGCGGCTTAGAACTTATTCGAACCAAAGGTTTGCGCCGCTATGTTGTGGTGCCTATTCTGACCAACCTTATCCTGTTCTCACTTGCTTTCAGTTGGTTGTATGCTGAGGTGGACTACTGGCTGGAACAATTTATGGGCTGGTTACCCGACTTTTTCCAGTGGCTCGAGTTTATTTTATGGCCGCTGGCGGTTATTACCATTATTGCGCTCTTTTCGTTTATTTTTAGTACCATCATGCATTTAATTGCCGCCCCTTTTAATGGGCTTCTGGCGGAAAAAGTAGAGCGCTATGAAAGTGGCGAGAGCTTAGGCGACGAGGGGTTCCTGGGTCTGTTTAAAGATATTCCGCGTACGCTAAAACGCGAAATGCAAAAACTTATGTACTACATTCCGCGGGCGCTCGGCTTCTTTTTGTTGTCGCTGGTTATTCCGGTTATTGGGCAGGTGCTTTGGTATATCTTTGTCTGCTGGATGATGTCGATACAGTATCTGGATTATCCGTTCGACAACCACAAACTGTCATTTCCGCGCATGCGTTCTGAATTACACCGGCAACGCGGTAAAACGCTAGGGTTTGGATTCGGGGTAACCGTGCTGACCATGATACCGCTAATTAATCTGATTATTATGCCGCTGGCAGTTTGTGGAGCAACCTCACTGTGGGTTGATCATTATCGTCGCAGCGCATTAAGTTGATAAAAGCAAACGACTGAGCTTGGGCTCAGTCGTTTTTCTTATCTGCACCATCAGATTCTATGCCTTCCGGATTGGTTTCGTCGGAATCGAGGTAATCCGGGTTCAACCGCTTATTAGTCTGCACACCCATTTGGCGAAATTTATCCACCCGCCCAATGAGGTTACCACGGCCGGTGCTTAGTTTCTTCATGGCTTCCTGATAGCGGTTATCCAGAGTTTGTAAGCCGTTACCAATTTTTTCTAAGTCTTCCACAAAGCCCACAAACTTGTCGTACAAACGCGCCGCATCAGTCGCTATTTTTTCAGCATTCTGATTCTGATACTCATACTGCCAGATGTTATGCACCGTGCGCAGCGCAACCAGTAGATTAGTCGGACTGACCAGCATAATCTGGTTATCCAGCGCCAGCCGAATAAGCTCCGGATCACGGTCAACCGCCAGCAAAAATGCCGGTTCAATCGGAATAAACATCAGCACATAATCCAGCGTGCGCAGCCCTTCCAGTTGGTGATAGCTCTTTTTACCCAACTGTTTTATGTGTTGTTTAAGCGACTGAACGTGCTCGTTTAATGCCCGTTCGCGGTCTGCATCGTCGTCAGAATTAAAATACCGCTCGTAGGCCGACAAACTCACTTTTGAGTCGATGACCACGTCTTTTTTGTTCGGCAAATGCACAATCACATCCGGCTTGAACGACTTACCGTCTTCATCGCGGTGATGTTCCTGAGTCTGATACTCGTGCCCTTCACGCAGGCCAGACTGCTCCAGAATACGCTCCAGTACCACTTCGCCCCAGTTGCCCTGTTGCTTGGTGTCGCCTTTTAATGCCCGGGTTAAGGCTTCAGCTTCAGACGCCATTTGGCGATTTAAGTCCTTAAGCGACATCACTTCATTTTTAAGTGCCGAGCGCTCTTTGGTTTCATCGGTGTATTGCTGGGTGATTTGCTTTTTAAACGCATCAATTTGCTGTTTGAACGGCTCTAATGTTGCCTGCAACGACTGCTGGTGATGCTGCTGCAGCCCTTTGGACTTCTCATCAAAAATACGGTTGGCTAAATTTTCAAACTGCTGAGTCAGACGTTCTTCGCTAACCTTCAGCAAGTTCAGCTTTTCTTCCGCCGTTTTTTGCTCATGTTCAGCTCTGGCCAGAGTTTCACGCAAGCGGCTGTCTTTTTCATAAACTTCGAGCTGAAGTTCATCGACGCGCTCGCGAAGAATGCCCGCGTCTTGCTCCAGTGCCGCATTTTGTTGCTCTGCCTGTAAACGCAAACGGCGCTGCTGTTGCCAAAGCAATAACAACGCCGCAATTACGGTCACAACCGGCACTCCAATTATTGCCATCCATTGCCACAGTGCCAGCGACATAATTAAGCTCCTAATTTTTCATTAAGGTCTGCAATTTTTGCTTTCCAGATAGCAGGGCCTTGAGTATGCGCGTTTTGACCGTCGCTATCCACAGCAACAGTGACCGGCATATCTTCTACTTCAAATTCGTAAATAGCTTCCATACCCAAGTCTTCAAAAGCCACCACACGGGACTTTTTAATGGCTTTTGCTACCAGATAAGCCGCGCCGCCAACGGCCATTAGATAAACCGCTTTGTGCTTACGAATACTTTCCACAGCTTCAGGGCCACGCTCTGCTTTACCAACCATGCCAATAATACCGGCTTCTTCAAGCATCTGGTCAGTGAATTTATCCATACGCGTAGAGGTTGTCGGGCCAGCCGGACCAACGACTTCGTCACCCACTGGATCTACCGGGCCTACGTAATAAATAAAACGGTTATTAAAATCGACAGGTAGTTTTTCGCCGTTATCCAGCATACCTTTAATCCGTTTGTGCGCAGCATCACGACCGGTCAGCAACTTACCGGACAAGAGCACGGTTTCACCCATTTTCCAGTCCTGAATGTCTTCTTTAGTCACTTCATCCAGGTTCACACGGCGTGCGTCATCACCCAGCTCAAAGGTGACATCCGGCCAGTCTTCTAGTTTCGGCGGGGTTAAATCGGCTGCGCCACTGCCGTCTAACGTAAAGTGCACGTGACGGGTGGCTGCGCAGTTTGGAATTAAGGTCACCGGCTTAGAGGCTGCGTGGGTTGGTAGTGACTTAATTTTCACATCCAGCACCGTTGTTAAACCACCTAAACCCTGTGCACCAATACCTAATGCGTTAACGCGGTTAAAGATTTCTAAGCGCAGCTCTTCTTCGGCATTTTGCGGACCACGTTCAATCAACTCATGGATATCAACAGACTCCATTAGTGATTCTTTTGCCAACACCGCAGACTTTTCTGCGGTACCACCAATACCTATACCCAGCATACCCGGTGGACACCAGCCAGCGCCCATCTTCGGCAAAGTTTCAACAACCCAGTCGGCAATAGAGTCGCTGGGGTTCAACATGGCCATTTTCGATTTATTCTCAGAACCGCCACCTTTAGCGGCAATCATTACTTCAATTTCATTGCCCGCCACCATATCAATATGCACCACAGCTGGCGTGTTATCGCCGGTGTTTTTACGGGCTCCCGCCGGGTCAGCCACAATAGAGGCACGCAGTGGGTTGTCCGGGTTGTTGTAAGCACGACGAGTGCCTTCATCCACCATTTGCTGAACGGTCAGGTCGGTTTTATCCCACTGCACGCCCATGCCCACTTTCACAAAGCAGGTCACAATACCGGTATCCTGACAAATAGGGCGGTGGCCCTGAGCTGACATGCGTGAATTGGTTAATACCTGAGCAATGGCGTTTTTCGCCGCTTCGCTCTCTTCTCGCTGGTATGCCTCGTCCAGTGCTTTAATAAAATCCAGTGGGTGATAATAAGAAATGTACTGCAACGCATCGGCAATACTGTCAATAAAATCGGCCTGACGAATGGTGGTCATGGAACTGCCTCTTGGTTAACTTTTGCGTGGCGCTATAATAGCGTTTTCGCTAACAACTGACCAGTGCCACTGACCGGCGATTATTTGCTGTGGTAGTATATTGGTAATGAATAACCAGCCTGAATTGCGAGCATGATGTGAGTGTTTTCCCGGATCTCTGTGCGATAAAACTTGATTGCGAGGCCTCAGCTATTGAGTTGTTTCAGCGTTGTCAGCATGAAAGCTACGCACTGTTGCTGGACTCTGCCGCACAAAGTCACCAGAACTGTGCCTACGATATTATCTTCCGACAGCCAGAGCTGGTTTTAAGCTGCAAAGCAGGCAAGTTAAATGTAGCAACGGATGCCACGTTAGAACTGCCGCCTGCCCCCGAAAATGCAGCCGAGCTTTGCCGTTATGCCGAGCAATTGAATCAGTTAGCAGGTCATTATTCAGGCCCTGCTGAACTGCCTTTTCAGGGCGGTTTTGCCGGCGCGGTGGGTTATGATCATGGCCGCTCACTGGAAGTCATTCCGGAATTTAATGCAGACATCTATCAGTCTCCCGATGCGGTACTGGCCTATTACAGCCAGGCACTGATTATCGACCGGCAGACCAACACGGTCTGGCTAGTTGCGCCAGCAGATAAGTCAGAAGAGCTTCGCGACTTCTGGAGTCAGCCCATGGCAAGAAAAAAACCGCCAGCTTTTCAATTATTAAGCGACTGGCAAAGCAATATGAACGAGCGTCAGTACACAGAAAAGTTTACGGCAGTGCAAAACTATCTGTTGGCCGGAGATGCCTACCAAATTAATTTAGCGCAACGATATTCAGCCCGTTATCAAGGTAGTGAATGGTCGGCTTACCTTAAATTGCGACAAGCTAATTCAGCACCGTTTTCTGCCTTTATGCGTCTTCCCGGTAGCGCTATTCTGAGCCTGTCACCGGAACGCTTTTTACTAACCGATGCAGAAGGTCAGGTAGAAACTAAACCCATTAAAGGTACACGTCCGCGGTTTGACGATACGCGCAAGGATCAGGCCAGTCAGCAGGCCCTGCTAACGTCAGAAAAAGACCGGGCGGAAAACCTGATGATTGTTGATTTGCTGCGTAATGACCTGAGTAAAAACTGTGAGCCGGGCAGCATCAAAACCCCAAGCTTGTTTGCCATAGAGAGCTTTCCGGCGGTGCATCACCTGGTTTCTACAGTAGTAGGTAAATTACAGCCCGGTCGCACCGCATTAAGTTTGTTTAACGGCGCTTTCCCGGGCGGTTCTATTACTGGCGCACCAAAAATTCGGGCCATGCAGATTATTGAAGAGCTGGAGCCCCATCGACGTAATATTTACTGCGGCAGTATTGGCTACTTTTCTCAGCACGGTCGTAGCGACACCAGTATTACCATTCGTACGCTGCTCGCCGAAAATAAGCACTTATATTGCTGGGCCGGTGGTGGTCTGGTCGCTGACTCAACAGCAGCGGATGAATACCAGGAAACCAAAGACAAAGTGTCACGCATACTGCCGGTGTTAGCCTCATGACCATTAACAGCCGCGCTGATTTTATACGTCGCTTTAGCCTACACCCGTCACCGCCGGTAGAGCGCCGAATTGATGAGCCTTTGCGTAAACGTTTGCGCCCGGCAGCGGTGTTAATCCCAATTATTGAGCGTCCGCATGGGTTGTCACTCATACTCACCCGACGCTCCAGCAAATTGCGCAAGCATGCGGGTCAAATCAGCTTTCCCGGAGGTCGCTTTGATGAAACCGATAACGACTTACTGGACACGGCATTGCGGGAAACCGAAGAGGAAATTGGCCTGCCCCGCAGTCAGGTGGAAGTCATAGGACGTTTGCACGACTACCCTGTCTTATCGTATTTTATGATTCGCCCTTATGTGGCTTTTGTCTCACCCCAACAGCCGCTGGTTGCCGAGGAAAGTGAAGTCGCTGAGATTTTTGAAGTACCGCTGGCCGATATTCTCGATCATGGGAACCACTACGTTTATCGTATTCGGAAATTTATCTACGACCGCGTGTATTTCATCCCCTGGCAACATCGAAATATTTGGGGCGCCACCGCCGGTATCTTGCGTGAATTATCAGAGCAGTTACAACCAGACAGCAAAAATCACTTCAGACCACTGAACTGACCACTTATTTTTGCTTAAAACTTGCTTCCCCCCACATGAATCATGCGACAATACTATAATAAACAGAATAAGCATGCGCGACAGGTAAGGATAAATATGATCAGCGTTTTTGATATCTATAAAATTGGTATTGGTCCTTCCAGCTCTCATACTGTGGGGCCAATGAAAGCTGCCTATGAATTTTTGCATGCCGCAAAAAAATCAGGGCATTTAAATAACGCGGACGGAATAAAAGTCGAACTGTTCGGTTCACTTGGCCAAACGGGTAAAGGTCATGGTACCGGCAAAGCCGTTATTCTTGGACTGGTCGGTGAGACTCCCGAAACAGTAGACACTGACACCGTTGAAGATTTTCTGGAGCAAACTCGTAAGACTGAAAAGCTGAACTTGCTTGGTGAGAATGAGGTTTCCTTCCCCAGCGAAGGCGCAATTACTTTTCACCGCCGCAAAACCATGCCCAAACACGCCAACGCCATGGAACTGAAACTGCTGAAAGACGGTGAGGTAATCTATAGCGACTTGTATTACTCCATAGGCGGTGGCTTCATTGTGCGCGATGAAGATTTTGACGAGACGCTGGAAGAAGCGATAGAACAGTCGTCGAAACCTATTCCATACCCGTTTGACAGTGCTGCGGACCTTCTGGCGCATTGCAAAGAGCACGGCATGCGTATGAGCTCATTAATGATGGCTAACGAAAAAGTCTTCCGCAGTGAAGCGGATATTAGAGCCGGATTAATGAAGATTTGGCGCACTATGCAGGAAAGCATCAAAAACGGTATCTCCACTGAAGGGATTCTGCCGGGTGGACTTAAAGTGCGTCGCCGCGCATCGTCTTTATATCAGCGACTGAAGAAAGAAAAATCCAGCGATGCCATGCAAGTCATGGACTGGGTCGATTTATACGCTTTAGCCGTTAACGAAGAAAATGCCGCAGGCGGGCGCATTGTAACAGCCCCGACTAACGGAGCCGCCGGTATCATACCGGCAGTAATGAGCTACGCTGACAGATTCATCGAAACTCTGGACGAAGACGCCGTGGTGCGCTTTCTATTGACCTCTGCCGCTATTGGTATTCTTTATAAGAAAAATGCTTCAATTTCAGGTGCTGAAGTCGGTTGTCAGGGTGAAGTGGGTGTTGCCTGTTCAATGGCCGCTGGCGCCCTGGCAGAATTTATGGGCGGTGATCCATCTCGGGTCGAAAACGCTGCAGAAATTGGCATGGAACATAACCTGGGTTTAACTTGTGACCCTGTGGGCGGTTTAGTACAAGTACCCTGTATTGAACGAAACGCCATGGGCTCGGTTAAAGCTATTAATGCTGCCCGCTTAGCCATGCGAGGCGAAGGCGATCATAAAGTGTCTCTGGATAAAGTGATTAAAACCATGTGGGACACCGGAAACGATATGAAAACCAAATACAAAGAAACCGCTCGCGGCGGTTTGGCAGTGAATATTATTGAATGTTAATCGCTTATGCTACTGCCGGTGCTTAGCGCATCGGCAGTGAGCAACTATCAAATAGTTTATCAATCTCATCCTGACTTTTTAGCTGAGTAGCTTTTTGCACCCTATCGCGCGTTAAGTGCGGTGCAAAATTCTCAATAAAGTCGTACATATAAGTACGTAAAAATGTTCCGCGCCGGAAACCTATCTTAGTCGTACTATGAGCAAACATATGCTCCGCAGGTATGGCCACTAAATCGGTATCTTCTTTCGGGTCGTAAGCCATACTGGCCAGAACCCCAATACCCAGCCCCATTCTGACGTAGGTTTTTATCACATCAGCATCGGTTGCTGTAAAGACAATTTTTGGCTCATGTCCCGCATTGGTAAAGGCTTTATCCAACTCGGAACGTCCGGTAAAACCATGCACATAAGTGACCAAAGGAAACTGAGCAATATCATCAATAGTTAGCTTACTCAGTTGCGTCAGCGGGTGTGATTTAGGCACAACAATAGACCGGTTCCAGTGATAGCAGGGCAACATAATGAGGTCGTGATATAAATGCAGCGCCTCGGTCGCAATAGCAAAATCTGCCCGCCCTTTCGCTGCCGCTTCACTAATTTGCTCCGGGGACCCCTGATGCATATGCAATGACACTTTTGGATATTGCTGAATAAACCGCTGAATAACGGATGGCAACGCATAACGAGCCTGAGTATGGGTCGTCGCAATGTTGAGTTTGCCTTGGTTTGGCAAGGTGTGTTCAGCAGCAACTGTCTTAATCGACTGAACGTTATCCAGAACCTGCTGAGCAACCGCTATGATGTCTTTACCGGCTGGCGTTATGTGAGTCAGGTGTTTGCCTGTCCGTCCAAATATCTGCACGCCCAGCTCGTCTTCCAGCATTCTGACTTGTTTACTAATGCCAGGCTGCGAGGTGAATAAGCTTTCAGCCGTAGCAGAAACATTCAGGTTATGATTTGTTACTTCAACAATGTAGCGTAACTGCTGTAATTTCATTGAGGAACGTGCCACTCTAGTTTGCTAAATGTGATATAAGAAAATACTATAATAATCTTGATAACTATGACAAATATAAAAGCTATCGCAACAGTATTTTGTCGAGGCTTCTATTTGGACCACAGGAACTGTCGCCTATGACCCAACCCGCATTTGATTTTTCAACCGTCCTGGCTTCTTCAGTGCACGACATGAAAAATTCACTGTGCTTACTCATTCAGATGATAGAGGAAGTATCAGAACAGGTCACTGACAGCAGTGCAACAGAAAAAATGGCGAAAGTCCATTATGAGGCTCAGCGTATCAACTCAAGTTTGATGCAAATGCTCACGCTTTACCGCAACGACAATAACGCTTTACCGCTGAATAGCGACCAGCATCACGTCGACGAACTTGTCGAAGAGCTGTTGCTCAATAATGAGATCTATCTTGAACAGCGGAACATTACTGTCAGCACCGACATTGATGAAACGGCGTCAGGCTGGTTCGACAGAGATCTGATCTTTCATCTGCTTAATGACATCATCATTAATGCAATGCGCTACACAGCCGATAAGCTCTTTATAAAAGTAGAGATAATCGAAGATGGTGGATGTCGTATTATGGTTCACGATAATGGCGACGGTTTTCCTGCTAGTATGCTGGAGAACGCCGCAATGCCGATACAGCAACTGGATATTCAGCAATCCCGGACGGGGTTAGGTCTATACTTTGCTCAGATGATAGCAAGCGCGCATGAACGAAATAATAAAAAAGGTTTTATCGAGCTGAAAAATAATGGACACTTAGGTGGTGGTGTTTTCTCTTTAACATTACCCTGAAAAAATAATTATAACTTAACGAGCGTAATATGATTTACACCATTGTCATCGCATTGATTATATTACTAATAATAATGGCAATTATAGTTGGTGCGGTACAACAGAACAGACAGCGTTTAGAACTAGAGCGGCGCAAGAAGTTGGCGCGCTTTCGCAGTTCGCTTGAACAAATTGAAGATCTCATTCATATGTCGAGCTTCTTCCCTATTGGTAAATCCATGCTGGTGGTTCTTAATAGTCGCGCGTTAGAAATACTTAAAGGTATGAACGCAGCCTCGCCGTCAAAAGACTATAAGGCGCGAATACAGGATTACGAAGAGCGCATACAAAGTGTTGACCGTAACGACACCTCGTTAATCAGTGAAGACTTTGAGATCCCGGAAAATAACAAACAAATCATAGCAATGATCAATGGGCTCAAACGGTTGCGCTCTACTTTACGAAATGAGCATTCCCGTGGTCGGGTGGACAGCAATGTTTTTAGTGTTGAAGATCAGCGTTTGACCAAGTTGCAACTGAAAATTAGTATCGAAACCTTAATACGTCGAGGCCGTCATGCTTATGAGAGTCAGATGTTAGGTTCCGCCAGACAGTATTATGAAAAAGCATTACGCACTATAGAAGACCAGAGTTTCAGCGACGACTACACTACGTCGCGCCAGCAATCGATTAAGAAAGCGCTGGAACAAATTGCACAAGAGCTAAAAGATGCTCATGCGCGTGACAAAGAAAAACACAAAAAAGAAGACGATTTAGAAGAACTGTTCCAACCTAAGAGAAAATGGTAGGTAAAATGCCGGACTGGAAAGACCAACTGAGCCAAATGGTATACTCAACAGACTCGGGACGTATTGATCCGGAACCTGAACCAGAGGACGTTCCCGAAGGCGATGGTATTGTCCGCTTGCGCAGGGAAACCAAAGGCCGAAAAGGCAAAGGAGTAACCATTGTCACTGGGCTGGATAAACCGCAGACAGAGTTAAAGTCGATAGCCAAAAAATTAAAACAGCTCTGTGGTGTCGGTGGAGCAGTTAAAGAGTATGAAATAGAGTTACAAGGCGACCAGCGAGACAGTATTGAAAGCTGGTTAAAAAAGGAAGGCTATAAAGTTAAGCGTGCGGGCGGCTAAGGTCGTATTCAATATACAGACGTCGCCCGTCATCACGCCACTCAACATGGCTTGAAAAGTTTCTTATCAGCTGCAGTCCACGACCAAATGCCTGTTGTTCATCATCTTCTGATACTTGCTGATATTCCGAAAAACCATTTTCGCTATTGGATGAGATACTAAACGAAAGCAAATGGTTATCCGGCTTGTATTCAATATCAATTTCTATCTCTACGCCCTCTAACACAGCCAAACGCGCTTCCCGTGTCCGGTAATATTCATCGAACCCATGCCCGGTCTCTTTAATTCCCGAATCCAACTGCAAAACACTATGTTCCAGAGTGTTGTTAAAAGCTTCTGCTAACAATAAATACAAGGTTGTTTTATGCGCGCGAATACCTTCAAGATGGCTTAAAGAATCCACCAGTTTAATAATTGGATCGCGCCCTTTAATCTCATTTTCTTTTAAATAAACCACTAACCGAAAAGGTAAGTGAGTTACATTGGTATCAGGCTGATTAACAGGTAAGTTGGTGGTTTCACAATCCAGACACACCAATGAAATGTCATCAAACTGTTCTTGCCCTTGCTGAAAAGTCTGGAATGAGCCAACCAACCCCTCAAAGTCGCGCTCGCGGGCATAACGTAACAACAGCGCCTCGAACCCCCGTTCAGATAATCGCTCATCAGCCTTGTTGGTCATCTCCACCACACCGTCGGTATAGGTTATCAGGCGGGTGTTTTTCTCAACAAAACAATGGCTAACCTGACTACTGAACTCTTCCGGAGACAAAATGCCCAATGCCATATGCTCAGGCACCAGGCGCTTCTCGACTGCTCCGGCTTCATTTATCAGCAGAGCATCAGGAATGCCACCATTCCAATAAGTTAAACGTTCACCATTGGCAGACAACTCAGCAACAAAAGCGGCACAAAACATGTCATCGGGTAACAGCTTAACTAGTTTACGGTTAAACTCTTCAACCATGTTAGCTATTGAGAGCCCTTTTTCAGCTGAATCAAAAAAGGTTTGAGCAACTGGAAGAGCGCCGGTAGCGGGTGCTAACCCGTGTCCGGTGAAGTCACCAACAAACAGATAAAAATTTCCCAGAGGTCCTGCTTTAGAGAGAACTAAGTCACCGTTAAACTCGCTGGCCGGTGCAAGATAGGTTTTTAAGAACGGATATTCTGTTTCGTTTTCCTGCAGGGCGTTAGCCAGCATGTGCCTGACAACGTTTTGCTCTCGCTCCATTCGGTTAGAGTGGTAAGCCAGAGTCTCGTTTTTACCTTTGAGGGAATAGCTCAACTCGCGAACCCGCGCGTGCGCGTTCAGTTTTGCCTGCAGGACAACCGGCTCAAAAGGCACACTAATAAAGTCATCCCCTCCAGCCTCAAGGCATTTCAACAAGGTTTCTTGATCATCCAATGCGGTGATAAATAAAATCGGCAAATGGACATCGCCGCTTAGAGCTTTTAGCCGGGGAGCGGTCTGAAAGCCATCCAGAACCGGCATCATAACGTCCAGTAGCACCACGTCTGGCGCCAGATTAGCGAAAATATCAATAGCCTCAATGCCGTTATCAGCACAGGTGACCTGATGACCAAAGCGTTTAATCAGGCCACTCAGCATCACCTGGTTAGCAGGCTGATCATCGACAATCAGTACCTTCATCAGGCAATAACAAACATCTTATCAAAGCGGGATATATCGAGAATACGACGCACGTCCGGCTTGGCATTAATCAGTTGAATACCTTTTACACTGCTGCCTAAAGACTTACGCATATTGAGCAGCATACCGAGCGCCGAGCTGTCCAGATAATCGGTTTCCCTCAAGTCGATAATTACGGTTGGCTGTGAATCACCAATATGGCTATAGGCCTGACGAAACTCCTGTACCAGGCTAAAATCAAATTTCCCTTTAATAGCAATAACTAATTGCTTACCATCATTTGAAAAGTCGCGACTAACGTTCATACTCACCTCTTTTTTTTAATGAGCATAACACAGATTTTCTGATTGAGTTTATCTGCTGAATACCCTACTCTTTCGGTCACAATAAATCCTAATTATGTGATTATGGCAATAGCCTTTGACGAACTCCGTATTTTGCTTATCGAACCTTCCGATGTGCAAAGAAAAGTAATTACTCAGCACCTGAACCAGGCGGGCATTCAACATACCCGTGGCGCTTCAACCATTGCTGAAGCAAAAGAAGAAATACTCCGTTGGCAACCCGATATCGTCACCAGCGCTATGTATTTTTCTGATGGCACTTCACATGAACTCATTGAATTCATTAATACTAACGATTTAAAAGATACCTTACATTTTATGTTGGTGTCATCAGAACATCGTGCCGACCAGCTGGAGCAGTTCAAACAAGCGGGTATTATTGCCATTTTACCAAAACCTTTTACGCCAGATCAGCTCCAACGAGCCATTACCGCCACCATGGATATGATGGAACCCGAGCCACTTCATCTAGAACTTTATGATGTTGAAGATTTACGGGTATTGATTGTTGATGACAGCATGACCTCGCGCCATGTTTTAAGACGTGTATTTGAAAACCTCGGTGTTGAGAGCTTTGTTGAGGCAGAGAACGGCCAGCAGGCAATTGATATTTTAGCAGAACATCAATTTGACTTGATCGTCACCGATTTTCATATGCCGGAGGTAAACGGCAGTGAACTCACTCAGTACATTCGTAATAGCTCAGCACATGCTCACACTCCGGTACTGATGGTGACTGCTCGCGCCAACGAGCCACAACTTGCTAATGTAAAGCAAAGCGGTGTCGATGCCTTAACCGACAAGCCCTTTGAACCGGCAACGTTAAGAAAACTCATCGCCCGTTTATTAAACAGCTGAGCCTGAATTTAAGAATTAATATTTGTTCGTTAAAATGAAAAGCCCCTGCCAGTTGAACTGACAGGGGCTTTTTCGTTTTAGACCTAGCCAAAGAGCGGCTATTCAGATGGCTTCTGGCGATACTTCTCGTAAAGCTCGGTATGTCGGCTGCTTAAGCTTACTTTGCGTCCGTCGATATAAAGATGCGTTAACTTTTGTCCAATTGGATCAAGTAAGTCACCTTCAGACACACTCAGTGAAGCGCTTTTACCCACTTCCAGTGAGCCCAGCTTGTCAGCAACTCCCATAATCTCTGCTGGCTTCAACGTAATAGCCGCAAGAGCCTGCTGTTGATCCAGACCAAACGCAACCGCGTTTCCGGCAGCAAAAGGTAAGTTACGTACGTCCCAGTAACCCGGATAAGAAATAGCAAAGTTTACTCCAGCTTCAGCCAAACGCGCTGGTGAGGCAAAGTCCTGATCATAACCTTCGTCATTGCGGGCCGGCAGACCGTAAGGTGAGCCAAAAACAACCGGAACATTAAGCTCAGCTAACTTATCGGCGATACGCCAGGCATCTCTGGCTCCCATAAGCACCAGTTCAAAACCATACTCCTGACTGGTATCAATGGCCTGCTCCAGCTGACGTTTGTCGTCGGCGTGTACGTACAGCTTCTTACTGCCGTCAAACAAGCCCGCCATAGCCTCCCAACGCTGATCCAGATCAATTTTACGATCGGCCTGCTTCGCGTCGTAGTAAGCCTTTGCGTCAGCAAAGACTTTCATTAACTGCTGACGGGATTCCTCGTTCGCTTTACGTTGTTCCTCAGGTGAACGGCTCTCCCACCAGGTATTCACAACGTATGTGCGCGGCCAGGAAACGTGCACACCTATTTCTCCGGCTACCAGAGCGTCCTGATAGTTCCAGCCATCTAAGTGCATTAAGGATGACTGACCGGCTACCAGCGAGCCCTCAGGGGCTACCTGAGCGTGAGTAATGCCGTGGTAACGTACCGTCGGGATAATTTCCGAATCTGCATTAAACGCAATATGACCGGCAACTTCCGGGTGCACATCGCCCACTTCGCGAGCGTCGCGGGTTGCCCGTACCGCCTCAATTTCATTCAGGCCAATAGTGGTATCCATGGCAATAACTCCCGGATACACGTGCTGGCCGGAAATATCGATAACTTCAGCCCCATCCGGGATACTGACATCCTGCCCAATAGCGGTGATTTTACCGTTTTCAAACACTAAGTCTGAGTTGGTAAGCACCCCATCAGAAACGGTATGCAAGGTCCCCCCCTGAAGTACAATAGGGTTGCTTTGTTTTTCGCCCGGCACTTCATCATGTGCCGCAGCACTATTAAGCGTCAGCGCACTGACTAATGCGGCACTAACGGTTGTAAGTAATTTATTCATTAGTGTTGTCCTCCGTGCTGATGCCCTTTACCGGTAAAGTGATCTAACCAAAAGTCGTGTTCAGTATCACAGTGCCAGGTGGGCTGATCCGATTTATAACCGTCTTTAGCCCCTATTTTTGCATCATCACCTGCCGCTAAAACTTTTTGGATAAGTGCGTTCTTTTCTTGTTTAACTGCCTGTTGTCGTTGCTTGTCCAGTTCACGATCGAAGAACTTACGGCCGTTAATCCAGGTTTGCTCTGCTCGCGCATAAGCACTTAATGGATAATGGCTCCAAAGCACGAAATCGGCGTGTTTTCCTTTTTCAACAGACCCTACATAACTGTCCACTTTCAACTGTTTAGCCGGGTTAATGGTCACCATTTTCAGCGCTTCGTGTGGATCCATACCACAATAACGAACAGACTTAGCGGCTTCAGTATTTAAACGACGTTGTAAATCGTTACTGTCAGAATTAATACTGGTTAGCACACCTCGTTCGCTCATCAGGCACGCGTTGTGTGGAATGGCATCATAAACTTCGAACTTATAAGCCCACCAGTCCGCAAAGGTTGAACCGCTGGCGCCATGCTCTGCCATTTCGTCAGCTACTTTGTAGCCTTCCAGAATGTGAGTGAAGGTATCCAGAGTAAAACCAAAGTCCTCGGCAACTTCCATTAACATCAAAATTTCTGACGCAACGTAAGAGTGCGCATGAACGAAACGTTCGCTGTTCAGAATTTCCAGTAGCGTTTCCAGACGATAATCCGGCCGTGGAGCTGCAGCTTTATTACGTTCTGAACGGCTCATACGTTCATAAGCTTGCTTCCGCTGCTGGTACTCAAGAGCAGCCTGGAAAGCGTCGCGCATAATGGTTTCAACACCCAGGCGAGTTTGCGGGTATCGAACCGTCATGTTGTCACCCCAGTTACTCTGCTTAACGTTTTCGCCTAATGCAAACTTGATAGATTTAGGTGCTGCATCAAACTTCATAACATTAGCATCCGCTCCCCAGCGCAACTTAATAACTTGTGCCTGACCGCCAATAGGGTTAGCTGAGCCGTGCAGCAACTGTGCCATGGTAGTCCCACCAGCCAACGAACGATAAATGTGAATATCATCCGGATTAACCACATCACCAATTCGGACTTCAGATGTCACCGCTTCAGAACCTTCGTTAACACCACCTTCAATAGCTATGTGTGAATGCTCGTCGATAATTCCCGGAGTTAAGTGCATTCCTGCGCCATCAATTTCAGTCACGCGAGACGCCGCAGACAAGTTTTTGCCAATAGCTGCAAATTCACCATTTCGAACCAGCACATCAGTTTCTTCAAGAATGCCGTCGTCAGTTGCAGTCCAGACCGTTACGTTACGGATAAGAACATCCTGACGCTCCGGCAAACCGTCAAGGCCGTATGCTACATTCGGGAAAGTCAGCTCGCTGACATATTCCACAGGCTCTGCTTCAGCGCTTGTTTCAGTCGCGCTTTCAGCGGAATCCATTTCAGCCTCTAACCTGACTTCCTCTCCTTGAGGAGAAACCGCCGTTACTAAAAACACTCCCTGAGCTTCCGGTTCCAGCTTGAAGCGCCAGCTTCCTGCGGGTTCTGCTTCCAGGTCGGCAACAAAAGACAAAGACTGGTTTCCAGACTGAACGTGACGTAAAGCGCTGGTCTTTTCATTTGCTTTAACCTCACCGCTTAGCGCTGCACCAGGCTTAATTGCAATCTCGATATCCTGATCATTCAATTTCATGCTGTAATTACCAACAAAATCGACTTTATCCCTTGATACCAGCTCGTTTTCTTCACCCTGCAACCAAACTGACTGAATGGTCCCATCCGCGAACAAATCGCCTTTGACCATAACAAAGTCGGCCTTGTAGCCCTGAGCCAGCTTACCGGCCTTGTCATCTACCCCGGCAATTTTCGCCGGAATAGTCGTCAACGCAGCAAGAGCCTGCTCTTCGCTCAAGCCATACTTAACCGCTTTACGCAGGTTAGGCCAAAAGCTCTCCGCATTTTCCAGGTCGTGTAAAGTCAAAGCAAAGTTCACACCAGCCTCAGCTAACATCGCCGGATTAGACGGAGCCCGTTCCCAGTGGCGCAGTTTCGCTAAATCGACGTCGAGGTGCGCATCAACACCGCCAACATCTGGTGCAGCCGGAAAATTAAGCGGAAGAATTAAATCACTCCCGGCATTTTTTACCGCGTCTAAGCGCGCATATTCATAACCTGAGGCAACGTAAACCGACGGCACTTTAAACTGATCAAAGACATCATCAGCACGTAACAATGACTTCTCATCGCTGACCTTAAAAACAATCCCGGTATTCTCGATATCTGTCAGTGAATCAAGCGCCGCATTAAACTCAACCGATTGATTATGCGACTGCTTTCCATAAGAGTTTTCATACCAGTTAGCATCAGATAAGGTTTGTCTGACCAGCGCAATGCTGCCCATCAGAGATGACGGGTACTGCTGCTGTGAGGAGCCTTTATCAAATGAACCGAAGTGCTTTGCCTCACTTTGGTAAATAACGTCGTTAGGTATTTTATCTGCCAGAGAAACCGTTACCGCCTGCCCCTGAAAAATGCCGTCTAAGTTAGCTGACTGCACACTGGTAAAGCCTTGTGACACCCATTTATTCGCATCTTCAGAGTTGGTTTTAAATTCGCTGAACCAATGTTTTTGCGAGTGAATCGCGTCATTTGCCGCGTTACCACCCTCACGCTCATTGTTATAAATTGGCGTATCTGAACGCTCTTGCTCACTGCTAACGTTAATTCCGTAGCTGCTGTAGGGGTCAATGAATCCCGGGTAAATCGTGTATCCAGTCCCGTCAATCACCCGCGCTCCTGCAGGAGCCCGATTATTGCGCTCAATTGACTGAACGGCGCCATTTTCAATAACCAAAGTGGCGTTAGTAATAGATTTTCCCGGCTCAGTAATAATTGTTGCATTCTGAATTGCCGTCAGACTTGGCGTGTTATCCCGCATCCCGTTTGTCCGGGAAGTCTGATCAGCCGCAACCGAAGCGGTCAGTACCGACGTTACCGCTAACGTCAAAGCACTGAGCTGATGCACTTTTTTCATGAATTGTCCCCATTTTGACTTATTTTTGTCATTTAGTTATCTCATTAGATAAGTTACTTTGTTATACATAGAGGTGACAAGCATTAACCGACAGATCGTGTATTATTAACGATCAGTGAATTCAATAAACGGAGTGTTTCAATGAAAAAACAATTACTAACAACAGCTATAGCTGGGCTGATGACTCTGTCATTCAATGTAACCGCTGATGAAACCGCCTTTAACGATGCCGATAAAGCCGTAGAGTACCGGCAAAAAGCATTGTCTGTTATGAAAGAAAACTTTTCCGCTATGGCCGCTATGGTCAAAGGCGAAGTTGAATACAACGCTGACTTTTTTCAGCGTCGTGCAAATGATTTTGAGAAAATGTCGGGTATTCCATGGGCTGGTTTTGCCGTTGAAGGCGCAATGCCGGGCAATAACTCCGATGCATTAACCGCCATATGGGATAACTGGGATGACTTTCAGCAGCGCGCTAATGACTTGCAAGAGTACGCAGCCAAACTGGCGAACGTTAGTCAAAAAGGTTCTATTGACTCAATAAAACCCGTTTTTATGGATGCCGCAAAGACCTGCAAAGGCTGCCACGACGAATATAAAGACTAGTTAAGCAGCAACATTAAGATTAACCAGACAGCAACCGCTAAAATGAGCCCCTGCCAACCGGGTTTTAAATTTGGCGCTTGCTGACTGGTGATTCTGTAACCATGCACCATGGAAGCCACTAAAGGTGTTCCTTTAAAGCGATAAAAAAGCACGGCCAGAATATGTACGGCAATAACAATTAATATTACGTCGAACTGGGTTTTATGCCAGCTGGTTACCGCTTTTTGCCCATCCGAAGATAGCCAATTAGATAATGGCCCCGAAAATAAAATGCCGTCGGTTGAAAATAGCCCCGTAATAACCTGACTTAGGAGCAAGCCAAGCATAATGATGACAGCCCAGCCACCAGCTGTACTGTGGGTGTTTTCTGCTTCATAGCGCCCTTTAAAAACATTATGCAGATGCTTCAAGATAGCCTTAGGAGACTTTAAAAAGGTTTTAAAACGGGCATTTTCGCTACCAAATATTCCCCAGCAAATTCTGACTAAAAGTAACGCAAGTAAGGCAATTCCAATATCCTTATGCAGCTCCATGCGGCCATTTTCGACGGTCCACCAGAGTCCGCCTAAAAGCAAGATAAGCAGGCCGTGAAACACACGAATAAAGCTATCCCAAACTTTTATAGAATTTCCTTTCTGTTTCATGTTGTTAGCTCCAAATTACTGGGAATATAAAAAGCTAAGTGCTAGGGTATAATTAATTCCATTAAATGGGTAGTGACTATGCGCAAAGTTCTTATTGCTGACGACGACTTTATCAGCCTTGAAGTGTTAAAAGCGATGCTTGCTAATTTTGAGGTAAGTATATTAACAGCAATGACAGGAGAAGAAGCCTTGAACCTGGCAGGAGAGGCTCCGGATCTTATCTTTCTGGATTACGAAATGCCGGACATGTCGGGAGCTGAAGTCTGCCAGGAGTTGCGACAAAGCGATATGCACAAGAACACACCGGTTATCGCTATTACCAGTCACCAAAGTGCGAGCGAAATGAGCGCTTGCCGGGAAGCCGGCATGAATGCGACATTGCATAAGCCGGTTTCGCCGGAAGCGCTTAGCGAATTAATGACTGAATACTTATAAAGTCGATAACCAGCAACTATTACTGATGCTTGAATCTTTGGTCGTCTGCCAGTTGCACCAAAGATTCACTTTCTTTCAGAAATTGACTGGAAAATTCGCCGAAATACTGGCTAACCTCATCGAAAAGCGAGATAAAATCCGACTTTTTACCGTTTTCTATATCATCGATTATTGCTGAAAATTGCTGCAAATAACGTCTAATCGACGAAAATTGCCCTTTGTTCGCAGCAATAATATCGGCATAAAGTTCCGCATTTTGCGCAAACAAACGGCCAATCATCATCAATTCCATTCGATAAATAGGCGAGCTCAGTTCCAGCAACTCTTTAATATCGACGCGTTCATTAGCCAGATGAACACCATAAGCAAAAGTGCTTAAATGACGCATAGCCTGGATCCAACCCATAGCATCGTCATGTTTATCGGCATTAACTTCGTGTAAATGGGCGCCCCAGTTAACAAACTGATCCAGTAACCACTGATAACGCTTTGGTTGGCGACCGTGAGTAACAACCACCAGCTGCTTCGCCAAATTCTGCACAGAAGGACCGAACATAGGATGCAAGCCGACAACCGGGCCACTATGTTGTTCCAGCATGGCATTTAAAGGAGCCGCTTTAATGCTGGTTACATCAGCCAGAACACAGTCCTCCGCTAAAGGTGGTAACTGCTTTATCAGTTCAACGGTCTTATTAACCGGCACACTCATCAATACCAACTGCGCCTGGCTTAAATCGTCTTTATCTGGCCAATCATCGTCTTTATCAATGGTTATTACCGAATAGCCTGTCTGCCGCAACTGACTGACCAGACGAGCACCCAGAGCCCCTCTTCCACCAAACACAAAAACCGGTCGTTCTAGTTGAGTCGAAGTTGCAGCAGCCTGTGCCGTTTGTGTCCGATACGATTCTCTAATAATACGGCGAATAACGTCTTCGATTAGATCTTCCGACAAGCCAGCCTCTTTGGCTTTGCTTCTGCGCGCTTTTATCAAAGAACGTTCTCTCTGTGGAACGTAAAGAGGCTGTTTCAACGAACGCTTGGCTTCTCCCACAGCGGCAGTTAACTTTGCTCGCCGGGCAATTATCTCAATTAATTCATTATCAGTGGCATCAATTGCATTGCGCAGTTCTGATAATCGTTGGTCCGGGTCATGGCTCATGAGCTGTTATTTTATTCCTCTTTTATGGCTTCTATAACACGATGGTAAGCTTTCTGAATTTTTTGCATTTTAGCCACACTTCCACCTTTATCTGGGTGGTACTTGTGTACTAGTTTACGATATTGCTTTTTGATAAAGGCCTGGCTTGCCGGCGGTTCAACTTCCATAATCTGCCAGGCATCATTTTCGGGCATACTGGTTTCCACTTGAGAAGAAGAATGCCCCATGCGACGCCAAAAATCATCCAGCATAGATTCAACATCAGCGCCGGATGTCGAGCCCAGTTGATTCAGATCTAAATAATATTCTGCTAACGCGTCCTTTTCTGTCAATGCAGAAACGCCGCGCTGCCATGGCTGACATTCAATATTCAGGGTATGAATAAAAAGCTCGTACTTTTTTTCTTCCCGCCAGCGTTCACGTAATTTATAAAGACAATGAAACAATAAAAAGTGAGTCTGAAACAAGGTTAGAGGATCACGCAGAGCTTCCTTGTCAAAGAACTCATAAGGAGGCCCCTGCAAAGACGCAATCAGTTCATGCTCAGTCCAGTGGTGCTGAGCATCCAAATTTTCAGCTAAAATTTGGGTTAATATTTCGATATCTTCGTTCATCCTAAAACACTATCAAAAAACCCAGCACAAGGCTGGGTTTTTCTTTGCTATTTCGTTTGTTTGCTAAAAGCTTAAGACAGCTTCTCGCGGATACGTGCAGACTTACCAGAACGCTCACGCAAGTAGTACAGTTTCGCGCGACGAACCGCACCACGACGTTTGACTTTAATGCTGTCAACTAATGGGCTGTGCGTTTGGAAAGTACGCTCTACGCCTTCACCGTTCGATACTTTACGTACTGTGAACGCTGAATGCAGACCGCGGTTACGAACACGGATAACAACACCTTCAAACGCCTGAAGACGCTCGCGGTTACCCTCTTTTACTTTTACATTTACAACAACAGTGTCACCTGGTGCAAACTCAGGTAAATCTTGTTTCATCTGCTCTTCTTCAAGAGCCTTAATGATGCTTTGGCTAACTTTTGCCATTTTCGTATCTCCTATCCTAGGTAAACTGTACTTTATTCGCCGGATGATTGTTGTTCGATAAACTCGTTCAACAATGTTTCCTGCTCGTCAGTCAGAGCTAGGCTATGAATTAACTCTGGTCGTTGCAGCCAGGTTTTACCCAAAGACTGCTGTAAACGCCAGCGACGTATCTTTTCATGATCACCGCTTAATAAAACCGGCGGTACTTGCTGTTCATTATAAGTTTCCGGTCGAGTATAGTGAGGGCAGTCCAGTAACCCGCTGGCAAAAGAATCTTCTGCTGCTGAATCCTGATGTCCCAATACTCCGGGAATTAACCGTGATACCGCGTCAATAAGCACCATTGCTGGCAACTCACCACCGCTTAATACGTAATCCCCTATCGACCATTCTGCATCAACGTATTGCTTAATAACGCGTTCATCAATGCCTTCATAACGGCCAGCAATCAAAATCATTCGATCATTGCCGGAGAGCTGTTGCACTCCGCTGTGATCAAGTTTTTGCCCTTGCGGTGACAAATAAATAACAGGAGTATCCTCACCCAGGCTTTGTTTTGCTGCGTTGATAGCATCCACAAGTGGCTGCACCATCATCAACATACCCGGACCACCGCCATAAGGCCTGTCATCAACAGTCCTGTGGCGATCATGAGTGAAATCACGAGGATTCCAGACACTCACTGTCAGCAAACCTTCCTTTATTGCTCTGCCGGTAACACCGTAGTCGGTGACGGCCGAAAACATTTCAGGAAACAAACTGATGACACCAACCTGCAATGGTTTGTCCATCAAAAGTCCGATGGCCACTCAACCTGAATCTGTTTGGCTTCCTTATCAACCGCAGTGACATATTCACTTTGGATAAAAGGAATTAAACGTTCAGATTTCCCGAACCCATCGTTGCTGTTTGCTTTTACGACCAACACATCGTTCGATGCGGTGGGCATAATTTGTTCAACCACACCCATATCATAGCCGTTGGTGTTCACTACACGCATACCAATAAGGTCGCGCCAGTAAAACTCATCGTCAGCTAATGCCGGTAACTCATCTGCAGTAATGCAAATATCCGCGCCAGTAAGGCGTGCTGCCTCATCGCGATCGGATATGCCTTCTAACCTGGCGATAAGTCCGTTGTTGTGGCGCCGCCACTCGACAACTTTCAGTTCGCGCTCAGTTTTCTGGCTGAGTAACCAAGGGCTGTATTCAAATATCGATTCTGGATCATCAGTAAACGACTGCACCTTCAACCAGCCTTTAACGCCATACACCGCACCGATGCGACCAACGACGATTTGCTCTGATTGCTGCATTAATTTACCTACCTGAATCTGTTAATGCTTACGCCGCAGCGCTTGCATCTTTAACTAATTTAGCAACACGATCAGATAACTGAGCGCCTTTGCTTACCCAATGCTCAATGCGGTCAACATCAACACGAAGTTTTTCTTCCTGACCACGAGCTACAGGGTTAAAGAATCCTACTTTCTCAATGAAACGACCGTCGCGAGCATTGCGACTATCAGCAACTACCATTTGGTAGAAGGGGCGTTTTTTCGCGCCACCACGTTGTAAACGAATGGTTACCATTACGTTCCTCAATATAACTGTTTTGTAAATGTAAAAAATAGCAAAGCCCTCCGACAGAGTCGGAAGGCTCGGCAATTCTACTGATTTTTACTGCAAATGCAAGCTTGACGCGCTTTTTCCTAACGCCCGGGGAACATTCCTGGTGGCATCTTACCGCCCATGCCGCGCATCATTTTCTGCATGCCGCCACCTTTCATTTTTTTCATCATTTTTTGCATTTGGGTAAACTGTTTAAGCAGCTTGTTCACATCCTGAACCTGGGTACCGGAGCCAGTCGCTATACGGCGCTTACGAGAGCCCTTAATTACATCGGGGCGTAACCGTTCTTTCGGGGTCATGGAGTTGATAATGGCTTCCATACGTAAGGTCATTTTGTCGTCCATCTGACCTTTCATTTGCTCTGTCATTTTCCCCATGCCCGGCATTTTGGTCATTAATCCCATCATGCCGCCCATTTCACGCATCTGCACAAGCTGGTCACGAAAATCTTCCAGTGAAAACTGGCCTTTCTTCATGACTTTTTTCGCCACTCTTTCGGCTTTTTCTTTATCGACCTTTTGTTCTACTTCCTCAATCAGAGAAAGCATATCGCCCATGCCGAGAATCCTGGAGGCTACACGGTCAGGGTGAAAAGGCTCCAGAGCATCGTTTTTCTCACCAACACCAAGGAACTTTATAGGTTTGCCAGTAATGTGGCGAATAGACAACGCCGCACCACCGCGGGCGTCACCATCGGTCTTAGTCAGAATAACACCCGTTAAAGGCAAAGCTTCGCTGAATGCTTTGGCGGTATTTGCCGCATCCTGACCCGTCATAGCGTCAACGACAAATAGGGTTTCAACTGGGTTAATGGCTGAATGCAGTTGCTGAATTTCCTGCATCATGTCTTCGTCAATAGCAAGACGACCGGCAGTATCCACTAACACTACATCAATAAACTGCTTGCGCGCTTGTGCAATAGCGGCATTGGCAATATCAACCGGTTTTTGATCAGTTGAAGACGGGAAGAACTCCACCCCAACCTGCTCGGCAAGAGTTTCCAGCTGTTTAATAGCGGCAGGACGATAAACGTCGGCACTGACCACCATCACTTTTTTCTTCTGGCGCTCAGTTAAATATTTAGCCAGCTTACCCACACTGGTGGTTTTACCTGCACCCTGCAAACCAGCCATTAGAATAACAGCCGGCGGCTGGGTATTTAATTGCAGTGGCGCATTCGCCTCACCCATTGCAGCTTCCAGCTCAGACTGGACAATTTTTACAAAAACCTGACCCGGCGTCAGGCTTTTGTTGACCTCTGTACCCACTGCCCGTTCTTTGACTTTAGCAATAAAGTCTTTGACCACAGGCAAGGCAACATCGGCCTCTAGCAGAGCCATGCGAACTTCACGCAACGTCTCTTTAATATTGTCTTCGGTCAGTCGGCCCCGGCCGCCAATAGAATGTAACGTTTGCGACAAACGTTCCGATAAATTCTCAAACATGTCGATCGTCTCTTATATTGCGATTTCTGACGTTAATAGTAATGGGGACAGTATATCTGATTTGCAAGAAAGTTTCGCCCCGTAAGTATTGGGTTTAGCCGACTGACGTCGTATACTCAGGGCACGAACAACAGGAATCAGGGAAGTCGAGCGCGTGATGCTCTCTTTATTGTTGCTAATCAGCTTATTGGGTTACAGTGCCAGCGCTTTTGTTATTCTACAAAATATCTTAAAAAACAAAGTGCTTCACCCAGCTTATCAGATTGTACCAGCTGCTTTGGCGGTTGCTGCGCATGGCTGGCTCATTTTAATACAGCTTTCCAACGATGATTTCGATCACATTAATATCTCATCCAGTCTGGCTATTGTCGCTTTTCTGATAGCCGCTTTAACCGTAGTGAAAAATAACCAGGCCAGTAACTTATTCCTGAAACCAGTTATTTATCTGTTTTCCGCGCTTACCACACTGTTACTTGTGTTCACTCCGGTTAACTGGGGGGCTGATATAAGTACAGGACACGGGTTAGTTTTTCACATTACCTTGTCACTGGTCGCTTATGGAATACTCGCTTTAGCTACACTCTATGCGTTACAAACCAGTTACTTAAACCGTGTATTAAAGAACCGTAAAGGTCACCTCTTACTAAGCAAACTGCCGCCATTAATGACCGTCGAAAAATACTTCTTTAATCTTCTGGCGCTAGGCACTTTTGTACTGTTTCTCGCTCTGGGCTCAGGGTTTCTTTTCCTCGATGACATGCTTGCTCAGCAGCAAGCACACAAAACCATTTTAACCAGCGTCGCAGCTCTGCTTTATCTGTTGGCCGTCGTTCTGCACCGGACATCAGGCTTACGAGGTCGCATTATTGTGGTCATTACCGTACTTGCCAGCACCCTATTAACCTTAGGTTATTTTGGTAGTCGGTTCGTGAAAGATTTTCTCTTATCCTGAATGACACTTGACTTCATAGCTGAGAACTCTACATTGTCACATTCACAGTTTAATTAAGGAATAAACCGTTGGACGAGATATCAACGAGCCTATTGCTCGTGATTTTAGCCGTACTGTTATTTTTATCCGCATACTTCTCTGGCTCCGAAACTGGCATGATGTCTATCAACCGGTACCGTCTGCGCCATCTGGTACAAAACAATCATCCCGGGGCCAAACGTGTCCAGTACCTGCTTGATCGTCCGGATCGTCTAATAGGCCTTATTCTTATTGGTAATAACCTGGTTAACATTGGCGCATCGGCTATCGCAACTATCCTTTGTCTGCGCTGGTTCGGCGACGCTGGAATAGTAATCGCTACTTTTGGTTTAACCTTAATTATTCTGATTTTTTCTGAAGTTACGCCGAAAACCATTGCTGCACTGCATCCGGAGCGCATTTCTTTTCCCAGTTCCTTAATTTTAATGCCTTTGCTAAAGGTCATGTACCCCATAGTTATTGGTATGAACTTCATAACCAATTCTTTCATGCGCCTGCTGGGAGTTAACCCCAAGCAATCACAAATGGCTGACGCTTTAAGTTCCGACGAGCTGCGCACAGTAGTAAATGAAGCCGGAAATTTAATTCCTACCTCGCACCAGGAAATGCTGGTCAGCATCCTGGATCTCGAGAAGGTTACGGTAGAAGACGTCATGGTGCCCCGTAATGAAATCGTTGGTATTGATATTAGTGACGACTGGAAGTCTATCGTTAAACAACTATCGAATGGTCAGCACACCCGCGTACTGCTTTATCGCAATGAAATAGATGACGCTATCGGTTTTTTGCATGCACGCGATATTATGCGTCTGATGAGCAAGAACCAGTTTACCGCTGATAAATCCATATTAGTTCGCGCGGCACGGGACAGCTACTATATTCCCGAAGGCACACCACTGAATGTCCAGCTGCTGAAATTCCAGCGTCGTAAAGAGCGTATCGGACTGGTTGTCGACGAGTACGGAGACATTCAGGGGCTTGTTACTCTGGAAGATATTCTGGAAGAAATTGTTGGTGACTTCACGACTTCTATGGCACCGGCTCCCAGTGAGTCTGTCACACTGGAAACTGACGGCAGCTTTTTAGTCGACGGGTCAGCTAACTTGCGCGAATTGAACAAAGAAATGAATTGGGACTTTCCGACTGATGGTCCAAAAACCTTAAGTGGCCTTATTATTGAACAGTTCGGTGATATTCCTGATGCCCGGTTGTCGCTGCGTTTAGGCGGCTATCCGGTAGAGCTTGTTGAAATTGGTGACACCATGATAAAACAAATTAGAGTGTTTCCTGAGCTCTACCGAAAACCCGACAACCAGAGCAATGACTAACCAAAGAATAAACGCCATAGCCAGCCGTGCTTTAAATCTTCCTCACATTTATTCAATTGCGCGGCGTATGTCATAGAGCGGCTTTTTACGACCCTGGATACTTTTACCAGCCAGGGTTTCTTTAGATAAGACTTACGCTGATAGCCACCCCAACCTTCATGATAGTTAAGATATTGTCCGTAGGCGTCCCATTTCGATACCCCATTAATTTTATAGGTTTTTGCTATAAACCAACCCATGAAATCAATTGCATCTTCAAAGTCATCGCGACTGGCCCAACCGTTACCCGTTTCACGCTGGTAATCTTCCCAGGTCATAGTTTTCGCCTGCGAGTAACCGTAAGCCGAGCTCACCCGCCCCCATGGAATAAAACCTAAAAGGTAGTCTCTAGGCGGCAAAGCATTATGCTTGAAGGAACTCTCCTGGTACATCATCGCCATTGGCACATGAATAGGCACGCCCCAGCGTTCACGCACATCGGCGGCCGCGTGATACCAGTCGCGGTGTTCTTCAAAAATATGACAGACATTTTCAGGGTTTGCCGGCGGTGGCGTTGCACAACCACTGAGCGTCGCTACGAACAAAGCACTTACCAGTACTTTCGGTTGAATAGGAAAAAAAAGTTTTATCGCCATTGAACTTTATTCACTCGTTAAACTCTCAGTAATTGAACACATGTTGTAGCTGAGAAACGCATTCATGTTCATCCCCTGAACGTTTTATTGAACGCAGTCCAAATTTGGGCTGCGTTTTTTTATGTTTCTCAGTCAGCTACCTGGCCAGACCGTGCCGCCTGTTTAAAATAGTTTGCCAGAAACGTATCAAAGTCAACGTTGTTGTCTTGCTGGTAACGATCTTCAAACGCTTGCTCTGATTCAGCCGCCCATTTAACAAAGTCATCTTGTTGATAGTAACTGAGCGGCTCATTTTTCAATTGCTCGCGATATTGCTTAGCTAACTGCATACCTAAACTGCTGTTATCGCGGTCTTCTTCTTTGAGCAAGCGTAAAATTTGCCCCGACAAAGTACTTTCCGGATTTAATACCCACTCGTATAAATCCGCTAAATGATTCTGATAGACTTTATTGCCTGAACTGTTATCCAGTGCTTTAGCAATTGAAGAGAAATCTGCAAAAAGCTCTTCCAGCCAGTCAGCCATTAGGCGGTCAATGCCGTTTTGTTGCAAGCTTAAGCGCGGGTCGCGCCCCTGCATAACCACTTTAGTAAAGTTCTTATCGGCTTGCTGCTGCTGTTCCCAGCTCATTTCTTCGCTTGGCTGTAATAAACAATGCAGAAGCATTAAGTCCAGAAAGTGCATTTGCTGCGCTGTGATACCCACATCGCTAAACGGATTCACATCCAGTGCGCGAATCTCGACATATTCTACTCCGCCCCGCTCCAGAGCCTGGCTTGGCGTTTCACCATCGCGGGCTGTCTGTTTAGGGCGAATTGGCGAGTAGAACTCATTTTCTATCTGCAGAATATTGTCGTTGAGCTGACGGTATTCGTCGCCTACTTTTACACCAATTTTCGAAAACTGCGTAGAGGGCGTTGTAATTGCGCGACGCAGACCCGTCACATACTCATCCAATGAATTGTACGTAATTTTCAGCGTTGCCTGTTCTTTATTGGTATAACCTAAATCGCTCATTCGCAACGACGTACCGTAAGGCAAAAATACCGTGCCTTTACCTACCGTATCAAAATTCCACTTCTGCAGAATCTCTTCGTTTTTCGTCTGACTGAAAAACGATTTACACAAAGCGGGTGAAGCGCCAAACAAGTACGGAATAACCCAGGCAACGCGCTTAAAGTTACGGATGAGAGCGAAATAGCGTTCCGTACGGAAGCTCTGGTTATTACTGACGCCTTCAATCTCCGCTAATTCTTCCCACATCGCATCGGACACAGAGAAATTGTAATGCACCCCGGCGATAACCTGCATAGTGGCGCCGTAGCGATATGTCAGACCACGCCGGTAAAGGCTTTTCATACGCCCCGAGTGTGAGTCACCATACTTAGCGATACGAATATCGTCATCTGAGCCAATGTAGCAAGGCATGCTCATTGGCCATAGCAACTCGTCATCAATGGCATTATAAGCCACTCGATGAATATCACGGAGTTGTGACAGCGTTGTGTCAATATCGGAGGCAACCGGAGTAATGAACTCAAGTAGGTTCTCTGAGTAATCGGTTGTAATGGTTGGATGGGTCAGGGTTTTTCCCAATTCCCGGGGATGGTCACCCGGCGCCAGCGTTCCATTTTCTTTTATGCGCAAAGCTTCACGCTCAATACCACGCTTAATGCCTTGCCAAACTGCTGTTTTACCCGATTGCTTAAGCTTTTCGATAACTGCTTGAAATGTTGCTTGCAAAAGACAACTCCATTCACTAAGACGGAAGGTTTTCTGCCGCTAAGCTTACTGGTAATTCGCTAAAAGGTCTATGGTTGTCACTCTTAATTTGACCACATAACTTGGCGATTACGGCTCAACGTGGCAGACTAGCTGCTGTTTATATAACCTTTCGGTTACGGATCAACCATGAATTCATTCTGGACATTTTTACAGCTCATTTTTGTCATTCTTCAGGTAACCAGTCTTGCGTTATATGCCCTGTTACCTGCCCCCTGGAGTGACACTGTATTAGTCGCGATGATTCTGTTCAGTTTGATTATTGGCATTGTCATTTGGTGGTGGTCCCGGCGCAACGCACTGACAGCGCCTTTTCGGCAACCCTTTTTATCGTCAGATTCGTTACAATTGTTTGAACAAGTTTTTAATGACCTGCCAACCCGGGTTTACTGGCGCGATCCCGAGCTAAAACTGTTAGGCGGAAACCGCGCTTTTGCCAATGACTTTGGTATTGAACCTGAATCTTTAGCCGGCAAAGCAGATGCTGAAATCGACTCCCTTGCCAGTAATGACGTATTACTGGAGCGCGATAAAAAGACCTTTAGTCAGCAAGCACCTTCCGTTAATGCAGAAATCGAACTAAAAGTAAGCGGTAAGAGCCAGTGGGTCGAGCATTCCAGTGTTCCGCTTTACGATGACGACCACAATATTATCGGCATTCTCGGTAGCTACTACGACATATCCGGCATTAAGTCGGTTGCAGAAGAAATGGAAAAAGCCAAAGAAACCGCCGAGCGTGCCAATCAGTCAAAAGGTGAGTTTCTGGCGAACATGAGCCATGAAATTCGCACACCAATTAACGCTATTGTCGGTATGGCAAACCTTTGTCTGAAAACTGAGCTTACGCAAAAACAAAAACGCTATATAAAAGTCATCGACTCCTCTTCTCAGGCTTTACTGGGAGTAATTAATGACATTCTCGATTTTTCAAAAATTGACGCTGGTAAGTTAACTGTCGAGCGCATTCCTTTTGACTTGCAGGATGTTCTGACTTCACTGGCGGATATGTTTGCGTACCGGGCTTACGATAAAGACCTCGAGTTTATTATTAACTTACCGGCCAATATACCAACGCGTTTAATTGGCGACCCGCTACGCTTGAATCAGGTGCTGGTTAACCTTATCAGTAATGCCATTAAATTTACCGAAGACGGTGAAATTAATGTTGCCGTTAACCTGCTGGACAGTTCCCGGGATAATGTTTTATTGCGAATATCGGTTACCGATACCGGTATTGGTATGGACGAAGAGCAGCGCGCTAACCTCTTTAAAGCCTTTACTCAGGCAGACACATCTACAACTCGTAAATATGGCGGTACCGGCCTTGGCCTAGCCATTTCCCGACGTCTTATTCTATTGATGGGCGGCGATATCGGAGTGACCAGTGCAGCCGGTCAGGGCTCGACATTTTACATCGAAGTAGAACTGCCGTTACAGACAGAGCAGGACAACAGTCATCATCAGTACCTTTTGCAAAAACTTAAAGGTGTTCGAATTCTCGCCATTGATGACAACTTAAGTACCCGCGAAATGCTGTATGAAATGCTGCGCAGTTATCAGGTTGACGTAAAAGTTTGTCGCACAGCTGAACAAGCCCTGCAAGTGTTTCAGCTATCTGTAGAGGACAACAACCCTTATCAACTGGTTTTGGTTGACTGGCGTTTGCCGGGTATGGATGGCCTGGAGTTTTGCCAGAAAATAACCGAGCGTTATGCAGAAGACATTCGTCCGAAAATGACTCTGGCAACGGGCTATTATGCCGAAGAATTATCCGAAAAAGCGAAGCAGGCAGGCGTAAACGATATCATTTCTAAGCCATTTACAGCCTCAACTTTAGGACGAAGCCTGACTTCTACTCTGGTTCAGCATGAGCTTCCGGATGAGAACGCTACTGACAATAGTGACGGTATTCCGGAAAGCATTCTGCGAGCGCCTATTTTAGTCGTAGAAGACAACGAAATTAATCAGCAAGTGGCGCGTGAAATTCTTTCAAGCCATAAGTTTAAAGTCGACATTGCCGAAAATGGTCAACTGGCCGTAGAAGCTGTGCATAACAAAAATTACTCGCTGGTATTAATGGACATTCAAATGCCGGTTATGGACGGCTTAAAGGCGGCTCGTACCATCCGCACCGATTTCAATTATCAGCAACTGCCGATTCTGGCAATGACAGCGAATGCGATGAGCGGTGACGAAGAGCGCTCGCTGGCTGCGGGAATGCAGGGACACATTGCAAAACCTATTGACGAAAAACAGTTAATTAAAGCCATTGTAAAATGGGCCGTTCCTGGTGACTACACCAATAATCAGCAGCAGGAAAAAGTGCCCGAGCCTAAACAGGAAGAGGCACCGAAGTCTCCGGTTCGGATACCCCAGGTAAAAGGCATTGAGTTTGAAGCGGCATTAAAACGCTTACAGTACAATGTTGAGCTTTATCTGAAGTTAGTAGAGCAGTTGTATGAAACCTACCAGGGTAGCGCCACTAAAGTCTCCGACTTTATTACCCGAGGTCAGCATGAAAGTGCGCGCCGCTATTTCCATTCATTGAAGGGAGCCGCCGCTAATCTGGGCTTTACACAGTTACAAAGCAAAGCCGCCGACTTAGAGCAATTTATGGCAGAGGGTAACATTGATAAAGTTGCTGACCAGATCACTGAGCTGGAAAAACGTTTACGCTATGCACATCAAGCCGCAGTAGACTTAGAAGCTATTCAACAACATCAGTCTTGAGGAATTACTATGATCCGATATTTTTTTATTATTCCGCTGCTGCTCAGCTTATTTTGGTTGCTGTATTTACGAGCGAATGGCTGGAGCATTAAACAGGGCTATAAAGGTTTTATTTATATTGCAGTATTAAGCGCTGTCATCGCCGCTTTTTACACGACGATGATGTTTCTTACCGGGAGTTAAACCAAAGCTAGCAGAACGCCAGCAGCAACAGCGGATCCCAGCACCCCGGCTACATTTGGTCCCATCGCATGCATTAGCAGGAAGTTATGCTGATTAGCCTGTAAACCAACCTTATTAACCACCCTTGCAGCCATAGGTACAGCGGAGACTCCAGCAGCACCAATCAACGGATTAATCGGATCTTTACTGAATTTAGCCATTAGTTTCGCCATTAAAATACCACTGGCAGTTCCTATGGCAAATGCAACGGCACCTAATACCAGAATGCCCAGCGTTTGAAAGCTGAGAAATTGTTCTGCCTGCAATTTAGAGCCCACAGCCAAACCGAGAAAGATGGTTACAATATTAATCAGCTCGTTCTGAGTGGTTTTCGTTAAGCGTTCCACCACGCCAGATTCACGCATTAAGTTACCCAGACAGAACATGCCAACCAAAGGCGTTGCTGAAGGCAAAAATAATAGCGTTAACCCCATGGCTATTAGCGGGAAGAAAAGCTTCTCACGCCGAGCTACCGGCCGTAACTGCTCCATTTTAATTTCACGCTCGGCCTGAGTTGTCAGCAATTTCATTATTGGCGGCTGAATAATAGGCACCAGCGCCATATATGAGTATGCTGCAACAGCAATAGCGCCCAATAAATCCGGTGCCAGCTTCGACGCCAGGAAAATAGCAGTGGGGCCATCAGCGCCACCTATAATTGAAATAGCTGCCGCATCGGACATGGAAAACTCAATGCCAGGTATTCCGTTCAGAGCGATAGCACCAAACAAGGTAGCAAAAATACCGAACTGAGCCGCCCCACCCAAAAACAGCATTTTTGGGTTTGCTAACAAGGGACCAAAATCTGTTAATGCACCCACTCCCATAAAAATAAGCAAAGGGAAAACACCGGTGTCAATACCAACGCTATACACATAATAAAGAACCCCACCTGGCTCGGTGAAGCCACCTAAGGGAATATTTGCCAGTATTGCTCCAAAGCCAATAGGTAATAATAATAAAGGTTCAAATTTCTTTGAGATTGCCAAATACAACAACAACCCACCCACCAGAATCATGCTGAACTGGCCAAATGTCATTGCAGCAATGCCAGTGGTTTCCCATAAAATCTGCAGCTTCTCCATATTAGCCTACCGTCACCAGAGCATCACCTACGGTCACCGCATCACCTTCTTTTACATGAAGAGACTGAACAGTGCCATCTTTTGGTGCTTTAATATCGGTTTCCATTTTCATCGCTTCCATTACTAAGACAACGTCGCCGGCTTTAATTGCAGCGCCTTCTTTGGCAACAACTTTAAAAATATTACCGGCTAATGGCGCTTTTATGGTTTCACCCTCGCCTGAACCACCTGATGATTCCTGTGATGATTGTGACGACTCTGCTGAGGATGATGATTTCACCGAATCCAACTGGCCGGTTGCACCAACTTTCACATTATAACGCTTACCCTCAACCTCAACTTCGTATTGCTCAACATCTCCGTCCGCCTTTGGAGTTGCCTTCTCTGTAGATTCCGTTTTCTCTTCAGGCTCCTCTCCGGGCACCGGCTCAAAAGCATCCGGGTTATCACGGTTTTTCAGGAATTTAAGCCCAATTTGCGGAAACAATGCGTAAGTTAAAACATCATCAATAACATCATCAGCTAAACGAATATCTTCTTCAGTCGCTTTATCTTTTAGCTCTTTGGTAAGCGCATCCAGTTCGTTATCCAGTAAGTCGGCTGGGCGGCAGGTAATAGCCTCTTCGCCGTCCAGGACACGCTTCTGCAGGTCTTTATTAACCTCGGCGGCGGTTGCACCATATTCGCCTTTCAGAACTGCAGCAGTTTCTTTAGAAATATTCTCATAACGTTCACCGCTCAACACGTTCAGAACCGCCTGGGTTCCGACAATTTGTGAGGTTGGCGTAACCAGAGGGATAAATCCAAGGTCTTCACGTACCTTCGGAATCTCTTTTAAGACTTCATCAAACTTATCCAGCGCACCCTGCTCTTTTAACTGTCCTTCCATATTTGTCAGCATACCGCCCGGCACCTGAGCCAGAAGAATACGCGCATCAACCCCTTTGAGAGAACCTTCGAACTTAGCGTATTTCTTACGAACGTCGCGGAAATAGCTGGCCACTTCAGCTAAGTCAGGTAATGACAAGCCCGTGTCCCGGTCCGTATTCTCTGTCATTGCAACCAGGGTTTCTGTTGGCGAGTGGCCGTAAGTCATGCTCATTGACGAAATGGCGGTATCCAGCATATCGATGCCAGCATCAATGGCTTTTTGGTAGGTTGCCACACTTAAGCCCGTTGTTGCGTGACACTGCATGGCAATTGGCAAGTCAGTATTTTTCTTCAACGCGCTAACCAGTTCATAGGCATCGTTAGGTCTTAACAAGCCCGCCATGTCTTTAATGAATAACGAGTCACAGCCTAAATCTTCTAATTCCTGTGCCATTGCCACCCATTTATCCAGGGTATGAACCGGGCTGACAGTGTAAGCGAGAGTGCCCTGCGCGTGGCCATCAACGTCTTTTGCAGCCTTTATCGCGGTTTTTAAGTTACGAACATCGTTCATCGCGTCAAAAATACGGAAAACATCAACACCATTTTCCTTTGCACGCTCGACAAAACGCTTCACCACGTCATCGGCGTAATGCCTATATCCCAGCAAGTTTTGCCCTCGAAGCAGCATTTGCTGACGAGTATTCGGCATAGCCTTTTTTAGTTCACGAATGCGTTCCCAGGGGTCTTCACCAAGGTAGCGAATACAAGAATCAAAAGTCGCACCACCCCAGGACTCCATTGACCAGTAGCCGATGCTGTCGAGCTTTTCAGCAATGGGAAGCATGTCGTCCAGGCGCATGCGCGTTGCGAGTAGTGACTGATGTGCGTCACGAAGCACCAACTCTGTTAGTAACAGGGGTTTACTCATTATGATTTCTCCTTGTTATTCGCTGCTTTTTTGCCTCGACGGTAACTGTGTACCGCAGCAGAAATTGCAGCCAGTACCGCAGGACTTGCTGCATCAGAGTTATTACCCTCGACTGAAGGCTGGGTACTGGCAACAGGCTCTGGTGTTGGGATCAAGCGTTTCATAACGCTCATGGCAACGACCAGTAAGCAAAGAAAGATGATGACTGCGCCCATACCGACCAGCATGAGTTGCGCAGCTTGACTGAGCAATTCTGACACGAAGCACTCCTGATTGGTTGCTAAGGTATTGTTATAAAATTATTAAATACCATGGTAGCAAGTCACGCAAGGAGATACAGCAGTAAATAGTGGGTATTCAGGATTTAAATGAGATTAAAAAGTATTCAAACGGACTAATGAGCAAAGAAGATAATAAAGGGGATATAAAGAAGAATGGCGCGCTCGGGAGGACTCGAACCTCCAACCGCCTGGTTCGTAGCCAGGTACTCTATCCAGTTGAGCTACGAGCGCGTATTCAGGTTAGTAACAATATGGCGCGCTCGGGAGGATTCGAACCTCCGACCGCCTGGTTCGTAGCCAGGTACTCTATCCAGCTGAGCTACGAGCGCGTAATTGTTACTGTAAACGACTGGCGGAGAGGGAGGGATTCGAACCCTCGATAGGGCTACAAACCCTATACTCCCTTAGCAGGGGAGCGCCTTCAGCCACTCGGCCACCTCTCCAAATCGTTGTGGCGTGAATTCTAGCGATGTTGGCAATAATGTCAATCGCTTTTTTAAAAACTAGGGTTTAAGTGTGGGATAATTGACCATCTCGTGTGATTTTTCTTCAGAATGCTCAAAAACATAAAAAAAGACCGGCTTTCGCCGGTCTTGTCTAATCACTTATTCTTTATCTTGCTCATCGTCTTTTTCAGACTGAATACGCATGTATATTTCTTCGCGATGAACGGAAACGTCTTTCGGGGCATTAACACCAATACGTACTTGGTTTCCCTTAACGCCGAGAACGGTGACCGAAACATCATCACCTATCATTAATGTTTCACCTACACGGCGAGTTAAAATTAGCATAGATTGCTCCTTCAATACTGTTCCGATTCTTACCGCGAATATCGAACTTTTCCCTGAACTGGCGTAAGCAGTCTACCAACACTGAGAGTGATTACACTATAACGAAGCGCATAATCCTTCGTTGTGTTTTGAACTCTTACAGAGAAAGCTAAAGCTGTTGCTGTAACCAAGTTGTCGCAGTAGCCAATGCCTCATTTAGCTGTTCCGGGAGTGAACCACCTGCCTGCGCCATATCAGGGCGACCTCCGCCCTTGCCGCCGACAACATTTGCAGCCTGATTCACGATATCTCCTGCTTTAACTTTAGACGTTAAATCGGTAGTAACGCCAGCAATTAAACTGACTTTATCACCGTTTGCAGTTCCCAATAATACGATGCCTGAGCCCATTTGGTTCTTCAGATCATCAACTAATCCGCGCAAAGATTTCGGATCGGCCTGATCTAGCTCTGCAATGATTGCTTTAACCCCATTAATATCAACAGCCTGAGCGATTAATCCACCACCGGCCTGCTGTGCCAGTTTTTGTTGCAGTTGCTCGTTCTTACGCTCTAATTCACGGAACTTATGCTGCAACTGCTGGACTTTATCGGCCACAGAGCTTGGTTCTGTCTTCAACTCTCCAGCAATTTTCTGCAATACACTTTGCTGCTGCTGAGTATACCGTACTGCGGCTTCTCCGGTTACCACTTCAATACGACGCACACCAGAAGCAATACCGCCTTCTGAGGTTATTCTGAATAAACCGATATCGCCTGTAGCTTTGACATGAGTACCGCCGCATAGCTCCATGGAGAAATCCCCCATGCGCACAACTCGTACTTGCTCGTCATACTTTTCGCCAAACAAAGCCATTGCGCCGGCTTCTTTTGCTTCATCAATGGCCATAAGCTCGGTTTGCAGTGGCAGGTTAGCGCGAACTTGTGCATTTACCTCACGCTCTAATTGAGCCAACTGCTCAGTCGTCACAGGTTCAAAGTGCGAGAAATCAAAACGCATTTTGTCCGCTTCGACCAAAGAACCTTTTTGCGTAACGTGCTCGCCCAGCAAGTTTCTAAGCGCTGCGTGCAGCAAATGTGTTGCCGAGTGGTTGCGTTTAATATTCTCCCGACGCTCAGAATCAATTTCAGCTTTTACGCTGTCGTTGAGCTTAACCGCAGCTTTCGCTACGCCGTGGTGCGCTATCGCTTTACCAATGTATTGAGTGTCTGTGACTTCAAATGCCGGTCCGTTGGCAACCAAAATACCTTTGTCGCCAATCTGACCACCACTTTCTGCATAAAACGGCGTTTCTGATAAAACCACAATGCCGTTATCGCCCGCCTGCAACTGCTCTACCGGCTTACCATCCTTAAATAACTCGACCACTTTTGCCTGCCCGGCAACGTTATCGTAACCAGTAAATGCGGTTTTATTGTCAGATTTAAGCTGTTGATTATAATCCATGCCAAACTGAGAAGCTTGTTGAGCCCGCTGACGCTGCTCTGACATAGCCTGCTCGAAGCCTTGTTCATCAACTGTTAATTCCTGCTCACGGGCAATATCTGCAGTTAAATCAACCGGAAAGCCATAAGTGTCATAGAGTTTGAATACCACGTCGCCCGGTATGACATTACCTTTCAGCTCGGCAATTTCGTCTGACAAAATTGCCAGGCCACGCTCAAGTGTGCGCGCAAACTGCTGCTCTTCGCGTTCCAGGGCGTCTTTAATAATTTGCTTCTTCTGCTCCAGTTCAGGATACGCTTCACCCATCTGACGAGCCAACTCGTCTACCAAACGGAAAAAGAAGGTGTCTTTAGCGCCCAGTAAGTGCCCGTGCCGCACGGCTCTGCGTATTATACGGCGCAGAACATAACCGCGGCCTTCGTTTGATGGCATAACACCATCGGTAATCAAGAAGGAGCATGAACGAATATGATCGGCGATAACGCGTAATGATTTATTATCCAGATCATCGGTGCCAATAATTTCAGCCGCCGCTTTAATCAGCGCCTGGAACAAATCAATTTCATAGTTACTGTGAACGTTCTGCATAATGGCAGAAATACGCTCCAGCCCCATGCCCGTATCAATGGAAGGATCAGGCAAAGGCTCTAAGGTACCGTCAGCCTGACGGTTATATTGCATAAAGACCAGGTTCCAAATCTCGATGTAACGATCACCGTCTTCTTCAGGGGTTCCCGGAGGACCGCCCCATACTTCTTCACCGTGGTCATAAAACACTTCAGAGCATGGACCACAAGGCCCGGTGTCACCCATAGACCAGAAGTTGTCTTTTTCACCAATACGCGAAATACGATCTTCCGGTACGCCAATATCTTTAGCCCATATGTCATAGGCTTCATCATCTTCGGTGAACACTGTTACCCAGAGCTTTTCAGCCGGCAGCTTCAACTCTTTGGTTAAAAAGTCCCAGGCATACTGAATGGCTTGTTTTTTAAAATAGTCACCAAAACTGAAGTTACCCATCATTTCAAAGAAAGTGTGATGACGGGCTGTGTACCCAACATTCTCTAAATCGTTATGTTTACCGCCGGCACGCAGACAACGCTGCGCAGAAGTGGCTTTATCATAACGACGTTTATCAGTACCCAGAAAAACGTCTTTAAATGGAACCATACCTGCATTGGTAAATAACAAGGTGGGATCGTTGCCGGGAATCATTGATGCTGAAGGAACTTTTTCGTGTCCTCGTTCAGCAAAGTAATTTAAAAATGCATCACGAATTTGGGCACTGTTCATGCTCATATTGAGTCCTACTTTTCTTAACTGAGTGACTTTGGATCAAGGTTTTAATGCTCTAAGACTATCACGAAGTAGCCGTCTAGCCTAGCGTCGTGGTCGATTGACGCAAGCGAAAATTTGCTCCGGAGTAAAGCCTCGCTGCTGTAAAAAACGAACTTGCCGATTCCATTCTTTTTCATCCGCCGGGTCATCATCGCCAAACTTTTTCTGCTTCAGTTCTGCACACAACTCAAACCAGTCAACTTCCATGGATTCGAACACGTTCTCAACAATTTCCGGAGCAACACCTTTTTGTTGGGTGGCTTGTGCCATGATTTTTAACCGCCCCTGCTTCTGCCCTACTTTTTCTCGAATAAAGCTACCGGCGAAGCGTTCGTCACTCTGCCACCCCTCCTTGTTTAGCTCGTCAACAACGCGATTTACCATTTCTGCAGGCCATTGCTTCTGGATTAATTTCCGCTTTAATTCAGTTCCGCTCTGCTCGCGCATTGCCAGCAAACGAAAGGCACTATCCCGCAAGGCTTTTTCGTCATACTCTGAACTTTCGTCCATGGTCTATACTCCAACACCTAACTATGGAATTTGGTCTAAGGATGCTTAATATGACTCAGAGTAATTCAAAATCAAGGTTTCTCTTCATTTGTCTTGCCTTTCTTACCGCAGGATTTACCACTTTCGCTCAAGCAGACGAGCGCACCTTATCAATATCCGGCAGCGGCAGTGTTTCTGCTATTCCGGATCAAATGTCACTGACTTTTTGGATAGAAGAACGCGGGAATAAACTCAGCTCACAAAAAACATTAGTCGATAACACCACTAGCCGCTTAATTAACGATCTGAATAGTAAAGGTATAGAAGACAAAGATATTCGTTCTTACCAACTACAAATTTACCCTCGATATGAACAAAACGATGACGGGAAAACAGAACAAAATGGTTTTGTCGTTCAACGCGAAGTTCAGGTCACTTTGCTAGAGCCCGAAAACTACGACGATATTATCGACTTAGCGCTGGCGCGCGGAATCACTCGCGTTGGCCAGGTTCGCTTTGAAATTAGTGACCAGCAGGGTTTGTATCAACAAGCACTGATCAACGCTTATGAACAAGCAAAAAATAAAGCCGAGCGCTTAGCTGCCGCTGCGGGTCTAGAGCTGACGGGAACATTAAGTATCGCGGAACGTTCTATGTCACGACCGATGGTCATGCAAATGGCAGAAATGAACACCCGCTCCGATAAAGTTTCATTACCCGGACAGCAAACCATTGAGGCACAGGTAGAGGTTATATTCTCAACCCAAACTCAGTCGGACTCTGACAATTAAATCATTGCTATGTTGGGCACTCGGAGTAAAATGGCTTAACTTCTAACAATTTTATAACAGAAAGAGCCATTTTGTTCCTAAAAATTCAGAGTCTTTTATTTATCACTTTACTCGCTGTCACTTCATTAGTTTCAGCTCAGGAGTGGCAACAGCAACGTGTTGATGCCAGCAGTAACCCGGACGCCTGGATAAAAAAGACTTCGGAATTAATAGAAAAGTACGACGACCAGCGCCAGTTTGAAGAACTGGCAATGGCTTATGCACTGCAAGTTGAAGCCTACCGATATTCCGGCCATGAAAGTAAAGTACATGCAGCTATCGATGAGGGCTTGCGTTTTGCTGAGCTGGCAGACTCAAAGATTGCAAAAACTCTACTGAGAATTAACCAAACATGGTATTTTTTACAAAGAGGTCAACTTCGTCAGGCCAACACCAGCATTATCTATGCAATAGAAAACGCTAAGGCATCAGGTAATAAAGATTTACAAATAGAAGCAGACATACTTCATGCACAAGTGATGCAGAATACTGGGGATATAGCCCGTGCACTTCAAACTCTGGAGCAGCTCAATCGTAATGCCTACACTGCACACCCCAGGTTGCAGGTAGAATTTCACGCTCTAATTGGTTCTATTTATCTCGATGTCGGCGCAAACGATATTGGCTTGGAACACATTCAGGATGCACTCGACATCAGCAGAGAACATTTAGGTCAATGGGATGTTTCCGTACTCGAGTACAATTTAGCCACTGGTTATCAAGCCGCCGGAAATGATGAAAAAGCCAGACAGCATTTCGAGACGGCTTTAGAAATCAGTAAAGCAATTAACGATGATCTTGGCGTCGCTTACGCCCTCTTCCAAATGGCCTCAATTGATATCGAAAACGAAAGTTATCAACAGGGTTTAGAACGCCTCAATAGAGCTATGCCGCAATTTAAGTCGGCCGGAGCCCATCCTATGGAAGCACAAAGCCGGCTAGCCATGGTTTCGGCGTATTTAGGCACCAACGAACTTGAAAATGCGCTAGCTGAACTGGAAGATGCCAGTTCGGTTATTAACACATTAGCTGATGATCAATTGTATCAAACCCTGAATGAGCGCTGGTCTGAGTATTATCAGAGTCGAGAAAATTATAAAGCAGCTCTGGAGCATTACAAAACTTCTGTCAGTTATATGCAGAAAGTAAGAGAGCAAACTCAGGATAAACAAGTACAGGAAATTATGGTGCGCTTGGAAATTAAAGAGCAGGAAACCACCAATGAGTTACTAAAAAAAGAAAATCAGTTGCAGCAGTTAGAACTGCAAGAGCAGCAAACCTCATACTATCTGTTGGTGTGGATCATTATTTCAGGCCTTTTAGTGGTTATTATTGTTTCGGCTTTTCTCTATCAGCAATGGCGGGCTCGTAAGAACTTCGCCGAACTGGCATTAAAAGACGATTTAACTAACGCGCCGAATCGACGTGCTATCGTTCGTATTTGTAAGAAAGGTCTGGAGCAAGCTCGCGAACAACAACGTCAGTTAGCCCTGGCCGTTGTCGACTTTGATTACTTTAAGGCAATAAATGATCAGTTCGGTCACGACGTTGGTGACCGCGTTTTACAACGTTTTGCTGAAGTTGCCAAACTCAGTCTGCGTGATCAGGATAACTTCGGTCGCCTGGGAGGCGAAGAGTGGCTGCTGGTCTTTTTCGATGTCAGTAAAGAGGACGCGAAAAACATTTTTGAGCGCATTACTCAGGAAATGAACAGTAAGCCTATTAGCGGTTTACCGGAAGATTACCGAATAACCTTCAGTATGGGCTTCACCAACGCTCACCCGGAAGATAGCTTTGACTCTCTTTATAAACGTGCGGATGATGTTTTGTTCGAAGCTAAGGATAAAGGCCGGGAGCGCCTAATCATCACTGATTAAAGCTCATCAGCCTTAAATTCAGGCAAATTATGACTGATACAATGCAAACCACCGCCCCCTAAGACAAATTCACGGGCGTCCACGGCAATAACCTTGCGCTGCGGAAGAGCCTCGCGAATAGTCAGCAAGGCATCAGCGTCTGTGCTTAAACCAAATTGAGGTACCGCAACAAACCTACTCGTTTGCAAAACATTCACATAACTGCATAGTAAAGGCAGTTCAACGGTACGTTTTAAGCTAGACGATGTAAGCTCAACCTCCTCTCTCTCTTCACAAGCAGGCATTTGTGGAAGCGGCAAAGGTAACGGAATGGTTCGAATATAAGCAGGCAGTTTATCCAGTTGCCTTTTAAGCGCCTGACAGGTTTTATAATCAGGGTGCGCAGTACTATCGGTGGCAGCATACAACAAAGTATTAGCGTCAACGAATAACGCCATATTATCAATATGCCCGCCCGTTTCATCAGCAACCAATGCACCATCAAAAAAGTGTAACCGCTGCCCGGGCAACAATTTGTCTAATAAGGACTTTATCTCCCGCTCTGTCATTTTCGGGTTTCGCTGCTTAATACAGGCCAGGCCAATGAGCCAGTCACCCTGACCGTTGTGCGTAAAAGCGCCGCCTTCCGCAATAAGTTGACTACTTACGACTGGACGCCTTAACCGAGAGCACAACCTCTTAGCAAAAATTTTATCAGTCGCAATAACATCCTGAACGCCACCCCAGCCATCAAAATCAAAAGACAATGCAGCCAACTGTCCGTCGCTATTTAATTGCCACAGTGGCGCAGTATCGCGTAGCCAGATATCGTCGTAATCAATTTCAATGCGCTGAACGGACTTAAGTGCCTCGGGTACACTGTCGCTTATGCTCGCAGGAACAACGAGCGAAACCGGCGTGTTATCAGGTAATTGCTTTATTAGCTTTATGAGAGCGTCACGAGCTGGCCCGGCTTGCTTACGCCAGACATCCCCCCGGTATGGCCAGGCCAGCAACAAGCGCTGGTTTTCCATAAAATCAGGTAACCAGCGTGCAGTAGTGGTCACTTACTTACCCCGTCGTTTACTCTGTTTTTTATCCAGTCTGTGACGGGCTGTGGCTTTACGGATTTTCGCAAAACGGCGCTGTTTTGACTCTTCATGACGAGGGTCGAGAAACGACTCTTTTTCCGCCGGTAAGTTAACCTGAGCTCTTAACGCGTTGACCTGAGGCAATGACATTTCTGCCCAGCCACCTTGCGGCAAGCCGGGTTCCAGAGGAATATCGCCATAGCGAACACGGATAAGACGACTCACTTGTACTTCCTGCGATTCCCACAAGCGACGAACTTCACGATTACGCCCTTCACTGATGGTTACATGGAACCATCTATTCATGCCATCGCCGCCAGCAGGCTTTATGCTATTAAAATGCGCAGGGCCATCTTCCAGTTGCACGCCTTTTCTCAGGCGTTGCATCATAGCTTCATCAACGTCACCAAACACCCGTACCGCGTATTCACGTTCAACCTGCTGGCTGGGGTGCATCAGGCGATTAGCAAGTTCACCGTCAGTAGTGAACAACAACAGACCCGAGGTATTCACGTCAAGCCGCCCCACAGCGACCCAACGCGCACCACTCATTCTTGGCAAGCGGTCATAAACGGTCGGCCGTCCCTCCGGATCCTTGCGCGTACACAACTCGCCTTCAGGCTTGTGATAAATCAAAACTCGGCAAATGACCTCTTCTTCAGGTTTAATCTGAACTTCGTGGCCATCAATGCGTACTTTTGCGTCGGCATCAATACGCTCACCCAATTGTGCTACTTTGCCGTTCACACGAATTCGGCCGGCTGAAATTTTTGTTTCAATTTCGCGGCGTGAACCATGTCCAGATCGGGCTAAAACCTTTTGTAATTTCTCGGTCATTACGAATCATCTCTCTCGTTAGTCGCTGTCTCAGCGGTACGTTCATCATCTTCATTAAGTGTGTCGATATCAGGTAATTCTGATAAGTCACTTAAATTAAAATCATCTAAAAAATCGTTAGTGCTGGCATAAAGCTGAGGTCTTCCCGGCACTTCTTTGTGCCCTACAACCTTAATCCAGCCCCGTTCCTGCAATGTCTTCATTATTTGGCTACTGACACTGACACCACGTATTTGTTCAATTTCACCACGCGTAATAGGTTGTCGGTAAACAATTAACGCCAAAGTTTCCAGCAAAGCGTTTGAGTAACGAGGCGGTTTCTCCTGCCAAAGCCCGGCTAACCTCTGTCCCAGCTCAGCCCGTGTTTGAAAACGGTAACCGGAAGCCACTTTTACCAACTCAATACCGCGTTCCTGGTAGTCTGACTGTAACTCTTTAAGTTGTTGTCTTATAGCCGCCAGCGAGGCCTCGCCCTCATTCAGCAACAGCTGATACAGCTGCTCAGCTGATAACGGCTGCGGGTGCGCAAACAAGGCCGCTTCAATAAGTTGTTTAAGCTGTAACGGATTCATCTTGATTGTGCTGTCTCAAACTCAGGCGAATATCACTCATAGGCTCTACTTGTGACAATTCTACCATTGATTCTTTCACAAGTTCCAAAATTGCTAAAAAACTGACCACAGCTCCGGCGCGACCTTCTTTTCGGGTAAAAAGCTGGCTAAAAGAAACGTATTTTTTATGGCTCAACAACTCCAGTACCTGACTCATCCGCGCTCGTGTCGACAGTTGCTCGCGCTTTATCTGGTGATGAGCTTTTAACTCAACTTGTTGTAGCACGCGACTAAAAGCAAGCGTTAAGTCTTCAAGAGTAACTTCCGGCGGCACTGCCGTTACCCACTCGCGAGCATTACTCGCTACTTCGCTCAATAAAATGTCGCGCCCTACCTGCGGTTGCTGGTCAATATATTCAGCACCCTGGCGTATCGCCTCATATTCCTGCAGGCGTCTTATGAGCTCCGCTCTCGGATCTTCTTCTTCATCCTCTTCCTGAGGAGGTTTTGGTAACAGCAAACGGCTTTTTATTTCGGCAAGAATGGCAGCCATCACTAAATAATCGGCAGCAAGCTCCAGCTTCAGCTCTTGCATCATGTCCACATACTCAACATATTGCCGAGTAATTGCCAGAATAGGCATGTCCACAATATCCAGCTTTTGCTTGCGAATTAAATACAACAACAGATCCATCGGACCACTGAAAGTATCGAGTATAACTTCCAGCGCATCCGGTGGTATATAGAGGTCTTCAGGCTTTTCTATAACCGGCTCGCCGCGAACAAAGCCTAAAGGCAGTGACTGTTGTTCCGCCATAATTAAACCGAATGCCTGTCTAACTGACTAAAAATCAAAAGGCTCTACGTCTCCGGAACCTTCACGACGAATGGTCGGTGCCCCCTCAGATAAATCTACAACCGTCGTTGGCTCTTCACCTTTATGGCCACCATCAATAATTAAATCCACCAGCTTTTCCAGCTTATCCCGAATCTCTTCCGGATCAGATTCAGCCAACATTCCTTCGCCAAGGATCAAGCTGGTCGACATTAATGGTTCATTTAACTCTTCCAACAAGGCCATTGCGATACGATTCGTTGGAACCCGTATACCGATAGTTTTACGTTTAGGGTTCAACAGCCGCTTGGGAACCTCTTTCGTTCCTTTAAGAATAAAAGTGTAAGGTCCGGGGGTGTTGTTTTTCAGTAATCGAAAGGCATCGTTATCAACCCGGGCATAAGTTGCAAGCTCAGATAAGTCACGGCACATCAGAGTAAAGTTGTGCTCTTTGTCTATTTCACGAATCTGACAAATACGATCAGCCGCTGCTTTATCACCAATTTGACAACCAATGGCATAACCTGAGTCGGTGGGGTAAACCACCACCCCACTTTTACGAATAATTTGAACCGACTGCTGAATTAAACGTGCCTGAGGATTTTCCGGATGAATTTCAAAATATTGACTCATAATCTCACCTCAATCCTTCTACTGTGACCAATGCTCCCATATTGGCACACAGTCCGCTGGCAGACAAAGATTTTTACCCAATTCGCGCCAATTCCCCGGATAGTGAAAATCCGAGCCCTGCGAGGCTAACAGGCCATATTCCTGGCTCATTTTGGCCAGGGCATCACGGTGACCAGGGGACTGCTGACACAAACTGACTTCCATGGCATCGAGTCCCCACTCTTTGCCTTCTATTAAAAGCTTGCGCAACCATTTATTCGACATTTTGTAGCCGTGAGGATGCGCCAGTACGGCTTTCCCTCCGGCGCCGTGAATGGCTTCTATGGCGGTGGGAATATCGCACCATTCAGGATTTACATAAGCGCTGTTACCTTTGCCAATAAAGCGGTCAAAAGCTTTTTGTGGATTGCTGACAATACCTTTTCGTACCATAGCGTCGGCAATGTGCTTACGTGTTGGCATACCCTCCGTTTGGCATTCTTCTGCCGATAAGCTGACACCACGCTGGTATAATTTTTCCAGCATAGCATCGAATCTCTCATAACGACGTTGCTGTTGTTCGCTCAGTAAAGCCTTTAAAGGTTCCGCATCGGGGTCAATATTAAGTCCAACAATATGAATTTCAAAGCTGTGCCAACGACAACTAATTTCAACACCGTTCACCAGTTCAATTGGCAAATTTTCGTGTTCGATAAGACGGCTAGCTTCTGCCAGCCCGTCAACGCAGTCATGGTCGGTTATAGCCAGTACATCGACGTTCTGCTCACAGGCGCGCAGCACAAGCTCCGACACCGACAAAGAGCCATCAGAACAGGTGCTGTGACAATGCAAATCGTAAACTGGCATTAAATCTCCGCCGCCAGTTCTGTACCCTGACGAATCGCACGTTTGGCGTCGAGCTCGGCAGCTACATCGGCGCCACCAATTAAGTGCACAGCCTGGCCGGCCGACTTCAACGCGTCGTGCAAGGAGCGTTGCGGTACCTGCCCCGCACAAATAATGACGTTATCAACTTCCAGCAATTGTTTTTCACCTTCACGTTCTATTTCAATACCTTCTGGCACAATGCGATGATAGGTCACCCCATTCCACATATTCACAGACTTACTTTTTAGCTCGTTACGATGAACCCAGCCAGAGGTTTTACCTAACCCCTTACCGACTTTGCTCTCTTTACGCTGAAGCAACCAAACCTGACGCGTACTCTGCTCTGGCTGCTGCGGTTTCAGACCGCCGCGATCACTGTAGCTTTTATCAATACCCCAGCGCTCTGACCATTCTGGTTCATCCAGTGTCAGTGACTTTTCGGTGGTCAGGTATTCAGATACATCAAAACCAATACCACCGGCACCAATCACAGCCACTTTTTTACCCACAACTTTGTGATCGCGTAAGACATCTAAGTAACCCAGCACATGCGGCAAATCAACACCCGGGATATCTACCTGGCGAGGACTGACACCGGTTGCCAAAACCACATCGTCGTATTTTTCTGCCAGCAACCCTTCGCAAGTCTGCTCTTTTCCAAGCTTCAAATTAACTCCAGTGTCTTCCAGACGGTACTTAAAGTAGCGCAGGGTTTCATAAAACTCTTCTTTACCCGGAATCTGTTTAGCGTAGTTAAACTGACCGCCAATTTCTTCGGACTTGTCGTACAAATCGACCTGATGGCCGCGCTCTGCAGCATTACAGGCAAACGCCAGACCAGCAGGCCCTGAGCCGATTACCGCAATGCGCTTTTTCTGCTCCGCCGGCTTCATGACCAGTTCCTGCTCAAAACAGGCTCTGGGGTTAACCAAACAGGACGCTCTTTTATTCTCAAACACATGATCAAGACAAGCCTGGTTACAGGCAATGCAGGTATTAATACGTTCAGACTGGCCTTGTTCTGCTTTTTTCACAAACTCCGGGTCAGCCAGTAACGGTCGCGCCATGGACACCATATCCGCCTGATTGCTTTCTAAAATATGCTCGGCAATTTCCGGTGTGTTAATCCGGTTAACGGCAACCACAGGAACCGATAATTCTCTGCGTACGCGCTCGGTTATCCAGCTAAAGGCGCCACGTGGTACCGAGGTAACAATGGTTGGTACCCGGGCCTCATGCCAACCAATCCCCGTATTAATGATAGTAACGCCCGCTTGCTCCAGCAGCTTGCCCAGTTGCAGAACTTCATCCAGCTGATGACCGTCTTCAACTAAATCCAGCATCGATAAACGGAAAATAATAATCGATTTTTCACCCACAGCCGCGCGTACAGCTTTGACAATTTCCAGCGGAAAACGCATACGGTTTTCGAAGCTGCCGCCCCAGCCGTCGTCACGCTTATTGGTTCTTGGGCATAAAAACTGGTTAATCAAGTAACCTTCCGAGCCCATAATTTCGACACCATCGTAGCCAGCCTTTTGCGCCAGCTTCGCGCCGCGGGCGTAATGCTTAATAGTCTTTAAAATCTGGCGCTCCGACATGGCTTTTGGCTTGAACGGGTTTATTGGGGCTTTTATAGCGCTGGGAGCCAAGGAAAACGGATGATAGCTGTAACGCCCGGCATGCAAAAGTTGCAGGCATATTTTACTGCCATATTTATGAACGGCATCGGTTACCTGACGGTGTTTGCCCACGTGCCAGGGTTTGGACATTTCACTGCCAAAAGGCGCCAGACGCCCCCGAAAGTTAGGGCTGATACCTCCGGTGACAATAAGCCCCACACCACCTTTGGCTCGCTCTTCATAAAAGCTGGCTAATTTACTAAAGCCATTTTTTTCTTCTTCCAGGCCTGTATGCATTGAGCCCATCAAGACCCGGTTTTTCAATGTCGTAAAACCAAGGTCCAGGGGTTTCAGTAAATTTGGGTATGATTTTTCCACGCCAACCTCATATTTTAAACGGGTGTTTAACTTTTCCTAACTTTACTGCTTAAACCCGTTTAACTCAAGCTCAGAACGCCATAGCTTCGCGTAACAAGAACCGTGAAAGCGCCATACTATCTACTTGTACGTTAGGGTTTCCGTTACGCACTTGTTTCGAAACCTGCTCGATAATCGGCCAAAGCAGCTCCTGCACCTGATCATTCGCATCCTGCATTGACTGCAGGTCTTTCAATTTAAGCTGGTCAACATGCACACTTAAAATTGGCTCACCTTTATCAAATAAATTAATGGTGACGTCTTCCATCAACCACTCATCAACCCGCCAGTTTAAAGGCACCGAATTCACTTTTTGAACTTTAACACCACTCATTTGCTTTAGAAATTCATGCAGGTTTGAGCGCCCCGTATCGTAATATGCGACAGTTAACTGAGCGCCGGACATCTCAATTTTAGAAATATCCACACGGCTGCTGCCAAGTGCCTGCCAGTCACCGGTTAGCATTAATTGATTAGCCAGTAGAAGTTGATTCTCCGGCTCAGACAAGGCTTTGACCCGGGTCGCAAAGCGAACATTATTTGCCGTCAGGCCATTGGTTAAAGAGTTAACCTCAAGTTCACCAACTTCCAGATCCGCATTCAACTGCTCTGAAGCCATTACTTGCAGGCCTTCTTTCATAGCATCAGATAAATTCTGAGCCGCAGATGAGAAACTAATCAGAGGTAGAACTAACCAACAAGCCGCCCGCGTAATATTTGTAAATTTCATTGATGACCTCATTCAAATAGGTTCCAGTCGCAGGAATAAACCCAATAATCGCATAACCTTTGACTCTTTAAAGTAATTATTTGTTAATCTGAGGCAAGATTATAAAAACGGAGAACAATATTATGCGAAAGAGTCTCGCTTTAGCTGCCTCTTTAACTTTAATGGGCTGCTCAATCGTTTCTGCCCCCGTTATTGCAGAAGAAGCACCGAATAACCACAAGCTCATGCTGCCGGTAGACACCGAAGTTGTGACCGAACACAGCGTGGAAATTAACGGCGAAACCGTAGACTACACAGCTACGGCAGGCACCCAACCAGTTTGGGATGACGAAGGTAATCCAACAGCGTCGTTATTCTACACCTATTATGAACGTCAGGATGTTGATAACCGTGAATCAAGACCTATTGTGTATTCTTTTAACGGCGGTCCGGGCTCGGCATCGGTCTGGATGCATATTGCCTACACCGGCCCGAAGGTTTTAAACCTGAGTGACGAAGGTTACCCGATTCAGCCATACGGTGTGCAGGACAACCCACATTCCATTCTCGATGTTGCTGACATTGTATTTATCAACCCGGTCAACACTGGGTATTCACGCGTACTGCCGAATGAAGAAGGCGAAATGCCGTCTCGCGAGAAGCAAAAAGACATGTTCTTTGGCGTTAATGCCGATGTGAAATACCTGGCTGAATGGATGAACACTTTTACCTCTCGGATGAACCGCTGGCAATCGCCTAAGTACCTAATTGGTGAAAGCTACGGCACAACCCGTGTATCAGGTCTTGCACTAGAACTTCAGAATAGCCAGTGGATGTATTTGAACGGTGTAGTTCTGGTTTCACCAACTGATATCGGCATTGACCGCGACGGCCCGGTAAAACAAGCTAACCAGTTACCTTACTTTGCGGCAGCCGCCTGGTATCACGACGCACTGCCAGAAGCTTTACAGAGTAAAGATTTAGACGAATTATTGCCTGAAGTAGAAAGTTTCACTCTGAACGAGTATTTACCAGCGTTAGCCAAGGGCTCCATGCTACCAGATGACGCACGTGAACAAATGGCGGAACAAGTGGCTAAATACTCAGGACTTTCAAAGCAAGCTGTGCTGGATAACAACTTAGCGCCAAGCACCTGGTACTTCTGGAAAGAGTTACTTCGTGACCGTGACCGCACCATTGGGCGTCTGGACTCGCGCTACCTGGGTCTTGATGAAAAGCGCGCCGGCGACCGTCCGGATTATAACGCCGAGCTGACTTCATGGTTGCATTCATTCACCCCGGCCATTAATTACTACCTGCGTGAAGAGTTAAATTTTGTGACCGACATTAAATACAACATGTTTGGTCCAGTTCATCCGTGGGATCGCAGCAACAACAACACTGGTAAACAACTGCGCCAGGCCATGGCACAAAACCCTTACCTGAATGTATTAGTACAGTCAGGTTACTTTGACGGTGCAACCAACTATTTCGACGCGAAGTACACAACCTGGCATTTGGATCCAAGTACTCAGATGACTGATCGCATTGACTTTAAAGGTTACCGTAGTGGTCATATGATGTATCTGCGTCGTGCCGACCTGGAGAAAGCGAATGATGATTTACGCGAGTTTATTCGTAAGTCTGATTCAAAAGGCAAGCCGGCAGAATATAAATAGAAAGTATAAATAGAGAATATAGACAGAAAGAAAAACAACTATTGACAGACTTTCGCGCAAGCGTTAGTTTGTCAGCATTAAATTGAATTAAGAGAGCTATACAACTTATGTTTTTACGTACAACAACCCAACATTGGTGGTGGCACTTCCCAAACGAGCGGGTGGTGTAGTTGTGCGTGTAACGTAATTAGCTTCACTTTGAGAAACCCGCTCCTTTGAGCGGGTTTTTTATTGCCGTTTCACTGGAGCAGGTTTGAAAAACAACAAGAGAAAACGAGGTCTGAGGTGAAAAACCTGACAACTGAACAAAACGGCAATTTAGAAACACTGCGAGTGTCGCTGCCTTATCAGGCGGAGCCACTACAAGTATTTCAGAATACTTGTAGCACACAAGGTGAGCATTTACTGCTGGACTCAGCCGATATCGGCACCAAGCAACAAGTAAAGAGCCTGCTACTAATTGATGCGGCGTTGCGAATTACCTGTAACGACCGAGAAGTCACTATTATTGCCCTGACCGACAACGGGGCTGTTCTGCTTCCCTGGATTGAAGAACAACTGAAAGATAGCGCCGCCATTGAAAGAACGCCTGAACAACTGAGGTTAACTTTCAGTGCGGAAAATACACCGCTTGATGAAGACTCCCGCTTACGTCAAATCAGCAATATGGAGCCGTTGCGACTGCTCCAACAAAAGCTCAATAAAACCAACGAAACGGCAAAACAGCATCCATTTTCGGTTTTTCTCGGTGGTGCTTTTGCTTACGATTTTGTCGCCAGCTACGAGCAATTACCAGAGGTTGATGAAGGCGAGAATAACTGCCCGGACTACGTCTTTTATCTGGCGGAAACCTTGCTAATTATTGATCACCAACAGCAAACCACTGAGCTGCTTGGCAGTGTATTCAGCGGTAAAGGTCACGACCAACGTTATCAGACCATGAGCCAGCGGGTTGGAGAACTGGCCGCACGCTGTCAGTTGCCGGTAATAAAGTCTCAGCCGCAGCCAGTTGATGTAAAAGTGACAGCTACGCCCTCAGCAGAAGAATTTGCACGCATCGTAACCCAACTAAAAGAAAACATTGTCGCGGGCGATATTTTTCAGGTGGTGCCGTCCCGACGTTTTAAAATGCCCTGCCCTGACCCGTTAGCCGCTTACCAGCAGTTGAAGAAGAATAACCCCTCGCCCTACATGTTTTTTATGAGTCACCCAGATTTTTGTCTGTTCGGTGCCTCACCTGAGTCCGCATTGAAATATCAGCAGGCCACCAACCAGGTAGAGCTTTACCCTATTGCCGGCACTCGCCCCCGTGGTAAGAGCGCCGACGGTAGTATTAATCCAGACTTAGACAGCCGCATGGAACTCGAGCTGCGCCTGGACCAAAAAGAACTGGCAGAACATTTAATGTTGGTTGATTTAGCCCGTAACGATTTAGCTCGTATTAGCGAAACCGGTACCCGCTACGTTGCTGATTTGCTGCAGGTTGACCGCTATTCTCACGTGATGCACCTGGTGTCACGTGTGGTGGCAAAATTACGAAACGACTGTGATGCGCTGCATGCGTACCGCGCCTGTATGAACATGGGCACTCTGGTTGGTGCGCCGAAGGTAAGCGCTGCAACGCTTATTCGTCAGGTAGAAAAACAACGCCGCGGCAGCTACGGCGGCGCTGTTGGGTATCTGGCCGGGAATGGCGACATGGATACCTGTATTGTTATTCGCTCCGCTTTTGTTAAGAACAACCTAGCCATAGTGCAAGCCGGTGCTGGCGTGGTGCACGACTCAGATCCGGCCAGCGAAGTTGCCGAAACCGAGAACAAAGCTAAGGCAGTTATTCTGGCAATTCAGCAGGCTCACAAGTTGCCAACAACGGAGGCGGTATAATGACTCAGTCAGCTCGTATCGTACTGATAGATAACGTCGACTCGTTCTCGTACAACCTGGTAGATGAGTTGCGCCAGTTAGGCTTCCCTCTGGTCGTTTATCGTAACCAGCTGGCAGCAGCCGATGTGATCGAACAGCTGGAAAGTTACAGTGGCCCTCAATTGGTCTGCCTCTCACCCGGGCCCGGGCACCCGGCAAACGCAGGCAACTTAATGGAAGTGATCCGATACTGCAGTGGTCGCATACCCATGCTGGGTATTTGCCTCGGCTTTCAGGCGCTCATTGAACACGCCGGTGGCCGCGTGGATACCTGTGGTGAGATTGTTCATGGCAAAACCGCAAAAATAGACACCGTGCCACACCCGGTGTTTGTCAGCGCGACAGACAACAATCAATGCGTTGTTGCTCGTTACCACTCGCTTAGCGGTTATGACTTGCCCTCCACAGTGAGCATAATTGCCAGTTTGGATGGCCCCGACGGTAGTATTCCTATGGCGGCTGAATTCTTCGGTAAAGAAGAAAACAACACCAATGCCATTGGTTTTCAGTTTCACCCTGAATCGCTTCTAACGCCAAAGGGAAAACAATTACTTAGCAACAGTATTCAGTACTTATTAACAGGAGCAAAGCCATGAAAGCCCTACAAACTCTGATGTCTGGTGAGTCTCTGACACAAGATCAAACCCGTGAGTTTTTCCAGCGCTTAATTAAAGGCGAGCTCAACGACATTCAGGTATCCGCCGCACTTATCGCGATGAAAATGCGAGGCGAAACGCCCGCTGAACTAGCTGGCGCCGCGGAAGCCATATTATCCGCAGCGAAGCCTTTTTTACGCCCGGACACCACGGTCATTGACAGTTGCGGTACCGGCGGCGATGGCAGCAACACCATCAATATTTCTACGACAGCTGCTTTAGTTGCCGCCAGTATGGGTCTGGCTGTAGCCAAACATGGTAACCGCAGTGTCTCATCGCGTTCAGGATCCGCCGATGTACTCGAGGCACTCAAACTTCGCGTTAATCTGGATCCTTCCGATGCCTCTGCCCAATTGGCCGATAACGGCTTTTGCTTTTTGTTTGCTCCGCATTATCACCCGGGCATTAAACATGCGATGCCGGTAAGACAAACGCTGAAAACACGCACCTTATTCAACCTGATTGGTCCTTTAGTTAACCCAGCGCGTCCTGATGCTCAACTGCTCGGTGTTTATAGCGAGGAATGGGTAAGACCCATGGCTGAAACCCTGCAACGACTGGGTGTTAAACGTGCTATGGTCGTACACGGAAGCGGGCTGGATGAACTGGCTCTGCACGGCCCCACACGGGTTATTGAATTACGCGACGGAAAACTTACCGATTACCAGATGACACCAGATGATTTCGGTGTGCCGACAGCTCCTCTGAGCGAACTTAAAGGTGGCGACGCTGACTTTAACGCCCGTATTCTGGAAGACATTCTTGCCGGAGGCGGTAGCCCGGCTCAGCGCCACTCGGTTGCAATGAACGTTGCCGCTTTGCTGTATTTAAGTGGACAATACAACGATATGAAAGCCGCAACCGCAGCAACACTGGAGCATTTGGACACCGGCCAGGCACTCTTGCATTTACGTCGGGTTCAGGATGCTCAGGAGACGTACCATGTCTGAGACCATTAACTTAAAAAATAACGTGCTTAAAACCATCGTTGAGCGCAAAGTTGAGCAAAACAAAGCCCAGGCTGAACTGATGCCGTTGAGTGAAATAAAGTCTCAACTGAGCACCAGTGACCGTAGCTTATATGAAGCATTAAGCGGTGAGCAGGCAGGCTTTATTCTGGAGTGTAAAAAAGCCTCTCCCTCAAAAGGTTTAATTCGTGCTGACTTTGACGCACCGCAACTGGCAAAAAGCTACCAGCCTTATGCCGCAGCTATTTCCGTATTAACCGAGCCTGAGTTTTTTCAGGGCCGGTTAGATTATCTGACAGCCGTGCGCCGGCAGGTTACCCAGCCAGTTTTATGCAAAGACTTTTTTATTGATGAAGAGCAAGTTTACCGCGCCCGCTACTTTGGTGCGGACGCTATTTTGCTTATGTTATCAGTCCTCGATGATGCGCAATATATCGCCCTGCGCGATATCGCTGAGTCACTTGCGATGGATGTACTAACCGAAGTTGCCAACGAAGAAGAAATGAAACGTGCGGCAAAACTGGGCGCGAATATTATTGGTATTAACCATCGCGATTTAACAGACTTGAGCATTGACCAGAATCGCAGTGCGCAGTTAGCGCCGCTGGCACCGAAAAATGCATTACTTATTGCTGAATCTGGTTTTTCGGAACACGCCGACATTCGCCGGGTTGCGCCTTACGTTAATGGCTTTCTTATTGGCAGCGCTTTAAGCGCCCAGCCGGACGTTGATTTAGCCTGTCGCAAACTGCTTTATGGGCAAAATAAGGTTTGCGGCCTGACTCGTGCAGAGGATGCCGTAAACGCACGTTCTCAGGGTGCGGTATTCGGAGGACTGATATTTGTTGAACGCTCGCCTCGTTGTGTGACAACGAAGCAGGCAAAGCAAATAACGGCTGAAGCAAACAGGCTTGAGTATGTTGGTGTTTTTGCTGATCAACCATTAAAAAGCGTAATCGATACGGCTAAAAATATAGGGCTCTCTGCTATTCAACTGCACGGCCATGAAGATATCGATTATGTTGTTCAGTTACGTCAGCAATTGCGTCAGGCCGATCTGGAAACAGTAAAAATATGGAAAGCCTTAGCTATTGAAAGCTCGGCACAACTGCCGGACCTTCCGGTTGACGCTTTTGTTCTGGATAACCGCGGTGGCGGCAGCGGCAAGGCTTTTAACTGGAAGTTGCTGGAACCATTAAGTACAGAGGAGCGTCAACGCTGTCTGTTAGCCGGAGGCATTGGCCCCGACAGTATTAGCAGTGCAATAGAGTTAGGCTTTGCCGGAGTGGACATTAACTCTCAAGCCGAATGGAAACCTGGCATTAAAAATAGCCAAAAAGTAGCTCAAACATTCACGAAAATCCGCCACTACGGCCGATTTTCGTCAAACAAAATATCAGAGAAGCATACCCAACAGGAGGCTGTATGAGTCAGTCATTACCCGCTTATTTTGGCGATTTCGGCGGCCAGTTCGTTCCTGAGATCTTACTACCCGCATTAGAGCAGTTAGAACAGGCCTTTATTGATGCGCAGCAGGACGAGGAATTTCAGGCTGAGTTTCGCGGATTACTGAAAAATTATTTGGGCAGGCCAACACCATTGAGCCTATGTCGCAATCTGCCGCTGAACAGCCCGAATAAAACCAAAATTTACCTTAAACGTGAAGACTTACTTCATGGCGGCGCTCACAAAACCAACCAGGTGCTGGGACAAGCGTTACTGGCTAAGCGCATGGGCAAAACCCGCATTATCGCCGAAACCGGCGCCGGACAGCACGGCACCGCAACAGCCCTTGCCTGTGCCCTGCTGGACCTGGAATGCATTATTTATATGGGTAAAAAGGACGTTGAGCGCCAGCAGCCCAATGTCTTCCGTATGGAATTAATGGGCGCAAAAGTGGTACCGGTGGATACCGGCAGCGGTACCCTAAAAGATGCCGTCAATGAAGCTCTGCGTGACTGGACTGCAAGTTACCCCAACACCCATTATTTATTAGGGACAGCTGCGGGCGCACACCCCTTCCCGACTATAGTGCGTGAATTTCACCGCATGATTGGCGAAGAAGCTAAAGCCCAGATTATAGAGCAAGCGGGTCGCTTGCCCGACGAAGTTATTGCCTGTGTCGGCGGCGGCTCCAACGCTATTGGCATGTTCGCCGACTTTATCGACGAGGAAGGTGTTGATTTAGTAGGTGTTGAGCCTGCGGGCAAGGGCGTGGAAACCAAGCAGCACGGCGCCACACTGGCTGCGGGTAAACCCGGAATTTTGCATGGTTGCCTGTCGTTTCTAATGCAGAACGACGAAGGACAAATTGAGGAGTCCTATTCAGTATCAGCCGGTCTGGATTACCCCGGCGTGGGCCCTCAACATGCGCATTTAAAAGCTATTGGTCGGGCGCGATACGAATCAGTAACCGATGAAGAAGCACTGGAAGCCTTTAAACTGCTCTCCCGCCATGAAGGTATTATTCCTGCGCTGGAACCGGCCCATGCGCTGGCTTACGCGCTCAAACGGGCCGCTGAACCGGACGCTCCGGAAATACTATTACTTAACTTATCCGGCCGCGGCGACAAAGACATTGACCATGTACGCCGTATTTTTAGTGCTCAGGAAAATGCTGAAGTTAGCGCGAAAGGAGAACAAAAATGAGCCGGTATGAAACCTGTTTCGCACAATTAAAAGCTAATAACCAGGGTGCCTTCGTTCCTTTTGTCACGCTTGGTGACCCAACTCCCGGGCAAAGTGTGGAAGTTATCAAGGCTCTTATTGATGGCGGTGCCGATGCACTGGAACTCGGCCTGCCATTTTCAGACCCGGTTGCCGATGGCCCCATGATCCAGCGGGCAAATTTACGAGCCTTAGAGTCTGGAACAACTTTTAAGCATATTTTAGAGATTTTAAAGGAAGTTAGAGACTACTCACCACAGATACCGATAGGTTTATTGGTTTACGCAAATTTAATCTACGCGAAAGGTGTTCGCAACTTTTACCAACAAATGAAAGATGCAGGCGTAGATTCCGTGCTTATTGCCGACGTTCCTACAAAAGAAGCAAAACGCTTCACCGACATAGCCAAAGAAATTGGAATTGAGGCGGTGTTTATTGCGCCGCCAGATGCCAGTGATGCGCTGTTAGTTGATATCGCTAAACAATGTGCCGGCTATGTCTACCTACTGAGTCGATCCGGGGTTACCGGTGCTGATACACAAATGCAGGCCCCCGCTTCGGAACTGATTAATAAACTGAAAGAAGCCGGTGCCCCGCCGACGTTGCTTGGGTTTGGCATTTCGCGGCCCGAACACGTTCAGCGAGCGTTAGCAGCAGGCGCAGACGGTGCCATTAGTGGTTCGGCTGTGGTTGCGCTTATCGAGAAAAACCTCGACAATAACGCGCAGCAAGTAGCGGACTTAAAGGCTTTTGTAAAAGGCATGAAGGCCGCAACCCAATTGTCATAGAGTTGCCTCCGGAGTAGTTAATGGCCCTGTTGTTAGAATATTTACCCATAATCGCCTTTTTTGTGTTTTACAAACTAGCGGATATTTACGTTGCGACTGGCGTATTAATGGCCGGTACCGTATTACAACTACTGGGTCTTAAACTCCTCAAGCAACCTATAACTACTCGCCACTGGGTCATCCTGGCGGTTGTTATGGTCTTTGGTGCCGTCACGCTGTTACTGCGTGACGACTGGTTCATCAAAATGAAAGTGTCTGTTGTGTATGTCGCCATAGCGCTAATGCTTTTAGGCGGCTTAATATGGAAAAAGCGCAGCCCAATTCAGGCAATGATGGGGAAAGATATAAAGCTGCCAGATACTGCCTGGTTACGCTTAACCTATGCTTGGATCATATTCTGCCTGGCACTGGCAGCAGTGAATCTTTACATTGCGGAATTCTGGAGCCAGGAGGCATGGGTTAATTTTAAAGTCTTTGGCATACTGGGTATTTCACTCGTATTCACAGTTGGCACCGGATTCTATATGTACCATCACGCCATTGATGAGGAGACTCAGGACTGATGTGGTTTGTTATTTTTGCGGAAGACCATGAGAATTCCCTCGAAGGTCGTAAGCAGGCGCGTCCTGCTCATCTTGAACGTTTAAAAGCGTTACAAAATGACGGCCGTCTGCTGGTAGCTGGCCCCTGCCCGGCCATCGCGGAGCTGGACCCGGGCGTGCTTGGTTTTACCGGCTCTGTCGTCATCGCTGAATTTGAGAGTCTGGAAGAAGCAGAGCAATGGGCTAACGACGACCCCTACTGGCAAGCCGGTGTCTATAAAAAATCAACGGTTAAGCCATTTAACGCCGTTTTACCGAACTAACCAAGTTAATCAGTGACTATGCAGAGCGTCGAACTCACCGCCAATAATCGCTACCTGCACTGTGTCCGCTTTGAGCCAGAATCGAGCGCTAAGGCCACAATTGTTATAGCTGCGGCGTTAGGTGTGAAACAACGTTTTTATCAGCCCATAGCTCGATGGCTCAGCGATCAAGGTTACCGGGTCATTACTTTTGACTACTACGGTATTGGCCAGTCAGTTGATAAGCCGCTGAAACAAATTAAGTCTGACATTATCGAATGGGCCGAGCTCGATATTACCGCCGTGATTGATTACGCACAGTCCCGCCAAAGGGGGGAGCCGCTCATTTGGCTAGCGCACAGCCTGGGCGGGCAAATTGTCGCCATGGCACACAATAGCAGCAAAATTGACAAAATGATCACCATAGCCAGCGGTACCGGTTATTGGCTGAAAGCCAGCAAACAAGTTCGTTGGACATCTTGGTTACTCTGGTATTTTGCTGCCCCTATTAGCACACCCATTGCCGGTTACTTCCCGGGCAAACGTTTAAATATGGTCGGCGATATGCCAGCGACCGCCATGAAGCAATGGAGTCGTTGGTGCCGCAGTAAGGACTATTTGTTTGATAACATCAGCACGGAGCAGAAGGACCGGTATAAAGCATTTTCGGCACCAATCAGCGCCTTTCATATTACTGACGACGAGTTGCTGCAACGCTCCAATATCGAAAACCTGCTCGCGCACTACCCTAACGCAAACAAGGTATTAAAAGACCTGAGTCCAGAAATGACTGAGAGTAAAGGTATTGGTCACTTCAACTTTTTTCGCAGTCAATTCAAAGAATCTCTGTGGCGTAAAAGCTTGCTAGACGTACTGCAGGTCAATTAAAGTCGTTATTTAGTCAGTGTAATTAATAAGGACGCTTCGCAATGCACTACCAAATGGAACTGGCATTATCCTTACTGGCAGCTCTGGCATTGGGCTTGATGATAGGCATTGAGCGCGGCTGGAGCGGCAGGGACAGTGATGACGGCACGCGTGTTGCCGGCGTACGAACCTTCAGTTTAATAGGTCTTAGTGGTGGTGTTTTTGCTATTTTAGCTCAACAATGGGGCGTCTGGCTTATCGTTACCGGGTTCATTGTTGTGGCCATACTCATTGCCTCGTCTTATATAAGTCATAGCAAGCTCTCCGATGACCCGGGTATTACCACCGAATTCTCAATGCTGCTGACTTTTGCGCTGGCAATTTGGGCAGCCTCCGGCGACCCACTACCGGCGCTCAGTTGCGGCGCGGTAGTGGTTGCGCTTCTTGGCCATAAAAAAAGCCTGCACAAGTTGCTTAAGCGCATTTCACCAAAGACTTTTTACTCAGGTATTACCTTACTGCTGATATCTGTGGTTGTCCTGCCTTTGCTGCCAAATGAAGGGTACGGCCCCTGGCAGGCATTAAACCCCTACTGGCTCTGGTGGATGGTAGTTTTAATTTCGGGGCTGTCTTTTATTGGTTACCTGTTTACCCAACTGTTGGGAGAGAGGCGCGGCACTTTAATCACCGCAATCGCCGGAGGCTTCGCATCATCCACCGCGGTTACCTTAACTATGGCTCGTTTTGCAAAAAAGAATTTTCAGAGCGTCATTTACGTCAGCGGTATGCTGCTCGCCTGTAGCATTATGTTCCCACGTGTTCTTATTGAGGTCTTTGTGGTTAACCGTGAACTTTTACCATTATTGTGGCCGCCTATTCTTCTTATGTTCGCTGGGTTATTAACTGTCATGGCTCTCATGTACAGACAACAAAGACGCACACCTCCTCCCGAAACCGGAGAGATAACCATCAATAACCCACTACAACTAACCACCGCCATCCAGTTTGGTATTTTATTAGCTGTTATTTTGTTATTGGCTGAGGGAATGAAAAACTGGTTTGGTGATGCCGGGATATACGGCCTTGCTATAATATCCGGTCTGATGGATGTTGACGCTATTACCTTGTCACTGTCACGCTCAGCTCAGAGCGAACTCTCGCTCCAGGTAGCCGCTACGGGAATTATCTTAGCCTGTGTCAGTAATACTCTGCTTAAAGGCATTATGTTCGCTTCTGTCGCCGGCATTAAATTGCACTATCGTTACGCTGTTTACATGATTTTAAGCGTTATTCCTGGCTTGCTTTACGCCTTTTGGCAGTTTTAGTTATCACAAACGCAGGACAACAACTATGAAATCCGCTCCTGACTGGATATCACAACCGGACACACCTTATTTGCTCATCGATGAAGCTAAATTGAAGAGTAACATTAGCTATCTTAAGCAACGGGTTGAGTCACTGGGAAGTCATTTACGCCCACATTTAAAAACCCTGCGTACTCTGGAGTCGGCTGAGTATCTACTCGATAGTAAGAGTGCTCCGGCCACAGTATCCACATTGGCCGAAGCAGAGGCTTACGCGAAGGCGGGCTATACCGATTTACTTTATGCCGTCGGCATAGCACCGGCAAAGCTAAAGCGGGTAGCTGCACTAAGGCAGCAAGGTATTAACCTGCATATTCTTTTAGATAATATGACGCAGGCACAAGCGGTTATTGATTTTGCGGGCGAGTCCGGGCAAGACTTTTCCGTTTTTATTGAAATAGACAGTGACGACCACCGCGGTGGCATTAAGCCTCAGGCTCCTCAACTAATCACTATTGCCAAAGCTTTAGGCTCACATTTTACCGGCTTAATGACCCATGCCGGGGGCTCATACGCCTGCAATACGGAGCAAGAGTTAAAAACCTTCGCCAAACAAGAATGCGATGCCGTTCGAATTGCACGAAACAACCTGAAAACCGCCGGTATTCACTGCGCTATGACCAGTGTTGGTTCAACGCCGACAGCTCATTTTGGCGAGGACTTTAGTGACATTGGTGAAGTCAGAGCCGGCGTTTATACCACTTTTGATCTGGTAATGAAAAACATTGGTGTATGCGACTTTTCTGATATAGCCATGTCGGTGGTCACAACAGTCATTGGCCACAACAAAGAGAAGAATTGGCTGCTAACCGACAGCGGCTGGATGGCCCTGTCCCGCGACCGTGGCACGGCAGCCCAGAGCCAGGACTTTGGCTATGGACAAGTATGCAAAATAGACGGTTCTGTTCTTGATGACCTTTGTGTTAATAGTACTTCGCAAGAGCATGGCGTTATAGAGTTAAGCGACGCTTACCAATTAGAAGACTTTCCCGTTGGTCATCAGCTACGTATTATGCCCAACCACGCCTGTGCCACTGCGGCCATGCATCCGGTTTACCACATGCTAATGAGTGATGGTTCGCATAACACCTGGCAACGCATTACTGGCTGGTAACTACTTGTTCTTGAAATCATTACTTGCAATACTTCAATGCCCAAGAACAACGAAAAGGAGTTCACGATGTTAGTAAGAATCACGACGTTAGTTTGTGCACTATTTATGGCCGTGACATTGCAGGCTAAAGAGTTTAGCGAAAATGAACACTACGAAGTTCTTGATACCTCAGCTTCATCTGAGCCTGAAATTATTGAGTACTTCTCTTTTTATTGCATGGCTTGTTACCGTTTTGAGCCCATCGCAAAAGAGCTTGCCGCTACCTTTCCTGAAGCATTTAAGAAGTCACACACCTCAGGGTTGAGCCCTAAACCGGGCATGGGCAGCAAAATGACTCAAGCTTACTCATTGGCCTTAATGCTGAATAAAGAGCAAGCTATTAGCGAGCGTATTTTCGAACAGCAATTTGGACAACGCCAGTCAATTAATACACAGGAAAAAATTAAAGACATATTTGTTCAGGCAGGCGTTTCTGAAAGCGAGTTTAACCGTGGGTTTAATAGCTTTTCGGTCAAAGCTCGCGCCAAACAGATGGAAAAAGACGTCCGCGATAAAAATATTACCGGTACTCCAACATTGATTGTGAACGGCAAATACAAAATTCTCATGAATGGGTTTCGCGACAGCGATGATCTTATAGGTGATCTGAAACTCGTCATCGAGCAGTTAATGAGCAAGTCCTCATAAAAATATATAAGGGAAAGCTACAAGCTTTCCCCTTCGTTTAGAATCACGATTTCAGCTGATGTACCAATTTTCTCTGCCATATTTAAAAACCGGGTTAGTGGGGAGTGAGATGATAAGTCTCCCATTCCCCAGCTGGCGTTGCCGTAACCCCAGGGGATAAATATTTTACAGTTGAGATCATCGGCCGCGGCCAGGGCATCTTCAGGGGTCATATGAACGTAGCGGTACCATTCAGGTGACTCTTCACTGTAATAAGACGCTATTGGCAACAAACACACATCAATATCACCATAACGTTCACTTATTGCTTTAAAGTGTTCTGAATAGCCAGTATCTCCTGCGAAAAATAGTGTTTCCCCTTTGCTTTCTATCAACCAGGCACTCCAGGAGTCTTTATTGTTATCTTCGTAAATAAATGGCACGAAAGTGCGGCTACTAAAGTGATGAGCAGGCACAGCAGTCACCAGAGAGTCACCTATTTTCTTCGAAGAAAACCAGCCTAGTTCAGTTATATTGGCTCCAATGGATGGAAAATGATCGGCCACATTTAAAGGCACTAAGTATTCTGGCTTGCGCCCTATGGTTTCGATATCACTCTTATTAAAATGATCGTAATGAAGATGTGAGTACAATACCGCATCCGTGACAGCAATAAGCTCTGGAGTGGCCTCCACATTCATTTCTCGCTGTTCACCACCATCAAGTGAAAACAGCCAGTTAATTGGCCAATCAAAGTCATTAAATACCGGATCCGTTAAAAATCTTTCTCCGGTTGGGGTTTTAATAACAAAGGCTGCATGACCCAGCCAGTTAACAGAGAAGTCTGTCGTTTGAGAAGCGAGTTTCTTATTGCCAATGTACTGACAAATATCATTGCCATCACACTGAATATCGCTACGGGGCTTGTAGCAATCTTGTTTACAGGTTAACGGATAGCTCTTCTCACCCGCGTCCATGTTTTGAAAGCGGCCGGTTTCCTTGTTAATTAGTTGAGGCTGCTCTTCAATTATTGTTACCGAATTCGAGCTACAACCTGTTAATACCAGTGTTAGCAATGCCAAAGTATTTACTGATACTAAAGTCCTAAACATTGACACCGACATCCCACTTCCACAGTTAAATTAAAACAAGAAGGCTAATATCAATGCTTTAAGAGATCACGCGCTAAATTGTTAGTTTTTGTAACACTAAATTCTGAGCTCTGATATTACCTGATAACCTCAGTAGTCACTTTGATAACACCTAAATCAAGATCAGCTATTTTATCGAAAGCGGAACGCGACAAATCAATAACTCTGCCGTCAATAAAAGGTCCGCGGTCATTAATTTTGACCACAACGCTTTTGTTATTAGCAATATTGGTGACACGCACTTTAGTTCCAAACGGCAAGGTTCGGTGAGCGGCTGTGCTGGAAAAGTGGTTATAAGTCTCACCGCTTGCCGTTGTTCTGAATTGATACTTCATGGCGTAGTAAGAAGCCTTTCCGGACTCGCTGGTACCCACTAAGTTTTGAGGACTTTCAGCGGGAATTGAAGTACACCCCGTAAGCGCCAGCATAAAAATGCTAACGCCAAGGGTTAATCGTTTAAGTGGGTACTGTTTTTTTGTTTTCATTCCTCAATTTTACTGAGTTCCGAAAACACTGTCCGTTAAGAAAATAAAAAGACGTGTAAAGAATTACACGCTTGCCTTAAAAGCTTCACGCACTGTCGGATACTCAAATTCAAAGCCGTGATTGCGCAGCTTATCCGGCACCACAGCCTGCCCTTCAAGTAGCATCGACGACATTTCACCCAAGCCTAACTTAAGGACAAACGCCGGTACTCTCATAAAGTGAGGTTTATTCATAACCGATGCCAGAGTACGACTAAAAGCTTCGTTAGTTACAGGACCCGGAGCCGTCATATTAACGGGCCCGGACAAATTATCGTGCTCCAACAGATACTGAATGGCACGAATCATATCGTCCAGCTGTATCCAGGACATCATCTGATTGCCCTTACCCAACGGTCCACCTAAACCAAACTTATAAGGCGGCAGCATTTTTGCTAATGCTCCCTCTCCTTTTGCCAAAACGACACCGGTACGCAGTAAAACCACGCGAGTAGTCCCCTCTGCAGCCAGAGCCCGTCGCTCCCATTCCTGACACAAAGTGACAGCAAAGTCCTTATGTTCGGCAACATTGTCTTCATTAACTGGTTCCGCATCACGCGGGCCATAATAGCCAATGGCTGAACCACTCAAAAAGGCTTTAGGTGGCTTTTCTGCTTTATTAATCATGGCTGCAAGCTTTTCTGTCACCTGCCAACGACTGTCTTTTAAGGCTTGCTTACGGGAATCAGACCAACGTTTATCAGCAATACCTTCGCCCTGTAAGTTTATAATCGCATCAAACTGACCAATATCCGCAATTTCATCGATAGAAGACAGCAAGGTTACTTTATCGCCCAACTTTTTACTCGCACCTTCCTTGTTGCGAGTGGTGACCGTAAACTGATGTGTGTCCTGGTACTTATGAATAAACGCTGAGCCAATAAGCCCGGTTCCACCTGTCATTAAAATGTTCATCGGTCACCTCTTTTATGTTCCATCAGGCCAGCTTACGTATTAGCTGCGCCGTATTTCTCTGAATGAGCCGGTGGCAGGATAAACGACCTAAAACAGCCACCACAACAGCACCAAACACCGGTCCTAACAGCCAAAGTTTCCAATGAATAACTGGCGTCATATTGAATACCTGGTTTTGCAATATAAATAGCGAAACTTCCATTGCTAAGGTTGCTATTAACCCGCTAATTGCCCCAAGTACCAAAAACTCATAAGTAATACTACGACTCAATAATTTACCCGGTGCTCCGAGCGTGCGTAAAATCACCAGCTCTTTCTGCCGTTCTTCCATACTGGCCTGCACTTGAGCTACCAGTACTAAGGCTCCGGCAATAATGACCAGCACCAGTACAAAAACAATGGCTAAACTGACCTGTCCAATCACCTCTCGAATCTGATTGATCATAGCATCCAGATCAATTAACGACGTTTGCGGGAACGGCTTAAACAATTGGTACAATTCGTCTTTCCGGTCTTCACCCAGTCTGAAACTTGTAATGTAAGTTGCCGGAAAATCTTCCAGTGTCGAAGTGTTAAATATCATGTAAAAGTTCGGCTGCAAGGTATTCCAGTCAGCTTTACGTAAACTGGTCACGGGCACAGTGAACTCTTCGCCACCTAAGTTAAAGCGTAGTTCATCACCAACTTTTATATCCAGTCGTTCGGACACATTTAATTCGACCGAAACCTGAGGTTCTGCATCATCCCCCCACCACTCGCCGGCTGTAAGCTCATTATTGGGCGGTAAAGTATCTCGCCAGGTCAGTGAAAGCTCTCGTCCTATACCTTCGCGCCCCTCGGCTTCATTGTCGTCACGGTCTTCCTTGGTGACTTCATCAAGTAGCTTCTCGCCATTAATATGGGTTAAACGCCCCGGTACAATGGGATACAAATCCGTCGAAGGAATGTTCTCCCGCTCGAACATGGTCTGCATATCATCGACTTTGTCTTCGGCAATATTAATAGCAAAATAATTAGGTGCATCTGCTGGCAATTGACTTTTCCAGTCCTCCAACAGGTCATTACGCAAAACAATAACGAGTAACAGCAGCATAATGGCTGTTGAAAAACTGAGCATCTGCACACTGTTGGCGGCTGCTCTTCTTTGTAAACCCGCCATAGCCAGGCGCCAGCTACTGCCGGCCTGCATACCGGCTTTGCGGCTGGCAGAAATAAACAGCCGACCTAATCCAAGAAGTAGCACAGCGGCAACTGCGCCGCCTGCGAATAAGGCCGTAGACAACCACCACTGCTGGCTGTAAATAACCAACAGTGCATAAATAGTTCCGCCACTTAGTATCCATTGCAGCCAACGCACCGCGTTACCCGCCGTTAACTGACGATGCAGGACGCGCAACGGCGGAATAGAGACCAGCCGAAATAACGGATACAGAGTAAACATAACGGCACTGATAACACCTGTAGCCCCGGCTAAAACATAAGGCTGCCAGCCCGCCTGAGGTAGGGTCGCATCCAGTTTCTGTGCGACCCACTCAATAACCAGATACTGAAGAGCCCAGCCAAGCGCCATACCTATGGCCACACTCGCTGCGGTTAGTAGCAACAGGTGCAGCATAAAAATACGACGAATTTGCTGACGACTGGCACCTAAGGTCTTGAATATAGCAACCACATCATAATTTCGCTGACAGTAACGCTGTGCAGCAACCGCAACAGCCGTTGCCGCCAGAACCACACCCAGCAAACTGGCCAGCATCATAAAGCGTTCAGCACGGTTTAGAGAGCGAGACAACGGACTATCACCATCTTCTATGCTGCGCCAGCTGTGTGTATCGTCATTCAAACGTGGTAAGAGCCAGTCTTCATACGCGTCTATGGCATTGCTTTCACCTGCCATCAGCACATTAAAGCGCACCCGGCTACCGGGCTGGATCAAGCCGGTTTCTTCCAGCTGTGAATGGCGAATCAATACATTCGGACTGTCGGTAAAAACTGAAAAGCCAACGTCAGGTTCATACGTAACAACCTTAGTGACTTTAAAGCTGCTGTTGCCCACTTCAATATCATCGCCAATCTCTAACTGTAGCGCCTGAAAGAGTTGCGACGCCACCCAGGCTTCACCTTCTGCAGGGAGCCCCCTGGCAACGTAACCCTGCCCAAAAGGTTGATCCGCTATTTCCAGCTCACCGCGTAACGGATACCCCTCACTCACCGCTTTAACATCCACCAGGGTCATGTTTCCGTCAGCAAAAGCCATAGAATTGAAAACCACTTTCCAGGCTGTTTTCAAGTTCATTTGCCCGGCTTGCTCAAGCCACTCCTGCGGAATATCGCGCCTGGAACTTAATACCCTGTCAGCAGCCAGAAACTCACTGCTACGTTCAGTTAGTCCTGCTTGCAGACGGTCACTGAAAATGGACAACGAAAGCACTGCGGTCACCGACAAAATAATAGCCAGTGCCATAATGGTCAGTTCACCGCGCCTCAGCTCCTGCTTTAACAGACGAAATGAAATCTTATGCCACATCCTGAGCTGCCTCCGATAACTGGCCTGCTTCCATTTGCAACACGCGCTGACACCGCTCTGCTAGTCGCTGATCATGAGTGACCACAACAAGTGTGGTGCCATAATCTTTGTTTAAGTCGAAAAGCAGTTCCTCAACTTTACCGCCGGTTTTCGCATCAAGGTTACCGGTAGGCTCATCAGCAAACAGAATTTTGGGCTGTCCAACAAAAGCCCTAGCAATCGCTACGCGCTGCTGCTCACCGCCAGACAACTGGTTCGGGTAATGGTGCCAGCGATCTTCCAGTCCCACTTTCGCCAACAGTTCCCGGGCTTCTTTCTCTGCGCCTTTATGACCGGCCAGTTCCGCCGGTAGCATAACGTTCTCTAAGGCACTTAAGCTAGGTACCAGAAGGAACGACTGGAAAATGAAGCCGACTTTGTCAGCACGAACTTTTGCCCGCTGCTCCTCATCCAATTCGCTTAATTTTTCGTTCTCTATAAGAACCTCTCCGGAGGATGCGAGGTCTAAACCCGCCAGTAGTGACAATAACGTCGACTTACCTGAACCGGAAGCGCCGACAATGGCTACGGTGTCACCGGCATTGATACTGACGTTAATTGGCTGCAGAATCTGTAATGGACCCTCAGAGGTGTCTACGGTTTTTTCCAGTTGTTGAGCTTGAATGAGCATAAAATGAAAAATTTCCTTTTGAAAACGTGTTTATTTTTAGCGCTGTTGTTGGTTATACGCAGCGTTTCCGCAAATGTCTCACTTGTCGTTTTAGGTGACAGCTTAAGCGCCGGTTATGGGCTTTCTCAGGAACAAACCTGGGTTGCCGAGTTAGATCGCCGCTGGGAGAGCTCTCATCCCGATATTAACATCATTAACGCCAGCATTAGTGGCGAGACCACTCGTGGTGGTTTGCGCCGCTTAGAAGGCGTTTTAGAGCGTCATAAACCCGATGCATTATTTATTGAACTGGGTGGTAATGACGGACTTCGTGGGTTCGACCTAAACACAGTTCGTTCAAATTTGAAACAAATCATCGACCAGGCGCAGCAACAAGGCGTTAAAGTCGGTTTGAGTCAGGTTATGGTGCCACCAAACTATGGCCAGCGTTTTGCAGAACAGTTCCAGAAAATGTTTGAGGAAGTGGCAGAAGAAAAAAATGTGACGCTTATACCCTTTTTTATGGAGCAAATAGCGACCAACCCAGATTATGTACAGGATGATGGCATTCACCCCACCGCGGAAGCCCAACCGAAGATAGCAGACTTTCTGGAGCCTTATTTACTGAAGTTGGCGAAGTAGCGAAAGTCAGAAACAAAAAAACCGCCTGCGGGCGGTTGATTTAAGTGGCGTCCCCTAGGGGATTTGAACCCCTGTTACCGCCGTGAAAGGGCGGTGTCCTAGGCCACTAGACGAAGGGGACCCATGGAACTTAATTTAATATATGCTGAAAAGTAATGGCGTCCCCTAGGGGATTTGAACCCCTGTTACCGCCGTGAAAGGGCGGTGTCCTGGACCACTAGACGAAGGGGACGCAGAAATTACTTTTTACATTTTTGTATTTGAATGGCGTCCCCTAGGGGATTTGAACCCCTGTTACCGCCGTGAAAGGGCGGTGTCCTGGACCACTAGACGAAGGGGACGCAACAACCAAATACTTACTGCCAAATAGTGCTTTACCAAAACAACTTGGTGGAGCTAAGCGGGATCGAACCGCTGACCTCTTGCATGCCATGCAAGCGCTCTCCCAGCTGAGCTATAGCCCCGCACCTGACAGTCACAGACTGCCTTGACAGCGGGGCGCATTCTATTGTGACCTGAGCTAATGTGTCAACTATTTTTTCTAAAAATACTTCTGTTTGAACGTTTTTATGGCAGTTTGCTCAGTAATTCATCAAATCTTAACTTTAACCGCCTTTCGGGAGCTTTTGGTGGTAAACGTGATACACCTGCTCCATGCCTTCCCGACTTGAAACCGACACATTCATATCGTTAACCAAACCATTATCTAAACGGTAAACCCAGCCATGTATTGTCAGTGACTCGCCTTTGTCCCAGGCTTCCTGCACCATATTGGTTTTGGCTAAGTTTTTAACCTGTTCAATCACGTTCAGTTCACATAAGCGATCAATCTGCTCGGCCTCGCCCAATTGTTCCAACTCTTCTGCATGCTCACGATACACATCACGAATTGGATACAACCAGTGATCTACCAGCCCATGAGGTTTACTCTCAAGTGCCGCTTTTACACCACCACAGCCGTAATGACCCACCACAAGAATATGGCGCACTTTCAGCGCTTCAATAGCAAACTGAATAACCGACAGGCAGTTAAAATCAGTCTGAATGACTTGATTGGCGACATTTCTGTGTACAAACAATTCCCCCGGAGCCATCCCCACAATCTCGTTCGCCGGCACTCGACTATCTGAACACCCTATCCATAGATATTGCGGGGATTGCTGCCCTACTAAGCGTTTGAAAAAATCAGGATCGTTTTTTACCTGTTGCTCCGCCCACTCTTTGTTGTTTGCAATCAAATGCTTTATATCTGCCATTATTTATTCCAAATAGCCTGACGTTCTACGTCAGGAACAGATCTCACCCGACATAAATGTCAGGTTACATCGACCCTGTATTCACATCTTACCTGACATGAATGTCAGGCTAAGCCTGTTCTCTCTGAGAGATAAATTCTAACGCCAGGTCTATGCGCGCCAGAACGGTCTGCTGTGGAATTAATTCCAGAGTCACATCTAGTGACGGAGAGTTACCGCCGCCAGTCGCGGCAACACGTAGTGGCATGCCCACTTTCCCCATACCAACATCCAAATCGGCTGCTGTCTGGTTAATTGCCGCCTGAATAGTAGCAGCATTCCAGTCATTAATTGCTCCGAGCAGTTCCTTGGCTTTTACCAGTGGCTCTTTGGCTACCAGGCGTAAATGCTTTTTCGCCGCTTTTTCGTCAAATTCATCAACAGATTCAAAGAAGTAACGGCTGATGGATGCCATTTCTTTCAAGGTTTTTACCCGGTCAGCCTGCAGCGACACAACTTTCTCAAGCGCAGGGCCATTGCTTGTGTCCACGCCAATTTGGTCAAACTGCCATTGTAATTGCGGTGCAACTTGCTCTGCAGGCAGAGTTTTCATGTAGTGCTGATTTAGCCAGTTAAGCTTTTCGGTATTAAACGCAGAGGCTGCTTTATTCACGTCATCCAGCTTGAAGTATTCCACCAGCTCTTCACGACTGAATATTTCCTGGTCACCATGAGACCAGCCTAAACGCGCTAAGTAATTTACAACCGCTTCAGGTACGTAGCCGTCGTCACGGTATTGCATAACGCTGACTGCACCATGACGTTTCGACAGCTTCTTACCATCGTCACCTAAAATCATCGACACATGAGCGTACTGAGGCACCGGCGCGCCTAAAGCTTTTAAAATATTAATCTGACGCGGGGTGTTATTAATATGGTCTTCGCCACGCACCACGTGCGTAATATCCATATCCCAGTCATCAACCACCACACAGAAATTATAAGTCGGTGTTCCGCCAGTACGGGCAATGATCAAATCATCCAGTTCAGTATTAGCGAATTCAATGCGCCCGCGAATATGGTCATCAAACGCAACACTACCTTCTTGCGGATTACGAAAACGAATGACGTACTTATCACCGCCAACATTCGGGTTGTCTCGACAATGGCCATCGTAGCGAGGCTTTTCACCGGCAGCCATTTGCTCTTCACGCATTTTTTCTAAGCGCTCGGTCGAGCAATAGCATTTATAGGCTTTGTCTTCTTCCAGTAGCTTGTCGATTAACTCTTTATAGCGCTCAAAACGCTGAGTCTGATAATAAGGTCCGCGATCCCAGCTTAAACCCAACCATTCCATACCCTCTAAAATGGCATCAATAGCAGGCTGAGTTGAACGTTCACGGTCAGTATCTTCTATACGCAGTACGAACTCGCCGCCCTGCGCTTTTGCGACTAACCATGAATACAATGCCGTACGGGCACCACCAACATGCAAATACCCAGTCGGGCTGGGGGCAAAACGCGTTACCACACTCATGTTTGTTCCTTTCTTTAAAACCAGTCAATTTTATAGGCGCAAGTTTATCAAGACTGAGCGCCTGACGCATCTGCTATTCGAAATGATTAAAATGTCAGCAAACGAACACAAGTTGGCAATTTTTATTTGACAGTTTAGATCTGCGCCCTATAATGCCACCTCGCAACGACGCAGAAGTGTCACAGAGAAAATGGTTGCTTAGCTCAGTTGGGAGAGCATCGCCCTTACAAGGCGAGGGTCACTGGTTCAAGCCCAGTAGCAACCACCACTTCTCTTCTTCCGTCAATTGCAGACCTTCAGGATGGTTGCTTAGCTCAGTTGGGAGAGCATCGCCCTTACAAGGCGAGGGTCACTGGTTCGAGCCCAGTAGCAACCACCATTTTTACCGCAAGTTTTCTGATAAATAATCCAGCAACACCCGTACTTTTGGAATCACCTGACGGTTTTCCGGATACAACGCCCATATACCATCGTCAGGCTGTCGATAGTCCGCTAATACTTCTTCTAGCTGCCCGTTAGCTAGTGAGTCCATTACATAATAGTCCGGCAGCATAGCCAACCCCAGCCCTTTCATAGCGGCGTCACGAAGCGCCAGACCATTATTGCAATGCAGATAGGATTCCGGACGAACCGTTTCCAGTTTATCCTCAACCTGAAAACGCCATTGTCTGACCGTTCCGGTAAAACAGCGATGCGCATCCAGTGCGTTAATATCTTGCGGACGACCAAACTCTTCAAAATAAGCAGGAGACCCCACTACGAAATGTCGGCGCGAGCCTAGTTTTCTAGCCCGTAACCGCGGGTTACCCAACTGCCCCAATCTAATAGCAACGTCGTAGCTGCCTTCTATTAAATCGACCTGCTCGTTGGTTAACTGAAAATCCAGGCGGCACTCGGGGTAAATATGTAAAAAGTCATTCAACAAAGGTGCAATAAAACGCTCACCATAATAAACCGGTGCCGTAATGCGAATGAGGCCCTGCGGTTGCTGTGTTCGCTGTTGAATGGCCTGGTCAGCGTCTCTTAAGCTGGCAACCAGATGCTGACAATGAGGCAAGTAAAGCTTCCCTTCTTCCGTTAAACTGACACTGCGGGTTGAGCGGTACAGCAGTTGCATCTGCAGCCGGTGCTCAAGCGCTGCTATATTACGGCTAACCTGCGCCACAGATAGCCTTAGTTGCCGGGCTGCCGCAGTAAAGCTCTGTTGCTCAGCCACTGCCGCAAACTCACTAATTCCCTGCCATGGCTTCATTTCGCACCCATTATTTCATTTATGAAAAAGTAATTTGTAAAAACAGTAGATTACCTGCTAATGAGAAAAAGTTAAACTTACGCTACGCTTTTACCTAATAAGATGAAAATCCAAGACTATAAGGAATTATTATGGAAACCATTAAGTCACGCGCCATGGTTGCCTGGGGCCCGGGCGAACCGCTGAAAGAAGAAATTATCGATGTTGCACCACCGAAAAAAGGTGAAGTGCGGGTTCGCATTATAGCAACGGGTGTTTGCCATACCGATGCTTACACACTTTCCGGTAAAGATCCTGAAGGTATTTTCCCTTCTGTGTTAGGTCACGAGGGTGGCGGTATTGTTGAATCCGTTGGCGAAGGTGTTACTTCAGTTGAAGTGGGTGATCATGTTATTCCTCTGTACACCGCGGAATGTGGTGAGTGTAAATTCTGCACCTCGGGTAAAACTAACCTGTGTCAGGCCGTTCGTGCCACTCAGGGTAAAGGCTTAATGCCAGACGGCACCAGCCGCTTTTCAAAAGACGGCGAAACCATTTATCACTACATGGGCACTTCAACCTTTTCTGAATACACAGTATTACCAGAAATCTCACTGGCTAAAATTCCAAAAGAAGCACCGCTTGAGAAAGTTTGTCTGTTAGGTTGTGGCGTTACCACCGGCATGGGCGCCGTCAAGAACACCGCTAAAGTTCAGGAAGGCGATACCGTTGCTGTATTTGGTTTAGGTGGTATTGGTCTGGCCGTTATTATTGGTGCTGTGCAAGCAAAAGCTTCGCGCATTATTGCCATTGATGTTAACGACGACAAGCAAGCTATCGCAAAAGAGTTAGGCGCAACCGACTTCGTTAACCCAACCAAGCACGACAAGCCTATTCAGGAAGTTATTGTCGATATGACTGACGGTGGTGTCGACTTCTCGTTTGAATGCATTGGTAACGTTGACGTTATGCGCGCCGCGTTAGAATGCTGCCACAAAGGCTGGGGCGAATCCGTAATTATTGGTGTTGCCGGCGCCGGCGAAGAAATCTCTACCCGCCCTTTCCAGCTGGTTACTGGCCGTGTATGGCGTGGTAGTGCCTTTGGTGGCGTTAAGGGCCGTACCGAACTGCCTGACTATGTAAAACAATACATGGATGGTAAATTTGATTTAGACACCTTTATAACTCATACCATGCCGTTAGAAGAGATTAACGAAGCGTTCGACTTAATGCACGAAGGTAAGTCGATTCGTTCAGTTATTCATTATTAATGGAGTCTGTAATGAAACAAGTTAGCGAAACCCGCTGTTTCGGCGGACGTCAGTTACGCTTTGAACATGACTCTGAAGTACTGAACTGCGCTATGCAGTTCAGTGTCTTTTTGCCATTACGCGCAGAGAAAGCAGAAGTTCCGGCGGTTTATTTTCTATCGGGGCTAACCTGCACTGATGAAAACTTTTCTACAAAAGCCGGCGCACAGCGTGTCGCCACAGAGCTTGGTATTGCCTTAATTATTCCCGATACCAGCCCGCGTGGAGATAACGTAGCTGATGACCCAGATGGTGCTTACGACTTAGGCTTAGGGGCGGGCTTTTACCTCAACGCCACTCAGGAGCCGTGGAAAAGCCATTATCAGATGTATGACTACATCGTTAAGGAGCTTCCTTCTCTGGTGGAAGCCGAATTACCAATTAACAATAAGCGCGCTATTGCGGGTCATTCCATGGGTGGTCATGGCGCTTTGGTTATTGGCTTGCGTAACAGCGACCGCTACAGCAGCATATCTGCCTTTTCGCCTATTACTAATCCAACACAGTGCCCTTGGGGTGAAAAAGCCTTTAGTGCTTATTTAGGTGATGACCGCGAACAATGGAAGCTATACGACGCTGTTGAGATTATTAAATCGAAAGGGCAGACATTGCCAATTCGGGTAGATCAAGGCTTAGCTGACGGCTTTTTAGAGGAACAGCTAAAACCTGAAAACCTGAAAGAAGCCATTGCTGAAGTAGAGGGTGGTGGCACCGTTCATCTACACGACGGTTACGACCATAGCTATTACTTTATCTCCTCATTTATCGAAGCCCAACTTCGCTTCCATGCGAAGTATTTAAACGCGTAACACGCCGCCGACGTAGCCTGACATTTATGTCAGGTGAGATACCGCCCCACTTCAGTGGGCGTTTTGACCTCTCACCTGACGTGAACGTCAGGCTACATCAATTACACGGTAAATTTGATAACCGCCTGACGCAATTGCTCGGTTTGTTTACGAACCTGAGCAACGGCATCAGCATTTGACTGCGCATCGTTCGCCGCTTCCACACCGGCGTCCCGCACACGGGTAATATTTCTGGCCGTTTCATCCACAACCGCCGATTGCTCTTCAACTGCCGTTGCGATAGACGCCGAACGATCGTTAATTTTTAAAAGCTCCATGTGGATGCGATTAAATAACTCATCGGACTCCGACGAATGCTGAGCACTCTCTTCACCCAGTTCATTACACTCCTGCAAGGTCTTCACTATTACCTGTGTCTGTTGATTCAACTGACTGGTAATGGACTCAATTTCACCAATGGATTTTTGCGTGCGTGATGCCAGTGTCCGGACTTCATCAGCAACAACCGCGAAACCGCGCCCCTGCTCACCGGCTCGCGCAGCCTCGATTGCTGCATTCAGTGCCAGTAAATTGGTTTGTTCCGCAATTCCGTTAATGACGGTGACAATTTGCGTAATAGACGCACTGCGTTCCGCTAAAATATTTGCTTCGCTCACACTGCTGTTTAAGCGTTCTGCCAGATAACGAACCTTTTCAACACCAGCCTGTACAGAAGTACTACCGTGCTTAGCCTGCTCGGACAAACTGTTCACCTGCTCGGCTGTGTCTTCTGCATCATTGGCAATAGTATGAGCCGTGCTGCCCATTTCATTAATGGCGGCAGCAACCTGATCGACTTCATGCGACTGCATATCCAGATTCTCAGACGTATGAGTAACAGTATCTGACACCTGCTGGGTTAATCCGTTAACCGTCTCTACTGACTCATTAATCTGCTTAATAACGTTACGGAAATATCTCAAAAGCTCATTAAAGCTATCGACTAAATCGCCTAGCTCATCACTACGGAATTTCTCTGATACCAGAGTTAAGTCATTGCTTCCTTGAACTTTTTTCATGTCTTCGCGTAGCTGAGTTAACGGCTGGTTAATTGAGCGAATAACCCAGAACAGCATGGCAACGACGATAAATGCAATTGCGGCAAAGACCACAATAGGAACCCACTTCATAGTTGCCTGACGTGACTGAAGCAACATATTAAGGTTCTCATCGAGCTCGGCTAACGAGCTCTCCATATTGCTCGCAATCGTTCTTACTTCGCCTTTAATGCCAGACTCTTCATCCAGGCCAATTTCTTTCGACAAACTGGCGTAACGACCAAAGTCACGACGATAAGCCTCAACTTTGGAAACCAGATTCGGCGATGCCGATAGCTCGGCTTTCAACTCATCCAGCAAATTGTTAACCCGTCCCAGATATTTGTCGTCAAAACGCAGCATAAAGTCTTTCTCACTACGACGTATCTGCAGCAACGTCACCAACAATTCGGTCCGGCCTGCTGTATCAATAGCTTGCTCCAGCTCATGAGTTGCCGTTCGCAGCGCGCCATAGGCTCCACTATTCTCGTCCAGCCCCCGCTGCTTAAATGCAGCAACTAAACGATTAAAGTGTTCTTCATATTGGGATATTTGCTCAGCAAGATCATCAATAAGTCGCGTAGAGCTTTCATCAGCGACTAGTTGGTTAAGCTGATCTAACCTTTCCGTAGTTATACTAACTTGTTGCCGCAGCTTATCCGCGTAACTTTCATCCATTCGCAACAGGAAATCTTTTTCTGCACGACGAACTTGCAATAAGCCGTTATTTACAGATTCCCGCAATTCACTGGCACGATGCAGCTGACTAATTTGAGACTGAAAAAACATCATCAACATTAGTAATATGATAAAAGCAGCCGTTGTTACCGCACCGACAGAGAGAAGTTTATTGCGAATTGACATAAGGTAAGCCCATGTTTAGAAACTGGCGAAATAATAGTCATTGAACAAATGTTCTGCAATGATCTATTTTGTTAACAACTTTAGCTGAATGGCATGCCATGTCAAAGTAGGGAGTATCACTTACTAGGTAAATACCCTTATTTCATAAACAGTTATAATCGCACCAAGCTAAAAACAGGATGCAGTAATGAAAGTTAATTCGGCAATACAAGCGTTATCAATTCTGAACGATGGAGATGTTATTTGGTGCCAGTCGATGGCAGCAACTCCCTACAAATTATTAGAGGGTCTAAAGGAAGTTGCCAAACAGCGTGTAAACTTAACGCTATTGCAATTGCATACTGAATACAGCGAAGCTTTGGGTGATCCGGAATTAAACGGACACCTTCGGCAACGAGCGTTTTTTGTTGGAGCGTCAACCCGGCCAGCTGTTAATCAGGGCCTGGCTGATTACGTTCCCATTTTCCTATCTGAAATTCCAAAGCTGTTTCGTTCAGGCGAACAACCGCTGGACGCCGCTATCATTCAGGTATCACCGCCAGATAAACACGGTAACTGCAGTTTAGGTATTTCGGTAGAAGCAACGCGAGCCGCCCTGCAAGTTGCAAAGAAGGTTATAGCCTGGATAAACCCGAATATGCCGCGCACCCATGGCGATGCACTCGTTCAACTTAAGCGCTTCGATCGCTATTTTGAAGAAGCGGCACCTATTCCCGAGCATAAACAACCGCAACAGAACCCTATTACTCAAAAAATTGGTGAGCAAGTTGCCGGACTCATTAACGACGGTGACTGCTTACAGATGGGCATCGGCGCTATACCCGATGCAACTCTGGCTTGTCTGCATCATCATAAAGACTTAGGTATTCATACCGAAATGTTTTCAGATGGTGTGCTGCCTTTAGTTGAGCGTGGCGTCATTAATAACAGTCGCAAGCGTAAACACCGTGGACGTATTGTCACCACCTTTGCCATGGGCTCCCAGGCGCTATACGACTTTGTAGATGATAACCCGGAAGTTTTCTTCCTAGACGTTGAATACACCAACGATACCTCGGTTATTCGTCAGAACAAACAGGTTATGTCCATAAACAGCGCACTGCAGGTTGATTTAAGCGGCCAGGTTTGTGCTGACTCAATTGGCACTCGCATTTATTCCGGCGTTGGTGGGCAAATGGATTTCGTTCGCGGCGCCAGCTTATCCGAAGGCGGTCGCTCAGTGATTGCGCTACCGTCAACGGCTTGTGGCGGAAGCGTTTCCCGTATCAGTTCACTGCTGGCACCGGGAGCCGGAGTCGTAACAACTCGCGCGCACGTCCATTACATTGTGACCGAGCACGGTATCGCGAATTTACGAGCGAAAAGCATGAGTGAACGCGCACGGGAGCTTATCCACATAGCCGACCCTAAATTCCGTGAAGAACTGGCTAAAGCGGCCTACGACGACTGGGGTCTGAACATAAGCTAGACTGTTTTCATCTAATATCAGCGTTAACTTAACGTCCAAACTGCGCTAGGCTATTTTTAAATAGCCTATTGCGGAGCGGAGGTCTGAATGAAAACAGTCGGTATTATTGGTGGCATGAGCTGGGAATCAACCAGCACTTACTACCGACGCCTGAACCAGCTAATCAACGAACGACTTGGTGGTCTGCACAGCGCAGAACTCCTGCTTGCCAGCGTTGACTTTGCGCCTATTGAAAAAATGCAAAGTCAGGGCGACTGGGATGCAGCCGCGCAGGCTCTTATCGGCAAAGCCAGGCAACTTGAGTCCGCGGGAGCCGAATGCATTGTTATAGCGACAAATACAATGCATAAAGTAGCACCTCAGGTTGAAGCTGCCGTAACCATACCCTTACTGCATATTGTTGACGCGGTAGCCGATCATCTCAAACAAAATAGTGTCCATAACGTTGGACTGCTTGGCACCCGTTTCACCATGCAGCAACCTTTCTATAAAGAGCGCCTGGAACAAAACAATGTACAGGTTCTGGTACCAGAGGAAGAGGACAGCATTACCGTCGACAGCATCATTTTTAAAGAACTTTGTCACGGCCAGTTTACTGAAAAAGCCCGGGAGCATTACCTTCGCATTATTGATTCGTTAGCCGAACGAGGCGCGCAAGGTGTTATTCTGGGATGCACAGAAATAGGTTTACTGATTCAGCAGGAGCATTCGGCTTTGCCATTGTTCGATACTACGGAACTTCACTGCCGGGCTATTGCCGACTGGATGTTGAAATAAAAGCAGGTTAACAATGAACGATATAGCAACCGACTTTTCTCGTTTCTATGACAGAGCCTGCCAGCGTAAAGGCGGCGAAAGCGCTATGCTCGCACGCATGCCGAAAGTTACACCTGCAGGCGAGCTGAAACAGCTGGATGACCGGAGCATTTTATCAACCATTACCCGTTGTATTTTCCGCGCTGGTTTTGTCTGGCGCATTATTGAAGCAAAGTGGCCGGGCTTTGAAGAAGCCTTTAAAGGTTTTGTACCTCTTTACTGGCAACAGGTTCCACCAGAAATCTTAGAAGAGCTTTCCAAAGATGAGCGTATTGTCCGTAATCAGCAAAAAATAAACACCGTGCCCGCTAACGCACGAATGATTGTGGAAGTCTCTGAAAAATACGGCAGTTTTGGGCAGTTTCTGGCTCAGTGGCCATCGAGCCAACAAGCGGAGTTGCTGCATTACCTTAAAAAGAACGGCTCACGCCTGGGCGGCGTTACTCCGCAATATGTTTTGCGCGAGCTTGGCTGGGACGGTTTTATTCTTTCTAATGACGTTGTCACCGCGTTGACCAATCACAAGCTGATAGACGCATCCCCCACCAGTCAAAAGGGAATAAAACAAGCCCAGAGCGCATTCAACAGCTGGCACGAACAAACCCAACTGCCTTACAGTCATTTGTCACGAATCCTGTCTTACAGCGTTGGCGATTAGATGTCGGTCAATCTCCAGACAGGTTAAATATAAACAAATTGAAGCACTTAGCTATTAAAGGTATATTGCCCGCTTTTCTCAACCAAGGAGCGATTTATGAGAAAAGCTGTAATTGCATTGGCAATGCTAACCTTACCCGGCGTTGTTCTAGCTGAGTCCCCTAACTGGAATAAAGTTGATGCGTCTTATCTTGACACCGATATTGGCGTTGAGGGAGCTGGTGACCTTTCTTTTGATGGATTCAAAGTCGCGGGCTCCGTCGCTATAAACCCAGATCTAGTGCTCTTAGATAACCTCTTTATGTTTGCAGATTTCGATTCGGTATCTAATGATGACAACGGTATCGACCTGGATATCGATTTTCTGTCTGCCGGTATCGGTTCATATAAGCACTTAACTAACACCACTGATTTATACTCGACAGTATCGTTTGAACGAGCAAAATTTTCAGGTTCTGGCCAGGGACTGTCGACATCGGCATCCGAGAATGCCTGGGGTGTTGGAGTCGGACTTCGCTCTATGATAGCTCCAAAAGTTGAGGTCGATGCTAAGGTGGACTATATCGCGTTTGACGAAGATACTTTTCGCTTTAGTGTATCTGCTTTCTATCACGCGACAGCAAACCTGTCGTTTGGTCTTGGCTATGAGACATACGGTGAAGTCCAGTACCTCGATGTTGATAGCCTAAGTGCTACCGTACGCTATTCATTTTAATAAACTTAACTATGCTTTCCCCCCTGCTGCTAACCCGCAGCAGGGCCAAATTAAACTCTGGATAAATTCCCTTCTATCGCCTATAAATAGCTGAGTGTACGCACACATTAACTCTCGTTGCCATAAGCCACTCTTTCTAAAAACTATGGGGATTTTGATGAACTCAACTAAGAATACTCTGATAATAAGCATTTCTCTTATCATCAGCTTCGCGATCGTTAGCATTATCGGTTCAAATGCAGTGCTTGAGCACAAGTCTATGGAGCGCAGTGTGACCGTAAAGGGGCTATCTGAACGTGAATACCTCGCCGACACAGTTATCTGGCCTATTCAATTTACAGCAGCCAGCAATGACTTAACCGAAATTTATGAAACCATGGAAGATTCAAACCAAAAGGTCGTAGAATTTTTGCGAGAAAAGGGTATTAAAGCTGAAGAGATATCCTCATCTGCCCCTTCCATTACAGACAAATCTGCACAGCGTTACGGCTCTTCTCAACCCGCAGAATTTCGTTATACCGCCACACAAGCTATTACTGTCTATTCCAGTAACGTAGAGCAGGTTCGCAGTGTCATGGGAGACCTTGCCGACCTGGGTAAAGAAGGTATTGTTCTCAGCAGCGACGATTATCAGGCGCAACCTGAATACTTATTTACCCGGTTGAATGAGGTAAAGCCTGAAATGATAGAAGAGGCCACCAAGAAAGCCCGGGAAGTAGCAGAAAAATTTGCGACAGACTCAAACTCTCAACTGGGTAAAATCAAACAAGCGCGTCAGGGGCAATTTAGTATCAGTGCTCGCGACCGACATAACCCTCATCTGAAAAATGTACGGGTTGTATCCACCATAGAATATTACTTGTCCGATTGAGCTATTCATTTCACAATGCGGCTAACTCTGTGCCAAAAGGCTTTTTAGATAATGAAACGAACTTTGCAATATTTGTTTAAAGGGTTAGCCATTTTACTGCCCATTGTTGTGACCTTTGCGTTACTGCAATGGCTGCTAGTTACCATCGAAACCTGGCTTAAGCCTATATGGATAACCTTACTGGGTGAGTCTTCATATTTTCCCGGACTCGCCTTTATCAGCTTTTTAGGTATCGCTCTGCTTATTGGTTTTAGCTCCCGCTGGAATTTCATTGATTCTCTCTGGCAGCTTCCCGGAAAACTTATCAACCGGCTGCCACTGCTGCGCAGTCTTTACGGTACCATTAACGATGTCTTTGAAATGATGTCGGGCAAAAACTTCGCTGAAGAATCTGTTGTATTAGTCACACTTCCCGGCAGCAAACTGCGGCTTATTGGTATTGTCACCAAGAAAAGCGGAATTAAGGGTGACCGCCTGTCGGAATTGATGGAAGGCGACCAGGTGGCGGTATTTTTGCCTATGAGTTATAACGTCGGCGGCTATATGGTCATAGTGCCGGCGGATTGTATCGAGTCACTGACTATGAAACCTGCCGATGCCCTGCAGCTGACAATAAGTGGAGGCCTGGGCAAAAATCACTCTGGCAAAATAGATTAAAAATTGCAGTTGAAATCAGTGCGCGTGCTGGTAAAGTTCGCGCTATGAAACTATCTGAACCCTGCCCTTGCGGCTTCGATAAAACCTATCAAAATTGTTGCTATCCATATCATAATGGAGAATCGCTTGCGTCATCACCTGAAGCCTTAATGCGTTCACGGTACAGTGCCTTTGTCGGACGCTTAGCAGGCTACTTAGAAGCGACATGGCATAGCAGCTACCGTCCCGCATTTCTCGATTTAAGTGACTCACCAAACTGGCTTAAACTGCAGGTTATTTCTTCCAGCGTAGATCAAAATAAAGGACAAGTGCATTTCCGCGCATTTTATCGAGACGGAGATGATATTGCTTTTATGGAAGAGAAATCTGACTTTATCTTCGAGGATGGCAAGTGGTATTACTTAACCGGCCAGACAAGTTAAGACAGTCGCTGCCCGGTTTTATCTAAAAAGACCAAACCGTGGGTTTTAACGTGCCTTTCATAACGACTTACCGTTAACGGCTTAGAAAAGTAAAACCCCTGAAACTCTGAAAAGCCAATTTCGGTTAACCTTGTTAACTGAGACTTTTCTTCAACGCCTTCAACAACGCATTTAATTTTCAATTCAGAGCAAATATTAAAAATACCCTTAACTAAGCTGTATTGTCGCCCGGATGTTTTTATGCCGCGAAGCAGCGCTCTGTCGAGTTTTAATTTATCAATGGGGTAATAAGCTAAGCGGGTAACGCTGGAATAACCGACCCCAAAGTCATCAACCGATACCTTAAAGCCCCAGGACTTCAATTCATTCATCAGCTCTAAGGAGTTGACCCGGTCCGACTCCAGACAGGTTTCTGTTAACTCCAACTCTATCTGTGAGGGCTTAACCGAAAAGTCAGCCAGATATTTGACCAGCTTCGAAATAAAATCGGGCTGAGAAAAGTCCAGCAGCGAAATGTTAATGGCTATGGGCAACAGCGGGAAATCATTTTTCTTCCATAGCGATATTTGAGCACAAACTTTCTGAACAATTAAATCGGTTAAACGACTTATCATTCGGTACTCTTCCGCAATTGGTATAAAAATAGCCGGAGAAATGGAACCCAGTACAGGACTGTCCCAGCGGGCCAGGGCTTCAAGCCCGACACAAGTGCCGTCAGCAGTCACTTTCGGTTGAAAACAAACATCCAACTCATCGTTCTGTATGGCTTCATCCAAAAGAATTGAGATTTCATGGCGTTCCATAAACTCTTCTGAGTTTTCAGTATCGTAAAGATGATAAAACTGGTTCACAGAAGCAAACTTCTTCGCTTCCAACGCCCGGGAAACAACAACGTCGGCGGTTTCACCATGCTTGGGAAATCTGGCCACACCAAACTGAAAAGACTGCTGACACTTAATACCCTGAAAGGTGTATTCTTTATCGAGAGAGTTTTTAATATCCAGTAAAACGTCTTTTAATTCATTCTCTACCGTCTTTGGCAAAATAAATACCAGCTTATTTAACGCAATAGTCGCAGTTAAACGCGGGTGCTGTCTGTGCTTCTTCAGCCGACTGTAAGAGGACGCTAAGAGCTTTCTGATAACACTCTCACCATACTTTAATCTGAGGTAGTCTTCGCTTTCACTCTGTGCGACAACCACAAAGAATTCACGATCTGATTTAGAAATTAATTTATTGCATTGCAACTCAAACCAGTCACTGTTCGGTAAGTTTGTCTGAGTATCCAGGTAACGCAAACGGCGGTTTTCCTGCTCTAAGAACGTCAGGTTACTCTCCAGCGTTTTCTCTTGTGTACAATCAACAAATTCATACACATAAGAGCTGGCTTCCGGAACTTCCAATCTCACAACCTGTTGGTATGTATCTTCATGCCGAATAATCTTGCCACCCGTGGGGAATTTGGCATGGTTAATATCAGAAAACCAGTTAGAAATAGACTGAGAATCACTTCTCGTGGACTCATCTAAACCAAAAATATCACCGGCCTGTTTATTAAAATCTGTAATTAACCCGTCTTCATTAACAATAACTTTTGGTCTTCTCGACTCGGCAAAAAATACCCGGTAAAGCGAGTTCTTACCTTTTAAGTAATCGTTGGATTTTTGTGTTTCCTGATTCAGCCGTTTTGCAGCCACTATAGTACGAGCAACGGCCAGAGGAATGCAGATATTAAAGAATAGAAACATGTTTCCTGCGATATACCATGCAGCATCAGGAAACAGCACATTCGGCTCAGCAAAAAAGGACAAATTAACATTGTTAAAAACAATATAAAAAGGCGCGATATTCAATATGGCATAAAATATCGCAGCCCTACCACCCAGAAGCATTAAAGCAATTAGGGGGCAAGCATACATATACATCGAACCTATTTTTGCAAGGTTCATATCATCCAGGAACAAATTACAGGAGACACTTGCTGAAATAATAGTAATCTGCAAAAAGTTAGCACAAAAATAATAGTAGTTCTTACTTAACCAAAGTAAGCCCAACATGCTAACTAAGAAAGCGGATGTAATTGCAATAATATGGGGAAGTTGAGCTTCTAAAGCGTCATCAAAGCTGTGTAAAAACACAACCAGACACAAAAGCATTCCGGAGAAAAGAATAATTCTTAGTGCGCTGACTCGCCAATTAGGAACACCATTTTCTGACGTTCCTTCGTCTTTAAGCAGAAAAAAGTTATTTAAGAAGTTCATGCTGGCCCGAATCAGTTCTCAGACAGCCATTAAAGAACGTTAAACCTTAAAAATCAACTACCTTTACTCAAGTTACTCTATATTAATCAGGTGCTGTCGATAAAAACGCCAGTGTCTGGAGTTTATTAAATACCAGCCACAAACAAACCAACCAAAAACAATTGCGGCGCGACCAAATGAAAAAGCACCATGTTGTTCAATGAATAGCCAGAAAATAAGTACGGCATCAAAAACTAAAGATAGTAATAGCAGAGGTTGCGCAAAACGCATTAATCTATTTGCCCAGTTAGGTTTGTCTTCGCCGACAAAGGTAGTTGCCAGCAAAACAATTAAGGCAGGCAGGCCAATCAGTAACATCAATCCAAACTGCTCTGAACTGGTGTAGAAGAGTTTCAATAATCGCGTGCGATCTTCAGAAAAGGTCAGAGATATGATAGCGGCGACATAGCCACGCATTTCAAATAAAAGCACCAGCAGGAGCGAGAGCGGGATACTCGCCCGGCCCTCTTTATCCAGGTATCGTGCTCTCTCTACCAATCGCTGCCCGGCGCTTGTCGCCTCGCTGCCAGATTTTTTCATGGAAATAATAACCTACTGTATTCACTAAAGGTTCAATCAGAGCAATTGCACCACCAAGCACGACATCGCCTGTCATTAACCAGACTACGCCAAAGGCGATGGTAAAATGCATGATACCAAATGATACTGTCTTTACTGCGTCTTTCATAACAATCTCCCGCGTCGACTTTTGTTAATTATTGCCGATTAAGATTGTTACAGCCAATTGATAAAAGCGATAACCCTGTTCGTTGCAGGGTATTTATCTCTAAACCGCTCGTTTAAGTTGTTCGCGCAGTTCAGCAACTTCATCGCGCAGTTTACCCGCTTGTTCAAACTCAAGGTTCTGCGCCGCTTTATACATCTCTTTCTCTTTGGCATCGATTTCTTTCATAACGGCTTTCGCGTCTTTAACGACCACCGTGCGGGCATCATACCCAGATGCCACCTCTGCCAGAGCTTTTTCAGCCTTACTCTTACGCGCTTTGGCGGAGCCCTGCCCCAGGTCCATCACGTCGGTAATGTCTTTATTCAAACCCTGCGGAGTAATACCGTGCTCTTTGTTGTAAGCAATTTGCTTCTCGCGGCGGCGGTCAGTTTCATCCATCGCGCGTTGCATTGAGCCGGTAATACGGTCAGCGTATAAAATAGCCCGACCGTTAACATTACGTGCGGCACGACCAATAGTCTGAATTAACGAGCGATCGGAGCGCAGGAAACCTTCTTTATCTGCGTCTAATATCGCGACCAACGACACCTCAGGCATATCCAGACCTTCGCGCAGCAAGTTAATACCCACCAGCACATCGAACTTACCCAGACGCAAATCGCGGATAATTTCCATGCGCTCAACAGTATCAATATCGGAATGCAGGTAACGCACTTTTATACCGTGTTCATCCAGATAGTCGGCTAAATCTTCCGACATCTTTTTGGTCAAAGTTGTCGCCAGAACCCGCTCGCCTACCTCTGTCCGTAAGCGTATTTCAGACATTAAATCATCCACCTGGGTAGCAACCGGACGCACTTCTATCTGCGGGTCTATCAACCCGGTCGGCCTGACAACCTGCTCAACCACTTCATTACCACTGCGCTCTAATTCATACTTGCCCGGTGTCGCTGACACATACAGGGTTTGTGGCGCTATCGCCTCAAACTCATCAAATTTAAGCGGCCGGTTATCCAGTGCTGAGGGCAAACGAAAGCCATATTCCACCAGGTTTTCTTTACGCGAACGGTCGCCCTTATACATAGCGCCAACCTGCGACACAGTAACGTGCGACTCATCAATAATAAGCAGTGCGTTATCCGGTAAGTAGTCCATTAAGGTTGGTGGCGGCTCGCCCGGTGCACGACCGGATAAATAGCGTGAGTAGTTTTCAATGCCCGAGCAATAGCCAAGCTCCAGCATCATTTCAATATCAAACTGAGTCCGCTGATTAATGCGTTGCTCTTCTATCAGTTTATTTTGCTTAAGCAAAATATCGCGACGATCTTTCAGCTCATCTTTTATCTTTTCAATGGCTTTAACCAGCACTTCCCGCGGCGTTACATAATGCGTTTTCGGATAAATAGTGGCACGCGCAACGTCTTTTTCGGTAATCTGCCCGGTTAAAGGCTCGAAAAAGCTAATGCGATCAACTTCACTGTCAAACAGCTCCAGGCGCACCGCTATTTCTTCCGATTCGGCCGGGAATATATCAATCACATCGCCACGAACCCGGTAAGTACCGCGCTCGAAGGCTGCGTCATTTCGCTTATACTGCAACTGAGCCAAACGCCGCAGAACGTCACGTTGATCGATAATGTCACCGCGACGCAAATGCAGCATCATTTTCATGTAAGACTCGGGATCACCCAAACCGTAAATAGCTGATACTGACGCAACCAGAACCACATCGCGGCGTTCCATCAAAGCCTTGGTAGCTGACAAACGCATTTGCTCTATGTGGTCGTTAATTGAGGCGTCTTTCTCAATGAAAGTATCGGTTGTCGGCACGTAAGCTTCAGGCTGATAGTAGTCATAGTAAGAGACAAAATATTCCACCGCGTTATTGGGGAAATACTCTTTCATCTCACCATAAAGCTGCGCCGCCAGGGTTTTATTATGTGCCAGTATCAACGTAGGGCGCTGCGAGCGTTCAATTACGTTTGCCATGGTAAAAGTTTTACCCGAACCGGTGACACCCAAAAGCACCTGATGCGCCAAACCAGCGTCCAGATTATCGAGCAGCGATTCAATGGCTTTGGGCTGATCACCCGCCGGCTTGTATTTAGAAACCAGTTCAAATTTCTTAGCCACGTTCTCTCCTCAACTCGCGTGAAAACCACCAGTACGCAATAACAGCAGTAAACAGATTAGCGACCACCCCGCCAATAAATAAACCGGTTAAGTCAGCGAGTAAACTCCCCAAATATGAGAGCGGTACGAATAAAACAAATAAACGAATGATACTCAACCACAACGCGTTCATTGGCCGGTGCACAGCATTAAAGCTGGAATTCGTCAGTATAATAATGCCCTGTAATCCGTAACCCAACGGCATAATATAAATAAAGAGCTTAACGATGTCGGCAACCGCCTGCTCTTCGGCAAATACTTGCGCAATCCAGTGCGCGGTTACCAGCATCAGCAAATAAATTATCGCCTGAATGGCCAGCACAGCTTTTAACGCTGTCCGGTAGGCTTCTTTCACCCGATCAATACGATCCGCACCATAGTTCTGGCTAATTAAAGGTGGCAACGACATAGACAACGCCAGAATAATAACGCTGGCCAGTGACTCCAGTCGGGAGCCCACACCGAACGCTGCCACGGCCGGAGCTCCGTATGATGCGACAATAGCAGTCATCACTGACATAGCTAATGGCGTCAGCATATTGGCGCTGGCTGCCGGCATACCTATTTTTAAAATACCGCGAGCTGACTTAATCCATGCCTGAAAAAAAGGTCGTCCGGCCGGTGGTTTAGAAGAAACCAGCTTGTTTCTGCGCAGCAACCAAAACACTAAAAAGACACCACTAAACCAGGAAATAACACTGGCAAGAGCGGCACCCTCAATGCCCATGGCGGGTATAGGTCCCCAGCCAAAAATTAAAATTGGGTCGAAAATGGCGTTCGCCAACCCTCCGGAAGCCATAATAAGCGATGGTGTTCGTGTGTCACCGGCTGCTCGCAGAACCGCATTCCCAACCATAGGCGTAACCAACATCACGCAGCCCAGATACCAGAGCGTCATATACTCCCGTATCAACGGCATCAGCCGTTCCTGTGCCTGCAATAAGCTGAAAACCGGATCCATCAGCAAGTAGCCAATAAGTGCCAATGCAGCAACTAGTATGGCGGATACCGAAAGCGCAGAAAAACCGTCAAAATGAGCCTCTTCCGGCCTGTCTGAGCCGTATTTACGGGCAATGACGGCAGAAGTTCCTATACCTAAACCTATGGCCAGGCTTATAACGGTGAAAGTAACGGGGAAGGTAAAGCTGACAGCCGCAAGAGGGTCTGTTCCGAGCATACTGATAAAGAAGGTATCGACAACATTGAAGCTAATAAGAGTAGCCACACCGAAAATAACCGGCCAGGTCATTTCCCAGAGTTTTTGTCCTACCGGCGCGCTGATAAGACTTCTTGATGCGTCGGCAGCTGCCATTCAATCCCTCCTCAGTTCGATAGCCGAATAGTGTACATGAGACTGCGCTTTGTGGCTACGGAGAATAGACTTTAGCCACTGCGATCCGTATAGTAATGGGCATTTCAACCCTTGCGAAAAACAGGATCTGAACGTGGATTATCAACTCTCTGATCGTATCAATGCGATTCAACCATCGCCGACTCTGGCGGTTACTCAAAAAGCCAATGAATTACGCCAACAAGGCAAAGATGTTATTGGTCTGGGCGTCGGCGAGCCAGATTTTGATACACCAGATTTTATCAAAGAAGCGGCTATTCAGGCGATTCGCGATGGTAAAACAAAATACACTGCGGTCGATGGCATCGACGAGCTAAAAGATGCGGTCATTAAAAAGCTGGAGCGCGACAATAACCTGAGCTACGAGCGCAAAGAAATTATTGTCTCTGCCGGCGGCAAACACAGTATTTTTAATTTGCTCAGTGCCTGGTTAAACCCGGGTGATGAAGTCATTATCCCCGCGCCTTATTGGGTTTCTTATCCGGATATGACCAAACTGGTTGGCGCAGAGCCCGTTATTGTTAAAGCCGGTATTGATCAGCGTTTTAAGATCACACCAGAACAACTGCGCGAAGCACTAACCGATAAAACCCGGTTAATGTTTATTAATAGTCCGTCTAACCCGGCGGGAACCGCATACACAGCAGACGAACTGAAAGCTCTGGCTGAAGTATTGCGTGACTATCCAAAGGTACTTATCGCCACTGACGATATGTATGAACATATCCTCTGGAGTGATTCCGCTTTTGCTAACTTCCCTATGGTGGCTCCGGATCTTAAAGATCGCACCGTTATCCTGACCGGAGTATCCAAAGCTTACGCAATGACAGGCTGGCGTATCGGTTATGCTGCCGGACCTAAGCCTATTATTGCAGCCATGAAAAAAATGCAGTCACAAAGTACTTCAAACCCAACCAGCATTAGTCAGTATGCAGCGGCGGCGGCATTAAATGGTGACCAGAGTTGCATTGACACCATGGTAAGTGCATTTAAAGAGCGTCACGACTACCTGGTAGATGCCTTAAATAGCATCGACGGCGTTAACTGTGTGCCCGGTGACGGCACCTTCTACGCATTCGCACAGGTTGACAAGTTAATGGCTAAAGCTAAGGTCAGCAGCGACGTTGAACTTTGCGAAAAACTGCTCACCGAAGCAAACGTAGCCTTAGTGCCGGGCTCGGCTTTCGGTACCGATGGATATTGCCGTCTGTCCTTTGCGACCAGCATGGATGTATTAAAAGAAGCGGTTAAGAGAATTAAAGACTTCTCAGAAAGTTTATAAAATAAAGGTTTTGGCGCCATTTTCCTGAATGAGCGCCAAAACCCTATTAATTGAACAGTCATTCCAGCTTAAATCAAGCCAATATTGCCCTTTTCTATTTTGATAGTTTTATTACAAATTACTAAAAGTCCACCTCAGATAAAGTCAATTAGATCCCGATCAATTTAAGCAATGTCAAGCTTGATCAACCTATTTTTAGAAAGATTTTTTGGCGCGTTTTTTAGTCAAATTCACTAAGAAATACACAAGTTGCTGATTCTTCAGGCATTGGTTGGTGACGGAATCACCAACATGAGTGTTTATTCATCAAAATAACATAAACCATTGTATTTTATAGGAATTAAATCACTGCGTTATTTTTTAACCAGCCCTAAAAATGCCTCCAAACCCGCATCACTATTACAACTTAACAGAGTTAAACACAAGGTTATCCACAGATTCCGTGGATAAGATCATGTAGCCGTTATCTACTGCGACATTCAGATATCTGTGGATAATGAGATCAGCGATAAACATAGTACTTATGTTATACCTGAATATTTTACAGTTACTTGACATTGTCATCGATAACGATTGGCGCCTGTTTTAGCGCTGATATGATTAAAAAAGCTATTTTGTCGACTTTTTCGACAACCGAACCGTTTTCCTTTAAAAACCTTCGCAGAATAGTTGACACCCCTGCGTATGAGCTTTAATATTCGCAGCCGTTGAATGTTGTTCCCCAGTAGCTCAGTTGGTTAGAGCGGTGGACTGTTAATCCATGTGTCGTTGGTTCGAATCCAACCTGGGGAGCCAAGCAACATCCAACCTATTCAATTCCCCAGTAGCTCAGTTGGTTAGAGCGGTGGACTGTTAATCCATGTGTCGTTGGTTCGAATCCAACCTGGGGAGCCACATTTAGAGAAAACCGCCTAAAGGGCGGTTTTTTCGTTTCTGGACCACAGCCCTGCACTCAGTTCTGCAACAGGCTGCTGAGCGCCTTTAGATATCCACTGCGCTAGTTCATCTGCAACATTAGGCCAATATAGCCGTTGCGGATTACGTTGGGTTAACCAGCTATCAATTGATACGCTGTCGATTCGCTTAAGGACATGCGCCAACCCCTGCTCCTGCAGTATCTGCGCATTCCATTTTTGCTCAAACTGACCGGTCAAAGGTTTTACTGCAAGCGCTTTGCCCTGACTCAGAGCCTCACAACTGGTTTCAAACCCCGCATTAGACAAAATAGCCGACGCCTTATTGAAGTGAGCGGCAAACTCCGCTCTCGAAGGTGGGTAACACTCAATATGACCTAAAGAATCGCGCTTAGCCAAAGGATGAAAAAAAGAAAACTCGTAATTATCTAAAGGCTGCAATTGCTCAATCACATGCCGTGGGTCTTCAAAGGGTAAATACACAACCACACGTTGCATTAAGCCCCCACAGTTATTTTCTTCATGCCTGACCACGGGGGGAATCGCATTCCCAGTCGAAAGCCAGTGCATACCGACAGGCTCTGAACAGGGCGCAAATGAAGATATCAGCTTTTTCTGCCACCAGGACAAGCGCCGGAACAATTCAGGCTCCTGAAACGCATACTGACGACCCAAGCCAATACAGCGCACTCCGGCTTTCTTAGCCGCCCAGGCGGTTACGGGTTCATAATCTGTGATCACTAAATCGTAATTTTTTACCGGTAACTTTTTTACATCCTGCCAAAACTGACTCCAGTCGTTGTTCAGCAAAGTTTTACGTCTTCGTAACCGACCTTTTTCAGTGACAAAAGACAAACCCTGCTGCCACTGATAATCACCGAAAACGTCCATATCGAATAAACCGGCAACATCACGCCCCGATATCAGGTAATCAATATCAACATTATATTTTGCAAGAGACTTTGCCATGGTGTGACAGCGACTCAGGTGACCATTACCCGTGCCCTGTATACCATAAAGAATTTTCATATAACGAACTCCGATACGACAATAGCCAGCGAAGCGCCGGCAACAATATCGCTGGGGTAATGGACGCCAACCACAACTCGGGAGGCACCAATGGCAGCAGCCCAGCCAAAACAGACTAAGCCAAGATTTGGGTAATACTGATAGGTTACTGTAGAAAACAGAACCGCAGCTGCGGTATGGCCGGAAGGAAAACTGAATTTATCACTGGCGACAACCAAAGCAGCAAAGGATAAATTTAACTCACTGGGTCGCTGGCGCCGAAAACTGTTTTTCATTATCCAGTAAACCGGTAGTTCAAGTGCAAAGGCAAGTAACAGGTGGGCAAAATAGTCGTCGCCGGATTCGTCCAGAAGCCAGGCCATTAGCGCAATAACCAAGTAACCGTAACCGTCACCACTGCGCGATGTCAGCAGTGCAATTTGTCCGGGCAAATCCTTAGCCCGCAAACCAGAAAATAGACAATAACAATAGCGATCAAAACGTTGTAAATAACTGATTAGTACCATGTGGTTTAGAACCCATTTTGGCTTCAGTTGTAGCTACCTTGCCAAGCCTTTATGACACTAAATGAGCAGTTTCGTGAAGAAAGTATGACAATGCACAAATTTTCTCCAAAACACATGCCTTCTGTCTGTTGTTTATGGCGGCCAAAACACCGATAATATGCGGTCTTTGTTAAACACAGTATCCGGAAAGGTAAATGACCGATTACTTACTGCTACTGATAGGCACCGTGCTGGTTAATAACTTTGTACTGGTGAAGTTTCTGGGTTTATGCCCCTTTATGGGCGTTTCCGGCAAGTTGGACACGGCAATAGGCATGTCAGCAGCGACCACCTTTGTGCTGACCCTGGCCTCGGTCTGTAGCTACCTGGTTAATCAATACCTGCTTGAGCCGCTCGACTTAATGTCGCTGCAAACTCTCAGCTTTATCCTGGTTATTGCTGTGGTCGTACAATTTACAGAAATGGTGGTACACAAAACCAGCCCAACGCTGTATCGGTTACTGGGTATTTTCCTGCCACTTATTACCACCAACTGCGCTGTATTAGGTGTGGCTTTGCTCAACGTCAACGAACAACACAACTTTGTGCAGTCCATTGTTTATGGCTTAGGAGCCGCTATCGGTTTCTCGCTGGTACTTATTTTATTCTCAGCTCTGCGTGAGCGCTTAGCTGCCGCCGACGTGCCGGTAGCATTTAAAGGTTCAGCTATTGCGATGATAACCGCAGGGCTTATGTCTCTTGCCTTTATGGGCTTTAGCGGATTGGTGAGCGGTTAATGAGTTTATTCGGAGCAGTTATCGCGCTGGGTATATTAGCGCTGATATTCGGAGTGATTCTTGGCTTTGCCGCGGTTAAGTTCCGCGTCGAAAGCGATCCTATTGTCGACCAAATTGATGAAATTCTGCCACAAACGCAATGTGGTCAATGCGGTTACCCCGGTTGCCGACCCTACGCACAAGCCATTGCCGACGGTGACGACATTAACAAATGTCCGCCGGGTGGCGAAGCGACCATAAAGCAGTTAGCCGATTTAATGGGCGTAGAAGCCAAGCCGCTGGATGATGCCCATGGCGAAGAAGACGTTAAAAAAGTCGCGGTTATCCGCGAGGACGAGTGCATTGGTTGCACTAAATGTATTCAAGCCTGCCCGGTCGATGCCATTTTAGGTGCAGCAAAACAAATGCACACTGTTATCGAACATGAATGTACCGGCTGCGACCTTTGTGTTGAACCTTGTCCGGTCGACTGTATCGACATGGTGAAAGTAAAAGCAAGACCCGAAACCTGGCAATGGGATCTGGATACAGTGAAAGAGAACATAAAAGCCAATAGCATTCCGGTTAAGGTGGTGGAATGAGCGACGTGCAGGCAAACAAACATAACTTTAGCGCCAAGGTGATAGGTCACTTCCCTGGCGGAGTTCATCCTCCTGAGCGCAAACAGCCGGCCAGCAGCCAGCCCATTCGCAAACTTAAGTTACCACAAGAGCTGATTTTGCCGGTGCGCCAGCACATTGGGCCTTCCGGTAAGGTTTTGGTTAAGGTCGGCGAGCGCGTTGATAAAGGTCAGCGTTTAACTGAAGCAGGGTTAAGTCAGGGGCTTCCTCTGCATGCGCCGACATCCGGCACTATTGCCGCCATTGAAGAACGACCTACGGCACATGCATCGGGCTTACCGGAACAGGCTATTGTGATTCACCCGGACGGCGAAGACCGCTGGGGCAATAAGCACGCACTGCCCGACTACCACGACGTTGAAATTTCACGCTTACTGGAACTGATTCAGGAAGCCGGTATTGCTGGTTTAGGTGGTGCAGGTTTTCCTACCGCTCAAAAGCTGGCACAACAAAAGCCTCTGAAGCACCTTATTATAAACGGTGTTGAGTGCGAACCATACATCGCCGCAGACGATCGCTTAATGCAGGAACACGCCGATGACATTATTGCCGGCATTCGCATTTTACAGTACATCACTCGTTGCGACTCAGTTCTGCTCGCTATTGAAGATAATAAGCCTGAGGCCATAAAGGCCATGGCAGAAGCCATTGACGACAACCCGCAAATACAGCTTAAAGTAGTACCCACCAAGTATCCGTCCGGCGGTGAAAAACAACTGATTGAGCTGCTCACAGGGCATCAGGTGCCCAGTGGCAAGTTGCCTATGGATATTGGCCTGCTGATGCAAAACGTCGGCACGGCCTATGCCGTTAAACGGGCGATTATTCATGGTGAGCCTTTATTAGAGCGCGTGGTTACGCTGACCGGAGAGTCTCTTAAACAGCGGGGGAACGTGTGGGCCTTATTAGGAACACCAATTCAACATTTGCTGGATGAGTCAGGTTTTACCCCGGAGAAAAAGCAACGCATTATTATGGGCGGCCCAATGATGGGCTTCACCCTACCGATTACGGAAGTTCCGGTCATAAAAACCACGAACTGTGTTCTGGCACCTACGGAGAAGGAACTGCCCTCTCCCGGACCTGAACTGGCCTGTATTCGTTGCGGTGCCTGTGCCGACGCCTGCCCGGCAACATTACAACCGCAGCAGCTACAATGGTTGGCCAAAGCCAAAGATTATGAGTCACTGGAAAAACACAACTTGTTCGACTGCATTGAATGCGGTGCCTGCGCTTACGTCTGCCCCAGCGAAATACCACTGGTGCACTACTACCGTAAGGCCAAAGCCGAAGTGCGTAATATTGCCCGCGAAAAAGCTAAGGCGGAACAAGCCCGTAAACGTTTCGAAGCAAGGCAGGAACGACTGGAGCGGGAAAAAGAAGAACGCTTAGAGCGTCACAGAAAAGCCGCCGAAGAACGTAAAAAAATGCAGCAGGAAATGCAACAAGAAGCGCAACAGAAAAACAGCGACGAACCGGGAAGTAAAGCGGAAGAAGGCACTGAGAAACCGGCCGGTAAGTCAGCGGCGGTTGCAGCCGCTATTGCCCGCGCTAAAGCTAAAAAGGCCGCTCAGGCGGCTAAAGAAAGCCCGGAAGAAAGCAACTCAGCCAAAGGAAATGAGTCATGAGTTTCAGAATTGCATCGTCACCCCATGGGCATAACCAGCGCAGCACCAGCGAGATGATGCGCTGGGTTTGTTATGCACTGGTTCCCGGCGTACTGCTGCACAGCTACTTTTTTGGCTCCGGTATCTGGTTTCAAATTCTTCTGGCCGTGGTGACTGCAATTGCCGCCGAAATGGCCTGCACCGTAGCTAGGGAGCGTCCGGCATTTTCAGCCTTGCGCGACAATACGGCCATAGTTACCGCCGTTTTACTGGCTATTAGCATACCTTCATTAGCGCCCTGGTGGATCATCGTTATAGGGACGTTATTCGCCATTGTGGTGGTGAAACATGTTTATGGCGGCATGGGGCAAAACTTATTTAATCCGGCTATGGCCGGCTACGTTCTTCTGTTGGTGTCATTCCCGGTACAAATGACCAACTGGTTACCGGTTTCAGCCATTAGTGAGCATTCGCTTAATTTATGGCAAACGTTGCACACCATATTGTTTGAATACACGCCAGCAGGCTATAGCGTTGAGCAGTTACGCTCAGGTATCGATGGCGTCACCATGGCAACCCCTCTCGACAGTATAAAAACTGGACTGACTCAGGGTTATACACTGACTGAAATTTATCAGCGCCCAGAATTCAGTTACTTTGCCGGTGCCGGCTGGCAGTGGATAAACCTGGGCTTTTTCGTCGGTGGTTTACTCTTAATTCAACAACGCATTATCAGCTGGCACATTCCACTCGGCTTTCTTGGTGGTCTTTGTATACCCGCGTTTATCGCGCATATATTTGCCCCGGATCTGATGCCCGGACCTATCGTTCACGCCTTAAGCGGAGCAACTATGTTAGGTGCCTTCTTTATTGCCACCGATCCGGTATCTGCCGCCACCTCGAACCGTGGACGGGTTATATTTGGCTTGCTTATTGGCTTCATAATTTTTGTTATTCGCAGTTGGGGCGGCTATCCCGATGCGGTCGCCTTTGCCGTGTTACTTGCCAATATGTGTGTACCGCTTATAGACCGTTACACGCGGCCTGTTGTTTACGGACACGGAGACTGATATGACGCTAAACAGTATGCAAAAAAACGGTTTATTGTTGGCGGCATTTGCAGTTGTTGCCACGTCTCTGGTTATTGGTGTGCAGGTGCTGACCGAAGACAAAATTGCCATGCAGCAACAACAGCAGGTTTTGCGCACTTTGAACCAACTGATACCGCCAACCATGCACGACAACGACTTGTATCAGTCCTGCCGTTTACTGGAAAACCCGGCCTTAGGCAGCAGCAAGCCGCAACCCTTATATCGAGCATGGGTTAACGAAGAGCCAACCGCGCTGGCAGCGGAAGTCATTGCACCCGACGGCTACTCCGGTGCTATTCGTTTATTAGTGGCTATTAAACCCGGCGGTGAAGTCCTGGGCGTAAGAACTCTGCGCCATCAGGAAACTCCCGGTTTGGGCGACAAAATTGAAGTTGAAAAAAGCGACTGGATAAAAAGCTTTGCTGAGAAGCAAGTTCGCGGCGCAGACGATGACCGCTGGGCGGTGCAACGCGACGGCGGCATGTTTGATCAATTTACCGGCGCCACCATTACACCCCGCGCTGTGGTTTCGGCAGTAAAACGTGCGACTTTAGAACTTCAACAACAGGCTGACGTTTTATTTAATGCCGACTTACCTCACTGTCAGGAGGTTCAGGAATGAATGAATACAAACATTTAACCAAGCAAGGCTTATGGGACAATAACCCAGCGTTAGTTCAGCTATTAGGCTTATGCCCTTTATTAGCAGTTACCGCTTCGGTAACCAATGCCCTGGGTCTTGGACTGGCCACCTTATTTGTTCTGGTTGGTTCTAACGTTACCGTGTCTCTGGTACGCGACTTTGTCCCATCGGAAATTCGTATTCCGGTATTTGTTATGGTTATCGCCACTTTTGTCACCATTATTCAATTACTAATGAACGCCTACGTCTTTCAGCTGTACCAGTCGTTGGGTATTTTCATTCCGCTTATTGTCACCAACTGTGCCATTATTGGCCGCGCAGAAGCTTATGCCTCGAAAAATCCATGGCAACGCGCCGCCTTCGACGGACTGGCTATGGGCGCAGGCTTTGCCTTAGTGCTCGTGGTATTAGGTGCAATGCGCGAAATTATAGGTAATGGTACCTTGTTTGACGGCGCGGAATTGCTACTGGGCGAGTGGGCGGCTCAATTACGGATTGAGTTATTCACCGTAAATTACCCATTATTGCTGGCGATACTGCCACCCGGAGCCTTTATTGGTATGGGCTTTATTATTGCGTTGAAAAATAAAATAGATGCAGTACGCAGCGCCCGCGCCGAGAAGAAAACGGTTACCCGCGCACGGGTTACTGCCTGAAAAATATAACAACAAATGACTTATTATGAATAAAACCAAGCGTTACGAGATTTTAAGCCGGCTACGGGACAACAACCCAAACCCCACCACTGAACTGGAATATGACTCACCCTTTCAGTTACTGATTGCGGTCTTGTTATCCGCTCAGGCAACCGACGTTGGGGTTAATAAAGCCACTCGTAAGCTCTTTCCCGCAGCGCCCACCGCAGAAACAATGCTGGCTCTGGGTGTGGATGGCATAAAAGAATATATAAAAACCATTGGGCTGTTTAATTCCAAAGCCGAGAACGCCTACAAAACCTGCAAAATTCTGGTTGAAGAATATGGCGGCGAAGTACCGGAAGACAGAGCTGCGCTGGAAGCCCTGCCCGGTGTTGGTCGTAAAACCGCAAACGTGGTGTTAAATACCGCTTTTGGCTGGCCGACTATTGCCGTAGACACGCACATATTCCGCGTGTCTAACCGCACCAAACTGGCGCCGGGGAAAAATGTCAAAGAAGTAGAAGAAAAACTGATAAAAGTGGTGCCGGCTGAGTTTAAAGTCGACGTGCACCACTGGTTAATTCTGCATGGTCGTTACACCTGCATAGCCCGCAAGCCCCGATGTGGTTCTTGCGTTATTGAAGACTTGTGCGAGTTTAAAGAAAAAACCAGCGATTGAGCTTATTACAGCTCAATCGACGACGGTTTTGTTAATTGCACAATAACCCGGCGGTTAATCTGACGGTTTATCTCATTGTCATTGGATTTAACCGGACGATCTTCACCGTGAGCAACCGTTTTAATCCTCTCGGCGTCTATGCCACGCTCAACAAAAAACTGCTGAATTTCTTTCGCGCGCTGTTCGGTTAATTCCTGGTTTGGCCCGCGCGCACCAAGCGAATCGGTATACGCATCTACCAGAACCAGTTCCAGTTCATTATCCACCTGAAGATAGTCGCTAATCTGTTTAAGCTTGCGCTGCGACGACAAAGTCAGCTTTTCGCTGTCGGCTTCATGGTTCAGCACCGTGTACGCAATATCATCAAAGCTGAAAGGCAATAACGCATTAACACAGCTCATAAAGTCATCATAAGTACGACGAAAGTTCACCGACGACAAAGACACTGCCACCTGATCACGGTTGTTGTACCAGTCATCATAGAAAAACGTGGGATACCGCCCTTTCTCCAGCTCGCTTAACAAAGTCCATGCCAGTTGTTTTTGCAGCTCACCATCAAACTGCTTATACAGTTGCATATTACCAATACGGTAACTGGACTCACCGGGCTGCCAGCGTGGCGGTACCGACTCAATAGCAGACACACCATAGCTATCCGGTAACTTCTGCATCTCCATTTTCATGCGCAAATTGAGCTCTTTGCTCGCTTCACTTTGAAACCGCACCTTACCGTAGCGAGGAATTTCATGTTCCATCTCGCAGGCTAAGCGGTTTTTTTCACTGATCTGCCAGGCGGAGTTATCCAGGTTTGCACTGTAGTGCCTGACTGAGTTTGCTTGTGCCTGCCCGCTTAATAGCAGCAGCGAGGCTGAAACAGCAGTCAACATCGGCCAATTTTTCATAAGCGCCCCTGATTTATTTCTGATACGTCTGTTATCGGCAAGCATTGCAGTTGCTTTAGTATTTCTGCAAGCAGAACTCAGTTATCTTTGGCATAATGGCGTTATGTTTTATTCACTACGGAAATTCTATGTCAGACAGCTCTAACTCGCTTATGAAACAACGCTTTCGCGGCTACATGCCGGTAGTCGTCGATGTCGAAACAGCGGGATTTAACGCAAAAACCGATGCGTTACTGGAAATAGCTGCAGTCTTGCTGGATTTCGATGACAACGGAATACTCAAGCCGGTCGACTCCGTTCATTACCACGTAAAGCCCTTCGAAGGCTCCAACATTGAACAGGCGGCTATCGACTTTAACGGCATTGACCCGCACTGCCCCTTGCGCGGCGCCGTAGATGAAGCAGAAGCGCTGCGTGAAATATTTAAACCTATACGAAAAGCACAGAAAGCCGCAGGTTGTCAGCGTAGTGTTTTAGTGGGACATAATTCAAACTTTGATCACGGCTTTGTGATGGCCGCCGCCGAGCGCGCCAATTTAAAGCGTAATCCGTTTCATCCTTTTGTCAGTTTTGATACGACATCGCTGGCGTCAATGACACTCGGTCAGACTGTGCTCATTAAAGCCTGCCAGGCCGCCGGTATTGAGTTCGACGGTAAACAAGCACACTCAGCCTTATATGACACCGAACGCACCGCAGAACTCTATTGCTGGATGATTAACCGCTGGAAGGAACTCGGTGGCTGGCCACCGGAGTCGCGTCAGGATAAAAGTTAACTGTACACTCGAAATTCAGACATAAAAAAAGCCGCTCAAACGAGCGGCTTTCTCAATTCAGTAAACGCTTACAGTTTGTCAGCGTTTTTAGACAAGTAAGAAGCTACGCCTTCTGCGTTTTCTTTCATGCCTTCTTTACCTTCTTCCCAGCCTGCTGGGCAAACTTCGCCGTGCTTCTCGTGGAAGTTCAGCGCGTCAACCATACGCAGCATCTCGTCGATGTTACGGCCTAATGGCAAGTCGTTAACGACCTGGTGACGAACCATGCCTTCTTCATCAATTAAGAATGAACCACGGAACGCAACGCCAGCTTGTGGGTGTTCAACGTCGTACGCTTTACAAATGCTGTGACGAACGTCAGCAACCAACGGGTATTTCACCTGACCAATACCACCAGCGTCGGTTGACGTATTACGCCATGCGCTGTGAGTAAACTGAGAGTCAATTGATACACCGATGACTTCTACGCCACGTTTTTTGAATTCGTCTAAACGTTTATCAAATGCGATTAGCTCTGAAGGACATACGAAAGTGAAGTCCAGCGGATAGAAGAAAACCACTGCTTTTTTGCCTTTGATGGCATCTGACAGTTTGAAATCTTCAACAATTTCACCTGAACCTAATACTGCTGCTGCAGTAAAATCAGGTGCCTTACGACCTACTAATACAGACATCGATTCTCTCCATTTAATGTTGAGTGTGTTAAATCTTCACCTGTAGTGATGGGGATGCCTCAACGAAAAAACAAGGTCAACCACGACATTCACTACAGACTGTCTACTATTTGCTTAAATTCTATTCAGCTGAAGGCTACTTATTCCGCTGAAGGCTCCGGATGACGCTCTGCAACTTCAGAAACCAATTCTTGCAGTTCGCCGTTCTGGAACATTTCCATAATAATATCACAACCGCCGACCAGTTCACCCTCAACCCAAAGCTGCGGGAAAGTTGGCCAGTTTGCGTACTTAGGCAGTTCTGCACGGATATCCGGGTTTTGCAGGATATCAACGTAAGCAAATGCCTGCCCACAGCCCATTAAGGCTTGTGATGCTTGTGAAGAGAAACCACAGCTAGGCAACTTCGGAGAGCCTTTCATGTACAACAGGATTGGGTTTTCTTCGATTTGCTGCTTAATTCTGTCAACCGTTTCCATAACACCTCTGCTTAATATAATGGTTGATTAAAACACTCAGGTATTTTAACACAGCCTATAAAGTTTTGTCCTAAATTGGAAGATTTCCTTGAAAAGCAATCCAGTCAGCCCTATATATCGTAAGGTATAACAAGAAAGAACCTGCACAAGTTAACGTGCAGGTCGCACATTTGCACTCATAAAGAACGGAGAGAAAAAATTATGGCATTTGAACTACCGGCTCTTCCATACGAGAAAAACGCTCTGGAACCTCATATTTCAGAAGAAACTCTGGAATACCATTATGGCAAGCATCACGCTACATACGTGAGCAAACTGAACGACGCCGTTAAAGGTACCGATCTTGAGAGCAAGTCTCTGGAAGACATTATTAAGTCTGAAAAAGGCGGCCTGTTCAATAACGCTGCTCAGGTATGGAACCACACTTTCTACTGGAACTGCTTAAGCCCGAACGGCGGCGGTGAACCAACTGGCCCAGTAGCAGAAGCTATCAACAAAAAGTTTGGCTCTTTCGAGAAATTTAAAGAAGAGTTCAACGCAAGCGCTGCTGGCAACTTCGGTTCTGGCTGGACATGGCTTGTGAAAAAATCCGACGGTTCTGTCGATTTACTTAACACTGACGACGCAGATACTCCTGTCGCTCACGACGGCGTAGAAGCTCTGCTGACCGTTGATGTTTGGGAACACGCCTACTACATCGACTACCGTAACTCTCGTCCTAACTACTTAGAAGCTTTCTGGAAGCTAGTAAACTGGGACTTCGTGAACAAGAACTTTGCCTAAAGCAAACTTGTGAATGATTAGAAAAGGCGCCGTTTGGCGCCTTTTTTGTTTGTTATTAAAAAATCTTATCCAACTGCTCACGATAACGGTCAAACGCTTCAAACTGCGGCATATGACCAAGGCCTTCCAGCTCATACAAGTGACCATCGGGAATTTGCTCTACCACAATTTCACCTAGTTGGTCGTAGCGGCCAAGCTGATAATCAACGCCTTCTTTTTTCCAGCCACGGCCGGGGCCGGTGGTGTCCCGGGTTCCCAGAATTAGATGCGTTGGTACCGTTAATTGGTCAAACTCGTTAGATACATTACCGGTAAAAATCATGTCGTAAGTCAACGCGTTATTCCAGGCTACCAGATCCCAGTCATCGCCGTTTATCCAGCCTTCGTGAATTTTGATTAACGCTTCGTAATCCTCTGACCATTTACCGTCATAGTAATTCTTCTTCTGGTAGGCCCGGACTTTATCAATGGTTTTGCCCTGTTCGTTCTTATAAAAGAAAGCCGGATCTTTGTATTGCACATAACGCAAATAGTCTTCCAGGCCAACAGGGTTAACCAACACCAGTTTCTCGACATTGTCGGCATGGTTCAGAGCATAGCGGGTAGCCAGCATGCCGCCCATGGAATGACCCATAACAACAAGCTTATCGATTCCAAGCGACTCCACTAGCCCTTTAGTGTTATTGGCCAGAGCTTCGAAGGAAAACTGATAATTCTCCGGTTTGGAGGACTTACCAAAGCCGATTTGATCCGGCATAAGTACCCCGTAGCCTTTTTCGTGAAGATAGTTAGCGGTTTTCTCCCAGTAGTCGGCTGCGAAATTTTTTCCATGCAGCAACAAAATCGTTGGCTGTTCACCTTTGGCCGGTAAGTGCATATAAGCCATTTCCAGTTTCTGTCGCTGGCTGTCGAATTCAAAGGTATGAACTTCAAAAGGGTAAGAATAACTACTCAAACGAGCGTCGTATTTCGGGGCGTGGTCGTCAGCAGAAGCCGACGCTGTCAGCCCGAATAGAAAAGCGGTAAACACGGTATAAATCCAGGTACGCATGTGCAAATCCTTAGTTAAACTTTTAGTCGTTACTGTTTCGGTCATCATTTAGACACGATAGTTCCTTTCGGCTACATCCGCAAAATTCAAGAGTACACTCCAGGCTATCGGAATAGGTTGGTATCAGAGATCACCCTCAATTTTATTGAGTATCAAGCTGCGATGGATAATACCAAGCTCAAAGCGGCTATCGTTGGCATTAACCGTGTTATCACCAAGAAGGAAATATTCTTCTTCGCCTGTTGCATATAAGCTATTAGAATATTTTTTACGTTTTATAACAGCACTAGCCGGCAAATACTGCACTCCAGACTCAATCAGCTTTTCTGGTAGCTTTACTTTCTCATCATTTATATAGACACCATCTTCCTGGAGTCGAATCGTTTCATTAGGAAGACCTACGATTCTGAAAACCAAAAGATTAAATTGCTGAGGATTTTTCACGGCAACCACATCCCAGCGGCTGGGTTCATAGCCGAAAGACGAAAGAATCCCTATTTCAACTGTCTGTCCGGCTTTTATTGTCGGCTCCATTGAGGAACCATTTTGAACGAATTCACGGCTAAAAGCAGAAACACTAAACAATATCGTAATTATTAAAAAAACATTTTTTCTCATCTTTAAGCTACTTAATAACCGTTATATTTTTGCTTTCAATAATTGGTGAAAACGACTCAACCAGCTGTTCGTTGAAACCTTCTATTTCCTGAATATTTTCGAACTTATCTAAGTCGCTTAATGACGACACCTCAAAACGATCATCTTCGCCATCCCAGAATGGTACTAGCTGGCTATAAATTTCTCTTGAAGCGTCATAACTTAAATGAGTAATACGGGACAGTAACTCTTGCGGAATAGCCAGCCCCCTCATGTAATCCAGAGCTTCCGGTATGCTTTCATAACCTGAAACTGAAATTTCTCTCGCGTCATAGGCTTTAGTGAAGTCTCTTAAATTAAATCTAGGAGACAACAACTTATTGATGTACATAAGCTCATCAATAATCATTAATTTAAAATTCAAATCTTCGAACTGAGCTTCACCGCCGGTAGGAAGCTTGTATGCCGGACTCAAATCCCGCGCCAGCAAACTCGATAACTGCTTCGCAGCACGACCATTGCCATTGAACGCCAGTAAATTTGCCAGTTTCCCTACCCCTTTTGAGTCCGTAAGTAATTTTTTAACCGAGTCATTATCATCTTGCTCTAGAGCAAATAGACAATTAATTGCGTACTCGTTTTGCTCATCAGTCCACTGTCTGACTTTAGGCTCCAGATAAACGAATATTTGATTTAGCTGCTGAGCCGGATATTCTTCAGGGTCGAATAGGTCAAAGAAAAGCCGCCAGGCCATTCCATCATCGTTTTCATCAACCATAGAGGTTATATATAAATCAATGAGCCCTGCCACAACCTGAGGGTGCTCATAGGAGCGTTGCAATACAGAGAGAATCAAGCCATTACCGAAGCTGATGTCTCTTTCGACACAGCTAAGCGCCCATAACTCATAGTTGGAGGGGCAGCTGTCTGAATGATAAAAATAGGTCGTTAAAAAGGTTTCGACGAGTTTGTAGCCCGGCTGAAGGCCCGATTTATCTGCCAATACACTTTCGACACTAAAGCACGTCGATATTTTTTTGTAGATTTCGCTGAGAACCGGTTGTGACTCATCAAATACTTTTACCAGCTCACGCGGGCTGGGAGCGCTTCCGTCGCTCTGGTTTAGTAACAGTAACCATTGATACGCGGCTTGACACTCTTCTTTCTTGTTATAGTCCAGATAAAGCAGTCGGCCAGACCACTCGTTAAATATAAATTTTGCACTCTCTGCCGATTTCGACGCTTTTAAAAAATACGTTCCAATAGCCGCAATAAGCTGACCACTTTTCTTGTCACGAAGGTCAATATTGGCAGCCAATGAGAACAACTGGCGTACGAGTGTATGCTTTGCTTCATCATCATAAGCATTAACGTTCTGCGAGAGCTTACCAATAATGCCTAATGTTTTTTTGCTACCGGACTTAATGGCAAAATTTAAGTCTCGGTCAGGGCCTTCAACTGCCTCAAGAAAGTTTTCGAATACCATTAAGTGCCAGCCTCAAAGGGTTGTTATTCATGTTTGAGAATTTCATTAAATGCTTCATCGCTCAATATCAACGGAGCCATAAAGTCCCGTACATACTCTTCTCGTTCCCGGGGCGAGGCCTCTCTCCACCAACCTGAATCAGCTATATGCTTAAGAAGTAGTTTTGTTTCCCGTCGGTTCCTGTCGGCGCGCTGCCACGCGATCCAGTCTTGAGCTCGTTTTTTCTGGCCTTCGTCGAAACTGGATGAGACGAGTAAATCGAACACCTTAAAAGCCAGGCTTGCCGTCAAAGGGCTACCTTGCGCGTCTTTGAGAGAAGAGTGTTCGTCGAACTTAACGGCCATTAGCGTCTTATGTAAGGCCAGAAGCTCATAGTAACTTTCAATTTCAATGTTCATTTATCATGCTCTAAAGAATCTGGCTTCATTTCAGCAATGAGCTCGAGTTGCTCAACCTATTCATCGCTTCCAACTTCTATACTTTTACAATACTTATAGTAATGCTCTATAGAAGGTTCAAAGTCCTCTTTTTCTAACGTTTCGTGATTGTAAAAGTAGACTTCCTGATCTTCAGATTGCTTAGATATGAAATAAAAATTGCCGGTGCCATCTTCCCCGATTATCCAATAATCGTCCGGCCACTGAAATGAATTAGGAAACCATTCAGCTTCAGATTCTCTCACCAGCAAGTTAATGCCTTCTTGAACTTCGAGTTCGGTTGGAAGAGCAAGAATGGTATGGCTGTACTCATGCAAATTGCCATACAGGCCATCTCTTTTTAGCCATTCTTTAAATTTTTGGGGGATATCTTCAATTTTAAACATAACGTTCCTTGTACTTCTGGCTAAAAGCGCAGACGAGGCTAATACAACTATCCTTATTCTATATTTTTAAAGTGAATTCCATTTCTTATACTTTTTCTGTCACGCCAATTCAACGACGTTGACTATTTCTTTTCAGCTGTATGACTAGGTAAGGCATCAATAGAAGTCAAAATCTCACGTGTGATTTTTTCGCGTTTTGCAAGATCAGCCATCCGATTCGGTGTGTCGATGTTCAATGCGAAAAACACCGGACCTTCAGGCCACTCGACCCAGCCTACCCACCAGCCAAAACGACCTTCCCAACCAGTTTTTGCTCGCAAAATCCACTTCCGCTCAGCTTCAACAATCATCAGATCTTTTATCAACCGTTGATGTTCTACCGCAAAAGGCAGTTCGTTACGGTAGAGCCTTTGCAAAAAGGCGATCTGTTCATTGGCAGAAATAGCCAACTTACCATCCAGCCAATAATTACGGATATCCTCAGACGGAGCTGCATTCCCATAATCAATACGCTTTAAATAGCTTTTCGCTTTTTCGGCTCCTATGTCTTCTGCGAACTGCTGATAAACCCAAACAGTTGAGTTACGTATAGCCGAGCGCAGGTTCTGGTCACTATTATGTCCGGCAAAACTGCGTTCCACTCCGTCCCATTTAAACACTTCAAACTCGTCCTGAACGACGCCAGCATCAAGGGCAAAAAGTGTGTGCGGAATTTTAAATGTTGAGGCTGGCGAAAACCGCTTTTCTGCCCTTTCTTTATCAAACACCAGTGTCGTCTGTTCATTTTCACGTCCATCGACTACAACAATAGTGCCCTGGACCTCATATTTTTCGAATACGCTTCCCCAATCAGAGCGCTCCTGAGTCTCCGCACAAACGGGAACGGAAAAGCTCAATATAAAAAGCGTGAATAAGCTAAATTTCATTTTGTCTCCAAAAGGTCTGGCGCTACGTTTTTATTCTATGGCTTACTTAACTGGCAAGTAGATGTCTGTAACTGAATCATTCTCCTGAACGTCAGGAAAAAAGCTGACTCTTTCCAGAAAGATCGGAAAATCTCTCAATTCAAAAGATGACTCAGGTAGCCACTCGGAATATAGATAATTTACCGGTTCCCCCAGAGCGTCATCACTTCCAATATGCCTAATTACAGCACACTTTCCTGCCGGGATAACCTTATTCAAAATGCCATCTGCATTTTCTTCTATCCTATGCTGAATAGAACAACATAAATCAAACCTGTAATCCTCTGGCGCGATTATATTTGGGTCGTCATACAACAAGTTGAATGTTTTACTCTTACCCGGTGGCAGCCGATTTTCTTTTCTCCATTCAATAAAATTCCTTATGCTATTACCTAACGACCTCGGAGAACCTCTGTGCTCTAATGTTGCTATCAGCGTTTCAGGAAATTCCACAACTTCTACGTTTAAGTTAACTTTGTCATTCATGATCTTTGTCCTCAGTTTTAGCACGGGTTCATAATGAGAGTGCCAAGGAGTCCAGTCAGGAGAATGCTTAAAGTCAGACGGAGTTTTATTGAATAGCTTTTTAAACGCCCGACAAAATGCTTCATGACTTTCATAACCGCTTGCCAGCGCAATATCAACAATTTTCGTATCGCTGCGATAGGCTAGCTGATAGGCCGCCCTTTTGAGTCGAAGTACTTTAACGAGCGACATAACCGTCATGCCAAAAAAGGCCGAACACTGTCTGTGGAAATGGTACTTCGACAAATAGGCAAGCTGACAAAGTTTTTCTATATCAAGATTCGAATCGAGATTAGCTTCTATGTAATTAACGACTTCAACAAAACGATCCTGATAGTTTTTCACTTCGACAGTCCTCTCTCCTAAGCTTCTTAATATTAAAACCTGCCGAACCTTTTATCTTGACCAAAGTTGCTATAAACCAATTAAAGTGCCTTAGCATTACAGCGCGCGACATTGTTGTCCGGTAATCTAACCGAGTAGCTACTCCATTCTTCGCGTGGGAACAAGTAATCCGTTGTAATGTATTGTGCTCCCGCTTCCAATGCGGCTTCAAAACGACGGGTATCGTTGTTGCGGGCCTCCCGGGTGCTGGCATCAGCCCTGGTGCGGACCATAAAGCCCTGTTTAACCAAAGCACTAATTTCTTGCTGCTCTTCAATAGGATTATTTTTCACAAATATTGCAGCATTTTCATCGTCACTGGAAACCGAGTTTATAAAAAATAATTTGTTATTTAAATTATTAGATTCATTAAGATAAGCTCGAGTAACGTCAATGCCTTCATCAACCAGAAAAATAAACTTGCCTCTGCTTTGTTCCAGAGATGGCCAGTTCCCCGCTAATACAGCCTGTCTTAAACTTGTATATTTCCCGCGGACCTTATCTGGTGTTATTAACTGTTCAGAGTCGAATACCGCCAAAAAAGCCTTTTCCAAAACATCAAATGCGGTGGATGTATAGGGCAAAGGGTCAGTCCCGTTTATCTCCGGGAGTTTTTGCTGCTTGGTATTAAACATCAGCAGAATAGGCACATGCTCTGGATTGGAAAGCGACCAGTCACGTATCTGAGTCAGGCAGTCCTCTAGTAATGGGCAATTTGACCAGATATCAATATCCTGCATGTGGAATACTTTGAAGCCCGGCGATGCCATAACACTTGGATCAAACTCGCGAGAACCAGGTTGGTTTTTAGTCATTTCAGGTAACAATGGCGAGGTAAATCGTCCGCCAGCCGGGTCGTAGTAGATATCCAGCTCTATTTGACGTGCCCCCTCATTAAGTTGTTCCTCAAGCGAGACGTGAGAATAGTCCAGTGACTCCGCCGTCTCCTCCCCCAGCAACTCTGCCAGCGTGCTCAACTCGGCCGCAGGCAGTGCTCTTTTATAGCTATTGTGCGTGCCTATGGTCTGAATTTGATTTATTTTTAACCTTGCTGAGGTCTGATTGTGCTTTTCTAAATCCTGTGTATTTGTGCAAGTGTCTGCCAGGCCAGAAGACGAGAAAAAAGCGGTAATAATTACCAGACTAAAAGCTTTAAAGCGGCACATTTTATTTCCTTAAAAATTAGGCGCATTGAGTCACCACCAGTTCACTAAACGCTTTACTACACCACAGTACTTAGGCTACTGAAATGAAATTTACGTTACACTAAAGTGACGATGGCCGCTTAGGCGGCTACACTGTGCATTATTACTCGCTTTAACGGAGGCTCTATTATGCACGGCAGCTCACTTGGTCAATTCGGCAACTATCTGCGAGAAAAATGGGCCTCTCCGCGTCGCATTCGGTTCTGGCTGTTGGTACTGGTTATTCTCTACACCTTGCTGGGCTTTTTTGCCTTACCCTGGATAATCCAGTACGTTGCGGTGAATACGGCTAAAGAAGATTTTGGCCGTGAGTTGCGCATAGAGTCGGTGCACACTAACCCGTATACACTAACGCTTCGAATGAACGGCGTTACGCTTAATGACAAAGATGACCGGCAGTTATTTGGCTGGGGCAACCTGTTCGTCAACCTGGAATGGTCGAGCATTATTGACCAAACCTGGACTTTCGACGCAATCCGAATAGACAAGCTAATAATTCAGGAAGAACGCTTTGCTTCAGGTGAAACGCGCTTCTCACGCCTTGCCCCTGAGAGCTCTGGCAAGCCCTCAACCGAAGAAGAATCCGAGCCAATGCCTGCGTTGCGAGTCAAAAATTTTCATCTGGAGAACGGAGTTCTGCGCTTCGCTGACAACTTAAAAAACGTGACAGCTAATGATGATGCCGAGCCCAAACAAGTGTCGCTGGCTCTGCAGAATATTGAGCTATCCGTAAAAGACTTCACTCTGCAAAAAGACACAGACTTTCCGGTTCGTCTGGACGGGCAGCTTGAAAAAGGCGGTAAGCTTTCCTTCGACGGAACCTTCCAGCTACTGCCGAACGCCGCTCTGGAAGGGAGTGCCAGTATCAATGAACTGGCACTGAAGCAGGCGGCACCTTATCTACAGCAGTTCATGAACGTGCAGCTTGAAAATGGAACACTGACCCTGAATGGGAAAATGAGTACCAATGCACAACAACCTTTTGCTTTTAAAGGCTCTGCCAGCATTAATACACTGAACATCAAAGAAGCTTCTAACGACGAGACTCTCCTTGGATGGGATAGTCTTAAGACCGAACAGTTTGATTTGAACATAGTAAACAAAGAGATTGAAACAGCGCCCATTGTCGTTAAAGGCTTGTCCGGTCGGGTGGTCATTAACCAGGACAAAACCACTAACTTCGGACAACTTGTCGTTGATGCGCCGGCCGACACAAAAGACGATACGAGTAAAAGCGAGGAAACCAAACCGTTCGGTATCACTATAGAAGGTGTTGAGCTGTCTGACGGCGACGTTCAGTTTTCCGATAAATCTCTGCCGCTACCCTTCTCTACAAGTATTCACACGCTAAGCGGAGAAGTGTCTACTTTGAGTTCCGATTCGTCTGAGCCGGCACGGGTGAAGCTTGAAGGTGAGGTTGCAGAATATGGCCTGGCACAGGTAAACGGCACCGTTCATGCCTGGCATCCAACGCGCCAGACGACTATTAATGTCAGATTCCGTAACCTTCAGATCCCGGAATACTCTCCTTATACCGTGAACTTCGCTGGCCGAAAAATAGCAGACGGCACGATGGATCTTGATCTCGACTACACCGTTAATGAGGAGAAGCTAGACGGACAAAATAACTTGGTGCTACATGGCCTGAAACTCGGTGAAAAAATGGAGTCCAGCGACGCTATGGATCTACCGCTAGACCTCGCCATTGCATTGCTGCAAGACAGCGACGGTGTCATTGACCTAAATCTGCCGGTGAGTGGAGATGTTGGCAACCCGCAATTCGACTTTGGCAAAGTTATCCAACAGGCCGTGGGAAACGCTATTAAGTCTGTCGTTACCGCTCCTTTCAGCTTTTTGGCCAACCTTGTGGGCGCGGACTCAGAAGAAATGGGTAAAGTCGAGTTTCCGGAGGGTCGTGCCAATTTACTCCCTCCCCAGCGCGAACGCATCGCTAAGCTTCGCGAGGCTCTCAACGAGCGCCCGGCTCTGGCTCTCGAGCTCGCCGGCCCATTCAACCGAGCTTTCGATGCTCCTGCTCTGAAAGAAGATAAAGCGATGAAAGTTTTACGGCAACGTCTGGCAGAAGAGGGTCGCGAGGTAGAGGAACCAAGCCTGACCAGCGAGTCGAGTCAGGACGCTATGGAGGCAATATTTTCCTCTCATTATCCGGACACAGAACTCGAAGCCCTGAAAGACCGCTTCACTGAAAAACCAAGTGAGTCATCCGATGAAGCGACATTCGATGCGCTGGCCTATCGCAACCACTTAGCTGAAAAGGTTATAGCCGCGCAGTCGATTACAAATGAGGAACTCAAAGCCATTGCAAATGCACGTGCAGAGGCTGTACGCGACGCTTTGGTCAACAATTCTAAGAGCGGTATATCTGCTGATCGGGTGCGTATTAGAGAACCCCAGGAAGTCGAATCAGTAGAAGGCGGACGGATTGCCATGGAACTTGCTGTTACAACGGATTAAGCCGCCCGCGCTGTTGGAGCACAGCAATATTCGTCAGCAAGGACGCTGTCGATAGAACTGACATAACAACCGGTAAACCTCGGGCATGTGCTCTTTCATGTTCTGAGGGTCTTCAAAAAAGGTTTCGCTACATACCGCGAAAAATTCAGCCGGGCTGGTTAACGAATAGCCATCAAGCGGTAACGGCCTATGATGGATAGAATCGCTCTGCAACCTCTCCCAGGCCGCCGAAAAAATATCGTGCCATTCGCCGGGCTTCATATCCGGATGCATAGGCGGCGCGCCGTTGGCACCATCGCGCAACATATCGAGTTTATGGGCAAACTCATGAATAACGACATTACTCGCTTTTCCATGACGAGCATGAGGCCCTGTTTGACATACCGACTGCCAGGAGAGAATTAACGGACCACGCAGCCATGCTTCACCGCTTAACCCAGGGCTTTGAGGGTGAACAACACCGTCGTCGCTGCGATACGGACGATTAGGAACAAAGTCCCCTTCGTAAAGAATAATGCTATATAAATGATCGTACCAATCTAACCCAAGGTGCAGAACAGGTACGCAGGCCATGGTCGCTATTTTTAAACACATCGCATCGGTGAACTGAAAATCCCCGCCTGATGCAAAGTTTTTACGAACCAGAAAACGGAAGCTCATATCTCGCAGAGCATCGCGCTCCGCCCCTTGATAACGCGCTATTACCGGCCAGTCTGCTACCGCTGACTCCCACTCACTTTCTGTGAAACCCATTTTTCTAATGCGTCTGTTCTCAAACCAATTGCGTAATCGCTTAAACATGGCGTCCTCGGCGTTGAGCAGAAACGCAGTAGTGAAATTGATTAACTACTTGGTTTCGCAAGAGTTTGCACTCCTTTCCCTGAAAATACCCAGCCGCTTAAACCATCCTGGTTAATCTGAATGGCCATAAAGTCTTTGCCGTATCGTATACGTTTAACGTCATGGTCAGTTCCGGCCGGAACATCAAATACAACGCTGCACCCCGACTTATTGGAGTAGCCACATTCCCAATTGCTGTATGCCGAGACAGCTTCCGTAATTTTTACTTTATTGCCGCGATCACTAACAATATCGGCAGCCCATAGACCCAATATCACAAGGCAAATAGCGATGATTATTCCAATACTCAGTTTCATTCCCAACCCAGCTCTTTATATGTTTTTTTATCCTGCTCCGGGAAGCCACTTTTGTATTCTCCCCAGCCCATATACTCGTAATATTTAGTCATAGCTTCAAAGTAAGATGAAGCTTCGCAGGTCCAGGCAAGCTTCGCTCCAGGCCCTAACAAGCCGCGGGCACTGTCACCCCGAGGGCCGGAAAGACAAAACGTCTGTGATTTTTCACCTTCAGTCCATAGTTCGTGTTTCATAGCTCTCCGTGCATTCAAGACTATGTTATGCGCCACTTTCTTCATCTATTGCTTCCCCGACGCAGAACCTCACCCAGGAAGCAAAGTCGGGAAAGTAATCTTGTTCAGCTTCTTTTAACGTTCCCGCTGCAATTCGCAGAAGTGCATGCGTGTCGACCCAGATTACAGTTCCCGCTGGAGACTCAGTATCGAGAAGAACCACACCCGAATCATTGCGGTCATCGAGCACAATATATTTTTTCGGAAGACCTATAGTCTCTCTAAACCTTTTAGTATCAGCAACGCTTGTATCAAGATTCGAGACCGCCTGGCAATCACCGTAGCCGCAAACCCGCAAAAACCACTTAAACTCAGCAGGAAGAGTCACCTGCAACTCTGACTCTATCCGTGCCAGAGACGCCTCAGATTCTTTCTGATGACCAAAGCAGTACTTCTCCTGGTCGATAGTGAAGTCCTTGAAGGAGCTCATATCATAGCCCGCTCTTCAACTCAGCGACAAACTCATCGAGAGACCTACCCATATCGAAAACACCAAAGTCAAAATCAACGTAGTAGACAGTACCAACAGAATTTGTAAAAAGCACGTTATCGCCTAAGGTGACAGCAAAAGGGCTGAGCTCCATGCCTTTAAGGTAGGGCTTGTAGGCATTCGCAATCTGCTCTTTGTCTTTCTGCGGAATTAGCTCAATAATTTCCAGATTTTTATCCGGTATTGTCTCTGCAAGCTCCCGATACAAAGACACATCAATAAACTTTCTTACAATATCTGTGTCGTGATCAGGGGGAGCCAACAGTTTGTCCTTTGTATTCCATAGGGTCTTGAGGAGGCTATATTACCTTTTGAAATTAAAACATTACCAGCACCTTTACTTAACTTGATGACTCTTAGCATCAACAATTCAAAGGTTAGATGCTGAACTTATCGAAAGTACTTAGCAGAGGTGTATTCGGGGAGCAAAGCGCCGAGGTTAGTCCTCAGCGCTGTTATCAGACTCTTCTGACTTGGCCGCCTGTTCCAGTATTTTCTCGCGGAAGTTTTCCAGGCCTTTCATGACTAAATCGTAGGTTTTGTCGACACCACTTTCGACTTCACCTTCATACGCTTGTAAGCCTGTAAGAATATTTTTGGCGTCGCTAAAACCTTTTTCGATACCGCCAGTAATAGCTTCCATGAAATTATTCAGAGTATCTTCTTCCGATTCGCCCGGGTTCATTTCTTTGTAACGACCATAAAAATTGGTCGCAAAAGAAACAATGCGATCGGCTGTGGCCTCGGGAGAAGTATCAACACCGGAATCGTAAATTTTCTGCGTGGCATTTTTGCCCATTACCGGTTCCAGCTCGGTGTTAATGCCTTCCAGCGCCGTTTTATACAGTAAGCTGAGCGAGTCATTATTACTGTTCAGCGATACCCGTTCATGAGCGCGCAAAATGCCAGCATTGTTTGCCTGCTTAGACTGCGCCGCCATCTCTTTCATACTGTTGCGGTTGTCGTCGGTTTTTGCGGGACTGTTCTGCTTGCCAGAACCCGTTACGGAGGTGCTATTACCTGTAGTAATTGACATAATATTGCTCCTGAAAAGTTCGGCTATAGCTTGGTTTTAGTATAGCCCGTAACTTGTTATCGGCCGCTTCCGGTTAAAATTTAACCTTTTTATTTATTTTTATCAGGAGAATTCGAGCACAGCATTACGATGTATATTCCATGATGAGCTCAGGGTGCCCCGTATGCTCATCAACTTTTTCGTTCATTGAAATAAATCCATGCTTTTCATAAAAACTTATGCTCGGGCAATTATCTTTGTAAACCGCAAGTTGCAAGCTTTCTCGCCTGCTCTTAGCGTCATTAAGTAAGAGCGTTCCAATTCCTTTGCCCTGAGCACCTGGAGTTACAAAAATTGCAGCCAAAGTGTTTTCATAAAGGCTATAGAATCCGTTTATTTCCCCTTCAGATTCGAATACAAAAGTCTCTGATGCAGGAATGTACATCTCACGCATGTCGCTAACCTTTGACTCCCAAAATTCCGCTTCTATAAAACTATGAGCTTTTATTGATGCAGAGAGCCATATTTCCAAAACCCGCTCAAGATCAGCCTCCTTATACTCCCGAATCACCTTACTATCCCTCACTATTTTTAACTCAACTACCACACTTATTTTGCGTGCATTGAACTGTTAAGTTCAATTTCCATCGGCTGATAAATCAGCCCTTCAGACTCTCCGGTAGCACCTTTGCACTCAAAGCCATACTTCTCATAAGCGGGTACAGAAGACAGAGAAGCACTAACCGTTACAATATCGGTTCTCGCGTGTTCCAACGCAGCTGCCAGCAATTTTTTACCCACACCTTTCTTCTGGTAGTCAGGGCTTACGAATAACATTGCTACGTGACGCCCTTGTTTGAGCTCTATCACGCCTACAGTTTTACCGTCGCTCTCAGCAACAAGCATCAAATTGTCGCCCTTCATTCGCTCACCGAACGAATGACTTGCAGCAATTGTTGAGAAGGTTGATACGCCTTCATCAGACAAGCTATCAGCTACAGATTGAAGAAACGAGGCTAAGCAGATGGCGCTTACAGCTTCAAGATCCTTCTCTTCCATTTTCCTTATAATCACCGAAACCTCCGGAAGTTTAATACTGCTGCGAGTGTCAGCAACTCAAGCTCCAAGTAATGGTCGCTGCTTCAAGCTATGGTACTTCAGCGCCATCTGGAGGCAATGACTTAATGGTCCGCTCGCGGGATACGCACTTAAGGGAATAACAATAGCTCTTTTTCCTTCGTACTGGAATTCATCCGGGTAGACCTCTTTAAAGGTTTCTACCAAGACAGTCTGACAATGAAAGTAAACCCTAATGACATCGGGATCTTTTGGCTTCCAGTCCATTCGGATTGTACTACCGCCTTTCACAAGATAGCTAGGCTCACCCCACTTGAGAGTCTCTTCAACGGTACCCAAAGCATTTTCTTCGGCTACTGAAAAAATTAGGTTGCGAACATTTTCAAGCTGCCTTTGTGCCTCTACCGGGTAGGAAGCGAATTTGGCTTGTATCTCCGCGCAAGCGTTTGATACTTTCAGGTGTGTTTCATCTATTTCTGACATTGCGCGCCTTCATTCGTAAAGTCAGTGCTTAACTCAGTTGTGCATTGGCGAATTTATCGCCCAGTTCCTTCGTAAAAGCCCAGTGGTCACCAGTATCAAAAGCGACGACCCAAGCTCCTTGTGCGGCGCCAGCTTGTAGAGAGCTGTTACGAGTACCAAGACAGCAGTTACGGTTATAAGGGCTGTCATAATTTCCATATTCAGCTTGTTCCTTTGCCCCCCGGCCTAACCAGGTTAGCCTTATCTGTTCCGCTGTTTTGGTTTGTCAGCATTTAAATTAACGATATCTTGCAATGAGTTCATTAAGTTTTCTTCTGACTGGCGCTACAGTGTTAGATTGATTAGCTAAAATAACCGCAGTAAATCCTTTATCTAAATATATGTCTAAACGCGCATCCACGCCTAAGTATGCGCCACCATGACCAACAATTCGATTATTCGGCTCGCCGCTAACAGAGAAACCATAACCATACCAAAACGCGGAGTTGTAGTCGGTTTTTTCACTGTATGCTTCTTCAGTAAGCTCCTTGCTAAGTAGCTTATACTCAGTCAATGCTATAGCGAATTTATGTAAGTCCCCCACGGTAGAAAAACCACCACCCGCTGGGCTGCCCTTAATTGCTCTGGTGTAAATACTGTTAACCCAGTCATCACTGTAGCTTCGTTTCAAATAGCCAGTAGCTAAGTTTTGATTTGATGAATCCAACTCGAAGCTACCTGTATTTATCATCCCAGCTTTGTTGTAAATGTTTTCTTGTACGTAGTCATAATAGGACGTACCCGTTACGCTTTCGATAACAAGCCCAAGCATTAGCATTCCTGAGTTACTATATCTATTCCGTGTACCCGGCGAAAATAGCAATGGAGAGCTGGATACAAGAGGTTTATAGGCAGTTAAATTCCGGTAAGCTTCCTTGTTACTGTCATTAAATTCGTCGTTAAAAAAATTTCCAAAGCCTGAAGTATGGGTTAAGAGGTGACGAACCGTTATTGCTTCGACTTCTCCTTGTGGCAACCAACTGGTGTCTACGAAATCTATCAGTTTGTCTTCAAATTTAAGCTTGCCTTGTCCAATAAGTTGTAACGCCGCAACTGCTGTAAACATCTTGTTCATTGAACCCAAAGAAAATTTTGTCTCTATTTCATTTTTCACGCGCCACGGTCTATTCGCATAGCCAACAGCCCCCTGAAATAAGACATCTTTTCCTTCGGCAACTAAAACAACACCTGAAAAAGCTTCGTTTCGGGCTAACTTATCAACAAAGTTAGTGAGTTCCTGTTTTAGTTCTTGTGCGGTAATGGTTGTTAACTTTTGAGCATCAGATATCACGTCTTCAAAGGTGAAATAATTGATCTTAAACGGAGCTTTTCTCTCTCTATTTATCATTAAATTGTATTCAAGGTCATTGTTGCTTGAAATTACACGAACGCGCTCATTACCATTTTCCGCGGAAAGGTGCTTCTGCACCTCAAGTTGCCCAAAGGTATTTTGCTGATTTAGTAAAACGCCAACATGTGCATCAATCCCATACCTTTCAATCTGACTCTCTGACATGTTTTCCTGCAAGTATTTGATAACTTCTATTCGTGAGCCTTCGTTAAAAATGCCCACAAAGGATTTAGCAAACTTTTCATCGGCAAATGCTAAGTTGGAAAAATAGACAGGTATTAATAATAGAAGTATGTATTTAGTTCGCATTTATTTGTCCTAACGTATTAGAATGTTGGACTTAATTTGTTCAGAAAACTCGCGTAAGTCGATGAAGAAATTGATATTTTTTTGCGATTTTTTTGTGATCGACGAAAACTAAGGACTGTAAATGTCAGATTTTTCAATAGAAAGCTTAGGTAAGACACCTTTCTTTCTTGACGAGTTTTTAGTCGACGCTCAGCGCAATACCCTATCGATTAACGACTCAGTACAAACCGTTGAACCAAAAGTTATGCAGGTTTTGTTAGTTCTCGCTGCGAATAATGGCAATGTGGTTAGTCAGGAAGCTTTGTATGCTGAAGTCTGGCCAAACTCAGTTTTTAGTCCGGGCTCAATCAGAAGAGTCATTACGATTCTGCGTAAAGTATTGAGTAAAGAAAATCAGGAATTAATAAAGACCTTTCCTAAAAAGGGCTATAGCCTCAATGCTAAAATTCGATTAGAAAGCCATACTAAAACAGGCTTCGGGAACAGAGTTTATTGGGCGTTATCAATTATTCCTATCATCGCTTTGTTGTTTGTGTTTACCTTCACCACCGAGACAGACTCAACTTTTACTGTCCACGAGGCAACTCCTATTACCTCGACCGAGGCACTTGAGTTCAATGCCAAGATCTCACCTGATGGCGCAATGGTGGCTTTTTTACGAATAGCAGAAACTGCAGAGGGAAACAGAGCTCTGTGGGTAAAAGACATAGCAACAGACGAAGAACAAATCATAGTTGATGACAATGTATTGGAATTTGACTGGTCGACAGAAGCTGATGCACTGGCGTTTACAACTTTTTCCAATAAAAGTGAGCAAATTCAGTCGGTCAATTTGAATACTTTAAATATCTACAATTCGATCGCCTCTTTTATGGATGAAAAGAGAATTAGCTCTATGCATTGGGGTCCCGACAACAATCTTTATACTTTAACCAAAGAGAATGGTCTGGTCAGCTTGATGACCATTAACCTTAACTCTGGCAAGAAATCGAAACTAAAAGATTTTGATGAGACATTTGTGCCCTATGAGATTAATTTGCACAAAGTACAAAACAAGCTTGCGTTTGCCGGTTTTGACCAGGATGGTGTAAGTAAGATTTTTTCTTTGTCGTTAAGTAGCGACGTAGAAGCATTGTCAGAAATTATTACCTTAAATAAAAATAGATATTTTTTAGCCTGGCACCCAAATGGGGAGGCGATGGTAATAAGTGATGGTCGTTTACTTAGTACGGTTTGGATGGATGGTAGCTCGTCCAGAATTAACTACGACAGTTATGACTTCGTTCAGCACCCACAGTTTACGCCAAGTGGCGACCAGATACTTTTTAGTCTGGCTAAGGTTGATACTGACATTGAACAAATGTCGTTAACTAGTAACGACCAAGTTACTAAATTAGTGAATTCAAATACTGTCGACAGAGAGCCCTCGCTGTCGCCTGATAAGTCAAAGTTGGCCTTTATTTCCCAGAGAAAAGGCTTTCCTCAAGTATATGTTTTAGATTTAACCACTCAGGAAATTCAGCTGGTTTATGAGAATAAAGAACGCTTACTGGGGGTCTCCAGACCCGTCTGGAATGCCAGTAGCAACCGTTTAGGTTTTTCAAACTATGACTTCCCCATTATAATTTCTGTCGAAAACGATAAATACTCAGTGAAACAACTAACAGCTCCCCATGGAGTCTTAGTCGATTTCTATCCGAACAGCGAAAAAGTCTTAACCTTAGCTCGTAAATCGAATCAGTTGTCGACCATAAACTTAGCTACTGAAAAAACGCTAAATCAACGTACGCTTAATGCAAGCAACGCTGTAGTCGACACTGATGGGCAAGTCTGTTTTGTTCAAGCCAATAAATTACAGTGTTTGCAAAATGACACTGAAATCGAGGTGTTAGCTCTTCAAGGACACGTTTTAAGTTGGGTTAAAAGTGGCACCGAGCTACTGTTCACGCTTCAAGCTGACGAAGGAAACTCTCTCGTGGTTGTAGATTTAAAGTCTAAGTCTATTAAGGCGGAATACGAAATACCGGAAGGTCTCACTAAAGTTTTAGCGATAAAAGACGGTAAAATTATTTATGAATCTCAAAACAAACAAAAAGATATTGTACTGCTAAAAAGCTGATGCTCAGCACCTTACAATCAGTGAGGCTAGATAGCAAAGTAAAATCGCCTCCAGCCTTGAATTTAAAGTGCAAAGCGTTGCGAATCACTCTTAAATTATTTGTCAGGTTAACTTTTTCAGTGCCTCATTAAACTCTGATTCTGGATTGGCCTCAGGAAGGCCTGTTTCCAGGTAACCTTGCTTGAAAAGTTCAAACCATAAAGACAAAGCTGCATTTAAACCATGATTATTTTCTTCGGGATCAATATTTTTCAAATATGTTTCAGGAACAAGAGCTAGATCTTCCGCATACCAGTGTAGCCCTTTTAGTTCATGTATACCGTTACTTCCAAAATCTAACAAAAAATTCCCGTGAACATATTTATCAACTGTAGACTTATTCACATACAAACCTCGAACACACACGTTATTTTTCCAACACATAGCGACAATTGCAGTTAGGTAACCTTTCGATTTCCAATAAGAGAAAACCCAACCACTGCAAAGATAGTATCGATAGTATTGCTTATCGTTAATTGAACCGATTGTTTCTTGTAATATGAGGACGCTTTCTGTTCCTCGGTCAACTTTATCAACAGTTAGCAATATGCCATCTAGATTTTCACTACCGGATGTTTCTAATAATGTAGATAAAAACTCTTCAAATCTTTTTGGATCTTTGTAGAAATTATAAGCTGGGTAAATTTCTTTAGATGCATCATCTAACCAATCTCTGTTTATACCAAAAAGTTGGCAAGTGAAAGTTAGTATTTCATCATTAAGTTTTTCAAGTAGACGATCATCAGTACTTACATCATGAAGAGTTAAGCCTTGTCCAATAACCTTAGGGACTTGGTTTCTGTGTACTCCATGGGCTTCATAAACAGCAATTAGACGCGTAGACAATAGCTCTGTAGCCGGATTATCAGCGCTATTATTACGCCGGAAAGGTTTTATCACCCTCTCGACTAAAGACAAAAACGATTCAATTTCTCCAAAAAACAATTAGCTTCCTCCCCATTAGCCTAACGCCCGTATTTCGGCAGAGTTGGGCGCAGTGGAAAACCAATCCGATAACATGCGCTTGATACTGATTGAGCCTTCTCCCCAAACCAAAAAAGAGAAGACCCAATGAAGTTTTATACTACACCACACCCGCACTATTGTGGAATTGATTTGCATGCCTGCTCTCTGTACGTATGCATTCTGAATGATGCTCGTGAAACCATCTTACACCGTGAAATCAAGGCGCTACCAGAGCCACTGCTGGATTTATTAACGCCCTATATCGGCAATATTGTTGTTGGTGTTAAGTACATGCACTGCTGGTACTGGGTCTACGACTTTTGTGCTGAGCCTGAAACGAACTGGCATTGAGCCCGTCACCTTAAATAACGCCGGCAACAAGGGGTTCTACCCAGGTTAACCGATGAATGTCTGGTGTCCCTGAGATTAGCAAGGATGCTGAATTCAACAGGCATTTATTGAGCATGAGTTAAAAGAGCCCCGATATGTGTTTGTTGCAGGCTATTGTCTGGCAACTCTAATGACTGATGAAGCAGCCTGCTTTGCTGATGGACAAAAGACTGACCGTTCACACGGCCAGAAGATTCGTTTTATCTATTGACCTCAGGGAGACTCATATGTGTCAGCATTATGGGATTTGAACAAAAATAAGATGTTCTTCTAGTTTTTCTGTTTTGTGCATCGAGTACAATGAAGTGCCTTTAGGGCTTTCTAGCTTTACGTTAATCAGGACGGCTCCGATATTTTTTAAAATAGAAATTAATTTAGTCCTGTTGTTAGGGAAGTTTAAGTGCTCGACATTAAGTGGCGTAGGTTTAAAATGTTGAATGAGGCTAGCTTCTAATATATTAACAACTTGTTCAAAAGTTATTTCATTACAATCTAATTCACCTGGCTTGTATAGGATAATTGATGCGCTTTTAAACTGATCCCTAGCATTGAGCTTAGCCAAAATAGTCTGCAGTTTATCGTGCCCCTCACCTAACCTATCTTGGGCAGTTCTTCCGTTTTTTGCAGCCATACCGATGTATTCGATGCAAAGAGGAATAGAATATTTCAAATCTTTGGCGTAATGAGTTACAAAAACTAAATCACATGGAAATTTTTGATTTGCTGCACCATTAGAAAAAGAGAACTCAAAACAATCATAATCTCTACCATATTTACAAGCTGAAACATTCGACAAGGGTGCCATTGGTGAACCAAATCTGGTGAGTTGGGACTTTTCATCGCCCTCTTCATCTTCAAATATTAACTCTGCCTCAAATGAACTTTCATCTAACAGTCTCACACTGTCTTTATTAATCTTGAATTTTGTATGTGTTACCAAAGCATAAGTATGAAACCCCTTAAAATTCCCATAAAAAAATAACCGGTGATCTTCACTCTCCTGATGAACATACAACTGATCATCTTCTGTCGGAGCCAAATCTAACAAACCTATATTTTTGGCCTGAATAATACTCGCAGGTCCAGATTCTAAAGTCAGCAGCAAATCTAATCTCCTTTTGTAAGGCTAGGCACAATGGCTTCCTGTTTAAATGCTAGCCTCCGCATTTTCCTAGGTTAGCTAAAAGCCAGTGCCATAATCAGTCTGTTCAAGACTAAACCATTTGGAGGCTAGCATGAACAAACGTAGAATAATTTTTATCGGTTTAGATATTTATAAAGAGTTTCCCGAAGTCACCTATTGTGAAGAGCACCGAGAAACCATACCCATTCATTATGACAGTATCCCGTCGTCTAAAGTCAGTCAGGAAAAGCTGATTATGGCTGAAAAAGTGGCAGGACTTCACTCGTTCAAAGTTGACAAAGAGAATCATACCAACGCTGAGCACAGCGGGGAAATTGGAATGGCATTCCGCGGCTATCTCATGCAGCAACGTGTTAAAAATTTAGATTTTGAGACTCTGTTGAGGATCACCACAGTCCAAGACATGAAAGCCTATCGCCTCATTATTTAGACGCTTGTGGTCAACCACAGGTCGAACAGTAAATACCACGCCTTCGATATCGGCAATTCGCTGCATTTTTTTGCGTATTTGGTCGTCCCAGGTCACATTAAAACGCTCTCCGTCTGACACTATCGATCCACGGTGCGAAGTGAATGCCACCATGTCTAAGCGCCCTAGTATCTTCAAAGTCGTTGGCAGCTCTTCTTTGCTTTTACCAACGATGTGCCTCTGATCTGGATCGAAACGGAAAGCATCCTCTTTACTATTAATATCAATAAATTCAACTGCTTTTCCATCCACATGAGACAATAGCCCATTAACTGGGGATCGTGTTGCTCGGGCTGCCCAAAGAATTTTGGGGTCTCGAATGTAAATGTTTCCGTTTTCGCCACTGAAAACATTTCCATTGTTTACGCTGGAGCCAATATTGAAGCTGTTAGCGATATTAATATTCAGTGTCAGACCTTTTTCAATAACCTGAGATGCTTTCTCGCGCAAATTTATTGCATCACGCAGCAGAGTAACGATAGCTTTAGATAAAGCTGACCCGCCATCTGCCGAGAGAACAGCAATATACTCACGGTGTTCAAGTACTAAATTAATAAAAAGCTCAATGGAACCAGATTGAATCTTAACATCGTAATCAAGCTGACTCTTCAGCCCAGAGCTTACCTGGCGTTTCCCAAGCTGAACAGCTATGAGGCGATCAAATATCTTGCGATAGTTGGTTATCAAACTCTCAAGGGTTCTTAGATCGTATATTCCATCTGAAAATGCCAGTCCCTTTGCGTACACACGAAGATCTTGCTCCATAATCCCTCTCGATTCCTATTTTAACCTTTATGTATAACGCACAAGCAAGCGTAGTCATTTAGCTATCCTAAAATACGCAATATCAATCTTTACAGTCTGCTTATGTAATTGACACTAAACGAGTTAAAGAGTTAACACAACAATAAAGTAACAAATAAAACCAATAAAAGAGCGCGCTAATTAACAGAAAAAGTTATGTAGTTTGCGGTATATGGGGCAGTGTTTTAAATACCCGACAATTAGCATCAACTATTGTCAGGCATCAAATTTTTGTTTGGAGAGGTTTTCAACCCACCAAATCATCCGGCATATCGCCACGCAGGCTATGCCAAATTTCAGCGGACTCGTAACCGTAGCGACGAACCAGGTTAACGGACTCGTTGTAGTCGCCTTCGCGGGTTACGGCTATTAGGTTTTCATAGTAGTCGCGGGCCAGCTGGCGGGCTTCGGACGACGAAAAGTAATATTGCCCAATACGCGAGTACAGACCTTTAAAACCGTTCAGTACCAGCACATAAATGGGGTTACCCGAGGCCATGGCTAAGTCGTGGTTCAACTGATAGTCGAACTCGGCAAAGGTCTTTTTGTTGTCTTCCAGCTCGCTGGTGGGTTCCAGTAGCTCCATAACACGCTTAGGGTTATGGCGAATGGCGGCGCGAATATAAATGGCGCTAATATTGGTGCGGGCAGACAACAGCTGGTCGACTAGCTCAGGCATGCCGTCTTCGTCAAGGCGCGCCAGAGTTTCTAAAATATTAAGGCCAGAGGTTTCCCAAAAGTTGTTCACTTTGGTGGGTTTGCCGTGCTGAATGGTCAGCCAGCCGTCGCGCGCCAGACGCTGCAGCACTTCGCGCAGGGTGGTTCGCGTTACGCCAATGAGTTCAGAGAGTTCTCGTTCAGCGGGTAGAATAGTGCCGGGCGCAAAATGCCCGTTCCAGATAGATTTTACGATGTACTCCTCGGCAAAACCCGCCGGACTTTTAGCTTTTATTATCATATTCCCGCCTGTGAACTAACTAATAAAAGGATTCTAGCAGCCTTCTGTGAGGTCGGACAAGATAACTTCTGGCTTTATATCGACAACACCACGCTATTTGGGTATGGTTTCTACGTTTTTACAGTTTCTTAAGGAAAATCATCATGCTGTCTGTGGGTCAGTGGCCTAACAAACCCTTTGCCTGGTTACTGTTATTTTTAGGATGTTCAGGCCTGTTGGGCGCCGCGCTTTACTTCCAGATGGTTCTTAACTTAGAGCCCTGCGTAAAGTGTGTTTATCAACGTATGGCGGTTGTCGGTATTGGCTTGTCCGCTATTGTCGGCCTGTTTGGTTCCGGGCTTTGGTTAACGCGCTGGGCGGCTCTAGTTGGCTGGCTGTACAGCAGTTATCAGGGCTTATTAATTGCCTACGACCACTGGGATCTCCAAACCTCGAAAAACGCATTCTTTGCCGTGTGTGAAAGTGCGCCTAATTTTCCTGACTGGGCACCACTGCACGAATGGATGCCGGGGCTTTTTGCGGCACCGGGGTTATGCGGTGACATTGACTGGCAATGGCTGGGGTTAGGCATGCCGGGCTGGATGACGGTGATTTTTGCGGGCTTGTTGCTCATCGGTATTATTGTGACTATTTGCCACATTATTTCGTCGTTCACGAAAAAAGACGGGCTGGTGCTGTACCACAAATAATCCGTTTTAATGCCAGGGCTAAGACAAGGGCCAGGTCACTATACGGTCTTCCAGGTCGCCCTTAAACTTCGCCTCACTTACGCAATGGCCGGCTACATGATAGCCGGCTTTTTTCATTTGCTCTTTGCTACCTTCGTGCCTTAACGGATGCCATTCAGGCAAAGGCTGCCCTTCTGCCCGCAACCGATACGCGCAACTGGCAGGCATAAAGTAAACCTCGTCGAGGTTGTCAGGGGTTAACGTAACGCATTCGGGTACGCGTTGGCTTCGGTGAGCGTAGTCGGTGCAACATGCGGTGTCGGTGTCTAATAACCGACAGGCAACATTGGTGGAATAAAGATGGTCTTCTTCGTCCTGCAATTGGTTTAAGCAGCACTGTCCACAGCCATCGCACAGGGCTTCCCACTGCGCATGGCTGAGTGTATGCAGCGGCTGCTCATACCATTTCATTAATACCGACAAGGCATTACCTTGGAAAACGAATGCGGTCGGACAAATAGCCCACGGCAGCCACAAAGTAATGTGAACGGTTCCAGCGCATTAAGGCGTCGTAGTTGGCATAAGCCAGATAAACACGGCCTTCTTTGTCGTCGGGAATCACTATTGAAGCTTCTATATCGGCGCGCGATGGCAACTCAGAGCCGTCAAAACGCGTAACGCCTAAGTCGGACCACTCGGCTAGCTTCTTCTTGGTGTCCAGCCCGGCTAGTGACTCATCAAAACCTTCAGGCAGTTGTACCTGACGTCCCCAGGTTACGTCGTCCTTCCAGCCAACAGAGCTTAGGTAGTTAGCGGCTGACGCAAATACGTCCGGGTAGCTGCCCCAAATGTCTTTTTTGCCATCGTTGTCGTAGTCTACGGCGTAACTCATGAACGAGCTGGGCATAAACTGAGTCTGACCCATAGCGCCAGCCCATGATCCTTTCATTTGCTCCGGTTCAATGTGGCCGTCTTCAATAATGGTTAAAGCTTCCCAAAGCTGCTTTTTGAAAAACTCTTCGCGACGTCCGTCAAAAGCCAGCGTAGTTAGTGCCGATACCACGTCAAAGCCACCTGTGAACGAACCAAAGTTGGTTTCAATACCCCACAGCGCCACAATAAAGCGCGGCTGTACGCCGTACTCTTTGCCCACTTTATCCAGCAGCTCTTTATGTTCATTGTACTTTTCCAGTGCTTTTTCAGCTTTCCAGTCCGGTACTGCACGTGGCAGATAGGTATCCAGCGTCAGTTTAAATTCCGGCTGGTTATTATCCAGCTCGACTGCCCGCTCGTAATACTTAACTTTGGCAAAAGCTTTATCCAGTGTGTCCTGCTTATAGCCGCTTTCAATGGCCTCGGCTTTCAGAGCTTCAACGTAGGCGGCAAACTGCTGATTAACCTCTTCGCTGGACTCTTTTTTCGCTTTATCCTCAGCTTCCTGATACGCAGAAGCCGGCGCGCTGAGCGCAAATGAAGAGGCCAGACAAAAGGCCAGCCCTGCTACTTTTATTTTATTTGTTAACATTGAATTGAAGTTCCTCTCGTTTCGGCGGCAACTGTAAATAGTAGCCATCGTTATGCAAATGTTCCTGTAATTTTTCGACCGTTAAACGAGCCAACTGTTCACGGCCCGCCAGGTTTAATGTCAGAACTTTTTCTGCGCGACCAAACTGCTCGCGCAAAACGTCAGGTACTTCGGTAAATTCGTCGCCGTGAAGCAGGTACAAATAGGTATCCGCTTTCTTCGAGCTGCGATAAACATCACACAGCATGGCTGTTCTCCTGAATATGGGCTTAGGCCTGACTAACAATAGCCTGTAATTCTGCCCCAATTGCCTGCTTGCGCCAACCCACCATTAAGTCTGGTTGCGGCAAACGTTGCTGTTGTTGCGTTGAATACTGCCAGTGAAAGTTAATAATGTCGTTAATTTGCTTCCGCGAAGCCACCAACGACGCAGGTATCTGCAAGCTTTCGGCAAGTTCGGTAACCGCTTTTTTTATGGCCTTAAAGGTTGGTTTATAACCGTCCATATCGTCCAGCCGTTCAAGGGTTTTTGGCAGTTCCGTTTCAGGCACTTGTTCAGCCTGCTGAATACAGCGAATAATGTCCCGCCCTGAATACTTACGTGACATAGGAGCTAAATCGGGAATTCGGCTTAGCTCGTCGTCGCTTTTTGGCATTCTCCGGGCTAGCTCAAGCAAGACCCCGTCTTTGACAATAAAGCCCAGCGGAATGTCGCGCTCACGCGCTTTGTGTAAACGCCAGGGTGTCAGAATTTTCAGCGTAGCCAGTTGCCGCGGGTTCAGCTGCCAGGCATTGCCTACGCCCAAATAGAGCAGATCATCGGGCCAGCTTTGTGTGCGTTTACGCACCTGAATTTGCGACTCTTCGTAGACAATATTCAGCACACCTTTTTCTTCACACAGAGCTTTAAGGTACGGGTACATTATCGCCAGATAACTGGCATCGGCAGCGGCATAGTCCAATTGTTCGTCACTTAACGGGCGTTTCAGCCAGTTGGTGCGTGACAAGCTCTTGTCCAGCTCAACGCCGTCAAACAAAGCATCAACCAGCCGCGCATAACCCATTGAATCACCCAGACCACAAAAACCTGCGGCTATCTGGCTATCAAAAATTTGTTTGGGTTGGCGGCCATTGCTTTGCTGGAAAAACAGTTCAATATCTTCGCCACCGGCATGCAATACGGTTTCGACTTCATCGCCGGAAATCAGCTGCCATAAAGGCTCTAAATCAATATCCGCCAGCGGGTCAATAACGGCCGTTGTGCCGTTAGCGTGAATTTGTAATAACCCTAACTGAGCGTAGTAAGTGCGTTCGCGCACAAACTCAGAGTCAATAGCGAACCAGCCGCATTTTACGGCCTGCTGGCAGAGATCTTGTAAATCGTGAGTGGTGCTAACGAGCCGGTATTGTTGTACCGACTCGGGTAATTCTAACGGCAGAGTCAAGCGTCGTCCTCTTCATCGCGTAATTCACGGCGAATTATTTTGCCAACGTTGGATTTAGGCAATTCGTCACGAAACTCAACCAGTTTAGGTACTTTGTAACCGGTCAGGTTTTCACGTGCAAAGTCGATAACTTCACGTTCGGTCAGTGACTTATCTTTTGCCACAATGAAGACTTTTACCGCTTCGCCAGACGACTCGTGCGGAACGCCTATGGCTGCCGACTCAAGAATTTTAGGATGGTCAGCCAGTACGTCTTCAATTTCGTTCGGATAAACATTAAAGCCCGACACCAAAATCATGTCCTTTTTACGGTCCACAATTTTGAAGTAACCACGCTCATCAACCGTGGCCATGTCACCCGTTGCAAACCAACCGTCTTTAATTGATTCTGCTGTCGCATCAGGACGGTTAAGGTAACCCACCATAACTTGCGGGCCTTTCACTTCCAGCTCGCCCGGTTCACCTAAAGCCACTTCTTCGCGCGTTTCAGGGTCAACAATACGCATGTCGGTACTTGGCACCGGTAAACCAATGCTGCCCGTGTAATGTTCAATATCGTAAGGGTTAACGGTAACCACCGGAGAACACTCGGTTAAACCGTAACCTTCCAGCAAACGAGATTTGGTTACCCGCTCCCACTCTTCGGCCACTGCACGCTGAACCGCCATACCGCCGCCCAGGGCAATTTTTAAATTAGAGAAGTTAACGTCTTTAAAGCCTTTGGTGTTCAACAAACCATTAAACAGTGTGTTAACGCCTGAAATCATGGAGAAAGGGTACTTATTCAGCTCTTTCACAAAGTTAGGCATGTCGCGCGGGTTGGTAATTAAGACGTTCTTGCCGCCGTGCTTAATAAAGGTAAGGCAGTTCGCGGTTAACGCAAAGATATGATACAGCGGCAACGCGGTAATAATGGTTTCTTCGCCGTCGTTCATTATGGGGGTAATAACAGAGGAAACTTGTTCAAGGTTAGCAACCATATTACGGTGCGACAGCATAGCGCCTTTGGCCACCCCCGTTGTTCCACCGGTGTATTGCAAAAAGGCAATATCATCGCCGGTCACTTCAGGGCGTTTATAGTCGGCCATGGTTCCTTTGGCCAGCGCCTGATTAAAACTCACCGTGCCTTTTAGCTTATGAGAAGGCACCATACGTTTTATATACTTAACCACAAAGTTAACCAAATAGCGCTTAAGCAAAGGTAACTGATCGCCAATTTGCGTGGTAATAACTAAATCGAGCGGAGCTTCTGCTTTGATTTTTTCATAGGTTTGAGCAAAGTTTTCCAAAATAACCAGAGCTTTTGCCTGAGAATCTACCAGCTGATGCTTTAACTCGCGCGGAGTATAAAGTGGGTTGACGTTCACCACAGTCATGCCTGCTCGCAAAATGCCGAATAACGCCACAGGATATTGCAGCAAATTTGGCATCATAACCGCAACAGCGTCGCCTTTTTTAAGGCCAGTACTGTGCAAGTAAGCGGCAAAGTCGCGAGTTTTCAGACCCAGTTCTTTGAAACTCATTTCTGAGTCCATGTTTACGAAAGCCGTTTTCTCGCCGTACTTTTCAATGGACTGCTCAAGTATATCAACCAACGACGCAAAGTGATCCGGGTCAATTGTTTCCGGTACTCCCGCTGGGTAGTTTTCCAACCAAATTTTATCCATAAAAGGCTCCGCCTCTCACTATTTATAGTTATTTTCAGTGGCGCAATCATCGCATATCCGACCAGTTAATCCTAGTCGTTACCAGCCGCTAAACGTACGATTTAAGCAGTTCAGCTATTTTCTCAGGTTGTTCCATATGTACGTGATGTCCACCTTCCAATGTCTTACAACTTAAGCCAGAAACTTTATCCTGCCATCGCTTAAATGCGCTATCTAACTGATCATAACCGCGGCTTCCACGCACGACGGTCACTGGCATGGTCAACTTTTCAAACAAGTCATCCACTGCCGAACTCGGTAACCTGTAGGCCGATGTTGTTTTTACCCTGGCATCGGCTCGCCACTGCCAGCGGCCATCTTCACCATGCTCGCAGCCACGCTCAACAATTAACCGGACTAAATTAGCTGAAAAGTCAGCCTGAGCGGCTCTGGCCTCTACCGCCGAGTCAAAGTTTGCGTAGCTTCGCCAGCGCGGTGTCTGTAGTTTTTTGCGACTTAAAAAGCCCTGTTTCAGTTGCTCCTGCGCATTCGTTCCGTCAGACACCAATAACCCAAAGGCTTCAACTAATAGCAGTTGTTGAATACGCTCCGGACATAATGCCGCAACCACATTGCTAACAAACCCGCCCATAGAATGACCAAGCAAGGTTAGATTCTGCCAGCCCTGCTGCTGAATCAGCTGCCATAAGTCATAAGCATAGTCGATAAAATGATAATAGTTTCCCACCGGACGGTGATCACTGTGTCCATGACCGGGCCAGTCAAGAGCTAAAAGGCCACCTTTGTCAGGTGACCAGTACTGAGCTACAGGTAAAAAGCTGTGACTGTTGTCTAACCAACCATGGGTTGCAACAACTCTTATGTCGTTAGGATCGCCCCAACACAGCCCGCGAACTGTACCCCAGTCGAGCTGGTAACTGACTGGGGTAGCCTGCTCTAAAGCTTCTCGATAATCCATTAAAGGACGAATTAGTTGCGGTTTTTAGCCGGAGTACCCGAGTTGTCCTGCACACGAACACGTACCGGAACCGGATAACGGTAAGGATAATAAGGTGAATAGAAGTTATGACGGAACCACAGTGGCGAATAATCGATTTCTACGTGGCTTTTCTGCTTCTCAATCTTCCACAGGTGATACCCTGTTGCTTCAATAACCGGGTAGGTATAAACGTATTCGTCAATTTTACCCTGCTGGGTTTGACCAATAGTACCGACAAAACTAATTGCCCGGCCTTGCTGGTAGACATCGGGGTCAACAAAGTCATTAATTACAGCTAAGAAACGTCCGTCGCTGTTATCGCTAACTTCAGGTCGCCCCCAGCGTTTCAGTGGAAAGCTGACAACTTCAAGCACGGTATGATCTTCGGCGTTGCGAACATCGGCAATAACACCGCCCCAACGGGCTGGCTCACCTTCTACCTCGTCCCCCTGGTGCTTGGCAACTTTGTAACTCACCAATGCTTCTTCATTGTCAGTGGCAAGCTCATCGGGAACTGAAGAGCACCCCACCAGTACCAATGTCGTTAATACTGCAAATATCGTTTTCATAACAGACCTCACTCAGGCGTAAACATCAACACCAAACATTGACGTAATTTGCTCTCTTTTCTCACTTAACGCTATGTTTTGATAAGCATTAAGTGCTTTTTGAGAACGTTGTGGTGGCTCATCGTAAAACGTATTAAGTGATTCCCACCGTTCTGCGCGCCGCTGACTTTGCCGAACATCAGGCACCACCTGCCGCAAGTCAGCAACTTTCGTCGGGTTTTGCTCCTGACGTTGCTGATCTTCTGGCGCAGACCTTTGAGGCCCCTGCTGTTGACTGTTTAGCGGTTGAACCGCTTGCGGATTAATTCGCACGTTTACAAAGCTCATCTGTTAGTAAGACTGATTTTATTATGGCGAGTTCAGTGCCATTCTACAAGCTATCGACCCGGCAATTTTTTCCAGGTCACTTCATTACGAACATACAAAGGTTCTAAGTTCTCTGCATCGACCGCAGCAACACAACCTTTAGTTGCTATTGTCAGCATGTCTTCCGCCAGCGGTAACCGGCAATCCATGCTGTGCTTTAATTCCTGCTTAGGGTCCAGGGTACCTGCGTAGTTGTCCCAACCAGTTCCCGCGGTATGGAACCCCTGAACATTATGCCCTGCAAATAAACTTGCGGAGGGTTCAGCAACGGCAGGCTCCGTTATTTGTTCGGCAAGACCATTATTATTACGGTACAAGGCATAATAAATTTCACCCATGCGCGCATCAATACAGGCAACAACCGCTTCTGCATTGTGTTTACGAATGGCTTGCTGCGCTAACGCCTGCAGGCTACTGACCGGAAACACTGGTAACTCAGCACTAAAAGCCAGGCCCTGCGCCATGGATACACCAATTCGTACGCCGGTAAAACTGCCGGGGCCAACGCCAACCACCAGCCCGTCCAGCTGATTTAATTCGGTCTTAGCCTGCTGCAGCATTTGCTCAACAAAAGGCAGTAAGCGCTGCGAGTGCTCCCGCGGGCTTTCTATTGCTTCGCTAAAGAAGCTGTCCTGCCAGCGAATAGCCACTGAGCAATTTTCAGTCGACGTATCAATTGCTAATAAGTTCGTCATTATTGGTTTCATCTTTCTCTGCAACTTGCGCTAAAAAACTCAGCGCCTCATTTAAATCCCGGGTTCGTGACATAGCCGGCAAGCTGGATAAAAACTGCTTACCGTATTGGCGCGTTACTAAGCGACTGTCGCAAACAATTAACACACCGGAGTCGTCTTTATCGCGAATTAGTCGTCCTGCGCCCTGTTTCAGCGCAATTATTGCCTGCGGTAATTGTATCGTGCTGAAGGCATCGACACCACGCAAACGGGCATCTTCAACACGTGCATTCAGCAAAGGATCATCCGGCGAGGCAAACGGCAGTTTGTCGATAATAACGCAGCGCAAGGCTTCACCCCGCACATCGACCCCTTCCCAGAATGAGGAGGTGCCCAACAGCACGGCATTACCTTTTTTGGTGAAGGTTTCCAGTAACTCTGTTTTGCCGGACTCGCCCTGCACCAGAATGTCGCGATCCAGCCGGTCGCGTAATATTGCCGCCATTTGCTGCAGCATACGGTGGCTGGTAAAAAGCAAAAAAGTCCCGCCGCGGTTCACCTTAACGCACTGCTCGGCAATTTCGGTCAGCATCTGGTGCCGGTTCGGATCGTTCGCCTCGGGCAAATAACGCGGTAAACACAGCTTGGCTTGCTTAGCAAAATCAAACGGACTTTCTAGCAACAGGGTATCGGCGTCATCTATGCCTAAACGCTTGGTAAAGTAGTCAAACTTACCGTTAACCGCCAAAGTGGCCGAGGTAAATACCCAGCTCATTTTGTTGCGCTTAATATAGCCACCGAAAGTCTTGGCAACGCTTAGCGGCGTTTGATGCAAACTGACATGTCGGGGCGTGGTTTCAAACCAAAAGCTGTAGCCGGTGCGGTCTACGTCCATTAACTGACGCCAAATAGTGAGATGCTGTTCAGCGCGTTCATGTAAATTATCAAAATCTTTATTACGGCCTATAGCGGTTTTCATAACGTCGGTCAGCAGAGTTAAACGCTCCTGTACCCGTTCAGCAACCTCTGCAACGTCCGGCTTTTTGCGCCAGTCTCTCCAGTTGCCCCGCATAGGGTCTCGCGGAAACAACAATCGCCAGTCTTTCAAAGCTTGCAATAACGTACGAGCCATAGCGCTTGCCTGCGACAAGTCCTTCAGCTCGGTCATACATAAACGCTGCAGTTCTTCGCACATTTCTGTCAGTTGCCGACTGGAAACCGTTTCGCCAAAGTACTGGCTGGCAATGTCCGGAATTTGATGAGCTTCGTCAAAAACCACGGTGTCGACACTCGGAATAAGCTCACCAAAACCGGTGTCTTTTAGCGCCATATCGGCAAAGAAAAGATGATGGTTCACCACCACAATATCGGCTTCCATGGCTTCTTTGCGGGCTTTGACTAAGTGGCAGTCTTCGTACACCGGACAGTCCCGCCCCAGGCAGTTGTCCTGAGTGCTGGTTACCTGCGGTAATACTGAGGCGTCTTCCGCTAAGGCGTTCAGCTCGCCCACATCACCACTGCGTGTGGATGTCGCCCAGCGCTTTACCGTAATAAGCTGATTTTGAATGTCTTTACTGAACTGTCCGGCCTGTTGGGTTGCCTGCTCCATGCGGTGCAGACACAAATAATTTGAACGGCCTTTTAATAAAGCGACAACTTTTTCCGGCGCCAGCACTTTTCTTAACATGGGTAAGTCGCGGTGGAACAGCTGTTCCTGCAGGTTTTTGGTACCAGTAGAGACAATAGCTTTGCCTTTGCCCAGTAGTACAGGAGCCAAATACGCAAACGTTTTGCCGGTGCCGGTTTCGGCCTCAACGACCAACTCACCTTTTTTCTTAACGGTAGCGGCTATGGCTTCTGCCATTTGCTGCTGAGCGGCTCGTGGCTGGAAGTTTGTAATTGCTTGTGCGAGCTCGCCTGTTGGCTTAAATACTGATAAAACCGTCGCCATAACCTTAACCGCCGAAGAAATAGGCACGTATTATGACATAGATGTTTGCTCAGGCGTAGGTGTCTATATGCCCTGAAGAAGGAGTTTCATCGTCGTCAGCAGCCTCTTCAGGTTCGGTTTGTGGAGACGCTTGCTGTTGTGGTTGATGATGCTGACTGTCTTCGCGCTGTTTATCTTCATTGATGGTCGAGCTTTCTTCTTCAGTGGTTGCACGAAGCTCGTGTATTTTTTCAACCTGGTTTATTTTCATCTGCTCACGGGCGAAGTCCACAGGCACGCGAGTGTCTTTGGGGATCAACGGAACCATTGCATCAAAGTTAGCCATTGTTGTTGTCTTTCGCCTCGCAGAGAATGAATTCTGTTATTTGACTATACAACCACTGGTTAAATAATAAGCTTATATCGACTAAATAACCAATAAGTTTACTCTTGCATTACATTTCTCAGCTGTTATAGTGCTATACAACTTTGCGAAGTAAAACTATTTTTATTGGAGTGTTAATTATGCGTTTTGTTCACAGCCACCATCATCATCATTGGAACTGTATGGCTTAGCCGTGAACTTAATGTTTGGGCTAGCCGTATAAACGCTAGCCTTTCGATTGACTATACAACCCCCGAAAGGCATATACCTTCGGGGGTTTTTCATTTTAGGAGCTGTTATGACTGACCGTTTAACCATTGCGATACAGAAATCAGGACGACTGAGTAAAGAATCTATGGCATTGCTGAATGCCTGCGGTGTGAAATTTAGTGTCAACGAAGCACGCCTCATTGCGCACAGCACCAGTCACCCTATCGATTTACTGCGCGTACGTGATGACGACATTCCGGGTCTGGTTATGGACGGCGTGGTTGATTTAGGTCTGGTTGGCGAAAACGTGCTGGAAGAAGCCCGGTTAGAGCGCATTGCAACAGATTCTGTCGCGGCCTATCAGCCATTACGCGGGCTTGAGTTTGGTCAGTGCCGCTTGTCGCTGGCGGTGCCAAGAGAAAGCCAATACCAGTCACTGCAAGACTTAGACGGCTTAAGAGTTGCCACCACCTACCCGCAGTTGCTTAAGCGTTACCTGAAAGACAACGGCGTGAATGCGCGTACGGTTATGCTGACCGGTTCTGTGGAAGTTGCTCCCCGTGCGGGCCTTGCCGAAGCCATATGTGACTTAGTTTCCACCGGAGCTACGCTGGAAGCAAACGGGTTGGTCGAAAAAGACGTGATATTCCGTTCCCAGGCGCAGTTAATACAACGTGCTGACAGCCTGTCGGAAGAAAAGCAGGCCATGATAGATCAGTTGCTGCCCCGTATAGACGGCGTGCAAATGGCGCGGGAAAGCAAATACATTATGCTGCATGCTCCAAAAAACAAATTAGAGCAAGTAGTCGAGTTGTTGCCCGGCGCGGAAACACCGACCATTCTGCCGCTAAGCCACACCGACGAGCAAGTTGCCGTGCACATGGTCAGCACCGAGAAGCTATTCTGGGAAACCATGGAAGACCTTAAATCTATGGGCTGCAGTTCGATACTTGTATTGCCTATTGAAAAAATGATGGGGTGATCATGAGTGAATTACGGATACCCATTGAACAATGGCAAAGCCTGACGGCGGCGGAGCGAACTCAACGCTTAGCACGCCCCGGACAGGCTCAGGCTGAGTCTCTGCGTGAAAAAGTCGCGGTAATTCTAAGCGACGTGCGTGATAACGGTGAACGTGCGGTACTGAACTATACCCGCCAGTTCGATAACCCGGATGCGACCTCACTGCGAATGAGCAATGAACAGGTGGAAGCAGCCGTAGCTAGTTTAGATGACAAAGTAAAACGCGCCATAGACACCGCTTACCAGACGATTTACCGCTTTCACGAAGCACAGCGGCCGCAAGATTTAAGCATTGAAACAGCGCCAGGTGTACAGTGTGAACTTCGCTATGCACCTTTAGATGCAGTCGGTCTGTACATTCCCGGCGGCAGCGCGACCTTGCCTTCTACCGCGTTAATGCTGGGCGTTCCGGCACAAATTGCCGGGTGCCAGCGTGTGGTTATGGTCAGCCCGCCTAATAAACAAGGCGAATTACCAGCCGCCCTGCTCTATGCGGCTAAGCGTTGCGGCGTAACCGATATTCTGCTGTGTGGCGGCGCTCAGGCAATTGGCGCGCTGGCCTACGGCATAGAGTCATCGCCTGCTGTAGGTAAAGTCTTTGGCCCGGGTAACAGCTTCGTGACCGAAGCCAAGCAACAGGTTAGCCAGAATGACAGCGGCTGTGCCATGGATTTACCGGCAGGCCCCTCAGAGCTTCTGGTCATTGCTGATGACAGTGCAAACCCAGCCTATGTGGCGGCAGATCTACTCTCGCAGGCTGAGCACGGCCCGGACTCTCAGGTTATTTTGCTTACGCCGTCAATAACGGTCGCGAAAAACGTACGGCAGGAGCTGATTGCACAATGCGCTCAGCTAAGTCGCGCCGATATTGCGGAGCAGGCATTGCAGGCAAGTCGTCTTCTGGTGGTTGCCGATATGAATGAAGCCATAGCCATTAGCGAAACCTATGCGCCTGAGCACCTTTCAATTCAAACGGACAACGCACGCGAGCTGCTGCCACAGTTAACCCGGGCAGGCTCTGTCTTTGTCGGTCACTACACGCCGGAATCCGGCGGTGACTATGCCACCGGTACCAACCACGTGCTGCCAACTTATGGCTATGCCCGCAATTACAGCAGCCTTGGGCTGGTTGATTTTTACCGTCGTTATACGGTACAGGAAGCTAGCCAGGACGGACTACGCCAGTTAGCAGAAGCCATTACTACTTTGGCTGACGTTGAAGGTTTAGATGCGCACAAACGTGCCGTGACTATTCGTACGGAAACTAAAAGTACGGAGAGCAAACTATGAGCATTGTTGAGCAGTTACAGCGCCAGCATCTGAAACAGCTAACACCCTATGCCTCTGCACGGCGTAGTATGAGCGGCGGCAATATCTGGCTGAACGCAAACGAGTCTCCGTACAGTAACTCGTACAACGTTGATGACAGTAAACTTAACCGTTACCCGGAGTTTCAGTCTAAGCCGCTGAATCAGGCATACGCTGAATACGCCGGAATTAAAGCCTCGCAGGTGTTAAGCAGCCGCGGTTCGGATGAAGGTATCGAGTTACTGATACGAGCTTTTTGTGAGCCGGGGCAGGACAAGGTACTGATTTGCCCACCCACATACGGTATGTACGCTATTTCGGCTAAGACCTTTGCCGTTGGTGTTACGGAGGTTCCCTTACTAAATAGCGGAAAGGTGAACAACTGGCAACTGGATACGGAGTCGGTCATAGAAGCTTCCGCTGAGTGCAAAGTCATTTTCCTGTGCTCGCCGTCAAACCCATTGGGAAATGCACTGAATACAAATGACATTGAACAGGTATTACAGCACTCGCCACGTTCTATTGTGGTAGTTGATGAAGCCTATATTGAGTTCAGCTCTGGTGACAGCGTTGTCAGTTGGCTGGAACGTTATCCGAATTTGGTGGTGTTACGTACCTTATCGAAAGCCTTTGCTCTGGCCGGCATTCGCTGCGGCTTTTTGCTGGCGAATGACGACATCATTGAGTTACTGCAGAAAGTTCTGGCGCCGTACCCTTTGCCAGACCCTACAGTGCAAATTGCGGTTCAGGCTTTGCAGACAAGTTCGCTTGAACGACTTCAGCAACAGGTAGCAACCTTATTAGCCGAGCGCGAACGGGTGCAAACAGCCTTAGAGCAAACACCACTGACCCTGGTATCGCAAAGTGACACTAACTTTTTACTGTATCAGTGTGAAGATGCCGCTGGTTTAGTGAAGACACTTGCCGATAACGGCCTATTAATACGTAATCAGTCGGCGCAGCGGGGACTGGAAAACGTTGTTCGTATAACTATTGGCAGCGCCGCCGAAAATGACGAACTGATTCAACAGTTGAAGGACTATTTTTCATGAGCCAGAAGCCTATTCTATTTATCGATCGTGACGGAACTCTGGTCGAAGAACCAGCCACTGACAAGCAGTTGGACAGTGTTGAGAAGTTGGTGTTTGAACCGAACGTGGTACCGGCTTTGCTGAAACTGCAACAGGCTGGTTATCAGTTGGTGATGGTGTCCAACCAGGATGGTCTGGGGACAGACAGCTTTCCACAAGCCGATTTTGACGCGCCACATAATTTGATGATGGCGGTGTTTGAATCACAAGGTATTCGGTTTAATGACGTTCTGATTTGCCCTCACTTTGACAGTGATAACTGCAGCTGCCGTAAGCCTGCGCTTGGGCTGGTAAAGTCGTACCTGAAAGAAGGCCGTGTGGATTTCACAAACTCCTACGTTATTGGCGACCGTGAAACCGACCTGCAACTGGCAGAAAACATGGGGATTGAAGGCCTGCGTTACAGCCGCACCGAACTCAACTGGGATGCCATTGTACACCAGCTACTGGATAACCCACGTACAGCTTCGGTTACACGCACCACCCGGGAAACGGACATCAACATTAAGGTGGATTTAGACAGCCAGGCACCGCGCGAATTTGATACCGGCATTGGCTTTTTTGATCACATGCTTGAGCAGATAGCCACACACGCGGGTTTCTCGCTTTCGGTTAAGGTTAAGGGTGATTTGCACATTGACGATCACCACACCATTGAAGACACCGCCCTAGCCTTAGGTCAGGCATTGCGCTCAGCACTGGGCGACAAGCGCGGCATTGGTCGCTTTGGCTTTGCTCTGCCTATGGATGAATGCCGGGCGGAATGTCTGATCGATTTATCCGGACGCCCCTATTTGAAATGGGGAGCAGATTTCACCCGCGACAAAGTCGGCGAATTATCCACCGAAATGGTCGAGCACTTTTTCCGCTCGTTAACCGATGCTATGGCAATGAGCTTGCACTTATCGACCACCGAAGGTAATACCCACCACCAGGTCGAAAGCCTGTTTAAGGTATTTGGCCGGGCGCTGCGTCAGGCCATTACCAAAACCGGAGACCAACAGTTGCCTTCAAGTAAGGGGATGCTGGCATGAATGTGGTGATTGTCGATACCGAGTGTGCCAACCTGACTTCGGTCCGCTTTGCGGTTGAACGCCTGGGCTACTCAGTGCTTATTACCGATGATGCAGAACAAATACGCGCCGCTGACCGTGTCATTTTACCCGGCGTAGGGACAGCTGCCGCGGCTATGCGTAACTTACAGCGCAAGCAACTCGTTGAACCGCTGCGGGAGTTAACCCAGCCAGTGTTGGGTATTTGCCTGGGTATGCAGTTGCTGACCTCGCACTCGGAAGAAGGTGACGTTGACTGCCTGAATCTGATTCCGGCAAAAACCAAACGCCTGCGCGATTCTGGTCTGCCTTTGCCGCATATGGGCTGGAATACGCTGCAGCCAACCGCAGATAACCCGCTAGTCCAGGGAAATGACAGTTATTGCTACTTCGTGCACAGTTTTGCCGTGGCAGTAGATGAATATACTATTGCCAGCAGCGAATACGGCGAGCGCTTTGCCTCTATGATACGGCACAACAACTATTTTGGTGCGCAGTTTCACCCCGAACGCTCAGGCAAAACAGGCGAAGCTCTGCTAAAACGTTTTTTGGAGTTAGAATTATGCTGATCCCTGCTCTGGATCTTATCGACGGCAAAGTTGTTCGCCTGTATCAGGGCGACTTCGCGCAAAAAACCGAGTTTGATTTAACCCCGCTGGGACAGGCTCAGCTCTATGCAGAAGCGGGTGCCGAGTGGCTTCATCTGGTGGATTTAGACGGTGCTAAAGACCCTGACAAGCGCCAGCAGAAGCTGCTGGCTAAGCTCGCCTCAGATTCCGGCATGAGGTGTCAGGCTGGCGGCGGGATTCGTACAACCGAGGATTTAGAAGCTTTATTTGAAGCCGGTATTGAACGTGCTGTAATTGGTTCAACCGCGGTTAATAACCCGGACAGAGTAAAACAATGGTTCCAGACCTACGGCGGAGAAAAAATTGTACTGGCGCTGGATGTGAATATTGATCAGAGCGGCAATGCGATGGTCGCCACTCACGGCTGGCAACAGGCCAGCACTCATACACTGGATGATATTCTCAACCGTTATCTCGATTTAGGCTGCCTCCATGTGCTGTGCACCGATATCAGTAAAGACGGCACCATGACCGGCACCAATGTTGAACTCTATAAGCGTTACAAAGCACTTTATCCACAAGTGGTCTGGCAGGCATCCGGTGGTGTCAGTTGCTTAGACGATCTTAAAGATTTGAAAGCTGTAAACTGTGATTCAGTTATTCTGGGTAAGTCATTGCTTACCGGCGCTTTCACTATGCAGGAGGCACTGGCATGCTGGCAAAACGCGTAATACCCTGCCTGGACGTTCGCGACGGACAAGTCGTTAAAGGGGTTAAGTTTCGAAACCATGAAATTATTGGTGATATTCTGCCACTGGCAAAACGTTATGCGGAGAGCGGTGCCGACGAACTGGTGTTTTATGATATTACCGCATCGGCAGATGGCCGCACGGTGGATAAGTCCTGGGTTGAGCGGGTTGCCCGGGAAATCAACATTCCTTTTACCGTTGCCGGCGGCATTCGTTCGGTTGAGCACGCACAAACCATGCTGTCTATGGGCGCGGACAAAATTTCCATTAATTCGCCAGCCCTGCTTAACCCCAATTTAATTAACACGCTGGTTGAGGAGTTTGGTCAGCAATGCATCGTTATTGGCATAGACAGCTTTTATAACGAACAGTCCGGTGAATATGAAGTGCACCAGTTTACCGGAGACGAGAGCAAGTCGCATAAATCGGCATGGCAAACAAAAGACTGGCTGCAGGAAGTCATTTCCCGTGGTGCCGGTGAGATTGTGTTGAACTGTATGAATCAGGACGGTGTGCGTCAAGGTTACGATATTGCACAACTGTCGGCATTGCGCGCGCATTGCTCTGTGCCGTTAATCGCGTCAGGCGGTGCCGGTGAGATTCAGCACTTTGTTGATGCCTTTCAAAAGGCGCAGGTAGATGGTGCACTTGCGGCTTCGGTGTTTCACAAAAACCTATTCAGCATCAGCGACGTCAAAGCCGCTATGGCAGCCAATAATATTGCGGTTCGCCCCATTGAAGCGCTTCAGGAGACGACATGAAAATTGATTTGAATAACATAGACCAGTTGGCCTGGGAGAAAATGTCAGGTTTACTGCCCTGCACAGTACAACACGCTCTAACCGGTGAAGTGTTAATGCAGGCCTATATGAGCACAGAAGCCATTAAGGAAAGCTTTGCTAGCGGTAAAACCACCTTTTACAGCCGCAGCAAAGATCGTTTATGGACTAAGGGCGAAAGCTCAAACAACTACCTCCGGCTTGAGGGCATCTATTCGGACTGCGATAACGACGCGTTACTGGTTCAGGCTATACCCGATGGCCCTACCTGCCATTTAGGCAACCGCAGTTGTTTTGCCGAAGCACCTAAGCCCTTGCTGCATGAGCTTGACTCGCTCATTGCCAGCCGTAAAGGCGCAGATACCAGCGAAAGTTACACTGCCAGTCTGTTTGCTAAAGGATTAAAGCGAGTGGCTCAAAAAGTCGGCGAAGAAGGCGTTGAAGTCGCTCTGGCAGCGGCAACTGCCGATAAAGACGAGCTGGTTAATGAAAGCGCGGATTTACTTTATCATTTGCTGGTTGCGCTGCGAGCCAATGAGCTTAGCCTGGACGATGTGCTGGAGGTATTAGCGAAGCGCCGCGGTTAAGCGGCGCTGTTTAACTGCTCACGAAAATGCTTACGCTCGTATCGGCGGGATACGCGGCGTAAGCGCAGTGATAAGAGTACCGCCGCGACACTTAAGCCACTAATAAAGCCAATCCAGAAACCGGCCGCGCCCATGGCCGGCACGACCCAGTCGGTCAGCCCCAGAATATAACCAACAGTTAAACCAAATGGCCAGTACGAAATAAAGGCCAATATCATTGGGTATTTAGTGTCTTTGTAGCCACGCAGAGTGCCAATGGAAATGGCCTGGAAGGTGTCCGACACAGTGAAAATAGCCGCCAGCCCCATCAGCGTTGCTGCCAGATTAATAATATCCTGGTCAGGAGTGTAAAGGCTGGCTAACCAACCACCACCCAGATACATAATTAAACCGTTAACGCCCGCAAACACGCCACCAAAAAGCATCGCGAGTTTAAAGCTCAACATGGCGTTTTTCGGATTACCCGCACCCAGCGCAAAACCAACCCGTAACGTCACCGCCATAGAGATACTCAGCGGCACCATATACACTAACGAACTTATGTTCAGCGCAATCTGGTGAGCAGAAACCACTGTCGGCCCCAGCGGCGCAATTAATAACGCGACCGCAGCAAACAGACTAACTTCGAAAAAGAGCGACATTGAAATAGGAAAACCAATGCGAATAACGTAGGTAACGTCGTCCCAGTTAGGCCGGTACCAGCGACGGAGCAGGCGTAACCGCTTGTAGCGTTTTGCGGTAAAGGTATAAACCACCATTGAAAGCGCCATACCCCACAAGACGATAGCCGTTGCCAGGCCGCAACCGGCACCGCCCAGCTCCGGCATACCAAATTTGCCGTAAACAAAAATGTAGTTTGCCGGAATATTTATCAATAGTCCGATAAAACCAATGATCAGCGACGGCATGGTGTTCGACAAGCCCTCGCAGAAGTTTCTCAGTACAGCATAAATAACAAAGCCCGGTATCCCCCAGGAGATGTAAAACAAATAATCCAGAGTAATGGCGCGAAAGTCGTCTTCAACTTCCATAATGTCGAGCAACCAGGGCGCGGATGACATACCGAGTAATGTGATAACACCAACAATGGCGCAAGCGTAGAGCCCCTGCTGCAATATGTTAGCGACACGCCGGTGCGAATTTGAACCGTCCAGATGAGAGATAATTGGCGCTAATGCCAGCGCCAGGCCAAACACCAATAAAGTTGCTGGCACAAAAATACTGCCACCGACAGACACAGCGGCCAAATCAACCGCGCCTTTACGCCCGGCCATAACAGTGTCCACAACACTCATTAACATTTGGGTTAACTGAGCCACCAGAATAGGGCCGGTCAGTTTAGCCAGCTTATTAAATTCGCCTTTATTATTCGTCCACCAGTTCACGCGCGTTTTCTCTGGGTTAGGATTGCTTACGCAAAAATTGCAGGATACGCTGATTCACATCAGCCGGATGAGTCAAAGGCCCCATATGCCCCGCTCCAACGGAGTCTCGCTGGACATTGGGAAGTATCGTCGATAAAGCCTCTGCGACAGCTTTTGCACTACGACGAGTGTGTTCGCCCTGCAGCAGCAGAACGCTTTGCTCTACCCCGCTGTAGTCTTCCAGGCGTCGGGGTTCGTTAAGCAAGGCGTCGAAGTCCAGAGCCACTTTGGCAGCCTGACTAACCATAATTTGCTGAATGCGTTCAGGCAAAGCATCAAAATACCCGGCGTCATTCCAGTAATCGACAAAGGTGCGAGTGCATTCGACTGCGTCTTTACCATGCATAGCGTGACTGATCTCCTGTATTTCCAGCATTCCGGGAGAATCGTCCGGTAATACGTGAAAGGCAACAGGTTCGTAGACAACCACATCGGCAATTTTAAATGGTTTTTCCAACGCCAGTTTTAATGCAACAGCGCCGCCATAGGAGTGACCAACCAATTGCACAGGCCTGGATAACGCAAGTTGCTCAACCGCGCTAATAATACGAGGCAGTTCCTGCTCCAGTCGAAAATTTGCCGTAAACTCGACGTTAGGCGCCTGCCCATAGCCCAGTAAATCAACCGCAATAACAAAGTGAGTGCTGGCTAATTCTTTTATTAACGCCCGCCATTGAGTACTGGCGCTCTGCGAGCTGTGCAACAAAACAACCGGAGGGTTTTGCTGTTCGCCATACAGATGGATACCTGATTCTAATTCAGACATAGCTTCACTTTATAATAAACTGACACCAATAAACTGACCGATACCAAAGCCAGCAGCTAACAATAAAACGGCAAAAGTCGTTAATACCCCAATGGTGCGGGGCAAACTCACGCCAACACTGCGGGTTAATCCAATAGCGTGACATAAACGAGCAACGATTAACGCAATACCCAGCCCATGGAGCAGAGCAAGCGGAGCGTATTGTACTTCAATCATAGCAAACAGAATAAGCGCCAGAGGCACATACTCAATAAAGTTACCGTGGATACGCACTGCGACGTTGAGCTCTTCCGCTTCACCGGTGCCCAAACCTACCCGGTGTTTCCAGCGCAAGCGGATAATGTTCACAGCCAAAACAAGATAAATAAGCGTTAAAATGCCCGCATAAAAGCCGGTTATTGTTAGTTGAGATGTCATTGGAATGCCTCTTTTTATTCGTTGGGGCCTGGCTTCATTAAAAAAGGCTCACCATGTGAGCCTTTTAGTAAAAAATTACTTTCTGAGCAAATCGCCCAGCTGCTCACTGACTCTTTCAACAGGTTGCGTACCATCAATTTTGTGATACTCCGTCTTACCTTCTTTAGACAGCTTTTGATAATACTCTACCAAAGGTTCCGTCTGCTCGTGGTAAACCGAAAGACGCTTTCGAACCGTCTGCTCCTGATCATCCGGGCGAACAACCAGATCTTCACCCGTTTCGTCATCTTTGCCTTCCACTTTCGGTGGATTGTGCTCAACATGATAAACACGACCGGAACCAGGGTGGACACGGCGACCACTCATGCGATCAACAATAATTTCGTCCGGAACATCAAATTCCAACACGTAATCAATTTCAATACCGTTATCGCGCATCGCATCGGCTTGCGGAATGGTTCTTGGAAAGCCGTCAAGTAAAAAACCATTCTGGCAGTCTGGCTCTGCAATTCGTTCTTTGACCAATTCGATAATGATGTCGTCCGACACTAACTGTCCGGCATCCATAACTTGTTTGGCCTTTTTACCCAGTTCCGACCCGGACTTTATTGCTGAACGCAGCATATCACCGGTGGAAATTTGAGGGATCCCAAAAGTATTCATCAGGAATTGTGCCTGAGTTCCTTTTCCAGCTCCCGGGGCGCCTAACAAAATAATGCGCATAGAAAACCTCTTTGCATGATTCAAAAGTCTGCCCCGAACTTTACCCTGACAGGCGGGCTATTACAAGCGCAGAAAGCCGCTGCAGGCAATGACTTACCCACAGCGGTTGGTATGAAATTAAGCGTTAAGCATTAATTTATTAAGACGGGTAACGAAGGAAGCCGGATCTTTCAAGTTGCCCCGCTCCGCTAAAGTGGCCTGATCCAATAAAACTTCAGCCCATTCTTTGAAGGTATCATCCTCTTTGGTCAGCATGCGCTGAACTAAGGGGTGCTCAGGGTTTACTTCAAAGATGTACTTCGTTTCAGGAACCGTCTGACCAGCCGCTTCCATCAGCTTAGCCATTTGCGTGCTCATATCATTATCGTCGGTAATGATGCAGGCTGGCGAGTTAGTTAAGCGGTTAGTCACACGGACCTTCTTCACTTTGTCACCTAAAGCTTTTTCAAAGCGTTCCAGGTTTTCTTTAAAGGCTTCTTCGGCTTTTTCCTGCTCAGCCTTGTCTTCTTCGTCGTCCAGTTCACCTAAGTCTAGGTCACCACGAGTCACTGACTGTAACTGTTTCTCTTTAAATTCAGTCAGGTGGCTCATTAGCCATTCATCAATGCGCTCTGAAAGCAGCAACACTTCAATGCCTTTCTTGTTAAAGATTTCCAGCGCAGGGTTATTTCTGGCGGCTTCGTAGCTGTCAGCAACAATGTAGAAGATTTTATCCTGACCTTCTTTCATTCGCTCAATGTAGTCGTCCAGGCTGACTGACTGCACTGCGCCGTCGTTATGCGTTGAAGCAAAACGCAGCAGCTCGGCAATACGCTCACGGTTAGTGTGATCTTCCGCCGGACCTTCTTTCAGCACATTGCCAAAAGTATCCCAGAACTGTTGATACTGCTCTTTGTCGTCTTTTGCCAGCTTTTTCAGCATTTGCAGTACTTTTTTGGTACTGCCATTACGCATCGCACGGGTGATTTTATTGTCCTGCAAAATTTCACGCGAAACGTTCAGCGGTAAGTCATTTGAGTCAACCAAACCACGCACAAAACGCAGGTAAGTTGGCATTAACTGCTCAGCGTCGTCCATAATGAAGACACGCTTCACATAAAGTTTAACGCCGTGCTGTTGTTCGCGGTTCCATAAGTCCCACGGAGCGCGTTTTGGAATGTACAGCAAGTTAGTGTATTCGGTTGTGCCTTCAACTTTGTTGTGGCTCCACAACAGTGGTTCATCAAAGTCGTGTGCTACCGTTTTGTAAAACTCTTTGTATTCATCGTCAGTAATGTCTGACTTCTCACGAGTCCAGAGTGCCTGGCCTGAGTTTACGGTTTCCCATTCGCCGGGCTGCCCTTCCACTTTGTTGCCTTCGTCGTCTTCTGACTCAGGTACCGGTTCTTTCCACATCTGAACCGGAATACTCAGGTGCTCTGAATATTTGTTGATAATGCCACGCAGACGGTTTTCATCTAAAAACTCATCGGCATCGTCTTTCAGGTGCAAAATAATATCGGTGCCGCGACGGGCTTTATCAATGTCAGCAATTTCGAAATCGCCTTCACCTTGCGAGCGCCATTCAACTCCGCGAGCGTCTTTATCTAATGCTGAACGGGTTCTTACGGTAACTTCATCGGCAACAATAAAGGCTGAATAGAAGCCAACACCAAACTGGCCGATAAGCTTGCTGTCTTTTGCTTCGTCGCCGGACAGCTGACCGAAGAACTCAGCCGTGCCTGACTTGGCAATGGTCCCTAAGTTATTCATCACGTCGTCGCGCGTCATACCAACGCCGTTGTCGCTGATGGTAATGGTGCGGCTGTCTTTATCAACAGAAACACGAACGTGCAGGTCACTGTCATCACCGTACAGAGAGTTGTCGCTTAAGGCCTTAAAACGCAGTTTATCTGCTGCGTCGGACGCATTAGAGACCAATTCGCGTAAGAAAATTTCTTTATTGGAATACAAAGAATGAATCATCAGGTGAAGCAATTGTTTTACTTCTGTCTGAAATCCATGTTTTTCCATTTGACCGGCTTCCGCCATAGTATATTTCTCCTGCTGTTATTACCTATGGCAATAACAATGGGGGCGCAGGAGACATTTTCAAGTCATCGGGAAAATTGTTTTCGGCCACTGAAGGCGTGACCCAGTGTGGTTTGATCGACATAACCTAACTCACCGCCTACTGGCACCCCGTGAGCAATTCGAGTGGTGTTGATATTCAATTGCGCGGCAATGTCGGCAATATAGTGCGCGGTAGCATCCCCTTCCACTGTCGGGTTAGTTGCCAGCACAATTTCTTCCACCGGCTCGCTCTGCAGTTGCCGCTCCAGCTCATCCAGACCAATGTCCGCCGGACCAATGCCATCGAGCGGAGACAAATGCCCCATCAACACAAAATAACGCCCCTGAAATTGAGAAGTCTGTTCAATGGCTAATACGTCGGCGGGCGTTTCAACAATGCAAAGCACACCGTTTTCGCGCCGTATAGGGTTACTGCAAATGCGGCACAAGGGTTCTTCGGTTAAAGTCCGGCAACACTCGCAGTGGCCTACTTTTTCCACCGCCGACTGCAAAGACTCGGCAAGCCTTGAGGCTCCACCGCGATCGCGCTCAAGCAAATGAAACGCCATACGCTGTGCTGACTTTTGGCCAACACCCGGTAGGCGTTTTAAATTCTCGACCAGTTGATCGATTGCCGGACTGATACTCATTAACTGACCTTACGACTTAGAAAGGCATTTTAAAGCCCGGAGGTAAACCCATACCGCCGGTTATTTCAGACATACGCTCTTTGCTGGTCTCTTCAACGCGACGCACAGCATCGTTGGTCGCTGCAGCAATTAAGTCTTCCAGCATTTCCTGGTCGTCTTCCATTAAGCTAGGATCAATGCTTACGCGCTTTACGTTGTGGTTACCCAGCATGGTAATTTTCACCAGGCCTGCGCCGGCTTCACCGGTAACTTCCATATTGGCGACTTCTTCCTGGGCTTTTTGCATGCGCTCCTGCATTTGTTGCGCCTGCTTCATCATGTTACCCATTCCACCTTTAAACATAATTTTCTTCCTCGTTTAAGCTTTTAAAAAATTAACGCGCCTGAATTGATGACTCATCAATTTGCGCTTGAAACCTTTGTTGTAAGTCCTGTACGCCGGCGTCTCCGTGTAATATTTCACATGCGCGCTGGTGACGGTATTCATTGATATGTTGTTGCACCATTAAAGGGGTTGGCTGGCTCGGCACGCCAACTTTAAACTCTACCCTTGCGGTAGCCCCTAATAGCCCGGCCAAAGACTCTCTGACGGCCTGACTGGTCGATTCGTTCAATAAACTTTTCTGTTCTTCAGCCACCAGAATCAGCCAGTCGTCGTCGCCGAGCTTTTGCAGTTCGGAGTTTAACAACACCTGACGAGCCAGCCCGGAAATGTCCATGCCCGCTATCATCGCACTCCATTTATCAACTTCGGCGGCTTCGCGGATATCGTCATTTAACTCAGGCAACTCATAGTTACTGGTATCTTGATTAAATTCAGCCATTGGTACCGCCGCCGAGTCAGTATTTGACTCTGTAGTTGGCTCTACACTTGGTTCTGCACTTGGTTCTAGATTGGTTTCGCTACCCAGTTCTTCGTTTAATTCGTCTTTTGATTCCGGCTGATGCGCGGGTTGAGCTTCTGGTTCGGCTTTTGTCGGAACAGTTAATGGCATCGGCGAGCTGTTCTCTGCCCGGCTGTTTAATGTTTTGTTGCTATTGTCTGGATTTTTTTTTTCAGCCAGTTGCTCTCGCACGCGTAAAAGATCGGCTACGCCAGAACTACTCTGCGTCGCCGGCTCTGGCGCTGGCGCTGGTTCTGCTGTTTGCTCAGGTGCTGACTCCGACTTAGCGGCTTCTTCCATATGATACGGAGGCGCATCATTATGATAAAAGCCTGCGTCATCATCCGGTTCCGGGTAATTAAATTCAGGAGGCTCTTCATGCTCACTATAAGACGGTTGCATAGGCTCTGAGAGCTCAGCTTCAGGCTGCGGCTCTGGTTCTGCCTGCGGTGTTACTTCGGTTTCAGGCTCAGGTTCAGTCACTTCTGGAGCAGGAGCATTTAGCTTTGACTCAGGCATATCAACAGCAGACGAGTCCGGTTCTGAAATGTTGTAATCGCCCTTTTCTGCCGGGCGGAAACACAGCAACCGCAATAAAGTCATTTCAAGTCCGCTACGTGCGTCTATAGCGTAAGCCTGCTCGCGGCGACCTTCCAGAACCGTGCGATAGAAAACCTGAATAAGTTCAGCCGGCATACGTCGTAATAATGGTTTCACAACATCGCTGTTTTCGAACACGTTAGCGGCACTGGGTACTTGCTGAACCAACGCCAACTGATGTAATAAGCTCTGTAGCTCAACCAGAACTGAACTCAAGTCCGGTACCATGGATACCATGCTGTCCACACGCTGCATTACGGCTTCTGCATCCCCTTCGAGAACACACTCCAGTAATGCTGCAATATCGGCCACGGGTACGTTGCCGAGCATACGTCTGACACTGTCGATACTAACCGAGCCGCTACCTTGGGCAATAGCCTGATCGGTTAAGCTAAGCGCATCGCGCATACTGCCACGGGCAGAACGAGCTAACAGTGGCAGCGCTTCGGGGTCAGCCTGAACCTGTTCCTGCGATAAAACATAGCTAAGCTGCTGCGTAATATCGTCGTTCGACAAGGCCTTTAAATTAAACTGCAGACAACGCGATAAAATGGTGACCGGTAGCTTCTGCGGATCGGTTGTCGCCAGCAGGAACTTTACGTGCTCCGGTGGTTCTTCCAGAGTTTTCAGCAGCGCATTAAAACTGTGTCGTGACAGCATGTGCACTTCATCAATTAAATACACTTTATAGCGACCACGGGTGGGTCGATATTGGACGTTATCAAGTAACTCGCGGGTGTCTTCAACTTTGGTTCTTGATGCAGCGTCAATTTCCAGCAAGTCAACAAACCGTCCCTGCTCTATTTCAAGGCAGGCACTGCATTTACCACACGGCGTCGCGGTAATACCTTCTTCGCAATTTAGTGCTTTAGCGAGAATTCGTGCAATGGTGGTTTTGCCCACTCCGCGAGTACCGGTAAACAGATAAGCATGATGAAGCCGCTGCTTGTCTAACGCGTGCTCAAGCGGCTTCAGAACATGTTGTTGGCCGACAACTTCTGCAAATTGCGAAGGTCGCCATTTTCTTGCCAGTACCTGATAACTCATAGGATGGATTATTAACTCTGTTTCGTTAAAACTGACATAAGGTATAGCACGCAACGCCAGCCTGCTGCAATTTATCTTCACCACCAAGCTCAGGTAAAGAGACCACAAAAGCGGCTTCAACAACGTCTGCGCCAGAGGACTTAATCAATTGACTTGCAGCAATCACCGTTCCGCCGGTAGCCAGTAAATCATCGACAATCAGCACCCGATCGTTTTCGGTCAAAGCGTTTTCATGCATTTGCAATTCGTCTGAGCCGTACTCTAACTCGTAATTCTGGCGTGTCACTTTGCCGGGTAACTTCCCGGGTTTTCTTAACAAAGTGACTCCACAACCCATGGCATAGGCTAATGCGGAACCAAAAATAAAGCCACGGGCTTCAACGGCAGCAATTTGCGTTATGCCCTGCTCAGCATAGCGTTGCTTTAACGTATTAATGGTTAATCTGAACGCATCCGGGTTTTGCAGTAAAGGCGTTATATCCCGGAAAATAATACCTGGCTTAGGGTAGTCCGGAATGGAACCGATAGAGTTTCTTATATCCACCGTGGCTGATTCCATAATCTTAGTCTCATCATTATGCGACAAAACGCACCGCCCAGGATTTTAGCGTATCCAACAGAAAATCCTCGTTTAAAGGTTTAGCCAGACATTGAGTCGCACCGGCTTTTAATGCCTTTGGCTCTATCTCTACCAAGTCCTGAGTTGACATAAATAACAAAGGAGTGCGGTGATAGGCATCTAGGTCACGCAGGTTTTTCAGTAAAGACAAACCGTCCATAACCGGCATTTTATGGTCAAGTAAAACAATATCAAAATAGGCCTGTTTTGCTTTACTTAAGCCATCTAAACCATCCCTGGCTACAGTAATCTCGAAGCCAAGTGGCTTTATCGTTTGGCAAATAGACTCAAGCGTTTTGTCTTTATCCTCGACAACGAGCAAAGTGACTGACATAAATGTCGCTTACCTGATAGTTAATGAGGATGTATTTAAGAAGAAAGAATTTGTGTTAAACGCAGAACCAGCGGTAAACAGGCCCAGAATAAAAACAACACTGCCGTAATAAGCAAAAATCGTTTGCCTGCCGGTTCTTTAAAGGTTTCTGATGACATAACTTTTACCTCTTGATGAAATCGGAGCTGATCATACTCGATCCTCGACAACGATAAAAGTTGAATTCAATTCTTTACCTTCAATATTAATTGCTGCCCGGCAAGCCTGTTTAAAGTCTGTTCAGCCCCTTGCTGTAACTGCTCTCTGGGCCATTGAGGGAGTAATTCGGGTAAAAGCTCAAGTAAGCTATTTAGTTGAATACTATCTCTATTTTGTAGCTCTGTTAATAGTAAAAAAGTCATCGCATTAATGCGAATAAAGCGAACCTTATCGTTGTTGTCGCGAAATACGATCAAAAAACGCGGTTCTGCCAAGGGCTCCTGAGGTTGAAACTCAGTGCTTATTTCATCAACGGGGTACTGATATGACGAGACGATAGCCGTCGGGTTAAGTGCAATCAGAGAGTCCCTCTCAAGCGCCTCTTCCGGACGAATATAATTTTCAGGCCACGGCTTTTGCTCTACCGCCAGCTCTGCCCATTCGTAGTGAGCCAGTTCAGCCGCAAAGATAAACAACTCTTCATGAGACTGCAGATATTCAACAAAACTTGCGGCAATACCAGTAAAATATGGTGACTGAGAAGAAAAGGTACGAAAGAACCGTTCCTTGGTTTCTGCCCATTGCTTTTCCGCTGTCAGCTTTTTAAGTACAGGGAATGCACTATCAATAAAGCGAAAGATATTATTGCGCAACAATCGCTGATAAACAGCCAGGCGCCGCGCTTCTATCTCATCCAGCCAAGGCTCGTCTACGAACTTTTCCGGCGCTTTTAACTGTTCAACGAAGCGATTTTGAATTTCTTTAAAAGTTATTTTACTCATGGCGAGCCTGTATCGCCTTTATTCTATTCAATTCCTGGTTTAACTCTTCCAGCGAAGGGAAGTTAAAGTCTCTTTCCAACAAAGTAGGGTAAACGCCGTGCCGTCCATAAGCATAATCCAGAAGCTGGAAAACTTCGTCTTTTACGCTGGCACCATGAGTATCAATATAAAGGTCGTCGTATTCTTCATGATGCCCCGCTATGTGTCCGTAGACAATTCGTTCAGAAGGCAGGCCGTCGATGAACTCATAAGGGTCATAACTGTGATTTACGCTGTTAACAAAGACATTGTTCACATCCAGCAAAAGCTTGCAGTCTCCGGCCTCAAGCACCTGATTAATAAACTCTAACTCAGTGAGCTGCGGCGAAGGGCTGGCGTAATAAGAAACGTTTTCCAATATTAAAGCTTGCCCTAACCTATCCTGTACTTCCTTAATCCTCTCGCTAACATAGGCAACGGCATCGGTTGTAAAAGGAATAGGCAGTAAATCGTATAACTGGCCATTATGAGAACAATAGCTTAAATGCTCACTGTAAATTTCAATATCAAATTCGGTCAAAAAGCGTTTCACATCTTTCAGAAAGTTTTGGTTCAACGAGTCCTGGCTGCCAATAGAAAGCGATAACCCATGGCAGGTCAGTTGATATCTCCCGGCTATTTTGCCGAGTTTTTCCAAACGAGAACCTTTAAAAGGTATCCAGTTCTCAGGGGCTATCTCAAGAAAATCCGCATCAATATCACCAGCTAAAGCAGCCTCGAGCAACTCGTTTCTTAAGCCTAGACCGACCGAATGAGACCTCATGTTCTTCTCCCCAGAAAACAAAAACCCGACACTGTGGCCGGGTTTTATTACGCAGTTATAAAAACGAAAAGAGATTAATCGAGATCGATACCTTTTCGCTTAGCTGTAGACTTAATATAACCCTTCCAGCTACGAGCACTGCGACGTTGACCATCGAAGGTTGCAGCTTCATCAACATAACGCATAGCCTGGCGATAGTCACCACCATAAAAATACGCTTCTGCTAACGACATGTAGACACGACCTTCGTCATCACGCTCTAAATAGTCCAGAGCTTTCTTCAAAGGTGTCGCTGCCGCAATATACTGCTCATTTAACAGCATCAAATTACCTTGCTTGCGGTAGTACTCACCTTTGTCATCACGTTCTTCAGCAGACTCAGCTGCGCGCTCATACCAGGAAACGGCTTTCTCAAGTTCTTTAGCGCGGTGATAACTATTAGCGATAGTCGCAAAGTTCTTCGCAGTCTTTTCGATATCACCCGCTTCTACGTGCTTTTCCATAGTCGCAGCAGCTTTGTACGGAATACCTTCATTATCATAAAGCTGAACCAACATTTTATATTGATTCTCTTTATCCAGATATCCGGCCAAATACGCAATTTCCATAGTTTGAAGAGATTTAGCTAAGTTTTCTTCTAACATATAAAACTGCGCTAACTGCGGCCACCATTGGGTGACTTCGGGCAATTTATTCAAACCTTCTTCAAGAACTTCTATCGCCTGAGGGTACATCTTACGCTCGTAGTAAGAGGCCATCATTAACGTGTAGACATTCTTGTCAGGTTTTTCAGCTGCTTCTAAAGACGCTTCGGCTAAAGGAATGATTTCAGCGAAGTTCTTCATCTGATAATGCGCATTAGCCATGTACAAGAAAACCTGAGCGTCGCGTTCGCCTGTAAATTGAACCCATTTTCTAAGGTATTCAAGGCTCTGCTCGTACTTCTCTTCTTGCAGACTAATTTGCCCTACCAGCTTCATAGCCGCCGCTTGGTCGTTCCAACCGAGCACGTCCTGATCCACCGCGTTTTTCAAGACTTTTAAAGCATCAGCCATGCGCTCATCTGCTGCATAAAGATTACCAAGAAAACGATCCAGATACGCAGAGTCGTAACCGGGCTCAGGGTCTTGATCTTCAAGAACCGCTATCGCTTCTTTGATTTTCTCTTCTTCATACAGTTCAAACGCATCCATGATTGCCCGGCCAATACTCTGCGAAGCAGCCTTATTGTCACGAGCCTTCTTCTGCGCCTCAACGGTCTCTTTGTCCGGGATGTTGAAGCCAAGGTCCTGTGCCGAAGCCTGGACCGTTGTCATCGACATAACCGAAGCAAAAACCAGGGCACTAACAAATGTTTTAACTGTATATTTCATTTCTTAGTCCCCACTCATTGTGAAGTCGAGCTGGACGGTCATGCCTTCCTGACGAACAGGCTTACCATCAATGACCTTGGGCTTATATTTCCAACGCAATAACGCGCGTCGTGCCTCACGGTCGAAAACTCGACGAGGTTCAGAATCGATAACTTCAACGTCAGTTACACCACCTTGCTGGTCGATAGTGAAGCGCAACTGTACCCATCCTTCGGTGCCGTTTCTTGCGGCTGAAGGCGGATAACGCGGTTCAATACGAACAATAGGTGTTGCGTCACCGTCAGAACTTAAACCTCCACCAGGACCTGAAAGTCCGGTATCAGCCCCACCAACATCAACATCAAAACCCATGTTCATGTTCATACCACTGTCTGATGTATCAGGCTCAGACTGTGGTGTTTCTGGTGGCTGCTCCGGCGGCGGCGGTGGCGGCGGCGGCGTACGCCGACGCTCCTGAACGTCAGACTCAGGTGGCGACGTTACGATGTCAATAACGGGCGTCGGAGCCGGCGCTTCGTTGCGCTGTGCTCCTCCGCCGATTAAGTAAGCCATGAAAGCAAACAGAGCAAACGTAACGGCGGCACCTAGTAGTAAAGATACTAAAAAGCGCACCATATTAGTTATTCTCCGCAGCTATGGATATCTTATCGATACCCGCTTCCTTAACCTGATCCATGACTTCTACAACGACACCATGTTCAGCTTTCTTGTCAGCCTGGATAACAACAACATCGGTTGGTTGCTCGGCAAGCATACGTTCAATGTTAGCGCCTACACGCTCAACATCCACTTGACGTTTATCCATCCAGACTTCACCCGTTTCGCGGATAGCGATAAAGATGTTAGCTGAAGGTTCCTTGGTCGTATTACTGGCTTCAGGCTTATTAACCTGAATACCCGCTTCTTTGACGAATGAGGTCGTTACGATAAAGAAGATCAACATAATGAAGACGATGTCGAGCATCGGCGTCATGTCGATCGACGCATCTTCCTCTTCTCGATTACGATTACGTGCCATAGTTTTACTCTCTTAGTGATGTGGCAAACTGTCAACAAGGCCTTCTTTCGCTCTACGCACTTTACTTTCAAGGCGTGTTGCGAAAAACATACCGGATAACGCAGCTACCATTCCCGCCATAGTCGGGATTGTTGCCATCGAGATACCCGACGCCATTAGACGAGGGTTACCCGTCCCTTGTACTGCCATGATTTCAAACACCGAAATCATACCTGTTACGGTACCCAGCAGCCCAACTAGTGGACATAAGGCAACACAAGTTTTTATCAACAGAATACGTGCATTCAGTTTATCGTTCGCTTCGGAAATCCATGCTTCACGGATTCTATGGGCGTACCATGAGGTGGTGTCCTTACGGGCATCCCATTTCGCTATAATCTCATTGCGAAGTTTGGGGAAAGCACCTGTAAGGTACCAATAACGCTCAATCATCAGTACCCACATTAGAAAGAGCACCCCCATGACGATGTACAGGACATCGCCACCGGTAGCCAGAAAATCCCTGATAGATTCCCAAAGTTCCATCAGGTAAAGCATGGGTTACTCCTTCTCCGAATGCGCAGCTACGATACCCGCTGCTTGCTCGTCCAGAATATGAACAATAGACTTGCCGCGAGAAGCCACAATACTGTGAGCCAAAATCAATGGAATAGCAGCAATCAGACCCATAGCTGTTGTTACCAACGCCATAGAGATATCGCCTGCCATGATCTTCGGATCACCGGTACCAAACAGTGTAATAGACTGGAACGTACCAATCATACCAACAACTGTACCTAACAGACCAAGCAATGGAGCAATAGCCGCAAGGATCTTAATGACGTTAATGCCACTTTCGACTCTCGGGGTTTCACGTAAAATCGCTTCGTCCAGTTTCAACTCTAAGTTTTCAACGTCTGCATTCTTATTCTCTTGATAAACCTTAAGAATACGACCTAATGCGTTGTTGTCTTTAGGTTGATCAGGGTTCTTCAACTGAGAGCGGATTTTTCCTGCCGCAGTTGTTAAAGTAACCAGTTTGAATACAGAAATTAACAGACCAAGAATTAATACTGCAGTAATAACATAACCGACAGTGTCACCCTGATGATAAAACTCTTCAAGTGTCTTTTTGCCAACTAACAAGCTAAGAATTTGACCTTTAGAAGGATCTAAGTAAACACCTTCATAACCACTTTCTGTATTGTAGAACTCTTGTGCTTGTCCAGTTGCGCTACCTTCAGGTTGACGACCTAATGGTTGTACCTGTTCAGTCGCGTCGTTGTAGACTAAGTAGTTATCGCCCTGAATCAAGTTGAAAACACCAACACGCAATACTTCACGGTTTTCACTACCACCGTCGAGTAAGGTTACGTCAGTATTGAATTTAACAACTTTACCTGACTCTACCATTTCAGTTAACAACGCTTTCCAAAGCTCTTCAAGTTCTTCCAAAGTTGGAAGTTCTTTTGCTTCTGACAAGCTTTCCAGAACGTCTTCACGTCCAGGGTACTGTGCACTGATGATAGAAGTAGCAATACGACCGATAGTTTCTGTCGCAGCACCACGAACAACACCGAACATTTCACCTAAGGTGCCTTTAGCATTCTCAAGTTCTTGTTCTTTGTTCGCCAGTTCAACTTCGTTTTCAGAAAACTCTTCCTGCAAACGTTTACCACGAGCCTTTTCTTCTTCTAATTGCTGTTCCGCACGATTCAGCAATGCTTGCTTATCGGCACGAGCAGCAGTGAATTCACGCTCACGTTCAGCATTCAGTTCACGAGAAGAAACACGGTTTTTTTCAACAAGCTGCAACAGCTCATCTAAACTTTTAGCTTCAGATTGATCCTGAGCCTGAGCAGCGAGAGTCGTACCTGCAGAAAGGGTGACTGCTGCTGCAATCATTAACGATTTAACTAATTTATTCATTCTGCACTCTCCGCTGCGAATACTGGAAGTTTCACCAGATCGTAAGCAAGTTGCTTACGTGACATACGAATCGCTTGGGTCAGAGGACGGATAAACTCGTCTTCCAAAGCAGTCCACTCATCGGTTTCGTTGTTGTAGATCCAAGCATTTTTCAAGTCCAGAGACTGAGCTAAGAATGCAACACGACCCATGTGGAAATAATCAACAGCAATTTGTTCACCGTCAATTTCCAGGTTGCCCTGATACGAGATCAAACCTGAACCGTAGTCCATTTCGGTTTGATAAGCTTCGATGATTTGACGAAACTGCTCTGATGTAGAGACGCTTGAGCTATCCATGATGTCGCGTAAACGTTCAACACGCGCCATACGCTTTTCACGGTGAATTGGAATGTCCAATTTCACAAACTGTTCAAGTGAGTCGATCATTTCATACATCAAAGGAACAACGCCCTGTTTGGTGCGCTCGATTCCGTCGATCTGCTTTTGAAGAGACTCAAGCGTTGCGTTTTGGTCATTAACCAAACGTTGCACATGGTCATTATAGACTTTCAAGTTCTCGTACTCAGCAACCACTGAACGATACTCGATAAGAAGGTCCTGGCTTTGCTCGAACAAAGAGTTGATTTTATTTTGCGACTGTTCGCCGGCTTTCAAAACCTTCTGCTCTTCGTTTTGTAGCTTAGCTACATCTACTTGCTGTGCAGCGGCAACGCCGGTGCCAGCAAACGCCATCACACCCATAAGGGTTGCAGCGAGTTTGGTTCTTTTGATTACTTTGGTCATAGTTCCCAACCAATTTGACTTAACTTCCGCTTCAACGCCTAAGGCGTGAAACACCAGTTGTTTGAATGACGAAAAGATTTCGTTCTACACTTTATTATTATTGCCAAAAAAAGCAGCAATACTAAAAGATACTCCCACGATGGCTATACGCTGTCAACCAAGTAAACTGAGTCAACCGCGCTATAGCTGTCGCTTTGTACCCCGTGCAGAACACGGTTCTGGACTCTCGTAATTTCCAGATATTTTCTCGGACGACATCCTGTCGTCAACTCATTTCATACTCCCAGTTTTGGTACATGTATACCTAACTTGGAATATTACTCCTCCCTGAATAGTATCACTTTTTGATCGACGAACAACACTGACATTTCAATTTCAACGTTTTTTAAACAAATAATTTATTAGCCTATATTCAATGGTAGACCCAATTTCGTGACCTAAGTTTCAAAATCCTTTAATATAGAGGGATGAGAGAGATATTAAATGTAACCTCAATACAACATATTGAACAGCTGCTCAACACTTTACAGGGGCGAGCTGAGCAAATTGATGGGGAAAATAGAAAGAAACATCGCCAGCTTAGCGAAAATTGGTTTAGTTCGTCGCTGTTTAGCCAAAGTTCTAACCTGGCTGTCGATTACGTTGCAGAGACCCAAAACCTTTTTCGACAGCTTCAGAAAAGCGACAACCATCATGCTCAACGTTACCTTGCGGAAAAACTCAGTCTGCAGCTAGAAGCATTAAATACAGCTTTCCGGACTAATAGACCACCTAAACAACAGCAAGATCATCGCATTACTGCGCAAAATCAACTGCAGCAGATGCATCAACAATTAGTGACTTATCGTGACTACGAAAGACGACTGACAGAAAACTTGGATACGGCTGTTGCGGGTAATAACCCAACCATGATTCAAAGCGCGCAGCAACGCCTTAACCGCTGCCAAATGGCCATTGATACTCTGGAGAAAAAGATTAGCCGTTATGAAGAAGGTTGACGTTCCTTTTATCTACTCACCTTTATACAGTGAACTAGATTTACCTCCCAGACACCGTTACCCAATAGAGAAATACCGCCTACTAAAAGACTGGGCGGTTAAACACGGAGCAACCAATAATCAATGGTATCAACCTGAGCCACTTAGCTGGGAACAGGTAGCACGAACACACTGTCCGGGCTATCTGTCTCAGTTACGACAGAACAGCATGGATAAAGGCAGTTGGCGGCGCATAGGATTTCCCTGGTCAGAACAGCTATTGTACCGAACCCTCACCTCCGCTGGCGGCACACTGCTGACGACTGAGATGGCACTAACGAAGGGAATTGCCATACACTTCTCCGGCGGCTACCACCATGCCCACAAAGACTGGGGCAGTGGTTTTTGCTTGCTCAACGATTTAGCGATAGCCTGCAATGAAATACTAGTTCGCCACCCAAAGCTAAAAATAGTGGTACTGGATACCGATGTTCATCAAGGCGACGGAACCGCCACGCTCTTCGAAAATGATAATAGGGTGTTTACCTGCTCAATACACGGGGAACGCAATTTTCCATTTTCCAAAGCTAGCTCTAATCTGGATATTCCTTTAGCTAAACATACCTCTGACAAAGAATACTTAATTGCTCTTAATAATACCCTTGCGCTCATCAGTCGCGAAATTAAACCCGATCTTATTCTTTACGATGCCGGAGTCGACATTTATCAACGGGACGAATTGGGGCATCTGAATATTAGTCTGGCGGGTATTTTTCAAAGAGACCTTTCTGTACTGCGCTTTGCCAAACGACATGGGATTCCTCTGGCTGCTGTCATCGGCGGAGGGTATCAACGCAATTTGCCTCGTTTGGTCAGAGCTCATGCTCAGCTATTAAGAGCCAGTTATTATGTCTATACTGAAAGTGAGCTAACAGAAGGATAAAGGTATGAAGTTTGACGATGATATTCACAATTATTACGAGCGTTTAGTTGCTGACCGGATAGAAGAACTGGAACTGGAAAAACAACACAGTCAGGAGTTTCTTGCTGATCTTAGTTGCCTGGTACTTAACCAGTTGCCGCCACGTTATATTCGTCACGAAGTTGATATGGCTTTCTTTTTACCACCATCTAAGCGGCTGGACATGGAAATGCAGGTGCACAAAGCAATAGCGGAAGCGCTGGAGTTTTTAAAAGGAAGAAAACGCCCTGACGGCGATTAAGAAAGATTGGGTGGCGACTCTACCAGCCACACCTCGGCACACACATCCCTGACTACGGCTGCTCCCTTCCGGGCCTGACCGGGTTCACCAGTTAGCGTTGCGAGGGGACCCGCAGAGTCACCATAAACGCTTTGTTCAAAGCGGGCTGCATTATGAACCAGTTGCCCGGCTGAAACAACCCACAGTTTACCTTTTGCTTACTTTTTCTGCAGCTTTGCAGCAATTGCCTGACGAGCTTCATCTGAACTTAACGCTTTCGCAAAAAACGTCGCTTCACGACTAATGCGATCAGCTACTGACTCCGTCGGCTGCTTTAATAAATGCTTGGAAATTCGTAATGACTTGCTGGATTGTTTACGCAGTTTATCCAGAGTTTCTTCAACCACAACAGGCAAACGCTCAAGCGAAACCACATGGTTAACAAACCCGGCCTGCTGAGCCGACTGCGCGTCAAAACTTTCACCGAGCAATAACAGCTCTGCCGCTTTTTGGTAACCACAAATTTGCGGTAACAACAAACTTGAGGCAGCTTCAGGCAATAACCCAAGCTGCACAAATGGCAACGCAAATACTGCGTCGTCACTGCTGTAAACAATATCGCAATGCAGTAAAAGCGTAGTACCTATGCCTATAGCTAATCCATTTACTGCGGCAACTATAGGTATCTCAGCTCGCGCCAGGGTATGCAAAAACTGAAACGGTGGTGCCGATTCGTCTAAGTTTTCAATTGTTAAGAAGTCATTTAAATCGTTACCGGCAGAAAAGCTGTCACCGCTGGACTCAAAAAGTACTGCGTGAACTGAACTGTCGTTGTCTGCAGCCTTCAATGCTTCATTACATCTTGTGTACATGTCCTGAGTGAAGGCATTCTTCTTTGCTGGTCGGTTCAGACGTATGCGAACAACACCGTTATCTTGCGAAACTTGTACGAGCTCTTCAGTATTCAAAGTCTGTCTCCCGTCAATTATTACTGACCGCGATTTTTCCAGGCCTTTTTAGTCGCTTCGTGCATTGGCACAATCAGTTCCAGCGCGCTCTTATCGCCAGCCGGAAGTTCCATTTGATTAGGACGTTTGGGCGTGACTCTCTGCCCCCATTTAATCAATCCGGCACCGCACGTGAGTCCACCACCAAACACGGCTGACATAATGCTGTCGCCAGGCTTGATAATACCGTTGTCAGCAGCTTCAGCAAAGGCAATAGGCAGTGTCGCTGAGGACGTATTTCCATAATTCTGAATATTAATAACGGTTTTCTCGCTCGGCACTTTGCACATTTTACCTAAGAAATCGATTAACCGTTTATTCGCCTGGTGTGGAATAAGGGCGTCGATATCATCGGTGGTCATGCCGGTTTCCTGAAAAACTTTTTCAACAGCAGCGCTCATGCCCTTCACTGCTCGTTTAAATATTTCCTGGCCAACAAAATCAAATTGCATAATGCCGTCAAAATTAAAGCGGTCAAAACTTGATCCAAAATTCAGGCTCAACACATCGCGGGCATCGGCATCACAACTGATATGGCTGGCTAGCAAGCCAACTTCTTCATCTGACGCTTCAAGTACCATAGCACCCGCGCCATCGCCAAATAAAACAGCGCTTTCGCGTTTGGTCCAATCCAGAATGCGGGTTAAACGCTCAGCACCTATCAGCAAAACCTTTTTATGTGCGCCGGTTTTTATGCCTTGAGTCGCAACGTGCATTGCATATAAAAAGCTGCTGCAAGCTGCGTTTAGGTCAAAGGCTGCCGCATGTTTTGAACCAATATTTTGCTGTACTTTAGAAGCAACGTTGGGGATAAGTTCATCTGCAGTACAAGTACCGACAATGATGAGGTCCAGTTCATTGGGATCTAAGTCGGCAGCTGCCAGAGCATTACGCGCAGCAACCGTCGCCAACTCAGATGTACCAACATGGCTTACTCGACGTTCGGAAATACCCGTTCGCGAAACAATCCACTCGTCGGAGGTTTCCAGGAAAGTGGCAAGATCATCATTGGTCATTACAGCCGGTGGCAGACATTTTCCCCAACCGGTAATTTCAGCAAATTTAGTCACGGTAAAACCTTTTACTTCTGTCGGCTAGTATCGTCATAATGGTAAGGTATTTTATGACAATACGGTTTCACCGTATGATAGCACGAATCGACGTCAGGTGAATGACCGCCATAAAAAAGGATAACTCCTATGTTCCGAACACTATTTGCCGCCAGTTTATTGCTTATTATCAGTGCTTGCCAGAGCCAGCCTGATCCATTGATCATTAGCGCTGACACTGTTGTTGATAAACTAAACACCAAGGTAAACCAATTAAAAGTCACGGATAAACGCTCTTACTCTTATTTATATCGCCATAAAAAAGAAGAGGACAAAGCAGCTTTCGCGCCTACTTTGAGACCCTTAACCTCGGTTGTTGAAGAGGCTTTACAGCCAGTTACAGGCGCTTATGATGAAAACGGTCTGACATGGTACGTCACCATCGAAAAAGCACTAATTGACGCAACTCTTCATACCGTAAAATACGAACTCGAGCACAGCATTACCATTCGTGTTGAGGCCACCCGGGGAAATCGTCGCTATAGCAACTTTTATTCCGGAACCTATAACTCCACAGGTGGTCTGAAACCAGCCCAGGCAACTTTAGAACGTCAATTCAAACAATTACTGAATTCGGTGCTTACAGAGATTGTTAATGATCCTAAGCTGCGTATGCGTGAACAGGAGGACTTTTAATCATGACTTTCCTGAAATACTTTATTAGCCTTGCCGCAGCTCTGTTTATCGGCGTTAGTCATGCTGAAATTCAGCCGGATAACCCATTCCCTCGGGTGAAAATGATAACCTCTATGGGTGATATCACAGTAGAGTTCAATCGCGATGCAGCTCCGTTAACCGTTAAAAACTTTTTCCGATATGTGAAAAAAGCACAATACAACGATACGATATTTCATCGTTTAGTTCCCGGCTTTGTTATCCAGGGCGGCGGCTATGACGAAGATTTTCAGGACAAACCCTCATTTGAAACAATTGCGAATGAGTCCGGTAACGGTTTAAAAAACGAATATGGCACAATTGCTATGGCTCGCGAACGTGAACCTCACTCAGGTACCCGCCAGTTTTTCTTTAACTTAAATGACAATACTTCACTCAATCCAGACAATGGTGACTGGGGCTACGCTGTATTTGGCCGTATCGTTGAAGGCTTAGATGTCCTGGAAGCAATGACTAAGCTTGAATCACAAGCCTATAGTGATGAAATTGGCTGGGCTGATGTCCCTGTCGACCCGCCTATTCTGAAACGTATAGAGGTTGTACCGCAAAACTAATGGCTTTAACAAAACCGACTTTCTGGCAAGATTTGAAAGTCTATAGACAACCTCGCGTTCTGGTTATTTTTGTCCTGGGTATCGCCAGCGGTTTCCCTTGGGTGATGATTGGCTCTGCGCTGTCAGCCTGGCTGCAGGAGGTTGGACTAACCCGCTCAGTCATTGGCTATTTCGGTGCAGTTTTTGGTGCCTACTCTATAAATTTTTTATGGGCTCCTGTTATCGACAACCTAAAAATTCCGATACTCACTCGCTGGTTAGGGCAAAGAAGGAGCTGGATCTTTCTCTGCCAAATGCTCATTGCCGGAGGTTGTTTCGCATTAGCGAGTCTGGATATTATCAGCCACCTTCATCTCGTCGGGCTAATTGCGCTCGGCATTGCTGTCAGCTCAGCGACTCAGGATATAGCCATTGACGCCTACCGAATTGAGTCTTTTGCAGAAAACGAAGGTCGACTGCAAAGTGCCGGAGCTGCAATGACAACCGCCGGATGGTGGACCGGATACAGCGGTCTGGGCGCACTACCGTTCTTCTTTGTCGATGGTATAACCTGGCAATGGCAACACGCGTATTTTGGTTTAGGCTGCGTGATGTTGGTTCTGGCGATAGTTGTACTCTTTGTGCGCCGCACCACTTATCATCAGGATCCAACCATAAAAACAAAGTTGACTCACTTCTGGCCTGCAATGAAAGAGAGAGTCAACATTATTGTTATTCAGCCTATTGGTGAGTTCTTTTCCCGCAATGGCGTTAAGCTGGCGTTTTCAATTCTGGCCTTTATCTTTTTGTTTAAAATTGGCGAAGCTTTTCTGGGGCGAATGTCGATTGTTTTCTATAAAGAAGTTGGCTTTACTAATGCCGAAATCGGCACCTATTCAAAATTGGTTACCTGGTGGGTAACCATTGTTTTTGCACTGTTGGGCAGTGCCGTTAACTTACGACTGGGCATAATTAAAGGCCTGCTCATAGGCGGCATAGCTATGGCCTCTTCTAACCTGATGTTCTCGTGGATTGCTCTGGTAGGCCCGGATACAGACCTCTTTCTAAGCGCGGTTTTAATTGATGGCTTTACCAGTGCCTGGTCCACCGTGGCTTTTGTTGCCTTTATCAGTTTGCTTTGTAATCGAACCTTTACCGCAACCCAGTATGCACTAATGGCATCGTTGGGAGCTTTAGGAAAAACCGTACTGTCGTCCTCCAGCGGACAAATTGTCGATTATATGGATGGCAACTGGGCTTTATTCTTTGTCTTAACTGCTTTAATGGTTATCCCTAGTCTTATCTTCCTCTGGTTTATTCGTAAACCCATAGCCGAGCTGGAGCGAAAACGTGACGAAGGCTAACCTAAATTGGGTCGTGCTTGGCCCCGGAGCCATAGGTGGGATTATTGCCGGCGCTCTGCTGGAACATGGGCAGTCTGTATCGGTTTTACCGCGTAAGAACCGAACACGAGAAATAAACTGGCAAGTCACTCATAAGCAGTTTATAGCTGACTACAGTGCTCCTGTTATTACACAACCTCTGGCCGAGAATACGGTGTTCGTTATTGCGGTTAAAGCCTTTGATGTGATTCAAGCCTTGCAACGCATAACGACATTGGACGGCTTTAACTACAACATGCCAATAGTGATAAGCCATAACGGCATGGTGGAACTTCCGGAGCCGTTAAAAGAACTTAATTTACACCCATTAGTGACAACCCACGGTGCGGTACGAAGCAGTAACGAGAATGGCGACCTTTGTATAGAACACCGCGGCGCAGGCCGAAGCTGGCTTGAAATCGGCCCCCAAGGCCGGAATCAGCGAACAGAGTTTGCTCCTGGCTCGGTCCTGCAACAGGCATTCCCTCCGCTTATACTGGAACAAGATCTAAGTCAGAGACGCTGGTTAAAGTTCGTTATTAATTGCATTATTAATCCACTGACCGCAGTTCATCAATGCGCAAATGGTGAACTGCTGAATAGAAACTGGCAGGCACAAGTATACAGCCTTGTCGCAGAAGCCGTTGCTGTAGCCAAAAGTCAAAACGTGTCGCTGACAACTGAGGAGTGCTATAGAGAGGTGCTGTTAGTTGCAAAGGAAACGGCCTTAAACCACTCTTCCATGCTGCAGGACGTTAAACAACAACGGCCTACCGAGATACAGCAGTTAACCGGTTATTTAATTAACGCTGGTAAGACGGCGGGTGTTGCCACACCGACTCACCAGCAACTACTCAATGAGTTTCAACAACGTTATAGCGGCTAGTCTTTATCTTCAATAAAATCGATCACCTCAAGACCAAAGCCTGACAACGCAGAGTAACGTTTTGGCGAGCTCATTAAATGCATTTTATGAATGTTCAGGTCTGCCAAAATCTGTGAGCCTAAACCAACATTGCGGGACGCATTTGACGCCGATGTTGTTGGTTTTTGCTCTCCTTTATCCTGCGCTTCAAACTCACACACCTGAGCAATGATGCTTTCCGGCGTCTGCTGACGACCAATAATGACCAACACACCATCGTGTTCAGCAATATAGGACATGGCCTTCTGGATTGGCCAGCTGCGTTTTGCTGCACGCTCGGTTAAAAAGGTATCGTGGAAGGTGTCCTGCAGATGAACACGTACATTGGTCACTTTATCCTGCGAAAGGTCACCATGAACAAGAGCATAATGTACCTGCTCATCAATGGTATCCTGATAAGTGATTAAGCGGAACTTACCGAATGCCGTAGGCAAATTACATTCAGCCACCCGTTCTATGGTTTTTTCCTGTATCGAGCGATATTCGATTAAATCGGCAATGGTGCCGACTTTAATACCATGCTCTTCAGAAAAAGCTTCAAGATCGGCTCGACGAGCCATAGTGCCGTCTTCATTCAGCACTTCAACGATAACCGCCGCTGGTTCAAACCCGGCTAACCGCGCGAGATCACACCCCGCCTCCGTATGCCCGGCACGGTTCAACACCCCGCCCGACTTCGCTTTTAACGGGAAAATATGTCCAGGCATAACCAAATCTTCCGGCTTGGCGTCTTTTTTCACTGCGTCCAACACCGTTTTCGCTCTGTCCGCCGCGGAAATACCTGTGGTTACACCTTCCGCTGCCTCAATCGAAACAGTAAAGCTTGTTGCGTATGGTGCATTGTTCTTATCCACCATTAACGGCAAATTAAGTTGCTCGCAGCGTTCTTCCGTTAGCGTCAGACAAATCAGTCCGCGACCATAACGCGCCATAAAATTGATAGTTTCCGGCGTCACGCACTCGGCTGCAATAATGATATCGCCTTCGTTTTCGCGGTCTTCGTCATCCATAAGGATAACCATTTTACCCTGACGAATATCTTCGATAATCTCTTCTGTGCTATGCAGTGACATAACGCTTTACCTTTTAATCTTGTGTATGAGGTACTGCTACCAAGCGTTGATCAGGGCCTATCTGCCGGCGATCAATAATTTTAAACCTTGGTGCTGAAGCTAAATTCAACGGCTCGTTCATGTCGATAACCGAACGTCCGTGATGGCCCAATAACTGACCCGAACTGTAAATCATCAATCTGTCGCATAATTGCTGCTGAATAAGAGCGCCCGCTAAACTCGCCCCACACTCAGTCCAAAGCTGGTTAATTTCGCGGTTAGCCAATTCAACCATAAGTGCCGGCAGACTCACTTTACCGTTACGGTCTGCGGCAATAATTAACTCATGACAATGTGGATGGCGACTGGGTTTACCGGGAATTGTTCGCACTAACCAAACCGGCGCCGGAGAGTCAAAGACTCGGGTCTCATCATTCACCCGGTGCTGACTGTCAATAATAATACGTACCGGCTGTTTTAATGGCTCAGGCAACGGTCTTGATTTTGGCCACTCATCAACACGCACCGTCAATTTAGGGTTATCAGTCAGAATCGTCGCGGCACCACTCAGTATGGCATCGGCCTGTGCCCGGAAAAACTGCACATCACTGCGGGCATCAGAAGACGTTATCCATTGACTGCGACCATCTGACAACGCCGTTTTTGCGTCCAGTGAGGTTGCCATTTTTAGGGTTACCCATGGACGTTGTCGCGTCATGCGGGAAATAAACCCCGGATTCAAACTCTCTGCTGCCGATTGCAGCACTCCGACATCCACAGAAATACCCGCATCCTTTAAACGCTGAATTCCATTGCCACTAACCCGTGGGTTTGGATCCTGCATTGCAACTACAACACGTTTTACTCCGGCCTCAATTAACGCATCGCAACAAGGAGGTGTACGGCCAATATGACTGCATGGCTCCAGCGTGACGTAGGCCGTTGCACCACTGGCTTTTTGCCCTGCCGCGCGCAAAGCATGTACTTCAGCGTGAGGCTCGCCAGCCTGATGGTGCCAGCCTTCGCCAACAACTTCAGTCCCGAGAGTAATGACACAGCCAACCGCAGGGTTCGGGCGAGTCGTCATCAGTCCGCGCCGCGCCAGCATTAAAGCGCGGTGCATCATTTGATGGTCAAAGTGCTGCGGGTTTAATTCAGTCATTAAGGCGCGCTATTTCTTCACCAAATTCTCGAATGTCCTCAAACGAGCGATAAACGGAAGCAAAACGCACATACGCCACTTTATCTATCTGCTTGAGGTTTTCCATGACCAGACTGCCGACGAAATTACTGCTTATTTCACGCTCGCCGGTCGCCCGGATACTGGATTTTATTTTGTTAATAGCCTGCTCCATCAACTCAAGACTCACAGGCCGCTTTTCCAGAGCTCTCAGTAGACCATTTCGGAGTTTGTCTTCGTTAAATGGCTCGCGGGAACCATCGGTTTTGATAACCCGGGGCATGACCAGCTCAGCGGTTTCAAAGGTTGTAAAGCGCTCCTTGCAATGATTACATTCACGCCGACGACGAACCGAGGCCCCATCCGCAACCAGTCGCGAATCGATAACCTTAGTATCCTGTGTGCCGCAAAATGGACAATGCATTGCCTGACTCCTTTAAGTGCGCTCTACAACGAAGAGCAATTAACCGTAAACCGGAAACTTAGCGCATAACGCTTTGACTTGCTCGCGAACTTCACTGATTTTGCTTTCATTCGTAATGTCATCCAGAACATCACAAATCCAGTTGGCGACTTGCTCGGCTTCTGTTTCCTGAAAGCCTCGACGGGTAATTGCCGGTGTGCCTAAGCGCAGCCCAGAGGTCACAAAAGGAGAACGAGGATCATTCGGAACTGCATTCTTGTTAACCGTAATAAATGCGTTACCTAATGCCGCATCGGCGTCTTTACCGGTAATATCTTTGTCGATAAGGTCAACCAGGAACAAGTGGTTCTGAGTGCCGTTCGACACAATTTTATAGCCACGCGCCTGCATGGTTTTTACCATGGCATTGGCGTTCACTAATACCTGCTTCTGGTAGTCTTTAAACTCTGGCTGCAACGCCTCCTGAAAAGCCACCGCTTTACCAGCGATAACGTGACACAGTGGTCCACCCTGGTTGCCGGGGAATACGGCACTGTTTAGTTTCTTGTGTAACTTTTCGTCGTCACTGCCAGAAATAATCAGGCCGCCACGTGGGCCTGCCAAAGTTTTGTGCGTAGTCGTAGTAACAACATGCGCGTAAGGCACCGGGTTTGGATAAACACCTGCAGCTACCAGACCCGCCACGTGCGCCATATCCACCATTAAATACGCATCAACTTTATCGGCAATTTCACGGAATTTTGCCCAGTCAACAATGCCTGAGTACGCGGAAAAACCAGCAACGATAACTTTGGGTTTGTGTTCCTGAGCCAGCTTTTCAACTTCTGCGTAGTCAATTTCACCGGTGGATTCATCCAGACCGTAGGAAACCGCATTGTATAGTTTGCCTGAAAAGTTCACACCAGAGCCGTGTGTTAAGTGACCGCCGTGAGCCAGACTCATACCAAGGAAAGTATCGCCCGCTTCCATCATGGCCATAAAGGCCGCGGTATTAGCTTGAGAGCCGGAATGCGGTTGTACGTTTGCGTACTTGGCGCCGAACAATTGTTTTGCGCGCTCAATAGCTAAGTCTTCGACTTTATCGACAAACTCACAGCCGCCGTAGTAACGCTTGTGCGGATAACCTTCTGCGTACTTGTTAGTCAGTTGTGACCCCTGAGCCTGCATTACCCGCGGACTGGTGTAATTTTCCGATGCAATCAGCTCAATGTGTTGTTCCTGACGTTCAACTTCATCCTGCATCGCCTGCCATAAGTCCGCGTCAAAGTCGGTAATGTTCATCTCAGATTTCAGCATTACAGCTCTCCAAATCATTAAGTGGTCTTAATTTGCCCGCTATTTTACCTTAAAACACAAATGAGTGCCTAGTTCAGCACAACAAAGTTTGGGGATGTCCGTAAATCACAGTAAACTATGCAGTAACTTTTTTGTTGATAAGAAGGATTTTACGTCGCTATGGCGCAATATATCTATTCAATGTCGCGGGTGAGCAAAGTTGTTCCGCCCAAGAAAACTATCTTAAAAGACATTTCTCTGTCATTTTATCCTGGCGCCAAAATTGGTGTTTTAGGCGTTAACGGTGCCGGTAAGTCGACCTTACTGCGCATTATGGCGGGTGTTGATAATGAGTACGAAGGCGAAGCTCGTCCTTTAGCCGGCATCCAAATTGGTTACCTGCCTCAGGAACCTCAGTTAGATGAAAATAAAACGGTGAAAGAAACCGTTGAAGAGGCTGTGGCCGATGTTAAAGAAGCCTTTGCCAAGCTGGATGAAATTTATGCCGCTTATGCAGACGAAAATGCAGACTTCGACGCCTTAGCAAAAGAGCAAGGTGAGCTTGAAGCTTTGTTGCAGGCAAAAGACGGTCACAATATCGAAAACATTCTTGAGCGTGCTGCAGACGCACTGCGCCTGCCGGAGTGGGATGCAAAAATCGGCAACTTGTCAGGTGGTGAACGACGCCGTGTGGCCATTTGCCGCTTGTTGCTATCGAAACCCGACATGCTGCTTCTTGATGAGCCCACCAACCACCTGGATGCGGAATCGGTGGCCTGGCTTGAACGCTTCCTGCATGACTATAATGGTACTGTGGTTGCTATTACCCACGACCGTTATTTCCTTGATAACGTTGCGGGCTGGATCCTTGAACTGGACCGCGGTTACGGCATTCCGTGGGAAGGCAACTACTCTTCCTGGCTGGAACAGAAAGAGAAGCGTCTGGAGCAGGAAGAGCGCTCTGAAAAAGCACGCCAGCGCACCATTAAGCAGGAACTGGAGTGGGTACGTACTAACCCCAAAGGTCGTCAGGCGAAAAGCAAAGCGCGTCTTAACCGCTTTGAAGAGCTACAAAGTGGCGATTACCAGAAACGTAACGAAACCAACGAACTGTTTATTCCACCGGGTCCTCGCTTAGGCGACAAAGTTATTGAGGTTAATGGCATAAGCAAGGCTTACGGCAAACGCCAGCTAATTGATAACTTAAGCTTTAGCGTTCCCAAAGGCGCTATCGTTGGTATTATCGGTCCAAACGGTGCGGGTAAATCCACTTTATTCCGCATGATTAGCGGGCAGGAGCAACCTGACAGTGGTTCAGTTGAATTGGGCGAAACCGTGCAATTAGCCAGCGTTGATCAGTTCCGTGACAATATGGATGACAGCAAAACCGTCTTTGAAGAAATTACTGACGGCAACGACATTCTGAAAATTGGTAACTTTGAAGTTAACGGCCGGGCTTATGTTGGTCGCTTTAACTTCCGTGGTACCGACCAGCAAAAACGTATTGGCGAGCTGTCTGGTGGTGAGCGTAACCGTGTGCATTTGGCCAAGCTGTTAAAAGCCGGTGGCAACACCTTGTTACTCGATGAGCCTACCAACGACTTAGACGTGGAAACCCTGCGTGCACTGGAAGAAGCGATTCTGGAATTCCCGGGCTCTGTGATGGTTATTTCGCACGACCGTTGGTTCCTTGACCGTATTGCTACTCACATTCTGGACTACCGCGATGAAGGCGAAGTGGTGTTCTACGAGGGTAACTACAGCGATTACGAAGCTTATATGAAAGAAAAATTTGGTGAACAGGCTATGGAGCCGCACCGCATTAAATACAAACCTATTGGTTAATATGCTGAATAGCAAAGGGGAGCTTTATCGCTCCCCTTTTTTATTTCTGAATTACATGACATCCAGCGCTTGCTGAAGATTCTTCACTCCAATAACTTCCATGCCTTTGGGTGAGGTTTTAGGCGTGTTGCCAATAGGTACAATGGCTTTTTTAAAACCATGTTTAGCGGCCTCATTTAAACGCTCCAGACCATTAGGTACCGGGCGTATTTCACCGGCCAACCCTACTTCGCCAAACACGATTAACTCACGTGCTAACGGCTCACCTTTAAAACTGGAAACAATAGCAAGCAACAAAGCCAAGTCTGCTGACGTTTCAGATACCTTAACCCCGCCAACGACGTTCACAAAAACGTCCTGATCCGACACTTGTAAACCACCGTGGCGATGCAGAACCGCCAGTAGCAGTGCTAGTCGCGTTGCTTCAAGCCCTACCGCAACCCGCCGCGGATTAGCCAGTGCCGAATAATCTACTAGTGCCTGAATCTCGACCAGCAACGGTCGTGTACCCTCCCAGATCACCATAACGACAGAGCCATTGCCCTGATCTTCGGCGCGCTGCAGGAATATAGCCGATGGATTCGAAACCTCCTTCAGCCCGCCACCAGTCATAGCAAATACGCCGAGTTCGTTCACCGCACCGAAGCGATTCTTAGTACCACGTAGGGTGCGATAACGGGAATCTGATGAGCCATCCAGAAGTACGGAGCAGTCAATACAATGTTCCAGCACTTTTGGCCCCGCCAGATGGCCTTCTTTGGTCACGTGCCCAACCATAATAATAGCGACATTTTTTTGTTTGGCGTAACGCGTTAAAAAGGCGGCTGATTCGCGCACTTGAGAGACGCTACCCGGTGCCGATTGAATATCGGCCATATGCATCACCTGAATGGAATCAATGACCATAATCGCGGGTTTTTCTTTATCAGCCAGCTGACAAATGCTTTCCACTGAGGTTTCAGACAACATACGCAGTTTATCCGTCGGCAGATTAAGCCGCTGAGCCCGCATTGCCACCTGCTGCAGAGATTCCTCGCCGGTAACGTATAATGCAGGCATGCGTTCTGCCAGTTTACATAAAGCCTGCAGTAACAACGTGCTTTTCCCAGCCCCTGGTGAACCGCCGATGAGTATTGCTGAGCCAGGAACAACGCCGCCGCCTAAAACTCGGTCAAACTCCTGAAAGCCAGAGCTAAAACGCGGTACTTCCTGCAAGTCCACTTCATTCAGGGTCTGTACCCTGCCTTCGGTAATACCGCTAAAGCCCCGCCGTTCAGATGAGGTAGAGATTGTTTTTGACGTTAAACGAATTTCAGTTAGCGTATTCCAGGCCTTACATTCCGGGCATTGTCCAAGCCAGCGCGGGAAGTCGGCGCCACAGTCATTACACACATACGCACTTTTTGCTTTTGCCATTCGTCTGCTTCTCGTTTTATGATGAGGTATTATTCAAGAATAATTATAAAAAATATTAGACTTCGATGCCGAACCATTATTTTGACCAACTTATCGATCAGTTAAAACCCGTCGTTTACGATACCGACTTTGACACCTTATTTCAGTCGTTAACTGAAAACGAAGATGGCCCCACAAAATTCAAGCTTAAAATGGAGCTTAGACGTTTAGCCGCTCCCTGTCATCGCACTGTTGACTTGCGTAATCAGGTTGATGGCGAGTGCCGTCCTTACGAATACAATGGACGTCGGCATCAGCTTGACGATGTTGCTATTGAAATTTTTGAGCGGGGTCTGGAAACCTATAAGGGCGTTTTCACCCAGGATACTTTTGAGCAAATACTGGATGCAGATAACCATTTGCGTCAGGCTCGCGAAGAAGAAAAAGCCTTCGCGCAAAGTTTAGCAGACCACAATGCCGAGCCCTTAAGTGGCCAATCACCGTTTTTGAACGGCGACAACGAGGCTGAATCTTACCTTTTAGAGACATTCCACTTTGGTCAGTACCCTTACCGCGCCGAAGAACGAATGAATTTTACCATCGAAGTCGGGCTTGAAGACAGTAAAGGAAAAAATTATCAGGCAGTAACGGCTGATATTTCCATTACGGGGATGCGAGTTCGTGTTAACGATGAACATAATCTGCAATACGGCGATTCGCTGTCGCTTTATTTTACCGGACTGGCGAAAGAGTTCACGATAAACCCTGAAACTCGAATTCCCTATCGCGTTGTCGGAGTTCAGGAAGTAGACGGAAAACATTACTTAAGTTTGAATCGAGATCCGGATTATCAGTCAGCCGAACTGGATAAATTTTTTCATCGATTTATTAATGGTTATAAGAAACGCTACCGCGTTAATATTGATAATACTTACAACACAATACTCAATAAAGGACACGAGCAATTCCTGTTACCCAGGATGCAGCAGTTGCCGGTGTTCTTTTCTGAGGCAAACAAACAACTGGTAGCCGATTACGTATTAACTACGGACAACAACCGCTTTATTTTAAATAACTGGATTAATGAACTGAACCAAATCAGTTTCGGCTCTATTTTTAATCTACGCCGCAGCCGCTGGTTACTGCAGGACTTAGCTCAAAAGGAATATGCTCGTTTACTGGTAATGACTTTTTCCATTACCGCACGCGGGAAAATATACAACTACTCAGCCACCGCAGAAGAACTTCAAAAGACCGGGTTATGGGATACTTACATTGCTTTTGGCAGTAAAAAAGCCTCCTGGCGAGTTTATCAAATCGATTTACGTCGAGTAGATTTGAATCAGGCATGGCAACCTCAGAGCGTACCGAAGAACATTAATGTTCCGTTTCGCATCAACCCACCTACAGCACAAGTTAAAAGAGCGATAGCACCTTTGCGATATATGGGAGTGGTCAACGATATAACGGAAAGTTTGCAGGGCTTTTTCAATACCGGTATCGAAAAAGAGCAGTTGTCATCATTAAAAGCTTTCGCGCATCCACCGTCCACACCTATTCGTACTAAAGAAGCACGCCTTGAGTTTATTAACTTACGCAGTGAGAAACGCTTCAGCTACCGTAGCCGCTGCCGGGTTAAAGTTGGCAAACTGGTTCGTGACGGCATGATCATTGATCTTTCCGTCAGCGGTCTGCAAGTGCAAATTGATACGCCGTTACCGGCAGAGAAAGGTGATAATGTCGACATTTCTCTGACCGGCTTTAAGAAGCTGTATAAAAAAGCCAAGTTAGACCATTTAGCTTATACCATAGCTTCTATTGACGACGCCCGCACCACGTTACGTTTGAAAATTGAAGGTGACCACGAACAACACATGGGCTCGGAATTCATACGCTTTTTAATTCGTGAACAGCGTGACCTGCTTAAGCTGCAAGTGGAAAACACCTCAATAAATGGGCTGGAACTTTGTCTGCGCAATTTGTACTGCGACGCTCCAGGCTCATTGCCAGTTTTCCTGTATAGAAATAAAAAACGTAAGACCTCTGTGCGACGTGCAGGTCTCTCTAACTGGCCATCCGGATGGGCTAAATTATTGGCTAAATTCCCCGGCAGTCAGCAAAGTGCGATTAATTTACAACCGCTGCTGCGTGGTTCCTCGTTAACAGAAGAACTTCTCCCCAGGTTAAATGAGATGGACCGTACGTCGGAACCGGTCACTTTATTACTATTACTGAGGTTATATCGTCAAAATGGTGAGGACATTGTTCAAACCCAATGGCTGAAGAGTAATGACAACCAGGCTATTGAATCTTTTATTGAGCAAAGCATACCCAATTCTCTCTTTCGGGCTGTCACTGTGACTCTTTCCAGAACAGGACGCCCCGATACTCAGTTTATTCAGGCCGAACTGAATTACATTAGCCGCTATGCCGCATACCGGGCGCAGGAAATAGAAGAGGACTTGTGGCAGGTATACGCTATTGCCGACACGGTTGATGTCACCGAAAGCTTACTGGAGTTTGCCTTATCGGAAGCCGATGCCATTAAGGAACAGCAGGAACGCTTAAACAACTGGCTCAATAAGTTCTGACTGTTTAAGGCAGCCTAGTATCTCGAGTAAGTTATTGGAATTGACAGAATAATCCGCAATAGCCTGCAACGCCGGTTTTGCATTAAAAGCAATACCAACAGCGGCGGCTTTAAGCATTAAGGCGTCGTTGGCACCGTCTCCTACCGCTACGGTTCGGTCAGGCGGAATATTCCAATGCCCGGCCAGTTTCTGAAGTTGTTCCGCTTTAACTTGAGCGTCAACAATTTCACCTAGTATTTTCCCGGTCAAACAACCTTCGACCACTTCCAGCTGGTTGGCGACAACTGCATCCAAATTCAGAGCCGCTTGAACCCTGTTTGCAAACCAGGTGAACCCACCGGAAACCAGTGCAGTTTTCCAGCCCGCGGCTTGCAGCGCCTGAATAAGTTCTTTAGCACCGGGGTTAAATGGAATAGGTGAAAATAAACTTTCCAGATCAGACTCTTTAATGCCTTCCAGACAAGCCACACGCTGGGTTAAGCTCTCTGCGAAATCAATTTCGCCCCTCATAGCGGCTTCCGTTATGGTCGAGACTTTAGTATAACGGTTGTTTAATCGTGCAATTTCGTCGATACACTCAATATGAATTAAGGTAGAATCCATGTCGAAAACAATTAAACCAGAACTGTGTTTCATTTAACGGGAAACTCCTGAGCTGAACTCATGCGACTAACAGAATCCAGGCAATGGCAAAGAATAAAAAGTACTTTGCTGAACAACAAAACCAAAGCCATTATTCGTATTATGACGAAACGTGCTCTGCGCTTAGCCGCTGCAGGTGGATTACTGCTAATCATTATTAATGTCTGGAATATTGCCAGTGTCCAGTCGCAACAGCAACTTTTCTCGCAAACTCAGTCGGTAACCCAGCTTATGATGGATCAGGCCGAGCACGAAGCCCATTATTGGCTTGAACATCAAAATACCGAGCGCTTAACTGCTCTGACCGACAATATCGCCAGCCACCCCGAAGTCATGGCGGCAACCATCCGAAACCGCTTTGGTGAGCTGCTCGTACACAGTGGCGTTAATTCATCCATTATTGACTGGCCCACTAACAAAGAGACTTCTGAGCCATGGGTACTGGTTGAAGAAATTAACCTGGAAGACAATGTGAGTGGTTATTTACAGGTCATTTTCGATAAAAATCTATTGTTGAAGCAAAGCCAGACTGCCCATAACGGCCTGATGCAGCAAGGTAAACTGCTACTTCTTCTGGCGATGCTGGCCGGTGTGTTTATTATGTTAGGCTTTAACCGGATACGTGATCGTTACTGGCAGGTTGAGCATCATTAAACAACTTACAACTGTTCATCCATAAAGCTTCGCTAAGCGAGTCTTTATCGACCTCTCTCAACTCGGCTAAAACATCCAGAACCTTTGCAACCCTTGCCGGCTCATTACGCTCTCCCTGATGTCCGCAAAGAGGCATATCCGGTGAGTCCGTCTCTAGCACCAGAGCCGATAGCGGTACTTTGGCTATGGCCTGTCGCGTTTTTTGTGCCCGGGTGTAAGTAATTACTCCGCCAATACCCAGTTTATAACCGCAATCAACAAACTTCATAGCTTGCTCGTAGCTGCCACTGAAAGCATGTATAACGCCTTGCTCAGGGCCATATTGTTTGACTAAGGGATGGGTTGTTTCCAGAGTTTTACGGTGATGTATAATGACTGGCAGGTGATAGCTCTTCGCTAATTTCAGTTGTTCAATAAAGAGCTCACGCTGCAGCTCGGAATTATCGCAGGTAGCATCCAGCCCCACCTCGCCCACTGCCCGTAACCGCTCATGCGGAGTATCTAAGGCTTGTTCAAGCTCTTGCAGGTGGTTCAGATTATGTTGTTGAATAAACCAGGGGTGCAAGCCTAAAGCAAAGCGCCAGCTTGAAAACTGATTGACTAACTGCTGCAGCCGGGGCCATTGCTCAGCACTAACACCCGGCACCATAAAACGCTCAACTCCGGCTTCGGCAGCCGCTGCTAAAACTTGCTCCCGGTCCTCATCAAATGCCTGAAAATCAATATGGCAATGAGTGTCGTAAAGCGTATTCATAAGCTTTAGTGTTCGCGTGTGTGAGTAAACTCAATATCGGGGTAACGCTCTTCTGCCAGGCTTAAGTTCACCATAGTCGGGGCAATGTAGGTCAGGTTGTCGCCACCATCTAATGCCAGATTCGCTTCTGCTTTACGACGAAACTCATCCAGTTTTTTCTCGTCTTTACTGCTCACCCAGCGCGCTGTCGCGACGTTAATATTTTCGTACACAGCATCCACTTTGTATTCCGTTCTCAGGCGATGGACTACCACGTCAAACTGCAGAACCCCAACAGCGCCAACAATCAGGTCGTTGCTAATAAGCGGTCGGAACACCTGCACGGCGCCCTCTTCAGATAACTGCACTAAGCCTTTTAATAATTGCTTCTGCTTAAGCGGATCTTTCAAACGAATACGACGGAAAAGCTCAGGCGCAAAGTTCGGAATACCGCTAAACTTGAAGTCTTCACCGGCGGTAAAAGTATCGCCAATCTGAATGGTTCCGTGATTATGAAGACCAATGATATCGCCAGGATAAGCTTCTTCCACGTGCGAACGGTCACCGGCTAAAAAGGTTAATGCATCACTGATACGCACATCTTTCCCTGTACGAACCTGACGCATTTTCATGCCTTTTTCATATTTGCCAGATACAATGCGCAAAAAAGCCACCCGGTCCCGATGCCGCGGATCCATATTCGCCTGAATTTTAAAGATGAAGCCAGAGAAGTCTTTGTTGTCTGCACTGACACTATCCTGCTGATCGGTTTCGCGAGGCTGAGGTCTCGGCGCCCAGTCGACCAGGCCATCCAGCATATGGTCCACACCGAAGTTACCTAACGCCGTACCGAAAAATACCGGAGTCAACTCGCCGGCAAGAAACAGTTCTTTATCAAAGGGGTTTGACGCCCCATTCACCAACTCAATTTGCTCGCGCAGTTCGTCTGCCCAGACACCTAACTTCTCATCTAGCTCTGGGTTATCAAGACCTTTTATAATGGTTTCTTCCTGAATTCGATGTCCCTGCCCGGTTTTATATAAAATCGTTTCATCTTTAAGAAGGTGATAAACCCCTTTAAAGTTTTTGCCAGAACCAATTGGCCAGGTAATAGGTGCGCACATAATTTTTAGAACATCTTCCACTTCATCCAGCAACTCAAGCGGGTCGCGAATGTCACGGTCTAGTTTGTTCATAAAAGTGATAATCGGAGTATCACGTAAACGAGTGACTTCCATCAATTTAATGGTTCGGTCCTCAACACCTTTAGCCCCGTCAATAACCATTAAACAAGAGTCGACGGCGGTCAGCGTGCGATAAGTATCTTCTGAGAAGTCTTCGTGTCCGGGAGTATCTAATAGATTCACCAGGGCATTATTGTAAGGGAACTGCATGACCGAGGTGGTTACAGATATGCCCCGCTCCTGCTCCATTTGCATCCAGTCTGACTTTGCATGCTGACCAGACTTCTTGCCTTTTATCGTTCCCGCTTTTTGGATCTGCTGACCATGCAGCAAGACCTTTTCAGTAATCGTGGTTTTACCGGCATCCGGGTGGGAGATAATGGCAAAGGTACGACGTTTCGCGACTTCATTCTGCAAGCTGGATTCAGACATCAACAAGACTCTTATTGGTTAAATTTAACTATATTGCTTATTTTCGCTGATCTGCTGCCGATACACAAACCATGGATTGTTATAATCTGAGATAGATACGGTACTAACGTCTAAAAGATAGCATTCCGAGCCTGTACTAAACTATACAACTGACATGAACAACCTGAGTAACCTGCCCATGCAACTGACGATAAAAGCTAAAGTATTTTCTCTGGCACTTATACCTCCAGTACTTATTGCCGTATTCTTAACTTGGTATAACTTGTCTCAGTCGACGACTGTTGGTCAAAATGCCGTTGAAGAATTCACAACGCAAATGGAAAAAGACAGTCGAGAAGAGCTTTCTAACTATTTGGAGTTAGCATTTACTTCTATCCAGCACCTTGTAAAAGATACTTCCCTGGGCTCATTACAGGAAAGACAAGAGCGTGCAAAACAAATACTACGGCAATTACGTTTTGATGACTCTGGCGATGTGGGTTACCTCTTTGTTTATGACCGTCAGGGTGTCAGTGTCGCTCATGGCGTTAATCAAAGCCTTGAAGGTAAAAACCTGTTCGACTTTCAGGATCCCAATGGGGTTTACCTTATCAGAAAGCTCATTGAAGCAGCAGAAGGCGGTGGCGGCTTCGTCAAATACGACTGGCAGAATACTCAGCAGCAAGTCAATCCTAAACTTGGTTACGCCAAGCTGCTGAACGAATGGAACTGGGTGATAGGTACTGGTTTTTGGACAGCGGGAATGGAGCAGGAAGCCGCCAGAATTGAAAATAATGTTGATGAAGCACTAGCCGACGCGGTTGTTGAAACCATCATAGCCTCAATTGTTGCGTTACTTATTATTGCCGCTCTGGCGTTGTTTGTGGTCAAAGGAATTACACGACCACTGCGTAACGCCCTTAACGCTATGGAAAGAATTGCAAAAGGCGATGGTGATCTTACCCAGCGTCTTGATACGACCAGCAACGATGAAATGGCCGATCTTGGGCAAGCCTTTAATGATTTTGCCGATCAGGTTTCCGATATGGTAACCAATATCCGTCATTCTGCGAGCTCCGTCAGTCGCTCCACTCAAAAATTGGACAAAGTTCTGATCGATGCTCGCGAGGGAGTAACCGAACAGCAGGCCGAAAGTGAGCAAGTGGCAACTGCGATTAACGAAATGTCGACGGCCTCTCATGAAGTCGCCCGTAGCGCCAGCGAAGCGTCATCAGCTGCTGAACAGGCGGAAGAATTGGTGCATTCCAGTAATCACCTGCTGACCAAAGCCGTTAATGTCATTCACGGTCTGGCAGAAAAAGTTGAGAACGGCGCATCAGAAGTTGAACAGCTAAACGCGCATTCAGCGAAAATTGGCTCCGTGCTTGATGTTATTCGAGGCATTGCTGAACAGACCAACTTACTGGCGCTTAACGCAGCAATAGAGTCGGCTCGGGCAGGTGAAGCAGGCCGAGGTTTTGCCGTTGTTGCCGACGAGGTTCGCACTCTGGCAAAACGAACTCAGGACAGCACTCACGAAATTGAATCGATGATAGAGCAACTGCAGCAAGGCAGTAAAAAAGTGTCTAATGTTATGGCCTCCATAAAACAGGGCAGTGAAACCAGTGTCGCCGAGGCGGCAGAAGTGGAAAATGCTCTGGCGAAAGTTCTTGAAGCCGTAAACACCATTAACACGCAGAACGCACAAATTGCGACTGCTGCGGAAGAGCAGACATCGGTTTCGGAAACCATTAATCAAAATATGACCACAATTGTCGATATTGCGAAACAAACTGCCGATGGTACTCAACAAGCCGGAGAGCATATGAAAGAGCTCAGTAACACCGCTGCACAACTCGAGAATAACGTTAAGCGGTATCGTGTTAGCTAAGCTTAATTGCCTTGCCTTCTTCCATCGCGGGTAAGTCAAATAGACGACACAGTGTTTGCCCTAAATCGGCGAAACTGTGTCGTTTCCCCCGACTCCCCGCCAGTACATTTTCACCCGACAGTAATAAAGGAATAAATTCACGGGTATGATCGGTTCCCTGCCAGGTGGGGTCACAGCCATGATCAGCGGTTAAGACTAAAACATCATCCGGTTTCATTGCCGATTCAATAACAGGCAACCATTGGTCGAACGCTTCCAGTTCCCGGGCATAGCCATCAATATCTCGCCGGTGTCCGTATAAGGTGTCAAAATCCACTAAATTGGTAAAAATTAATGTGTTCTCTGGGGCTTTCTCCATGGCGTTTAATGTCGCCGTTAAAAGCCCGTTCAGCCCCGATGCTTTGACCGACTCGGAAACGCCCTGCCCGGCAAAAATATCCGAGATTTTACCGATAGCAATAACCTTGCCACCTTTATTCTGAAGCTTATCCAACACCGTCGGCTTAGGTGGTAAAACAGAGTAGTCTTTACGGTTAGCTGTGCGCTCAAAGTTGTCAGCGTTGTCGCCAACAAAAGGACGCGCAATAACGCGACCAATATTATATGGCTCTATAAGCGCCCGAACCTTCTCGCATACCTGATATAAACGCTCCAGACCAAAATGTTCTTCGTGCGCGGCAATCTGAAACACGGAATCGGCAGAAGTGTAGAAAATAGGGTAACCGTTACGGATGTGCTGCTCACCTAATTGCTTTAGGATTTCGGTGCCCGAAGCATGGCAATTACCAAGATAACCGTCTAGTTCGCAGGTCTTAAGAATTTGAGCTAACAATTCATCAGGAAAACTGTTCTCTTCATTGAGGAAGTAACCCCATTCGAAATGCACCGGGACACCCATTAATTCCCAATGACCAGAGGGCGTGTCTTTTCCGGACGAGAGTTCTGCAGCACAAGCATAGGCGCCATGAGTTTCCACTTCATGAAAACCTTTGGCATAGATGCCCGTCGCTTCTTTATGAGCTTCAGTTAAGCCCAGCCGGGTCAGATTAGGTAACTGTAGGGGTTGCCCCTGCTGATACCGATATTTAGCAATATGGCCAAAAGTATCAGCGCCTTCGTCACCAAACTTATCAGCGTCGGGGGCTGAACCAATACCAAACGAATCTAATACCAGAACAATGGCTCTGCTCATTCAGTCTCTCCGGCTATGCGCTCATAGATAACAGAGTCGGGCTCCGGCGGATTAGAGGAAAAACTCAAAGCTTTCAGTATGCTATCGGCAGCCTCTTGCCAGTCCGACTCGTTACTGGCATGCACTATTGCAATGACACTCTCTGAGTCCACTTTCGAGCCAATGGTCAGGATATCGGTCATACCAACGCTTAAATCCAATTTATCATCAGCTTTGCGCCTACCTCCACCTAAACAGACAACCGCCATTCCCAATTCTCTTGTATTCACTTCCGATAAATATAACCCGTGATACTCGGCGGGAAGCTTTAACGGTTTTATCAGGCTTGCTTGAGGCAGGTACTGGCCACTTTTTTCCAGAAAGTCGTGAGGCCCGCCCAAAGAACTGACCATTTTTGCAAAACGTTCCGCCGCCAAACCGTTTTCCAGCACGTTTTCAACCATAACCTCAGCTTGGTCCGTATTTTTAGCCAACTTCCCCGAAACCAACAACTCGGCAGATAACGCCTTTGTTACCTGATGCAGGCGTTTATCTCTGCGCTTTCCCGTTAAATAATCGACGGCTAACTGAACCTCAACCGCATTACCGGCAGAGGAACCTAATGCCTGATTCATGTCAGTGATAAGCGCCGTGGTTTCCACTCCCAGTTTCCGGCCGACACTCACCAGACTCTGCGCAAGCTCTTTAGATTCTCGGTAGCCTGGCATGAATGCACCGTTACCGGCTTTAACATCCATAACCAAACCATCAAGGCCTTCAGCAAGCTTTTTAGCCAAAATAGAAGCCGTAATTAACGGAATAGACTCCACCGTTGCAGTCACATCACGCGTTGCATAAAAGCGGCTGTCAGCCGGTGCCAGGCGCCCTGTTTGCCCAATAATAGCAACACCAGCCTGCTTTACCGTGTCGCGAAAGCGCCTATTATCCGGCGCGGTCTGGTAGCCGGGGATAGCGTCAAATTTATCCAGCGTACCGCCGGTATGCCCCAGACCACGCCCGGAAATCATCGGGACATAGCCACCACAGGCAGCGACAATAGGACCCAGCATTAAACTGACGACGTCACCGACACCACCGGTTGAGTGCTTATCCAATACCGGACCATTTAAATTGTCCTGCCGCCAGTCAAGAACATCGCCGGAATCTCGCATAGCAACGGTTAAAGCTGTTTTTTCCTGCGCCGACATACCGCGAAAATAAATCGCCATAGCCAACGCGGCTATTTGCCCCTCACTGACGCTGTCATCGCAAATCCCGTTAACGAACTGCTGAATATCGGTGTCGGATAAACCCACAGCGTCACGCTTTTTGCGAATAACCTCTTGCGCCAAAAACATAGACTTAAACCTTAACCAAAATGCTTTGGAGATCCTGCAACAGGCTACTGGCTCCGATGCGGAAGTTATCAGCGGTAACCCAGTCTTCACCCATAATCCGCTCGGCTAACTCAATATACTGAACCGCATCATCCAGTGTCCGGATCCCGCCTGCGGCTTTAAAACCACAATCTGTTTGACTGGATTTAATAACCCCCAGCATGGCTTCAGCCGCTTTCAAGGTGGCATTTACCGACACTTTACCGGTTGAAGTTTTAATAAAATCAGCACCATTAGCAATAGCTAACTCACTGGCCAGAACGATTTTATCGTGTTGCTGAAGTTCGCCTGATTCAATAATAACTTTCAATTGAGCTGAATCCCCGCAGATGTCTTTGCATTCCCTAACTAACTCAGCCGGGGTGCTCTCATCACCTTGCAATAAAGCCTGATAAGGCAGAACCACATCAACCTCATGTGCTCCAGCCGCTATAGCGCGCTCAGTTTCAGCTGCAGCGCGAGCGACATTGGTACTGCCATCAGGAAAGTTAGTAACCGTAGCGACTTTGGTATCCAGCCCCTGCTCGTTGAGAAACTGCCGCGCTAATGCAACCCATTCAGGAAACACACAAACCGCAGCGACACTCTTTTTATTTATCGAGGCACGTTGACATAAGTCTTCAATAACCTCTCGGGTATCATCGTTATTCAACGTGGTTAGATCCATAAAAGACAAGGCCTGTAGAGCTCGTACCTGTTGTGTTGATGGCATAATTACTCCATTTGGTTATTAGCTTTCCCAACGCATAACTAAAGCGTCTTCGCGCCCGTCGGCGGCTGGATAATAATTGACTCTGCGCCCTACGGTATCAAATCCATTGCCTTCATATAAGCGGATAGCGGCAGCATTGGAGGCACGAACTTCCAGAAACACAACGCAGTGTTTCTTTTCAGCATAGTCTAATAAGTCCTGCATGAGTTTGTAACCAAAGCCTTGTCCCTGAAAGTCAGGATCCACAGCAATGTTGTGCAACGTCAATTCATCGGCAACTAACTGACTGATAGTAAAACCAATAACCCTTGAATCACGCAATAGCCGCCGACAACGATATTGTTCACCATAACTTTCGCTAAATACAGACCAGGACCAGGGGGTCCTGTGTGCTTTTTTTTCGACCGAAAATTCAAGCTCACCGGGTCGAAAATCCTCAATGTTAAAGCTTTGCATGTGCCAGTTGCTGCCAGAGGGACTTTTTTGTTTCAACCGGAACGGAACCGTTAAGACTCTCAGTGTAATCGAAACACAAGTCTGGAGTTTTAGAGGGGGCTTTTATAGCGACCGGGCGTTGTCCGAGATACAAGCAAAGGTCATCAAGCCAACCGGGCAGAGAAACAGGCAACTCATTCTGTCCACGTAAATAGAGAGGACCCAGACGATAATAAAATACCGGTGCCGGCGCACTTTTCTTTTCCCACACGGGAATACCCATAACTTGTAATGCGGCGCGTTGTTGACTGGTCCATTCTGGGAGCATGACGATTACCGTTGAAAACAGATAAATGCAGTTTACTCAAGCTTGGGAAGGATAGCCAGTTAGAAACTGGCAGGGGCGGAGGGATTCGAACCCCCAACCGTCGGTTTTGGAGACCGCTGTTCTACCAATTGGAACTACGCCCCTAACGCTTGAGCGAAGAATTATACCGACACCCAGTATTCAGACAAGCGATATTTACGGCTTAACCGACCGTTTGCAGATAAATTAAACAATTATGGCTAGGCTTCTACGTCAAAAAGCTCCTCATGAACAATCTGCAGCATCTCATCTACCTTAAACTCATCGATTTGAAAATGCTCAAGTACGCCATCCTGAACATACTGCCATTCTTCTTCCCCGGCCAAACTGCGGGTTCTCAAATCAATTGCGTACCGCGATATTTTTAGTATTCCCAATAAATCTAGGGTTAAATTGTCGAGTTCACTGGAATGATTAAAAATTGAACTGTCTTCAAACAAATAATAAATGACTTCAACAACAATTTTCGGCAACTTCCATTGTTGTGCCAGTAGCGCACCGATAGTGGTATGTGTGGTCTGGAAGAGCTCCAGCTCTTTGGCCTGAACTTGCTGCCACGGCGTACTTTCTGCAGCATTGAGTAAGTCGGCATAATCATCGAACTCAGCCAACATCACCGGTATTCCCGAGCTTTGAAAAAGACCCAGCATATAAGCATGATCTCTCAATTCAGGTCGTCCAATGGCTTCAGCGATCATCACACAGGCCCCGGCAACCCACTCGTTATAACGCCAGAATTCGCTGAGATCATAGTCCGACGTCAAAGCCGATTTAAGTGCAACCGCCCGGACAATCGGGAAAACCCGGCGAAAGCCAAGCGTCATGACTGCCTGCTGAATTGAATCGACCTCTCTCGCTCTGCGGTAAGCGGCAGAATTAACAACCTGTAAAACAGCGGCGGCTATACTCATATCAGCCGAAATAGATTCAGCGATAACGGTCACATCAGGTTCACTTTTTTTGGCTTCACGACTCACAGTTAGCAAAGTTTCGGGGCGTGGTGGAATACTCACTCTTTGTAACAATCGTTTTTCTGCTGTCGTAATTTCTATCGCCATAGAGTCTCCGGGTTGAACCAATGATTTACATGAAATCTTAAAGCATGCGATTATGTCGTAACTTTTTGTCTGGTATAACACTTCAATGCGTTACTTTCGATGTATTCTTTTTAGCTGTAGTTTACTTTTCAGCGGACAGGCTCTCGCTTCAGTTGAAGTTGAGGTCTCCGGTGTTGAGGGAGACGAGTACGCCAATGTTATGGCGCTATTGCAAATAGCCCGTCTGGATAAAGACAAAAGTTACGCCGACTACAGAGTCCGGTATCTACATCGACAGGCACCCGCCGACATTAGAAAAGCACTCCGCCCATATGGATATTATCAGGTTGAAGTGAATGCTCAACTAGAAACCGTTGACGGAGGTTGGTCAGCCGCCTATCAAATTGAGCTGAATGACCCGGTACAAATTGCTAAAAATATATGGGAAATTCAGGGCGATGCAGCTGAAGATAAGGTGTTTGACAACATAGTAGATAATAGTAATCTCAAGGAAAAACAACGTTTTATTCATAGTAATTACGAACAAGTTAAGTCCAGGTTACTATCATTAGCGAGTCAACGCGGCTATCACGATGCGCGCTTTATAAAACACAATGTCGAAATTGATATCGCAGAAAACACTGCTGATATAGAGGTGGTTTTTGATTCAGGAAAACGCTACCAATACGGGCAAGTCACTTTCGAGCAGGATATACTCGACGACGAATTGCTCCATCGCTTTGTTCCTTTTGAACCCGGAGAGGGTTATAGCACGCAGGAGCTAAGCCAGCTACAAGTAGCATTGAGTGACAGCGGATATTTCTCTCAAATTCAGGTCAGTCCGGACTGGGAAAGTGCCGAAGAACACACCGTACCAATTTCGGTCAGTTCGGAGCCTAATTTTAGAAACCAGTATCAATACGGTGTTGGTTACGGAACCGATACCGGAGCACGTATTAGTGCCAGCCTTAACCGCCGTTGGGTCAATACCCAGGGACACCAACTCCGGGGGATGACACAGTTGTCTGAAGTAGAAAGCCGCGTTGGCGCAAACTACATCATTCCGGGTCAAAACCCTCAGTCAGATTATTACCAGATTCGAGCTGAGGCCTCTGATAAAAACAACGAAGGACAAACTAACCGACTATATCGCTTTGGCGCATCCAGCATTGTTGCAATGGGTAAATGGCAACGCGAGTACGGCTTAAACTGGCAGCGCGATGACTTCGAAATTGGCGAAAGTTCGGGAACCAGTCAGTTTTTAATTCCGCAAGCCAGTTGGAACTATCTGACAGCTGATGGAAGGTTAAATATCGACAAGGGATTTCGTTTTGATGTGACACTAAAAGCAGCCAATGAGGCGCTGCTGTCCGATGCCGATATGGCCAGCATGGAACTTGGCTTTAAAGCTATTGTCCCTGTTACAGACAATATACGTTTTCTTGCCAGAGCCGAAGCTGGCGCTACCTACATAGATGATTTTAATCAGTTGCCCCCTTCGCTACGTTTCTTCGCTGGCGGCGACAACAGTGTTCGCGGCTACGCTTATGAGCAGCTAGGCCCAGAAGACGATACAGGAACTGTTTTAGGTGGACGTTATTTGGCTGTCGCCAGCGCGGAAATTGATTATCGCTTCATGGAAAATTGGCGTGTCGCTTTATTTACGGATATCGGTAATGCCATGATTGAACCCAACGAAAAACTGAAACAAAGTGTCGGGTTCGGAATTCGTTGGATTTCTCCAATCGGCTCGGTTCGTCTGGATCTCGCTCAGGCAATAGATGAACCAGACAAACCCTGGCGTCTGCACTTTACCTTAGGCCCCGATTTATGAGCATTTATCGCTGGTTGGCTAGTATATTCCTGGTTCTGGTTGTTTTAATTCCATTGCTGGCTATAAGCCTGGTTGGCAGCGAAACAGGTAGCCGCTGGGTACTAACTCAGGGACAAAAGTATCTACCAGTAGACATCCAGTACAAAGCATTTCATGGAACCCTGATCAATGAGTTTGAGTTTGAAGATTTTCATTTTGAAAGCGAAACTTTTTCCTATACACCGGATAAATTAGTCATAAACTGGGATCCGCTAGCTTTGTTGTCGGGTGTTATTCGAATAGATAACATAGAAAGCCTTGGTGGCGAGATCCGTCTTCGTGCAGCTCAGAATTCGAGTCAAAACGCGGATTCTGAAGCTTCTGTTGAAGACATTCAAATTGAGCTGCCTTTAGATGTCAACTTGCGTAACTTGCTGGTTAAGGAAAGCCGTTTTTTTATTTTAGAAAACCCTTCTCAGGAACTAACGATTGAAGCATCAGCCAGAGTTAACACTGATGGCCAGCTTAATATCAGACAGCTTCGTCTGGAGCACCAATACCTAACCACCGAGATTTCCGGAAAAACTAAGTTATCTTACCCTTTTAAAAGTGAGCTCGAAAATAACACCCATTTACACTCACCAGACTTCCCTTCTCTTAAAGTAAAAACGGATATAACTGGCGACATTCAGTCTCTGACGACAAATAGTGAGCTGTCCGAGGGACTTGTGGGTGAAATTACCGCTAAAATCAATACCCCTTTAAAGGAGCTTAGTTGGCAGTTTGACAGCAATTGGCAAAAGAATAACCTGAGCCAGTGGTTGGCAAGTGCCGGAGTTGACCAAATTGAATTGAGTTTTGCCGGAGATATACGTGGCGAAGGCGGATTAACACAAGCCAGTATCGAGCCCGACATAACTGTCACAGTTAACCAACAGACAATGGATATCGACGGAGCCGTTAGCTATCAAGACAACATAATAAATTTTGCACCACTCAACGTGCATTCTAAAGGCGATATTAAGGGACAGTTAGCCTTGCAGGGAGATATTTCATCACTCTCCACTACTCCGGTAATTGATGCCTCAGTAAGCTGGGAGGAATTAATCTACCAGCCAAATGGTATTAGCAGCCGCGAAGGTAAGCTGCAGGCCCAAGGCGAACTGGATGAACTTTCAATTAATTTAAACAATAAGCTGTCAGGCCTGCTGGAAGAAAACATAAAGCTAGTTACTGAAGCTAAACTTAATCCAGACAGCCTGAGTGTCTTAAGCTTAAAGCTTACTCATAATGATGAAACGGTCAGTGGCAAGGCTGATATCAATTGGAAAGATAACCTATCTTTAACTACAGACATCTCTGGTGAGTATCAACAGCGGGCGGTCAATGCAAAAGTGGAACTTCGTCTGTCAGAGCCTTACTTATTTGTTGACCAGTTTAATGCCAGCTGGGGAACGCAGTCACTTATCGCTGAAGGTGCGCTCAGCCCTGGCAAAAAACTCTCCTGGCAGATAACGTCTAAAGATTTAAGCGAGCTCTCTGACGTTAAAGGCGAGGTTGTAGCTACCGGTGATATTAGTGGGCAATTAAACCAACCAGAGTTTGAATTAGGCGTTAATAAATTTAACTTCAAGCACCCTGAGTACAATGCCGTTAGCTTAAACCAACCTATAACAGCTGGTTTTAACTATGAGGATGTCACGTTCAACACTACGCCAGTCTGTCTAAGTTACGAAGGGATAGATAATCCCTTCTGCCTTAAATTAGAACAGCAGGATAAGGTAATAAGTTTCGATGCTAATGCCAGTGAGGTTCCACTGGGTATACTGCAGGCTCTTGTATTACCCAACGTCGCTTACAAGCTAACTGGTGAGGTTTCGGCTGAGGTTACCGGTGCTTTCGATTATCAAAATATGACGTTGAGGAAGCTTGACGGCGTTATTAACGCGGATAACAGCCAAGTACTGGCTGGTGAAGAAAAAGTTACTTTAAATCAGCTCAACTTAACCGCTAAAAACCGCGACGACGAAGGTATCGATATAGGCATGACAGCGGTAGCTGACGAACTCGCTTTTAACCTGTCAGGGCAGCTTACTATCGAAGAAATAGCTCCTGATAGCCCTATTTCCGGAAAGGTTTCATTAAACTCTAACAGTTTAGAGTTACTGAGTTTATTTTCTCCGCAAGTTGATATAGGCGATGGGAGTACAAGCGCTGAACTCGACATTGCAGGTAATCTAAATGATCCAACCGCTTCTGGAAAAGTTAACCTTAATGCAGACAGAATCATTGTATTAGCCAGTGGTACATTAATTAGTGAGCTCAATGCAGAACTCACGGCAGACGCAAATGTTGGCGAATTTACGGTTAATGCAAACGGAAAAATAGGTGAGGGTGATGTCACTATTGAGGGAGAGCTCAATGCATTTAAACGAACCGGAGACCTGATTATAAAGGGTAAAGATCTATTGATTTTAGATACCCCTGATCTTCTCCTTGTTGCATCACCTGATATCTCTCTAAAGCTTGATAAAGATCTTGTGTTCGTCAGAGGCGATTTACATCTACCTAAAGCTCGAATAACACCAGTGAATTTAGATCAAGCCGTCACGGAGTCAGCTGATGTTACTTTGAAAAATGAATCTAAAGAGCCTCCTTTGTTTTCTACTAATACAGATATAACAGTGAGTTTAGGAGAGCAAGTTCGCGTCGAGGCTCTGGGTTTTTCAGGTAACTTAAAAGGGAAGCTCCAGATTACACAGCAACCCGATTCCGTTGCACGAGGTAACGGCAGTATTGGAGTCGTATCCGGTAATTACGAGATTTACGGACAAAAATTAGCTATTGAACGCGGTGATTTGCTTTTCAATGGGGGTCCTTTAGATACCCCATCTCTAAATCTTAGAGTTACCCGTAATATCGAAAAAACAGGTATAGACGAACGGCCGCCTGAGAAGATAGGGGCCCGAGTTACCGGTACTATAAACCGACCTGAATTAAGCCTTTTTTCAACCCCGCCTCTTCCCGACAGTACTATCCTCTCGTACCTGTTATTCGGAAAGCCGCCGGGTAGCCAGGGAGATGCGAATAATCTCGAACTGCAGGCAGCATTATTAGTTGGTGGTCGTAGTGCCAAGTTTTTAACCGAAGGCATAAAAGATACTTTTGATTTAGATGAAGTGTCTTTGGATTCTGAAACCAGTGATATCAATGATACCTCTTTGTATATAGGTAAATACCTCTCTCCTCGTCTGTACGTTAAATATGGAATAGGCTTACTAGAACCAACCTCTACTTTCATACTCCGCTACACACTGTCTGAAAGATTACTTTTTGAATCGACTTCCACCACTGAAGGTCAAGGTGGCGATTTGATATATACCATCGAAAACTAAGTGAACTTCCTCGCTTTATTACCAAAGGCTGCTCTGTAGTAGCCTGATGCTTTTGCATCAGGTCGGGTCTGGTAGTTAAACCCTGTATAGAGTGAGCATGAGATCTGCGTGAACAGATTGGCTGGCGTTAGCCAGAGGCCGCTGTAGCTTTCCATGGGTGAGGGAGCTGGTCTAAAGCGCGGAGAAGCTGAGGCATCTCACCTGACGTGAACGTCAGGCTACGGAGCAGTGACCCGTCCTAAATTATGTTGACGGTTTTAACTAAGCCAGTTGCACCTTGCAACTGGCTTTTTTATGCACCTCATTTGGGGTTTTCATGCCCAAACTAAGGTGCGGCCTGTATTCATTATAGATTGCAATCGATTGCCTTACCGCGCGCTTCAACTCCTCACCCGTTTTGCACTTCGTTAGTAAAAACTCGTGCTTAAGGATTCCGTTAATGCGTTCCGCAAGCGCATTCTGGTAACAATCATAACCATCGGTCATGGAGGGCGTAATCGAGCTGGATGCGAGCTGGGTTTGATACGCCTGTGAACAGTACTGACTGCCCCTATCGGAGTGGTGAATTAACGGGTCCTGGCTAAGTCGTCCTGTAGTCGCTTGCTTTAGCGCGCGCCCGATATCTGCCGCTGTCATGCTTTGGGAGACGTCATGCCCCATGATTTTCCGGCTATAAGCATCTGTTACCAGCGATAAGTAATGGACTCCCGCATCGGTTTCGACATAGGTTATGTCGCTAACAAAGACCTGCTCAGGTCGGCTTACAACCAGCTCCTTTAGCAGGTTAGGATGCTTCTTCATCCAGTGTTTACTATCCGTAGTTTTATGGTAATTTCGCGGCTTCTTTACCAGCAAGTTATGATTGCGCAGGTAGTCAAAAAGGCCATCCCGGCCAAGTTTAATGCCGGCTGCTTCTAGCTTAGGCTTAAGTAAATAATACAGTTTACGAGTGCCTAGCCTCGGCATAAAGCGTCGTATCTCTTGAACCAGCCTGAGAACTGGCATCAATGCCGCTGCTCTTCCCTGGTAGCGGCTTTCAGCTTGATAAACAGACTGCCGGGATATTCCCATTACACGGCACAGCTGCGATAAGCTTATTTGAGCTTGGCTCTGGAGTTTCCTAACCCCATGTCGACAAGCTTTTTTCGCAGTTGGGTTCCTTGTGTCGTATCGATGTAATCAATCATTTCATTGAGTACCAGGTTACGAACTTTCTCGTCTTCAAGCTTACGCTCTAGCTCTTTGATTTGTTGCTCTGGGGTGGGGTTCGAAATAGTCATAAGTGTTAACCTCGGGCGATACCAGTCTTGCCGCCCATGCTTGCGAAGCCACACTAAAACAGTGCTTCTGCCTTGTATTCCATATTTAGCTTGTGCTTGCTTGTAGGTCAACTCGCCTTTTTCTACCTGCTCTACAACGGCTAATTTAAAGGCTATTGTGTAATCTCGTTGAGTACGCTTAGAGATTGATTTGGTTGGATTTCCCATAATAAGTCTCCGATCTGTCAACTTATTTCAGGACGGGTCA
>NZ_JAMZDE010000009.1 GCF_024159085.1 Idiomarina rhizosphaerae
TGACCCGTCCTGAAATAAGTTGACAGATCGGAGACTTATTATGGGAAATCCAACCAAATCAATCTCTAAGCGTACTCAACGAGATTACACAATAGCCTTTAAATTAGCCGTTGTAGAGCAGGTAGAAAAAGGCGAGTTGACCTACAAGCAAGCACAAGCTAAATATGGAATACAAGGCAGAAGCACTGTTTTAGTGTGGCTTCGCAAGCATGGGCGGCAAGACTGGTATCGCCCGAGGTTAACACTTATGACTATTTCGAACCCCACCCCAGAGCAACAAATCAAAGAGCTAGAGCGTAAGCTTGAAGACGAGAAAGTTCGTAACCTGGTACTCAATGAAATGATTGATTACATCGATACGACACAAGGAACCCAACTGCGAAAAAAGCTTGTCGACATGGGGTTAGGAAACTCCAGAGCCAAGCTCAAATAAGCTTATCGCAGCTGTGCCGTGTAATGGGAATATCCCGGCAGTCTGTTTATCAAGCTGAAAGCCGCTACCAGGGAAGAGCAGCGGCATTGATGCCAGTTCTCAGGCTGGTTCAAGAGATACGACGCTTTATGCCGAGGCTAGGCACTCGTAAACTGTATTATTTACTTAAGCCTAAGCTAGAAGCAGCCGGCATTAAACTTGGCCGGGATGGCCTTTTTGACTACCTGCGCAATCATAACTTGCTGGTAAAGAAGCCGCGAAATTACCATAAAACTACGGATAGTAAACACTGGATGAAGAAGCATCCTAACCTGCTAAAGGAGCTGGTTGTAAGCCGACCTGAGCAGGTCTTTGTTAGCGACATAACCTATGTCGAAACCGATGCGGGAGTCCATTACTTATCGCTGGTAACAGATGCTTATAGCCGGAAAATCATGGGGCATGACGTCTCCCAAAGCATGACAGCGGCAGATATCGGGCGCGCGCTAAAGCAAGCGACTACAGGACGACTTAGCCAGGACCCGTTAATTCACCACTCCGATAGGGGCAGTCAGTACTGTTCACAGGCGTATCAAACCCAGCTCGCATCCAGCTCGATTACGCCCTCCATGACCGATGGTTATGATTGTTACCAGAATGCGCTTGCGGAACGCATTAACGGAATCCTTAAGCACGAGTTTTTACTAACGAAGTGCAAAACGGGTGAGGAGTTGAAGCGCGCGGTAAGGCAATCGATTGCAATCTATAATGAATACAGGCCGCACCTTAGTTTGGGCATGAAAACCCCAAATGAGGTGCATAAAAAAGCCAGTTGCAAGGTGCAACTGGCTTAGTTAAAACCGTCAACATAATTTAGGACGGGTCATAAAACCAAGTGGTAATAATTAATTAGAGTTTTTCGTTGAAAATCTTAGCGAAGGTTTCCTTTTCCAGATAACCTTCCTTTACTAACCATTCAAGTTCTTTACGACTCACTCCTGACTCTTTCGCTTCCAGAGTTAGAATTCGCCAATCTTCTTTGCTAATTTCGTATGTGTCCTCTTCATTATCTGAACCAACAAAAAAGTCCTTCATAACGGCAATTAAAGCTGTTGCAGTTTCCGGTAAAGCCTTTATCGATTCAGTCAATGAGGAAAAAATTGAACTAGGTGCTTCCTGCGCTGCGGTTCTCAAAACAGACTCAGTAAAATCAGGATGGGACGCGACAGCCTTGCGTATAATAGTTTCAGCGTTATCAGGTTGACGTTGCAAAGCGATAGTAATGATATCATCAATATAAGCGGGCTCGGTTTGAATAGCTGCCTCAACAATGTCATTAGTTAAATTTGGGTAACGAGCTATAGCAATGTCGACGACAGTATAAGTGACAGCCGGTTCTGCTTGCATTGCGGCTATTACTATCGCTTTGACTCTGCTTTCTCTTATATCAAAAGCGGCATTAACGATATAAGTGGCATGTTCCGGGTAGTTATTAATCAAAATACGCACGGTGCGCATAATAGAGAAATTTTTATTGAGGTGATTTTCGATAATACTTCGGTAAGTATCTTGTAAAGTGGAAGACGAATTTTGGAGGCTGCTATCAAAAGTAGCAGCATGACTCGTTCGTATGGCGCTTGAACTAAGAGTTGCAACAAGCAAACAGGTAAAAGTTATTAATTTCCAGCGCATAAGATTTAAGCCCTTTAATGTAAATCCAACTTATTAGAGTGATTCAATATAACAACAGTTCAGGGGAATCACAAAAAAACAACAAAATAGAAGTAAAAACGAGCAAATCTAACAAGGTTTATTTACAGGTGATGTTTTTTTGCTCGGTTAAGCTTTTTGATCGAAAAAAGATCTTGCAAGGCTGAAAGAGATCACTATAATTCGCCGCCGTTGTGATGAGTTATCCGCTAAGGAAATCAGACAACGGCGTTTTGTTTTAACCGGGCTGAAAAAGCTGAAAAAAATGGGTTGACGAAACGAGAGGGACGTGTAGAATACGCCTCCCTGCTTCGAA